>NZ_CP162551.1:0-2400000 GCF_040939795.1 Alkalihalophilus sp. As8PL
ATTTTGTAAAATTAGAGGAAATTGATCCAATTTATTTTGAAAAGAGTTACTTTATGGCACCGGATAGTGGCGGGGCGAAAGCGTACAGTCTTTTAAGAGAAGCACTGCAAGAATCCGGTAAGATTGGGATTGCAAAAATTATTATTCGTTCAAAGGAACAGCTCGCTGTAGTCCGAGTTTATAAAAATGGATTGATTATGGAGACGATTCATTTTCCGGATGAAGTACGTAAAATGGATGATGTGCCTAATCTGCCAGAAGACCAAAAGATCGTCAAAAAAGAGCTTGATACAGCATTACTATTAGTTGACCAACTAACGACTAATTTTGATCCAGAGAAATACCATGATGAATATCGGAGTGCTTTAATGGATTTAATTGAAGAGAAGAAAACGGGTAAGAAAACCGTTTCTACAACAGACAAAAAACCGAAAGAATCTAATGTAACGGACTTAATGTCAGCTCTTCAAGCCTCGATTGATAAAACGAAAAAGAAAAAGCCTGCAACTAAAAAGCGCACATCGACGGCTAAGACTAAAAAGAATGCATAAGAAAAAGGCTGTATCGATTCGATACAGCCTTTTTTATGATGAAATCATTTTCAATTGGATCTTCCGGTTTTGTCTCGGTCCATCAAATTCACAGAAATAGACGCCCTGCCATGTACCGAGTACGAGCTTACCATTTGAAACGATCAATGTTTGTGCATGTCCTACTGTACTTGTTTTCATGTGAGCAGCTGTATTACCCTCTGCATGACGGTCTAGTTGATGGTCCCAAGGGTAGACCTCATCAAGCCTTCTTAAGAAGTCCGTTTTGACGTCAGGGTCTGCATTTTCATTTACCGTGATTCCTGCTGTTGTATGAAGAGAGGAAACGATGATCATTCCATTGTTAGCATTAATTTCTTGCATCCACTCTTCAATCTGCTTCGTGATATCAATCATTTGATCACGGCTGTTCGTGTTCATTTGTAGCGTTTTCTCCATCCAACTCACCCCTTCTCATTCGTATAATACCCCTACTTTTACAGAGAAAAACATCTAGGGTAAGGATGAGAAGAAGCCATCACACCTGGTGATGGCTTCTTGTTACTTAATAAAAATAAGGGAAGAATAAGCTGCTTAATAAAAAGAATGGAAAGAATTGGCGTCTGAAGCGGCGAAACCTTCTTGGATAGCCGTATCCATAGCCATAGCCATACTGACGCTGATCATTGTTCATGTTACTGCCCCTAGTGTCGTCGTCTCCATCAGGCATCAGCATCGTCACGCCCTCTTGATTGACATCTTCAATAATCCCATCGTACATGCTTCCATCATTGGTACCAAACTGTACAAGATACTGCATAAATTGACTACAGAAATTATACATTTCTTCCTGCGTTGGTTGCCCCATCTGTCCATTGCCATTCATCATCTCAGGTGGCGTTTGACCGTTCATTCCTGGCATTTGCATCTGTCCGTTCCCATTCATCATTGGTGGCATCTGACCGTTCATTCCGTTTTGCATATGGTAATTTCTCATTTGATTGCTGTTAAAATGGTTCATGTTTTGGCCTCCTTAAAATACTCTCACCGTTAGCCTATTCAACGTCTACCCAAATGACACAAAAAAATCCAAATAAATTTCCTTTTGTACAGGCATTAATCCTCTTCTACAGAATACGGTTGTAGAGGAGCGATTTCGCACGCGGGTAGAGAAAACAAAAAATAAGGGGGCGAAATTTTGCAAATTCATGTTGTGTCACAAGGAGAATCAGTGTGGGGTATCGCAAGAATATACGAAGTGTCATACGAATCCATTATTGATGCCAATCAACTACCAAATCCGGAGCAATTAGTCGTCGGTCAAGCATTAGTGATTCCAGTCTCAGGAAGGTTCCACTGGTTAGAACCAGGAGAGAATATATGGGAAGTAAGCCAACGATATCAAGTTTCACCAGAGAGTATTACGAGAATGAATCAAATTTATTCGACACGGGATTTGCATGTGTGGAAGAGATTGTATATCCCGACCGATACCAGAGAAAAACCTGCAATTGATGTGAGTGCATATGTGGACCTCGGTATAACTGGAGAAGATTCAGCCAATGTTGTTGGAGAAGTTGCAGAATATCTTACCTTTGTAACCATTTTCAGTTACGAAATGAATCGTGATGGCACACTTCGCCCTATTGATGATCAGGCCATTATCAATACAGCCTATAGTCAAAATGCGATTCCGTTGATGGTGATCACAAATATTGAAGATGGAGGTTTCAGTACAGAGCTTGCTACTGAAGTTCTTCAAAGCGAGGAGTTACAAGATCGCTTATTAGATGAAGCCATTGCCATCATGGAAGAGAAAGGCTATCTCGGTCTTGATTTCGATTTAGAGTATCTAGGGACCGAAAATCGCGAGGCATATAACAATCTGATGAGAAAAGCGAAAGTAAGACTTGATGAAAAGGGCTTCTACTTATCAAGCGCCCTCGCTCCCCAAGTAGAAGCAGGGATGGAAGGTGTTCTTTATGAGGGCCATGACTATGCTACTCATGGAGAACTTGCTGACTTCGTCTTTCTGATGACATATGAATGGGGCTGGACGGGCGGGCCTCCACGAGCTGTTGCCCCGATTGATCAGGTACGAAGAGTGATTGAGTTTGCTGCCTCCCAAATGCCGAATGATAAAATCATGATGGGTATTCCTTTATATGGATATGACTGGACACTGCCTTATGTAGCCGGTGAATCAAGAGCAAGGGCAATCGATCACCAACAAGCAATCCAGCTCGCTGTAAGATACAATGCTGCCATTGAATATGATCAGACGGCACAATCTCCTTTTTTCAGGTACGTTGATGAGGAGGGGCGTCAGCATGAAGTATGGTTTGATGATGCGAGAAGCATACAAGCAAAGTTTGATCTCGTAAAAGAATTTGGACTTCGGGGTCTCTTTTACTGGGTGCTTGGTTGGGATTTCCCTCAAAACTGGTTATTGCTTGAAGATAACTTCACGATTAATAAACGAGTGTAACATTTACTCCTCTAAACCTAATGGTTTAGAGGGTTTTCATTTCCATTAAGACCCTGTTTGATTGTGAGGAGTTTTGCAAATAGTTAAAGAGTACAAACACATTAGGGTAAACACAATCGATTGGCGGGAATGAAAAATGAGACAACAAATGATGATTTTTTTAATTGTGATGTTCATGATGGGAGGGCTGCCGTATCAAGCGACGGCAAAAGATGAATTGGCTTCTGTGATGTTCATCGTCAAATCTTCAACTGAATCAGTCAATCAAACGGAGTTGGAAATACGTTCAAGTTTAATAAGAGAAGCAATAGTAAGCGCAAAACCTATTCAAAAAGTGTACGAAATTCCTTTTTCCACCCGAATGATAACGATTGATCAAGGGTACATGATCCAATCCTTTTCAGTTGATGAGAGAGGCTACCTCTATGATCTCGAAAGCAAAACTAAATATAAGTTAAAAAATGCGGATGTGTGGTCGAAAATCAATACTTATTTTCTCGATTTAGAAGAGCAGCATTTTGGTGAATTATGGCAATGGGAAGAGGTCGATCCACACATCCCTCGATACTCTACATTCACCATAACAGATTTGGAAACGGGGCTTAGTTTTGAGGGGCAGAGAAGAGCAGGAGCAAATCATGCGGATGTCCAACCTTTAACGAAAAAAGATACTCAAATTATGAAGGGAATCTATGGTGGGAAATGGAGCTGGAAGCGACGTGCCATTCTTGTTGAACATAAGGGACAAGTTATTGCTGCATCCATGCATGGGATGCCACACGGAGGTGGAGCATTAGCGAATGGTTTTCCAGGTCATTTTTGTATCCACTTTGCAGGAAGTGTGACACATAAGACTAAGAGCTTGGACCTCTCGCATCAAGTGATGATTCACAAGGCAGCAGGATTACTTGATCCTTTTGTAAAACAGCAGCCACCTGAACACATCATTCATTTACTTGCAACAGCTATTAATCATGATGATGTAGACCTAGCAAGCTTGATTTATTCACCACAGACACATATCACGAAAAATGAATTAAAGCAGATTGAACTGATGCGGATTACAAAAGAGCATATTAGAAAAACAGATGAACTCCTGCGTGTGGAGATCCCGTTTACGTACTTACTCGCACGAAAAGGAAAGCGTGAAAAAGAGATGACGTCAACCTTCTGCTTGCAAAGAGAATCACCTACAAGTGAGTGGAGAATCATCAGGTAAAAGATAAAGCACTCGCCATGGCGAGTGCTTTAATCGTTTATGTCTATTTCAGGTGGCAACTTACTTGGTGCGCGAGGGACCTCACGCGGAGTGTAATCAATTTCTTCTGATGAAAAGACCTTCACAAGCAGGGTTCCATTGTACGTTTTAGCTATGATTAATATGGGTTGATTATGACGGTTAGTAAAGACAAAGTCAGGACCATACCAGCTGACTGTTGCGTCTCTTCCCGGCGGTACGTATGTTACTCGTTTTGAATGAGTATATCGTTCAAGAATATTCATTCCTGCTTTGTCGACTGCATTAAATAAAGTGGAAGACACTTGGCAAATGCCGCCGCCGATCCCCTCTGTTAATTCCCCGCGAACAATTACTGGAGCAGGCAAATAACCTCGCTCTGCTGTTCGTTTTCCTACCACCTCATTAAATGAAAATTGTTCGTTAGGGAAGACGACATAGTTGTTGATTGATTCTGTTGCAAGGGTAATATTATGAGCACGTTCTCTATTATATGTATTGTAATACGTAACATAGGCACCCATCTGGACGGCTCGGATATCCTTTAAGAGCTCTTTATCTACTTTTGCAAATAAAGTGAACGTAGGTACCTCAACCGCTGTTCGTTCGCTTCCGTAATAATAGTCATAAAATAATTCTTTAAATGCCTTTCGATCGAGGCTCTTACCTGCTTCTTCCGGGACAATCTGTCCATACTCATCAAGCTTTGCATTAACAGGCTTGGTGTATACTTGATTTGCTATACTTTCCTCCAGCTCCTGATATTTCTCCTCATCCATAACCGCTCTCCCGAGAAAAGGATCGGCAAATTCAGTTCGATGGATTGAGATGATGGTTTCTCCATCGGAGGTAATCGTTAACGTTTCTTCACGTGGCATAAAGGAAAAAAGAAAGAACATGGTTAGTAGTACAATTGACATTCTAATGGAAATCACCCCTCAAACTAGTATGAGTAGAGCAGTATGTTTTCATTCGAAAAAAATCGACTGAACGCTTGCTTTACGTTGTATAATGGATGGACTTAGAAGTGAATATAGAGAAAGGAGATTAACGTGATGAAAGATTCTTTTGATAAAAAGAAGGCTTCTAAAATAGATCCCAATGATCCTCGTTTTAAAATCGCTCATCGGGAAGCATGGATCGGTGTGATTTTAGTTATTATTAACTTCGCGTGGTGGTATGGTTTTGCTTATGGATTAGGATCTAGACCAGTTGAAGAATATACATATGTATTTGGATTGCCTTCTTGGTTTTTTTATAGCTGTGTGATAGGTTTTCTCGTGATGGTGGTGTTTGTCGTCATTGCCGTAAAAGGCTTCTTTAAAGAGGTCCCTTTTGATGATGAGGAGGGAGACATTCGATGAATTGGCCAGTTATCATTCCTTTACTCATTTTCCTACTGTCGATTTTTGTTATCGGTTTTTGGTCATCTACCTATTTAAAGAAGTCAGACTCCTTTTTGCAAGAATACTTTTTAGGTAGTCGTGAGCTAGGTGGCTTTATTCTAGCGATGACGATGATCGCTACATACGGAAGCGCAAGTAGTTTTATTGGGGGACCTGGTATTGCTTATACTCAAGGACTCGGGTGGGTACTTCTTGCAATGGCACAAGTCGCAACTGGATATTTTGTTTTAATGATCCTGGGTAAGAAGTTTGCGATTTATGCGAGAAAATACAACGCCATTACCCTCGTTGATTTTTTAAAGCAACGCTATCAAAGCAAATGGGTTGTCCTTTTTTCTGCCTTTAGTATTATCATTTTTCTATTCTCAGCGATGACGGCGCAATGGGTTGGTGGAGCACGCTTAATCGAGTCGTTAACTGGCTTATCCTATACTTCTGCATTGTTTATTTTTGCTGTTGCGGTATTGTTTTACGTCATAATCGGTGGATTTAGAGCGGTAGCTTTGACCGACACGATTCAAGGGGTCGTCATGGTCTTTGGTACACTTATTATTTTAATCGGAACGATCATAGCTGGTGGTGGAATTCCTGCGATTATGCAAGATTTAATAGCAGAAAATCCTAACTTAGTAACACCATTTGGACATGATGGTGGACTCACACCTGCCTATGTATCGTCCTTTTGGATTTTAGTAGGAGTTGGTGTAGTTGCCTTACCGCAAGTAACAATCAGGGCGATGTCTTATAAAAATGCTAAAGCGATGCACCGTGCCCTCATTACCGGTACTATTGTAGTAGGGTTTATTATGCTTGGGATGCACCTGATCGGAGTGTTCGCAAGACCGATCCTCCCTGGGATTGAAGTGGCAGATAGTGTGATGCCGCTTATTACATTGGAAGTGTTACCTCCTTGGTTGGCCGGTATTGTGTTAGCTGCACCTATGGCAGCGATCATGTCAACAGTCGATTCTTTATTACTATTGGTTAGTTCAACAGTAGTAAAAGACGTGTATCTAAACTATGTGAAACCAGAGGCATCTAATCAACAGGTGAAAAAAGTGACGATTGGAACAACGTCTGCACTCGGTATATTCGTTTTCATGCTTGCCCTAAGCCCGCCTGATTTATTGATCTGGTTAAATTTATTTGCATTCGGAGGACTCGAAGCAGCCTTCATTTGGCCAGTCATAATGGGGCTTTATTGGCAAAGAGGTAACAAACACGGGGCATTAGCTTCCATGATTGTCGGTGTAGGCTCGTATATTTTAATTCACACATTCGCACCCAATTTTCTAGGGGTGCACACCGTTGTATTTCCAATATTACTTTCATTTATTTTCTTTGTTTTCGTTAGCTTATTAACCAATCAAACCAAAGAAGCTGCCCTATGATGGGTGGCTTTTTTAATTGGGTTTTCGATATTTAAACGAACGATTTTTGATTTGAATAATATTTATGTTCGTGTTTAATCAATAAAATGCTTGATTTAATGAATTTAAACGCGGTATCATTAGATAAAACCAATCATTGTCTAAAGGGGTCGTTGTGAATGTATGGTGTGCCAATCTCAGAAAATGCAAAAAAAATGATGTTCTTAGGTTCAGGTGAATTAGGAAAAGAAATGGTGATTGAAGCGCAGCGACTTGGTGTAGAAACCATTGCTGTTGATCGTTACGAGGGAGCTCCTGCGATGCAAGTGGCTCATCGTTCACACGTTATTGATATGTTAGATCAAGAGGAGCTTCGCCGTGTCATTGAACTTGAACAACCAGATCTGATTGTTCCGGAGGTTGAAGCGATTCACACGCAGACATTAGTTGACTTGGAGCAAGAAGGGTATCATGTTGTACCAAAAGCTTCAGCTACGAAGCTGACAATGGACCGTGAAGGAATTAGACGATTAGCAAGAGAAGAGCTAAACGTACCAACTGCTAATTATGAGTTTGCGAATTCATTTGAAGAGCTTCAAGAGGCAGTACGCATCATTGGGACACCTTGCGTGATTAAACCTCTTATGAGTTCATCCGGGAAAGGACAAAGCCTATGTCGTTCATTTGATGATGTGGAATCGTCATGGAAAGAAGCCATTGAAGGTGGGAGGGGAAAGAGTATACGTGTCATCGTGGAAGAATTTATCGAGTTTGATTCGGAAATTACACTTCTAACGGTGCGTTCTGTTTCAGGAACCGCTTATTGTGCACCAATTGGTCATGTTCAAAAAGGTGGAGACTACATACAATCATGGCAGCCACATGCGATGAGTGAAGAACAAATCATCGAATCAGAGCGAATTGCCAAAGTCATTACTGACGAATTAGGAGGATATGGGCTGTTTGGAGTCGAGCTTTTCCTAACAAAAGACAAGGTCTACTTTAGTGAAGTATCCCCACGCCCTCATGATACGGGCCTGGTAACTTTAGTGACTCAAAATTTATCGGAATTTGCTTTACATGTGAGGGCAATTTTAGGCTTCCCAATTACAGAAATTGATCTTCATTCAAAAGGAGCAAGCCATGCCATTAAAGCGACTGAAGCCAGTGAGACGTATCAGCTAAAAGGTATGGAGTCAGCATTGGCTCTACCTAACACGCAATTACGTATATTCGGTAAGCCCAATGCAGTGGTGGGGAGAAGACTGGCTGTAAGCTTAAGCACAGGAGTTACTGTAGACGACGCATGCAAAAAATCAAAAGAAGCAGCTGAAAAAGTGGAAATCCTTTATCAAAAAAATGCAATGACTCTTTTCTAATTGTGAGCTGGAAATCATTGAATCAAATCCCTTCATTCATCCGTAGAAGCAGCGAGTAATCTCACCTATAATGGAGTGAGTTAGTTTGGTAAAGGACGGTTGGTTATGGATAAAGAACAAGCTATTAGGATCTGTGAGAATCTTAGAATAAACGCTAGAGAAGACATACAAGAAGTTACCTTTCAATACCTCACATGGAATAAACAATTAAATTATGAAACCAAAACATTTGAATGGTTGATGGCAAATGCAGTTTTGCTGGCATCCTTAAAAGAGCAATCAGCAGATGAGCTTCTAATTGAACTGCTAAAAAAGATTACGACCTATCAGGATGCAGTGAAAATGATGAAGGACCCGTACGAGGTGAAGCAGTTTAACAGCTTTACGAATGTTGTTCCGTTATTTAGTTGAATGAAAATACAGTCTCTATAGAGACTGTATTTTTTTATTGTTTCTTTAGGAATGGAAATGGAATTATATGTTAAAATCTATTAGTAATGTCAGCTTGTTATTAGTCAAACTCCTACAACTCTATGAACGTTTGTATTCATACAAGACACAGCAGTGGCTATCAAGTATAATGATATGTGGATAAAGACATAGACATAGGAGTTTATCAATCATGTATCAAAACTTAGAAGAATGCATTCAAGACTTAGAAAAAAGCGGACAATTAATTCGGATAAAAGAAGAGGTCGATCCTCACCTTGAAATGGCTGCGATTCACATGAAAGTGTTTGAAGCAAAAGGACCTGCGCTATTATTTGAAAATGTGAAAGGCTCAAGCTATCCAGCTGTTTCTAATTTATTTGGTACAGTGGAGCGCAGTAAATATATTTTTAGAAAGACTTGGGATAAAACGCAAGAAATTATTGGTCTTCGGAATGATCCAATGAGTGCCCTAAAGAGCCCTTTTAAACATGTAGGCTCAGGTGTGGCTGCGACAAAAGCCCTGCCTATGAAAAAGTCATCTCTTCCTAGCACATTTAAAGAAATTCAAATTTCAGATCTGCCTCTCATTCATCATTGGCCAGATGACGGCGGGGCCTTTGTCACTTTACCACAAGTGTATTCAGAAGACCCTGAAAAACCTGGAATCATGAATGCCAACCTTGGTATGTACCGTATTCAGTTAAGTGGAAATGAATATGAATTGAATAAAGAAATTGGGCTTCATTATCAGATTCATCGTGGGATTGGTGTCCATCAAGCAAAAACAACCAAATTAGGAAAGCCTCTAAAAGTGAGTATCTTTATTGGGGGGCATCCATCGCATACTCTATCTGCTGTCATGCCATTACCAGAAGGCTTAAGTGAAATGACTTTTGCCGGAATGCTTGCCGGACGTCGTTTCCGCTATAGTTATGAGGATGGTTATTGCATAAGTCACGATGCAGACTTTGTTATTACAGGGGAAATTCACCCAGGAGAAACAAAACCAGAAGGACCGTTTGGTGATCATCTTGGTTATTATAGTCTGACACATGAATTCCCTTTAATGAGAGTGCATAAAGTATATGCAAAAGAAAACTCTGTCTGGCCTTTTACTGTTGTCGGCCGTCCTCCTCAAGAAGATACTGCTTTTGGTGATTTGATTCATGAGCTAACGGGTGATGCGGTTAAGCAAGAAATTCCTGGTGTAAAAGAGGTTCTTGCTGTTGATGCAGCAGGGGTTCACCCTCTTCTATTCGCTATTGGTAGTGAACGGTATACTCCGTATCAAAAAGTGAAACAGCCTGCAGAGCTTTTAACGATTGCCAATCGAATCCTTGGAACAGGACAGTTGAGTCTCGCAAAATTCCTCTTTATTGCAGCAGAAGAGGACAAACCACTCAGCACGCATGATGAAGTGGAATTCTTATCCTATATTCTTGAGCGAATTGACCTACATCGTGACATTCATTTTCAAACGAACACGACGATGGATACGCTTGATTACTCAGGTACAGGGTTGAACACTGGAAGCAAAGTCGTTTTTGCTGCTTGTGGAGATAAAAAGAGAGACCTTTGTACAGCAGTCCCGGAGGCATTACGCAGATTAAATGGATGTGAGGATGCCCGATTTGTGATGCCAGGAGTTGTGGCACTAAAAGCATCTAAATTTAAGACGTATGAGGATGCACAAAAGGAAATGGATGCTTTAAGTACAAGTATAAGTAAGAGTGGTGAATTGACAAATTGTCCACTCTTAATCGTTTGCGATGATAGCGAGTTCATGAGCGCATCGTTAAGCAATTTCTTATGGGCGACCTTTACTCGTAGCAATCCGTCTCATGATATGTACGGGGTAAATAGTTATTATCAGCATAAGCATTGGGGCTGTGATAATGTGATTATTGATGCAAGAATCAAACCGCATCATGCACCCCCGTTAATAGCGGATCAAACAGTAGCGAAAAAAATTGACCGATTGTTTGAGAACGGAGCTAGTTTGAGTAAGATGAAATAGTGATAATAGAAGAAAGAGGCTAACAAATGTTAGTCTCTTTCACTTATGATAGGTCCGCTTAGGATTAAAACAAAATGAATGACAAAAAAGTAGTTAGGTAGGTATTAGCAGAATGGATGTGTATTCGATATTTTTAGCTGTTATGTTTGTCATTAATTTAATCTTTGCAGCGATTATTATTTTTATTGAACGAAAAGATATTGGTGCTACTTGGGCATGGCTATTAATCTTATTTTTTATTCCCTTTTTTGGCTTTGTAGTCTACTTATTTCTCGGTCAGAATCTAACGAGAAAAAGGCTATTCGATTGGGATGGGATCAGTAAAGTAGGAATTGAGGGATTAATTAATGATCAATTAAAGCTGATGCAGAGCTCTGAGTATCGTTATGATAATCCTGATGTCGAGCAATACAAAGATTTAATTTCTATGCACTTAGTCAACAACGATGCCATATTAACAAATCAAAATGAAGTTGAGATATTTGTTGATGGTCAAGAAAAATTTGATTCATTATTGACGGACATTATGGAGGCAAAAGAGTTTATTCATATTCAATATTATGTCTTTAGAAATGATACACTCGGAAAGAAGTTAATAAGAGCCCTTGAAGAAAAAGCACGTGAAGGCGTTAAAGTACGAATCCTTTATGATGAATTAGGTTCACGTAAGCTAAGACTGAAACATTTCGCTGGACTTGAAGCGGCTGGAGGAGAAGTAGGAGTGTTTTTCCCGTCTAAGTTAGCCTTAATAAACCTTCGATTGAATTTTAGAAACCATCGCAAATTAGTAAATATTGATGGTCAGATTGGTTATACTGGCGGTTTCAATGTCGGTGATGAGTATTTAGGATTAAGTGATAAGTTTGGTTATTGGCGAGATACTCATTTGAAAATAAAGGGGCAGGCAGTAGATGCGATCCAAACAAGATTCATTCTTGATTGGAATCAAGCATCTAAGCGATATCAAATTGACTATGAAGACCGATACTTCCCAGCTAAAGTTAATCGAGGGAACGCATCGATGCAAATTGTCTCAAGCGGTCCTGATTCAGAGTGGGAACAGATCAAAAATGGCTATATTAGCATGATTATGTCAGCTAAGGAGTCGATCTATATTCAAACCCCTTATTTTATCCCTGACCAAAGTTTATTTGACGCACTGCGAATCGCTGCACTATCTGGTAAAGATGTCCGAGTAATGATACCGAATCGACCTGATCACCCCTTCGTCTATTGGGCAACTTATTCTCATGTGGGTGAACTGCTTAAGACGGGCGCGAAGGTATATATTTATGAAAAAGGATTTATTCATGCTAAAACAATTGTTGTGGACGGTGAGGTTAATTCCGTTGGGACTGCCAATATTGACATGAGAAGCTTCAAATTGAATTTTGAAGTGAATGCGTTTATTTATGATCGTCCTACTTCTCAAAAACTTGCTCAATTCTTTGAAGAAGATATGAAATCGTGTACGGAATTAACTCAAACGTTATATGATGAACGACCTAAGATCATTCGATTTAAAGAATCGATTTCACGTCTCTTATCACCGATCTTATAGGTCTTCGCTAAATATAAAGGACAAAAGAAAATAGAGATTTTACTACATCCATAGACCAAGGACAACAAATGTCCTTGGTTTAATTTATTTACCTAGCTAATTAATCATGTTGTTATGCGCCTAAAGGCTAACTGTTAAATTTCCGAATAAACTTATCTATTGTTGATAAGCTAACAATATTGATAAATACGATTACAAAAGAGGGTTGGTTATGAATAATGACATGTTTTACGGTAGCGATTATAAATTTCTACCTGTAACCTCAGTAGGGGATGGCGCTTGTATTCAAGTTCGTCCAGACTTATTTAGTTACACCAATAAAATTGTAAACATCGTTTTTGTGGGAGATCCTACTAAAGATGAATTTGTATTGGTTGATGCTGGTTTGCCACGTTGTTCAAAGGAAATCATTGAAACAAGTGAAAACATATTTGGTCCTAACAGTCGACCAAAAGCTATCATGTTAACACATGGTCATTTTGATCATGTGGGCTCGATTATTGAGTTAATTGATCATTGGGATATTCCTGTTTTTGCTCATTCATTAGAATATCCTTATTTAACCGGGGAACGTGAATATCCTGAACCCGACTCCTCTGTAGAAGGGGGGGTTATTGCTAAAATCTCTCCTCTTTTCCCGAATGAGCCTATTAATATAAAAGAACAGCTCCATCCTCTGCCAATTGATGGAACAGTTCCTTTCTTGGATGAATTCCGTTGGGTCCCCACGCCAGGTCACAGCCCTGGACACGTTTCTTTTTTTAGAGAGAAAGATCGCAGCTTAATTGCTGGTGATGCATTTATTACAGTAAGACAAGATTCTCTTTACAAAACCATTACTCAGCAAAAAGAAATAAATGGGCCTCCTAGATACTTAACCACTGACTGGGATCTAGCGTATGACTCTGTAAAAGTCATTCGAGATTTAAGGCCAGCTGCAGCTATTACTGGACATGGGGTTCCTATGTCAGGTAGTGAATTAACTGATAGCTTAGAAAAATTGGTAACGGACTTTAAAGAAGTTTCCATCCCTGATTTTGGGAAGTATGTTGACAAAAAGGACACACACCATTAACTGTAAGAAAGAGAGGAATCTCAGATGAAAAAAAGAACGAACCACGTAGATAAAACTAAAAGCATGAGGCAAAGAGTAAAAGAAGAAATATATGAACAATTTGAGAACCCAATCTTACATAGAGCCATCAATAATGAGGAAGTGATCGTACCATTGGATTTAGAGAGAATTTGGTTAAAATAAATGTTTTAATAGGAAGTCGCCAAAAATACTGGTAGATATCTTGTGTAATAGAATTTTTTTCAAACCTACTTATTGAACTTTTGATTAACAGTTGAATAACTTCATCCCTTTAAACGAATTCTAATAAAAGCTCAATAAGGTATTGAAATGGCAAACTTGTTCAATTCCCAAAAGTTTAACGGGAAGGAGGAACTCTTTAAAATGTTAACCACAAAAGAATTAGCTCTTATTGAAGATGAAATTCGTGCTGAGGAAATAATAGCTAAAACTATGAATTGGTGTGCTACTCAATGTGAAGATCAAGAGATGAGATCCCTTTTAGAACATCTAGCTGAATCTCATCAAAAAAACGTTCTTAAAATCTCGACATACTTTAATCACTCAAGAGTTCAATAAATGAAAGGAGATGACCCCTTTTGACAAATAACATCCAAGGTAGAGGCTTGACGGATCGTGAAATGCTTCAATTGTCTCTTGAATTAGAAAAAGGTCGATGTAAGAGTTTAGTTTCTACTCTTCTTGAGACAAGTCATAGTGAATTACGGCAAGTATATGAAGAATGTTTTCAAACCTCGAACGATCTCCATTCCCATATTTATGAAGTTATGACTAATAAGGGGTGGTATGAAACGGCATCCGCTAATCCAGAAGAAGTGCGAAACGCTCAAGGGTATATCCAAAACAACCTTCACCCTGATGATCAATTTTAAAAATAACGTATCAACACAAATGGATACAAAATTACATGACGTGTGTTTTTTGCAAGAAGGCGAATACAAACTTATAGGGCAAGCAACTGATAACCTAAAAGTTGAACTGCCCGAAATAATTACGATTGCTTGTCAAACATTTGATTAAAGTTAGGCCCCTTAAAGATTCTTGAATTCTTTAGGGGGATTATTTTTATCATTCGTGTTTGTTTCTTCCAAATAAAGAGAATAGAGGTTTAATAAAGGAGAAATTTGTGCTCATAATTATAATGTATAGTTAGGAGGTGAATAGGATGAGGTCGATAGAATTTATGTATATAAAGACTAATGGAATAACTTTACATACGGCTCTTGCAGGCCCTGAGAATGGTCCACTCGTCATTCTTCTCCACGGTTTTCCTGAATACTGGTATGGCTGGAGACATCAAATTGAAGCTTTAGGGCAAGCTGGATATCGTGTTGTTGTTCCGGACCAAAGAGGATATAACTTGAGTGAAAAGCCTAAGCTAGTGGAGGAATATAAATTAGATACTTTAAGAGATGATATCATTGGATTGATTGAATCTCTTGGATATAAAAAAGCGATGATTGTTGGCCATGATTGGGGAGGAGTTATTGCCTGGCATTTAGCATCAAGTAAACCTGATTATGTTGATAAATTAATAATATTAAACAGCCCTCATCCCGCAGAATTTAATAGAAAAAGAATTTATTTCCCTAAACAGTGGATGAAGAGCCTTTATATTCTTTTCTTCCAGGCTCCGCTATTGCCAGAAAAGTTTCTTCAAGCGAATGAGTTCAACTTAATGAAAAAAAGTTTAGTGAAAACAAGTTTTGAAGGTGCTTTTTCTAAGAAGGATTTAGATGAATATTCTCATGCGTGGTCACGCCCAACCGCTTTAACTTCTATGTTAAATTGGTATAGAGCAATTAAAAGGGGAACTTTTGCTCAAGTAAATACGTCTCTTATTAACGTACCTGTACGAGTGCTTTGGGGCTATAAGGATTCTTTCCTCTCGTTAAAACTAGCTAAACAAAGTGTAAAGAGATGTACAAAAGCCGAGCTTATATTAGTTGAGGGCACGCACTGGGTTCACCATGAAAAGCCTCATATTATTAATGAGTTGATGATTAAATACCTTTCTGAAGGGTAGAGAATGGTAAAAGGAGGGGCATCCACTCATATATTCTAAGGTTCTTATGATAAAAAATAGATCAATTAAGCCAAATGGTGAAAAGGAGATACAATGTTAAAAAGAAAAGAAATAGGATGGAACTTGGATAATAGTTATAATCGTCTGCCTCAGACATTTTTCACTAAAGTTAACCCAACTCCTGTGGGCTCACCCAAGCTGATCATTTTAAATTCAACATTAGCAACAAACCTAGGTTTAGATGTAGAGTATCTCCAAAGCGAAGAGGGTGTTGCAGATCTTGCAGGTAACCACATTCCTGAAGGTGCTTCGCCTCTTGCGCAGGCATACGCTGGTCATCAATTCGGACACTTTACGATGCTAGGTGACGGACGGGCTGTTCTTCTTGGTGAGCAAATCACGCCTAATGGGGATCGTTTTGACATTCAGCTTAAAGGAGGAGGTGCAACGCCGTACTCTCGTCGTGGTGATGGGAGAGCGTCACTTGGGCCGATGCTCCGCGAATACATTATGAGTGAAGCCATGCATGCACTTGGTATTCCTACCACACGGGGGCTGGCGGTAGTGGCAACCGGTGAGTCGGTTATTCGTGAAACTGTACAGCCTGGTTCGATTCTGACCCGTGTGGCTAAAAGTCACATACGTGTTGGGACGTTTCAATATGCTGCGAAATGGGGATCAATTGAAGATCTTCAAGCTCTAGCTGACTATACATGGGGGCGACATTTTCCAGAAGCTGAGGTTGGGTCAAACCGCTACCTTTCTCTTCTTAAAGAAGTGATCAAGAGTCAGGCTGATTTACTTGCAAAGTGGCAGCTAGTGGGCTTTATTCACGGTGTGATGAACACAGATAACATGGCGATTAGTGGGGAAACAATTGATTATGGTCCTTGTGCGTTCATGGATACCTATGACCCTTCCACCGTCTTCAGTTCGATTGATACTCAAGGCCGTTATGCCTATGGAAACCAGCCTTTTATAGCTGGATGGAATCTCTCTCGATTTGCTGAAACGTTATTACCGCTTCTCGATGATTATCAGGAGAAGGCTATCAAAATAGCTCAAGAAGCAATTTCAGAGTTTACGCCGTTGTATCGTTCAAATTGGCTGCGTGGAATGAGATCAAAGCTCGGAATCTTTAACGTGGAACCCGAGGATGAAGCGCTTATTGAGGGTCTCCTTAGCATAATGCAAAAATATCGAGCAGACTACACGAATACTTTTCGTGCTCTAACCATGGATAAGATGAATGAATCTGTTCTGTTTGGCAAACCAGAATTTACAAAATGGCAGGAGCTATGGCAGGCTAGATTAACCAGGCAGGAAGAATCAAAAGCTTCGCAACAGCAATTAATGCAAAACAGCAATCCAGCCCTAATCCCTCGCAATCATCGAGTAGAAGAAGCGCTTAGTGCAGCTGTGAATGAGGGTGATTACAGTGTTATGGAACGACTTCTTCATGTGCTAACAAATCCTTACGCATATACCCCTGAACAGAATGAATATTCCATATTGCCACCGCAATCAGATCGTCCTTATCGAACCTTTTGTGGGACGTGATACAGTAGCAGTAATAACCTACCTCAATATTTGAGGTAGGTTATTCTTGGTGAAGTAGGCTTTAGTCATTTGTGTATAGTAACAATTAGCCACGTTTCGACGCTTTTATTTTGAGAGAAATGACTTTATTCAAATAGAACCTGCATATAAATTTAAAGGAATTGTGTGACTTATCTAGAAAGGTAAAGAAGAACACATCTAATTTATAAATGATAGAAGGAGGAAGGATAATGTCGAATAGAGATGCAGTGATTGTGTCAGCGGTTCGTACGGCAATAGGAAAACAAGGTGGTTCTCTAGCAGGTTTAGATGCCCATCATTACGGAGCGGTTGTGATCAAAGAAGCGCTTGAGCGGGTTTCGATTTCAGCAGATATGGTGGATGACGTGATTATGGGGAATGTTTTAAGTGGTGGTGGTAATATCGCTCGCTTAACAGCCCTGCAAACAGGTTTGTCATTAGAAATCCCAGGTCTAACGATTGACCGCCAATGCGGATCAGGAATTAACTCAATTAATCTTGCAGCCCAGGCGATCAAAGCTGGAGATGGTGATGTTTTTGTTGCAGGTGGAGTCGAGAGCATGAGTCGGGCACCTTACTTAATGGATCGTCCAACTAAAGCCTATTCACCAGTTCCTCCTAAATTCCGTGCTTCTCAACTATCACCTAAAGAAATTGGCGACCCACCTATGGGGATTACAGCCGAAAATCTTGCCAAAAAATACAGTATTTCTCGAGCAGAACAAGATGAATTTTCCGTGCGAAGTCAACAACGAATGGCTAGAGCTATGCAAGAAGGGTATTTTAATGATCAAATCGTTCCAGTAGAGATCCCAGTTAAACGGGGTGAAAGTATTAGATTTGATACAGATGAGCATCCACGACCTTCAACCAGTCTTGAAGCTTTATCAAAGCTATCCCCAGCATTTCTTAAGGATGGGACTGTAACAGCAGGGAGTAGTTCTGGATTAAATGATGCTGCTAGTGCCGTTGTGATCATGTCTAGAGAAAAAGCAAAAGCTTGCGGCTTAGAACCTTTAGCGGTTATACGAGATTACGCGGTGAGTGGTGTCGACCCTACGATTATGGGGATCGGGCCAGTACCAGCGACAAGAAAGCTATTAAACAAAGCAGGGATTCAATTGAATACGATCGATTTAATCGAATTAAATGAAGCTTTTGCAGCACAGGTTATCGCATGTGATCGCGAATTAGAATTTGATCCTGAAAAATTAAATGTTAATGGTGGTGCGATTGCACACGGACATCCATTAGGGGCAACAGGAGCGATTCTATTAACGAAGGCAATCTATGAATTGCAAAGGAGAAATCAAGCAACAGCATTAATTACAGCTTGTATTGGTGGGGGTCAAGGAATTGCTACATTAATTGAAAGAGAATCATAAAAAATCATTTTGTTATCTCTTACAGGGCCAATACATACCAACTAGTAGGTATGTATTGGCGGAAGATATTCTTTAACTCGTAAAAGAACATGGATGATTAAAACACTATTTACAAAGGAGAATGAAATGAAATTCGAGACGAATGTCAAAGTACGCTTCTGTGAAACCGATGCATTAGGTCACCTTAACAATGTCAGCTACTTTATCTATCTTGAGGAAGCACGTGTAGAATTTTTTAAAAAACTCAATCCAGATATGACGATCGAAAATTGGAATATCATTTTAGCATCAACTTCATGTGACTTTATCAAGCAAGTTTATTTTGACGAAATCCTTACGATAGAAACTTCGGTCGAAAAAATCGGTACATCTAGTTTCCACATTGTCCATGAAGTGTTTAATCCCGCTAAAGAAGTAGTAGCGAGAGGTCGAGCGGCTGTGGTGCATTTTGATTTTAATTCACAATCAAGTCAACCACTACCAGATTTTATGAAAGAACGATTAAACAAGTACTACCAAGAAAAAATATCCAACTAGAAGGCAACTTTCACGTGATGGACGACAGCTCAGGATCAATATTCTTGAAATTACTCAATACAAGGAGGATCAATATGTCCATTTACAAGGATAAGCCATGGTTATCACTTTATCATAAAAGTGTAGGAGAAACGATTCAAGTCGACGATCATCTCTCATTGAATGATTTATTTACTCAATCGGTTGAAAAACACAAGAACAAAACCGCCATAACATTCTATGACCGAACGTTTACTTATGAGCAGGTTGATGGAATCACCAAGCAATATACTTCATCCCTGCATAGTCTAGGGTTTACAAAAGGGGATCGCTTAGCCGTTATGCTCCCGAATACACCCCACTATCTCTTTACGTTGTTTAGTGTATCAAAACTTGGAGGCATTGGAGTTCAAGTCAACCCAATGTATATTGAAAGAGAGATTGAACATGTGCTTGCGGACTCCGGGGCTGAATACATGATTGTCTTAGATCAGCTTTATCCACGCGTCAAACAAATTCAGGAGAAAACGAATCTTAAGCATGTCATTGTTGTAAGTTTAGGGTCACAAGTAATAGAAATTGATGAACATGATTTCTATTATGAGGATTTCTTAAAATGCGGTATTGAAGAACCACCTCAAGTAGAAATTAACCCAGGTGAAGACGTCGCGATGCTTCAATATACGGGTGGCACAACTGGTGTTTCAAAAGGGGTTATGCTTACACATCGTAATTTGATTACGAATTTAGAACAAATCTATGAGTTTATGTTTAAACCTATTGAGTACCCAGACAATCCAAAAATCATGAGTGTTTTACCTATGTTTCATATCTATGGCTTAACTTGTAACGTCTTTTTGGGCTTCAAATGTGGATGTAATCAAATTATTTTACCTCGTTTCGACCTCCAGGAAGTTGTTGAAACGGTTAAACGAGAGAAGCCTTTCCAGTTTTCAGGGGTGCCGACCATGTATGTTGCATTAAATAGTCATCCGAAATTAGAAGAATACGAATTCGATCAAGTGTCCTATTTTAATAGTGGAGGCTCAGCTATGCCTGTTGAGCAACTCCATTTATTTGAAAAAAGAACGAATTGTAACTTATGTGAAGGGTATGGGCTGTCTGAAGCCTCGCCAACCACTCACTTTAACCCACCGACACGTGAGAGAAAAGTGGGAAGCGTCGGTATACCACTACCAGGATTAGAATCTAAAATTATTCAAGAGACCGAACGTGGTATTGTTGAAGTACCTGTAGGCGAAGTAGGTGAGTTAATCGTTAAAGGACCACAAGTGATGAAAGGCTACTGGCAACGAGAAGAGGAGACAAGTGCCGTGTTAAAAGACGGCTGGCTATTTACAGGAGACTTGGCGCGAATGGACGAAAATGGGTACTTTTATATTGTCGACCGCAAAAAGGATATGATCATCGCGAGTGGGTACAATGTCTATCCTCGAGAAATTGAGGAAATTCTATATCAACATCCTGCCATTCAAGAGGTAATCGTCGTCGGTGTTCCAGATGAATATAGAGGAGAAACGGTAAAAGCATTTATTACATTAAAATCTGGGGAATCAACGACTGAAGAGGAAGTGATTTCATTTACTAAAACACTACTCGCTCCGTACAAAGTTCCTAAGTACGTGGAAATTCGCGAGGAACTACCAAAGTCAGCCGTCGGGAAATTACTAAGACGAAAATTGCGTGATGAAGAAGTAAAGAAGGCTCGTTCATAAAGGCTCGTTACTAACGTAAATCCATTAAGAAAGAGTATAACCTTCTTAATGGATTTTTCATGGAAGAAGCCGCATTTAAAAAATCAGAAAATTCAATCTTAGTATTGACATTATAAGCAATAGTATTTAAAGTAGGTATATAGACTAACATACTGACCGGTTAGTTTATAATATTTTTGGTTTATGAAAGCGTTTTCTTTTATGAGTGATTAAGAAATTTGGGAGGTTGAAAAATGGGGAAAAAACGTACATATGGTGGAATTCAGCCAGGTGTTAAGTGGGGACCGTTTACGATGCGGCTACCTGGAGTACATGTCGCTATTTCGTGGCCTGAAGCGATTCAAGGGGCCTTTTTATCACTTGCTACAGGGGGAGCTCTAGCACCATTAATGATGCAATTCTTTGAAATTCCTTTTGAAGTAGCATGGTCGATCTTAACGATTCAATTATTCTGGGTATGGTCACAAACCATTTTATTTGGTGATGCCTATGCTGCTGGTTGGATTACCCCAGCTCTGCCTTTAATATTGGTCTTTTTAGGTGGTGTGTCGCCGGGACCGGAAGCCGTACAAGCGATGATTGCGATCACCTTAGTCGTGTCCTTCTTATTTATTTTCTTTGCAATAACAGGACTTGGACAAAAGTTTAATCAACTAGTCCCAGGCCCCTTAAAAGCCGGTATTATCCTTGGTGCCGCCATTGCTGCATTTATGTCGGAGATTAATCGGGTCCAAACCTTACCTTTTACACTCATAACCTCTTGGATTGTTGTCTTAGTATTAATGTTTTCAATACCATTCGGGCGCTTACCGAATACAAAAGCAAAAGTATTAATGGCATCAAACGCCATGTTAGTAGGTTTTATCGTGGCAGGGATTGTTGGAACATTTGCAGGAGAATTAACCTTTGCAGTTGAATGGGGATTTTTCATTCCTCAATTTGGCGAGTTACTTGCTACTGTGTCTCCATGGGGAGTAGGCATGCCATCCTGGTCATTGGTTCTTTCAGCTATTCCGATTTCTCTGATGATTTATGTACTAGTGTTCGGGGATCTTCTTGTAGCTGATTCATTATTAAAAGAGGCCTCTAAATCAAGACAAGATGAGAAGGTTGATGTGAATCACACACGTACCCATTGGGCATTAGCGATTCGAAACTTAGGTCAAATGTTCACAGGTGGAGTGCTTATTCCGTTACATGGTCCTATGTGGACAGGGATTCAAGTATTTATTATGGAACGCTACAAGTCTGGTAGAAAATCATTAGATTCCATCTTTTCTGGTACAATTAGCTGGTATTTGCTTGCTTTACCATTAGGATTTTTAATGCCAATCATCGGGATCATCGTACCGTTATTACCCGTTGCTCTATCCCTAACCTTATTACTAACAGGTTTTGCCTGTGCCTATGTGGCGATGTCGATGGTACATGATAATATCTCACGTGGATATGCCCTAGCCATCGGGATGATTACAGCTTTTGTAAGTCCAGCATGGGGTATAGGAACCGGTATCGTTCTTTACTTACTGTTAATAGGTAAAAGTGGAGGCGCTATCGGAGGAACTGCAACAAAAGAGGATAAGCAAGTTTCGTAAACCTTATAATGACAAAAAGGCATAACATTCACTTTCATGTGAGGTTATGTCTTTTTTATCATCATGGCAGCTGTAGCTTCACTTTGCTCTGTAACCTAATCGATTCTTTCGTAAGTATCTCGAGTAAAAGCAGAAGAAAGAAATTAACCTTTGCTTATTTTGGAAGTTATCTTAAAATGAGGAAAGAGAGCCACTACGTAAATGTCAGAATAGGTAAGAATTTGAAAGGAGTACGACCATGCCTTCTTCGTTTGAAAAATGGCTAAGAATTGTCCTGCCAGAAGTACAGTTATTCGATTATGTAAAGCAACATGGTTTTATCACTAAGAAAAATCGTTCATCTCATATAGCTATGGGGAGTAGTGCTAACCAGGTTACCTCTACTGGATCCTCACATCCCATGTCAACAGCCGCTTCACATAGTCCTGTTTCAGCACATGCAGTGAAAGAAGTAACCCGAGATGCTAAGCGAGGGTTTAAACAGCTGAGAACAACCTCTCAAACTGACAATCTAGATGAGCTATTTATAGAAATGGAGACGTATTTGAATCGTCAAGTTATTGGGCAGGATGCGTTTATTCAGAACCTTACGACTTGTTATAAAAAGGCTTTTCTCCACCATCAAAAAGGAATCGTACAGCAAGTATTACTTGTAGGAGGACCAAAGGGAACTGGGAAATCATTAAGTCTTACATATTTAATGGAACAACTTTATCAAAAACGATTGATCCCGTATAGAAAAGCGACCGAAGTGAACCTGGCTCTCTATAACGAGCGTGAGATTCAATCGAATTTTGTATCTGATTGTGCCGCTGCATTTGAATTCGGTATAGGAACAGTAGTTTTTAAAGGAATCAATAAGGCTCAAGCTGAGATCGTTGATTTTATCACTTCGCTTGTAAGTGATGGGTTCTTTCGTACAGAGTCAGGAATTACGATTGACGCGAAAGATTATTTTGTCATTTTCATGGTGGAAGGCGAGTTCCAAGAAGAAAATGAAGCGTTATCCACATTACCAGCTGAGATAAGAAAACAGATTGATTCTACCGTTTTAACACAAGGGTTATCGAAACAGTCCCTTACAACCATTGCGAAACGATTACTGCAGGTGACAGGTGAACGATTTGCTAGTAATACTCAAGCTCATATCCACTACAATGATTCTATCTGTGATTTTTTAAGCGAACAGGCACTTCAGTCAAAAGGGTATTGCACTTCTTTACATGAATGGATTGAACTCGATCTCTTCAGTGCATTAGTTGATTTACGTGCAAGAAACCAAATTAAGGCGAATGATCAGATTGAACTTTTTATAAAAGATGGTAGAGTTTTTGCAAAGACTGATAAAGACTATCTCGTCCTTTCGATCTCAGAGGACGAAGCTGAATCATTAGAGGAATTATTAAAAGAACTTCATGACTTAACTGGACTTAATGAAGTGAAATTGTATGTGAAAGAATTGATGGATACCGTTAAAGTACAAAAAATGAGAAAAGACTCAGGGAAGAAGGGTGTTCCTTTAACGTTACATATGATCTTCTCCGGTAACCCGGGAACTGGAAAGACCACAGTCGCTCGTTTACTCGGCCGAATTTTACAGTCGATGGGGGTTCTCTCTAAAGGCCAGCTTGTTGAAACGGCGAGGCAAGATTTAGTAGGACAATACCTAGGCTCAACCGCCCCAAAAACAAATGCTAAGATTCATGAAGCAAAAGGTGGTGTCTTATTTATAGATGAAGCGTATACTCTCTCAAGAGAAAAAAATGATCCGTTTGGTCAAGAGGCTATTGATACACTCGTAAAAGGGATGGAAGACCATCGTGATGATCTAGTCGTGATATTAGCAGGATACACAAATGAAATGAACGACTTTCTAAAGTCAAATCCAGGCCTACCATCAAGGTTTCCTTTTCAAGTTGAATTTCCTGATTACACACCTCGGGAAATGCTTGAAATTAGTCACTTATTGGCGACACATCGAGATTATCAGATTGAGGAAGATGCAAATACTGAGCTAGTCGAATTATTTGAGAGAAAACAAATTCCAGGTCGCAATGATAGCGGAAACGGAAGACTGGTGCGGAATCTACTAGAGGAAGCGATCCGCAAGCAGTCTGCTCGTTTAGCTGAGCAAGAAGTAGATATCTCACAACTTCAACTATTAACAAAAGATGACTTTGGCTTAACGGTGAAGGAACCTTTCCAATTAGAAGATAAATTAAGTGACATTATTGGACTTGTTAATGTCAAAACGTTTTTACGTACGCTTGAAAAACAAATTCTTGTAAACCAACGCAGAAAAGAAGCTGGCATAGAGATTAGAACCGAGCAAACGTTGAACATGATCTTTTCTGGAAATCCTGGTACAGGAAAAACGACAATTGGCCGTTATGTTGCTGAAATGTTAAAGCATTTAGGTGTCATTAAAAAAGGCCATTTAGTTGAAGTTGGTCGAACGGAACTAGTATCTGGTTATGCTGGACAAACGGCAGAGAAGACAAAAGAAGTCGTCGAATCTGCTTTAGGCGGGGTGCTATTTATAGATGAAGCATATGCCTTGGTGGATAAGAATAGTGGAGGGATTGGAGAAGAAGCCATAAATGAGCTTGTACGTCTTGTAGAAATCCATAAAGATAATCTTGTGGTCATATTAGCCGGATATTCAGAAGACATGGAAGGTTTTTTAAGAGTGAATCCAGGCTTAGCTTCTAGGTTTCCGTTGCAGCTAGAATTTCCAGATTACTCTTCTGAGGAATTGGTTCAAATTGCAGAGGCTATGGCCATTGCTAAAGGCTTCACTTTAGAAGAAGGTCTCCAAAAACCATTAAAGAAATGGTATGACACGAAACAAATTGTAGGTAAGAAAGATAGTGGAAACGGGCGACTTGTTCGGAATGCATTAGAAGAAGCCATTAGGAATCAAGCTGTTCGTATTGCTGATGAAATTGAATTGACGAATAATGAACTAGTGATGATTACAAAGTATGATTTTAACCTTGAGGAACAAGAAGTGGATCAATCAGCGTTTGAAGAATTAGAAGCAATTATAGGTCTTAGTGAAGTAAAAGATTTTGCAAAGAGTTTATTTGCACAAATTGAGATGAGAGAACGTCGCAAATCTCTCGGTCTACCAGATATCGGCGGGCAAAGCTTGCATATGGTGTTTAAAGGAAATCCTGGAACAGGAAAGACGACGATTGCTCGCATTATAGCGAAGCGTCTAAAAGAAATTAATGTGATTAAATCCGATACATTGATCGAAACAGACCGGTCTGGACTTGTTGCAGGTTATGTGGGGCAAACAGCCTTGAAGACGAAAGAGGTTATTGATCGAGCATTAGGCGGTGTTCTTTTTATAGATGAGGCCTATAGTCTTGCTAGCGATTCATTTGGAAGAGAAGCGATTGATACGCTAGTCAAAGCGATGGAAGATTATAAAGATGAACTCGTCATCATTGTTGCCGGCTATAACAAAGACATGGAAGATTTCTTAAATGTGAATGCCGGCCTACGTTCGCGCTTTCCTCATATTATAGAGTTCCCGGACTATACAGCAAATGAATTGCTTAAAATAAGTCGATTGATCTTCCATAGTAAGGGCTACAAAGCAACAAAAGAAGCTGAAAAAAGTTTGCTGCAAATATTTAAAGAGAGTACCAGTCGGTTTGACAGTGGAAATGGACGTCTTGTCAGAAATAATTGTGAGGAAGCGATTCGGGTGCATGCTGTTCGTTATGCTACTAAACCCGACGCTACAATTGAAGAGTTATCGACGATTGATGCAGATGATGTGAGAAGAGAGGTGAGAGGATGAATAATGCATTCCGTTTACTTAAGGGGTTGCTATTCCTTGGTTTTATCCCTCTATACTTAATCACCTTGCTCATTTTACTATTTGGACCAGTTATGACGTTCTCAGATATCCTAAGTGTTAACAAGTACCAAGTACCAAAAACAGATCTCTTACCATTATTATTTTTCATTAGTTTCATATTATATTTATCCGCTCGTATAAAAACGTTTAAAAAAATCTATCACAAGATCCCTGTTCTATGGCCGCTGTGTCAAATGCTGTTTATTGGAACAACTGGTTTTGCACTTGGTTTATTCTTTATGAATCTATGGGCTGAAAATGAAGTGATATCAAGACCAATTGCGATTGTACTTGCGATTATCAGCGTTTTACTAACAAGGTTGTTCTTGTCTTACTGGTATAAGAAATACCCAATAAGCGTGAAAATGTTTAAGTAAGGGAGCAGGTTAGAATGAATAATGACAGAGACCAGCAGCAAAAACCAAAGATTACTTCTATGGATAGTATCGAAAACTCCCAAGATCAAAAATTGAATAATAAAGCAGCCCCAAAAAAGAAAGATGAAGAGCTTTTTTTAGGTGAAAAAAAGTTTCGTACAGGACTTGGGTTATTTACACTGTTATTTGCTATTATTGGATTAACTCTAAGTACCTCATCACTAGCTGAGGAAGAAGCCACTGCCGAGATTTTAAACCGATCAAGTGAATTTATTGAATCTGGATTAACAGTAGATACAGATATTCAATTAGAACCGCGCGACTTTGAAGTGACGGGCTTTACTAACGGGTCAGGAAGTGCACGAATGTTGATATGGGACTACTTAGGCGACTCAAACAATGAGGTTCAAATCTTAGTAGATGGTCAGCCCATTAGAGAGTTACATGTGCTAAACAGCAATGTCGCAGCCTACTCCGTACCTGTACCGAGCGTGGTGACGATAAGAGGCCTAAGCACTACAGGAGCTCAACCCATTACCTATGCGGTTAAATTCCCAGACCGAAAACAAACCCTCTTTAATGCCGTTCCGACAAATGGAGTGAATCAGTATACGTTAGTGCCTAGGTTTTAGGTTGATTTCAGGTATATATTATAAGATAAGGAACGTTTCTTTTAGGAGAGGCGTTCTTTTTCTGTAATGTATGATTTTACATAGATTTACATTAACGAAAAATAGAACGCATGTACTATAATTATAATAAACCAAACAGTAAAGGTAGGTGAGGGCGATGGATGGAAAGAGAGGGAAATGTAGACTTACTAAAGAAGAGATCGTACACCTTTACAGCAGTGGTCATAGTACGAGCGAGATAAGTCAACAAGCAAATGTTTCAGCACGTTATATTAGTAAAGTATTGAATGAAATGAATGTAGAAAGAAGGCCACACGGTAGTTGGAAGCGTAAGTATACACTCAACGAAGATTACTTCAAACATTGGTCAAATAGTATGGCTTATATAATAGGTTTTTTTCTGGCGGATGGAACGGTTTAAGATCAGTTACAATCCATTTCCTTTTCTCAAAACGATCGAGTGATCTTAGAACAAATAAGTGCAGAGTTAGATTCAAACCACAAAATTTATCTAAACGATAAAACAAATGTTTACACCTTGTATGTGCATAGCAAGGTAATGAAAGCAGACATTATTCAGTTACACGGGATTAAACCAAATAAGTCTAATACGGTAGAATTTCCTAACATACCAGATGAATATCTAAGTCATTTTATAAGAGGGTATTTTGATGGTGATGGGCATATTTATCGATCAAAATATTATGTGTGCTTTGTAGGTGGTTCTGAGACATTTATGTATAAGCTAACAAACATTTTATCAGAGCATCAACTTGATTCGAGGATGGTAATGATTGATTCACATTATAGAGTATATATAACTGGAAAAGATTCTGTAAAAAAGTTTGGTGAATGGATATACCTAAACAAAGAACTATACCTAAGACGCAAATACGATCAATTCGACCTTTAATAATACATTGATAATATAAAGAGAGAGAAAGGAGTGGAGTAATAATTACCACTGCTTTTATTTTTGTTTTAGAAGTCGACATAATATATATTATAGGAACCAATTGAAATAACATAATATCTGTATCATATATAAAGTAAACTTCTAGTTTTGAGACAGAAAAGAAAATTTAATGAGGTGATCAACTCTTTACACTTAGCTTAGTAATTGTCATTTTTACTTAACTACGTATTTCACGAGCCTCATAGTTATCAACGATTAACTACAAGTTTATAGTTAACCTCATTTATTATAGCTCATGAGCAATAAATTCTTTTTAATTAACATTGGATGACTATCACATCAGTATGACAGTATTTATAACTTTTTAGTTCACTATAATCTTCATAAAGTTTACATAATAAAGTTATACTCTATTTGTAGATTCTCTAGTTCTGATTTATCTATTTCTTCATAGACTTTTATTAAAAATGCAAATTATCATTAAACTCGTTTGACTCTGCTATTGTTGAGAATTAATATAATGGTATAAGTTACCATTATGCCGCAGCTTCTATCCTCACTTTGAAAGGAATAATGATATGACACGCGAACATGGTTTGATGATTCTTCGCACAGTTATAATATCGATTGCCATTTTTGGTCTTGGTTGGTTGGTTATAAAAGTATTTTCCGTAACGTATCCGTTTTGGATTGCTGCATTTATTGCTTGGTTTTTACAGCCGTGGATTCGTTTTATGAAAGAAAAACTTAAATTCAGTTCAGGTTTTGCTAGTTTCTTTGGTTTATTAGCTGGAATCATCTTAGTTAGTTCCTTATTAACAGGTACGCTATTTTTAATTGGTTACAGCTTACGTAATTTCTTTCAACAAATCCCAGGGTGGATCGAGACCTCCTCTGTCTCTTTACAACAGTTTTTTAATCAAGTGATTTTTCCTTTCTGGCAGCAAGTTTTAGGGGTTTTTGATACATTTAGTCACGAGGAGCAAGAAGCACTTCGTCAAAGTGTTATTCAGCTTGGTTCTCAAGTAGGAAACTTGCTCGGACAAGCTGGCCAAAGCTTAGTTGATCGCATTACTCATATCTTACTTGGTGTTCCGACATTTTTAGTTGCCTTCCTATTTATCTTCTTAAGTATTTATTTTATGGGGAAACAATGGTGGTTTTATAAAGAAAGATTTCGTGATGCTGTTCCTCCCTCCTTCTTGATATTAGCAAGGAACTTTGGCATAGCTGTAAGAGCAAGGCTATTTGGTTTTGTAAAAGCTCAGTTTATATTAATGCTCATTACCGGTGTTATCGTCTTAGTAGGCCTGCTTATTTTACAGGTAGAACATGCTCTCACACTTGCTGTAGTAATAGGGATTGCTGAATTACTTCCATACTTAGGTACAGGAACGATCCTTATTCCTTGGTTTGTCTATTTATATATTACAGGAGAGTTTTCTATGGCCATTGGGTTATCGATTCTATATGGCATCATTGTTGCAGTGAGACAGCTCATTGAACCTAAAATCCTCTCCTCTAATTTAAATTTAAATCCTGTGGCTGTGTTAATCTCTCTATTTGTTGGATTGCAGTTGTTCGGAGCCTTGGGGCTTCTTGTTGGTCCAGTCGTACTTGTATTGGTCATGATCTTAAATGACATTGGCGTTATTCGCTCAATCGTTCGATTTATTAAAGAAGGTTGGGTAAAAGAAGCTTAAAAAAGCTGAACCATTTAAGGTTCAGCTTTTTCTTATTGTTCATCTGGTTCTTTAAGATATTGCCTTACTTCTTTGACAACACCAGCTTGAGCCGTATCAACAGCGAAGGAACCATTCGAGTACCGGTCGCTATTTCGGTAATTAAACGGATTAATCGTTTCGATATGATCCTTTGTGGTCACTACTTCTATCGCGGTGGTTCTTGTTACCTTCTTACAACCGATTACGCGGTGAGGGTTTGATTTCAATTCTCGTAACATAACGAGACCTCGTTTCGCCCGTGAGGTTTTCTCGAATTCTGTTAATCCCATCTTTTTCACAGCACCTCGATGAGTGACAATAAATAAATCGACTTTCTCACCTGGAACCACTGACATTGCATCTACTACTCGGTCATCTTCTTTTAAGTTTATGGCCTTAACGCCTGCTGCTCGTTGCCCCACAAGACTTACTTCTTCTTCATCGAACCATAGTCCGTACCCTTGATGGGTGGCGATAAATAGCTCTTGCTGCCCATTCGTTCTCATCACAGATATAACCTCGTCATCTCCCTTTAATTTTAAAGCCATTAAAGGTTTAGAGAAACGTTGAGCTTGATACAAGGAAAGCTGAGAGCGTTTGGCCATGCCATTCTTTGTAACAAAGAGTAATGATTCTTGATCAGAAAATTCTTTTACAGTCATGGCTGCTAATATCGAATCGTTCCGATCTAAGCTAACGAGGTTCGCAATATGCTGCCCATTATCTTTCCACCGAATGTCTGGTAATTGATGAACAGGTACATAGAGATAGCTACCCAATCGTGTGAACAGCAAAAGCGTTTCAGTGGTGTTCACTTCAATACGGTCAAGAAGGCGGTCTCCTTCCTTCATGCCAGGTAATTCACCGTTTGATGCGGTGTAAGAACGTATGCTCGTTCTCTTCACATAGCCCTCTTCCGTCACGGTTACCATGACGTCTTCAGATGCTACGAGAACATCCATATTGATTTTAAGTTCCTCAATTTCGTCTCGAATAACTGTACGTCTAACGTCCTTAAATTGCTTTTTCACCGATTGTAGCCCTTTTTTGATAACGGAAATGAGCTTTTTTTCGCTACCTAGAATAGCTTCTAATTCATGAATACGACGTTCTAGTTCCGCTGCCTCTTCTTCTAATGTTGTAATATCTGTATTCGTTAAACGGTATAGTTGTAACGTTACAATTGCTTCTGCTTGTGCGTCTGAGAATTGATATTTGCTAATTAAATTCTCTTTAGCATCTTTTTTATCTTTTGATGAGCGGATTGTAGCAATGACTTCATCTAATATCGAAATGGCTTTAATTAAGCCTTTTACAATATGCTGACGGTCAGTTGCCTTACGAAGGTCATATTGCGCCCGACGAGTAGCAACATCCTTCTGGTGCTCAATATAGGCTTGTATAAGCGGTTGCAAGCCCATTAGCTTTGGTGTTTTCTTATGAATGGCTACCATATTAAAGTTATACGTTACTTGAAGGTCAGTATTTTTTAATAGATAGTGGAGAATCGCTTTGGCATCTGCCTCTTTTTTTAGCTCTACCACAATGCGTAAACCCGTACGATCTGTATCGTCACGAACTTCAGCGATTCCGTCTACTTTTTTATCAAAACGCAGTTCATCCATTTTTTTCACTAGATTGGCTTTAACGACTTCGTATGGAATTTCGGTGATCGTGATTTGCTCACGTCCACCACGTAATTCCTCTACTTCCGTTTTCGCTCGTACAATAACTTTGCCTTTACCAGTTCGATACGCTTGTTTAATACCATCAATTCCTTGAACAATACCTCCAGTAGGGAAATCCGGTCCCTTGATAACACTCATCAATTCCTCAAGAGTAGTAGAAGGTTTTTCCATCTGCATAATCACGCCATCAATTACTTCTTCAAGATGGTGAGGAGGAATATCAGTGGCATACCCTGCAGAGATCCCTGTTGAGCCATTCACAAGAAGATTAGGAAACATAGCTGGTAAGACGACTGGTTCATCTTCTGAATCATCAAAGTTTGGTATGTAATCAACCGTTTCTTTATCGATATCACGCAACAGTTCTGAGGAGATCTTGGAGAGTCTCGCCTCTGTATAACGCATAGCAGCAGGTGGATCTCCGTCAATCGACCCATTGTTCCCGTGCATATCAACGAGTAGATTACGCACTTTCCATTCTTGACTCATTCGAATCATCGCATCATACACTGATGAATCTCCATGAGGATGGTAATTACCAATTACATTACCAACTGTTTTAGCAGATTTACGAAATGGTTTATCGGCTATGTTTCCATCTCGGTACATCGCATATAAGATCCGACGCTGCACCGGCTTTAAGCCGTCTCTAGCATCTGGTAATGCACGCTCTTGAATAATGTATTTACTGTAACGACCGAACCTATCACCGATCACGTCTTCTAAAGGAAGGTCTAAGTAACGCTCTGTTTGTGACACGCTTATTCCTCCTCAATTACTGCTAAGTTTTCATTTTCTAAGATGTTTGTTTCTTCCTCAAGACCAAAGGCCACATGGGTTTCGATCCATTTTCTACGCGGTTCTACTTTATCGCCCATTAATGTTGTCACACGCTTTTCGGCTCTTGCGGCATCATCTATTTTTACGCGGATTAACGTGCGTGTTTCAGGATCCATCGTCGTTTCCCATAATTGAGTCGCATTCATTTCGCCTAACCCTTTGTAACGCTGTAACATATACCCTCGTCCGACTTTTTTCGTTGCTTTTTCTAACTCACGCTCATCCCAAGCGTATTCAATCACTTCTTTTTTCCCTGTTCCTCTGCTTACTTTATAAAGTGGGGGCAAGGCAATGTATACTTTCCCAGCATCTAAAAGTGGGCGCATATAGCGATAGAAGAAAGTTAGTAATAGTACTTGAATGTGAGCTCCATCTGTATCGGCATCGGTCATAATCACGACTTTATCGTAATTGACATCCTCAAGATCAAAGTCTGCGCCGACACCCGCACCGATCGTATGAATAATCGTTCGAATTTCTTCATTTTTCATGATATCTTCTAACTTAGCTTTTTCTGTATTGATAACTTTACCACGAAGGGGAAGAACTGCTTGGAATTTACGGTCGCGTCCTTGTTTAGCAGAACCACCAGCAGAATCACCCTCTACGAGATACAGTTCGTTTCGTTTCGGATTTTTTGATTGAGCAGGTGTTAGTTTTCCACTAAGGAGAACATCCTTTCGCTTGCTCTTCTTTCCGTTACGTGCATCTTCTCTTGCTTTACGAGCCGCTTCTCTAGCTTGAGCCGCTTTAACGGCTTTTTTTATCAGCATCATACTGATATCAGGGTTTTCTTCAAAGAAGTAAGAGAGCTTTTCTGATACAAGGCCATCTACAGCCGAGCGTGCTTCTGGTGTACCTAGCTTGCTTTTCGTTTGTCCTTCAAACTGGAGCTTCGCCTCAGGTACACGAACAGATACGATCGCTGTGAATCCTTCTCTAATGTCAGACCCATCTAAATTTTTGTCTTTATCTCTTAATAGCTTTACTTTACGCGCGTATTCATTCACTGCCCGAGTCATGGCTGCTTTTGCACCAAGTTCATGTGTCCCGCCATCTTTTGTACGAACATTGTTAACAAAAGACAAGACACTCTCTGTATAGCCATCATTGAATTGAAACGCTAATTCAACCTCAATTCCTTGATGCTCTCCTCCAAAGGATACGACTGGGTGAAGCGTTTCCTTATCTTCATTTAAGTATTCAACGAACGCTTCAATTCCATTTTCATAATAAAATAGTGCATTTTCCTGGTCACTTCGCATGTCTACTAATTCAATTTTTAACCCTTTTAAAAGGAATGCAGCTTCTCGCAATCGCTCAGATAATGTTTCAAAATTATAGGTCGTCACACTAAAAATGGTTGGATCAGGCTTGAAGTGGATGGTTGTCCCTGCTTTTCTCGTTGAACCGTGCTTTTCTAACGTAGTAACAGGCTTACCACCATTTTCAAAACGCTGTTTATAAACAGTGCCATCACGCTTAATTTCGACTACGAGCCATTCGGAGAGAGCATTTACAACAGACGCGCCTACGCCATGCAACCCTCCACTAGTTGCATAGCCCCCTTGTCCGAATTTACCCCCAGCATGTAATACGGTCATAATAATTTCTGGGGTTGGTTTTCCTAATTTATGCATTCCAACAGGCATTCCACGACCTTCATCTGAGACGGAAATGCTGTTGTCACGGTGAATGGTTACCTTAATATATGAACCATATCCTGCGAGTGCTTCATCTACTGAATTATCAACAATTTCATATACAAGATGGTGAAGTCCTCGTCCATCTGTACTTCCTATGTACATACCAGGGCGTTTTCTTACCGCCTCTAATCCCTCTAATACTTGTATTGCGTCATCGTTATAATCAAGATGCTGTTTCTTTGTCAAGATTGGTACTCCTTTCAACATGCTACTTGTATTGTAGCACAAACGAACACACGTTTCTATTATACGTTCACTATCGCCTTTACTATTGTAGCTGTTATTTCAGTATTCGCAACCTCTTTTGGGGATTCCTGCTTTTTCTAAGAAAAAAGTCATAGCGGAATTTGACGAATCATTGACGATTCAATCACCATACACCATGCTATAATACAATCAACTATACAATAACGGATATTTACTTACATTTATTCAGGAGGGCAACCGTGAATCCTTTTTTACTAACAGGCTTAACAAATCGCTTAGAAATTAGGCCATATGTGTATCAAGACTACCTTAATTGGTTCACGCAGTATCAACGTCGCGAACCTTCAAAACATCGATATGATGAAGGGAAAGTTAATATGAGTGTGTGCACCGAGCAATGGTTTTATGATTTAGTAAACAATCATCAATCTGCCGCAAAACAAGATACGTTGTATGTATTCGGTGTATTTAGAAAACAGGATGGGGCTCATCTTGGGGTGATTGATGTCTCTACCTTGATGCGTGAAGATTTTCACTGGGGGAGAATCGGGTATTCTATTCATAATCACTATTGGGGTCAAGGGTATGGTAAGGAGTCTGTAGAAGAAGTATTGCGCTTAGCCCACAACAACCTGAACTATCATCGCATCGAAGCTCATATTAACCTAGATAATCATGCTTCCATTGCTTTAGCAAAACGTGTAGGGATGGAATATGAATGCGTACGAAAAGGGTTCATTTATGAATTTGGGGAATGGACCGATAACCTTGTGTATGTATCTCAACCAAATAGAAACTAAAGAAAACGTGCCTTCAATAAGAAAGCACGTTTTTAAGGTTATTATTTGAACTTTGCATGTTCTACTTTAATGCAACGATCCATAATCGTCTCAACTTCATGCTCATGTAAATAATCATAAGCTTCTTGATTAGCAACGCCAAGTTGGGCCCAAAAAGTTTTTGCACCAATTTCAACAGTATCTTTTGCAACCTCAGGTAAATGCTCACTTCGTCTAAAAACATTTACAATATCGACCTCTCCTTCGATATCCTGCAAGCGCGCGACAGCTTTTTCTCCTAATACTTCATCAACTGTAGGATTGACTGGAATGATCGTGTATCCTGCATTTTGCATGACTTCAGAGACCATATAAGAAGTCCTACTTGGATTTCCTGATAAGCCTACTACAGCTATTCGTTTACTGGTATGTAAAACCTCTTTAATTTTATCATCTGATGGATTTTGGATGGACATCTCGCTCAGCTCCTTTTCTATAATAGTCTTTTTCGTTACGTGATCTTATTATTCCTTCTCTTAAATAAGGTACCTCTGATCTGCTCATACTAACTAAAAGGTATAAGGAGAGTGATGATGTGCATTCAAGGTGGTTGCAAATTCGTAATCAATTTTATTTTATACCAGCTCTGTATAGTGTGATTTCCATTATTTTTGCTATTATCTGTTTTAGTATTGATCGTTATTTAATCAACCACACAGACCTCTTCTCTCGTATACCTAGTTATCTTATAACCGATATTAATCTCGCTCAAACGTTACTAAGTACAATCTCTTCATCCTTATTGACAATGACAACGATCTCTTTTTCAACGATTATGGTCGTTTTAACTACGTATTTATCAGAATTTTCTCCTAGAACGATGCAAAATTTTATGAGTGATGTCCATACGCAACGTATTCTTGGTGTATTTATAGGTGGTTTTCTCTTCTCGTTGATTTTACTGCTTATTTTACGTGAAGAAAGAGCAAATACAGTGTTTATATCTCCTACAGTGGCTGTAGGGTTTGCAAGTGTTTGTGTAGGGTTCTTTGTCTTCTTTGTTCACCATGTAGGTAGGTGGATTCAAGTTAGTAACTTAATTCACCAAATTACTGATAATACAATTGCTGCAATCAACCGTTATTATGAAGACATAACACCTAACGATCAAGATGAACCGTGGAAAGATTGGGAAAGTGAAGAACTCATCTTACGTACTCCGCATCTGATTGTGAATGAAAAGAATGGTTACTTACAAGTGATAGATGTAGATGGATTAGTTAAACAAGCTGAAGCGGATAACATCATTATCAAAGTCGAAGCAGGTTTAGGGAACTATGTTGAAAAAGGAGCTGTACTTCTGCAGACGTATGGCAGCCTTCCCGATCAAAAGAAAGATTTGTATCGTAAACATCTGCATATTGGAGAAGAGCGAGCAACGATTCAAGATATTGATTTTGGATTAACAAAACTCGTCGAAATCACGCTAAGGGCTTTATCCTCTGGAATCAATGACCCGAATACCGCTGTTAGTGGAGTGAGAGCATTAGCTAGAGTGTTAACTGTGCTTGCAAAAAAGAATCTCCACAGGAGTTACTATAATGACAAAAGCGATAGCCTTCGTGTGATTTTAAAACAAAGAAAATTCAATGATTATTTGTACCGTTGCTTTTATCAAATTAGGCAATATGGAGGCGAGGATTTATCTGTATTAACAGCTCTACTTGAATCGCTTCAAGTGATTGCTGCTAATAATGGGACCGAAACAAAAGATGCGATCTGGACTTTTTCAGAGTATATTCGCTCTGGTGTGAGAAGAAGTGAGTTACTTGATCTGGATAAGCAATATTTAAATGAAAAATGGCAACTACTTGCGATTCATGCAGACAAAAAAGATCAGTTTATTCCACTATAAAGAAAGCGACAAGCCAAGGAGGCCGTCGCTTTCTTTTATTTATTGAATTAAGCCTTTCTCTTCAAGGAATTCTCTTGCAATATCTTCAGGATTTTCATCATCATAATCGACACGGTAATTCATTTGTTGAATTTCTTCTTCTGTAATGATGCCGGCTAATTGATTGAGTATCTCTTCAAGCTCCGGGTGTTCATCTAGTGTTTCCTCCCGCAATAATGGAGCTCCTTGGTAAGGTGGGAAAAGTTGTTCATTATCTTCTAGCACCACAAGATCATATTCCACAAGGTAAGCATCCGTTGAGTACGCATCAATCACTTGGACATCGCCTGATACAAGAGCTCGTGAACGAAGTGCTGCCTCCATCGATTGAACATTTGAAAATTCTATTCCGTATTTATCTATTAACCCTGGGTAGCCATCATGTCGATCGATAAATTCAAATGTAAACCCAGCTGAAAGTTCATCTTGATAAGGGTCGAGGTCTGCAATCGTCTCTACTCCTGTTTCTTCAACAAACTCACTGGTCACAGCGATCGCATACGTATTGTGGTAATCCATTGGCTCTAAGAAGATCAGTTGTTCTGCCTCATAGATCCCATCTCTAGCCTGCTCATAGGCTTCGCGTTCATCATAGCTAAAGTCTTCGATATTCAATAAATCACCAACAACTGTCCCAGAGAATTCGAGATACATATCAATATCACCGCCTCTTAGGGCATTGTAGACAAAGTCTGTTCCACCTAGACCAGATTGAACGGTTACTTGGATATCTGTTTGATCCTCAATCAGCAATTTATACATATTACCGATGATTGCAGGCTCGGCCCCTTCTTTTCCTCCGACAACTAGCCTAGTGCTTGCATCACTACCACCTTGGCTGGCGACGATAGGCGGTATGATGACGATCAATAAGGCAAGAGAAATCACGGTAACAATCGGTGTAAATGATGCACCTTTTGAACGATTTTCTGTAAAACGAAGAATGAAATCGAAAAATAAGGCTAGTAATGCAGCTGGAATGGCACCAAGTAAGATGTACTCGTTATTTGCACGTTGTATTCCAGTCATTATCAAATCACCGAGTCCACCTGCTCCAATTAAAGCAGCAAGCGTGGCTGTACCAACTATTAATACCATCGACGTACGAATCCCTGCCATCACAGTAGGCATCGCGATCGGCAGTTCAACTTTAACTAAGCGACGGTAGGAGTTCATTCCCATTCCTCTTGCCGCTTCACGTATGGCGGGGTCTACTTCACTTATTCCTGTGTATGTATTACGCAAAATAGGAAGTAGGGCATAGGCTGTAAGGGCAATAATTGCTGGAGTCGTTCCAATTCCTACGAATAAAATCATAAAACCTAGTAACGCTAAACTAGGTATCGTTTGAAGCACTGCAGTGATGCCAATAACAAATTCAGCGATGCGTGTTTGCCGCGAGAGAAACACGCCTAGTGGTACTGCAATAAAAACAGCTATTAAAAGAGAGATTAAAGAGAGTTGAATATGCTCCCATAAGGCATTCCATAATAAATCTTGCCTTTGGATGAAGAGTTGATACAAACGGTTTAACGTGTCCATTACGCATCGCGCTCCTTCATCCATGTTCTTGCTAAATCCTCATAACTAATTGTTCCTACGACGTCTTCATCATCTTTCACAAGTAAATAAGGAGCTGAACCTTCTTTTAATTGTTGATAAGCTTCCTCGATGGTCTTATTAGGGTGAATGACATGTTTCGTTGATAAAGTAGGGTGGTTAATGAGATTCACATTTTGGTTCATGACATCCCGTACAATCATGTTTGGCGACTCCATTTTCTTGATTTGACGATTTCCAATAAATTGAGTGACAAATGGGTCGCTAGGAGTTGTCATTAATTCCTTCGGGGTACCAACTTGTATCACTTTTCCGTCTTTCATAATACAAATACGGTCACCAAGCTTTAAAGCCTCGTCCATATCATGGGTGACAAAGACAATCGTTTTTTGAATCGTTTGCTGTAGATGTTGAACATCTTCTTGTAGTTGTTCCCGACTAATCGGATCAAGTGCGCTAAATGGTTCATCCATTAACAAAATGTCAGGATTGGCTGCTAGGGCTCTTGCTACTCCTACACGCTGTTGTTGACCTCCTGATAGCTCACGAGGCATACGATCCCGATAAGTATTGCCATCTAATCCCACTAAACCGAGTAATTCATCTACCCGCGCAGTGATTTTATCTTTTGACCATTTTTTCATTTCAGGTACAACAGAGATATTTTCAGCCACCGTCATATTTGGAAAAAGGGCAATTTGCTGAAGGACATAGCCAATATTCCATCGCAATTTATGGATGTCTCCTTCTGTAATCGACTTATCATTAATATGTATTGAGCCTTCGCTTGGATCAATCAGTCGATTAATCATTTTCATCGTCGTCGTTTTCCCGCACCCACTCGGGCCGATCACTACAAAAGTTTCCCCTTTTTCAATCGTGAAATTCAAATTATCTACTGCTTTTGTACCGTCCACAAATTCTTTTGAGACGTTATTAAATGTAATCATTGATTCATTCCTTCCAGAAATAATAAACAGATAAATCCAATACCCGTTTTGACGAAATTAAAACGTAGAATGACTTGATATGTCACTAGTTTTTCCAATGCGCTACGAAATCATAATAAAAAGACCAAGAGCTAATTTGCTCTTGGTCGTCAAACATTTGTTTTACGATTGAAACGATGCTCCGTTCAACCATTGACCACCATCGATGGTAATACAATCTCCATTAATATATTTAGCTTCCTCTGAAAATAAGAAAGCTGCAAGTCCTGCTACTTCTTCTACTTTACCGAAGCGTCTTGCAGGAATGCCTTTGAGAACTTTTTTGTGAGCCTCTTCATTTAAAATAAGACGCTCAGCACCACCTGTATCCTCAATCGGGCCAGGAGCAATCGCATTTAAACGGATCCCGTATTGACTTCCCCATTCAACCGCTAGTGTGCGAGTCATCGCAAGGACACCTGCTTTAGCACTTGCAGAGTGGACAACACCAGGGCCAGCTGTCCAAGCATAAGTAGCAACAATATTCGTGATGCTTCCTTGTTGCTTATTTGCAATCCATTCTTTACCGACTGCTTGTGTACAATGCCATGTACCGTTTAAAACAATATCAATAACGGCTTTCCAACCATTTTCTGATAATTCCTCAGCACGAACTAAGAAATTACCAGCCGCATTATTCACTAAGTAGTCAATTTGACCAAATGTTTCTTTTGTTACATCAACCATATGTTGAACTTTTTCTGGGTCACGTACATCCATGACTACCGGGAGGACTTGTCCCTCAAATGTCTCGATTTCCTGTTTAGCTTGAAGCAGGCGCTCCTCATCGCGTCCACTGATGGTGACATAGGCACCTTGGCTTGCAAATTTCTTCGCCATAGCTTTTCCCATGCCATTACTGCCACCTGTTACGATTACTGTTTTTTTCTCCATGATAAATCCTCCCATCAACTCTTCAAAAGATTGACTCCGATCATATCATCATTACTCGCTCTCTCCCTCTATTATGACGAACTATTCTGAAAGATGAAAGGGTTTTCTTTCCTGCTAAAGAAAAATAAAACCAGCTACCGGTTAAAGTAGCTGGTGTAAAAAGGATTTAGATGACAACGCCGCCGTCAATGCTAAGGATTGTACCTGTAATGAATCGAGCTTCATCAGATGCAAGGAACGCATAACCATTTGCAATATCTTCTGGTGTTCCTAAATCGTTTAGTACAGACTTATCTTTCATCATGTCTAACACTTTTTCAGGCATTTTTGCCGTCATTGGCGTAAGGATAAAGCCAGGAGCAATGGCGTTTACACGAACGTTGAAACGTCCAAGTTCTTTCGCCCATGTTTTAGTCATACCGTTAACGCCCCATTTTGTTGCAGCGTAGTTTGTTTGACCAAAGTTACCAAATGAACCAACGATAGAAGAGGCATTTAAGATGACGCCACCTTTTTGTTCTTTCATGATAGTTGCCGCTTCTTGAGAAACCATGAATACCCCTTTAAGGTTAACATCGATTACACGATCCCATTGCTCCTCAGTCATTTTTAGAAGTTGAGCATCTGCAGTGATTCCAGCATTGTTCACCACCACATCTACGCGACCGAACGTTTCAACTGTGTGAGCGAATAAATTCTTCACTTCTTCACGCTTTGTTACATTTACGACAAAACCAGTCGCTTCTGCACCTAGTTCTTTAACAGCTGCAACCGTAGCGTTAATTTCTTCTTCATTCATGTCAGCTACAACAATTTTTGCACCTTCTTTTGCAAATTTGAACGCTGTTGCTTCACCGATCCCACGGCCTGCACCTGTAATAATCGCTACTTTATCTTGTAATTTCATGTTTGTTCCTCCTAATAATCGTTAAAAGTTTAAATTAAATAATACCAATCGAGCCAACAATAATCGCAACAATAACACTTAATACTGGAATCGCACACCCTACCACAAAAATATCTTTATATGAATCTTTATGAGACATACCTGTGATTGTTAATAGAGTCAACACCGCACCGTTATGAGGTAATGTATCTAGACCACCTGATGCAATCGATGCAACACGGTGGAATGCTTCAGGATCAATACCCGTTTGAGCAGACAATTGCATGTAACGATCACCTAATGCTTCGAGCGCAATTCCCATACCACCAGATGCTGATCCAGTTGAACCAGCTAAAATATTAATCGCTACAGCTTGTGAAATAAGTGGACTTCCTTGAATACCCATAACAAAGTCTGTAAGCTTCTCAAAACCAGGAACTGCACGAACGACCGCTCCGAAACCAACGGCAGCACTCGTGTTAACAATAGCAATAACAGAACCACTTGCCCCTTTGTTAACAGAATCAGTAAATTTCTTAATCATCTTATAGTTAAAGGCAATAATCATCAGAATACCCGTAATTAAAGAAACGACAATATCCCAGTTAAAGACGTTTAACGTAAAGATAACTGCAATTAATGGTAAGAATGAAAGAATTGGATTTGGAAGTTTAGCTTCATCAATCTCTTTAATATCTTGATCCTTTGGCTCCGTGTAGAATTCTCCAGCAGCGCGTGTTTGTTTTTCTCTCCACGTTAAGTAGACATATCCACCTACACCCATTACTAGAGCAGCAATAATCCCCATGAACGGGGCAGCCATAGCCGTTGTCCCGTAGTACTCTGTTGGGATAAGGTTTTGAATTTGTGGTGTACCAGGAACAGCCGTCATTGTAAAGGTGAATGCACCTAGAGCAACGGTACCAGGAATTAATCGACGTGTAATGTTAGCTTCACGGAATAATGCAATAGCAAGTGGGTAAACCGCAAATACTACAACGAATAAACTTACTCCCCCATACGTTAATACAGCACAAGCTACAATTACCCCTAAAATCGCTCGCTGCTTTCCAATTACTTTAGTAATCATAGAAGCTACTGAACTAGCAGATCCAGTATCCTCCATTAGTTTACCAAAGATTGCACCAAGCATAAATACTGGGAACCATAGTTTCGCAAAATTAACGAAACCTTCCATGTAAGTGTTTTTATATGCATCTAGAAGGTCAAGTCCTCCGAAAATAGCGACAACCCCGGCAGTAATTGGCGCAACCCAAATGATTGACCAACCACGGTATGCAAGATACATTAATAATATTAAACCTAATACGATACCTAACATTCTTTCTCCCCCTTAGTGATTATTTAGAAAGAACAGCTTTTCCATTAGTAAGCTCAAGGCCCATTTTTTCATCACGGAAAATTCGTTCATCCATCGTTTTAAGATTTTCAGAAATAACTGGCTTAAATTCCATTTGATCTAGTACATCGCGATTAAGATCAACACCAGGAGCGATTTCTGTTAAAACAACACCATCAGGACCAAGTTCAAATACCGCACGTTCTGTGATATAAAGAATGGTTTGTCCAGTTTCGTTTGCATATTCTCCACTAAAGGTAATGTGTTCAACATCTACTAAGAACTTTTTGATTTTACCTTCTTTAGCAATAGTGAGTTTCCCCTCTTTCACTTCAATACCTAATCCGCCTGCTGTAAATGTTCCACAGAATACTACGCGTTTAGCATTTTGAGTAATGTTGATGAAACCACCGGCCCCAGCAATTTTAGGTCCGAACTTACTAACATTTACATTCCCGTTCCCATCTAGTTGAGCAAGACCAAGGAAGGCAACATCTAATCCTCCGCCATCATAAAAGTCAAATTGGTACGGTTGATCGACGATACATTCAGGGTTAATAGATGCTCCGAAGCTCATACCTCCAGCTGGAATCCCGCCAATAGGACCTGATTCTACGGTCAAATTAATAAGATGGTCAACACCTTCTTCATTCGCCACCATTGACACTCCTTCAGGCATACCAATACCAAGGTTTGTCACAGCATATGGTTCTAGTTCCATCGCAGAACGACGTGCAATCACCTTGCGCTCATCTAGTTTAAGTTTAGGTAAATCACGATTAACCGCTTTGATTTCGCCACAATAAGATGGGTTGTATTGTTCAGCAAAAGTTTGCATATGTTGTTCTGGCTCTGCAATAACAACTGCATCAATCAAGAGACCAGGTACTTTAACCAAACGAGGGTCAAGACTTCCTTTAGCAACGACTTTCTCAACTTGGGCAATGACAATACCACCAGAGTTTTTAGCTGCTTGTGCCATAGATAAGATCTCTAGAGTGCCTGCTTCTTTATGAAGAGTTAAGTTACCCGCTTCATCTGCATGAGTACCTCGTATTAATGCTACATGTACAGGAAGTGTCTTATAGAATAGATAATCTTGTCCAGAAATTTCCATTAAAGATACTAAATCTTCAGTTGTGCTTTCGTTTAATTTTCCACCTTGGTTACGTGGGTCAACAAATGTTTTCAAGCCAACATGAGTGAGCGTACCAGGTTTACCTGCTGCAATATCACGGAACAAGTGTGAAATAACTCCTTGCGGGAAGTTATACGCTTTAATTTTGTTATCAATTGCTAGCTTTTGAAGTTTTGGAGCAAGTCCCCAGTGTCCTCCAACAACACGAGTTACTAATGTTTCATGACCTAGGTGATTTAAGCCTTTTTCTTTTCCATCACCTTGTCCTGCAGCATACATTAGTGTTAAGTCTTGAGGCTTTTGTTCCTTTAAGAAGCGCCGCTCGAGCGCAGAAGTTAATGCTTCAGGGTGTCCATTCCCAACGAACCCTCCAGTTGCAACCGTTGATCCATCTTGAATCATTTTAACGGCTTCTTCTGCTGATTTTACTTTATTAATCATACCTTTCCCTCCTACAACATCTATGAATACGCTTTCTCTACCTTACATAAAGAAAAGTACATAGACTTATATATGCAAGAGGTGTGCCAACTTTTAATTTTAAAATAAAGAACGAAAGTATGCGGTTTCATTTGTCCTTACATCCATAATTAACCATTCTGTTTGCGGTATTCACCTAAAATGTTCGATTATACGGACAGTATCTTTTTATTTATGTATTTAAATCCGGACATAATTAGATATACCTATTTATCCTGTCCATAAAAACGGACACTGACTATTCTTTTGGCCATTATTATTCTTGTTACCTACTAAAACACCTTGCCGTTGTAAGCAAGGTGTTTTAAAGTTGATGTTTAGTTAACTTCTCATAAAATGTAGACCGACTAACACCTAATAGAGAAGCGGCCTTTGAACGATTTCCTTTTGTTTGAGTCAATGCATTCATAATGGCAGTCTTTTCAGCCTTTTCAATGGAAATGGCAAGAGGTTCGATTACTTTCCCAGTCGCTTGTTCTGTTAATTTGGCAGGGAGATGAATAGGTTTGATCCATGTCTCATCAAGCATATTCATTGCTCGTTCGATCACATTTTCAAGCTCACGAATATTACCTGGCCAGCGATATTGATTGAGGAGCCTTTGAGCTTCTTTTGAAATACCTTCCACTTCTTTTTTCATAATGGGACTAAGTTTTTCGGTGAAATGCTGACATAATTGCACTAAGTCTTGCTCGCGTTCTCTGAGTGGTGGAATGTGAATCGCGACTACGTTCAAACGATAATAGAGATCAAGTCGGAATTCACCTTTATGAACCATCTCCTCAAGGTCGCGGTTAGTGGCCGCAATCACTCGTACATCAATCGGTTTACTTGTTGTCGAGCCTATTTTTTCTACTTCTTTTTCTTGAAGTACGCGTAAAAACTTCACTTGCATATGAAGAGGAAGCTCACCGATTTCATCAAGGAATATTGTCCCGCCATCAGCTGCTTCAAACTTTCCTTTTTTTCCACCTTTTTTAGCCCCGGTAAACGAGCCTTCTTCATACCCGAACAATTCTGACTCAAGTAGATCTGGTGGAATGGCCGCGCAATTGACCTTTACGAATGAGCCAGGGGCGCGTCTGCCTGCATTGTGTATCGCGTGTGCAAACAGTTCTTTTCCTGTTCCACTTTCTCCAAGTAGTAACACATTTGAATCACTATTTGCTGCACGTTCAGCCTGATGCTTTGCTCGGAGAATGGACTCACTTTCTCCTATAATATGATGAAAAGTATAGGTTGCTTTGTTTTGCTCGCGAAATTCGCCCTTGTATTTCTTAAGCTCTGTTTCCATTAGTTTCACTCGTTTATACAGTGAATTAAAACCACCTACATTTTGAAACAAGACTCTTCCAACAGCCCCTGTAATTTCACCATTTTTTATAATGGGTAAGCGAGTGGCTATCATATAATCTCCCTTGATCCGCTGAAGATCAGCAATTTCCGGTTTTCCTGTTTTTGCCACGATATGCATTCGTGTATTTTCAATCACTTCGGTTGCGTGCTTTCCGATGACGTCTTCTGCTTTTACGTTTAAAAAATCCGCATACTCTTTACTTAGCATCGTGATATAGCCATTTTTATCAACGATCACGATACCATCAAATGCAAATTCCATAACCGTTTCTAAGAGTTCTGTTTTTTCTCTATTTGTTGAAAGAAGCTCTTCTAAACCTTTGATAGAAGAGATTAAATACACATAATGAAGAACACCGTTAATGGTTGTATGTTCTTTTCTTAGAACGAAGGTGCGTTGATGAAGGGTTACATGAATGTTAGTCCCTTCAGCAATCCCCTTGACTAAGTTGTTATCAATATAGCTCGTTAAAACTTGTCCGTTTATTTCCTCTTCTGTTTTCTTTAACATTTTTTGAATCGTATCGTTATGAAACAAGATTGTTTGGTGCGTGTCTGTAAGAATGGCTCCAAACGGAAGGGCACGTATGATGGCTTCCATTTGTTCGTAAGACCTTTCAATGGCTCCCACAAATTCTTTCATATTCATGTTGCAATCCCTCGCTCAGTGTTTATTAAAGAGTAGTATATCATAAAAAAAGAGAGCTCATATAAGAGCTCTCTTTAAATCCAATCATTATGGACGTTCTACGATAAGTGCCGTTCCTTGTCCGCCACCAATACATAATGTAGCAAGACCACGCTTTGCATCGCGACGCTTCATTTCATGTAAAAGAGTAACAAGTACACGCGTACCTGAGGCTCCTACTGGGTGACCAAGTGCAATGGCTCCACCATTTACATTGACCTTCTCTGGATCGAGTCCCAAATCTTTAACTACTGCAAGTGATTGAGCAGCGAAAGCTTCATTCGCTTCAATAAGATCAAGATCTTCAACAGAAAGACCCGCTTTAGCTAACGCTTTTTTCGTAGCTGGTACAGGACCATACCCCATGATTTTAGGGTCAAGTGCTGCGTTACCATACGATTTAATCGTCGCTAAAGGTTCAATTCCTAATTCTTCAGCCTTCTCTTTTGCCATTAAAACGACCATGGCAGCACCGTCATTGATACCTGATGCATTCGCAGCTGTAACGGTTCCATCTTTTTTAAATGCAGGGCGAAGCTTCGCAAGTTTCTCCATTGTTAAGCCGTGCTTTGGATGTTCGTCTGTATCAACCATGACTGGCTCACCTTTACGTTGTGGTACTGGTACTGGCACAATCTCCTCAGCAAATAATCCTGCTTTTTGAGCTTTTTCAGCACGTTGTTGACTGCGAAGAGCAAACTCATCTTGCATTTCACGCGTTAATTCCCATCTTTCAGCGATATTTTCAGCTGTCACACCCATATGAATATTGTTGAATTTATCTGTTAGTGCATCATAGATCATGGTGTCAACTAATTTACCATCGCCCATACGTTGACCCCAACGAGCATTTGGCATCACATATGGTGCTTGACTCATGTTTTCAACACCACCTGCAAGGATGACATCCGCATCGCCTAAAGCGATAAACTGAGCGCCCATGCTCACCGTACGTAAACCAGATCCACATAGTTTGTTGATCGCTAAGGCTGGAGTGGTTTCAGGTAAGCCAGCATAGATGGCTACTTGACGAGCAACGTTTTGACCTAGACCTGCTGAGAGGATATTCCCGATTAGTACTTCATCAATATCCTCTGGTTGAATATTTGCACGTTTAATAGCTTCCTTTGCAGCAACTGCTCCAAGATCTACTGCGGGTACACTTGATAATGCACCTCCGAATGTTCCGACTGGTGTACGTGCTGCACTTACAATAACGACTTCTCTCATTACTAATGTCCTCCTCCATGTTGTTAAAACATATATCAACAGTTTCTTAATAGTAGATTCATTCGACAATACGACAACGAATCCTGCCACTATTTTTAATGCAATTTTTATGCCAATATATTAAAGGTGACTCGTTAATACCCTTTTTTTATATCGACTTGATTCAGCAGCTCTTTGTTTTGCTCAATGTTAAAAAGCGTATCAATAAAACATGATACAGCCTCGTCCGGAGTGGTCACAGCGGATATATGAGGAGTAATCGTGATCTTAGGATGATCCCAAAAAGGGTGTCCTGAAGGAAGCGGCTCTTCACGGAACACATCGAGAACAGCAAACCGTACAGCACCCTTGTCGATCGCTTGAAGGAGGGCATCTTCATCCACCGAAGCCCCTCTTCCCACATTAATAAACCCCGCTTGAGTGAAACAAGAGAATAAGCTTTCATTAAATAAGGATTTAGTCTCTGCTGTTAGGGGCAATGTGTTAATGATATATCCGACATCCTTTAATTCGCTTTGACCCTCATTCATCGCAAATACTTTTGTGAAAAAATCTTTCTGTTGGCCGCTGCGAGATACACCGTACACATCCATCCCAAACAACGATAAAACTTTGGCCGTTTCTTGACCAATTTCCCCTGTTCCATATATTACAGCTTTCTTATCCTTCACTAATACAGGGGTACGCGGCTCCCATTTCTTCTGTTTACCATCCTGAGCAAATAGCTGGTGTTGCTGCAGGTCTTGTAAGATATAGCTTAACGAATATTGGGCGATCCTTTGACCAAACGAACAAATCGTCCTTGTTAATAGAACATTCTCATCCCAACTCTTATTATGTAAGAAACGATCTACGCCAGCCCCCAGCGAATGAACCCACTTCACTTTACTGTAGTCAAAGTCTGCTTGACTGTTAAAGGTGGCGATTGCATCTGCCCAATCTAAGTCCGTATCAGTAACCTCTTCTTCAGATTTAAAACGAAAGGATTGTTCGACGCTCTCATTTTCTATTAATCGTTTTAATTCCCTGTGCATAGGACTTATAATTAAAATAGTTGAAATAGTTAGATTCACATCACTCATTACGATCCCCTCCATTGCCTATGATTCTACCATCTAGAAGATCAACAGACAAAGAGAACTATTTTGATGCATGAACCGTATGAATTTTTAATTGTTCAAGGGAGCGAAAGCCCACCAATTTACGCCATTTGATATCATGACTAGCAAGTTCAAGTTTGTCTACATGTTGTATAAGAGCAGCTAAAGCAGCGTGCGCTTCCAACCTGGCAAGTGTCGAACCTAAGCAAAAATGTCCACCCATTCCAAAAGAGAGATGAGGAGTGGCCTTTCTTGAAATAATAAATTTATTGGGGTTTTCAAATACGTCCGGATCTCGGTTAGCCGCCCCGAGCAAAAGATAGATTTGATCACCGCTTTTTAGTTCTTGACCGGCGATTTCTATATCTTTCATCGCAACCCTCGCTGTCAATTGTGTAGGGCTCTCATATCTTAATACTTCTTCGATCGCAGGGGCGACTAAGGAAGAATCACTCTTTAAAAGCTCCCACTCAGCAGGATGCTTGGCAAAAGCTAATACCGTGTTACTAATTAAGTTAACCGTCGTCTCATGCCCGGCTATAACGAGTAATATGGAAGTAGCAATTAATTCTTCGTTCGTTATCTTGTCTTGTTCTTTAATCAGCTTGCTAATAAGGTCATGACCGGGGTTTTTTCTCTTCTTATCGATTACTAATGTAAAGTAATCGTTAAGTTCCCCTATTAAGCGATCACTATCTTCAAGTGTTTTATGTGATCTCGAAAAATCAATCGATTGAAGTAGCGCACTAGCCCATACTCTAAAGCGTCCCCGGTCTTCTTGAGGAACGCCTAAAATGGTTGCAATGACTAGGCTTGTAAGCGGAAAAGCAAACTCTGATACGACATCAAATTCTTTTTTTACAATGAGCTCATCTAGCAAGGAATCAATGACTTCTTCTATTAATGGCCTAAATTTTTCTACTTGTTTTGGGGTGAATGCTTTATTCACTAATAGGCGCAGTTTGCGGTGATCTTGGTTATTCATGTAGAGCATCATCTTGCTTTGTACTCTTTTTAGTTGACCATATTTCTCTGTAGATTCAGGCAAGGGAATGCGAGTGAAAAATGATGGTTCCTTGAGGATAAGGGCAGCCTCTTTATATCCCGTAACAAACCAGCCTGATTGTTTTAACATCCTCCCCTTATAAATCGGGTATATTTCCCGCAATCTTTCATACAAAGCATACGGATCATCCATTAAGTCTTCTCTTTTTAGATGGATCTGTTTTTCGTTCGTTTGGTTAACGGTATTCATGCTCTCCCTCCTCCCTATATAAAAAGGTCATTTGCTTCTGAATCAGATTCAATTCTCTTCCTATTAAATAGAAGCTCTGTAACAGGTAATCAATATCTCTTTTCTGATGATCGGCCGTTACCGTTAAGCGGATGCGGCTTTCACCATCTGCTACTGTAGGAGGTCGAATGGCAGGGGCAAAGATTCCTTTTGCTAGAAGGCTTTCTGCAAATAGTAACGCTTGATTCGTATCACCAATAATGACAGGAATAATAGGGGTCTCTTCTCCGCGGACATTAAACCCCATGTCTGTTAACCCTCTGCGAACTTGAACAGTTAATGATCGTAATCGTTCCAAGCGTTCTTTATCTGATTCCATTATTTCCAAAGCCATGTAAGCAGCGGCGCAGCTCGCCTGTGGGATGGACGTTTGAAAGATAAAGCTTCTTGAATGATTTTTTAAATAATCTATTAGAATGCTTGAACCAGCTACAAATCCTCCTTCGCAACCTGCCGCCTTACTTAAAGTACCAATTATCACATCACATGAAAAGCCAAAAAGCTCACATGTACCCCTTCCACTTTTACCGACAACCCCTGTACCATGAGCATCATCTACAATGATATAAGCTTCGTATTGATTCGCTAATCGTTTGATCTCATCTAACGGAGCAATAGTCCCATCCATACTGAATACACCATCTGTGACAATGAAACGGCGGTTATAACGCTTGCAATCCTTTAACTGTTTTTCGAGAGTCTCCATGTGAAGATGAGGGTAAACGACTGTGTCTGCCTTTGATAACCTGCAGCCATCGATTAGGCTCGCATGGTTTAACTCGTCACTTAAAATGATATCTCCTTGTTTAGGTATACTTGATAGAACGCCAATATTAGCTAAGTAACCGCTAGAAAATAATAAGGCAGCCTCTGTTTGTTTGAAAGAAGCTAGTTTCGTTTCAAGCTTTTGGTGCCAAGTTGTATTTCCTGTTGTTAACCTAGAGCCTGAACTGCCTGTACCAAACTCTTCTATGGCCAATTTTGCTGCATCAGCAAGCCTTCTATCTGCTGCCAAACCTAAGTAATTATTTGATGAAAAGACCAGTTGCTCACTTCCGTCGATCCTATTTGTTCGATTCGGAGCAGATTCCATTGTTCGAAACGTTCGATATAATCCTGCTTTTTTTGTATCAGTTAGCCGTTGTGCTAGCATTTGATCGAGACTCATCACTAATCACCTCATCCCTTTCCCACTGAATGAATACTGGTTGCGTCGTTAAATAGTTGATGTAGGCATCGAGATTTTTAAGCTTTGTTTGATCGACATAAAATATGCGGCAGCCCTTTTCGTCTCCTATTTCCTTTAGTTGAGTAATTCGCTGATAGCCGAGATTTTTGTTCGCCACATAACCAGTAATGTAGTCGGGATCATCCGACCAGCATAATTCAGCCGTTGTGGCAGGATGATGAACGACTTTTGTGGCTAAAACTAGCGCTTCTTTCATTCTGTTGTTTTGTGGAAGATGATAGGTTTTAGCCCAGCTTTCAAAATTATTCCAAGGCCAATCCATCCGTGACACTCTCACCCCATTTTTGGTAGGGTCATCTAGTCTTTGACCAGTGTGGACATCGATTAAGACCGCCCCACGTAGTTCGGAGATTTGTGATAGAACTTGGTAAGACATATTAATTACGTTAGGGTGCACACCAGCATCTTTTAATAATGAACGAGCGGTCGCTTGCCCATCACTCATTGAAGGAACGGGATTAGTATGAACAGCTAATGGCGCTACGTGTTCAACTGATTCTTCGATTCGTTCAAATTGAATATTCATAAAGTCGGGCTTGCCCCGCGAATGAGTGAGTCCTTTCTCTACTAACTCTGCAATAGACGATTCAAGCTCATTGAATGTAGCGATCATCTCACCGCCTGAGATATGTTTTCCTCCGTTCTTATGAGAATCCCCTTTGGCAGCTCTCATTCTGACGCTATAGTATGTATGTTCATTTTGCATAGTTTCACCTTCCTAACTATTTCTCAAACCAATATGTAAACCTTATTATATATTAAGTTAACAATCTATAAGAACGGTTGTCAATAACTCTTAACAATTACTACTAAACTATTTTATATACGTTCCATGAAATCAACATTTCACAGAACGTATATTTTACGATAAACTAGTAATGAGGTGAATACTATGTCATTCTTTGCAAAATTAAATGATTTACATAAAGACGCCGAAAATCAAACAGATGTTCTCCCTTCGGCAATTAGAGCACAATATCGTAAAATTGATCTACTCCCTCCATTTATTCAACAATATTTAGTGAGTAGAATTTCGTTAGGGTATTCGAAACAAACGATTCAACGATACATATATGATTATCATTATTTTTTTCAATATGTTGAACGTGTTTCGGAAGATCGTAGTTTTCTAGCATCTGAGGTTTCTCTTAAAGATTTTTTGCAAATTGAAAAAGGGGCCATTGAGCATTACATCTCCTACCTTGCTCTTGAAATGGAAAATGAACCGAGGACGATTAATCGTAAAGTATCTGCTCTGCAATCATTATTTGATTATCTTGTTAAAAAAGGGGAAACGTCGATTAATCCAGTGATTGGAGTGGAACGACCAAAAGTTGGAAAAAGAGAACCTGTGTTTCTGACTGTTTCTGAAGCCCAGCTTCTACTAAAGGCCATTCGTGATACTTCTCATTTATCTAGACGTCAATTACGTTATGCCATTAGATTAATTGAACGGGATTATGCTGTCATCTATCTTTTACTTAGTTCAGGTCTAAGAATATCTGAATTAGCGAATTTAAAAATGAAAGATGTTGATGAGGTCGAAAAAGCAATTAAAGTTCGAGGGAAAGGTAATAAGGAGCGCAGAATTCCTCTTTCAGTGGAAACAGTAGATGTAATCAACCATTATCTCAATTCCTTGCCGATAAAATACCGTCCGAGTGAGGGGGAAGATTTTCTATTTGTAGGCTATGATTTTCAAGTTCAGCAATATTCAAAAGGAGTTACCATTAGTGCTTTACAAAAAATGATTCAACGACAATTAAAGCGAACAAAAGAGCAATATCAGTTTCTTCGTCATAAAAATATTACCGCTCATAAATTAAGACATAGCTTTGCGACAGCACTTGTTTCAAATGGAGTCGATGTATTGACCGTTCAAAGTTTACTTGGGCATGAGTCTGTGGCAACGACACAAGTGTATGCTCATGTTCAAGACCATGCAAGACAAGAAGCGATTCAACGATTATCGATTTCTTAAGTATCCGGCTGTATAAAGTATCGACATTCGTTCTATAGTATACAGAGAATGGTTTAGTTTAAGTCGAGGTGATAACGCTTGTACGATAAATATTTTGCACCAGGTCACTATCCAGATTATCCAATTTTCTTATCTGTCGATCATTTAGTGATGATTATGATCTTTTTCATTTTAACCGTATGGCTTTATATACATCGGAATAAAAGCTATATGGGAACAAATGTGCGGACTGGGCTTCTGATCCTCCTTATCGTTTCTGAGATTAGTCTTTTTATTTGGACGCTAAGTATAGGAACTTGGGATATTCGTTATAACCTTCCTTTTCACCTTTGTACAATTAGCTTGTTCTTTTGTATCTATATGTTACTGTCTAATAAGAAGTGGGTTTTTGAAGTCGTCTATTTTTTTGGATTGGCTGGTGCACTACAAGCAATCCTCACACCAGATTTATTTTATGGGTTCCCGCATTATCGATTTTTACATTTTTTTATTGCGCATATAGGAATTATTCTTTCTATTCTTTATATGGTGTGGGTAGAAAAATACCGTGTAACCATGAGATCAGTCGTAAAATCCTTTGTTGTTTTAAACGGTTTAGCGGTTGTTGTATATCTGATTAATATATTGACGGGAGCTAATTATATGTTCTTAGCTTATAAGCCTGAAGGTGCTAGCTTGTTAGATTTTCTAGGCCCTCATCCTTGGTACATCCTCCAATTAGAACTAATCGCAATGGCTATGTTTACCTTGCTGTATCTCCCATTTCACTTGACAAGAAAATCAAATGAAAAAAAACAAGGCGCTGGTTAGTCGGCTCCTTGTTTTTCTATTTTTTCAGCATATCCTTGAGCTGGGTAAGATTCCATCACCGGAGCATTGGTCCAAACGACGACTGTATGTCCAACTGATAAATCAGAATGTTCGATTGTTTGACCCAGCTCATTTATAATGACCGTTTCATTATCTATACTAAAGTAAATTTCATCCGCAACTAGAATAGATTGATCAGCCTTATCGGTGATCTTTCCAGTAATATAAGGTTCGTTAGTTTGTGATGGATCTTTTTTAATTTCGTTCGTACAAGCTGCTAACAATACGATCATCATTAAAAGTAATAGCCTGAGTAAAGCTTTCAATTAATCGCCCCCGCTCTTTCTTTTATATATAGAACGATTAATTATAGTCATAAGTTTCAAGTTAATTCAATTCCCATTTCTCAATTTCTAATCCATGATCAAATAACAAGCTTCTATCTTTTTCTTTTAAAGTAGATGTTGTAGATGAGGTTAAGACCACGGTTCCATATACTGCAGCAACTTCATCTCGATGCTTTCTCCATGCTTCTTGATGACAAAATGCTTTGTATTCATTTCCACTTTTTTTATATTTAAACTCCGAAAAAGGTCCACCTATTAATTCTTCTATTTGCTTAGGATTATCTAATTGTGAATAGGTCGGTTCTTTTCTTGGTTGAAAAATCACCACATCCATTTACTTATCACCTCTAGCACAAGTATAGGAATTATTGGTTCATTCTATTCATCTTGTTTATTATTTGTTTAGGTACTTGTATTATTTTTTAAAAAGAGTACAGTAATTGAAATTAATAGATACAATGTTTAAAAAAGACTGTGCATATTATATGCACAGTCTTTCACGATTAAAACTTATATAAACGACGGTATTTTTCTTCTAAATAACGGACAAGTGGTTTAGAATCAATTCCCCCACCTGTAATATCTTTTATAATCTCAGCAGGTTTTTTCATTTTTCCGTATTGATGAACGTTATCAGTCATCCATTGGCGAATAGGTGCATATTCACCCGTTCTGATTAATTCATCAAAATTTGGTAGATCTTTAACCAATGCCTCTTTTAATTGGGCTGAGTAAATGTAACCTAGTGCATATGACGGGAAGTATCCAAAAGCACCGAATGACCAATGAACATCTTGCAAGACCCCTTCTCCATCATGTTCAGGCTTAATACCTAAATACTCTTCCATCTTTTCATTCCATAGATGAGGTAAGTCTCTCACCTCTATCTCTCCCTGCATCAACGCTTTTTCAAGTTCATAACGAAGAATAATATGCAGGCAATACGTCAACTCATCACTTTCAATACGAATTAAAGATGGCTTTGATTGGTTAACCGCAAAATAAAAGTCTTCTAATGAAATATCATCAAATTGTCCAGATGAATTCTTTTTAAGAAGATCATAGTTTCGCTCCCAGAACCCATAATTTTTCCCAACAAACTTCTCCCAGAAAAGAGACTGAGACTCGTGAATCCCCATTGATGTTCCACTGCATAAAGGTGTTCCAATTAAGTCTTGTGAGATGTTTTGTTCATAGAGGGCATGTCCCCCCTCATGAATGGTTCCAAATAAAGAAACGCGAAAATCATCTTCATTGTATTTTGTTGTCACTCGTACATCATTAGGGTTGATGCCGATTGCGAATGGATGAACTGTCTCATCAAGTCGCCCTGCACCAAAGTCATATCCAATTTCCTTAAGAATATCTTTACTTAACGCTTGCTGGTTCTCACGAGGAAATTTCTTAAATAAGAAGTCCGTTCGTGGCTGATGACTTGATTCCGTTACCCCTTTTACTAAAGGTATTAATTGGTCTCGAAGTTCTCCAAATACTTTGTCGATCGTATCGACAAACACACCTGGTTCGAAATCATCTAACAATGTATTGTACGGATTTCCATTATGACCCAAATAACCGACAAAACGCTTTTTAAATTCAACAAGCTTTTCTAAGTTAGGTCTAAACATCTCAAAATCAGCTTTGTTTTTTGCTTCTTCCCATACAGACTCTGATTGTGATTGGAGCATCACATATTCCTTGTATTCATCTTTAGGAATCTTTAAGTTACGTTCAAACTCTTTATGGCACTCAGCGACACTCTTTTTTGTGATTTCTGATAAATGCGCTTGCGCTGACTCATCACGTAATTCTCCTAAATACCCTGCCATCTCCTCAGATGTTGAGAGTTGAAAAAGATCTGAGGATAACGTACCAATGACCTCAGAACGTTGTTGGATTCCTTTTTTCGGAGCCCCTGTTCTTGCATCCCAGGCAAGTAGCGATAACGCTTGCCCATAGTCCTCCATTTTTTTCGTATATGCTAAGAAATCTTCTTCTACTTTTTTAACTCTTTCACTCATATGATTGCCACCCTTCTTCATCAAAAGACTATGTATTCTTCGTACTCTTTTTAATTCGTCACTCGAATTGTATTTCCTTCTCATTTCAATGATTTTTTCTAGGATCTTGTCGAAATTTGTGATAAGGTGTTAATGGAATAGGAGGTATACAAATGAATCTTACAATAACAGACGCTGCAAGTTCATTTTATATAAATGAAATACCTCTTAAAGAGGGCGATACATTACGATTATTTGTAAGAGTTGGTGGAATTGGTTCTGGTGGCTTTTCTGTTGGAGTGATTAAAGAGCTTCCTCAAAAGACTTCTTACATTGTTACAAAACAAGGTGTCCATTTCTTTGTAAACGAAGATGATTTTTGGTATATAGATGGTATGACTATTCACTTTGACGAGGATATGGGCTACCTAGAATTTATAAGTCCGAAATTTGAACAAATCGATCATCCAGATTTTGAAGATGAATAAGCAAAAAAATAAACCGACTCATAAGAGTACGGTTATTTTTTTGCTTCATTTAATTGCTGATCAGCTTTTAGTAAAAGTTCCTCAGAGAATTCAAAAAAAGCTTGATCGACACCTGTTTGATGAGACACTGCTCTTTTATATTGTTCTTTTGCTTGGTTCACAGCATCTGTTGCTGCTTCTAATTGTTCTTGATCCATACTCATAGTCGCTTGTCCAACCATGCGTTGAGCTGATTTAATGGCCATTTCAACTTGTTTTAATTCATTATAAGGTTCGCTCATTCTTATCCCTCATTTCTTTTTTCTCCTTACATATCATATACAAATCAATATCAAAGTATTCATCAACTATAAGTTTACATAATAAAATTATAGTTGATTAAAAAACAACACCATTCATATTGAATGGTGTTTATAAAATGTTTCTATTCATTCATTTCTTTTTTCGGTGGTCTTGGTCCAAAAAATTGATAATAATCCGTCTTAATATTTCCATTATAGAGCTTTCGTTTCTTATTAGCCTTCTTCCCATAAAAAGTTTCAAACTCTTCATGGGATGTTAACATATATACAGACCATGTATCTAGAAGCTTAAAAGCCTCTCCCATATCACGATACATCTCTTCCACTTCAGCTCTTTCCCCTAGACGTTCCCCGTAAGGAGGGTTGCCGATCAAGATCCCGTATTCACCTTTATGTCTAAAATCACCAACCTGCATTTGCTTAAAGGTAATTAGATCACCAAAACCTGCTTCCATCGCATTATTTTGAGCAAGTTCTACGCTGCGATGGTCAATATCAGATCCCATAATATCAAGTGGTTGATCGTAGTTAGCAACATCTTCTACTTCTTGTCTTGCCATATTCCAATGCTCTTTTCCTATCCAATGCCAATCTTCTGATACGAATTCTCGGTTAAAGCCCGGTGCTATATTTTGACCAATCATTGCTGCTTCGATCGGTAACGTACCAGATCCACAGAACGGATCTGCAAAAGGGCGATCTGGCTTCCATGTTGTTAACATCACCATAGCTGCTGCAAGCGTCTCTTTTAAAGGTGCTTGGTTATGCAAGTAACGATACCCTCTTTTATGAAGCCCTGTACCACTTGTATCAATGGTGAGAGTAACTACATCTTTAAGTAGGGCAACTTCTATTCTGTAAAATGGTCCATCTTCATCAAACCAACCACGCTTGTACCTTTTTTTCATGCTTTCAACAACTGCCTTTTTAACAATCGCCTGGCAATCTGACACACTAAAAAGTTTCGATTTCACGGACTTACCAATAACCGGAAATTCAGCATGGACAGGAATGAGATCTGCCCAAGGTAGAGCTTTCGTCTTTTCAAATAACTCATCAAAGGTAAATGCCTTGAACTCTCCTACTTTTAACTTCACACGATCAGCCGTACGGAGCCATAAGTTTACGCGAGGGATGGCACTTACATCGGCTGTGAATTCCACTCTGCCATTTTCTACTTGAATATCTGTATAACCTAAATCTTTTACTTCACGTGCAACAAGGGCTTCTAATCCCATTGTAGCTGTAGCTATTAATGTCACTTTACTCATTGATCCGTATCTCCTTATGTATAAACAGTTGTCTTTATTATACGCTCTGTTAAATGCCCTGACAAATCACAATTAAAATTGTGTATATAAATGAAAAAAACCCCTATAAGGGGGATTTCTCAATGTCGCTCAATGAAGTCATCGATAACTGTTCGATAAGCCATGTTCTGTACCTTAGTACTACAAGCGGTGATGAACCTCGTACTCCGGTGGTAATCATCTATCTACAAGACCATTGATCTTGTTCATCTGACCCGTTCAATTCCGGTTCAGAAAATGCCCCTACCAAATTTTGGGTTTCTCGCTCGTGGGGTTTACCTCGTTCCACTCCACACGTTTCCATATGGACTCCGTCACTGTGGCACTTTCAAAGTTCGCACACCATATCAAGAGACTTAGGTGCTTCCCTTGCCGTTAGTCCAGCAAAAGCCAGACTACCCTAGCTTATGAATTGGCTAGGCACGAACACTACTAGCATCTCAGCTAGTGCGAGCATGGACTTTCCTCTACACGATAAACGTGCAGCGATCACCTGAACAGTTATTTCTGTCATAAGCGACAAAACTAATTATACCTATTTTCGTAATGCAAATCAAGGGTAATTATTTACTTTGACTTTTGAATCGCTTTTCTAGCTAATTGATCTGCATTACGATTTTGTTTGCTTGGTATCCACTTCATAAAAAACAATTCAAAGTCATCAATATAAGTAAGAGCTTGCTTTAAATAGGGATCATAGCGTCTATTTTTAACATAACGCTTCTCAACAGCTTGATCAATCAACTGAGAATCTGTTCGAAATGAAACATGTTTAAACTCTTTTTCCTTGCAAATTTTAAGCGCATGAATTAATGCTTCATATTCTGCTTCATGATTAGACATGTTCCCTAAAGGGATGGAAAATTGTTCTACATTTCCATCTTTATAATTAATAAAAACCCCAGCACCTGAAGGGCCAGGGTCCCCGGCACTCGCACCGTCAATGTAGACGTCAATCAATTCCCTCTCCCCTTATCGAAGTTCCCTCGCTTATTCGTATAATTTACTACCGAATACTTTTTTCTCTAAATTCGATAAGCGTTGTAAGATATCATAATTTGTACTCCCTGCATTTGCAGTAGATGTTTGACGTTGCGGTCGTTCAGATAATTGCTTCATCTCTTGTCGAAGCTTTTGATTTTCCTTCTCCAACTGTGCAACTCTTTTTTGATAAGCTTCATAATCTTGAATGATGGAGTCAAGAAACTTATCCACTTCATCAGGATTATACCCACGCATACTTGTTTTAAATTCTTTATCTAAGATATCTTTTGCTGATAAACGAATTTCTGGATTATTCATTCCCATCACCTCTATGACTGTTCAACCTTATAGGTTATTTCTTTCTATTTTTTCAAAACTTCGCTATCTTGTCAATTTGAATTATTCGACTAATTAATAATCCGTGTGATTCATTTGCTCATCTTGTATAAGTAAATCTAGATCTGTGGGTGTAATATAGTGGATAATATAGTTCTGCTGCTCTGCTTTAATTTTAGCAGGTTCTAGGTAGTACATTGGGGAGCCTGGCTTTTCTTCATCTACTAGAAGCAGTAACCCATCTGATTTTTCAATAATAAACTCGTTTTTTAATCTAAGCTGTGCTGGACTATCATATGGGCGTTTTGTAATACTGTCAACAAAATCAGCTTGGTTAATAATGGAGTTGTAATGTTGCTGGGTCTCTTCTTTCCAACGCTCCTCTTGCTTTAAAAAAGGAGTTAAAACAGAAAGTTTCAATTGCGGAAATTCTTCCTTAAGAGATAAAACAATTTCAGCTGCCCACAATTCAACACCTAACTGCCCACTAATAATAACCCATTGTAATCCCTCATCTATAAATGTACGGAGCTTTTGTTCAATCGCTTTTTTTATGTAGGCAATTCCTTGATGTTTTTGATCAAAAATACCTAGCTCATGAGCTTTGTAGCCGGATATCGCTAACACTTTCATCGTCTAATTACCCCTTATGAAAGAAATCAGGGCCTAGCACCAAAGTGGTCTAGACCCTGTTGATTATTACCTGATTAACGGTAGGTACAACCGCACCCGCCCTTATCTTTGCCCATAGGCCCCATGTTTGGTGCCATATTCGCACCAGCTTGTGGACCGAATCCCATAGGTCCCATGTTTGCTCCTGCAGTAGGTCCCATGTTTGGTGCCATATTCACTCCAGCTTGTGGACCGAATCCCATAGGTGCCATGTTTGCTCCTGCCATTGGACCCATTGCTTGCGGGCCGTATCCTCCCATTGGTGGACGAGGTGGCATCATTGCTCCAGCAACTTGTGGACCAGGTCCGTGCCCTACAAACTGTTGATTTGAGATTGTTTGCTCAAATGAATCAGTATGCGGAAAGCTGTGAACATGCTTATATACATGGTTTGTAACGTGAGTTGTGTGTGTTGGATGAACTTCTGGTACAATGTATTCACATGTTTTTTGAGTGACATTGCACTTAGTAGGGTGAACAACTGCTGGCATTACTTTTGTACACGTAGGTGGTTGATGACATTTATTCCACTTTCTCATAGGTTAACTTCCTCCTTTTATTGGTGAGTCAATATTAACCTATGTCAAAACGTATACAGGTGTACTGGTTGTTTCACCTATTTCTAAGCACTTATCTCGCTTTTTACTGAGATTGGGCTGTTTTCTTGCATGTCAGTAAAAGCTTCATCCTTCATTTCACTCATAAAAAAAACGGTGAATCCAATCATTAGAAAAAATAAAATCAATAATGCTTTACTCATACTTTCCTCACTCTTTTCTTCAACTCAATTTCCAGTTCATATTTTACTTGCTTTTTATGAGCTTGACAATTGATTTTTCTGAAGAATCGAGCACAAATCCTCCAATTCACACAATTGTAACATTTTGAAGAAAATAGGCGTTTTTTGCGGTTACCCAGGAAATAGTTCTTGACTTTTTAATTATTCAGTTTCGTCTTTAAGCGTTCGATCCTTTTCAATAATTCATTTTCTAGTTTTTTTTCTTTTTCATAACGGATCAACCCTTCTGTTAATGTTTCATATGCCAAGTTAGAATAATCAAGGGCTTGGTCCATTTTTTTAAAATGATGCTCCATTAATTTAGAATTTTCTATCGCACATTCAATCACATGTTCATTGTGATCAATCAATTTATTGAAAAGTAAAAAAGCCTCTTCAGACTCTTTTCGTTGTTTCCTAATGTGAGCTAGCGCAAGAGTAGCTTTCCATTGTACAGGATCGGCAGTATGGCTTACAGATTCGTAAAGCTCCTTGGCCGCTTCTTTTTCACCAATATATTCATACCATCTTGCTATCTCATACTTCTCAACCGGATGGATAGATGATGGACCTTCTTCCCAGGCTTTAAAAATAAGCTTAGACAAATGCACATACAGTGTAATTAATGATAGAATATCCCATTCGTGATGCTGAATAATCCCCTTCACAAAGCCTGGATCTTGTTCTTGAAGGAAATCAAAATAAAGCATAGGTGCTAAATATCCAGGTGTATCCTCTACTCGCGTGAAACCTAGAACATCACTCTCTACTATAGAAAGCTTACAGGAAGGTAGTTGCTCCTTCCATAGTCTTCTAGCTGCATGAAGTAAATCATAATGTCCAAATTTCGGCAATTGAGGCACTTGACTTCGGACAAAGGTATGACGCGTTTTTACTTGTGGCCAATCAAAAGCTTTACCATTATAAGTCACTAAGTTTTTCATGTCGTTAACATCCGTTAAAAAATGATGATAGAACGCGACTTCCGCTTCCGGTCCTGGCAGGAAATATTGGCGAACAATTACTTCTTTATCCGTCACTTGTCCATATCCTAATAAAAAGATTCTGTTGCCAGCACCACTGCTTAAACCAGTGGTCTCTGTATCAAAAAACAACAGTTCATTTTGCTCTCTTCCATTAGAAGATAAAGGGTGCGGGATGTGATAATCCTGCCATTTTTCGACAACGGTTTTGAGTTCGGAGAAATGATAGATACCGTGTTTTGTATCAATTGGATAACGTACTTCACGAATTAGCGTATATTGATCTTCAAACCATTTTGGAACAGTCGCGTTGTTCCTCCATTCATCTATAAAAGGCACCACTTCTTTTTGCCTAGCCGTTAGATCTTCTTTAACTTCATTTTGAGGAGGGCTTGTTTCATTTGGTTGTAAATTCATATGTTTTCTTAATCTACTAAGTCTTCCTTTTAAAGCCATTAATCACAGCCCTCTCTCAGTTTTTTTAGCATTCCGACCAATCGTAGCACAGTCGACTTTACATGAGTTCCTGCTTCACCTGATGCACCGACACAAGCAGGGCAGCCATTTTCACACGAACAAGACCTTACTAATGTAGCGACATTTTCTAGGATGATGTCAATATTTCGATAAACTTCCTTTGCCAACCCAATTCCACCGGGATAACGATCATAAATGAAGATCGTCGGCTTTTCTGAATGGTCCGCTTTCATTTGCGGGATCACATGTAAATCATTTCGGTCACACATAACAAAGACGGGTGCAACATGTTGAAAAAGGTGAGCTAGTCCGATTAAGGCTTGATCAAATGCCCCTTCACTATATTCCGAGACAACAAAATCACTGAAACTTAACCACATAGCATTGGTGTGGAGTTCTTCCTCTGGCAAATGGATTGGACCTGAGCCAATGTTTTCAAATGTCGTTAATTTAATCTTTTTAAAAATTGTTGCCTTTGCATTGACCATGACATCACCAAACGATATCTCTGCATATTCTTTGTTTTTGTGTAAGTCCTCTTCTAATACTTTCAACTGAACTGCTAGATTGGCATCGGTAAAATATTCTACTGCTACTTCCCGAACGAAAGCCTTCTTTTCATCCCAATCTAAATATTCTACTTGATATTGAATGCCTTGATGCAAGTAAATCGCTTCATCATGCAGTAACGTCATCGCACTAAAGCGATCCATCTCTCCTATTACTAGTGGATTGGCCACGTCAGATTGATCAATAATAATGACGTTTTCTTGAGAAGCTGATCGTAAGCTTATCCCATGTGCTGGAAAAGCATCATTCATCCAATACCATTTATTTTGACGATGATGGAGAACCTGCTCTTCCGTTAAAAATTCTAAAACATCTTCAACTTCTACCCCGTCAAATGTTTCTCCTTTTTTAAAAGGCAATTCATAGGCTGCACATTTCAAATGGTCCACTAAAATAACGAGATTGTCTGGATTAATCCTTGCTGATTCTGGAGACCGTTCAAAAAAGTAGTCAGGATGATTAATGACGTATTGATCGATAGGCGTAGATCCAGCGACCATAATAATAACGGACTCATTTTGCCTACGCCCCGCACGACCTGCCTGTTGCCAAGCACTTGCAATCGATCCAGGGTATCCTGTCATAATACATACTTGAAGTTGTCCGATATCCACTCCAAGTTCGAGGGCATTTGTACTAACTACTCCAATGATTTCCCCAGAGCGTAGGCCTCTTTCTATTTCACGTCGTTGTTTAGGGAGATACCCTCCTCTATATCCACGAATTGTGTCTGGCCCAATTTTCTTTTTCGTTAATTCTTGTAAATGACTTAAAATAATCTCTACACGCACCCGACTTTTAGCAAAAACAATGGTTTGAATTTTATTTTCTAAAAAGCGTTTGGCTAAATCATTCACTTCTACCGTTGCACTTTTTCGGATGTTCATCGCTTCATTCACGATTGGTGGGTTGTAGAAAAGAAAATGTTTCTTCCCCCTAGGCGCGCCGTTGTTGTCTACTAAACGCATGGGGACACCAGTCAATCCCTCTGCAAGTTCTTTGGGATTAGCAATGGTAGCTGAGGTACAAATGAAAATAGGGTAGCTGCCATAGTATGCAGCAATTCGCTTTAAGCGACGAATCACATTGGCAACATGACTACCGAAAACACCTCGATAAGTGTGTAATTCATCGATAATGACGTATTTTAAATTCTCAAAGAAAGCAACCCATTTCGTATGATGAGGAAGAATGGCAGAGTGAAGCATATCAGGGTTTGTGATCACTATATGCCCAGCCTTTCGCACGGCTTGACGAATAGTAGGAGCTGTGTCTCCATCATATGTGAAACACTTTACATCTACGCCCATTTCCTCAATCAGCTCGTTCATTTCACTCTTTTGATCCTGCGCTAATGCTTTGGTCGGAAATAAATAGAGAGCCCGACTTTCATCATCGTCTAGAATTTGTTGCAAGACGGGAATGTTGTAGCAAAGTGTTTTTCCTGAAGCAGTCGGAGTAACCGCTGTTACATTTTCTCCCGAATGAGTGTGTGTAATAGCCTCATGCTGATGCGAATACAACTCGCCTATACCTCTTTTTTGGAGTGCATATTGTATTTTTTCATCTATAAACGTTGGAAAGGCTTTTGTTTTTGCTTCAACCGCTTCAATCTCTTCCCAATGCACAATTCGATCTTTGAAGTCTTCGCTTGTTCTAATCTCCTCTAAAAGTTGTTTCATCGTTTGTTTAAACATCCGTTCCACCTCGATTATCTAATATCTTCATTGTAGCGAATGTTTGTTTGTTTTTCTACCTTCTTAAATCGTTTAATTGGAGATTAAAGGGGTATCGGCTGGTCATATATGGGTCATTGTCGATATTACACTACTCCCCCTCTCCCCATCAAAAAAGCGGACCTTCACTAGTTGAAAGTCCGCTTTCTCTTATTGGGTTTGTTGCTCATATAATTTTAAATTAACATACACACTCTTTAAAATGGGAACTTCAATATGATGCTTTCTTGCTTTTTCCAATAAATAACCTTGTAAGTGATCTACTTCAACAGCTGATTGTTTTTCCATGTCTCGTTGCATCGAGGATTTCATCCCTGCTTCTACACTGAGAAACCGATCAAACTGAATAGTTTCAAGAGCATCATCAATGGGAGCATTCTCTGCACGCATGACTTTGGCAATTTCTTCAAACAAACCTTTAATAACTTCCCTTCCTTCCCTCATGTTACGAATAGGTCCTACAGGTTGTCTAAATAGGGTTGTGACGCCCGACATCGTTGTAATAAATGAATACTTATGCCACATCTCTTGTAAAATGGACTCACTCAATTTAACAGAAGCATTTACACCTGAAAAGGCTTTTTCGATTCTTTTTACTCTGTCTGAATACTTACCATCTAGCTCTCCGAATATAAATTGATGCGCTTTACTCGTCTGTATGATGTGACCATCCTCATTTACTGTTGATTCAATAAAGCATAATCCCCCGATAACCCTTTCTTGATTAAAGGCTTGCTGTAGTGAATGGATATGATTAATCCCGTTTAGCATAGGAATAATAACTGTTTCTTTATGTACGAAAGGTTTAACCGCTTCAATCGCTTGCTCAAGATGGTAGGCTTTCGTGCTTATTAAAACGACATCAAATTGGCCATCTTCTCCTTCTACTACCGTTTTGGGAGTTGTTTTGTAATCTCCATTTACACTTTCAATCACTAATCCATGATCTAGTAATTGCTCTTGACGTTTATATCTGACTAAAAATGTAACATCTTCACCTTTTTCAAGTAATCTCCCACCAAAATATCCACCAACCGCACCTGCTCCAACAACAAGAAATTTCATAAAAGATTATTCACCCCTTCATTTATACTTGCTTTTAGTATACAACTTGTCAGAATATTTTAGTAGTTTTGGCTTTTGGTTTAATAACTTAATACGGTATTTGAAATTATATGTGGAATGCATTGCTGTTCATCATTTTTCTAATACCCTTTACTTTTTTATAAGCTCATACTATCTAAATGGCTACTATAACCCATAAAAAACGAAACAATTTATTGTTTCGTTTAATATTCGGCTTCGCTATCGCATAGAATGAATTAATTTTCTTTTCGAATCAGCGATTTGAATGGGGTGAAAAAAAATGAAGCGTTTCTCAAAAGATCAATTCGACAACCTGTCTATTCAAGTGAAGAAAAATCAATTGAATGAGATTGTTCAGGAGGTCAATGAACTAAAATACGGAGTGTTTTGGGGGTTTGACCGAGGTAAGATGATCCTCACGATCCATAATACAGAAATAAAAAACTTGTTAACCTTCGTCAGACATAAACGTTATATGGAGCTTGTCAGTGTTCATATTCTCTCAAAAGAAATTATTGATGTATTAAATAAAGTGATTGATTATACCTCTCATGTTACGATTTTAAAAGAAAGAGAAGCGCAAACAAAAAAATCTGTTCAATATCATGAAATCGACTATTATTTATGTGAATTACATGAGTATATTTTACAAGGAGATAAGTCAAAAATCACGGAGACAAAAGCAATTTTAAAGAACCTTTTGCATAACGGCGTGCAAATGCTTTAATTTTCTCATAAGGACTCATAAAAAAAAGAGAGAGAAGGCCTCCTCTCTCTCTTTTTAATTACTCGGTAGTCTTTTCTATCAACTCTTCTATAACATGATTAATCCCTACAACCTTATCTACCTCAATTACAAAAGCAATCCCCTTACCAGATTGATTCAGACCAACTCCAGTTTCGATCGCTTGAAGGACCTCCTTCGTTTTTTTCTGATGAATCAATGTAAGGACCACTTCTTTTTCAGGTTCAATCGGGATATTAAGAAGAGAGGCTTTTTCATGGATTCCAGATCCTCGTCCATTTAAAATCGTCCCACCTTCTGCACCAGCCTCTAATGAAGAATCAATGACTTGATTAGCAGATCCTTTCTTAACAATGGTAACAATTAAATCAAATGGAATATCTTCTTTTGGCATAATGTCTTCATCCTCCTCACCCATGACCTGATCAGCCTCTTCTGGATCGTCTAATAAATGAGCGATTCCAGTTACTTTTTTTAAATCAATTGTAAAGCCAATTCCTTTCCCTGATTCATTCAATTTGCCCGTCTGAACGACGGCATGAACGATTTGATCCATGACCTGCTTTTTAGCAATCGTTAAAATAAGTTCTTTTTCAAATTCAATGGGAATACCGATGAAAGACTTTTTTTCGTGGATCCCACTTCCTTTTGCGTAAAGGATAGTAGCCCCTTCAGCACCAGCATTCTTAGCTGCTTTTACAAGTAGTTTAGCATGATGCTTCTTCACGATTGTAACAAAAAGTTGTTGACTACGATTAAGACTCACTTTCTTCCCTCCCTTTTCGTTCATATAAAACTCCAAGCACTAATACGGATAATATGGGAGCTAGCGCAACTAACGCAATCATTCCAAATCCATCCATTAACGGATCGCGTCCTTCTGTAACAGAAGCCACACCCACTGCAATAGCTAAAATAAAGGTAACAGTCATCGGACCAGTAGCCACTCCACCTGAATCAAAAGCAATAGCAGTAAAAGTACTACTACTTAAAAAGAGTAAAACAACCGCAATCAAATAACCTGGAATGAGATAATACCATAGTGAGAAACCAACTAAAATTCGAAGCATGGACAAGGCAATTGAGACACCTACTCCTATGGATAATGTGTACAGCATGATCTTCTCAGAAATATAACCACCAGAAACCTTTTCAACTTGCTCATTTAAAATTCTCACTGCCGGTTCAGCGAAAGTTGCCACAAAACCTAACACAAATCCAATAGGGATCAATACCCAAGTAAAGGTTAACCCCCCTAACTTCTCTCCCATAACTCCACCCGCTGGGAAAAAGCCTACATGAACGCCTTGCAAAAAGAATGCTAGTCCAAAGAATGATAAAATCATACCTTTTCCAATATTAAATAATTTTTCTTTCTCAAGCTTTAAAAAGAAGAATTGGAATACTAAAAAAAACACAAGTAAAGGTAATAAAGCAAAAAACACTTCTAATAATATTTCACTAAACCCTTCGAAAATTGTAATATTCATCCGTATATCACCCCTAATATTTGAACCGCTATAATTGGTCCAATAGAAGCGAGTGCAACTAATCCAAAACTATCACTGGAAGACGTCTTGCCTTTTAATACCGATGCAACTCCAACACCTAATGCTAAAATAAAAGGAACAGTCATTGGACCTGTCGTTACGCCACCAGCATCATAGGATATCGGAATGAACGTATCCGGTGTAAACATCGCCAGCATAAAAACGACACTATAACCACCTAATAACAACCATTTTAATTGGATATTATAAATGATTCTCATCATCGCAAGTGCCACGAATATCCCCACTCCTAATGCAACAGCGTAGATGAGAACCATCTGAGAGATCTCCCCACCTGATACATCGTCAATTTGTTGTGCGAGTACCCGAACATCTGGTTCTGCGACCGTCACGACAAACCCTAAAATAAAACCAACTACAATGGTCAACCAAACTTTTTTTGATTTAGGCAAGGTAGAACCAATCATCTCCCCTACGGGTAATAGCCCTACATGGACACCGATTAAAAATAAAATTAACCCTATGCTAACCATCACTACACCGATTAAGAATTGAAAAAACACTTCCATGGGCAGCCCTATTAGCGTAGATTGTAAAATAATAACAACGGCTGTTATTGGAAGAACGGCGAAGACAACTTCTTTAATGGTATCTTTTACTTGCTGCATATTGCTCCCCTCTCTGTACTGACGCACACTGCTTATACGTTTAGTAATAGCCTTTTACAGAGTAAACAAAACCTTCCAAGCGCCTATAAGGATTAATATTCATACACTTATTAGCTCGTTTGATTTATAATAGAGTAGGATTGAAACTTAGGAGGTCGTCATTATGGACGAAAAACAATTAAATAAAAAGAAAATCAGTTTGCAAGATGCAATCAAACAACAACTTGAGAGAAAGAAACAACAAACTTCTTCTACTCACTCAAGTTCAACGAAAGACATCAAAATGAAAAGAATGTCTAGTCAATTAACAAAAAAGCCAAACAATCAACGTAAACGTATGGGTATCTAATGTTTTGAGTGATCGCTATTAGCTTTCACTTATATAGGTTTACATAATATTATTATGTTTAATTTAAAAACAACCGTGCATATTAAATGCACGGTTGTTAAATTCTCTTATTTCTTTATATCGGCAGGCTTTAATAAGGTTGTTTCTACTTCTTTTAATAGTACGGTAACAAAATTTGAATAGGTTGTTCCTTCACGATCATCCGCCCATTTTGTAAATGCTTTCGTTACACTAATAAAGTCCTTGCACTGTGTCTTCGTTAGTGTTGAATAATGCTCAACTAAGTGGCCCATCAACATATTTTTCCATACTGACTCATCCACTTCTTCAACATTATTAATCTCTTCACTTACGGAGTCAAATAATTCCTCTAAAATTTTTAAGCTGTTTGTATATTTACGAATCGTAGAATCTGACTTCCCAGCTGTCTTCACTTCTTTAAATTGTTCTATCAAAGGAAGATAAAACCTTCCTGTATTCTTTTCTGGTCCCCCATTAACCTTATCAACCTGCTCACTATCTGAGGCAATCATTACGTGAGTGGATTGACGACGATCTCCGCCTGTTACATATGGAGATAATGGTAAATTTAAATGCTTTCGTATCGAATTATAATCAGCTGTATATTCGGTTGATCCTACCTTACTTTTTTGAGCTATAAATAAATCATATTCTGACTGACGCATCCATGTCTCTACAACTTCAAGTTCCCCTTCCCTCACTAATTGCTCAATGGTTCGACCTTCTTCAATAGAAAGTGGTTTTTTAATTTGGGCTTGAAGGTTATTTTGGGCAAATAAAGAAAAACACTTAGGTAGGTCTGGATCCATCTGTACTAACATATTTTTCATTTCTGCATGAAGAGGAATTTCCCACTCCTCAATCGTTTCTTCATCAAAAGAAGCAGACGAGCTATTGGAGAAGAGGTTTTTAACCTCTGTTAGTGCTTCTTCATCAAAGGCTTCAACTATCAACGTTGTCCCCTTAATTTGAAGTGTGCTTTTTACTTCAGCAGTTAGGACATCGCCCTCCAGTTCGGAATCCTCATAACGATACCAATCAAGAATAAAGCTGGCCATTTTGTTTTCATTTGACCAATCTTCTAGATAGATAGATGGTTGACCTTCTAAAAGTCTAATTACTTCCTCTTCATCATGGACATTCCATTTTGCGATGTGCTGACATACCACTTTTGTTTTTGTCTTCTCTTTAGATTTTTGCCCTCTAATAAATACACTTAGAATTTCAGGGTAATAATCACGCATAATCTCTTCAACAGAAGCTTCTTTTGCCTCTGCTACTTCTCTTATGTAAGTTGTTGCTTCTCTTATATTCATCGGTCCTTCAAACAATCTAACTCCATAAAACATATGTCTGTTATTAAATGGTTCAATCAGGCTGAACGTACCATACCAAGGTGCAAAAGAAGTTTGGTTCTCTTCAGCTAATGACACTTTATATAACTCATTTGATAGGCAGTCTGTAAATGTCACAACGTTATCAGTTTTATTAACCGCTTGAAGAATTCGCGGTGTTAGACTTTCCCATCTCACAACCATTTCAATTTCTTCTTCTGTTAAGTGTTTTTTACGATCACTTAGAAAACTCTCAATTAAACGGCGACCTTCATCTGATCGATTGAAAAATAGCATCCATAAATCTGTAAAGGATCCACGGAGTTCACTTGGAACTTCACCATTTGTACGGTCATTAAACTCTTTTTCTAGGAAATAACGCTGCTTAGCCGTTAACTGTTCTTTCATATACATACGCATCTTCTCAATTAAAAGTTTACGCTTCGTTACATACTGCTCAAATTGCTGCTCAGAAACGACTTTTGACGTTTCTTTATTCATGCAACACTTCTTATACTTTTTACCACTCCCACATACACAGGGATCATTTCGTTTAATTGTCATATGATTTCTCTCCTACTTAATCCGCTCAAATTCTGCTCTTAGGTTTTCTCTAAAAACAAGGCACCTTTTATAATAGACGAAATAGTACCTATAAATCAATGGTTTACGTATACCTAAAAGGGAATCTCATAGTGAAGAACCGCTCATTTGATAGAGCGGTTCAAAAATTATCGAACAATCAAATTAAAATCTTCCTTTAACTGAGCCGCATCTTCAAATGCACGATCCTGATTAAAAGACTGTTTACAAAAGCGTTCTACTATTTTTTCTTCCCGTTCCGTTCCTTTTTTAGCCCATGATAACGCCACTTGTGCTTCAAATATAAGAACCATTTGTTTTGCCATTTTTTTCGCATAATATGTTTTAGTGTCTTCATCAGTTCCTTCAATAAATTGGGTCAACCTTACAAGTGTATCAATTTCATTTAGTATCATATCTCTGGACTTCGTAAGGCTAGCAGGAACATCTATTACCGATTTTTTCATCCGCTTGATAAATAGGGAATGAACTTTTGTTTTGTTCATTAATCGGATAATTTCGAGTCCTAACACATTTGCTGTCCCTTCCCATACAGTCAATACTTGAGCATCTCTTAAAAGTCTTGGTGTGACAAAGTCCTCAATGTAACCATTCCCACCTAACATTTCTATTGCTTCATGCGAAAAATATATTGCTTGCTCAGCTGATTCCTTCTTTATAATGGCAATAAGTAAACGCACATATGCCGCCTCTTCGGTTAAAACTGCTTCATCTTTACTCATTAATTGATCATATTGTTCCACTAATTCGAAAGTTGCTAGCGTTTCTACCTCGTGTTTAACAGTAAGATTTAAGAGGGTCTCTTGCACCATAGGATATTCTATAAGTGTTCTCTTAAAAGCATGCCGTAGCTTTGCATATTCTAGTGCTTCTTGTAAGGCCCTGCGCATAATTCCTATCGAAGCAACAGCATTACAAATTCGAGATAAATTAAGTGCTTCCATCATATAGTAGATACCTTTTGAGGTCTCACCTACGAGATACCCTTTTGCCTCTTTAAATTCCACTTCTGCAGACGGCACGGCCCTGACTCCTAGTTTATCTTTTAATCGCCTAATCGAAATACCATTCAATGACCCATACTCGTTCCTCCAAGGAACTGCAAACAAACTTAGTCCCTTGGTTCCTTCTCGGTCCCCTTCAATTCTTGCTAATACCATAGCTACACCGCACATACCAGCATTTGATGCAAAGTATTTCTCACCAGATAATAAATATTTCTCCCCGTCTGCAATTGCTTTCGTTTCGTTAGCACCAACATCAGACCCACCTTGCCGTTCGGTTAAAAAGGTGGCTCCCTCATATAGTTCAGTTTCTCCTGTCGATAACACATGGGGTAAAAAGCGTTCCTTTACTTCTTCTGAGGCAAATCGATCAAGCAAAAGAGCAGTAGCCATCGATAAGGTGACTGGACAATAAAAACCTGGTTCTGATTGAGATAAAAGGTAACCTTGTGCATAAGAGTATAGATAATTACCCTTTTTTTCTAATTCAGGAATCTGCTTATGAACATAGCCTACAATTCCTGTATGATACGTATCGAGGACTGTTTTTTTATACCCTTCATTAACCCAAACCTTTGAAATATCTTCGCCAAAACGATCATATTTCACTAGTCTAGGCTGCCCTTCTTGGTCGGTGTGCTTAGCTCTTTCATCAATTTCTGTAGCGCAACTCTTTCCGAACGTTCTTAGTCTTTCATCTGCCCAATTGTACATATCAGGATCAAGTTTTTGTTTAAGTATTCGTTGAATGACTAAATCATCTTCATAAAAGTTCATGTTTTTTCCCCCTTTTTCACTCTTTCTCTAAACTCCAATAAGAGGTTTTCCATTTCATTTTTCAATTGTGACAATTCATTGATCCTTATCGTAATTTCATTTAAACGTTTTTCACCAAATGTTATGGTCCGTTCAAGCTGCTTTACCCCACTTGGATCGAGTTCGAAAAGTTGGACCATTTCCTTTATTTCTTCAAGGGTAAATCCATATCTTTTACCACGAAGAATTAATTGAAGCTTGACATGATCACCTTTTGAATACATTCGCTGATTTCCATCTGTACGCGCTGGTGTGAGGAGATGTAATTCTTCATAATATCTAATCGTTCTTGTAGAAATGCTAAATTCGTTTGCCAGTTCACTAATTTTAAACAATCGTATTCACCTCACATTAAAACACTTGCTTAGTAGTAGACTACCATTTACGTTAACGTTAACTTCAAGAACAATTAGGTAAATACCTTCTAATCGTCAGTTAATTTCCAACTTTTTGCTAAAAACACTTGCTGCTTGAAAGCCTATATGTTAAACTAAGGTTAATTATTTTTGATCGTTCTTAAGGTGCTAGATGAAAGAAACGAATGTTGATTTCCTCTTGAACATTATTAATGACGAGAATAGTAATACAATTGGTGCGAGTTGCACTTATAGGAGGAAATACAATGTTAGAAGGTACAGTAAAATGGTTTAACGCAGAAAAAGGTTTTGGTTTCATCGAGCGCGAAGGTGGAGACGATGTATTCGTTCACTTCTCAGCTATCCAAAGCGAAGGTTTCAAATCGCTTGAAGAAGGTCAATCAGTGACTTTCGAAATCGTTGAAGGTAACCGTGGCGAGCAAGCAGCTAACGTTCAAAAAGCATAATAATAGCTACCCCCTCATTACTGAGGGGGTTTTTTATATTCAACCATAACTTTTTTAGTATAATATTAATGAATTCCAATAGATAGTTACTCGAAGGTACTTCTCCTCTCTTTATCCTCCTAATTAAATTCATTTTTAATTGATTCAAATATCAATTCTATTATCTAACTATTCAATTATTATTCTAGGATATTTATAGGACTTACGATTCATTTTTTCGTTCATTTTCGAATTCTTGTTTCCTACTTACTCCTAATTGATGTAGAATGATACACGTGTCTAGACCCAGATACAATATCGTCAGAAAATTACATATTAGAGGGGAGCTTTCTAACTCATGGAAAAAGGTAAAAAGCAAGGTGCTTTCAATAAATTTCTAACCTTTATTGAAGTTACCGGTAACAAACTACCTCACCCAATTACCTTGTTTGCCATTTTAGCGGTATTGGTTGTTTTCGTGTCTGCCATCTTATCTAGCATGAACATTAGTGTAGAAAGTCCAGCGGAACCAGGCGTAGAAGTAACTGTTACAAACCTACTTTCTTCTGAAGGCATACATTACATTGTCACGAATATGGTAAGTAACTTTATTAACTTTGCTCCACTCGGTGTCGTACTAGCGACAATGATTGGTATCGGAGTAGCTGAGCGCAGTGGCTTAATTAGTGCAGCACTTCGCGGACTTGTTACTTCTGTTCCTAAAAGACTTATTACAGCAGCATTAGTTTTTGCTGGGATTATGTCAAGTGTGGCTTCTGATGCTGGTTATGTAGTACTGCCACCACTAGGTGCACTTCTATTCATTGCATTAGGTAGACACCCATTAGCTGGTTTAGCTGCGGCATTTGCAGGGGTTTCTGCAGGATTTAGTGCAAACTTATTTTTATCTGCAACCGATCCAATGCTAGGGGAATTAACAAGACAAGCAGCAGCAACATTTGATCCTGCTTACGCTGAGACAATCAACATTGCAATGAACTATTACTTTATCGCTGCGTCGGTATTTGTATTAACGATTGCTGGTACGTTTGTTACCGAGAAATTGGTTGAACCACGTCTAGGATCTTATAAGAAAACAGAGACTGATGACGCTGAAAAGATTGACTATTTAAACTCTAATGAGAAAAAAGCGTTATTATGGTCAGGTATTTCTATGGTAGCAGTTATTGCTGTTATGGCATTACTCATTGTACCTGAATGGGGACCTCTTCGCGGGGATGGCCCTAACGCTATCGTCAACTCGCCATTTATGCGTTCATTAGGTCCAATTATTTTGTTTGTTTTCTTGATTCCAGGTATTGTTTATGGAATTATCACTAAAACGATTAAAAATGATAAAGATGTAGCAAATCAAATGTCTGATACAATGGCATCTATGGGCATGTTCATTGTCCTTGCCTTCACAGCAGGTCAATTTGTTGCCTTCTTTAACGAAACAAACATGGGCCTTGTATTAGGTGTATACGGAGCTGAATTCTTACAAAGCGTTTCATTTACAGGAATTCCACTTGTTCTTGCATTTATGGTTGTTGCCGGTTTTATTAATTTATTCATCGGTAGCGCTTCTGCTAAATGGGCGATTATGGCTCCGGTATTTATCCCAATTATGATGCAACTCGGGTACTCTCCAGAGTTAACACAAATGGCTTACCGTATTGCAGATTCAACAACAAATATTATTTCACCACTTATGACATACTTTGCAATTATTATTGCCTTTGCTCAAAAGTATGATAAGAAGATGGGTATCGGTACATTGATTTCTGTTATGCTTCCATATTCAATTGTATTTTCAATTGTATGGGCTGCGATGCTAATCATATGGATGCTCTTTGGAATTGATCTAGGTCCAGCATCACCAATTCATTATCCTTAATATGAGATATTAGAAAAGGCTTTGACATCTTGTCAAAGCCTTTTTCTATCAACTTAACCCCTAGCCTTTAAACCCGATAAACGGTACTTCATATTCATTTAGCTTCTCGCAAATATCTTTTGGAGTGAGTTTTATACGTTCTTTCCCTTCACTTTCTAATTGGTTAATAACCTGTTCAATAATCCCCTTCATAACAAGCCCCCTTCATTTCTAATATAGAAAGTATAACCTATTTTCACATTACAACAAAGAATATTTACCAATATTTGAGTATTAACTAAGCAAATAAGCCTAGATAACAAGTGCTATCTAGGCTTATTTATATGAACTTCACTTATTAAACACGACTCATTTTTTCAAGTTGCGCCTCAAGCATGTGAACGTACTCTTCATATACTTCGATAAATGCTTCTCTTTTGTACTGATGACGATCCTCTTTCATCATGTTAATTTTCTTTCTCATTTCCACAATATTCGGTTCTAAATTTTCACTCATTATTATTACCTCCAATAGATTTGTACAGTACTATTCCACCAATCACCTTACCTTAAACTTTTTAGGTTTGACTTAGAAATAATTAAATACGGTAATTGAAATTTATTTTTATGTAAATAAAAAAGCACTACCTAATTAGGTAGTGCTCTATATGCTACTTAGCGCTTAACAACGTTAGCAGCTTGAGGTCCGCGATCGCCATCAACGATTTCGAACTCAACAGATTGACCTTCGTCAAGTGATTTAAATCCTTCGCCAGTAATAGCGCTGAAGTGTACGAATACATCGTTTCCGCCTTCAACTTCGATAAAACCGAATCCTTTTTCTGCATTAAACCATTTTACTGTACCAGTTTGTGTCATGCTAAAAAACCCCATTCTTAATAAATTTCTTAATATGCCAATCGTATTTACAATCTGTGGTAAATAAAAATTCACATATTATAAGGAACATCAGTCACTAAACCGAGTGAATATCCCTTATAACATGTGAATACTGAACCCCTGCTTGTGTTACTCATGATTACCAATAAATAATATAGAAAGTATAAAAGATCCTGTTCTATTCTTCCAAACAATAAAAGCCCTACCTCTCTTTCATCCTTGCGGCTCCGATGACCGCGCCAGCTGAGTGAAAAGCGCTTGATAGTTGGAGAAGAATTAAACTGTTAATATAACTATAACTGATTCAAACTAATTTTGCAAGTCTAACTGTATTATATCCTTTAGATACAGAATGATGAATCCAAATTAATCCTTAACTGTACCATAACAAAAGCCACCCCTAGACGATTAGGAGCGGCTTGTGTTTAATTAGTTACGGCTGTAATAATCATTAATCATTTCAAGGATAGATGGCTCTTCTTTTACCTCTACCTGTTTACGATCCGCATTCGTTTTTACTTTTTCCATTTTCAACACCCCTTCAATTTGTTTTTCGAATGTTCAATCATTTATCTTACTCATAGTATATGCACCTGTACTATAATAGTCAACAACTTTTTACTGTTGTATTATTACATTTTTATTTCACTAATGTTTCACTCATACCGTCTTTATTATTTTGAGTTATAAATCTCATAAAAAAAACTCGATCCATTAAGATCGAGTTTTTATGATAAACTTCTTCCTTTACCAGAATCTGAAATCGCTACAAGTGACTCTGGATACGGGGTAAAATAATATTGTTGCAGGAGATAATCATTTTCAAAACGATAACTCCATGATCGTAGCATCGTTAATAGACTGCTTAATGGAATTTTCTGTTCCTTGAATTGATCAAGTGAGGTTAAGAAATGATCTTTTTCTGCTTTTGTTAAATGTTTTGAGAAATAACCAAATACATGCTGGCAGACGTTAATATGATCGTTTGGTTTGGGCATTCTATGAAACAGTTTATGTAACTCGTCTTCATATTGAGTAAAAACCTCTTCGTTTGCAAGCTTCTCGTGATTTGCAACAATTCTTCCTAAAGCTCGCATCGAATCTTGATTACAAGCCATAAATAAGTACTTATTTTTCGCTTGAAATTGCATCAACTTTGAAATGGAATCTTCCTTTTTCACTTCACGGAATTCAGCTACAGTAAATAATCGTGTAAGAAAATGCTCTCTAACAATAAAGTTCTTTAGACGTCCCTCATCCTCTTTTGCAACTAAAGTAAAATGTTCCTTTACATGCGAAGCGAAAATGCCAGCCTCAGTCCTTAATACAGGGGCCTTTTCCAACCCACTATACACTTTGGCATCAAATACGCCACAGCTTGGAGAACGAGTTTTTAAAATGAATCCATCAATATCTTTTAATGAACCGAGAAATTCCAGTGAGAACTCATTCATCCTTGAAGTTAAATTCATTCCAGTATTAGGTTGCATTAACTTTGTTTCATCACCATCTGCCACTAATCTAATGACCTCTCGAGGAGTACCTAACCCAATTTCAATTTCAGGACAAACAGGAATAAATTCCACATATTCGTTTAATCTTTCAATTAATTTATCTGGTATTCTTTCACCATTATAACGGCAAGCCTCAAATTCAAGACATTTACTTACAACAACCCTCGGTTTAGCAAACGAACGCATAGGCTCACTCCAATCGCACACTTCAATTTACAGTTGTTTTAAAATCGCCTTAGCTACTCCACTTTCATCATTTGTAGCCGTAATCTCATTTGCAATATCTTTTACTTCTTTTATTGCATTTCCCATAGCTACAGCATGTCCTGCAATCTCAAACATAGATAGATCATTCCCGTTATCACCTATAACCATAACATCTTCTAAAGAAATTCCCTTTTGTTCTGCGAATTGTCTTACAGCAATCCCCTTTTGTGCTTCCACATGAGTAATTTCAATGTTATCCGAAGCAGATGAACTGATTGCTAAGTTAGAGAAGGACAATAATTTATCTTTCGCTGCATTACGGCTTTGATCATTCTTTGAAAAGGCTAATACTTTGTAGAAATGAATGGATGAATCATTAAACAGGGCTTTATAATCCTCAATATGGGTAACAGCACCTGTTTCATAACGTTCTTCTGCAATTCTAGTCATTTCCTCGATGGAATCACTTGAACCCGCAGACTGAAGAACATCAATGACTGTTTCGATCCCTCTTTCGTAGTTATCTGTGAAGGCACCTTTATTTGTATATAATTCGTAATAAACATCATGCTTATGTAGGATTTCCATCGTCTTTTTAACTATAGAGCTATCAAGGGATACGACCTTTAGTACTTCCCCTTTTTCAGTTTGTATCTCGGCTCCGTTTACACTGATGACCGGACAACTTAATTTAGCTTCTTGCAAAGGGATCCTTGCTTCTTTATCATCACGTCCAGTCGCAATCACTACCTCTATCCCCTTTTTTTGAGCTTGCTTTATCGCATCAGCATTCTCGGCTGTTACTTTCCGTTCATCATTTAATAATGTGCCATCCATATCAATTGCGATTAATTTCACTACTTACCACTCCAATTCAATACCCTTTTTTCCTATTCTAATCAAATGGCTTCTTTCTTTCAAATAGTTAAGCTTATATAACTTTACTTCTCCATATAAAAAAGCAGAAGAACTGTGATCCTTCTGCTTTGGTCATTATCCCTTATTTTCGTCATTTAAAGATTGATCAATACGTGCTAATGTTTCATTCGCTTTCTGTTCGAGAAGTTGTTCGAAAACATGAGACATATGATTGCCAAGCATCATCACACCAAAAAACAATGAAAAAAACAGGAGTACTAAAAAAATAAGCATGCGTATCCCTCCCATTCGCTTTGTACCAACTTATGAACAGAAGAGAGGTTACATGCATATTTTTTCCTTTTTCGTTACATACTTTGGTTAATAGAACGAATGAGGTGATAAGTTGAACAAAAAAATGATCCTCCTGATGACAAGTACATTTGTAATCGTTACGGGATGTATGCAAGATAATAGTTCTGACCTTATACATGATATAAAACAAAACGAACAAGAGGGTACATTAGGTGCACAAAGATTTTCTAACAATACAGATCAAAATAGAGTTCTTCATCGTGCTGACACAGAGTTATTAGCCTACGCAAAAGAAGCAGCCTTTTATTTAGAAGAAACCATTAATCACTTTGAAGTAATTGCTCCAATTCTTCAGCAGAAAACGTTAAATAACGATTCTAAAACTTCAGTGTTGAGTACGATTCATTCGATTAAAAACAACAGTGAGAGGTTTCATGACCTTCGGATCCCTCATGAATTTGAAGGATTTCATCAAATACACCTTTCCTTTATAACAGAGTTAACAAATTTAGAAAGAGTAATTGATGACATGAGAGAGCCTATCGATCCTAGACAAGCAGAAAATGCTCGCGTTCATTATGAGAATATCATTATGGCGCATAAGCTTTTGGAGCGAGAATATATGTCATTGGCAGAGGAATATGGTTTTTACTAAAGTGAGATATCAAAACAAGCATTAAAAGGCATGCTGATGCATGCCTTTTAATCTTGGAGTCGATTCATTCTTCTTAAAAACTGACGATCAGCTGTGACGATGATCTGATGAGTGGGATAGTAACCGTGAGCTACTTCCTCCACCATTTGTTTTAAAGATTGGAGATTCGTCTGATCGGCTACTACTCCAATTACTAGTGTTTGATCATCAGCAAGGATATACACCTGCTCCACTTCTTCAAAGGATTCAATTGTTTCTTTTAAATGACGTTTGTCTTGTTTAGTTGTTAAGATTTTTTGGCCATTCTTCATATCACGTTTAATATGATCTGAATGAGTTGTTTTATCTCTAAGCATACCTGGTCTGTTATTTAAAATTTTCGCACCAGAATGCCCCGTACCCGTACCTTCATGTTCCATACCTAAATCGCGGTTCCCTGAGACATAATCGTATCGATTATTTATCCGCGTCACTGAATCTGTAATGCCTTTAGGTGCAGCATCTGGGACCATCATATCCATTAATGGACCTTCCCAGCCTTTCATTCTTTTAACTCCATATCCACTAAAGCCTTCTTCACGATCGGCATTTGCACCAAGAGTCGATTTTTGTTCTATGGTACATCCAGTCATGCACATTAGTGCAAGCAATATAAGCATGATTTTCTTCATAATCCCCTCCTTATAAATAGTGTTTACGACTTCGCTAAGATCGACACCAGTAAACAAAAAAAGGTTGTTTCCAATTCAGGCATGAGCTAAAGCTCCTCCCTTCATTTCCCATTTACCCCTAAAATGTTTGTCGAACCTTTACTATTTTTCACCTTTTATGACTACTTTAGCAGAATTGCTTTTCAACTTTTTTAGAATGGGTATAATAATCTCTATGTGAAAAAAGAGAACTGACTTACAAACCATACACTTCGGAGAAACGGTAAAAAATGCTAATATGAAGGGAGTTGAAAAGTATGTTACGTCTAAAAATTGAATTAAAACGTAGACAAATGTTAATCCTTGCAAAAAAACATGGTTTTACTCATAAAGAAACAGTAAAATGTAGTCAAGAACTTGATCAACTTCTTAATAAATTACAAGTAAAGCAGACGACTTTTAACCATGAAAGATATGTAAATTGAGGAATTTTGGACAAAGTGATTGCATTCATTTAAAAGTTTTGATAAGGTTAACTCACAAAATCAATAATCTTTACTTCACATACTGAAGTGAGGGTAGAGGCGCAGTTATCATTAGTAAAAGTGTAGAGGAGAATGAGCTCCTTTGAAACACGTTGAAAGGGATAGTTGCCGAAGCGTAGGAATACTCATTTCTTTTTACGCTGGGACTGTATTTAATAAATGCAGGACTGTCATGTAACAATTTTGTTACGTGGAGGGCTATCTCACGCATTGGAATGATTGTGCAGCCACAACATGTCCATGCAACAATGAGACTGCCTCATTGTTGTTTTTTTGTGCTTTAGGCACATAGCCCACTCAGAAATGAAAGACATTAATACGAATTGAGGGTGAATAGGATGAATTTTGGACGAATACTTACTGCGATGGTAACTCCATTTAACCAACAAGGCGAGCTCTGTGTTGAATCAACCAAAAAACTGGTACAACACCTTATGGAAAATGGTTCCGATGCATTAGTCGTTGGTGGAACGACTGGTGAATCTCCAACATTAACGACAGAAGAAAAATTACAATTATTTAAAACCGTAGTTGAAGAAGTGAATGGAAAAATTCCTGTTATCGCTGGAACTGGCTCAAACAATACCGCTGCTTCAATGGAACTTACCAAAAAGGCACAAGCACTTGGTGTAAATGGCATCATGCTAGTCGCACCATACTATAACAAGCCTTCTCAAGAAGGGCTGTATCAACATTTTAAAACAATTGCTGAAGCGACTACACTTCCCGTTATGCTCTATAACATCCCAGGACGTAGTGCAGTCACTTTAAGTGTAGAAACAACATTACGCTTAGCACAAATTACAAACATTGTTTCCACGAAAGAAGCAAGTGGTGATTTAGATGCGATTGCCACGATTATTGAGCACGCTCCTGAAGGCTTTTCTCTTTATAGCGGTGATGATAGCTTGACTCTACCTATACTAGCCATTGGCGGTACTGGTGTAATCTCAGTTGCATCTCATATTGTGGGAAATCAAATGCAACAAATGGTTCGTCACTATCTAGCTGGACAAGTCCAAGCTGCTGCTATGCAACACCGTCAGTTGGTTCCTGTTATGAACACATTATTCATGGCTCCAAACCCTACTGCAGTGAAAGCGGCACTTGAATTGAATGGTGTTCAAGTAGGACCTGTAAGATTACCACTTGTCCCTTTAACTGCAGAGCAACAACAAGAGCTTCACCGAGTCATGAAGCCATCAATGAGCTTTTTCGTTAGTTAATAACATAAATAAAAAAAGCATGTAGCCTCGCTACATGCTTTTTTCTTGTAGTGGGACTTTCCTTACCCAATGTTTTTCTGCATATCCAGTACCAAATAAAACTCCTGCAACTATAAATAAGAAGCCTACTAGCTGGTATAAATAAATGGTTTCTTTTAAAAAGATAGCAGAAAACACTAAACCGAAAAAAGGAACAAAGTTATTAAAGATTGCTGTCTGACCTGCTCCGATTTTTTGAATGGCTGCATTAAAAACAAAATGACCAACTGCTGTTGCTACTATAGCTGAAAAGAAAAAGACAATATAAATAAAAGGTGGTGCTCCCATCATACTCCCTACACCCGTAGGCTCTACTACTAAACTAACCAATAACAACCCAATTGAACCAAATAGAAGCATCATCGCTGTTACTTGTTTAGAATCCAGTGTTGCCGTCGTCTTTTTAATAAAAATAAAACTTATGGCTTGCACAATCATCGCTATAAATAAGTACACTTCGCCTTTCTCCATCTGGAAAGACCCAATGCCTCCTTGGATAAAAAATACCCCAATTAAAGCAAAACAAATACCTAATAAACGCCATTTCGTTAGTGCTTCTCCTAAAAAAAAGACCGCAAATAACGCCGTTGTTAATGGAAGGAGTGCTAATATAAGCACAGCATTTGATGCATCAATCATTGTTAGACCTTGTGCTAAGAATGTGTGGTGAAGCACGACACCAAACACCATTCCTAATAAAGTATAGCGCCACTCTCTTTTTGATAACGATTTAAATGAGGATCCAAATAATACGATGAGAATGGTCACGATACCAGCAGTTAAAATTCTAAAAGCGGTCATTGTTTGAGGAGGAAATGCTTCTACTAATAGTTTCAGCATTACTACATTTAACCCCCAAGAAATCATTACGAAAAAAATTAAACCATATGTAAGCAATAAGGCTCGCTTCTCCACTTCCTACTCCTACCCTTCAATCATCTTTTCTTGTATCTTAACACCCGTAGACACAATCGTCATTGCTTTTTTTCGTAAAGCGAAAGAAAGCACTAATTGAAATTAGTGCTTTCTTCACTATAGAGCTGATTCAATAATCGGTTTCTCATATAAGTCTCGAGAAAAATTAGTGAGCGTTTCAACCCCTTTTTTCGTAATGACAATCGATTCGGTTATTTCAACGCCGTAAGATTCATACCAAATTCCTGGCATGAGATGGAAGGTCATATTAGGCTTTAAGATAGATTTGTCACCTGTTCGAAAGCTAATTGTATGCTCTCCCCAATCCGGTGGAAAACTTGCGCCTATTGAATAACCTAGTCGAGAACTTTTTTGATAACCGTATTTTGCAATCGCATCACTCCATGTTCGCTCCACTTCTTCTGCTGTGATACCAGGAGCAATAATGTCGAGGGTTTTCTCAATTCCTTCTTGGACCACTTTAGACAATTCCTTTACGTGTGATGGCGCGTTTCCTATAGCAATTGTTCTAGCAAGAGGTGCATGATAACGTTTATAAACCCCTGCTATTTCTACTGTTAAAAAATCGCCCTTTTTGTAACGTCTCTCACTAAACGTTAGATGCGGACACGATGTATTTTCATTTGTTGGCAGCATGGGAACAATAGAAGGATAATCCCCCCCATGTTCATCTAGCCCTTGAATTTGCGCTTTATAAATGGCAGCTGCAACATCGCATTCTCTCACTCCTACAGCAAGTTGATCATATGCAGCTTGCATCGCTCCTTCCACAATACTCGCAGCCCTTCTCATATAGATTAGCTCTTGGTCGGATTTTATTAATCTGACACGGTTAACAAGAACGGTGGCATCTTTGAATTCAGCCTCTGGAAGACCACTTTGCAGCTTTGTATAGCAAGCAGCCGTAAAGTAATGAGCATCCATTTCCAGGCCGATTCGTCTTTTACTTTGCCCAATTTCTTCAATGATCTTTACTACAAAATCCATTGGATGTCTTTCACTTGATTGAACGTAATAATCTGGATAAGAAATAATATGGTTTTCATCTAGCCATGTTGTTTTCGCAACACTTGTCGCATCCATTTGTCTTCCGATCCAGATTGGCTGCGAATCTTCTAACGTAACAATCATCATTTGGTGAACATAGAAACTCCATGCATTGTAGTTCGTTAGGTAATACATATTAGAGGGGTTGGAGATTAATAAGACATCAATCCCACTCTCAACCATTTTCACTTTCGTTTTCCGTAAACGCTCTTCATATTCCGCTAGAGAAAACATCCTTCCACCCCCACCTAAATAAAAACCATTGCTACTTTTAACTTTTTATTATCTTTTAAGCTTGAAGGAAACAACCTTTTCCTCGGTCATTGCATCAATTGCATATTTTATTCCTTCTCGCCCTAACCCAGAGCGCTTCACTCCCCCAAAAGGCATCCCATCAATTCTCACATCACTACTATCGTTTACCATGACACCACCTACTTCTAATTCTTGAATTGCATAAAAGGCTGATTCTAAATTGGAAGTGAAAATACCTGCTTGTAGTCCGTAACAGCTATCATTCGCTAAGCGGGTTGCTTCCATAAGGGATTCAACTGGAGTGATGACAACCACAGGACCAAATATCTCTTCCTTCACTACTTTTTCGTTTTGTCCGACGTTAGTCAGTACCGCTGGAGTTAAATACGCACCCTTTCTCTCCCCTCCACAATGCAAAGTCGCTCCTTTTTTACAAGCTTCTTCAATCCATGATTTAACACGCCTTGCTTCTCGTTCAGAAATCATCGGACCTATATCAGTTGATTCTTCTCGTTTGTCACCTACTTTTAACCGTTTCGTAACTTCAATAAATTTTTCAGTGAAATCGTAGTAGACGGACTGCTCTACGTAAATTCGTTGCACACCTATACAGTTTTGACCAGCTACCCCAAATGCACCAGAAACGGTTGAATGTATGGCTTCATCGAGATCCGCATCGCTTAAAATGATAGTCGGAGCATTCGAGCCAAGTTCCATAGCCATTTTTTTAACCCCTGCTTTTCGGGTAATCGCTTCTCCGGTATCAAACCCTCCCGTAAAGGAAACAAACCGAACATCATCTGATGTAATTAATTCATCCCCAACTTCACGGCCACTACCTGTAATCACTGAGAGAATTCCATCTGGCAAGCCTGCTTCCATAAATGCCTCTGCAAGTCTAATCGCACTTAAGGGTGTCTCACTTGAAGGTTTAACAATCACGGCATTTCCTGAAGCGATGGCTGGACCAACTTTATGTGCGACTAAGTTCAACGGATCATTAAAAGGAGTGATAGCTGCAATGATTCCAATCGGGCAGCGCGAGATATACCCTATTCGTGATTCATGACCTGGCATTTGCGAGAATGGAATGGTCTCCCCTGTTATCCGTCTAGCTTCTTCTGCACTTAAACGAATTGTCTCTATGCATCGTCCTACCTCTCGTCTTGCTTCTGTTATTGTTTTACTGCTCTCTAGCACGATCGTTTCTGCAAAGAGCGTTTTATGCTCTTCTATATAAGATGCAACATCCATTAGAATGGATTGCCTTTTATGAATGGGAAGGTCTTTAGCGACCCTTGCGCCATTTTTTGCTTGGTGAATCGCCTCTCTCATATCCTCTGCACTTGCTTTTGGTACAGTTGCCACACATTGACCATTACCTGGATCAAATACTTCAATCGTTTCCTCACGTCTTTGCCATTTACCACCAAGCAACATGCCCTCTTGCACAATTTGTTTTTTCATACTATCACCCCTCTTCTACAGTTCACCTTAATTTTTTGTTTAGATGAAGTAAATCAATTAATACAGCAAATGCCGTTTCTTTGATGCCAGCACCAGCTCCAACGAGAGTAATTGGACCAGAAACATCGCAATCATACGTAATCGCATTTGTAGCACCACTAATGGAAGATAACGGATCAGAAAGAGGTAATTTGAGAGGTCTTACATATGCATTAACCCCACTTTCCGTTTTCTCAATAGCCCCTATAAGTTTCCAGCGCTTTCCTTCCGCTTTCGCTTGTTTGATATCAGCCTGTGTGATTTCACTTATGCCAACACAAGGAACCTCTTCTTTTTTTAAAGAAACACCAAATAATTCTGATGCTAAAATAAGCACCTTATAAAGAACATCAAATCCACCCACATCACTTGTTGGATCAGCTTCAGCATAGCCTAGCTCTTGAGCTGATGAAAGTGCTTCCTCATAAGCGGATCCATCTTCCATTTGTGTTAAAATGTAATTCGTCGTACCATTTAAAATGCCCTTTACACTTAAAAACTCATTGCCTCTAAGAGTCATTTTCGGCATTCTAATAGCAGGAGTTCCACTCATCACTGCCCCTTCATAAAAAATGTTCACTCCATTTTCTTTTGCTAATGCTTCTAATTCTTGTTTAGCAAGTGCGACTGGACCTTTATTCGTCATGACAACATGTCGTTTATGATTAAATGCTAATTTACAATGGTCAATAGCCGGTTGACCAGTATGAACATTTGTATAAGTCATTTCAACAATGGTATCTGCATTCGTTTTCTTAATCGTATCCTCACTTGAAAGTCCACGCACTAAGCCTTCATGATCAGGATAATAATGAAGAGTTCCATCCTGTTGTATAGAATGTATTACATCATCAATGTTCAAGCCATTTTCGCAATGAAGCGAGCCTTTGTGTAAATCGGAGATAGATACTACTTCAAATTCACTTTGATAGACCTGTTTTAACAGAGATTCTTTTTCTTTAATTAAACGTACGACGCCCTGACCAACATTACCAAATCCAATTAGAGCAATTTTATGTGTCATTTTACTATCACCCCTTATTATACGAGCGTGAACGTCTACTCGATCGCATCTAATGCTTGAGCGAGGTCATTGAGTAAGTCAGTACTATCTTCAATTCCAGCTGAATACCTTACTAATCCTTCAGGTATGCCGAGTGCCGCTCTCTCCTCCGGTGTATTCTCAACATGGCTTGTGGTTCTCGCCGGTCCAACAGTCGTCTCAACAGCTCCTAAGTTAGCAGCTTTATGCGCATATTTTAATTTCGGAAGGAATTGTCTGACTGCGTCAAGTTCTCCCTTTAGTGCAAAACTTAACATCCCGCCAAAACCAGTCATTTGTCGGCTAGCGATATCATGGTGGCGATGATCTTTTAAACCTGGATAATAAACAGCTTCTACTTTTTCATGACCTTGAAGGAATTCAGCTATTATTTGTGCATTTTTCTGTTGTTGGTCAACTCGTAATTTCAATGTTTTCATCCCTCTTAATAATAAATAAGCAGCATTTGGGTCCATTGTTGCACCATTAATTTCTCGATAATGATAAATTTTCTCCACTAAATCTTTTTTACCTACTGCAGCCCCTCCTAGCGCATCTGCATGGCCCCCTAAAAACTTGGTCGCACTATGCAACACTAAATCCGCTCCAAGATGAAGTGGTTGTTGATTGATAGGTGTTGCAAACGTATTATCTACAAATGTCATCGCGCCCACTTCTTTAGCCGCTTTCGCCATACGATCAATATTTGTAATTTTTACAGTTGGGTTCGTCGGGGTTTCTAAATAGACGATCTTACACCCTTTTGCAATTTCTCGCTCCATTTGTTCGTGATCCCCTGTATCTACAAGAGTAACTTCTATTTGAAGTCTCGGAAGAAACTCACTAAAAATTTTATTTGTACCGCCATACGTATCTTTAAGTGAAACAACTCGATCTCCTGGTGTTAAGAAAGTTAAAAGTGAATTCGATATCGCAGCCATCCCTGTTGAAAAACTCGTACAAGCTTCTCCATTCTCTAATATTCTCAATTTTTCTTCAAAAGCTTGAACAGTAGGGTTCGTATTTCGGCCATATATATGCCCCTTTTTCTTTCCTATTGCCACTTCATACCATTCATCAATGTCGTCATACGTATAAGCGACACTATTGACAACCGGTACTTGCGACGCACCGTGAACGAGAGCCTCTTTTTCTCCAGACCATACACTTTTGGTAGCATTATTAATTAGTGAATTTTTCATTAGTCATCCGCTCCTTTCTATCTATACCTCCATCCTACGTTTCATTGAACATAAAAAGCATTCGTCAAACTGTATGAAGTTTCATCCAACCTTTTAGATAAATTATACAAATGTTCAGAAAAATATTGCTGAAGTCATTGGCTATCTTTTACAATAATAAAGAGAGGGGGCAATTACATGAATTTGACGATGGATGAAGTGACATCATTACCTCTACTGAAAAAGGCCATTATTCATACATCAGTTGATCTTTCTGCCCAAAACGTTGAGTGGGTATCGGTAATCGAGGCGCCGGTTGAACAATTTGTACGGCCAGATGAGTTCGTACTTACAACGGGTGTTGGCTTAGGCGATAATGAAGCTCTGTTATCAACTTTTATTCAAGACATTATCAATGCTAAAGCTGCAGGCTTGGCGATTGCAAAAGGGAAATTCATTAAAGAAATTCCAAAAGCAATGATCAAAAAAGCAAAAGCAGAGAATTTTATATTACTTGAGATAGATTGGGATGTACGTTTTTCAGATATCATTCAACAATCCTTAAAGATGCTTGATCAAAAAAAACGAGCTCACTATAACCAGATTGAATCGATGCAACAAACATTACTTGATTTCATCTTAAAGGGAAAAAAGATTCAAGATGTGTGCGACCATGTATCCAATACCATCTCCGCTCCCGTGTTTATCACGGATAATCGAGGAAGTCTGCGTGGGGAATGTGTTCGTGTTACACCTACTATGAAACAATATTTTTCACAAGCCTTACACAACCGTCTTATTGAAACAGGCATTATCTCACAACAACACCCCTCACTAGAATGGTTTCAATATGGGGCAGAACATGCATTTATGCTTGAAATTGAATCGAAAGATCAACTCCAAGGATACTTAGTTGTTGGAGGTTTCGGTCCAAAACCTTTTAGTGAAAAAGAGCACAAAGAATGGATTCGCTTAGTCAAACACGTTACAACAGCAATCGCATTGTTCTTTTTACATGAGCAAGCCATTAAAGAAACCGAATGGTTATTACGTGATGACTTTGTTTGGGAAATAGCTAAGGGCGGAACACATGTGAATGAAACCTTACAATCACGTGCTAAATCACTTGGGTATCGACTGAACCTCCCTTATGTCGCTCTTGTTGCTACACCTGAATATTTAAAGCTTATGTATGATCAAAAAAAAGAAGTAGATATATCATATGACCATTGGCTCCACCAGCAAATTAGACAGATGGAAGAAGAAGCAGAGCAAATTGCCAAAAAACACACTCTTAAAGCTATGATTACTTATCAAAATGAAGAGTTTATTATTTTTTTAGAGGTATTACATGATCAAGCCACAGAAACGGCTTTTAGATATATCCAAGCACTTGATGAAAGACTGATCTTTTTATATCCTTCAATTCGCTTAAGCTGGGGAATTAGTAAGCAGTATGGGTATCACCTTTTTTATGAAAGTTATCATGAAGCTAAAAAAGCATTGGCTATAGGAAAGAAACGTAATGGAAAGGGCAGTAAAAATCTTTTTGCTGATACAAAAATCGACCGTATGATAGAGGCGATGGTTGGTGTAGAAGAGTTGACAGAATTGACTAGACACTTGCTTGACTCGCTGATCCATTATTCCAAAGAACGTCAAATCGATCTGCTCCATACTTTTATGACGTATCACGCTAATAAAGGGAATGTAAGTCAAACAGCAAGAACACTTAATCTTCATCGCCAATCTCTTCTATACCGTTTAAGAAAAATTGAAGCCTTAACTGGTTGTTCTCTTGATAATGCTGATGATTTATTTTTATTAGATCTAAGTACACGTTTATGGACATCTCTTGAGGAAAATTAAAAACCGAGTGCGACATTTATATGCCGTACTCGGTTCTTAATTCTTTTAGATGTTGGATCGACAACTGTGCAAATGGAGTTTGTTTAGTTGATAACTGATCATATTTTTCTTGCCATGCCGTTTTTAAAGAGTCCTTATAAGAAGGCACTTCTCCTTTATATAGCGTAACCGTAGCGAGCGGAACCCAAGTTTTTTCAAATTCAGCAAGGGCTTTCCGTTGATGAAAATAAGCAACATCCGATTGTTTAGGCTGATGAAGATCTCCTTGTGTTGGATGTTTGACAACAGCCAGCACTTTCATCAACCCTTTTTGTTCAGACTCTCTCTTTTCTAATAATTCACCAATATACACACCTGTCTTATATTTAGCCTGAATAAATTCCACGTGCATTCTCCTTTAAACTATTATTGCATCGCTCCTAAGAAACTGAAAATAATAAAAGTAATAATACAGATGAATCCAATTACCAGATTCCAGATTGCACGCTTTTTATTATTATGCAGGGCATAATAGATTCCTATCCCACCAAATACTCCTGTTAACAGGAAAAATACCATTGCAAATATAACTAAAAGTAAACCTTCTTCCACTTGATCACTCCTATAAACCTGGTACTAACCATGTAAAAAGTCTCCACATAGATTCTGATATTGGGACTAAATACTGTTCAGAAAATTGTCCTAAACGACTTGATTCTGTTACCCCATCAATTACAATTAAGGTAAATGTTATTAAAATGACGATGATTGTAATAGCTAGGACTAGAGCTAATAATGCCACGTAACCTAATACGATACGAAGTACCCACTTGACCCATGAAGGGCGCGTTTTCGTTTGCTCATCGGCCTTTACTTCCATAAAAAAACCCCCTTCATCTTCTCACTATTGCTACCTTTCTATCGTAACAAAACTATGTGAAAGATGAGAGAGAATTTCTTAAAAAATAATGAATTCTTTAATTTAAGTTTAATTTTGTCAAAATCCCCTCTATCGGAATTCCAGCAGGTGTAGAAATATCACTAAAATCGTATAAACGTAAATCAGTTAATTCATTTCTTCCCTTATTATTGTTTGTTTCTTCAATTTCTTGTAATTGATTTGTTGAAGAAGGAAGAGGATCTTCTAAATCACCAATTTTACCCTCTTCATTGTTCACATCTTCTTGAACTGAGCCCTGTTCGATCGTATTTGGAAGAGGTATTGCCCGCTCATGTTCGCTCTCTCCTTCAACCAAAGTCACTTCTAAAGATACAACCTCTTGTTTCGTACTAAATTGAACAATCACGATTACCCACACACTAATAAACATAATTATTGAAAGAACAATAATAGCTGTTTGTTTACTCATCAATACCACTCTTTTCTCCCATTAACGAATTAAATGAATTCATCCTTAAGTATGATAAAATACTAATTGTTTATAGGTCTATTTTATCATCTCTTTTGTATATTGTCAGTGGATTGAAACAAAAACTATAAAAAAACCGTATCTAAATTTAGATACGGTTTTCAGACATCCATTGTGGAGGACTATTCTTTCCCCAATAAATGCTTCCAAGATCATGATGTTTTTCAAATTCATCTGCGTAAGTATGATAATGAAAATTAAACATAAATCCTTGTTTAGGTGGTTGATCACGTCTAACATGGAAACGAAGCAGGTCTTCTCCACTCTCTTCATTGTAGATATGAACAATTTTTTCACCTAATCCAGATGCAGGATGTTTCGATAACTTGACTTGTTCCCACTCTTCCTTTGTTAAATCCATTGTTGTCTTTATAACAACATCTTTTAACTTTGGAAGGATCGTCTCTGCAAACGGCTGTTCAATCTTAGCAGCTATCGTAGAGCCGAATTTCATTAAGCTCAAATCATACGTATAATTCATAACAAAATCAGTAAAAATCTCAGCAGAAGACGAATCTCTGTGGATGTAATGATCGGTACTTAATGGTAAGACATCGTGATACAATTCATAACTTGTTTCATTAACTTTGTAAATAAGTGGTTTCTCACTACTATCTCCCAAAGACTTTGAAGGTGCTTGAGCTTGCACATCTTTGACATATTCATTCGGTGGAACAAATAAGCCTAATGTCAGGAGGGCAGATGAGATTACGAGTCCACGTTTCACCCATGGCATCATCGTAAACACGCCCTTTCATAGATTCAATTTTTCACTCTCTCTATTTTCTCATGAAACCTATGAAAACGCTACGACAAACTTACTGAATATTATGTGTCATTAAGGTAAATTTGAACTTCCCATCAAGTAACGATCACATTCCCTTGCCGCTTCTCGACCTTCATGAATCGCCCATACTACTAGACTTTGCCCACGACGGTTATCCCCAGCTGCGAATACTCCAGCTTTATTTGTCGCATATTGACCATATTCAGCTTTAACTGTTTGCCTCTTAGTTGTTTCAAGCTGCATTTGGTCAATTAATTCCTGTTCAGGTCCTGTAAATCCAACTGCTAACAATACTAAATCCGCTTTCCAAACCTTTTCAGACCCTTCAATAGGCGTACGTAATTTGACTCCATCTTCTTGTACCGTCGTTTCAACTGCAATCGTATGGAGTTCCTTTACATGCCCATTCTCATCTCCAACAAACTTCGTCGTCATCAATTGATAAGCACGCGGATCTTCGCCGTATACCGCAAATGCTTCTTTATGGCCATCTTCAATTTGATGAACATAAGGGAATAGTGGCCACGGATTATCAGCCGTGCGATCTTCACCCTTTTGACGGTTTATATCAAATTGAGTAATTGATGCAGCACCATGTCTGACGGATGTCGTAATACAGTCTGCACCTGTATCCCCTCCACCGATCACAATGACATGTTGATCTTCAGCAGAAATATAGTTGGCATCTCTATGTTCTGAGTTTAATAAGCTTTTAGTATTCGCTGTTAAAAAGTCCATCGCAAAATGAATTCCCTTAAGAGAATGGCCCTCTACCTCAACTTCACGTGGCTTTGTCGCACCGGTACAAAGAATGACAGCATCAAACTCCTGTTCTAATTGCTCAGAGGTGATATCTGTGCCAACAGCTGTATTCGGTTTAAAGCTGACGCCTTCTTCTTCAAGGATCTTCACACGACGCTCCACGACCTGGTATGCTAGTTTCACATCAGGTATACCATATGTCAATAACCCACCAATCCGATCTTCTCTTTCAAAAACCGTGACCAAATGACCTGCTTTATTTAACTGTGCCGCTGCAGCAAGACCCGCTGGCCCAGAACCGACAACCGCAACTTTCTTACCAGTTCTTTGTTTTGGAGGTTGTGCTGTAATCCATCCTTCTTGAAATCCTCTTTCCACGATGTGATATTCAATACTTTTTATGGAAACTGGATCATCACTAATAGCTACAGTACAAGAACCTTCGCATGGTGCAGGACAAACTCGTCCTGTAAACTCCGGAAAATTGTTTGTCTTATGAAGTCTTTCAAGAGCCTCACGCCATTTCCCACGATATACAAGATCGTTCCACTCAGGAATTAAGTTATAAACAGGACAACCGATATCTGCAGAGCCAGGTACTGATGTTCCCGCTTGGCAAAATGGTACTCCACAATCCATGCAACGAGCACCTTGCTCTCTTAATTTTGCCTCTGGCATTAACAACTGAAATTCTTGCCAATTTTTCGTTCTTTCAAATGGATCTTTTTTTGCAGGACTCTCTCGTTTATATTCCATAAAACCAGTTGGCTTCCCCATTCTCATCACTCCAAACTACACACATTGTTAGTTTACTCTATCTATAAGATACCTTTTATATAGGTGGAAATAGAGCGTAGAACGCTCTATTTCACTCTTTATTTCCCGCTAACTCTTGATTTGTCACTCTTATTTTCATCAAAGGCAACCATCACTGCATCACGGTCTGACAAGCCCTCTTGCTTCACGCGTTCAATTGCTTCAAGCATCCTCTTATAATCCTTTGGAATAACTTTTACAAATTTAGTTGCATAATGGTCCCAATTGGCAAGAACCTTTTTAGCTTGTTCACTACCAGTATAGGAATGATGTTTTTCTAATAGAGATTTTACTAATACAACATCTTCAACTGTCGTTAACGTTTCAAGATGGACCATTTCAAGATTACAGTTTGTAGGGAACGTTCCTTTTTCATCAAGAACAAAGGCTACCCCACCCGACATACCTGCAGCAAAGTTTTTCCCAACAACTCCAAGGTTGATTACAACTCCACCAGTCATATACTCAAGTCCATGATCGCCTACACCTTCGACAACGACGTTGACTCCAGAGTTACGCACAGCGAAACGCTCACCAGCAATTCCACGAATATAGGCCTCTCCAGATGTTGCTCCGTAAAAAGCTGTATTTCCTACAATAATATTTTCCTCAGCTTTAAAGCTTGCTACTTTTGGAGGTGAGACAATTAATTTACCACCAGATAACCCTTTACCAATATAATCATTGGCGTCTCCTTCAAGCTTCAACGTCATACCTTTAGGAACAAATGCCCCAAAGCTTTGACCAGCTGACCCATTAAATTCAAATTGAATTGTATCTTCAGGAAGTCCTTTGGCACCATAACGTTTACTGATCTCACTACCGACAATTGTCCCAACGACACGATCAACATTTTTAATCGGATAAGACCCGCGAACAGGCTTTCCTTCGTAAAGTGCTGGTTCGCTCGCTTTTAATAATTCTCTGGCATCCAACGAAAGCTCTAATTGATGATCTTGAGCTTTTGTACAATAGTTACGCGAAGCATCCTCTGATCTTTGTTGGAAAAGAAGACCTGTAAGATCGATATGCTTTGCCTTCCAGTTATCTACATCAGAATTCATTTCAAGAAGATCTGTACGACCAATTAAATCATCAATTTTAGTAATTCCAAGTTCAGCCATCAGTTCGCGAATTTCTTCTGCAATAAATTTCATAAAATGAACGACATGATCGGGCTCACCCATGTATTTCTTACGCAGTTCAGGATTTTGAGTAGCAATACCAACTGGGCATGTATCAAGGTGACAAACACGCATCACAATACAACCTAAAACAACTAGTGGTGCTGTTGAGAAGGCGAATTCCTCTGCACCTAAAAGAGCAGCGACTACAACATCTTTTCCAGTCATCAATTTACCATCCGTCTCAAGAGTGACGCGATCACGCAAATTATTTAAGACAAGAGTTTGGTGTGTTTCAGCAAGACCTATTTCCCATGGTAGGCCTGTATGTTTAATACTCGTTCTTGCTGCAGCACCTGTTCCACCATCATATCCGCTAATAACAATCCCATCGGCACGGCCTTTTGCAACGCCGGCAGCTATCGTACCTACGCCTGTTCCAGCAACTAATTTAACACTGATTTTAGCTTGTGGGTTTGCATTTTTTAAATCATGAATTAATTCAGCAAGGTCCTCAATTGAATAAATATCATGATGAGGTGGTGGAGAAATTAAACCTACACCTGGAGTTGAACCACGAACTTCTGCAACCCATGGATAGACTTTGTTTCCAGGAAGTTGACCACCTTCTCCAGGTTTTGCTCCTTGTGCCACTTTAATCTGAATCTCATCAGCATTAACTAGATAATGACTTGTTACCCCGAAGCGTCCTGATGCTACTTGCTTAATCGAACTACGACGCAAGTCGCCGTTTTCATCTTCTGTAAATCTGCGTGGATCTTCTCCACCTTCACCTGTATTACTTTTTGCTCCAATACGGTTCATTGCAATCGCCAGCGTTTCATGTGCCTCTTTTGAAATCGATCCAAAGGACATTGCGCCTGTTCTAAAACGCTTCACAATTGTTTCGACCGACTCTACTTCTTCAATTGGAATAGGAGAAGACGATTTAAACTTCAGCAAACCACGAAGCGTCGTTTGCTCTTTTGTTTGTTCGTTAATAGCTTGTGAGTACTTTTTAAATAAATCATAATTTCCATTTCGACATGCATGTTGAAGCATGTGAATGGTATGTGGATTATATTGATGAGGCTCACCATTACGTCTCCATTGAAGATCATCACCTGGATCAAGTGTACGATCTAGGCCTTCTTGTTCTGAGTACGCTCGGTCATGTCTCATTAAAACTTCTTGAGCTATTACATCTAGTGTGATACCACCAATGCGCGAGGTCGTCCATGTAAAGTAACGATCGATTACACTTGGATCAATCCCTACCGCTTCAAAAATTTGAGCTCCGCGGTAACTTTGGATTGTAGAGATCCCCATTTTCGAAAGAACTTTCATAATTCCTTTTGTCGCAGCTAGAACATAGCGATTGACCGCTTCTACATAAGAGTAGCCCTCGAGTAACCCTTCTTGAATTCGTTCATCAATCGAATCGAACACTAAGTAAGGGTTAATAGCCTCTGCTCCGTATCCAAGTAAGACAGCATGATGATGTACTTCTCTTGGCTCACCTGACTCAAGTAAAATACTAACTTTAGTACGTGTCCCTTGACGAATTAAGTGATGGTGCAAACCTGAAACCGCTAATAAAGCAGGAATGGCAGCTAAATCTTTATTCATGTCACGGTCACTTAAAATAATTAATGTATGCCCGTCTGCAATGGCTTGATCCGCTTTTGCAAATAAATCATCTAGTGCTTGCTCAAGACGATTTTCCTTATGATCAGCACTAAATAAAATCGGCAATGTGATTGCTTTAAATCCTTCAAGTTTGTTATGGCGTAGCTTAGCCAATTCCTCATTGTTTAAAATAGGGTATGGCAAGTGGATATGGCGACTACTTTCAGGCTCTGGATTCAAGAGATTACGCTCTGCTCCAATTGTTGTCCCGTAAGACGTAACGACTTCTTCACGGATGGCATCTATCGCAGGATTAGTTACTTGAGCAAATAACTGCTTGAAGTAGCTATATAAAAGTTGTGAACGCTTTGATAAGACAGCGAGTGGAGAATCATACCCCATCGATCCAACAGGGTCTACGCCTTCTGTAACCATCGGAGCGATCACTTTTGAAAGTTCTTCATATGTGTAGCCAAAAGCTAATTGGCGTTCTAATAAATTCGAAAATTGTGAACCTTGCACGTGTGAAGTTTCAAGTACATCTTCTAGTTGAATATAATTTCCTTCCAACCATTCACTGTATGGATACTCCGTAGCAATTTCTTGCTTGATTTCTATATCAGGAATTATACGACCCTCTTTTGTATCTACTAACAGCATTTGTCCTGGATGTAAACGCTCTTTGTATAGGACATTTTCTGGATCAATATCCAATACACCTACTTCTGATGACATTAAAATATAATCATCTTTTGTTACGTAATAGCGAGCTGGTCTAAGTCCATTACGATCAAGACAGGCCCCAATTTGTGTACCATCTGTAAATGAAATTGCCGTAGGCCCATCCCATGGTTCCATCAATGTACTATGAAATTGATAAAATGCCTTTTTCTCTGGACTCATATGTGGATCATTCTGCCAAGGCTCAGGAATCATCATCATTGCAGCATGAGACATTTTCCTACCAGCAAGTGATAAAAATTCTAATGTATTATCAAACATTGAAGAATCACTGCCGCTTTGGTCCACAATCGGATGAATCTTATTGATGTTCTCACCAAATGCATTTGACTCAAACATTGCTTCACGAGCGTGCATCCAATTCACATTTCCTTTTAACGTGTTAATTTCACCGTTATGAATCATGTAACGATTTGGATGAGCTCTTTCCCAGCTAGGAAATGTGTTTGTTGAAAAGCGAGAGTGAACGAGTGCAATCGCTGTCTCAAAATCTTGATCACAAAGATCTAAATAAAATTGATTGACTTGCTCTGTTGTTAGCATGCCTTTATAGACAATCGTGCGACTTGATAGACTAGCAAAATAAAAGGACTGATCAATAGGTATCTGCTTGGCAAGCTCCTGTTCTGCGCACTTTCTAACAACGTATAATGTACGTTCAAAATCTAAGGTATCCGCGCAATTATTATCTCTTTTTATAAATAACTGGCGAATATATGGCATGGCTGTTTTTGCCGCATTGCCAAGCATTGTGTCATCAACTGGAACGGTACGCCAACCTAGAAACGTTAATCCCTCTTTTTCTATCTTTTCTTCAACGTTTCTTTCACACAGCTCACGTAATTGTTCATCTTGTGGCAAAAACAGCATCCCAACTCCGTAGTTCCCTTCTTCAGGAAGAGTCATACCTTCTGCTAAACAAACTTTTTGAAAGAAGCGATGCGGGATTTGAAGCAAGATTCCAGCTCCGTCACCTGTATTCACTTCGTCTCCTTGTCCTCCGCGATGCTCTAAATTCCGAAGAATATGAAGGGCATCTTGAACAACTTCATGTGATTTCTGACCTTTCATATGTGCTAAAAAGCCAATACCACAATTATCATGTTCAAATTGAGGATCATATAAGCCTTGTTTTTTAGGATATCTAGCGTTCTGCATTAGCACCCAACCTTTCTCCAAAAAGTAAAATCAATCAACTCTCCCCAAATCCGATTCGAGCTAATATACAGGATCATATCATTTTTCTGACATTTCGGCAAATTATAAATAAGTAAATTATTCTATGAAAACGCTTACTTATCGTCTTTTTTTACTATCTTTCAAAAAGCATTCAAATTTACCCTCTACAAAACTGTATATAACCATTCATTTAATGCATAAATATACAAAAGCGGGTTGTTTTAGAACATTTTAGTATAAAAGTATAATATCAAAATTATATATACCCCTTTCGATCATTTAAAAACGGAAAATAGGTCAAATTAAGGTTCTTTTTTACAAGAATGTTATATTCTCTTGAATTTTTTCAGTAGGAATACCCATTGATTCAAAACCTTGCTCCGTAATATGAGCCCAGCCGTCTTCATTTATGGCCACAATCGTAGAGGCTCTTGTCCCATATAGCTCGCTTTTAATAAATATGGTAGAAAGCATCCTCTCCCACTTCAAACCAACGCCTGTTTCTGGCAAATCTTTGTCTAAGTAAGTATCTTCAGTCTTTAGCACCTTTAATGTTTGTACCACTATTTCTTCAAGCGGCGGTCTAGCATTAACTACATCACTAAACCCTGACTGTATACTCTTTACCTTAGGCCACTCCACATTTAGTGTTGAATTACTTACATAATAATAACCTGCAGTTAATTCAATTGGTTGCTCGATTCTATTTGAATAGTAAATAGTTTGAGTACCATTATGTACAATTAAATTAAAGCCTTGGTATTTGTCTTTTTGTTGTTCGATTTGACTAATATATTCTTTGGGTGAAAAATCTGATTGGAGAAACCCTTTTACGAGATCTCCTCTTGAAATAAAGTCGATTTCCTCCGATTCTACCGTTTCTCTAATATTGGTTACACAAGCAAATCGCCCTTTTTTTGATACACCTAACCAACTCCCCCCACGTAAACAATCCTTCCCAGCAAAAATAGTAGGATCATCTTCCCAATAATGAACTCTCCTTGTCGGCCTTTCGTAAAACTCATCTCGATTGGCAGCCACAATCAATGGAAATTTCTCATGAATTCCTAATGCCAATGCTACTAAGCACATAATGAAAACCTCCTTTTTGTAAGTATATCCTTAATGATTAGATAAATAAAAAGCAAACGTCCTCTATTCTTATAACGAGCTAGTATCAGATTCATTGTCATTCAATTTGATTTGATTCATAATAGATGTAGTTATAAGACAAATTGTGAAACTTTTCATCCATTTTTTCGTATATGTTAACAGAATTGAAGTTGGAGGAGATCAATCATGAACGAACAAAATAAAAATGAAGAACTTGATCTAATTAAAGAATATAAAAAAACAGAAAACATTGAGCAGTTACTTAACTCTTTAAATACATTAGGGGAAGAAGAACAACGTGAAGCTGGTGAATCACTTGAAGCTCTTAAACGTCCAGTTAAAGAGATGATGAATGACCAATCCAATCAACTTCCTAATCAGTTACATCAATTAAAAGAGATGGTTAGTCAACTTGAGCCAGACTATTTAAAAGATAGTCCCCTCAAGAAGTGGACTAATAAATTATTAAGACGTAGTCCTATTGAACAATACGCACGAAAATATCAAACTGTTGAAGCTCAAGTTGAACAAGTCATTGAAGGACTTCTTAGCGGGAAGGACAAGTTGCAAGAAGATACGTTAATGTTGCAGCAACTTAAAAATGTAGCAAGAGAGCGTATTGTGAATTTAAATCAGCAAATCGATGCTGGAAATACGTTGCACGCTATGCTTGAAGAAGAAATGACCTCCATAAAATGGAAAGATAATCCTAACGCTTTAAAAAAAGGACAAGTTAAAGTGATTTCACGAGTGAAGAACATGTCTCAAGCAGTTATGGTACTCCAACAGTCTTTAGCTTCTGTTGACTTGATTATTGAAAACAACGATAAGCTTGAAGAGGCAATCTTTAATGCCATTACGATGACTAAAAATATCATTACCGTGACTGCTTCCATTCAACTCGCCTTAAATAACCAACAAAAAGTCATTAGTGCTGTCCGTAATGTTAATGAAGCAACTGAATCAATGTTACTATCAAATGCAGAAATGCTAAAACAAAATACAGAAGAAACGTTAAAAACGCTAGAAGAACCTGCTATTGCGATTGAGGCATTTAAAAAAGCTTACAATAATGTATTTGAAGCGATCGAACTTACTGAGCAATCTAATGAAAGAATTGTTACTAGTGGCAAACAATTTATTAGTGAGATGGATACATTAAACAAAGAAATGCAAATGAAACTATTAGACAAATAAGTCGATACACTTCACTAAGGAGGTGAGGTTTTTTGAGCAAAACCTTATTGCAATCGCCCATGTTTCGGTTTCTTACACCTACTCATAAACGTCCTGTTGAAGAGCATTTATTAAAGGATGCGGCTACTCAAACATTAATTCATCAAACTGAAGACCTCCTAGAGAGGATGCTTGAGCGAGCTGATGGACAAAACAAACCACGTATTATTAGACGTAAACATAAAGCTTATAAAATTAAAGTAAAAATTAATCATAAGCAGATTCTGATCAAAATGAATGATACAAAGCATACTAATGCTGCCATTCACAAACGAATCACCATTATATGCTACAGAAAATATTTGAAAGCAAAAAATGGGGTTGGTATGTGCCGTGAAGCAAGCATTCATTATTTAAAAGATGGACGTGCTCATGTTCGTAAGGTTTCCGATTCTCCTCTCTTTAATGGGTTGTTTTATCGTATCCACCGATTAGACGAGGCCTACTCTAATGGTGCGAGCGGAGCATTAACTCCTCTTGAATTGAATTCTCTGCAATCTGCTGGTTTGAGTCATCAACAAGACTTTCGTTTAATTAGACAAGAAGCTTCAAGGTATTTAGATACCGTCAAACAATTTACCGTTGATCCTTTAATTGAAAATCGATTACAACGAATTCTAAGACAGACTGAAAAGCTCCAAGAGGATTTTGAATTGCTTGATTATGAAGAAAAGCATACTGTTCGGAGAATGCTTAAAGAGGACATACCGAAGCTGTTAACTACCTTCTTGTCATTGTCTGTAAAAAATCAATTGGACCATAAAGAAGATGTTTTTGTTTCACTTTCACAAATGGAATTAACGTTGATTTCTTACCATGAACAACTAGAAGAAAAGAGAATGGAAAAAATGAATCACCTTCTCCGCCTGCAAAAACTTCGATATGAACAAGATCGTAAGCTATAAGTGAAATCACCTTTCTTTCCGCTTGTGTTCTACCGATAGGACCCTTACACTAATAGTAAGGGTTCGAATGCTATTTAAGGGGGAATATTCTAATGTCTAAACCTATATCGTTATCTCCTCGTCTCTCACTAATTGACGGCTATGACATGGACATGCCAGAGAGAACTGGAAGTTACATCCTCCATGAAGATAAACTGACGATCATTGAAACTGGCCCCAGCCCATCAATTAAACATATTTTAAATGGGTTTATTGAACTTGGCTTGAAGGTTGAAGATGTAGAATACATTATCGTCACTCATATCCATCTTGATCATGCAGGTGGTGTAGGCTTATTATTAGAACATTGTCCTAAAGCAACCGTGATCGTACATCCTAAAGGATTCAGACATTTAAACGATCCATCTCGCCTAATTCAAGGGGCTAAAGCGGTCTATCAGCATAACTTTGACAGACTATTTGACCCGATTTTACCGGTTGCAGACGAACGATTGCTATCAATGGAGGATGGGGACACTCTCACATTAAGTGAAACGTGTACTCTCACTTTCTTAGATACACCAGGACATGCAGCGCATCATTTCAGCATCTATGATTCTGCTTCAAATGGTATTTTCACAGGGGATACATTAGGTGTACGGTATGAACCATTAGCTAAAGAGGGCATTGAGTTTGTACTCCCTTCTACTTCTCCAAATCAGTTTAATCCACAAGCAACCAATGAATCGATGAGAAAAATTCAACTTTTAAATGTGGATCAAATATACTTTGGCCACTTTAGCGCGTCTACACATCCAGAAGTTGTTTATAGTCATATAAATAAATGGCTTCCTATTTTTGTTGAGAAAGGTCGAGAAATCATTCAGCAAAATAAAGGGGTCAGTGAATTGTCTGCTCTTTTACTCGAACTTGTCCAACAGGAACTTGATCAAAAAGGAGTAAGCCGCGATCATCTTGCATATCAACACATCCGTCTAGACCTGCAAGTATGTTCCATGGGAATAATTGATTATTTAAATAAATAATCATCCAAGTAAGGTCTATTAGATAAAGTGAGGTTTTAACATGGATAGAAAACAAGCACAACAAAACTTGAACCAATTAGTGATTATTAATGAAAACCTAGGTAGTCTATTTGTAGGCAAATTACTAGAAGTGATCACATTACCAAACAAACCTTGGCGTGGAAAAGTAGAAATAAAATACGTGATGAATGTAGGAGAGAATTTAGATCAAGCTGGGGTTATCGTCCCTCCAGCTTATAAAGATGGAGATAAAATTGAATTTCCTGGAAATAAACTTTCTCCTCTACCATCATCCTTCAACATGCCTAAATCTTTTGATCATTCTCATGCAAATGCCATAGCTGCAAATTTAACGGATATTTTTGAACAACAAAAACAATTACTAATCAAAGAAAATCAATATCTCGCTTATTTAAAACAAGAAAAACTTGATCACTTGCTTAATAGGCAAAACTCAAAAGAAAAAAGTTATATTTCTTATGCATTTTATCAAAGTGGCTCTAGGTACCTTTTAATCGATGAACAAGAAACGACATTAGATTTAGCAGATTGTCCGTTCGAGTTTAGGTGGCTAAATAAAAAGAAGGAAGTATTAGGTTATTATGCGGGGGATGGAATTTTCACTAGTCATACTGGTGAAGAATATCGTCCTACAGAAGGCGATACCATCTTTATTGACAAAGAGCAATTTGAACCCTATTTTATTTTGCGTAATGAACTAGAGCCTTCCTCTCTTGAATTATTAGAATCAAACTTAATAGAGTATCAATTAACTCATCGAGATCTAATTGATTGTCATAATTCATTATTGCTTCAATTATTGCAGTCTACTGGCCAACAATCGTTCAAAGGTGTTAATTTCTTAATGTATCGTTCAAAAGCAGGGCACGTAATGGTTCAGCACCACTATGAAAGAACATTGACGGAGCAAGAAAGTGATCATGTTTTTGATCGGTTTGAGTTCACTTCAGATACTGGCAAACGCTCAGTTGCAACGTATATCTCAAATATGACAAATAAACCAACATAAAAGCTCCTTATGAGCTTTTATGTTGGTTTTTACGTGAATACCAATATAGCTGGTCATTTGCTTTAGTAAGGTCTACATCATCCACTTGAAACGTTTTCCAACTAAAGCTCGATTGCACAGCAAATTTTAGTGAAGCAAGGTCTTTTCTTTCTTGAAAATAATTGACTTGCCGCTCGATCGATTGAATTTTGTTATGCTTTGCAACGACAATGACTTGGCTTAGCTTTCTATACCTAAGATAGATGGTATCCTCGTATGACCCACTAGCAGCGTCATGGTATTGTCCGTAGCCAATAACAAGCATCATTCCAATAAGAAATAGACCGTAAAAAGCAATGTCTGGATAAAAATAAAAGGCAAGAGCTGTAGCAGTAACTGGAATGAGTGCATTGCGTCGTAAATACCTCATTGCAGCTCTTTTAGGTACAGAATGAAGGGTATAGGGCTTTGCATACTCTGGTATGAATTCTGCTAGAATGGTTTCTACTTCCCTTTTCTTTATTAAAGGAAGAAACACCGTTGACCCCTGTTCTTCCCCAGTCCCACCACCAGCACTCTCTACATAAACCGTGGTATATCCAAAAGGTTGTCTGAATATATTTGAGACAAATCTCACTGCTGTTATACGATGTTGCTTAATCGTTAACTGTCTTGTTTCAAGCAGTCCTCTTTTTATGATAAGCTCATCGCCATGCTTCTCAACACTAAACTTTCCATACTTTAATATCGTGTTAATAATTGAAATAATCCAAGATACTATAAACACGAATACAATGATTGCTAAAACAAACCACATACCTGAACCTACAAAAAAACCAAATGTTCGTTCATAAATTGATTCAGGAATGACTTGCTCAAATTGGCTAAACAATGCACCTACCATAGAGATCGTTAACCCAATACCACTAGAAGTTAGTGCCGCAACTACTAAATGTTTAGTAGAGAGTATCCATGTCTTTTCTTGTTGAGGTTCTGAATATGGCTTGTCTTCATGCGTAAACTTTCCATATTCAACTTGCTGCTCTTCTACACGAAAGATAGGTGGTGTATTTCTTTTTAACGCTTCGCTAATGACCTTGGCTTCGCTTTTTTTTATCGCATTTAATTGTACTTCGGGTTCACCGCCACTTCCAGCCGTTTCTACCGTTAATTTAACAAGACCAAAGATCCTTTGAATGATACCTGCAGTCATATCAATACTTTGTACACGACTTTGCTGGATGTAACGCTTCTTTTTGATCAAAATCCCTTTTTGTACAAATAACTCTCCATCATGAAGATGATAACGAAAGCTTATATACGATAATAAACTAGAAACAAACAAAATGATGATAAACCCAAGCCATATGTATTCAAAACGAAAGAATTGTTCTTCAGAACGATTACTAAAAAACAAAGTAATAATGAGAGGTAATAATATGCCCCTCATACCTTGTAAAAATAGTAAGATAATGCTTGCCGGGTGGAGTCTTTTAAACTCATTCATCTTCTGCCACCGCTGCTAGTGCAGCTATTCGATCCCTTAACTCTTCTGCAACTTCTAATGAAAGGGTAGGAATTCTATGACTTGTAGCTGCAGTGGTAATCGTAACATCAGCCATTTTATATCGTCTTAAAAGTGGACCTTGTTCAGTATCGACATGTTGCACCCGCGTCATAGGAATTAACTGCCTTCTAACAATCATTACGCCAAACTGTAAATCAATTTCGCTTTCTAACACTTCATATTTCCACCTTTTCCACCTTAATGGCGGTAATAAAATGACAGTAATGAAGATGTATAAAAAATAAATCGCAATAAAAGTAAATAAAATCCAAACAGGTAAATCATAAAAATTAAGTAGTACACCATATGTAATAGGAAGAAGAGCTACAAGCAAACTTTCAAAAAATGCTTGTAGCCTCCATACTGAACGTGCCTTCACTGGTAATAGGGTTGATGGTGCTCCTCGCACGCTCTCTCCTCCTTAAAAACTATTCTTCTTCGGAAACGTAGATAATTTCTACACCTTGGTCCTGTAGCAATGAAATGATCGCATCATTGAGTTCTTTATCATAAAGAAGACCTACAGACTTCACCAATTCTAATTCTTCTAGGTGCCCCTTCTCTGCATCTTCAATTAATTCAATAATATCTTCCATCTTCCTTGCCTCTAATTCATTCAAAATAGATTGTTTATCCAAGATCTCTCCTCCTTATTCTTTCGATGATCTAGAATCTGTCATTTGCTTCCATACGGAACCTTTTGCTTCCTCGCCGCCTTCAATCCGTCCAATCGCCATCTTAATTTGCATCGCTACTTCAAACTCTGGATCCGCTTCCGCTTCTTTTAGTGCTGGTAATGCTGATTCATCGCCTACTTCATAAAGAAACATGGCCGCACGCCATCTTACAAGCTTATTTTTATCTTTTAACGCTTCAATCATTGCGGGAATAGCTTTTGTATCGCCTATATCAGATAAGCAGTCACCAGCAGTCCTGCGTACCGTAACAGAAGAATCCTTTAATGCTTGATATAGTAATGGTAAAACAACAGGCTTTTCGATCATCCCTAAATAAACAGTTGCAAGACGACGAATAGAAGCTTTCTCATCTTCCAGTGCACGTTTTAAAACAGGAAGATCATCCTCTGTTGGATCCATACGCTCTAATAATGCATAACGTTCCTTCCAATCCTCAACTGTTAACATCTCTTCGCTCACTTTAATAAAACGACTTGTGACTTCTTGCTTTTCAGAAGTTACATTACCATTAGCAATATTTACTAATTCATTTAAACGTTCCTCGGAATAAGCAGCGGATAATTCATCGACAACTTCTTTTGCTACTTCTTCAAGTTCACCATAGCGTACACCTTGCTCTACCCACTTACGCTCCATTACTACGTTATCTTCAGGTTTTTGAGCTTTTGCAATCGCATCACTAAAGCGCTCAGGTAAACCAGCACGCTGCTCTTCCTCTCCGTTTGTAAGCTTTACTTGCATCGGGATTCCTTTAAACATTTGTAGATGTACATATACCTCTCCAAAATGATCTTGAATAGTATCTTCACTCTCACTTACTGTTTCGGCATCTTCTCCAAAAACAGAACGTACCTGAGGTAATATCACTTTCCAATCAACCTTTGGGTGACGATCGATCGCTAGGAAGTCGGCTACATGATAAACGCCCTTTACTCCTTCTATTTCAAATAATTCTTTTATGTATTCGGGTGCCTCATTTTTGTTTTTTTCATTATAACTATTCCTAGAACTTTGACCTAAACTCTCACTCAACGTTAATTTCATTGTATTGGGGCTTGGTGTTGGTTCGATGGATAGAATTCTCATTTAAATGACCTCCTCTTAATCTTTAATTGATCTTATCATAGGTATCTAAGCGTTTCCACCAATAGACATTTACGCTTTCCCTTAACGTATGAATCTTCAGATTTAACAAAATTGTTATATTAAAACAACTCTCACCTCTGTTATACTACTATAAAAAGGAGGTTTCATCATGCGATTTGCTTTTCTATCAGATATACATGGTAATGCCACTGCCCTTGAAGCAGTCATTACAGACCTAAATAAGAAAGATGTTGATCACATTGTCGTTTTAGGAGACCTCTGCTTTAGAGGCCCAGAACCAAAGCGTTGTCTTAATTTAATTCGCTCCCTTGATGCCTCAGTTGTCAAAGGAAATGCTGACGAATGGCTTGTTCGAGGGTTTAAAGAAGGCGAAGTCCCAACTACTGCTCTTGAAGGTTTAAATCAAGAACGCGATTGGACATTAAAGCGCTTAAATGATGAAGATCTCACTTATTTAGCAGAGCTTCCAGCTGAAATGATTGTTGATAAAGGACAAGATCAACTTATTCATGCCTTTCATGCAACACCTACAAACCTTTTTGACGTTATCAACCCGGATGAAACAACTAAAATTGAACATCAATTGATGCAAAAAGATGAAGCAGATGTCTATGCATATGGACATATTCATCTTCCCTATATCCGTTCTTTTCATGGGAAAAATGTAGTAAACCCAGGTAGTGTGGGCTTACCTTTTGATGGTCATCCACTTGCTTCATACATCGTCGGTGACCTTGAAGAAGGACGACATTCTTTCCAAATTAACCGTGTACCGTATAATAGAGAACATGTTGTAGAGCTTTATCATCAAGGTGGCTACCCGGATATTGAAACGATGGGCAGGGTTGTGTTTTATGGCGTGAAGCCTTAACACCTTTTAATCAAGTAGCTCACCAAGCCCTTTAACAATTAAAATAAAACGAGCTTGATCATTGTATGTTGCTACAATTTGCTGCTTTTTATCAATTAAAATGGTCGTTGGGACACCCATACACCGATAAGCATCATACGTTTTCGTTCCAACATCACTATAAACCGGAAAAGTTAAATTCATTTCATCTAACCAAGCTTCCACATCAACTGATGAATCACGACCTGTTACGTGGATAAAAACCATGGCAACGTCATCGTTTTTCATTGACTGATAAAGCGTATGCTTTTCACTTAGATCTCTTTTGGAATCCGGACACCAAGAAGTCCAAAAGGTAAGAAGAACCACTTTCCCCTTTAATGACTCTAGTGATAGTTTTTTTGTTTGTGAGGGATTTGTTAAAGTGAAATTAGGGGCAATAACTGACATACGAATCTCTCCTTATAAGTAATAATGAAGCCTCCTCACCTTGGGAACAAGGCAAGGAGGCTCTATTTGTTTTTTAAGAACTGCAATGTTCATTATAAGCAAGAGCTAAATTCCGAATAATCGATTCCGGTGAAGCTCCTTCAATTTGTTCGCGAGGAATAAAATGAACAACTTCCTTCCCCTTTAAGATGGCCATCGAGGGTGAAGATGGTGGTATCTCTGGGAAATAAGAACGCATCGTTGCTGTTGCCTCTTTATCTTGTCCTGCAAAAACGGTTACTAAATGATCAGGTGTTTGATCATGTTGAAGTGATGTAGTTGCAGCAGGTCTTGCAAGTCCCGCTGCACATCCACATACAGAGTTAATAACGACTAACGTTGTGCCTTTTGCTTGATCCATATAATGATCTACTTCTTCTGATGTTGTTAATTCTGTAAAACCTGCCTCAGTCAATTCTGCTCTCATTGGCAGTACGACCTGCTTCATATAATCTTCATAATGCATTGACATGATTTAACATCCCCCTTTATTTTCGTTTTCATTATGTAACTCAATGAATGATATATATGGTGAGAGCTTTTCATATAAATGCGCAATGGAATGGAAAGCATAAATCCGCTCTACTCCTAGTCCTTTTTGGAAGATAAATAAAGCAGGAACACTATGTACCTTCCACTTTTGCACAAAGCGAGTGGCTTCATTTACATTTAATTCATATATCTTCAGGTGAGGAGTTGTCTGCTCTAAAATTGTTAACATTTTGGCAGCCAATTTACATGTCCCACATAAAGGTGTAGATATGAAAATAAATTCAACCGATTTACGCTGATCAAGTATATGATTTAAGCTACTTTCAGAAATCGATTCCATAAAGTGTCTCACACCCCTATCGTTATCCATTGTAGCAAATAATAGGATTTTTCGCACGAAAAAGAGATAAATGATATAAAAAACAAGAGTCTAAATAGACCCTTGCTCCTCGTTATTGTCTTAAAATCATGTGGTTTTGAAGTTGTCGAATTTGTTGTTGCTTTCGATTTAATTGATCTCGTTGTTCCGGGGTTGCTGCTCGCAACACATCATCTAATTCCCCACTTATTTCCTCTAACATCATTTGTGCATTTGTGTACTCTTCGTCTGTACCAGGCTGCACTCGTCTTGCATCATCAAAAACTTTTTGCGCTTCTTCAATGATTCCTTCTGCCTTTTCCATACATTCTTCCATTTGATCACGATTTGCCATCATTCATTCCTCCTACATATTTAGAATAGTGAATGATGTTACTATGCGTACCATAAGAGAATTTTATTCAAGTAGAAAGCTTATACACCATCATATCGTGAGCAATATGGACATTCGAAAAGTAATGCTTCGCTTCCAGTTCGAATTCTTCCTCCTCGCCAGAATAACGAGAACTTATATGAGTGAGTATCAACGTCTTTACTTGCGCCTCTTTCGCTAGTGCCGTTGCTTCTTCAATGGTACTATGTCCAAATTGGGCAGCATGTTCTTGTTTATCCCCTCTAAAAGTAGCTTCATGTACTAGGACGGTGGCACCTCTACTAAAATCGACCATCTTTTTGATCGGTCTTGTGTCACCTGCAATAACGATCATACGACCTTTTTGAGGTGGCCCAACAAAATCTTTGCCATTTACTTTACTTCCATCTTCTAACTCAACCGTTTTACCTTCTTTAATTCTTTGATAGATCGGCCCCTTAGGTATATTCAATGATTGAAGTCTTCCCATATCAAGCTTCCCTGGCTTATCTTTTTCAGTAATTTTAAAAGCAAAGCAAGGCATTACATGTTCAAGTTCAAGAGCATACACAAGCACATCTTCTGTCTCTAATACTAAACCCTCTTCTACCTCAATTACCTTGTAAGGATAACGTAAATGTGTTCTAGAAACAGTAAGGGATGCATCTATAAAAGTTTCTAACCCTTTTGGACCGTATATTGTTAATGGCGATCTTGCCCCTTGAAAAGATCTTGAGCCTAATAATCCAGGCAAGCCAAATATATGATCTCCATGTAGATGTGTAATAAATATTCGATCAATCTTTGTTAAGGTGATGGGAGAATGTAGCAATTGATGCTGAGTGGCCTCCCCGCAATCAAATAACCACTGTGTGCCTTTTTGTTGTAGGAAGCGAAGAGCAAGTGCACTCACATTCCTCTCAATCGCTGGAACTCCAGAGCCAGTCCCTAAAAAATGAAATTCCATCCTCTACCTCCAAATTTATCTTTAGTATTAAAAGTATAGCATTTCCTATTAATAAGATTAAAGCAACATTGAAAAAACACGAACAATCAATGATTGCTCGTGTAAGATTTAATCTTGAATACTATTTGTTTGTAATGAGGAAAATTCACCCTCAGCATTTTCCGCATCTTTTGGAATTGGCGATTTTTTATAACGCCCTATAATCGTACTTGCCACAAAAATGACAAATACAGAAAGCAATGCTTGACTCCAACCAACTAATAATGCTGCAAAGACGATAATGAGAAAATCACTGATAAAAATAGTCAGCCCTCGATTAATTCCCCATTTCTGATCAATATAAAGAGCAAGAATATGAATACCCCCAAGCGAGGATCCGTTATTTAAAACAAGAGTCACACCAATGCCAATGCAGATTCCTGCTAAAGCTGTAGCAAGCCATAAAGGCACATTAAAAAATGGCATAACATCAAGCAAATCACGAATAACTGATATAGCCGTAATGGAGAGTAAACTAGAAAGTGTAAACCACTTCCCTAGCTTCGTCCATGAAATCAAAAAGAACGGCAAATTGACTAAGAAGAACAGCACTCCCCATGACCAGGGACTCATATATGTAAGCACCGTCGCAAGCCCTGCAGTCCCTCCAAAGGTTAAGTCATGCATAGCTAAAAAGCGTAATCCAAGTGAAGTCAATATTAGTCCCACTAAGACTACCCCCATTACTCTAAATCTCTCCAACATTCTCATCTCCTATTATCTCTCTATCTCTTTATAAAACCTTTTGTCTGTGACACATTTAGTTAATAAATTGAGAAAATACCTTCTATAACAGTAAGGCAATATGAGGAAATCGTCAATGTATCTTCATGAATTTTTATTCATCTGAATTATCAGAAAAACTTTAATCTAATAGTTAAATTCTAATAAGAAAAATATGTATATACATAATCCATACATATATCTTGTTTAACGAAATAAAAAAATCACCTCAAATTGAGGTGATTTTTAGATTAAAAGGTCAATCTCTTCAATGAGTTTGATTATTTCCGGTTTACTAACTTGTTTATCAGCACCCACTGCAATACCTTTATGATAAAGGTCATCAGTAATGAGAGATGAGAAGATGATGATAGGTATTCTTTTTAAAATATCATCTTCTTTTACCCTTTTTGTTAAGTGTAATCCATCCATCATCGGCATTTCTAAATCAGTTATTAATAGCTGGACTTCCTCTTCTAGTTGTTGGTCGTCCGCAGCCTTTATAAATTCTAAATAGTCCCATGCTTCCTTACCATTCTCGAAAAACGTGATTTGCTCGTATCCTGCTTCTGATAATGTTTGATGAAGAAGTTTTCTAAGCATGGCAGAATCTTCAGCCACTACAATCTTTTTCATGCTCCGTTCCCTTTTACCTAACTTCCTTACTTGCTCTACATTAATTCCTTTACTAGGATTAATATCTACGACAATTTTCTCGAAATCAAGAAGTAAGATCATCTGCTCATCCATTTTCACCACACCAGTTGTAGCATTTTGTATTCCTTGTGATAATTCAGTGGGCTTTTCAATTTGTTCCCATGAAATACGATGAATACGTGATACTCCACTCACTCGAAATGCTACTTTTAACTTATTTAATTCAGAAACGATAAACCTATCTTGAGATGGATCCCGAGAAGGCACACAACCTAATACTTCCATTAAATTCACCACTGTTAATACTTCATTACGTAAACGGATCATTCCCTCTATATGAGGATGACTGTTTGGTATATGGGTTACTGGCTGTGTTTGAATAATTTCTCGTACTTTCATTACATTTATACCATACATACCTTCTCCAACATTAAAAACAATCATTTCTAGTTCATTTGTGCCTGAATCGAGTAAGATTCCCTCTTGATTAACCGCCAATGTACACACTCCTTAAGTACTAGTTTACGTCCATAATAAAGCTCGTTTCGTTTCGAAACGAGCTTTCGCATTAAATTAACAAATTGAATAAGCTTTCATTTTTATTAATTTCGTGGTAACCAAAACCTTTTTTGTTAAGACGATCAATAAGATGATGATAATCATCATCACATTTCAGTTCAATCCCAATTAATACTGGGCCGTTTGCTTTATTATTCTTCTTTGTGTATTCAAAACGTGTAATATCATCGTCCGGTCCTAATACGTCTGTAATAAACTCACGTAGCGCACCAGCACGTTGTGGAAATTGAACAATGAAATAGTGTTGTAGTCCTTCATATATCAATGACCGTTCCCTCATTTCTTGCATCCGTCCAATATCGTTATTACCACCGCTCACCACGCAAACAACCGTTTTTCCTTTGATCTCATCTTTATAGAAATCAAGAGCAGAGATTGGCATCGCACCAGCAGGCTCAGCAACAATGGCATTTTGGTTGTATAGTTCAAGAATGGTTGTACAAATCTTCCCCTCAGGAACCAAGACAATATCATCAAGCACTTTCTGACAGATCTCAAAAGGAAGCTCGCCCACTTTTTTAACTGCTGCTCCATCTACAAATTTATCAATTTTTTCAAGTTCTATTACTTTCCCCTGCTCAAGAGATTCTTTCATTGCAGGAGCACCAGAAGGCTCACAGCCAATCAATTTTGTTCTCGGGCTAATGCTTTTAATGTAGGTGCCGATTCCGCTAATTAAGCCGCCGCCGCCAATGGATGAAAATAGATAATCAATATTTTCATCGATGTCATTCATAATTTCCATTCCAACGGTTCCTTGGCCTGCTACAATTTTTTCTTGATCAAATGGGTGGATAAAGGCCATTTGATGTTCATTGCTGTAGGTAATTGCTTCATTAAAAGAATCATCAAATGTATCGCCTGTTAAAATCACTTCTACAAATTCTTTTCCAAAAAACTTCACTTGATCTACTTTTTGACGTGGTGTAGTAGACGGCATAAATATTTTACCGGTAATTTGTAGGGTATGACATGAATAGGCTACACCTTGAGCATGGTTACCAGCACTGGCACAAACAACACCATTATTTAATTCTTCTCTTGGAAGACTAGATATTTGATGAAAGGCACCACGAATTTTAAATGATCGCACGACTTGCAAGTCTTCTCTTTTTAGATAGACATTACAATTATAGCGTTCAGATAAGACCTGATTCTTCTGCAATGGTGTATGCGTGACTACATCTTTTAAGCGTTGATTTGCAATGATGATATCTTCAATATGTAAGGTTCCCATTTGTGTAATCCCCTCGTTTGCTTTCGTTTTCCTTTTAGACATTAATAATTAAATTTTATCTTCATCATCTTACCATATGGGCTTATTTTTGCGAACCCCCATATCAAGCTCCCCTCCTTGTTTCATTTCCCTCTTCAGATTAACTTACTTGAATTGACATTTATCGTGCGATTGCTTGTTGATTATTTTTAGGGGCAACACTATAATAAAGTGGACGAAAGAGTATGACTGCATTCGTCATACATAGATCGATGTTTGTGTTGACAAAGAGGAGGGTCGTTCATGTTAAAAAAACTAGCGATGATGACAGCGATTTTATTAACATCATTTTTCATGGGAGCACAAGCTATTTTAGCCGCTGGTGGCGGTGCTGCAGAAGATGCTGCTCATGCTGAACCATCTGGCTTAATTACTGGTGCACTTACTGCATTATCAATTGTTACTCTTGCTTTTATGATTTTTCTTTCTTTCCGCGATAATGGATAAGAGTTACTAACGTAAAAAGGGTTTGGCTCACACATGACACTGAGCCAAACCCTTGCTTTATGTCATTCCCGAGGATTGAACACAAAGGAGAAACACTATGACGTGGGATGTATTAAATGTCATTGGTACAGTTGCTTTTGCTTTAAGTGGAGTAATTGTGGCAATGGAAGAAGATTACGATTTAATGGGTGTTTACATATTAGGTCTTGTCACTGCTTTTGGAGGCGGTGCTATTCGGAATTTATTAATCGGAGTACCAGTCTCTGCTCTTTGGGATCAGGGTACTCTTTTTACAATCGCAATCATCGTGATGACTGTCGCGTTTTTATTTCCTGCCTTGTGGATTAATCGATGGTTAAAGTTCGGCATACTTTTTGATGCTATGGGACTTGCTGCCTTTGCTATACAAGGAGCAATTTATGCAACAGAGATGGGGCATCCGTTAAGCGCAGTATTGGTTGCAGCCGCCTTAACAGGTACTGGTGGTGGAATGATAAGAGACGTCTTGGCAGGGAGGCGGCCGCTATTCTTACGAAAAGAAATCTACATTGGTTGGACGATGCTAGCGGGGCTAGCTATTGGATTAAATCTTGTCAGTGGCACAGTCGGACTTTGGACATTGTTTACAGTGATGGTCATTTTGAGGATGCTTTCAGTCCATTATAAATGGCAGCTTCCCCACAGGAAAATCGAACAATTACCAAGCTAACAAAAAATGAACCGCGAATAGATGCGGTTCATTTTTTGTTTGTTTCAATTGGTATACCCTCATACGTGATCCAATCACTCCAACTACCTGCGTACAATCTTACATCTTTATAACCTAGACTTGTTAAAGCTAATACATTAGGACAAGCTGTAACCCCAGAGCCACAATAAACAATGACAGAGTCTTTTTTATCTATCATATTGAATCTCTCACTTAACTCTTTATTACTCTTCCATGTACCGTCTTCATTTAAATTACCTTTCCAAAAAGCATGTTCAGCTCCTGGAATTCTTCCAGCTATCCGGTCAATCGGTTCCACTAGACCTAAATAACGCGCTTCTTCTCTTGAGTCCAAAATGGTAGCATTCCCTTGCTGAACAGCTGTTAAAACTACTTCCTGCGTAGTTAACATTTCATGTTGAGGATTAGCTTTAAATTGCGTAGGTGTATAGGTTGGAATCACATCATCTACAGCGTATCCAGAAGATTTCCACTTTGTGTAACCTTCATCAAGGACATAGACATGTTCATGCCCTAAATACGTTAATACCCACCATAATCTAGAGGCAAAAGCTCCACCCTCATCATCATAAGCGACGACAACTGTGTCATCATTAATGCCTAATCGTCCCATCGTTCTTTCTAGAGAATGGATGGATGGTAGAGGATGTCGTCCGCCGTGCTTTTCCACCTTGTCAGATAGATCCTTTTCAAGATCGATATATAAAGCCCCTTTAATATGATCGCTTTTATATCTATCGAATCCATCATCCGGTTCACTGAGTTTATAACGGCAATCAATCATAAGAACTGATTTATTTCCGTTTATCCAGTTAACCACTTCTTCTATTGATTTGATAGGAGTTTTCGATTCAACCAACTTACTCAACCTCCTCTTGAAAAGCCTTTAATTCATCTCTTAACTGATGAAGGACAAAGGCTACAGACTTAAATGTTTCAATTTGTTTCTTTAATCCCGTTTTAGGATAAAAAGATTTGATCGCAACGACCTCAAGGTTATCATGTGTATGGCCAATTTGAATCGGGTATAAATGGCTTGGTTTAACGTTCAGTACGAATTGTTCAGCTAAAGGTTTCCATTCATCCGAGACGATCTTCACTCGATCGGCAAAGGGTTTAACTACACCAAAAAAATCAGGCTCATATCCTTCTTTACGAACCTGATTTAAATAATAGGATTCAGCTTCACTATTTAAAAGAAGAAGTTCTTCTGTTAATTCTTCTAACTTCCGTTTATCTTTATTCATATCCCTCACCTCATCCTTATCATAGCAAATGAGTAAGGGGGTTTAAAAGGAAAACATCTGCTTAAAAGACCTCCACTTTCGCTTAGGTTCTGCTCCTGCAGCGACTGGTAGTTCTGTTTCGTCCCTAAATGGATCGTGAACTTTTTCCTCCATCTGATCTAATCTCGCCTCTAGTTTTTGGAGCATTTTCATCATATTCTCAATTTCTGAGCGATGTTTTAAAAGTTGATAGCTCACCACTTCATCTGCTTTTTGTGATAATTGCATCTCTAAGTCCTCAACACGTCTCATCACTTGATCAAGCTTCTCATCATAGGCAGCAGCTGAGACCTTCTCCTTTTTCACAGAAGAATGGGGACGCTTATGGACCAAGGATGAAAACTGAGATAGATCAACTTCTTTCATTTTTTTTCCTTCTTGCAGTTGTTCTTGGATGGATTTTAATACGACAACATGTTCATCTGAGAAAAAATAGTGACCATGCTCATTTGTATCACAACCAATATCAAAAAACTTCATCCAACGTTGAATCGTAGTAGGGTTTACACCTAATTGTTCTGAAACCTCTTTTGTCTTCATCGTCATTTCCATAAGACGTCCCTCCCGTAATGTTTTCTAAAGAAACGTTTCGCTACCGACCATGCTCATTTCCTGCTACCTGACAAAACTAGAATACATTCGTCAAAGAAAGCCTCTAATGACACTTATTCTACAAATCGAGGACTTTTTGACGAATAATCAGGAATGCTTGCCTCTTATACATGTATTTTCATTTCAATAGCCATACTAAGTATAAGGAGGGATCGAACATGGATAATAAAACGAACAAAAAACAACCACAATCAAACCCGAACCAGCAAAGAGATAATCAAAAGGATTCTCAATACACAGGTGACAAGAAATTAGGCGGGCCAAACCGTCCTGCTGAATGACTTTATAAGACGAAAAGCCGAGATGAGTGCCATCTCGGCTTTTCGTTTTATAATCGGCTGACCTTATACAACCAATAGAGCTCTACTCTCTTTTTATGTACCCACCTTCTAATCTCTTTAGGCTTTTTTTCCTTTACCCGCCGAAAAAAAGACGTCACATCTTTATGATTAGTAGACCAGTCGATCCCTTTAGCTGGAGGGTGAGAAAAGATTGGATAGGTCCATCTAAGGATTGGACTTGAATTTTGCGACTCCATTTTACAAATCCGTTCATAATCTCTTCTTGAACCTGTATGTTCGATCGAATACATAAAATCTAGAATGTCCGTGTGAATAGTTGGATGGAACAGCAACATAGCTAATCGTTTACCAAGCTTAATTCTTTGGCCTACATCGGCAAAGTTCCGAACATACTGACCATAAACAGAGCCCTCCAATGTCGGTAACAAAACATAACTGAAGTGTGCATGTTCTTCTAATTGATATCGTAAAGTGTGAAAGATCTTTTTTGAATATGTTTTCCTACTCATCACTTCTTTTTCAAGTAGTTGCTGTTCATTAATAATAAGCGCTGTACACAAACGGATTTCATCTCTTTTATCCCAAAATACTTGCCACTCTTTCTGCATGAAGCTTGAGACATTTAATGCCTTTAATTGTTCAAATTCTAGTAGTTGATTTTTTTTCTTCCATTCATATAGTAGTAGTTGTGGGTATGCATCTTGAAAGATGAGCCAATTAGAACGTTCGTACATCGCAAAGATCGTGGCTCTTGTGCTCGGCTCAAGAATTTCTTTAAACCAAGTACTTTCTAGATCAGTCATATTCCAACCCGCATTTCGTGAGACGATACCAGCGAGCAGAGCCCAACGGATTTCAGGATTTCTTTTGTAAAAACGTTCATATGCCTTCGTTCTTGAAATATTATCAAGATTATTTTTCATCGTCATTCGCTTTATTTTATGTAATTGAGTTTCTGTAACTAAAAGATGATTCATCGTTAACCTACTTTCATTTGTCACACACTTCTCAAAATTACTATCTACCCACTTTAACAAGAGCTGTGGTAAGATTGTGTGATGGAATCTAATTCTTAGTTTCTAACATTTTTTACATTCCATGCATGAAAGTGAGAGATGATTGAAAAAAGGTTGTGATGAAGATGACGATTCGCTATCCAAACGGAAAACGATTTGAGACTTCAACTGTAAAAAAAAATCAAACAAAAAAGCCAAATCAGATTACCTACAGCAATCGAGGAATGACGTTAGAGGAGGATATAAACACGACAAATGAATGGTATGTTGAACAAGGTCTTGCGGTTATCCATAAAAAGCCGACGCCTGTTCAAATTGTACAAGTAGATTACCCCAAAAGAAGTGCAGCAGTTATAAAAGAAGCGTATTTTAAACAAGCATCTACAACTGACTATAATGGTGTTTATAAAGGACGTTATGTAGATTTTGAAGCAAAAGAAACAAAAAATAAGACTTCCTTCCCATTAAACAATTTTCATTACCACCAAGTAAAACACATGAAAGAAGTCTTAAGTCAAAATGGAATTTGTTTTGTCCTATTACGTTTTTCAACTACAGATGAAGTTTATTTACTTGATGCGAGTTATTTGATTTCATTCTATGAGGACATGGAACATTCGCGAAAATCGATTCGAAAGTCTGATGTTGAAAAATATGGACATTTGATTAAGATAGGATATCACCCTCGAATAGATTACTTACCTATTATACAGCACGCCTACTTCTCAGAATAATAAGTAGCCGATGTTTAGAAAGGAAGATTACGATGTCAGAAGAACAAAACACACGAGCTGGTCGTCGTCAAAATCGTCAACAAACCAAAAAAACAAAGGGTACGAGAAAAGGCATCTTTAAAAAGATTTTCCTTACTCTCGTTACTCTTGGAGTTTTAGCCGTTATTGCAGGAGGTGTCACAGCCTTTGTGATGATTCAAGGCGCTCCACCTTTAGATGAAGAACGATTGAAGTTATCTCAAGCAGTGATCATTCATGATAAAAATGATGACGTTGTCTCTCAATTAGATTCGTCTGAACGACGAATTACGATTAGTATTCAAGATGCTCCGCAAGTACTAGAGGATGCATTCATCGCCGTAGAAGATATTCGTTTTCGTGAGCACTTCGGGGTTGATGTCAGACGTATGTTTGGGGCTCTTGCGGCAAACATAACCGGTGGATTCGGTGCTGAAGGAGCAAGTACCATCACCCAACAGCTTGTTAAGAACTTATTTTTAAATGAGCAAAAACAATTAACACGTAAAGTTCAAGAACAATATTTAGCCATCAAATTAGAACAAAATTACTCGAAAGACCAAATTCTTGAGATGTATATGAACCAAATTTATTTAGGCTCAGGTGGCTGGGGTGTTGAGGCAGCGTCTCAGAGTTACTTCAGCAAGTCCGTTCAAGACCTATCTCTTGCAGATGCGGCCCTTTTAGCAGGGATTCCACGTCGACCGAGCTTCTATGATCCACTTCACAACCCAGATGCTGCGGAGAGTCGTCGTAACTTAGTACTCTCTTTAATGGAGCAACATGGAAAAATATCAAGTGAAGAAGCTGAAGAAGCAAAATCAATTCCTATTGAAGATCAATTGAACCCTTCTGAGGATAGAGAATCATATACGTACGAAGCGTTTTACAATCAAATCATGCAAGAAATCGAAGAGATGGAAGGTGTGTCCATTAGCGATTTATATCACTCTGGGTTAAGAGTCTACACTACACTTGATGTAGAGGCACAAGAACATGTGGAGCAAGTATTACAATCTGATCAATTCATAACCAATTTTCCGGATAATGAAGACTTTCAAGCCGGTGTGACATTAATGGATACGAAGACCGGTGAAATTCGAGCGATCGGAAGCGGCTTAGAAGACACTGGCATCCAACGAGGCACAAATTATGCAACTGGAATAAAGAGACAACCGGGATCGACGATTAAACCGATTCTTGACTTTGGTCCGGCTATTGAATACCTTCAATGGTCAACAGCCAAAGTCTTAGTAGATGAAGAACATACTTATAGTAATGGAACTCCCTTTAGAAACTTTGGTGGGACATACGAAGGTGCGATGTCGATGCGCCGTGCTCTAGCTCGATCAAGGAACGTCCCCGCTGTTAAAGCCCTTCAGGAAGTTGGCGTCGACCGTGCAGCTAATTTCGCGCAAGGGTTAGGTATTCCAATTGATAAAGAACCAATGCCTGAATCATATGGCTTAGGTGGTTTTGATACAGGGTTTTCTACGTTAGAACTCGCTGGGGCTTATGCAGCATTTGGTAATAATGGAACATTTAATAAACCTCATACGGTACGTAAAATCGTTTTCCCAGATGGCCGTGAAATTAACACTGCCCCTGAGCCGACTACAGCGATGAGTGATTATACAGCATATATGGTCACGGATATGTTGAAAAGTGTCATGACTGATGGTACCGGAACAGCAGCCCATATTCCTGGTCTACCTGTAGCTGGTAAAACAGGTACAACAAACTTCGCTCAAGAAACTCGTGAGAAACACAATATCCCAACTGATGGGGTACCTGATGTATGGTTTGCAGGATATACAACGAATTACACCGCTGCAGTATGGTCTGGATTTAGAAGAAATGATGAGGGGAACTATCTTCAGACTGCTGAAGAGCGTCGTCTTTCACAACAGATCTTTAAAGCAGTTATGGAGGAAGTATCACGTGGCGTTGAAACGCCAGACTTCACCATGCCTAACTCTGTAGTAAAAGTTGGAGTTGAACGTTCAACTGGCCTACTGCCAAGTGAATTCACTCCACGAAGTGAAATTGTCGAAGAGTTGTTTGTCCGTGGAAATGAACCATCACGTGTATCAGAGGAGTTTATCCAGTTACAAGCTCCATCTAATATGACGGCTGGTTACGATGAATCATCTAATCAAGTCATTGTAAGTTGGGATTATCCAAGTAATCAGCGTTCTGCTGTTACGTTTGAATTGCAGTTAAGTGTGAATGGATCAAGTCCTCAAACAGTAGCAGAAGGATCCGATATGCAATATATCTTAACGGATATTGAGCCTGGTTCTACTTATCGCTTTATAGCTACTGCCGTGTCAAATGACAACTCAAGCTTACGCAGTGACCCTGCAAGCGCTGAGGTAACTATTGGTAAGGACGAGGAAGAAGAAGAAATTGAAGAACCAATCGAGGAAGAAGAAATTGAAGAAGAAACAGAAGAACCTGAAGTAGAAAATGAAGACGAAACCGAGCAAGAAAATGATAACAACAATAATGATAACAACGATAACAATGGAAATAACGGCAATAACGGTAATGGCAACAATGGAAATGGTAATGGTAACGGTAATGATAACGGTAACGAAAATAATGATGAAACTGATACCGAAGAAGAACCTACAGCCCCAGAAGAACCAAACGATTCTGCTGAAGCTGAAACCAATACCAGCTCAACTAGAGAAGATGAAGATGAATAAAAGAGGTGCGCCAAGGCGCACCTCTTTTATTATTGGATGAAAGCTTTAAGGCTCTTGAATTCCTTTTCAATCGCTTCTTTTTCATCATCCGTCATGATCATCGTTAATCGCTCAAATTCTCGATCTAACCCTTTTACAATCTGCTGTTTCATTTCGCTTTCAACATCATCAAAGATCAATGCGCTTTCCCTATTTATTTCAGCCTCTAGCTTTAGTAAATAGTCTTTTGCCAAAGTCGTTCCGTCATTCACTAATTGATTTTTTAGTTGACGAGTGCCTCCCTCTTCAAAAAAGCTCTTGAGAGTGGATAGGAACGATAAATAAGATGTAGGATCTAAAGTAAAAATATGATGTTGTCGTTCATGATTAAAGGAAACATTAAGTTCTTCAAGATCTAATAAAAAACTTTGAAAATCTCCACGTATTGATTCTTCCATTTCTCTCATCCAGCTTACTAACGATTGCTTCATCGATGTTTCAACACGAAGAATCGTCGCTTCTAATTCCTGTGATAAGAAATATTCACCTGAATTTCTCCATTCTTTAATCGCTGCTACAAACGTTTGCTGCTGAACCTTCTTTGTTTTCCCCGTAACCGTGGTCACATTAATCGCGTCTGTATACTGATCATTTAAAACGTACTGAACGCGTTCCCTTAAATAAAGAAATAGTTCATTTATTTCTTGAGCAGTTCTTCGTTTTGCTGACACCGGTTCGACCTCTAAAATATGATTCTTCCACTTATCTACTTGTTCTTTTCTCTGTGCTTGTTTCTTTTTTCGTACATCCTCTTTTGCATCAACAAAATCAATCGCCTCTTGTAATTGATTAAGATAGGTTTTAACCTCTTCTTGAATTAAAGAGAAACTTAATTGCTTTAATTCCTGTACGGTCTCTGTGTAAAAAGCGTCCTCAAATCGACTAAACATCTGATCATGTTTGGTTTCACTTTGCTTAGCTGCCAATCCCTTTTTACTTGAAAGCGGATAAAGACGTGGCTTCTCTATCCCAATATTTAATAGCTGATCATTGATATGCTTTTTAACCCCATTTAATTCAGCTGGACTGCTCGCTAAGTCTGCTGCATTTAAAATGAAATATAATTTATCGTGAGTAAATCGATCGTTTACTTTAGCCATTTGAGTTAGGAAATGTTGATCAGATTTTGAGAATGCATGGTTATAATACGTCACATAAAAGATCGCATCCGATTCTCTCAACTGAGTAAAGGCTACATTCGTATGTCGCCCATGAATAGAGTTAACGCCTGGGGTATCGACTAAAACAATTCCTTCAAGGGTGAGTGGACAATCAAAATAAATTGTCACATGATCAATTAAACAAGCATACTGTTCATCGGCTACATATTGAGCCAATGTTTCGTGATTGACTGATAACTCTTCCCCTAATTCCCATTCTGTTGTTTTTAAGCTTTCTTTTAATGTTAGTAAATATGAAACATAGGTCCTTTGCCAACTAGTGGCTTGAAGAGTATCTTTTGGACTCCATTTTTTTAAGTCAGTGATCGTTATATTCTCATCTAATTGTTTGGCAACTGATTTGATTTCTTGATCCAATTGTTCTCGTGATTTAAGCTCTACTCTTGCACTCAGATGAGGATGAGCATCATCTGAACGCTTTACCGTCGTAACTGTAGCCGTTGTTGGATGTGGAGACACAGGTAAAATTGAATCACCTAATAAAGCATTTGCAAAGCTTGATTTCCCGGCACTGAATGCGCCAAATAATGAAATGATAAAAGAACGATCATTGTAACGATTAATTCGATCAATCAACTTATGTTTTTCATGATCCAAGCTCATTGGAGTTTGATTTGTATTCATAATATTCACGAGTTGATCGAGCCAATCCTTTGCTTCTTTATCATTGAAAAGGTCACGCTTGCTTTCTTTTTCTTCTTCCCAAGTCGTTTCAATGACACTTTCTTTCGGTAGTTCTACTTGACTAAAAACAGATTGATCTACATCTCCTGGGACCTCTCTGTTTGCCATTCCGTCTAATTGGGTTTCAAACCGCCCTTTATCATTAAAATCAGCAGCAATTTGATGGATGTTCTCTTTTTCATTATTATAATTCTCTTTAATTTCTTCTATTTTCAACGTATATACTTCGATTTCTTTATATCGTTTTAGTTGATTTGATAAAGATTTTTTTTTCGTCTCAACATGCTTGCTGAGACCCATTATATATAGGTCAACTACTCCTTCAGCTTGCTTTCTTAGCTCTTTAATGAAGTAAGCCGTTCGATCTTTCGTAAAGGTAAAAACATAATCTCGATCAAAATGTGAAGCAGTAACGGCTTTGACAAAATCATCTCGTTTCACTTCAACATGGAGCTGTGAAATCGCTTGTTCGAATTCTTCTCGATTTGATAAATGAGTACGGTCATACTTCTCAAACAAGCGATGGATATGAAATTCAAGTTGACTTTTCAATTTATCTTGTGTACTAGCTATGAGCTTTTTCAGACGCATTTCACGTTCTTCTTCTGTTTTTTTCTTAGTAAATAATAACCCTACTCTGAAATTGGGCTGCATGGAGTCTAACCATTCTCGCGTTAGCTCGGTTGTTTCATAAGGAAAAATGGTGACATCTTTCGTTAAGTGGTTCCAATTATCATCGAAGCTTTCATGAATAGATTGTTCAAGACGCTCAATTTCTACTAACTCTTTTTGAGCCTTCTCTTTTTGTTTCAGGTCTTCTTTATTAAAGCCATTCTCACTTAAAGTATCTAGCACTTCCTCAATCTCGTCTTGCTTTTCTTCTTCAAGCCTTTGAGCAACACTTAAATAAAAGCTTTCATTTAAACGTTTTTTAGAGGTCATCATTAATTCATGACTGTAATGAAGAATCGATTTGATTCTCTGTTTAAATGCATCAAATTGATTAAGAGGATGTTGATGGACTTTCATACTCGTGAAGTATAGATCTAATGGACAAATACCCCACTCATTGAACCCGTCTAACACTGATTGCTTAAAGGACTCAAAAGATAGCTCATCTTCGTCATGTTTATCAACTTGGTTTATCACAATGTAAAGCGGCTTATTCTCATCAGATAACTGTTTTAGAAAATACAGGTTTGTTTCTGATTGAATATGATTATAATCCATTACATAGACTATTAAGTCTGTCGTGTACAGAGCTTCCATCGTCACTGCCTGATGAGTAGGGTCTGTAGAATCTACCCCAGGGGTGTCATATACAACACTTGAGGGGTGCATAAATGGCAAAGGAGCATAGATCGTCATTTTAGAAATATCGGATCCATTCATTCCCCATTCTCTAACGCGCTCCCAAGGAATCTCACCATTCCATTCTTTTTCGGTCTCATCGATCCGCTCAACATGTAACCCTAACTCACCATTCTTTATTCCAATAATGTTTGCACTTGTTGGAATGGGACTAGTAGGTAATACTTCTGCACCTAATAACTTATTAAGAATCGTCGATTTACCTGCAGAAAAATGCCCACAAAAAGCAACTTCAAAGCGATCATCCATCTCTTTTTCTCGAATCATCTTTTGCCTGAGTGCTTCTGTTTCTGTAAATACAGGTTGTTTTACATCTACTTTCATATCGTTTCCCCCACTCGATGTAATCCCTTACTTTTTATGTATTCTGAACGTTTCAAGTGTGAGGCGTCGCTAATTGGACACCTTCACTTTCTTTGGATCAACTTACTTCTCGCATAACATTTTTCAATTTCTTGCATTAACATTCGTAGCTGAGTGAAGCTATGATAGGAATTTGGCTTAGTTAAAATAAACATAAGCCTTTCCTTTATATTAGCAGGTTTTAACGCTAATGAGTCGGTTTGAGTGGCTAAATCATTAAGTTCTATCAATTCTTTTTTATTCATCCAAAAAAGAGCATCGATGCATAATGCCGTCATCCGAATCATATTCGATGTAACTTGCATTGTTTTTCTGCTTCGAAAGAGAGGCATTAATTCCTTTTCTGCCTCTTTCCAAACAGAGAATAATGGTGGTAAATATGCCTCGGGCTCTTTCCAAGGATAACATTCTTTTGTAATATCATAATAAAAACAGACTGAGCGCAATCGTTCGCCATATGATTGTTCTGCTTTTATTTCTACTGTATCTGATTCATAAAAAGGAGAAATTTTGAAACCTTCTCGTATAGTAAGTTGCATTAGAGAAGTCCTATTGCTTTCATTCTTTTCTTCCCTTCCCTACACCTCTCAAGTAATGGACAAGTTTCACATCGAGGCGACTGGGCCTTGCAGTGATAACGTCCAAAAAAGATAAGCCTGTGATGAGAGTCAGACCATAGGTCTACAGGGATTTTTTTCATTAGGGTTTCCTCGACTTCTCGAACATTATCTTTCCACCTGCAAATACCTAACCTTTTTGAGACCCTCTCTACATGAGTATCTACAGCAATAGCTGGTACTCCAAAAGCAACAGAGGTCACCACATTAGCTGTTTTCCGCCCTACACCAGCCAGTTTGACCAATTCATCTCGCTCATGTGGTACTTCTCCATTATATTGTTCAATTAACGACTGTGATAATTTTTTTATGTTTTTTGCTTTACTACGAAATAATCCGATTGAACGAATATCTTGCTCTAACTCCTCAAGAGGAGCTGCGATATAATCTTCTGGTTTTTTGTACTTCTCAAATAAACCTGGAGTGACCTTGTTTACAAGAGCGTCGGTACATTGTGCTGAAAGAACAACAGCAATCAACAATTCAAAGGGGTTTGAATGTGTTAGTTCACATTCAGCGTTAGGATACATTTCGGCAATAACATCTAATACTTCAATTGTTTGTTTTTTAGATAACACATTCTTTCTCCATTTCTTCGTTATTTCTGCAGCCAATTAAAACTTGGATAAGAGTCTGACCGTACACGTTCTTTCTCTTGTTTTCGTGGTTGTTGGTGCTTTCTAAACTTTTCACCGTGGGCTTTTGCTTGTGCGATTGTTTTGATACCATTCCGCTTCCATTCAAACAAAATCCGATCGATATATCTAAAATTTAACTTTCCTGAAACAACTGCTTCGCGAAGTGCACCTATAATGAGCTCAGGAGAGTGATGATCTTGGTCAATCCACATCGATAACGTTTCTGCTTCTATTGGTGATAAGGGACGCGAGAATTCACTTTCAAACATTTGATACAAATTGGCTGCATTCTCTTCTTCCTCTTTTTCAATCCCTTTTGTTTCCTCTGACTGAATAAATGAACACAATTTTTCCCAAAGTGGGTCAAGAGAATAATATTCATATAGTATTCCATGTTGGTCCCATTGTTTATCTAATGATAAGTATCCTTTTTTCACAAGTCCACCCATAAGAGCACCACAATCACTTGTCGTCAAGCTCATTCTCTCGCTTAAACGATCTGGAGTGGGAAAAGGTTCACCTTGCTCAATAAATGACTGAACCTGCAATACACAGGCGAATTCTTGTTCATTGAGCCCAAGTTTTGCATAATTTTCAATTAAAAAAACGGGTACAACCACTTGTTTTTGGCTAATCCATTGAAGTAATAATTTCTGATTCATAAAAACACCTCTGCCCGCTATTATAACATGCATCCACGTCGAAGTCGTTGTCTTTTACTCCTCTTATCCTCTAACAATTGTCTGTGTTCTACACATGAAATTGTTAGAATATAAAAGCTAAAAAAGCCCCCAAATTTGGAGGCTTCACTAAACGTATTAAGGGTATAAACGATTCAGAAGACGTGGGAATGGAATCGATTCACGAACGTGTTCAACTCCAGATAGCCAAGCCACTGTACGTTCTAGCCCAAGACCAAATCCTGAATGGGGGACTGAACCATATTTGCGCAGATCTAAATACCAATTATACGTATCGGGTGATAAATTATGTTCTTTAATGCGTTGTTCAAGCAACTCCTGAGAATGAATACGCTCTGATCCTCCAATGATCTCACCATATCCTTCTGGAGCAATCAGATCCGCACATAATACCACATCATCACGATTTGGATCTGGCTGCATGTAGAAAGGTTTTAATGATGTAGGATAATGCGTAATGAATACCGGCTTATCATAATGTTCAGCAATCGCTGTTTCATGAGGTGCACCAAAGTCATCACCCCACTTGATGTCATCGTATCCTTTTTCATGTAAGAATTCAATCGCATCATCATATGAGATACGTGGGAAAGGAGCTTGAACTTTTGTAAGCTTCTCTGTATCTCGGCCTAATGTTTTAAGCTCAAGCTGGCAATTTTCTAGCACTGATTTTGCGATGTATGAAACGTATTGTTCTTGTATCTCAAGACTTTCTTCAAATTCAACGAAAGCCATTTCTGGTTCAATCATCCAAAACTCAATTAAATGACGACGTGTTTTAGACTTCTCTGCTCTAAATGTAGGTCCGAATGAAAATACGCGACCAAGAGCCATCGCAGCTGCTTCCATATAAAGTTGCCCACTTTGAGATAAGTAAGCATCTTCATCAAAATATTTTGTAGCAAATAATTCAGTCGTGCCTTCAGGAGCACTGCCCGTTAAAATAGGTGGATCGACTTTCACAAAATCATTATCATTGAAAAATTCATATGTTGCACGAATGATTTCATTACGAACTTTCATAACAGCATGTTGGCGCTTTGAGCGTAACCAAAGATGACGATGGTCCATTAAAAACTCCGTACCATGCTCCTTAGGCGTAATTGGATAATCCGTTGCTTCATGAAGAACTTCTACTTTAGTAACAGTGAGCTCATACCCTGAAGGCGCACGATCATCTGCACGAACTATACCTGTAACATAAAGCGAGCTCTCTTGCGTTACATTTTTAGCAGCTTGGAATACCTCTTCTCCAACTTCTGCTTTTACAACTACTCCTTGGATAAAGCCTGTACCATCACGTAATTGTAGAAAAGCAATTTTACCACTTGAACGTTTATTAGCTAGCCAAGCACCAATTTTCACTTCTTGCTCGACATAATTTCCCACCTTGGCAATTGTTGTTTTCACATTATTCCCTCCATCACTTACAAAAGCTATGTATATCAGTCCTCATTATACCCTTCTCAGAAAATTGAAGTCAACGTCTTGGGGAACTTATTATTCTAAAACAAGTTAAACCCTTGCTATGTTTTAATGAGCAAGGGCTTAATTGGTTGTGATGACTACTTTGTTTTTTTACGCACGAAGCGTTCAATTCTCTCAAGTGCACTCAAAAGCGCATCAAGAGATGTTGCATATGATAAACGAACATTATGTGGAGCTCCAAAACCAGATCCTGGTACTAATGCAACTTTTTCTTCAGCTAATAAATCTTTCACCCAAGAATCCACATCATCGTATCCATTTAATTTGGCCGCTTCACTTACATTAGGGAATAAGTAGAATGCTCCTTTAGGTTTCACACATGAAACACCAGGAATAGCAATTAACTTTTCATATACTTTATTTAAACGGTCTTCAAATGCTTCACGCATATTCTCAACTGAACCATCATCTTCTCTATATGCTGCAATTGCCCCATATTGAGCACTTGTCGTAGGATTTGACGTACTATGACTAGCAAGGTTGGTCATCGCTTTTATAAGCTCACTAGGGCCTGCAGCATAACCAATTCTCCACCCAGTCATTGAATGAGATTTAGAAACCCCGTTTACCACGACTGTTTGTTTTTTTAGTTCAGGTGAAACCTCAGCTATCGATGTATGTATCACATCACCATATACAAGCTTTTCATAAATTTCATCAGAAACGATAAGTACTTCATGTTTTAGGCAGACGTCTCCGAGTTCTTTAAGCTCTTCTTTTGTATAGAGCGAACCAGTTGGATTACTTGGAGAGTTCAAGATCACAGCTTTTGTTTTCTCTGTTAAGACAGCCTCTAATTGTTCTGCTGTAATTTTAAACTCATTGCTTTCGAGTCCTTCTACATAAACAGGTACTCCACCAGCTAATTTAACTTGCTCAGGATAACTAACCCAATATGGTGTAGGAATAATCACTTCATCATTTTCATCTAACAATGCTTGAAATAACGTGTATAAGATGTGTTTGGCGCCTGTGCCAACAATGATTTCATTTGCCTCATACGTTAAGTGTTGATCAGATTTAAACTTATCAATAATTGCGGTTTTTAATGCAGGTAAACCACCAGATGGCGTATACTTCGTGTGTCCTTCTTCCATAGAGCGCACTGCAGCGTCAATAATATATTGCGGCGTATTAAAATCAGGTTCGCCTGCACCAAGGCCGATTACATCATGACCTTGTTCTTTTAACTCTTTCGCTTTTGCAGTAATCGCTAATGTTGAGGATGGGGTTAATGCAGATACTCTTTGTGCTAATTTCATGTCTAAATTGTCAACTCCCTTATCATGACTATCTAATACTATAGAGTGTCCTCTAAGATGAATCAAGTGTAGATTCTGAAAAGACAAATGATTTATGCAATTTTTTTAGCCAGTTATATTTCGAATACTATAACGCTTTATAAAAGCTCCTTCATCAAACGTTAAATAATAATATCCCTTTCGCTGATTGGCCTCATTATACATCACTTCATATACCGGGACCCCTCGTGTAAAGCCTAAGCGAATTTGTTCAATTTGCCTCTCACCTAGTGCGCGTTCTGCAATAGAAAACGCTTGTTCATAAGTGATTCCATCTGACGCTTTACGATAATGGACCGTTTCAAAGTCATCTTTAACCCACACGATCGCTTCATTACCATCTTCATCTAAGCCTTTCACAACATAATGAGCTGTAGTCCCATGATAATAGTGGACACTATCAATGGACTGTAACAACTCATTGCTTGTAACAAAATTGGAAGCTTCTGTATAATTTTCAACAAGTGGCTCGCGAATAATATGATAGGCATATGCACTTGTACCAGCAATAACGATACATAAAACAATCAAAATCGTGATAATAATTTTCTTCATTTAATTCCCACCTATGTTCTGTAAATCGTAAAGACCATTTGCTCTTCGTTTTTTTCATCCATTGATAAACCAAACATTAAATCTTGTTCTTTTAGTGTTCGATTTAATGAGTCCACAATTTTATACAAATCACTCGCTTTTTGTACTCTTACCGTAGATAGAACTTCCATTTTTTGATCCATTTTTTCTCCTCCATTTTCACAAATCAAATCCTATTTGCTCAAGTTTTTCTAGTCATATCATCTTTCTTATAAGCCATACTAAAAGTAAGCTAAAGAAAGGGGGCGAATGGATGATGCATCACACATCAAAGACCGCCTCTTTGTTTCAAGCACAGAAGGAAACCATTTCTTTTGTTGGCCGCAGTGGACATGATTGGCATCAATTGTTTCCCATTTCGATCCGTCAAACTAAATTCCCTGCTTATTTTGAAAAAGATCATTCGTCAAAAGAACAACCTTAAGATGTTAAATTAAAAATACTATTATTATTTTTAGTTCACACCTCAACAAGATCCTGCCCATTATGGTGCAGGACTTTTTAAATTAAAGATTGAATCCGTCGAAATTCTTGATTGGCATCGTACTTAATTTTTTCTTCATCCAACGTCAACAGTTCTTTATTTCTCATTAGCGCCTGTCCTTTAACATACATATCTGTAACGTCTGAAGCCTTTGCAGCATAGACCAAATGAGATAACGGATGTGCTTTTGGTTGGAGATGTGCAGCAGATGCATCCAATAGGATAAAGTCTGCTTCATACCCTTCTTTAATCATGCCTACATGATCATGTTCAAGGATATCTGCTCCACTCTTGGTAGCCATTTCAATGGCAGTTTCAACTGGAATTAAAATAGGGTCTTCCTCTATACCTTTGTGGATAAAGGCAGCCATTCTCATCTCTTCAATCATATCAAGCGTATTGTTAGAGGCTACACTATCTGTACCAATTCCAACTTTCACTCCTTTTTGAAGCATTCTAGAAATAGGTGCAACACCTGAACCTAATTTTAAATTACTGATCGGATTATGACTAATGGCTAATTGATAGCGCCCTAAAAGGTCAATATGTTCTTCATTTAAGTGAACACCATGAGCAAACACCCACCTGGCTTCTTCAAGCACACCCATTTTTTCTAAATGTTCTAGGGGGTGTAGATGGTATTGTTGAATATGTTCTCGTACTTCTTTTCTCGTTTCAGCTAAATGCATATGTATGGGCACATCTAAGTGAATCGCCTCTTCTACAATTCGCTCAATAAATGTAGGAGGGCAAGTATAAGGTGCATGTGGGGCTAGCATTGTTTTTATTCTTGAATCTGCATGATTATGCCAAGTTTTTGCAAAATCAGTAGCTTCTTTTAATTTTTCTACTTGCTCATCTTCTGAACATAACCCAATCATGGACCTCATTAATGTAGCTCTAAGTCCAACGCGTTCAATATCTTCAGCAAATTCGTTCATAAATAGATGGTACATCTCTAAAAAGGTGGTTGTACCTGAACGAATCATCTCTAGCATAGCAAGGTTACGAGCTGCTTTAACCGAAGCTTTATCAAGCTTCGCTTCAAAAGGCCACATTTTTTCCTGTAACCACCGGTCAAGAGGAAGATCATCTGAATATCCACGTAACAAGCTCATACCTGCATGCCCATGTGTATTTACAAAACCAGGAAATAACCACTTGCCAGTACCATCTATTACATGATCAGCTTGTTCTAACTCTAAATCCATCGGTTTGCCACTAGCGATTTTCAGAAATTTCCCTTCATCAAAAATAACATATCCCTCATCAATCCACCTAACATCTTCCCCCGTTAACATTGATACTGTATGTAGCAATGTAGACATATGCTCACCTACCTTGTTGGTTTCAACCTTTGTTAAAAGCGAATGGTAAAAAGATCATAATCATTATCACGAACTTTAATCATAATCGTTCCATGCTGCTTTGTTTCATACGTATCTATCCACGTCTCCTGTAACCTCTCTAACACGCTAGAGCTAGGGATATGGTCATGTAGATTGAAAATAACAGCTACTTCGGGGTCGAGTGCCTCTAAAAACTCAACATCTGTGCCCCTTGCCTTTCCGTATTCTGCTACTTTTAATACATTCACTGTTGAAAGGTCTTTCTCCATCCAATTGTGTTCAAGTTCTTTTGAAGCTTCATTAGCTAAGAACAAACGATGATCAATGCCAATTTTAACATCCATATTTAAAGACGGGACGATGGAGTGACTACTTTTTAAGACTGAAAAATGAAGATCAGGATGTAATTGATACTGCGTGTCTTCACTCCAACTTATCACCTCAGTTGAAGAGCTTGAAAATAGTTCTTGTGACCATTTTAACCCTTGTTCGGCAACAATCAATTGTTTAACTTCAATATCATCTATGAGAAGTTGAGTTGCCCCACTATATGAATCCTCTAAGTTAGGTAGAATAACTTGGTCTAATGAAGTAATCGCCAAACAATCCAACCTTTCCTTGAGTTCTTTAAAAGATCCTTTCGTACCCGTCCCCACTAATATACTGTGTTTATCAGCTGTATGCAGCAAAACCGACTCACCTTCTGGTAAATCTAAAAACAAGACAGAAACTTCTCCACTTGCCCCTTCGAGAACTTTACCGAGTTCGACATGTTGTGAAGCAAACCCTATAAGAGGGTTCCATATCACCCATAAAAGCATAATCAAACTAAATCTCACGAATAAAAATGCTGTTATTCGCATCTAGGACACCCTCCAACTTGATTCATTCTGAACTAAAGAATTAAGCTTTTAGACTAGTATGCGATAAAACGAGAGTCGATATGTGCCTAAATGCTTATAAGTAATCTTCATAAAGATCTAATAAAACTTCGAGTTTGTCTTCATGTACTGGTACATCCGGCAATGATTTAATAAACCCACTACCATACCTCGTTGTAGAAATACGACGATCTAACACGAATACACAACCTCTATCTTCCTTTGTCCGAATGAGACGGCCAAACCCTTGCTTAAAACGAATAATCGCTTGAGGAAGTGAAACATCCATAAATGGATTCTTACCCTCATCCTTAGCTCGCTGTAGCTGAGCTTGTAAAAGTGGTTGGTCAGGAGGAGAAAAAGGCAGTCTCACAATCACTAAGCTAGTAAGTTCATCTCCAGGCAGGTCAATCCCTTCCCAAAAACTACTTGTTCCAAAAAGTATAGCCTCTTCTGCTTGCTTAAAACTTTTAATTAATTTAGCACGAGAGCCACTCGTTATCCCTTGACCAATAAGTGGCATGGGTTCCATTTCACTTAAATCCCGAATATATTCATACACCATTTTAAGCATCTCATAGGATGTGAAAAGTACAAGCATTTTACCACGCTTTCGCTCGGCAATTCTCCACACCTTAATAGCCGCATCCATGGCAAATTGTTTATCTGAGACATCTTTAATACTAGGCATATCAGTGGGAATTAACAACTTGGCTTGCTCCTGATAAGAGAATGGAGAAGCGATCGTACATACTCGCGTTCCAAAATCAAAAAGTCCAAGCTTTTCTAACTGGTAATCGAAAGAACCATTTATTGATAATGTTGCTGAAGTTAAAATAACACTTTTTTTCTTTGCAAAGAAATCGTCGGCCAGTCTTTCAGCAACTTGTATAGGCTTACTATAGATGAAAGTAGCATTTTTAGCTCCACGTGGTTCAATTTCAATCCAATAGACAAAATCAGGATCTGCTTCAAGAAGTAATTCATAAAGTGTCTGTTCCTCATCAGCTAATGCCTCTAATAGTCGTTCTGCATCAGTAAGAATACCTTGATCACCATAACTTATTGAATCCTTCACTTCCCCAAATTGATGAATAATCGTACGAAGACTCTTTGTGATATCTTTCATAAACATGTGAACGCGCATTGTACATTCTAAAATTGCGTTCCATATACTGCCTGACTCATTAAAACTTTGATAACGATAACTTATTCGCCCTACATCGGAAGCGACTGTTTTATTTTTATCAGCAACATAATTATTCAACATTCGAAAAAGCTCATCAAGCTCTTCTTTCATTACTTGTAAATGCGATACTGCCTCACTAACCAGGTGGGAACTCCCAACCTTATACTCGTTTATTAAACGTTCAAAATGAGGAAATAAACCATAATCCTTATCGAGACCAATCCTCTGTAATAGATAAGAGAACGTCACAAAATCTGTATTCATTCCTAAATGGTCACTAGCAGCTTCAACAAGATGATGCGCCTCATCTATAACCGCGTGTGAATAGGCAGGGAGAATCTGTTGTTCGCGAACTAAGTCTGTTAACAATAAAGCATGGTTCGTAACAACAAGATGAGCAACTCTAGCTCGCCTTCTAGCGCGGTGATAGAAACAACGAGAGAACCAAGGGCTGTTCTTCCCTAAGTCAGATCTTGAATCGCTTTGAACATCAAACCAAAATCCACGATTGCCTGAAGACAAATTAAGTTCTTCTACATCGCCATGATCAGTCTCTGTTAACCATACTAAAATTTGCGCCTTCATTAACCGTACATCATACGTATCGTCTGCTACCGTTTCAAGTGCCTGTTCAAATTTGCGTAAACATAGATAATGACTTCTTCCCTTTAATAAAGCAATTGTTACAGGAAAAGGCAAAAGCTTTTGAAGTAGTGGTAGATCTCGTTGAAGTAATTGATCTTGCAGAGGAATCGTTTGAGTAGAGATCACGACCGGTTTATTTACCTCTTGGGCATACATAGCTGCTGGTAGTAAATAGGCTAAAGACTTACCAGTACCCGTCCCTGCTTCAATTAATACATGTTCATTTTCGTGAAAAGCATGATCGACTTCATCCATCATCTCGACCTGACCTTCTCTTGCTTCATATTTCTTAAAAGCTTCGTCTAGGCCTTTTTTTTCACTTAAAAGATCATTCCGATAATCTTTGAATGTGATTGGTTTATCAGAGGTTGTCTCCTCAACACTTTCTTTCCTTTTTTTCAGAGCTAACTGACGATAACAATCAAATTTTTCTTCATCCTCAGTCCCATGTAATAGTTTAGTGGCAATGAAGGAAGAAATCATCGGTTCTAACTTGCTTCTGAAATGCCTCACTATCGGAATCAGTTGTTGTAAGGTCAATATGGGGAGTTGCTCTAGTTTATTCAATAAATGTATGAAAAGTTCAGCGGTTACTTCTGCATCACTGTCAGCCTGATGCGGACGGTCATGGCTGAGTCCTAATTGCCATGCTAAGTGACCTAATTTATAACTTTCTTCTTTCGGTAAGAGCATTCGTGAAAGTTCTACCGTATCGTAGCAATTCATTTTAGGCATTTGATAGCCCTCTAAATCGAACTGTTTTTTCAAAAAAGAGAAATCAAACGGTACATTATGCGCAATGAATCCGACATTATTGAATAACGGAAGAAGTTCAGGGCATAATTCTTTAAATGTCGGAGCTTTTCGGACCATATCGTTCGTTATACCCGTTAGTTCTTCAATAAAAGGTGGTATATCGACATTAGGATTTACAAAAGATGCAAACCGTTCCACGATTTCCCCATTTTCGATGATTACCGCACCAATTTGAATGATCCGATCACCCTTTGCTACTGAATGACCTGTTGTTTCAACATCTACTACAATAAAGCGATCGTTCATTTTACACCTCAATTAATCGTAACCTTATCTTATACAACTATCTGTTAAAAAGGATTGAGAGTTGTACAGACTTCCCATGTGGCCAATGGTTCATTAACCATTCAACCGATGTGTTTACATCGTGATTAAAAGCACACGGTACCTCCATCTCAGCAAATAAACGAAGGGCTATGTCATACTCATCTAAAAGAGCATAGTTCCAAGCTAATCCATGCAGGGTTTGATTGGATCGACTCTTTAATGCTTCTATTCGATCATAGCAATGAATAGCGAGTCGATGGTGCCCATGCCATTCACTTATTTTAGCAAAAGCATGCAGTGCTTCATCAGAATACAGTAGTCCCAATGCAGAGAGGAAACAATCCCAAGCTTCTTTTTGACAACCCATTTCCCACTGACAACACCCTAAGAAAAAATACGCCTCACCATCATCTGGCATCGAGTCTATAGCCTCTTTAAAGTAAATACTTGCTTCTTTGTATTCTTTATTCACATAATGACATACCCCTAAATTATACACAACATCTATATTTGATGTAAGCTTATTCGCTTGTTGAAATGTTTCAATACTATGATCGATTTGATCAAGTTGAGCATACTGGCACCCTAAACCAACATAAGCAAAATGGCGAGTCATAATTGAAGTTTTTGTTTGAATGAGGTATAGGAATGTTTCAATCGCTTGGTTGGACTCACCACTATAGACAGCTGCAAAACCAAGGTAAAGTAACCTTAGGTCGTTTTCTTCGCCTATTTCTTCTTCATTTTTTAGTGTTTGAAATGCCTTTTCAAACATCTCTAAAGTAAAATAACTAGTTCCAATACTAGTATAAGAAAGAGGTTTTGCCTCCTCTATTTCACCTTTTTGTTTAAGGGCAATCAACTTTTCCTCCATTTCACCCCAAGAGTCTAGAACAGATTGAGCAGACTCCTCTAAAAAATTCATTTGTTCTTCCTTTTCTTTTTTAGAATAATGATACCAATTTTTACTGATTGTATGATACACTTTTTCCCAATTATGAATGAAATTGCTCATAAAAAACCCCTCCTCTCGTGCCACTCCTCTTGCTCAGTGTTCAACGAATAGAAGGGGAATATGCGACCTACAAAACGGTAGAAGCTGGTTCTGTCGCTAACATTTCAACAATTTGATTGTTCTCATCCATTATTGCCACACGTGGTTCATGAGTGGCAACCTTTGCCTCTTCAACAAGAACATAAGACAAGATAATCACCACATCATCTTTTTGCACTAGTCTGGCAGCAGCACCATTTAAACAAATGACTTTGCTTCCTCTTGGCCCTTTAATTACGTAGGTTTCAAATCTTGCACCGTTGTTATTATTAACAATTTGCACTTTTTCATTTTCGACAATATCAACAGCATCCATAATATCTTCATCTATTGTAATGCTTCCAACATAATTTAAATTTGATTCCGTTACACGTGCTCTATGAATTTTTGCTTTCATCATCGTACGAAACATGGTTTATTCTCCTTTATTAACGATCACATTATCAATTAAACGTGCTTTTTTATATTTTAACGCCACAGCAAGTACAATCGCTTCTTTTATTTCTTCTACTTCTTGTAAGGATGGATAGGCTAATAATTCAATATAATCAATCTCGGCTAACGGTAATTCTTGAAGCTTATTTTGCACAAATTTAATGATTCGTGAAGGGTCTGTCTCCCCTTCATCCAGAATCAAGGCGGCTTCATGTAGAGTTTTGTAAATAGAAGGAGCTTCGAGACGCTCTAATTCGCTCAAATAGACATTACGAGAGCTTTTAGCCAAACCATCGTCTTCTCTTATGGTTGGACAAGGCACTATTTCTACAGGAACGTTAAACATGTTGACCATATTCGTTATGACCGCAACTTGTTGTGCATCTTTTTGCCCAAAATAAGCCTTATCTGGTTGAACCAGCATGAACAACTTCATGACTACCGTCGTAACACCATCAAAGTGCCCGGGTCTACTAGCGCCACATAAAACATTCACCCCTTGTGTTACGTGAATGGTCATCGAAGGAGTGGTCGGATACATTTCTTCAACAGAAGGGTAAAAGAGAAGATCCACTCCAAGCTCATTAGCGATCTGTTCATCTCCCTTAAAATCACGTGGATATCGATCTAAATCTTCAGTAGGTCCAAATTGCAACGGATTTACAAAAATGCTTAGCACCACTTTATCATGATGCTTACGCGCTTCTTCTAATAAGCTCATATGTCCTTCATGTAAAAAACCCATTGTTGGAACAAATCCAATCGTTTGATTTTGTTGCTTATACGAGCGTATTTCAGTTTTTAATGCAGGAATCTCTTGAACGATCTTCATTCTGATCGTCCTCCATACAACCCTGTTAAAACTTCTTCTTTCATCGTAAAACGGTGTTTTTCTTCGGGGAACTCCCTGCGCTTGACTTCATTTACATATTGATTGATAGCAGGTTGTATGATATTTGATACATTTGCATATGTTTTAACAAATTTAGGCACATGTGCTGAGCCATACCCAATTACATCATGATAAACAAGGACCTGTCCATCTGTGTCAACTCCTGCTCCAATCCCTATCACAGGAATGCTGATCTCTTCTGTAATAAGCGCAGCCAGCTGATCCGGCACACATTCGAGCACTAATGCAAATGCCCCAGCGTCTTCTACAGTTTTAGCATCTTCTAATAAGCTTTTTGCAGCATCGAGCTCTTTCCCCTGGACTCTATAGCCACCCATTACCGCCACAGATTGTGGAGTTAATCCAAGGTGCCCCATAACAGGTACGCCCGCTTGCGTTAACTTCTTAACAGTAGGTATTACATCCCCACCACCTTCAAGTTTGACCGCATTCGCTCCTGCTTCCTGCATTAAGCGCTTTGCATTTGAGAAGGTGCTCACTAAATCTGCATGATAGGTTAAATAAGGTAAATCTGTCACGATGAACGTATTAGGGGCTCCGCGTTTAACAGCCCTTGTGTGAAGAACCATATCATCGAGAGTTACAGGTATAGTGGAATCATAACCAAGGACAACCATCCCTAAGGAATCGCCAACCAAAATCATATCAACCTCTGCTTGCTCAAGATGACGTGCTGATGGTGCATCATAAGCGGTTACCATCGCAATTTTCTCTTTCTCCTCTTTCATCTTTTTAAAACTTGATGTTGTCTTCATTTCTTTACCTCCTGTTTTATAGGAGGGCTCCATTACAATGTTCTCAAACAGAAAAATCCTTCTCCCTGATTGGAAGAAGGATTTCATGCATCAGAAATAAACCAGAAGATGTCGCACATCGGTCTATACATTGTAAAACTGAATCCCTCTGTCCTAGTCCTTTTAGGATCAAGGCAGAACTATTTTGTCTATACCACTTGATCAATGGGTGCTGTTCCTAAGATACAGCCCTTAATGTGAGTATAGCAGAAAATCGTCACCTAGAGGAATCAATTTCAATATCAGCTGAATAAATAGAATGAACTTTTCCATGTTCGTCTTCAACGAGTAAAACGCCGTCATCGGTTATCCCTTTTGCATAACCATAGATCACTTCTTTAATCATACGAGCATAGATGTAGGTTCCCACACTAATGGAATAGGCTTCCCACATTGGACGAATGGTACTAAATCCTTCAATAAGATATTCATCATATAACCACTCAAATTCAGAAAGGATATCAGCAATTAAGTTTGCACGGTCAACCGTCTTACCACTTGCTATCGAAAGAGACGTGGCAATGCTCTCAATATCCTCACCAAAATCGTCTTTTTGTTGATTCACATTTAATCCAATACCAACAATAACGGAATGGACCAAATCAGGGTCAGCCTGCATTTCTGTTAGAATGCCTACAAGCTTTTTACCATTTAATAAAATATCATTTGGCCATTTGATCTCACAGGTTAAACCTGTATTCTTTTTGATTGCACGAACAACAGCTACAGCTGCAAGCAAGGTAATTTGAGGGGTTTTCTGCGGAGGTAAGCTTGGTCTTAGTATTAAACTCATCGAAATGCTCGTATCAGATCTTGAATGCCACACTCTCCCTAAACGCCCTCTACCTGCAGTTTGCTCATTTGCTATGACAACATGTCCTTGTTTTACACCTTCTTGCGCCAATTTATGGGCTACGTATTGTGTAGAATCGACCGCATCAAAATAAGTTAATTCATGACCCAAGTAATTTGTTTTTAAATATTGCTTGATCTCATGGGAATGAATTCCGTTCGCCTTCGTGACCATTCGATAGCCTTTTCTAGGAGCTGAGTCTAATTTATAGCCATTTTTCCTTAGTTCTTCGATATGTTTCCAAACTGCTGTACGAGAACAACCTAGCTCTTGACTAATTTTCTCTCCAGAGACATACTCTCCTTCATGCTCAAGAAAGATCTTCAGTAGTTTCTCTTTCATTCTTGCTCCCCCTAACCTTTAAAGCATCTAGAATTTCATGTTTATCGTTTACCATTCTCCCTAACACAACCTCTTGTTCAATAAATTGCAATATGTCCTTCACCCATGGACCTGGCTCTTTTTGAAAATGGGCAATTAAATCGGTACCAGTTATATTAAGATCTTTTTTGGATGTTATTGGTAGTTCACTCCACATCGTAGTTAAGTCTTTTAATGAAAGATAAGGTTGGCCGCTTAATTGCCTAATTATCTCAACATCTTCGGCTACATCTCTTGATGCTGTATACAACGCTAGAAGGTCCCATTCATTCTTTTCACGATAAGAAAGGGCAAGAAGGCGATTTCTTACTTCCTTTGTTAACTGATTTGATAGCAGCAACGATTTAAGGGGGTCAGTCACATCTAAACCTAAGCATTTAATTATTAATGTCCAGGTGATTTCTTCAGAATAATCTTCAAGATGTGGTAATTGTTTCAGTTTATTAATCGTTACATTATTTAGGCTAGGTATTAGACAATAATGGTACAACTTGGTTTCTCGCATAGTTTCTAAAGCCTGATTTCTGTGCCTTCCACAAATAAGCTTATAAAATTCTTTAACAACTCTCTCAATCGCCATATGTTGTAGCTTTGACGCTTCTGTTATAATCGTGTTTAATAACTCACGATCTAACGAAAACCCCAGATCGCTCGTAAAACGAATGGCTCTAAGCATACGAAGTGGATCTTCAGTCATCCTTTTCATAGGGTGATAAGATTTTAAAACCTCATTATGTAAATCAGCTTGTCCATTCAGAGGATCTAGTAGTGAGCCATCACTTTTTAAGGCTATGCTATTAACCGTAAAGTCTCTTGCCATAAGGTCAGACTGTAAACTGCCATTTCGTTCCGTTGTCACTTCATATAAATGATGGTCGTGTCGTACGATAACCGTCTCATGTTGGTTATTCATCGTAAATGTTTTCGGGAAAAGTGTACATACTACAACTGGTTTAGCAGAGGTTACAATATCAACATCATCGATTGTTCGTCCCATTAATAAATCACGTACCGCCCCACCTACGATATGCGCACGAAAACCATGTGCCTCAAGTTTCTCTAAAACAGGAATTGCCCGTTGGATGATCGCATTATTTTGTACAGTGATTTGTTCAAACTCCATATTAGATTGACTCCTCTATAACGTCACGATAGATCGCTTCATATTGCTCCACGATGCTATGTGAATAGAAAGTTGTTTGAACGGATTGTTCTGCTGAACTTGCAAATTGAGCATGCAATTGATCGTCTTTAAGTAGCTTAATTGCGTAATTCGCTACACATTCGATGTCTCCTACTTCACATAAATAGCCATTTACACCATGGGTAATCACTTCTGGAATCCCACCAATATTCGTACCTATTACAGGTACACCGCAAGCCATTGCCTCTAGAGCCACTAAGCCAAAGCTTTCCTTTTCACTTAAAAGAAGTTTTAAGTCACTCATAGAAAGTAGCTCTGCAATATGTTTTTGGTTTCCAAGAAATAATACACAATCCTCTATTTGATACTCTTTTACCAGTTCACGAACAACCGTCAACTCTGGCCCATTCCCTATTAATACCAATTTTGAATTGACTTCTTTTTGAATAAGAGCAAAGCTTTTAACTATATCGCAAACACGCTTCACTCCACGGAAATTCGAGATATGAATGAGAACTTTTTCATCCTCATCTATTCCATAATGTTTCCTAAGTCCGCTTACTTCAGACTTTTTGTATATGCGCTCGTCAATAAAATTATATACCGTATCAATCGGTTTTTTAGTATGTACTAACTCATGTGTTTGTTTAGCTAAATCATTTGAAACCGCCGTCACTCGATCTGATTGTTCCATTGCAAATCGAATCAACTCACGTAACGAAGGATCATACCCTAAAACAGTAATATCTGTACCGTGTAATGTTGTGACAATTTTAAAAGGATGATCACTCATTTGTTTTGCTAAAATCGCACAAATGGCATGTGGGACTGCATAATGTACATGAAGCAAGTCTAACTTTTGTCGTTTGGCTACTTCTGCCATCTTACTTGCCAAAGTTAAGTCATAAGGCGGATATTGAAAAACAGAATATTGATTGACTTCTACTTCATGATAATAGATGTTTGGGTAGACTCGATCTAGGCGAAACGGAATACTCGAGGTAATGAAATGAACCTCATGACCACGCTCAGCTAATAATTTTCCAAGCTCAGTTGCAATCACTCCAGAGCCGCCTACCGTCGGATAACAGCTTATGCCTATTTTCAATTTCATACTTATTCTTCTCTCATTTCGAGTAAATTTTCTACAAGTATTGGTTTAGTCGTCTTAAAGCCTTCAGCAAAGCCTACACCAGCTTCACTTCCGAATAACCGCTCTCTGGCTACTACCTTCTCAATATATCCGTTCGTTAGTGGTGTTTCTACAGATTGATCAGACTTATCAAATTGACTTTTAAAAGCAGCTAAAGCCCTCTTTTTCGTTTCTATTTCTAATGATATATCGACAATAAAATCTGGACGCTCATACGCATTAATCATATATAAGTAGTATGCCTCAATCCGATGAGCAGGTAATTTACTTTCACATCGGTAATTCCGTATGCCACTGTTAAAGATTGCTTCTTTGATAATGGAAGTGGTCATCCCATGGTCCGGGTGCCGATCAATATGAAAAGGCGCAAATACGAGCTTCGGCTTATACATTCTAATAATCGATACAATCTGCTGCAATTGGTCGGCCGTATAAAAGGTTAGACCTCGATCAGGCAGTTCAAGTTGAATTCTTTTCTTCACTCCTAATATATCACTAGCAGCACTTGCCTCTCTTTGCCTTGTTTCAACCGTTCCATTAGAAGAAAGTTCTGCTAGAGTTAAATTGCATACACCAATGTTAAATCCTCTTTTCGAATAAAGAGCAATCGTTCCGCCCATTCCAATTTCAACATCATCTGGATGAGCACCGAACGCTAATATATCTAACTTAGTCATTTCTATTTTCCTCTTCGTGTAACACCTCGCGCCATTTCAAATCGCCTCTTTCTAAGCCTTTAATTAACACTTCAGCTGTTCCGAGGTTGGTCGCAAGTGGCACATTTTGAACATCACACAATCGAACGAGTGCAGATACATCAGGTTCATGTGGCTGAGCCGTTAGAGGATCGCGGAAAAATACAATTAAATCAAATTTATTTTCAGCTACAAGTGCCCCTATCTGCTGATCCCCGCCTAAGGGACCAGACTTAAAACGAGTAACAGAAAGATCAGTTGCTTCCATCACTCTCGTTCCTGTCGTACCTGTACCATATAGTTCATGTTTTGCAAGGATTTGTTCGAACGCAATTGCAAACTGAACCATTTGATCTTTTTTCTTATCATGTGCGATTAAGGCAATCCTCATTTGTGGTTCTCCCCTTAGTCAATAATATTTTCTAAACCATATACAAGTGTATCTATACCGAGCACAGTCTCCACTGCCAAACGGACTCCCGGCATAAACGAAGCTCTATTCATAGAATCATGACGAATGGTTAGCGTTTGCCCTTCTCCACCAAAAATCACTTCTTGATGTGCTACTAAACCGGGTAAACGAACACTATGTATTTTCATTCCTTCAAAGTCGGCACCACGTGCCCCTTCTAATTCCTCATGCTCATCGGGGTGACCTTGATTTTTTGCCTCACGTACTTCTGAAATAAGTTGTGCCGTTTTAATCGCTGTTCCTGATGGGGCATCTAGTTTACGATCATGGTGACGTTCAATAATCTCCACATCTGGTAAAAATTTCGCCGCCATTTGTGAAAATTTCATCATTAAAATTGCACCAATTGCAAAATTAGGTGCAATAATACCACCTAGCTCTTTTTGTTCTGCTAATTTTCTTAGTTCTTTAATGTCCTCATCAGAAAAGCCAGTGGTCCCAACAACAGGTCTCACCCCATGATTAAAGGCAATTTCCATATGTTTACGGCCGAATGCAGGCGAGGTTAGGTCAATCAGAACATCTACGCTCTGTTCGCTAAAGCAAAGTTCCATATCTGTATAGACGGGAATATCCAATGCAGGTAATCCATCGATGTCTGCAATCTTCATACCATCGTGCTTCGAGTCAACAACCGCTCGTAAAGTAAAATGTTCTGTTTCATTTACCATCCTTACAGCTTCACGCCCCATATTTCCTCTTGGTCCTGCAATTACAACATTTACATTTTTCATCTTATTCATCCACTCCACTCTCTTCAATTCTAGTCCAGCGATCTTTATCACGGTTTTCAAATTTATTCATTACTAAATCAAATGCTTCCTCTAAATCAATATGTAAGGAGTTTGCAAAACAAATGAGAACAAATAAAATGTCTCCCATTTCTTGCTCCATAGATTTTGTCTCTTCTGAAGATTTTTTAGGCTTCTCTCCGTAATAATGGTTTACCTCTCTAGCAAGTTCTCCAACTTCTTCACTCATGCGTGCAAGCATCGCCAGCGGGCTAAAATACCCTTCTTTAAATTGACCAATAAATTGATCAACTTCCTTTTGCATGTCTTTCATTGATTTATTAGGATCACTCATTTTTCCACCTCACAGTCTTCCACCATCCATGTTAGCGAATCTAGGCCGATTTGACAAATTTTATTCACTAGATTGCTCTTCTGTTAGGACTTCTTTATACTAATGATGCACTACTATCAACAAAATCTTTAAAAGACTAGTAAGGAGGACATTTACGTGGCTTACCGTATAAAGGCAAAAAATGTATTACTTATTTTATTAGGTAGTGCTATTTTATCATTTGGTCTTGTTTATTTTAATATGGAAAACAATTTAGCAGATGGTGGATTTACAGGGATCACGCTCATTCTTTATTTTATATTTGCTTTTAATCCCGCCATATCAAACCTTTTATTAAACATTCCACTCTTTTTCATCGGGTGGAAGATTCTTGGGAAAACAACGTTTATTTATACGATCATCGGAACAGTTGGGGTGTCTATTTTTCTTGAGGTCTTTCAACGGTATCCCTTTATTTCGATTCCTCTTCATGACGACATGACATTGGCCGCTCTCTTTGCCGGTGTTTTTATAGGTGTCGGTCTAGGGATTGTCTTTAGATATGGTGGAACGACTGGCGGGGTCGATATCATCGCAAAATTAGGTTTTAAATACCTCGGCTGGAGCATGGGAAAGACGATGTTTATCTTTGATGCCATCGTGATCGCTTCCTCCCTCATTTATTTAAATTACCGCGAAGCAATGTATACATTATTAGCTGTATTTGTCGCTGCAAAAGTGATTGATTTTATTCAGCAAGGTGCATACTCTGCGAAAGCATGTTTTATTATTTCTGATTCTGTTTCAGAAATCGCAGATACGATTATGAAGGAGATGGACCGGGGGGCTACCTTATTAAAAGGACAAGGGAGCTTTACTCGATCTGAACGAGAGGTACTCTATTGTGTAGTGGGACGAAATGAATTAATTCGACTTAAGACACTTGTTGAGAAGATTGATCCCCATGCTTTTGTGACGGTTAACGATGTACAGGATGTGATCGGTGAGGGCTTTACGTTAGATGAGAATAAAAAACCAATAGGGATATAAAAAGAACACAGGATTCCAGCGAATCCTGTGTTCTTCGTTATTAATCGTCGTTGTTCATACCAATATACATTAAAATGAAACGAGCAAGCTCTAGTAAGGCTACTAACGCACCTGCAACATACGTTAATGCTGCTGCGTTTAATACTTTACGTGTCTCACGTTCCTCATCATTTCGAATGACTCCAACGGAAACGACTTGCTCCATTGCACGACTTGAAGCATTAAATTCTACAGGCAATGTTACAACCTGGAATAAAACAGCCGCTGCCATAAAAACGATCCCGAGTAATAAGAGATTTGTAGCACCCATCAAGATACCCGCTAAGATAAGGAAGAATGAAATGTTTGAACCAAATCCTGCTATTGGTACTAATGCATGGCGAAAGCGTAGGAATGCATAATCTTCTGCATCTTGCATGGCATGACCAACTTCATGTGCTGCTACTGCTGCACCAGCAACAGAGGTACCATAGTAGTTATCAGTAGATAAACGAACAACTTTGCTACGAGGGTCATAATGGTCAGTTAACTTCCCTTGCACTTCTTCGATTCGTACATCATAAAGACCGTTATCATCGAGAATTTTACGAGCTACTTGTGCACCTGTCATTCCAGATGACGACTGAACTTTTGAGTACTTTTTGTACGCACTTTTCACTTTCATTTGAGCCCATATCGGGATAATGAGAAGTAAAATAAAATAAATCAGAAAACCCATTTTTCTGTCTCACCTCTGTTGTAGTCTAGTTATTTTTAGTGTACGTAATACATCAAATAAAGTCAAACAAAATACCTAGGCTATCTCTTACCGTAGCTGGGTTTCCACTTGTTTTCACATCATTGTCACATTATTCCTTCATTCTTACTTTACTCTTTTCAGCACGGTATTTTCTTACACCTACATAAGATAAAGACATGACGATCATTCCACCAATTGTGAACATGACCCATAGTAAGGAAGGATCAGCACTATCTTCTTTAACTCGTTCAAACATTTTTCGGAAATCAGATTCCATCAATTCAATATGAGGGATCAACTTGTTACTTCCTACACCATCGACGCGAAGATTTTCCAAATAAGTGATTTGTGATTCAATTTTTTGAAGCATTTGTGGCTCCAAGTCTATCAATAAGGCTGGTCTAATCATTTGATAATGTCTTAAAAAGGTATTCATTCGATGCTGCAGGGCCTCTGAATTCTCTTGACTATACTCTTCTTTGATGGCCAAAAGGGTCCCAAGTATTGTCTCTTCTGATTGTAACCAGAGTGGATGATGTTCACTCGAGAGGGCATCCACAGCTAATCTAAAAGAAGTTACCGTATAAATTCTTTCATCTAAAGGCCTCTCTGTAGCGGTTACTGCCTCTACTGCCGCTTCGAAAGTTAAGGTTATTGTACGCATGTCATTCATTGTGAACCCTTGCTCTTTAAAATCGAGTTCTATAAAGGCTTCAGAAAAATAATCAAGCAGCTGCTTAGCTTCTTCAAACTTTTCTTGCTTTACTAGCTGAAGTACGTGATCAGTTGTTTGATTTAGTTCTTTCCATGTATGTTGTCCATTCACTTCAGTCGCATACCCAATTCCAGTAGATCCTATAAAAATACTTACAAATAGAATACATATAAAGATTCTACGCATGTTTGTCCCTCCTTCTTCTTCTCCCATCTTATGAAAAGTTGGACAAGAGTAGACCAAAAAAGAAAGACAAAATCCGATTTATAAGAGGTTTAATTTATATGTTTTATTGCGAATACATAGTATATAAACTATTAAAAGTGATAAAACACTCAACCAAAACGTAAAGTAGCCGACTTCTGTAATATAAGGCATTAAATATGGATGTAATCCCGGATGCATCATATAGACATAGTCGATAACATCATTATGCAAGGTCCACATCGCAACTATGACAAGATGCCATGGTTGAATACGGAAGTAAGGTGCATATATTATTGCTTGAATCGCCATACCCGCATGCGAGACTATTAACATATAATTCGTCCAATGTGGTGTAGCACCTACTCCAAAAGAAGCGATATTCATAACAACTGCCCATACCCCATACTTAATTAACGTAACAGCTGCTAATGCTTCAATGAGAGGAAGGTTTCGTTTGAACAAAAAAGCAATTAAAACGATCACAAAAAACAAACTTGCAGTAGGGCTATCTGGAACGAATAACAAAAACTGAGCAGGTGTTCGTTCTAATTGATTTGCATACCACATATACCCATAAATCGTTCCAGGTATATTTATGATAAGCATGAGTATGATTGTTAGGCGATGACCAAATAGCGTTAATAATTGAGTTTTCACAGGTAGCCACCCTTCCTTCACTTTATGTATTTTGCTTTATATGTAAGAAAAAAGCTGACTGTAACAGTCAGCTTTCCATACTAAGTATGTTTTATTCTTCTTCAGGATTACCGTGAGCAGCAATGTATTCAGCAAGGATCTCAAGCTCCTCATCGGATCCTTCGAATAAGCCACCTGGCATTGAACCTTGACCATTAATAATTACTTCCATAACAGCCTCAGCATCTTTCTCCGTCTCAAGAAGCGATGGACCACCAGAACCACCGGCCATAGTGTCACCATGACATCCAATACATGAAGCTTGTGAAGAGTAAATAGCATATCCTTCAGCTTCCGTATCAATCTCACCTTCTTCTACAATTGCACCTTGCTCAGCAGCAGCTTCCCAGTCATGCTGGTCAACTGATTCCCAAGTTAAGTAGATCGTTGCAACAAGCGCAAGCATCATGATACCAGAAGCAATTGGACGTTTCAATGGACGACGCTCTTTACCAGTATCTAACCAAGGAGCGATTAATAACGCACCAAATGCAAGACCTGGAATAACCACTGCTCCGATTACGTTAAAGTCCCCGGAAGCATATTGGTATTTTAGTAATTGATACATAAACAAGAAATACCAGTCAGGTAATGGAATATAACCTGCATCTGTCGGATCAGCCATACGCTCAAGAGGAGCCGGGTGAGCAACAGTTAAGCAAAGATAACCCATTAAGAAGACCGCACCAACCATCCACTCTTTTAAGAGGAAGTTCGGCCAGAACGCTTCTGTTTTACCTGGATACTCTGAGTAATCTTTTGGAATATTTGGTTTGCGATTATTTGCCTTGACACGGGAGTCACCGACAAACTGCATTCCTTTACCACGTTCCATCTCGTTCCCTCCTTTTAATTATCACGTTAGAGGGTGTCTAAAAGGTCAATCATATTATGAAACTTTCAAACACACCATTATTACATCTTACAATGGACCAGAAATACCTTGTTTACGGATCATGTAGAAGTGAGCCGCTAGTAGACCAAGTAAGGCACCTGGTAAGAAGAATACGTGAATCGCGAAGAAACGAGCAAGTGTTGCAGCACCAATGACTTCTCCACCGGCAAGCAATGTTTTCGCAAATCCACCAATGAGTGGAACACTCTCAGCAATTTGAAGACCTACAACAGTCGCAAAGTATGCTTTCATATCCCATGGTAATAAGTACCCTGTGAAACCTAAACCAAGCATAACGAAGAAAATAAGTACACCGACAACCCAGTTTAATTCACGTGGCTTCTTATAAGAACCTGTAAAGAATACACGTAACGTGTGTAAAAACATCATAACAATAACTAAACTAGCTCCCCAGTGGTGCATCCCACGTACGATCACACCGAAAGCTACTTCGTTTTGTAAGTAAGCTACTGATTGATAAGCATTGATAATATCCGGTACATAATACATCGTTAAGAACATACCTGATAAAATCTGAATCACTGTAACGAAGAATGTTAATCCTCCAAAACAGTAAACGAACGCAGAGAAGTGGTGAGCAGGGTTAACATGCTCTGGCACTTCGTGGTCAGCAATATCGCGCCACATAGGCGTAATATCAAGACGCTCATCAACATAGTCGTAAATTTTTTGAAGCATCGATTACGCCCCTCCTTATGTTCGCTGATTGATTTGACCTAAGTATACTTTTCCATCTTGAACCATCACATCATACACATCGAGTGGACGCTGCGGCGGTGTCCCTGGGACATTGATACCATCTTTTTCAAACATACCAAAGTGACAAGGGCAATAGAATCGTTCTGGGTGGTCATCATTAGAACCGAACGATACTGTACAGCCTAGGTGTGTACATGTTGGTGACAGCGCTGTTACTTCATCCCCGCGGATAAAGATGTATGCTTCACGTGTCACTTCCGATTCGTACCACGCATCTTGTTGCTCAAAGCTGAAAGCAAACTTTTGTGGTTCCTCTGTTAATTCTTCAAGATAACATACAGGCTCATAATCAGACTCAGTGCCAGCTTTCAAAGCAGGATCAAGGGCAAAGCGTGCCATTGGCATTATCATTCCCGCAGCCATGAAGCCACCAACACCTGTAAGCGTGTACGTTAAAAATTGTCGTCGTGAAACTTTGTGGTCTTTTTCGCTCACTAGTTTTCCCCCCCTACACTATAAAATAGACCCTTCTCGGGCATAGTTAGACACATATAATACTAGGACATACCCATGATAGCTTAATGACATGGTGGTGTCAATTGTTTCAAGAAGTAAAACGACACGATTTTGCCACGATTATCGATTTTGCCACTTGTTTGTCATAATCGGTACTAATTGTTTAATTTGCTGCGAAATCACCTCGCGTCTATTTTCCATTGATAGGTGTTCCAGTGGCACGGAAGGTAACCAAATTAACCATTCCTCAAGATCTTGTTCTACTGTTTTCCACCAGCTATCCGAACTCGCATAGACAATATGGTTCATGCCGCCTAAACGTAATTCTTCTGACCATTTTTTTAATCGGATGATTAGATCTTCTTCCTTTTCTTTTTCTAAATAAGTAAAGGAAGGGAATAACACCACTCTCCCTTGAAACTGGCGTTCTAACTCCGCACTAATAATTGATATGAACTCGCCCATTGCTACAGTTGATTTCACTTCTTTTTGCCAAGAGATCGGCACTAACGGTACAATTGCCGTATCTACATACTCCTTAGCTTGTAGATATTTATCCATCTCATTTGCTTGCCATTTCATATTCCCACCCCAAATTCCTATTGTATACAAAGTCATTCTACCTTTTTCAAAGAGATTAGACAAACATTCTATTAGAAGCTAAAACAATAATACACCCCTACTTAAAAAGTAAGGGTGTAAGTCATTTATTAGCGTTCTGCTTCTAATTCTTTTAATTCATTAGCTAACTGCATAAACGTATGGTGATCAAGAGCATCTAATGCTTGATCTATGCGTTTATGTAGATCCTTTTTACGAAAAGACTTAATAGAAGCTTCAAGTAAATCTTCTGCCATACGTTGATGGACTTGAGCAATCTCTTCATTCTCTGGCAAGTATGGGTTATCTTCTAAAACAGCTAAGTATGGTGGGTACATCTTAGGGTTTGAAAAATGCAGTTCAATGTAAATGTCTTCTGTTTGGTTTAATCGGATATCGTGAAATGCTTTTTCGGCATCAGTCGTTATATGTTTAAATTTGTGAAATGAGAAAGGAACAGTATCCACACCAGTTGCTGAAATAACTAATGCTTTAGGGGTTGAAGCTGCTCGCTCCACAAAATGGACTCTCTCCATCAATTCATCATCACTCATTAAATAATTTAACAACCATGCACACTCTCGTCTCTTTAATTCATAATGCTGTAAAAAGCCCCGAAGAAATTCTTTTTTCTCCACTACTGGAATGATGCTGCCCATGCTCCATCCTCCTTCGTGATTTCAATGCTTTTTCTCATTTATCCACACTTGCTGTTAAGGTACCCTTGCTTTTTTACTAACGTTTTTCTTATATTATAGAAATTCGCTATGGGTAACGAAAATTCCTTGTTAAAAGTCAATTTTAATCAAGTTGTAAGTTACCAATGATTTCCTTCACATCAGAACGGTTAGGATTGAGCTTTAATAATTGATTAAAACTAGAAAAAGCCTTCTCCCTTAACCCTTCTTCTAATAAGAATGTGCCATATTCAAAGAGGAAATCTTCATCTTCAACAAAATGATCAGCTACTTCTGAATAACATTTAAGAGCTTCGTCGTATTCTTCCGTCTCACGAAGGGCTGAACCTTCATACCACGTTAATAACGGGTCTACCTCTCCGTATGACTTTGTATGAGAAATAAGTTCGGCAAGTTCCTCAAATTGATCCGTATGTTTTAAATAGGCAGCTAGCGTTTGAACTGCTTCCATATTTGAAGGATTTAATGCTATCACTTTACGCAAATATAGTTCTCCTTCTTCCGGAGCTTGTCGTTTAAAAGATAATTTACCCGCCAAAATGTATAGCTGTTCGTTGTATTCATCTACAGACATTCCAGCTTTCAAGGTTTCCATCGCTTCATCTAAGCGATTTTCCGCCTCAAATGCTTTAGCTAAATAAGGGTACAAACTTGAAAAGTCTGGATCAAGTGCTTTAAGTGCTTCGAGTTGTTCGATTGCAAGGGTCATATCCCCCACTTGAAACGCTGTAAAACCGTAACCGAATAGAGCATGTGGTTCTAGCTGATCACGAAGACCCTTCTCATAGTACTGGAGAGCTTCCTCAAATTGACCGCTCGCACTGAATGCTTCTGCCATTTTCAGTTCAACTTGCACATTAGGCAGATCATTTTTTGCATGCACAGCTTTTTTCAAGTAAGGAATGCTTTTATTATAATCTCCACGCTCTAAATAAAATTCCCCAAGTCCGTAAGAGATAATCACTTCATCTGGAGCTATTCGTGCTGCTGCTAGTAATTTTTGCTCGGCTACTTCATCTAAAGATTGCATTTGATAAAGATCTGCAAGCAAAAGTTGAGCTTGAAGATAGGCGGGATCTGCTTCTTTGATTTCTTGTAACCACTCGATCGCTTCATCTTCTTTATCTCCATCAATCATTACTTCGGCTGCGAATACGATGAGACTCCCTTCGTCAGGATAAAGTGCTAATAGTTCCTCAATGATTCTTTCTGTTTCCTTTAAATGCCCTAATTCATAATAAACTTCAGCAATTGCAAATTTATAGTCGTGATCTGCTTGATTTTCTGCTTGCTTAAGTTTTTTTAAGCCAAGTTCAACTTCCCCTGATTCAATCATTTCTAATGCCTGTTGCAGTAAGTCCATCATCCATTCCTCCCGGCTTTTATACATCGCTATTACATCATTCTAGTTGGTTGTATAAAAACCTTTTAATTCTTATTCTATTTGATACACCGGTAAAGTTAAAGAAGACCCTCATTCAAATTGAATGACGGCAATCATCAAATTCTATCCTAGATTGTTTTAGTCAATAAATAGCTTTGCCTGCTGCATCTATTGTCAAGAAACGTTTAGGTGATGATATGACAAGTTGTCTGCCATAACCCGGATTGAAGTCTATTTTTTGATTCACTTTAATAATCCGGTCTCTAAGAGCTACAATTTCTGGCTCTCTTTTATCATAATCAAGTTTTTTGTTCTCATCAAGAAAAAAAGCTTCGTTTTCTTCAGTCTGCTTATGAAGATAGAGTTGATAATCAAAGTCACTTGACACGAGTAGGTCTCCTTTTTTTGGGTAAAGACCTATTTTTTGAAGGGCTTCTTTTGACCAACTTGAATTTCCTGGTGAATCTTCAGTTTGAATGCGGTATTGATTGCAATAAAACGTCCAATGCTTCACAATTTGTATAGCTATTTTTTTATCATCCGTCTCCAACCGCGGGACAAGTACGACCGGATACGTTACCATCATTTGTGAGATATGATCCCATGGAACTAACCTTAATGCATCTAACGAATCTATCTTCACCTCTAAAATAGGAATCTTTTGACGTTTACACTCTCTTATAACAGTTGGTCTTAATAGTGAAAGGGGAATCGTTAATCCAATTAAGTAATCAAGCGTACTATTTATCATTAGATGTTTTTTTATTTTTAAAGAAGTTGCAATCTGGCGTTCGTATTCGGTGTTTGCATATGTAATGACACTCGTACACCCCTCACGAATCAGTTCCATTTGGCATTGCTTAAGCTGCTGAAAGCTTGATTGCTCGATAGTTTTAGGCATATTCAAAATTACTCCCGGTTTAATCCCAAAACCCTTCCCATTTACTCGCTTCCCAATCCATTTTATCATCTCTTTATTTATATAGGTTATGGATCCCTGCTTTATTAAATACGAACGAACTTCATTGTTTTTTTGGATATCACTTAGTAAATACAGATTGATCCCTCCCCAACTTTTTCACTTATAGACAAGCTATGAGAAGGATCAAAAAAAGAGAACAAAGGGATTTTATTTAATAATTAGAATTTTTTAATTAATCTGTTGACTTTCCTCGTCATATCGTTATAATAAAAGTAGCGTATGGTTTCTCTCCACTCCTATCCATACTATATGTAGCTTTTGCTAAACCCTAATTCGAAAACGCTTACATTTTCGAATTAGGGACTTTTTTGTCTTCTAACTAAAAAGCTTATGATCATAATGATCATAAGCTTTCTTAAACTATTACAAAGTAAGCTTCTCAATATCCTCAAAAAATGTTGGATAAGATACAGATATCGCTTCGCTTCTTTTTATCAATACTTCTTCTTCTGAGATTAAGCCTGCAACAGCCATAGCCATTCCGATACGATGATCACCATAGCTATCGACTTCCCCACCTGTAAGCTTCTGACTGCCATGAATAATCATCCCATCCTCAGTCGCCTCTACTTGAGCTCCAAGTTTTGTCAATTCACTTACCACGGTATCAATTCGATTCGTTTCTTTTACTTTTAACTCCTCAGCATCTTTGATAACGGTTTTGCCATTCGCTTGTGTTGCTAGAACAGCTATCACTGGAATTTCATCAATTAACCGGGGGATAATCTCTCCGCTAACCTCAACGCCTTTTAATTCGGACGTTTCAATAGTCAGGTCGGCAATTGGTTCTCCACCCACTACTTTTTCATTTGTAACCGTTAAAGAGGCCCCCATTTTCTGTAATACATCAATTATCCCAGAGCGAGTTGGATTCATGCCAACTCCTGTTAAAGTTACCTGGCTATTTGGAACAATCGCTGCTGCTACTAAAAAGAAAGCTGCAGATGAGATATCTCCCGGTACAATAATATGATTGGCTTTTAGGGATTGACTCCCCTCAACAGAAACAGTTAACCCGTCCCGAATCACTTTGACACCATATGCTTCTAACATACGTTCTGTATGATCACGTGAAAGAGCAGGCTCCGTTACAGTCGTTACCCCTTCGCTCTGTAAGCCAGCTAATAAAATAGCTGATTTCACTTGGGCACTTGCTACCGTTGAAGTAAATGAAATACCTTTTGTTTGACCGCCACGTATCGATAGAGGTGTATAATTGCCGTTTTCCCGCCCATCAATCTCAGCACCCATTGCTTTTAAAGGGTCCGTTACACGGGACATTGGACGCTTTGCAATGGAATCATCACCAATGACGACGGAATGAAAAGGTCTCGTCGCTAAGATGCCAAGCATTAAACGAGTTGTCGTTCCGGAATTACCAACGTTTAAAATCTCAGTTGGTTCACTTAAACCATCCCAACCTCTACCATCCACCGTTACACGATCACCAGATTGTTCGATTGAAACGCCAAGTTTTTTAAAACAAGAGATGGTACTTAAACAATCCTCACCACTTAAAAATCCTTCAATGGTCGTCTTGCCTTTTGCGATTGCACCAAACATAACAGCTCGGTGAGAGATTGATTTATCTCCCGGAATCTGAATATGTCCCTTCAAACCATTATTTATGGATTGCACAACTTTTTTTGACATAGTATCCTCCCTTATAAACGGTATGTTTCGTACATATGATGTTGCAGCTGAATTTTTGCTTGGTCAAGATCTTCCTCTGATCTGAAGCTTAATCTAAGAACCCCCATAATATCTTCTCTCGTCTCTAAAATCCGAATATTGGTGATACTGATCTTATGTTGAGCCAAGATACTTGTTACATCTGATATGACCCCCGGATGGTCAGGAACATCAACATATAAGTCATAAAAAGAAGGAATAGCTCCTTTTTTCTTAACAGGTAAACCGTCCCGAAAAGCTTTTGCTTCTTCAAAGTATGTATAAATATCTGTTTCGTTTTCTTCTTCTATTAATGTCTTCACATTTTTCATTTCATGCATCCACGATTCAAGTAAACGAAGAAGGCTATCTTTATTTTGAAGCAAGATATCCCTCCACATAACCGGACTCGCCGAAGCTATTCGTGTAATATCTCTAAATCCACCTGCAGCTAGTCTAGATACGAGCGGATCTTTTTCTTCTAAGTTTGCTACTTGATGGACTAGACTTGCTGCAACAATATGAGGGAAATGACTAATAGCACCAGCGAGATGGTCATGTTGGTCTGCAGTCATTTCAATGAAAGTTGCTTTTGTACCCTTTAACCAATTTTGCAACTGGATAATTGCTCTAGCATCGGCATCTTCACTAGGTGTCAATATATAATAAGCATTCTCAAACAAATGAGCACGAGCTGCTTCTACCCCACTTTTATGGGAACCTGCCATTGGATGTCCGCCAATAAAAGTAATTCCTTTTTCAATGAGACACTCAGCTTGTTGATAAATTTTTCTCTTTGTGCTTCCTACATCCGTAATAATAGCGCCTGGTTTAATGTCGTAGTCTACCAAGTCTTTTAACAATTCGGTCGTGCGAGAGACGGGAGTTGCAAAAATAATTAAATCTGCCCTTGCAACTCCTTCTTTTATCGAGGATACGGATTCATCTATTACCCTTAAAGAGTGTGCCATCTTTAATTGATCACTATGAATATCAAACCCTATTATATGTACATCATGTTCTTTTCTAATGGCCAAGGCGATTGAACCGCCAATCAAGCCTAATCCTATTATAAATGCCGTCCGTTTCATATTTTTCTCCTTCTAAACAAGACATGTCCACTTCTTCTATAACAGTTACATCATATGCTAAAAACCGCCTTTCAGATCTAGCTTGAAAGACGATTTGTCATTATGAAGGTTGCGTAGTAGTAAGAGGTGTTTGTAATAATACTCGCTCTAACGCTTGAAATAGTGCTTCATTATCCTCTTTTTTTCCGATCGTGATTCGAATCGCCGTTGAAAAACCTAACGGATTGCCAGACCTCACAATAAAGCCTTCTTTAAGCAGAGCTTTAAACACTTCATCACCCGAGCGTCCGAGTTCAATGAGCAAGAAATTCGTTTCGGAAGGATAGTACGTTAAGCGGTGTCTATCACAAAACAACTCTAATTGCTTCATTCCAGTATTATTTTTCTCCACACATTCTTTAATAAATTCTTGATCTGAAAGCGCCGCAGCAGCCGCAATTTGTCCAAATGAGACATTGTTGAATGGTGGGCGTACAGGTTGTAAATAAGAAATAAGCTCCTTATTAGCAACACCAAAACCAACTCTTAATGCAGCCAGTCCATAAGCTTTTGAGAAGGTACGTAAAATGATTAACTGCTTATAACGCTCAAGCATTGGAATCGTTTCTGGGTAATCGTCTGCCGTTACATATTCATAATACGCTTCATCAGAGACCACGATCACATGAGGTGGAACTTGATTAAGAAAGTTCTCGAACGCCTCTTTATTTACATAAGTTCCTGTTGGGTTATTAGGATTACAAACCCAAACAATTTTAGTGTTTTCATCAATCGCCTCAAGCATAGCATCAAGATCATGAACACCATCTTTTAAAGGAACTTCTCGAATACTGGCCCCTTCAATCGTAGCATTTAACTTATACTGAGAAAATGTTGGATGGGCTGTTACTGTGTTCGTCCCTTTTTCAAGAAAAGTACGGCATAGAAATTGAATCACTTCATCCGAGCCATTTCCAAAAATAAGTTGATCCTCTTTGACACGATACGTTTTTGCTACAGCTTGCCTTAAAGTCCTTGCATAACCGTCTGGATAAATTGCCGTTTGGCTTGCGGCGTCTTTTATCGCTTCAGTAACTTTAGGAGATGACCCAAACGGATTCTCATTAGAAGCAAGCTTAATAATCTTAGTTAAACCCAACTCTTTTTTTACTTCTTCTATTGGTTTACCTGGCTCATAAGAAGGCAAGCCAAGTAATTGAGCTTTAGGTTGCATCTTTAGCACCTCACCTTGTGAAAGTATTCTCTCTCTATGTTACGATGAAATGAGCGAGGTGACAAACGTTTTTAATTGTAATAGTGCATCTTTTCTGTTTTTTTCATGTTTTAATGCATCTTTGTGCTTGGCGATTTCAGAAACAAGTGCACTACCTACGATCACTCCATCAGCATGGCTATGCATTTCCTTCACTTGCTCGGAAGAAGAAATTCCAAACCCAACCGCTACAGGAACTGGACTTGATGTTTTTACAGTTTGTAAAAACTCATATACTCTTTCATCAATCTTCTTCCGTTCTCCTGTCACACCTAATGAAGAAACGCAATATAAGAACCCTTGAGCTCTTTGTGCGATTTTTTGAATCCTAGCTTTTGATGTTGGTGCCACAAGGGAAATAAGCGCCAACTCATTTTCTGCACATAAATTTGTTAATTCTTCGCTTTCTTCATATGGTAAGTCCGGCACCAAAATTCCATCTATACCCATTTCACTGGCAACTCGCGTAAACCGTTCTTCCCCATATTGAAGGAGCGGGTTAAAGTAAGTAAAGACGACCACAGGGATTGTTAACCCTCTCTCTCTCATGATTGGAACTAGCTTCATTGCTCCTTCAAGTGTCATCCCACCTTCTAGTGCACGCTTAGATGCTTCTTGGATGGTTGGTCCGTCTGCAAGAGGATCGGAATAGGGAATCCCTAATTCCAAGAGATCAGCACCAGCCTCCTCTAACATAAGAGCAATCTCAACCGTCGCTTCTGCGTTCGGATCCCCAGCAGTTATAAAAGGGATAAATAATCCGCTATTTTTTTCTGTAAGTCGTTTCATTCGCTGACTCATGATTACTCATCCTCCTTAAAATGCTTCATTAGGGTATGAACATCCTTATCGCCTCGACCTGATAAGCAAACTAGGATTGTATCTTGAGGCGTTAATTGCTCTGCTCTTTCGAATGCTTTAGCCAATGCGTGAGCCGTTTCAATTGCCGGAATGATTCCTTCTTCTGTTGATAAAAGTTTTAAAGCATCTAATGCTTCTTGGTCGCTAACCGCATCATATTGCACACGTCCTGTACTTGCTAAGTATGCATGTTCAGGTCCTACTCCCGGATAATCAAGCCCAGCTGAGATGGAATAGGGTTCTGTAATTTGTCCTGCCTCATCTTGAAGTAAATAAGTTAATGAACCATGAATAACTCCCTTTCTGCCATGTGTAATGGTAGCAGCATGTTGATCAGTATCTACCCCTTTCCCTGCAGCCTCAACACCAATAAGTCTGACATCATCTTCAATAAATGGATAAAATGTACCAATCGCATTACTTCCTCCACCGACACATGCAATAACTTCAGTAGGCAATCTATTTTCACGTTTTAAAAATTGAGCCCGTGCTTCATCTCCGATAATTCGTTGAAAATCTCTAACCATTTTAGGATATGGGTGAGGTCCCACTACTGAACCAATTAAGTAAAAAGTGTCTTCTGCATGAGTGACCCAATATCGAATGGCCTCATTGGTAGCATCTTTTAATGTTTTACTCCCGGAATTAGCAGGCACTACCTCCGCACCGAGCAATTCCATCCGAAACACATTTAACGCTTGACGTTCCATATCTTCAGCACCCATAAATACTTTGCACGATAATCCAAAACGAGCGGCTATCGTTGCAGTAGCTACGCCATGCTGACCTGCACCTGTTTCTGCGACAATTTTTGTTTTGCCCATTCGTTTCGCAAGGAGAGCCTGACCAATGGCATTGTTTAATTTATGAGCACCAGTATGAACCAAATCTTCACGCTTTAAATAAATCGATGCCCCACCAATTTTTTCTGATATGTTTTTTGCATAAGTTAATGCAGTAGGTCTTCCTGCGAACTCTCGTAGGTGATCTTTATAAGCTTCCATAAACTCAGGATCATCCATTGCTAGATCTAGAGATTGTTCTAGTTCTTCTATTGCACTCATGAGTGTTTCCGGGACATACTTCCCGCCAAATTCTCCAAATCGACCACGTTTATCTGGGTAAACCGTTGTTGTTGTGTTCATTTCCGGGTCATCCTCTCTACAATCTGCTCTATTTTATGTCGATCTTTTCGACCATTACTCTCTACACCACTCGATATATCAATGCCATCAGGTTGATAGCTTAATAGCTTCTCAATATTATCAGGGCTGACGCCACCAGCTATCATCACCTTAACGTTTTGTGCTTCCCCTTCTGCTAAAAACGTAGGAATCATTTCCCAATCAAATGTCTGACCGGTGCCCCCCCAATGACCTTCAACTTTACAATCAACAATATATCCATCTACTAAGCCGTTAAATTGCCTCATGTAAAAGAGGGCATCATCTTTTGCATGAATCACTTTCCAAATAGGACATGTTAGATGTTTTTTTAATTCTTTTAGATCTTCTGGGGATTCATTTCCGTGACATTGCACAACATCTATAGGCAATGTTTCGACCACATTTTTTATAACGTCTACAGATTCATTAACGAACAGCGCCACCATTTTCTGTTTACGATTAGGCCATTTCGCTAGCCACTTTTCAACCATTTCGATCGTGACCTGTCGTTTACTAGGTACAAATACAAATCCTAGGTAATCTGTCTCACTATGGATCACAGTCTCTACATCTCGTTCATCATGGTTTCCACATATTTTAAGAAGTGGCTTCAACGGATTCACCACCAAATAATGTTTGAATACCTTTTTGAGGAGTATCAGCCTTCATAAGTGACTCACCTACTAATACAGCGTTAGCCCCCGCATTTCTAACTTTTTGTAAGTCTTCGTATGTGTGAATTCCACTTTCACTAACAAAAAGGCTTTCTTTAGGGACCAGTTCTCCTATTAATTCTGTTTGTGTTAAATCTGTTGTAAAGGTTTTTAGGTTACGGTTATTTACACCAATGATTGCTGGTGTAAATAATTCAAGTAGGGACTCGAGTTCCTCTTTTTCATGCACCTCAACTAAACATTCCAGCCCAGTTGCAGTTGCTTCTTCATAAAGTCTTTTTAGGTCCTTATTAGGCATCACACCTGCAATTAAGAGAATCGCGTCGGCACCCATTCGAACGCTCTCTTCAATTTGAATAGGATGAATGATAAAGTCTTTACGTAAAATAGGAAGATCAACCAATTGTTTAATCGCTGATAAATAATCTCTATGCCCTTGAAAATATACTTGATCAGTTAGAACGGATAATGCGTCCGCTCCTCCTTCCTCATACCCTTTAGCAATCAACTCAGGGTGAAAATCTTCTCTAATGACCCCTTTAGATGGAGAAGCTTTCTTCACTTCTGATATTAATCCGATCGAACGTTTTGGGGTTGCTAATGCTTTGTAAAGTGATTTCCTCAATACATTGATTTCATTTGGCTGCACTAACTCTTTTAATTCTTTCCTCTTTGTCTCAATAATTTGTTTAAGCATGCTGTGAATGCCTCCGATCAGCTCTTAATAAAGTCACTTTTTCATACACAATACCCGAATCAATTGCTTTTTTTACCATCATAACGCCTTCTTTAATCGTCATGACTCGATCAGCTGCATATAGAGCAACAGCTGCATTTAAAGTGACAATCCCTTGGGCAGATGCGTTTGCTTCTCCTTTTAGAACTTGCTCGATCACTTCCGCACTTTCAGTTGCATGTTGCACTTGAATATCTTCAAGTTTTCCGCGCAATAATCCTACCTCTTCAGGCGTGATCTTCATCTTATTTATAGAGTTCCCTTTGACATCGATTAATGTAGTTTCCGTTGTAATAGAACACTCATCTAAACCTTCTCCCCCAGTAGCAAAAACCGTATGCTTTGTTCCAAGATTAGACAATGTATGAGCCATTTTCATCGCAAAATCCTCATTATACACACCTATTAGTTGATGTTGGGCACGAGCTGGATTTGTAATCGGACCTAGCAAATTGAAAATCGTTCTAAATCCAATTTCTTTTCTTGGAGCAACAGCATGTTTCATGGACTGATGATAAAGTGGCGCAAATAAGAAACACAATTGACGAGTTTTTAAAGACTCCGCTGCTAGCTCTGGTGTACTCTGAATATCAATATCTAATGCTTCAAGAACATCTGCACTTCCACTCTTGGAAGAAACAGCACGATTTCCATGCTTAGCTACTGGAACTCCCATTGAAGAAAGAACAAGAGCGGTTGCAGTGGAAATGTTAAATGTCCCCAAGTCATCTCCACCTGTACCACATGTATCAACGACACCTGTTAACTCATGTGGAATGCTTAATGAATGTGAGCGCATTGAGCGGGCGAATCCCACCATTTCCTCCACTGTTTCTCCTCTAAAACGCAAAACGGTTAATAAACTTGCAATTTGACTTGGCGTGGCTTTGCCTTCCATAATCTGATCCATTACAAATTGAGCTTCACTTTCTGTTAAAGTAGCACCTTCCATACATGTACGAAGTAATTGCTTAAACATTAGAAACCACCGCCTCATTTCCAAACATTTTCTCAGCAAGTTGCACAGCCCGTATTAATGCTTTCGCTTTGTTTTTCGTTTCTTCATATTCACTCTCAGGTTTTGAATCAGCTACGACTCCCGCACCCGCCTGAATATAAGCTGTCTGATCTTTAATAACCATCGTTCGAATAGCGATACAAGAATCAATGTTGCCATCATAACTCATGTAACCTATGGCTCCAGAATAGAGACCTCTTTTTGTAGGTTCAAGCTCTTGTAAAATTTCAATAGCTCTAATCTTTGGAGCACCAGATACCGTCCCAGCAGGAAAAGCCGACATCAATGCTTTCACTGGAGTAATCCCTTCTTTTAATTCTCCAGTTACTTTAGAAATAATATGCATAACATGGGAGAATCGCCCAATCTCAAGTAATGTGGGCGTTTTAACAGATCCATAGCTTGATACTTTACCTACATCATTTCTCGCAAGATCCACTAGCATATAATGTTCCGCTCGCTCTTTTTCATCTTGTAAAAGATCGTCTGCAAGATACAAGTCTTCTTCTTCAGTCTTTCCTCTTGGCCTTGTTCCTGCTATCGGGTGGATCTCTACATGTTTGTCGGCCACTTGAACGAGACGCTCTGGGGAACTACCAACTACTTCCACGTCACCGATATTTAAGTAAAATAAATACGGAGAAGGGTTAACCATTCTTAGCACTCGGTAAATATCGAACGCTTTAGCCGTTACAGGAAGTTCAAAACGCTGGGATAATACTGCTTGAAAAATATCTCCTGCCAAAATATATTCTTGAATTTTCTCTACATCATTCATAAATCTTGTTTTTGTGTATGAAGAAGTAATGCCGTTAAATGATACTTCCTCACTCGTTTCAGTTGTAGCAGGCACCATTAAACCTACTGTTGGTTGTTCAAGCAAAGCGAACAACCGATCGATTTGCTCAACAGCTTTTTGATAGTCAGCTTTAAGGTCATAAGACTGATTGGTCGGTACATGAATGATGATCATTAATTCTTTTTTAACATGGTCATAGGCAATTAATGTTTCGCAAAATAAGAAATGATAAGACGGTTGCTGATTGTTGCAATTTTCTTGTTTCAACGACGGTTCAATCGATTCAATTGCTTCAAAACTCATAAAGCCTACTGCACCACCACGAAAAGGGATCGGCAGGTCAAGGGGTTCAACATTGATGTGGTTTAAGGTTTGATCAAATGCTTCTTCGAATGTCTTAGCTTCTATGACTTTCTCATCTCCTGATGTATACGTATTAAAATCACCATTCTCTTCAATTAATTGATACATTGGGTTTAAGCCGATAAAAGAATATCTTGACCAAGGAGATGCGTCATCTTTACTCTCTAGTAAAAAAGTTAATTGGTCTTGTAGCTGGTAGGCAATCTGAACAGGTGTTAATCCATCTGCAAAATACCTTTTAAACACTGGTACCGTATCATAAGTTTGTGCTGCTTGCTGAAAAGATGTAAAGGTTGTGCAGTTCATATCACTCACTCCTACTATATTTGGAATGAATGAGAGGAGGTAAAGAGGGGATAGTGGTTTTAAGGTACAACAAAAACACCCTAAGACCAACGAGTCCTAGGGTGTTAAACATGTACCCCTAACTATAACTCGGCTCTTCTCAACTCAACTCATTCTCAACTCAACTATTTTTATGTTAAATTTCTTATTGTATCTTCTTCATCTAATTCTACTTGCTCCCAAAGAAGCTTTACTCGGCTCTGTTGCCACTTCATACTGTTATGAAATGCGCAATTTTTATTAGTGTAACCTCTTAGTAAAGGGTTCGTCAAGGGTAAATCACTCATGGTTACAATCTGTTTCGAATTTTCACACAAATTCACCTTATGCAGAAAAACTCTATTGTGCTAATCGCTTGGTTGATGATAGGTCAGGGCGAAGTTTAATCGCATCCCGCATGTAAATATGATTAATCTCATTTTGAGCAGCAGTTGTGTTGACAGTTAGAAGAATTCTTATGCATTTTTCCAAACTTCCCGGTACTGGAATTTCAGTGGCACACATTACAGGTACATATGTCCAATCTTTGAACCGCCTTAAAGCTTTAGCTGGAAATGTTGCACTAAGGTCTTCAGTTACTGTAATTAAAACTTGTGCGACCTCATCAGGCAAAAAAGAGTTCTGAGAGATAATCTCATTCACTAATTCTTCGGTCACTTCTAGAATTTCTTCTTCTTCATTACTTGTTACTGTAGTTGCCCCTCTAATTCCACGGACCATCAAACCCCTCCTTAATTGCATATGTTAGTGATTGAAGTAATAATTCGTCTGACACTTCTGTAAGAACCACATCTGCAACTTCTTTAAGCAGAACCATACGAATATGACCAGAAGTATTTTTTTTGTCTTTTTTCATAGAAGCGAGTAATTGTTGTGGCTTAAGGCCATCAGGAATAGTTGTTTGATAACCTAATTGACGTAACCAAACTAACAACTGATTAATGGGTAAATCAATCTTGAATTTCTGCTCAGATAAACGCAGAGCAAAAACCATCCCAATCGCAACTGCTTCTCCATGGGCAAGCTTCCCATACCCTAATTCTGCTTCAATGGCATGACCTAATGTATGACCTAAGTTTAAGAAAGCACGGACGCTTTGTTCACGTTCATCTTCTTTAACGATAGCAGCCTTTACACCAATAGATCGTACCAATATTTCTTCCAAGACATCGTCCCGAAGGTCCACAAATGAATGAACATGTTCTGTTAACCACTTTAAAAATTGATGATCCCGTATAAAGCCATGTTTAATAACTTCCGCAAAACCAGATCGCCATTCTAATTCAGGTAAACTACGTAACATTTCTGTATCATAAATAACGAGTTCAGGTTGATAAAAAGCACCAACAATATTTTTAGCTTGAGGTAAGTTTATGGCAACCTTTCCTCCCACACTACTATCATGTGCTAAGAGAGTTGTAGGTACTTGGATAAAGCGAATGCCTCTCATGTAACTAGCCGCAACAAAGCCAGCTAAATCCCCAATCACTCCACCACCTAGAGCAATGATAATAGAATGACGATCAAGACCCAGTTCTAGGGCTCGCTCTTGCAATCGTTTAAAAACATCAAACGATTTAGATGCTTCCCCTGCAGGAACAACTTCCGTATAGATACGAGTATCTTCAGGAAAGCTAGCAACCACATCAGAAGCGTACAACGGGTACACATGTTCATCTGTTATGACTAAGATAGATGAATGGTTTCCTATTTCGTTCTGCTTCAAAAGATCGTATACATGATGTCTTAATCCAGTTTGGACGACAACATCATACGATTGACTCTTCGTTGTAATCCGGACAGTCGACATACTAGAAATCCCTCGCATGTGCATTATGACTCTTAATGTTTTGATCAATTGCCTCAATACGATCATGCCCAAATGTTTCAAGAAGAGCATTGGCTACTTCCCAAGCAATCACAGACTCAGCCACAACAGATGCAGCCGGTACCGCACAGCTATCAGAACGTTCAATACTTGCTGCAAAAGGTTCTTTGGAATCGATATCAACGCTTTGCAATGGTTTGTATAGAGTTGGGATTGGTTTCATTACACCACGAATGACAATTGGCATACCATTCGTCATCCCACCTTCAAAACCGCCTAAATTATTTGTTTTTCTTGAATAACCATCTTCCTCATTCCAAAGAATTTCATCATGGACTTCACTCCCTGGACGTCTAGCAGCTTCAAATCCAATACCAATCTCGACTCCCTTAAACGCATTAATACTCATGATCGCAGCTGCTAATTTCGCATCGAGCTTTCGGTCATAATGTACATGGCTTCCTAAGCCAATAGGTACACCACTAACGACGACTTCTACTACACCACCAATAGAATCTCCTTCTAGCTTTGCCTTATCAATGGCCTCGATCATTGCACTTTCAGCGTCTTTATCCAGGCACCGTACAGAAGATGCTTCTGAACGTTCTTGTAAATCTTTTATAGACTCAAATTGGGTCTCATGTGCCTTTACTCCCCCAATTTCTAATACATGTCCACCTACTTGAATACCAAATGTATGTAAAATCTTTTTTGCTACCGCACCTGTAGCCACTCTAACAGTCGTTTCACGAGCTGATGAACGTTCGAGCACATTTCTCATATCTCTGTGACCATATTTAATAGCTCCGTTTAAATCGGCATGTCCAGGACGTGGACGGGTTACTTGACGTTTCACTTCTTTCTCTTCATCTTCACTTAAAGGTTCAGCACCCATCACCTTTGTCCAATGAGTCCAATCTTTGTTTTCCACTACTAATGTAATGGGAGCACCCGTTGTCTTTCCATGACGAACACCACTTAAAATTTGGACTTGATCTTTCTCGATCTGCATTCGTCTTCCTCTACCATATCCACCTTGTCTTCTTCTCAAATCGACATTAATATCTTCTGCTACTAACTCCAGTTGAGCTGGTACCCCTTCAACTATCGTCGTTAATTGTGGTCCGTGTGATTCTCCTGCTGTTAAATATCTCATCTCGTCTCCTCCTCCAAATCCTTCTCTCTTTATCGCTTTTATGCGTTAAATTATAACATGCATGAACTTCTATGTCTCGATAAAATCGGAACATTTCGTTATTAATTAGTCATTGTATCAAAAACCGTTGTCCGAGTCTAAGCAATTTTCGAACCAGATGTTACTCCTCCTCCTACTACATGAGAAAAGAATGCTAGAAAAAAGGGAAATTGGTTATACTACTATAGGAATTTCTTTTGTAAAGGGGTGTGGCAATATGAAGAAAAAAACAAAGACTGGAACTGATATTGAAGAAGTGAAGGAAAGGAATAAACAATCAGGATTAACTTATAATGAAGTAAAAGACAAAGTGCTAGAAGCTTATATTAAAAAACAGATGGATTCCAATTAACAATTAATAGATGAAGAAGAAACCAGCATCCTATTAAGAGCTGGTTTCTTCTTTTTTCTTATAAAAGAACGTATCCTCTGTTTCAAATCCATATTTTTCTGCATGGAAAATTTGTTCTGTGCTTCCAACGAACAGTACCCCACCTGGTCTTAATGCATTGCTAAACTTTTGATATAATTCATGCTTTGCTTCTTCTGTAAAATAGATCATCACGTTCCTGCAAATGATAAGATCATATTGAGAAGCAAACGTATCAGAAAGTAGATTTTGATGTTTAAAGTTGACTGTTCTTTTTACCTCATCAACCACTTTGTAACCCATTGGTTCTTTCATAAAATGGGAAGATAAAACATCCTTGGGTACTTCTTTAAGCGATCGATCTGTATATAAACCTATTTTGGCTCTTTTTAATATTTCTTTATCTAAATCTGTCGCTAGAATAGATATATGAGATAAAGGCATAAACGAAGCCATAACCATTGCTAATGTATAAGGTTCTTCTCCAGTTGAACAAGCTGCACTCCATAGTTTCAAACGAGTGTTCTCTTTCAGTAATCGTGGTAAAATCTTTTCCTCGAGGACTTCCCACCGTTTCTTATTCCGATAAAATTCTGACACATTAATGGTCATTCTCTCTAAAAACTCATTAAACAGTGATTGATCTTTGGACATAGCTTGATAATACAACTCAAAACTTCCAAATCCACGTTTATCTCTGAGTGACTCTAGTCTTCTTTTCATTTGAGCCTCTTTATAAAGTGCTAAATCAATTCCAGTTTTGCGTTTTACTTGATTAATGAATAAATGGTAGTCAGCATTCATATGTAGTTTCTCCTTAATATGTCAATCAGTTCATATTCTATATCGACCTAACAATAAAAGATGTTAACAACAAAAAGTACCTGCTCAACAGAACAGGCACCTAATCCTATGAATATATAGTTACACCCACTTATTAACTACTTTTTCATAATTATTTAATTCAGCATCTTCAAAGAAAATACCGATTTCACGCTTAGCACTCTCAGTTGAATCAGAACCATGAATAACGTTCATTGCAACTTGTACACCGTAATCTCCACGGATTGTCCCTGGTGCAGCTTCTGCCGGGTTTGTAGCACCCATCATTGTACGAGCAGTTGAAATGACATTTTCACCTTCCCAAACCATTGCAAAAACAGGTCCTGAAGTAATGAAATCAACCAATTCTCCGAAGAAAGGACGTTCTCTATGTTCAGCATAATGAGTTTCAGCTGTCTCTTTTGTAACCGTCATCAATTTAGCGCCCACTAATGTAAACCCTTTCTTTTCAAAGCGTGAGACTACTTCTCCAATAAGATTACGTTGCACTCCATCAGGTTTAATCATCAAATATGTACGTTCCATTTAAAAACACCCTCATTCTTATAGTCTATGTATAACTTGCCCTAATTAGTATAGCAAACATTCTAAACACTCTCAATCATTATTTTACAGAAATATTCAATAAAACGTATTCATTTCCAGTTGTATAGACAAGTAAAGAGAGCCTTGTAGGCTCTCTTTACTTTAAAATTTACGTTCACCGATATAAGCTGCAATTTCTCTAAAGTAGAAATTAGCATCAGAATCAGGAAGTTTACTTAGGGCATCATAAGCTCTCTTCAGGAAACGATCACTCATTTTAAGTGAATATTCAATCCCACCTGATTGATTTACAGCCTTAATGATCGGTTTTACATCAAAGGTTCCTGGATATTCATCTTTTAACACTTCTTTAATAAGTGTCGCAGCCTCAGGATCATGTTGCATAGCATATAACGCAGGAAGTGTCACGTTCCCTTGACGAAGATCCCCACCAGCTGGCTTCCCCAATTGTTTCTCGGTCCCAACAAAATCTAAAATATCATCTGTTATTTGAAAGGCCATTCCAACATTGTAACCAAACTCATATAAATGCTTTTGAATCTTTGGGTCAGCCTTAGCTGCTAAAGCGCCTAGCTCACAACTTACAGCAATTAATAATGCTGTTTTACGTTTAATCCTTCTAAAATAATTACGTAAGTTTTGACCCCAATTGTATTGGTCTCGAATCTGTTCAACCTCACCTATGCACATCTCAACAAGTGTATTAGAAAGAATCTGGTGAATACGTGGATCATCAAAATAAGCAGACGTTTCAACGGCTTTAGCGAAAATATAATCACCTGTATACATAGCTACTTTATTATCCCATTGTGACTTTACCGTTTTTTTACCACGACGTAGTTCAGCATCATCAATCACATCATCGTGAACTAGTGATGCCATATGAACAAGTTCAAGAGGAACAGCAATGTTTTTTAAGACATTAATATCATAATGTCCAAATTTAGCAGCAAGCAAGACAAATACGGGACGAATTCTTTTGCCTCCAGCTTTTAGTAGATGAGTTGAGGCGTCTCTAAGAACCTCGTGCCGTGCTTGTACGGTCGCTTCAAGCTCTTGTTCAATAATGGTTATGTCTGATTGAAATTTTAAATAAATATCGGCTAGTTTCATCTCGTCCACCTTACTACGTAGGGTTAGCTTTCGACAGCTCCCCACAAATGAATGGATTCTACTGGTTTTTTTAAGTAGCCCAATTCATAAGCAAGCTGATAATAAAGCTCTAATCCTCGTTGTTCTCTTTTACTAAAGTCATAACATAGCCCTTGAAAATAATCATCCCAAAAAACCTTCTCACCACCGTAGGTTTTAAGGATATCTTGAATCATTGGCTGATAATTCTTTTCCTTGCTTAAACTTTTACTATGAATGAACGAACGATATAATTGACCCACTAAGTGGCTATCGCGTTCGATCGCATCATTTCTCACAGCTACGACTGCAAATGTCATAGGCATTCCTGTGTGCTTATCCCATAAGGAGGCAAGGTCATATTGGTAAAGAGTTTCAGCTTTCCTCCATGTTGCCATAATCGCATCATCGCCAATTAACAAACATGCATCATGGTCCATAAGCATCTTTTCCAAATGTGGTTTCATCATTTCATAAGAAACGGTATGCTCATAAAAACGCTCAAGTATAACCTTTAATAGATGGATAGATGTAGCCGAACTTGACGTAAGAGCAATAGATTTACCTGAAAGCTCTTCGATTGGTACTTTAGAAAATAAAAAAATCGAACCCACTTTTTCATATGCTGACACAGACAAGTCTGGGAGTAACGTAAATTGATTTGTGTTTTCTGCATAAGCAAATGAAGAAATCCCTCCAACATCCACAAGCCCATCTGACATCGCTTTATTTAACTGTGAGGGAACTTGAGGAATAATCGAACAGCCTTGTTCCCTTAAAGATTCACGATCTAAATGATAATAAAGAGGTAATATATTTGTATAAGAAATCTCACCGATAATTAATGACATCTTTATTCCCCCCAGCGGGTAAATAACTCATGTTCCACACCGAGACTATCTAGTGCTTTACCAACTAAGAAGTTGATTAAATCATCAATTGTCTTAGGTAAATGATAATAACCAGGCATTGCAGGCAAAATCGTCGCACCCATTTTTGTCAGTTTAAGCATATTCTCTAAATGGATCTCATGTAAAGGTGTCTCTCTAGGGACAACGACTAATTTACGTTTTTCCTTTAACATAACATCAGCGCATCTCTCTAATAAATTTCCGGATGCACCATGAGCAATACCGGAGAGAGTACCCATCGAACACGGAATAATGACCATGCCATCACTTCTGTATGAACCACTTGCAATCGGAGCCGCATAATCATGAAGTTCATGTATGTGTAACTCCCCTGGCAATTCAGAAAACAGTTGATCTAAAACGGCTTCTCGGTTACTTGTATCGAGAAGCAACTCTTCCTTAAACACTTGCCAAGCTGCTTCCGTCAATACGAGATGGACTTTATATTCTTGTCTTAAGAGTTCTTGAGTGAGTCTTACTCCATACATTCCCCCACTCGCCCCCGTGATACCTACAGTCATTATACGATTTACGCGTTCATCCATAGTAACACATCCCCTACGGTAAAGATAAACATGACAAGGCTTAAAATGCCATTCATGGTAAAGAAGGCAACGCCAACTTTTGAAAGGTCATTGGCCGAAACAAGCGAATGCTCATAAATCATGATTGCACCTGCAATGATTACCCCGAGTAAATACAACCAACCCAGTGGCGTAATCAAAAACAGCGATAAAAAGGCGGAGAAACTAATGACATGAAATAACTTAGCAAGAATAAGTGCACGTCTAATGCCAAATCGACTTGGTATCGAATAAAGGCCTCGCTCACGATCATAATCAGCATCTTGTGTAGCATAAATCACATCGAACCCAGCCGTCCAAAGGGCAACCGCTGCAAACAACAGAAAGGCTTCAATGGATAAAATACCCGTTACAGCTACCCAACCACCTAATGGGGCAATTCCTATTGTAATTCCAAGTACAATATGGCAAGCCCATGTAAAGCGCTTCGTATAGGAATAAATAACAAGAAAAAAGACCGCTAAGGGTAATAAATAGACTGCTAATTGATTTAATTGAAACGCAGCATAGATTAACATTCCAAAGGAGACAAAAATAAAGACTAGCACTTCAAGCTTTGAAATTAATCCAGCTGGAATTGCGCGATTAGCAGTCCTTGGATTGTACTTATCAATTTTTTCATCAATCACTCGATTAAGAGACATAGCCGCACTTCTCGCCCCGACCATTGCAATCGTAATCCACACCCATTGCATGAAGGTGGGCCATGCTTCGTTGACAATAAACCCACCTAATATAGCTCCAAAGTAGGCAAAAGGTAGGGCAAAAACAGTATGTTCAAATTTAATCATTTCTAAGATGATTTTTATCTTTCTAATCACGATATCTGCTCCAATTCTAATTGACTAATTTTTAGACTTAACTCCTAGGTGCATAGCAGCCACCCCACCAGAGTAGGCCTTAACGTCAACACGTTCAAATCCAGCTTCACGAAACATGTCAGCTAGCTTCTCTCGATTTGGAAACGACATCGTTGACTCTTGTAACCATGAATATTCATCATAACTTTTAGCAAATAACTTCCCAAATACCGGCATCACTCGTCTGAAATAAAAGAAATAAAGGTTTTTAAATATCGGAATCGTAGGTTGAGATGTTTCTAGACAAACGACTTTCCCACCCTTTTTCACGACACGATGCATTTCTTTTAGAACCTGCATGTAGTCTGGAACGTTGCGTAATCCAAAACCAATGGTGACAACATCAAATGATTCATCTTCATATGGCAGCTCCATTGCATTGCCATGTCTTAACGAGACATGTTGTAGCTTATTTTCTTTTACTTTCTCTTCACCGATTAATAACATGTTTTTACTGAAGTCAAGTCCTTCAACTTTACCAGTTGGCCCCACAGCTTCACCTAATGCAATTGTCCAATCGGCGGTACCACAACACACATCTAGAGCATGGTCACCTGCTCGTACATTCATTTTTTTCATCGTGTCTTTACGCCAAGCTTTATGTCGTTGGAACGAGATGACCGAATTCATCATGTCATAACGCTTGTATATGGATTCAAAGACTTGGTGAACACGCTCTTCTTTCGTCTGACTCATTACATTCACCCTTTTTCTGCTAAAAATTCATCGTATTCTATTGTGCACACTAATCTATCTACATGCTCAATAATAAATCCTTCAAATTTATGAAGGCGTTTGCTTGTACTTAACAAGCGGTCCTTAACTTCCTCTATCTTTTGTTCCCATAAACCAATCATCAAATCAGGATGCTTTGTTTCTTGATAGAGTGAATGAATTAATGGCAATTTTTCACCAACTTTATATTGCTCTCTCTCTCTAACCAGTCGTTTTAAATAGAAGTAATCATTAAAGATCTCTTTCCAATCTGTTTGCTCATAATAATGTGCAATATTCTGCATAAGGATCGATTCAACCTTCTCAACATTTGATTTAATCTCGTTATATGAACGTTCATCCTTATCATATAAGTTCATTTTGTGCTCGTTGATTTCTTGGATAGACCGACTAAAGATTTGAATCATTGGATGATATTTACCTTCTGCTAATAGATAATAATAAAGACTGCTATAATAATCACCCGCAAGCACCGTCAGTTGACGATTTTTACGAGTAGAATCTGATTGGAGTTTTTGGAGAGAAACGGCCTCATGTACATCTAAGGCTGCTTGTACAAGTAAAGCTGACAACGTAAAGACTTTAGCTTCTTTTTTTGTGGCATGTTCACTTAACATTGCATACAAAAAACGCAATTTATCTTCATCTATATTTGGGACCTGTATGTATCGTTCTAAATAAGAGTGCTTCGTTAAGCTATTGAAGCTTTTTTTAAATTCCTTCACTTTGTCGTTAAATTGACTCATCCTCACCATTACCACGTCCTCCAAATCACATCAATCTAAATAAAACGAATGTAACCCTTTACTTACACTTTGTTATGTCTTAAGCCGGAATCTATTATAGCATAATTTATATAATCCTACGAATGAAAAACTTAATGTGAGTTATTCTTCTATCCCTTACTAAGAAAGGCGGTGGATAAGAAAAAGCAGGAATCACTCCTGCCTTACTCTTCTGTATCCATTGTTCCGTGGCTTGTCTGAATAATTGCCTTACCACGAATTTTCACAGCGGAAGTATGTTCAGTAAACTGAGCAATCATGACCTCGCCTTTATCAAGCTTTTCAGAGTGATGAAAGCGGGTATCAGAACCTCTCGTTAATCCAATGACATTCACTCCATTTTCTTTTGCTTTTATGACAAAAAATTGATTTTCATTACTCATCCTTATCTCTCCTTAAACCTATCCATTGTCGAAACCTAAATATATGTAAAACGTAGAACCAAAACTTAACGGTTTTTTTAGTGATTCTTCTAACAATTATATATATAAAGCTTAGCATAGAAGGAAAAGAAAAAGCAAAAGGAACCTTATAAATCAAGGAACCTTTTGCTTAAGATGTGCTCATTTTTACAATATAATGGCAATCAATCCACCTGAGCCCTCATTGATAATTCTCTCAAGTGTTTCTTTTAATTTATAGCGAGCATTCTCAGGCATGAGGGATAATTTAGCAGAGATTCCTTCTCGAACAATTGAATTCAATGAGCGACCAAAAATATCTGAATTCCAAATTGACAATGGATTCTCTTCAAAGTCTTGCATCAAATAGCGTACAAGCTCTTCACTTTGTTTTTCTGTGCCAATAATAGGTGCAAATTCAGACTCGACATCTACTTTGATCATATGGATGGAAGGTGCAACTGCTTTTAGACGTACACCAAACCTTGATCCTTGGCGAATGATTTCTGGTTCATCTAAGCTCATATCCGAAAGAGCTGGTGCTGCAATTCCGTAGCCAGTTTGTTTGACCATTCTTAGGGCTTCTGCTACTTGATCGTATTCAGACTTTGCATGAGCAAAATCTTGCATCAATTGTAAGAGATGATCTTTCCCTCTGATCTCCACACCCACTACTTCTTTTAAAACTTGATCGTATAAGTCATCTGGTGCGTATAGGTCAATTTCTGCAATACCATGACCCATTTCAATACCAGCTAACCTAGCATCATCAATGAATTCATACTCCGTAAATTGTCCAACTACACGGTCGACATCCCGTAAACGCTTGATATCTTTTACCGTTTCTTGAACCGATTCTTCATAGCTTTGTCTTAACCAGTGATCATCTTTTAACACCATGACCCAACTTGGTAAGTTCACATTGACCTCATGTACTGGGAATTCAAACAATACTTCTCTTAAGACGTTATTAATATCATGATCAGTCATGCTCTCGATACTCATCGCAAGAACAGGGATATCATGTTCCTCTGATAACTGGCGACGAAGATTTTCCGTGTCAGGATGATGAGGTCTTACACTATTGACGATCATAATAAATGGTTTCCCAACTTCTTTTAACTCTTCAACAACTCTTGTTTCAGATTCAATATAATCATAACGAGGAATTTCTCCAATTGAGCCGTCTGTTGTCACAACTACTCCGAGTGTAGAGTGCTCTTGAATAACTTTTCTTGTACCAATTTCTGCTGCCTCTTGAAAAGGAATTGGCTCTTCATACCAAGGAGTATTAATCATTCTTGGCCCATTTTCATCCTCATAACCTTTTGCTCCAGGTACCGCATATCCGACACAATCTACCAGACGAATATTTACATCCAACCCTTCATCTACATGAATCGAAATAGCTTGGTTCGGTACAAACTTTGGTTCTGTTGTCATGATTGTTTTACCAGCAGCACTTTGCGGTAATTCATCTTGAGCTCGAGCCTTTTCAGATTCATTCTCAATATTCGGGAGTACGACAAGCTCCATAAATTTCTTAATAAATGTCGATTTCCCTGTCCGAACAGCACCTACGACTCCTAGATAGATATCACCACCAGTTCGTTCGGCAATATCTTTAAAAATATCAACCTTTTCCACGTGATCCCCTCCCGATCAAGTAAAGATATGAGATTAGTCATAAACCCGTAAAACTTAGACACTATCATTTCTATGATGTTGTCCAAAATTTATGACAACTGCCAGGAAAGAAGCATTTTATTTTTTAAATCCATCTTCTAAGCAACCTTTTGAAAAGATTTAAGAAATGAAGAATGAATGATTTCATTGGCAGTAGTCTTTTGTTTACTTCGTTTAGACCGACCTCGATATGAATGCCGAGAAGGGGTAGAAAGAAAAAATGCCCCTTCCTTTGATATGTATATCAATGGTTAAGGGGCTTTAGACCAATTTTTTATTCGTTATTTGAAAGGCGAACGTTATACATCGGTTCGCCGTTCTCATCAAGAGTATATGGAACAGATCGAACCGGAACAATAGGAAAATGATCTACAAGAATCGAACGAATATCCTCATCTTCGTTAAAATCATGCTCAAACTCATTTAACGCCATATTCAAATCAATGCGGTAATCGATGACAATGTCTCCATCATTCGTATATAACAGCGGCAATAACGTGTCGTAATAAGGGCTCTTCACATGAGGAGCTTCTTTATAATTCAATGCTTCATGATCTAATTTAAATAGTCCTACATCAACCATCTCGTCAATTGGAGCATAAGTATGCTTTCTCATATACTCATTAATACGTTGTTGAAATTGTTGGATTTCACGTTGACTTGTTAGATCAATCACTTTTGCTTCGGGTTCTTCTTCTACATTTACAAGAACGTACTGAAACACGCCCCCATTCTCAAAGGCAGTACCGGGGGGTTGTTGCAAATACCTTGGAACTAACTGATTAAAATCAACAACATAACGTTGGTAGAGTGGTGTCGTTTCATCAAAATTTCGAATGGGTAGAACACCGGTATCTTGCTGGAATTGCTTTGCTGCATTTTCTACTGACTGCAACTGATCTGGATAAGCAAGTTGATTTTCACTTCGTTGCTCACTTGGTAACATACACCCTGCGAGTATCAAGCTTACTAGTAAGGTAGATAGTATGGTCCATTTCATCCAATCAAACTCCTACTCTGTTTTGTTACTTTACTGTTTACTACTTAATGCCTTACATTGTTGCTGTAGGTCCACCTATTACAATTAAAAACACAATGAGTCCAGAAACAATTAAACATATAAACGAAAAAGCTAATACTATTTTTTGAACGACGCCTCTTAATTTCTCACGACTAAAGATTGCTGCCCCAGCAGAGATAAACATTAAAGCAAGAGCAAAGAAAGAAATCCACATATTTAACATTGCATCAGACATGACCATCATCCTTTTTTCTTAAAATACATAGTACATTATATCACAAGCATAAACCATTTAACGTTAAATTGCTTGTCCATTCCGTTACAAGCTCAGCTATTTAACCTCTAAAGTTAAATCAGCTACAAAAAGACGAAAAAAGTTAGAGAAGCGGGGCGCACTTCTCTAACTCAACTAAAGCCTTCGTGTTGCACAGCCCTATTTTAATGTTCGTTCCATAAAGTATATGCAAAATAGGAGTTTTTGCGTTCGGCATTTGCCTATAGTTGCACCTATTTTTTGTTGAACATTTTAGCAAGAGAAGCAAAATCAGTCGGCATATTGTTTTTTACAATTGCCTGAACGATCTGATCTTCTTTTTCTTTTGAAACTGGTGTATTCGCCAGCTTTGCAACCTGTGAGATTAAACTGCGAACAGTCGCTTCATCTTGTAAGTTAGCCTGACTCACAGAATTAGCCAATTTCATTAATTCATCTGGTCTGACGCTTGTTTTCTTCTGAACCTGATCCATAAATGAAGGGTCATTTTTTTGAAACATCACGCGTCCTCCTTCGTTCTTAATATAGAGATATTCTATGCATGAACGAAGAGTTGGTGCATGACTTACGCCTAGTTTTTCATTCCTTACTGGTACTACTCACTTTCTAGGAAGTCAGAAATGTGTTCCACTTCATGCTTCTTGACTCTTCCCATTAACTTCTCAGAAGCCTCTTTAGGGTGAATCCCTTCAAATAATACTTCATATAAAGCAGAGGTAATAGGCATCTCAACATCTAATTCATTAGCAAGTTCGTAGGCAGCTTGCGTTGTGCGAATGCCTTCAACAACCATTCCCATCTTGCGAAGTACTTCATCAAGTGACTGACCTTCACCAATCATTTTACCTGCACGAAAATTTCTTGAATGGACACTTGTACACGTTACAATTAAATCACCTAAGCCAGAAAGCCCAGCAAATGTTAACGGGTTAGCACCTTGCTTGACACCAAGACGGGTAATTTCTGCTAAGCCCCTTGTCATGATCGCAGCTTTCGTATTATCGCCCATCCCTAAACCGTTTGTTAGCCCACATACAAGAGCGATAATATTTTTTAGAGCCCCACCTGTTTCAACACCGATTAAATCTTGATTTGTGTAGACTCTAAAATGTTGATTCATAAATAAATCTTGAGCGAGTGAAGAAGCTTCATGATTTAAGGAAGATACTGTTACGGTTGTTGGTTGTCGCATGCTTACTTCCTCTGCATGACTTGGTCCTGATAGGACAACAACATCCTTTAAAAAGTCAGTTCCTTTAAATTCATCTTCAATCATCTCTGAAATTCGCTTATGAGTTCCAGGTTCTATTCCTTTACTCGCATGAATGATTGTGACTGGGGTTGTTAAAGCTTCGCGAAGTGAACGAACTGTCTCTCTTATAGCTATTGTTGGAACTACCAACAATAGCACCTCAACACCCTCTACTGCTTGCGCGAGATCTGTATAACCAATAATTTGGTGAGGTAATTCAACACCTGGCAAATAAGCTTCATTCCGATGTTGTTGGTTTATTTCATTAATTTGCTCATCTCTTCTAGCCCATAATCTCACTTGATGATTATTATCAGCTAAAACCATGGCAAGTGCTGTACCCCAGCTCCCAGCACCAATTACTGTAACATTTGACATGTGACCAACTCCTTTAAACATTAACTCTAGGAAGCTTCTTTTTTCTTCCCAATTTTACTTTCTGTTCCCGTTACCAAACGTTGGATGTTTGCACGGTGACGCCAGAATGAAAGGATGGCTACAAAAATTGATAAGATGATATACATCGTTGGTATTTGATACGTTTCCATTAGTAAATAAGCAAAAATAGGTGTACCTAAAGCAAATAAGAGTGATCCTAATGAAACATAACGTGTAAGTACAATACTAATAATAGCGATGATTCCAGCAAATAAAGCGGGAAAGAAAACGAGTGTTGCGATCACACCTATTGTTGTAGCAACACCTTTTCCTCCTCGGAAGCCATAATAAAGGGGCCAGTTATGTCCAAGAATGGCTGCAAGTCCTGCCATAGCAGGGAAAATACCACTTTGATCTGGTGCAAGTAATAACGCGAGCCATACTGCTACTATTCCTTTTAATACGTCTAGTAACAAAACCGTAACCGCAGGACCTACCCCTAACACCCTCAATGTGTTTGTTGCCCCGGCATTTCCACTACCATGTTGACGAATATCAACTTTTTTAACTTTTTTTGCAATTAAATAACTAAAGCTTATCGAACCAAGCAAATAACCAATTAAAATAACAGTGAGCAACAAAAAAATATTCATAGTCTCCCCCAGTTCTAACTATGATTAGTCATTTTTCTTTCTAGCGATAATCTTAATTGGAGTCCCCTCAAATTCAAATGTGGCACGGAGACGGTTTTCTAAGAAACGTTCATAAGAGAAATGTAGAAGCTCAGGCTCATTTACAAAGAATACAAAGGCAGGTGGTTCCACGGCGACTTGGGTAACATAATTAATACGAAGTCGCTTTCCTTTATCTGTTGGTGTTGGGTTCATTGCAACAGCATCCATAATTAAATCATTTAAAACGTTAGTCGGTACACGTAAGTTATGATTTTGAGATACACGTTTAACGGTTGGTAATACATGTTGTAAACGTTGTTTAGTTTTTGCCGAAGTAAACAAAATTGGCGCATAAGATAAGAATAAAAATTCATCACGAATTTTTTGCTCAAATCTTTGCATTGTTTTGTCATCTCTTTCAATTGCATCCCATTTGTTAACTACAATAATAATGGCACGACCAGCTTCATGAGCATAGCCAGCAATTTTTTTATCTTGCTCAATAATGCCTTCTTCAGCATTAATGACAACTAGTACAACATTAGAGCGTTCGATTGCTTTAAGTGAACGAAGTACACTGTATTTCTCAGTGCTTTCATACACTTTTCCTCTTTTACGCATCCCTGCTGTATCAATTAAAACGTATTCTTGATCGTCACGAGTAAATGACGTATCAATCGCATCTCGGGTCGTTCCTGGAATATTACTTACAATTACTCGGTCCTCACCAAGCATGGCATTGACTAAAGAGGATTTACCTACATTTGGTCGACCAATTAATGAAATACGGATCGTATCTGGATCGTAATCATCATCTGCTTTTTCTGGGAAGTGCTTGAGCACCTCATCAAGAAGATCCCCTAAACCGAGGCCATGTGAACCTGAAATAGGATATGGGTTACCTATTCCGAGTGAGTAAAATTCGTATAACAAATCATGCATGTCAGGATTGTCTACTTTATTTACGCCTAAAACAACTGGTTTTTTAGAACGGAATAAAATTTTAGCTACTTCTTGGTCGGCACTCGTTATTCCTTCTCGACCATTTACAATAAAGACAATGACATCAGCTTCTTCAATGGCTAATTCTGCTTGTTCTCTCATTTGATTTAATAATGGTTCATCAGCAAGTTCAATACCACCAGTATCAATGACATTAAAATCGCGATCTAACCATTCTCCATGACTGTACAAGCGATCACGTGTAACTCCTGGCATATCTTCGACAATTGCTACTCGTTCTCCTACTATTCTGTTAAAAATGGTTGATTTCCCGACATTGGGACGTCCTACAATTGCAACGACTGGTTTAGTCATAATTGCCCCACGACCTTTCTTATGTATAATATATAAATGAATTCATCAAATATCCGATAAATTGGGGAAAACCTGTATTTGAGGAAGCATTTTTGAACTTGTATGCTACCTGCAACCTATTTATTCTACTAAAATTAATGAAGATTGTCGAGACTTACTCGACAATCAATCTTTCGTTAAGTATAATTCATCCGATAAATGGTGTGAATTCTTCCTTTTCGACCATGCATGTACAATAGACGATAGATGATGTAAGTACCAACCACTTCCAATGAGTGCTGAAGTAAGAGCCATAACATCTAACAAATAAAATTCTCCAAATGAATACACCATAAATGTTTTTGAAACGGTTAGACCATAAAGAAGCTCTCCATGTAATAATCCTAAGATAGCAATTAATAATCGCAACGACCATTTTGTTGTCATGATACATGATAAGGTTACAACGATAGCCATAGACATAATACGCCCATCAATTAAATGAACAACAGGATCATAGATTGACACAAGTTGAAAGGAAGCATAACTCGCTGCTACGATTAATGATGTCGGCAAAATATACAAGAGGCTCCTTGTCTTCAATTGAGTGAGATATCCATAAAAAACGCCAATCATAAAAACATATCCTAAACTTACTTGTATTGATTGAACCGTTACAAATTTTGGACTAACAATTAATAAAGTAAACATAAATATGGCGACAACGGTTCTTCGACTATTTTTCGGCCAAAAAAATGTGATCAGACAAAGATAAATCCATCCTACCCAGTAAAAATAAACCCCATCCATTTATAAACCACCTCCCCATTCTTCTTAGTATCGACGCTTCTCTTAAAAGTAAACATCATGATACATACAAAAATGACGAGATGGAGATACTAACCATTCAACAAAGAAAGGAGGTAGTTAAAATGGGGAAAGACCGTCAAGAACGTAAATTAAGAGAATCACATAAAGTAGAATCTGATCGAGATCAAAACTTAACGAATAAAGGTGCAACTAAACTTCAAAGTCCAGATGAAGCAAGAGCTAATCAACGACCATAAAAAAAGCATAAAAAGGTTGAATGAGGAACCTTTCCCTCATTCAACCTTTTAGCGTTGACTATAACGATCAAGTTTAATACCTCTTTGTTCGCACCAATCACGTGTTTCCCCACTAATCACTAGGGGGACACATTGTAATTGATTCAATGTTTTACTATTTAGAGCAGTCATTAACATTTTAAGGTCTTCATGCATTTCATTAATCTCATCGATAAGAGCTTGTTGCCCACTTCCCATTAGAATTTTAAGAAAGTAACCCGCAAATCCTGTAGCACTTGCTCCTAAAGCAATTGACTTTGTAATATCCAAAGCGGAATGCAGACCTCCAGAAGAAATAATAGAAAGGTTTTGACCTCCTTCAGTTACTTCAATAATAGAGCTTGTCGTTTCAATGCCCCAATCATCAAAATATCGTAACTTTCGGACCCGTCGTTCATTTTCTATTTTGGAAAAATTCGTTCCTCCGAATCCACCAACATCCACAATTTTTACTCCGACACTTTCTAATTGTCCGGCTGTATTCTTATTCATGCCATATCCAACTTCTTTTACAATAAGAGGAACCTCAATTGCACGGTTAATCTCTTCAATTCGCTTTAAAGTATTAGTGAAATCTCGATCCCCTTCAGGCATCACGAGCTCTTGAATCACATTCACATGTATCTGCAGGGCCGATGCCTCTAACATGTCAATGGCATCCTTTGCTTGGTCAGCTGTTGCTTCACTGCCTAAGTTAGCGAAGATTATCCCATTTGGGTGCATTTCTCTTACTACTTCATAGCTTTTTCTTTCTTCAGTATTTCGGATTGCAGCCATTTGAGAACCTACTGCCATTCCAATACCACATTCTCGTGCTACTTCAGCTAATTGCTGATTAATTGATCGAGTATCATCACCACCACCACCGGTCATGGCATTGATAAAAATCGGCGAACTTAAATTAAGTTCACCGATTTTAGAAGTTAAATCCACGTTATTGACACTTAATTCAGGAATACTATTGTGCACAAAACGAATGTCTTCAAAACCATGAGTATGTGATTGCCCTGTTGATAAGGCATGATGAATATGATCTAGTTTTCTAGTTGCACGGCTCATGCACTTACCACCTCATCTGTCATTATTTATACTTCTTTAATTGATCCCCAATCATATCTCCAAGGGAAAAACCACTAGGCTCATCAGTTCGTTTCGCTTCATACTCTTGATAATCTTGATCATGTGTATCTTCTTTGTGAAGCTCACGGATGCTTAATGAAATACGTTTTTCATTAAGATTTACATCAAGGACTTTCGCTTCCACTTTTTCACCCTCAGAAAGAACTTCTGAAGGCGTTCCTATATGACGGTTTGCAATTTGGGAAATGTGTACAAGAGCTTCGACTCCTGGAGCTACCTCAACAAACGCACCAAAAGAAACTAGTCTCCTAACTGTTCCTTCAATTACATCACCGGTCGAAATTTCACCAGCCACTTCTTCCCATGGTCCAGGTTGTGTTTCTTTGATTGATAACGATACACGTTCGCTATCTGGGTCAACTGAAAGAACTTTGACTTTCACTTGCTCTCCTTCTTTTACAATCTCAGAAGGCGATTCAACACGATGATGAGCTAATTGAGAAATATGGACAAGCCCATCTACTCCACCAACATCAACGAATGCACCAAAGCTAGTTAAACGTTGGACTGTGCCTTCTACCGTATCACCTGGTTGTAAAGATTGTAGGATTGACTTCTTTCTTTCTTGTAACTCTTCGTCAAGAACAGCACGTTGAGATAAAATTAGTTTATTGTTTTCCTGATCTAACTCCTCAACTTTTAAACGGAGCTCACGCCCTTTGTAGTCAGAAAAATCTTCGACAAAGTGACGTTCAACAAGCGATGCAGGAATGAACCCTCTCACGCCAACATCAACCACTAGTCCACCTTTAACAACTTCGGCCACTTTAGCTTTTATGATCTCCCCCGACTCTTGTTGTTTACGTAATTGCTCCCACGCTTTTTCAGCTTGTACAGCACGTTTTGATAGGATAAGCTCATCGTCCTCTAGTTTAAGAATTTTCATTTCCAATTCATCGTCAACAGAAAGGACATCACTTACTTTTTCAACGTGTAAACTTGAAAGCTCGCTGATTGGCACAATGCCTTCAACTTTAAAACCTACATCAACTAATGCTTGTTTTTCTTCAACTTTCGTTACCTTACCTGTAACAACATCTCCTACAGTTAATGATTTCAATTCTGCTAGTTCATTGTTCATTTCTTCACCCATTGACTTTTGCCTCCTTCAATCTCCGCTTTGTAGCGGTATGTAAACGTAATGTATAAATTGAACTCTCACAAAGCGTGAGAAATTTCTACCTACATTAGAGATGATGAATGAGCTTCAATTAACTTACCAATCTCATCCATAATCAGTTGAGTTGCTTGATCAGCTGTTGGTTTTTCTTTTCTTATTTCTTCAAAATTTATTGGTTTCCCATATATTAATTTTAATGGTTCTCCTTTTTCATAAGGACCCACTATTGCACAGGGCATAACGACCGCATCCGTTCGAAGTGCAAAGAAACCAGCTCCGGCAAGCCCTTTTCCAAGTTTGCCATCTTTGCTTCTAGTACCCTCCGGAAACAAACCTAGCATTTCACCCTGCTTAAGATACTCTATCCCCTTACGCAAAGCTTGCTTGTCGCTCATCCCTCTACGTACAGGAAAAGCACCTAATTTAGGCAACAATGACTTTAAGATCGGTTTTTCGAATAGTTCCTGCTTTGCCATGTAATGAATCGGGCGTTTAATATAAGCTCCAAGTAAAGGTGGGTCTAAGTTGCTAATATGATTTGAACATAATAAAACGCCACCATCAGTTGGAATATTTTCTTCACCAATAATCTCAACTTTATACTTACTTGAAAGATACATTCTGCTAATACGCTGACCAAGTTGATATAAGCCCATTAAGAAGCACGCTCCTTCGCTAAATCAATAATTGATTTTACGACTTCTGCAATAGTCAAAGAAGTAGAATCAATCTCAATGGCGTCATCGGCCTTCTTTAATGGAGCAAACTCTCTAGTAGAATCTAACTCATCGCGTCTCGCAATATCTTTTTTTAATTCCTCAAATTCAGATGGGAATCCTCTTTTCACTTGCTCCTCGTGCCTTCTTCTTGCACGCTCTTCAACTGATGCGGTTAAGAAAACTTTTAAATCAGCTTGTGGGAGTACATATGTCCCAATATCTCTACCATCTAAAACCGCATTTGAACCAGTAGCAAGAATTCGTTGACGCTCTACCATTTCAATTCGAACGGATGGATGACTTGCTACAAGTGACACATGCTTGTTCACCTCATCTGTTCGAATCAACTCAGTTACATCATTTTCATCCACATACACTAATACGCCACTTTCTGTATGCCTCAGATCAATTTGAATCCCTTCAAGTAAAGAATCTAATTCATCCTCATTTTCAAGATTCACGTTTTGTGTCAATGCTGCGTAAGTAAGCGCTCTATACATCGCTCCAGTGTCTATATACAAAAACTGAAGTTGCTCAGCCACTAGCTTTGCGACAGTACTCTTTCCTGCCCCTGCAGGTCCATCAATTGCAATGTTCATCAATTTCATCATTTTCCCACACCTCATACATCTTCCAACAAACTTAATAAGCAATAATACTTAAAACTTTTTACTATTATATACAATAATCATATCACACTCACTAAGGTCGGTCTAATACTTGCTCTCTTAATCTTAATCACGTTTTTGACGCCTTAAAATCACTTGACGTTCAAAACAATATCTTACAATTTGGTCCTGGTCTTTTTGGTCTAGATCTATAAATTGTAAAGAGGCTCTCATTTTTGCTTCAGGCCTCGGTTGATAGGTTCTTATAACTTTACAACGAGCTCTTACAAACTTTTGTTCAGTCTTTTGCATCGGTAATACCATCGTTATATCTACTTCAGCTTGAATCGGCAGTACCGTACCCTTAGGGATCAAAATCGCACAACCGCCCCCACTAATATCTACAGAAACTGTCGTAAATGCAGGAAGACGATCGTCAACTGGTTGTACCGAAACATCTGTAGTCGCCTCAACTCGTACATAATTTCGACGTTGAATACGATAATACTTTTCTTTACCTGGATCCTTTAATAGTAAAACCGGTATATTTCTTTTTTCTCGACCCATTACTTCAGTTTGAAATTCATAAACGGTTGAACTTTCTGATATAAAAGAAGCCTTTAATTTAGTCCCATCTAGAATAAAGCTAGGCTTCTCTGTTTCAACGTTAATTGGATAATCAATCACAAGATATCCTTTTGACTTATCTACTAAACGGCAGCGCAGCTTTTTTGTTTTTTTTTCATCTGTATTATCTTCCATTTCTATTTGCATTGTTGTTCCAATCGCAATCATTGCATTCCCTCCTGCAACTACATACAACTAAAATAGTCCTATATATTTTTACTCATTATCTCACGTAACAAAAAAAAGAAGAAGCATTAGCTGCTTCTTCTGTTAAATTATTTATGAAAAATCATAAACTCTTTCTGCTCGCTCTAAACGATCCACTTTTTCCTCTTGGCCATCATCTGCATTAATAAAGATTCGATACGTATCATCATTTATCGTCCCAAAAAACTCATAACATAATACTTCATCGCCTAGTTCATTTTCAATTAATGCTAGGTGATCTTCCATAATCGCTACTTTTGGATTCACACTTTTTTCTGCTTCTTCTAATGAAACCACCGGCTCATCAATAGAGCGTTCTTTGTGGTTTATCAGATAATCCTTCGCTTCATAACTAATCACATTCCCATCATCTAATGCAACTTCTACCATAATAGAATCGGTATAGACTCGTACATTATCTTGCAAGTATACAAATTGAAACAGCCCGATTGAATCATATTGTTTACTTTCAATCAATTGCATACTTTCTTTACCGTTCTCTTCTAAAAACGCTTGCGCGACATCAGAAGCTTCTTTTAAGCTTATATTCTGATCACGAATGTGACGTTCTTGCAAGAACCAGATCGGGTGTCCTCCTTCAACACTCATATCCATATAATAATGAGCCTCATGATCTGGATCATCAATCACTAAACTGTAAGCAGGGTACTCAAGCCCTGATCCTGTATCTGCAACATGTACAGCTGCATTTTCATTTAAATCAAGGTACTTTCTTGCAACATCTTTTGCTTCTTCCTTTGAAAACTTCTTACCGCCCGCTAACGCGCGCTTCATTTCACCATTCAAATCTTCTATTGAAGCAAGACCTGCGCCCCACTCCACTTCACTGTATCCTTCGATGTTTTTGTTCATCACTTCAAAGTTATTAACGACTAAATTATCTGATGGCTTTTCTTCCGTAGCCGCTTGCAATTCCTTATCAATATCTAACCATTTTTGATTATTCTTTAATACGTATGCTTGCGCTTCTCGCATTTCTTCTCGAATATCGTGTGAATGGTCGTAAAGTGTTTGTAATGTTTGATATTCTTCATCTGTTAGTGGTTCTTTATCTAAATCACGAATAGAGGTGCGATAAGAGAACTTCCCAATTTTATAAAGGAACTCTTCCGTTTTCCCTAGCTGTAAAGAATTTAAAGGTAGTTGGCCTAGTTCTGCTTGAGCAAGGCTTGTGATCCTCCACACTTCAGCTAACGCTGGTGTTAGTTGACGGCGAGTGTTCATTGCTAACGTCGTTCCTAATTCGTCTTCGATTTGATCTAAATGAAACGTCAAATCATGAAAAGCACGCTGATAATTGTTTTCCGCATTTATTGAAAGTACTTGTTTTTGTTCTTGTTCTTGAAAACCCCAGTAACCTAGTGCAATTACTGCAACGGCTAGTAGCCCAATAATTATGTTACGCAACATTTTTATCACCTCCAAAAATTAATGACAGAAGATATGCTTACCAATTTTCTTAATTTGTGGTCTAGTCCAAATCCAACCTGATGTAGCTGTATCCGGGTTGAAATAATAAATTGCATTACCGGTCGGATCCTGACCATTTAAAGCATCTAGCACAGCACGTCTAGCAGTTTCATCTGGAGCCATCCAAATTTGTCCATCAGCTACTGCTGTAAACGCTCTTGGTTCAAAAACAACCCCTGAAACGGTATTAGGAAAAGTCGGACTGTTAATACGGTTAATAATGACGGCTGCCACGGCAACTTGACCTACATAAGGCTCTCCTCTAGCTTCACCATAAACAGCTTGAGCCATTAATTGGAGATCATTGTCTGAATAACCAGGCGGCACATTAGTAGCTTTTTCAATGTCAGCATCATTATTTTGATCTACCGGTGCCTCTTCATCAGGGACTGGCGCTTGTTCTGGCGTTTCTGGAGCTGGCGACTCTCCACCTTGTTGCGGTTGACCGCCTTCGGGTGCTGGTGTTGGCTGCTCTCCTGCTTGACCTTGCTCTGGTGTCGGTGCTGGTTGACCACCCTTAGCAGGAGCAGGCTGTTGCCCGGCTTGCTCTCCACCTTTTTGTTTATTTCGGCTACCTTTAGGACCTTGCTGAACTTTTTTTGGGGTCCCTCCGTAATGAGTAAACTTCCGACCTTCATTTAATGCACGTTGAACAAATTGTTCGTTATACTCAGTTGATTTAGCTAACTTATCTTTCATTTCAGGACCAACTAATCCATCAATATCTAATCCAAATTCATATTGATAATTTCTAACGGCCCAATATGTGCCCCAACCATAGACTCCATCAATTTTCCCATTATAAAACCCGATGTACTGTAGACGCGCTTGAAGTTCTACCACGTCATCACCTGTTGCTCCTTGTTGAATCACTTGATCTGTGAATGCATGAGTGGGTGTTGACTGCGCCACTACTGCTACTGCACAAATCATAATGAGAGCAAGAGTAAGTTTCGATATGAACCGACGACTCTTCATGTTGTAAGTACCCTCCTTATGTCCTGAATCATTTTTTGAAGTGAGTTCATAAATCTCACTACTTGTAAACGTATTGTTTGTACACACCCAATTTTTATACGAATTTGATTACATTTCTTTAATTGTTCTATTCATGTCAAACTTAAAATTCTGTACAAAATGACCAATTTTAAAGCTCTTTACGAAAAAAATGCCTACTCCATGGAAAGAGTAGGCAATCTTATGTCTATCAAATTTTTAAGCTAACACGTTAAAATACCTGCCTTCAGGATGAGCGAATACCATTGCTGTTACAGAAGCTTCAGGCTCCATCATGAACCCATCAGTCAATTGAATACCAATTTTTTCTGGTGAAAGTAGTGAGAATAACTTTTCTTGGTCTTCTAAATTCGGGCATGCTGGATAACCATAAGAAACTCTCACTCCTTGATATTTAGCAGCAAAGCGTTCTGACATTGTAAAGTCAGTCGGATCAGGAAATCCCCATTTATCCCTCATAAGTTGATGAACACGCTCTGCAAAACCTTCTGCAATTTCAAGAGCTGCGGCTTGAATAAGATGACTAAATAAATAATCTCCGTTTTCTTTAGCTTCTTCAGCTAAATTACGTACGCCATTCCCTGCTGTTACAGCTAAAAACCCAACATAATCCATTTCTCCACTTTCAACAGGACGTAAGTAATCGGCTAAACATAAGAACGGTTCATGATTTTGTCTTGGAAAAGTAAATCGATTAATAACTGTTTTTCGATCTTGCGGATCATAAATGATGACATCATCACCATCGGCTTGGGCAGGAAAGAATCGATACATTCCGTTCGCTTTTATAATTCCTTCTGTTTTAATTCGCTTAAACAACTCATCTACTTTTTCTTTTAAATCAAGAGCTCGTTTATCCCCCTCTTCAAGTAGACGGCTCACCTTCCCTTGCAATCCAAGATGTTTTCCAAGCAACATTTGCAAATTCACATATGGTTCTAGATGACTGAGATCATAATCCCTTAAAATGTGCTCGTTTAGGTCCTCTGGTATAAACAAGGGACTATCGAGTGCTACTTTGGAACGAACCGGCTTTTCAAGAACTTGAACAGACGATTTCCTTTCTACTCTGGCTTGTTCTTTTTGATTTCGTCTTTCTTGAAGCTCGACAGTTAACTTTTCTTGATCTTCTGGTTTTACTAACTTATTAGCAAGCTCAAGCCCATTCATTGCATCCTTCGCATAAAGGACAAGGCCCTCATACTCAGCAGCAATCTTTGTATCTGTGAATTTACGAGTAAGAGCAGCCCCTCCGACCAAAATTGGTATAGAAATGTTTTGTTGACGCATATCTTGAGCAGTCAAAACCATCTGTTGTGCTGATTTAACTAATAGACCCGATAAACCGACCGCTTTCGGATTCTCTTTTTTGATTGCTTCAATTAATTCATTAGAAGTAACTTTTATTCCAAGGTTGACAATCTTAAATCCATTATTCCCCAAAATAATTTCAACAAGGTTTTTACCAATGTCATGCACATCACCTTTCACTGTCGCTAAAAGGATCTTCCCCTTTCCATTATCATCTGCTTTTTTCTCCATATAAGGCTCAAGGTAAGCAACCGATGCTTTCATTACTTCTGCACTTTGTAAGACTTCCGCAACAATTAATTCATTGTTATTAAAAAGTCGTCCTACCTCATCCATGCCTACCATAAGTGGCCCATTAATAATCTCTAATGGATCACTAAAAGATTGCAGCGCTTCGTCTAAATCTTTATAAAGGCCTTCTTTCGTTCCCTCAACTACATATGAAGCGAGACGTTCTTCTAATGTCATAGAAGAAGCTTCAATTTTCTTTTCTTGCTTTTTCCCTCTATAAAAAGCCGTGAATTCTGCAAGCGATTCATCAGTTGTTTTGAACAGTAACGTTTTAGCCATTTCTTTTTCTGCTTCTGGAATGGAAGCATACCTCTCTAATTTCTCAGTGTTTACAATAGCATAATCTAATCCAGCTTGTGTACAGTGATATAAGTACACTGCATTTAATACTTCTCGTCCAACAGGAGGTAACCCAAACGAGACATTACTAACACCAAGAATCGTTAAACAATCAGGCAATGCTTCTTTTATTTTTTTAATCCCTTCAACAGTTGCTTCTGCCGATCCAATATATTGCTCATCCCCTGTTCCTACAGGGAACACTAGTGGATCAAAAATAATATCAGTTGGTTTTAAACCATATTTACCTACGAGCAAATCATAGGAACGCTTTGCTACTTCTACCTTTCTCTCGGCTGATACCGCCATTCCTTCTTCATCAATAGTACCTACAACAACCGCTGCACCGTACCGTTTTATTAATGGCACGATCGCCTCAAAGCGCTCTTCCCCATCTTCTAAGTTAATGGAGTTAATAATAGCCTTTCCTTGTGAATAAGTAAGAGCCTTTTCAATTACTGCCTCATCTGTTGAATCAATCATCAGGGGCACTTTTACTTTATTAACAACATGAGATAAAAAATCTTCAATATCGTCAATCTCTTCACGATCTGGATCTGCTAAACAGATATCGATGACATGAGCTCCACGCTTCACTTGAGCACGTGCAATCTCTGATGCTTCTTCATATTTACCTTCAGCAATCAACCTCTTGAATTTTCTTGAGCCAATCACATTTGTTCTTTCTCCAACAAATAACGGTCGCATACTATCATCATAAACAAGTGGTTCGATTCCAGAAACAGCATGTACATTATTCTTTTTTAGAGGCCTTGGCGCATGCCCCTTTACCGCCTCAACCATTGCACGAATATGCTCAGGGGTCGTACCACAACAACCACCTACAATATTTAACCAACCTTTTTCAGCAAAGCCCATTAATTTTTTTGATAGCGAGCTCGGAGACTCATGGTAATGTCCTTCTTCATCTGGTAAGCCTGCATTGGGGTAGCAACTTACATACGTTTCCGAGAGTTCTGAAAGCGAACGAATATGGTCACGCATAAATTCTGGACCTGTTGCACAGTTTAAACCGACAACCGTTGGCTTCATATGTTCTAAAGACAAATAAAATGCTTCAATCGTTTGACCCGCAAGTGTTGTTCCCATCGGTTCAATCGTTCCCGAGACCATAATTGGAACTTCTACACTTAATTCAGCAAATGCCCGTTCGATTCCGACGTATGCAGCTTTAACATTGCGCATGTCTTGACTCGTTTCAAGCAATAATAAATCAGCACCACCCACAAGCAACCCTCTTGCTTGTTCATGATAAGAATTTATTAGGGCTTCAAATGTAGTACCACCTGTAACGGAAAGTGATTTAGTCGTTGGCCCCATTGCCCCTGCAACAAATCGAGGGCATTCTGGTGTTGAAAACTCGCTCGCTACTTTTTTAGCAATTTCAACTGCAACACGATTTAACTCTTCTGCTTTGAAGCCTAGGTCATAATCATCCAACACAATATCAGTCGCGCCGAATGTATTCGTTTCAACAATATCTGCACCTGCAGCAAAATAAGCACGATGTATTTTCTCGATTACATGTGGAGCCGTTTCATTCAAGTACTCATTACAACCTTCAAACTCTTCCCCGCCAAAATCTTCTGCCGTAAGATTTGCCTGTTGAAGCATCGTACCCATTGCTCCATCTAAAACAAGGATTCTCTCTTCAAGTTGTTGTTCTAATAATGATTTTGGCATGATAACTCTCCTTTTTTCCGTCCATCCAATATGGTTCAATTATTTGATAATTTCAGTAGCTGTTTTCTGCTCAATATAAGTCGTTAATTCCACGGTAATACCGTAGCGTAAAAATGGGGTGATAAGATAAATTCCGTTAAAATATTCCGTAGCAGTATCAATTAATGATTTGGCAATCTTGATTCCTTCTGCTTGTGCAAGATTAGGGTCCTCACAATCAGCCATTGACTTACGAATGGAATCAGTTAACTTGATACCTGGTACTTCATTATGAAGAAATTCTGCGTTCCTTGAACTTATTAACGGCATAATACCAAGATAAATAGGTGTATCTAGATGTTTTGTTTCATGATAAAACGCTTCAATTTGCTCTTCGCTATACATTGGCTGTGTCATAAAAAAATCTGCGCCACTATCTATTTTTTTCTCCATTCGTACTACTGCTTTGTCCACATGACGGACATTAGGGTTACAAGCTGCCCCTATCGAGAAATTAGCCTTTTGGCCCAGATCTTTACCTGAGAATGAGATCCCTTCATTTAGTTGTTTCATAAGGGAAATCAATTGAAAAGAGGTAACATCATATACGGATGTGGCTCCTGGAAAATCACCCACTTTTGTTGGATCTCCAGTTACAGCAAGCACATCATTAATTCCTAAAGCATCAAGACCCATTAAATGAGATTGCAACCCAATTAAATTTCGATCGCGACATGTTACATGTACAAGCGGCCGCACATCCTCCTTTATTTTTGATGCTAGGGCCATGTTATCTATTCTTGGAGAGGCAAGCGAATTATCTGCTAGGGTAACTGCATCAACCCCTGCCTGCTTAAGAGCATTAGCTCCTTTAATAAAATTATCGGTATTTAACTTTTTGGGCGGATCAAGTTCTACAATTACTGACTTTCTCTGCTTTACTAATTCAGGCAAGGTCTTCTCCTTGCGTTTAAATTCAATGACTGAATTCGGGAGCTTCAACGAAGAAGTGACCCACTTTTCCTGTACTGGTTTACGTCTTTTTGCAACTGTGGCAAAAGCTTTAATATGTTCCGGTGTCGTCCCACAGCAACCTCCGAGTAACCTCACTCCTTGATTAACAAACTGTTCACCCATACTTTCAAAATAATCTGGATTTGAATGATAGAACAGCCTGCCATCCTGATATTCAGGTAAGCTTGCATTAGGATATACGGATAAATATGCCCCTTCAGGAAGAGGAAGATCTTCAAGTGATCGCAACATATGACTAGGACCCATACGACAATTGATCCCTACGACATTTGCTCCTTGCTTCACCATCTCGTCAATGGCATTCTTCAGTGTTACACCCCCATGTAAAACACCTATTTCACCTAAAGATACATTGGCGATCACAGGGATATCCGACCTATTCCTTACTAATTGAATCGCCAGGATAATTTCATCTAAATTATAGAAAGTCTCTAATAAAATTCCATCTATTTCTTCATCTAACAAAATTTCAAGTTGTTCATCAAGGGCATTTTTCATTTCTTCTAGGGACCAATCTTCCTGGTGTAAGTTCTGCAAACCACCTACTGTTCCGAAAATGAAATGTTCACCTTTAGTTGTTGCCTTGCGTGCTAACTTTACTGCTTCTCTATTAATGATTTCTATTTTATCTTCTAGCCCGTGTTTCTCTAGCTTAAGTCGATTGGCTGCATATGTGTTCGTTTGAATAATGGTTGAACCGGCAGCTACATATTGGTTATGGGCATCTATTATTCTTTTAGGATCAGATAGATTTAGCTCCTCAAAACATTGAGAAACACCTTGTTCATAGAGGAGTGTACCCATAGCTCCGTCTCCAACTAATACTTCTGTTTTTATTCGTTCCAGAAACGTCATCGTTCCACCCCTCTTGATTGAGTCACTTTATTCTTTGCCACATAAAGAAATGCCTGCTCTAGGTCTTCAAGGAGATCTTCAGCTCTTTCAATCCCCACAGAGAATCGTAACAATCGATTACATACCCCATTTTGAACTCGTACCTCTTCTGGAATATCGGCATGTGTTTGTGTAGCAGGATACGTCATTAAACTCTCTACGCCCCCTAAACTTTCAGCAAAAGAGATCAGTTTCAACTGCTGTAAAAACGGATTGACCCATTGTTCATCCTGAATTCTAAATGAGACCATTCCCCCTCGACCTGGGTATAACACATCCGTTACACATTCGCTTTTTTGTAAATAACGGACGATTTCCTTCGCATTTTGCTCGTGTTTTTCCATTCTAAGCGCAAGTGTTTTCATTCCCCGAATTAATAACCAAGAATCAAATGCACTAAGCGTTGCTCCAATCCCGTTATGGTAGTAGCCAATTCTCTCTGAGAGCTCTTTGCCTTTTGCGACCACAAGACCAGCAATGACATCATTATGTCCCCCTAAATACTTAGAAGCACTATGAACTACAATGTCCGCGCCCTCTACAATAGGCTGCTGGATTAACGGCGTGTAGAAGGTATTATCTACAATTAATAAAATCTGATGCTTTTTACAAATATCAGCTAAAGAGCGGATACAGGCTTCTTGCATCAAAGGATTAGTAGGTGTTTCTATAAAAATAGCTTTAGTCTTTTCATTGATTGCATCCTCAACAAGGTCGAGCTCTCTTGGGTCTACATAAGAAAATGTTAATCCCCAACGCTTCCAACCTTCTTCAAACAAGCGATACGTTCCACCATAAAGGTCTTTTGTAGCTAAAATCTCATCTCCCATTTCAAATAAAGAAAAAACAGTTTGAATGGCAGCCATCCCAGAGCTACAAGCAAATCCACGATCTCCATCTTCAAGAGCGGCAATAGCTTGTTCCACCACTTCACGTGTTGGGTTACCCGTTCTAGCATAATCATATCCTGTTGATTCCCCAATACCTGTATGTCTGTATGCTGTTGATAAATAGATAGGCGTATTAACTGTACCTGTATGATCTTTTCCTCTATTCCCAATTTGAACGACGTCAGTTGCATGTTTCTCTTTTGTCATGTTCTCTCCTCCTAATACCAGTACCTAAATAAAAAGACACCTCAACTTATAAAATAAGAAGAAGGTGTCCATTCACTCATTGGCTTCTTCTTATCTTTCAAGCCTACGCTTGATGGAATTAGCACCTGACCTCGTCAAAAAGGCTGGTTGCTGAGACTTCTTCGGGCCATTCCCTCCGTCTCTCTTGATAAGAATTATATGTTTTATGAAATTTCGAAATAAACTTTTAACGTTGAACTAAAATTACAACAATTCAAAAGGTTTTGCAAGTCTTTTTTAAGATTCAGGGGTTGCGTCAACTTTCAAATCATCATTATTTCCACACACACATTGCTTAAATCCTGTTTCATATTCCCCTTCATCATTCTGTTTGCCACGCAAAATATACTTCTCTCCGCACTTCGGGCAACGAATGACTATACGATAACGTTCTCCGACCATCTTTCATTCCCCTTTCAAATTTAATGATCAAGCTTATTAGCCCATTTTACCTTATTTAGAGCCAAGATCCAAAGTCCAATCATAAATGGCACTAAACCAATCAGAAAATACATACCAAACGTCAGTAAAATAAAGTCATATAACCCATGTAATACAACAGGAGTTACTAAAGAAAGCATTAAAAACCACTTTCGCTTTGATGCTTCCATTTTTGCTCGTCCAATATAATAACCCATTATGACTCCATATAGTGCATGACTTGATACAGGTAATAAAGCCCGAGCTACAGCAGTTTCAAGTCCATGAGCAAGCATGTAAAATACATTTTCCATTGACGCAAATCCAAGAGATAATGATACGCCATAGACAATTCCATCATATCTCCGTGTCATCTGCCCATATTGATAAGCAAAAAAATAAAGCATAAACCATTTAAAGAATTCTTCAAAAAACCCATATAAGACAAAAGCCTTAAATAAATCTCTTTCAAAAAAGCCCTCTACGGTAAATGCGTACTGCAATACCATAACAGGAAAAACGAGGATAAGTCCAATAATAAAGGTTCGAAAAACTAAGGCATTTACGGTTGATTCATAATCATTTCTCAAATAAAAATATGATAATAACGCCATTGCTGGTGCGATCGCGGCTGTCAATATGGCAAACAATTTAAAGCCTACCTTTCTTATCCTGTGCACACATTGATTTTTCATTCAAGTAAAATAATTCACATGGTGAGCGAGGTATGAAAAATATGTTAAAATACGATCATAACATCAAGGAAGATTTTATTCGATGGTTGTAATAGTATGAAATAAAGGAGCAATGAAGATGAAAAAGATTCTTGTTTTACATACTGGTGGTACAATCGCAATGCAAGAAGATGAACATGGCGCTGTAACCCCTAATCTAGTAAATCCATTATATTCCACAATCGAATCCCTTTCAAGCATCGCCTCCGTTGTGGTTGACGATTACCTGAATATCCCATCTCCACATATGACCCCTTCTTTAATGGTCAATTTAGCACATCGATTAAAGGAAAGAGTGGAATCTGAACAATTGGATGGCATTGTCGTAACGCACGGGACAGATACACTTGAAGAAACAGCTTATCTGCTTGATCTGATACTGGATATCGATAATCCTGTAATCGTTACAGGAGCGATGCGTTCTAGTAATGAATTAGGTTCTGATGGACCTCATAACTTAATATCAGCGGTTAAAACAGCAGCTAGTGAAGACGCATATGGCAAGGGTGTTCTAGTCGTTTTAAATGATGAAATCCATACAGCTAAAAACGTCACAAAAACGCATAGCTCTAACATTGCTACATTCCAAAGCCCTCAATATGGGCCTATTGGAATCGTTACAAAACGGGGTGTTAGTTTTCACCACACACCCGCGAAAAGAGATTGCTACGCTATCACTTCATTAGAAAAACGAGTGGTTTTGTTAAAGACATACACAGGTATGGATGCAACTACAATTGATGCCATCGCTGAAGCATCCATACATGGGTTAGTGATTGAAGCTTTTGGGCAAGGTAATGTCCCTCCAACCATCATGCCTGCATTAGATCGACTTATTAAGAGGGGCATCCCTGTAGTACTGGTATCTCGTTGCTTTAGCGGAATTGTTCAAGATACTTATGCATATGATGGTGGAGGCCGTACACTTAAAGAGCTCGGCGTAATATTTACCAATGGCTTAAATGGTCAAAAAGCAAGATTGAAATTGATGGTAGCACTTGAGAAAACAAACGATAATGATCAATTACAGACTTTATTTTTGACTTAAGGAATTAACTCTATTAACTACAAAAAAGCCCTACAATTAGGGCTTTTTTGCTTCTGCTTGATCTTTTTCGGTTATATTTTCGGCAATGAGAGGTCCATGGAATCGACCATTCTCAATAAAAATTTCATTTGCATTATTACCGGCAGCAATGACCCCAGCAATATATACACCCTCAATGTTTGTTTCCATCGTTTCCTCATTAAAAGCTGGTCTTCCAGTTTGATCATCAACTAACACTCCAATAGCCGTTAGAAAAGAATGATCAGGATGGTAGCCAGTCATCGCAAAAACAGCGTCGGCTTTCGCAGTAAACTCTTCTCCATTAACCGTGTATATGACTTCTTTTACTTTTATTTCTTGCACATCTGCATTAAAAGACAAGGAAATCTTACCATTTCGCACTAATGAATCATATTCCGGTAAAATCCATGGTTTCACGCTGCTTGAATACTCCTGACCTCTATATAACGCTGTCACACGTGCCCCAGCTTTCTCTAATTCAAGCGCGGCATCAATGGCCGAATTCTTCCCACCTATAACTACAACATCTAGGTCAAAGAAAGGGTGAGCCTCTTTGAAATAATGATACACATGGTCTTGCTCTTCTCCGGGAACATTCATTTTATTCGGACTATCATAATACCCTGTAGCAATAACGATTTGACTGCATTCGTATTCGTCCTTAGACGTTTTAACTTGAAAGCGACCATCGGGTTGTTTGGTTGCACTTCTAACTTCTTCATACGTATGAACACGAATATCCTTACGTTTCACCACATCTCTGTAATAAACGAGCGCTTGATTACGCCTTGGTTTACGCTCCTCTGTGACAAATGCTACATCACCTATTTCAAGCTTTTCACTCGTACTAAAGAACGTTTGATGAGTAGGATAACGATAGATCGCATGTACGATATTTCCTTTTTCAATGACTAACGGGTTGTAGCCTTTATTTTGGCATGCGATTGCTGTTGAAAGTCCGCATGGCCCGGCACCAATTATAATGATATCTTCTTTTTTCAATCTACATTCACCTCACGTGCTTTACATAAAAATAAAACCCTTGCATCAATGACACAAGGGTAAGATCGTACTTACTAATAGTATAGCAAATTAAACCCAGCCACGGAAACGAGAGGCTTCAGCCATTTTACGCACACCAATCATGTAAGCTGCAAGACGCATATCTACTTTACGGCTTTTAGATAAATTATAAATGTTCTCAAACGAGCCCACCATTACATTTTCTAATTTGCCTTCTACTTCTTCTTCCGTCCAGTAATAACCTTGATTATTTTGAACCCACTCAAAGTAAGAAACAGTTACTCCACCAGCACTAGCCAATACATCTGGAACGAGTAGAATATCTCTCTCAGATAAAATACGAGTTGCTTCCATAGTAGTTGGACCATTAGCAGCTTCAACTACAATCGATGCTTTAATGCGGTCAGCATTTTCTTCTGTAATCTGATTTTCAATTGCAGCAGGTACTAAAATATCACAATCAAGTTCTAACAATTCCTGGTTTGAAATCGTCTCTTTGAAAAGGTTTGTCACGGTTCCAAAACTATCACGACGATCAAGCAAATAATCAATGTCTAAACCTTCTGGATCATGAAGTGCGCCGTTAGCATCACTAATTCCTACAACTACGGCACCGGCATCATGCATAAATTTAGCAAGGAAACTACCTGCATTTCCGAAACCTTGGATAACCACTTTTGCACCTTCAATGTCGATTCCTTTTTTCTTAGCAGCTTCACGGATACAAATCGTTACCCCTTTAGCTGTAGCAGATTCACGTCCGTGAGAGCCCCCTAGTACAAGTGGCTTCCCTGTAATAAATCCTGGAGAGTCAAATTCGCGAATACGACTATATTCATCTAACATCCAAGCCATAATCTGAGAATTCGTGAAGACATCTGGTGCTGGAATATCTTTAGTAGGTCCAACAATTTGACTGATTGCACGAACGTAACCACGACTTAAGCGTTCTAATTCGCGAAAAGACATATCGCGCGGGTCACAAATAATACCGCCTTTCCCTCCACCATAAGGAAGGTCGACAATACCAGCCTTCAAACTCATCCAGATAGATAACGCTTTCACTTCTTTTTCAGTCACATTTGGATGGAATCGAACCCCACCTTTTGTAGGTCCGACAGCATCATTGTGTTGCGCTCGGAAACCTGTGAAGATTTTTGTAGAACCATCATCCATCTTAATCGGGATTCGTACGGTCAACATACGGATTGGCTCTTTCATTAATTCAAACATTTCGTCCGGATAACCAAGCTTGTCCAAAGCCTTCTTAATTACTTTCTGCGTTGAAACAAGCACATCTAAATTTTCAGCTTGCTTACCATTACCTTCCATCTGTTTCACCTCTAGCCAGTGTTCGATGTTTTATTATAATCCGCATCTAACTGCGGCATCTTTCATCACTACTAACTATAATGAAAGAGCTATCATTTTTCCACCTTTTCAGTAAAAAAAACAAGATAAGTTGTATTTCCGTCCTATTCAAACTATTCATACTAATTATTACCCAGATAGCCATAAAGTAAACAGACTGATTTAGGCAACCAGTCTGTTTCTAATATTACTTATTCAATGATAGTTGTATAAATGTTTCAATCATTTGATCGTAGGACAATCCAATTTCACGCGCCGCGTCTGGATATAAGCTTGTAGGTGTCATACCAGGTAATGTATTGACTTCTAAAATTACTGGGTCTCCCCCATCATCCGGAATGATAAAATCAACACGCGAATAAATGTCACAACCTAATGATTGATGTGCAAGAACTGCATGCTTTTTTACATAATTAGTTTGTTCATCCGTCAGACGAGCCGGAACAATATGTTCACTCATACCAACAGCATACTTTGCTTCATAGTCATAATATTTATTTTTGGGAACGATTTCTACAACAGGGAGAGCTTTCTCTTTACCTTTGTTACCCATTACTGCAACGGTAACTTCTCTGCCTTTAATGAACTCTTCTAGTAAAACTGTCTCATCAAGTTCAAACGCTGCCTCAATTCCGTTAAATAATTCTTCTTCATTTTCGGCAAATGTGATCCCAATCGTAGACCCTTCTTGGTTCGGCTTTACAACGATCGGATATGGAATCTCGATTTTAGTTGCTTGCTTATCATAAGAGTGCTTATATAAAACATGTTGTTTAGCCACTCTTGTTCCTTCACGCTCAAAAAATAATTTCGACTTTGCTTTATCCATTGCGAGAGCAGATCCAGCAACTCCAGAGCCGACGTATTTGATATTTAACATATCTAGTAATGCCTGCACCTTGCCATCCTCTCCATATCGACCATGAAGCCCAATATAGACTAAATCGACGTCAAGTGCTAATAATTCTTCTAATCTATCAGGATGAAAATCAATACCTACAACGTCGTGTCCATTAGCTTCTAACGCCTTAATAATTCCTTTTCCTGATGATAACGATACTTCTCTCTCTGCTGAAATTCCTCCGTATAAGACAGCAATTTTCATATGGCTCAACTCCTACTACACATTATGTACCACTAGTATATTCGCCTACTTAGTATTCGGAACTAGTCTCGGTTATTGTACCATAATACACTTAACCCCGCTCTTTGAAACTACAAATTACAGAAAGAAAAAACTGATGACCTATTGTCACCAGTTTTTAGCGCTTTATAAACGTGTGATAAAGCTGATAGATCGCTTCATGATCCATCAAACATTTGCCATATTCTGCAGCTCTATGAAAAGACACGGTAGATGAATGGCCAAACTCTGACAATAAAGCGATGAACGCTTCCTCATCTTTATCATTCAAATCAATATCTTCAAATTTCATAAAATAACGGCCTTCAAAGGAATAGAGACGACCTCCAATAACCCCGAAAGGATAGAGACGAGAAGCTAACCCAATTACATCTTCAAACTCTCTAAATGTGTAAAAGATGTCATCACTCTCATCTAAGGTGACTTGCATCTCGATGTAGCCTTCTTCAAATCCTTCTATGTCAAAGTCTTCATCTGGTAATCCTTTTGACACAATGATCACCATTCCTTGTGCTGGCATAGCATATACTTCAACGGCAATAGGTCCATCCACTTTAAAACCAAGCTCATCATCAGCTTCAAGCATCATATCTCGAAATAAATCATGTACTTTCGGAACGTCCTGCCATAAATCTTCTTTCGTAATCCCTCGCTCTTGCATATCATCAAACGTAAGAAACACCTTAAATTTATCCACATTTAAACGCTCAAGACGCATTGTTAACCCTCCCTTATCCGAGAGCCGCTTATGGGCTTACTCGTTCCGTAAACATCGTCTTTCTATACGGTATGTGAGGACGCTACAGAAGGTTCACAAACACGAAGCGTAAACAAACCTATTTATTTACTGAAGGTTTGACCGCAGCCAACCTTCCCAATCTGCTTTCGTCTTACCAACTATATGCGACTCTAAATCCTGTTTCATGTCACCCTCAATTTGATCAAAGGCATAACCACCTGTACCAATAATAAGGTCGGGAAAACATTCCTTAAGATGATGTATCAAATCAGAAGTTGCTTTTATATTCTTTTCTATTGTACATGAGGTAAAGAACAATTTAGCCTCAACCTCGCGTAAGACTAGTTCTACATCCTGATTTGGTATTCCTGCTCCCAAATAAATCACTTCAAAACCTTTTCTTCGTAGAAAGAGAGTAAAAATTAGCAAACCTAACTCATGCGTTTCATTTGGTCCACATACTGCAACTACCTTAGGTAAGAATCCATCTACAGGTAACCCATGAAAAATATTACCGATCTTTGTTCGTAAAAAAGACGTTACAAAATGTTCGTGTGCCGTTGAGATTTCATTATTTTCCCACATATGCCCTACCTTTACAAGTAAGGTTCCTAATATATCAATGGTCACTTTGTCTATACTAAAAAGACTAAATGCTTGATTAAGAAGTTGATGTGCCTTCATTTCTTCAAATGATAATAAAGCATGTAAGATGTCATCTGATAATTGAACGGAATAATCACTGTGATTTGTACTTTCCGGTGATTGCAACACAACATTACCCTTTTCAAACAAACCTACAGCTTGTCCAATTGTAAATCCTTTATTCACCTTATCAATTAACCATCGTAAGATAGCCACATGCTCATCTGAATATAAACGGTGCCCCGCTGTGTTTCGAATGGGCTCTATTATCTGATAGCGACGCTCCCAGGCTCTAAGTGTTCCCGGCTGGATCCCGAGCATAGTTGATATTGCTTTTATGTTATACTTCCCTTCAGTAGAAGCCATATTCTCTCCCCCTATACAAGCTATAATAGCTTCATTCTGAGATCTTTTTAATTCGATCTACTTGCTTAGAGAACCTCGCCTTCAGACCTTGCCTAAAAGTGATTCTTTTCAGCTAAGTATAGCGAAGGAATAGGCCTGTGTAAACTTTGTATAAGTATCTGATAACATTTCCTTGTCAAATAAACGGTCTCCTACCTTCGTTTCAGCACAATCATATGAGCTTCAGCAGGGGCACATAAGCGTAAGGGCAAGGATGTCGTCCCATACCCATTACTTATTAAATGCCAAGATCCTTTTTCTTTTTTCAGCCCACCCTTCTCAGCAATTCCAAATCCTAAAAATCGAATTTGGCCCCCATGTGTATGGCCACTTAGCGATAAATGTGGGAAGAGAATTTCCTGGGCTTCTCTTATTACATCAGGATAATGACTAACCAAAATCGTAAAATCTTGTTTTTCTTCACCACTCATGTTTTCATTAATAGCAGAGTCTTCCCAGTTCTCTTCAAGACCAATTATACGAATCTGCTCATCCTTCACTTCGAAATAATCACTTGAATTACTAAGCACAACCACCCCATGGCTCGATAGACTATCTTCGAAAGTAGCTTGATCTACTTCCATATCATTATTCCCCCAGACGAAATAGGTCGGTCCTAATTGTGTAAGTAAGCGAAGGTTTTCATTATATCGATCTATACTAACCCCTCTTTCAACCAAATCGCCGCCAATAATGACAAGATCACACTTGTGATCCATTTGATCTAACAGTTTCGGAGAAAGTTTTCTCCTATGTAAATCAGAAATAAAGAACACTCGAAACGCATCAAACGCTTGTGGAAGAGTGTCATACGAGAGTTTATGTATTCGAAGTCGATTTCGAAACGCTTCAACATACATATAAGAAAGTAAAATGAGTCCAATTCCGAAAACTAAATATAAAACAATCATCACACTTCCTACTTCCTTATAAGGCTAATATTTATTTACCTTTACTATTTAAGTCAGCATCCATTATACCATATAAGCTAGCAAGAATAAGTATTGGGAGGGTAGCAAGCCAATTGGTAAACAGAAGGTGTAAGATCGAAAGCAGGGCTACAAGTAAAAATAACACTCTTTCTTTTAGCACCATTGGATTGATGTGCGTTTGATAGACGAGTCTGATCAAATCTTGCACAAATAAAGAATAACCTAAAAAACCAGCAACAAAACAAAAAGATGCTGCTAGTACTTGAAGTGGTGAAAACAAGAGTGCTCCAATGAACTCTCCTAACCCCCAGCCTCTAGGAGACGGAAAAAGGGAAAATGATGCAAGCGTTCCACCATAAGCGATGATTAAAAGTAAGGTTTTTTTATAGACTGCATATACATCCACATGCCATCCACCCTTCCCTTGTCACATACTTTGGCTACTTCTGTAAGGTATGCTAGATCGCAAAAGAAAATACCTCTCAGCATCAACTGAGAGGTTCAATTTAATTGATCCATTGAAAATGCTCTAACACCTGCCCTACCCGAATTTGCAAGCCTTCTGTATATTCTGTAGTTGTATGAATTTTAATAGAATAAACAGTATCGTCGTTTAATATCACAGCAAGCTGTACAGACTCGTCTCCTCTCATGTATAACCGCTCATCGGTCACTTCTTCAAAAGCAGACTGCCTACCAGTAATCGTCAAAGAAGACTCTTCATTTCGTACAAATCCATCTTCTTCTAATTCACTATACAATCCATCTGCAACCTCTTCTGCAGATCCATTATAATATTTCCTCATCGTGTAAAAGGGAGGTTCAATCATTCCATCGCCATAATCAGCACTAAGTTGGAGACTATAGCCGTTCTCCCTATATTTTCCTTCTATATCAAACCCACTTTGGACAACTGAACGAAATCCTATTTCTCGATCTGTAAACTCGATCACTTCGTTTACATCTTCTTGCCCCTCCATAAGGAACGTTTCTTCTCTCGTCTCTCCTAACTCAACAGGGTTTTCTAATTCCATTGAGCTCTCATCTGAAGGTTCATCAGAGTCCCTCTCTTCTTCATTTTTAATTATTACATTTTCACCCTCTATATCAGATTGAAAGATAGCTACTTCTTCACCATTTTGCTCTTGTTCCCTTTCTTCTTCAATCGTTGTAAATTGATCTGTACCTCCCTGAAAAAAGCCACCCATACTTAAAATAGTACCAATTCCTACTGCAGCAGATAACGACACGGCCACTCGCCAGTTACGAAATAAAGTAGTCCGACGTGGCTTTTTCTCCTTCAGGACAGCAGACATAATATGATCAGATGAACTTTTAGTAGGCATTTGCTCATATTGTTTTTTTAATTTCTTCATTTGTTGGTTAAATTGGTTGTCGTTCATTGTACTTCACCTACTTTTTCTAACTTCTCTTTAAGTTGTTTTTTTGCCCTCATCATCCTTGTTTTAATCGCACCCTCAGACACTCCAAGAATGTCTGCAATTTCTTGATAAGGAAGATCATGAAAATAATGGAGTATGATCGGTACTTTATATTTTTCTTCTAAAGTTTGAATCTGTTCATGCAAAGCTTTCGTACTTTCATCGTAAAATTGTTCAATGTATATAGATGATTCCTGCGCTTGTTGAAAGGCTTTAAGCTTTCTTCTTTGTCTTGTTTCTCTTCGGTATAAATCACGTACTACATTAATCGTGATGGAATATAGCCAAGTAGTAAATTTCCCTCTTGTATGCTTATCTAAAAATCGATAAACCTTGATAAAGACTTCTTGAGTGATGTCTTCCACACTTGATTCTGGTACACCAAGTTGAAAGGCAAACTTTTCAACTGTTTTGACATGTAATTCAATTAGTTGTTGAAAAGCCTCATCATCTCCTTTTTTTGCGCGCATTATTAAGTGATTTTCCATTAGGAGTACCCCCGGCATCATGTTTCCCAGACTTCTCATTCTATAAAAAGGTTTGTTAAAAAGTTCAATTATATAACGACAGAAATGGTAATTAGGTTACATTCCACATTAAAAAACACGCTTACCTAATTAGGGTAAGCGCGAAGGTACGTTCTTAATTTGCATCTACTTGAGAGTGAAGATTTTCTTTTGTACTGTTTAATAGAAAATCAATGGCTGCACTTGTTAGCAACTTACCAGCAACAAGCATCGCCGACTCATCAAAATCAAATTTAGGATGGTGATGCGGATAGATGATCCCTTGGTCAACATTCCCTGCCCCCGTAAAGAAAAAAGTTCCAGGTACATGTTGTAAGTAATATGCAAAGTCTTCTCCACCCATAACAGGAGCCATCTCTTTAACCAATTCTTCACCTTGTAAATCAATTGCCACTCGTACAAACCGATCTGTTTCTAACGGATCGTTAATAACCGCAGGGTACCCTTTTTTATATTCAAATTGATACGTTGCTCCCATCGCATTACAAACCCCTTTAGTCACTTGCTCCATCCGTTCAATCATCATATCTTGTACTTCACTTTCAAATGTCCTTACTGTTCCAACGATCTTAGCCCGATCAGCAATTACATTAAATGCTCCACCAGCATGAAAAGAACCTACGCTAAGTACGGCTGACTTCAATGGATCTACATTTCGGCTGACGATGTGTTGCAAATTTTGAACAACTGAAGTCCCAACTGCAATTGCATCAATTGTTTCATGTGGTGAGGCGCCGTGGCCTCCCCTTCCGTGAAATTCAATTTCAAATCGATCGGCTGCAGCCATAATAGCATCTCTACGAAACCCAATTTCTCCTAATGGCATGGTTGACCATAAATGTGTACCAAAAATAGCATCAACGCCATCCAAGCATCCATCTTCAATCATCGCAATCGCCCCACCAGGAGCTAATTCTTCTGCAAATTGATGAATTAATATAATTGTTCCTTCTAGATCTTGTTGATGTTGCATTAGCACCTTTGCCACCACAAGTAACGTAGCTGTATGACCATCATGTCCACAAGCATGCATGACACCTGGTACCTTTGATGCAAACGAAAGACCTGTTTCTTCCTCTATAGGTAGCGCATCAAAATCGGCACGAAGAGCTACCGTTTTACCAGATTTCCCACCTCGAATGTAACCTACAACACCACGGCCTCCAACATTTCGTTTCACTTCAATACCTAATGCCTCAAGGTAATCCGCAATCAATTCTGGAGTCTTTACTTCTTCAAAGGAAAGTTCAGGATGTTGATGGAGGGTCCTTCTTAATTCAACCATTTCAGAATAATATGTTTCTAATGACTTATGTAGTTTTTCAATCATGTCAGCACTCCTTTTCTATACAGGTATTTCTTCAATTGTACATTTCGATTGACGAAAAGAAAACTATATTCCTAATTATCAGAATTATTATTTTATATTCGTTTATATGAATGAGTTTATTTTTTCATGCAAATAAATAAAAATAAAAAAGCTGATACCCTATTGGATACCAGCTTGATCACATTTTTACTCAGAGTACTCAGATACTTTTAAAAGTCCAATTGCCATAACAACAGCAAGAACCATTGCCATAATACCGAAACCTAACACCGCTACTAATTGTACTAATGTCATGAGTCAACACTCCCCATATGCAAATGTTTCTTATTAATAATTTGTAACTTAATCCTATCATAGCTAGACTTCTCGCTTCAGAAACATTTGTGACAATCTCTCGAACATTACATACTTATAAGTAGTGAAAATACCTGATATACAATGCGTCGAGAAACAACTAAATATGTCAAAAATCCTTTGTAAGATTCCTTTACTATAAGATTGAATATTCAGTTTAATTAAGATATACTGAAGACACATAGATAAAGAAAACGCTTACAATTATAAATAGGTTTAAATAATTATAAAGAAAGGTGTGAGAGTATATGTTTTTGACAAAATTAACGGATAAGTCCCTTATAACAAACCAGGATCTTGCCTTTAACCAACGGATCGGTCTTCCTGTTGAAGTATATTGTTCAAGACGGTGCGCAACATTAGCTTTCGGAAAGATAGAAATGTATACGGATACGATTATTTTCGTAGGTGGCCAATCATTTTGTCGGGAAAATCATCTCTTTTTTGGGCATCCCCACCTCACAGCATAAGCTCATAAAAAAACCACTCCATCATTCAGCACGCTCCCCTGAATGACGCAGTGGTTTTTATTTGTAGTATAGATTAACATCATGGTTCTTTTTCATATAAGTAAAGACATCATCACGATATTTCCAGCCTTGATCCTCTTCCCATAATTCACTTGATCGATCAATACATTCGATTCGCAATGATTCAAATTCATCTTCTGCTTTTGTAACCTTCTTCGTAAACAGTTTCACTTGTACAAGTCCAACTGCAAATAAAAGAATTAATAATAGGAGAAAAACATTTCCTACTAGGATTGATAATAAATTGGGTCCAATGGCTCCTCCGACTGACCGTATCACTTGAGCACCAAATAATAAAAATAACCCTAGAGACAAAAGAGTAAACAAACTCCAATGATCTTTTGCTTTCTTGTATTGATCCCACTTCTCTTTACGTGTCACCATTTCTTCTAACATAACCAGGCTAACTTTCGTTAAGGCATAAGGGTTTATGTTCCATTCTTTAAATTGTTTCATCATCCTTCCTCCTTTATTTACACATTATGAAGGAGAGGACAAACTAGAACAAAAGCATTTAAAGATTCAGCCAATAAGGTGAGAACACCAATAACAAAACAATTAGCAAAAAAGCCATTAGTAATAACCGAACAAGCGGAAAGCTCACCGTAACACCCTTTTTTTTCTTTTTACTCCGATTACGATGTACTTTTTTCCTTGAAGGAAGAACCCCTTCCTCTTGTTGCGATTGCTTTTTTTCCATTCGAGACATATGTTCTCTTAATGGTTCTGCTTGATCTTTTATACGTTGTTGTTCGCTCATGACGTCCCACCTCTCTATCATTTAGTATCGGATAAATAACGGTTGATTAAATGAATCATATGAATCATTTTTTTATTTTACGCGCATTATTTCTCAAAAACATACCAAATATAAAATCAATCAGAAAATGTGCAGTGATCGTTACCGTCACACTATTTGTATACTCGAATAAAAGTCCCAATGAAAAACTTACTACTAATACGAATGAAAACAAAATCGGTTTCGCTATATAACGAACGTGAACGAGAGCAAAAATGAGGCTGGCGATTACCAATCCAAAAGCTGTTTGTAGAACGGCCCTAAATAAAAGCTCTTCAGCAACCGCAATCACCAAGCAAAGAATAATCATGTGGGGGATTTTACGCTCTTTAAATACACGTTCATTTATTCCCCCATCATCCAAATGTCTTGCAGGTACAAATTGATAAAGGATGAGATCTATACTAACTACAATAACAGCAAAGCCTATTCCAAAGACGGTAAGCTCATACCAAGTAAAGGAAAACAATTGAAAGAAAGCATTTATATCTTCAAACAGGAAATAAGCTCCTATCAAAGCGATCATAAACATACCAAGTTGAGAAAGATATAAACTAGTTAGAATCTCTTTATCAGTCAAATCATTAATTGATCTTTGGTTTTCACTCATTTAGTTTACCTGCTTTCCCCAAACAATCTCTGCTGTAATTCAATTTTCCAATTAAGTTTCAAATCGTTTGAGTCAGGCTTGCGATCTTTTTGTTTCTCTTGAGTACAATACCGTTCAAAGGTTACGCCACACCGATCACAGCAATCTAGCTGTTTTTGAAAAGTATGCTCCTCAAAATAATGGACTAATCCTGCTCTTCTACATGCCCTACTATGTAGCCAACTTTCAAACGTTGTTAATTGCTTTTGTTTCGTTCGATGGTAACGTGAGAATTTCTTGGTTAACATATCTGCCACAGAATCTATGGAAAAACGCCGGATCTCTCCCTCATTTACGACACCAATTTCTTCTAAAGAAACTATTACATTGTTCCAGGCTACTTCACTACAACCAACATGCGCACATAGTTTTGCTTCAAGTCCAGTACTTATGTGTGTTTCTTTCGTTAATAACATTAGAAGCTCACGTATTTGCTCTTCACTCAGTTGCTCTCTTTGAGACAATAGCCGGGCAAGTCCTCGGTCATCTTCACTAAATAATACGATTGCGATACTTTTCTCTCCATCACGTCCTGCTCGACCAACTTCTTGCACATAGGACTCCATTTGAGTGGGATAGTGGAAGTGAATGACAAAACGAATGTTATTTTTATTAATCCCCATTCCAAAGGCACTTGTACAACAGATCACGTTTAGTTCTCCATGCATAAACTGCTGTTGAATCAATAGGCGATCTTCATTTGTCATCCCACCATGATAGAAGTTGACACCTTTCATCCCTCTTTCTTGGAGTTTTCTTGCTGTTGCCTCAGTCCATGCACGACTAGAAAAATAAACCATTCCAGGTCCCTCTAGCGATTCAACAAGTGCAAATAATCTTTGCATTTTATCATCTATACCTAAAAAGGATTCCACTGTAATCGCAATATTAGGCCTGTTTACTGAATGGATAAAGGACTCGTACTCCGTCATCCCTAAATAAGAACATATATCTTTTCGCACATGAGGCGTAGCGGTAGCCGTAATCGCCAAACAAGGTGGATTACCTACTTGTTTTCTAGCTGCTTCTAAACGCAAGTAATCGCTTCTAAATTCATGTCCCCATTGTGAAATACAATGTGCTTCATCTACAACAAACAACGAAATATAAAGGGCCTTTAATTTCCTTTGTATATACTCTGATTGCAACATCTCAGGAGAAATGTAAATTAATTTATAGTCAGAGAGCGAACGTAGAACTTCTTCTCGTTCACCTAAACTCATAAAGCTATTAATCGCAATCACGTTCTTGATCCCTTCTGAACGTAATTGTTGGACTTGATCTTCCATTAAAGATAAAAGAGGAGATACAATAATCGTGATTCCTTTTTTTAAAAGGGCTGGCAGTTGATAACATATTGACTTCCCCATGCCTGTCGGAAGCACTGCAAGCACATCTTTCTCCTCCATGACAGCTTGAATAATTTCTTCTTGCCCAGGGCGAAATGAAGGGTAGCCAAACCATTTTTCTAATTCTCTTTCTAGTTTCACTGTTATCCCTTCCTTCTAGTTAGTGCCAATCGAATCATAAAGTAACTCGCTTCATCACCTAAAGCGTCTTTTAGTTCCCGTAATTTCACTAATTCACCTTTTGACTGTATCAGCGCTTCAATTTTCTCTTGAAGCTCCATAGAAATGTAGTCATGGACAGGAAAGGTGGGTTTCTGTAAGGCTAGTTCAATGATGTGGTCCTCTATTGTACTTGTTTTTAATTTTCTTATAGTTGCTATCTCTTTTATTGTTAATCCTTGCTCTAATAATTGCGATGTCTGATCTGCAGACCTTGTCCAACCTGATCCCTTTTCTAATTGATCAATAAACCTAAAAAGGATAGGGAAGTCTCTGTACCTTGCTTCAATTTCTTTTAATAGATCATGAAGCAATGCTTGTTGAATGATGACGGCATCTTTCTCCGTGATCGAACAAATATGAGCTGCTTGCCTTGCCGTGTATCCAATCTTTTTATCAGTCGTTAATTGTAAGACAAAAAACAACGCATATTGCGGTTCATATCGTATTAGAAGAGCTTGTAATTCCTGATGCAAATTGCTAAGTGCTTTATCTCTGGTTTGGTGGTTTTTTGGCAGAACATGTCTTACCCAGGCTTGTACAAAACGGTCTTGAATGATCGGAATAAATGACTTCTTGCCTGATTGAATATGCGTTATAGTTTGAATCCACAATGTCAACCTTTGCCAAAATACAAGTGAAAGCTTTCCGTAAAGCCATCCATTTAATTGTAAAAGCAATGGCGTCTCTTCAATTGCAAGGGTTCGTTTCTTTTCCCCTTTTTCTGTAATTAAGTAACGATCTTCGCCTATTTCCTGTAGATATCCTTCAGTTGTTAGGAACTTTACAATTTTTGTCATGTCATTGCGTTTCATCGTTGGAAAAAGACCGAAGTATGACAGAACTGAGAAGAAATGCCCATCCTGAATGGTTTGTGCAGACTTTTTACCTTGGAGTAAATGATAAGCTCCATAGATCGTACGTTCTCCTTTGAAAGCTTTACACACAGCTAAAATAATTACATCATTCATTTATGCCCCCTCCCATTCAAATCACACTTTTTCCTATGCCGTTTCTTTATTTACCTCTCATTGTATCAAATTATCGACTTATTTAGTGGCTAAATAGATGCTGTGAGGGCATAATGAGGGAGCATTCATCTATTTAAAAAGTTTAGGAATGATTTGGTTGAAAAGTTTTTCAATCGGCTTTACAATAGGTAAGTACAAAATCAAATCACCCTTGTGAAGAAATGCGAATACACTACTGCATAGATTTCTCTAGGGTTGGATTTTATTTAATAGAAACTAAATGGAGGGAATATCATGGCTAAATATACGATTGTCGACAAAGATACTTGTATCGCATGCGGAGCTTGTGGCGCCGCTGCTCCAGATATTTATGATTATGATGATGAGGGGATTGCATTTGTTATTCTTGATGATAACCAAGGAACAGCAGCAATTCCAGAAGAGCTTGAAGAGGATATGATTGACGCACAAGAAGGCTGTCCAACGGATTCGATCAAAGTGTCCGATGAATCATTTGATGGCGATGCGTTAAAATACGAATAGCGTTCATCACAAACAGGCTACCGAATAGGCAGCCTGTTTTATTTTTGTTATTTTATATGAAGTGTTAATCCTTCTAGTGCTAACATACTCGCATTTGACCAAATTTCTGCATAAGCATGTTTGGCTAATGGATTGACCCCTACTCCAACCTCGATTGTAAACCCTGGTCTTCTTGTTTCTTGTATAAACCAATCTTTATATCCCCCGTCACTATCAGCAGTCTGGACTGGAGTATAGGAACTTGCTAGTGATAAACGGTTAACCATTTCTTCACTTTCACTAGGCTCTAACCCTCTATATCCCCAATAAATCACTTGTCCCTGTGAATGAAAAGTGAGTACATACCTAAAGTCAGATCGTAGTGTGAGTCGATGAATCGCTTTTACTTCTGGTTCACTTAACGGCGCATTGCCGCTAAAGTGCCTTGGCCATGGTTTTTGCGGACTCTCACTCGCTTCTATTTCCCAGCCTGCTGGCCATTGGTGATTGAGGTCAACGCCTCGGATATTACTTGACCAATGATCAAACCGCTTCATTCCCTTATTGATTTCTAATACTTCTTTATAGTGGGGATGTTCTTCATAAATCCCTTGTAAGACGAGCTCTACCCCATCTGGATTGACAAGCGGGACGATATATAACTTCACTTCACTTAATAATTTCACTATATTATATTGATAAAGTAAGTTCTCTTCTGTATTCGCTACCAAACATTCTTTCATGAATTGAACGAGAAATTTTGTTGTATGCCATTCATTTGCATGCCAACCACCTGAATAAAAAATAGATGTTTTTCCAGTGCCTATTGAAAAAGCATAAATGGGCTTTTTCATAACCGAATAACCAATAATTTCTACTCTCGCCCCCATAGATTTTAGAATCGGAATATCCTCTTCCAGATCAACCGGACCATATTCCGTCCATAAATTCTCCCTGTTACCTTTTATGTTGTTTAGAGAAGGGATATGTAACAACTGTTCAGGGATGAGATAATCAATTTCACTTTGAATGTTTTGGTTAAATAAAAGCAAATCAAATGGACGTACCCCATGTTTTTTTGCGACTTTAGCAATCGTATCGCCATGTTGAACGACGTAATCCATTTTGATCAACCCCCTTTTTAATACATTATGTCAATTCCTTCTTGTTCAGAAGTAAAGCTCACTAGAACGTGATTCGACATTTGACAGATAGAATTTAATATGATAAATTATCAAACAATTAGATATATTTAATATGATGTTAAACGTTGATGAAGAATGAAAAAATGACTTCCATTTCAGAGAGTTAGTGGTTGGTGCAAACTAACATGGATCATTTTCGATAGCCCTTCTGAGTTGATCAATTGAACCCTTTGGCAGTAGATTGATCCGGATAATCCGTTATCTTTTGGAGATAATTCTCCCCTGAGGTGTGTTGTGCGCAACACATAAATGAGGGTGGCACCGCGGTTAGAACCTTCCGCCCCTCACGATTCCGTCGTGTGGGCAGAAGGTTCTTTTTGTTGTAGCGCTTTCATGGTTATACCATGTTGCTCTTTTTATCAAAATAGAAAAAGATTACTTAAGGGAGTGGTGGAGAATGAACAAGCAAGCAGTTATTGAAAAGGAAGAAATCACAGGAAAAGCAGCAAAATACCAAATTTTAGTTTCAGATGCAATGAGTCAAGAAGGGTTGCTTCCTTTGCTTGAAAACACGGATGTTCATTGTGTTGAGGCTTATGTTGATGAGGTTGATGATTTATCTCAGTTTGATGCTCTTCTCGTTCGAAGTGCAACAAAAGTAACCGAGGAACTGCTTCAAAAAATGCCTAATTTGAAAATTGTTGCTCGTGCTGGTGTTGGGGTGGATAACATTGACCTAGATGCTGCAACAAAGCATGGGGTTGTCGTTGTAAATGCTCCTGATGGAAACACTATTTCAACAGCCGAACACACCTTTGCTATGATCATTTCTCTACTTAGAAAAATCCCTCAGGCGAATGCTTCAATTAAATCTGGAGAATGGAATCGAAAAGCGTTCCAAGGATCTGAGCTTCGTGGAAAAACACTTGGTATCGTAGGGTTTGGACGTATTGGTACACAAATTGCTAAAAGAGCGCGTGCATTTGAGATGCCACTTTTAGTATTTGATCCATTTTTAACGAAAGCAAGAGCAGAAAAAATTGGTGTCATTCCAGCGACTTTAGATGATGTATTGGCTCAATCTGATATTATTACAGTGCATACTCCGCTCACAAAAGAAACCAAAGGAATTCTCGGTATGGAAAATATCGCGAAAACGAAAAAAGGTGTCTTTTTAATTAACTGTGCACGTGGTGGTATTATTGATGAACAAGCTCTGAAGCATTATTTGGCTAATGGGCATATTGCTGGTGCAGCTTTAGATGTATTTGAAGAAGAACCTGCACAAGATAAAGAACTTCTTAAATTTGACAATGTTATTGCTACTCCACATATTGCTGCTTCTACAAAAGAAGCTCAATTAAATGTAGCATCTCAAGTGTCAGAGGAAGTCATTCGATTCCTTGAAGGAGAACCTGCAACAAACTCAATCAACCTACCAACCTTATCAAAAGAAATTTATGATAAGATCCAACCGTTCTATGACCTTACTAAGCGTATGGGTAATTTATTATCACAAGTAATGAAAACTCCAGTTCAGGAAATTGAAGTCTTCTATGGTGGTAAAATAAATGATCTTGAAACATCAATTACTACACGTAGTTTAATAGCTGGCTTCCTACAGCCTCGTGTAGATGCAGCCGTAAATGATGTTAATGCTGCTCTAATCGCAAAAGAAAGAGGCATTACGTATGGTGAGAAGCATGTAGAGAATACATTTGGCTACTCAAACTTAATTCACGCTGTAGTGCATGGCGAGGATCGTAAATTTGAGATTAAAGGAACCTATATTAAAGAATACGGGGCACGCATTGTAAGCATTAACGGCTTTAACGTTGATTTTATTCCTCAGGGCCACCTGCTTTATGTTCAGCACAATGATAAACCTGGTGTTATTGGCCGCATGGGACAATTACTTGCTGAACATGATGTGAACATTGCAACGATGCAAGTAGGTCGTAAACAAGAAGGCGGAGCAGCCATTATGATGATTGGCGTAGATAAAACAGTGGATGAAAATGTACTAGAAGCTATTCGAAAAATTGATGATATTCATTTCGCTGATAAGATTGAAGGTTAAGCATTAAAAGAGATGGCAGCTGCCATCTCTTTTTTACTTTCTTTTATCCTAGTGGTACTTCCTTACGCTTGCCTTTTTCAAACGTCATTAATGAGTTATATCCAATCGATTTTGCCAGGTCAATCGCCTGGTCAAAGTCAGCTCCCACATGCTCTGGCTCATGTGCATCTGAACTTAATACTATTGGAATGTTTTTGTCATAACACATCTGTAATAATTTAGGATCAGGATATAATTCACCCACAGGTTTTCTAAGGCCGGCTGTACTAATCTCTACGCATGTTTTGGAATTGGCTAACGCAGTTGTAGCCCGGTCGTACTGTTCTAACAAAAATGCTTCATCTTCAGGAACATATTTAAAAATCTTAACGAGGTCTAAATGACCGACAATATCAAATAGGTTTGATTCGGCTAACGTCACAACTTGATCGTAATAGCCACGGTATGTATCATATAAGTCGCGCTTATCCCATTCACTACGAAATTCAGCTAAATCAATTCCAAAATCCCTTACCCAATGAATCGAACCGATGACATAATCGAAATCATATTGATCAATAAATGTCTTCATTTCTGAATGCTTTCCTGGAGTATAATCCATTTCAATCGACATTTTCACATCAATATTGGCATCCCATGCTTGTTTGAACAGGTTCACATAGTCTCCCATATCATAATATCTTCGCTCATCTACCCAAGGGTTACGTAAAATATCTTTTGTTTGATAAAAATGATAGGCATGTTCTGAAATTCCGAAGTGTTCAATCCCTTTTGCTTTTGCTTGGTCTGTAAATTGCTTTAAATACTCAAGAGATAGTTCGCCTTTTTCTAGGTGATTATGATAATCGGTTTTCATTGTCATCCTCCAGTTGTGAATTAAGTCTTGTAATAACCATTGTACCAAATGTATAAAAATTCTGACAGAGAGAGAAGTTCAATTTACCAAATATGTTGAAATAAGGTCTCTAACTGGTCTTCTCGGTGCATTTTTAAATAGATCTTCCCTCTTTCAGTCAGTGATAATGCATCATCAGTTGAATAAACAAGCTTCTCTGCATAGGCTACATCGATGTAAAATTGATAAAGAAGTGCTATATGCTTTTTCTTTTTCCCCATTAATCGGTAGCCGAATGTCTTATCATGCGTTCTCCAAAAACGTGGATGAAGCTTCCGTTCTCCAATTAAACGGATAGAGGAATGCTTATTAATTTTATGTAGCATGAAAACAAAGCCATCAACTAAGTCAACTTGATTTGATGTTAAGTCCGTTTGTTCATTCAACCATTGAAAAAGTTCTGTACTAACGATTACTTGTTCTTTCATGTCTCATACCTTCTACCTTTTCCAAGTTTCATAGACCTCATTTTACCATATTCGACACTCTTTTTATAGGTAGAAATCGTGTTTTCATTTTTTAGAAAGCATGCTTCAGAGTTAACGAAGCATGCTTGAATCTTACTATTTAACGACTAAAGCTTCACCGATATAGATGGAATCACTTGCAAGTTCATTCCATTCTTTAATTTGTTCAATACTTGTTTCAAATTTCTCACTTAAACTCCAAAGCGTGTCACCTTGTTTAACCGTGATTGATAACGGTTCATCCTTTTTTTTCAATACATCTTGTCCCTTTTTTTCCTGTTCAATATATTCATTTATCGAAGAATCCATTTTATCCTCATTCTGCATGTGTGCCATCACATAAATCACTTCTTCCTTGTGATCATGATCCTTCCATGATTCACCATATGGAGAAGCTGAGCCCATAGAGGCATATCGATACTCTTTTTCCTTTGATAATACAAGCATCGGGTCCATTGCATCTGTCTTTTCGATATTCCAATTTCCATTATGCACTTCAAAATGGAGATGATTTCCTGATGAGCGCCCTGTATTTCCAACGGTTCCTATTTCTTCTCCTATTTCAATAGCTTGTCCTGCCTCAACAAGGCGGTCATGCAAATGAGCATAGACCGTCTCAAGTCCGTTATCATGTTCAATGAAGACCACTTCACCATATGTATCAGAATAGTATGATCTACTTACTGTTCCAGAGGCTATTGAAACGACTGCGGTCCCTTCAATAGCGGCGATATCAATCCCATAATGCTTTCCATCTCTTGTTCCGAATGTATCAGTTACCTCACCAACTGTCGGCCAGATAAGAGATGAAGTGATTTTATTTGTTTCATCTTTTCCGGCCGCTTTTGCGCTTTGAGTTCCTAGAAATAAGATGCTGATACACACTCCAATCGCTAGTGCAATACAGACACGTCTAATAAGATCTACCATTATTTCCTCCTCAAAAATTAGGAAAACCAATTTCTAAAGCTTGTTCATAACATTCTCTTGATGATTGGTACTCATTTCCTTTATTTACAAACCTTTCACTAGCTTATGATACCAATAGCTTTTTTATTCATAAACACCTATTCGATCGCCCCAGAACTTAAGATTTCTACATTCGCAATCACTTCAAATTCTACCGTTTGGTAAATCGTATCTAGCCACACTTGTGGTTGCCAATCCCTCGTCGTGCTCCTATACTTCTCACCAACAGCAACTGGGTCCATCCCTTCATCTCGAAACTCTTCAAGAAGCGTCTTACTTCTTTTTGCGATTTTTTCTTCAATGACCTTTTCAATTTCACCGACTAAATTCTCTTCTTCGAGATTTTTTTTACCAGTGTAATCTATGATTTCTCCTTTAATATCAATTTCTATTTTATAAACTGGATTAGATCCTGATCGATCCAGCGACCTTTTTCTTTTACTAAAGATCTTTTCTAACACGACAATCGATTCCTCTTCCTCCATATCTAAATGAAATTGTTTTGAAGTTTGCTTTGTTGGAGTGGTCATCAGTTTTAATATAAATGAATCATCAATATTTAATATACGTAGATATTTGTCATCTTTAAACAGAGCTGTACCCTTAATACCTATTCGTTCATCTTCAATCGTAAGAACTGGCAAAAAGGGATCTCTAGCGTCATTATATAAACTAAAAAGAAATTCGTGCATGTTTGTTGTAGGAACAGTATTCATCTCCATATTCTGTTGAATTAAATCTGATAAATACACACCCGTTTGCTCTCCACCGCTCAAATCCCCTGAAATGATCTCACTTGCTTTCCCATCCACAAGAGCTAAGGTGATCCTGTTGCCCACAGAAACATCCCGGTATAAAGAATCAATAAAATCCTCTACTCCCCGCTTTGCTAATTCTTCACCTATTAACAGAGTATTTAGTTGGCCAAATTCCAACGGCTTTTGAGATTTTTCATTTAATAATATCCTTGCTCCTTTTACGGTTTCTGCATTCGCATTTATTACGTCTCGCTCTTGTACGTTTTGTTCTCCTTGTTCAAGGAAAGTAGGAAAACTGACAGTCATATTGAGTCCTTGTTCACCGTCTACATCAAAGCCTACCGTCCGTATGACAGCGATCTCATCAATAATACGTGTTTGCAAACATCCAGTTAATAAAACTAAACAGACGAGCAATAATATTTTACATCGTACGAGAGTTTTCATGTCCTTTACTCCCCTTTTTAAACTTCATCACAACCGTTTGAATAACAACGAGCAATGGAATATAAGCAAAGACAAAATAAAACCCAAAATTACTTACCCACTCTCCAAATAAGCCAATTTCTTGCCTTGTTGGTAAAAGTATAACGATTGCCGTAACAGCTACTAATGCGAAAAATAAAGCAATTCGTTGATTCATGTTAAAGACTCTCTTCGCCCCACGACTAGCAGCCCAAAGTGCTAAGGCGATATTAGGTGCAATAAATAACACCCAAAGAGATATCCCAATATATTCAAAACGTTCAAGAAAAGGGAGTTGAACAACTTTATATAGGGTAAGGGTTGACCAAATTGTTTTGTTTAATTGTTCTTCTGAATAAAAAGCGAGACTGATTAGCATGATGCTGGTATAAACTAAAGTTGTAACAAAAGCGCCTAACTGTGCCCATTTTTGTGTGAACTGACGGTCTTTCAAAAAAGGATAATAGAGAAGTAAAATTTCAAACCCTAAAAAACTTAACGTCGTTTCTTTAGAACCTAACGCAATTTCTGAAATCGTGTGTTTGAATATTGGAACTAAGTTAATAAAATGTGCAAATTCTAATGGCATTAAAAGCATAAAGTATAGGGGTATTGGGATAATGACCCCTAAAAAGGTTAAACCGACAACCGACCTAAACCCCCCAGCAACTACGTAATACAATAAACCAAAAGCAATAAGCGCCATCACCCATGTTGGTAGATCCATAAACATCCACACTTGAATAATTTCAATATAAGCCCGAAGCACAATCGCTGCGAGCGAGATTAAATATATACAAACGAGAAGACTAAATGTATTTCCAATCCATTTACCAAAAAGCTGTTGATGAATAGAAATCAGATCTCCATTTGCTCGTTTCAACAGCAAGTAAATACAAAAAATAATGATGTGAACGACTAAACCAGCTAACAATACGGAAATCCATCCATCATAACCGGCTTCCTTCACAACTCCTCTTTGAAATCCTAAAATGCCAATCCCTATTTGCATCCCATGAATTAAGAAAAAGACTAGAAATCCAGAAACAAGATATTGGTCTTTTATAGGCTTATCCATTTAATCGCCACCTTCATTCATCGATATCATGCTTCTCTTTCGCCCTAAAGAAATTAAAGCGTCCTTTGTCTCTTGGTCGTAAATACACGGGTCTTGAAGACATATAGCGAAATGGCATGCGGATAAAAGCATCTCGCCAATCTCTCACTCTCGGAGGGAAAATAGGCTCTAAATATGGTCTTCCAAGTGACGTTAGATGAAGCAGGTGAGCTAACGTATAAAGACCACAAAAAGCGATTCCGATCCCGCCAAATAGAGCTGCTGATAGGATAAACGGAAAGCGAATTAAACGAATCGTATTACCCATTTGATAAACAGGTGTTGTAAAAGATGCAAGTGCAGCTAGGGCAACAATGATGAGCAGAACATTACTCGTTAGCCCTGCTTCAACCGACGCTTGTCCAATTACAATCCCTCCAACGATACCAATGGTCTGACCAACCTTCGTTGGCAACCTTGCCCCGGCTTCACGAAGCAATTCAATCGTCAATTCAAGAAATACAGCTTCAATAACTGGTGGAAATGGAATATTACTTCTTGATGCCATCACGGTCGCTAATAAATCTTTTGGAATCAATTCATAATGGTATGTTAAAACTGCAACATAAATGGGCGTTGCTAAGATAGAGAACGCAACAGAGAAGAAGCGTAACAATCGAACAGAAGAGGCAATTTGCCAAGGTAAGTAATAATCCTCTAATGAAGAGAAAAATTCAACCAAGGTAACAGGACCAAATACGCTCTCTGGAGATCCATCGCATAAGAATGCTACTTTCCCTTCTGCCAGCACAGCAGATACCCTCTCCGGTCGTTCTGTATTAATAAGTTGTGGAAAAATGGACATCGTTTTATCTGTTATCATTTGGGCTAAGCTACTGGAATCGAGAATTTGATCAAATTCTAAGTCTTGTAAACGCTGTATCATCGTATTAAAGTTTTCTTGATCAACAAGCCCTTCTACATATAATACAGCCACCCGGGTCTTGGTTATTTTCCCAAGTGTGAATTCCTTTATTTGCAGTTGAGGAAGTGGCAAACGCTTTCTAATTAAGTTGATATTAGTATCAATTGACTCGATAAAAGATTCTTGAGGGCCCGCTACACTAAATTCCACTTCTGGAGTCGTTACTTCACGGTCCGAGGCAAGGCCAGCTTCAATAAGAGCTACAGTTGAGAGGTCTCCTAGGTCTCGAATCGCAATAAAACCTTCCATTACTTTATCGCGGAGATCTTGTGGCTTAGTCGTTATCATTTTATTTTGAATAGGAACCAATTCAATTATCGAAGCTAAGTCGCTGGTTTCAGCTTCCGTTAAGTAAGGCAACACATCTCGATGCAAGCGATCAATATCAATCATTGTTTGAAAATAACTAATCTCAAACTCTTTGTCATGAAGCTTTCGTTTATATTTAGAGTAATCACTCGACTTATCAAATATTAAATAGACATCTTCTATTGTTTCCCTTGGTTGTTTTTGCTTGCGTTGCTTCATCCATTTCACGAGCATCATGCGTCACCTCCTTAATTAAAAAATCCTAAATTGGTTATCATTAGTATGAAATGGAAGGATAAGAATTATGCGGATAATTAGAAATGCTCTCTTTAAACATGGAAAAAGCTAAGCATAGGGGCTTAGCTTGAAGGCGATTCATTATTTGTATAAACACTAACAGTAATTTCCCCTCGTTCTAAAGAGACATCCGTCCGTATAATAACTGGATATGTATGAGGGTTCTTAAATTTAAAATCAGGTCCTCCCCATGAGACTGTAGCATCTCTACCAGCTGGGACATATCCAATCTCTTTTGAATGAGTAATACGTTCAACCATTTCAAGACCAGCTGCATCCACCGCATTATATAGAGTTGAGGAAGTCTGACAAATCCCACCGCCTATTCCCATCACAAATTGCTTATTGACGATCTCTTTTGCTTCTTTATACCCTCGTTCAAGGGTTCGCTCTCCCACTATTTGATTAAATGAAAAGTGATCACCAGGCCCGAGTACAAAATCTTGAATCGACTCTGCTGACCTTCTTATATTCTCTGACCTACCTTGAACGCCAGAATTAAAGTACGTAGTGAAAGATCCTATCTCATAAAGATCAATTCCTTCTAGCTCCTCTTCACTAACAGTTGGTTCTTCCACATAAATAGGCAGAGCTAATTGTGTTTCTAAAAAGGAGGCGTTCATTAACTGCTCCACTAATTCTTCCTCAGCTAAAATAACTCTCGCTTGACCCGGAGTGATGATTCCTTCTTTATTAATCGTAGGGTTTCGCATAGGCGTATCGATGGTTTGGGCTAGCTCAGTCGCAAAGGCTTTTAATTCCTCTTCCTGAACGTCGACACCTGGTTGATAGCCAAATTCATTTAATGCAATCACCTGAATTGATTGATCACGTTCATCTACAAGTGCTACTTCCCAAATCACTGGTGTTCTCAAGTTCCAATCGTTCATATTGAGATCATAAATAAAATGATCTTTCGCTTTTAGATTCTCTTCAGCACTAACCTGAAGGGTTCCTATTAAAAAAACGAAACTCACCGTTAATAATCTTCTGCGCATCTGCTCACACTCCCTTATAAACTCCATTTCTACGATATGATATAAGAGAGTGCAGTATGAGTGTTCATATAAAAATTTCTAAATAAAGGAAAAACACGAGGAGTCATCACTCCTCGTGTTTTTTATCATTTATCTTCTTTGCGTTTTCCTCCACGAAAGACTAGTGCGCTTCGCTCATATTCAACATCCTTCACCTGTAATCTTGCATTGACTACTCGTGCAATAGCAAAGAAATAATCTGAAAGTCGATTTAAATATTTAAGAACAATTGGATTCGTTTGCGCTTCTTGTTGAAGCCTAGTTGCTAAGCGTTCAGCTCTCCTTGTGACCGTTCTACATACATGTAATGTAGCTGCGGCAGAGGAGCCCCCTGGCAAAATAAATCGTTCTAGTTCTGGTGCTTCTTTAATATAGACATCGATGCGCTCTTCTAGAAAATCAACGATGTCTTGCTTTGCTTTATAGGGACGTTCTTCACTCACTTTTAACATTGCGAGATCCCCCCCACAATCAAAGAGCTCATGTTGAATTTTCTCTAGTTCAGCTAGAATATCTGAAAATAACTCCTTATCAAGCTGAGTAACAGCTTGACCAACAAAGCTATTTAATTCATCGGTTGTTCCATAAGCCTCAACACGTATATCATCTTTGGAAAGACGGCCACCAATCACACTCGTTTTACCTTCATCGCCCGTTCTTGTATATAGCTTCATTTGTCTTCCTCCTCATTTTTTAATTCTTGTTCAATTCCATACCAAATCAAAGATACCTTAGTAGCATTTTTTACGATATCTTGATAACACCAGCCAACAAGATCACGCCATTCTCTCTGAAACGCTTCAATTGGTACAATTCCCTTGCCAATGTCACACCCTATCAAATAGAGATGATTTTCTATAGATTGTGATTCCCAACTCATTAATTGATTAAGCCATGTATTAAATTCGTTTCTTGCATGCTCAATTTCATTACCATTTATGAACCGTTTAACGACCTGCTCAAGTCCATAAATAATAAATACTCCTCCTGTGGTTGAAGAGAGATCTATCGTTACGTTTTCGTCAGTATAGTCAGTATAGCCATTATACCACCTTACATTAGAATATTCGTACTTTATCAATTGTCTACGAAGCCAATCGTTTTTTCCGTGATAGGCTCCACCTGTAATGAAGTGAATCGTTCTCCCCTCCTTAATTTGGATGCATGTCCATTTAAACGATAAACACTTCCAATTTTCGCTTCCCATTCAGTGAAAGGCTTTACAATGGGTGCATACTCACTTAGTAAATACCTAATCACCCCTCCATGTGTAACAAGCGCAATCTTGGTGTGCTCATTTGTACATGCAACGTTGAGACAATGGTTAAAACCTTCTCCCACTCTTTCAGTAAATTCCTGATAAGTCTCTGCATTCGGAGGCGTGATATATTCTGGATGCTGTAACCACTTTTGATAAAGAGTTTGATTACATAAATCTTCATAGCGATAACCTTCAAAATCACCAAATTGATATTCACGCAATAGTGGAACGAGAAGTGGTTCTTCCGTTGGGAAAACAATAGCTGCTGTTTGTAGACAACGTTTTAGATCACTCGTAAACACTTGATCGACTCTATGAGTACGACACAGACGTTGAAGACCTTCCATTTGATTGAGACCGGCGTCTATTAAAGGAAGATCATGATGACCAAGGTAACGCTTTTCTGCATTATACTGTGTTAAACCATGCCGAATGAGGATAACATCCAAATTATTCCCCATAAAAAGGTCTCACTCCCTTCAGTTGCTGCACCAACTGTATCTCCAGTTATGCCTTTTATTTGCTTGTAACTAAAATGAAGCCAACTGACAAAAAAGAAACCTGTCATCATAATGATAATAATAGAAGCAGGATCATACATCGATGTCAGAACACATGTAGCTACAATCCAAAGTGCATATACCCATTTAACCGAAGTCGTCTGAGCCGGCTTTAAAGCAATCGCCATACCCTCATTTTTAGCAAACTTTCCTACTACAATTTGTCCACCCATCACAAGCCGTGATAAAAATGGGACAAGCAAGAACCAAAACAGATTATGAGAAGATTGAAGAATTTCATACACAAATAAAAACTTCCACCCAATTAGAACTAAAAGGGAGAGAACACCGAATGCACCGACTCTAGAATCTTTCATAATTTCAAGCTTTCTTTCCAAAGATTGTCTTGAAAAAATGGCATCGCTAAAATCTGCCCACCCATCAAGATGCAATCCACCTGAGTAAAGAAATGTAAACGTTATTAACCATGCTGTAATCATTAAAACGGAAATTGAGGTGAAGTTAAGTAACACATAAGCTTGCATACTTAACAGTCCTCCTAAAACGAGCCCTGTAAATGGGTAAAAGCATACTGATAACTTAGCAAGACGTTCATTCCACCCTACCTGCACTCGAATGGGAATAGTGGTGAGCAATTGAAAAGATAGCAGGCAGCCTTTCACACTATTTTTAATCCATTCAATCATCTTTTTGCCTCTCCCACTTATCGATTAGTTCTAATAACTGATCACAATCCCACTTTTTTATCACAGCATCAGCTAGTTCATCGTAGGCATTTTCTTGCTTTGACATATAAGAGAGTGTAGGCTTAGATGCTAACCCCCGCTTCACTCTTAGACGATTAAGCCATCTATTCCTCCATTCATCATGAAAAAAGAGATGATGAAGATACGTTCCAATGATATGCCCTTCCTGAGCATACACCCCTTCATCCCTCCCATTAAGCTTCATAAATGATGTTATCGTGTTATCTAATAATCTTGTTTGTCCCAAATGAATTTCATAACCTTTTATAGCAGAGTTATGCAAATTTGAAGGGTACAACAGGTTCCCTGACGATCTGACGGTTGTTTTCAAATCTTTAAACTTGGTTTCCAATGCGAGCAGACCTAAACCTTTACTTTTTTTACCTTTGACTCCCGTGTCAGATCCTGCCTCATCTATAATTGTCTCACCTAATAATTGATAGCCTCCACAAATTCCAACGATGGTTCCTCCGTCTTCTATGTACCTTTGCACTTCATATGTGAGATTAGTGTCATTCATCCATGTAAGTGCATCGATTGTACTTTTTGTACCTGGTAAGATGACCGCATCAGGTTTCCCAAATTTTTCTCCTATTGATACAAAACGAAGCGAGACGTCCTCTTCAACTAGGAATGGTTCCAAGTCAGTATGGTTTGATACATATGGAAGGTCGATCACGGCAATGTCTAAAGAGGGTTGATCATTCTTTTCTTTATTTTTATAATGAGCTAACGCTAATGAATCTTCTGCTTCAATCCTTATGTCATTCATATAAGGTAATACGGCCAAAACCGGTACATTCAAATATTCTTCAATCCACTCTATTCCTCGTTCAAATAAGCTTGGGTCTCCACGAAATTTATTAATGACGACCCCAATGACACGACTTCGATCATGCGGTTCAAGTAATTGCATCGTTCCTACTAGACTAGCAAACACTCCTCCACGGTCAATATCCGCAACAAGTATAACGGGGACATTTGCCATTTCAGCCACTTTCATATTAACTAACTCTCGATCATTTAAGTTCATTTCAACCGGACTTCCTGCCCCTTCAATTACGATAAATTCATACTCTTGTTCGAGCTTTTGAAGCGAAGAATGAATGGTTTTTATCCCGGTTTCATAAAAAGTATCACGGTACCCTTTGCCTGATAGTGTTTGAACTCTTTTTCCTAAATGAACCACTTCTGCCTGCCTATCATTCGTTGGTTTTAGAAGAATTGGATTCATAAAGACGGTCGCTTCGACTTTAGCAGCTTCCGCTTGAATACCCTGTGCCCGACCAATCTCTTCATTATTAATCGTCACATAGGAGTTATTAGACATATTTTGAGATTTAAAAGGCGTAACACGTATTCCTTTTCTTGCGAGGATCCGACATAAGGCTGTACAAATTACACTCTTTCCAACATCAGAGGCTGTTCCTTGAATCATGACTCCTCTCAAAAGATTCACTTCCTTTCATTGTAATGGGTATTCCTGACTCGACTAAAATTGCTTCAGTTGAAAGAGTGACAGCATATTGATGAAGGAATCCGAGAAATTTTTTGTAGCTATTCGTTAGCTCGTCTACATGTGACTCATAACTCACTTCATTTGTTACGAGGATGGTTATCCATTGAGCACTAGCAAGCTGCAATAACAACGATTGTAATTTTAATAAGAGTGCTTGCTGAAATGTCTCGTCACTCCATTGTTTTGGATCATCCTTCCACCCAGAAAACCACTCATTTGTTAGGAGTGTCGTTAAGCAATCGATTAACACGACCTCATTCGGTCCAAATTCCTCTACTAACTCATGAAGATCCTTATTCTTCTCTATGACGTTCCAGTGATTTGATGATTGCTGTCGTTGATGCTGATGTTGCTTTACTCTTTCTTTCATTTCATCATCTTCGACTTTGCCTGTTGCCACATAATATAAGTTTGTATGTAATTGATCATGCAGCTTTACTGCTCGCTTCTCTGCATAAGTGCTTTTTCCACTTCTAACTCCGCCCGTAATAAAGATTAACATTTCTCTCTCCACATCTTTAAAACATTAAGGAGCTGGTTGTTTTCCTCTTCTTTTTTTACAGCCAATCGAATATAAGCCCCATCTAGCCCATTAAACGAATAGGTGTGTCTAGGAATGACCCCATGCTGAATAAGAAACTCTAAAAGCGGCCGTAAATCTTGTTTAGCCGGTTCCGAAAGCAAATAAAAATTAACCACTGAATCAGAGATGCAAAAATCTATTTGTTCTAGCTCTTTTTTCACCCGTCTACGTTCTTTAGCAAGATATATAGTCGACATTTCAACAAAAGGCTCATCATTTAGGAGCTGAAGTCCTATTTTTTGAGCAAGCCCGTTTACACTCCAAGGCGGTTGAAACTGCTTTATCTTAGAAATAGTTACTTTATCTGCAATCAAGTAGCCTAGGCGAACCCCGGCAATTCCATACATCTTAGTCATCGAACGCAAAATAATAATGTCATTTAAGTCCACTCCTTGGTTTAGAATGGATTGCTTCGAAAGTTGAAAATCATAAAAAGCTTCATCAATGACCACTTTTGTTCCATTTCTTTTTGCACATTCAATGATCACTTTCATTTCATTGATTGAATAGCTTGTTCCAGTTGGATTATTCGGGGAGCAAATAAATAGTAGATCAAAACTCTCCAAACGACCTTCCAAATCCGTAATGGATAATTTCCATGGTTCATGCAATACAAGTGAATCAATGTAGCAATCGTTAGCATGACACGCATCACGGTATTCTGAAAAGGTTGGTTCAACAATCAGTACTCGTTTCCCTTGGTAAAGATGAGCTAAATGAAAGATTAATTCAGCTGCTCCGTTTCCAACAATTACTTCATTATCATTTACATTCAACTTCTCTGAAAGCGCTCTCGAAAGTGTTTCAGCATAAGGTTCAGGGTAATTCTGAATGGCAGATTGAAGCTGGTCAATCTGTAGGGAAGCCGCTTTTGTAACTCCTAGTGGATTGGTATTCACACTAAAGTCAATGGAGTCTTCTTCATATGTAATGCCTAACGCTTTTGTTAAATGTTTGGGGTTTGCACCATGATTAGGTAATGACAATCCACACACCACCAATCATCCATAACAAAATGGTGAAACGATACACCGTACGTGTCATCACTTCTGTTGCTACTGAAATATGGTGAACATTAATCGGAATAAGAGGATCACCCATTTTTGCTCGATTTGAAACTTCGCCAAAGTACATATTTCTACCTCCAAGTTGAATCGCAAGGATGGCAGCCATCGCAGCCTCCCCCCACCCACTATTTGGACTAGGATGTTTCTTTGCATCACGGAAGAGCACGTTCAAACATTGACGCTTCGTACGTTTTAGATGCGGTTGGTTACATGCAATCATCACGATCCCACTTAGTCTACTAGGGATAAAGTTCAAAGCATCGTCCAACTTTGCTGCAGCATACCCAAACTCTCTGTATCGATCGTTGAGGTATCCCACCATTGAATCTCCAGTATTAACTGCTCGATAGATCATTGCTAATGGAGCACCTCCTATTAGCGCATAAAATAACGGGGCCGTAATTCCATCGCTCGTATTTTCAGCAACGGTTTCAATTGTAGCACGGCTGATTTCTTCTTCATCTAATTCACTCGTATCACGTCCAACAATATACGAAAGTTGCCTTCTTGCATCTATTAAACGACCTTCCAAAAGAGGCTCTTCCACATCAATGGCTGCTTTTTTTAACCCCTTTGTTGCAATGGTCGTTGAAATGATCCACGCTTCAATGAAAATACCAAGTGCGACATGGATGGAAAAAGCAATATAGATGAGTATAAAAGCAAAACCTCCACTTAGTGATAACAAGACCAGCATCATAAGCCACCCTTTTAAATACTTATGAGTACCGTGATTGAGTCTTCTCTCAAAAAATGTAATAACTCTTCCCATACCAACGACGGGATGAGGAAGAGAACGTGGATCACCTAAGATACGGTCGATCACAACTGCAAGCGTGATTGAAAGTAAATGATAGAGAACAATCATAAGCCTCTCCTTCTTTTATTTCGAACAATCGCTTCTCTTGTTGCATCGTAAACTAACTTAGCTACAACTTTTCCAATCGGTGTAATCGTTCCTGCATATGGAAATTTTGTTCCTTCCTGTGTTGCAGCTATCATGACACTATCTGTTGAGGTCCCTGTTGCAATTGTTTGAGTCGAAGCATCCATGATTTCTTCATCATGCATGGCTTTGGCTTTTGCTTCTGTTACCGTCATTAAGGCTTGGACATATGCTGACTCGGGAAGCTTACCTTCAATAAATACCCATGTGTTGATCGTTCCAATTTGCTGAACAAAAGACGGATGTTCATGGGCTCTTGCGGCATCGACAGCATTAGAAGTCCCTGCTGTAACCATTACTAATAGATTCATATCCTTCTCATTTGATCGAAGTATCGTCCCATCTTCAAGCATTGCAGCAGTCATCATACCAAGGACATCTGTTCCACTTACATGATGGGCTTCTAGAAAATGTTTAAATTCTTCTTCAACATCGTCACATTGATAGTCTTTATGCACATGCCTGTTTACGAACGTATTATGCCAACTAAAACCTGCACCAAGTACAGCCGATGATAAAGCTTTCCACCTCGTCGGACTTGTGACTTTAATCCATTTCTCATTTCGGTCAATCGCCAGTTGGTCAATAGGTGATAAGTTATTTTCCTGATTTTGTTCTGGTACAAAGGTGATTAGTGGAGAGGGTACGGAAGGATGCTCACCACATTCTAATGGCGTCTTATATACATGTATAAGGTGGTCCGTCTTCATTACATGACGTGGTTCATTTAAAGCAATCGTTTGGCCCTCGTCTAATAATAAGACGCGGTCGCAATACAGACTCGCCATATTCAAGTCATGTAAAACCGCAATGACTGTTAAATTCCGATCACGGGACCATTGCTTGAGCGAGTTCATTAAACTCATTTGGTAGGAAACATCAAGATGGTTGGTTGGCTCATCTAATAATAATATTTCTGGTTCCTGTGCTAATGCGCGAGCAAGTAGGACCCTTTGACGCTCTCCTCCACTTAGAGCTTGAAGAGGTTTATCTTTAAACGCTTCAGTTCCGGTTTGAATTAACGCTTTATGAATAATGTCTTTATCTTCAGCGGTTAAGCCTTGCAGCCAGCCTTTTTGATAAGGATATCGCCCAAGAGCGACAACATCCCATACAGCATACGTAAAGGCCGTTTCAGACTGTTGCGGTAGAACTGCCATGATTTTCGCTAATTCTTTTGAATGATAAGAAGCAAGAGAGCGTTGATTTATTTCGATAGAACCCTCTTTCACATCTTGACCTCCACTTATCGCTTTAAGAAGAGTTGTTTTCCCACTTCCATTTGGTCCTACAATGCCAAATATTTCACCTTTCTCTACTGCAAACGAAACGGATTCAATGACTTTCTTCTCGCCATATCCCAGGGTAAGATTATCAATTGTAATCATCTCTTACCTCCTCTCTAACTAACTATTTTTCTTTGTCTTAATAAAATAAGAGCAAATACTGGCGCACCAATCATTGCTGTTATCACACCGATTGGTAATTCTGTCGGTGCTAATAAAGTTCTGGCCACTAAGTCGGTTAATGCTAGGAATCCGGCCCCTACAAACATGGATAGTGGAATTAAATGACGATGATCACTTCCCCATATCAGTCTTGTTAAATGCGGGATCACTAACCCAACAAAGCCAATCGTCCCCGATACAGCAACCGCACCACCAGTTACAACGGTTGCCCCTAATAAAATCATTAGTTTACGTACTTTTAAGTTCACACCCAATTGGCGAGCTGTTTCCTCTCCAAAAGCTAGAGCATTCAATTCATGACGATTAAAGAATAGTAGGATAAAGCCTATTACAAAACAAGGGAGGATCATCCATACATACGACCATCCTCTGAGCGCCACACTACCCATCAACCAATTAATAATCTGTCTCAATTCATCTCCTGTTAGAGAGATCATTAAAGAGATAAAAGCTCCTAAAAATGAACTGAATATAATACCTGCTAATATAATGGTCTCTGCAGACATCGACCGTTGAACGACTCTTGCAAAGCCAATAACTACAAACAAAGTCAAGAATCCTGTTATGATACTAACAAATGGAAGAGTAAACCGGCCAACTAAAGGCAAGCTTAACCCAAAAAACAATACCACAACTGCTCCTACTGCTGCACCTGAAGAGACACCTAATGTGTATGGATCAGCTAAGGGGTTTTTTAAAAAACCTTGGAATGCTGCGCCTGCTACCGCTAAGCATGCCCCTACCATCATCGCAAGTAACGTGCGTGGAAGCCTGATCTCCATCACGATGTTTATATGCATTGGGTCTAATTCAACACCCAAAGGAATATGTAAACCTTCTGTTAAAACAATTAAAATAACCGTAGAGAAGGGAAGCTCTACGCTTCCCTTTCCAATACTTATAATTAAAGCGAATGCACAAAAAAGTATAACTGACGTATAAGCAATAAAGTGATTATTCGCCAAATACCTCTGGATAAATGACTGACGCAAGTTCTTCTACTCCTTTAATAAGACGTGGGCCAGATCTAGTTACTTCATCTGATTGAACATCATAAATACGATCATTCACAACAGCTTCAACATCTTGCCAAGCTGCTCTATCCTTAATTTTCTCATCAGCATCTTCGACATAATAACCATATGTAGTAATGATTACTTCAGGATTCAAAGTTACAACCTCTTCTTCTGTAAATTGAGGCCAACCATCTTCTGTATTGGCAATGTTATCTGCGTTGATCATTGAAAGCATTTCGTCAATAAATGTATTACTCCCTGCTGTATACAATTCATCAGACACTTCAATCCATACGCTTACTCTTTCTTCTTCACTAATTTCAGAAGCTTTCTCTTCAACGGCTGCAAAGCGTTCCTTCATTTCTTCTACTGTATTTTCTGCTTGCTCGTCGGCACCAGATGCTTCTCCGATAAGAGTAATTGCCTCGTACACAGCATCAATGGAAGTAGCATCATTAATAACTACAACCGGAATCCCAGCGGAACGAATTTGTTCTAATCCTTCTTCAGAACTATGGGCATTTGACTCATGTGATAAAACAAGGTCAGGCTGCAAAGATAACACTCGTTCTACATCAAATGTCATATCCCCTACACTCTCAACCTCAAGAACTTCCTCAGGGTAGTTATCCCAATCTGTTCTTCCTACTACATTATCACCTTGATCAAGTGAATAAAGAGTTTCTGTAATACTTGGAATCAATGAAATCATTCTCTCTGGCTTTTCATCAATTGTCACTTCATCCCCTAAAGCATCGGTTACGGTACGTGGAAAATCATCGGTTGCTGTACCATCGGCGCTTTCCTCATTTCCTTCCTCCGTTGTTGCTTCACCCTGTTCAATATTTGGTTCTACTTCCTCTGTCCCTTCACTTTCTCCACATGCTGTGATGATTAATGCTACCATCATAGCTGCCACTAACACATTCCACTTTTTAAACATACGACACTCTCCCAAATATGTAATAGTACTTATTCTCTCTCTAGCTACTGCGTCGAACAAAAAAGGTTTTGGAATCTAACAACACAAAAAAGCACCCCAGTACGAGGAGTGCTTACATAAAAGTAGTACTAAACTTACTCTATCATCCAATGCATATGAGTATGTTAGACCGCTTCCCCTTTTCCTCGAAGGTTTCACAACTAACATCTAGGCAGGTCTCCTGACTCATGCTTACCAATTGTTTCTCCTTCCCATCATAAGTGACAGTGGAACAGTGAAACAATCTAGCATTTACAGTGGCGGGACCGTGTTGGAATTACACCAACTTCCCTATTATCACTCACGATACATTGAGTGACCTAGATGTGCGCTATATAAGATTGATAAGTATCTTTATTATACATGAATCCATGCTATTCGACAGTATTTTTCGAAAATTTTTAGGGAATTGAAAAACTTTATAGAACCTTATTACAACTTATTTTCTTAGACCAACTATATCTCCCTTTTTTATCATGATGTTTTAATTTTTAAGAGTGTGGTATTCAATATAATACAATCTTAAAAAATACAGGAGGTACTGACCGTGAAAAATACAAACTATGCAACTCATGAGATCTTGGAAGTTCACGAGATCCTCACCATTAAATCTGCAAGCGCAGCTAAATCTTCTATGATGCAAGGGCTCGCTTCGGATAACAAGTTAAAAGAATTACTTGATAAAGATGCTAAAACATCTCAAAAAGCAATCGAAGAATTAAGTACTATTTTAAATGAAGTAAAATAAGGGAGGCATTAATATGGCTAGTATTTTAGATAAAATTAATAACAAAGAGTTAATAAATGATGAAGTAATTGCTACAGACCTCTTAGTAACTTCAAAAGCAGCTGTTAGAAGTTATGCTGTAGCAATTACTGAGACAGCAAGCCCAAAAGTTCATAAAATCTTAAAAAAGCAGTTAGATGAAGCTATTGATCTTCATCATCAAGTAGCCACATACATGATTGAGAATGAGATGTATCACGCTTATGACATTGAGGAGCAAGTAGACCATGATATGAAAAAAGCAGAATTAGCATTAGAGATGCCTACTAATAAATAATGGAGTTAATAAAAAGAGTAAAAACTGTTTAATAAACGGTTTTTACTCTTTTTCTTTTCCTATTAATTGGTTAGAGTGACTACTTCTATCTGATTTAGTTCTTCCTCCCCCTTCACCAAAATCGTATCTCGATCACGATACAATAAAATACTAGCTAAAATAAATGATAGGACGTCGGCAATCGGAAACGCAATCCATACCCCGCTTAACCCAAAGAATTGAGGCAAAATTAAAACGAGCGGAATAAGGAATAAGATTTGTCTAGAAAGCGACAAAATCAAGGCTGGCTTCGGTTTCCCCAGTGCTTGATACAATCCTCCAGCGACCACTTGAACACCGACTACAAAGAATGCTAGAAATAAAATCCGCATTGCACTAGCTCCAGCTTCAATCACTTCTGGATCAGCTGTAAAGACTCTCATGAACAATGCTGGGAAAATCATCATCATTAAAAAGATCCCTATAGACGAGATAACGACCACTTTTAATGTTAGCCATATCGTTTCTCGCATGCGTTCATATTGCTTTGCCCCATAGTTGTACCCCACAATCGGCATCATGCCTTGCATCACCCCGATAATAGGCATGACTGCGAACATAAGGATTCGTTGGATGATTCCAAAAATCCCAACATACAGATCACTTCCGTATTGAATCAGCATCGTATTAATAGCAATCATCATAATACTCCCTGATGCTTGTTGAACAAATGCAGGTAGGCCGACTGATACCACTTCTTTTACAATACTCCATTTAATCATTAGATCACTCAACTTTAGTGTGAGTGAGCTTTTTCCTGTTAGATAATATCTTAAAATGACAACTGTGACTGCAGCCTGTGATATGACGGTAGCTACGGCCGCGCCTTGGACGCCCATATTTAATCCAAAGATAAAAATTGGATCTAAAATGATATTAATGACGGCTGGAATAATCATCGTCATCATCGCAAATTTAGCGTTTCCTTCTGATCTAACAATATTATTTGTCGCAAACGCAAAAGAAAAGAAAAATGTTCCTAGCATAATTGGAAACATGTACTCCACTGCATAAGGAAGAATATCAGGACTTGCTCCAAATAGAATCAACATCTCTTCTAAAAAGGTAAAGGATGCTATCACACCAATAATACTGATTAGTATAATGATCGAAATAATCGTTCCAAACACTTGGTTGGCTTCATTATCTCGTTTTTCTCCTAAACGCCTTGAAATAACCGAAGCTCCTCCGATTCCCATTGCTGCTGACACGGCCATAATAATCATCATGACAGGAAAAGCAATCGTAACACCCGCAACTGCATCGATTCCTACTCCATAAGAAATAAAGATCGTATCGACGACATTATATAAAGCCATCACAAACATCCCAATCATGGCCGGGACCGACAAATCTCGTAAAAGCTTTGGAATGGATTCCGTACCTAGCTTCTCACTTTGTTTCTTTTGTTCCATTATTATTCTTCCTCTCGTCTATCCTCTTTCTTTAGTGACTCGCATTGAATATTTCCTTCTACTTTTTTTAACCACGATAAAAGCAAGGCTTTTTCTTCATCTGAAAAGCCAATCATTAAGTTTGATTCAAGATGATTCATTTCCTCCCAAAGCTCTCCTTCGATCGCTTCTCCCTTGCTCGATAGATGAATATACTTTGCACGTTTATCGACATCACTATTTACTTTTTTAATAAAATCTTTTTTCAATAGCGAATCAATGACGCCATTCATTGTCGAGCCTTTAACAAATAACCTTTTTTGAAGTTCAACTTGAGTTTGAGCTCCATAATAGGCTAGTAAATAGAGTACTCTTGCTTGAGCTACAGTTAACTCAAACTCTGCTAACTTTTGATTATATTGATTATGAATTTGATGAGCTACCAGACCAATATGATAGCCAACTCTATTATCCAGTTGCCTCAACGACATTAGTTAGCCTCCTAATTAAAAATTCCTTTATTATTGTATCAACTCAAAATAATTTAATCAATTTAAATGATTTACCATAAGAATACTATTAGGATACTAATCATTTATCGACTAAAAAGATGGCAGCAACCAATTGGTTACTGCCATCTAAGAAATGTTTCAGATGAAACAAGATTTATCGAGATATTTCGTCTTCGTCGGTTAACAAGGAAGGAAGAAAGAAGGAAAATGTCGTACCTTCATCCATTTTGCTATGAACTGAAATTTGTCCTTTATGAGCATCGACAATATTTTTTGCAATAGCAAGCCCTAAGCCTGTACCCCCACGACCACGAGTCCGCGCTTTATCAGCCTTATAGAAACGTTCAAATACATATGGTAAATCTTCTTCCGGTATACCAGAACCTGTATCAATAACATCCAATTTGATGCCTTGTTCAAATGGTCTTACCTTCAATGTTACCTTCCCATTTTCACTTGTGTGCCTAATAGCATTATGAATGAGATTAGTAAGAACCTGTTCAATTCGATCAGGATCAAATGCGACCTGCTGATCATCTCCTTTAATGTCTAACACTAACGTCACACCTTGCTCTTTTGCATAACCTTGAAACTTACGCACAATTCGATCTGTAAAAGCCCGCTGATCTACTTTTTCTTTATGAAGCTCTATATGACCAGCTTCCATTCTAGCTAAATCAAGTAGTTCGTTGACGAGACGCCCCATACGTAATGATTCATCATAAATAATTTTAGCAAACTCTTTTTTATCTTCCTCAGAACCAGCTATGTCATCAATAATGGCTTCACTGTATCCTTGTAACATGGAAACCGGAGTACGCAATTCGTGAGACACATTCGCAATAAAATCTTTACGTAATTTATCATGGCGACGTTCTTCTGTCATATCACGAATAACAGCCACAGCTCCCCGTACATACTCTCTATCGTAGAGCGGTGTCATTAAAATAGCCCAGCTTCTACCTTGAACATCAATTTCTATCATTTGTTCTTTTTCGACTGAAACGACTCGTTGAAAAAGTTGTTGAACCGCTTGTGGTAATTCAGAGGCATCTTCAGTAACACCTTGTTCATAAAACCACGACTGCATAAATCGCTCAGCTGGAGGATTTGTGACAACAAGCTTACCTTTACGGTCTAACGTAATAACTCCATCTGCCATACTTACTAGAATTCTGGAAAGTTGCTCCTTTTCTTGATTAAGGGCATGAATATTCCGGTTTAATTCACGTCCCATTCGATTAAAAGCCATCGCCAGTTGACCGATTTCATCGTGGGTTAGAATAGGAACCTTGGTTTTAAACTGACCTTGCGCAACTTCTAGAGCAACTTGTCTCATTTTCCGAAGAGGTGCTGTTATTCTTGTAGATAAGAAAAAGGTAAAAATAGTCGTTAATACAATAGCAATTCCTGCTGAAAAATAAACTATTCTTTTCGTTTCATTTGACGTTTCTTCTATCGCAGACAATGATTGGTATAGAAAAACAGCACTATTATCTAGTTCTGTTGGTTGAAGTGGGACTCCTACAACCATCATTTCTGTGCGACCGAGTTCTCCGTCTTCTTGAAAAGGAAAGTCACCTTCCGTTGCAACTACTTGCTCCCCGTTAAAAACTTCACTCAATGTTGGATTGGTCATAAATAGTTGCGCATAAATGTCATCATTAGCGGCATTATTCGTTCCCCAAACTTTCGTTCCCTCCACAAAAATGAGCGCATGTGTTTCAAAGGATGAACCATATTGAGAGATTGTTCTAAGCGCATCGTCTTGTTCATCGTACCCATCAAAAATTGCTGCAATCATATTGGCATGATTCACTAGTTGTGATTCTGCTTCGTTCACATGAAAACGTTCAAATGATTGAAGAAGCAAGACCATCAAAATCGTTAAAACAACCGAAACAAGTAATAATATCGTAAACCATAGCTTCCCTACTACGCTTCGCCACAACATTATTCTTTCTGTGCCTCAAACTTGTATCCAACTCCCCATACAGTTGAAATCATTGCCGCTGCTTCAGGAGATATACGGTTTAATTTTTCACGCAATCTTTTAATATGAGTGTCAACTGTTCTAAGATCTCCGAAGAAATCATAATTCCATACATCTTTTAACAGTTGTTCACGTGAAAAGACCTTATCCGGTGATTGGGCTAAATAATGAAGCAATTCATACTCTTTAGGTGTTAAACTAATTTCATCACCATCAACAGATACGCGGTGAGCATCATTATCAATTGTTAAATGTTGAAAAACAATCACATCTTTTGTTTGAGTATCCGTTTGTAAAAATTTCGTTGTAGAAGAACGTCGTAAAAGAGCTTTTACACGTAATACTACTTCACGTGGGCTAAATGGCTTTACAATATAATCATCCGTTCCGACTTCAAATCCTTGAACCCGATTAGCTTCTTCTCCTTTAGCTGTTAACATCATCACTGGTGTCGCTTTAGTTTTACGTAATTCTTGGCATACTTCAATTCCATCCATGCCAGGCATCATAATATCAAGTAAAATCAAGTCATAATCTACCTCAAGCGCCAAACTTAAAGCTTGTTCACCATTCTCAGCTTCTTCCACTTCATATTTTTCTCTTTCCAAATACATCTTTAGGAGCCTGCGAATACGATCCTCATCATCAACCACTAATATCTTTGCTTCTTTTTCCATATGTATGAAACCTCCTATTATGTAAATAAGATTCATTCCTTTAAGTGTAGCATGACCAATGATAAAAAATAAAATATCATGGTTTAATTAAGTAAACATAAAGAAAGACCCTCGCAAATCATCGAGGGTCTAAATCGCTTATGCGTATGAATGCAAGCCTGCAATAACCAAGTTAACGAAAACAAGGTTAAACATAATAATTGCAAATCCAATTACACATAACCAAGCTGAACGCTCTCCTTGCCATCCTCTTGATAAGCGAAGATGTAGATACGCTGCATAAAATAAAAATGTAACCAGAGCCCATACTTCTTTAGGGTCCCAACCCCAGAAACGAGACCAAGCAATTTGTGCCCAAATCATCGCAAAGATTAATCCACCAAGTGCGAAAATTGGGAAGCCTATTGCAATCGCACGATAACTTACTTCATCAACCGCTTGAGGACTAACCCCTTTTAATAACGGCTGTATTGCCCCACCAATGCGCTTGCGTAAAATCAATCGTAGAGCGACATATAAAATGAGACCCGAGATCAATGACCAGATCACTGTATTTAAGTCGTTACTACGAATGATAGCTGGTGCATTAAAAAATGGCTCCATCCGATTTTCAGTGATTAATTCACCTTCATTTGGTCCTACAAGAGGTGGAAGATTATATTCCATTTGTGTTTCTACATCTTGTTCATTCACATAATTGAATGTAGCTTCATAATTCATCGCATTAAAGAGATACCCGATTAAAATGAAGCCTACTAAACTAATTAGAGAATACATGACAAATTCAAAAGCACGTGTTCGTTTGTTTGCTTTAGTAAAATCTAATGTCCGGACTAGATACACTAGACCAGCTGCCATACCAATTGATAAAACACCTTGCCCTAGGGCAACTGTGATAACGTGAATCGTTAACCAACTACTTTGAAGAGCTGGAATCAATGGTTCTACTTCTCTTGGAAATAATGAGGCATAGGCTACAATCAACATAACGATTGGTAAAGTAAACATCCCCAGGACATTTGAGCGATAAATTGCATAAATAACATTAAAGGCCAGTCCAATCGCAATCCCAAGGAAGGTCATATATTCAAACATGTTACTAACCGGAGCATGTCCTGCATGAACCCATCTTGTAATAAAATAGCCTATTGCAAATAAGGATGCTGCAACAGATAATAGATATCCAATAAATCCCCATTTATTCCCAGTCATTTCTCCTGCCTTGTCACGCCATTTTCTACCGGTTACTGAAACAGCAAAGGTAATTGTCGCGGCAAGATAGAGGAAAAAGGCAACGTATAATAAATTTCCGCTTAAAGCTGCCATTTTTTACCCTCCTTGCTAATCTTCGTTCTTATTAGTTTGATTTGGAACTTCTACTTCTTTCTCTTTTTCCTCAACTTGATCGAGAGGAGACTTTAAATTAGTTTCTTTGATCGCTTCATCAATATCTTTACGTAAGGTTAGCCAGTTCTTATTCGTGTGACCAGCAATCCATACATCACCACTAATTCGTTGAACCCATATACGGCGATGTGCCCAGTATGATCCTTGAATTAACCCGATCATAAATATAACTCCACCTGCAATGAGTATAGGCAATGTACGATCTTTTCTCACTCCAAGGGCCGTTACATTATTAGTTTCGACATCAACAAAGGTCATTTTATAATCATTTTCACCAAGTGGTTCAAGGTTTTGACGAATTCCTACAAAACTAACTTCTCCCTCCGGTGTCTCTGGTGTAATCATTTCAAAAATAAAGACTGGATTATCTGGTATTTTCGAACGAGTTGAAGGGACATCATCATTATTCAAAAAATAATCAGGGAAATAATCACGAATGATTACCTCGTGCCCATCACCTAAATCATAGCTAGGCTCAGGATCATACAGATCAATATCCATTCGACCGAAAGTATCTCCGGTTTCTTTATTTTCAAGTGTAAAACTCATTGTTTTTAATTCATTTAGCTTATAATCAAGTTGATAGAAATTAAACCCATCATGGCTCATTGGGAAGTTCACCCGAATTGGGTGTTCAGCAACTTCTACTAACTCTCCAAGATCCCCTACCGTATCAGCGTCCGTTCGCTCATATAACCTTGCATCCGTTTGGAAATTTTTAACAACCGGACTTCCTGAACGTTCGATAGCCTCACCGAATATTTCATCATTTTCATCATAAAACTCTAATAGGAATCGATCATTTGCAATATAATATTGTCCATCCGTTCCAGGAACAACTACCTGATCTCCTTCACGGATCCACACATGCTCATCGATGTACATTCCAGGAAAATAGCGAAGCATACATCCAATTAAAAATAGGATTAGTCCAATGTGATTAACATAAGGACCCCATCTTGCGAAACGTCCTTTTTCCGCTACAAAATTTCCATTTTCTTCAGAGATCTTGTACTTATTTGCTTCTAGTCTCTCACGCACTTTACTAAACGTCGAATCTACTTCCTCTTGTGAGATGGACGAAGTTCCAAAAACACGTTGACGCTTCATAAAATTGGTATGACGGGTCACTCGTTGTGTTTTCAAAGCACGGTGCAAAGGTACTACGCGGTCAAGGCTGGCAATAATTAAAGAAACTCCAAGTCCTGCCACTAAAAGCATGTACCACCATGAGCTATACAAATTATGAAGACCTAATAAATAATAAATCTCACCTAAATATCCATACTCTTCAGCATAGTAAATGGATGGATTGGCTGTTGGAGGAATGTACATTTCTTGCGGAAATAATGTTCCGAGTGCTGAAGCTAATAAGGTTAAAACAATTAGCCATATCCCCACTTTTACTGAAGAAAAAAACATCCATATTTTATCAATAATTGTTGTTGTGTATGTTTGTGAACGTCTTGCTACACCTTCATACCTCATATCAAGAAGTTTTTTCTGTTCTAAATTCTCCTCAATAGGCTTTCCGCACGACTCACAAATCTCTGTACCATGCGGGTTTTTGTGTCCACATTCACAGGTAACTTTCTTCATGCCTTACACCTCAATTAAGTACCCGGTTTTATCATTTCTAGAAATTCTTTTACTTGACCTTCTGTCATGCCACCAGTGTGCACCTTAACAATCTCGCCATGTTCATCTATCAAAATCGTCGTAGGCAGTGGTGAAATACCATAAGCATCACTTACGCGCATCCCCTTATCAATCGCGATAGGGAAGGTTAGATTAAGACGATTGACAAATTGATTTACGGTTAACTCTGGCTCATTAACATTGACGGCCATAATCTCTACACCTTGTTCTTTGTACTCCTCATATAGATCTTCCATAATTGGCATTTCTTTTACACAAGGTGGACAGTATGTGCCCCAAAAGTTCAAGAATACTCCCTGACCTCGATACTCTTCTAATTCAAAGCGCTCACCTTCAAGGTCTTGTAATGCAAAGTTTACTGCATCATTCCCCGCTCTTGCGACACTACGATCAGCTATAAAGTTTGAGTAAAACGTATAGGCCAGGGCGATTGCAATCACTGCAAGTATGGACGTTCGCATAATTAAACGACTACGTTTCATTTTCTGTGTATCTCCCCTTTCTACACTAAGTAAATAGTGAATAACCCTATTATAGCGTTGTTCTTTTTTTACACTGTTTCACTTTATGACGGTTTGGTGACAGCTAATTCACGTAAATGCTTCACTTCAATTGGTTTCAGTGGACGGACATCTCCAGGATTCATTGTACGGATGTTCAAGAAGCTGTATTGTTCACGTTTAAGTTTCATTACAGGGTGACCAATCGCTTCAAACATACGACGTACTTGACGGTTTCTACCTTCGTGTATTGTTAACTGGACAATAGCCGTTTGTTTTTTCTTATCCATTGAGATAAGTTTTACTCTTGCTGGAGCTGTCTTGCCATCTTCCAACACCACACCATTTTGCAATCTTTTTAACTCTTCACGAGTTGGAATGCCTCTTACCTTTGCTACATACACTTTGTCAATTTTAAATTTAGGGTGCATTAATTGGTTTGCGAATTCTCCGTCGTTTGTTAAAAGAATTAAACCTGAAGTGTCATAATCCAATCTTCCAATTGGGAATACACGTTGTTCAATATTGATAAAATCAGTCACCACTTTGCGACCTTTTTCATCTTTCACACTTGAGATCACACCTTGTGGCTTGTACATTAAAAAATATACCGGCTCTTCTCGATCAATCGGTACACCTTCTACCTCGATTTGATCATTCTTTGCATTGACTTTTACACCTAGTTCACGAACAACTTGGCCATTCACTTTTACTTTTCCTTCGGTAATTAACGTCTCTGCTTTACGTCTTGACGTAATACCTGCTTGTGCTATAACTTTTTGTAACCGTTCCATTCTATTCATTCACCTCATGTTCCATCATACTCCCCAAAGTAGTAATTCTCAAGCAGAAGACACATTGTCTACTAAGGGTTCATCTATTTGTCACCATTATCACCTATTAAAAGGAATTTTATTGCATTTAAAAAGCCTAACTCTGATAAGTTATCAGTTTGTTAGGCTTTTTTATACACTGAATACCATCGAAACAATAATGATGGAAGCAATAATTCCAACAATATCAGCTAAAAGGCCAACTTTTAATGCATCACCCATCTTTTTAATTCCAACCGCTCCAAAATAAACCGTTAATACATACAAAGTTGTATCCGTACTTCCCTGCATGGTTGATGCTAGCCTTCCGATAAAAGAGTCAGGACCATACGTCGCGATGAGATCACTCGTCATACCAAGTGCACCCGTACCTGAAATCGGTCTAATCATAGCAAGAGGAACTATTTCTGAAGGTACACCTACAAGCTGTAACAATGGTTTCATGAATTCAATTAAAAACTCCATTGCCCCAGAGGCCCTAAAGACTGAAATCGCTACAAGCATTCCTACCAAGTAGGGAATAATAGAGATTGCCATCCCAAACCCTTCTTTTGCACCTTCGACAAAGGTTTCATAAGTGGGTACCCGTTTGTAAGTACCGTATAACAAAACAGTACCGATAAGAATAGGGATAAACCAGACTGAAACAACTGTTAATATACCCACTATACTCTCCCTCCTCTAACTCTACGGTAATAAAAATACCGATCGATCAGGATAGCACCTAACGTTGAGCAAGTGGTAGCAAGGAGCGTTGTCCCTACAATTTCAGTCGGGGAAACAGATCCATAACTCATACGAATGGAGATGACAGTCGTTGGTATAAGCGTAATACTAGCCGTATTAATCGCAAGCAACGTAATCATTGACCTGCTAGCTGAATCTACTCCACCATTTAGTTCCTTTAGTTGCTCCATTGCTTTAATCCCCATCGGAGTCGCTGCATTTCCTAACCCAAAGAGATTCGCCGTCATGTTAGAAAGAATATAGCCCATTGCAGGATGATTAGGAGGCACTTCTGGGAACAGTTTAGTAGCAATGGGTTTCATTATCTTCGCTAACCCTCTTAACATTCCAGCTACCTGAGCGATCCTCATTAACCCTAACCAGAATACAAGGATACTGATCAGTCCTATACAAATAGCTACCGCATCTTTTGCTCCTGCAAAAATGGCTTCATTTACCTCAGCCATTGTCCCATTAAATGCAGCGAAAACGATTCCGATGACAAGCATGGCTACCCATATCTTATTTATCAAAGGTCCTCACTCCAAGCGTCATTGAGAAAATACTTAGAAACCTTGACCAAAACCCCTGTTTTTCTTCTACTTCAGGCGCATCATAATAGAGGGGCACTTGACCAATTTTCTCACCAGAGAGCGTAACTTCTAATTTGCCTACAGGTTGTGGTGGAATGTACCCTTCTCTTTTTTCTTCAGTCGGTGGGCGATAAAGGGTTAGTTTTTGTTCTACTAAGCCTACCTCAGATTCAAGTAAAGGGTATTCAAATGTGTATGGACTATACACATGATTTTTATAAAATTCATCTTCTATATCTTTGAATTCTCCCTCTTCGACTAATGTTTTTAACGAATATGAATTAAATGCCCAATTAAAAAGATTCATGTGATCATGCCAATCACTTGGAGCATTTAATGTTACGACTATTAAATCAAGATCATCTTTCGTTGCTGTGGAAACCAGGGTCCTGCGAGCACGTTTTGTAAAACCAGTTTTTCCACCTGTTGAGTATTGGTATAGCTCTGTTAATAAGCGATTTTTATTATGCCAAACTCGAATTTGCTCCCCATCCACTCGATGACTTTTCGTAGAGGATATTTCCTGATATTGTGAGTTATTCATCGCGTATCTTGTGAGAAGAGCCATATCGTAAGCTGAGGAATAATGCTCTTCATGGTCATCTAGACCGTGAGGGTTTTGAAACTGAGTGCTTAACATGCCAAGCTCTCTTGCCTTTTCATTCATCAAATAGACAAATCCTTCTAAGCTACCTCCAACATGTTCAGCAATCGCTACTGCTGAATCATTCCCGCTTCTAAGCATTAAACCATATACTAAATCCTCTAATAAGATCTCTTCCCCAGCTCTTAAATAAATCGAAGAACCTTCTGTACCTTCAGCATTAGATGAGATCTTTACTAACTCTTTCATTTTGCCTGATTCAACCGCTAGAATAGCGGTCATGATCTTTGTAATACTTGCAATTCTTAAAGACTGTTCAGCATTTTTAGAATAGAGTATTCGTCCTGATTCTTGCTCCATAAGTATTGCCGCTTCAGCTGATACTGAAAAATTTCTAGCTTCTACTTGTGTTGGAGTTATAACAGAAGTAAGAAAGAGTAAACAAATAAGACCAAATGTTATTCCTTTTTTAAGCATGTATTATCCCCACCCCGTCTCGTTAGATATCTTTGATGAGTAGTCGACCGTCCTTACGAATTAGAGTCTAATCTACATATCTGTAAGACAAGTTTATGCATGAGGAGTCCATATATGACTTAAGATTTGGACAACACCTTTCTGTTTGCATACTGCTCCTCTAAGTGGAACATACTAACTGTTGATTCATTTCATATAAAATAGAAAGGGAGGAAAAATATGCTTTTTCAAGAATTAGCAATTGTGACTGGTCGTATCTTGACGATCCTCCCTTTATTGTTGTTTATGACGTTGACGATGGGGAAACGCTCAATTGGGCAAGTTCCTATCTTTGATTTCTTAGTTATTGTGACACTGGCTTCAGTAACTGGAGCAGATATTGCCGACCCTTCAGTTAGTCACATTCATACCGCATATGCGATTGTCGCTATTGCATTCTTTCAAAAAATTGTTGCATTGAACGTGATTCGAAACCGTCCTTTTGGAAAATGGATCACTTTTGAACCGACCGTTGTAGTCAAAGATGGGAAAATATTAGTCGATAATGTCGCTTCGATTCGCTATTCGATTGATAATATTTTACAGATGCTTAGACAAAAAGATGTATTTGACATAGGCGATGTGAAGCTTGCTATTATTGAAGCAAACGGGGATATTAGTATACAACGGAAACCGGAAAAAGCCATTCCAACCATTGAAGATTTAGGAATACACAAAAAGAATCTTGGTATTTCCTATCCAGTAATTATTGAAGGAAAGATGAGAGAAGAAGTTATGAAGGAATTAGGGTTAACAAAAGAATCACTCCGTAAAAAACTAGAGGGAATGGGAGTGATTCGACTAGATACAATATTTTTATGCACCATCAATCATGAAGGAGATCTACAATTAGCCTACTCAAGTAAAGATGAGTCACATGAACTTGTTCAGCATTAAGAAGTATACGGCTTTAGAAGGTTGATCAGCTCCGTTACTTCTTTTTCACACCACTCATAACGTTCTTTTGATCGTTGGTTATCTGTATCTAGGGCATACAAAGAAAAATCTGCTTGTACTTTTTTCAATCCTGCTGCAAGTAATGCTAACTCAACTGGTTCTGGAACGGTTAATTGATCGTCAAATAAATCAACCGTTAATTGACCATCATTATCTACTTGGGCAAGGAAAACATTTTCAACAGACGCATCTATTTTAGCAAGTTCAGTTTCCAACCATATGCGGTTTAACCCTCTTGTAGCTAATGGCTCGTCCATAATCTCGCCATCCTTAATGACGGTCTCCGGTTCTTTAGTGGGAGCAACTTTCATCTGCAATGCACTTGGATTAAGTGGTTGCTTGTCAGATTTCAGTAATACATTTAATTCTCCATTCGACTCAAGAACGGCAAATTCAACATCTGCTGTCTGAAAGACATCCTTTGAACGCAACCTTCTAAGCAGTTCGTCGCTTGTTACGTGTTGCTTTGTCATGTTATCTTCCAATATTTTTCCGTCCTTAATGAGAGGTACACCTCGACCATACATAAACGTACGAAAAGATGCGCTCTTCTCTACTAAAATTGATAAACCAATGGTAAATAAACCCCATACAACAAGTGCTGTTAACACAAAGGCAATCGGTATTTGAAGATTAAATGCTCCAATTGCGCCAATGATCGTCATGCCAGCAACTAATCCAAATTCAAAAGAAGAGCATTCTCCTATTGGTTTACGAATGAACCCTTTGAAAAATGCGAACAAAATAATGATGATACTCACACTGCGGATAACGACTTCCAGCCAACCAGGCATACTACCCCTCCTTAGTTCCCTTTATATTGCGGCTCTTCATGCTCCAAAAACATGATCTGCTTCTCTATTTCACTTATAATTGTTCTCGCTTTCAAAGAAGCTTGATGATACACTTTTTCTGACCCATTATCTGATGATTGTAGGGCTAACTTTGATAACGTTGCTTCAATCCCTTTTAATGAATAAAGGGTCCCTTTCACTTGTGATGCTACAGACATAATAGACGCTCCTAACCTTTTGGTTTAAAAACAAGAGAAGCCAGAAAGCCAAAAATAATAGCGGCTGATATCCCAGCACTTGTCACTTCAAAAATACCAGTAATCACACCGATCAGCCCATTCGTTTCTGCTTCAGCCATTGCCCCGTGTACAAGCGCATTACCAAAGCTCGTAATTGGAACGGTAGCACCGGCTCCAGCAAAATCAATTAAGGGCTCATATAGCCCAAACCCATCTAATATTGCTCCTGTAACAACGAGTGTGCTCATTGTGTGAGCTGGTGTTAACTTTCCCACATCCATTAATAATTGACCTATAACACAAATCAGCCCACCTACTATAAATGCCCAGAAAAATATCATGATATGAGACCTCCCGCTTCAATTGCGACTGCATGCGCAATACAAGGAATCGTCTCTTTTTGCTGAAAGGATAATGGAGACAACAAGGCTCCTGTGGCTACAATGAGCATCCGTTTAATCTCTCCACGTTTCATTCGATTCAGTAAATGTCCATAAGTGACTGAAGCTGAGCATCCAGGCCCACTAGCCCCTGCTAATACTGGTTGACCTTCGCGATAAATCATCAGGCCACAATCTTGAAACACTCCTTCTGCAAGATTCATTCCGCGTTCTTCTAACATTTCTTTGGCAATTGGTAATCCAATATTTCCTAAATCTCCTGTAGCAATTAAATCGTAATGATCAATTGGCAGCCTAAGGTCACGAAAATGCGATTCAATGGTATCTACTGCAGCTGGTGCCATCGCACCACCCATATTAAAAGGATCCGACATCCCCATATCAATAACTTTACCTATCGTAGCAGAAGTAACAACAGGACCTTCTCCTTGCTTGGAGACAACAGCAGCACCTGATGCAGTAACAGTCCATTGGGCAGTAGGTGGCTTTTGCCCACCATACTCAGTGGGATATCTAAATTGCTTTTCAGTCGCTGCATTATGACTTGTTGCAGCTGTCACTACATGATTTGCTCCGTCTGCATTCACTAAGAATGCCGCTAATGCAAGTCCTTCCATTGAAGTTGAACACGCACCGAACATACCGAGGTATGGGATACAAAGCATTCGACAAGCAAAACTTGATGGAGTCAATTGATTAAGTAGATCGCCCGCTAACATAAATTGTATATCGCCGTTTGTTAACTCTGCTTTTTCAATGGCTCTAGTTACAGATTCCTCTAATAACACTCTTTGAGCTTTTTCATATGAATCCTGACCTAACCATAGATCTTCATGGAGAAGATCAAAATCATTGGCTAACATACCATTCGCTTCAAATGGCCCACCTACCACCCCAGTAGAAGTGATAACAGGCTTGTTCTCAAACACCCACGATTGATGACCTTTTAACATCCTATAACCCTCCCCACTGAATAAGAATCGTCTTAACAATTGCAATTAAAAAGGCTGCCACTGTCCCAAAAACGATAACCGAACCGGCTAATTTGAACATATTACCCCCAACACCTAGTACATAGCCTTCTGTACGATGCTCGATAGCCGCAGATGCTATTGAGTTTGCAAACCCAGTTACCGGAACAGCTGTACCTGCACCGGCAAATTGTGCGTATCGATCATACACACCGAAGCCAGTTAGTAAAACGGAAAGAAAAATTAAAACTGCCACTGTAGGGTTCCCTGCGGTTCGTTCTGTAAAATCAAAAAAAGTAAAAAACATCGTTTGGATGCCTTGACCAAAAACACAGATTAATCCACCAATCAAAAAGGCTCGGATGCAATTTTTCGCTACAGGTCGTTTTAATTCATGCTTTTGAGCAAGGCGTTGATAGGCTTGTTGAGTTGGTGTAACATTTTTCATCTTACTAGAAGACATATTCTCACCTCCTACCCTTTCATTTTTTCTTCTAATTCTTTTAATTTGGTTGAAAAACGCTTTTCACTAATCGTTTTCTTCTTCAGCTCTTGCTCCAACTTTTCTAATTCCATATAAATTTTCTTATCAGTCGAGACATGAACGGTCTCTTTTGGAAAACGTTTCGCTACGTTCTCGTGACCCCGCTTTCTAATATCATTTAAGTGAAAACGATCAAAGTGCTTCACACGCGGAGCTAAGTAAATACCCTGGTCATTTACCACACCTTTTACTTCTAGTACCTCTTCCATTGATAATAGAATTTGTTTGGCTTCATCTGCCTTTTCTTGAGCCACAATAGCCTGATTTCCTACCTGCAGTGGTTGAATCGTTTCAGCTTGTGGACCACATCCACCCAAAATCATTATTCCAATTATGATTGCTAGGAAATGTTTCACCTTCACACCACCCTTTCTTTTGATAAAATGATGTATGGAAAAGCTAAGCATCTTTCGTAAGGATGCTTAGCGCCGTTTTAAGATTATTGTTTATATTGCGGTTCTTCTTGCTCAATTTCTTGAAGACGCGGATTTAATCCGTCAACAATTCCTTGAGTTTGCGTAGCCAGTTGTTGAAATAATTGCTTCGCTTGTTGATTGTCTGTTTCAAGAGCAAATGTTTCTAGACTTGCTTGTGCACTTTTTAAACCTGAGATTGTTTGTTTCATTTTGTTCGCTACAGTCATCATGTCACACCCTTTCTCTTTAACATCGTTAATAGGATGAAATAAAACAGTCCATCTTATTAGATACAATTTATGTAAATTGCTATTATTGAACACATAGAAAGGAATTTATCATGTCGATCTCTTCACTAATTATTTTTATATTTTTGATTGGAAATACAGTGCTTCTATTCATTCTTCTTATTAAGCAGAACAAGCAAGCTAATGAAAGACTTCATTTAATTGCACTAATGCAAAAGGAACGGAAACGTTATAATAGCGAGAAAAATAAAGAACTGGTTAAAGAACAACGGACCCATATGCTCCTTCTAGCACTTCGAATTAGAGAGGCAGTTGATAAACAAACGGAAGACATACATGCAAGGGTGATTGAAGACGCACCTTTAGCACATGGAATGAGTAACGAAGAGATGGCTGGCTGTTTCTCAACAAAACAAGCTCTAGCAGTGGAAAATCTCTTCATACTATTTCGTCATTACGTGGATGCCTATTGGTTAACAGACCAAAAGCAGCCGAAGAATCTCTTTCGAGGCACTAAAGAGGACCCTACCTCTGAACTATCCCAACTACACAATGCTTCTCGTCAACTAGTTAAAAAAATAGACCAGCTTTTAATTGATATTCAAAAATAAAAATAAAGAAAAAGCCCATTCAAATGTAAAATACATTCTGAATGGGCTTTATTACTTTTATCATAAAAACAGTTATTCTGTTAACAATAAGGAGGATTAAATTTAAAGGGGTATTGCTGTGCATACTAATTTCCTATCGCTGACCACAGAATTACTTGTCGGTTTTTTTGCTTTATTAGTGTTAACGAAATTGTTAGGTAAAAACCAAATAACACAGCTCACACCTTTTGATTTCATCTCAGCACTTGTATTAGGGGAGCTCGTCGGTAATGCGATTTATGATAAAGAAATAGGTCTTCATTATGTCCTCTATGCAATCGTTTTTTGGGGTACATTAATTTATTTTATCGAAATGATTACTCAAAAATTTAGAGGTTCGAGAGCCTGGCTCGAAGGCACACCTTCGCTTGTTATTTCTAAAGGGAAAATACAATATGAAGAGCTCAAAAAAAACAAACTTGATTTAAATCAATTACAACATCTCTTACGCGAGAAGGACGTGTTTTCAATACGAGAAGTCCAATATGGCATTCTTGAAACAAACGGATCCGTAAGTGTACTAAAAAAACAACCTTTTGATACTCCTATCAATAAAGATTTAAACATACCTGCAAAATCAGTCACACTTCCGATCCTGCTTATTCTTGATGGAGAACTTATTCCTGAGAGCTTAGGATTATTAAACCAAAATGAAGAATGGCTCACAAAAGAACTACTTAACAGAGGAATCCCAGGTGTAAATGCGGTATTATACGCTGAATGGTTAGACGGAAAAGGATTTGAAATACAGACTTATGAAAGAAAGAAGGGTAAAAATTGAGGATATATCTTTTACTATTATTATTTAGCATTTTTCTAATTCTTAGTAGTTGCCAAAGCACATCGAATGATTCTCCTGAAGGAGCTAGTATTCAATCTAATGATGGCCCTTCGAAGAAAATTATTGTTGTAATGGTCGACTCCATGAAGCCTGAATTGGTTAGAAAAGGAATAAAAGAAGGACGAACCCCCGCGATTGCTTTTTTAAGTGATCATGGAAAAGTGTTTAATGACTTAATTTCACCGTTTCCTTCTATGTCTGTAGTCATCGAAAGTTCTCTTATTACTGGTGTAGGACCAGAAGATCATCACATTCCAGGTTTGATGTGGTATAACCAAACCGAAAACCGACTTGTCGATTACGGAACTACAACTTATAGAACTTTCAAACTTGGGACTGAGCAAATACTTGAAGACGCCCTTTCGAATTTAAACAACCTACATTTAAATCCTGAAATTTCTACTATATACGATGATGCTTCCACTTTAGGGGTAACAACTGGCTCATTTAACATGTTGCTCTATAGAGGACCCAAAGAACATACCTTAGCCATTCCCCCTCTTGTTCATCATGGTCTACATATGAAAGATAAATATGAAACAAAAGGACCGGACTTACTAGCATTCGGTAAGCTTATTAAACCAACAGCTGCAAAGGATCAATCATTGCCAGATGAGATCTACAATCAATATGGCCTTAATGATCAGTATTCAACAGAGGTCATCCAAGCTTTAATTAAGGCAAATCAACAACCTAATTTTCTAATGGCTTTCCTTCCTGATTTTGATAAAGAGGCTCATGAACATGGACCTTATTACTTAGATGGTTTTGCCAAAGCAGATTACCATTTACAGACCATTTTAAATAGTTATTCAAGCTGGGAGGAAGCAATTGAAGAAAATATATTCATTATCCTTGGTGATCACAGCCAAGTTAAGTTATACGATAAAGGGGAAGGAACTGCTATTGAACTTGAGCCACTATTAGAGCCATGGACGATAGCCAACCTTTTAGATGATCCAATAATGGGTGACTTTATTATTGCAAATAACCACAGAATGGCTTACCTGCATAAGACCTCTTCAAAGATTTCGTTTGAAGAGGTAGCCTCTCAGTTATTAAAAGATGAACGAATTGATCAAGTGGCATGGAGAGATAGTGATTATACTCTTATCCAAAAAGGTACTACACCTAAAAGTCTCCTGTTTAAAAAGGGAGGACCTTGGAAGGATCAATACGAGCAAACTTGGTCATTAAAAGGTGATGTAGATGTATTAGACCTTTCCCTAGATGATAATATGAAAACTTTGCAATATGGCAATTATCCAGATGGTCTAGAGCAAATACACTCTGCTCTGAAAAGTCAAGAAGGCTCATTAATTATAACAGCCAAACCAGGCTATATTTTGAAAACAGAAGGAGCCCCTGTTCATTATAATGGCGGTGAACACGGAGGTCTCCATGAAGAAGATACGAAAACGGTCTTAATTGTTACCGGTACTGATCAATATCCAACCTCTCGAAGAATAAGGGATTTAAAGGCATATTTTCTATCTCTGCTTAAGCAGTCTTCTGACCACTAAAAAAAGTTAGGGATAAGTGATTACTCTTATCCCTTATTTTTTTAGTAGGGGTGCCATTGTACTCCTTTAGCAGTCTCATAGCGACTATTGACTTCACGCCATTGAACGGTATTCCACCAATTTTGGATGTATGGTTTCCTTTCATTTTTGTATTGCAAGTAATAAGCATGCTCCCATACATCTAAAACGAGTAATGGAATTTGATCCTGTTGGGAAAGGTTCTGGTGCTTTTCTGCTTGTAAGATTTCAAGGCGATGAGATCTCGGAGCCCATACGAGCATCGTCCAGCCTCCACCTTCAACAGCGTTAGCAGCTGCTGAAAAATGTTCTTTCATTTTATCAAAACTTCCGAAATCAGCTCTTATTTGATCTAGCAATTCTCCTTTCGGTTCTCCCCCGCCTTCAGGACTCATAACTTCCCAAAAAATAGAATGCATATAATGACCTGCGCCATGGAACGCCGCTTCTCTTTCCCAATGTTTAATAAGATCATAGTCTCCTGAGCGCCTTGCTTCTTGCATTTTTTTCTCAGCTTTATTTAATCCATCTACATAGCTTTGATGGTGCTTATCGTGATGAAGGCGCATAATTTCTTCTGAAATATAAGGTTCTAATGCATTATAGGCATATGGGAGAGGAGGCAATGAGTGCCCTCCTATCGGAACGGGACTATTCCCAAGTTCGCTTCTAGTTTCCCCTATCATTTGATTCCATGCTTTAAATACTTCCAAAGCTGAACGTTCTAATACGTCCTGATGTTCTCCTTCTATTCGATCATCTTCTTCTAATGTGTCTAATAGCTTTGTAAGGCTCCGAATGAATGGGGATGTTTTCTCCTGTCCCACTTGTCCCTCAATAAAAGCTCCTTGCGTGTTCCATATGTCTTTTAATTGGTGCGCCCATTCTACTAGCTCCTTCTTATCATTCACCAAATCACCCTCCCTTGGTTTACTAATCGTTAAATTCTATGAATAAAGAGGCTTTTTGTGAACTTGACTACCTAAAAAAAGCATGTCTCGCAGTGAGACATGCTTAGAAAGATTACAATCCTTCTTCCATATTTTTAAAAAATAAGTCAGCTTCTTCTTCCATATCATCCTCTAGATCCTCTGGTAAAGGTGGAAGTTCATCTAAATGCTTTAACCCAAAGTGATCAAGAAATTGAGTCGTTGTACCATATAGGATTGGTCGACCAGTTCCAGCTACTCGGCCCACTTCTTTAATTAATAATTTCGAGGTGAGGGAGTGTAAGGCCCTCTCTGATTTCACACCGCGAATATCATCGATATCCGCTCGTGTAATTGGTTGTTTATAAGCAACAATAGCAAGGGTTTCAAGAGCAGCTTGTGAAAGTCCTGAATGCAAAGGGGATGTCGCTAATTTCTTAATGTAGGAAGCGTGTTCGGGTTTCGTCTGAAAACGAAATGCACCTCCCACTTCAACAATTTGTAACCCTCGTTCTTGTTCTTTGTAAGTAGCCTCGAGATCATTTACAACATCTTTAATCGTATCAACCTCTAATTCTATTACTTCAGCCAGTTGCTCATAAGTCATACCATCATCACCCGTCACAAACAACAAACCTTCAATAATGGCTTTTATTTCTGAATGAGTCACTCTAAAGGACCTCCTTCCTGTTTAAAAATAGTTATATCAGAGAAATTCCCCTCTTGTTCGCATCGAATGGTTTTCGTTTTCATCAGCTCTAGAATCGCTAGGAAAGTAACAACTACATGGCCTTTTTCAGGAACCGGAAACAAATCCTCAAAATTACATGAGTGCGAAGGAAGGTGGTTAATAAACTCAATCACTTCATTCATTCGATCTTCAATGGAATATTCTTGAGTTTTTACAGTAGTCATCCGAGGGGCTTTAAGAGATTTGCGCTTCATAAGTTTTTGATAAGCAGAGAGCATATCAAATAAAGAAACCCCTTGAATGGCTACCTCGCTCTTATCTGCCTCACTGATTAAAGGTTCAAGGTCTTCTGGGGGTCTTGTATGTACGAGACTTCTCTTTTCTTCTTTTTCTTTCAGATCAGTCGCAGCTTCTTTGTATTTACGGTACTCAATTAATCGATTCATTAATTCATCACGTGGATCTTCCTCTTCCATCAAGAACTCCTCATCAAAGAGTTCTTCTTGTTTAGGTAGCAAGGTCTTGCTTTTAATCGCCAGTAGAGTTGCTGCCATCACTAAATACTCACTTGCGATATCAAGATGTAATTCCTGCATGGCTTGCACATATGTCATATATTGGTCCGTTATAGGGGCGACCGGAATATCATAAATATCAACCTCTGCTTGGTTAATCAGATGAAGGAGCAAATCTAGAGGCCCTTCAAACGTTTCTAGCTTCACATTGTAAGGATTTATTTCATTAGAATTCAATTCATTCACCACTAGCCTCGATTTTTTTGCGCTAGAGGAGATTATACCACACTTCTAAACATCGTGTAACAGGCAAAGCAACTGGGTTTATAGTCAGTAATACAAAAGGAATTTGTCCTTTTCAACCACCCGTTTCACTTACATTGGATAACGATTATTGTTAAAATAAAGGTCACCTCAACAATTGGTGCTGAATTGTTCAGCTAAAGGAGTTTTTACGATGTATTCATCTGCATACCTTGATTATTTAATTGAATTTCACGCAACTCGTGATTATTTTGAATGTCATGAAATTCTTGAAGAACATTGGAAGCATGACCCACCTGGGAAAAGAAAGCTATATTGGGTAGGCTTGATTCAGCTAGCTGTTGCCCTTTATCATGAAAGAAGACAAAATATAATAGGCGCTAAACGGATGTTTCGGAGCTCGCTTCGAATTATTGAGCTTGAGCAAAAAGAGTTCGAACTGCTTGGAATTGATGTTGTTCTACTAAAAAAAATGATACTCGACCGCTTGAACCAAACTGATGCAGTGTTTATCGATTTTACGATACCAATTATCGATGACCAATTGTTAGGAGAGTGCGAGAAGCTTTCTAGTGAGCGTCAATTAATATGGGGAAAGAAAAGCTCCCTTGAACTAGATCAACTTATTCATAAACACACATTACGTGACCGAACAGATGTCATTGAAGAAAGACAACGAAAATTACTTAAAAAACAAAAAAAGTAGGACGCTCCCATTAAGCTTCCTACTTTTTATCTACTATTCATTTTTTTCCTTGCAGCTAGCGAGAAAGTCTTTTGTTTCTTTTGACGGGACTAAGCTTATCTCTAAACGATCCTCTAAGGCAAGGATCATTTTCGTACCTAACCCTTCTTCTCTGTATGAAGGATTTACACTTAAGTGGTGCAGAGTTGTCTCATCCTCATCTATTTCAATTCCAAGAATTCCGACTAAATCTTCTTCTTCTCGCCAGAAAAATAGTTTCCAATTCTCATTTGTTTCATAAAGTTCGATCGTCTTAATTAATTTTTTCACATCTTTTTCTTTAGGCATATACGATAGAAGCCCCATAGCTATCTTTTTTTGAGATGGTTTGTATGGTATGAGCATTATTTCTCCTCTTCCTATCAAGCTAAAATTAACGTATCCGCTTTCACAGCAATTATTTTATCATACTCATACATATTTTGCGTGTGTATTTCATCACAAATTAATAAATCTGTTCATCTTTTACTTAAAGAAACAGCATAACGCATAGCGTCATGCTGCTTGATTTACTTATTCAAACGAACGTCCTAAATTAGCCATCTCAATTGCTGCAGTTGCGGCATCCCAGCCTTTATTACCAGCTTTAGTTCCAGCACGCTCTACCGCTTGCTCAATAGTATCGGTTGTTAGTACTCCGAAGATGACTGGTTTTCCTGAAGATAATGATAATGAAGCCACACCTTTCGCTACTTCTCCACACACATAGTCAAAGTGAGGAGTTGCTCCGCGGATTACGGTTCCTAGTGTAATAACGGCATCATACTTACCACTTTCAATCATTTTCTTAGCTGCAAATGGGATTTCAAATGCACCTGGGACCCAGGCCACATCTACATCGGCTTCAGCTACACCATGACGCTTTAAGGCATCTTCTGCCCCACCTAATAATTTACTTGTAATGAATTCATTAAAGCGACCTACAACGATCCCTACTTTTAATCCTGATGCTACTAGACTACCCTCATATACTTTACCCATGATAAATTCCTCCTAGAATATATGTAACTTCATATTGTATTTATGGAGAAGGGGCACCTTTATTGGTGACTCTTCTCCCAAGCCTTCATGTGCTTAAAAATGTAACATATGACCAAGCTTTTCATTTTTTGTGCGTAGATAACGTTCATTATCAATGTTATGAGGCATTTGAATAGCCACACGATCGACAACTTCTAAGCCATACCCTTTAAGACCCGTAATTTTACGCGGGTTATTCGTTAAAAGCTTCATTTGAGTGACGCCAAGATCTCGTAAGATTTGTGCCCCAATCCCATAATCACGAAGGTCTGGTCCAAACCCAAGCTTCTCGTTCGCCTCAACCGTATCATACCCTTCTTCTTGAAGCTTGTATGCTTTTAGTTTATTCATTAATCCAATTCCACGCCCCTCTTGTCGCATGTACAAGAGAATCCCTGACCCTTCTTGCTCAATTTGAGCAAGAGCAGCATGTAATTGAGGACCACAGTCACAGCGATTAGAACCAAATACATCTCCTGTTAAACATTCGGAATGAACACGTACAAGAGTTGGCTCATCTTCTCTGATTTTCCCTTTAACTAAGGCAACACTCTCCTTACCTTCAAGAACATCTGTATAGCCAATTGCACGAAAATCACCGAACACAGTAGGTAGTTTAATTTCCACTTCCTGTTTAACTAATTTATCTTTACGATGGCGATATTGAATCAGATCCTTGATGGTAATCATTTTAAGATCATGCTCATCAGCAATTTTACGAAGCTCAGGAACACGTGCCATCGAGCCGTCTTCATTCATGATTTCACAAATGACTCCAGCAGGCTTCGCTCCAGATAATCTAGCAAGGTCAACTGCAGCTTCTGTATGGCCAGCACGGCGCAACACTCCACCACTTTTTGCAACAAGCGGGAAGATATGGCCTGGGCGTTTAAAGTGATGTTTTTTCGTTTCCTCAGCTACTAATGCCTGTACCGTATCCGCACGTTCATGAGCAGAAATACCTGTCGTTGAGGTGTGATGGTCAATACTTACTGTAAATGCTGTTCCGTGTGGATCAGTGTTATGATCAACCATCGGTACTAAGTCTAATTCTTTAGCGCGTTCTTCAGTGATCGGTGTACATACAAGACCACGACCATGAGTGACCATAAAATTAATGACTTCCGGAGTAGTCTTCTCAGCGATCGCAACAAAATCCCCTTCATTCTCACGATCTTCATCATCACAGACGATAACAACATTTCCTTGCATAAGTTCATAAATTGCTTCTTCAATTGGGTCAAACAGTTTTTCTGACATTACCCTCACCGTCCTTATCCTCTTACCTAGTTAAAACCATGATCTGATAAAAATTGTTCACTTAAAGATGATTTAGTTTGTGTAGATTTGGTTTTTGTACGTCTTGTAATAAATTGCTCTATATATTTTCCGATCATGTCACATTCAATATTTACAAGATCCCCCACACCTTTTGAGCCGATAATGGTTTCTTCAATCGTATGGGGAATAATGGAGATCGTAAACGAATCCTCATCCACTCCAAAGATCGTAAGACTTGTCCCATCAACAGCTACTGACCCTTTATGGATTAGATAGTTTCTTAGGGCGGGATTGACTCCAATGGTGTAATAAACAGCATTATGCTGTGGTTCTTTTGAAAGGATCTTTCCTACACCATCGACATGCCCGGAGACAAAGTGACCACCAAAACGACCACCGGCACTCATTGCTCGCTCAAGGTTAACTCTTGCACCTCTTCCTAACCCATTTAAACTTGTTGCACGTACTGTTTCTGGCATTAAATCAACTGTGAAGGATCTTGGAGTAAAGGAGGTTACAGTCAAGCATACACCGTTTACTGCGATACTATCGCCAAGATGAACATCATTCAGCACTTTTGCTGCAGTGATTTTAATGACAATCGCTTCTCCACTTTGTCTTATATCTTCAATTGTACCTATTTCTTCAATGATTCCAGTAAACATCTTACCCCTCCTTTACTATAGATATTATTTTCAGGTCTCGCCCTACACGAGAAACATCAACTATATCAAATTGGACCGCTTCGCTCATGTCCTCTATTCCTTCTCCCCCAACAGCTGTTGCTGCAAGTTTTCCGCCCACCATTTTGGGAGCTATATAGGTAATCACTTGATTCACAGAGCCTTCTTTAAGAAAGCTTCCATTTACTTCTTGTCCACCTTCTACATATAAAGACATGACCCGTCTTTGACCTAATTCTATTAAGATCGCTTCAATGCTATACGCTTGCAGTCGAATCACAGTTATTCCTACCTGCTCTAGCTCTTTTTGCTTTTCAATAGAGGATTCTAACGTTGTAAACACCCAAGTCGGGGCCGCTTTATCTGTTACCATTTGTGCAGTAAGAGGCAGGCGCAAATGTCGATCTAATACAATTCGAATTGGATTACGCCCACCAAGTGGCAACCTTGTTGTTAAGGCAGGATCATCAGCTAGCACAGTCCCAATTCCAACTAATATTGCATCATGGACATGACGATCACGATGAACATCTTCACGTGCTGCTTCTTCTGTAATCCATTTGCTTTCTCCTGTAACAGTTGCAGTCTTTCCATCTAAAGTTGTAGCTGTTTTCATTGTGACAAAGGGACGCTTTGTTTGAATAAAATGAAAGAACATGCGGTTTAATTCAATCGCCTCTTGCTCACATATTCCAACTTCCACTTCAAGCCCGGCATCACGCAGCCGTTTAATTCCACGACCTGCCACTTCGGGATTTGGATCAACAGTGGCAACGACTACTCTTGCTAATTCTCTTTCAATAATGAGGTTGGCACATGGTGGTGTCTTTCCAAAATGACTACAAGGCTCAAGGGTGACATATATAGTTGCACCTTTTGCCTGTTCACCCGCCATTTTTAACGCCTCTACTTCAGCATGTCCTTCTCCGGCCCTCAGATGTGCCCCCATACCGACAATGGAACCGTTTTTTACTACCACGGAACCTACCATCGGATTTGGTGATGTTTGACCCTTTGTATGGCTTGCTAATTCCAAGGCTAGCTTCATATAATCTTGATCATTCATGGTGCCATCCCTCTCATACAACGTTCCTATTCGGAAAACAAAAATCCCCGAATGACTAGTCATTCGGGGGAGTGTTTACATAGAAGAGTAGCAAGAACGAACCATTATGTAACGAATGAAAGGAAGGCAGACTGATCCTATTGTAGGTACTATCCTTTTAAAAAGATAGACTTCAATAAGGCATGTCTAATGAAAGTGCTTACATCCTATATTTCTAATAAAAAAGGATACACTTCTCCTATTCATCATGCTCTCGTTCCTTCTCCCATCCAGACTTTCACTGTCGGTCCCGGATTTGCACCAGGTCCACCGTTTTCTAAGATGTCACAATCAACATCACCCCTATAGGCGAAAACGGGTCACGGACTAAGAAGCTATACTTCATCACCGCCGGTCGGGAATTTCACCACGCCCCGAAGAAACATCATTCAATTTTTAAACTACCGTTATTGTATCTTGTTTTCTTACAAATCGTCAACTATAACATCTTGAATTCAAGAAGAATCCCCCCCTCCTTTAAAGAGTGTAAAAGAGGAACATATAGGCAAATGTCTACATATACTTTATATAATCGAACTGACACCGGATTAAGGTACAAGTCTACTAAAGGGGGGGAATTGCTTTGTTTGAAACGATCTCCTCAAATGATTACTTTATACTCTTAGCCGCCTTCCTTCTTATAACAGGTGTATTAGCAGCTAAATTCTCCTCGCGTTTCGGTGTACCCGCTCTTGTTCTCTTCATTCTTCTTGGAATGGCAGTTGGAAGTGATGGAATTGGATTTATCCATTTTGAAAATACAAAAATTGCCCAATTACTTGGGATCTTCGCATTGGTTATTATTTTGTTTGAAGGTGGGCTCCAAACGAAATGGCAAACTGTAAAACCCGTGTTACTTCCCTCCATCTCTCTAGCTACGCTTGGTGTATGTATTACTTCTTGTGTAATAGCGGTATTTGCTAAATTCATCCTCGGGGTTAGTTGGTTAGAAGGAATGTTATTTGGAGCAATTGTTGGCTCTACTGATGCCGCTGCAGTATTTGCCGTTTTAAAAGGCCATAATATCCGCGAGCGACTAGGCGCTACGCTTGAAGCAGAATCTGGAGCAAATGATCCGATGGCTGTCTTTTTAACGTTATCCTTCATTCAACTCATTATCACAGAATCAACTCACGCCTTGTTCATGCTACTCAGCTTTGTTTGGCAAATGGGGGCTGGCCTTATAATAGGCCTTACACTAGGAAAATTAGCATCCATCGCTATTAACCGTATTAATCTCGATTCAAGTGGTTTATATCCTGTTTTCACCCTCGCTTTTGCCTTATTAACCTATAGTTTGACCGCATTAATAGGAGCAAGTGGCCTGCTTGCTGTGTATGTATGTGCTCTTATTATCGGAAACCATGATTTAACGTATAAACATTCTATTTTCAGATTTAATGAGGGATTTGCATGGATTATGCAAATTTCGATGTTTGTGATTTTAGGCTTACTTGTGTATCCAAGTCAATTACTAGACGGTAAAATCATTCTTATTGGACTATTGATTTCAACCATCTTAATCTTTATTGCAAGACCCATCGCTGTGTTTCTAACAACCTGGGGGATGAAATTCGATTGGAGGGAAAAGGTATTCCTATCTTGGGCAGGGCTACGCGGCGCCGTTCCAATCGTACTTGCCACCTTCCCTTTAATAGCCGGACTTGAAAATAGTCAATTGTTTTTTAATTTAATCTTTTTTATCGTTTTAACATCAACGTTGATACAAGGATCAACCATTCACTTTTTCGCGAAGATTCTTTCACTGACTGGTCCAAAAAAAGTAACGCCAATGCATACACTTGAACTCATCTCAATTGGTAAAGCGAATGCCGAAATTATCGAATATGAAGTAAATGAAGAGACCGCAATTGTAGGGCAAAAATTAAAAGATATCTCTTTTCCTAAAGATGTATTAATCAATGTCATTATCAGAAATGGACAGTTAATAACCCCAACAGGTGAGACAAAAATAGAAATTGAAGATACGTTATACATTCTTGTATCGCGAAAAAGCGAACAAGAGTTAAAAAACCTTCTTCACAAAACGACTCAGCTACATTCCGCACTCTAAACCTAGCTCATCCAATCTAGAGCTAGGTTCCAAGATGTTTCTAATTTCATTGAGGCAACACTCATCCATTTACCATTACTCTTTTATAAACAACTTACAAAGAAAGTCTTCAAATGTTTCGGCAATAACTTCCTCTGCCCACCTGCCATCCTCTAGTTCTGTAAAATAACATACTCTAGGCGTATTGCTAAAACGATAATCTAATGTAATCCACGTGTGCATGTCACCTGTTAAAAGTATTTGTCGACTTGGTAACTCAAATTGTTCAGAGAAGATGGATGATAGCCCCACTCCTGTTTCTAGGTCTAGCTCTTGAAAATAAGGAATTAAAGCTGCCTCACCATCATTAAATAAAACATATCGATAATAAAGCTCTCCACCGTTCTGTTCTTTCATTAATGAAATATATGGTTGTGGAAGTTCTACATCTAAAAACTCTTCAATCTCACTTATTTGCTTCTCTGTTAACTGCACACCTGGCTTGTATGTTGTAGGACGTTTCCAAAACCCTTTACCTTCATATTTTTTCAACATCTGCATTTCCTCCCCCTCGCTCTATTCTTCTATTTTTACTTATTCGAGCAACCGAAACAACCAGTATTGTGAATTGGGCTCAGAAAAATTTAAAATCTATTGACTGTACTTTTGTCTTAGTGTACTATTTAACTAATACACTAAGACAAAATAAAATAATGGAGTGATGTTCATGTCTGTATGGGGAAATTTATTAAAAAAGGAAATTCGTTTAGGGGTTCCTACATTCCTAATACCTATCATTGGTTTTTTTATCATTTGTGCAATCGCAGGGTATTTCGGTAATCGCAACGGCATTATGTGGGAAGCACTAGTTGGCGTTGTCGTATTAGCAATTGGACTACAAGCATTTTATCTAGCCTATTATATGTTCTTCAGCTTACAAGCTGAGCATAAAAAACTTCATCTTTGGCTCCATAGCCCTCTTCCGGCTTATGGATTATTATCAGCTAAGTTAGTAGCTGGACTTATATCTATGCTGATCACCACAATCATTGTGGTAAGTACGGGGTTATTTTCTATCACACAATCGGAGATGTGGGGCGGTGTGACTGAGTACATTTCAACCTTTCAGCTCATGGAGGTTGGATTGTATGGCGGCTTAGCCCTTTACTTATTTTCTTTATCCGCTGTTGTCTGGGTGATGTTCTTTTGGATGATTTTCTTATTGCTATCAAAACTAATGAATGGCTTTTTTAGTTTCGCATTAACGGCAGTTAGTGTGATCGCCATGTTCCTTTTCGTAGGTTGGTTCAGTTTAACGGATGTATTTGCCCGATTAACGGAATGGGGAGAAATTGAGCTCGGCCATATGATACAGAGCATTGATTTTGAAACGAGTTTAACTGGCGGAACAGAAGTAGCAACAGAAACCGGGAATATTTCCTTTTATTTCGGTACCTTATTATACGAAACCATCTTTGCACTAGCATTGTTCGTTATCACTTGCTGGATATTAGATAGAAAAATTGAGGTGTAAGTTATGACTGATACGTTCCATTCTTCAAAACCAATCTACAGTCAACTAGCAGAACGAATACAGCGTCAAATTTTACGGCGAGAACTAGCTCCTGGAGATAAGCTACCATCTGTTCGTGAAATGGGGATTCAATCAAACGTCAATCCAAACACGGTTCAACGCACATATAGAGAATTAGAGGGGATGAATATTGTGGAAACAAAGCGAGGTCAAGGCACTTTTGTAACAGAAAACGAAGAAGTGTTGATAAGAATGCGAGAATCCCTAAAGAACGATGAAATTTCCCGGTTTGTATCAGGTATGCATCAAATGGGCTACTCAGATGTAGAAATTGAAGCTGGATTAGTGGCCTTCTTAAAAACCGAAGGAGAGGAGAAAAACCAATGATTACATTCAGTGATGTGTCAAAAAAGTATTTAACAAAGACTGCGTTAAGAAATATCAATCTAGAATTATCCAAAGGGAAAATCATTGGATTAGTTGGCGAAAATGGGAGCGGAAAATCAACCACTCTTAAATTAATCGCCGGACTGACCCAACCCTCAAAAGGAACGATTACAGTGAATGACAAAAGCGTTAATCGTCGGATTGCCACTGATGTAACATATTTATCAGAGCTTGATGAATATTATGGTTTTTACAACGTGGGGCAAACGATTGACTACTATGCCTCTCAATTTTCTGATTTCAATATGGAAAAAGCAGAAGAAATTCGTTTATTCATGAAATTGGACCGACATGTAAAATTGAAGCATTTATCGAAAGGAAATCGCGGTCGCTTAAAAATTGTTCTTACATTAGCTCGAGAAGTACCCGTAATCTTAATGGATGAACCCTTCTCGGGGCTTGATCCGATGGTTCGCGATTCGATCGTTCAAGGGCTTATTTCCTTTGTTGACCTCGAAGACCAAATTATCCTCATTACGACTCACGAAATCAAAGAAGTTGAAACGATTTTGGATGAAGTGATTGCGATTAAAGATGGCGATATTGTCGGCCATCATAATGTAGAAGATTTACGCTTCAAAGAAAATGTAAGTATTGTGGAATGGATGACAAAAATCTATAACCAGTGAAATTGATTAAAAGAGCTAGTAATGAAAACTGTTACTAGCTCTTTTTTATATATTATTGAAAACTGTAAATGACTTCAACTGATGCCTGAATAGAAATAGAGCCTGGCTGTATCGGGGTAGCAGCAGAACTCAGCATTGCCCCATCATAAAACCTAACAGGTCCACCTACTGACCGCTCTATTACTTTTACAGGTGTTTCAACTAAGGATACATTCAATGTATCCGTCATTGCATTAGCCTTTCCCCTAGCATCTTCAAGCGCCAATTGTAAGGCCTCATGATATAAATTAGTCGGGTCAGCCACTGTAAACTGAATCGATGTAACCATATTCGCTCCATTTTCTACAGCTGCGTCAACCACTGCACCAGTTTGTGTTAAATCTTCGACATTCACTTGTACCATATGGGTTACTTCATATGCCCTAAACTGTTGCTGACCATCAATAAAGTCATATCTAGGTTCGATTCGATAGGTCACAGTTTTAATTTGATCTTCTGGAATACCTAAAGTATTCAAAGCTGAAATGATTTCAGTGATTAGCTCATTATTTTTTTGTTGGGCATTACTAACCGTGGTATCCTCAGTTACCACTCCTAAAGTAAGTTGCGCACGATCAGGAACCACCTGCACAACGCCTTCCCCAGTTACTGTTATTATTTGTTGATCAGTCATTAGATTATTAAACCTCCTTTTTTACATACACACTACCTTCTAGTAGTCTATTCAAGAAAACCTTGTCTCAAGACTCCTTAATGATGCATTATGCTATCTGTGAACTGTTGCTAGCTTTGGCTGCTTCCTTTATCATTACTTTGTAGAGAATATCTATTGAAACAAAACACATGTAGTCTTTCAAACAATTTTATTGATTACCTGTCATTTTTATAGCTTAAGGAGGCTACACTTTTGAAACATCGTATTGAGCGTTTAACACAATGGCTAAAAGACGAGAAAAAAGATGCTGCTTTTATCACCTCTAAGGAAAACATATTTTATTTAACAAATTTTTATACAGATCCCCATGAACGATTAGTTGGATTAATTCTTTTCCCAAATGAATCACCTATTTTAATTGTACCGGGTATGGAAACATCTCAAGTAAAAAACGCTGGCTGGTCGGATGAAATCATTGGTTATGCAGATCATGAAAGTCCTTGGAAATTACTTAGTCGATCGATTGAACAGCGTAATATAAGCTTGATAGAAAATGTTGCAATTGAAACGGATGTTCTAACAGTTTCAAGAATGAATGATTTACTAGCCTTATTCCCTTCAGCTGCGATTACTGCAGTAGAGCACCAATTAAATCAGATGCGTGTTGTAAAAGATGAGATTGAAATTGCAATCATGAAGCGCGCAGCCCAAATGGCTGACTACGGTGTTGAGGTCGGCAAAAATGCCCTTAGAGAGGGTATTACTGAAATGGAAGTTTTAGCTAAAATTGAATATGAATTAAAGAAAGAAGGCATACGTGAAATGTCTTTTTCAACGATGGTTTTATTTGGTGAAAAATCAGGAGCGCCTCACGGGAATCCTGGCAAGCGCAAGTTGAATGATGGAGATTTTGTCTTATTTGACTTAGGAGTCGTACTCGACGGATACACATCAGATATTACTCGTACATTTGCTTATGGTTCAATAAGTGATGAGAAAAAAGAATTGTACAACACCGTTCTAAAAGCACAACTTGCATCCCTTGAAATCAGTAAGCCAGGCACACGCATTGGAGATTTAGACCAATCAGCACGCAATATAATTACAGAGGCTGGTTACGGCGATCGTTTCCCACATCGTATAGGACATGGACTCGGAATCAATGTTCATGAATTCCCTTCTATGAGTCATTTAAATGATGGGACCTTACAAGCTGGGATGGTTTATACAATTGAACCAGGTATTTATGATCCGGTTCTTGGTGGTGTAAGGATTGAAGATGATGTATTAATCACAAAAGAAGGTCATATCACCCTTACTAAAACACCAAAAGAATTGACTATTATTAATTAATAAAAAGCGATAGCAGCCAAGTGCTATCGCTTTTTGTATGGCGTGCTAATCATAAATTAAAAGGAGCCATCATTGATGGCTCCTTACTCGTTGAGATTATTCTTCCCAAACCTTTACTTCTTGCATAACATCGCCTTGTTTGATACGCGTTACTGAATCAAGACCTTCCACAACTTGTCCGAACACAGTGTGAACACCATCAAGGTGAGGTTGTGAATCGTGAACGATGAAGAATTGGCTTCCGCCTGTGTCTTTTCCTGCATGCGCCATTGAAAGTGCACCCGGTACGTGCTTATGAGGGTTTCCTTCTGTTTCACATTTAATTGTGTAGCCAGGACCTCCTGTACCATTTCCAGTTGGGCAACCGCCTTGTGCTACGAAACCAGGAATAACACGATGGAATGTAAGGCCGTTGTAGTAGCCTTCGTTTGCTAATTTCTCGAAGTTTGCAACCGTACCTGGTGCTTCTTCTGGGTAAAATTCAATAACTAGCTTTTCGCCATTTTCAAATGCAATACTACCTTTTTTCATATGTATAGCCTCCAAATGTTAAGATTCACCTTATTGTACACGATTCTTATCCGAAAGTGAAATAGTTATCACCGCCTTCAAAAAAAAGCCGGTTCGACAAAGGGATCCACGTCAAACCGGTTTCAGCTATTTCACTTAAACTTGCTTCAGCACGTGCTTTAATGGTAGGTCCAGACGAACAAGATCTTCGTATGATTCACGCTCAATGACTAATTGTGATTCACCCTTTTCAACAAAGACAACCGGTGGTCTAGGAATACGATTATAATTATTTGCCATTGAATACCCATATGCTCCTGTACAGAAGACTGCTAATACATCCTCATGTTCAGCTTTTGGTAAAGGCAGATCCCAAATAAGCATATCTCCACTTTCACAACATTTCCCGGCAATTGAGAAAGTCTCCTTCGCCTCTTCGGTTGCACGATTTGCAAGCAGCCCTTCATACTCTGCTTGGTAAAGTGCCGGACGTAAGTTATCACTCATGCCCCCATCGACTGATAAATAATGACGAACATTAGGAATTTCTTTTCTCGATCCGATAGAATATAGCGTTGTTCCTGCATCGCCCACTAATGAGCGACCTGGCTCAATCCAAATTTCAGGAATCGCCATTTGGTGTAGTGTTGCTTTTTCTTTAATCACTTGAACCATCTTCGCTACATAGTCACCAACCGGAAGCGGTGTATCTCCTTCAATGTACCGAATTCCAAAGCCCCCACCAAGATTTAATACAGTTGGAATAAACCCTAAAGAATCACGCCATTTTTCAATGTATTCAAAGATTTTTTCCACTGCCATTACAAAACCACTTGTCTCAAAGATTTGAGAGCCAATATGACTGTGAATACCAAGTAAGTTTATATGGGGATCAAGCAATGATAGTTGAATTGCTTGGTCCACTTGCCCACTTTCTAAATCAAATCCAAACTTCGAATCTTCTTGTCCGGTTGAAATGTAATCATGCGTATGAGCTTCCACACCAGGAGTAATGCGAAGCAACACATCCATTTTCACATCACGTTCTGCACAAATACGTCCAAGCTGCTTTAATTCATAAAAATTATCGACAACTACACATCCGATATTTGCCTTCACTGCCATTTCAAGTTCAGCGATGCTCTTATTATTCCCATGAAAATGAATACGCTCCATTGGAACACCCGCTTGAATAGCTGTATATAATTCTCCGCCAGAGACAACATCTAAACTTAAACCTAGCTCATGCGCTAATTGAAACATAGCAATACAGCTGAATGCTTTTGAGGCATATGCGACTTGATAGCTAACCTCTTCATCTTTGAAAGCTTGTTGAAATTGTTCAGCTCTATCTCGAATAAGAGCTACATCATAGACAAATAAAGGGGTGCCATATTTATTAGTTAATTCAATTGTATCGACTCCACCGATTTCTAAATGACCTTTTTCATTAATCTGACTAGAACCATGCATGTACATTAATACTATCTCTCCTTTTATCTCCCATCTATACAAAAAAAGCAGCTAATGTTGTTACACTAGCTACTTAGAATGCGCAAGAGTAACCTCACTTTTAGAATAGTCCTCCACTACAGATGTAGTGACAGTTCGTTCTTTATTCAAGAACGACCCAGCACTTATTTTTTTGGCAACCAATAAGTACTTCGGCAAATTGACCTTTCCATTTGGTTCAAAGCTGCCATAAGCTCCCCAAATATACTCTTTCGTTTTGCGCCTCTACCCCATTTTCATGAGGTTCATTAAATTGTTGTAATTACTGTAGCACACTCTTTAGGAGTCATCAACCCTTAAAATGGAGAAGAGTTAAATCCTCGTTTGTCAGTGAAAGGTTTTTCTTATTACCTTCCACTAGGCTTTTGTTTAATGGGATCTTGTGGATTGACAATACTTGGGCGCCAACGAACAGATGGAACGGTTGCTCGAATTAAAATCTGCCAAATAGCTGGTGGATCAAACGGAAGGAATGGCCACATATAAGGCTTATTGAATGTTTTTAATCCTGCTAATAAAAGGACAAATAAAGTTGTTCCTATTATTAATCCTGGTACTTTCAACCACGCTACTAAAATGATTAAAATGATACGGGTTATCCGTAAGGCGACCCCTAGTTCATAACTTGGTGTTGCAAACATCCCGATTGCTCCCAGGGCTACATACAATATTACTTCAGGTGTGAAATAGCCTACTTGAATAGCGATTTCTCCAATTAAAAGTGCGGCAACTAAACCAAGCGCAGTAGCAAGTGGGGACGGAGTATGGATCGCCGCCATCCGTAATAATTCGATTCCCATTTCTGCAAATAGAATTTGCAGAACGATTGGAATATTGTTTGTCTCTTCTGGACCAATAAAATCAAGACCTGCTGGAAGGAGACTTGGCTGGACGACTAGTAAGAGCCAAAAAGGCAAGATGAATAGCGAAAAGAAAATCCCTATGAAGCGTGTCCAACGTAAAAAGGTACCAACTGCTGGAGATTGACGATATTCCTCAGCATGCTGAACATGGTGGAATAAGGTGGTCGGTGCAATTATGACACTTGGAGACGTGTCGACAATAATAACAATATGTCCCTCAAGTAAATGTGTCGCTGCTACATCTGGTCTTTCTGTGTAGCGTACAAGCGGAAAAGGATTAGCCCCTTGCTTTACGATATATTCTTCAACAATTTTATCAGCCATCGTAAGACCATCAATTTCGATCGCATCTAATTCTTTCTTAATTATATCTACTAGAGTAGGGTCAGCGATTCCATCAATGTAAGAAATACAAATATCCGTTTTGGAGCGAACACCTACTTGCAGGATTTCGTTACGAAGACGTTCATCCCTAATTCTCCGTCGTGTCAGAGCTGTATTAATTATGATATTTTCAGTGTATCCATCTCGCGCTCCACGAACAACCCGCTCTGTATCAGGCTCTTCTGGTCCTCTGCCTGGATATTGGCGAACATCTATGACAAAGGCTTCTTCTTCACCTTCAACTACAATAAAGATAAGTCCCGAAAGCATTTGGGTGATCGCATTATCCATTGAATGCGTTTCTTCAACTTGCACATGCGTTAAATGGTTTTTAAAAGCTTCTTTAATATTATGTGTTTTACGGTGACGAACATCTAGGTCCATCAGCTCTTTCATTAATTCAATGACATATAAGCTATCAATAAGTCCATTAACAAAATATATATTCGTTTTTCGATCTAATATGGATAACGTACGGACACCTACATCAAAAGACTCTCCTAACCCAAGCCTTTCTGCTAATCGCGTCTCGTTCTTGGTGAAATCTCGGGTGAAATGTTCCTCATGCTTTTCATTAGCTTGACTCACGATAACCACTCCTCTCTAAGATGAGATTTACTGCTTGCTTTGTTACGGGACAACCTCGCTTCAATGTATCTTGACCGGCCATTTTACCGATATCACCAATCCCTACAATAAAAGGAATGTCTAATTGATCGAGTATATACACCGTATCCCCGTTGATCCTGCCAATCTCCATATCAGAGACACCGTCTTTATCAACACCATACTCCGTTAATTCACCATAGCGCGTAATACTAATATCAACCTTGGTCCATTCACAGGAATGAGTAGCAGACGCTACTGCAATCGCACCAAGAACCACTATTTGCGGATGCGTCGCTACAACTCTCATAGCTTGTTCTCCAGGACCTTCATAGCGGTAGCCACAATCATCAAACATGACAAGAACAGGTTCTGAAGGTGTGCTTAATATCATCTCAACTAGTTCTTCCCCTGAAACAGGTGTAGGGTTACCCCAAGAATGACTAATGCACCTTCCACCAATCTCACTCGCTACCATTTCCACCGCTTGTTTCGCATGCTCATCCCCGTCTGTAATAAAAATCACTTTTCTTGATTCATTCACACCTTCACCCCCTTGGTTTGAAAATTAATGCGACTAAGAAACTAAATAAAATCGTTGAAGAAATCCCTACAGAAGTCACTTCAAACATCCCCATCCCCACACCGAGAAATCCGAAACGTTCCCCCTCAGCCATGGCTCCATGGACCAAAGAATGCCCAAAGCTGGTAATGGGTACTGTAGCTCCTGCACCTGCGAAATCAATCAAGCGATCATATAAATGAAATCCATCTAGCAACGCTCCAAGAACGACTAATGTACTCAACGTGTGAGTAGGCGAGAGCTTTCCTATATCTAGGAGCAATTGACCTAAGATGCATATCAACCCTCCTACGACAAACGCACTTACATATTCCATTAGTCCCTCTCCTCTAACTCAAATGAAACAGCATGAGCAATGCAAGGAATCGTTTCCTTTTGCTGCATCATTAATGGACTTAATAGAGCACCTGTTGCCACAACTAGTAATCGTTTGATGATTCCCCGCTCCATTTCCTTCATCAAATAACCAAATGTGACGATCGCAGGACACCCTGCGCCACTGCCACCTGCAAAAACCGGTTGCTCTTGGTGATAAATCATCACCCCGCAATCTTCATAGTTGTTTCTTAACTTTATCCCCTCATCTTCTACTAGCTTGCGCAAAATTGAACTTCCTACACGTGATAAGTCCCCGGTTACGATTAAATCATAATATGAAGGTTCTCTTTGTGTTTCTTTAAAATGAGTTAACAATGTTTTCGCCGCAGCTGGAGCCATCGCAGAGCCCATATCAAGTGGGTTAGCAACCCCCATATCTACCACTTGTCCAAGTGTGGCATGTGTAACTCGTATTGCATTAGGTTGATTACTAAGAAGCACAGCACCTGAACCAGTCACTGTATAAGTCGCTGTTTCTGGCTTCTGCCCTCCAAATTCTGTAGGGTAGCGAAATTGACGTTCAGCTGTTGAATGGTGACTACTTACGGCAACGAGTGCATTTTCCACATAATGACCATTAATGAAAATGGATGCAACTGCAACTGATTGCATCACTGTTGCACAAGCAGAAAACATCCCTAGAAAAGGAATTCCTAATTGTCTAGCTGCATAATTAGAAGTGACGATCTGGTTTAATAAATCTCCAGCTAGCATGATATCGACATCACTAGGCTTGCGATTCACCTTCGCTAAACAGAGGCGCACAGCCTCTTCCATTAAAGCTCGTTCCGCCAGCTCCCAATTCTCTTCATCACAGTAGAGATTGTCAAAAATTTTATCAAAACTCGTGCCAAGAGGGCCTTCCCCTTCTAGTGGACCAACAGCGGTTCCTGTTGAATGGATATAAACGGGTTGTTTAAATTCCCATGTTTGTTTTCCTAGTCTCATTAAAATGAACTCCTTTACCGTATAAGCATTTGAACAAGCAAACGAGTTAAACCGACTGCATATGCAGATAGCACCCCAAAGGCAATGACGGCACCTGTTAACTTAAACATATTTGCGCCTATCCCAAAGACTAGCCCTTCACTTTTATGTTCAAGCGCCGAGCTTGTCATCGCATTTGAGAACCCAGTCACAGGAACAAGAGAACCCGCTCCAGCAAATTGACTTATTTTATCGTATACACCAAAGCCCGTAAGCAAGGCTGCAAGTAAAATCAAAGTGGCAAGCGTCGGGCTCATCGCCTCTTTTTGCGAGAGCGGGAAAAAGGTCATATAAAAATTACTTATAAATTGACCGAGTGCGCAAATTCCACCACCAATGACAAAAGCTTTTATACTATTTGAAATAACAGGTCTCTTTGAATGATATAACTCCATATTGGCCTGATAGCGTTTCTGTTCATCAGATAACATCTTACGACCTCCTTATAAGTAGATCCATTGAATAAGGGAGCCAATCATTTTCCCTAAAACGATTGCCATCATCAACAAAATGATTTTATCCGTTACCCCCACTCTTTTTGCTAGCAACGGGAACACATTTAAGACTTCTGTTAAAGCAGCAGCAAGCATTCCAATAAACATTCCACTAGCAAGACCAATTGGAATTAATAAAAGACTTGGTAAGTGAAGAGAAAAAGAATAAAAACTTGCCCATGTCCCAACTTGAGCTCCTATGATAATGGCTCCCTCATACACCCGAATCGATTTTTCCGTTTTTGTTAATTGAGTCATTCGAGGTGCAATTCCTAGCACTGTTAAAAATGCCACAAAACCACTTCCAACTGCCAGACCACCACCAAGCCCAATAAACATGATTAAAATGGCTTCAATGACCATTTTCCTTCTTACCACTTTCCTTTAATTCATGCATAATCACAAATTGATCTAAGTTTTGTTGATAATTAAACATTTCAACTTCTAGTGGACTTGGTTCTTCATTTAAACGCTTCTTAAAGAAATGATTAAAAAATAGCATCATCCCAAGCCCTAGACCGATTGAATATGGAACTTGAAGAAGCAAAGGTCTTGCTTGTTCATTGCCGGTAATCAACCTAAAAATTTGACCATGAACTTCTCTCATACTGACATCTTCATGAAAGTTCATAATCGCTAAAGCAGCCCCCACAAATAACAAAAACCAAATGAGCAAAATGTAGATAAGGGTAATCTTCTTTTTTTTAACCTCAACCTCCACCACAGCCTGGGCAGCTCCAATCGTTTGATAAGTTAATGAAGGAATATGAGAGGAGATCATTCGGATGACTTGCATCACATCGATCACAACTCGGTTATGGTCTTGTTTTGAAATGTGATGAATTGGGATGTTTTTTAGTTGGTTTAAGAGCGTTTCATCAGCAATCAACTGAGCAACATCGCCTACAGTTAATTGTTGGTCTTCAAGCGCAACCACTCTTTGCCGCATCCTTATATACACGTCATTTCCAATCATGACTTCACCACCAATTGTCATTATCGTCATCTCTTAGTATGAGGAGAACCTTTCAAAAACATGCAGATGTTTCCCTCCATATAAAAAGCCTCCTTATTCAGGAAGCTTGCGTTATGCTGTCAATACAAAAAAGCAGCCAATTGGCTGCTTTTTTAAGATTGTTCACCCATTACTTCTTTCATTTGCTCAAGAATTTTCTTCTCAAGACGTGACACTTGAACTTGTGAAATCCCTAAACGGGTCGCCACTTCTGACTGGGTTTGATCTTTATAATAACGAAGGAAAACAATGAGCCTCTCTCGTTCATCTAAATCTCGAATTGCTTCTTTCAAGGCAATTTTATCAAACCATTTCGTCTCTGATTGGTCGGCGATTTGATCTAGTAATGTAATAGGATCACCATCGTTTTCATACACAGTCTCATGGATAGACGTTAATTGCCTGCTTGCTTCACCAGCAAATACTACTTCTTCTGGAGTGATTTCAAGTTGTTCAGCGATTTCGTTAACCGTTGGAACACGTCCCAAAGATTTCGTTAACTCATCTTTCATTTTCCGAATCTTATTACCAAGCTCTTTTATTGATCGACTCACCTTAACTGTACCGTCATCACGTAGGAATCGTTGAATCTCCCCAATGATCATCGGAACAGCATACGTTGAGAATTTCACGTCATACGATAAATCAAACTTATCGACTGATTTAATTAACCCAATGCAGCCAATTTGAAAAAGATCATCAGCTTCATAACCACGGTTCATAAAGCGCTGTACAACCGACCAAACAAGCCTTGTGTTTCGATTAACGATTAGATCTCGTGCTTCCTGATCACCTTCCTGACTTCGGGCAATGAGCTCCTTGACCTCTTTGTCAGTAAAGTGAGCTTCCTTCTTCTTCTTTGTTTGTTTCACCTCTACATCCATAGGCAAAACTCCTTAATTGCAAATCGCTTTGCTATTAGTTAAGTGCTTTTTCAAATAAACAGTTGTCCCAATCATCGGCTCAGAGATGACTTTGATTTCATCCATAAAATTCTCCATAATCGTAAAGCCCATGCCGGAACGTTCTAATTCAGGCTTCGTCGTATAGAGAGGTTGTCTTGCTTCATCAATATCTTCAATACCCATACCTTCGTCTCGAACCGTTAGTTCAATGGTTCCCTGATCAAGCGTGACATGAATATAAACCATCCCATCAGGCTCATTGTGATAGCCATGAATGATTGAATTTGTGACGGCTTCTGAGACAACTGTTTTAATTTCTGTCATCTCATCCATCGTTGGGTCTAATTGAGCAATAAAAGCGCCAACTGTAACTCTGGCAAACGATTCATTCTCACTTAAAGCTGAAAAGGTTAAATCCATTTTATTACGCATAATTTAGGCCACCCCCAATGTCTTTAATGCAAATTGTTCACTTTCCTCTAAGCGAATAATTTTGAACAATCCTGACATTTCAAACAAGCGTTTTACTGCCGGTGAGATCGCACAAACGACCATCTCTCCTCCATTTGCCTTCACTTGTTTATAACGTCCCAGTATGACACCGAGTCCCGAACTATCCATAAAAGATAGTTGCTTAAGATTCAGTACAATATGTTTGACGTTAGCATTGGTAAGGTGACCCTCTACTTGCTTTCGTAGCTTTTCTGCAGTGTGGTGATCAAGCTCTCCTTCAAGTCGGACGAGCAACACACTACCCTTCCGCTCTAAATCCATCACTAAACTCATCGATATCACTCCCTCTATGTCTTACATACAGGATAACCTGTCTGTTTTGCTAGAGAGAATTTCGCCTTGTAGCTCTTTGATACCTGCTTAGTGACAAAACTAGTTCACTTTCGCAAAAACTAGCCTAAATTCGCCTTACTTCCCACTATATTTCGATAAAACATTCTTAAATAATTTCCACCATGACGCATCAAATACATCATCACCTGCTACAAGAGGAGTCTCACTTAAAACTTCTCCTTCTTTTTCAATGTATAACGTTCCTACTTGATCACCCTTCACAATTGGAGCTCTAAGCTGTTGATCTATTTCCATTCGTTCAGTTACATCATCAATATTAACGCCTTTTTTCGTTAAAATAGAGACTGACTCTGATGTTTGAACAGGAATTTGATTTTTGTCACCCTTACTTACTTTTACCTCTGCCATCACATGGTCACGCTCATATAATTTATGAGTCTTAAACTGACTAAATGAATAATCAAGCATCTCAGTAATTTGTGCATTTCTTTCTTTAGGAGTTGGTGCCCCCATGATGACTGTTATGACACGCATATCATTTTTTTGTGCAGTAGCTGTTAAACAGTACATCGCCTCTCTTGTAAATCCTGTTTTCAACCCATCTACACCAGGATAAAACTTTACTAATTTATTTGTATTCACAAGCCAGAATTTATTGTCCGTATCTTCTCGTAAATAATCTTCATAGATCCCGGTAAATTTGGTGATATCTTCATATTTTAATAACTCTTTGGAGATCATCGACAAATCATATGCTGTTGTATAATGATTTTCTGCAGGAAGCCCATTTGAATTCATAAAGTTAGTATTCTCTAAGCCCAGCTCTTTAGCTTTTGCATTCATCATTGAAACAAATTCTTCTTCTGTCCCACCTAAATGTTCAGCCATTGCAACAGATGCATCATTACCTGAAGCAACCGCAATCGCTTTTAACATATCGGTTACCGTCATTTCTTCACCAGGCTCTAAAAACACTTGCGAACCACCCATTGAAGCTGCGTTTTCACTAGTACGGATTTTATCCTCATAAGAAAGAGAACCTTCATCAATCGCTTCCATAATCAATAACATTGTCATGATTTTTGTCATACTTGCTGGAGGTAATTGATCATGGCTATTTTTTTCAAATAACACTTCCCCAGTATCACGCTCAATAACAATAGCAGAAGATGCATTTTCTGCTAAATTCGCTTGTTTCTCTGCCGCATGTGTCATTGGTGCCAACACGCTACTTATTAGGACTAAACTTAATAGTGTAGATAAGACTTTCCGCATCCCATCCGACCTCCATCTCATCATTTTCATAGTACTCTTAAGGAAGCTTTCATCAACAAAGGATCCCTAAGTTTGCTACCCACCATTTTTACCAATCTTTTCTTTTTTATACATTTGTATGGACAAAAAGGAAGAATGTGAAGTGATGCTTCAACTAGTAAGTCCGGTCATGTAATCATTTAAACAGTACAAATATACTTTCGGACTGACCAAAAACCGATAAAACAAAGCTGTTTAGTCAGAATAATGATTGTAATCTATAATTATATTCTTTATACTTATAAAAAGAGTATTTCATAAAGGAGTTTGATCATGATGGCAGCCAAATTAATTCAAATCCCTGTAGAATCTTACGAATTATCAGCAGCAGTCCACTTTCCTATAAACGCAGAAGATAAGGCACCAGTTATGATATTTGTTCATGGGTTTATTGGTAATAAAATAGGAGAACACCGAATGTTTGTGAAAGCAGCAAACTTCTTCTCTTCATTGGGATATGTTTGTGTCCGTTTTGATTTTAGCGGTTGCGGGGAAAGTGACGGACTCTACAAAGAGCTCAGTTTCAGTAAAAAAGTAACTGAGCTCAAGGCTGTCATTTCCTATATTTCACATTTTAAGGAGATCGACAATCGTAATATTACCCTTGTAGGTCACAGTTTAGGGGGAGCAGTCACAGCCATTGTCGCTCCCTTCTTAACAAACATAAATAAAATCGTATTATGGGCACCTGTTGCGAGACCTTATAAAGATATAGTTTCCATTACATCAGAAAAAGCGGTCGTTCTAGCTAAGAAAGAAGGAAAATATGACTTTAATGGTTTTGAAATCAGCCACACCTTCTTTGAAGACCTCAAACTTTATAATCCACTAAAAACCGTCTCATTATATAGTGGGCCTTTACTCATTATCCACGGGGACCAAGACCAAGACGTGCCCTACACAAATGCGGATGAATATTTCCATGCCACAAATAGATCAGAGCGTTACATCATTCAAGATGCTGATCACACCTTTTCCAGTCATTACTTTGAAGACACATTATTTCATCAAACAAATAAGTGGCTTGAATATCTAACATTAGAACAAAAAACAGTAATTGAATCATTATAACAATAAATAAAACGAAGCCTTATCAAAGGCTTCGTTTTTTTATGAAGCTAATTCTCTTTTTTCCTTTGGTTGACTCTTCTGCTCCGATCGATCAATCACTACAGCTGCTGCAGCATCACCTAAGATATTCGTTCCTGTTCTGAACATATCGAGGATACGATCAATGGCTGCAACTAAAGCAATTCCTTCAATTGGTAAGCCTGCAGAATTTAGAACCATGGCCAGCATAATCAATCCAGCACCAGGAACCCCCGCAGCACCTATTGAAGCTAGTGTCGCCGTTAACATGACTATGAGGATTTGAAGCATCGTTAATTCGATACCATAAAATTGTGCAATAAATAAAACGGCAATCCCTTGATAAATTGCTCCCCCGTCCATATTAATCGTTGCTCCTAACGGGAGAACAAAACTACTTGTTTCTTTTGAAACCCCGACTCTCTCTTGAGCATTCTTCAATGTGACTGGAAGCGTTGCAGCGCTACTTGATGTTGTGAAGCCAACAAGAGCAGCAGGAGCCATACCTTTAAAGAAATGAAGCGGACTAACTTTACCTAACGTCTTTACCGCTAAGCCATAAACAATAATCACATGAAGAATACATGCTATCGCTACAGCGAGAATCACCTTCCCAAGCGGTAATAATACAGCCAACCCATAGTTCCCAACGATCGGCGCCATAATTCCGAATACGCCAATTGGAGCAAGCTTCATAATTACGCCTGTAATTCGTAATAGTACATCGGCGAACCCTTCAAAAAAACGCCTGACCGGAATCGCCTTCTCTCCTACTACCGTAATTCCTATTCCTAGAGCAGTAGCAAAGAAGATAATCTGTAATATATTCTGTTCGGCGAGCGCTGCAAACGGATTCGTTGGAATGATATTCAATAAAGTGGAGACAACACCTTCTGTTTCATTTACCTCAACCGACCCTGTTGCTGGTGGTTCAATAGTTAACCCTTCACCAGGCGAAAATAAAAATCCAATAGCAAGACCTAGTGAGACGGCAATTAGTGTGGTGGTTAGAAAGAACCCAACTGTTTTTGCACCAAGACGCGCTAATTTTTGACCACTACCTAAGCTCGCAATTCCCGTAACGAGAGTAGCCAATATTAAAGGAGCGATTACAAATTGAATAAGACGTAAGAAAAACGTCCCTAGCGGACTAACCACTTCAGCTGATGAGCCAAAAATAGAACCAACTATAATTGCTATTACAAAGGCTAGCAAAATCTGGGTTAATAATGTTGGTTTTCTCATCTTCATCCCCCTTATAAACGTTCAGTTTTTGAACGAACGGACACATTCATCGGAACCGTTTCCGGGTATTTGATTCCCATGCCTGTGTTTAAGCATATGACGCTCTCTCCTTCTTTAATCCATCCATCAATGCGTAATTTTTTTGCAGCTGCAAATGTAGCTGCTCCCTCAGGGCAAATAAACGCACCTTCAAGTTCGGCAACATGGTGCTGCTCTTTTAAAATCGTGTCATCACTAACAGCGACTGCACATCCATTTGTTTCATAAACCGCTTCTAGCACTAAGAAGTCACCAAGAGCTTTAGGAACATTAATTCCAAATGCAGCAGTTGTAGAATCGCTCCAAAACTCTGAATCTCTTTTCCCATCTTTAAATGCTTTTACGATTGGTGCACACCCTTCTGCTTGTACAGCTACTAAGCGCGGCAGGTTTTCTGGTTCAATCCAGCCAAGCTCAACCAATTCCTTGAACGCTTTGTAAATGCCAATAAGACCAACTCCCCCGCCTGTTGGATACAAAATAACATCTGGAAGATTCCATTTTAGTTGTTCAGCAATCTCAAGTCCCATTGTTTTCTTTCCTTCAATCCGATAGGGTTCTTTTAATGTAGATACATCAAACCATCCATATTGATCCACAGCTTCCTTCACAAGTTTTCCTGCATCGCTAATCAGTCCATCAATCACAATTAAATCAGCCCCTGCTACATGGACTTCCTGCCTGGTAATCATTGGAGCATCTTCTGGCATAACAACATGACTTTTAATCCCTGCTCGCGCGGCATAAAGTGACCAAGCAGCACCGGCATTTCCATTTGTCGGCATGGCAAGTTCCTCTACCCCTAGTTCTTTCGCTTTTGATACACCCACAGCAGATCCTCTTGCCTTAAAAGAACCAGTTGGAATTAATCCCTCATCTTTCATTAAGAGATTTGTAATCCCATACTCCTTACCAAGTTCAGACATTGTTAGAAGAGGGGTCATACCTTCGCCGAGTGATACGATATTCTCTTCTTTCTTCACCGGTAATAATTCGTGATAACGCCATAAATTTGCTTCTCTATGTACCAAATCTTCTTTTGTCCATTCTTCTTTCAGTGCCTTATAATCATAGCTCACAAGAAGAGGGGACCCACATTCACATAAATTTTGTTTATCGTCAACAGAATAATTTTTAGAACATTTCGGACAATACAAATGACTAACATAACTAAAGCGCAATCTACACACATCCTTTATGTATTTAAAACTAACTAAACAACTTTGTTTTATCAGATTATATGATTGATTACATATTTTTGTCAATATTTTCATAATTGTTTATCAAAATAAAAAGAACAGTTAGCATATCGCTAACTGTTCTTACAATCCTCTTATTGATTAATCACATGTTCTTCGAAAAATGCAGTGAACTCCTCATCTGAGGCGCTTCCTTCAATTCTTTCTACTTCTTCACCGTTACTATAATGCACAATTGTAGGCGTTGATTCAATGTTGTAGTCATTCCAGCCATCATCAAACTCAAGTAAGTTAAATTGAACAAGATCGACACCAAGCTCTTCGGTTAACGGAACAAGGCGAGGTGTTGCCTCTTTACAATAAGGACAAGTAGAACTGTAAAAATAAACAGTAGCTTCTTCTCCATTTTCAATCGTCTCAGCGAGTTCTTCAGGTAGGATGACATTTTGATAATTCGGATCATCCATTAATTTAGCTGTCTCAGGATGAATACGCTCTTTGCCGAATTGATTACCAGCAGCTTGCTCAGATTGCTTCATCGTTGTAACAAGTGCTAATAAACCAAATATCAATACAATAATTCCACCAAACATAATAATCTTCTTCATTCTTTTCTCTCCTTAGTCATGCGTAAAGTGATGTAGCTTAAGATTGCAATGATGAGGAAGGCTGTAAAAGCAAGAAACGGTATAGTGATAAATCCAAGCCAATTAATATATTGTCCAGTACATGGCACTCTTCCACACGAAGGTGCTACCTCTGCGAAAATAGATAGCTTTTGGTTAGCATAATGATAACTTGATAGAAGAAGTCCAATTATCGAAAAAACAAGCGAATAAAGAGCGACACTTGCATCTTTTTTGAGAATCCCTATGAGTAAAATAATCACAAGTGGATACATCAGCATTCGTTGATACCAACAAAGTGTACATGGTTCATATTGACGGATCACTGAGAAATATAGCGAACCGAGCATGGCAGTCAGAGACGTTAACCAGGCAATTAATAAAGTATTTTCTATCCTATTATACAAAATGAACGGCTCTCCTTTCCCACCTATGAAAATCACTTTACCATAAAACAATCCGGAAAAGATTGAACGAATTGTTAAAAATCATAACCAGTCGATTAGAGCCATTTAATAATGGTTTCTATTGAATAAAATAGAATAAAAATCGATAATCCAAGAAAAACTACTCGTTCGATTGCTCCTCCTGTTCGTATGTAAAGTGGAAGACGGAACCTTATATTTAGAGGATAAAGTAATCGTACTCCTCGAATGGTAGTAGCATCTAAAAGGATATGACTAATCATACCAAGCATTAAACCATCCCTCACCATTAAATAGCCTCCAAAAAAGAAATGAAAAATTAAAGCCCAAATGGCTAAAAATAGTATACTATGTGTAAATGTTCGATGACCAAATAAAGATGAAATAACCCTTGATAGTAAAGGTAATCTCCTCCCTATTTTTGAATGAATATGACAGATATCGGGTATTAAAGCACCTGCCATACCTGCAACATAATAGATGGGAGTTGCACTATTCGTTAACCAAAATGTGTCTGCAGCTACACAAAGAGCAAGACCTCCTGCAAGATGAGTTTTTCCAGTCATTTTAAATTCTCTCTTTCTATTAACGTTCACAATAGAAACATTTGTTCCTATAAGCGTTATTTTAGAATATCATATTTCCTTTTCTCAAGAAAGAGGAAATTGTATGAGAGACTAAAATAGACTAGAGCCAAATGCTCTAGTCTATTAAATATCCTATTGTGCTAACCATTTTTCCACCTTATTTAAATCACTTTCCATATCCTTAACACCTTCATTATAGAGTGCTTCTAAGCGATTTTTATTTTTCTCTAACCGTGATACACGTACCGGCATTTTCGGACGAATCACAAATGCTTCTCCGTTCGCTTCCATTTCTTCGACTTTCTTTAATGATTGATTATAGCGTTGATAACGCGTTAACATCGTTTTAAGAAATGCGGGATGGTTTCTAAATGACCACCTTGCAAAACGAGTAAAGCGCATCGGTGTTTTTTGGTAACCTGCATTTTGTGTTAAGACGATTAAGTGCTTCTTATGGCCTTCTGCAAGTGAACGTTCAACCGGAATAGGATCAGCCACACCTCCATCAAAATACGTTTGTTCTTTATAAACAACCGGAGGAGCAAGAAGAGGAATACTACTTGAGGCCTTCAAGACGGTAAGAAGATCATCCTTTGGTAGATTTTTATCAAAATAAAAAGGTTCACCTGTGTCTAGCTTTGTCGTAACGATCGTAAATGTTTGTTCTGAACGATTGAATGTATCAAAATCAAAAGGTTCCAATTCATTCGGTAACGTATTAAAAATAAAGTCCCAGCCAAAGATCGATCTCGTTTTCACTAGATTTTTAAAACTTAAGTATTCTGGTCGATCAATATAATCAATATTTACTTTTTTATTACGCTCTATTTGTTTAGACACATAGGATGAGCCATTACATGCTCCGGCTGAAACACCTATTACATGAGGAATTTCAATCTCATGTTTCATCAAAGCCTCGAGAACTCCTGCGGTATATACAGCTCTCATGCCCCCACCTTCTAAGACAAGACTTACTCTATCCATGATATCCACTCCTAGATAATGTTCTGCTACTCTTAGCTTATCATCATTTTAAAAATTTGCAAAATATGGTATTGTTTAAATGTTTCCATTACTATTAGATTGAGGTGTTTTTTTGCTTTATTTTGTGATTGGATTCCTTTATTTAAGTCTTATTCTCTTTTCATCAATAAGAGTAGCAAAAAAAGAAGGTATACATCGGGGATTTTTATTCTTTTTCATACAATTCAGTTCAGCCACATTAGTGTTCCATGAATTCATTTCGTACAACTTCTTCTTATTTGGGATATTGTGTGGAGTCGCAAGCATTATTGGGTATGCTCTAACACTTAATTCTCACCCAAAAAGACTAGGTGCGCTTGGTTTGTGCTTAGTAGGATATTATGCGTTTGTTTATTTTACTCCGAATTTTATACCTGAGCCAACATATACGCTTAGTGATCTTGAAGAGGCATATGAAACCCTTCAACAACAGATCCTTCATGAGGATTACGTTTCAGCTGATGAAGCTTTTCGTGAGATTTCAAGTACTTCAACTTATATCTCTTTCATGGAATTAGAGATTGAACGTTCACAAAATCATTTATCACGCTTATTAGCTCCAGACACTCATATAGATAAAGGCCAGCAAAAGAAGCTTAAAGCTATTAGAAATAAATATAAAATGTTAGTAGAAAATTTTGTTGACGAAGCGATGAATGAGGTTTTTGAAGCTCGTGATGGACTCTTTCTTTTTGAAGAAGTAAATGAAGAAGAATGCTATCAGTTAGATGACCTGACGATTTGTCAAACAGAAGAAAGATATCAAATTAACCTTGAAGAAGAAGTAAATGTTTCTAGAATGGGCATAAGCCGATACAGCCTTTTCGATTCCTATTATTTAATACAGGGAGTAGATGAACAGTATTACATAAAGCTTGGCAATAGCTATACATTTCAAGAAAACCAATTACAATCAGACTATGATGGTACTCCATATACGATCAGTGGGCGGATCTCATGGTATTTATATTAGCAAAAAAGCCCTCCTTCCATTTAAGTAGAAAGAGGGCTTACGTTTATTCTGCTTTTACGTTTAATTTCACATCAACATTCCCGCGAGTCGCCTTTGAATACGGACAAAATTCATGCGCTTTATGTGTCAACTCTTCAGCAACTGCTTGAGAAACACCCTTTATCGAAACATTTAATGTGATGCCAATTTTAAAACCATCATCAGATGGATCTTTTAAAAGACTAACTTCTGCTTCAATTTCAGAATCGATATCTTGATTATCATTTTTAGCCATTAAATTTAGTGCTCCATCAAAACATGCTGAGTAACCAGCTGCAAATAATTGCTCAGGGTTTGTACCATCTTTATCTGAATTCCCACCTGTTGGCATAACTAACTTATGATCAATCACACCATTATCAGATTTTACATGTCCATTTCTACCATTCTTAGCTTTTGCTTGTGCTGTAAACATTACTTCTGCCATGACGTACACTCTCCTTTAATATCAATCTAAAATGTTGCTCCATTATCTATTGCCTAATTGAGGAAAATTAAACATCGAAAAAACAACCTCCCAGAGAGAGGTTGTTTTTTGATTAATGAATTTCATCATAAATTAAAGTAGGTTGTTTAACATCTTCATTTGTAATCGTATAAGCGTTTATCACCATATCAATGACATTTTGTACATCCTCACGATTACTGTGTAGAGTCACAATGGATTCACCAGCTTCTACCTTATCACCAATCTTTTTATTTAAAACAAGTCCAACAGCTAAGTCAATTTCAGACTCTTTTGTTGCTCGTCCTGCTCCTAGAAGCATCGCTGCTGTACCAATTTTATCGGCTACAATAGCAGCGACTGAACCTGTTTGGTTCGCTTTCACTTCAATTAAGTGCTTAGCTTTTGGTAACTTTTCTGGTTGATCAACAATAGAAGCATCACCATTTTGAGCTTCAATAAATGTCTTTAATGTTTCAAGTGCTTTTCCTGAAGCAATCACATCTTCTAGCTTTTGACGCGCTTCTTCCACAGAACTCGCTTCCTTCGCTAAATAAACCATGTGACTACCAAGCGTTAAACATAGCTCACGTAGATCTTCGGGTCCCTCACCACGTAGCATATCAATCGCCTCTTTTACCTCAAGTGCATTGCCAACTGAAAGACCAAGTGGTTGGTTCATATCTGAAATAATCGCCATTGTGTTACGACCTAAGCTATTTCCGATCTCAACCATTGCTTTAGCCAGTTCTTTTGATTGGTCTAACTCCTTCATGAATGCACCAGAACCTGTTTTCACATCAAGTACAATGGCATCGGCACCTGAGGCGATTTTTTTGCTCATAATAGAGCTTGCAATTAGTGGAATGGAGTTAACAGTAGCCGTTACATCTCGTAAACCATATAACTTTTTATCAGCCGGAGTTAGGTTTCCTGTTTGACCGACTACTGCTAATTTATTTTTATTGACTAGGTCAATAAATGTATTTGTTTCGATTTCTACACTAAAACCAGGAATCGCTTCAAGCTTATCAATTGTTCCTCCTGTATGGCCAAGTCCACGGCCGGACATTTTTGCAACCGGTACTCCAAGAGCAGCAACTAAAGGTGCTAGGGCAATCGTCGTTTTATCACCTACACCACCAGTAGAGTGTTTATCAACTTTCACACCCTCCACAGCGGAAAGATCAATTTGATCGCCAGACTCCACCATAGACATCGTCAATTGAGCACGCTCATCGGTCGTCATGTCCTTAAAGAAGATCGCCATTGCAAGAGCAGACATTTGATATTCAGGGATCTCGCCTTTGGTATATCCTTCAACCACAAATTGAATTTCTTCCTTTGTTAATTCTAGTCCATCACGCTTTTTCTCAATTACATCTACCATACGCATATCGAAACATCCCCTTTGTCTTACAGCTGTACTGTTGAAACGATTTCTTTAACAAGTTTAATGAATTTTGGTTTAGTACGATTCGCTACTTCTACTACCTCTTCGTGTGTAATTCCTTTAAGATCTTCCCCAATAGCCATATCTGTAATACAAGAGATACCGATTACTTTCATGCTTGCATGACTAGCTACAATTACTTCAGGAACCGTTGACATACCAACTACGTCTCCGCCTAAGTTACGAAGCATCACAAGCTCTGCCCCACTCATGTACGTAGGACCTGTTACACCAGCATAAACCCCTTTTTGAACGTTAATATCAAGATTACTTGCTGTTTGTTCAACGAAATCAACATATTGAGTCGTATAAGCACTGCTCATGTCAGGGAAACGTGGTCCAAGCTCCTCAAAGTTTGCACCAATTAATGGATTATCACCCGTCATATTTAATTGATCAGTAATGATCATTAAGTCACCCGGTGCAAAGTTTTTATTCATCCCACCACAAGCATTAGTAACAACCATTAATTCAACGCCGATTTGTTTCATCACACGTACTGGGAATGTCACTTCCTGCATTGTGTATCCTTCATAGTAGTGGAAACGACCTTGCATTGCGACAACATCCTTACCATGAAGCGTACCAATCACTAATTGACCAGCGTGACCTTCTACTGTAGATACAGGAAAATTTGGAATGTCTGAGTATGGGATTTTTACTGCATCTTCAATTTCATCAGCAAGCTCTCCTAAACCAGACCCGAGAATCAATCCAATTTGAGGCTTTGTTGAAAGTTTTCCTTCTAAATATGTAGCTGATTGTTTGATTTTATCTAACATGTTTTCCATGATAACCGCTCCTTTAGTTTGTATACTTCTTAACTTCTAGAAAAATGCCTTTGGAAATTAGCTAGTTGCTATGACGTATTTGCTTCTTTACATCTTTTCGACGATTGATTTTACAAGTGATAGGAAGTCTGATTTTACACGTTCCGTTGTTTCGATCACTTCATCATGTGTAAGTGGTTGTGGTAGAATACCAGCTGCCATATTAGAAATACACGAAATCCCTAAAACCTCAAGCCCAGCATGACGCGCCACAATGACTTCTGGCACTGTAGACATTCCAACTGCATCTCCACCCATTTTACGGATCATCCGTACTTCTGCTGGTGTCTCATAACAAGGGCCTGAGTTCCCAACATACACTCCCTCTTGAAGTTCAATGTTAAGATTTGATGCTTGTTGTTTCGCTAGTGCACTTAACTCTTTTGAATAGGCATTTGACATATCTGGGAAACGAACACCAAACGCTTCATCGTTAGGTCCGATTAGTGGATTAGCATTCATATTATTGATATGGTCACAGATGATCATTAGGTTGCCAGCTTCAAATGATTCATTTACGCCACCCGCTGCATTCGTTACAATGACTTGCTTCACTCCAATTTCTTTCATCACACGAACTGGAAACGTCACAACATCCATGCTGTAGCCTTCATAGAAATGGAAACGACCTTGCATCGCTACGACTTGTTTTCCCTCGAGCTGACCTACAACTAGCTGGCCGGCATGACCTTCTACTGTAGATACTGGGAAGTTTGGAATCTCGTTATATGGGATTTTAACGGAATTTTCAATTTCTTCAGCTAATACCCCTAGACCTGACCCTAAAATTAATCCAATTGTTGGCGCCTTATCCATTTTTTCTCGCAAATAACCTGCTGCTTGATCTAGTGCTTGTTTGTTAACCATTTTGTTAGTTCCCCCTTATTTTTAAAGATCCTTTAAAAAGCTTGTACCATGCTTAGGTAGTTCTACATTAAAGTTATCAGCTATCGTAGCACCAATGTCAGCGAATGTTTGACGAATACCTAAATCTTTTGATTCTGTTTGACCTTTATAGTGAACAAGTAACGGTACATACTCACGCGTATGATCTGTTCCTGGATGCGTTGGATCATTACCGTGATCGGCAGTGATGATTAATAAATCATTCTCCTTCAGTAGAGTGAATACCTCTTCTAACTGACGATCAAACTGTTCTAGTGCTTTTCCGTAACCAATTGGATCTCTGCGATGGCCGTATAATGCATCGAAATCAACAAGGTTTAAAAAGCTAATTCCTGTAAAATCTTTTTGCATCGTACCGACTAACTTCTCCATACCATCATCATTCGATATTGTTCGAATCGCCTCAGTAATTCCTTCACCATCATAAATATCAGAAATTTTACCGATAGCAATCGAATCAAGTCCATTATCTTTTAATTCATTCATAACCGTTCGTTCAAATGGCTTAAGCGCATAATCATGACGATTAGCAGTACGCTTCCAATTCCCACTTATCCCTAAGAAAGGACGAGCAATGATACGACCAACCATGTACTTAGGATCTAATGTTAGTACTCTTGCCTTTTCACAAATATCATATAGCTCTTCAATTGGAACGACATCTTCATGAGCAGCAATTTGCAATACAGAATCGGCCGAGGTATAAACGATTAAAGCACCTGTTCTTACATGTTCATCGGCCAACTCATCTAAAATTTCAGTTCCTGAAGCGACTTTATTGCCGATGATTTTACGACCCGTTTGAAGCTCAAGCTCATTAATTAATTCCGGTGGGAACCCATTTGGAAAGACTTGAAAAGGTTCTTGGATATTTAGACCCATAATTTCCCAATGACCCGTCATCGTATCTTTCCCATTTGAAGCTTCTTGCATCTTTGAAAAGTGTGCCATGGGTGTGTTGACTTTTGAAACACCTTTTATTTCTTCAATGTAACTCAGGCCAAGCTTTGCCATGTTCGGCATGTTTAAACCATCCATTTTTTCAGCGATATGACCCAGTGTATGAGAACCGGCATCTCCAAACTTTGCTGCATCAGGAGATTCTCCAATCCCTACCGAATCCATCACAATTAAAAATACACGCTTAAATCGATTACTCACTATAAGTGCCTCCTTCACATTCCTCACTGTAGTATTGCCTCTATTTACCGATTTGATTGCTCAAATCATAAGATGTCAGAAGTCTGACCTCTTAAAATAAAAAAACGATCATGCTCTGGGATGATGCTTAGCATAGACGTCTTTCATTCTCGTTTTCGTTACATGGGTATAAATTTGAGTGGTTGAAATATCAACATGCCCAAGCATTTCTTGCACGGCTCTTAAATCAGCCCCATTTTCTAACAAATGTGTTGCAAAAGAGTGTCTCAATGTGTGTGGCGTTAATTCCTTTTGAATATTCGCCATCTCGGCTAGCCTTTTCACGATTTTCCAAAACCCTTGTCTAGAAAGCGGCTTTCCGTAATGATTAACAAATAATAGGTCATGGCTATGCTTTTTCAACAAATTCGGTCTTGCTTTTTCTAAGTATAATTTAAGCGCTTTCGTTGCTTCCCCGCCTAATGGTATGATTCGTTCTTTATTCCCTTTACCTACACACCGAACAAACCCCATTGATAAATGGGTATCAGATAAGGTAAGGTTAATCATTTCAGAAACGCGCATCCCCGTAGCGTAAAGAGTTTCAAGCATGGCACGATTTCTAAAATCTAGAGGCTCTTGACCAGAAATTGTAAGTAGTGCCTCCACCTCTTCTAATGATAACACTTTTGGTAAACGCTTTGAAGCTTTTGGTATATCTAAATGAACAGATGGATCTGATTCGCAAAGCTTCTCACGCAGTAAAAATTGATGCAATGAACGAATCGAAGCAATCGTTCTAGCTACCGTAGCTTCTGCTCGTCCTTGTTCTTTCAAAAAAAATAGGTAGTCTACAATCATATGTCTGGATACTTCATTAAAAGAAGAAATATTGACTACATTTTCTAGAAACTTTGCATAATTCGCTAGGTCGCGACGATACGACTGAATTGTATTATCGGCAAGTCCACGTTCAATTTGGATGTAATGTAGAAATTCGCTTACATCATTTTTCAACTACACCCTCTCCTCAATCAAACAAGATTAGGAATCTATTCGCCAAATTGATAGTACAGCATTAATCGATCTATCCAAGAGGAATCAACTTGGTCATACTCATAACTCATAACCTTGATTGCTTTCCCTTGTGGTTCATCATATCGATGGTAACTTTCATATTCAGCACTTACCCATAGAATACCATAATAAAAGAGAAGTGTGCATCCCATAAATAGGAGAAATACTTTAATACTTTGTAAAACAAGGAGGAACCATTGCTTCATCTTCTCACCCTCTTACTAATTTGGAATAGCTATTACTAACAAGCTATGCCAAAAAGTAAAGGGATTATACCTCACAAACTGAATCTATTCTTATTTATTTTGGATAAACTAAAAGAGCCCATTCACATCGTGAACGGAACTCTTTTTACTCGTTGTTTGTTTCTTTGTTACCATGGCAACGATGGCAGATTCCGTGAAATGTGAGTCTATGGTCTTTAATTTTGAAGTTCCAATCACGTTCAACAATTTCTTCAACATCACCAAGTAAATCCTCTTGTATTTCATCTACTGCTCCACATTCGATACATACTAAATGATGGTGGAAATGGGCTGCCCCTTCTTGACGTAGGTCAAATCTAGATACGCCATCACCAAAGTTAATTTTATCAACGATTTTCAATTCAGCTAATAACTCTAGCGTCCGGTATACAGTTGCTAGACCAATTTCTGGTGCTTTATCTTTTACAAGGAGGTATACATCTTCTGCACTCAAGTGATCTTCTTCATGCTCAAGTAGCACACGCACAGTTGCTTCACGTTGCGGTGTTAGTTTATAGCTTTGTGAGTGCAAATGCTTTTTAATTCGTTCTAATCTTTTCTCCATGTTTTATGCGTCCCTCCCAAGCCTTTTACCTCCTTACATTATAATCATCTACAAAATTAGTGTCAATCGATAATGATTATTATTTATAATCAGATAATCAATCTTTAATTATAATAATTATTAAAAAGAACTTAGTACAAACCTCATTAACATTGGTGAAATATATGCTTCTATCGCTGATGCCACAGCCAAGGTGGCACCTACACACAAAATTAACGTAGAATACTTAATAAAGGTTGGAAAGAATGGAACGGTTGTTTTCTTAAGAAATTGGTGTCGAATCATCTTCAAACAAAAAGATACACTGGCTGTACCGACAATCACAAAAGCTGGTACAAGAATGAAGTTTTGAGGCATGATGGCAACAAAGGATAAGAAGAAACCTGACATTCCCATCTGGTTTACAAGGAACCCTACTGTAAATCCTACAACGACTCCCTTTAAAAATAATAATATTAAAATAACTGGGAGCCCAATGACTGAAAGTCCTAATAACCACATAAGACCAAAGTATTTTGCATAGTGAGCAAAGCTTTGACTAAAAATTGCTGTGGACTCTGCTAGATTCCCTTCTGACACTTGTCCGAAAAACTGCCCCAAATACATGTATAAATCATGCTTTTGCGTTAAGCTTAAGCTATTCACTACAATGGCTCCAAAAATGATCCCGATCAAAAACAGAATCGTAATAAACAAATAAATTGATCTATTTTCTTGTAAATGGATCGTAATCATATCTCTTATTCCATACTTAAACATCTAATAACCTCCCCTAAACACTCTTACCTTACTCTATGAAGTATTAGGTATATCTATGACACTAGAAGTTACTAGATTGAATATACTCTTTTTTAAAAAGCATTTTTTTAGTATAGTAGATAAGAACGAATCACTTATGTAGGAAAGTTCTTTATATTTTTCATTAAAAAATGAAAACGTTTACAAAATAGAGAAGAGGGATATTATGTCATCCAAAAATTCGAAACAACCATACGGATTTCACACATTAGCTGTTCACAAAGGTTATGAACCTGATTCACAAACTGGTTCATTAGCCCTTCCAATTCACCAAACCTCAACGTTTGTTTTTCCTAGTGCAGAAGTGGGCGGGAAGCGTTTTGCTGGTGAGGAAGCTGGTTATGTCTATTCACGCCTAGGCAACCCTACTGTTGCCGCACTTGAAGAAAAAGTCGCCGCACTTGAAAAAGGAGAAAAAGCTTTAGCGTTCGCCTCCGGTATGGCTGCCATCTCTGCAATACTTCTTGGCCTTGTGCGCTCTGGTGATCATATTCTTTGTTCAAGAGGCCTTTATGGTTGTACCTTCGGCTTTCTATCCATCTTAAAAGATAAATTCAATGTGGATTACACATTATGCGACATGCGAGATGAAGAAAGTGTCACTAGTAGTATTCAAGAAAACACAAAAGTAATTTATATTGAAACCCCTATGAACCCTACTATGCAAATTATCGATCTTGCAATGATTGGACAAATCGGGAAGGAGCATCAAATCACCACGGTTGTAGATAATACATTTATGTCTCCTTATTTACAGCGTCCACTCGAATACGGATGTGATGTCGTTGTTCATAGCGCTACAAAATATCTTGGTGGTCATGGAGATCTGATAGCTGGAATTGCAGTAGGAAAAGAAGACTTTCTTGAAGAGATCCGTTTCACGACACTAAAAGATATCGGCGGCATTCTTGCTCCATTTGATGCCTTTTTGCTTGTACGTGGAATTAAAACCTTAGGTGTCCGTATGGATCGTCATTGTCAAAACGCACTCCAAGTAGCTATATTCCTCGAAAATCATCCAAAAGTGACCAATGTAATGTATCCAGGACTTAAAAGCTTCCCACAACATGAACTGGCTAAAAAACAAATGGACGGTTTTGGCGGATTAATCAGCTTTGAATTAAAAGATGGTTTAGAAGCAGGTCTTTCTATGATGAACAAACTGGAATTATTAAAACGAGCTGTAAGTCTTGGAGATGTAGACTCTCTTATTCAGCACCCCGCTTCTATGACGCATTCAGTTGTTCCTAAAGAAGAGCGTATCAAAATGGGAATTGCTGATGGGCTTATTCGTCTTTCTGTTGGTATCGAAAATGTTGAAGACATTATTAATGACTTACAACAAGCACTCTCTTAATTTCAAAGAGCGTTTCTCCTATTATGGAGAAACGCTCTTATTTGTATTAATCTTGATCTTTGGTCCATTCTTTCATCCGCAAGTACTGGATGGCATAAGCTGTTTTAGCATCATGTATTTGCTGATCACCTACCATAGCCTCTGCCTCTTCTAATGTCACTTCCATCACATCTAAAAACTCATCTTCATCTCGGTTCGTAGTCCCCTCACTAAGCCCTGATGCTACATAGAGGTGAATGATCTCATCTGCAAACCCTGGTGATGTATAAAAAGATAATAGGAATTCAAGTTCTGAAGATTGATAGCCCGTTTCTTCAGCTAACTCTCTTTTGGCACACATTAGTGGTGCCTCCCCTTCATCTAATTTTCCAGCAGGTATTTCGATAATTGTTTTCTCTAATGCTTTTCTAAATTGTCTTACTAAAATAATGTTCCCTTCTTTAGTAATAGGAATAATCGCCACAGCTCCAGGATGTTTTACAATCTCTCTTTTACTCGTTTTACCATTAGGCAACTCTACTTCATCAATTTGTAAATCGATAATACGCCCCTTATAAATAGAGGTTGATTGAATCGTTTTTTCATTCAAATGATCCACACATCTCGCTCCTTGTTCTTTTTGACTTTCAGCTTACATATGAGTTTACCATACAACTCAATGAAGGGGATGTGGGAGGAATGAAGATTTATATACATGAAAATGGGATCGTGCTTGCCGGTAAAGCATGGGAAGTGAGGGCCAAATTAAAAGAATCAATGAACCGTTACAAATATGTTGAAGATTGGGTGAACACCATTCATTCTCCCGCTATGTTAAAGCTAGTCAGTAAGGAAGCTACTACCGACCAGAAGAAAGCAGGGTCCTCCTGATAGGATCTTCCCATTGTTTTGATCACTCTAGAAGAATGATTTAGTGCCTCTTTAGTTAGTTCAACTACTTCTTTTTGGTCAAGCCATCTAATTTCCGGCTCGTTAAGTGCTTGTTTTAAAGATTCTAACTGACGAACAACTACCTCATGATCCTCTCTATCAAATCGAGGCAATGCTAATAATACTTTTGATAAAGTCGCTTGTTTCAGAGGTGTTAACGTATGATGGCTAATACCTTTATGTCGTTCTCTTTTCTCAGCAAATGATACTCTCGGAATCCAAAGAGGGAGCCCTTTAAGCGCAGCAACATTATTCGACCAATTCGCCAATGACATTCCTGTAAAACCGTAATATGTACCCGTGCCAACTACTCCAGGTCCAACAGAAATCATAATGACATCCGCCTTAAGATGGGTATAAGCAAACTGAAGAGCTGTTTGAATGGTGATTGCTTCATACGTCCCGCCAAAAGCTTGACCAACTGTAATCGTTGTGAAATTTTTTTCCTTCATTAGCGCTCTCATATGTTCACTAAAGGCCAAGGGCAGCGCAGCTTGATCGTCAATAATGACACATACAAGTGCATCTTTTTTTATAACTTGTGAGCTTGCATACACAAGAGGAATCATACTATGTAATTCACCTAGTAAAATAGGCTTTCCATTTAACGAAAACGGCTGTAAAAATAATGAGTGAAACGGACTTTCCTGCGCCTCTATCGACAACACCTGATGCTGCATAGGAGTGTAGCGCAACTTCAGAATATGTCCAGCATCACCTGTATACGGAACATTACCCGGTTCAATTTTAGCTACACTCTTTACAAAATCATAGCCACCCGTCCCTAATTTGAGTGAAGTAGCTGTACAATTTAACAGCACCTCATCTCCAATTTCTACTTTCTCCGTTAAAGATTTATACAAAATGGCTTGCTTTTGGGGCGATGCTGTAAGCAGTATTTGAATGGTATCATCTTCATATTCAATCGACTCCACTTGCGACCAGTGTTCTGCAAACATCATACTCCCCCTATCATTTTGAGTCTTTCCTTATAGTATGAATGGATTAGAACGTATTTATTCTTTTTTATCAGAACCTACCTTAATCCACAAATGTATCAGTGCGACTGATCTATGTGTTTGTGTAAAAAATATTGCTGTAAGGGTTTAGAGAAGTTAAAAAAATGAAATATAAGAGTAAAGAGGTAACATGAATGGAGAGGTGTAGATGTTAAAAAAAGATGAAACCGCCTTGGTATCTATGAATTGGGAAAATGTATTATTTGCGCACTGGGCAATGAATCCTGAAGTAGTGCAAAAGCAGCTGCCAAAAGGGATAAAAGTAGATACTTATAATGGAAAGGCGTATATCGGAGTGGTAGCATTTTTAATGAATAAAATTCACCCGACTATATTGCCTGAGATGATAAGCTTTTCTTTGCCTGAGATCAATGTTCGGACATATGTAGAAGTGGATGGGAAAAAGGGCGTTCTCTTCTTCAGTCTCGATACTGATAGTAGGGTTAGTGTTCTTGGGGCGAATGTTTTTGTTGATATGCCCTATTTTTATTCTGATATCCACATGGAAACAAAAGAGGGTCAGGTCTTTTTTGAAAGCAAGCGTGAATCAAGTGAAGCCATATTTAAGGGAAACTATTTACCTACCGGAAAGATCTTCAAAGCAGAAAAGGATTCACTTGAGTTCTGGTTAACAGAGAGGTATCGCTTGTACCAGACGAAAAAAAATGGAGAGATTCAGTATGGTAATATCAAACATGAACAATGGCCGTTACAATATGCAACATTAAGCGTAGAGAAAAATACTTTGGTCGAGGCAGCTGACTTTAATCTGCCAAATAGTCAACCTCACCTTCTTTACAGTCCTAAGGTTTCTGTTGATATTGGTCAAATTAAAAAGTATTAGAAACCTATCCCCTGCTACTTACATTCCCATAAGAAAAAGCCGAGTAACATGTACTCGGCTTATAAAAGTGGGCGTATCAATTCTTCTAACATTTGATAATTTACTTCACCGGCGATGACATGCTTTATTTCCCCATCGCGATCAATGATAAAGCTTGTCGGTAGCACACGTATTCCATATCGGTCAGACACGACACCATCTTCATCAAAGAAAACCGGTAAAGTAAGCCCCATTTCTTCTATAAATTCAGGTGCATCATTTAACGTGCGTTCGTACGTTTGCATATTGACGGTCACAACATCTAAGCCTTGACTATTATAATCGTCTTGTAAAGTCATTAAATCAGGCATCTCATCACGGCATGGCTCACACCATGATGCCCACATATTTAACACGACTACACGACCTTCATATTCACTAAATTCGGATTGATCCCCATCATAGGTCGGCAGCTCAAAGTTTTCTGCGATCATACCCACTTCATTCCCTACCTCTTGGCGGTCCATTGATAGGATTGTTACCACGGCTAAAACAAAAGCAATCACGAGCACAATGAGCGTTCTTTTTCGTTTCATGTATTCACATCCATTCTCTAACACGTTCTCCACTTAAATCTCTCTATAGTATAGGAAGTTATTTATAGAGTAGCAAGGAACAAAATAGTGAACGTATGGTGGATTTATTGAACAAACACTTTTCTATTAGCTAAAAGTTTGCTAGAATGAAGCAGTTATTAAACTAGCAAACAAAACTACTTACACATGTTATTTTTACAAAAGGAAGGAAATTGATTATGTCATTAATTGAAGCGATTATTTTTGGAATAGTTCAGGGAATTACTGAATTTCTTCCAATCTCAAGTACAGCTCACATTATTATTACTCAAATGTTACTAGGGTATTCTTTCCCAGGGTTTGGCTTTGAGATCTTTCTCCATCTAGCGTCTATCTTGGCAGTTATTATTTATTTTAGAAAAGACTTAGTAGAAGTGATTGTGGGGTTCTTTTCATTCTTTGGTAATCGTTCAAAAGAAAATCGTGTTCAATTTTTATTTGGCCTTTACATTGTTGTTGCGACGGGTATTACAGGTATTTTAGGGATATTACTCGAAGGTGCGATCGGAAATTTCTTAAAAACTCCACCTTTTATTGCAATTGCACTAGCTACAACAGGATTATTTTTGATTATTATTGAGCGTTTCTTTAAATACGGAAATCGCACAGTGGAAAATATGACATTCCTTGATTCAGTCATTGTTGGTTTAGGACAAACCCTAGCAGTTATCCCCGGAATTTCGAGGTCAGGAGCAACGTTAATTACAGCTTTATTTGCTGGGTTAAGTAAAGAAACTGCTGTTCGTTATTCATTCTTACTCTCAATTCCTGTAATCCTAGGATCATCTGTGTTTGCAATTGGAGATTTTGCTGACGGTTCTTTAGTAGCAGATATAGGAATTCTTTCCTTAGTTGTTGCCTTCCTTGCAACCTTTATCTTCTCATGGTTAGGGATAGTTTGGTTAATCGAATTCTTAAAGAAAAGTAAGCTAATCTACTTTGCTATCTACTGTTTTGCAGCTGCTATTTTCATTTTCTTTTATTTTGATGCCAACTTTATTATGGAGCTTGAATAAAGAAAAGCGATCCTATTGGGATCGCTTTTTATATTAGCCATAAAATCATTCCATAAAATAGCGGAATCGTCACTACGCAGAACATCGTGCTCATTGCAACCACTAAAGCTGCAAACTTGGCATCTCCTCCATACTTTTCTGCAAACATTGAAATCGTCGGTGCTGATGGTGTTGCAGTGACTAAAATGGCGACCCCAATTACCGTAAGAGAGATTGGCAGATACAAAAACGGAAGTAGGAGCATTGGAATAATAATAAGTTTGGCTAGCACAGCCAACCAAATATACTTTGAAAATAGAATAGATTTATAAGCTGAAAGAGAAATCCCTGCCAAAAGACTTCCAATAAGCAACATTGATAATGGCATCGTCATCTCCCCCAGTGTTAGAAGTAAAGTGGAAACTGAAGGAGGCCAGCTAACAGGTAACATCATAAATACTAAACCTAATGTGGTGGCCAAAACACCAGGGTTGACTAATAGTAACTTCATGTTAATCCTTTGATAGCTTCTTGCTACTAAATAAATGGCATAGGTCCAAATTAAGAATAGATAAAGCAACATAAAAATCGCTGTATATAAAATCCCTATCTCTCCAAATAAATGGTAAGTAACGGCATATCCAATAAACCCTTGATTACCAAAAATTATTAAGGCCTCGTACACCCCTTTTTGTTCAGAATCAATTGAAGATTTTTTCCTCATCACATACCCAACAATCGTTGCTGTACCAAGAGCATAAATGGATAAACCGAATAAAAGAATAAATTCAGCTAAAATATCAGACGTAAGTACGATATCCATCGAATAAAGAATTAAGGCGGGAAGCGTTATATATAAAATGACGTTTGTAATAACCTGGTTTGATTCTTTAGGCAGAATGGCATACTTTCTTGCAATGAAACCAATACTCGCTATAACTAATAATGCGAGCATTTCATAAAAAAGAACAAATACTCCCCCCATGCAACCACCTCAATCTATATGTATGAAGGTAAATAAAAAAAATGAGTAAGCACATTTCTTGTGCTTACTCATCATTATTTAAACGCGATCTAATGCATCCTCTATAGGTGTATCTCCATTTAAAATTTCAAAGGTCTTACCAAACGTATTAACACGATCAACAACACCAGCTAAGACTTTCGCTACATCTGCTCTAGTTATCGTCGTATCACGAACTTCAATTTCGTGTTCTAATTTAATATTTCCAGTAGCCTCATCATCTGTTAAACTTCCCGGTCGAACAATAGTATAGGATAATCCAGATTGTTTTAAGTAATCATCTGCGACTTTTTTAGCAACCAAGTAAGGTTTAATACGGTCGCTGCTATCTGGATCCACCGTCCCCATTGAGCTAAGCATCACAAATCGCTTAACTTGATATTTTTTTGCAGCATCGACAACTTTCATCGCACCCCACATATCAATTAAAATCGTTTTATCAGCACCCGTATGTCCACCTGAACCTGCTGCAAAAATCACTGCATCTACTCCATCAAAAGCATGATCAATCCCATCTTCTAAATCTGCAATGACTACCTGATCGGCTCCTGCATCCAAAAGAGCTTCAGTTTGTTTTTCATCTCTAATCATAGCGATTGCTTTATGGTTTGTTTGACTTAATTCAGTAATGGCTTGTTTAGCTACATTTCCATTTGCTCCAACTACTAGTACATTCATACAAACTTCACTCCTTTTATCTATATCCCTTATTCGTTTCCCTAAATAAGTTATTTTTAAACTTATTTGATAGCTCGCTGTTTACGCAATCAGCAGAGTAAAGTAAGATAAGAATTAATCGAATAATTCAAACAAATAGGAGCGGAATATGGATATCAATACACAATCGCTCGTTCATTCAGTTGAAGAGCTAGAAGAATTGATTGGTCAGCCCAGTCCTTTAGCTAAAAATAAAGTGATTTCTTACTTAGACTCACATGTCATTGATTTTTTATTAAAATCACCTTTTGTCATTCTTTCTACCTCTGATTCCAACGGTTTTTGCGATGCCTCGCCCCGTGGAGATGCCGCTGGCTTCATTAAAGTCATTGATGCCCATACGTTCATCATACCTGAGCGACCAGGAAATAAACGCCTTGATTCAATACGTAACATCTTACATAATCCTAAAATAGGTTTACTATTCCTAATCCCTGGTTTAAATGAAACATTACGTATTAATGGATCAGCATTTATCACAAAAGATCAAAATTTATTAGAGCAGATGAATGTAGCAGAAAAGACACCAAAGCTTGGCATTATTGTGAAAGTAGACGAATGTTTTATTCACTGTGCAAAAGCATTTATTCGTTCTAATCTATGGGATTCTACAAGTTGGAAAAGTGAATTACCTAATGCAGCTAAGATTCTCGTTACTCATGCTAAAAGCTTGCAGACAAATGTGAAAAAAGTTCAAGAACAACTAGAGGAAAGTTATACAAAAAGATTATATTAAGCTCTCTTGTTAGAGCAATTATCAAGTATTAAAAAGGAAGTGGATAAATGAGCTCATTAAGTGTTGATTGGAATGATACAACTCATTCGTTGAAAGTAATAGACCAACGTTACATCCCCCAAAAAGAAGTTTATCATGAGCTTCGATCAATTGAACAAGTATGGGAAGCAATCACATTCCAAAAGATCCAAAAGCATTCAGAAGTTGAAGTAGCCTCTGCATTCGGTTTAGTCTTGTGGAGTCAGTTTAAGCAATCAAATCAACTAGATTTATTTTTAGATGAATTATGTGCCAAACGTGACTACCTTTGCACAAGTAAACAAGCTAATGGCTCTATTTCTACTAGCGTCAATCGCGTTGTAACACGTGCTCTGAAAGCTCATACTGTTGAGGAAGCAAAACTGCTTTGTTTAAAAGAAGCAAAAGCAATTCAATCTGAAAAAGGATTGATGTCCTGAGTTTACATGCAAAATAGTACAAAAGAAGCGAAGCTTAAGAGCTCCGCTTCTTCCACATTATTTATTCAACAACCTCTTCCCTAAAGGAATTCATCAGTTCTTCCTTATTTAACCCAATTCCAATGAATATCATCACTAACTCATCATGACGGGACGTTGGTGTAAGTTGCAACTGCTTGGATGCATATTGAAAATCATAGGTTTTCGGTGTTTCGCTTATTTGAATCAGCCCTTTTGCCCGAAGTATTTTTTCATCATGCTTTTTTAACCATTTTTCAAATTTCACTCGATTTACTTTTCCTACATTGGAAACTTTAATTGCTTGGAAAGAATGATTGTGATGATGATGGTGTTCGTGTTCATCTTCCTCAGTATGATGAAAACTCATTTCATCCCATTTAAATCGTGTAGCAAATAAGTCCTCTTCTTCAATAAGCCCATTTGAAGTTTCAACGATCGGGGTCTGTTCGCTTTTACCACTCCGTACCTTCTTCCTCACTTTTTCTAACAACCGATCACTCGTTAAGTCGATTTTATTCAAAACAATTAAACTTCCAAAGGTCACCTGTTGTTTTAATAGTTCTCTTACTTCCTTGGCACTTTGAAACCTACTCTGATAGTCTAGGTATTTACTTGCATCAATTACACTAATAACCGATTGCAATTTTACTCGGTCAATTAATTGAGGGTGAGTTAGAGCTTCAATTATTTCCTCCGGGTTCGCAACTCCAGTGCCCTCAATGAATAAGATATCTCCTTTATTTTCTGTATGTAGAATTTGTTCAAGCTCACTTCGCATATCATCTTGAATCGTGCAACAAATACATCCATTTAAAAGTTCAACCATTTCAATGTCCTTAAATAAATGACGTTCTACATTGGTTTCGCCCAGTTCATTCATTACAATGATTGGCTGCATTCTTTTTGCCTTGGCTATCTCAATCATCTTTAGGAGTACCGTTGTTTTTCCACTTCCAAGAAATCCTGTTAGAACATACGCTGGAATCTGTTTGTTCACCTCTAACACCTCACATTCTTTTCTATTAAATTAGCATAAACATCACTATAAATCAAAATCATTCTTATTTACAACAATAAAAAGAACATAGGGATCGCTAATCGCTAACCTTATGTTCTTCAATTATTAAGCACTCATTTTCTTTTTCAAGAAATTATCCTTGCGTTTTTTCATTGCTTTTGTAATGTAACCGCCTTTAAAATTACGAGGCTCAAATGAAACAATAAATGCACTTGGCTCATATGAATTAACAATGTCAATAAATTCGCGTTCTCGATCTCTTCTTGCTGTGCAATCCAATCTAAAACGTGAAGAGCTCATGCCTTCTACCTCAGCAGTAGAAACACTAAATCCTACTTCTCTTAAGCGATTTGTTAACTCTTCATTCCGTTGCATGATATTAACTTCAATCGTTACATAGCCAATTGCAAGCTTTTGCTCAATAATAGCCCCTATGTAAAGACCTACCCCAAAACCTAGCGCATATGATGCCATATTTAAATAGTTGGATAAGTCACTGAACACTAGTCCTAGTGCTCCAACATAAATAATACCTTCTAGAATCCCCATAGCAGCTGCTTTTTCTTTCATCCCCTTAACCATCATAATCGTACGTAAGGTTAAGACTGGCACAAATAGCAGTTGCGCAACAAAAATAATTAAAGCCTGAACCATGTTCAATCACCATCCTTTTTCAAATATCCATCGGGCAACTCCCGTAGTGTAACAGGAAAGCTTCCATGAATCTAGCACTTTTTTTCGACGTTTTTCGCTAATTTTTCAATCCTGTTACGAATTCAAATCTTCTCCCTTTTTAAAGTTCAATTATGATAAACTATCAAAGGAACTCTCATAGATATTCCCTTCTCTACATAAGTTAATGAATAGACTGTTTAAAGGAGTCGATACCACCTATTATGAAAGTCCTCAGAGCATTTATTTCGTTTGGCAAAGACATGATTGGATTTGTCTTGCTCTTACTATTTTTAATTTTATTTTTTAACATTGAATCATTCAAAAATGATCAAGCAGGTCTTGGTGTACCGGATACTTGGTTAACTGTAAATACGATTTTCCTAAGCATTGTTATTGAAGCCGTACCTTTTATTTTACTCGGTGTATTCGTCTCGGCTTTAATTCAAATCTATGTAAAAGAAGAATGGATTCATCGCTACTTGCCTAAAAATGCTTTTGCTGCTCTCTTACCCGCTGCGTTTTTAGGTGCTATTTTCCCAATCTGCGAATGTGCCATTGTTCCGATTGTGCGCAGGTTAATCAAAAAAGGGATGCCTCTTCATGTAGGGGTTGTCTTTTTGGTAGGGGCACCTATTTTAAATCCTGTTGTAGCCGCTTCAACATACTTTGCTTTTCGAACAGACCTAACCGTCCTCTATGCCCGAATGGGACTGGCTTTTCTACTCGCCATCCTTATAGGAGCTATTTTATATGTGATTTTTAGAAATAGTGATCAACTCAAATTATCTAAAGATGAATTAATAGGAGTCCAGCCTGTAGAGCTACAGACCCCTAAGCGGAAAATGAATCGTTTTAAACAAACGCTCTATCATGCTTCAGATGAATTTTTCTTAATGGGTAAATACTTAATATTAGGAGCATTCATTGCTTCGTTATTTCAAACGTTCCTAGATAGAGAGATCCTATTAACAATTGGTAGCAATGAGTGGTCTTCGACTGCAGTAATGATGGCTTTTGCTTTCTTACTTTCCCTTTGTTCAGAAGCGGATGCATTTGTAGCTTCCTCATTTGGAAATACCTTTACAACTGGTTCATTGATTGCCTTTTTAGTGTATGGACCTATGCTAGATTTAAAAAATACGATCATGTTATTTGCTTTCTTTAAAGCTCGTTTTGTTGTCACATTTATGATCGTTGTAACCGTATCTGTGTTTGCAGCTGTCATGACCTTTCAATTTTTAGTCCTTTAAGATAGAAACTTTAGTAGGAGGTGTTTTAATTTGAATAAAGAGACGGACTTAGGATTTCATGCTTATATACGGGGAATTATATTAATTGGGTTTGCGCTATTAATACTTGCCTTTATTATTACGGGTAACATCCGTTACTACATTGCGACGAATATGATGCCATTTATCTACTTTGCAACAGGAGTGTTCTTAATATTAGGTGTTGTACAAATTATCAGAAGTACATCTAAAGGCCAAGAAGAAGAAGAATTATGTGACTGTGGTACTGACCATAGTATGGAAGGCTCAACCGTCACGAAGCTTTTGATTTACTCTATTTTCATCGCACCTATTGTACTTGGATTTGTTTTGCCTGATAAAGTTCTTGATAGTAGCGTCGCTCAAAACCGTGGGATTCAATATGGGTCTGGTATCTTAACAAAGCCTACTGCCCAAGGAGCAGCAGAATCTACCTCTTCTTCTACTTCTAGAGCAGAAGCCTATTTAAATGATCCAGATGGCTACATGGATAACTTAACTTCTGAACCTGATGAGACAGATGAATTTAATGCAGATGAATTTTATACCGAAGAAGGATTCAATTCTTATTATGATGAGATGGCTGAAGAATTACTTCAAGAAGATCGCCTAGTTGTGACCGAGGAAAATTATCTAGATGTTATGACTGTACTGGATTTACATTTGGATCGTTTCCAAGGAAAAGAAATTGAAATGGTAGGTTTTGTGTACCGAGAACCTGATTTTGACGATGATCAACTAGTGGTAGCTAGATTTGGAATGACATGCTGTGTAGCCGATGCTTCTGTATATGGAACGATGATTGAGACGAGCGATGCAACACTTTATGAAAATGACACATGGGTACACATTAGAGGCTCAATCGGAAAAACGATGTATAATGATTTTCACATCCCTCTTATCCACCTTGATGCGATGACGGAGGTTCCAGAACCTGAAACACCATATGTCTTCCCAAGCTTCGGAATATAAACGTAAAAAAGACGAGTCATTGATGAAATGACTCGTCTTTTTTTTACATTTTAACTGTACGATCTTGTTCTTCTTTCTCTGTAAGTGCTCTCCAACCTTCAATAGCTAGGAAAATACAAAGAATAAATAAGACGAATGCAGAGCCGAATAACAACCAGTTATTTGCGACAAAGTTGTTGTACATAAGTACCCCAAGAGCAGCAACTGTGACAAAGAACATGAAGAACATTGGTATAATTACATAGAATGTCCGTGCTCCAGTCTTCTTTAGCCATACCGCAACTGCAAGAAGAGCTAATGCACCAAGCATTTGGTTAGCTGAACCAAATAGCGGCCATACTTGACTCCAAGTTCCAGATAGGGCAAGTGCTGCAGCACCTACAAGTCCAGTAGCAGTTGCAATGTGTGAGTTTTGGAAAGCCTTAGGTGCACGATCCTCTGAAATTTCTTGAACAGCATACCGTAGTAAACGGGTTGCAGAATCAAGCGTTGTTAAAAGGAAAGCAGAAGCAGTTAACGCAGCAAATGTGACAGCTGTCGTTTCTGGGATACCCCAGAATGACATGAAGTGACCAATACCTGCAGCAAATGTCCCAATTGGACCACCAAGTGCATCCATTCTCGCTGCAAACTCTGCTTGCGATAGATAAGCAACTGAACCAATGGCAATGATTGCAAGAAATGCTTCTAGCAACATCCCACCATAAGCGATGAACTTTCCGTTTTTCTCATTATCAAGCTGTTTCGCAGTAGTACCAGATGATACTAGGGAGTGGAATCCTGAAATAGCTCCACATGCAATCGTAATGAATAAAATTGGGAATAAAAAGCCCATTGTTTCATGACGGAATCCTGTGTATGCAGGTAATTGAATGGTTGGAGATGCAATTAAAATACCAATAACAGCACCAATAATCATTCCATATAATAAAAATGCATTTAAATAATCCCGTGGTTGTAATAATAACCATACTGGCATAACTGAAGCCACGTACGCATAGCCTAGTAGGATAAGTGACCACGTTGTCGCGCTTAAGTGAATTGGGAAGTTAATACCAACCCAGATCGATAAGAGCATAGCAATAATACCAAACACACTTGCAATAACTAGGTTGACACGAAGCTGGTTGACAAAAAATCCAAAGATAAGAGCAATTCCTAAGAATAATACTGAAGCTGTAGCTGCTTCAGGCACAGAAACGAATGTGTTAGCTACAAGGATCATAAATACGCCGACCACAAGAATTAACGTAGCAATCGAGAATGTAAGAAATAAAAGCTGTCCTCTTCCACCCATATACTCTTTAATGACAGCACCAATTGATTTAGCTTTATGACGAATGGATGCTTGTAGGGATGTATAATCGTGCACTCCACCAATAAAAATACTTCCGATAATAATCCACAGTACAGCAGGTAGCCATCCAAATACAACCGCTGTGATCGGCCCTGTGATCGGTCCACCTCCTGCAATAGTAGCAAAATGATGCCCCAATAAAACTGGTTTTTTTGCTGGCACATATTCTATGCCATCATTTACTTCTACAGCAGGTGTAACACGATTCGGATCAACTTTTAATTCTTTTTCTAAAAAGCGTCCATAAATACGATAAGCGAGCAGTAAAATCACACCTGAGATCATCATTAATGTTAAAAAGTTCATACTCTAGCTTCCCCCTTTAGTAAGGCATCCTCAAATCCCTTAACAAACTCTCTACCTTTGTTATTTACATATACTTTTCTCTCTGTTAGGTCGACAATGGCAATATATCGATCTGCCCAACCATGTAAACCATAATTTAAGAATTGCAGCTTCCGTGCCTTCCTCACCTCCTTCATTACCTTTTTATCTATTGGTTGATTGGTCACAATGAATCCGACAAAATACGTTGACATATGATCTCGCTTAGCTGGTACGAATTCCTTAATCCGGGTATCAATTTCTTTTGCAAATTGCTTAATGTCTTCAGTCGAGATACCGTTTGCTTGGCTCTTCACAAACGCATATTGTTGATTTTCTACACTCCACACTTTAATTGTTTTAGTCATAAGATATTTCTCATCACGTCGTTGAAATTCTGCATAAAAATCTAATTCCGTCTTCCCAAGCTTTTCTTCACGATACACATTGAATTGCATCGTATACTGGTTAGCCATTTCATTAATAAATTCTTTCATTTCAATATTCTTCATTACACTCACCTAACTCCTCATTAAAATCTCTGTAAGCCTGATGCTTGTAATCTCTTGATCCAACCAAATGAAGAAAGGTGGATTTGTAATCCTTTTTCTTTTAGAGGAAGATTCGGCTCAAGTAGCAACTCTATTTCTTTATGCTGAATTTTCTGAAATTTATCACTACCACTAGGTCTCTTGGTTGACAAAACTAATTCAGTTATGCCACCTGTACAACAAGACGCATTCCCATGAAATAAGGAGACGAATAAGGTACCTCCTCGTTCGTTGATATAGTCATATGCCTTTTCTGAGATTGTAATAGGAACATCCGAAGCCAACTTGATCACCTCTTACTGAAACATGCCTTCTTTTGAAGCATATTACCTTTTGCCTAATAGTATTAACAATTTTCAAACTTTTCTACCAACTATTTATCATTATACAAAAATAGAAATAGAAAACAAGTGTAAGTTGAAGAAATTGTAGGATTTTCTAACAATATCGCAAAATCCTTAAGAGATTATTGAAATATCTGGCGATTCTACATAAATAAACCCTCGAACATTCTTGTTGTTCGAGGGTTCATTTATTATGAAAGGTGTTTTTTAACTTCTTCTAATGTAGGAAGAGCCGTCATTGCTCCACGCGTGGATGCGGCTAATGAACCTGATACAGATGCAAATTGAATAATTTCTTTCCAATCCTGCTGAGAAAGTTCAATAACTTTCTCGCTCCTCTCACTAAGTTGGTATAGAATACCTGATACAAAAGCATCCCCTGCACCAGTGGTATCAACGGTTTTAACCTTTCGCGCCGATACATGCAACGTTTCTTTTTTTACATGTATATAGCTCCCTTTGCTTCCGTATGTAACTAAAAGAACGGGAATTTCATATTGAGCTAACTTTTCAATTCCTTTTTGAAGCTCTTTTTCCCCTGTGATAAAGTGTAATTCCTCATCAGAAATCTTTACAACATCTGCTTCACTTAACATTGAGGTAATTGTCTTTTTTGCTTCTTCTTCTGAAGGCCATAACCCTAAGCGTAAATTAGGATCATATGAAATAATGAGGTTGTTTTCTTTCGCTAATTTGACGGCTTCCATTGTCGCACTTTTACTAGGTTCACTTATCATTGAAATTGAACCAAAGTGAAGGATGTTATGTGTAGTAAAAATGTCTGCTTTAAGATCTTCTTTTGCTAAAAAACGATCCGCGCTTGGGTCGATGTAAAAACTAAAGTTACGTTCACCATCAGAATCTAACGTGACAAATACCACTCCCGTTCTCGCTTCCTTTGTTAATATCATAGAAGAAACGTCGACCCCATGCCTCTTCAATGTGTCCTTCATAAAGTCCCCAAGCACGTCCTGACCTACCTTACCTACAAATGTTGATTTAGCTCCTAACTTTGCACACGCTACTGCGACATTTGCAGGGGCTCCGCCTGGGCTTTTTTGATACGTGGTATTATCTGCATCTAATGGGATGAAATCTATTAGAGCTTCACCAAGTGAAATAATTCCTTTCATTCTTCTTACACCTCATTTTCTTTCTTCTTTTCAATCCTTTGTATGTGCAACGTCAAATAGACAAGTTCTGAAGGTGGGAGCTTCTGTTCAAGCCTATCTTTTACATGTGCTGCAAGCTTTAGTGACGTTTCATAGGATTGTTGATATTTATCTTTTACAAGATCATGCATTTCAGGGTCCACATCTTGAAAAGGCTGCTGCTCAACGACCCTTTTCAAAGCAAAATTAAGATGAGTCATTAACCGTTGATATGAGATAGACTCCTCTTCCACCCTTACTTGAAGCGTTTCCTCAATTAGTGTGATGAGCTCATGCAATATTACAGTTGTATTCATTACTTCATTCATAGTGGAACTATTCATTTTAGCTGTATGGATATGTAGAGCCAAATGACCTGCTTCATCCTCTGGTAATCGAATGCCTACTTGATCATATACAAGCTCGACTGCCCATTTACCAACTTCAAACTCAGTGGGATACAATGCTTTGATTTCATGGAGGAGTTTATTATGTAAGCTAAACCCTTGTTTAATACGATCAATCGCAAAGGATAAGTGATCAGCTAAGGCAACATGGACGTGCTCATTCAAGTTCGTTCGCAAGTATTTTTCTGCATACGTAATAATTTGCTCAGCTAGTGAGATGTGCTCTTCCGGTAGCATATGGATGATTTGTGTAAACTTCTCGTATTCGCTCTTATCTTGCATCACAAATACTTTCTCGATTTTCTCAGGATTAATGACATCATTTTTCTTCTTTCCAAAAGCAAGTCCTGACCCCATCACAATGATTTCCTCATGACCTTCTTTTACTACGACTACATTGTTGTTCAACACTTTATTAATCTTCATCAATATGCTCCTAGTTATTCCGACATACTCTATACACCAAACTATTGTAGCGGAAATTAGAGAAAAGCGAAAGCTCTCCTTGCTTTAGATTCTTTAAAGGGTAGCACGAAAAAAGTGAAGCCAGCGAATGGCTTCACTTACATGTCATTACCCTTTCATCTTTAATGTAAGTAGAGGTGTTTCACCTGCAACTACATCTATCGCTGTTTCTTTCACAACACTATCTAAATCGTCTTGGTTTGTCACAACGATTGGTGTAATAATGCTAGCAGCTTTTTCTTTTACAAGGTCAAGGTCGAAGTCCACTAATGCGTCTCCTACTTTCACTTTGTCACCTTCTTTTACATGGGCTATAAATCCTTCTCCTTTCATATTAACTGTTTCAAGGCCGATATGAAGAAGAATCTCAGCACCCCCTACTGTTTTAATACCGATCGCATGCTTCGTAGGGAAAACTTGCATGATCTCACCAGATACTGGGGCTACAACTGTCCCACTAGTTGGCTCAACAGCGACTCCTTCACCCATCATTTTCTCAGCAAACGTAGGATCTGGAACAGCTTCGATTGCTACTGATTTACCCGTCATTGGTGAGTGAACAATTTCTTGTTTAGGTTGAACTGGTGTAGCTTCTTTCTTATCAAGTCCGAATAGTTTCTTTAACATTTTCAAAACACCTCTCAATTAATTTCATGACATGGATTTGTCGTCTTTTACTTTACAAAAGAAAAAAGACCCAAAAAAACGTATAAAGATAGCCTCGCGCTCCCCATTCGTTTCTCAAGGTCTTGCCTGATCTAATCAGTTACAATCCTGCCCTATTCATTTCGCTTACATATTTTAATATGAATGCAGGACCTTGTCAAATAATGTCGCACTAAGGGAAGGCTTGTTTGTACTATTCCCCTCAGAGAGTATTCTCAAACAAGAAAAGACAAGATTTAAGAAATACTGACTTTCACCTAAAAATTTTCGAATTAGCCCAACCATACTCAGCGCTTTGACATAGTATGTATGGAACAGAGCAGAAAGGAGTTGACAGATATGGGTTACTCTTATCAAGGTGGTTTTACGTTAATCGTCGTATTATTCATCTTATTAGTAATTGTCGGTTCCGCTTACGTATGCTAACTCATCACTAAGACCCCCTCCTTATAATGAACGCATATAACCCCTTAGCAAATTGCTAGGGGGTTAGTGGAATTTTCAAAATCCAGAAAGTCGTCTAATTAAACCCCTTAAAAACGAATGAATTTTCCGAATTTAACTCTTTTATTCGTTTTTTTCAAAAAACTCTTTCAAAACAAGAATGAATCCTCTATAATGACCCGTATACACAAACATTAAATAAAATGAACTCGTATAATCGTGGGGATATGGCTCACAAGTTTCTACCAAGCTACCGTAAATGGCTTGACTATGAGTGATTTTTGACATCCGTCTTTTGAGTATGTGGGCCTATTTCTGTGGCTTCCTTCTCGATAGGTTTTTGTAAACCCGAATGTCAAGGTATCACTTGTAGTCATGCAGGTACCTTGGGATTCGGGTTTTTTGTTGTAATTTATGGGGAGGGTGTCATATGGAACAACTAAAAAAAGCAATTCGCGAGAGAGGAAGGGTATTATCGGATGAGGTGTTAAAAGTCGATACCTTTTTAAACCATCAGGTTGATACCCACTTAATGGCTGAGGTTGGTAAGGAATTTGCTGCAAGGTTTAAAGAAGATGGCATCACCAAAGTTTTAACGATTGAATCATCAGGAATTGCTCCAAGTTTTATGGCAGCGACTGATTTAGGGGTCCCTCTAATCTTTGCACGCAAGAAAAAATCCCTTACTTTAACAGATAATTTATTAATTAGTCAGGTTTACTCTTTTACGAAACAACAAACAAATGACATTTCCGTCTCAAAAGATTTTCTAAATGAGGGTGATCGCGTATTAATTATTGATGACTTTCTAGCAAATGGACAAGCGGCATTTGGATTAATCGATATTGTTAAACAAGCTGGAGCACATGTGAGTGGAATTGGCATTGTGATCGAAAAATCCTTTCAACCAGGAAGGGTAAAACTTGATGAACAAGGATATCGCGTTGAATCATTAGCACGTCTTCATTCCCTAGAGGATGGTAAGGTCACATTTGTAGATGAAACAGTTTCTGTTCAATCATAAGGGGGAACAAATATGTCAACGAATACAATCCATTATCCACTATATAAAAAAGAAGATACTGATGCGTTTTTCGCACTTTTTCAAAACAACTTAGCAAACTTTGTCATTATCGCTGTCACCATGCTTGGCATGGGCTTTCCTGCTAGCATTGTTTTTGGAAAAGTGATTCCTGGTGCAGCGGTAGCCGTTATGGTCGGTAATCTTTACTATGCTTATATGGCAAAGCGATTAGCGGTAAAAGAAAATCGGACAGATGTTACTGCCCTATCTTACGGAATAAGTACTCCCGTTATGTTTGTTTTCTTATTTGGAGTGTTGGCGCCTGCTAATGCGTTAACCGGTAACCCTGAACTTGCTTGGAAAATTGCCGTTGCTGCAGCCTTTTTAAGTGGACTTGTTGAAGCGTTGGTTAGTTTATCTGGAAATTGGGTTCGTGACCACCTCCCTCGTGCGGCAATGTTAGGTGCTCTTGCAGGGGTTGCGATTACGTTTATTGCTGGTGAAATGTTATTTAATACCTTTTCGATTCCAGTTGTTGGTCTCGTAGCACTTGCTATTATTTTAGTGGGAGTTGTTGGAAAAGTAGCGATGCCATTTAAAATTCCAGCTTCACTTTTTGCAGTAATAATTGGTACTGCTTTAGCTTTTGCACTTGGGTATCAATCTCCAGGAAGTATTGCTGAAGGGATTGCCAATGTCGGATTTTACCCTATCCTTCCATCATTTGCCGCATTTGAAGGGATGACGTATTTATTCGGTGCTTTAATTGGTTTACTGGCAGTCCTTTTACCCATCACGTTATATAATGCGATTGAAACAATGAACAATGTAGATGCAATGTCTGCTGCGGGAGATTCTTATGATGTACGTGAATGTCAAGCGGTGGATGGTGCAGGTACGATGATCGGTGCAATTTTTGGTGGCTTGTTCCCTACTACCGTGTATATTGCTACTGTAGGCTCTAAGCAAATGGGAGCAGGACGTGGTTATAGTATCTTAAATGCGATCGTATTTGGTATTACGGCAGTTACAGGTGTCATTGCAGGCCTTGCTGCGATTATTCCACTAGCAGCGATTGCACCAATCCTGGTGTTCGTTGGTCTTTCAATGGTCACAACTGCTTTTGAGTCAAACAAGAAAAAATATTATCCAGCTGTAGCGATTGCTATGCTACCCTACTTTGCAAACTATGTGATGACGCGATTTAATAACGGTGCTGGTGAGGTAGTCGCTGGAATTTCGGAAGGGATTGTACCTTTAGGTCAAGGAGCGATGTTTACAGCGATTCTATTAGGAGCCATGACTGTTGCTATTATTGATCGTAACTTTAAACAAGCAACGATCTTCTCATTAATCGCTGCCTTCCTCTCTTTCGTTGGATTTATGCATGCACCGGCATTAGCTATTAATGCTGCTCCAGATTTTGCGATGGGTTATGTGTTAGTTGCTGTATTCTTTATCTATTGTGCGTACAAACAAGCAACAGCTATTGAAACTCAAAACTCAGAACTATCTCAACCAAAACATCAAGTTGCCTCTTAATAAACAAACACAAGCGTATCCTCACTAAAAGGATACGCTTGCTTTTTTAATTTGACTCTTCTTTTTTTTCAAGCTCCGCCAATTTTGCAAGTAGAATATGCTGTGGCATATGCATAATTTGTTCAATCGGAACATTTAACGATTTTGATAATTTTTGTGCAGTCTCTGCTGAAATTTGTAAAGGTTTCATCTCTATCACTCCTCACAATTAAGTGTAGCGGATTGGAACTAAGGATATGCAACACTCATCTTTACTTAGCCATTTACGATCGTTCCTCCATTTACATGCAGCATTTGCCCACTCACATAGGAAGAATCATCTGAAGCCAAATAGACATACGATGGAGCAAGTTCTTCTGGTTGGCCTGCACGTTTCATCGGAGAATTTTGACCAAACGAAGCCACATGACTCGCATCAAAACTTGCCGGGATCAGCGGCGTCCAAATTGGACCAGGTGCCACCCCATTAACACGGATACCACGCTTTATTAAGGATTCTGAAAGCGAACGAGTAAAGCTGACAATCGCTCCTTTAGTCGATGAATAATCAATCAACTGATCATTGCCCTGATAAGCAGTAATAGACGCTGTATTTATAATACTCGCACCTGCTTTCAAATGAGGGAGGGCAGCTTTGGTTACATGAAAAAAGGAGAAGATATTTGTTTTAAATGTTCGCTCCAATTGTTCAGTTGTAATGGCTTCTAATGATGTTTGAGGATGTTGCTCTGCTGCATTATTTACGAGAATATCTATTTGGTTATGTGTCTCGATCGTTTTTTGAACTAGTTGTTTCGCGATACTCTCTTCGCCAATATCCCCAGTAAATAAAAGGCAGCTTCTTCCTTCTTTTTCAACTAATTGCTTTGTAATTTGAGCGTCATCATGTTCATCTAAATAACCGATTACAAGATCAGCTCCTTCTCTTGCAAATGCGATCGCGACTGCTCTTCCGATCCCACTATCTCCTCCAGTAATAAGAGCTACCTTCCCTTCAAGCTTTCCACTTCCTTTGTACCGAGGACGATCAAAAATTGGTTTTGGTTCCATCTCCTCTTCAAAGCCCGGTTGTCGATTTTGATGTTGAGCCGGTTGACTCGTTGGGTATGATTTATTTGCCATTAATCTAACACTCCTTTTCCATTAGTTTCTCACCGATTAGAGAAAACATGAGTGCATGATTGTAAGTGATCAGTGATCAATGTTCATATATCATTTTCCGTGTCATGCCTCCGTCTAAGATGATATTTTCACCTGTGATAAATGAATTTTCTCTATTCGTTAAGTATAAACATGCCAGCGCTATATCTTTAGGAGTTCCTACACGGTTGGAGAAATGCTGTTCGTGATCCACCCTTCTCAATTTATCCATATGTCCTGTGTGAATCCACCCCGGACTAATGGCATTTACACGAATTCCCTCATCCTGTAGACTAGCCGCATAAGCGTGTGTTAATGAAACAATACCCCCTTTTGAAGCAGCATAAGCCTCAGAGTTTGGTTCAGACATAAATGCTCGTGTTGAGGCAATATTGACAATCGAGCCGTACCCCTCTTGTTTCATGATCGTTGCTACTTCTTTAGTACAAATAAACACGCTCCGTAAATTAGTATTTATCACATCATCCCACTCGTCTACAGAGAGTTCAAAAGGTGACTTGAAAATAGATACACCTGCATTATTAATTAAGATATCAATCCGATCAAATTGTTGCTTTACATGACTAACCATTTCTATGATTTGACTTTCCTCTCTCACATCACATGCAAGTGCATGAATTATTCCAGCGCTTTCTTTTGACGTTCCTTCTTCGTTTACGAGATCCTTCACTGCCTCTATATCAATATCTGTTGCAATCACGATCGCACCCTTTTTGACATATTCTTTTGCAACCGCTCGCCCTATTCCATTCCCTGCACCTGTAACAATAACAACTTCTTTTCTCATTTCAGTCCTCCATCCTATTCAACAAACTGTACAATATTTGTACAATTTAAAGAATCACTTTATAATGATCATAGTAGATAAGGGGGCGAAAGTCATGTCACATACATTTGATCGATACCTATTTAGACTCTTTCTTTTTTGGTACATAAATGGAGTTATTTTACTTACCTTCGACATCCTGCCTCCTGCACTAGAATGGGCAAACGCAGTCTTTCTTATTTTATCGGGAACACTTGGTGTCATTTATTTCATGCGAAATTATGGTTTGGTACTAGGAAACATTCTATCCGTTCTTATTTTCTTTATCACACTTTTGGTTGAAGGTATTGGTGTTCATTATGGATTGTTTTTCGGACATTACTACTATAATCCTGATTTTGGATTAGTCGTTTTTGATCTTCCCTTAACAATAGGATTTGCTTGGTTGATGGTGATAGCTACCACCCATGTACTTAGTAAAGAATTGACCAAGTGGATTCCTAACATCTGGGTGAAGGGAATTGCGTATGCTACTTTTGCTAGTTTTGCAGCAGTTGTCATAGATTTGATCATTGACCCTGTTGCTTTTCACATTAAACAGTATTGGATATGGGATCAAGGCGGACTTTATTATGACATCCCCTTATCAAATTTCGCAGGCTGGTTCTGGCTGGCGTTTCTTTTACATTCAGTTATATACCTAATCTTAGTTGGTAAGAAACAATATCATTTTGATCAATCTACCTACTGGAAAAATCGAATGGTGTGGCTGTTTGCATTAATGATTTTGATGTTTATGATTATCGCTGCTACCGGTGAACTTTGGTTCGCTATCTTAACGACCGCTATCCCAACGAGCGTTATTCTTATTATTTATGTAAGGTCCACTACAAAAGAAAATGGTGAGAGCTAGTGATTACAGCAAAGAAGAGCCGTTGGTTTAGGCGTTTTTTTCACTTCTATAATACAAACTGGTTACTAAGACGTTCTTTTTATAACATTCACCTTAAAGGTCACTTCCCTCAAACTGACCGGCCACTTATCCTCATGGCAAATCATAGTAGCTGGTGGGATGGCTTAATTTCTTTTTACTTATCTGAAAAATGTGTGCACCATGATAGCTATGCAATGATGGCTGAAGAAGGGATAAGTGCCTTTCCCTTTTTTAGGAAAATCGGTGCCTTTTCAGTGAACCCCTCAAATCCACGCTCTCTCATTCAATCACTGAACTACGCCCGCACAAAACTAATCCCACATCAAGCTGTGTGGATGTTCCCCCAAGGCGCAGAAGAACATCTTGAAAAACGCCCTCTAGGTTTTAAACCAGGCGTCGCTTACTTGCTTGAAAACGAGCCAGAAGCAATCGTAGTACCGATAACCTATTATTATACGTTCAGACATGAACAACGACCCGAACTTTTTATTGAAGTCGGTCCTGGTCTTTCTTTTAAAGACAAAATGACTCAAGAACGAAAAGAACTGACAACGATACTTGAACATCTTCTAACTTCTCAACTTGATAAACAAAAACAATACATTATTCAAGAAAGAATTGAGGAATATTCTTCGCTCATTAGAGGTAATAGAACTGCTAGCGAATGGTTAGACACGTTTAAAAAAAGATGGAGGAAGCGCTAAATGGTTATCACACTTATTATCATCCTTGTTCTTCTTTTAATCTGGACGCTCATCAACCGCTTGTTCATTCCAAATCTTCCGCAAAAAGAAGAACACACTGATCACCAACCATTAATCTCTGTTTTGGTTCCAATACGAAATGAAGAACGGAATGTAGCCGACTTATTAGCTTCACTATCACTCCTAAGCTATCCAAACCTTGAATTTATCTTTCTTGATGATGGTTCTACAGACGGTACAAACTCTCTTCTATATCAACATAGCAAACCATTTAAGTCTGTAAAAATTCTAAAAGGGAAGCCATTGCCTAAAGGATGGATAGGAAAAGTTCATGCTTGCTATCAGTTAGGACGTGAGGCAAGCGGGGACTATTTAGCTTTTATCGATGCTGATATTCGTTTGGCCCCGACTACACTTGATCGAACACTCTATTTAATGGAAGATAAAAACGTGGGTTTGATTACCGGGTTTCCTCACTTCCCTACTACTAGCATACTAAGCAAGTTGCTCGTACCAATGCAACATATGATTGTCCTTTTGCATCTGCCACTGTTTATCGCCAATCGTACGACCATGCCTGCATTCACGGCTGCACACGGAGCATTTATGTTTTTCAATCGACAAGCCTATGATAAAGCCGGTGGTCATGAAGGTGTTAAATACTCGTTAGTTGAAGATGTTCATTTAACTCGCGCAGTTAAAAATAGTGGGTATAAGGCTCTCTTAGCAAATATCACAACAGAAGTACAATGTCATATGTATGAGTCCAATCAAGAAGTTTGGAATGGCTTTTCAAAAAACATCTTCCCTGGAATCGGACGTTCCTATTTGCTTGCAATCATACTGTCATTATTTTATATCTTTGTGTTTATTACTCCCCTTCCACTAGCTGTAATGGGGATTCAATCAATGAACGCAGTTTACTTTTTACCTTTACTGCTCACTTTTTGTATTCGTTTTTTTATTGATTGGTCTTTGAAGCAGGAAAAATGGCTCTGGGTGTTAATGCCATTTTCTGCGATTAGTTTATTACTCGTATTGTATCGTTCGATGTATTTAAGCATAAAAGGTAAAGGCTTTGAATGGAAAGGACGTCGTTACTTATGACAAAGGTTGGAATTATTGGTGGAGGTTTAGGTGGGTTAACGAGTGCAATGCTACTAGCCCATAAAGGCTTTGACGTTCATGTATTTGAAAAAAATGATCACCTTGGTGGAAAAATGATGCGGATGACGCTTGAGAATGCACAGTTTGATTTTGGTCCAAACACCATCACCATGCCTGATGTCTTTCAACGCATTTTGCAAAAAACAGGTGTGAACCCAGATGATTATCTTCAGTTTATTAAATTAGAAACGCACACTCGAAATTATTTTAGCGACGGAACAACGTTTGATCTTTCAACCAATAAAGAGGAAATGATCAATCTACTAAGTCAATTTGAAGGTGAGCCTGCAAAAGAGCAATACGCAAAATATTTAAGAGAAATTGAGCGATTATATCGTCTGTCAGATCGTTACTTTCTACATAGAACCTTTACTAGTTGGCGAGATTACCTTTCTCCTGATTTAACCAAAGCACTCTTACAAGTCAAGCCACTTCAAACACTAGATTCTTTTCATCGAACCTTCTTTACGAATGAAAATCTAGTACAAATGCTCAATCGTTATGCTACCTACATTGGGTCCTCTCCTTATATCGCTCCAGCCACTTTTGCGATGATCGCTTACCTGGAATTAATGGATGGCGTCTATTATGTCAAAGGAGGAAATCCAACGATTGCAGAGGCATTAGCAAAACGGTCAAAGGAACTCGGAGTACATCTACATCTAGGGGTTGAAGTAACAAAGCTTGAGGTTTCAAATAAAGAGGTGCATGCAATAGAGTTATCAAATGGCGATCAAATTAAAGTAGATGAGGTCATTATGAATGGGGACTTGCTATCAGTCTACCCTTCATTAGTCGCACCAGAACATCGACCTTCTTTCTCCGAGAAAAAAATTCAACGATTTGAGCCATCAATCTCAGCTTTTGTACTTTTAGTAGCCCTTTCAAAAAGATTTGATTCCTTCATTCATCATCAAGTTTATTTTAGCTCATCTTACAAGGAGGAGTTTGAACAACTGTTCAATAAGAAACAATATCCAACTGATCCTACAATTTATATTTGTAACTCTTCTTATACAGATAAAAGCGTTTCTCCTGATGGTGATAATTTATTTATATTAGTTAATGCACCAACAAGTTCGACTCCTCTTGATTTAGAGCAATATAAGCAAGTAATTTATAAAAAACTAAAACGCTACGGAGTAGATCTTGTCCCTCATATTAAAGCTGAAATGATCATTGATCCTACTTGGATTCAAACTACCTTTCATGCTTATCAAGGTTCATTATACGGACCAGCGTCAAACAAAATGAAAGATGCCTTTTTACGACCGGCAAATAAAGCACGAGATCTCTCAAATCTCTATTTTGTCGGAGGTTCGACTCACCCTGGGGGCGGGTCGCCTATGGTGACCCTTAGTGGTGAAAATATAGCGAACGTACTCATCTCAAAATATAGCTAAAAAGCGTGCAATGGAGTTTCATCTCCTTTGCACGCTCTTTTACGCTTCCATTTCTAGTAAAATAGCTTCTTTTTCTTCTAAGGTCACATAATGCCTTTCTTTAAACACATTGTACTTATTCTTACGTATTGATTGTAGAATCGCACGATAGAGAAGGGCTGACCCTTTAACTTGAAGTCTCGAATCAAGAGGATATCCATTCATTGTCTCTAGGGCTTGTTCATATAGAACTTCTGCACGTGCCGCAACTTCTTCCCACATTGCTATAAAGGCATCGTTTACCACACCCGCCTGAAGATCACTATATTTATAACCACACTTTTCCATCAATGCTTTTGGTAAGTAAATCCGATCTCGTAAAAAATCCTCTTGAATATCTCGTAAAATATTTGTTAATTGCATTGCTAACCCTAAGGCAATTCCACCAGTTCTAAGAGATTCATGATTATCAGGAGCTAAAACTGGCAGAAGCATTAAACCTACTGTACTTGCCACGTGATACGAATAATGTTCTAGTTCCTCTAATGACCCATACTTTGTTTTCGTCAAATCCATTCTCTGACCACGAATCATATCATAGAATGCCATGTGATCCATCTCATACTTTGTGAACACATCGTGTAAAGCAATCCATTTTGATTCATTTAAAGGAAGATGTCCACTTAGAAATTGAGCAAATGTACGTTCGAACTGATCAAGTTCTTCTTCAGGATTATTTCCTTCATCAACAATGTCATCGACTTCGCGACAAAAGGCATAGACGGCCCACACGGCATTTCGCTTTTCTTTCGGTAAGCTGCCAAAAGCTTTTGTAAATGTTTTTGAATGTTGGTGAATGATCTGATAACAATCATGATAAGCCCGCTCTAATCTTTCCATACCATCACTCCTTTTCACCATGAATGGATTACTTCTTCTGTAGCAATATAATCAGCTAATAGTTTTGCACCCTGCATCACAATAGGGATCCCACCACCCGGATGAGTCGATGCACCAACTGCATACACATTCGTCAGTTGAAAAGGTTTTAATTGTGGACGAAAGACACCTGATTGCAAAAGCGAGGGTGCGATTCCAAAACTGCCCCCTGCATACAATCCATCTTGCTTTGCTTCTTTAGGTGTCCGTACTTCCCTCCATTCAATGGCATTTTTTAAACCTGGAAAAGCTCTCTCTTCTAATTCATCAATTCTCTCTTCTACATAGTCACTGATATCATCCCAATCAACATCATCACCTGAGGGAACGGGTATTAAAACATACATAACGCCCTTCCCTTCTGGGGCTAGACTTTTATCGATGAGGGATGGATGAAACACATACATCGATGGTGACTTCGGTAATATTTTTCCGACAAATACGTCATTCATATGCTTCTCAAAGTCTTCAGTCATCAAAAACTGATGGACATCTGCGTTTTCATATACACGATTTAAGCCAAAATATAAGAGCAAGCACCCTGAAGAAGGTGTGTATTTTTTCGTTTGCCTTGTAACAAGTTCCTCGGCATGAGGAAAATCACCATTTACAATCACTCTATCAAATGACTCTTCATGATCCTCTACCTTTATTCCAACACATTTACTACCTTCTGTGAGTAGTTCCCCCACCTCTGTATTTAAGCGAATCGATACTCCTCGTTCTCGTAGTTTTGCTTCAAATAAACTAACAAGGCTGGCATAGCCTCCTAATACATACCATATTCCATGATGATGTTCACTAAATGGAACAAGAGAATAGAGGGCAGGTGAACGATTAGGTGCCCCACCTATATAGAGAGTTTGAAAAGAAAAAGCTTCTTGTAGTCGTGGATGAACAAAAAAGCGACTTGCTTGTTGCTTCACCGTTTGGTAAGCTTTCAATTTCCAAAGCGTTTGGATATTTTTCATAGAAAAGAAGTCTCTTTTACGAACGAAATCTCGATCTAGAAATGCTTCCTTCCCTTCTTCAAAGCGCCACTTCATTTCTGCCAAGTATTGATCAAAGTGCTCCTCTTCACCAGGGAACCATTTAGATAATTCTGCATGCTGCTTTTCAATATTACTCCATTTATAAAAGTTCATACCGTCTGGAAATTGGAGCCGGTAAAGTGGATCTATTCGAATCAATTTAACCTCATCACGTGTGATGCCAACTTCTTCAAGAATAGAGTGAATCATCTCCGGTAATAAAACGATGGTTGGCCCTTTATCAATTTTATAGCCCTCATGGGTAATAAATGACAACCTTCCACCTAAATTAGATTCTTTTTCGAATAAGACGACGTCATTTCCACGTTTTCTTTCATAGAGAGCGGATAACATGCCGCCAACGCCGCCACCAATTATAGCTGTTCTCATCGAGAGATCTTCACTCCTTTCTCTGAATCAAGCAGCAAATTGGCTGTTATTCTAGCTGATTCAAAAATAGTTGGCAATCCACTTCCTGGATGTGTTCCCCCACCTACAAGCCAACAATTGCCTAGCTCTTGAAAACGATTATGAGGTCTAAAATACATCATTTGACCTAAATTATGTGCAAGATTAAACGTGGCTCCTTTGTATACATGGTGGTTTAACTCCCAATCAAGCGGAGTAATAACCTCTTCTATTTCTAAGTGATCGCGCAGCCCACTAAACCCTGCTTTCTTCTCTACTTGTTCATATACAAGCTCTTTGAAATCATTCTTGTTCCTATCCCAATCTATGAGACTGAAATTATTAGGCACAGGAGCCAAAAGATACATGGCTGACTTTCCTTCTGCAGCTAGAGTAGCATCCGTAACACTTGCATTTTGGATATAAATAGAAGGATCCCCTGATAGTATCTTCGAATGGGTAATCTCTTCAACATTCTTTTTATAATCACTTGAAAAAAGAATGGTATGGTGTGGAAGTTTAAAGGTATCTTTCACTCCTGCATAAATCATAAATGTTGAACAAGAATAATTTTTCTTTTCAAGCTTCTTTCTTGAATAGGTCTTAAGCACACCTTCCTCAACGATCGTTGTCATTGCTTGAGCAAAATCCGCATTAATAATAACCTCATCACAATCAAGTCGCTCTCCATTACTTAATTCAATCCCAATTACCTTTTTATTTTTCGTAATTAACTTTTCTACACCTTCACCCAAGTGAATGGTTCCACCAAATTCTTCCACAACTTTTGCCATCGCTTTTGGAATTTGATTTAGGCCACCAACAGGGTGAAAGATACCATACTTATGTTCCATATAAGATAAGATACTGAAGGCACCAGGGCACTCCCAAGGTGACATCCCTAAATATTTCGACTGAAAGGTAAAGGCAAGCTTTAATCGCTCATCCTTAAAATACTTAGATAACACTTGATACAGTGAGGATCCAAGTGAAAGTTCTGGAACAGCCTTAATCGTCCTCCATCTTGCATAATCAAGTAAGGAACTGTGTCGGTTTTGAAGAACAGGTAGTAACGCATTCATTTTCTTTTCTGTTTCTTTCATAAACTGGAGGTAACCTTCTCCTTCACCTGGAAAAGATTGATCAATTAATGCTTTCGTTACACTTTGATCTCTTGAAGGAAAGAGAGAAACATCATCAAATTTTAGTTCATACATAGGGTCAATCTCAATCATCGATAAATAGTCGCTCATCCTACGTCCGACTGAATCAAATAATTCCTCTAAGATATAAGGCATACTCAAAAAGGTCGGTCCTCGATCAAACGTGTACCCATCTTTTGTAAATGAAGATGTCCTACCTCCAATATACGATTGCTTTTCAAACACCTCTACTTGATACCCTTTACCAGATAACAACATAGCAGCTGCCATTCCCCCAGGACCTGCGCCGATGACGAAAACTTTTTTCCTAGTCATCGTATCCATCCTCTCTCTATAAAAAGCCTATTCATTAAAAAATCATTATACAATATCTATACAACTAGTATAGTCGGTAATAAGTCCTTTTTCAAACAATAACACTCGCTTTTGTTCATTTCCAATTTAAAGAAAAAAACACACAAAAGGTGTAAATTTCCTTTTGTGTGTGATTTAGACTATTCTCCTGCTTGATCGATAAGTAATGAGAGTTCTTGTGTTAATATTTCTAACTCCTTAAACCTCTCATTAATCGCAGACATGTATTCATTTTGTTCTTCCACACTCGCAAATACTTCCTCTACCATTGCATGAGATTCCTCTGTACCACTTGTTACCGTTGATAGTTCATCCGTAATGGTAGTTGATGAAGCTTTCAATTTTTTAACTAATTCGTGGAAAGCCCCTGCAGTCTGAACCATTTTTTTCATTTGATCGAGTAAAAAATGCAAACTGGTCTCTGTTTGTTTTGTCATTTCCCTACTTCGGTTTACTGCGTCTTCACTTCGTTCTACTTCATAGGATACCGTCTCCGTTTTTTGTTGAATGTCATAAAGTAATTGAGAAATTTCCTTTGTTGATTGTTGTGAATGTGTAGCCAGCTTTCTCACTTCATCCGCAACAACGGCAAACCCTCTACCATGTTCTCCAGCTCGGGCTGCTTCTATGGCAGCATTTAATGCTAAAAGATTGGTTTGCTCCGCAATTTGATCGATAGTTTGCAAAATCGTCCCAATGTTTTTGGTTTTATCGGTTAAGTCATTCATATTAGTCGTAGTATTTTCAACCATTTTCTGCACGTCACTTATTTCTTTCGTAAGATCGCTTAGACGTTTATACCCTGTTTCAGTTTCCCTTAAGCCCTCATGTGCAGCGGTGTTAACAGTCTTTGCATAACTAGAGATGTAGCCAACAGAGTGGTCCTGATCTTTCATCAGTTCATTCATCTCACTTACACTTGAGGCTTGATGTTCAATTCCACCTGATACTTCTTTAAAAGTTTGATAAAGTTGATTCGAAACTTGCTGTGTGGATTCAATATCTTCTTTTACTTTCCCACTAAACTGAGTAATCACGAATTGAGATTCCGATACCTTTACTAATAGATTTTCTACTTTTTCTTTTTCTCTTGTTGCCTCTTTTGCTTGTTTCTCAACATTCCGCTGCATATTCGTACCAATTTTTGCTTGCGCCATTAAGATTAAGGTCAACAACAGTACATATAAATTTAAAGAGATTAAAACATCTGTGCCGAGCCCATTAAACATCTGCTGATTTAAATTGATAAAGAAATAGTTTGTTATGAACAAGCCAAGCACTCCGGAAATGGCAATTAAGTGGTATTGATGATACAAAGTAACAATCGCTAAACTAACATAAACTAATAAATAGTTAGATAATTTTGGTGAGGTTGTCCCAAGTACGAACGTTAAGATAGAGAATGATACCGTTACGACATATGGGACATATAGTTGCATTGTCTTCTGAAACGTCAAAAAAGTGATAATTGCTGATAATAAGGCCCCTGTTACCGCATAAGCAAGAATGCCATTTATATGTACTCCACTTATGAAATTACTAGCTAAACCAAGACTAAACATTGCCCAAATTAATTTTGTTAATAGCTTATTTCGCTCATATAATGACTTATTTGTTTCAAGCACTTGATTCACACCTTCCCAATGAATGAATGGCCATTCATATAACTACATCTAATGTCCTGCTCTTTATGATCTATCTGATCATATCATAATGATCAGAATACTCTCAATCCTTTTTTGTTTTCGAATACTAGATAAAGGAAAAAAGTTCAGCTATTATTCGCTGACCTCTGGGTTGGAATTTTAATGATTTTTTTTAGGGTACCATTTCACCCTAAATTTTTTTTTATAGAAGTGTACTGGTAAACTATATGGACAAGGGTTTAAAGTTGCTCTTTTCCCTATGAACTTTTATGCTATTTAACAAAGGAGGTCAAGTGAATGAATTACATGCTTAAGCATAGAGATGGAACAGAACGATCCTATAATGAGTTACTTGAACAAGCTCCGTGTTATGTTTTATTTGTTCGTCATCTAGGATGACCTATTTACAGAGATTTCCTTGCGCAGGTGCGTGAGCATTACAATGAATTTGAAAAACGAGGGGTCGATATCATCATCATTTCACCCCATAAAGGAGAGTATCTTGAAAAGTTTTCAAATACTTTCGACTCCTATCCGTTTGAATTTTATGGTGATCCTTCAAGAAAACTATACAAACAAATGGGGCATCAAACTATGCCCAAGTGGAAGTTACTCGGAAAAACGGCATTAGGCTTTCTTACTAGACAACTAAAAGGCATACTACCTAAAAACAAACAGGAAAAAGAAGTTGTACTTGAAGCCATGAAAACCTCTGATGTCTACATCCAAGGAGGGGCATGGTTATATGATCAACAAAAAGAGGTAAAATGGCATCACATTGACCAGGCACCAAATGATCACGCTACTACTGAAACATTAATTGAACAAGCTGATAAAAACCTTTAAAACAACAAAGAGACCAGCCAGTGATCCCACTTGCTGGTCTAATGCTATTTTTTAGCTTTTATTAATGCCCTTCGCTCCGTATCTGAAGCGGCTCTCCCATCCAATGTGCCCCACCATGGAATGGACATGCATTTTTTTATGACACTGCTTCTTTCAAGTTCTTCTTTTTATTACCTTGTCTTTTAAATGCGAAATGAAAGTAAACAAATGCCCCAACTAACGTAAGCACCATTAAAATGAGCATAAAAACAACGCTATTCCACAAAAATGTATTTACTCCCATAAAGATTACAGACCTAAAACCTAGTACTGAGTAAGTCATTGGTAACCAGCCATGCAATGTTTGTAAGGGGGAAGCTAGCATCTCAATTGGAAAGCTACCCGCACTACCTCCCAATTGGAGAATCAGGAGAATTATCGCTATAAATCGCCCTGGGTTATCGAGTACACTCACTAAAAAGAAGATGAGTGATAAAAACACCATACTTGTAAATATTGTGAATGAAGTAAATGCTACCTTACTTGCCACATCAAGCTTAAGAACATACAACATAAATAGTGTCACAAGTGAGGACTGTAAAAAACCAACTGTAAGAACGACCCCTAGTTTGCCACTATACCATTGCCATGCGGTTTGATGTTGTGCCAGTGGCGCTCTGAAAGGATAAATAATGGATAACGTTAACCCCCCCACATATAACCCAATCGATAGGAAATATGGGCTTAACCCTACACCATAAGACTGGTCTTCAAGTGGAGAGTGACTGTTAGATTGCACCGGACTTACAACCATGTTTTCCTGCTCTTGATTGGGATTTACTTTTAAAAGGACATCTTTTAATTCATTCATTTTAAATGCCAAGTCGTCAGAACCATCACGAAGTGTAATAAGACCATCGACTAGATCCTCACTACCTGCACTCGCGTTCTTTAAACTATGATGTAAACGATTTGTCCCATTTAATAATTCATGAAGACCTGCGTTTAATTGTTGTACTCCACTAAATGCATCTCTACTTGCTTCTTGACTTTTCTGGAAAAAACTTTGTGCAGAATTCATCTTTTCGTCCACCTGATAAAGCGTGTTTAACACATCGTCATATTGATTCGTAAAATTTTTAGTGACTTCCTCTCCATTGAGACTATTCGGCAGTGCTTTTTCAACTGTTTGCAAGGCATCTGACAATTGATTTAATACACGTAGTAATTCTTCTGACTGTTCGTTTGTTTCTTGGAAAAATTGATCTAGAGTCGATTGTGATTCTTCGATTTTTGAGTTAACCGCTACTAGTTCGTTATTTATCTTCTGTTGACGCTCTTCTAGATTTTCAATTAACTCTGGTGTTTTTGTTTGGATCATTTTAAATGATTCCTTAAACTCTCGTTGGACCTCCCCAAACTTTATTGCTCTTTGGTTTGCTCCTGCATACCAATTTACAAGCTCCTCATGCTCTCTCCAATCAGGATATATCCCATCAAGTATCGCTGGAAGCTGTTCTATCTGTAGTTGTAGATCCTCAAACGCACCCAAAGACCCATTCAATCTATCACTTGTAGACTGAATGTTCTCATTCCATTGCTTTAACTCATCCAATGAATGATCCAACCCGATAGTTAATTCCTGGGAATATTTATCTAATGTAGTAAAAACACGATCTAACTCTTGTTGAAATAAATTCACTTGATTTTGCATCGTTACCACTTTTTCAGAAAGGACTTGAACTTGTTCATCAGCTTGATTCAATTGAACATTGACTTCTCTTAAATGCCCATCAAGTTTATCGATCACTTTTGCGAGTTCTTCTGTGTCAGATGATTCTAAGTGAGTAATTGCTTCTGTTACTAGTTGATTTGTGTCTCTAAACATTTCATCAACGTTAGTAGAGTCTGTAAAAGCCAATATTTCTCGGCGAGCTTTCTCAAATCCAGCTTCTAACTCATCTGAGCCCTCAGTTGCTTCAGACATACCACTTTGAAGATCAGCAGCACCTTCTTTTATGCTCATTAAACCATCTTTGAGCCGATTCATACTTTCAGATGCATTCTCATTTCCCACAGCAATTTTACTCGATCCTTCTTCAAGTGCAATAACGGCATCTGTTAAATCACTAAACGCATCGTTTGCGATTTCAATGTATGCTAAGGTGAGTGTCGAGGAAAGCTCTTTTTCCATTTCTTCTACCACATTTGCTGCTATTTGAGAGGATACGTAGTTATAATCTTCATTCACTTCATAATACACTCGCGCATTTGTTGGACTAGACTCTTTTAATGTAGATATATCTTCTGAAAATGTTTTTGGTATTTCCACGTAGAAATAATAGTCGTGCTCTGATAACCCTCGCTCTGCCTCATTTTTTGATACAAAATGAAAATCAAGTACGGGGTCTTTTTTTAATTCATTCACAAAATCACGTCCGGCATTAAGCTGCTCTCCCTCAATTATTGCTCCACGGTCTTCGTTTACGACAGCTACAGGTAATTGATCAAGTTGTCCATATGGGTCCCAGAATGACCAAACTAATACCCCGCCATACAAAAGCGGCATAAAGACAATCCCCAGTAATGCAATGACCATTTTTTTTTGATTCCATATCCCTCTTAATTCTCCTAAATATCCTCTCATACGCATCTCCTATTTTTGACCAAATTGTTCATTTAGTCATTTTTTTCTTAAAAAAAGAGGGAGTCCCTCCTTAACTTAACAACCCTTTAGTTAAATGATCTTTAAAAATGTTTATAATCTCATCTTTTCTAAGAGCCTCAAACATTTCTGAAAAATCAACGGCAAGCGCCATATATGATTTATAAACCATAAATGCTGTTACTTTTGGGTGTGTGACGTTTATCTTGCCTTGCTCTTTTCCTCGTTCAATTTGAGTTTCAATGCAAGCAATAATCACTTTTTCTACTTCGGCTAACGCTTTTTTCGCATGAAGTGAACCTAATGCAGCTACTTCTTGACCTAATTTCTTGAGCAAGTGATGTTTTTGTCTAAATTCCAGTAAATCGTATAAAGCAAATGTAATATTATCATGCATATTACGTTCATTTAAAAATGCTCGTTCGAAGACATCCTTTATTTCAATAATCATCCGTCCTAGCACTGCATCAAATAATTCTTCTTTGCTTTTAAACGATGTATAAATGGTCCCTTTCCCGATATTTGCAAGTTTAGCCACTTGATCAATCGTCGTACCCTTGTACCCAAACATAGAAAATGAATTGGTTGCTGCCTCTAATATTATTTCTTTTTTATTTTCTAACATTCGACCACCCTCTAAATGACCAAATGAATAAAATAGTCATTAATTAATTATTTCGATAGTACCTCATTTATTCATAGTCTGCAAGTAGCTAGAAAAAATTAAACGACCTCGCTTTTATAGCAAGGCCGAGTATTTTATTCTTCTATAATGACTCCATACTCCCTCATCCAAAAGTCCATTTGTATAAAATGAGCTAACAATTGCGGACCGGCCATTAATTGTCCAAAATAAGGTGTTCCAGTTGATAAACCCCCGCTTTCAGCAATTTCTCTTAATTTCTCTTTATTAATAAACTCAAAGATTGGCGCATCTTTTTGCGCTAATATGTCTTGTATTCCTTTTTTAACAGCGGCCGTATAACTTGGGTGATGGGTTTTAGGGTATGGGCTCTTTTTACGATAAAGGATATCATCCGGTAAGATGCCCTCTAATGCTTTACGTAATATTCCTTTCTCTCTGCCGCCAAGCTGCTTCATCTCCCATGGGATATTCCATACATATTCAACAAGGCGATGATCAGAGAATGGAACGCGCACTTCAAGACTAGCTCCCATACTCATTCGGTCTTTACGATCTAACAGATTGGTCATAAACCATATGATATTCAAGTAAGAAATCTCACGTCTTCTTGCTTCCTCAGGTGTGTCTGCTGCAAATCTTGGCGTTTCTAAAATCGTTTCTTTATAGCGACTATGAACATAATTTTTTAAATTGATTTTCTTTTGCCATTTCTCATTTAATAAACCTTGACGTTCATCAATGGAGCGCATCCAAGGGAACATATCAATGTTCATGATTTCTGGTTTATGAAACCAAGGGTATCCACCAAAAATTTCATCGGCACATTCCCCTGACAAACCGACTGTAACATCTTTTTTGATTTCATTACAGAACCAAAGTAAAGAGGAATCGATATCAGCCATCCCTGGTAAATCCCGGACACGAACTGCTTCTTTCAATTGATTAGCTAACTCATCAATTGAGATGACGGCATTGTAATGCTTCGTATTATAAGAATCCGAAACAAGCTTAATCCATGGTCCATCTGCATTAGGTTGAAAATCATTCGCTTTAAAATACTTATCATTCTCATCATAATCTACTGAATAGCTTCTAACTGAACCTTTCCCTTGGCGTGCATACACTTTAGCAGCTAGGGCTGTTAAAGCACTTGAATCAACTCCGCCTGATAGAAATAATCCAACTGGTACATCGGCATACAATTGACGCTCAACAATGTCTTCCATTAATTCTCTAATATGAGTGGCCGTTTCTTCTGTTGTATGTGGATGTGGCTTGCTTTTCAACGTCCAATACCTGCTAATCGTTGCCCCGTTCCGATCATAAATTAACATATGTGCAGGTCTTAGCTCATTAATATCTTTAAAAATCCCATGTCCTGGTGTTCGTGACGGCCCAAGTCCCATAATTTCAGCGATTCCTTCACGGTCCACAATAGGATCAATATCTCGGTGAGCAAGAAGCGCTTTTAACTCTGAACCAAACAATAGGCAACCATTTCGAACGGTATAGAATAGAGGTTTTACACCAAGACGATCTCTTGCCATAAATAAACTTTCGTCTTTATCATTCCATATCGCAAAGGCAAAAATACCGTTTAATTTTTCTAGGCATTGATAGCCCCATTCAATGTAAGATTTCAAGAGCACTTCAGTATCCGAATGCCCTTTAAAGTCATGCCCTCTTTGCAGTAACTCCGTTCGAATGTCTTCGGTATTGTACAATTCTCCATTGTAAACGATCGTGTATGTTTTGTTTTTATACGTCCTGCTCATTGGTTGAATCCCACCTTCAGGATCAACAACAATGAGTCTAGCATGACCAAACCCAACATGCTTCGATGTCCAAACATTCAAATCATCTGGTCCACGTCTGTTCAACGTTTTAACCATCTTCACCACTTCTGAATCCTCTTTCCTCATGTCGCGTCGCCAGTCAATCCACCCTGTGATACCACACATTTTATCAGCCCCTCTTGGGAAATAATTCTTTATTTTTTCTCTCTTTTGGAACACCGTGCCTCTCTTAGGCCCTCTACCCATAACCTATGTTATTCAGAAAATATCTTAAAAGTGCGATCTTTTTCTAAAGGATTGATGTTGAAGCAATTAGTTAAATTCACCAAAAAAATGCTGAGTATAAACGGGAGAATCCGTAAACGCTATTTATAAGAGGTGATCTTCATGAACTATCCAGTCGCTCACTTAGAGCAAAAACAATTGCAACATATCCGTCAGCTTGAACAAGATTTAGGAGTTGTTTTAATTGCCTATCATCCTGAACAAGAGCAAGGCAAACCCCCAGAACAAATCAATCAGCATCGTGATCTAGACTATTTCTAACCATAAAAAGCAAGTCCCTATCGGGGACTTGCTTTTTTGGATGGATTGACAACTAATCTACAATAGATAATAAGACTAACCTTGGAGGCTAATTATGGACAAACGTCTTATAAAAAAAATGATGGCTCAAGTAAGCAAAACGTATACTAATGGTCATCCGCTTGCCATCTCAGATGATGAGCTCAATCAGTTAGCAACGACCATACAAGTACGTTTAACGGAAACACCACTAGAAGCTCCTTCAGCCATCGTGCATGATGTCATGTATAGTTATATTACAGATCACTCCGAGGACTGACGCTTTTTCATTAATTGCTTTACATTTTCCTTAGGCTCCCAACACGAAAATTGATACGTTGGCTTTGTGTCAAAACCAAGGCGTTTGCATAAATAGTGCATCGCCTCACCTCTTCTCATCGCTTGAAAATGAATACACGTTGCGCAACAGTGAAATTCGTTTTGCATATCTACCTCCTTACTTTTGACGTAGCTTTTCTCCAGCAAGCTTCTCAACAAGTGATGGCATGAGCTGATACATCTTAGTTGCCACTCCCATCCATTTTGGAAGGTTTAATTCTCTCTTAGGCTTTTTAATGACTTTTATGATCTCACTTGAGACAAATTCGGGTGCTAGCATAAATTTCTCTATGTTTTTTACATAACTACCTTCTTGGTCCGCTCGCTCAAAAAACGGTGTTCGAATCGGCCCTGGGTTCACCGCAGTTACCTTTATAGCCGTATCCATTAGTTCAAGTCGTATAGAATTTGTGTAGCCTAAGACGGCATGCTTTGTTGCTGAGTACACACTCGATTTAGGCGTCGCTAACTTTCCAGCTTGTGAAGCAATATTAATGATATGACCAGAGTTTGCCTTTTTCATAAATGGCAAAGCTGCATTGGTCATTGCCATTAATCCTAAAACATTCACAGCAAACATTTCTTGATTTTCATGGGGCGCAGTCTGATCTGCATATTCAAAAAGTGCAAAGCCTGCATTATTAATCAGAATATCCATTGTTCCCACTTTTCCGACTACATCTTTGACACTTGCTTCTATTGCCTCAGTTTTGCTAATATCAAGTTTATAAATATAAGCTGTGCCTCCTGAACTTTCGATCGTTTGTTTAACCTCATGAAGTTTCTCTTCATTTCTAGCAAACAGCACAGGGGTTGCTCCAGCTTTTGCAACATCAATGGCTAATTGCTTACCTAGCCCACTTGAGGCACCTGTAATCCAAATCATTTTGTTTTTAATATCCAATGCTTTCACTCCTAATTAAAATGAACCTTTACTTCATTTAGTGTAATCGAGAAACCATACACGAAGCAAAACATTTCTATGTAAGCGCTTTAAAGTTGTGTGAATCTTCAGATTTTCACTTGACGAGTAGCTTGTCTCTTGATTATAATAATAAAAATCAAATCAGAAGCGTTGAGAGGGAATAGTACGCGGACAATATGTGATAAGAGAGTGGTCTCACCGGCTGAAAGGACCATCACCGCTGTTGTAGCTGAACCTGCCCTTGAGCTGTTAGGTTAAACCCTAACCGTCTTTCCACGATACGGATATCGAGTGGGCATAACTATGCCAATCAAGGTGGTACCGCGGATATAACCCTTCCGTCCTTAATATTAAGGACGGAAGGGTTTTTTATGGTCAAGACAAACGACCAATTAGTGGTCGATTTCAACAATAGAAAGAAGGCAATCAATATGAATCGTCAACGAATAGTTATGAAAGTTGGCAGCAGTTCTCTAACCGAGGTAAACGGTGCGTTAAGTTTAACGAAGTTGCAGGAGCATGTGGCAGCCATTGTCTCTATTAAAAAACAAGGTCACGAGGTCATTCTCGTCTCATCAGGTGCGATTGCTGCTGGGTTCTCGGCTCTTGGTTACCCAAGTCGCCCCGTCACAGTCGCTGGTAAACAAGCAGCTGCCGCCGTTGGTCAAGGTCTTTTGATGCAAGCCTACCTTGCTGAGTTTGCTAAACACGGCCTTACAGCTGCTCAACTTTTATTAACCCGCGAAGATTTTGCTGATCAAAAACGGTACCAGAATGCCCTACAAACAATTACGGAATTATTAAAGCGTTCTGCAGTTCCAATCATTAATGAAAATGACTCCACTTCAGTAGAAGAACTAACATTTGGTGATAATGATATGCTCTCTGCTTTAGTAAGTGGCTTTATTCACGCAGATACACTTTGCATGATTACTGATGTAAATGGTCTTTATGATTCAAATCCAAATCAAAACCCAAATGCAAAGAAGTATCATTTCCTACCTAATGTAACGGATGACTTGCTGATGGTTGCTGGTCAAGCTGGCTCCAAAGTTGGCACAGGCGGAATGAAATCGAAACTACTTGCTGCTCAGACGGCTCTTCCTTTCGGTGTAAATGTATTCATTGGTAAAACGAGTGGCCAGTCAACTTTACAAGATCTCCTTGCAGGAAAAGGCGACGGAACATATATCGGTTCCTTTAAACACGAGTCCGTTATGCCGGCCTCTAAACAATGGTTAGCCGTTCACTCACATGTTAATGGTCAAATAAAAATTGACAAAGGTGCAGAAAAAGCGTTGATGTATGAAGGAAAAAGTTTGTTACCAGTAGGGATCACTTCTGTTAGTGGCTCCTTTGGCCCAAATGATGTGGTGGAGATCATTAATGAAAATGGGAAAGTAATTGGAAAAGGACAAAGTACATTATCCTCTGTTGATTTAACACTTATTAAGGGGATGTCAAGCAATGAGGCTAGTGAACAAGTGAAACTAAATAAAGCAGTTGCCATTCATCGTGATCAATGGGTCACATTAGCAAAGGAGAGAATGTAAAATGAATGAGGTATATTCTAAAGCCAAAGAGGCACAATCGATTACACACCAACTAATTAATTTAACAACCGACGAAAAAAATCACGCATTAACACTGATCGCAAATCACCTTCTTCAGAATCAATCCTATTTAATCAAAGAGAACGAAAAGGACCTTGAGTTTGGCAGAAAAAACGGCATGAGTGAAACCATGCTTGATCGTCTAACATTAACAGCTGAACGATTAAATGAAATGGCAAGTGCAGTTGAGCAAGTAGCATCGCTTCGTGACCCAATTGGGGAGTTGATTGAAGAATGGGATCGTCCGAATGGTCTTCACATTCAAAATGTACGGGTCCCTCTTGGTGTAATCGGAATGATCTATGAGGCTCGACCGAATGTAACAGTAGATGCTGCTAGTCTTTGTTTAAAAACGGGAAATGCCGTTATTTTACGAGGGAGCTCCACTGCCATCCATTCCAATGTAGCGCTTGTCTCTGTTTTACAGAAAGCACTTAAAGACGCTTCCCTCCCTATTGAGACGATTCAACTAATAGAAGATACGAGTCGAGCAACGGCCGAACATTTATTTACATGCAACGAATATGTCGATGTGTTAATTCCTAGAGGCGGCGCCACGTTAATTCAAGCAGTCATTGAAAAAGCGACGGTTCCCGTGATTGAAACAGGGGTTGGTAATTGTCATATCTATATTGACGATTCAGCAGAGGTTGAATTAGCAAAGAAAATTGTTGTCAACGCTAAAACGCAAAGGCCATCCGTCTGCAATGCAGCGGAAACAGTGATTATTCATGAAACATGGGCTAAATCACACTTGAAAGAGCTACTAGATGCTCTTGACCATAAAGGTGTCACTCTCTATGGTGACACTGCATCAATGGCTATGGATGGGCGAATTAAAGAAGCAAGCGAGACTGATTGGGCGGATGAATACCTTGATTTAAAACTTGCCGTGAAGATTGCCCCATCCTTAAATGAAGCAATGAATCACATCCGTCAATACGGTACAAAGCATTCAGAAGCCATCATAAGCGAAACAGCAGCCAATGTAAGTAGGTTTCAGCAGTCCGTCGATGCTGCAGCTATTTACCATAATGCATCAACCCGTTTTACAGATGGGTTTGAATTTGGCTTTGGAGCTGAAATTGGCATTAGCACACAGAAGCTCCATGCAAGAGGACCTATGGGACTGAAGGCTTTAACTTCAAATAAATACCTCCTAACAGGTAACGGACAAATCAAAGGATAGGTGACATGATGTTAACAAATAAAACGATTACATTTTTAGGTGCAGGTGCAATGGCTGAAGCAATCATCGGAGGACTTGTTCGCAATCAAATTGTCACACCACAGCAGATTATTGCAACCAACCTATCTGACACCTTTAAGTTAGAAAGACTAGAGCAACGATACGGCATTCAAACGACTAGTGACCGCGAGCAAGCAGTTAAACAAGCTGATTTTGTCGTACTAGCCATGAAACCTAAAAATGTCGAGGAAGCTATTCGTGAAATTAAATCCGTTATTCATAAGGAACAGCTATTTATTTCTGTCATTGCAGGTATCCCAGCTTCCTACATTGAGGACTTATCCGGCGGTCAAGCTCGTGTGGTTAGAACGATGCCTAACACGTCAGCAAAAGTAGGTGCATCTGCTACAGCCATTAGTGCTGGCACATTTGCAACAGATGAAGACCTTGATACGGTTTCTCTTTTATTCTCAGCAGTTGGGACGGTTACAGTTGTGCCAGAAAGCAAGATGGATGCTGTAACTGGTGTAGCTGGTAGTGGTCCTGCTTATTTTTATTATTTAATTGAGGCGATGGAAAAAGCGGCAGTTGAAAGTGGCCTTACACCCGAGGAAGCTACTTCATTAATTACTCAAACAGTTGTTGGTGTTGGGAAGAGATTACAAGATACCTCTAAAACCTCTCGTGAATTATATGAAGAAGTTATGAGCCCTAATGGTACAACTGAAGCAGGTATTACGCTTTTAAGTGAACGAAATGGTCAAGATGCGATGCATGATGCCATTATTAAGGCGATAGCCCGTTCAAAAGAATTAGGATCCGTATTTACAGAATCTAAATAAGAAAAATAGGGGTGCACGTTATGTGCACCCCTATTTTCTTATTTGTTTACTCATCCAATCTCCTGCAGACATTCCTGAGAGAATGGCCCCTTCCACTTTCCCGTCTTTAAAACAATCTCCGGCAAATACTACTGGGCTGGGATAAGTTGTTGCTACCATCCGATCTGGATAAAGAGTTTTGGGTTTTGCATAGCGCCACCTTTTTACTTGAATCCCCTCCATCTTACCATCTTCAATAAACGGTTTTACTTTAGGTAGTAATAGCGCAATTACGTCTTCATCTGATTCTTCATAGTGAGCCTCACTCCACTTACCTGAAGCATGAACAGTAAGAATAGGTTTGGTCGAAATGCCTTTTTGTTGATTATCACCAATAAATGCAATATCCCCTTCCCCTTGAATACCACCTTCTTTAGGTACTAGACTCCTTCCAGGTAATGAAATCATTAAACAAATACATGGTTCATAGTCGATACTAGCTAATTCCGCTTTAATATCACTTTCAATCCCATCGAGCCTAAGCCAGTTTAACACTTGGGGTACAGGAATCGTAGAGATCACTCCTTTGGCTCTTTGTAACGTTGTTGTCTGATTTTTTTCATCATAAATGGTTATTTCCCATGCTTTATCTTGATAGTTTAAAGAGCTTATTCGATGATTTAGGATAAGATTTTCAGGTTGAGCTAACATTTTAGTAAGCGCATTCATACCGTTTGTTGCTATATAACGAGGGTATCCATCAGTTTGAAGGATGACTTGGCCCTCATTATTCATTTGATGAAACCCTCTCGTCCATTCACTTATAAGTCCCACGTTGCTCCATTTTTCAATCAGTGTCTTCATTTCGTGTGAACGGGCTGTAAAGAATTGAGCCCCATGATCAGCTCTTCCATTATCTATCCTTCTCGTTGCCATACGGCCCCCTACACTTCTACCCTTTTCGATTAACTTATAAGAAATACCATTTTCCTGTAACCTTTTAGCGGCAAATAAACCTGCAAGTCCTGCTCCGAATATGACTACTGGTGCTTCCTGCATCATGATTGTCCCCTCTCGATTTACATCAATATCTTCATCATAGCAGATATTCTTCCGGCCTCGAAATAATTTAACTCACTAGCTAATGAAATGCTTCCTTGTCTACTCTACTTACTTTCTAGTAGAATAGGAGAAGTGAATAGGAGAAATGAAGAAGGAGTTTCGAAGTTAATGGAGAACAAAAAAAAGCAACAATCAATACCCCCTTTTATAGCGGCCGTCCAACGTATTGTTTTTCATAAAGCATTTACACCAACCATCATCGCATTAATTTTAATCAATGCCATTATCGTTGGTCTTGAGACCTATCCTTCCTTATACGAGGGATATCGTGGTTGGTTTTATGCAGCTGATAAAGCATTGCTATGGATTTTTACTGTTGAGATTACGTTACGATTTATCGCGACACGTCCAACCAGAGAATTCTTTAAAAGTAGTTGGAACTGGTTTGATTTCTTAATTGTAGCAGCCGGGCATATATTTGCTGGTGCACATTTTGTCACAGTTTTACGGATTTTACGTGTACTTCGTGTTCTACGCGCTATTTCTGTTATCCCATCCTTACGCCGGTTAGTAGATGCTTTGTTAATGACTATACCTGCATTAGGAAACATTATGATCTTAATGAGCATCATCTTCTACATCTTCGCAGTCATTGGGACCATGTTATTTGCAGGAGTTGCTCCAGAGTACTTCGGTAATTTACAATTATCACTTCTTACTTTATTCCAAGTGGTGACACTCGAATCTTGGGCAAGTGGAGTTATGAGACCGATCTTTGCAGAAGTCTGGTGGTCATGGATTTACTTTGTAGCCTTTATTTTAGTTGGAACCTTTATCGTTTTTAACTTATTTATCGGGGTAATCGTAAATAATGTAGAGAAGGCAAACGAGGAAGAAGAATTATCAGATGAAATGAAAGCCGCAGCAGAAACGAAAGAAGAACTTGCATCTCTACGAAGTGAAGTCTCTGAAATGAAAGAGCTCATTAAACAGATGCATAAGCAGCAAACAAAAAAAGGATAAACAAAAGGAGCGTCTACAGACGCTCCTTTTACTATTATTGAACGACTTCTACAACAGCTCCAAAAAATTCTGCATAAAGCTCTCTAACAGCACGATCTGTGTCTTCTGCATGAATACCAATCACTAAACTAACTTCTGATGAACCTTGGTTAATCATCTCAATGTTTACATTTGCACGAGCTAATGCAGCCGTCAAACGCGCTGAGACCCCAACTGTATTATGCATACCTTCACCAACAATCATAATCATCGCAAAATCTTTTTCAATATAAACATCATCCGCAGCTAACTCTTCGGAAATTCGACTAACAATTCGCTCCTCAATGTCAGGAGTTAATTGACATTGACGTAAAATGACTGATGTGTCGTCAATACCAGATGGAATGTGCTCATAAGATAGACCTTCATCTTCAATAATTTGAAGTAAACGACGACCAAAACCTACTTCCCTATTCATTAAATATTTGCGAACGTAAATCGTTGAGAAGCCTTCATCAGCAGCAATCCCGATAACTGGATTCATAAAATATTCTCGCTCTGCAATAATCATCGTTCCTGACGAAGAGGGGTTATTTGTATTCTTCACACAAACCGGTATTCCTCTACGGAAAGCAGGGATAAGTGCTTCATCATGAAAGACTGAAAATCCTGCATACGATAACTCTCGCATTTCACGATAAGTCATTTTTTTTATTTTAACTGGCTCATGTACAACATTTGGATTTGCTGCAAACACTGAATCAACGTCGGTAAAGTTCTCATAGAGCTCAGCCTCTACTCCAGCCGCAACAATTGAACCTGTAATATCAGATCCTCCGCGCGGGAATGTAACGAGGGTTCCTTCTTTTGAATAACCAAAAAAGCCAGGGAATACAATGATTTCTTCTGTATTACGCAATTCTTTTAAATGGTCATAAGCTTCAGGCAATACTTGCGCATTACCAGGTTCATCACTTACTAATAAACCTGCATCTTTTGGATTTAAGTATTTCGCAGATAGGCCTAAGCTTTGTAGGTATGCTGCAATTAATTTTGCGTTATTATCTTCCCCACTTGCTTTAATAAGGTCCATAAATGAACCAGGACGACTCCGGTCAAATGTTAAGCGTTCGCGTAAATCAGCTTCGATTGTGGCGATAATACTACTATCTAACTCTAATCCTACTGCAATCGATTCATATCGTTCTATGACGGCTTTCAGTTCACTTTCTGCTGCTCCTAGCTCTAAATAAGTTTCTCCAAGTTGAATTAATAAGTCCGTAACCTTCGTGTCAGCACTATCTCTTTTACCAGGTGCCGAAACGACAACAATTTTACGATCATGGTCCTCAGACACAATGGCTGCTACTTTTTTGATTTGTTCTGCACTCGCTACAGAACTCCCCCCAAATTTAGCTACTTTCATCTTGTCACTCCAGCTCCTATCATCTCTCATATTCTCTGTTTATCTAATTATTTGAACATTCTAACTATATCACAATCAATCTTTTGGCGCAAAACGATTCTAGCGTTGATAGTACGCTTTCATTACGCTTATCTTAGCTCAAGCGACCTCACCCATCATGTTCACACAATTAACGCCAATCGTACAATATCTCTCCCATATGCTCGCACATCCAAAAGCTAAATATGAAAAAGGTGCATATTAAAAACACCTTTCCCTATATAAGACCCCCTACAATGGAAGTTGTAGGGGGTCTTAATCGATTATTGAAACCATGAAACTAATAATGACTTCCTTTCACCTTTTGTAGCCTCAGTCGTGCATGTGGATTCTGCTTCATATCCCAAATCGATTGCATAGCCATACGTGACTTCTTCAAGATGATTGGATAGATCCGCTTGGTCAAAGCACTCTGGTGCACTATAAACTTTCTTGGTGTGATCGACAATGACTCTTGCATCGCTTGGTTGAACGGTGGTCTGGATGCTTAACCCTAGTACAAGTAACACTAAAGCGATAATAATAAAAATTCCTGTTCCTTTTTTCAATCGTGCTCACTTCCTTGTCTACATTTCATTATGTAGTGTAATATGTAGTAGTCAGACGTGCAACCTTTACATCGTGTATAAGTTTTTTGTAATACGATTGAGCAAGTTGTTTTCTGCACATAGTGAAGTATGGTATGATAACTTCGTATTTCTTATGTAATTTTACTCTACTTAATGAATGATGTTAGAGGATAAATCAGGAGTGATAATCATGAATAGACAATTGCCACCAAAAGCTGAACGCCATCGTCATTTTGGCTCAGTTGAACCGATCGAAGGTTTGAAACCAAAAGAAAAAGATAAAATGCCCGATCTTCAAAATAAACCTGATGACTATTACTTCCCTATCCAAAAAGTTGGAATTTCTAAAGTCAAATATCCAGTGATGATTGAATCGGCTCTAGCTCCTACTACACAAACAACAACAGCAGAATTTGCGATGACAACGAGTCTAGATGCAGAGTTTAAGGGGATCAACATGAGTCGCCTAACAGAGCAACTTCATTTATTTTTCCAGACACATCTGCTTTCTATTGAAACTCTACGTGAGTTTTCAGCTATCTTAGCTCGAGAAATGAAGCAGAAAGCATCAAATGTTACCGTCACGTTCCCATGGTTCTTCACCAAAACAAGTCCTTCTATGAATAAGGAAGGGATGGCTCACGCGGATGTAACGTTCGATGTAAGCTTTAATGAAGAATCAGGATACACATCAAAAATCACACTAGTAGCTGCTGTAACGACGCTCTGCCCGTGCTCTAAAGAAATCAGTGAGTACAGCGCTCATAATCAACGAGGCTTTGTTACAATGTCAGCTATTGTAGATGACCATGCTGATGTGGACTGGAAACAAGCCCTTCTAGAAGCTGCTGAAAGTAATGCCAGTTCGATTCTTTACCCGGTATTAAAACGTCCAGATGAAAAAGCTGTTACAGAACACGCATATGAAAATCCACGCTTTGTCGAAGACTTAGTGCGTCTTGTGGCCAGTGATTTATATGAAAATGAAGCGATTCGAGCATTTGAAATTGAATGCAGAAATGAAGAATCTATTCATCAACATGATGCCATTGCACAGTTATCTTTTTCAAAAGAAAAGTAAGATACAAACAAGCCAGATCCCACAAGTGGATCTGGCTTATTTTGAGTGTTGTATTTGCTGAAGCAATAGTAGAAAGCGGTCATCACAGTCTTCCTGCTTTAACCACTCGTCATTAGCAATTTGAATAAGCAATTGTCGCTTCTCACTTGGAAGTAAAGTCGACTCTTTAACTTGCTGACGAGCACGCTTTAAAAAATCCACCTTCTTTTCTACATTATGAGGTAAGCGCTCTAAGAACTGCTTCATTAGGTGCTTCGCATACGTGGGACTTGCACTATTTGTTGAAAGGGCGATCGACAAGTCGCCTTTCGCCGTTGATAGTGGGAACTGTATATCACTTTTCTTAGCGTCTGACGCAAGATAGATCCATTGTCTTTCCAATCGGTTATGATAAAGTGATTCATTTAACAAGGGATCATCGGTTGTGAGCATTAACAAGTCACAAGAGAATGATTCATGAGGTTCAACAACTCTCCTCTCAATTAATATGTCCCCCTTCTCTTCATAATGAGCAATGGTATCTGTAATCGATGGAGCAATGACTGTAATCTTTGCCCCTTCCTGTATGCATTTCAATAGGTGTCTTGTAGCGACTTGTCCCCCACCGATAAAGACTATGTTCCTTCCTTTAAGTTGAAGCATCATATGTATCGTCATTAAGATGATACTCGCTTTTCTTCAGCTGCAAGTCGGTACTGACACATGTCACAATTAACTAAAACTGCTTCATTCAACACTTCTTCAACTCTTCTTATTAATACTTCCTTCATATCATCATCAAATCCTAAGTATGAGCACAATATAGACTCAATACCCGTTTTTGCCGACCATTGATCGAGTTTCTTTTGCAACCCTTTCATTAAGACCCCTGTAAATAATAAATAGGGAAGCACATACACTTTTTTATATGGGAAACGAGTAATCCTTTCAAGCCCTTGGTCCACAGTAGGCCTTGTTGCAGCAATATAGCATACTTCAGCATCGGCAATTGGCGCCTCTTCCCATAGCAGACGCGAGATCTTCATTAAATCACTATTAGCATCAGGATCACTACTACCTCTGCCAACAACTAATACCATTGCCTCCTCGCGTTCTTCTTCCTCTGGCCGAGCAGTGATCATTGGTAAGCCTTTTTGCTCTAACCTTTTTTTCAATATGGAAATCAACGTTGCTTCTACCCCAAATGGACGTCCATAGACAAAATGAACATGTGGATACCGTTTTTTAGCCTCATCAATTTCACGTGGAATGTCGAGCTTCGCATGATTAGCCGTTAATAGTAATACTGGAACCACCGCAATCTGAGTGGCTCCTTTTTCAATACAGGCGGTGATTCCCTCGGCTATCGAAGGATCGGCCAACTCGATGAAAGCATGCTCTTGAATAGGGATTTCTTTAAAATATACTTTAACGGACTCAATAAACGAAATAAGTTCTTGATTGCCTGCCTGTACTCGACTGCCGTGTCCTACATACAGAATCGCATTCATCTTCTTATCACCTCTTGATTTCTAAAGAGTTTTAGTTGCTCTATTAATGCCTTTTTTGACGGGGTGTCTAGGGTAGCATTTACCTTATAACCAGCTTCAACTGCTGCTTTTTTTGAAGTTGGACCAAAGCATATCACCGTTCTTTCTTTGCTCATTTCTTCTGGAGTCCAACCTAATGATAGAAAGCTCTTTGTCACCGTTTTTACGGACTCTGCACTCGGGAAAACAATTGTCTTCAAACGTCCTTCTTCATTTAATCGTTCACATGTGCGTTCACATGATGTAATGAGCGTCTCTCGATGACTTACAAGGAAATCATGTTTGCCATATGTTTCAGTAAGCTCGATCTCCTTCTTACTCCATTGCTCTTCACCAATAATTAAGAAATTGACACGTTCATTTCGTTCTTCAAGATTGGAAACATTGCATCCATGCTGTTCTACAGCTTCTTGTGACTTTTTTGAACGGACATAAAAGCGAGCACGACAATTTCTGAGATCTATTCTTTCATCTCTTAGCCATTTAAAAAAAGCTGAAACACTTTCTGGTTGTAAAAAAAGAATATCTTCATACTTCGTTACATCTAAGGCGGGACTATCAACTTTTTCTGTTGAATAACGAGGAAACTCAAACACTTCTGCTCCCTCCGTAGTTAGTTCCTTTGCTATTGCACTTGGGTGAGAGCTTGTCCGTGCAAATAACAACTGCTCTCCAAATAAGGATTTACGTTCAAACCAACTTGGCTGCGTGCGTAAGGAGGCAACATCTCCGACTAAAGTGATAGCTGGGTTCGTTAATGTTGACTGACGTACTCGATCGGCAATCGTTTCTAACGTACCTTCAACCGTTTGTTGTCCCCCAAGTGTACCCCATTGAATAAGCACAACTGGTGTATGGAGTGGCTTTCCATGACGTACTAACTGACTCGAAATATAATCAAGGTTTTTTACACCCATATAAAAAGCGATCGTGTCAATACCAGTAGCTAACGCCTTCCAATCAATTAATGGCTGACCGTCTTCTGACTTATCATGACCTGTCACTACCGCAAAAGAAGCCCCGTGCTCTCTATGGGTAACAGGAATCCCTGCATACGTTGCAGCTCCTATGCCGGCTGTGATTCCAGGAATGATTTCATAAGGAACACCAGCTTCATCAAGGGCATTCGCTTCTTCTCCAACACGACCAAATACACTAGGGTCTCCCCCTTTAAGTCGCACAACCACTTTCCCTTGTTTTCCATATTCAATAAGCTTCTCATTAATCGCCTCTTGTCTTACAATATGACGTTTAGGTAATTTACCGCAATAAATGTGCTCACACTCTGGCTTTGTCCATTCAAGCAATAAAGGATTGATTAAACGGTCATACAAAATGACATCTGCCCTCTCCAAACATTCTTTCGCCTTTATTGTTAAAAGGCCTAAATCACCAGGTCCTGCACCGACTAAGTAGACATAGCCCCCCAGACTCATATGCTCATCTCCTTATGTAAAGCCATATTTTATTCCGAGTTATTTGATATGTTTTATAAAGTATATAATAAAATTTAAAGAGAGTGCAACGACTATTTCATTTTCATTCCCTAGAAGTAAGTATTGAATTTAATTTGTAAGATAATCTAACAAACGCAGTCACACAAGCAAGCTCAATGTGATATAGTATGAAAAAAGGTCAGAACATTCTAACTTCACAGTGATTGGTGGGAAGGCATGTCATGTCTTATAAAGATAAAAAAGTAATAACTATTGGGGTTGTGAGTGAACTAACAGGTTTAAGCGAGAGAAAAATACGTTATTATGAAGAGAGAAAATTAATTTATCCAGATCGATCAAAAGGTGGAACTAGAAAATACTCATTTGTCGATGTTGAAAAATTAATCGATATTGCAAACAAAATGGAAGATGGAATGCAAACATTCGAAATTAGAAAACAAGAACAAAAGCTAATGAAAAAGCAGGAAGTACGCGAAAAGATGTTACGAGGGCAGCTTAATGCAGCCTTCAACATTCGAAAATAAGCTCATGTTTGGCTAAAAGCCTGACATGAGTTTTTTTGTTGTAAATTCGTTCATAGAAATTCTCGACGAATGGAACACTATTATCAAAGTACAACTTAGAAAGGAGCTTCATCCATGATCAAACCTACAATTCCTCTAATCCTTAGCATAATTGCTACAATCCTTCTCCCCTCCCCCTCAATTGCCGCGTCTGAAGATTGGAAAAAAGTTGCGATTGTGATTGATGACTTTGGTGGAGATGTTAAAGGAGTAGACTCTTTTTTAAAAGGAGATATTCCTATTACCGTGGCCGTTATGCCTTTTTTAGAATATTCGACTGAACAAGCTGAACAAGCCCACCATGCTGGATTAGAAGTCATTATTCACATGCCGCTAGAGCCTAAGAAAGGTAAAGCTTCATGGTTAGGTCCAAAAGGAATTACAAGCGACCTATCGGATGCTGAGGTTCGTAGTCGTGTAGAAGAAGCGATTGAAGATGTCCCTCATGCAGTTGGTCTCAATAACCATATGGGAAGCAAAATCGTTGAGGACGAACGTATTATGAACGTAATCTTAGATGTTGTAAGAGAACACGGTCTGTATGTCATTGATAGTGGAACCAGCAATAAATCCGTTATTTCAAAGCTTGCAGAATTGAAAAACATTCCCCATTCCACCCGTGATGTGTTCTTAGACGATACGCTTTCCTCAAGGCAGCATGTCTTCAAGCAAATGCAAGTCTTGCAAAAAGTAGCATCAAACGACGGAAATGCAATTGGTATTGGTCATGTAGGTATTAAAGGCGACGAAACAGCAGCAGGTATTCTTTCTTCTTTACGTGAATTCGAGAAAAACAAGATTAAAATCGTTCCAGCATCTCACATTATTGATACTGAAATCGACCAAGATCCTACTCACTTTTGGACTCCAACAACACGAGGAAAGGAGGATAAATAATGACTGTTACACTAGAGCCCTTAATTATGACCTTTACGGCAAAAGACGATACAGTCGTCACGTTACGTCCAGTTCAAAAAAGTGATGCGTACGACATTATAACGTCTGTTGCCTCCATCATTAAAGATGGTACTTACATTCAAAAAGAACGTCCTCGTACATTTGATGAAGAGCATCAATTTATTGAAGAGATGAAAGCTAATGACAATATGTACATTGTTGTCGAAGTAGATGGTGTCGCTAGAGGAATTGCCAGGGTTGTCCGTGGTGAGTTAGAAATGAAAAAACATACTGGCATCTTTCGCACCTGGTTGCACGAAGATGCCCAAGGCAAAGGGATAGGTAAAAAAGTTATGGAGTATACCTTTGAGTGGTGCAGAATCCATCACCTTCATAAGTTATGTCTTACCGTATTCGCATCAAATGACGTAGCGATAACTTTATATGAAAAGTATGGATTTGTGACTGAAGGCACCCAAAAGGAACAAGCCTTTTTAAACGGGCAGTATGACGATGAAATCTTTATGGCCTATTTCTTTGAAAATGCACAAAAAAAGGAGCAATTATAATGTGGAGAATGGCAAAAACTGTGGCAATTGTAGCTGTAGTAGGTCTTGCATTAGCTATGATTGGACGAGCATTAATTGATGATAACCAATACGCAATACAACAAAAAGAAATCCCTAAAAAACTCGAAACGAATGCCATGGATCAACTAATGGCGGAGGATTTAGCCCTAACAACCTCGATGTTTTTAAAACAATTATCTGCTCAACTTCAACGATGGGCAGATGCCGATCTATCTGACGTCGAAATACAAAATCGGTTTGAAGAGGAAGTATCAGAACACGCTCACTTCAACGGATTTGCTCTTCTACACAATGATCAGCCAGATGTAACCGTTGGGGATATGTCGGTATCTAACCCAAATTTAATAACTCACCACCATATGAGCTCAGAGTTTTCAGATCCGTATCAAGTTGACGGTAAAATGTATATGTTGATGGGCGAAGAGACTAAAGGTGGACAAAAGATTTTAGGTGAGATTGATTTATCATTTGTGAAAGCGTTTATTCGAAACACTGCAGCAGTTGCAGATGCAAGCGGTAACTTCTTTGTCTCAGGTGATAATCCTAATATTGATTGGAAAACCACAGCAGACCTCCCTGAGTCGATACGCTCAGTAACAGTACCTGAACTCGGTTGGCAAATTGCAGTTCAATCAGAACAACCGGAAAAAGAAAAACTAACGTATGTAGAGCATCAAGCGGTCATTAAATTTAAACGACCTCAATCTAACCTTACGTGGTTTGATGAGCACCCAGACTTAGATGTTGTTAGACAAAATGATCCATTTTATGTTGTAGAAAATGACAAAGAATCAACGGAAACACTAATTAAGAGGTTGCAACGTGATTACGACCTTGCTTTTGTTGAACCAAACTATGTGTTCTCCCAAACTGGCACGACTGCATTATCAACTGTACCGAATGACGAGTTCTTTGCTCCTTACCAATGGAATCTTGAGCAAATAGAAATGAGTGAAGGCTGGAACCTATCAGGTGGAGATAATGTGACGATTGCCATTTTAGATACAGGGGTAGATCCAGATCACCAAGATCTTAAGGACAAATTACTTACAGGATTCAATGCTTTTGACGACTCATCTGACCACTCAGACGCTCATGGTCATGGGACACATGTTGCCGGAGTTGCTGCAGCACTTACGAACAACGTGACGGGAATTGCAGGTGTCTCTTGGAATAGTAACATCCTGCCTGTCAAAGTGTTGAATGATAACGGAGAAGGTTCGTCCTATGAAGTCGCAAAAGGAATATATTGGGCTGTAGATAACGGTGCAGATGTGATTAACATGAGCTTAGGTGATTATTATCATGCTGATGTACTACAAGACGCAGTTCGTTACGCTTATGAGAATGATGTCGTACTCATCGCCGCTTCTGGAAATGATAATGTTCAAGATCCTATGTATCCAGCGCAATATGAGGAAGTATTAACCGTTGCCGCAGTAGATGACTCGAGAAACCGAGCTTTCTTCTCGAACTATGGTCAACATATTGATGTAGCAGCACCAGGAGCTCATATTCCGAGCTTATTTCCAAATAATCAGTATACCGTAATGTCTGGTACATCAATGGCTGCACCGCACGTAGCTGGTCTAGCTGGCCTCGTACGCGCGATGCGACCTGACTTATCGGTTGAGCAAGTATATGAAGTCATTCGTAATTCAGCTAGGGATCTCGGAACAGAAGGACATGACGAATATTATGGTCATGGTGAAATTGATGTTGCAGGTACTCTTCAATCATTAGCAGGCAATTAACAAAAAACACGGTAAGCATCCAAGCTCGCTTACCGTGTTTTTACTATTTAGAGATAACAAACCCCGTCGCTTTATGGATTGCTTTTCGCTCTAATAAAGTAACTTCATTGATCTCTGGTAATTTCAAATAATGCTTCTCTACTTCTATTTCAGCCACTCTAAATGCTTCTTCTTCACTTTGGGCAATGACAACGACTTGAACAGTTGTTTCGGTCGTCTCTACTTTCAAATGATACAGTAGCATTAAGCAACACTTAAGATTTCATCAAGAGCTTAACCAGTCTTGCCTACCTCCTACAAGATATTGCGAGTTGATAAATACGTGATGATTTCATCAACTGACTCTTCTACAGAAAGTCGGCCCGTATCAATTGTCAATTCAGCTTGATCAGGTTCTTCATATGGAGAACTAATCCCTGTAAATTCTGGAATCTCACCAGTACGAGCTTTTTTGTATAGCCCTTTCGGATCACGCTCTTCACATGTTTCAAGAGGAGCCTGAACATAAATTTCAATAAATTCACCATCAGCTACAAGATGACGAACCTTGTCTCGATCTTCTTTAAAAGGAGAAATAAATGCAGTACAGACAATAGAACCAGCATCTACAAACAGCTTCGCTACCTCCCCAATTCGTCTAATATTTTCTTTTCGATCCTCATCACTAAAGCCTAATCCCCTATTCAAACCATGACGTACATTATCTCCATCTAGGATATAGCTACTTAAACCTCGCTTAAATAGTTCCTGTTCGAGTGCATTTGCTAAAGTTGATTTCCCTGCACCAGATAGACCAGTAAACCAAAGGATCGCACTACGATGTCCATTCCTTTGTTGCCGTTGTTCCTTGGTAATTGCAACTTCATGCCAAACAATATTTTTCGTTTCTTGATTAGACATTCTCCCACCATCCTATATTAATTTGATAGATTTACTATGTTTTTTAAAAAAGAAAGGTCTGTCAATCATATATTCTGTTAAATCCCGCCACCTTCATCATACGTAGTACGTCGTTCTTCTCTCGTTGAAATATAAAGGCTAATGGAACCTATTGTGGCTAAGAATACACTGACTATAACAAAAAATGTATAATAATCAGCCTGTCTAAATAGCAGGATCAATCCATAACTCATCACTAGAGAAAAAACAGGTGAGACAACCCACACTTTCACAATCTGCTTCAAAATACTTTTTTGCCATAATTTAAATCCACTTTTAGCTGTTCCGATTCCAACTATCGCTCCTGTCGTTACTTGTGTTAATGGCACCGGTAACCCAAATATCGAAGCGACAATTACTAGTCCTCCACCTGTAATGGAGACCGTACTACCTTGTAATAAAGAGAGACGAGTAATCTTTTTCCCATTCGTTTCAAGAACCTTCCCTCCTAAAAGAATGGCTCCTAATGCGACAAATGCACCTCCGTATAGTAGCGCTGATGTCACATCAATCAACCCTGCACCAACAAGTGGTCCTACTGCATTGGCAACATTATTCATTCCTGCTGCAAAGGCTTCAAGACACCCACAAATAATAAGGAGGAGAACAAGTGGTTTACGCCACTTCCCTTTCCCTGTTAAATGAGGCCACTTCTCTTCCACCCTCTTCACGATATGACCTGAAGCAAAAGCCATGATAAAGGCGACGATCGGAACAATTACCCAGAATGAAACGATAATGATTAACCGATCAAAGTAGAGTGCTTGATAAGCAATACCAGCTCCAACAATAGCTCCTACTACAACCTCACTCGTTGATAATGGAATACCAATTAAATTCGCAATAAATAAAGTTAAACATGCTGAAGCCAAAATAATAATAACCAGTTCAACATCAACAATATTAGCTGGGATGATGCCGCTTCCGATCGTTCGGACGACTTCGCCACCAGCCAATGCCCCCAAGAAGGCAAAGAGCCCGACAAGAATCATTGCTATGCGTTTATTGGGTACTGCTCCACTTCCATAAGCCGGCCCCATCGCGGCAGCTGTGCCACTTGCTCCAATATTCATTGCGAAGAAAAAAGCAATACTAAATGCTACAATCGTCAGCATTTCTGCTCACCTACTTTCCTATTTCATATCACACAAAGCAGGATTGTCTGATCGTTCACTCAGACAACGACGACTGCTCAAATCAAAACGTATCGATTAAGCATGAACTTGTTTTTGCATGCCTTTAATTAAAACCTCTACAACTTCTTTGCGACTAAACTCAGGAGGAGGCGTGATTCCATTGCTTAACATTTCTCTCACTTTTGTTCCTGATAGAATCATATGATCTTCTTTTCCATGAGGGCATGTTTTGGTGGAAGCCATATTTCCGCACGCTTTGCAATAAAAGCTATGCTCGAAAAATAAAGGCGTAATTCCCAACTCATCTTCTGTGAAATGATTGAATATCAACTGAGCATCGTACGTGCCATAGTAATCCCCAACACCCGCATGATCACGCCCTACAATAAAGTGCGTACATCCATAGTTTTTACGAACTAAAGCATGGAAGACGGCTTCTCTAGGTCCTGCATAACGCATCGCCGCTGGAAAGACTGCTAGAAACACACGATCTTTCGGGTAATATTTTTCTAATAGCACTTCATAACTTTCCATTCGAACATCTGCTGGAATATCATCAGATTTGGTATCTCCAACTAAAGGATTTAAAAATAATCCGTCTACAATTTCGAGCGCCGTTTTTTGGATATATTCGTGTGCACGATGCACAGGGTTACGTGTTTGGAAACCGACTACACGTTTCCAACCAAGATCATCAAATGTCGCTCGTGTATCTTTAGGATCCAGATGATAGGATTGAAAGCGACCACGCTCAACTCGTTTCACTAATGTAATCGGTCCTGCAATGTAAATAGACGGCCGGTCAAGAAGCTTTTTTACACCTGGGTGGTTAAGGTCGGTTGTTTGGTACACATTCTGCGCTTCAACTTCTTTATTAGGTTCATAGATTTCACTAACACCTATTGTTCCGTAGACTTCACCTTCAAATGTTAATTTGACAGGCTCTCCGATGGACAATTCATCCGCAACTTCTGGGGTTACTGGAAGTGTGATCGGGATACTCCAAACTGTGCCGTCCTTTAATCTCATCTCATTAACAACTGATTGATAATCTCCACTTCCTAAGAAACCTGTTAATGGACTGAAAGCTCCAATCCCAATTAGTTCTAAATCTGATAAAGCAAAAGAATCTAACTCAATTTCTTTAGTAATGGAATCAAGTTCGATATTTGGTTCAAAACGGTTAATAAGTGTTCCTCCGTGTGGGGTAATCGTTGACATAGCTTATTCCTCCTTGATTTATCAGGTTATTTTTTGGGTTGATTGTTAAGATGCAATCCACATTCTGTTTTCTGTGTTCCTGCCCACCTGCCACTACGAGGATCTTCTCCTGGCAATACAGCTTTTGTACAGTATTCACAGCCAATACTCGGAAAATTCTGATCATGAAGGGCATTATAAGACAATTGATGTAACTTAATGTACATCCAGATTTCTTCTTCCGTCCAATGAATCAACGGGCAAACTTTTATCGATTTAAAACGATCGTCTCGATTAATGAATTGTGTATTCGCACGAGTGGGTGACTGTTCTCTTCTTAGCCCTGATATCCATGCTCGATGTTTACTTAAAACACCTTCTAATGGGGTTAATTTTCTAATTTGACAACATAGGTCGGAGTTAGTTTTCCATAGGGCTTCCCCATATTCATTTGCTTGCTCAATTGGTGTTAATGATGGTTTGATTAATTCTATCTGAAGCTCAGGATACCTATTCTTCACCTTTTCAATCAGTTCATAGGTTTCTTTAAAATGAAAATCTGTATCTAAGAAGATGATTTTTGCATCTTTTTTCACCTTACTAATAAGATCAATTAACACCATCCCCTCCGCTCCAAAGCTACAGGAATAAACTAGCTCTTCACCAAATGTAGCAAATGCCCACTTTAATACATCTAGGCTATCTTTTTGATTTAGCTGCTCGTTCCATCCTTTATAATCTGCATCTTCTAATGTTTGATAAGAAATTGACAAGTTGAGTCCCTCCCTGTGCAACAAAAAAGCGACATTCAAAAAGAGAGAATCTCTTTGAATGCCGCCTCTAGTTTGTCTAGTCAGCTGCTCATTTTAATCGTTGTTTTTCATTTTTCTCAAGTTGAATGATTTTTCCATCTTGCACCACAATCGTGACAGATCCATATTTCAAATCCTTTAACATTTCTTGTAAACGATCGCTAAGGAGTTGCCATTCTGAGTGTCTATCCATATTGACCTCCTCTTCCTACCTAGGAGAACTTTAATTCCTTGTATTTTGATATGAATTATTAGTTTAATAGTATTCTATCCATCATTCTCCAAATTGTCAACGCTCGATCGAACTTTTTTGAAAAAATAGGCTTATCTATTTTTTCATACATACAAAAAAACTGCATCTCCAATTGTTAGTGGTGTCTAACAATTGAGATGCAGTTCATGTTTACAGCTTTGTCTAAGGTGTGATGACTTCACCTGTTATATCTCCTAGCTCAAGCTTTCCTCCGCGAGCCTCTAAAATGGTCACATCTCCATCTACCGCTAAAACTTCAACATCACCGCTCCCACTTCGTAAAGTGATATTTCCGCTATGATCATGAATACCGATATCACCAGAACCTGCCATAAGTGTAATATCTCCAGTCGATTCTTGAATGGTCGTAGCCCCTGAATTGATGTTAAGTTGCAACGTTCCATGTATTCTCTCAAATGTAGCCTTTCCAGCTCCGTCTGTTAACCTTACATCACCCGTTACATCCATAATTCTAAGGGCGCCAGAACCATGTTGAATCTCTAAGTCACTTTGAAGGTTGGAAACGATTAATCCCCCTTCATTTTGACGATAATGTATTGGATAATTTGAAGGTATCCGAATATCAAGGTGGATATTGGCCTGTTCTTTTTCAGAACCTCTCCGAATAGAAGTAACAAGCTTCGCTACCTCTCCCTCACTCTCAAGTGAAATGGATGTATTCGACTGATAGAAAGTCTCTGCTTCTTCTAATTCTTCACCAAGTACCTCATATCTGACATCGACAATAATCTCTTCTAGTCCCTCTTCACCAGTAATCGTCACTTCACCCTCATCATGCATCACTTCCAATGAACCATGACCCTCCACTGGAAGAGTAAATGTTTCTTCTTCTACAAATGTGACTAGATTACAGCCCGTTAACACAACAGCCGCCACTATGCCTACCAATACCTTATTAACTATGTGCGTCATTTTTAATTAATCGCTCCATTCTATCTAATACCACTCCATCTAGTGTAGCCCAATCATAGCTATAAGTCATTAGAAGGCGCCCAATAGTTAGGAAGTTCACGATTTGTTCAAGATTTTTGGGAAAGCTAATACTTGTGCCGGCCTTTGATTAATAAAATTCTCTTCAATTTTATATCCTTCTTTTTCACGTTTTTGAAATGTACTCTTTGAAATCGGTCTTGGTGTCGACCAACTTAATGATTGAATGTTATTCCAAGAATCATGTGTGATCAACTCACTTTTATAGAAATACTGGTTCCCAGAAGGATAGGTTTTACAGATGTATTTTACCGTTTGTTTTGAATGCATGAGACCACACCTTTTTTACTGAATAGTGTAGCCATATCAATGGTTTTCCATACTTTTTTAAGCAATAAAAAAGTGCTGTTTCGTTGACAATATTCCATTCCCACTAGTAGGATAGAAGTGTTGTGATGTTTTCCAAATCCTAGATAAAGAAGTGATTAAGATGATCCAGCATTTAAAAAATAAGCCTCTGTCAGATGAAGAGATTTTCGACATGCTTATTCCTAGTGAAAAAGTAGCTCACGTTCAACTTGCAAACCCACTAGAGCACGCTCTCCTTGTTCTAATTAAATCAGGTTACACTGCGATCCCTGTACTTGATCCTTCCTTTAAACTACATGGATTAATAAGTAAATCTTTAATTTTAGATTCGTTACTTGGACTTGAACAAATTGAAATGGATCGATTAGCGGAGAAAAATGTTGGTGATGTAATGGAGCAGAATGTGCCGACCATTTACATCCATGAGACATTTGCTAAAGCGTTAACACTCGTGATTAACCATCCGTTCATCTGTGTTCTAGATAAGGAACAATCTTTTATCGCTCTTTTAACTAGAAGGTCGATCCTGGCTTTAGTAAGTAAATATTTACATCAAGTAGAAGCAAGTAGTTAATTTCTTGCATACACCTGACACTAAAGGAGACGATACAATTGAGACGAATGCTTTTTAGCCCTTATACTATAAAAAATGTAACGATTAAAAATCGAATTGTGATGTCACCGATGTGTATGTACTCTAGTGACACAAAAGATGGCCTTACAAGGCCTTTCCACCTTGCTCATTATGAAGCGAGATCAATCGGACAAGTTGGACTGGTGATGATTGAAGCTACTGCAGTAGATCCACAAGGTCGTATTTCTGAGCAGGATCTTGGTATTTGGGATGATGACCATATCGAGGGATTAGAGAAGGTCGTTTCACGCATTCAAGCACACGGTGCCAAAGCTGCTATTCAACTCGCTCACGCTGGGCGTAAAGCAATGGTTGATGGTGACATTTTTGCCCCATCAGCGATTGCTTTCCAAGAAGATATGCGTACTCCAAACGAAATGACACAAACGAAGATTGAAGAGACGATTGAAGCCTTTAAAAATGGAGCTATCCGTGCCAAAAAAGCGGGGTTTGATGTCATTGAATTACACGGTGCTCATGGTTATTTAATCAATGAGTTTCTCTCACCATTAACAAATAAGCGTAAAGATGAGTATGGAGGGGATCTTAAAGGTCGCTACACGTTCCTTCGTAAAATCATCGACGTAGTGAAAAGCGTATGGGATGGTCCGTTATTGGTTCGCTTGTCCGCAGCCGAATATGCAGAAGGTGGGAACACGCTAGAGGACTTTGTTCAACTAGGACAATGGTTAAAAGAGCAAGGAATTGATTTAATTGATTGCAGTTCGGGGGCTGTTGTTCCAGCGAAGATCCCTGTATATCCAGGTTATCAAGTCAAATATGCTGAAACGATTCGAAGAGAAGCTGATATTCCTACAGGTGCAGTCGGAATGATTACTTCTGGCCTTCAAGCTGAAGAAATTTTGCGGAATGAACGCGCTGACCTTATCTTTATTGGCCGTGAATTATTGCGTAACCCTTATTGGGCTCGCCAAGCAGCCCTTGAATTAAACACCGAGATTGAAGCTCCAACTCCTTATAAACGAGGCTGGAATTAAGCCAAGAAGCCCGCGTGATATTTTATCACTCGGGCTTCTTCTCTGATAGAAAATGCAATTGGACGGCTTTTTCACGACCAGTAAACATTTTCTTAAGTGCTGTTTTTAAAATAATTGAAGGCAAAGTAGATTGTATTTCTACTGTATCCTTCATAAGCGTATGATTGGGTAGGCTTACAAAAGCATGTTTATGACGCCAAGAGTGAATTGAAAAAGGAACCTTTACCCCTACATCGATAAAATACTCGAGCGGTTTTACCTCTTCGATATAGGAGTGCCAATTGGCTTTGATCGGACCTACACCGATTTTCATTTGGATGGTATTTCCTTCACTTGTTAAAGGGTTAGAATGGAGGGTAATGGTTGGAAAATCGGTTATTTTAACAAGGTTTTCCGCGGTGGAAAAAAAAGACCACACCTCTTCAAGTGAAGCTTCTATTTTCGTTTCGTAGGTAAACAAGTAAGTATTCATCGTGATCACCCCTTGATTGGTATTTATTTAGTATAATCAGAAGAACAGATTCAAACAACTAGCTAGTTTCATCGCTTCGAAAGGACGTTTTTATCGTGCGCAATGTTCAAACCACAGTAGTTGGATATGTATTAGCTGTATTCCTACTCTTTATGAGTTTTTCATGGCAACCGTTTGATTTTTGGATACTATTTCCTGTATCGCTCTTTATTTTAACAATCTATGCTTGGGTTACTACTAAAATGGATATTTTTACACCTACTACAGGCGGGATCTTACTTGGCGTTGGGAGCGGGATTGGTCTTTACGTACTATTCGCATGCGGAAAATGGTTCATCGAGGCATCTGGACTCCCATTGATGGATCAACTTCAATCTCTATATACCTTAGTCCAACCGACAGCTCCCCTTCACTATGTTTGGTTGTTTTTAATTATCATCCCTGGTGAAGAATGGTTTTGGCGAGGCTTCCTCGTAAAACGTCTGCTTGTTAAACACACACCATTAAAAGCAGTTTTTATTGGAACTGGCTTGTATGCCCTCGCTCATGTATTTGCCGGAAGTATTCTACTCGTCTTAGCTGCCTTGATTGCTGGTTTTGTATGGGCTTGGATTTATGTTAAAACAAGGAACCTTTGGGTCGCGATCCTTTCCCATTTAGTGTTTGACTTGTTTTTATTACTGCTATTTCCACTCTTATAAATGAAGAAAAGACCTGTGGCAGACACAGGTCTTCTTTAAGCGTAAATATTAACGAGCAATCCTTTAATTTCCCCAACCACATCCAGGATTTGAAGCCCTTTTTTCTCTTTTTCAAGGACGGCATTTGTTAAATCGAGCAGTTTACGATCAACCTCTTGCACAATTTTATAGATTTTTGTCCGGCCCCTCCGGTTAAAACCTCTACGTTCTTCAAGGCTCAAGCCAAATTGAACAGCATCTTCCATAAATTCTTTGACAAGCTGTTTGTATTTTCGTAACTCTTCAACTGTACGCGTTTCAGAAAGCACTCTGCCTTGGTCATCGATTTTGTGCATTAGTTGTGATAATTTTTCATACGCTTTGTCATCTCGCTGCTTTCCCATCACTTCATGAAATGAGACTTTAGCAGTCGGTTCTTGTTTCTTCGGTTCAACCTTCCCAAGCCCAGTCCGAGCAATTCGTTGAACATCCATGCACTCACACCCTTACGATATTCTTGTCACTAGTGTAGCACAGCTTCCTTATGTGAGGATAAGAAAAAGCGAAAAGACAGTTGTCTCCTCGCACTTTCAATATTGTACCTATTGAAGTAATTGTAGTACACCTTGTGGCAATTGATTAGCTTGAGCAAGCATTGCTGTTGCAGATTGATTTAAAATATTATTACGAGTAAATTCCGTCATCTCAAGGGCCATATCGGCATCACGAATACGAGACTCCGAAGCTGTCAAGTTCTCATGAGTTACTTGAAGGTTATTGATCGTGTGTTCCATACGGTTTTGAACTGCCCCGAGCTTTGCACGTGCATCAGAAAGCTTATTGATCGCTTGATCTAATTGGAAGATTGCTTGACTTGCTGCTTCATTTGATAACACATCAATACCCTCAATACCTAACGTCACAATATCCATACGAGGAATATCAATCATTACATTTTGATTTGTATTAGGCCCAATTTGGAAGGAAAGAGCGTTATTAGTGATGTTAAAATCAAGAGTATTATTTACTAGATTAGATTTGAATTGATACTCAATACCACCATGTTTAAATAATCCATTGTTTGAAGTCAATGTTCGTTCTGCTTGAATCTCTACAGGGACGGTAGTATCAGTATTATCATTGAGTGCTACTTTGGCTTCTACTTCCATTTTCACTTTTACAGTACCAGCAGAACTTATTTTAGAAGCATCTATAGATATCCCAAAGAGGTCTTCATTTGTGGCTGAAGCACTATCACCTATACTTACCACTTTACTACCGAGAGATAAACCATTTGGATCTAAGATTTCAATTTTTGCATCTTCACTATCTGTATTCACTTCACGTATCATAATCGTGTATTCACCTAGTAACATTCCTGGTTCCTCACCAAGAGCCTTTGTAAAAGTCACATCCTTTGCTTCATCAGAACCTAACCCAGCTGCCTTTTGTGTGAAAGTGTATTTGGCTGTAGCATCACTGATTTTAACTTGATAGTCTCCAGACTTTAAGTTTGCATCAGTGACTTTTGGAAATCCAACCAAATTAATACTATTTGCATTATTCTCATACGTCGTCAATACTGCACTAAAACCATTTAAAAGCTTGCGTGTATTAAACTCGGTCTTCTCAGAAATCGAATCAATTTCAGATTTTAACTGATCGATTTCTTTTTGGATTTGCTCACGGTCATATTCTGTATTTGTGTCATTCGCTGCTTGAACAGCTAATTCACGCATACGTTGAAGCATCGTATGTACTTCTTGCATGGCTCCTTCAGATGTTTGCATTAAGGAAATGCCGTCCATTGCATTACGCTCTGCCATTTTCAAACCACGAATCTGTGAACGCATTTTCTCAGAAATAGCTAGACCAGCTGCATCATCGGCTGCACGGTTAATACGTAGACCTGATGATAGCTTCTCTAAGTTTTTTGAAGTTTGGAATTGATTTTGATAGAGATTACGGTAAGAATTTAGGGCTTGGATATTATTGTTAATTTTCATTTTGGATAGGCTCCTTTAATCTTGGTAAATAGCAGTGGACTCGTAAGCATTTGCCTTTTGCTTCATCATTTTTGGCTGTGAATCTTTTCTGGATTTCATCGCTTCATTCCATGAAGACATGAGAGCCTCTAAAATGGTGATAGCTTCTTGAATGATGTTTCTATCTTTTCTTATATTAGCTTCTACTAATTGATCAGCGAGATAGTTATATACTTGATCAAGCTGGTCAGCAATAATGCCAGCTTCATAATTAATTCCAGCACCTAGTCGATGTACAATATCACTAGCTTTTTTTAATTTTTCATTCGCTTCTGTAAACTCTTTTTGATCAATCAACGCCATAGCATCTTCTAAATTCGTTAAGCATGCCTCATATAATAGGGCAGTTAGCTCCTGAGGAGATTTTTGATGTAAGGCTTCATTCGTTAGGAAAGTGGTCAAACCTTTCCACCTCCGTCTATATTTTCTATTCACATTAGTATTATCGGTTGTTGTCGAACGTTGTTTAATAGTTTTTCTCCATATCTTCAATCAAAAGCAAAATCTCTGCCATAACCGAGTATAGTTGTGGCGGAATATTATCTCCAAGATCCATATCCAGTAAATTTGAAACAAGGGTAGCATCTTCTTGCATGTGAATGTCATTTTTTTTAGCGAGCTCAATGATTTGATTGGCAAGCTGACCTTTCCCATGTGCAACTACTTTTGGCGCCCCGCCTTCTTCTTTATCATAACGAATTACTGCGGCAGTCGGACCATTTTGGACACGCCTTTTCGTCTGATTAAAATGTTTTTGTACGATCATATTTTATAATCAAACCCTTCCTCGGTGAAAATTGGATTTATCTTTTTAGACTGGGTTTCTTCCCTTCCAGCTTTTTCTACTATTTCATGATTCAATTTTGTATAATTTATTCCTTTAATCGAGTAGCCGATTTCCATTAATTTATCTATAGCTTTATCGACTAGAGGAGCCATACGATTAGGGAATGTTTCGTCATCATTTTTTAAAGTGACAGATAATTGGCGATCAGCTGCTGAGATTGATATACCGACCTCGCCCATCTTAGGTGTTTCCATTAAAAAAAAGATACTACAATTCTCCCAATCAACTTTCTCTCCTTCATTGCGAGAGTTTACATATACTTGGAGGTTCTCTACTTTATTTTCTAATAGCATTGGGAGAGTAAAAAACAAACTTTGCATATTGGCTTGTTGATCTGACCTACTTAATAACTGTTGTCCAGTCACATTGTTTAGAGCTTGATTTGCAAGTTGACTCGTTCTTGTTCCCTCTTCTTCCCCTCGTGCTAATTGCATTAAAGCAGACTTCAAATTTCTCTCACTAGATTCCTGCTGTTGTTCACGTCCTGATGCTAAAAATTGAGCAATTTCGCTATCACGATTAAGTCCCATCCCACGGACCATCTCAAACATAGCACGTGGTGACCCTTTTTGAATCGGTGTTCGAACCGTCTCTGAAAATTGTTGTGGCAGGGATGTAGAAGGTAGACGCCCTTCTTGTCCAGCTCTTTCATTTATGGCAACATAATGCTTTACTTTCGTTTCAGATGGTTTGAAATTCAAACGTTCCATTAATTGAGTAACTTCACGAACGATTTGGTTGGCCTGTTGGTGTTGCCCTTTTGCCAATAATTTCTTAGCTTCGGCTAACTGCCCGCTTGCTTGCATGAGGCTGCGTTCTGTTTTCATATCAGTTAACAGCATCATTTCCGAACGAAGAATGGCAGTGTCTAGTTTTTTGATGGTTGTTTCAAGCAAGGGCTTTGCAATAGGTTGTGCATGGTTTTTAAATTGCTCAATTTGATGTAAGACTTGGTCTAGCGTTCTTGTTATCTCTCTTTGAAATTGCTTGAAATCTGCAGTTGCTTCGGCAAGCTTCTGAGTAACGCTGGTAACTGCAATATTTTTACTGGCTACTTCCATACTTGTCTGGAATTGCTCATTTTGAATATAGGTTTGGCTTTCCACAGTTTGTCTAATTGGAGCCGGCTCTAGTTGGCGAGCTACCTCTTCTGTTTGCTGTAATACTTGACTCACAAGCTGTCTTGCAGCAAGCTCTCTCCCCTTATCTGCTCGTTCACTGGCCTGATTAAGTTTATCTTGAATGGATGATTTGGTGTCCTCAAGTAACTTAGGATGCTGTATAAGATTAGACTCTATTTGTTGGATGACCTTTTGGACATTCGGTTCTTTTTGAAGCGTATTAATTACTTTAGACACCTCATCCGATAAGGTTTGCTGCTGGTTATTTCTAACTCTTCCGATTTTTACTTCCGACACCACTGTAGTAGGTTCAGCACTAAATTGCTGTTCCCCTCTTATTAAAGCCTGCATCATTTGCTCTCTACCAACTTGAGATAGTTGACTTACCTGAGTTAATACTCGTTCAAACGTTTGTTTTTGCAGATTTGAAAAATGAGTCTTCTGTTCAGCGAGCTGCCCTCTTACTTCATTCACCACTCTCTCGATCGATGGTTCTTTTTGAAGGATTGCTTGCATATTGCGTGACAATTGCCTCTCACTATTGGTTGAGGCTTGAATTTCTATTTGTCTTATCGCTTCGGTTAGTCTCTCTCTTCCTACTTTATCAAGATGAAGGGCTTCACTTGTCGCTCTCTCTATAAGTTGTGAAACTTCTCGTGACATCGCTGGTTGATTAGCTACGTTTGTTCGCAGCTCTTCGGCTGCCTTTTGAATAGAAGGTTCCCTTTGAACGAAATTACGAATGTCCATTAGTTGGTCTCTGTTGATTTTCGAAGTGTTATTGCCTTCTTGTCTAATCCCCCTACCATTCCGGGTGCTTTCTGAAGGTTCCGCTCTATCTACTTTCTCACGAGATTCTATTTTGAAATTAGGATCTACTTCTTTTGCGAGATCGTTCAATACATAAGTCAACGGTCTCCCGTGCAAGGCTTCATGGACACTTTTTAGGTGGGTGGATGTCACTTCTAATCGTTTATTTGCTAAAGCCTTAACTGTGTCAAGACGATGAGTGTCTACATTTCCACTGCCTAAAAATCGTTGTAGGTCTTGCACCCCCTCTCTTGTCAGAGGGACTCCTTTATCCATTAATGTTTGAGCAGCTTGTCTTAGGACAGGAGAAGTGGGATCCCCGCCTAATTGTCTCAGAGTGTTCGTCATCGCATCTCTTAGTTGGTTAGTAGTTGCAGCTTTGCCATTACGCGGTTCTTCACTGACTGTTCTCACCCTGATAACATCATCTTTTATTTGATCAATTTGAATGGTCATACGATCGCTCTCAGGCATCTTCCCTTCAAACTTTGCGACGACCTCCCTGCCCCTTATATGTAAAACAGCTTCCTGATTATCTCGTCTTTCTTTCATTACTGCGTTATAAACATCACCTTCACGTAACGGTACCGACCGCTCTGGTTGACTCTGAGTTTGATTTAGGTGATTGACTTGCATACGTTCACACTCCCGATCATCTTTGGTCTTATTCTTATTATCGGCATTCGTGCTACTAGAGTTAATCACTGCATAAAAAAGAACCAGAATTCGTTCATTCTGGTTCAAGAAAGTCTTTTCGGAAGCTAGATCCTGACTCACGAGCAGATTCATCTTTACTTTTCCATGTTGAAGCAGTCCCTTTGTGAAGTATATCTTCACCGAATCGAGCATGAATTTCTTTTAACGTGTTCGCTATTTTTTCTTCTTTCATGTCTTCTTTATAATGAAATAAATCTAATTGTTTATACGCATGCTGCTGTTCGATTAAATCATAGCTACTTATTCCAAGTAACCTTACTGATTCTTGATTCCATGCCTTAATAAATAAAGCATTTGCAACCTCGAAAATCTCTTTACTGCTTTGAATAGGGTTTGTAACCTTTTGACTTCTGGTGACTGTTTTCCAATCATGATAACGGATCGTCACTTGAATGCCTCTCGCTAATACTTCTTTTTTCTTTAACCTTTTACTGACGGACTCAGCTAAGGATTGAAAGGACCTTTCAATCAATGTCATATTTTTAGTGTTTTGCTTAAGCGTGGTGGAATGACCGATCGTTTTAAATTCATAAATAGCTTCTGGGTCAACTGGTCGATCATCAATCCCGTTCGCACGGTCATGAAGCTTTCGCCCATTTGTACCAAACCACCCTTGAACATCTAATTGATTTGCAATTGCAAGGTCTCCAATTGTTTTAATCCCGCGCTTTTCCCATTTATCTACAGTGCGCCTTCCAATTCCATACATTTCACTAATTGGAAGAGGCCATAACATCTGCTTTATATCTCTTTTTCTTAATATCGTGATTCCATTTGGCTTTTTCATATCACTTGCCATTTTTGCAAGAAATTTATTCGGCGCGATCCCAATGCTACAAGGTAAATCCAATTCCAATTTAATACGAGTTTGAATATCCTTAGCCAGTTCATATGGATGCTTAATGGGTAAGTAGGATGTGACATCTAAATAACCTTCATCAATTGAAACGGGTTGAACAAGTGGAGTATAACTTCCCAACAACTCAAAAAGAGCACGAGAAGCTTGACGATATCTCTCATGATTTGGCTTCATCAACAGTAACTCAGGACATAAACGCCTTGCCTTCCAAACTGGCATCGTTGTTTTAACTCCCTTAGCCCTCGCTTCATAACTGCTTGTAACAACAATGCCTCTTCGCTCTTCCACATTACCAGCTATTGCTAACGGCTTACCTCTCAAGGTAGGGTCATAGGACATCTCAACGGACGCATAAAAGCTATTCATATCAATATGAAAAATGACTCGTCTTTGACTCAATCCTATCCCCTCCTTTTCTACTCATTTATTATACGAAAGAACGTTCCTCATGCAAAGCTACCAAATTTCATACTTTTAATTTTTTCGTCAAAACTAGCATCATACCAAGTTTATAATGGGTTAGTCAAGATCTTTTTTCAAAAAAAACATTGCACTTTCCCGTTCTATCAGATAAGGTTTAAGTAGCAGGCGAAATGATTCCCATTTTGTCGAAGGGCCTGCATAATTGGAGGTGTCTTACAATGACCCACTATCAGTTGAAATGTGATCAGCGCTATGCCGATGTATTCGACCGCATTGTTGTTATCCTCCACGACTACCGCAAAGAAAACTTCAGATCGCCAACCATCGCACAAATTGCCTCAATGATTGGTGATACAGAGGAAATGGTGTTAGAGAGTTTAGAGTTTGGTAAATACTTCTCAAACCATTCACCTCTCTTGCATTAAGAATCCGTTTGAAGGCATTTTGAATGTTTTATAATAATTCCACAAGCGCATTTCCTCTTCTATGCTTATGTTAGCCCACGTATAAGTTCGCATGATCATATTGGCATAAGACCTGATTTTTATAATGTCTGCCGAGTGTTCGGACAAGTCGATTAATAAATGCTTTTAGCGAAGGATTTGAGGTTACTCTAGGTGTCCCTTGATCATGTTCTTCCATCCTTCAACTAGAATTATTTCACACCTTGTATTATGGTTTTTCACATGCAAGCTCACCTAGCATAGCCTCTCTCATCATCGGCTGTCATTCTTCAAAAAAACCGATGAATCTTTTGAGATTCACCGGATCCATTCATTATTTTGCTACTTCCCTAACTACCGCAACAACAGCTTCAGATAATTTTACGAGCTCTGCAATTGGCATACGCTCATTTTTCGTATGAATTTCTTCGTATCCTACAGCTAAATTCACCGTTGGAACACCGTGTCCAGCAAAGATATTGGCATCACTACCGCCACCACTTTGCAATAGTTCAGGTTTACGCCCAATTGAAGTGATTGCGCGCTTAGCGACTTCGACAACCTCATCACCATCTCCTAATTTAAACCCTGGATACATCACATCAATTTCAACATCAGCTTTTGTGCCCATTTCTGCTGCTGTATTTTCAAATGCTTCTTTCATTTTAGCAACTTGTACTTCCATCTTTTCGTTTACTAATGAACGAGCTTCAGCTAGAATCGCCACATGGTCACACACAATATTCGTTTGACTTCCACCTTCAAATCGACCGATGTTTGCCGTTGTTTCCTTATCGATACGGCCTAATGGCATTTTAGAGATGGCTTTAGCAGCTACTGTGATCGCAGAGATGCCTTTTTCAGGTGCTACTCCAGCATGAGCTGTTTTCCCATGAACAACTGCACGAACCTTTGCTTGTGTTGGTGCTGCTACAATAATGTTTCCAACAGGACCGTCACTATCTAGAGCAAATCCGTATTTTGCTTTTAAAAGAGATGGATCCATAGCTTTAGCTCCTACAAGCCCTGATTCTTCCCCTACCGTAATAATAAATTGAATGGTTCCATGTTCAATATTCTCTTCTTTTAGAACTCGAATGCCCTCAAGCATCGCAGCAATTCCTGCTTTATCATCCGCTCCTAATATTGTCGTTCCATCCGTCACGACATATCCATCTTTAATGGATGGCTTCACACCAATACCTGGTACAACTGTATCCATATGTGAAGTGAAATAAATCGTGTCTACACCGTCTTTCGTTCCAGGAAAGGTACAAATTAAGTTTCCTGCGCTATGATCTGTTTTATCGGCAGCATCATCTTCAAATACTTCTACACCAAGAGAAGTAAATTTCTCTTTTAAGATCGGAGCAATAGTCTGCTCAAATTTTGTTTCAGAATCAATCTGTACAAGCTCCAAAAACTCGTCAACTAAACGTTGTTCATTAATCATTATGTAAGCCTCCAATTTATAGTGTCAGCTTAATGGTACATGATTTTGCGATTTTTTTCACCTTTTCTCCTTTTTAGCATGGTTTTTAAAGGTGTAGTAATAGGTACTTTTTATTAAAACAAGCTAAATAAAGCGCAAACCTAAACGTTTGCGCTTTATGATTTATTCTTTAGTTATAGTAGCATTTGTTTTCTCGCAAAATTCATACAAGACACCTCTTGCTGACTTCGGATGCAAAAAGGCTACTTTCGCTCCCCCAGCACCAGGTACCGGCTCTTCATGAATCATTTGCACACCATTTTCTTTAATATCCTCAATTCTAGTTTCAATACTTGTTACACCAAGTGCGATATGGTGTACGCCTTCTCCACGTTTAGCGATGAATTTGGCAATCGGACTTTCCTCCGAAAGGGGCTCAAGTAACTCAATTTTTGATTCTCCAATTCCTAAAAAAGCAACTTTGACCCCTTGTGATGGAACTTCTTCAATATCGATTAATCTCAATTTCAAACTTCCAACATAAAAAGGGAGAACCTCTTCAATCGATGTAACTGCAATTCCAATATGGTCAATTTTTTTCGGTGTTTTTTCACTCAAAGGAACCACTCCTCCAATCATGACAGTCTACTTAAACTAATTCGTCACAAGCCTAATATCTCCTGCATAGCTTGTCAAAATTTCTCGATAAAGAAGCTACCTCTTGTCCTTAGCGTCAGAAATTAGTAATATAGAATAAGAGACATATGAGGGAGGGTTTATGCAATGCCACGTAAATTCCAAAAAACAATCATTTATATTATGATTTTCACAATGGTCGTTGGAACACTTTTAATGGGTGTATCATTGTTCTAAAAAAAATAAAAGTCGTTGCCAAATGGCAACGACTTTCTTACATAGCTCCTGCTTTTTTCGCAAGCTCCTCAAATGATGCATCTACTTCATCTGTGATATACAGTTTTGTTCCCAAAGGAATATCCTCGTACAGTTTCTCCACTACTTCATTTGGTAAGCGAATACAACCCGCCGTTACATGCGACCCGATTGAATCAGGCCGGTTTGTGCCATGTATCCCATAAATTCTACCGTCCGTTCCCCTCGCATCAAAACCAATCCATCGTGTTCCTAAAGGGTTATGAACGTCTCCACCTTGAATGTCTAACTTTCTGTAATAAGGATTTTTGGCTTTTACCACAACCGAAAAAAAGCCCGTAGGTGTTCGATCTCCTTCTTTTCCACTTGCGACCGGAAGTATTTCTTGTAAGCTTCCGTCATTGATATAGGCCAACTCATTAGTAGCTACATTCACAATAATAAATGGATCGCCATAGCTCGGATTTTCTCCAAGTGGCCAAATCGGTGAGGCAATCATCAATAAAGCTAAACACACTGCTACCATCTAAGATCACCGTCTTTACTTTTTTTGATAGTGTGTGTTTTATATGGATCGTTTATCCACGTGGTTCCATAAGCGGTCCTTTATGTGTAAATATTGTCTAAGCTCATGCATGATGTAGAGAAGCGATGACCGAATTTCAAACTCTTCTCTTGATTGAGGTAGGTCCATTTCTTTAAATTCTGCCTCCATCTTATCAAGTCGCTCAAGAAAATAGACAACATGATTAGCAGGACTTAAGGATTTACTTAACTCATCTAGAAAGTCGGCTAGTTCTATACTTTGGGGCAATGACTTTTCCAAGGATGAGACAAACGGCATAAGTCTCTCGACAATTTCAAATTGCTTTTCTCTCATTTTAAAGTAGTGATAGTACTGATCTTCATAACGCATAATATGATTATGGACATTACGAAGCGCTTCATTCTTACCAACTTTAAGAAGCTCTATTGTTTCTGGAATCTCTTTTCCGTCCCACTCACTTTCACCATGACGTAAATATTCAGCCATTTCATGCAAGATCTTTTTAAAGTGGTCTTCAATATCACGCAAATAAACCCTTAAAACCTTTTCACTACTTGGCATGTATAAATTCATTACGAGGGCAACCCCAATACCAATAATGATTAATAGCACTTCATTGATAATAATAGCAACTGACACTTGTTGGAGCGTATATAAATGCAAGACGATAACGGAACTTGTCACAATCCCTTCCTGTACTCTTAGCATAACAGCTGTCGGGATGAAGAGAAGAAGTAATATCCCTAATGACCAAGGTTGATAGCCGATCAGTTCAAAGATAATCACACTATAGGCCATCCCAATTAAACAGGCGGCAAACCGTTGCCATGAGACGACTAATGACTTCCTTCTCGTGACTGATATACATAGGATGGTGAGGATAGCTGCAGATGCATAAAAATCAAGCTGTAGCATTTGTGCAAGTCCAATAGCAATTGCAGCACCTACGGCTGTTTTTAAGGTTCGGTAGCCAATTTTAAAATTCATTCTTGAACCACAGGCCTTTCTTTTTTGCTTTAGTTTACCATCTATTTTAACCTTCCTCCCCAAATTAAAAAAGACCCACAGTCATAAATACTGTGAATCTCTTGTTTACAATACCTTTTCAAGAAAGTCTCTTGCTCTTTCAGATTTAGGGGCAGAAAAGAATGTTTCAGGAGGAGCATCTTCAACGAGCTTCCCTCCATCTAAAAATAACACTCGATCTGCCACTTCACGTGCAAAGCCCATCTCATGGGTCACTATCATCATTGTCATACCCGTATGCGCTAAATCTTTCATAACAGCAAGTACTTCTTTTACCATTTCAGGATCTAGTGCAGATGTTGGTTCATCAAAGAGCATGACCTCAGGCTCCATCGCAAGAGCACGTGCGATCGCAACACGTTGCTTTTGACCACCCGAGAGACGATTAGGATATTCATCTCTCTTTTCACTTAAGCCTACTTTATCAAGAAGCTTTTCAGCACGCTTTGTCGCTTCTGTTTTAGAGAGCCCTTTTACCGTCATCGGTGCATACGTTAAGTTTTGTAGGACCGTCATATGCGGAAATAAATGAAAATGCTGAAATACCATCCCAATTTGTTCACGGACCTTTAACACATTTGTTTTTTTATTAGTAAGGTCCTCATTTCTAACTAGAATTGTACCTGCAGTCGGCTTTTCTAGAAGATTGATACAACGTAAGAACGTTGATTTACCAGAACCAGAAGGCCCGATGACTGCGACCACATCTCCTTTATTCACTTCAGTTGAAATCCCTTTTAATACATCTACTTTCCCGAAGGATTTATGCAAATCAACAACCTTAATCACTACGTTGCAATCTCCTTTCAATCATTCGTCCAATAATGGTCAACACCATTACCATTACATAATAAATCAGTCCAACAAACAATAACGCCTCAAAATACTTATAAATTTGTGCATTTACCATTTGAGCACGTCTCATAATATCCCATACGCCAATAATAGAGACAATGGCTGATTCTTTCGTTAAGTTAATAAACTCATTAAAAAGAGCAGGTAAGATATTACGAAATGCTTGAGGCAAAATGATTCTGATCATCATTGGACGCTCAGGAATCCCAAGAGCTGCCGCTGCTTCTTTTTGCCCTTTGTCGACTGCTTGAATCCCTGCACGAATAATTTCTGAAACATAAGCAGATGAATTTAAACCAAATGCTAATACTCCTGCTAAAAATGCACTCATATCAATTCCGAATTGCGGAGCTCCGTAATAAATAATGGATAACTGCAAGATTAAAGGCGTTCCACGGAATACAGATGTATAGGCATGAGCAAACCATCTGAGAACGGTCACTTTCCCAATTTTCATCACTGCTAAAATAATCCCTAATATGAGACCGACTAATAATGAAGTTGATACAAATTGTAAGGTAACCCCTATCCCTTTTAAAATAAAAGGGATGTGGGGTTCAATCACTCTAAAATCGATATTCATGACTGAAATTGTCCTTCCTACACCACGTATTCTTTATTCTTCTGTGTCAAACCACTTAATGATCAGCTCGTCCATTAGACCACTATCGATCATTTCATTTAATTTATCATTGAACGGTTCTCTTAGCTCACTACCTTTAGGGAAAGCAATCGCCGAACCTGCAAGCTCCTCACTAGGTACTTCAAATTGAGCAAGACCAGATTGCGATTCCATATAACCAGCAGCAACTGTATCTTCCATCAGGATTGCATCAAGGCGTCCTGCAAGTAATTCTTGAATCAATTCTGGAATGCGATCACGCTTCTCCACCTCAAAACCAATCTCTTCTGCTAAATCCTCTGCTTCACCTTCTTGAATTGAACCTAGTTGAACCCCTACCGTTAAACCATCTAAATCTTCTAATGAAGAAATCCCTGCATCTTCTTTCGTAACAATTAAGTTTGTAGCTTCATAGTAAATATCAGAGAAATCAACATTTTCCTCACGCTCTGGTGTAGGTGTCATCCCCGCAAGAACAAAGTCTGCACGTCCTGCTTCCATCGCTGGAATGAGACCATTAAAGTCAACATCTTCAATCTTAAGTTCATAACCTAATTCACTAGTGATATGTTCAGCGATATCGATATCAAAGCCGACAATTTCACCTGTTTCTAGTTCAACCGACTCATATGGTGGATAATCAGCCGATGTAGCCATGATCAATGTATCACCATCACCTGTCTTTGCATTTTCATCCACTTCCTCAGTTGGCTCGTCCGCTGGCGCTTCAACTTCTGGTGGGGCATCCCCTTCTGCTCCACAACCTGCTAATAACCCTACTGATAGTACTGCTGTTAAACCCGCTACACTCCATTTGTACTTTTTCATTTTTCTTCCGACCCCCAACTATCTTTCTTGTAATATAATAATTATGCTTGTAGATGCATAATAACACATAGTTTTATACATGAAAATAACTTTCCTAAAAAAAATTCTTTTTTAATTAATATCAGAAAATTCTACTTTTTACAACTAGTTTGGTGTTTTTTCTCACAAAAAAAAGATGACCGCTAATAGCGATCACCTTTTCTAAGCTTTATTCTGCCTCTTCTTCTTCAACTTCAATATCATCTTCTGTTTCCATTGCTGGGTCATCAGCTGGAGCTGGCTCATCGGCTGGTTCACCACAAGCTGCTAACACACTCACTGATAGGGCACCTGCTAAAATTGCATAAAGTAGTTTCTTGCTCATTGAAAATTCCTCCTTCATATAAGTTGAAATTTTTTATCATGTGCTTCGAACTACACCCATCATACTAAATGAATCAGGACTTTATAAGCCTTTTTCCTAAAATTACAAGTTTTCACAAAATTATTTGAGAGTTTCACAATCTATTATTTGCACATTAATACTACCTTTATTTCACGATCATTACAGGTTTATCAACTCGTTTAGCCACTTTATGTGAGACACTCCCAAGAACCATCGTTTGTAAGTTATTTAATCCTCTACTACCTAAGACTACATATTCATAATCGCCTTTATTAGCAAAATCGACAATAGTTGGTCCTGGTTCACCATGTAATGTATGAGTTTTATACGTTATCCCCGCTTGATTAAGTCGTTCTTCAATTGGCTTTAACCGCTCTTTACGACGCTTTTCGATCACATATTTATCAGTATGTTGTATGACATCTTTCTTTGAAGTAGACCCGTCCACAACATAAAGTACATCAATTTGTGCTTCGTACAATTTTGCTAGCTCAATAGCTTTTTCTGCTGAACGTATTGAGTGTTCAGAACCATCAGATGGTAATAATATTTTATTCATGTTCATACCCCCGTTTAAAATGTGCGGATCGATCGATTACTTAACCAGTAATACTGGGCAATTCACTCGTTTGGCCACCTTATGACTAACGCTTCCGAGTACCATACTCTGAAAGGGATTTAAGCCTCTACTTCCTAAAATAACACAATCATACGCTTGTTTATTAGCAAATTGAACTATTGTCGGGCCTGGTTCACCACGTAATAAATGAATTTGATAAGGAATTTTTTTAACAAAGCACTGTTCTTGAATCATTTTTAACTTAGCTTGTCTACTTTGACTAATATCAGACTTATCATGGCAATATAGAACATCAGATTTTGAAGTTGCTCCGCTAATCACGTAGGCAATCTCTAGAGGGATTTTACTTTTCATAGCAAGCTCAATAGCTTTTTCTGCAGCACGTATGGAATGCTGTGAGCCATCTGCACATAGTAGAATGGAATTAAACATATCCGCCCTCCCTTTTAAATCATGTCTTAACCCATTCCACATCAATAAGCGAATTCCTTTATCTAGTCCTAAAAAGCCAATTGATCACGACCGGATCAATTGGCTTTACCACATTTATTTTTGGTTTGTTGCATTTAGAGCATGGAATGGGCATTTTGATTCAATCGGTTCACAATCATCTCCAATGAAAAACTGCTTCCATTCCTTATGTTCAGGATCACCATAGTGACTTATATCAGGGTGTTTCGGAAGCTGATCCCACGCTTCTACTCGCTTTCTCACCGCTTCTCGTGAATTGATTCCGTTTGGTTCAGTTCCTTCTAAGCCTTCAAAAATTCTTCGAGGTTGGATACCTATTACCATACTATTACCTAAATTTCTTGTTATACGTTGCTTATAGGCTGGTGCGTTACCAAACGCAAAAATAGATTCATCATCAAAGCAGAAAGACCACAGAAAATGATCTGGATCTGCTGGTGTATGCTCTGGCCAACTTTTCGGATCATGTTTATTCAAATATTGCAGAACATCCCAGAAATACTTTCGGTAATAAGAAAGTGATTGTTCTTTATCCTCAGGTTCTACAAATATAAACAACCCTCTTCTAATTAAAGGTGGTTCTTTAACTAACTCTAAAAAGGATGAAAGGGTCTTTGGTAAGTGCGACCAATCTGAATGAGAAAGGTAGGAATACCGTAATTCTCCACGCTCTTCACCCGTTCTACCAAAAAAACATGGGAATGATGGTTCTAGTACCACTTCTCGATAATTATGATACTCCTTTTTGACCCATTCTGGTACAACCTTTTCATCTTGCATTTGTTCACTCGTTAACAAGTAGTCTGATAAATTTTTCATATTGAGCCCTCCCGAAAATAACTATATGAATGCATGCATAGTCTTAGAATCATTTCATTCATGATGAATAAGTTTCATGTATAACTTGTCTTACTCCTTCATTTACTTAAAGTAGGACCTTGTAAAGGAGGAGAAGCTACTTTGTTGTCAGGAATGCTATTAGGCATTGCATTAGCTGCACCCGTTGGCCCACTTACATTAGAGATGATCAAACGAGGAGTGCAGTATGGTTTTTTTTGTGCGTTAGCCATTGGCATGGGTGGAATGTCAGCAGATGCACTCTTTATGGCTCTTATTTATCTAGGTATTTCTCATATCCTGACCATCCCAGCTGTGCACCTTTTATTATTTTTATTTGGCTCTCTTTTTTTAGGGTACTTAGCCTACGAATCCGTCAAGAGTATGGTTCATTCTAAAGAAATTGATAAAACCCATATACCTTACTCAAAAAATCTTGTCATCAAGTGTTATTTAACTGGTTTAACCATCGCTCTTATTAATCCGATCAATATCTTATTTTGGTTTGGGATCTATGGTTCCGTCTTAAGTGAGTCCACACAATCAGGTTCCCTTGATCATATTTTAGTTCAAACTTCCTTTATTTTTTTAGGTATACTCACATGGAATGTAATTATTTCTGTTCTAGCTAAATTAACCTCCTTTGTTTTAAGTAAGCAATTGTTCAAGTGGATTCATGGATTTGCTGCGGTATTACTTATGTATTACAGCTTGCATTTCGCTGTTGAATTTCTAAGAGCAATGCTAGCAGTTTATAATGGTTAATTTCACTAAAAAGTTACATTCTAAACCTTACTAAATAATTTATTTCTTGTATACTAAGAAAAACAACTTGAAAGCGAGCGAGATTGATGCCATATAGACGTGAAGAATCGTTTCGGTATGAATTTAGTACTCCATTAAATGCTACTTTTAAACTAATTAAACTTGCCACTACCCATGTCGATAGTAAAGAAGGAAAAATGTCGATCATTGATATTAGTGGCGGGGGGCTAAAAATGAGCTCCCATCTTGAATTACCAGATCCCCAGTCTACTAAAACATCAATCGAAATGGATATTGAATTGGCTAATGAAACGCTTGAGGTACAGGGCGAAGTCGTTTGGAAGAAGTCCTATGGAAGCTCGCACCAATACGGAATTGATTTCACTTACATTGACAAAGAAAGTCAAGAACTCATCAAGCTTTTAAAAAAACATATTAACCAGTCAAACCAGCAACATGAAGAGTAAAAAGGAAGAACATGAGTGAGCCATGTTCTTCCTTTATTTTTGTCTAAGTAACTCTTTAGTACGGGAATATTCTGGGAGGATCACATCAATTTTCGTTCCTCTTCCAAGCTCACTATGAATGGTTAGTAGCCCTTCATGATGTTCTATGATTTTATAACAGACCATCAATCCGAGACCCGTTCCTTTTTCCTTCGTTGAGTAAAAAGGCTCACCTAATCGTTCAATTCTTTCTTTTGGTATGCCACAACCATTATCTTCGATTTGAATACAAATCTGATTTTCTGGGTGATTTAAAAGACGAATCGTAATTTCTCCGTTTTCTTCGACAGCTTCAATCGCATTTCGAAGCAAGTTTAGGAACACTTGCTTTAATTGCTTCTCAGACCCATAGATCGTCGGTACATCCTCAAACTCAAAATCAACTTTAACATTCTTCATGATGCTTTGCGTTTCTACCAATGTCATTACCTTCTGTACTATTGGATGGAGTTTCAATGTTTGAAAGGTTGATTCATGATTAGGCTTAGCTAATGTTAAATACTCATAAATAATACCTTCTACTCTCTCAAGCTCTTCCATCACTAATTCAAGAAACTGTTCATTAAATTCCCGTTCACGTTGAAACAGCTGTAAAAATCCTTTAATGGCTGTTAAAGGATTTCTTATTTCATGAGCAACACCTGCTGCAAGTTGGGCGACCATCGATAATTTGTCCGATTTTCTTATTAAATCATCCATTCTTTTACGCTCTGAGACATCCTTTAAAATGGTTCTAAACGCAGGTTTTCCTTTAAACAAGATGATCGTTGACGTTGCTTCAACATCCACTGTTGTCCCATCTAAACATTGCAACTGGAATAATGAAGTTGTCAGCTTTTTCTTCCCAGACATAAGAAGCCTTGCATTTTCACTTATCCGTTTGATGTCATTTGCCTTATATAAGCTATCGATTCTCTTATTCAGTAAGTCATGACGACTATTTGCCTTAAAGAGCTTTTCGCCTGCTGGATTAATATAAATTAATCGTCTACCATCATGAACGGAGATCGTCTCGGGCGTGTGCTCTACAAGACTTTTGTACCTTCGTTCGCTTTCTCTTAAGTCATGTTCAATCTTTTTTCTAGTTGAACTATTGGTAAAGTAAAGAGTGACTTGATCTTCTAATCTATAAGCACGAACATCGTACCAACATTTTGTTTTTTCTAGATAGTACTCTACTTGTACCCTTTCTTGGCCAGATAGGAGTTGATAAACTTTTTTTGAAAGTCCTTGTTGATCCATTTGTAAGAAAGACCAAAAGTCTCGCACTTTCAACTGATCCCAAGCGAGACCTAACATTTTTTCTGCTTTTTCGTTAACAAATAAAAATGTCCCATCTAGTTTAATCGTAATAATAGCATCCTTAATTCCATTTAATATCTTCCAGTAAAGTTGACTCCCCGCTTGTTCTTTAGTTTGAGCACGTAATGCATCTCCATTTACGTTCTCTTCAACTTTCAACTGTAGTAAATACTGTCTTTCCCCTATATTTAAAGGAGTAAGATGCAATTGTGCGTGTTGATGGCATTCTTCCAGTTGATTCAAGATAAGTAATAAGTTATGGTTTTCTTTTAAATATTGAAAGAGCGTTCTGTTTTCTTGCGCCAAGTATTCACCGAACACTTCGTCTAATGTGTGAAATAATAACTGACTAGAATCAAACCCAAATAATTCATCCCAGGCAGCATCCACTTCTGTGAAGGTACCCTTATCATCTAAAAAGGCTTGAGCTACCTTTAAACCGGTCCGATCAGTACACCACATAGTATCAACCATTTTCATTCTCCTAACTATCCTAAATACATCTAGCATTACGTATTGTTCTGCATAATTCTTTGTATTCCTGCCTTTTTCATTAGTCATATTTCTCTTTCTTATGACATTTTTCTCGCGAGGCTTCTAAACTTGAACCCTGCATGATATAAATATCCGTTATAATAGAGGTAAGGAGGTCTCTATGGAATATCTTTTATTTATCTTTTTAGGAATAGCAATTGGTGTATTTTCAGGTTTCTTTGGAATAGGTGGCGGAATTATCCTTACTCCATTATTATTAATGGTTGGGCTTCCACCTACAACTGTTATCGGTACGAGCTTAATGCTCTCGCTAGGAACATCTATATCTGGGGCCATATCTCATTTTCGTTTAAAAAATATTAATTGGTATTATGTGATTATCATAAATTGTACAGGGATCATTGGTACGCAAATTGCTCATCCTCTTATGATTCGCCTTGATCAACTTGGCCTTGCCGAAGCCGTCATTTCCATTTTCTACATAGTATTGTTAAGTTATTTTGCCTTTTCATTGCTATATAAACGTAAAAATGAAAAACCTACGAATAAGAAAAAACTTTCTCCTGCTATTCTTGCAGGATTAATTGGTCTTGGTGCCGGCTTTATCTCTTCTGCATTAGGAGTAAGTGGTGGTTTCTTCATCGTACCTCTTCTCATTGCATTGCTTGGGATGAAGGCTAGTCAAGCAGTTGGTACGAGCTTAGCATCTGTAGTCTTCATTGTTTCAGCCGGCCTGATCTCTTACAGCCTTTCAAGTCCTCTTAATTACGGGATTGGGATCGCCTTAATTATCGGTACATTTTTTGGGGCCCCGATAGGTGCACGGGCGACTAGACTATTTAATGAAGCACGCATGAAAAAGCTACTGGGCATTTTATACATCTGTATGATCGTAAGTGTTTTATCCAATATTGTATCTTTATCTATGATTGGGCTTTCAATTATTAGTTTATTTGCTCTAACCTTCTTTACATTAGTTATTCGAAACTTCGTTCTAAACAAAAAAAAGCAAGGGTCTCCTTCTACATGAAGGGCCCTTGCTTTTTTTGATAAAGCTTTTTAGTGACCTGAACCAACTCCACTCATTTTCGAAACGAGCTCTGTACTATCATGGTCCATACCTGTAAAGATCACTTTTATATCTTGTTGTTCGAATTTCGCCTTAATTTTATCCAGTGCACCAACGGCCGAATCATCCCATAAGTGAGATTGTCTAAAATCAATTTCAACAGCTTTTACATCTTCTTTATAATCAAATTTCGTTAATAAGTCTGTAACGGAAGCAAAGAAAATTTGACCTTTTACTCGGTAAATTACTTTTACATTCACTTGATCCAATTCTTTGATCACATCAACTTTTGATATTTTTGCCGCAAAGAAAATCGCACTTAAAAGAACCCCTGCAAAAACACCAATCGCTAAGTTATGAGTAAATACTACTGTAGCTACAGTCACAATCATTACTGCAGCATCTGATCGAGGTACTTTATGAATATGACGTACTGAGCCCCAATCAAATGTACTAAATGATACCATGAACATGACCCCTACTAGCGCCGCCATTGGAATTTGAACCACAAGTCCGCCTAATACAAGAATCAAAAACATCAAGAATACACCTGCAACAAGAGCTGAAAGACGTCCTCTGCCCCCAGATTTAACGTTAATGACGGATTGTCCGATCATCGCACAACCTGCCATCCCACCGAAAAATCCTGACACGATATTCGCAATCCCTTGACCGCGACTTTCTTTGTTCTTGTCACTATCTGTATCCGTCATATCATCCACAATGTTTGCTGTTAATAATGATTCAAGTAACCCTACAATCGCTAGGGCTAATGAATAAGGTAAAATAATCATTAATGTTTCCATGTTGAATGGAATTTGTGGAATTAAAAACATCGGTAATGCTTGCTGCAATGCACCCATATCACCAACTGTACGCACATCGATGCTCATAAAAATAACGATCGCTGTAATAACGACAATCGCAGCTAATGCAGAGGGCACAGCTTTCGTTACACGTGGCAGTAAATAAATGATCGCTAGAGTGGCTGCAACAAGACCATACATGATCCATGTAGCTCCCTCAAATTGCTCAAGCTGGGCCATAAAAATCAAGATGGCAAGAGCGTTTACGAAACCAATCATTACAGAGCGGGGTACAAATTTCATAAACCGCGCTAACTTACATACCCCAAAAATAATTTGAATAATACCCGTTAGAACCGTTGCTGCTAGTAAGTATTGTAAGCCGTGATCAGCTACTAGTGTCACCATCACCAATGCCATCGCACCTGTTGCAGCAGATATCATTCCAGGTCGCCCACCGACAAATGCAATGACTACAGCGATACAAAATGATGCATATAACCCTACCATCGGATCTACCCCAGCAATAATCGAGAAGGCAATCGCCTCAGGAATTAATGCAAGTGCCACAACTAGACCAGCCATTACATCACCACGGATATTGCCAAACCAACTTTCTTTCCATGTTTCTGTGTTCATCTGACACCTCTTTCTTCTATTGTCATAGATCTTTCTTCATGCTGACTTTCGACTCTCACGAAAGTCGGGTCCGTTTACAACGAGAGATATTGTAGCATGATTATCATTTTTTTAGAAGCCTCATGTAAGCGTATAACATTATTTCTTATTGTCTGTTTTCTCCCCTAAACTCTCACTTTCCTCCGTTTCCTTCTTTTAATACTTTTTCATTATCCTTTAACTCCCATCAAATGATGACATCCACTTCTGCATGTTTTCACCAAATTTGCAAATGATAAAAAGGAATAAAACGAGCGAATGCTGGATGAAAGGACGGTGAAGCTTAGTGAAACGCTTAACACGATTAAAACTTGAAAAAGGACAACAAAGTGAAGCGAATGCTAACTCGCCTCAGCAGTCGTCCTCAAAAAAAACGTCCAATTTACTAATTAAAAATCAAGATTTCATTGAAAACACTTTTAAGGATGCAGGAGATTTACAAAAACGTAATTTTAAGATTGAAGATAAAAAAGCAACTTTATATTATTTAAGTTCACTTACCGATTTTAAAAAAGTAGAGCGCATGCTTGGGTCAGCTTTTGATAGCCAAAGATCATTTAATAGCATGATTGAACATGCAGCGACCTTTGTCCCAACTAATTCACAAAATAAAGTGATTGAAGGTTTGCTTGAAGGCAGGTCGTTGTTGCTGATTGATGGCGTTGAAATGATTTATTTGCTTGATACAGGAAGTATTATTAAGCGCGATACATCAGAGCCAATGAATGAGAAGGTTGTGCGAGGCTCTCATGAGGGCTTTGTGGAGGATTTAGGAACGAATGTCCACCTTTTAAGGAGGAGGATTTCAAGCAGGCAATTAGCCATTCATTATTATAAAATCGGTACAGACACCAACACTTCTGTTTGTATCTTGTATATGAAAAATATCGCTAACCCACAACTAGTTCAAGAAATAACAAAACGTATTGAATCGATTGAAATGGATATGACTTTTAGTCCAGGATTTATCGAGGAATTTATTGAGGACTCTACGTTCTCTCCCTTTCCTCAAGTATTAAATACAGAACGTCCAGATCGTACGATGGCTGCTGTAATGGATGGACAGGTCGCAATTATGATAGAAGGAAGCCCTACTTGCATTATTACACCGATCACATTCTTTGCTTTTTACCAATCTCCTGATGACTATAACAGCCGTTTTTATGTGGGGACCTTTTACCGGATGATTCGTATTTTAAGTTTTCTGATTGCAATATTACTTCCAGCCATCTATATCGCTGTTGTTGGATTTCACTTTGAAATCATTCCTAATGATCTTGTTCTTCCTGTTAAGAGCTCAGTGCAACAAATACCCTATCCTCCTATTGTTGAGGCGATTATTATGGAGCTTACTATTGAATTAATTCGGGAGGCCGGGGTAAGGCTACCATCACCGATCGGGCAAACGATCGGGATTGTCGGCGGTCTCGTAATTGGTGATGCCATTGTAACAGCCGGCCTCGTATCCAATGTAATGATCATCGTAGTGGCACTAACAGCAATTGCCGCCTTTGTTGTTCCTTCAACAGAAATGAACACGTCGGTTCGAATTTTACGATTTCCCTTTATGTTCGCAGCTGCAACATTTGGTTTTTTTGGAATCTCGTTTACAGGAATGCTTCTATTAATTCATTTATGTAAATTAGAATCTTTTGGCATTCCTTATTTTTCACCTGTGGCTCCTTTTCAATGGAAAGATCTTAAGGATACATTTCTCCGCATGCCAGTATGGTTAATGAATTTAAAACCTACTGCTTATAAGCCAGTTAAGAAAAAACAGCAGGGCTATTCAAGAAGGTGGATAAAAAATGAATAATCAAAACCAAAAAAACACGATTACACCTTCTCAGCTCGCTCTATTTGTCATTCAAACTCAAGTAGGTGTCGGCGTCCTTTCGATGCCCTTTTCTGTCTTTGATGCCGGGGCAAAAACAGATGGCTGGATCTCGATATTGTTAGCTGGACTAGTTGTCCAAATCATCATCTTTGTATATATGTTCATTTCTAAACGTTACCCAACTTCTAATTTATACCTTATTTTGGAAAGTGTTTTTGGTAAATGGCTTGGCAAATTTCTTATCCTAATTCATGTCGTTTATTTCATCAGTGTGGGAGTTATCATCTTAATCTTGTTCAGCTCGATATTAACCGTTTGGGCTTTCCCCAGCACACCACAATTTTTTAAAGTAGGAATCGCTGTATTTACCGCATGGTATTTAGCAAAAGAGAATGTCCGAGTTATCGCTCGTTTTCACGTTATTGTTTCCGTGCTGTTAGTTATAGTCATCTTATTAACCGTTACTGCATTTACCCATGCAGAATTTCGATATGTGCTACCCATTGGTCATACAGGAATCACCAATATTATTTTAAGTGCAAAAGCTGCCACGCTGTCTTTATTAGGCTTTGAGCTATTTATTATATTGTTTGCTAAAACTGAAGGGACACTTAAAACAAAAGTAAAAGCAGCAACGATCGCCAATGTGACAGTCACGTTGATTTATGCCTATTTGGCCTTTACCTGTTACATCTTTTTTAGTCCAGAAGAGATAGGTTTGGTCCCTGAGCCTATTCTTTATTTGATCAAATCCTTTTCCTTTATCGTCTTAGAGCGGACAGACTTAATCTTTCTTACAGTATGGATGGTTTCCGTTTTGACGTCTTTTGTAGGGTATCTCTATATCGCTTCACTAGGCACAGCTATTCTATTTAATAAAACCAATCACAGTCCGTTTGTGTGGGGGATTTGTCTTATTACGTTTTTATTCAGTGTTTCACCCCACAACGTGTTACGCATTGGAGAAATCTCTGAACTTATTAGCAATATTGGAGGAGTTTTTTCCTTCATTTTCCCTTTTGTTATTTTAGCTGTTGCTCTTCTTTTTAAACGAAAAGAGAGCAATGAGAGCAAAACAGGAAAGAAAGGAGTCTCTTCTACATGATCAAAAAAATGATCTTACTCCTATGTTGTCTTATTTTAATGAGCGGCTGTTGGGATAGCCGCTATTTAAAAGACACTCAATTAATTTATAGCGGTTCCTTTGATCTAGAAGAAGATGGGCAGGTCAAAACATCAGTTTCCATCCCTCGAGCAGATACTGGTCAGGATCAACAAGCACAAGCGAGAGTTGTCACTGCAATTGGAAATACTGTTAGACAAAGCCGATTACGTATCGACCAAGAAGTGTCTGGGAGACTGGATGCAGCGAAAACACGGGTAATTCTTATAGGGGAAGAGGCGGCTAAAACAGATGTCTATTCTTTTCTTGATGTTTTCTATCGCGACCCTAGGAGCCCATTAAACGCATACCTCGCGATAACAAGCGGCAAAGCAGGACCTTATTTAGAGGTGAATGTAGAAAACCATCCTTTAGTCAGTGAATATCTCCGGGATTTAATTGATGCGGGTGAACAGGCCACTATCTTTCCTGTTACTAACATTCAATTTGTATGTCCCATTCTCTTTGATCCTGGTCAAGACGTCATTTTGCCCTACTTGAATATCAAAGAGGATTCAGAGGATATTCATGGTAATCAGATTGCTTTATTTAATGAACGAAAGTTTTCTGGCACCCTCGGCACTGAGGAGGGAACAATGCTGCTTCTATTAATGGACAAACTTAAGCGAACAGCAAATTTCACTGTAAAAGTGACCGATGATAAATACCCGAGAGTAAACAATTTCATAACGGTTCAAGTGGCTGGTATTGAACGGGATTTGACAGTGGTTGAAGAAGCGGGTAGGATTCATGCTGATGTTAATCTCATTATAAAAGTCAATGCTATAGAGTATCCTGAAGATGGATTTGCCGAGCGCGAGATCACCGTCGAGTTAAATGAGAAACTTGGGGAACATTTTCAGGATGTAGCTAATCGTACAATGAAGCAGCTTCAAGAAGCAAATTGTGATGCATTAGGAATAGGTCGGGAATTGATGGCTTTTCAGCGAGATGTTTGGCTGCGCAACACGAATTGGAAAGAAGTCTATCCCAATATTGAATTACATGCTCACACGAAAACCGAAATTGTGAAGCATGGAATTATTAATTAGGCACGCAGAATCTGCGTGCTTTTCATTATTTCATCACAACTTTCGTCTATAATGTATAGAAAGCTTTACCATTTTATTTATAGGCTAAGGAGTATTGGTATGCATTATTCTTTAAAGAGATTACTCACAATATGTTCATTCTTGATTCTTATCAGCTGTTCTCCTTCTTACTACGAGGGACTTCCTAACTCTGAGCCGCTCGTTATTGTCACTAATTCTTTTGATGAGAGTATAAGTTTTATTCACGGATCTGAGCATGAACTGTTAACGACTTGGAATCTGGACCATCCTGTGTCTGGAACGTTATTACTTGATCAAAACAATCTTTTAACATACAGCTCAATCCATTCTAAGCTGTATTTGTATGATCTTCATTCAGGTAAGGAGGTGCAATCGTTTTCAGTTTCATCAGGAGTAGATGACCTTTTGCTCCTTAACAACAAACTTTATCTTACGCAAAGGGAAGATAATGAACTTGTCATTTTATCTTTGAAAGGTGAAATTTTGGATCGTGTAAAAGTTGGTTATTCTCCTCAATACCTTTACCATCATGAAAATGCATTGTACGTTCTTAATTATGAAGATACGACCATTTCGGTTATCGACCTCACCACTAACCAGGTCACTACGACCTTACCAAGTATTGACCGCGCTACAGATATGCTCATTGTTAATGACTCGCTGGCGTGGATAGGCGGCCATGGCCGAGGAGCTGATATAACCAATCATATTGAAATCGTTGACTTAAATCGACAAGAAAAAACAGGTCAACTATTTGCCCCAACGATGCCCGTTGCCTTCTTAAAGCAGGACAATTCCATCCTTGTTCTAAGCCACGGCTCGAATCAGCTGCGTGAAATTAATGCTGAAACAAACGAAATTGAAGCTATTGTAGATACGGTAGCGAATCCATTTACCATGGCTGCACTTGATGACTTTCTTTTTGTAGCTGGCTATGATAGCAATTCTGTAGAAATTGTGGACCTAAACACCCTCACCTCTCAGAAGAGAATAAATGTTGGAGAAGGTCCACTCGATTTAACCATTCGAGAGGAGGTAAACTAGTCATGCCTAGCATTCTAATCGTAGAAGATGAACCAACCATGCAGCGTCTTTTAACGCTGCATCTAACAAAAGAAGGTTTCCAGACAATCACAGCTGACCACGGGGAAGAGGCCATGTCCCTCCTCTCTTCTCAACATATTGACCTTGCATTAGTAGATGTCATGATGCCTGTGATGGATGGATTCGACTTTGTGAAAGAACTAAGGAAGTCATCAACCCTCCCAGTCATCTTTTTAACGGCTCGTTCGGATGAAAAAGATCGAATTGAAGGACTGACTATGGGCGGAGATGACTATTTGGTAAAACCATTTAGTAAAGGAGAACTAATCGCTCGCATTCAAGCTGTTCTACGTCGTACGAAAGGATTCCACAAGCATGTATCGGAAAATAATCAAGCCGAGGACATGATTGTTATGAATCGAATAAAAGTTACCCCAAAAGCCAGAAATGTAAAAGTTGATGATAAACTAATTTCATTAACAGTTAAAGAATTTGACCTATTTTTCTTTTTAATTCAACATCAAGGCCAAGTCTTTTCAAGAGAGCATCTCCTTACCTCTATATGGGGACATGAATATGAGGGAACCGAGAGAACGGTGGATACGCATGTTAAAACTCTCCGTATGAAACTTAAACCCTATGGTCATCTGATTCAAACCGTTTGGGGAATTGGCTATAAATTGGTGGAAAACGAATGAACTGGCGATTATGGTCTTTTCACAAAAAAGTGTGGGCCTTTCTTTTGGTTTTCACCTATGGCGCCATCCTCCTTTCTGTTTTATTAATCTCTTATATTTATCAAGAGGTGTATGTAAAAGCAGAAGAGGATCGTCTCCTTACCCTTGGAAATGAGCTCGCTACTCTTCACGAACCCGGAAGTTTGAGCGAGCCGTTTATCGAAAAAGCAGAAGCTCATAACGACGTCTCTGACACACAAATTTATGCAGTAGAAAACCCTAGAGAGTTAAGCGCATGCCTCCCTTTTGAAATCGATTATCAAACGTTCATTTCTGAAGAAGAACGGCGAGAACTACTAAGTGGCGAGCGGCTTATCAAAATGGGGTATGAAGAACGTCTTGACCGTCATGTATTAGCAGTCATTGTTCCTTTAGTTGAAGATCGCGTATTAGATGGCATCCTTTACGTCTATGTTCCTATCTCCACCATTCAGGAAGTCTTCTTACCCGCCACACCTATTCTCGTACTTCTTATCTTAGCTCTATTTGTAATCTTTTATGTGGTTGGATTAAGGTTTACCAATTATCTAACGAGACCGATTTATGAGATGCAACTAGCAACTCAAAAGATATCAGAAGGCGATTTTAGCAGTGAGGTTCACATTCATACAAATGATGAATTAGGGCAACTAGCTCGCTCTTTTAACGACATGGCAATAGCTTTGCAAAAGGAAGAAGAAAGAAAACAAGAATTCTTATCAAATGTCTCACATGAACTTAGAACTCCATTAAGCTATGTAAAGGGTTATAGTGAAGTTCTTCTTGAAGAAAAAGATTTAAGTGCACATCAGAAAGAATTTGTATCCATTATTCATAATGAATCTGATCGCTTAGGTAAGCTCGTCAATGATTTACTCGACTTAGCAAGGCTACAAGGTGATTCCTATCCACTTACGCTGCAACCAACTGTTCTTTCCAGCCTGATTGAAGAAACGATCACCTCCTACTTACCGAGTGCGAGACAAAAAAAGATTACTTTTTCCTTTTCAAGTGACGAATCAGTTATCGCTAATATTGATCCTAATCGCTTAAAGCAAGTGATTCATAATTTAATTCAAAACAGCCTCCACCATTGTAAGGAAGGAGACCAGATTACTATTTCAATAATCCAACGACCTCTCTCCTCCATTACTCTTACGATATCTGATAACGGACCTGGCATTCCAAAAGAGGCATTACCACATATTGGTGAGCGTTTCTATAGAGCTGATTTTGCCAGAACAAGAAAAGATGGTGGTACAGGGTTAGGGGTGGCCATCTCCAAAGCCATTATAGCCAAGCATGGTGGTTCGCTGAAGATAGAAAGCGAACTAGGCCAAGGAACAACGATTACAATTAAATTACCTCTTGACCACAAATAACCCCCAGCCATCTTGGCTGGGGGTTATTTGTTAGAAGTCTAGTGTGACCTCTGTATGTTCATGAAGATGATCTTCATCACGTTCAATATGAATGATTGCATCATATTGGCCTGAGTAATCATCAGTCTCTTTTAGTTCATACTTGCCCTCTCCGACCTCATTAGTATCAAGCCAAATATGTTGGTTACCCTCTTGCGGCATCATTTCAATGGTAACAACTCCATTTTCAAGCACTTCATCATCAACTTTGATGAAAAAAACAACAGTATGATCAGTCTTTTCCATATCAATTTCAACGTCTGCATGTTGATGGTGGTGGTCATGACTCTCTTCATGGGCGTGCTCTTTATCTTCTCCCTTATGAACGGCTGCCTCTTCCGTTTGTTTCACTTCTCCAACCTTGATTTGTGAAGTTGGCATCGTATGAAGACCTCTAGCTGTTACATGAGTTTGGACATGATAAATTCCATCTTCTTCAAATGAATGTGTAAGTGTGTAGTGATTGTCTTCTTGGTCCGTTGCTTCAATCATCTCACTTGCCTCTTTTTGTCCTTCTAACCACACTTCATATACCACTTCATCAGCATCATCTACCAAGGATTCACCTTGAGTCACAATGCTTTCGAATTGCACTTCTTCTCCTACTTCTACTTGCTCTGGTACGTTCAACTGCACTTCTAATGGAGCTAGTTCATCATGGTTGCCCATCTCCATCTCATCTGTTTCTGAATTTCCACATGCACTTACTACCATCATTGCTGTAATCATTGAAACAACTAATCGTTTCATTTTAGTCACCTCTTTATTTTCGTTAAACCGATTGTAGCATCATATTGTGATGAAAACGTGAAGCCTCCTTCTTTCCACGTTTAGAATTGTGACGTTTTCTTGAATATGCTTGCATATGTAAGAAGCAAGATTACTGTACTCGTAATCTTGCTTCTTTTTCTACACATAAACCTCCCCAATAGGTTTTCCAAATATTCATCATTCGATCCTCAAAATGATGTTCGTTATAAAAGTAAAGATGAAAGATAGTGTCATTTAGAATACAATAATAGCTTGATAGCAACTGCTCGATTGGTAGTGGTGCAATCAGCTCTTGATCAATAGCTTCAGTAAATAAAAGAGTGAGCATCACTTTAACGGCTTACTTCTCTGAAAATAGAAAAAGCCGAGAAGAATTCTGATCTCTCCTCGACATTTCTGATTAATTTTTCTTATCTTGATCGATTTTTAATTCTTCATAAAGGTCTTCTTTAATTTCTTCATACACTTCTTCTTTCATTTCCTCGATGACTTCTACTTTTACTTCTTCACGAAGCTCTTCATATACTTCTTCTTTCATGTCATCTAGAAACTCTTCTCGAATTTCCTCTTTAAGTTCATTCACCTGTTTTTTTCGTGTTTTCTTCCGCTCTAGTTGGTAGTCTTTTCCTAACATAACAAGAACTGAAAAAATCATTACAATCATAATAATCGCAAAAGGTAGAGCTGTAATAATAGATGCTGTTTGAAGAGCTCCTAGGCCTCCACCACCACTGATTAAAAGAACACTTGCTGTTCCGGCAATAAGAAATCCCCACAATAATTTTACAGAAAGTTTAGGATTTAGACTACCATGTGACGTCATTGCTCCAAGAACATACGAAGCAGAATCAGCTGATGTTATAAAGAATATTAAGATCAAAATGACGGCTAACACATTGGTGATCATACTAAGCGGAAGTTCACCTAACGTGGCGAATAGAGCTAGTTCCACATTGCTCATAACCAAATCTGCTATTGGAGCTTGTCCAGCAATCTCAAGGTTGAGCGCTGTACCACCAAATGTAGTAAACCACAAGACGGCAAGTAATGATGGAACAACTAGTACTCCTGCCATAAATTCACGAATGGTTCTTCCTCTCGAGATTCTAGCGATAAATAGACCCATAAAAGGTGCCCATGCGATATGCCAGGCCCAAAAGAATATTGTATTTGTACCTAGCCAAGTACTTTCAGAGAAAGGAGTCATTGTTAAACTCATCGATGCTACGTTCGTGATATAGCCTCCTAGAGTTGTGACAAAGTTTTCTAAAATAAATAATGTAGGACCAACAATAATAACAAAAACTAATAATACTCCTGCTACAGCAAGGTTAATATTACTAAGCTTCTTAATCCCTTTGTCCACACCTTTGCCTGCAGAAAACATAAACAATACCGTGACGATAGCTATGATAGTAATTTGCGTCCATACCGTATTTGGAATGGCCGATATGTAGGAGAGACCTCCTGTGATTTGCAAAGCACTTAACCCAAATGTTGTGGCAACACCAGTACATGTTGCAATAACAGCAAGGATATCAATTGAACGTCCTGCCCATCCATTCACTCGATTTCCAATAAGTGGATAAAAAGCTGAACTTATCAGTGCTGGTCGATCTTTTCTGAATTGAACATAAGCAAGAGTCAAACCGACAATGGAGAAGATAGCCCAAGGATGCAGTGCCCAGTGATAAACAGCATAACGTAAGCCCGCAGCTGCTGCTTGTTCGGTTTCAGGAGTGTACCCCATAGGAGTGTCTATGTAATATAATACCGGTTCTGCTACACCCCAAAATACAAAGCCTACCCCAATTCCAGCTGCAAAAAGCATTCCAATCCAAGAATACCATGTATATTGTGGTCTCTCATCGGGTTTACCTAAACGCATTTTTCCGAAAGGACTTAATGCAATAGCAATAACAAATAAAACAAAGAATGCAGTGGAAAGCATATAAAACCAACCAAAATTTTCAATCATCCACCCTAATCCACTATCAGCAGCAGATTGGAGCGTATTTGGAGATAGTGCTCCCCATAAAACAAAGAGCCCAACCAAAATTGCAGAAATGATTAAAACGCTGCCTGGTTTAGCCGTGTCATTGTGTTGTTCGTTCATGTAATGTATACGCATCCCTTCATAAGTAGTTTCTAGGCATATGGAAAGTTCCCCTCGTTCTTCCTTTAAACCCAAAAGTATACCTTTTAGTGTACCCATTTTTTAAGTGAAACGAAACCTCAATTTAAAATTTCAGACTAAACACATAACTTGGACCTATTTCTATAAGTGTTACCTATAATTTAAAATTCATCACCTCTTTTATTTTCAACTTGCTATATATAGCATGAAAGGAGGTGATAACATGACTCAGCAAACGCGAATTACTTTACAATTTAATCTAGGAACAGACGTATTCGGAGATGAAATTTACCGTGAAAAGCGTTTTAACAACATCAAGGGAATGGCTACAGATGAGGCGATTGAGGAAGTGGCTCTTGCATTAGGTACCTTACAGCAACATACGCTTCAAGCAGTAGTACGTAATAACAGTTATAGACTGGTTTAAAAGTAAAAAGGAGATGAAGCAATGGCTAGACTATTAGAATTATTATTTGAAAACCAAGAAGGAAAACAAGTATCCATTTCAATTGAAGATCCAATTGAACCTGTTAATCCTGAAGATATCTACCAAGTGATGAATACGGTTATCGAAAAAAGTGTCTATACTTCATCAGGTGGTGATTTTGTGAGTATTCGGGGCGCACGAATCACGGAACGAGCAGTTGAAACGATTGAATTACCTGCACCATAAGCATGACAACTATGGAGATATGGATCCCACTTATTAGTGAATACGGCTTTCCCGTAATGGTCACGTTATACTTGCTCTACCGACTTGAACGTAAACTTGATCATGTCATTGAAGCCTTGCAACTTTTACGTGAGACGATTCCATCTGCAAACTCTGTTTCTTATTCAAAACATCATATCAAGTAACAAAGAAGCATGGACCGACTCCTTTTTGGTTCATGCTTTTTAGTATAGTAATCACCACGGTCGATAACTAAAAAATCAGGATAGAAAGATCATTTTAAGACAAACTACCACTAGTATAACCTACATCGTAGTTAGGACGGAGGAATGGATATGAATGCAACGAGCTCGCTCCAAGCGTTAGCATTTAATGAACACTTACTATATCTCAACCGCACTTACATAAGACCTAGATTCTTGAATAATAAGAAGGTCCACCGTCAAAATGAGTAAGGAAAAAAGAGTAGAAGCAATTCTTTGGAGCATTGCTTTTCCAGGCTTTGGACAATTCCTCAATCAGAAATTTTTAAAAGGGGTCTTTTTCGTTTTATTAGAATTTACAATTAATGTGCAAGCCAAATTGAACTTAGCTATTATTCCAAGTTTCTACGGAAATGGACATACAGCGAATGATACGGTGAATTATCAATGGATCATGTTTTACCCTTGTGTTTATTTATTTTCCATGTATGACGCTTATCGAGATGCAGGTGGAAAGCATGTAAAGTACTCCTTTATACCATTTGCTGTCTCTGCATATATCGGAACGATCGGTGTGATTTATTCACGAAGCTTTCAATTATTTGATCATGTCCTCGGGGTCATATGGTCACCTATTTTATTTCATTTAGTCGGCTTGGGGATTGGATTACTCATACGTTCAATCGTTCTATCCTTGGGGAAGCACGATTCAAAGGTTTCCTAGTACAAAAAGGGAGGAGGGATCTCTATCATGTCTTGGTTTACTCTGAAAAAGAAGTTATCTATTCCAACTACAAAAGACGAGGAACCCCTCACCATTAGCCAGGTGTTAGAAGATTGCTTAAGTTCTAACGACTTTGAACATGAATTAATCGTCACACCTTATAAAAATATTTGGATTTCTTATTTCAACACTTTAATCGATACAAATAAACTTCACGATGATGTCATTGAAAAAATTCAACATCATCAATTTCACACCCCGGAGGATTTACGAACATTTATTCCTCTAAAAGAAACCAAGCTCACTTCAGATGGCAAGGAAGTAGCAGATTCGCTTACGCGCGGGCATGTATGTATTCAACTTGAAGAGGATGCTGAACTTTGTATCCTTATTGGAATTGAAACGGAAGACAATCGTCAAATCACCATTCCAGAAGTAGAGTTTAGTGTACTAGGTCCAAAAGAATCTTTTGTTGAAGGGATTGACACTAACCTCAATCTAGTCCGAAAGCGTCTGCCTATTACAGACTTAAAAATAAAAGAATTCATCGTGGGGTCCCTCTCAAGAACGAGAGTTTGTATACTGTATATTGATTCGATTGCCAATGATGACAATGTAAACACGATGGTTGAACGAGTAAGTACGATCCAGTTCGATCAAATTAATGATAGTTCCTATATTAATCAAATGATTGAAGATCAATCGAACAGTCCATTCCCACAGTTTATCGATACTGAGAGACCAGACCGGGTTGCCGCCTTATTATCAGAAGGGAAAGTTGTGGTATTAGTAGATGGATCGCCTCAAGCTTTCAGTGGCCCAACCACTTTAGTAGAGTTTTTCTCTGCATTTGAAGATTATTTCCTGTCTTGGCATATTGCGACCGCCTTTCGTCTGATTCGTCTATTTGCTGTTTGGTTTTCTATTTTCGCTACTCCTTTGTATGTTGGTGTATTAACGTATCATGCAGAGATCATACCGCAAGATCTACTTGTTACTCTAATCGTCTCAAGAAGCGCGATTCCTTTTCCTCCTGTACTTGAAGCATTGTTTTTAGAACTTACGATTGAATTGCTTAGAGAGGCTGGGGCTAGATTGCCAACCAAAGTCGGGCAAACAATCGGTATCGTAGGCGGGATTGTTATCGGTACCGCGGCCGTTGAAGCTGGATTAACAAGTAATGTTCTCTTAATTATCGTTGCTTTAGCTGCGCTTGCATCCTTTACTACACCCGTCTATCGAATAGGTAATACAATTCGTTTAATTCGTTTTCCCTATATATTCGCAGCGCAGCTTTGGGGACTAATCGGGTTGGCAATCTTATTTAACTTTATGCTTGTTCATCTACTAACGATTACTTCACTTGGACGACCTTATTTAGCTCCCTTATATCCTACTCGCTTAGCTGATTTTAAAGATGCTTTTTTTAGATTACCATTTAACTTTCAATCTAAACGCCCTATTCACCTTCAAACGAAAAACAATGTACGATTCAACAAGGAAAAAGCGAAAGAGAAAAAAGATATTGATGAAGGTATATAAAGAAAGGAGGAAGATTGATGACAACCACCACAGTCTCAAAAACACCAAAAGAAGCGCTAATGATTCCTCCTTATCTCGTTTTCTACCTGATTCATTCGATGCAAATCGGAGTTGGTGTTCTCGGCTTCACTCGTTATATAGGAGATATAGCCGGTTATCGCGCGTGGATGGCCGTTTTATTGACTGGTGTTCTGTTTCATATTGTTGTATGGGTGATGTATCAAATATTGAATGAAAAAGATAAGGATATCGTATCCGTTCACCAACATGCATTCGGGAAATGGATTGGTGGCTTTTTTACTTTCATATTTATTATTTATATAACGTTTTTAGCTATGACAGTGTTACGAACCTATGTTGAAGTGGTTCAAATATGGATCTTTTCGGATTTACCTACCTGGGCCATGTCACTAAGTATTATTCTGATTGCTTATTATGCGATTACAAGTGGTTTTCGTGTAGTTGCTGGAGTTTGTTTTCTAGGGGTCGTTGTTCCTTTCTTTCTTCTTTTATCGGCTTTAGCTCCACTTGAATTTGCGACCTTCAGAAATTTATTGCCATTATTCGATACAACTATTAGTTCTCAAATAGAAGCAACGAAAGCAATGACCTTAAGCTTTCTAGGTCCTGAATTATTGTTGATTTTTTATCCCTTTATTCAGGAGCCAAAAAAATCACAGAAATATGCTCATTTCGCCATTCTGTTTACTACTTTTATCTATTTAACGATTACCCTTATCACGTTTGTTTTCTATAGTGAAAAGCAATTAGCAACGACGATATGGCCAACCCTTAGTGCATGGAAGGTAGTTGAACTCCCATTTATTGAGAGATTCGAATATTTAGGGATAGCCACATGGATGTTCGTTGTCATGCCTAATATTACTCTTGGCTTATGGGGAGCAAGTCGTGCTCTTAAACGTCAAATCAATATTTCTCACCGTAAAAGTATTATTGCGATGAGTGTGATTGCGTTTATCATTAGTATTAGCTTTACAACGAGAGGAGAAATTGACTTTTTAAATACAAATGTCTCAAAAACCGGGACGTATATCGCTTATTTCTATCTCCCACTACTCGCATTGATCTTGTATATAAGGAGGAAAATAAAAAAATGAAAAAAGGATTCATATTATGTATACTTTCCCTTTTATTCTTAAGCGGTTGCGTACAAACATTAGTATTAGATGAAATTCAGCTCATCCATTCGATAGGGTATGATTATTATGACGAAGATAGAATTGAAGCAACAGTCAGTGTCCCCGTTTATACAGTAGAGAATGTGATTGAAAGTGAAGTAATCACCGCCGTTGCCCAAACGAGCCGTGACGCAAGGCTTGAATTAAATGCCCAAGCCTCCAGACCCCTTCATAGTGGTAAAATCAACTCCATTTTATTTAATGAGGAGCTTGCTGAAAAAACGGGAATTATCCCTATACTCGATACATTCTCACGTGATGCTACCATTGGTATGAGAAATTACGTCATCTTAACGTCTGGCTCCACAAAAGAGTTGTTAAGTAATTCCTATCCCCTTGAGATGGAAGTAGCAACGTATATTGAGCAATTGATTGAACAAAACATGGAACGGCAGAACATTCCGAAATCTAATTTCCATTTGTTTATGAAGTATTATTATGAAGAAGGAAGAGACCCTTTCATCCCCTATATTAAACAGGACGCACAACATGTACAAGTGGACGGAGTTGCTTTGTTTAAAGGAGACCGCTATGTGCACAGATTAGATTTATCAGATGCTTTTGTGATGAAAATTCTACTTGAACCATTTGCACATGGCACCTATGAAATTGCACTAAAAGAGAAAGATGAATTTGCCGTGCTACGTAATATAGATTCACAAACGAAATTCACGATTGAAAAAGGAACCAATAAGCCGGCTATAGATCTGTTAATCAAATTCAAAGGAAAAGTAAATGAATATTCAGGTGAACGAATTGATCCAAAGAAATTAGAGGAAATCAAACAAACTTTAACAAAAAAATTAGAGGCAGATGCAAATAGGCTGATTGCCCTCTTTCAAGAAAAAGAGATTGACCCTATTGGAATTGGAAGTCGTGTTAAAGCAAAAAATTATCATTTCGATTTAAAGGAATGGGTAGACTTTTATCCTAATGCGACGATCAATGTGAAAGCTCAAGTTGAAATTACTGAAACGGGAGTTAGGGAATAAGATACAGAGACGCTTAGTTGTGTGCCACTCAGCGTCTCTATTAGTTATGGAGAAAGCACTGTTCATCATGAGGGGCTCCTAGAACACCTATTGCTATTAAGAAGCTCTCTGCTGTTGTGATACCGACATGTTTAAATTGAGTTTTAACTATTTCACAAGCTTGTTCTTGGTCTTTAGGAAGTTGTTTCAACCATTGATAAAAACTACCCTCAGATTCAACGATTCGTAACGTACGTTGAGCATTTTCAATCGTCGCTTCTATTTTTTTGCGATGCCGTATAATTCCTGGATCTTGCAACAATCGCTCTACATCCTTTTCAGTCAGACCTGCCACCCTTTCTACATTAAATTGATAAAATCGAACTCGAAATTGTGCACGTTTATAGAGCACTGTTCGCCAGCTCAAGCCAGCTTGAAAGACTTCAAGCGTAAGTGCTTCAAACAACTTTCGATCTTCCTTCACTCCCCTTCCCCACTCCTCATCGTGATACTTTATCATAAGAGGATCACTCTTACACCATTCACAACGCTTTACCATTTAAACACGCCCTTTTTAACATTAGTGTAGATTAAATCACTAACGTATGCAAAAAAGCTAGATCCCTCATAAGGAATCTAGCCCAGTGTTATCCACCAACTGAATGGAGAATCATATGAACTAAAAATAAGCTGGCAATAAAATAAAGTGGCACTGGCACCTCTTTCGCCTTCCCAATTGCCATCTTTAAAATGGGATAAGCGATGAAGCCAAATGCCATTCCTTCTGCAATACTATATGTTAAAGGAATGAGGGCAAGCACTAAAAAGGCTGGAAACCCCTCTGAAAAATCATGGAACGGAATCGATTTAATGTTTTGCACCATCAATCCGCCAACGACAAGTAAGATTGGTGCAATTGCACTATCCGGCACAGCGGTTATAAGAGGAATTATAAACAATGTAACACCAAATAATAAGCCTGTTACAATTGCCGTTAATCCCGTACGTCCACCAGCAGAGACACCTGCTGCGGTTTCAACCGTCGAAACCGTCGGGCTTGTGCCAAATAAACCAGATGATAGTGCAGAAACCGCATTAGCTCTTAGTGCTTTATTCGCTTTTTCGGGGTGACCGGTCATTTGCAAGTGCCCATGAATCAATCCAAGATTTTCAAATACAAGAACCATCGTCATTGAGAACACCGCAATCCAAAAAGCTAGACTAGCTATCCCTCCAAAGGAAAGTTCTCCAAACAACGAACCGTAGCTAGCGAGCGAGAAGTCCCCTGAAGTATTTTGACTAGGCCTAACACCGATAAAGTAAGCAAGGATTGACCCAACTACCATCGTAATCAAAAAATTACCCGGAACGCCTCGTACGAATAAAACAACAGCTATAATAAGCGTTAGGATCGTAGCTAATGGTAGCGGGGCCCCTAGGTGAGCGACCGAGATAAACGTCTCTTCATTCGCTTGAATCAAACCACCTTTTTGTAAGCCAATAAACGTTAAAAACAATCCAATTCCGACTGTTATTGCTTCTTTCAACGATTGAGGAATCGCCGCACTTAAGATCGGTGCAAGCTTTGTAAAAGCAATCACAATAAAAACCAATCCAGAAACAAAAACAGCAGCAAGCGCTTCTTGCCACGATAGTCCAAGTGCATGGACGAACGTGTACGTAAATAAAGCATTTACTCCCATACCTGGTACCAATATAATTGGTGCGTTACTCCAATATCCCATCAAAACACAGCCTACTAAAGACGTGACAATCGTTGCCACGATGGCTGCCTCAAGTGGAATCCCTGCGTCAGCTAAAATGACGCCATTAACAGCTACGATATAAACAATCGTTAAAAAGGACACCAGTCCAGCTGTCACCTCACGTTTGATGGACGTATTATGACCATCTAAATCAAACCGTTCAAATACCCCTTTCATTATTAACATTCAACTCTTTTCGTTGAATCCCTCTCCCACCCAGCGTCAGTTTCAAGAAACAGCGCCAAGATTATATAGTAGCACGGTTTCCATGTAGTGAGAAGCATAATTTATTATGTACAAATAATATGATCCATCTCTCTAATCAACAACCTATAGGCGTATCACAGGTCAGCTACATGTGCATCATGATATACTAAGAATTATTAAGCTAAAGGGGTGGTGCAAGATGAATGATTCTTTTAAAAAAGCAACATTTGCGGGGGGTTGCTTCTGGTGTATGGTTAAGCCATTTGACACCTATGATGGCATTGAATCCGTCCTTTCAGGTTATACAGGGGGTCACACTAAAAACCCCACTTATAAAGAAGTATGTTCTGAAACTACTGGACATTATGAAGCTGTGGAAATTACGTATGATCCAACTAAATTTACGTACAAACAACTAGTCGAGATCTTTTGGCAGCAAATAGACCCAACCGATGCAGGTGGACAATTTCATGACCGTGGAAATTCCTACCGACCAGCGATCTTTTACCATGATGTAGAGCAAAAAGAAACCGCCGAAAAATCAAAAGAGGAATTACATTCAAGTGGTCGTTTTAATAAACCAATTGCTGTAGAAATACTTCCCGCTAAGCCATTTTATCCTGCCGAAGATTATCATCAAGACTATTACAAAAAAAATCCTTTTCATTACATGATGTATCAAAAAGGCTCAGGACGAGCAGCCTTTATTAAAAATAATTGGGAGGATGCATAAGATGAGTGTAAATAAAGATGAGCTAAAAAAACGACTAACCCCTATGCAATTTGAAGTGACACAGAATAATGGAACCGAACCACCATTTCGCAATGAATATTATAAGGTCGAGGATGACGGCATTTATGTAGACATCGTTTCTGGCAAACCATTATTCAGCTCATTAGATAAGTACGATGCTGGCTGTGGCTGGCCAAGCTTTACTAAGCCAATTGTTGATGAGGAAGTAATCGAAAAAGAAGATCGCTCCCACTTTATGGTTCGCACAGAAGTACGTAGTAAAGAAGCAGACTCTCACTTAGGCCATGTGTTTAATGACGGACCTGGACCTAATGGACTGCGCTATTGTATTAATTCTGCGGCCCTTCGTTTTGTCCCTAAAGAAGAGCTTGAGAAAGAAGGATACGCAGCCTATTTAAAATTGTTTCAAGCCTAAAAAAGGAAGCACATCTCATATTGAGATGTGCTTTTACTCTACTTCCCTTTTATGGTGATGTTCATCGAGAATAAACGCTTGGTTAATAAATAACTCAAGTAGGTAAAAATAGAAGCCCCTACCCAGTAAAACACTACCATTAAAGTACCACCACTTTGTAAGCTCCATGGAACTAATCCAGAACCAACCATTCCTCCAAGTAATGCAAAGCAAACAATAATACCTACGCGAAAAAACGGTTCAAGTTGTTTGAATATCAGAAATTCTCCATTGTATTCACTAAGGTTCCGTTCATATAACCATTGACCAAGTACAAGAAAGACAATGATTGCCACACCCGGAACCCATACACTCATAAATTCAGAATCTCCCATAGCTGAAGTAGGGTTGTAGACGGTATAGACTGGCCATATGAACCTTGCAGCTTCTTCAGACATTCTTCCTAGTAGGAAACTATTGTTAAAGTTAATATCAAAAAAGTATCCTAGTAATAGCAAAATTCCAACTGGGAAAATAGTAAAAATAAAGGTTAATGCTATTTGTGAAATCATTTCCCCTGTAATGGTTCCAATCAATAAAGTGAAACTATATGTTGCGACAAAACCTAATAGGGGTAAGATAAAGGCTTCAGCGATATTGACTCCTTCTAAATGGAAGCCAAATTCAGAGCTATTTACTAGTAAATAAGTGCAAGCGAATGTAAGAGAATAAATAATACTTGTGGGTACAACTCCTATTACCCACTTTACAAAAAACATCGTTCGTCTTTTATATGGCAAGGCAAAAGCAAAATCTTGACGCCTCGTACTGCGTTCAGAACCAATTAATTGAACCGCTAATGTGACAAGTAAAATAAGGATAACAATTGAAAATACGCTCATCCCTAAAGAACTATGAACCGACCACGCTAGATACTCCATCGCTTCCGTTGGATTTAACCTAATTTCTTCTCGCCAATTTTCTAAGCTAACCATGGCACGAATTGGGAAATGAAACAGAAATAATAATGCAATCATCAGTAAAATCGCTCTTGACTGCTTCCACTCTTTTCGAATCAACCCTTTAACCGACAAACTGCTCACCTCCAAGTTTAGCGACGAATAAGTCCTCAAGCGTCATTGGTAACTCTTCCATATAAAGGGGATGTGCATCCTTTATCTTCTCAATGCCTAGATTCGTTTCATCTTCAAAAATAAGGACGTACACTTTCCCTGTTTCGCCAATGACCGTTCCTAATTTCTTAACTAAATCAGGCATTCCATGTGGAAACACGACCTGAACTTTTTTATAAGATTCTTTGATTGTATCTAGTGAATAAGTTTCCGATACTTCCCCTTTTTTTAGCATGATAATCGTATCCGCAAGGTACTCGAGTTCATCCAATCGGTGAGAAGAGATGACAACAGCTACATTAAAATCAGCTACAGCTTCAACAATAAATTGAAGAATTCGTTTTTTCACAATGATATCAAGTCCATCTGTTGGCTCATCGAGTAAAACGTATGTTGCTTTTGTAGAAAATGCTAAGATAAGAGCGAATAGAGCTTTCATCCCTTTAGAGAAAGATCCAACCTTACCACTCTTAGGCAAGGTAAAACGCTCAAGCAAGGAATAAAATAATTCTTCATCAAACTTTGGGTAAATGTCTTTGTAGAGCTGGCAAATTTCTTTAATCGAGTAAGATTTGAGCGCTTCTGGAGAATCAGGAACAAACACAATATCTTGTTTCACTTCAGGGTTAGAATAGATACTTTGTTCATTTAACTGGATGTCTCCTGCCTCCGGAGTTATGATACCAACCATTAGCTGTAGTAACGTCGTTTTCCCTGCCCCGTTTCGTCCGATTAACCCAGTAACCTTTCCTGGTTCAACTTCAAATGTAATCCCTTTTAATATTGGCTTTTGTTTAATTGTTTTCGATACACCCTTAATCAGCATGACGAGTTCCCCCTAAAGCTTTAAATTCTTTTTCAACCCATTCAATCATTTCCTCTTTTGTAACGTTGGCATAGTTCGCTTCAACGACGAGTTTATTTAACTGATCTTGAATGATTTTCCGTTGTCTAGGATCAATCGCTCTTTCTGATGCTTGTGCCACAAACGTCCCTTTCCCCCTTACCGTAACAATGACATCTTGACGCTCCAATTCTTTGTACGCCTTACTGACTGTATTAGGATTCATTACAATTTGCGCAGCTAGCTCGCGAACCGACGGCAACTGCTCCCCCTCTTCAAGAATTCCTTTTGCAATCAATTCTTTCACTTGCTGTACGATTTGCTCATAAAGCGGTGTTTGACTCTTCGAATTAATTGTTAAGAACATTAGCTCACCACCTTAGTGTCTTAAGTGTACTACACTCATTAATACACTTATTACAGTTAGTATATGAAAGCTTTCCTCAATTGTCAATAAAAGGTTTCAAACAAAAAAATCTGTACATTTGCCATGAAGGCAAATGTACAGATTGATCGTAAATAATTAAATTAACATACCAGCGATTGCTGCACTTAATAATGATGCAAGCATACCAGCTGCTACTGCACGAAGACCTAGACGAGCTATGTCTCCACGACGTTCTGGTGCAAGCTTACCCAGACCACCAAGCAAAATACCGAGTGAGGAAAGGTTCGCAAAGCCACAAAGAGCAAAACTGATTACAATAACAGCTTTTTCACTTAAGTTTTCAATCTCAGGTGCAAATGATAAATAAGCCACAAATTCATTAACGACAAGCTTTTGACCGATAAAGCTACCTGCCATTACAGCCTCATCCCAAGGTACACCAATTAAAAAGGCTAATGGGGCAAAGACATAACCAAGAATCAATTCAAGTGACAACTGTTCAAATCCAGCGAAACCACCTAGGAATGAAAGAAGACCATTAATTAAAGCAATCAACGCAACGAACGCAATAAGCATAGCAGCGATATTTAATGCAAGGGTTAAACCTGTGCTAGCCCCTTTTGCAGCTGCGTCAATAATATTTACAGTGTCTTCATCTTTTGCTAATTCGAAATCGTCTACCGCATTTGTTGTACGTTCCGTTTCTGGCACAATCATTTTTGCCATGATCAAACCAGCTGGTGCTGCCATGAAACTAGCTGCTAACAAGTATTCAAGCGGTACACCGAGCAATGCATACCCAATTAATACGGAACCAGCAACAGAGGCAAGCCCTCCAGTCATAACAGCAAATAGTTCAGATTGAGACATTTTATTTAAGTAAGGCTTAACAATAAGCGGTGCTTCCGTTTGGCCAACAAAAATGTTAGCTGCGGCTGACATTGACTCAGTCTTAGATGTACCAAGCAACTTCGCAAGTCCTCCACCGATAAATTTAATAACGAATTGCATAACTCCAATATAGTATAGAACTGAAATAAGAGCAGAGAAGAAAATAACGACCGAGAGAACATTAATAGCAAAAACAAATTCTACTCCCGTTCCATCGAAGAACCCACCAAACACAAAGTCAATTCCTTCGTTTGCTGCACTAATGATCCATTGGACACCTTCGGTTAATCCTTGTAGCGCATTTTGACCAATTGTCGTTTTTAAGACAAGAAGAGCGAATAGGACTTGGATAGCTAGTCCACCTAAAATTGTCCTTGGGCGGATCGCTTTACGATTTGAAGACAAAAGATAAGCAACCGCAAAGACCGTTATAATCCCAACCATTCCCCATAAAAAATTCATATCAATCGCACCTCATTTTCATTTTTTTAACGAGCACAATACTCAAATCGCCAGACGAATACACATCCTATTCCAAAAGAAAACGCCTTCATGCAATACCGAATGATCAACGTCTTTAGCATGCTTCATGAACACTTCCTCTATGTATGAACGTTCAAAAAGCATTTTTGAAAACGCTTACCGATTAAGCATAATAGTATGAAAGCGGTGTCGAATTTTGCAAATGATTGTCTAGTTGTCAGACGTCCGAACTTCTTCCTTACTATATCAACTTGCATAAAAAAAGTAAATAGAAATTACAGGTTAAATTGTATCAATTAATTTCTTTCATTTGGGGTATGTATGAATAGGCGTTGTTTTAGATCATCTTAATAGAGTAGAAGGGAGTTTTTAATATGAGTAAACGTGTAGAACGAGATACATTAGGAGAAATGTATGTAGAAGAAGATAAACTTTGGGGGGCTCAAACTCAAAGAAGTCTTGAAAATTTTCCGATCGGTAAAGAAAAAATCCCAAGCGAGATGATTACAGCTTTTCTCGAATTAAAAAAAGCGTGTGCTGTTATCAATCAACGTGTCGGTGCCCTTGAGGAGAAAAAATCTTCTGCAATCATACATGCTATTCAACGCTTGCTTGAACAAAATGCTAGTAAGCACTTCCCTCTAGTTGTATGGCAAACCGGCAGTGGAACACAATCAAATATGAATGTAAATGAAGTGATCGCTCGTTTGGCAAATGAGGCTGAAAGTGACCTCATTCATCCAAATGATGATGTGAACCGTTCCCAAAGTTCGAATGACACCTTCCCCACTGCGATGCACATAGCGACTGTTATTGCAGTGGAGAAAACTCTTTATCAAGAACTCGATAAAATGATTGATACGTGCAAACAAAAAGAAAATGAATTTAATCAGGTTGTAAAGATTGGACGCACCCACCTTCAAGATGCAACTCCACTCACAGTTGCTCAAGAAATTAGCGGATGGCGCCATATGCTTGAGACGAGTAAAAAAATGATTGAAGAAAGCCTTGAGCATGTCCGAATTTTAACAATCGGCGGGACAGCAGTTGGGACTGGCTTGAATGCACCAAATGGGTTTGGAGAAGCCGTAAGTGAACAACTTGAAACACAATTAGGAACGTCATTCAAAGCATCTACAAACTATTTCCATGGTTTAACCAGTCACGATGCACTAGTTGGTTTACATGGAAACCTAAAAGGACTGGCTGCAAACCTTTTTAAAATAGCTAGCGATATTCGCCTCCTCGCCTCAGGTCCACGTTCTGGAATTGGAGAGTATCAATTACCGATCAATGAACCAGGAAGCTCGATTATGCCTGGTAAAGTAAATCCGACTCAAGCTGAAGCATTAACGATGGTATGTGCCCAAGTTTTCGGAAATGATACAACCGTTGGGTTCGCTGCTAGTCAGGGCCACTTTCAATTAAATGTGTTCAAACCAGTTATCATTTACAATGTGTTGCAATCGATTGAATTATTACGTGATGGTATGGCTAGTTTCCATGAACGTTGTTTAGCTGGTTTAGAGATAAACGAAGAAAAAATGAAAGATCATTTGAATAATTCGCTTATGTTAATTACAGCCTTAAATCCTCATATCGGCTACGAAAAAGCAGCTAAAATTGCGAAACTCGCTTTTCAAGAGAATCTTACATTAAAAGATGCAGCTTTAGAGACAGGTTATATTACAGCCGAAGATTTTGATAAATGGGTTCGCCCTGAAAACATGACAAATCAAAACTCTTCGTCTTAATAAAACAAAACGAGCAAAGACTCACATTGAGTCTTTGCTCGTTTTTTACATTTTTTCATCATACGTATAGCGAACAATGTATTTATTCGTTTTTAGTTTACGAACCTCTACTAAAGGACCAATCTCATACCCATTTACCCAATTGTCTTCAAGCTTTGCCTTGATACAGCCAGCTTGAAATTTAGTACGAAACGTTTGTTTATAATAGATCCACTTCGGCAACGATTTCATCACTAGCGCAAACCTTCTTTCATCCAATTTCTTCTATTATACTTAATCAAAAAAGGAAGCTCAATTTTTTCGAGATAAAACGCCTAACAAATTTTTTGCTAGGCGTTCTAATCTCGTTCAGTTTTATCCAATTAATTCTTCATCTTCACGTTTCTTAATATCTTCTAAACGACGATTTTCTTGTTTATCACGTAGTCTGTGAGCAAGCCTTGCTGCTGCACTTGCTGCAATACTTGCAACAAGGTCATCAAGGAATGTATGTATTTCTGGTTTACGATTATCAAGTTCATGGATAATACCTACTTTTTGTTTATCAAGATAGCCAAACGTTGTCACAGCTATACTTCCAAATCCAAAAACAGATCCTAATGCGATCGTTTCATCGACACCAAACAAGCCTTCGTCTGATTCAATTAACGATTGGAGTGGCTCTGAGAGTTGTTTCTTCTCCGCTAAAACATCTAATTCAATCCCTACTAGAACTGCATGTTGAATCTCTCTTTTCAGAAGGACAGCATCTGCACTTTCATAGCATTCTTCAAATGTTAGCTCTGAATTATATGGAAGCTGAAGATCATATACAATCTTCGCGATATCTTCAATTGTTACCCCACGTTCTTTTAATTTCTCTCTAGCAGCTTGTTCAATAACTTCACAATGTACTGGTATTTTCATGTTGAACCCTCCTCTTTTTTCTATCTTATCATAATTTCCAGAACAGTCATTCATTTTGCTTTGTTTAAGTCGAACCCGATTCCTTGAAAAGGTTTTTCAACACAACTTATGTTAAAATAGAAGCATCAACTTAGCTAGACAGAAAGGATTGGCATAGAATGGCGAGACCATATGAAGGTACATTATCTGAGGAATTATTTACAAGTGAATATTTAGAAACAGAGCAAAAATTATTATTTTATACACCACCAAACTTTACACCACTAAAGTCATATGACTTACTTATTTGCCAAGATGGAAATGATTACTTTCAATTAGGTCGTATTCCAAGACAAGTAGAAGACTTAGTTGAAGAAGCGGAATTACGAGACCTGATTATCGTCGGTGTTCCTTATCCTAATGTTGACGAACGACGTAAGCGCTACCATCCAGATGGCGAGAAAGCTCAAGCCTATATCCGTTTTCTTGCACATGAATTAGTTCCTTACTTGGATGATAAATTTCCAACCCATCAACTAGCAGCTAGCCGAACTCTTGCTGGAGATTCATTAGCGGCTACCATTTCTTTAATGGCGGCACTCAAATACCCTAGCTTGTTTGGACAAGTCATGATGCATTCTCCATATGTAAATGAAACTGTTCTGGAGGCAGTATCTGCTTGCAAAAAATCAGAAGCCATTTCCATCTATCATGTAATCGGCACGAAGGAAACAACCGTTAAAACAACGGATGGAAAAGTACTTGATTTCCTTACACCCAATCGTGAATTACATGCATTATTAAAGGAAAAGAGTTTTCCATATAGCTATTATGAATTCGACGGCGACCATACGTGGACTCATTGGCAAAAAGATTTGCCACGAGCTCTAACTACACTCTTACCTTTTGATTAAAAATTGAGATATCAATTCTATAAAAAAGGTGACAAAGAGCCAATAGACATTTTTACCAACAATCTGTATGATAAATAAAAACGAGATTGAGGAGGATGAGGACGATGAAGTATGGTATTGCATTATTTCCAGCTAAGAAATTGCAAGATTTAGCGAATTCATTCCGTATGCGTTATGATTCACATTATGCGTGGATTCCACCACACATCACAGTAAAAGAACCATTTGAAGTGAGTGATGATAATCTTCCTTACATCACAGCAAAGTTAAGAGAAATTGCTTCTAATTTATCACCTGTTGAAATTGATGTATACAAAGTCGATACGTTTTCACCACAATCCAATACCATTTTCTTCAAAATCAGAGAGCATAAAACTCTTACTGCTTTGTACGAAAAGCTTCATAATGAACCTTTTGAAGAGAATAAAAAATACAAGTTCATTCCACATGTAACGATTGGGCAAGACTTATCAAAGGATGAAGTGGCTGACATAGTAGGTCGCTTGAAAATGAAAAAGGTCGAGCACCACGAAGTGATTGATCGCATGCAATTAATGTATCAACTAGAAAACGGATCATGGACCGTCTATGAGACATTTCGATTAGGAGAGTAATGAATTACGATGAATGTGTTAAAGGTAACGAATGATGCCCAATTAAAAGATGCTTATGCTATTAGAATGAAAGTTTTTGTCGATGAACAACATGTTCCTAAAGAAGAAGAACTAGATGATCTTGAAAAAGTTGCTACTCACTTTGTGATGTATCAAGAAGATCAAGTGGTTGGTGCAGGTCGTCTACGTGTTGTTGATGAGGTTGCAAAAGTAGAACGAATTTGTATCTCAAAAGAAATACGAGGGACCGGTGCTGGTCGTCTCCTAATGAGCAAAATAGAAAATGAGGCACGCTCTCTTGGTTTATCAAAAGCTAAACTAAATGCTCAAACGCACGCTGCTCCTTTTTATTCAAAATTAGGATATGAAACGATTTCAGGTGAATTTCTTGATGCTGGTATTCCACATGTCACAATGACTAAAACGTTATAACATAAAAAAACGAACCCATTATGGGTTCGTTTTTATGTTATTCCTCTACCTTTTGCTCTAATCGCGCTTCAACTGATTTACGTTTACTTTGCAAAGTAGATTCCTTATCACGTCGGTCATCTATGCGAATATTTGTTGCTACTCGTTTTAACCCATATTTAAATGGGACCTCGTGAATTTCTTGAATGACTTCAAATAATACAGGTAATTCACCCTCAATTAATGTGCTCATTGGGGTTAGCTCAAATGTGATTTTCCCTTCATAACTAGCCAATACCTGTTGAATTTCCGCGACATATTGACTCACACTTGGGCTTTCTGTACCGATTGGAATCACCGTAACATCTACAATTGCCATATGCTTTTCCTCCTTTTTCTTACCTGCTCTTCTAGTTAATAAATGCTCTGGAAACTCTTCTTTCGCAAGCATTCTATATGACTGAATAGCACAAATTAAATGTTTATGTTCAGGTTCCTCGGTCGTCACTTTAACTTGTAGCCAGTAAGAGATCTTAAGAATAAAATCTCTTACAAAACGCAACGCTTTTATTTTCATTAACCGTTGAACAAAGGGAATAAAAAGTAGCGCTGCGTATGATGCATACATGACTCCATCAAATAGGCTAAACCCTACCACGCTGAAACAAAGTGTTAGGAGTAGCACACTTAAAAAATAAATCACAACAATATTGGTTGAACAATAGCGATTTGTAATCGCTGCTTTTTTAATTCTATATAATCTTCCACGGCGCTTTACACCGCGATCACTGAATACCTTATGTTCTGCGCCATGATATTTTCTCAAGCTTCTTGGAAAGATAAAATGCGTGCCAAACACGAGATAGAAAAGTGTATAAAATGGCAGCCCCCTCCATTGTATAAAATCAGTAAAAGGAATCTTTGGAACGAATACAGCTAGCAACCATGTTAAGACGACTAGCTTAAACCACCATGGCATCGAAGTGATGATTTGCTTAAGCATAATGAACATCGTCTTCGTATCATACGGTTTAACCCAACTCTTCAAGCGTCCTTTTTCGTGGTAAGCACAAGCGACATGTGATTTTCCCATAAAGAAGATGCCCCGTTGGTAAGACAAGCCACGAATCATCATTCAGATCCCCTCCTCTCTACATAACACACACCCAATCCACTAGGGTGTAACTGAGACAAGCCAATAAGGAACATTAGTCGCGCCACTAAAGTCAGGGTTTGTTAATTGTGCATCTTCTTTTGTTAATGGACTATGATTGACCCAAGTGTGAAGCATCTGAACAGAAATATCTTCTTGTTGAATGTTCTCCCCATTCACTCTGATGACCGCTTGTCCTAGATTTCCATAACTTTTATGCTCATCAAACTGATTAGGGTAGGCAAAGATCACCCCATTTGTAACGGTTTCTCCTTCTGTTTGATAAATGATTTCATCAGCATAAATCAATTCTAATTCAGATTGTGTAAACGAAATATCTTCTCTGGCTTCTCTTGACTCATCCAATACGGTAATGCTGACATAATCGTCACCGTACAATCCGCCTTCAGGCATCGCAGTCCAATCCCAATTCACTTTAACCAGCCAATCCTCTCCTCTTTCTGATGCGACAACGTTTATTTCCAACTCCTCTTCTAATTGTTCATGGGTTAGTGCTTCATTCTCTCCTAAGAAATGATAGCCGCCCCAAAACATTAATGCCATCAAAATAGCTGGTAAAATTAATACAAGTTTATGTCCATTAAACATCCTAATCTTTTCCCCTTTTTGTTCACGCTTTTTTATACAGAACCATCATTCTCCACTCTCGTTAACTGTAGGTTTTTATTGAAAAATCGACGATAGGTAAATACAGTAACTAGCATGGCACTTACAGATACGGCCACGAAAATACTTAAGGAAATGACAATTTGATACCGAATAGCAAGGTGAGGCGATACACCCGCTAAAATTAATCCCGTCATCATTCCAGGGAGCTGGACAAGTCCAATTGTCTTTAAGCCATCAACATTTGGAATCATTGCAGCACGCACGATTCGTTTAATAATCGGCTGCGTCGCCACTTTCGGTGTGGCACCAAGTGAAAGTGCAGCAAGTAAACGGCTATGATTTTCATTGAATTCACTTTTCATTCGTTCTAATGCTAGACCTATGGCAACCATGCTATTTCCAATCACCATCCCACTCATAGGAATGACCTGTTCTGGATTGAATTCAATCATACCAAAACCTAACCACATAGAGAGTACTACAACCTCAACAGTCACTAAAATGCCAAAGATTAAGAGAATGACACCTGGTATCCCCTTGCCTTTTTTAGCTGCATGAAACCCTGCTACAGTAATCATCACTGTAAGCATGATTGGTATCCCAACTAAAGGAGGCAACTCAAATAAGAAAGTTAATAAATAACCAATTAAAAATAGCTGTGCTGCCCCTCTAAAAGAGGACCATGTTATACTCCCTGATAAATTAAGAGCATACATGTACGAAAGCGAGACTGGTATTAAAACAAAAACTAATAAAAACAGCATCGACGTTGTTGATATTTCAGGAGCCATTATTCATCCGCCCCTTCTGTATCACGATACAAAAATCGTTTAGCACGGTCGGTTTGCGGTTCTCGGAAGAATTCCTTCGTCTCCCCTACTTCGATCAATTCCCCTTTTTCTAAATAGAAAGTCTGATCACCAAGGCGTTCAGCTTGCTCAACATCATGAGTCACCATTAAGATCGTCTTTCCCTTCTTCTGAAGCATCTGAATAAAGTCTTCAATGATTTCTACATTTCGCAAGTCAAGCGCACTTGTTACTTCATCAAGCAGAAGAATTTCGGGTTCATTTGCTAACGTCCTTAAAAAGGCAATTCGTTGTTGTTCACCACCTGACAACTCTTCTATCGGTTTATGTAAAAAGTCTGCAGGTAAATGTACAGCTTCTAAAAGTTCTACTGTTTGTTCATTTGACCAGTCCCGCTTATGTAATAGTGGGCCGTACGCTACATTATCCTTTACCGTCCCCTCAAATAATGCAGGTGATTGAAATACCATTCCAATTTGTTGTCTTAATTCAATAATAGGGTAATCTTCAACAGCTTTCCCTTTAAATAATATCGTTCCTTTATCCGTGTCATCCAGGCGATTCATCATATACAATAAGCTACTTTTACCCGCACCAGATGGACCGATTAACGTTATAATTTGATTTTCCAATACGGTAAATGAAATATTATTCAACCGATCATTACTAACATCTTTCCATTGTACGATCTCCATCGTACCACCTCAGTTCATCTAGAAGTTCGAAGATGTTCTTATTATACAGGAACGGCCAATAAAACAAAAAGTCTATTCGCATTGAATAGACTTTTGTACTTATTGACGTGCTTTGTATGCATGGTGATTCGTAGGCCCAATGCCACTTCCGATTGAAAGGGAATGCCTGATCGCTTCTGTAATAAATTGTTTCGCCACATGAACTGCTTCTTTAATGGCCTTACCTTTTGAGAGTTCAGCGGCTATTGCAGCAGCGTACGTACAACCTGTTCCATGTGTATGCTTCGTATCGATACGTTCCATTTCAAGAAGATAACTTCGTTCTCCATCAAACAAAAGATCAACTGCAGGTCCATTTTTAAGGTGACCACCCTTTAATACCACATAGCTCGGTCCTAGTTTATAAATGTCTCTAGCCGCTGCTTCCATTTCTTCAATCGTCTCCATCTCTTTTCTCCCAAGAAGCTTTGCTGCTTCTGGTAAATTTGGAGTGACGACTGTAGCAATCGGTAATAATTCATGAATTAAAGCTTCTGTTGCCTCATCTTGAAGAAGTGTAGCTCCTCCTTTTGCAACCATTACAGGATCCACGACAATATTTGTCGCTTTGTACCGGCTCAACTTGCGAGCGACAAGCTTAATAATATCAGCTGAAAATAACATCCCCGTTTTAATGGCGTCGGCACCAATATCCGATAGGACTGCATCTATTTGTGCCTCGATTGCTTCAATGGTTTGAGGATACACACCATGTACTCCTAATGTGTTTTGAGCGGTCAGAGCTGTGATCGCACTCATACCAAATGTATCAAGCTCTTGAAACGTTTTTAAATCTGCTTGAATACCAGCCCCGCCACCACTATCTGATCCAGCAATTGTTAATACTTTTGGGATTGTCATCTCTATGCTCCTTTCTAAACGTTCCTCTTAAATCGTAAATCGCCCGGGGGCAAATAGATCAATAGGAACCGGTGTTTTTTCCTCGTTGATAATGGCTCCAACTGCTTTTGCAGTAATCGGACTAAGAAGAATACCATTTCGATAATGACCTGTTGCAAATACGATATGCCTAGCTTCTGGGTGCTCCCCAATTAACGGATAGCCATCCTGTGTCGCAGGCCTTAACCCTGCCCATCTATGAAATGGGTCAGTCTTTTTCAAAAATGGTAAGATATTATGGTTCCAATTTGTCAGTCGGTTAATTCCTTTTTCGGTTACATCCGTTTTAAAGCCAGCAATATCCTCTGACGCTCCATTTACAATTGTGCCGTTGGCTTTAGGAACCAAATAGCCTTGGCTAGTATAAATGATATGATTCACCTCGTGTTCGCCTAATTCATACGCACAAATTTGACCGCGAATCGGAAACACTGGAATTCTTAAATCAAAAATTTCTTCAAGCTCTTGTGACCAAGCTCCTGAGGCAATAACCATTCGCTCTGCTTTAAACGTTTGACCAGCCTTAGAGACCACTTCAATTTCATCTCTCCAGCTTTTAATCTGGACTGATTCTAACTCCTCAGCAATCTTTACACCATTTGCACGGCATGCTTCTTCAAGAGCCTTTACATAATCGGGTGCAAACACATGACTTTCCTCAGGGTAACACATGGCCCCAATGATTGAATCTGCTAAATGAGGCTCAAGCTGTTGAAGACGTGCGCCATCAACTAGTTCTGCTTTTGCTCCCCACTCGCTTTGCCAAGACTGCCTCGTTTTTAATCCGAGTAAATCTGCCTCATGATAAACCGCATGTAAACTACCACTATTGGTATATTCAAAGTCAACTCCACTAATGGCTTTCACCTCTTGTTGCCACATTGGGTACTCTCTTAAACTTTCCAGGCATAATCTGAAAAAGTCATCAGGATCTTCTCCAATTTCGGAATAAGGAGCAAGCATTCCAGCCGCAGCTCCCGAAGCCTGGCCTCCACAACGCACTTTTTCTAAGATCGTTACTTTGTGCCCCTTCGTTGAAAGCTCAAAAGCAATGGCAAGTCCAATAACACCGCCTCCGAGCACGATAACTTGTTGACTCATTTGCCTTCAGATCCTTCCGTCCATTTATCTAGAAATAAGTGACGTATAACCGCTACTTGCTGTAGCATACTTTTTCATCGGAATACGCCCTGCCTCATAAGAAGCACGTCCCGCTTCAATCGCAAGCTTCATTGCATGCGCCATTTTCACAGGATCTTTCGCTTTTGCAACTGGTGTATTCATTAATACACCATCTACACCAAGCTCCATCACTTCGACAATGTCTTTAGCCGATCCTAAACCAGCATCAACGATCACTGGAACATTTGCCTCTTCAGCAATTAGTCCAATATTATATGGGTTTAGCACACCAAGCCCCGTTCCAATTGGAGCTCCACCTGGCATAACCGCAGCTGCACCTGCTTCTTCTAATTTACGACAAAGAACCGGATCATCAGAAGTATATGGAAGGACGACAAAACCTTCATTCGCAAGCGTTTCTGTTGCTTTAAGTGTTTCTATTGGATCGGGTAATAGCGTTTTCTCGTCTGCACTAATTTCCACCTTGATCCAATTACTAATCCCTGAGGCTTTAGCAAGTCTTGCAATTCGAATCGCTTCCTCGGCATTACTCGCACCTGAGGTATTCGGTAAGTACGTAAAGGAATCTTGGTCTAAATGTTGTAAGATTGCATCTTCACTTGGTGCATCTAAGTTCACTCGACGAATCGCGAACGTAAGAACCTCTGCTTCTGATATACGAATCGCTTCATTTTGTATAAATGGATTTGGGTAACGCCCTGTTCCAAGAAAGAAACGAGAAGATAACTCTTTTCCTGCAATCACTAGTTTTGACGATTTCATATTCATCAACCTCCCCCCACAAAATGCACTAATTCAATTTTCATCTCTGGTTTAACGGTCGTTTGATCCCATTGATCTCGATCAATAATCTGACCGTCTACCTCTGTTACAACGAGATGACTTTCCAAGTTAAAATGAGAAACCACATCTAATAATGTGTTTGCCTCTACTTCCTGCTTCTCACCATTAATCATTAGCTCCATGTTATTCGCTCCTTACTTTGATAAGATCTTTACAAATGTTTCACATGTGCCACGTACATCATCTGCTCCGACAATTTCACTAATCATACATACTCGCTTCGCACCCGCAGCTAATACTTGATCGACATTGTGAAGCTTAATTCCACCAATCGCGACAAAAGGAATCGTAATTTCTTCTGCTACTTGCTGGATATAAGCAGTCGTAACCGGATCAACAACATCTTCTTTACTTTTCGTTTCAAAAATAGGTCCCACCCCAATATAGTCAGCTCCGCCTCTTTCTGCTTCTCGTGCTTCTTCAATCTTGTGGGTGGAGATACCTATGATTTTATCTGGCCCCATCACTTTTCGCGCTTCTTTTAAGGGGAGATCGTCTTGACCGACATGAATACCATCAGCATCGACTGCAAGTGCGACATCAATATGATCATTCACAATAAAGGTTACACCATGCTTCTTCGTTAACTCACGAAGGGCTTGTGCTTTCTTTAACACATCAATTTTTTTGCTTTTTTTATCACGTAATTGAATAATATCAACGCCACCTAGGATCGCTTCTTCCATTACCTCAATTAAATCCCGACCTTGATGAAATTCCTCACCTGTGATCGAGTATAATTTAAAATCTTTCATGTCCACTTCACCTCTATTTTTATTATAAAAGACAAAAAAGCCCTACCCCAATACGCATGGAATACGGCTACATATGATTACTCATTAGCAGTCGACTTCCCTACGCTGGTGTTAACCAGATCAGGTTCAAGGGTAAAAGGAAACTACCTTTTTCTCAGCCTACTTAAGTGGGCACCCCTAGCCTTCTACAGCTTATTCAATTATCCTATGACTCTATTATGACAGAGTCCATCAAAAATGCAATGATTAGAGTTCGCTAGCTTTGAAGCAATGGAAGCTTTTCTTTTTCCCTCAGTATGATCACTTCTTCAAAGCGGTTTCCTATCAGCATCATCTTCCCATCAGGTGAGAGCTTGATTGGGAGGTGCTGATCCACTTCTAAAATATTCACCTCAGCATTTGTCCTTGGATCAAAAGCGATCAATTGATACCCATCCTCATAACTAAAGTAATCACCACTATACTTCGGTCTTAAATAATAAAAGGTACTCGATTTTGGATCATACTCATAAAACGGGACCCACCATTGCTCTGAATACGTATTTAAAATCGGCATTTCAAGCTCACTCACAGACTCCCCTTCAACAGAAAACGTATAGGTGGAGTACAACTCATAAATCGAATCAACAGATACTTGAACATGTAACTGGTCACTAAAGCTCATCATTGAAATAATTGGACTGACTAGCTCTTCTCGTTCTTCAGTCTCCAGGTTGTAGGAAAACAATGGCGCTTCATAATTCGGTTGTAATTCATCCCAATCTAAGAAAAGAACTTCATTGGCTGAGTTCCACTGGAAATAGGTTTGTCCAATGTCGATTGGTTTTATTGTCTGCCCTTCAACATTGATGTGGTATACTTCGAAATCCCAGTCTGGCAAGTATGTAACAAGCATCATTTCATCTGTTTTATAAGGATTCCAATAGATCGAATAACTATCTCCAAATTGTTGCAATTCAAGTTGCATTTGTCCTTCATCATTGACGACATAAAGAGAGGACTGATCAGACTCATCATACGTAAGAATCGAAAATAAACTTAGATCTTCATTGCCTTTAACGTCTATGATCCACTCGTTTGTTTCAAAGAATGATTCCGTCTTACCGCTAAATAAATGATAGCTTTTCAAAGTCGACTTTTGATCATGCTCTTCCACATACAAAATCGTTTCTGAATCGAGCCATTCGCTAATCATAGCAAATCCGCGTGGCTCTTTAAGTGGATGAACAGAGGTCTTAGTAAAAAACGAAGGGGAAGCAGCTGGCTTTTGGGCTAAATTGGTTTTCGTTTCAGGAAGTAATTGGCCTTCGCGTTGCATAAACGAGCAGCCTGCCAAAAGAACCATAAAAATACCAATAACAATCAATAACCGCTGCATATTCACCCCTCCTTTTTTTCTAGTAAGTCATATTATCGCACGCACCACCACGAACAACAAGAAGCGAAGTGCACTATTTTGTGATATATGTAGGATTTTTCTTCACTTTCAACCCATTCTGATCCAGTGTCCTTATTATTAAACGAATTCGGCTGGGGAAAGTTTCATTTTTATGAAAAATTTCTAAAAAAGAGAACAAAAAAACACATCAACTCCACAAGAGTTCATGTGCCTTTTGATGGTTATCCGTAAATGAATCGTGACCCAGCAATCCCTGGGTTTGTCATTTCTTTTGGATCGAGGATTTCATTTAATTCTTCCTCTGTAAGAATACCACGTTCGAGGCAAATCTCTCGAACTGGTCGATCCGATTGAATCGCTTCTTTCGCAATTCGCGTGGCCACTTCATAGCCAACATGCGGATTAATAGCTGTGATGATCCCAACACTACGTTCAACCATTTCTCGGCAATGCTCGATGTTTGCTGTAATACCTTCAATTGCATATTCACGGAAGACTTTCATTCCATTTTGTAAAATCGACAACGATTGAAGGAGGTTAAAGACGAGCACAGGCTCCATTACATTTAACTCAAGTTGACCTGCTTCAGAAGCTAAGCTGATCGTGGTATCATTTCCAATCACTTGGAAGGACACTTGGTTCATCACTTCACACATGACAGGATTCACCTTACCAGGCATGATGGATGATCCCGGTTGTCTTGGCGGCAAATTAATTTCATTTAAGCCTGTACGTGGACCTGAACTCATTAAGCGTAAATCATTCGCGATTTTTGATAAGTTAATCGCCATAATTTTCATTGCACTAGATAGCTCTGTGTAAGCATCTGTATTTTGTGTAGCATCTACTAGATCTTCTGCGGTTTCAAACGGATGATCAGTGATGTCAGCTAAATACTGAGATACTTTTGCAATATATTCTGTTTTAGCATTTAGGCCAGTGCCAACAGCTGTCGCGCCTAAATTTATTTCATATAAATGTTCTACAGAACGAGTCAAACGACCTAAATCTCTCGTTAATACACGACGATAAGCACCAAACTCTTGTCCTAAACGAATCGGAACAGCATCTTGTAAATGTGTTCGACCCATTTTTAACACTTCGTCAAATTCTTTTTCTTTGTCATGCATCGCTTCAATCAAATCATTTAAGGCATCTGTTAATCCTTTTGCTAAGTTCAAGCTCGCAATATGAATCGCTGTTGGAAATGCATCATTTGTAGATTGAGCCATGTTCACATGGGTATTCGGGCTCACTTTCATGTACTCCCCTTTTACACCACCTAAAATCTCAATCGCACGGTTGGCAATTACTTCATTAGCATTCATATTAAACGAGGTTCCTGCTCCTCCTTGAATCGAATCAACAATAAATTGATCAGATAACTTTCCTTCAATGACATCTTCCGCTGCAGTAATAATCGCATCTGCAATATTTGTTTGCAGAACCCCTACATCACGGTTCGCCATTGCTGCTGCTTTTTTCACATAACCAAATGCGCGAATTAACTCAGGATGTGGTGGGTAGCCGGTAATTGGAAAATTATCACGTGCTCTCATTGTTTGGATTCCATAATAGGCATCCTTAGGGACTTCTTTTTCACCTAATAAATCACGTTCAGTTCGATAGTCAGTCATTGTTGTTGTTCTCCCTCTCTGTCCGTTCGTTCTTGTTTATGTTTTATTTATAGCATGACCAACCGTAGAGTTGCCATGTATATGAGTTGTCCTATATTTTATAGTATGTGTCATATTCTTTTTTGGTGTATTAGTTGACTTTTTGTTTTGCCAACCACGCGCCACCAATGACACCAGCATCATTGCCTAATGTAGCAATTTTAAATTCTGCACTTTCTGCGACTCGCCCTAATGCAAATCGTTCAAAATGCTTTTTTAGAGGTTTAAGAAGGGCATCGCCTGCTCTTGAGACGCCGCCGCCAATGACAATTTTCTCTGGGTTAAAGGCGTTTGATAGATTCGCAATTGCTAAACCTAAATGGAAAGCTGTCTCATCCAGTACTTCTGCTGCTAACTCATCCCCATTGTTCACAGCATCAAAGACATCCTTAGCTGTTAGATCTCCTTTTTGATCAAAAAGCTGCTTTAGCATACTGTTTCCATCTGCGCTTGCAACAGCTTCAGTTGCCAGTCTGGCAATCCCAGTTGCAGAGGCAATCGTTTCAAGACAGCCCGTCTTTCCGCAATTACATGGTGAACCCCCAGTCGTAATAGAAGTAATATGGCCAATCTCACCAGCCATCCCACTTGCACCATGTAAGATTTGACCGTTGGCAATTATACCACCACCAACACCCGTACCAAGTGTCACACAAAGTAGATTCTTCGCCCCATCACCAGCACCTCTCCACATCTCACCAAGTGCTGCTATATTCGCATCATTATCAACCGTAACAGGAAGCCCCGTCTCTACTTCAAGACGATCTTTTAACGGGAAGTCTTTCCAACCTATATTTACTGCTTGATAAATGAAGCCGGTCTCCATCTCAATAAAGCCTGGTGCACCCATACCGATCGCGAGTAGATGTTGTTTCTCTTGATTCAGTTCTTTTAATTTATAATCTATGGCCTTGGCAATATCCATCGTAATATGAATTCCACCATCTTCAGTGTTGGTAGGAATTTCCCACTTCGTTACAATTTCACCATATGACGTTAAGAACGCCATCTTTATTGTTGTACCACCTAAATCCACGCCTACATACCATTTTTCAGTCATCGTACTCCACCTTTTACTATTTCGCTAATTTTGCTTCATGCTTAATAATGAGCAATGCTTGTTGAAACTTTTCAGCCTCAATCATTTTCATTTGATACAATTCACGAATTTCCTCTTCCATTAATTCAAGGTCGACTGCTCGTTCCCCTGTATAAATAAAAATGCCATATTTTTTAAGCAGCTGCATAACGTCAAATAACGTTTTCATGACGCTCACCTCGGACTCATTATAACAGCTTTATGATGGTTACGAAAAGAAGCCAAATGAGAGGCATGTAAACCATATAAGAATAACGCCACATGAGGGCTTGAATTTGTTGTTGAATAAACAACCCTATACACATCGCACAAAAAAATAAAACGGTTGCACTTATCGTAAAAAAGGTTTTATGGTCAGCTACTCCCCATTCAAAACCTATCATAACAAATAACCCTGTTAGTAAAACTAATCCTATGCTTCTTCCATGTCGAAAAAATCCAAAGGTCGGATGAAAATTGGTTATAGCGGCTATAATGAATAAGAATGTAAGAACCACGATTACAACTTCAATGAAGCCAATTGAAAACCAGCTAACAAAGAACATTCCGCCAAGCATACCGAGATAAGAGAGAACACCAAATACAAAACTAAACAATATCACATGCATCAGCTGAGGTGGTTGCTTAGGCGTACTTAATAACCCACCAATCGTAAAACCTAATGTAAAAACAAAAAATAACATCATCATCCCAAGCCACATAGTACAAACTCTCCTCTCAAGCATTCTAAAAAAATGAAACCATAGTACATGCTTCTCCGTATACGTAGTAAAGCTCTCTATGCTATGATATGTCCATTGCAAAATTTAAGGACAAGAAATCATCTTCTATGTAAAAGTCATAAATCGAAAGAGGGATTTTGATGGACAAAAAAATGAAAGAAATACTTGATCATGCAATCTACGGCACTCCAGAAATTAAACCCGAAGAGCGCGCCCTATTTTTAACTACTTTTAGAGAGCGGATCCACATAGCTCTTACTAAAAGTCAGGTAATCAAAGCTGGTACATATGACGAAGTAATAAACGTGATGAAAACGAAGAGGAACTTAAAGTTGTTTTTAAACGGAAATCTCTCATATAGCATTTATTCCAATTACATTCAACAAGCAAACGCTAATGGGGTACCGTTTACGATTGTGACCCCGACGACAAATACTCCTTTTGGCCTTGTATTAGCTGATGGAACAGATGCAGTGAGTCGTCAATCCTTTGTTATTGAAGATGATTGGTACATACAGGATACAGAAGAAAATTAATAAAAATCCCAGTCCGCATGATGATGCAGACTGGGATTTTTCGTTTAGGGTTTAGCGATCAGGATCATTGGGATGTAGGGATACAGGTCGTCTATTTTTAAGAGGCATAGGTGCTCTAAATAATACATCTTTCATCGCTCTCATATTAAATGGGATAAACGGCCACAAGTACGGCATATCGAGTACTTTTGTACGGATAAGTAAGAGCATCCATAACGTAACTCCAACCATATAACCGCCAAGATGAAAAGCGGCCGCACTAATCAATAACGCTACTCGTATAAAACGGTTAGCTAAACTCATTTCGTAGCTTGGTGTCGCAAAAGAGCCGACTGCCGCTACCGCCAAATACAAGACAACTTCAGGGGAAAATAGGCCGACATTGATCGCCACTTCACCTATTAGTAATGCCGATACTAATCCAAGTGCGGTTGCAAGGGCATTAGGCGTATGAATGGCGGCCATCCTCAGCATTTCAATTCCGATTTCAGCAATGAGAAACTGAGCAAACAAAGGGACACTCCCTACTTCTTCTGAACCTATGTAGCCGATAGCTGTCGGGCCGTACGCATCATTAGTGGCAAGTAAATACCAAAGAGGAAGCAAAAATATCGATGCCCACACGGCTACAAACCGGACCAAACGTAATCCAAGACCTATCAAAGGCTTTTGTCTATACTCCTCAGCATGTTGCATATGATGCCAAAAGGTGGTCGGGCTTATCATTACACTCGGTGACCCGTCTACCATAATCAAAATATGACCCTCAAATAAATGGCTGGCAGCTACATCTGGACGCTCTGTATATCTGACAAGAGGGTAAGGGTTGTAATGATGACCAAAAATAAATTCCTCAATCGTTTTATCCCCCATCGGCAAACCATCTGTATCAATCTTTTCAAGAGCGCTTTTAATTTCATCTACATACTTATGATCGGCAATATCTGCAATATAAGTAATTGCTAAATCCGTTTTCGAACGTCTGCCAACCTGAACGTATTCAACCCGCAGCGTTCGGTCTCTAACCCGTCTACGAACCAGGGCTGCATTCATGACAAGTGTTTCAACAAACCCATCTTTAGAGCCACGTATGACTTGTTCAGTGTCCGGTTCTTCAGGTCCACGTACAGGATATTCTCTCGTATCGAGTAGGATGACATAATCGCAACCTTCAACGACTAAAGCTGTGGGGCCTGCTAATACTTGATCGACTACATTATCTAAGTCATTCGTCGTTTCAATTTCAACGTACGGAATTCTACTTTTAATCAGTTTCTCTAAAGGCTTTTCTTCTAGCATACGAACTGTTGTCCGTGAAAGCTCGCGTTGAATTTCGGTTAAGGCTGAATCTTTAGCAAAACCATCGACCAAAAACATACCCATTTGCCTTCCACCATGTTCAAGCTCTAAAAAGATTATATCAAAGCTATCATCAACAGCTAATTCCTTTTTCAAAAATGCAATATTTTCACTATAATCATTGGAGACATGATGAATAACGGTCTCGGATCCCATATAACCACCTCCACGGTCCTTTTCATTATTTGCAAATTAAGGTCTCACCATGCATTGTTCTCATAAATCAAAAAAGTAAGTCATATACATGAGGCAACCGTTTGTCCAATGGAGGGACTTATCATGAGAAAACGAACGATGCTATTCACAGTCTGTACGGCGGCTCTTGTCGTTGGATTATTTTTATCGATTTATGGCAAACCAAACCCCCTTAGAGAAACCTTAATCACCTTTCCTATTGATCCAAATGCCACTTACACCGAAGCGAGTTCAAACTTAGAATTTCTTCAATCGACGGATGAAGATGAATACAAGTTAAGATGGGACACATTGTCTGTTTTAAATGAACAAGCAGCGATCAGACAAGATGTTTCTCTTTTATTTGAAGATGGGGTTCTAAAAGATACGATGTCTAAATGGGAGGAGAACACAGAATTACTTACCCAACAAAAAGAAGTGCAAGCTGAAGATAGTGGTCATTATGAAGTGATTACGTTTCACCATGCAGAACTTAGGAGACCGAATAACGAATTTAGGAGTGCTCAGCTAATAAGTTATGATGAGTTGTATGTTATTGACTCTCCATTAAGTCCTTTACACGCCTTTAAAATTCCTGAGTCTGATGAGGATAAGGAAAGCAAGCGAATCCTTGATTATATTTTAGAGCAACAGCAAGCGTATGACTGGGATGACTTATATGAATATTATCAAATTCCCGCATCTAAGTATAGGAGAATTCCATTGACCGAAATCGATCAATTTCAAACTGAACCAATTCCAGGCTTAACAATGGAAGAGACCACCAAATTTCTTGGCGGCCTCTGGGAGGGGTTATATAAAAATTATGTGTTAGGAATAGATGTAAATGGTTCAGCAGTCAGTCCGCTCGGAAGCACGGAACCATTAATCGTGATTCCAAAAGAAAATCCGGATCATGTCTTCATTCTATTTCGTACAGCAGATGATACACCTGTTCAGCTGATGCAGTCGATCAGCCGTTAATTAGAATTAGACTTCAATTCAGTTAAAAACGTTTGGTAGCTTTCTTCATTTGGCTCGAGGGCAATTGCTTGTTCTACAGCGGCAATTGCCTCTTCTCTATCCCCTAAGCGATAATGGGAAAGAGCTAAGTTATAATGGGCTTGATGAAAAGAAGGTTGCAATTCTACAGCCCTCATAAATGAATTTTTCGCTTCCCGAAAGTCCTCTAAAGCATAATCAGCGTATCCTAATAGAAAATAAGCTTCTGCACTTTCCTCTTCCTCTAGCACCTCATATATTAGAGGATATGCCTCATATAGACGACCCTCTTGCATATATTCTTGTGCCAGTTGAAGAGATAATAAAGACGACATCTGTTTATCTTCGTTTACAAATCCTAATCCGTAGAGAGAGACTGCAAGGATAACCGTTCCCACTAAAAAGAGTAGTTGCCTCATTCTTGCTTTTTGTTTAGGCAATTGAACAACAGCAGCAGCTAAAAATCCTCCAACTAGTCCCCCAATATGTGCTCCATTATCAATCATCGGCATCATAAAACCAAAGACGAGATTAATCGCTAAAATCACAAGAACATTCGTCCCCATCGTTCTAAAAAATAACTTTGGATGGGAAATTCCAAAATACAATAAGGCACCAAAACAGCCAAAGATCGCTCCAGAAGCTCCTGCTGCCACTTGAGCATTAAACGCAAAACTCGCGATCGATCCGATCACCCCTGCAACAAAATATATGAGGACGAAGCGACTTGTTCCATACATTCTCTCCACTGCCCCACCTAAAAAAAGTAAGGCAAGAGAGTTCATGAAAAGATGGATAAAACCGATATGAAGAAACATCGAGCTAAAAAATCTCCACCATTCCCCGTTAATAATCGCAGGATTATATTTTGCTCCAAATTCGATCAATGTTAAAACATGTGTGCTGCCCCCATTTTGCTCAACAATATAAAACATTACTGCAATAAGGGCTAGCAGAACATAAGTTGCAATAGGCTTTCCATATAAAAAATAGGAACGCTCTTCCTCTTCTTTTTTCTTCGTATATTGCCTAACTTCCCGTTTTAATCGTCCAATAATGACTTCGGCCATATCAACATCTTCATAGATTGGAAAAGAGGGAATCTGATCCTTTGCGAGGACACCGTTAATGACGTGTTCTCTTTCGGTTAGCCCCGATGGGATTAACGTCATCTTCATCATCGTTTGCTGTTTCTTACCTAGATAAAAAGGACGCATAAGTTCTTCCCACGAATCAACTGGTGGATACATCATGACGTAAATCGTATCACCTTCGATTTTCTTTTGCTTTAATTGCCTTCTTAACAAGTCTGCTCTTTTCACGGTTTCAAGTAGATCTTTTTTTAATTGATTTCCCCAATCATAATCAACCCTCTTAATGCGGATAATTCTTTTGGGCTTAGAATGTTCATCTTCTAGCCATACTTCTTTGTTTTTTTGATAAAGTAAACGGAAACCTTTTTCTTTTACATAATGATGAACGAGCTGCCAGTAATATAGATCATGTTGCCATACGGTCATTCATTCACCCCCTAGATTCCCTTCGCCTGTAACCATACGTATAATTCGGTTAATGATTGAAGCTCCATGACTACATTATCAGTAGTTGAGGGCTCCTTATGTCTTGTATTTAAATAAATAGCCTCCCAGTCTGCCCCCACTGCACCTAGAACATCTTGTTCCCATGAGTCCCCGACAAATAGCTTCCGTTCGTTCTTTAAACTGAGCTTCCGTTCAAACAAATGGAAAAATCGTTTATCTGGCTTCTCTAGGTTCACTTCACTAGAAATAAGAATATGCTCCTCGGCAATAAACTCTGTTAATCCAAGTTGCTGTATTTTCTTCCATTGAGTATCCGTTGGACCATTCGTCATAATCCCTATTTTTACAGCAGATTGCGACAACCAGCTAAGTAGAGGTCGCATTCCTACATCAGGTTCACAAAATCTATGTACATGTTCGTAGTACTGCCTATGAAAGTCATCAGCTTCCTCTTCCCTACATGGCAGGTTATACATCTTCATCGTCTTTAAGTAGCGTCTTCTTCTGTACGTCTTACGATCTATTTGCTTCTTCTCTAAAAGAGGCCATAATGAATCACAATAATATTTAAATGTGGCAAACCACTGTTCAAAGTCAATTGGGTCATTTATTTGACCATCGTTTTGCCACTGAGCAATCTTTGTGTGTAAGCAATCGAGAATGGCACGTTTGAATGCAAATTCATGATTATAAAGCGTGTTATCTAAATCAAAACAAATGACATCCCATTTCATAATGAATCATCACCTCGTTCCTACTAGTATAACAATAGTAGGGCTCCTTAGAACATCGAAAAGACTTGAGATTCTGTTCATAACAAAAAGTCTGATGCCTTACTTTAAACGAATTAAAGTAAACATCAGACTCACCCTCACAGATCAACTATTTTGCGGCCGATTCGGTTGAAGTACAGAGCCTAGTACCCGGTCTCGAATCATTGGAATTTGCATCGCGATACTAATTCCTATTTTTCGCAGCCAACGTCGACCAAGGATAGCATTGATGACGCGATAGCGGTATTTGTACGCAAAGTAAAAAGATAAGATTAAGGTCGCGATTGAAAAAAGCCGATTTACCATATGGCACCCCTCCTTCTCCTTACTTTGCGTGATCAAACGTTTTTTTATCCACTTTATTTACCAATCGATTTCCCTTCTCCGACTCCAATACCTAAATATCCAAATAAAATCGTCATGAATGGAGATAACAGCAGGAAGAACGCATAAGGTAAATAGTGAATCACATCAACTCCTAATGTACTAGCAAAAAATGCACCACTAACACCCCATGGAATCAGAGGGTTAACTAATGTCCCAGCATCTTCTAATGTACGAGAAAGGTTTTTCTTTGCTACATCAAGCTTCGTATAAAATGATTCGAACGTTTTCCCAGGCAATAAAATGGAAAGATACTGTTCTCCTGTTACTACATTTACACCTATAGAAGAAGCAGCAGTTGCTGAAATTAAGTTTCCTCTTGAAGAGAGATTTTTCTTAAGCTGTGTAAGCAATGTATCAATTACGCCTATGCGCTGAATGACTCCACCTAGTGTCAGAGCAATCATCACCAGAGATATCGACCACATCATCGATTGTAGGCCTCCTCGATTGACGATTCCATCAACCACTTCGTTGCCAGTCTCAATTACAAACCCATGCTGCACAACGGTAAACCATTCTGCCACGACACTGTTTCCTTGAACAAAAGCTGCGGTGAGAATACCCGTTAAAATACCAATTACTAATACTGGTATAGTTGGATATCTTTTCATTGCCAGAAAGACCACAAGTAAAGGTGATGCTAACGTGATAACACTAATTGTAAACTGGCTATCAAGAGAAGCAAGCATCAGACCAATATCATTTGCACTAGTAGAAGTTTGACTACGACCAATGAGTAAGAATAAGAATACCGTGATCACAAAGCTTGGTATCGTTGTCCATAAAAGGTGACGAATATGATCAAATAAATCCACCCCTACAATTCCTGGCGCAAAATTCGTTGTATCAGATAAAGGTGACATCTTATCCCCAAAACAAGCGCCACATACCACGGCACCTGCAGCAATTGCGGGATCAATTCCTAAAGCTGTCCCGATCCCCATCATCGCTACGCCAATCGTTCCAACGGTAGTAAAAGAGCTGCCTGTAAAGCTAGATACAATCATACAAATAAAAAGAGTACTAACAGCAAACCATTCAGGAGATATAACCGAAAGTCCATAGAATAATAAGGTCGGTACTGTCCCACTCATCATCCAGACTGCTATTACAATTCCGACCAAAGCTAAAATAAAGATAGGCTTTATCCCTACTTTAAGTCCTTCAATCATTGCTTTTTCGATCTCATTCCATCTAATTTGAAGAAACCGTCCAAATAAGGTCGCTAACAGTAAACAAACAACTAGCGGAATATGCGGCTCCACTTTTAAAACAAACATACTCGTAATAATAAGTACCATCATTGTGACTAACAAGATAATCGTAAATGGTACATTCGCTTTTCTCTCCATACTACTTTCTCCTCCACATTCTCTCTAATTACTTTCGTACTTTTATGCTTTTATGCTTTTACGTAGTTAAGTAAATGAATATCCCTATAGTAGATGATCAAATCAAAACCGTCAACAATTTTTTCAGGATAATGTTAAGAAGATAAATGATGGTGAATGATCTGCCACTCGAAAACTTAGGATGGCTATTAGGAGTCGCTCTTTGACTTCGTTTGACTCATCATTGTCTAAGTCGTACAAGTAGTATGTGCGAGATTTTGAAATTATGAGCGAAATGAAGACATATATGAGCGGAATACGGTGGGTATAAGCGACATTTACTCATTTATGTGCGAGATTTGCTTTATATGGGCGAGCTCGAAAGAATATGTGCTCAAGAGCTGATTTATGTGCGCAAACCCTTTCCTCTCACTTATTTATCCATAAGAAAAAGACGGTGCGCAACCGTCTTTCCTGTTAATCTCCAATATATTTACTATACAAGCTTTTTGCTCTTGTTAAATCTTCGGTTCCTTGGATCAGGATGCGCCCATCAGGAAAAATGACAATGCGCTCACCCTCGACTAGTTGTACACGTATTAGAAATGGTGTTTTTTTCACTTCAGCTACTCGTTCTAATCGCTCAGCCCACTCTGTTAAATCCATTTTTGATTGGCGTTGAATTTGAACTGTTTCGCGCCCGCATAAAGTGGTGATATCATCTTCTGATGCATGAAGGGCTGGGTATTCTGCTTTTTGACATGTAGGACAATCCTCTTTTGGCTTAACCATCTTCATATCATATTGATGATTCCCCCATAAATCGAATGTACGTAACGTGTTTCGTAACGCCTTAAGATCACCGATTAAAAACTTCATCGCCTCAACCACTTGATAAGATGCAACAATATCGACCACGGGGCTTATGACGCCAATCGTGTCACATGTTTGACCTTGCGTTTCTCCATTATCAATAAAACAACGGAGGCACGGTGTTTGGCTCGGTATAAATAAAGCAGACATTCCTCTGGCACTTACAGCTCCACCATAGGCAAATGGAATTCCATTTTTAAAGCAGCTGTCATTCAACAGAAAACGAGTCTTGAAGTTATCGGTTCCATCTAAGACCAGGTCGACTTCCTCCATTAAGGACTCAATATTCTCAATCGAAGCATTAGCTACTATCGCTTCTACTTTTACATCAGAATTGATTTTTGAGAGCTTTTCTTTTGCTGCAATTGCTTTGGGCAGATGATTCTTTACATCTTCTTCGTCAAATAACATCTGTCTTTGTAAATTACTTTGTTCCACATAATCGCGATCTACAATTCGAATGCGTCCTACACCTGCTCGTACTAAATGATTCGCTAAAACGGTTCCGAGGGCTCCTACCCCAACCACAAGAACAGTTTGTTCATTTAATTTTTTCTGACCTTCTTCGCCTATAGGCTTAAAAAGCATTTGTCTAGAATAGCGTTCATATGCTTGTTCCATTTATAATCTCTCCTTACAACAAGAGCAAAGCAACTAAAATCCCTAAAAGCGCTCCTGCACTCGTACATGCGATATTTACTAGATCATTATTAAGCCATTTCAATCCTGATACATACTCAGTCTTTCGCCCGCAATGACGCTTAGACTCTGTTTCAACTCCGCATTCCTTACAACGATACATAACTTGCAATGAAGCCCCGATTAACGTATCAATAAAATTCCCTAAAAAGCCGACAACACTCAAGGCAATTAGCAGTAAATGACTATTATAATAGCTGCTCCACCAAGAAAGAATGGCAAAAAAGGAAATCACAAAGCTCCCTGCAAATGCTGCAGCTGATCCGAGGGCCGTTATCGCACCTGATGTACCTGGTTCAACACGCTTCCACGTTAGTACATGAAAGGGACGTTGCCTGCTTAACGTACCAATTTCCGATGCCCATGTATCTGCATTAGCAGCGGCTAAACTCGCAACAAAAGCAAACAGCCATATGGGTGATGGAAAGAGGCCATATAAAAGGGCCATGATAGCTGCCACTCCTCCATTAGCCACTACTTGCCAGGCATCTCTTTGGTCTCCTTTTTCAACGATCTCATTGTCTTTGCGACCTTTCCATAATGAACTCCACATACTTGAGGTAAAAAAGAAAATGGCTAATAACAATAGTCCAAAAAAGCCTAAACCAAAGCTAATCGACCAGCCTACTAAAATAGCCGCAAACACGCCTGACTTAGAGAGCTTTTTCATGTAATAAGCCCCTAAAGCTATGCACAAAACCCCTATGTATAGCCAGAGCATTAGCGGATCACTCCATGAGGGACGATTAAATGATCAATCTGTTGATCATGGTCTTCAATGGGGATGCTCCGAATCACTTGACAATCAAAGGCTAATGCACAGGTTACACCGTTAAAGCCTTCTAAATACGTATCGTAAAACCCACCACCATAGCCCATACGAAAACCTTGGAGATCAAATCCTAGACCAGGTACAATAACAAGATCGATTACGTTTTTCTCTATTTTTTTACAACGATCTTGTATCGGTTCTTTTAGTCCAAAAAATATATCTTCCAAATCGTCAAACGAATAGATTTGATAGAAGCTCATCTCTCTTGTTCCTTTTTTCACCTTGGGTACGACTACTTGTTTGCCGTCTGCCCAAGCATGTTGAATTAACGTTGTCGTATCTACTTCTTTCTCTTTTGAAATCGTCAAACCAATCACTGTAGCCTCTATCCAATAAGGCTGCATCACCAATTGATTTGTCAGTTCATTTGACTGTTGTTTGACTGCTAGATCTGAGAGGTTCTTTAATGATTGTTTGAACATTTTTCTGCATTCTTCTTTGTCATTCATTTAACGGACTCTCCTCCATCCCTACCAGCTAATGCACTCTATATGTAACGCTACCTATGTACGACTAAAGTAAACTTAGGTTTCAGTTTAATTGTATCATAAAAAAAGAGGCTTCCGCAGTTTATGCGAAAACCTCTCCCTTCCTTCCACAGCTTAAACAAAAATAAGCAGTGGAAGAATCCAACTGCTTATTTTGTCTCACGGTGAAGAGTGTGACGCTTTAATCTTGGGCAGTATTTTTTAAGTTCAATACGCTCTGGATTTTCGCGTTTGTTTTTTGTTGTAATGTAGTTACGATCGCCTGTCTCAGTGCAAGCAAGAGTGACTTGTACACGCATCCGATATCCCTCCAAACTTAGCTATAGCTTACTTCATACTTGAATATGATAGCAAATCTACCGAGAGGGATCAAGTGTTTTTTCTTTACAGGATAAAATCTATCACGATTTATTTAATCTTTTTTATGAAACTGTGCAAGAAACGATTCACTTTCGGCCATAGACTGACTGACATGAACCCACTGATCCACACTCGTTTCCTCATTTGCTCTTAGTGTAATCGCTGTTGTAATCGTACTTTCATTCACACGAGCCGAGAGAGGCTGAACAGTTAATTGCCCCTTCTTCTCTTGCCAAACTTTTTCAAGCTCGCCAACAGCGCATTCCGCTGTTGTGGCTTCTGACCCTTTGGCAAATGTCGTTGTATATCGCACTCCGTCATAATGAATGAGCGCTTTTGATAAAGGGGCATAAAAACTCATAGCAGGATCTTTACGATCTAGAAATGGCTTCTGATGCAGTACAACCTTTATCTCTTGTTCTCTTGTAGCGTCATTTCGAATAAACACTTGTCTGTGGTATCCATTATGATTCGAAAGAGCTCGCTCAATCACTGTAACGTGTAAGTGAAATCGAGTTTGGTAAGCTGTGAGTAACTTAATTCCACCTGTTCTACGATAGATGGGAGCAAACCGCCACTCTCCTTCTCTCAACCAACTCGTATGACCTTCTCTCCAAATGCCTATTTCAGAACGAAGGTCATATAATGAATCACTACATGGAAGGGACGGTTGATGTTCTTGTAAGGAGTTGATGTATTTGGTCTGTGTAGTAGTTTGCATGAACTCTTGCCATCTCAGGTTCATCTGCTTGTGCGTAGATCGTAAAGACTGGCTCATTTTGGTCTGGTACAATGTAGGTCCACCCTCCTTCTGGATGACTGACTTTCATCCCTTCAATTAATTCAACTTGTTCTTCTTTCAACGATTCCATCAATGCTCGCATGACCATGCCCTTTTGTTCTGTTTGACATGGCACCTCTTGTTTAAACAAACTTTCATTTGGCAAGCGACTTAAATAGCTCTGAAGCGACTCATCACGTTCACTTAACGTTTGAATTAAATGAGCACAAGCATAGAAAGCGTCATAACAATAGAGTTGAACCGATTGTTCTGCTATCATCATCTCTCTAGCAGATGCTTTCGTTCGAATAACCTTTTTGTCATGTTTAGCAATGTATGCTTCAAGTGAATTGCCACCATATAAAGGAATCGTCACTTGATCTTTATCACTAAAACTCAAGTGCATGTCCACAAATAACGCTAGCTTTTCTTCATCCGTTAAAATGTGCCCGTCCGCAGTCACAAGAGTGAGAAATTCCCCTGTCTCCCCAATAATGATTCCTAATTCAGTATTAGATAGAGTCATAGTTAACGAGATCTCATCTATTTCATAATGACCGGTTGAGACTTCCACTTGGCAGCCAAGCTCCTCTAGTGCATCAGCGAGGAAAGCCGTCGATGTTTTTTCTAGTCCAAACAATGAAAGGTGCGGTCTCTGGCTTTCAATTAGGACCTGGTCTACTTGGTTATATACATGACGAATATAATCGGCATTGAATTGATTGTTGACCTCATACTCACCAACTTGATCGAAAGCGACTCGACGATACGTGTTAAAGGTGACGATTTTATCTATTTCTTTTTGAGTTGAAGTGGAAATTGGGAGACCGTCGGTGTCCATCAACTCTATTACTACTCGTTGATCGTGCCCGACTCGAATATGTGCGCCTCCTAAAAAGTCATGATCCGCAATCGTCTTTCGCATGATCGGAATAGTAGATTTTTCGATATCGACAATATTCATACCAGTTGCTTGTACACTTTGAGCAAGGGATAGTTTTAGAAGTCTCGTAAATGGCTGATCATCTCCAGCAACGAGGAATCTCCCTCCTACTGCTAAATCAGATGCAAAACCAGCCCCTAAACGACTAATATGTTCGGGTGTGATCTCTACATTCGCAACTCCTACTGCACGATGACCTGCTAGTAATGGTTGAGCTGTATCTTGATCATTCCAGATAACAGATTGAGAGATAACTGAACCCTCTTGAATTCTCTTATTTGGCCAAATTTTCATTCCTGGTTGAATGTTTACTTCATCAGCAATATGGCATTGACGCCCAATCACTGCTTGCTCGTAAACGGCCGTCTTACTGCCAATAGTGACTCCGTCGCACACAGTCGCCCCGTTAAGCTCTGTCTTACTACCAACATAGACTCCATCCCAGACCACTGAACGCTTGATCGTAGCAAAATCGGAGATGATTGAGTCTCTCCCAACTACTGAATACTCATCAAGCTTCGCATGTGAACGAATCGTTGAATGAGTGCCGATAAAGGCAGGACCTTGAATATCTGCCCCCTCCTCAATCGTTGCAAACTCATTTACCCATACACCTGGTTGAATCTCGCTCCCAGCAATTGTTGCACGGACATCACGATTTAAAAGGTCCATATGAGCTTGACGGTATTGATCAAGGTTTCCTATATCAGACCAATATCCTTTGGCTGCATACCCATAAATCCCTGCTTTCTCTTCTAAAACCTTAGGGAAAACATCCTTACTGAAGTCAACAGGCTTATCCGCTTCGATGTATGTGAAGATGCTTGGGTCCATTACATAGATCCCTGTATTTACGGTGTCACTAAATACTTCACTTAAACTTGGTTTCTCAAGAAAACGAACAATCTCATCATCTTGGTTGGTCATGATCACTCCAAACTCAAGAGGGCATGGCACTTGCTTCATAAAAATTGAAACAAGAGCATCTTTTTCTTCATGAAAATCAATTCCCGCTTGTAAATCAAAATCTGTTAGAGCATCACCGCTCACAACGATAAAGGGCTCATCCAAAAATGCTTCTGCTTGTTTAACACTACCAGCGGTTCCTAGTGGCTCTGTTTCTTCAAAGTAAGTTAAGTGAACACCAAACTCTTGACCATCACCAAAATAGTCACGAATTTCATCAGGTAAATAGTGTACGGTAACCGCAATTTCTGTAATCCCATGTTGTTTTAAAAGCTCAATACTATATTGCATAACCGGTTTTTGCAAAAGTGGAACCATTGGTTTTGGTAACTGACATGTTAATGGACGTAATCTTGTTCCTTTTCCTCCTGCCATAATGACACCTTTCACTTAACTCCGCCTCCTTTTAATTCGCCGCCACTAGTTGTCCGGCTAAACACATTTCAAACTCTCTCTCTGTTTGCTTTGCAATTGCACCCCAGTCAAACTTCGTCTCTACATCACGCAAGCCTTGTGTTGCTAAGCCCTCACGTGAGATTGGGTGATTATATAAAAACATCACTTGAGCTACTAGGCTCTCTCTATCCCCCGGGATCATTTTCAAGCCATTCTCCCCATGTTGAATGATCGATGAAAGGCCTCCGACATCAGAAACAATGGTTGGTTTCCCAGCTGCCATTCCCTCAAGAGCAACAATTCCAAACGGCTCATACAAGCTAGGGAAGATAGCGGCATCTGCTTTTGTAAACCATTTATTGCGCTCTTCATCAGAGATAAAGCCGAGAAATATCACATACTCTTCTAAATTGCGAAGCCTTACTTGTTCTTGATACTCTCTTAACATTGGACCTTTTCCTGCTAGTACAAATTGAACTCGGGTTCCTCTTTCACGAAGTAACTCAGCGGCATCGATAACGGTTTGAAACCCTTTCTCTTTTACCATTCGACCTACTGTGAAAACGGTAAATCTTTCATTTGGTTCAATTTGAACCGAAGGCTCTTTAATGGAGCGTATCAACTCTAAATCAACACCATTTGGGATAACACTCACCTTTTCTTCTGGCAGAGAGAAAATCGTTTGCAGTTCATTTTTCATATAGTCGCTACAAACGACGACTCGGTCTGCTTCATATGTGAGCTCCCACTCTTTTTGATTAATCTCATATTGAAGCTCTGAATGAATTCCATTATTACGGCCATGCTCTGTTGCATGAATGGTTGCTAATAACGGTACCTTCAAGGATGTTTTTAATGCTTTAGCGGCTACACCTACTAACCAATCATGAGCATGAATCACATCGAATTGCTCTGTTCGACTTAGCTTTTCACCATAGAAAGCCATCGCTACATTCAAACTACCAACCCAGTCAAAAAACGTATTCGCTTCAGGTTGTAGCCCACTTATTCGATGAACATGGACACCCTGATTCGTCTCATATGCCGGATAACCATCAACAGCTGAGGTTAAGACATGAACGGTGTGCCCATCTTGAACAAGAGCACGCGATAGATCATACACATGACGCGATAACCCTCCAACCATCATCGGCGGGAATTCCCAACTGAGCATTAATATCGTTCTTCCTTTTCGGACTAGTGGTGTGTTCTTGCGACGATTTTGGACAAAGGAATCATGTTTTGAGAGAAAGACAGTTTCATCAATCTCTTTTAAAAATGGATAGGCTTGCTCTTGTGCACCAAGCCATAATGTATCTAATTGTTTAGTGAACAAACGATCTTTTAAGCGGTCAAACCGATTAACATGGGTATGGAATCTCTCTTTTGCGTAGTTCACTGCGCTATCGCCATCTACAATAAAAGCCCAATCACTACTTGCTGCAAGCATCCACTCGCGAATCATCTGCTTAATCGCACGCGTTTCAAGAGGTGTAGGACTGCTATGCAAAGCAACTACTGCTGCTATATCTTGTTCGAGTCGATGCAAATGACGATACATATAATCATTTTTGGGGTTTAACCAAACGTCTCCGTACCCGTCTCTTCCCCAGGTGGCATACGAGATGTGGCATGTATCAAAGTCTTGAAAGTGACGGTCAATATACGTTTCAGGACTAACAAAAGAGACCGTTTGATTTGCTTTTTCTAACACTTTTCCAATCCATTCTGGCCCTTCAAACCACCAATGACCAAATAACTCAGCGTCAAAAGGAGCGACCATATAATAAGGTGGAAAGGCTTGGGTTGCATGTTCCCCACCATATTCTTCTAGACTCTTAAGGTAATGACTTGCATGTGCATTGATTTTTTGTTCTGCCCACTCTCTGTTATAAGCCTCTTTCTCTTCTGTTGACCCTGTTACCCGGTAGTATTTGAGTCCTGTATCGACACGAATGCCATCTTCATGCACATAGGATTCAATGTAGTCCCAATCGCGCTCATAGCCGATGTCACGATAAAATTCACGATAATCTGGATCTCCCGGATACCCTAGCGTAGAGCTCCATACTTTACTAGAAAGTTCAGTATGACGCGGGAATAAAATCAACCCATGTGGTGAGTAAATAGGTGCACCTGAATCTTTGCTTGGCTTAGGATCAGCACTTAGGATCGTATGCTCATCGACAAAGGTGTATCGAATACCCTCCTCCATCAAAATACGATCAAGGCCAGGTGCATACGCACATTCAGGAAGCCAAAATCCTCTCGGTTTAAAACCAAAATGGGATTCAAATGCTTGAATACCTTCTCGTATTTGAGAACGGAGCGCTGCTTTCGTTTTTACATACGGTAGGAATGCGTGAGTAGCAGCTGAGGTCATTAATGTGACGTAACCTTGTTCGTTTAATTGTTTGTATGCTTTCAACACATTTTTATCCCAGTTGAGGAAAGTTTCTCGAATTTTTCGATATCTTTTTTGATAGAATGGAATGAGCGAATTGAAGGACTGATCCTCTTCTAAAAACGTTGCTTCTTTTCTAAGAAGCTCTTCGGTTTTGAGTAAGTAATGAAGATATCGCTCTTGCATAAGCGGATCTGCTAGCATCTCCATTAGCGGCGGTGTAAATGAAATGGTGATCCCATCTTTAACTTTCCCCGCTTCAATTGCCCATAACAGGGGGATATACGTTTCAGTCATTGCCTCAAAAAGCCATCTTTCTTCTAATCGATTTTCTTCTTCATGTCTGACATAAGGTAAGTGGGCATGAAGGACAAATGAAAAGTAACCATTACTCAAAGTAATTCTCCTCCTTATTTCGTCGACTCATAATATGAATACGTACTAAAATGCTCTAACCATTCTGGCTCACTTGCTAGTCCTCCTTGCCACTTTTGAACAGCTTCTTGATAGTGACCTTTCATGCTCTCTTTTATTCTTGGCGTGTCGATCGGGTTCGAGCGAATGACACTAAAGAAGTGGTGTTCACTTGTCTTAACACCTAAATCAACGATGAACGTTCGGTTTTCTTCTAATCCATGAAAATACCAATTGTTAGTCATTTCTGGAATCTCCATTTCTACAAAACGATGTGCATTGTGACCGTTAAAAAGAATCGCCGTCACATCATATAACCTTAATACCTTGGTTAGTTCGTGCCATGGTGTTCTAAATTGATGCTCAATTATTCTTCTTGTTACCTCTCTTGTTTCCCAGAAGGCATAGAGACTACTTGGTCCCCTCGGAAGAAGCATCACCTCATCCCGATCATATGAGGCTGCTAATGGTTTGATTTCTTCCACTGATACGATTGGTGGTTGCACTGCTTTTGGTGGTTCCACTGCTTTTTCTCCCCCTGCTTCTTCTTGATGTTTTTGGAAGCGGTATTGAACCTTTCCAACAGTTGTTCCGAGTTCTTTTGCGATCTTTCGAAAAGAAAATCCTTTTTCTCGTAATGCTAAAATGTCTTGTATCACTTCAACACCTCCAGGATGAATGCCTTATGCATAAATGAAAAAAACGTTGCATATCTTGTTACATTAATCATACCGACCTTAAATTCCCCGGACAAGCAGGGTAAAATGTCTGTTTTTGTCATACACTTGAGCTATCTATGCTTCGTCCTCACAAAAAAATTTTTCGCCTTATTTCGCTAGCTTTTGCTGTCGTTTCGTCGTGTCGATTCATGCGAACAAAGGGCGTATCGCGCTTATGTAAACGCTTCACTCAATAATTGTCGAGGAAGTAGGACGAAAACCACTTTTTTAAGTCTGTTTTCTATGTGTATAATAGAAAAGAAAAATAGTTTTATAGAGGGAAGGGTTGTAAGATGATCGAATGGACTATCATGATTCTCTTAGTAATCGCCATCCTCCTTTTTGTGTTATCTTTCTTTCGAAAAGACAAGGCAACAGAAGTGGAACGGCAGATGGAGAACTTTTCGATTACGCTCATGCAAGAGATCTATCAATTAAAGAAAAAGATTCGTATTTTAGAAGAAGAACTTTTAGTGAGTAGTGACCAAGCTCCCACTAAAGCACGTTCTGCTTCTACACAAAAACTCCAAGCTGAGGTAGAATCCTTGCATCAAAAAGGGTACACACTCGAAATCATTTCTGAGAAGACCGGCTTAACGCCTCTTGAAGTGGAACGTATCCTTGATTCAAGCACTCCAACGGCTGCAAGGGGGCAATAACGATGTCACCACATGCTCTTAAAGGATTAGCTGGCGGTATTGTTCTTGCAACAGGAATCATTTGGGTAACGCAAGCCTTCTCACCTGAAGCAACAGTCGAACCAATTACAATTGTTGAACAACAAGAGTTAGAGGTCTCTGAAATGATGGCTGCCTTACAAGAACAAGGTTATTACGTCTCAGCAGAAGAACCTGAGATAGAGGCAACAGAGGTTGAGGAAATACCTGCAGAAGAATTAGAAGAACAGCCGACCGAAGAAGAAGCTCCAGAGGTTGATGAAGACTTACCAGATTCAGTAACGGTTGAAACAGTTAATGTTTACTCGATGACTCTTGTGATTTCACAAGGGACAAGTTCTCACGATGTTGCGAATCAATTAGAACAAGCTAACATTATTGATAGCGCGAGTGAGTTCCTACGCTACCTTGATCGTAATAACTTAGCTGAGAAAGTTCGTGCTGGTGAGTTTGACGTGAATAGTGCAATGAGTTACCAAGATATCGCGAACCGCATCACGTAAAAAAAAGCTTGCTACATCACTGTAGCAAGCTTTTTTTATTCATCCTCTATTTCTTCAAGTATCGGCTCATCCGCTTTAATGGGACCATTACGCTCTTCTTTTAAATCAAAATACTCATCAAGCATCTTTTTACCGATACTTTGAGCAAAGTTAGCACGATTATCAACTACAGTATCTGGTACGACAATGGCGAATGCAACCTCAGGATTATCATAAGGAGCATAACCGACCATTATTTGGTTGTTACCATTTTTAAGCTGGCGGTTTGCACCTGTACCTACTGCAACCCTTACCTGAGCTGTACCTGTTTTACCTGCCGGATTGTAAGAAGTATTTCTAAATGTTCCAGCCGCCGTACCTTGTGATCCGTTCATCACCTGGTAAAAACCTTGTTGAACGCGATTAAGATCGGCATCAGACATATCCACTCGATTCAGGATGGTCGGCTCAAATTTATGCAAAACGGCACCTGGCTGGTCTGGTACAACGCTAGGTTCTCTAACTTCAGATACAAGTCGTGGTTTAACACGATAGCCATCGTTTGCAATCGTTGAGACATATTGTGCAAGTTGCATTGGTGTATACGTATCAAATTGTCCAATCATGAAATCGAGAAAGTTACCTGGATCCTGTAACGCCCCTTGATATCCTGTTGAACTACCAGGTAGATCAATTCCTGTTTCTGCGCCTAGTCCAAATTGATTGAAATAGTAACGCGTTTCATCTAAAGCTTCAAGCGTTCTTGACGTATTAAACGTTCGACTTGAACCATAGTTAAATCCTGCCATTTTCATAGCAATTTCAAACATATAAACGTTTGAAGACCTCTCTAAGGCCTTGATATCATTTACATATCCCATAGGTGTGTAAGAACGTTTAGGTTGAGTGCTACCCGGAAGATAAATTGGGCGGTCAAATAAGGTTTGACCTGGACTTATTACACCCGTCTCGTAGCCCGTTAAGACGGAGGCACCCTTTACAGCTGAACCCATGACAAATGTGTTCGTCACATTCCCAATCTGATCTTTTGGTTCTCCATCTTTATAACCAGACATAGCCAGAATATCACCCGTCTGTGGGTCCATCATGACTGCATACGCCGTGCGCTCATTAATGAACTCACTTCTTCCTCTATTAATTTCTTCGGATATAATTTCATCAAGCTTTTGCTGCATTTCCATATCAAGTGTCAAAACTAAGTCGTTTCCGCGTTGTCCTGGCTGTTCATTTACAGAACGCTCTATCTCGCCACCAGTGGACGTTGTAATACTTTCCATCACTGCTTTTTGTCCACGCAAAACATCTTCATACTCTGTTTCTAAATAGCTTGTTCCGATTATATCAGACCGGTCGTAGCCTCTTGATAAATAATAGTCAAGTTGCTCTCGTGGAATCGAGCCAGTTCTACCAAATATCGTTTTAAACGCTTCACCATATACATAGTTACGACGTGAATCACGTAAAATATCAATACCTGGCAACTGATCTAAGTTTTCACTAATAATATTGGCTTCTTCGTCTGTAATTCCGCGTTTAATTCGTTGCGGAGTATTTGCATACCCACGTGACATTTCTCTAAATATCGCCATAACGCGCTCATCTTGCTCTGAGAGTTCTGCTAGAAGTTCATCTGTAATGCGATCAATTTCTAGTTGATACTCTTCAGATGGGCCCTCTAACTGACTTCTTTCTTCTTGCGTCACTAATTCAAAACGTCTTTCTCTATCTTGAAGCAATAACCAAAAGTCTTTTCGATCTCGTTCAGTGATGCGACTTGTATCAACGTCAATTAATTCAGATAAGTCTCTTGCGACTTCAAGCATCGTTTCAGAGGACGTTCCTCTAGATGGATTCGTATATGTAACAGATAGCTCTAATTGATTGTCTACAACGGTATGACCGTAACGATCAAGCATCAAACCACGAGGTGCATCGATTCTGGCTGTCGTTTGGCTTGTCCGGTCTATTATTTTTTCAAAGTCTTCCCCTTGTACAATTTGCACCATGCCAAGTCGTAAGATCAAAGCTGAAAAAAGAATGAAAACGGCCAAGAATAACATATTAAGTCTCGCTGGAACATGTCCTTTTTTCTTCAATTTATTTTTCCCCATACACAAATCCCCTCATAACTTATGTGTATACATGACAATAGACACCTAAGTAGGTGTCTAATTCTCACTTTAAAATATATACCCGCGTATGCCGTTGCTTCAGTTGTTTCATGAACCTACTTCAGTAGGTGGGTGTTCGCAGAAATAGTTTCAGCGTCCAGAACAAGCTGGCTTGCTGTTACCATTTCGATGTAGAACTCCCTTTTAAAACACAAGGTTCGAAACAATAAGAAGCTCACTAACACGGCAGGCAATCTGTTTTTTAAGTTAAACTCATTATATCATAATGAAGTAGCTTGTCAAAAGAATTGAATATCAATTCACGATGTCGACACATTAAACTGTTGTCCCACCTGTGCTGCCTCCATCGCCATTTTTCTGACGTGCAAAACTGTAACTTTCTCCCCCATTTGGTTTTGAAAAACGTACATGTCGCACGAAGAAATAAATAAGGAAATGGCCAATACCAAGAATCATTAATACAACAGGTATGCTCTTTTCCTCAGGGAACAAAAGGATCGCTACAATGAATGTTAGGACCGATACAATCCGACCACTATTTAAAAACACTTCACGTACGACGATGTATTCAATTCTCATCTCTGCTGCCTTCCACCCTTTTCCGATCACATCATACGTAAGTGAAATATATGGAACTAATAACATTGGATAAGCAATCGAAATTACTACTCCATACATGATCAATTTCGCAAAAGATAAATCAAAGACGATTAGGTAGATAGCTGCATACAAAATCGATCCCCCAATTAAAATTGATTTCTTCCTAAAGCTTGGCTTAATCAGGCGCGTAGCAGCATAATAGGCAATAAATTGGACAGCAGAAGCTATTAATCCATAGGTTCCAATCGCCAGCTCGCTACCCGTTACGATATATACCCAGACCACAATGACAAATATAAACGTACCTTCACGCAATCCTTGAAAGAAATTAGCATGTAAGATATGCCTCCAATTCGGATTCTTCTTTCGCTCAGCTAAAATTCTTCTAAAGAAGAATTTCCCTTCTGCTGCTCGTCGTTTTAATAAAAAGCTCATTAAAACAGCCACAACAAACAGGCTTAATGAAATCCCAAAGATGACCGAGTACCCCGTAAATTTCTCCATTCTCGTAATAATATAACCAGAGACAATCGGTCCAATCATCCCAGCAAATGATGTTAGGAGGCCAAGAAATCCATTGAAGAAATCACGTGTTTCTGGCTCAGTAATTTCAAACGTTAATACATTAAAAGCTAACCAATAAAAACCAAATCCAATTCCAAGTAAAGCCCCTAGAATAATTAAGTAATGGTTTGCTACATCTCCTAATAATAAAACTGTTGTATAAAAACCAGATAACGAGATAACCCCAAGCCGCAGCACGATCACCCGGTCAATTTTCTTAGCCCATCTCCCCGCTAAAATAAACGTCAAAGGCTGAAAAATAACGGCTGTTAGATTGTAGAGAGCTAAGTCAATAAATTCCCCTGATTGCTTCCACAAATAGACGTTCACGAACGTGTTTGATAGCGCAATACTCAGTGCATACAATCCTCCTATTGTGAGAAGAAGGACCAAATCCCTTGTAACCTCTATATCGCCGATCAATTTCTGAATTACGGACTTCTTCACCGACTCCACCACCTTACTCAGTAGTGTGTCTTAACAAAAATCCGTTATGCAGATAAAAGCGGAAATGGCTGTTTACGAACGACAAGTCCTGGATGGCCGTTAATAAGAGGTCGGCTTTTGACCTCGTTTAACGGACGGAAGGAACCTTGATCGAGTATCCATTGAAGCTAGATCTAGATAAGATAAAAGCGGATATGGCTTGTATAGCTAAAATGGTGTTATGTACGTATTTCCATGTCTTATGTGCGTAAATGTTCATATATGTGCAGCATTGATTGATTTATGGGCGGATTTTTAATTTTAGGAGCGAAAAACGGTTTATATGTGCGAAGGCCTGTTATATGTGCGAATTACTGATAATATGTGCGAACCTAACCCTCTCCCCCTCCCACCCCTACAAAATAAAAAGCAAAGCCACTGGGGCTTTGCTTTTTGAAACATTATTTAGCTTCTTCGTAACGCTTTGCCACTTCGTCCCATTTAACTACATTCCAGAATGCGTTAATGTAATCAGGGCGACGGTTTTGATAGTTAAGGTAGTATGCATGCTCCCATACGTCAAGTCCTAGAATTGGTGTTTTACCTTCCATTAGTGGAGTATCTTGGTTTGGAGTACTTGTAATAGCAAGTTTTCCGCCATCAACGATTAACCATGCCCAACCAGATCCAAAACGGCTAGCACCTGCATCTGCAAACTTTTCTTTGAATGCTTCAAAGCTACCGAATTCTTCGTTGATTGCATTCGCTAATTCGCCAGTTGGTGTGCCTCCACCATTCGGGCAAAGGATTTGCCAGAAGAATGTGTGGTTAGCATGTCCGCCACCGTTGTTACGTACTGCACCACGAATGTCTTCAGGTACTGCATCAAGGTTACTTACAAGCTCTTCAATGCTTTTACCTTGAAGGTCATCATGTCCTTCAAGAGCTGCGTTAAGCTTTGTTACGTAAGTGTTGTGATGCTTCCCGTGGTGGATATTCATTGTTTGCTCATCAATATGAGGTTCTAGAGCATTTGCTGCGTAAGGTAATTGTGGTAATTCGTAAGCCATTTCAAAATCTCCTCCTTATAATGAATACAATTGTAACTTGGGACGTTCTTTCCCCAAAAGGCCAAAGACTTAATCAACAAGAATGTTTCCTAAGTCTGTCCGTCTCCTACATTACCAAAATCTTCACTTTCTTGCAATAAAAAAGACTTGTTGAATCACAAATACCGTGACATCTATACGATACCCTACATGCCTGATAATAAACGAGAGATTCATAAAAGTTCCACTTGTCCCATATGATGAATTAACTCGTTTAAAAGGAGGCTATTATGTCTTGGTTAGAAGCGTTGTTCATTGGCTTTATACAAGGGATCTCAGAATTTTTACCGATCTCAAGTAGTGCTCATCTTGTTATTTTTGAGAAGATACTTCACATAAATACAGGCGATGTCGATTTAACTTTTGAAGTTTTTTTACATGTAGCATCTCTTCTAGCTGTGCTTTTATATTTTAGAGAGGATTTATTAAACCTCGTTAAGGGCTCCCTTTCATACATTATTAAAAAAGACGTAAACCAGGCGGGGCATTTTCGTTTTGTAAGCTTAATGCTTGTTTCAACTGTTATTACCATGATCGTTGGAAAATTACTTGAAGAATGGCTTGCTGATTCAATTACCAATACAGCGACAATTGGGGCTGCTCTAATCATTACAGGGATCTTTTTAATTTTAATTGAGCACGGGGTCTCACAAGGGATGCGTGGACCAAGTGAAATGACGTGGAAGCATGCGATCTTTATTGGTCTAGGGCAAGCTCTCGCGGTTATTCCAGGTATCTCTCGTGCAGGTAGTACCCTCGTTGCAGCATTATGGTGCGGCTTAAGTAAAGAAACAGCATTACGTTATTCTTTTTTACTTTCAATCCCAATCATCACTGGAATTACGCTCTTAAAACTGCCTGAGCTTATCGGACAATTTTCGCATGGTATAAATAATGAATTATGGATTGCCTTTATCTCATCTTTTATCTTTGCTCTTATTGGAATCAAATGGCTCATTTCAATGGTCCAACAAGCTAAGCTTAGCTATTTTGCCGTTTACTGTGTTTCCCTCGGATTAGTCACTTGGATCTTTTTAACATAACAAAAAGGCAGCTAAATATCAGCTGCCTTTTTTATGTACTCAATCATTAAGTTCAATATGGCGGAGGAAGAGGGATTCGAACCCCCGCGCGGTTTAACCCGCCTGTCGGTTTTCAAGACCGATCCCTTCAGCCGGACTTGGGTATTCCTCCGCAAAGAAAAAGTATGGTGGACCCTGTAGGACTCGAACCTACGACCGATCGGTTATGAGCCGAGTGCTCTAACCAACTGAGCTAAGGGTCCTCATATGGGGCGACTGATGGGAATCGAACCCACGAATGCCGGAATCACAATCCGGTGCGTTAACCACTTCGCCACAATCGCCATATGTAAAGATGTAAAGATGTAATTCTTAAAAAGATAGCGGCGGAGGGAGTCGAACCCACGACCTCACGGGTATGAACCGTACGCTCTAGCCAGCTGAGCTACACCGCCAAAGTATGGCTCCACAGGTAGGACTCGAACCTACGACCGATCGGTTAACAGCCGATTGCTCTACCACTGAGCTACTGTGGAATATTAAAGACAAGAATTATATTACCAATCTACTGCGATTAAGTCAATAGATTTTCTAAAATTTTATTAGTTTCTTGGATTTTTTTCTTTTTGTCCTACTTGCTTGTCTATTATAGCACGAACTAAAAAAAAGAGCAGTGAGGAATTTCACTGCTCTTTCCCCATTATTAGCGAATTTCGCCTATCACTGCTTCTGCAATATTTACAGAGTGATCACCGATACGCTCTAAGTTACTAACAATATCAACAAAGACAATACCAGCTCCACCAGAGCATCTTCCTTCGTTTACACGTAGGATGTGCTGTTTACGTAGTTTACGCTCCATCTTATCAATAAGGTCTTCTTTTTCAAGAACAGAACGAGCCTTATCCGTATCACCTAGGTCTAGTGACGAAATCGCTTCTTGTAAGGTCGAAATAGTCAATTCAAACATTTCATTTAAATCACTTAATGCCGTATCAGACATCACGACTTTTTGTGTTTTTTGATAATCTTTCAATTCCACAATATTTTCTATATGGTCACCAATACGTTCAATGTCACGAACGGTATCCATCAGCATAGAATGCATTTTTGAATCCTGATCAGATAGCGAACGAGAGGAGATTTGAATTAAGTATTCTGTAATTTTTCTATCTAGATTGTTAATCGCACTCTCAAATTGAGTAGCCATTTCAGCGTGACGCTTTTGTCCATTTTCTAAATACTGACTGACTTCAATTAACCCTTTCTCAGAAAAATCGGCCATGCGTAGCACTTCTTGTTTCGCTTGTCCAAGTGCAATAGCAGGTGATCTTCCGATAAAGCGTGGATCTAAGTGCTTTGCTTTGTATTCGATGTTGTATTCATCACCAGGTACAAGCTTTGTCACGATCATTGCAAGTAATGCAACAAATGGTAACTGAATCAACGTATTTGATACGTTAAAAATACCATGAGCAAATGCTATCGTCATTGGTCGGTTTAATCCTAATTCTAGTGCCAAGAAGCTCACCAGGCTTAAGAAGAAAGGTAAAACAATCAAAACGATAATGGTACCAATCAAGTTAAAAATAACATGCGTTAACGCTGCGCGTTTTGCTGCAACAGACGCCCCAATAGCAGCTAGAATGGCTGTAATCGTTGTCCCAATGTTATCACCAAATAATACAGGCAGAGCTGCATCTAATGTCATTGCACCTTGATCGTACAGTTGTTGTAACAACCCAATTGATGCACTTGAGCTTTGAACAGATACAGTAAAAATTGTACCGATTAATACCCCAAGCAATGGGTTATCTGCCATTTGCACCGTTAAATCTGCAAAAGCTTGAAGATCACGTAACGGCTTTAATCCTTCTCCCATTAAATCAAGCCCGTAAAACAACGCACCAAATCCAAAGATAACCTGGCCGTAGTTGTTTACTTTCTTTTGCTTAATAAAGAAAATTAAAGCTGCCCCAACTGCGATAATTGGTAGAGCATAGGCTGAGATTTTAATTCCAATAATGAACGCTGTTACCGTCGTTCCAATATTGGCACCCATAATGACGCCGATTGCTTGTTTTAATGTCATAAATCCAGCATTTACAAGGCCAATCGTTAAAACAGTCGTTCCGGTACTTGTTTGTAGTAACACAGTTACAAACAAACCAGCAAAAACACCCATAACAGGGTTCGTAGTAAACTTGTCCAATAAGTCGCGCAGTCTCTCCCCTGCTACTTTTTGAAGACCGTCCCCCATGAATTTAATACCGAAAAGGAAAATTCCAAGGCCTCCAAAAAACATGAACAAAAGTGTCTGTAAATCCACTTAATCTCATCCCCTCATTTAGAAAGTCAGTCTTATTTAATCTTTCGACTTTCGACAAACCTCAACAATGACACCCTGTCTATTATTAAGCATTTATGAACGTTTTGTAAATATGAATTTTGATTTTTTTTCTGAACTTCATAATCTAACGAAAATTATAGCTGTTCACTGATTTGAAACTTGTTGAATGTAGCAGGGTTCGTTAAAATATGGAGTGGTGTGAGAGGAGATTATTTATGAACGGATTCCAATTTTTTTATAAGAGTTTTTATGACAAAAAAGTATTAGCTTATAGCAGATTTCAACCGATTACTAAAGCCATCTTTCATGTATTAGCAGTTATTTTTATCGCTTGTATCCCGTTTATTTTTTCACTCTGGATGACTTATACAACTAGTATTAGTCAATTAGAAGAAAGCTTAGAAAAGGACCTCCCTTCTTTTTCATTAGAAGATGGGAAATTGAAGGCGGACCTTAATGAGCCTTATTTAAATTACTCATTAAATGAAGGAGTATTTGTATTAGATCCTCATAATGAATTATCGAGTACTAATTTAGCGGAGCTTGGGGAAGGCGTTGTTTTTCGTCATGAAGAGGCGCTATTGTTTCGTTACGGAGCCACTCACTCGGTATCATATGCCCTAATTGGCTTACAAGAAGTAACAGATGAAGAGCTAACCGATCGTATTGGGGATGTGAAAGGGTTCCTCCCTTTATTATTGCTGATTGTTTCCTTACTCATCTATAGCGGATTGTTGGGAGTGGGTTTTTTAGGGGTAACAATCTTTGCCTATGTCGGCTTATTATTTAGAGGCAAACGAAAAAACATTCAATATCGACATATGTGGCTTATCACGGCCTACGCCATGACAATGCCTGTCATCGCTTTTGCTTGGGTCGATGTACTAATAGCTAGTATTCCAGCCTATCTATTACTTATTGCCACCCTTGCGATGGTACTGTACGCGCTTTTTTCGATCCCTATCCCAAAAAGAAAAACAAGCGAGAAGCCGTAATAGGCTTACTCGCTTGTTTTTTGATCATTCATACGCTTTACGACTATGCGGGTGCCATCGACATCAATGACTTTAACTTTCATATTTGCCTCAAGCCATTGACCGCCACTGGTAGCACTATAATGCTTATCTTCAATCTCCACCGTTCCAGTTGGACGGAATGCACTTAGTGTGATCCCTTCTTTTCCGACTAATTCGCGATAGTCTTCTCTTAGGGAATTGTACCCCATATCTCCAGTTAGTCGATCTTTTAACGTCAAACGCGCCCATAAATCTCTAGATGGAAATACTTTCAAGAATAATCCAGAACTAAAACCACCAACTAAAAATCCCATTGAAACTAGAATGCCATAAATTAAATCTGGAGCCGGTAGAGCAAGGCCTGTAATCATTAATAATACCCCTAACAAAGCCACGGTTCCATCTGTGATTACTTTGCCATCAACGATAATAAGGACTAACCCTAACACATAAAGAATTACTACCCAAAATCCAACATCTCCTGCTAGATGGTACGAGAAATACATAGCCATAATAGCGACACCTAAGACCGCAAATAACCCTCTCATTCGAACCAGTAGCTCCCCGAATAAGAAAAGTGTCCCTAAAAACACAACAAAAAATCCTATTGTTGCTGAATCAAGCCACTCCATATGTTCGTCCCTCCTCTTTTTATGTATATACGAATGAATGAAGAAATTGTTGCAGATTTTTTAAAAATGAATAAAAAGTACAGTTTTAAGTTCACCCTACTGGTAAGAGGGGGTGATAATATTGAGAAAGCCGAAAACGAAAGTACAAGAAAAGAAAACTGTTAAAAAAGAGACAGAACCCCCAAACGTACTCCCTGCCTACATACATCGTACTACAACTTGTCGACCTGTGTAAAAGAATTCAAAGAAAAAAGAGAGGGATCATCCCTCTCTTACGCTTCAGAAGTAAAGAAACCTTTAATTGCTTCAATTAATTGATTTATAACGTCTAATATTTTGCTAATAAATGATTGAGTATCCTCACGCGCTAAAAAGTCACCTAAATTATCTCGTACTTTTGAAATTTGATCTTGCACTTGGTTCCAATCAATATTTAAGTTTTTCATTCGCATAAATAAAGATACAAGACCATCTAATTCTTGTTCGGTTAGTTCAATTCCTAATTCAGCTGCAACGCGACGGATTAATTCTCGTAAGTCCTCCTCTGACTCCACTGGGTTATTCGCAATCTCTTCCTTAATGCGATTCATAAGCTCTGTAGCTTCTTCCACTCCGATAGACTCCGCAAGTTCTGCTGTACGAACCATTTCTTCGTTGGCTACTTGCTTTTGCTCTTCTGGAATTTCAATTTCTGCTGCGATTTCGTAAGCTTTAATTAACCCTGTAAGTGCCGCTGTACCTGAAACCGGAAATGGTGCTGTCACATAAATATCTGCATCTTCAACCCCTGCTGTAACAAGGGCGTTGGCATACATCCCCTCAGATACCCACGTGATATTGTTAGTTTCTACATTAATTCCTGATCCTTCTTCGGCTAATGTAATTTTTGTTGAGGAAAGTGCACGTGTTCCAATTTGAGAGGAACTAATATAATCACCCAAGTATTCTCTTTCTTCTTGGTTACTAACTGTAATGATTTCTGTATTTTCCGTTTCGTTCATCTCAGCTAGGATCTTCTCACGCTCTGCTGGAGATAAATTTTCTCCTAATGTCACGATCACATCTCCTGGTGCTGCATCAGCAAGAGCAAGTGATGGAAGGACGGTTGGTACTACTAGCGAGACCACAAGTACAAGCGACAATAACTTCTTCCAAGTGTGTTTCAATCTAATCGACTCCTTTTTTTTGACCATACAAACAGTCAATGGCATTCCACTATATAACGAATGCTCTACTCATTAGGAAACAATTTTTACAGTAAAAAGAAAAGGGACTTTAGACTTATTTCCTTATCAATCTCATGAAGTTTGATGGATTTCACATCGTTTCCCAATTGGTAAACAGGTCCAATTCCATAGTAAAACCACACATGTCAAACCAGCTAAAAGTAGTACGTTAAACACTAATTGCTCTCGATCTACCATCCAAAGGCCAAAAAAGTAAGGACCACATGCTACTCCTAGAAAACGAATCATTGAATAAATAGAGAACACCATTCCTTTAACTTGAGGTGTGACGACCAAGGCTACACACGCACTGCAGCCTGGCAGTAAAAATCCTAACCCTAAAGCGAGCATACTAATTAATAATAAATCGGCGATAAATAGACTTGAAAATATAAAGCCTGCCACACTTCCGGTTACGAATAGTAACCCCCATATAATACTTCTTTTCGTTTGATCGCTATTTTTCAACCCGTACTTGCCCACCACTAACGAAGTTACTGTTAAAACGAGTAAAGGTGTTGCTAAAATAAATCCTTTTACCAAGCCATTACTATCCACTCCCTGTTCCCATTCGTAGGATAGTAAAAATAAAAATCCAAACAACAAAAACATACCAACCCCACTTGCTGTAAAGATCGGAAGCAACGTTTCTCGTTCCTTTTTCAACAAAGCTACACTCTCTTTTAATGGTGCTCTCTCTCTCTTTACATTCGCTCGTTTCGTTTTTGGGATGAATAAATAAAAACCGATATAAGCAAATAAGACTACCGCGAAATATACAACAAAACTGTAATACCATACACCCATTAATATCAACCCACCAATAATAGGGCTGACTACTTTTCCAATGCCATTGAAGCTCTCAATGGAAGCTAGTGCTTGATTTCTTTTTTCAGACGAAAACAAATCTGCAGCTAAAACCATAGCAATCGGTGTTACTCCACCAGCACCAATCCCCTGAATAAATCGACCGACAAGCACCCATCCAAACAACTGATACACTGCTCCAAAGGCCGAGAGTATACAACCGATCATCACCACGACTAAAGAGGCCATTACGACCTTCCTTCTACCATAGGCATCACTTAAAACCCCACTTACCGGAATAAAAAGAGCAGACGGTATTGAGAAGATCGTTAATATTAGACCTGCTTGTGCAGTCGTTATCCCCAATTCCACTTGCATAAATGGAAGGATAGGAATAAACATTGAATTACCAAGCACCATAACGATCGGTAATAATCCTACAACAAGTAACAAAATAGATGGACGAGCAGAAATCTGATTCATTTTATTCACTTTCCTTTGTTTTATGTAATGAAAAATTGTTCACATGCTTGTCATACTTTCCCAAAAGAAACATACACTTACTTTAAGAAGGAGTGTAAGCACTCTAATTGGGAGGGACAAGCATGAAACGGATCGGACTTGGTTTACTTGTACTTATTATCCTTTATAGTGTTTATTATGATCTTACGATAGGTACTTTACCCAACGGCCTAGAATCGACCTCCACTCAGCCTGTAGAGGAAGTAACACATACTGATACTTTTATGACAAGTGATATAGAAGAAACCACGTCAGAGATCACTGAGCCCTATGTAGAAGTGATGGTAGAGCCTGGTTATACCGTTTTATCAATTGTAGAACATTTGCACGAAGGAATCGTCCCCTTTCCTGCTTCGATTCAAGAAGTAATCTTTGATTTTAAGGAGCTTAATCAAGGGTTAGAGCCGGAAATGATTCAGATCGGAGAAACGTATAAATTTCCTTATTACGCCAATCAATGACTTTCTTCTTGCCAAATTGAAACCATGATTGATAGAATGAATACGTATCTCATCAGAGACTAGACAAAAGTGGATCACCATTTTTGTTATAAAAGGAGCGATTGGTCAATGACCGAATTAACACATCGTACAAAAACTCGTCCCGTTAAGGTCGGTAATTTGACGATTGGTGGAAATGATGAAGTAGTTGTACAAAGTATGACAACAACGAAAACACATGATGTCGAAGCAACTGTTGCTGAAATTAAACGACTTGAAGAAGCCGGCTGTCAAATTGTTCGTGTTGCATGCCCTGATATGCGTGCAGCTGAAGCGATTGCTGATATTAAAGCACAAATTTCAATTCCGCTTGTTGTAGATATTCATTTTGACTACAAATTAGCTTTAAAAGCAATTGAAGGTGGCGCTGATAAGATCCGTATCAACCCTGGTAATATTGGTCGCCGTGAAAAAGTAGAAGCTGTTGTAAAAGCAGCAAAAGCGAAAGGCATTCCTATTCGAATTGGTGTAAATGCAGGTTCACTTGAAAAGCGTATTTTAGAAAAGTATGGCTATCCAACTGCAGATGGAATGGTTGAAAGTGCTCTTCATCACATTAAGATCTTAGAAGATCTTGATTTTCATGACATTATTGTGTCAATGAAGGCATCGGATGTAAACTTGGCAATTGAAGCGTATGAAAAGGCAGCAAAAGCCTTTGATTACCCCCTTCATTTAGGAATTACCGAATCAGGTACTTTATTTGCAGGCACGATTAAAAGTGCTGCAGGGCTTGGTGCAATCTTAAACATGGGAATTGGTAACACGGTTCGTATTTCATTAAGTGCAGATCCTGTAGAGGAAATAAAAGTAGCTCGGGAACTTCTTAAGTCATTTGGTCTTGCCGCTAATGCAGCAACCTTAATTTCTTGTCCAACTTGTGGACGGATTGAAATTGACTTGATTAGCATTGCTAATGAAGTTGAAGACTACATCTCAACGATTAAAGCACCAATTAAAGTAGCTGTTCTTGGTTGTGCAGTAAACGGACCTGGTGAAGCACGTGAAGCAGATATCGGTATCGCTGGTGCTAGAGGTGAAGGTTTACTCTTCATGAAAGGCGAAATTGTCCGCAAAGTACCTGAAGAAACAATGGTTGAAGAATTAAAGCGTGAGATTGACAAAATTGCTGAGGAATATTTTGAAGCACAACGTCAATTAGAAAAAGCATAAGCCACAAGGCTTATGCTTTCTTTTTTATGGAGTGAAACAACCCTACTCCGCGCTCCCACACTCACCACCACCCTTAAAAGAATGGCGAGAAAAAGACGGTCATTAAAATCGACACGGCCCCGATCCCAATCGCCCAATTACCAAGCGTTGTAGAGCCAATGCGACGTGATACAAAACCAATAACAATCCCAGCTGCTCCAAGCAATACTGGTAAGAAGAATAACGACAAAATGGAAAGAACAATCGCAAATGTTCCAACACCACGCCCAGCCGTGACGTCGCCTTCATTGCTCATGGCTGTTTCCTCTCTTTCAGAGGCTTCAACGGTTTGATTCTCATCAAACGGACGTGCTCCAGCCATTCCATTTATTGCTGCATATTCAGCTGCGTTTTCTTCTTGGAAACTTGGTTGAAGTGGATATTCCGTATTAACGGGCTCCTCTTCTACCTCTACGTGACTTTCTGCCTCTGCTTCCTCTTTCGATAAAGCTAGTGAGAGGTCACGGTCATCATCTCGTCCTTCAACGTGGTTGTTAACAAGCGTTAAAGAACGATCATCCTCATCCAACAAGCGAATGGGTTCATCTTTTGGATGCTTATCATCTGCCATACGAATCCCTCACTTTCAAATTTTGTGGGAGCAGTAATAGTATGACGCCATACGGTAAAAATATAGGAGTTAATCTTTACAAGTGCAGGAAATGACCTAGATTATCTCCTTTATTTCGTGTAAGGTAAGGGTAGATTAACTACATAGGTCAAACAATGATTTTTAAGAGGTGAAAGGTATGTCAGCTAAGAAACGTTTTGGGTTGGACATTGATGGTACTGTAACTGACCCTAATACATTTGTCCCACATTTAAATAAACATTTTAACCAGTCGCTCACACTCGATGATTTAACCCAGTATGATTTAACATCCATTCTCAATATCTCAGAACAGGAATTTTGGGAATGGATGACCAAGCATGAAGGTACTATTTATACAGAAGCAAAATTAGCACCATATGCGGAATCGATCTTACACAATTGGTCCAAGCAACATGACTTGATTTACATTACAGCCAGAAGAAAGCATCTCAATCATATTACCAAAAGCTGGTTTGAAACGAACCAAGTGCCTTTTGATCATATTGAGCTTGTTGGTAAACACGATAAGCTTGAAGCTGTTCGTGAGCATCAATTAGATATTTTCTTTGAAGATAAACACGATAATGCAGTGATGATTGCAGAGGAATTCAAGATTCCTGTTATTTTAATGGATACACCATACAACCGACTCTCAGCACCTGATAATGTTATCCGTGCCTACACTTGGCAAGAAGCTAAGGAATGGGTCGACCAATGGATGCTTGAAGTGGCAGAAAAATAATGAAGCCCCACGACAAAGAAGGCGAAACATGAATGTTTCGCCTTCTTTTTTTAGCTATTCTTTCTCACGGAAGGTATGGCAACAGGTTTCTGCGCTCTTTTTAGCAGCATCACGATGCAGGGCATCCTCATATGGCTCTTCCCCAGTTTCCATATGATAGTTGCGTTCTGCGTGACTATCGATTTCCACTAAAATCGAATCAGCCTGACATCGGTTTCCTTCACCCCAAAACGTACAGTTTGCAACGTTGCATTTTACAACAGGATTTGCCATCGTCATCCCCTCCTATCATTAGGATGTGATCATTTTCTTCCCTCACACCTGTCAGTAGTTGGTGGTCTAACCAATAAAAAAACCTGCAACAGGAGTAGAATTTGCAGGTTGAATCATCTTGACCTTATTTAAATTAGGCTTTGCACTCTTGACACTTACCATAAATTTCAAACTTATGGCCTGTCACTTCAAAATCAGGGTAAATAGAATCAAGAGAATCCATTGGGCAGCTGTGAATATGCTTTGTTTTCCCACATTCGAGACAAATAAGGTGATGGTGATGCTCAGTAGTTGAACAACTAAATCGATAGCGTTTTTCTCCTTCTAACTCCGTGGCCTCTAGAATTTTAAGCTCAGTAAACAGCGAAAGATTACGGTAGATTGTATCAAAGCTAAGTCCTGGATAATCATCTTGAAGGTGCTCAAGTACATCTTTTGCTGACAAATACCGTTTCTCATCTGAAAATAAGCGAAGCATGTCTGCACGCTTGTCCGTATGCTTGTAACCTTTATCTTTCAAAGCCGTCATTGCTTGATCAATGTTCACGTATATCCCTCCCTTGCCACTTTAATACAACTTTCTTTGTCATCATAACCACTATTAACTGAAGCAAGCCCATTACTACGATCATTCCTCCAGTCGCAATACTGAACTGATAGGAAAAATAAATCCCACTTAACATCGCCAGTTGAGCAAATCCAACTCCATACCCCACGACTTGCTTAAAGCTTTTAGCAACATGGATGCTCGTTGCTACCGGTAAAACAACCATTGCTCCAACAAGAAGAATCCCAACCACTTTCATGGACATGGCAATCACAAATGCAACTAACACGGCAAAGATTTGATTCATGAGTCGAACGGAAATCCCTGAAACGGTGGCATATTCTTGGTCGAAGGAAATCGAAATGAACTCTTTATAGAATAGGACAACCATTATCAATACGACAATGGCGGTAATGATGATAAAGACCAGATCATCCCTTGTTACACTCACAATACTACCGAATAGATACATATACCATTCAGTATAACCTGACTTGGAAAGACTCATAAAAATCGCACTTAAACCGACTCCAGCAGATAAAATGATTGGTATCGCTAATTCTTGAAAGTGTTTGTATATATCTCGTAATTTCTCGATTAAAAGTGAACCCGCAACTGCAAAAGCAAGTCCAGCATACATTGGATTGATATCGGTAAACCAAATAGTCGTGGATCCTAATAGCACTCCAGCTGATATTCCTGTAAGAGTAATATGGGATAGAGATTCTGAAATAATCGAGACGCGACGCACGAGTAAAAATGCCCCAACCACTGGACAAATAAGGGCAATAATCACTCCAGCAACTACACCGCGTTCAATAAACGTTAAATTCATCAATAAGTCTTGCATGTTCACCACTACCTTTTATATCGTACCTATTATACCTCTAAGCTGACCATTCAACAATGCTCTAGCACCCTTACTCTGCCGGTGTTTGTTTTGTTCTTTTCCACGTAAAGGATAGTCCACCTTTAAGCTTATCAATAAAAATTGATACGATTAAGATAAATACAGCAAGTATCACAATTGTTCCACCAGGAGCTAAATCTAATTGATAAGCAGCAATCAACCCTCCAATAACAGAAATTTCACCAAAGAGAATCGAATAGACAAACATTTGTTTAAATCCACGAGCAAACCGCATTGCAGCTGCTACTGGAAGGGTCATCAGTGAGGACACCAGTAAAATCCCAACAATTCTCATCGAAGCTGCAATCACTAGAGCCACCATAACGATGAAAATAAAGTGCACGATTTTACGATTCAGTCCAGATACTACTGCTTGTTCCTCATCAAAGGAAAGGAAAAATAATTCTTTATAAAACATGATTAGAACAATGAGAACCATCACAGTAACACCTATAATTGTCCAAAGATCTGAACGTGTTACAGCAATAACACTTCCAAATAAATAGTTAAATAGATCATTATTAAATCCATCGGCCAGTGAAATAAATACAACACCAAGACCTATTCCCGCAGATAAAATAATTGGAATCGCAATTTCTTTATAATATTGATACACACTTCGTAACTGTTCGATTAATAACGCCCCTCCAACAGAAAAAACCATTCCCATATAAAGAGGGTTCAACCCTTGAAAGAATGCGAAATGCTTACCTAAAAGTAAACTTGCAGCTATACCAGATAATGTAATATGCGAAAGAGCATCAGCGATAAGAGAAAGTCTTCTTACAACCAAAAAGACACCTAACATCGGTGCCAACAGCCCAATCATGATTCCGGCATAAAAAGCGTTCTGTAAAAATTCATAGCGAAAAAAAGCTTCAAGCATCGCTTAATGCCCCCCGTGACTATGATTATGAGTGAGAAGATGAACATCATGACCATAAATGGCTGATAGATCTTGATTCTCTTCAAACTCTTTTGGATTGCCGTGAAAATGCAGATGCTTATTTAAGCAGGCTACATTTGTCACATGATCTGTCATAGCCCCGATATCATGAGTCACCATTAAAAGTGTAATCCCTTTATCCCGATTTAAATTACTTAACATATCGTAAAAGGATTTCACGCTTTTTGCATCGACCCCAACAGTCGGTTCGTCAAGAATTAATAATTCTGGATCACTTACGAGTGCTCGAGCTATAAAGACACGCTGTTGCTGTCCCCCCGAGAGCTCTCCAATATTTTGATGGATGTATTCCGTCATTGCCACACTGGCAATAGCTTGACGTACTTTTTCTTTATGTTTACGATTTAAAAAACGAAAGAGCCCTACTTTCCCGTATAACCCCATTGAAACAACTTCAAATACAGTTGCAGGAAAACCCGAATTAAAACTGTTTGCTTTTTGCGAAACAAATCCGATCTTATCCCAGCTTTTAAATTTATCAACTCGCTCACCAAATAAGTAAACTTCTCCATTTTGTGGTTTTTTTAATCCTAATATTGTTTTGATTAACGTAGATTTTCCTGATCCGTTTGGACCCACTAAACCTAGAAAGGCGCCTTTTTCAATTGGAAGCGTAATACCTTCTAATACATTCCGGTTACCATAACGAAAAGAAACATTTTTGATCTCAACGACCGTATCTGTTTTTTTAAGTGTTGTTACCACTCATATCCCCCCTCTTAGGCGATTCATTCGTTTATATATAAGTTTATCCATATGCATTCATATAAATAGTCAGAACCATTCCGATTTATAAACAATCTTTACTCATTATAAAGCAAATTCGTGATCTGTCCACCCTTTTAGCTTAGGTAGATGCGGATTTGATATAATGAGAAAAATTCAGACCATACCTACATTTCCTTAATGCTTACCTTCTATATATAAGAGAGGATGTCTATCCATGAATAATCAACGTTTTGCCATTATCGATATAGGATCTAACTCTATTCGCCTTGTTATCACTGAACTTGATTCCCAAGGTCGCTTCAAAGAATTACATAACGTCAAAAATGTCGCTCGTTTAAGCAAGCATCTGAATCAAGATAAGGAATTAACAGAGAAAGGTGTAAATGTCTTAATTGAGACACTTGTTCGCTTTAAAGAGATGATGAACTTCCACGAGGTTGCTCAAATTGCCGCAGTAGGTACTGCTGCTTTACGTCAATCAAAAAACCAACAAGACATTATTAAGATGATTGAAGATATGTTAGGAATTAAAATACGAGTTCTTACTGATTACGAGGAAGCTTATTACGGGTATTTAGCTGTAGTGAATTCTACTTCCATTAAAGATGGCTTTACCATTGATATTGGAGGAGGAAGTACGGAAGTGACCTATTTCAAAAATAGAGAATTAAAACATTTTCACAGTTTCCCCTTTGGGGCAGTCACCCTGCAGTCGACTTTTATTAGTGGTAGTGACGCTACCGAACAAGAGCTTGCCACGATGCATGACTTTATCATAAATCAATTTCACCAACTTCCATGGATAAAAGAAGTTAAACCTATGAATGTAATAGGCATTGGTGGCAGTGCAAGAAACCTAGCCCTTATTCATCAACAAAAAGTGGAATACCCACTAGGTGGTCTTCACCAATATGAAATGTCACAAACCGAACTGAAACATTTGTATGAGTCTCTCTCCAGTACATCATTAGAGGATCGTCACGCAATTGATGGATTGTCTAAAGACCGAGCAGACATCATTGTACCTGCAGCTCTTGTCATTTCATCTCTTGTGCAATATGTCGAAGCAGAAAGCTTTATTTTAAGTCGTCGGGGCCTTCGTGACGGTATTTTATATGAAGAAATGCTACGACCAATGGAAACAAATCGGTTTCCAGTCGTTATTGAAGAAAGCTTTCATCAACTCAGTCATAATTTTGACATCCAGTTAAGTCATGTTAATTATGTAACGAAGCTTGTCAGCACGCTCTATCAACATTTTAAAGAGTATGCACCAATTTCAGATAGTGACGAGGCTTTGACATTGCTTCGCTATAGCACCAAGGTTTTGTACATTGGAGAATTTATTAACAAAGAATCAAGTAGCACCCACACGTTTTATTTGTTAACGAATATGACTATTGATGGGCTTAATCACAAAGAACGATTAGCGATTGCCTTCATTTCATCCTTTAAATCAAAGTCACAGTTAGTGGGGCTCGCTAAACCATATAAGGATGTAATCTCGAAAAAAGAGCTAAAGTGGTATGAATTTTTAGGTTCGTTAATGAAGCTCGCATATAGTTTAAATAAAACGCGTCGCCATTTAATAAAACACATAGGAGAACCAACCTTTAACGGTTCTAAAGTTGCGTTACCCCTTCATTTTGAAAGTGATTGTTCGTTTGAGAGGGAGTATGCCACAAAGCACAAAAAACACCTTGAGCGCATCACAAACCTAGAAATTGACCTAGAGTTTATCTCTGCTTGGAGTCAGAACGAGTATTCTTAACATAATATTTACATTGTATTGATAAAATGTAGAAGGATACCTGTGATTACCAAATGCTTATTCTCTACTATAGAACAGAAAGGTTGACGCTCATGTCAAAGGAGTCTATCGAGCAAGCTCCCATAAGCTTTAATGATCCTCATCATTACAACAATCGAGAATTAAGTTGGCTTGCTTTTAACGAGCGAGTACTTGAAGAGGCAATTGATGAAAGGAACCCATTACTAGAGAGATTGAAGTTTTTAGCGATCTTCAGTTCGAATCTAGATGAATTTTTCATGGTCCGCGTTGCAGGGTTAAAAGATCAAGTTAAGGCTGGATTTAATCGTCCTGAAAATAAAGCTGGACTCACCCCAAAGCAACAGCTTAAAGAAATTGCTAAAGTTAATCACAGACTCGTTACACTTCAAGACCGTGTCTTTACAGAAACTCTTGTACCAATGCTCTACCATGAAGGATTTCAGTTTTTAGCCATAAATGAGCTAAACGAAGATCAACTTCACTATCTTAAAAAACGATTTCATCATTATATTTATCCCGTCCTGACCCCAATGGCTATTGATGCGTATCGGCCTTTTCCAATGCTTTTAAATAAAAGTTTGAATTTAGCTGTATTATTAAAAAATGAATTGAACCAAAAAAATCAATTAGCCATTGTTCAAGTACCTTCCGTGCTCAATCGCTTCATTAGCTTACCTTCTTCAAATAAGAAAGAAGCTTTTACTATGCTTGAGGAAGTCATTAGTCATTTTATTGGTGAATTATTTCTTGGTTATGATGTCGTATCCGTATCCCCCTTTCGAATAACCAGAAATGCCGATATGACTATTCACGAAGAAGGGGCACGTGATCTATTGCGTGAAATTGAAAAAGAATTAAAAAAACGCAAATGGGGAGCTGGGGTTCGACTTGAAATGCAAGAAGGGACAATGAACCCTACTGTTTTGAGGTTATTGCTTGATGTGCTCGAGATTCACAAAGGGGATGTCTACTCCTTTCAAGGTCCTCTAGACCTTTCCTTTTTATTTAAATTTTACAGGCAACTTGCCAATGATCATGAGCACTTAGCAAATGAAAACCTGATTCCTCAACCTCCTTTCGATTTGATTGGCGAGGAGAATATTTTTGATGCCATTTCGAAAAAGGATATTTTTTTGCACCATCCATATGAGTCCTTCCAGCCAGTCGTTGACTTCATCTCTCAGGCAGCTGATGACCCAGATGTCTTGGCGATCAAGCAGACGCTCTATCGGGTCAGTGGTGATTCCCCGATCATACAAGCCCTAGAAAGAGCTGCTGAAAACGGAAAGCAAGTGACAGTATTAGTTGAATTAAAAGCTCGCTTTGATGAGGAAAACAATATTCAATGGGCAAAGAAACTTGAAAAGGCTGGCGTCCATGTCATTTATGGTATCACCTCTCTGAAGACTCATAGCAAAATCACCCTCGTTGTTAGGCACCAGGACCATGAAGTGCAACGCTTTGTTCATCTAGGTACCGGTAACTACAATGACTCGACTGCTAAGCAATATACAGATATGGGCTTGTTGACGAGTAATGAGAAAATGGGTATTGATGCCACAAACTTTTTCAATTATCTAAGTGGCTATCGTGAAAAACCGACATGGCACTATCTCTCTACAGCTCCATTTGAAATAAGAGACCAATTTCTACATTTAATTGATCAAGAAATCAAGAATCAACAGCAATACGGCAATGGCCGTATTATCGCAAAAATGAATTCTCTAACGGATAAACCGATTATTTTAAAGTTATATGAAGCATCAAATGCTGGCGTGAAAATCGACCTGATCGTAAGAGGTATTTGTTGCTTACGACCAGGCATTAAAAAAGTTAGTGAAAACATCCGAGTCAGAAGCATCGTTGATCGTTTTTTAGAACATAGTCGAATTTTCTATTTTCATCATAATGGAGAAAAAAAGGTTTACCTTTCTTCTGCTGACTGGATGACACGTAATATGGAAAAGCGTATTGAAATTTTGTTTCCTATTCTAAACGCCTCCATAAAAAAACGCATAAAAGAAATCTTGGATATTACCCTTCTTGATAACACCAAAGCTCGTGAACAAGACTCAGATGGTACTTATCACTATGTCAAAAAAGCAGATACAGAAACATCTGTGCAATCACAATTAACGTTTTATGAGCAATCCTTTAAGCACGCAGAATCATTTGATGAATGATTGATGAGAAAATAGAGAAGAAAACCTTAATTGAAAGGCAGTTCTTCTCTATCTGATCTTATCCTTCAATTTCAACTGTAAGTCGATCGTTTGCTCCATCCTCTCATGACAAAAAAGCAGCGAAACCATATCCGGTTTCACTGCTTCCCACATTACTCTTTATTCAAATATGCAAAGCCTTCAAGTGCTTCTGCATTTTCTTGAATTTCTACGGCATACCAGCTAGCGGCATCACCGTTTTCTTCGATATATTTCTCAAGTCCGTACATCCCACGGTGATAGGCTGTTAGTGCATGATCCCAATCATCATAACGATCATGCAAAAACCCTAAATATTCGATAGCTAATTCAATCGAATAAATGGGATCATACAATAGATCATCTGCATAATCCAACCCTGCTTTATCTGCAATCCATGGTGCTGTATTTTTCATAAACTGCGCCATGCCATATGCATGTCCATAACGTGTTTCTGGTCCAACCAATGTAGGGTCAAACTTCCCTCCAGTTTCTGTACGAAGAAGTTCATAAACGATCAGTGGATCTATATCATGTTGTTCTGCTACTTCCCCTAGGAAGACCCCCCACTCTTTTTTGAACCTTCCTTCACTATCTTCATAAAGATCATCTGCTAATTGTACAGATCTCATCCAAGAATCGTATCCAGTTTCTCTTTCTATATCTCCATCTTGCTCGGCATAGTACAATTCCATTTCTTTTACTTCATGAGCTGTTTGCAGCTCATCAATTGTTTCCTCTGATTCTTTAACTGTTTCCTGCAGCTGAATCGTCTGGTAGAAAAAATATCCTACGCCTATAGCAAGAGTTAGTACAGCGATCATCCAAAATAAATGTTTTTTCATCGTGTAAGTACTCCTCTTTGTGAATGTATTTGATCAAATATACATGCTACGTTTGTTTCAGTGCTTATAATCCTACAGAAATCCATTAAACAAAACAACATGAGTGACAGGTGATCTCCTCTAGTGTCGTCCCTTTAATCGGGTTCTGCGAATCAGAGAACATTCTTTTCATACAGATAACACTGTTTTCGTCTGTCATCCTCGTTTTTTCAGTATTTTAATAGGAAAGAAATTAGAAGAGAAGGAAATGATTACTGATTCTTTGGGATCATTTAGCAATCTTTTAAAAAAGAAAAAACACCCATTCCACAATAGAAGGGTGTTTTTCGGAGCAGATCAAGAAGCGCTTTTGATATGTCTATATTTCCTTTGCCGGAATTTTTTAGTAATAACTCCTTGTTTTGGCGCAAAGAAAAAGGCTAAACCAAACAACACGGATGCGGCTAAAACGATCGACGCTCCACTCGCTACATCATAGAGAACAGAGAAATAAATGCCTACCACAGCAGAAATAACGCCAAACAGTGCTGATAGACTTAACATAACTGGTAGTCGATCTGTTAATAAGTACGCAGTTGCACCAGGAGTGATTAACATGGCTACTACTAAAACAATCCCAACAGACTTTAATGAAGCAACCGTTACAAGAGATAACAAGAGCATGAGTAAATAATGTATTAAATGAACAGGAATACCTGTGGCTTTTGCCATTATCGGATCAAAAGTACTGATTAATAATGGTCGATAAAAAATAATGATTAGAAGGATGACAAAAAAGCCAATTCCTGCTGTTATCCATAAATCAACACGTGATACAGCTAATACATTTCCAAACAAGATATGCCACAGATCTACACCCGTTCCCCTTAGACCAGTAATCATCACTATTCCTAAAGCGAAGGCTGCTGTAAATAAGATCCCTATAGCTGAATCATCCTTGATCCGACTATTTTGCGAGACATATCCAATTGCTAATGCCGTCAAAACACCTGTCAATACGGCTCCAAAAAAGAAGTTAACTCCAATCATATAAGACACAACTACACCTGGTAAGACGGCATGAGAGATTGCATCCCCCATCAATGCCATCCCCCTTAAAATGATAAAGCAACCGATTACGCCGCAAATAATCCCAACAAGGATAGCTGCGAATAATGCTTGTTGTAAGTAAGAGTAGCGCATCACTTGGTCAATAAAGAAAGAAATATTTGTCATTGCGGTGTCACCACCATTTGCTCTTCATTTGAGCCAAATAATGCAAGCCCACCTTTATATGTTTTTTGAAGGATCTCTGGTGTGTAAACTTGATCAACGGAGCCAAATTGAATCAACTCTTTATTGATTAAAAGGAGCTGATCAAAATAATCTTGAACCTTGCTCAGATCATGATGGACGACAAAGATGGTTTTATTTTCTGCTTTTAATTCTCTTAAAAGTCCAATAATGATTTCTTCTGAGGTCACATCAATTCCTACGAATGGTTCGTCTAGAAAAAAGACATTTGCCTCTTGTGCCAATGCTCGTGCAATAAACACACGCTGCTGTTGGCCTCCTGACAACTCTCCTATTTGACGTTTCGCAAAATTAAGCATACCCACTTTCTTTAAGCAAGCAGTCACAACCTCTTTATCGATGCTGCTAGGACGCTTATACCATGCTATATGCGTTGCTCGCCCCATCATAACTACATCTTGCACCAGAACTGGGAAGTCCCAATCAATTTGGCTGCGCTGAGGCACATAGGAGATTTGTTTACGGACTTCTTTTACTTTTTTCCCTAAAACCGAAATCGTCCCTTTATATTTTTCAAGCCCCAAAATAGCTTTCATTAAAGTTGATTTGCCTGCCCCATTTGGACCAACAACGCCAATCAATTGACCTTCTTTTGCCTTGAAGCTAATATCTTTTATTGCTTCATTATCTTCGTAATAGACAGATAACTGACTCACTTCTATGACATCACTCATAATTTGTAACCCCCAATTCCATTAAACATAATCCTGTTAGCTTATTCTCTTCTTAGTGTATGGTCAAAATCGCCTAAATGTGCAAATTAGTTTCAGGAATAAAAGTTTACTTAGGGAAACTTTTATTCCTAAGTACAATTATAGAGACAATTTCGACTGTTGTAAACTCCTAGGTTTAACTGCTTCAGATATAACCAAAATGAGCCTTCCATATTTGTATGGAAAGCTCATTGATTATAAGAAGTAAAGGGTAAGGTTAAAGTAACAGTCGTACCCACGTTTAATTCACTTTCAATGGTGAACTCGCCACCATGATCCTCGATGATTTTTTTACACAAAGGAATTCCGATCCCTGTTCCACTTTCTTTTGTTGTAAAAAAAGGTTTACCCAGTTGCTCTAATACGTGTTTCGGCATTCCTTTTCCATTATCGGTGATGATTACTTTATAAACGTTCTCACAGGGGTAGCTTTCAATTTTAAATTTACGCGAAGTATTAGAGCCACCGTAGGCTTCAATTGAATTTCGCAGTAAATTAAGCATAACTTGTTTAACCATCGATTCGTTCACATATACTACTTGATCTACCTCGCTTATTTCAAGGGTTAAATTCACATCATGCAATAAACATTCCGCTTTAATAATTTCAATCAAAGACTCCATAATATGTACTGGAGATTGTTGTTTGCGATCAATTTTCTTACGGGAAACTGATAAGAAGTCTTCAATAATATTATTCATTCGGTTTAATTCTGAAATGACCGTATCATAATACTTCTCATGATCTCCTGTTAATTTGGCTAATTGCATGAATCCTTTGATAACCGAGAGAGGGTTACGCAATTCATGAGCAACTCCCGCTGCAATATGAGAAACAGCTTCCATTTGATGATGGAATGTTAACAGGTTTTCAAATTGCTTTTGTAAGGATCGATTTTCAAAAACAACATACACATCCCCATTTTCACAAGGGGTTAAGGCGCGCACTCGTACAAGCATATCACCTTCTTCAAAGTCAGCCTCAGTACCCTTGTTAGTCTCATGAACTTTTGCAACTAGGTGATAGGACAAAGACAACAATTCATCGTGAGTAGCTAATTCTTCAAGAGATGAACCATTTAAATAAGTCGGACGCATATCCGTTAATTCGATAAATACATAATTCCAATCGACGATATCTGTATAATGATTAACCCTAATATAAGGGATACCAATTTCATCAATATAATTCCTCGTATCAGTGGCTGATTGTGCACCAAGCAAAGGTTCATCCTTCTCCTTGCCTTGAGGAGTTGTAGTGTTTGATTGAGTGTACATATGATTTCTCCCTTTAGGGGCGATTTTGTCTAAATAGTACTTCTTCATTCTGCCCCTCTCCTTCTTTGCATGATCAAGTTCTAAAGATTGAAGTAGAACTTTCTCTACTTAGATATAGAGGTAACTTCTGATTGTCCTATAAACATTCATCCAACTCATGTCTATTATCTATTCTAGAAGAACTAGGAAATCTCCTTTTTTTTTCGCACATTTTTACTAATCGAACATATATTTAAAAGAATGGTCAAAATCTGCTATTCCTATATTTATTATGATACAAAGGGGTGCTTGGATGAATTCAATTATGCAACAACTTGTAAACCAAAAAGTAAACTCATTAACCGCAGCGGAATTAATGCAACTTAGTTCTCAATACCAAATTCCGCTTAATCAACAGCAAGCGGAAGGGGTTATTGACGTTTTACGAGAAGAACATATTGATGTGGGGAATCAAGCACAAGTCAATCGGATTCTCCAACGCCTACAAACAGATGTTGACCCTCACGTCTCTACCATCGTTTCCCAACTGCTGCAACAATTCGGTCATTTTTTATCTTAATTTTAAAAAGGAACATACTCAAAAAAATTTGAGTATGTTCCTTTTTTTTATTCCATTATTTTCCCTAGAATGTGTTCGTCAAATTCTCCTGCTTTCAACATCTCAATTTCATGTTTATATGGAGGCTTTTTGTTTTTCTTATCCTCACCAACAAATGGCGTTTCAAGAATCTTTGGTACACTTTCCAGCTGAGGATGATGAACAACTTTATGGAGAGCCTTATACCCAATATGGCCAAATCCAATATTCTCATGACGGTCCTTCTTTGCCCCGCAGATGTTTTTACTATCATTGATGTGAAGCACTTTCAGTCGATCTATTCCGACCACACGATCAAATTCATCTAAAACACCATCAAAATCCTGTACGATATCATATCCGGCATCATGAACGTGACAAGTGTCTAAACAAACGGATAGACGTTCATTATGTTTTACACCGTTAATGATCTGTGCTAATTCTTCAAACGAACGACCGCACTCTGTCCCTTTTCCAGCCATTGTTTCAAGGGCAATTTGTACATCATTCTTTGTTTCAAGCACTTCATTTAGACCTTCAATAATCTTTGCAATTCCAACATCTGCACCAGCCCCTACATGAGCACCAGGGTGTAAAACGATTTGTTTAGCACCAAGTGCTTCTGTACGTTCAATCTCTGAACGTAAGAAGTTAACACCTAGTTCAAATGTCTCTGGCTTTGTTGTATTAGCAATATTAATGATATAAGGTGCGTGAACAACAATATCCACCATACCGTGTTCACTCATATGAGCAAGCCCTGCCTCAATATTTAACTCCTCAATTGGCTTTCGACGGGTGTTTTGAGGGGCACCTGTATAGATCATAAAGGTATTTGCACCATAAGATGCAGCTTCTAAACTTGCTCCAAGCAGCATCTGTTTCCCATTCATTGATACATGCGATCCGATTTTTAACGTCATGCTGATCCCCCGTTATTACTTTTTACGTGATGAAATACGGCGCTCTCGTTGCGCTTCTTTCGCTTGTTTAAACTTTGCTTTTTTCTTATAGCCTGGTTTTACTTTTTTCGGCTTTGCTTTTGCTTTTCCTGTCCCTGTATTCACGGTTTCTTTTTTCGGTCCCTTCGTCGTTGCTTCTTGATTTGATGTAGGCTTCTGGCGTTTACCTGGCACACCTAGTGGTGGTTTATCAAGCTTTAGCCATTCACCTTTCTTGAAATCATAATAAGTAAATTTAATTCCTCTTTTTAATAACTTTTCGACCGCTTGCTGATCATTTTGTTCAAAGATCGTATAAGCAATCCCATCAGCACCAGCTCGTGCTGTACGGCCTACACGGTGAACATAGAAATCTAGATCCTTAGGTAATCCAAAATTAATAATATGGGTTACACCTTTTACATCCAGTCCACGTGCAGCAAGGTCAGTCGCTACTAGATACTGCATCTTCACTTCTTTTACTTGCTTCATAATTTGTTTACGTTGACGTGGCTGCAATCCACCATGAATGCAGTCAACATTCAAACCAGCCTCTTGCATCACTTTTGTCACTTCATCTGCTTGTTCTTTTGTGTTCGTAAACACAATTGCCAAATATGGGTTGATTGATTCTGCAAGCTCGACAACAAATTTCATTTTGTCTCGATTACGAAGAGGCACAATGCGATGCTCAATCTTTGATGCCGTTACATGCTTAGGTTCAACCTGCACATGCCTAGGGTCATTCATGTATTTCTTTAAAAATGGCTGTAATTTCTCTGGAATCGTTGCAGAAAAGACCATCATTTGCATGTTTTCTGCCATACGCGAAGCGACTTTATCAACATCTGCGATAAATCCCATATCAAGCATTTGGTCAGCTTCATCTACTACAAGCATTGACGCTGTGTATACAAGCAGCGCCTTTTCATCAACTAAATCACCAATACGGCCTGCTGTACCGACAACGATATGAGGTTGGTTCTTTAAGCTATCAATAGCTCGTTGACGATCTGTACCACCTACTAAAAGCTTCGCATGAATCATGTTGTCTTCTGGACAATGCTCAACAAGCTTTTTTAACTCATCAAATAATTGAGAAGCAAGCTCTCTTGTTGGAGCTGTAATAACTGCTTGTACTTCATCTTTCGTTGTATCAATTTTATCTAAGATCGGTAACAAAAAGGATAATGTCTTCCCTGTTCCTGTTTGAGATTGGCCGATCACATCTTTTCCATTTTTAATAGCTGGTATTAAACGTTCTTGAATTTCAGTTGGTAATGAAAAACGTTGCGCCGATAGCGCTTCTATCAGAAATGGTTTTAATTCAAACCTTTTAAAATTAGTTGCTTCCATAATTGTTCTCACCCTTCATCCATGACTATTTCATGCAATAGTTCAATGCAATAGTTCATTTTATCATAGTTTACACTATAGATGCCAATGAAGTTTTAATCATGTTACCTTTTCACCCTTTTCTTTCTTGTGCATATACCTACTTATAAGGATATTGTTCATAAACGTGAAAGGAGATAATATTATGCAACGTTATATGGGACCTCCCCTTGGACCTCTCTCTATGCAACCACCTTTTCAAGCGGCAAGCGGCTTCATGCAGGCAGCACCTATGTTTCAAGGAGCACAAGCTGCCTCCTACGCTCCCTATGCAGGACAGACGGCTGGGTTAGCTCGTGGTTTTGGTGGGTTATCAGCTGCTGGTCGAGGTGGCGGATTACTCGCTCGATTATTTGGCGGCGGGTCTTCCCAAGCTGCCGGGTCTTCTATTGCTGGCGGGATTGGCCGGGCAGCAGCTGGTGCAAGTGGCACCATGAACTTCACGACTATTTTACAAAATACTCAACGCGTTTTAGGCTTAACTCAACAAGTAGTACCTATGGTGCAGCAATATGGTCCTCTCATTCGCAACATGCCTGCCATTTGGAGGATTATGAGAAGTAACGACATACCTACTCCTGAGGTAGCAACGCCTGTAAATCAAGAACCAATTATGCAACAACACGTTCCAATCGTACCACAAAATGAGAGCACAACCATGTCTGCCCCTCTGGCAACGAGACCAGTAAAACCACCCGTTTTCACAAATGGTTTGCCAAGTCCAAAACTTTATATTTGATTTCAGTAATTTTTTGTTGACAACATTCGCTAGCGAATAGTAAAATTTTAAATTTGCATCATTTTATGTTATACTAATGGTATTACTCGAATGGAGGAATGCCCATGTTTAAAGTTGGTGATCACGTCGTTTACCCATACCACGGTGCTGGTACGATTCAAGATATTGAAGAGAAAGATGTTTTAGGAGAAACTCATTCCTATTATATCCTTCACTTCCCTCTCGTTGATGTGAAATTAATGCTTCCAGAAAATCGCATTGATCAATCAGGATTACGAAAGGTTATTGATCAACAAGAGTTAGATGTTCTTGTCGAAGCATTACAAAATGGACCTGAGACACCACCATCTACCAGCCATTTCTCTCGTGAAACAGAAAACTTATTAAAAAGTGGAAGTATTGTTGATGCTGCACACTTAATTTCTTCTCTTTCCAAAAAGCAAGCTGAGCGTGCAAATGGTCTACACATCCAAGATCGTAACCACTTGCAAAAAGCACGGCAAATGATTGCTAGTGAACTTGTGCTGATGAATGATATGACGGAAGAGCAAGCATATGAGTTCATTGATGGTGCCTTACTCGAGCTAAACTAGGCGAAATGATTGTCACATCTCTGTTTCTCCTTTATAATATAGGACGAATCGACAATCCTGTTCTCAACTTTTGAGGACAGGAGCTCTCATTTTAGGAGGCCTGTCATGAAAGTGATGAAAATTTCACCTCGCGGCTATTGCTACGGCGTAGTTGATGCGATGGTATTAGCTAGACAAGCAGCACAAAACTTGGACTTGCCAAGACCAATTTATATCCTTGGTATGATTGTCCATAACAAGCACGTTACAGAAGCGTTTGAAGATGATGGGATTATCTCTTTAGATGGTCCTAACCGTGTAGAAATTTTAAAACAAGTGGAAAAAGGGACTGTTATTTTCACTGCACACGGTGTTTCTCCGGAAGTGCGGAAGTTAGCAAAAGAAAAAGGATTAACAGTCGTTGATGCAACTTGCCCTGATGTAACACGTACACACGACCTTATCCGTGAAAAAGCAGCGGAAGGTCATGAGTTCATTTACGTCGGTAAGAAAGGCCACCCAGAGCCTGAAGGTGCGATTGGTGTCGCCCCTCACGCTGTTCATCTTGTTGAATCAGTAGATGATGTGTTAAACCTCAATGTAGGGACTGATAAACTAATCATTACGAATCAAACAACGATGAGTCAGTGGGATGTTTCCGACATTATGAAAAAAGCGATGGAGATCTATCCCACAGCCGAAGTTCATAATGAAATTTGCTTAGCTACACAAGTTCGCCAAGAAGCAGTGGCCGAACAAGCAAAAGAGTGTGACCTTGTTATTGTGGTGGGTGATCCAAAAAGCAACAACTCGAATCGCCTAGCACAAGTATCCGAGCAAATTGCCGGAACAAGAGCATATCGAATCGGTGATATCACTGAATTAGAGTTGGATTGGCTTAAAGATGTGAACCTTGTTGGTGTCACCTCTGGTGCTTCAACCCCAACACCACTTACAAAAGAAGTGATTTCGTTTCTTGAGAAATTTGACCCTGAAGATGAATCAACATGGAAACTCGAACGTAAAGTAGCCTTGCAAAAGATTCTCCCTAAGGTGAAGGCAAAGAAATAAGATTGAACCGCTGCATACTTAAGGCAGCGGTTTTTTTCTACCAAAAAACCAACCTCATCTTTCATTGAGGTTGGTTCATTTTTTATACAAATTGAAACGGGTCGGTATTTGGCTTTGAAGCAATGACTTCAGTCTGATAGCCTTTCTCTTTCAGGAACGCATCTAAAAATCGCTTGACTCCCTCTTTCATTACCTTCTCGACATTATGACCAGGATCAACAATCTTCAACCCTTCCATCATCACATCATGAGCCATATGATAATAAACATCTCCTGTCACCATCACGTCTGCTCCTTTAAAAAGAGCTTCCATCATATACTTATTTCCATCGCCGCCAAGGACCGCCACCTTCTTGACCGTGCCGGAGAGGTCTCCCACTACCCTTGCGCCACTTACATCAAAGGCCAGCTTCACATGTTCAGCAAATTCCTGCAGAGTCATTTCTTCACTTAATAAACCAATGCGTCCAAGTCCCAGTGTTTCGCCTTTATTTTCAAGCGGATACACATCATATGCAGGCTCCTCATACGGATGCGCTTTAATCATTGCCGCGATCACACGATTTTGCAGAGGAGCTGGAATGATCGTTTCAATCTTCACTTCTTCGACTCGCTCTAGCTTATTCGCTTCTCCAATATGAGGATTCGTCCCCTCACCAGGTAGGAATGTGCCAACTCCAGTAGAGTTAAACGTACAATGACTATAGTTTCCAATATACCCTGCCCCTGCACGTCCTAACGCCTCTCTCAGCTCGTTTGCATGTGACTCAGGAACAAACACAACCACTTTCTTTAAAGCCATCTCTTGGGTCGGAGATAGCACCTCTGTATCCTTTAGACCTAATGCATCCGCCATCATATCATTGACCCCACCTTTGGCAATGTCAAGGTTTGTATGGGCAGCATAGATAGTGATATCATTTTTAATCGCTTTCTCTACGATTCTTCCCTGCGCTGTGTTTGTATCAATTTTTTTTAGTGGTCTGAATAAAAGCGGATGATGAGCCACAATAAGGTCGACTCCTTCACTCACCGCCTCGTCGATTACGACTTCTAACACATCAAGTGCAACCATCACTTTTTTAATCGGCTTATTCAATGTACCAATCATAACTCCATTTCGATCGCCTTCAACAGCATATGATTTCGGGGACCAGCTTTCAAAATGTTGGATAAGGGCTTGTCCATTCACAAATTTCGTCATTTTACTACCTCCTTAACCATTTCAATCTTTTTTTTGATTTCTTCTTTCTTTTCTTTAAGTTCAACAGTTTCAGTTGCTTTTTCAAATTGAGTTAAAATTCTCTCCCAATTAATTTTTTCATACGTCCACTTCTTTTGAAAAGCCTCGTTACACTCGTCCATTAAAAAGGGACCAAGTAACATTTTCTGTTCTTTGTTCGTTTTATATAAAGATTTGTTCTCACCACGATCTGCAACAAGAATTTCATAAATTTTGTCATCTTCTTCAATAATCTCTTCAGCCTTCAGCGTCCATCCATTTTGATCTAGCCAAAGGCGAATTATACTAGCTGAAACATTCGGTTGCAGGATTAGACGTGATACATTTGTTAATTTATCTTTCCCTTCAGTTAAAATGGTTGTGATCAATGCTCCGCCCATTCCCGCTACCGTCACTACATCAACGTCATCTTGAGCTTCAATAACAGCTAATCCATTTCCTTTACGAACTGAAACACGCTCAGTGAGCCCTGATTGTCTTACTTGAGACTGTGCTGATTGATAAGGACCTTCATTGATCTCGCCTGCAATTGCTGTTGCCGTCTCATCTTTTAGGCATAGATAACATGGTAAATAAGCATGATCAGAACCGATGTCAGCTGTTTTCGCTCCTTTAGGTACATATGTAGCCACTAGTTGTAAACGTCTTGATAATTGTCGCTCATTCATTTTTTTACTCACCTATCATTTCTATATCATTGATGTCTTTCATCTTACCGATAATAGCTATTTTTCGCAACTACACAAGCTTTTTGCCAATCAAAAAAAGCGAGAGTTATCGGAACCCCTCGCTTCTTACTTGTTATTCAGAAATGGAAAGTAAATACTCAGCAATTGCATCAGCTTCAACATCATTTACATTAGAAATAGCTGGCATAGCGCCTTGTCCATTAAGAATGATATCTGTGATCTCTTCTTGTGAATATGAACCTTCAAGAGATGTTAGGGCAGGACCTGAAGCTCCGCCTAAATCTCCACCGTGACAGCCGATACAAGAAGCTTGTGTTAATTCTTCACCTGCTGCAACTGGGTCTTCAAACTCAGTTACTTCTTCTGTTTCTTCTTCATCTGCATTCATCGCTTCACGTTGGTTTAACCCCATGAATGAAAGCGAAATCATTACTACAATCCCTACGATTGCAATAATCCCGAATGGTAAGAGTGGTCTTCCTTTCATGCTAGTACCCTCCTTTGCATGTAAACTATTTTCCCGTCAGTTATGTAGACGATAAAGATTACCTTCTCCATTTTACTCGAAAATGCCTCCGGTGAAAAGTACTGTGAGCAGAATTGCTTTTTTTGTCACTCTTTTAAATAAACCAGAACCCACTTAGTACGACAAGTCCTAGTATACCAGAGATTGTAAAGAAACGCATTTTCCACTTGAAACCGACCAAAATCCAAGCTAAGCAGTGGACTGTAATAACAATTGATAACACTGTATTACTATGATTTGCAAAGTGGCCTGCTGCTTCAATCGTTACAAGAAATAAGATAAGTGCCCCAATAAAAGAATAAAATTGTTTAAGAAAAACAAGCTCTCTTTTAGTTGATACTGCGATAAAAAACACAATTATCGAAAAAATCAAACCAATAAGCATTTGCAATCCACTTGAAAAATCAGTAAAATAAATGACAAGAGCAGTAAAGAAAAATGATAATTGCACAAGTAAGAAAGGGTAAATCAACCGGAAGTTTAGGAAGCGCTTTCCCGAAGTAGGTGGCACACTACCTTCTTCCCCTTCTGTATATAAGGTTAACAAGAAATCACAATACTGCGTCGGTAGTAAGTTTGAGTGTTTCCAGTGCTTGATTTCATTAATAATAACCTTTTTCCTTAAATCATCCATCCCACTCCTCCTAAGATATTGTATGTGATGGAAAAAATGGCTTACTCATCTCATCGATGAGCAAACCATTTATAACCGACTATTAATTGTATTGTTTTATTCTAAGAAATCTTTCAGACGCTTACTACGGCTTGGGTGACGTAGCTTACGAAGAGCTTTCGCTTCGATCTGACGAATACGTTCACGTGTAACACCGAAGACTTTACCTACTTCTTCTAATGTACGTGTACGACCGTCATCAAGCCCAAAGCGAAGACGTAGAACGTTTTCCTCACGATCTGTCAGAGTATCTAGAACATCTTCAAGTTGTTCTTTTAATAACTCATATGCTGCTGCATCAGACGGAGCAAGCGCTTCTTGGTCTTCAATGAAATCTCCTAAATGAGAGTCATCCTCTTCACCAATAGGCGTTTCAAGAGATACTGGCTCTTGAGCAATCTTTAAGATTTCACGTACCTTTTCAGGCGTTAATTCCATTTCTTCTGCTACTTCTTCTGGGGTTGGTTCACGTCCAAAGTCTTGCAACAATTGACGTTGAACACGGATTAATTTATTGATCGTTTCAACCATGTGGACAGGAATACGAATCGTTCTTGCTTGGTCAGCAATCGCACGAGTAATGGCTTGACGAATCCACCAAGTCGCGTACGTACTGAATTTGTACCCTTTTTCATAGTCGAACTTCTCAACAGCCTTAATGAGACCCATATTTCCTTCTTGAATCAAATCAAGGAATAACATCCCACGACCTACATAGCGTTTGGCAATCGAGACAACAAGACGTAAGTTCGCTTCCGCTAGGCGACGCTTAGCCTCTTCATCTCCTTGCTCAATCCGTTTTGCTAGCTCAATTTCTTCTTGAGCCGAAAGAAGGGGGACACGACCAATTTCTTTTAGATACATACGAACCGGATCATTAATTTTAATACCCGGCGGTACACTTAAGTCGTTTAGGTCAAACTCTTCTTCTTCTTTTGCAGCTTGTTGAAGATTAGGAGTATCGTCTGATTCATTTAAGATCTCAACACCTTGCTCTCCAAGGTATTCAAAAAATTCATCCATTTGATCAGAGTCTTGGTCAAATACAGCTAGCTTCTCTGTAATCTCTGTATATGTTAAGACACCCCTCTTTTTTCCTACCTCAACTAATTGTTCTTTCACTTGATCGATGGACAATTCACCTTCCGCTAGTGGGCGTAATGGTTTCTCTGCCATTCGATCCCCTCCTTCCATTGTTCACAACCCAATTGACCTGGTCCACATTACAACGAGTTAATGAAGCTGTTTTTTCATTTGGATAATCTCCATTTTTAACCTTGCAGCTGCAACGGGATCATGCTCCTGCTTCATAAGTAATTCTTTCTGTTGTATGTCTACCCATTTTGGATAATTCTCAATCTGTTTCATGTAATCAATTATCTCTTGATCCGAACATTCTTCATTAATTGGTAACATCGCAAGCTCAGAGGCAATTCGCATAAGAGTAGGATCATCTAGGCGCTGAACAAAACGACTTGGGTCCGCCTCGTTCCCTTCACCATAGTACGCAAACAAGTAAGCAGCAATCGCATGGTGTTCATCAACATTAAATTGGCCACCTATTCTTTCTTGGACTTGTTCGGCGATCTCTACATCCCTCATCATGTGAGCAAGCAATAACCGTTCTGCATTTTTATATGCAGGGAGAAGTTTCTTTTGACTTAACGCTTTGGTTGTCGTGCGCTTTATCGGTTGCTCTTTATCGGAGCCTTTTTGTTGCTTTTTAGCACGGTAAATTTGAAATTGTTCTTGCTTTAGAGCATCAAGTGAAAGCGAAAATTCTTCAGCAACTTGCCTTAAATAATGATCGCGTTCTACTGCTCGTGGCAAGGAGGCAATCTCTGTAAGCACTTCTTCGATATAACGGAGGCGTTCTCCTTCATCTTGAAGATTTTTTCCCTTTCGCAAGAAACGCATCTTAAATGCCATTAATGATAAGCTTGCCCCTATTACATCCGTTTTAAAGCGATCAGCTCCAAATTTCCGAATGAAGTCATCGGGATCAAGACCCTCTGGCATTAAGGCAATTTTCACATGACATCCAACTTGCTCTAAGATGCCTGCAGATCTGAAGGCTGCCTCTATACCAGCTCGGTCGGAATCATAACAAAGGGTGACCGTTTCAGCATTACGCCTTAACAACTTAGCCTGCTCTTCAGTCAGAGCTGTACCAAGTGTTGCGACACCATTCTTTACTCCAGCACCCCAAGCTGCTACTACATCGACATATCCTTCAAATAATATGGCTGCATTTTCTTTGCGAATGGACGGCCTAGCTAAATGAATCGCGTAAAGGATTTTACTTTTATGGAAAATCGGAGTTTCAGCACTGTTTAAATATTTCGGCTTCTCATCCCCTATGCTTCTTCCACCAAAAGCAATTACCTTCCCTTGGCCATCCCAAATCGGAAACATGAGACGATTTCTAAATCGATCATAATGTCCTTGATCAGACTCTCTAGTACCAAGTAGACCAGCGTTCGCCATCACGTCTAAATTGAATTCTTTTTTTTCAAGTATGATCTTAAGAGAGTCCCAACGATTAGGTGCAAATCCTATTTGAAAGTGTTCAAGCTGTTCTTTTTGAAAAGCTCTAGCCTTCGCATATTCTCTGCCACCTGATCCTTCCTCAGTTAAAGTCAAAACATGATGATAGAGTTTAGCTGCAAGCTCATGTCCATCCATCATCATCTTCTGAGGAGAATTTGGGTTGGCTTCTCTTTGGTTTGAAACAGGCAATTCGATATTGGCTCGATCTGCTAATTGTTTAGCAGCGTCCACAAAGCTATATCCCTCATGCTCCATCAGAAAGGAAAAGACATTCCCACCTGCTCCGCATCCAAAACAATGATACAGTTGCTTATCTTGTGAAACGGAAAATGAAGGAGTCTTTTCTCCATGGAAGGGGCATAATCCAGTGTATTGCCTACCTTGTTTCTTTAATTGAACATAATCACTAATCACTTCAACAATATCCGTCGTTTTGCGAATTTGCTCAATTTTCTCTTCTGGTATGCGACTACTCATACTTTGCATCACCATTTTTCTTTCCTGATGAGTGTAATATATGTTCGAGTTTTTTTGCTATTTTCCTGCTTATTTTGATAAAATTGTTGTAAATTGATAGCAAAATTGTGAACGATCTTCCTCAGTGAATGCTTTTGGGCCTTTTGTCTTGCCACCACCTCTACGTACTTTCTGAGAAAAGTAACGAGCATCGAGCATTTGCATGATCGTTTCTTCACGATATACATATCCGCGCGGTGAAAGGACACTGACACCCTTTGGAAGCAGGATTGAAGCAAGCGCATGATCTTGAGTCACACAGCAATCTCCACGCCTTGTATGATTAAGAATATACATATCCGCTGCCTCTTTGTCAGAATCAACCGTAACATGTGAAAAGCCTTCTGGAACGGAGATATGATGAGCAATCGAAGACACAAATACAGCACTTAGATTAAGCTCTTGACATATCGACACAATCTCGTTTTTAACTGGACATGAATCTGCATCTACATAAACGCGTGCTATTTGTTCGCTCATAACTTGAATTCAACATCCTCTTATAGATTCCTGCAAACATTTTAAAGAATTTCGCTGTTTTTTGTCGAATGATACAAATTGTATCACTTTTTTTCACCAACAAACTAATTATACACATTCTCCTTTACTATCATTACCAAAAAAACAAGAAAAAGTCTTGACTTTTTAAATTTAATCGTTCTTTTTCTAAATTATGATCATTTTACAATACTAATAAGAACACAATTCTTTATTATACGGAACTTTAAATGGTTTGACTAGTATTATTTTATAAAGATTCCAATTAAGCATCATTTGTAGTTCAGCTATTACGTAGGAAAGGCACCCTCTAATCAAAAGGTGCCTTCTTATAGCTTACTTCCGCTGAAACATACTAGAAATTAAATTAGCTGTTTCCTCTACTGCTTTGTTTGAAACATCAATCACCGGGCAGCCGATTCTGTTCATTACATCCTCAGCATACACGAGCTCTTCTTTGATTCGTTCAATATTGGCATAATTTGCTTGCGCTTTTAAGCCTAATGCTTTCAAGCGCTCTGCCCGAATATCATTTAATTTTTCAGGGCTAATTTTAAGACCGATACACTTTTTAGCTGAGATCTTAAATAACTCTTGAGGCGGTTCCACTTCAGGAACGAGTGGGACATTCGCTACTTTTAGTCGTTTATGAGCTAAATATTGAGAAAGTGGTGTTTTCGATGTTCTAGATACACCAATTAATACGACATCCGCTCTCATGATCCCTCTTGGGTCACGCCCATCATCATATTTAACCGCAAACTCTATTGCTTCTACTTTACGAAAATAATCTTCATCAAGTCGATACACGAGTCCTGGTTCATATCTTGGTTCTTTCCCTGTTAAGGTTTCAATCTTATTTAACATTGGTCCGATAATATCGACCGTCTCTACCCCTCTTAGTGCAGCACGCTCAATCAAGTAATTTTTAATTTCCGGCACAACTAATGTGAAGGCAATTAATGCATTTGCTTGTGAAGCTAAATAAATAATTTCATCAATCGTTCCCTCATCTTCTACATAAGGAATGCGACGAACTTCTACACCTGCACCATTAAATTGGCTCGCAGCAGCTTTTACCACTAACTCTGCGGTTTCTCCTACAGAATCTGAGACGACGTATACAACAGGACGCTGCTTCATTTCTACCATCATGACCTCCTCACATCTGTTGCTTCCTAGATCGTTTCTTCGTTCGCTAAATCTACGAGCAACGAAGTTATATTTGTTTTCGTGATTCGACCAACCACTTCATAGCCAGAGCCAAAATCAACATCCTGAACAATAGGTAGTCCATCTATTTGTTTATTAATTAACTTCTTAGCTACTTCTATAATGAGATCATCTTGCCTACATACTGTGATATTAGGCATTCTCGTCATAATAATACTGACTGGAATGGACTCTAGTGCTTGTTTACCCAAACTAGCACGTAATAAATCTTTTCTTGATAATACTCCAACGAGCGTTGTTTGTTTGTCTGTTACAAACAATGTACCAACATCTTCCAGAAACATTGTGCAAATAGCATCATATACAGAGGATGACTCTTGCACAACAATCGGGCGTGATTGATAGTGGCTCACGGTGATGTTCTTTACTTTTTCTCCAAGTAATTCAGATCCTGTTTTACCTGTATAGAAATATCCTACTCGTGGTCTGGCATCTAAATAACCAGCCATCGTTAAAATAGCTAAATCCGGACGCAATGTCGCTCTCGTTAATGAAAGACGTTCTGCGATTTGTTCGCCTGTTATTGGTCCATTTTCCTTCACAATTTCTACAATATGTTCTTGCCGATTTGTGAGTTCGATTGTTTCCACCGCCTTCAACACACAAATGTGTTATGCTTTATCCTCAATATTATATACTAATAGTCTACTTTTTGCACAAAAATCGTTCAAAGTACTTATTAGTCATTTAACTTTTAGCTAAACACAATTGATTGGAAGTTTGCAAAAGCGGAAATTACGGCTGATAACTCCTGCATCTGCGCAAGACGATTCCGTTTAACATTCTCTTGTTCTGCCATGACCATAATATCATCAAAGTAAGCATGAATAGCCGGTTCAATCGTTTGAAGGCTCGTAAATGCACGTTCAACATCCCCGTTAGCAAGCGCTACATGGACTTCTTTTTTTGCTTGTTGATAGTGTTTATATAGCTCATGCTCTTCTTCCTTCTCAAATAAATCAGGATTAATCTCTGCACCTGATTCTGCTTTCTTAGCGATGTTTGTGACACGGCTTAATGCTTCGACCGTCTTCTTAAACGTCGGTTCACTCACTTGCTTCATCAGTAGCTCCGCTTTTTTGATCGCTGTAGGAACATGAATCCTCTTATTTGTAATCACGGCATCAATAACATCATAACGAGCACCTTTATCTTGCAGGGCATTTTTCAGTCGCATATTGAAGAATTCAATAATTTCCTTCGTAATATCCTCACGGTCACGCTTCAATAAGCCGCGTTCCTCTGCTACATCAAGGTTCACTGCAACTAACTCATCAATCACAACATCAAAGTCATAATCAGCAATCATCTGAACGATTCCGGCTGCTTGTCTACGAAGGGCGTATGGATCTTGTGAACCTGTTGGAATTAGACTAATCGCAAAACACGTAACAATCGTATCTAACTTATCTGTTAAGCTGACAACTGTTGCTGCTTTTGAAGAAGGGCTCTTATCTCCTGCAAACTTAGGCATATAATGTTCTTTAATGCCCGTTGTTACTTCCTTAGGCTCACCACTTAACTCGGCATAGACCTCTCCCATACGGCCTTGAAGTTCAGGAAATTCATATACCATTTGAGTCACTAGATCAAACTTGTTGATTTCTGCGATACGATCAGCTACTTCTCGTTCTTTAGCATCTAAAACAACTAACTCACTAATGGATTGAGTCGCTTTACGTACACGACGAACTTTGTCAGCGATAGAACCAAGGTCCTCATGATAAACAATGTTTTCTAAGCGTGTAAGCGCATCGCTGATTTTGAGCTTTTGATCTTCAGCATAGAAGAATGCCGCATCAGAAAGGCGCGCACGAAGTACTTTCTCGTTTCCTTTTGCTACGTTTTCTAAGTGCTGATGATCTCCATTACGAACTGTAACAAAATGTGGTAAGAGATTACCTTCCACGTCTTCTACAGGGAAATAACGTTGATGTTCGCGCATTGAAGTGATCAGTACTTCCTTTGGTATCTCTAAAAATGCTTGATCATATGAACCTGATAGAGCGGTTGGATATTCAACAAGATTGGTTACTTCTTCAAGTAAATCTTCATCAATTGGAATCACCCAACCATTGCCCTCAGTCATTGATTCTAATTGATTACGAATCGCCCGTTTACGTTCATCCGGACGCGCAATCACGTATTGACCTAATAGAGCTGTCTCATAATCACTAGGTGAGGCAAGCTTCACTTCTTCGCCTAGGAAACGGTGTCCACGAGTAACATTGCTCGTTTTTACATCTGTAATCTCAAACGGTATGATTTCTTCACCAAATAAGGCTACCATCCATTGGATCGGGCGTGCAAACCGTAAATCATATTGGTTCCAACGCATGTTTTTAGGGAAGTGAAGTGATGTCACAATCGGTTTTAATTCCGGTAACAACTCAACTGTTTGCTTACCAGCTGAGAAGGTTTTGGCATACACGTACTCTACACCTTTTAATTCCTTGAAAAATAATTCTTCAGCTGCCACACCTTGTCCGCGAGCAAAGCCTAGAGCCGCTTTAGACCAGTTTCCCTCTTCATCTTGAGCGATTTTTTTAGCAGGTCCCTTTGCTTCAGCTTCCACATCTGGTTGTTTTTCAACTAAGCCAGTAACATATAACGCAAGACGACGAGGGGTAGAAAAAGCTTCAACCGCATCATACGTTAAACGCTCTTCTTTCAACCAAGCTTCTACCTTATCTTTTAATTGATTCATTGAATCGGTAACAAAACGGGCTGGAAGTTCTTCAAGTCCTAGCTCAAATAAGAAATCACGTTTACTCATTCTCTGCATCCCCCTTCTTTAACATTGGAAATCCTAAACGCTCACGCTCATCATAATATAATTTCGCTGCCGTACGAGCTAGGTTTCTGACGCGTCCAATATAACCGGTTCTCTCTGTAACTGAAATCGCTCCACGTGCATCAAGTAAGTTAAACGTGTGCGAACATTTTAAAATGTAATCATAAGCCGGGAAAACTAGGTTTTCATCTAGCGCACGCTTTGCTTCTTGCTCATATGTGCCAAATAGTGAGAATAGCATTTGGCTATCTGATACTTCAAATGTGTACTTTGAATGCTCGTATTCAGGTTGTTTGAAGATGTCACCATATGTGAAACCTTCCACCCACTCAAGATCAAAAACGTTTTCTTTATCTTGAATGTATGAAGCAAGACGCTCAAGACCATATGTAATTTCAGCAGACACTGGGTTCGCTTCAATTCCACCCACTTGTTGGAAATACGTAAACTGAGTAATCTCCATTCCATCTAACCAAACTTCCCAGCCTAAACCAGCACAACCAAGTGTCGGGTTTTCCCAGTTATCTTCTACAAAACGAATATCATGCTTTAGAGGATCGATACCAAGTGCTTTTAAACTATCTAGGTACAGCTCCTGAATATTTGTTGGGGATGGTTTCATAATTACTTGAAATTGATGATGTTGATAAAGGCGGTTTGGATTTTCTCCATATCTTCCATCTGCAGGACGGCGGGATGGCTCAACATAAGCAACATTCCAAGGCTCAGGACCAATTGTACGTAACAGTGTAAAAGGACTCATCGTACCTGCCCCTTTTTCTGTGTCATACGCTTGCATGATCATACAGTTTTGTTTTGACCAAAATTCTTGTAATGTCAAAATCATCGTTTGAACATTCATTTTGACTCCTCCTTCAAAGTTTCAATAAAGAATCTACCCACATCAGTACACACTGCATCGTTTAAAAGTGTTGGATCAGAACAAACAAAAAACTCTCGTCCTTATGCCGATATAATCGACATAGGGACGAGAGTTTCTCCCGCGGTTCCACCCTACTTATTCGCCAGCAAAGCTGCAACACGAATCACTTTCACCGTTTATGCTCAGGAATGCCTTCCAATTAAACTGTTGCCCTAGCTCACACCATCCTAGGTTCGCTTTCAACAGGACTTAATTGTACTTCTTTCCGTCAATGCACCATATGATAATACTAGCATCATACTGAATTTCAGTGGCGGTGTCAATATCATTCGCCTCTAAGGTCACCCATTCGTTCTAATTGTTCAAGAAAACGCTTTGAACGCAAAGTGACGCCAGAATACTCATCATAGTACGTTGAGATAATCAATTTAATCTCTTTTTTTGTTTCATCTTTTAATGAGATTTGCCCTAAACGATTTAAGTCGATGTAGTAAAATAATCGCAAGAGTCTCGCCGTATGTGGCGTAATAGGAAAGGCACGCTCATCTTTATGCATACACCGCCTGCACAAAAAACCTGCTTCTGAAATTGAAAATCCACTTGGTAATTCTGTACTTCCACAGCTAGCACATTGGTCAAGCTCGGGCGAGATCCCAGCAACAGCCATCATTTTCATTTCGAAAATCCGTAACAAAACATCAGGATCAATGCCCTCATCTAAATACTGCAACGTTTGTTGAAGTAAATTAAATAACGGCTCATTTGGTTCTTTTTCATCCGTTAATCGATCCGTTAACTCAACCATGTAAGATGCATAAGATGCAAGAAATAAATCATTTCTCACTTCTTTAAAGGAATGTATCATTTCTGCTTGATTTAACGTACCGAGTCCGTTGCTTCTTTGGAACAAATAAAGACCATGAATGAACAGTTGCGAAACGGCCGCAAGTCGACTTTTTGGCTTTTTAGCCCCTCGCGCCATTACACCGACCTTACCATTCTCTCTCGTATACAATGTGACAATTTTATTGGATTCGCCGTAATCATTGGTTCTGATCACGATTGCTTCTACTTTTTGCATCATGCTTACATCACCACATATTCATTGTGAGGTGCAAACAAGGTCAATGTGTCGGAGCGTCTAAAGTGTCAATCGCATCAACGTCTTCTTGGCTAGATTCATCATTCGAATCCCGCTCAAGCTCTTTCATTAACAAATACGTGTCTAAGTTGCCGGTCATTGAAAAAACCTTCCAGGAAAAATCGAGCATCTCAGATTCCACCTTTCTCTCAAGACTTAAACGCTCTGTGTTACTAGGTTGACCTTGTTTGCAGGAATCATGTCAAGGAAAAATTGTTAATTTAATCGCCTTGACAAACAGAGTTGTTATTTTTTTCAAAATTCATTTGTCCTCATCATAATCGTTTCAAAACAAAAATACAATGGCCAGACGCCCAGCCATTGTGAAAGTATTTTGGTAATTGTGTTACAAAGTTGTTTCAAGGAGATTTTTCCGCTTTTAAGTAGCCATGGTGTTCGCTCATATATAGGCTGAAATCGCTTTGCTAGCGATCGCATCTATATTGAATATAGCGCTCGTAAACAGCACACATATGCTCAGGATAGCGCACATATGTAACCTGCATACGCTCATAATTTGGTTTATGTCTCTCCTTCACCTTGCTCAAATTTATTTTTAATATTCATCCTCTTTAAAGCCGTAGTCTCTTAAGTGGGTTGGTTTATTGCGCCAGTCTTTTTGGACTTTGACCCATAGCTCTAAGAAGACTTTTGAGCCTAGTAATGCCTCAATATCTCCACGTGCTCGTTTCCCCACTTCTCTTAGCATACCGCCTTGCTTTCCGATCACAATTCCTTTTTGAGACGTTCGCTCAACAATAATCGTTGCTCCAATATAAATCATATCATTATCACGGCGTTTCATTTGCTCAATGACAACAGCTACAGAGTGTGGGATTTCTTCGCGTGTAAGGTGAAGCACCTTTTCACGAATCAATTCTGCTACAACAAAGCGCTCCGGGTGATCGGTGATTTGATCACTTGGGTAATATTGTGGACCCTCATCAAGATGCCCCACAATTTGCTCCATCAAAGTTGGAATATTGCTTCCTTGTAGAGCTGAAACTGGAACCACTTCAGCAAAGTCAAGTTTCGTACGATAGGTTTCAATGATGCCTAATAAATCGTCCGGCTGCACTTTATCAATTTTATTGATGACAAGAAAAACCGGTGTTGATGTTTCTTTTAAACGTTCAATAATGAACTCTTCTCCCGGTCCAAAGGCTTCGCCTGCCTCCACAACGTAAAGAATCAAATCCACCTCACGCAATGTGTTTTGAGCAACTTTCATCATAAAATCGCCTAATTTATGCTTAGGCTTGTGAATACCTGGGGTGTCGATAAAAACGACTTGAGATTCATTACTCGTATAAACTCCTTGAATTTTATTACGTGTCGTTTGAGGCTTATCAGACATAATTGCAATCTTTTGGCCGATTACATAATTTAATAACGTCGACTTCCCAACATTTGGTCTTCCGATGATTGAAACAAATCCTGATTTAAATCCTTTAGGTGTATTATTCATTCATATCCTCCGCTGTAAATGCTCCTGGCAATAATTCTGATACAGTCATTTCTTGAATATCCCCTTTTAAGTTTGTTAGGTAAACAGGGGCTTGTGGTGAGATTAATTCGACCATTACTTGACGACATGCTCCGCATGGAGGGACAGGTCGATCTGTATCTGCCACCACCGCAATCGCCTTCACTTGTCGGTTTCCTTCTGAGTATGCTTTGTACAGTGCTGTTCTTTCAGCACAATTGGTTAATCCGTAAGAAGCATTTTCAATGTTTGCCCCTTTAAATACTGTACCGTCTTCCATTAATAAAGCTGCTCCTACTTGAAATTTTGAGTAAGGAACATATGCTTGCTCGCGTGCTTCAATTGCTTTTTCAATTAATTGTTTTTTATCCATTATGATCTTCCTTTCTCTTAGAACGAAGTTGTACAAGCATTTTTTCCTTATCTACTATTGCTTCTGTTTCCGCGTCATAGTCACTTTCTTTATCAGGGGGCACAACAACGCCTCCTGAAATAATAAATTTGAGCCCTTGTTCAACTGTCATATCTAATTCTATAACATCCTCTTGAGGCACGAGGATAAGCCATCCAGATGTCGGATTTGGTGTTGTGGGCAAAAACACATTGATACATGCCCTAGACGTCACTCGTTGAACTTCCCCTTTTGATTCACCTGTTTGAAATCCTACGGTATATAAGCCTTTTCTAGGGTATTCAACTAGAACTACATTTTGAAAAGACGATCTTTCTTGGGCAAAGGCATGAATGATTTGTTCAACGGACGTATAGATTGAATTAGCAATTGGAATTTTTCTAAACGTCTGATCAATTGAATCAAGTACTTTCACACCACGACCCTTTAATCGCATCGCACCAACCCAAGTGAGAAGTAAGATGGTTAAAACAAAACCAATCCCAAGCAATCGTTCTGAGAATGGTGTGTACACTCCAAGAAAGTAAATTCTTCCATCCTCACTCGAAATCACATTCATCGCTTTTAAGATCCCCGTAATAAATGAACCTAAAAACGAGTCAACGAGAGTAAAGAGTAATTGAATGACATAGATGGTTGCAATGGCCGGTAATAAATAGATGATTCCTGCTATAATGTTTTTTTGAAATCTCTTCCACATAGTAAAGAGAATCTCCTCTCAGTTCGCATACAGATTACGTATTATAGAAACTTCTCAAGTAAGTAAGGGATAAACAAAACCAAACCGATGATGACGGCAAAAACACTATACACGAATACTGCTGACGCGGCAACGTCTTTTGCTCTTTTAGCAATCGGATGATATTCCTCCGTTACTAAATCAACCGTTCTCTCGATCGCTGTGTTCATTATTTCTAGGGCAAATATCCCACTGACAACTACAAGTAGTATCAGCCATTCTAAACGCGTAACATCCAGCCACACCGCTAAGACAAAGACGATAATAGCTAGAAAAAAATGCACTTGCATGTTTTGTTCATTTATAAAGACATGTTTTAATCCTTGAAAAGCATACCCAAACGAACGTAACAAGCGTGTAAAACCACGTTTATTTCTATCTTGTAAGCCCATATGCGCTTAAGATCTCCTCTTGACGTGAGAACATCGCTTTTTCATCTTCTTCACTCATATGGTCATATCCAAGCAAATGTAAAAATCCGTGAACCGCTAAAAAGCCTAATTCCCTATCAAAAGAATGACCATACTCTTCTGCTTGTCTTGAAATATGGTCAACAGAGATGATAATGTCCCCTAAGGCATTCGGCATACCCTCCATCACTAGATCCATTTCACCATCGACTTCGTCATTCAGTGCAAAAGATATAACATCTGTCGGTGCATCCTTTTCACGATATTCTTTGTTAATTTCTTGAATACGCTTTTCATCTACAAAGGAAATAGAAAGCTCGATTTCTCCCTCTAACTTTTCGTAATCTGCTGCACTCGTTATTAGCTTTGTAATAAGATTTTCCTGTTCACTAGTAAGTGTACCCGTTTCATCATGTAGATCAATCGTCAAATTCATGCTTTTTTCTCTCCTTTTTCTTTCGAGTCATCTGGATATTCAATTCGTTGATGAAATGTGCCATTTAATGTTTCGCAGATTGTGACTGCAATTTGGCTTAATTCTTTTAAGGTAATATCTGATTCATCAAATTGACCATCTTCAAGTTTGTCTGTAATGATCTTTTTCACTAAATTCTCAATCTTTTCCGGAGTAGGACTAGGCATCGATCTCACAGCCGCTTCTACACTATCAGCTATCATGACAATGGCTGATACTTTTGTTTGTGGCTTAGGACCAGGATATCTAAATTGCGCCTCTTCTAGTTCTTCATCCGTTTCTTGACTAGCTTTATGATAGAAGAATTTTAATAAGCTTGTACCATGATGTTGCTCAGCTATATCAATTATTTCTTTTGGCATTTTATGCGCTCGCAGCAGGTCTGCCCCGTCATAAGGATGTGCCACAATAATGTTTGTACTTTTAAGGGGCGAAAGCTGATCATGCGGGTTCGCCATCTTTTGTTGATTTTCAATAAAGTAGTGGGGTCTTTTTGTTTTACCAAGGTCATGATAATAAGCCCCAACACGAGCTAAAAGCCCATTTTCCCCTACCACTTCACAAGCAGCTTCTGCTAAGTTACCAACCACAACACTATGGTGATACGTACCTGGTGTTTCAGTTAATATCTTTCTAAGCAAAGGTTGGTTTGGGCTAGAGAGTTCGATTAAGCGAGATGTAGATAAAATCCCAAAGCCTGCTTCAAAGAATGGCATAAGGCCAATGGTAAGAACAGCTGCAAGGAATCCTGAGAGAAAAGCAAATCCAACATGAAGTCCGATATCAAACCAACCACTTTGAACCGTTCTCATAAATAATAAAGAAATAATCGCCACTATGTTAATCAAGGAAACAAAGAAGCCTGCTCTTAAAATTCGTGACACTCGCGTGGACTGGCTTAAATAAAACGTCCCGGCAAACGAACTCAATAGCATATAAGCCCCGTAAGTAAAGTTAAATGTCCCAACTGATTCATTGTTAAAATAAATGCTACCAATAACCGCCAATAATACACTTGAGAACAATGAAACTCTAGGGTGGATTAATAACGTTAACAACATTGCCCCAATCGCAACAGGAACAATAAAACCGATACCAACGATATCTAAGTTCTCTAATAAACTTGCCATTTTAATAAATAGCAAGGTGACGACAAAAATAAGCAAAAACAATACGAGATGACTATTATTGTGTTGGACTGTGGTCTTAGCTTCTTTTAAGTAATAGGCAAGTATCCCAACTATTAATAAGACTAGGAGAGCTAGTCCTATGTATGGGTAGGGATTAAACGAATCATCAAGCAACCCAACTAATCGAAGTTGCTCATAGATCTCATAATCAATGATCTCGCCTTCTTTCACCAAGAGCTGCCCCTCACGAATCATGACAGGCTCGATTGCATCACTTGCTTCTTGACGTGACCTCTCTGTTGCCTCCATATCATAAATATAATTCGGTATGATCGCAAATTGAGCAATCTCAATCATCGCCTCAAGTAACCTATTGCTCACTGTTGAGATCGCAAATTGCTCATCAACTGAATTTTTCACCTCTGATAAATTGCGAATGGAGATTTGTTGCTCTGTCATCGCCTCAAACACAGCATTAGCGGTCGCTTCTTGTGCGATTTGCAGTTGAGATTCGGTCGCTTCAATTAACGTAACCAACGTCTCATCTGACAAATCATTGCTTGTCCCAGAAGAGAGTACTTCTTGAATATAGGCTAGTTGTTCAGACCTAACATCTTCTTCATCTTCCCCTTCTCCCATACCTTCAATGGACGCTCCCTCTTCAAAAACAACCCGCCTAACTAATTCAAATATATCGTTCACTTTCACCACTTGATTCTCTGCATAATCACGTTTCAACTCATAAACTGGGTTAATGGCTTCTGTGGCATCACTTCTTCGCTCTTCTGTTTCGATCCGATTTTCAGTCGTAATAGGAGAGCGTATGTCTCTATCGGCTATTTGTGACAAGCGCACGTCTAACGTTTCTGGGATAATATTTCCAAGCATCGAAAGATAGAGGAAAAGCGCAAGAATGATAAATAAAATTGTTCGTATGTACCTATGATTACGCACACGTTTCCACCAAGAAATATGATCAATCGAAAAGCGTTTTCTCAAATTGTTTCACCTCTCTTTCTCTTCAATAAAATACCTTCATATATGTATGGCGCCGGAATCAAGTAAGCCCCCTATAGAACAGAGAAGACCCCCGTCAAGCGAGGGTCTTATTGAAGCGTTCACTAAAAGTTGTGTGACCACTACTGCTTGCTATTCAACTTTCCCGGTCTCTTTTTCATACGCCTCTAAAATCTTCTGCACCAATGTATGTCTGACAACATCGGTTGCTTGCAAGTAAATAAACCCGATGTCACCCACAGGTTTCAAATACTCAATCGCAACTTTTAAACCAGACTTTTTCCCTTTCGGCAGGTCAATCTGAGTCAAATCCCCATTGATGACCATTTTCGATCCAAACCCAAGACGAGTAATAAACATTTTCATTTGCTCTTGGGTTGTGTTTTGCGCTTCATCTAAAATAACAAAGGCATCATCTAGAGTACGTCCACGCATATAGGCAAGTGGAGCTACTTCAATCGTTCCACGTTCCATTAAGCGCGTTGTTGCTTCTACTCCCAGCACGTCATGTAGCGCGTCGTAGATCGGACGAAGATACGGATCCACTTTTTCTTTTAAGTCACCTGGTAAAAAGCCTAAACTTTCACCTGCTTCAACAGCCGGTCTTGTTAAGACAATACGCTTAACATGTCCATCTTTAAGGGCCGCTACAGCTAAGACCACTGCCAAATAGGTCTTCCCTGTGCCTGCAGGACCTATACCAAACACCATGTCTCGCTTTCGTATCGCTGAGACATAATGGCGTTGACCGAGCGTTTTGGCAATGATGACTTTACCTTTTGCATTCGTAGCCACTTTTTCTTCATAAAGTTCATGTAACTCATCAAGTTGATCGCGTTTAGCTAATTCAACCGCATACACTACATCTCGTTCAGATATAGAGATACCTTTTCGAATCAACTTGACCAAACTAGCTAATACCTTTTCAACTACGATTATCCTAGCATGATCTCCACTAACGGATACCTCTTCACCTCTTGTAACAATTGACACTTCAAGTAAATCTTCAATACGCTTTAAGTGTCGGTCATTTGGTCCGAGTAGTGCTTGTGTCTCATTTGTGTTTTTCACTTCTAGCTGAATCGACTTCATGTCTGACAATAACATCAATCCCCTTGAATGATCGGTTGTGCCGATGTGATATCTTCTAGTACTTGGTAGTGAATCTTTAATTTTACTTTACCATTCTCAAGGGCTTCGTGCAAAACTTTTTCGCCCAGGATCTCTGCATCCTCTGGCAAACGATGGACAAGCTCAACACGCGCCATCCTTTTTGCTTCTTCAATCGCCTCTTCTTCTGTATACGTTCGGTTATACGAAGAGGTTTCACGAAATTCTTTTCTTATATACTTAATTGGCAATTCCCATTTGAGAAAGTGGAACTCTTTTTGTTCATTAAACTCTTGTACTTGCTCAAAATCATGAGACCTAAGTCCCCAAAAAGGGACATTCAAATCAAAAAAAGATACATAATGACGGTTTTTGGACTCTCCAGTTAACGTTGTAAATAAGTGCTCAAGCGGTATAGACGCTTCAGATTTATACCAGATTTCTCCTCTAACATCAGCAATAGCTGCGACAATTTCCGTTTTGCCCTCTTTTCCAATTTCCCCTTTTACAAGCATGTCTCCTTTTTCAACAAAATCATTCGGCTTTACTTCTGCTTGACCATGTTCCACAAAAATATCATGAATGATTGCTTTCTTTTTAGCCACTAAATTTCTCGGACTCACACGTGTCGCTTCATCAGGTAATTTTTGTTCGACTACTTCAAATTGATAGGTCGTCCCTTTTTGTCGCACCCCTACCCAAGTAGCCCCACTGACCTGCTCTGTTACATCTCGCTGTATTTGCTCGACACTCGGTAGAGAGAATTGAAAGGTCCATGGCTTAATGCCCATTTCGGTTACTACTTGCCGCAATTCATGCTCGACATGCGGTGAGGCTCCCTCCACTTCTACTTTCCACACCATATTTGAGAGCACAAGGACAATCGCTAAGCAGGCAGCAAGTCCAACAACAAAACCTGCTCTAAGGCTTATTTTTCTCATCATTGCAGGTGTACCCTTTCGTTCAGCAAATGTCACTTTGCAATCTGTTGTCCGTAGAAGAGGACGGATCTTTTTGGCATCTTCAATATCCATGTAGAAAACAATGCGCTCATCCCCGACTCTCTTTATTTTCCAAATTGAAAATCTTTGTTCAATACAACGATTTAAAAACCTCTCTGGATAGGCCCCGTCTACCCTCACTCGAACATAGCCCTTAAAAGCTTGCACCCAATTATTCCGCATTTTGGCCCCTCCTTACCATGATTGTTATATGGTCACTCATTTAAATAAATAACTTGGTCAATACGACCTTCAAGCAGTAACTCCTCGGGTAGGATCGTCTTAATGACAAATTGATCCCCTTTTATTAGGAGCTGTCCCTGTTTAAGTAATAACCTTAATTCTTGATTGGAGAAGCGTAATACCCCGCGGTGATTTTCTATATAAATATGTAGTTGACCGATCATGGTAATTCGTGGCAGGTCCATCATTACATCTGCCGGCAGCTGCATGTTCTTAGTCATCCATACTCTCATCTGCTGTTTGATTTTTTTCATGTGCGACCCTCCTCCTTCTCTCATTTTTATGTCAGAAGAAGGTAGGTTATCACTCATATCTTGTGAATAAGCGAAAAATCGCTCACAAAAAACCCGTACAGAAAAGATTCTGTACGGGTTAAATGGCTCTTTTAACGTTTTGATTGCATAAATGCCTGATGAGGATTTTTCCCTCTCGGTTTACCTAACACCTCTGCCCAAACAACTGCTTTCATTGCTTCTTGATTCGAAAGACGATTTAATTGCAAATCAAGTTTCGAACGATTTTGGCTCGTCTCCCTAGAGGCCGGCTTAACTGTTTTATCAAATCGCTTCACCGCATCACGCTTTTTGTCTTTCAAACGCTCATAGCGATCATACAACTCTTGTTGACGATCGACACCTTTAGAGACTTCCTCATGCGCATCAGAAACAGGTTCAAACGAAACAGGTCTAACGGTTTCCTGATTGGTTGCCTCAGGTTGAGATGGTTGCTCTTGTTTGAAGATTTCTCTCCAATCAACCGTCTCTTCTTGTTGACGTTGTCCTGTTGGTTGCTGACCACGTTGAGCTGTTCTCTCATGGCGTTGTTGGCGTTCGTCTGACTCACCACCATTAGACATTCGGTTGAAGAAACTAATGAGCCCGCCGATGACAATGATGACGAAGAAAAGATTTGACATAATCAATTCAAACAGAGATTCCACTATGTTCTCCTCCTTCCACCATTAGAAGAGAGGTGCATTATTGCCCACGCTTCTCGTTTGAGTCATCTTCTCCTGTAGCTTTACTGATCGAACCACGCATGTCTGTATCAGCCATCACATTTTGGTAATTCATGTAATCCATTACACCCATGTGCCCTTTACGCAATGCATCTGATAACGCCATTGGTACTTCCGCTTCGGCTTCGACAACCTTCGCGCGCATCTCTTCGACTCTTGCTTTCATCTCTTGTTCTTGCGCTACAGCCATTGCACGACGCTCTTCGGCTTTCGCTTGAGCAATCTTCTTATCAGCTTCCGCTTGATCCGTTTGTAGTTCCGCACCAATGTTTTTGCCGATATCAATGTCTGCGATATCAATCGATAGAATTTCAAATGCTGTACCTGCATCCAATCCTTTTGACAAAACTGTTTGCGAGATCATATCTGGATTTTCAAGAACTTTTTTGTGGTTGTGAGCAGAACCGATCGTCGAAACAATCCCCTCACCAACACGGGCGATTACTGTATCTTCACCAGCACCCCCGACTAGGCGGTCGATGTTTGCACGAACCGTAATACGCGCTTTCGCTTTCACTTCAATCCCGTCCATCGCCACACCGGCAATGAATGGAGTTTCAATTACTTTCGGGTTAACACTCATTTGAACCGCTTCTAATACGTCACGTCCGGCAAGATCAATCGCAGCCGCTCGCTCGAAACTTAAGTCAATGTTTGCACGTTGAGCTGCAATCAATGCATTAACAACACGGTCAACATTACCACCTGCTAAGTAGTGACCTTCAAGCTTAGATGTGCTTAGATCAAGACCTGCTTTTACCGCTTTAATTAACGGGTTAACAACACGTGCTGGGATTACTCGACGTAAACGCATCCCCACTAATTCAAAAATACCAATTTTGACTCCTGCAGCTAATGCAGAAATCCACAGCATGACTGGTACAAAAGTAAAAAGTACCGCTAGGAAAATAATTAAAACCCCTAGTCCAATTAATAAACCAATACTACCTGGATCTAATACCATTTTGTTTCCTCCTTTAAATTATAAGTTCTCTTTTACCTCACGAACGACAATCCGTGAACCAGATGTATACACAACCTGGATTTTCCTACCCTGTTCAATATATCCTCCCTCGGATACAACGTCAAGGCGTTCCCCACCAAAAACAGCCGATCCTGATGGCCTTAGAGGTGTTAAGGTTTCCCCTTCCATCTCCAGTAATTCCGCTCTGGTGTGGTTTGTGATATACCCCTTTTCGCTGCTTGTAGAGTCTGTGAGAATTAATTTTTTCCATGGGCCTCGGTTTCCGAAATACCTAAAGATAAAGACGGTTCCAATTGCGGTTAAAATAACGGCAATAAAAATCGAAATAACCATGGAGGACATTGAAAACGATGCTAGGAGCATCCCTCCAATAACCGCCCCTATCCCAAGGACCCCGAAGATTCCAAACCCAGGGATAAAGATTTCAACCATAATTAGTAAAAAGCCTATTCCGAATAACAAAATCGATTCCCAGCCGGCAAACCCTGCAAAAAGATGTCCAAAGAAAAACAACCCCAGTGCAGCTAGCCCCATAAAGCCAGGAACCCCAAAACCTGGTGAGTATAATTCAAGAACAAGCCCTAAACTCCCGATTGAAAGCAAAATTGGAATAACGATCGGATGCGTCACAAATCTAGCAATTTGTTCAGCAAAACTGACTTCCATCTCTCGCTCTGTTACTTGGTCTAAATCAAGGTGCTCCATTAATTCCGCACGATTTGAAGCAATCGCTTCAGCATAACCAACTTCTAATGCCTCACTTGGTGATAGAGTTAAGAAGCGCTCATCCGTTACTCCAAGTTCAGGAATTTCAACGGAGCGATCAGCCATAGCAAGTGCATACAGAGGATCCCGGTCATTTAATTCTGCGGCAGCACGCATTTCAGCAAGCCAATACGATTGTGCTTTTTCATCGGCTGCATTTCCTGCCCCATCAATGACACCAGCAGCACCCATAGTCGTACCAGGAGCCATCACAATTTCATCAGCATTTAAGGCGATATAAGCACCCGCTGATATAGCCTCTTTGGTAACAAAAGCAATAATAGGAATTTCCGTATTTTGCATGAGTCTCGCAATATCACCAGCCGCGTCAACCGCACCACCAGGGGTATGGATTTCTAGGACAATATAGTCAGCCCCTTCATCAGCAGCCGCTTGAAAAGAACGTTGCATAAAAGCAGCAAGCCCTCTTTCGACTGTTTGTTCAACAGGTATGTAATAGACGACCGGATCATTGGTTGGAGACGTTTCACTATAAACGAATGATTGTAGGGGAACTAAAAGCAGGGCCACCACAATGAGTAGAAGAGACATTCTTAATCGAAACGTATTCATCACGCTAACCTCCTTTCTTTTTTAGTCATACTCTTTCTACGTAGCCATCCCTAAAAAGTTTCAACTTTTTTTAAAATGTAACGTCATTTTAACACGAATAAACAGTTGACTTCCACTTACAGCATGATTCATCAAAAAACGCCTCGCTTCTATATAGATAGAAACGAGGCGTTTGTGTCATTAATTATGATAAGTGTTGTTGCACAAGACGATTCACAAGACCACCATCAGCTTTACCTTTAACCTTAGGCATGATAGCTCCCATGACCTTACCCATATCTGCTTTGGTGGAAGCACCAACTTCTTCAATCGTCTCTTTGACGATCGCAGAAACTTCTTCTTCAGAAAGCTGTTCTGGCATATAGTCTTCAAGCACAGTAATTTCATCACGTAGCTTGGAAGCTAAATCTTCACGGTTTGCTTGTTCAAACTCATGGAGGGAATCCTTGCGTTGTTTCAGTTCGCGATTCAGCACCGTAAGGCTATCATCGTCCGTCAACTCACGTCCGAGCTTAATCTGCTCGTTTTGCAACGACGACTTTACCATACGGATGACAGAGAGTTTTTGCTTGTCTTTATTCTTCATCGCATTCTTCATATCTACGTTCAACCGTTCAAGAAGATTCAATGAATACACCCTCTCACTTCTTTAGAACTTACGTTTTCTTGCTGCTTCAGATTTCTTCTTACGCTTAACACTAGGTTTTTCGTAGTGCTTACGCTTTTTAACCTCAGCCAACGTTCCTTCTTTAGAGAGTGATCTCTTGAAGCGACGAAGTGCAGCATCAATCGATTCGTTTTTGCGAACACGAGTTTCTGCCATTATATTTCCCTCCCTCCGAAACAACCAACTCAAACGGCACATCCATCCGAAGTGCACGTCTTTTTAAATTATAATATAGCATTTTTAATAGGTCAACCCAAAATTTACTTAATTCCGCGTTAAAGTAGGATTATGCAATACTTTTTAGCTATTTCCAAAAAAATAATTACTTATATAAAAGCCAACCTCATATGAAATGAAGTTGGCTCCCCTTTTAAAACTTATTCTTCTATTAAGACAATCTCACCATCTTCTATTGCAGCAATTGATGCCATCCAATCAAAGCCGTTATTTTCTACACCTGTTAAGTGCCAAACAAACTTGTCTTCATCTAGAGCTTTTACACCAGCATCCATTTGTGCCATGATCGCTTGCGGGTCCTCTACTGTTCCTGCTAACTTCATAGCTTCCACAATAACGTACATAGCTTGGTAGTTAAAAGCAGATTCTGCAGTAGGTACACGGTCTAATTGCTCTTCAAAGGAGGAAATGAAACTCTCAGCCCCTAGAGCATCACTATTTAAAATAGGCAACATTCCAATTGCACCCTCAATATCGTCATAGTTTCCAAGAACCCCGTCCATTTCTTCGAATTTCGCTTGATCCATCACCATAAATCCACCTTCAAATCCAAGGTCCCTTGCAGCTTTCATTAATAAGGCCGTTGGCTCAGACGGCCCCCCGACAAAAATGACATCAGGATTTTGATTCAACGCATTTGTCACAATCGGGAAAAAGTCTGTGTCTTTTCCAAAATCCACTTCGCCGTCGTACACTATTTCCCCACCATGCTCTTCCCAAACTGGAACTAATTCTTCCGTCCAATCTTTGCCGTATTGAGTGGCTGTGGGAAGTAAGGCTAGTTTTTTACCAAAACGCTCTTGTTGGTATTTCACAAAAGGTTCTGGGTATTGATCATAAGCTGGTGGAATACGTAATGTTAGTTCATTACCTTGAGTAAGTATATCAGGCTCACTTGTGTACGCTGCAATTAAAAAGTCTTCTTGTTCATTAAAGACTTGTGTTGCAAAGACTCCACCACTGTGTGGCACAAATACAATTGGGGTATCATGCTCTTGCACTAGTCGTCGCGCATTCGTTGCTGCTTCATTTGGAAGATACATATCATCATAAGTCACTAGGTTTAATTTATATGTCGTACCTTCTACTTCAAATCCCCCAGCCTCATTAATCTCATCAGCCGCCATTCTGACTCCACTGACAGTATTCTCACCATAAAATGCCGCTGGACCGCTTAATGGACCAGTATAGCCAATGTTTAAAATTTCTTCTCCTCCACTTACTTCTGGTAGCTCTTCCTCACCTTCAGGAGCAGCCTCCCCATCGCCTCCTGTTGTTCCACTCGCACAAGCACCTAGTAACATTGACACAACAACTGCACCAGAAATCAGCCAACTTCTCTTCATTCTCAATTCCCCCATTTTTTTAATTTATCGAAACCCTAGGCGCCAATATACGCTTTGCGAATTTCTTCGTTTTCAAGTAAATCCTCTTTTGTCCCTTCTACACTAAGGCGACCATTTTCCAACACATAGCCTCGTGTCGAGATCGATAGGGCTGCATATGCATTTTGCTCAGCTAGTAATACAGTAACCCCTTCTTTATTCACTTCTTTTATAATGGAGAACATTTGCTCAACGATTAATGGTGCAAGCCCCAGCGATGGTTCATCTAACAAGAGAAGTTTAGGTTTAGACATTAGCGCCCGACCAATCGCCACCATTTGTTGCTGACCACCACTTAAACTCCCTGCAGATGCGTTACGTTTTTGTACTAAATCAGGAAAAAGTTCATAAACGTAATCTAATTGAGTGGCGATGTCTTTTTTATTTCGTTTATAAGAATAAGCCCCCATTTTTAAATTGTCTTGAACGGTCATTTGAGAGAAAAGCATCCGCCCTTCAGCACATTGAACCACTCCACCTGCTACAACTTGAGCAGGCGACTTACCACTGAGTGACTTCCCATTAAAATGCAATTGACCTTCCGCAGGTTTCACTAAGCCACTAACTGTATGAAAAAGCGTGCTTTTACCAGCTCCGTTAGCCCCAAGCAGTACGACCAACTCCCCGGCTTCTACTGTGAGATTAATCGACTGTAGCACACGCTCGGGACCATGGAAGACGGTGAGATCCTTAAGCACTAACATGACTGTTCCCCCCTAAGTACGCTTCAATCACTCGTTCATTTCCTTGTATTTCTTTAGGTGTACCTTCTGCGATCAGTTGACCGTGATTTAGTACCATGACATGATCAGCAAGGGACATAACCATCGGCATTTTGTGTTCAATTAAGCAAACCGTTTTTCCATGCTTCACCATTTTCTTCATTAATTCTGCTAGCCCGTCAGTTTCATCAGGATTAACACCTGCAGCTGGCTCATCAAGCAAGATAAGCGTAGGGTCAGTCGCCAGTGCTAGGGCAAATGCGACTCTTTTTTGTTGTTCTTGAGTAATTTGGGCAACTGATTCATAGGCAAGGGAAGATAGCTCCACAAAATCAAGAGCCTCTTCTGCCTTTTCTAAGCAACGTTTCTCTTCTTCTTTCTCCCTCTTTGTTCTAAAGATGGCATCAAATAAACCTGATTTTGTTCGCAGCCTATGACCGATGAGTACATTTTCAAGAATGGTTGCTTGTTCGAATAAATGAGTGGTTTGAAAGGTACGTCCTACTCCAAGCCTAGCAACTCGATCAGCTCGCATCGTTGAGATATCGTGCCCTAAAAACTTAATTTGGCCAGTGGTTGGTTGATGAAAACCACTAATCAAGTTAAAGAAGGTAGACTTTCCTGCTCCATTTGGTCCGATAATGGCCGTGATCTTTCCTTGTTCAATATTGGCACTTACGTCTTGAACAGCCGCAAGTCCCCCAAATTTCTTGGTTAGACGGTCAATCGTTAACAGCATGCTCTTTTCCTCCTTTGGCATGTTGAGCTTGGAGTATCTGCTTTTTCTTTGCTCTTTTGGCCCTCCACATCAAGTACCCTCCAACAATTCCTCTTGGGTAAAATAAGATTAAGAGAACGACAATCGGACCAAATACAAGCATTCGAAACTCTTCTAAAAACTGAAGCATTTGCGTGAGAAGAACAACAATGAACGTACCAATTAAAGGGCCGGCTAATGTACCAATCCCACCGACAAGTAAGTACAGTAAAATCTCAAATGCTACATGTATATCAGCCATTTGCGGACCAATAAATCGCACGTAAGACGCATACAACGCCCCAGCGAGAGCGGCAAGTCCCGCAGAGATAACAAAGGCTAGCAATTTATTTCTCATCACGGAAATTCCTAATGTTTCAGCTAGCTCTTCGCTATTACGAATGGCTACAAACGTTTTTCCGAGCAAGGAATGGAATAAGCGATACATAAAGAAAATCGTCAACAGTAAGAAAAACAACATCAAGTAATAATAGGAAGTAATGGATTCAAAAGTTAGTGGGCCAATCGGTGCCGGATTTGGAATCCCAATTAATCCCCTCACACCTCCTGTTAAGTCTGATTTATAGATCAAGAGATAGATCAGAAAACCGACTGACATTGTGTAAATGGCAAAGAAATGAGATTTCGTTCTCAGTGCAATTAGACCAATAAAGAAACTAATGAAAACAGTGAGAGCGATGGCTAAAACGAAAGCTAACCAAAAAGGTACGCCTCCTTTAGTTGTTAACAAGCCTAGCCCATATGCACCAATTGCAAAGAATCCAGCATGAGCAAGCGAGAGTTGCCCGGTGAGCCCCGTAATCGTGTTTAATCCATATACAGCAATCGTCCAAATAAAAACGAGAATTAAAATTTGTAGATAATATTGATTTGGCATTAGAATCGGAAAGAGAATAGCGATTAAGAGTAAGGCTAGGAGAAGATAAGTTTTTTTAGATCGTTTCATTCCTTACCTGACCCCCTTAGCAAATAATCCATTTGGTTTCATCGTTAGAATAAGTACGAGAAGTACAAATGCAATTAAATCTTTATAATCACCAGAGATATAAGTAGCCCCAAGACTTTCTGCCATCCCTAAGATATAACCTCCAATGATCGCACCTGGAATACTCCCCATTCCACCGATGATGATAATAACAAAGGCTTTCATGATTACCAGATTTCCCATACTAGGAAAAACGAGATTAATAGGTGCGGCTAAAGTGGCAGCCGCAGCAGCTAATCCGCCAGCAATGGCAAAGGTGAGCATTGATACTCGAGTCGCATTAATCCCAACTAGAAAGGCTCCATTGCGACTTTGAGACATGGCAACAATAGCGGCTCCCGTCATTGTTCTCGTTAAAAATAAATGCAATAAAACCATCAAGAAAACAGCAGCTACTATAACGAGTAAGCGTTGCATTGTAACCGTCAGTCCGAATAGTTGAATCGTATCCCCGTATGGAGTCACCATTCTCTGGTACTGACTCCCCCACATGTATTGAGCAAACGATTCCAGAAAAAATAAAATACCAATTGAGGCAATCATAATAGGCAGTGGATCTTTTGAATCAAGGCGACTGAACACTAGTCTCTCCATCACTACAGATAATAAAGCCACTATCAACACAGCGATGAGGAGTCCAATCCAATAATGCACACCTAAAGCAGTCATAACAGTTAAAGCGATATAAGCCCCCACCATGTACAATGCCCCGTGAGCAAAATTAGGTACATGCAAGATCCCAAATACTAGCGTTAACCCTAGAGCCACTAAACTGTAAACGCTTCCAACAGTAAGCCCGTTTAAAATTTGTTGAAAAAAGAGCTCCACTTCTTCTCCTCCTTTAGTTAAGCTGCCTGACCTTAATTAACATACCTACTAGATAGTATCTATATAAGTGATGTATGCTCATGTCCAAAGAACTATACCGAAAACACTATATAAAAAAGCCAGACTTACGCGTTGAAGTCTGGCTCTCTAGGTGTTATGGCTTTAATATGAGCTTACCTGTAGTTTTTCTACCTTGCATTAAGCTATGAACTTCAGCTGCTTCCTCAAGTGGATACGTTCCACCTATTTGGAGCTTAAGTTGACCACTTCCGACATAACCTAGTAACTCCTTCATACTTGATTGCAAGAGTCGTGGCTTTCTCATGATCTGCGGGAGGAAAAAGCCGATAACAGATTGATTACGCGCCATTAGAGAAGACGGGTTAAACGGACTTTGTTCTCCACTTGCTACCCCGTAGACAACAAGTCTTCCAAATGTAGCTAAGCATTTTAGAGTATCAATAAACACACGTCCTCCAGCCATCTCTAGAGCAACGTTGACTCCTCGACCATTCGTTGCATCGAGTACTTGCTCGTACCAGTTGTCTTCTGTGTAATTGATTAAAACATCCGCTCCAAGCTCACTTGCTAATTCTAATTTTTCAGGAGAGCTTGCTGTTGCAATGACCTTACCAGCGCCCATTAATTTCGCGAGTTGAACAGCAATCGTCCCAACACCCCCCGCAGCCGCATGTACAAGTACCGTATCGCCTTCTTCAAGCTGACCCATCGTCTTTAAAATATGATAAGCACTTAAGCCTTGCAATGGCAAAGCAACCGCTTGCTCAAAGCTTACCCCTTCTGGAATCGGCATTAAGCCTCTATCATCAGCAATTGAGTATTCTGCATAACCAGTCGCTTTTTTTGAGCCAAGAAGGGTTACTACACGGTCGCCCACTTTAACAGTGGAAACATCGCTCCCTACTTCATCTACCACACCAGCCACTTCTGCTCCTGGGACAAATGGTAGAGGTGTCGGTACAACATATTGACCTTCACGCCTTGCAGTATCTGCATAGTTAACCCCTATTGCTTCAATTTTAATAATGACTTCATTTGATTCAGGTTTTGGTAGCTCTAAATCCACCATTTTTAATACTTCAGGTCCACCGTAAGTCGTAAATTGAATAGCTCTCATATCATTACACTCTCCTTATTTCCCTTTAAATTGTGGTCTTCGTTTCTCTTTAAATGCGGCTACGCCTTCTAAGTGATCTTCTGTAGTGACCATCATCGCTTGGGTTGTACGCTCCGCTTCTAAAATATCATTAAGAGTCGCTGTATCTGCGAGATTCGTTAATCGCTTCATTAACCCAATCGCTTTTGTCGGGCGTACTGTAAAGGAGGCAGCATATTCTTTCACTTTTTCTTCCATTTCAGCTAATGGGTAAATATGATTTACAAGCCCCCATTGTTGTGCCGTCTTTGCATCAAGTGGTTCTGCTCTAAACAGTAGCTCTTTTGCTTGATATGGAGTGAGTGATCGTGGCAGGAAGTAATGACCTCCACCATCAGAAACAAGTCCTACTTGGGCAAAACTTAATATAAAGGATGTGTCCTCAGCTGCCACAATCAAATCACATGCAAGGGCCAAATTAAACCCAGCCCCTGCTGCAAACCCATGTACAGCTGCAATTATTGGCTTTTCAAGGGTACGCATTTGCTCGATTAATTGATTAAGATGTCCAATGTGGTTGTAGACATCTACAGGAGCAGCTTCTCCCATCGTCTTCACGTCTCCGCCAGCACTAAAGGCGCGCCCATTTCCGCGCAAGACAAGCACTTTCACATCATCATTCGACTCTGCCTCTTTTATGGATTTTTGTAAGCCCATCATCATTTCAGGGCTGAAGGCATTCAAAGCATTGGGTCTATCAAGTGTTAGGAGCATGACACCATTATCAATTTGTACAAGGAAATCTTTCGTTCCTTCTGCTGTATTACTACTTTCTACACTCATGTCCTCATCTCCTCTTTTAAACGGTGAGCCATCCACCATCAATTAATAAATCTGTACCTGTGATATAACTTGCATCACTAGAAGAAATAAATGCGATCGTCTTCGCAACTTCTTCCGGTCTACCAACCCGGCCGAGTAGGGTATGACGTTCAATCGCCTGATTGAATTTAGGATTTTTTAATCCATCTTCGGTCATAGGTGTTTCGACAAAGCCTGGGGATACGGAATTAACCCTCACATGATAAGGAGCTAACTCCCCAGCAAGTGATTTGGTTAAATGAATAACCGCAGCTTTAGCAGTACTATAGCTAGGGATTTTTGCTCCTGCTTTATGTCCGGAAAGAGAAGCAACATTTACGATCGATTTATTTAAAGAATCTGATTGGGTCATTAAAGCACCCAAGTATTTTGCCATTAAATACACACTTGTGACATTTGTCGTTTGAACTCGCTCCCATTCCTCTTTTTCCAATGAAAGAATAGGACCTCCAGAAGATGTGCCTGCATTATTGATCAATACATCAAGTCGTCCAAAGTTACTTTCAATATAATTAGCTAAAAGCTCCACTTCTTCTTCAACCGTCACATCAGCTGAATAAACATAGGCACTCTCCACGTTCATTTCACTATTAATCTCTTCAGCTACCTCTTCAAGCTTTTCTTTTCTACGGCCAACAAGAATTAAAGTCGCTCCTTCACTAGCAAGCTGCTTCGCTGTTGCTGCACCAATCCCACTGCCAGCTCCTGAGATAAGAACGATTTGTTCTTGAAAACGATTCATAGATGTCCCTCACTTCCTACTAGGTCATTGCTCATACTAAGATAAGCGAACATATTGTCCATTTTCATTTACAACACTTGCAATTTCTCTATTTCGTGAAATGCGATCTGAGAAAACGACTGCCTCTTGGGCACGAGCTATTAAACGACGTAAGCCTTCAACTTCAGGAGTAGGGGCAAATCCACCAAGAAGCTCCCCTGCAACACTCTTCACACGGCTAAAGGACGATTCAACGACTGTCGTAGCAAGTAGATGCTGTAGAGTGTTTTTACTCTTATAAGCTCTTAGTACTGCAGACTCAGCAGCATAGAGCTCAATGCCGATTTCTGCTAACTTAATAAGTGTTTCCTGTTCTTCATCAAGTTCTTGACCAAATTGTTGAAACGCTAGACCAGAGAGTGCCAAGTAAACGGTACGTATTTGGTCTATAGCAGTACGTTCATCTGTAAGATCACCTGAATACGTTGCCTTCTCCCCATTTTTCAAGCGGTCAATGGCCTCGTTAATGGCATCTTGAACAGGTAACTCACCCTTAGCTCCTTTTTTGAAGAAGAGTCCTGGCACAAGTAATCGATTAATTTCATTTGTCCCTTCAAAAATACGATTAATTCTAGAATCACGATACATTTGTTCAATTGGGTATTCCTTTATAAACCCGGCTCCACCATGTAATTGCAATGATTCATCCACCACATAATCAAGTGTTTCAGACCCATACACTTTACAGATGGCACATTCAAGGGCATATTCCATCATTCGTTTTCCAACGTCTCCATCGGTATCCATCTCATCTAAATCGCCTAGCGCCCCTTCAATCAAATCGGCCGTTCGATATTGAAGTGACTCCGCTGCAAAAATACGAGCAGCCATCAAGGCTACTTTTTCCTTTGTAATGCCAAACTCGCTTATTCGCTTTTTAAATTGTTTACGTTCGTTTGTATGCTGAATCCCTAGACGAAGTGCGCTTTTTGCAGCACCCATACAAGCAGACCCCAAATTGAAGCGACCTAAATTTAGAACATTAAACGCTATTACATGTCCTTTGCCTACTTCTCCGAGAACATTTTCAACTGGCACCTCGCAATCTTCTAGGATTACACTTCTTGTCGAAGATCCTTTAATGCCCATCTTCTGTTCTTCGGGACCAAGTGAGAGGCCTTTAAAATCTTTTTCGACGATAAAGGCTGTAAACTTCGTCCCGTCTACTTTTGCATAAACAATAAAAGTATCGGAGAAAACAGCATTCGTAATATATAGCTTTGTACCGTTTAACAGGTAATGTGTTTTTTCTTCATTTAATGTAGCAGTTGTTTTAGCAGCTAGTGCATCTGAACCGGAAGAGGGTTCCGTTAAACAATAAGCACCTAAGTATTCGCCAGAGGCAAGCTTCGGTAAGTAATGTTCTTTTTGTTCCTTACTTCCAAAGTAAGTGATTGGTAAAGTTGCAATACAAGTATGATTCGAATGAGCAACACCGTAGCCACTTGAGCCACCAAGCTCTTCCCCCACAATTCCTTTGCTTACTTTATCAAGACCTAGCCCACCGTAAGCTTCAGGAATGCTATGAGCAAGTAGCCCCAGGGTACCTGCTTTTCTCAATAAACCAACTATGGCCTCAAAGTCTTGGTCTTCAATCGCTTCTCTTTTAGGCATCACTTCTTTTTCTATAAACTGCTTAGCTGTTTGAGCAATCATCTTCTGTTCATCATTCAAATCTTCTGGAGTAAATACGTCACTTGCCTCAACGCCCCTGACAAGAAAGTGCCCGCCCATCAACTCACGTTTGGTTTGTTTCACTACCAACAACCCCTTTTCTAAAAATCTTTTTATTCTGATAAATCGGGACAGCTGAATCGACCCCTACTTTAACAACTTCTCTCACATCTTCTTCAAAACCATGATCGATTATAAACCTTCCAACAGCAGACTCGATTAATAAATCATAGCCACCCTGCTTATCTGTCAAAAACAGAGCTTCTGCTGCTATACCTGCATCGTTTATAGAGATCACACCTAACTTATCTCTTAAGCACGAAACAAGATAACCAGCTCCATAAAAATCTTCTAAGCAGAACTGATTAGAAGAACCGGAACAGACAATAATGATTTTTTGTCCTGGATTAAGATGAGTTGTAATGTCTTCTATCACTGCTTCTCCATTTCGTAAACAAGCTGGATAGATCATCTCTGCACCTTCTGATCGATTAAGAGCGACGGTTCCATTTGTTGTCGCTAAAATAACCACCTTATCTTGTACAAACGATTTTAAAAGAGAAGGATTGGGTGATAGAAAACCATCTATCACCCTTCCCTCCTTCTCTCCAACTAAGATAAAATCATCAGGGTGATAGTTGGTAGAAAGCTTTATCGCTTCTTCTTCACTAGAGACAGGGATCACCGCTTTAGCTCCGTATGATAAGGCAAAAGCAATCGTCGACGTCGCTAATAAGACATCGAGTACGATGACAACCTCTCCCGCAAGCTTTTCCGGCTCAATTTCTTCCTTCTTTAATAGAACATGTACATGAGTCAAACTCCTCACGTCCTCTCACACAAAACCTTATGTTAACTCTGTTGTTGCCGTTTCTCTTCCATGGTGGATGAGGGCTGCTACCGTTTGATCGAACTGTGCAAAACGCGTATCATTTGTCTGACCTTTGTGATAGCGAAAATAAATTTGCTGAGCAATTACAGCTAATTTAAAGTAAGCAAAGGTTAAGTAATATTCGATATGATCGACATGACGACCACTCTTTTTTGCATACAACTCTACCCAGTCTCTTCTTGAGAAAAAGCCTTCTTGCACAGTTACTGGTGGCTTGCCAAAACCTCTTTTTAATAAGGTCGGATCATTCGGCTCAATCCAATAGCTCAAGGCCACGCCAACGTCACATAAAGGATCACCTACTGTGGTCATCTCCCAATCAAACAACCCAACCATTTCCTGACCATCCTCTGAAAACATCGCATTATTTAGCTTGTAATCATAATGGATAACGGTTGCATCTTGAGATGTCGGAATTCGATCACTCAAAAAGGTCGTTAGGTCCTCTAACCCTTTGTGGTCGTGAGTTTTCGCTTGGTGATAACGCTTGATCCATCCATGAACTTGGCGCTCTAGGAAACCTTCAGGCTTTGTCAATTCAACAAGTTTCGTTTTTTCATAGTTAATTGCATGTAAGTCTACTAAGCGATTAACCATTTGTTCAGAGATCGTTCTAGCAAGCTGCGGAGTAGCTTCTAAGTCTTCTGGAAACTCCGTATCTAGAACGATCCCTTTTTTTCTTTCCATTAGGAAAAAAGGGGCTCCAATGATCCCTTGATCCGAACAAAAATGGAGCGGCTGTGGGATAATGGATAAATGCGGTGCTAATGTGGCCATCACAGTTGATTCTCTTGCCATATCATGAGCACGAGCAGCTACTGGGCCAAGCGGTGGTCTTCTAAGTACAGCTTCCCAGTTTCCTATTTTAAGTAAGTACGTTAAATTGGAATGACCTGCTTGGAACTGCCGTACAACAAGCTCCTCATCAGGAAGGTCTTCCATCTGTTCGTTTAGATACGATAAAAGAGACTTCGTATTTAACTCTTCACCTGGCCGTACGGTTTTCGTTTGTTCCATGCCGACACCACCTTATCTATGTTTAAACTCAGGCTTGCGTTTTTCAAAAAAGGCTGTCACACCTTCTCTAATATCCTCTGTCTGAAATACTTTCGCAAAAAGTTCTGCCTCATGCTCAATCGCTTGAGGAAAACTCATATCCAAGCCTTCGTCCACCGCCTTTTTGATACAATGTAGCGCCGGTAAGGAGTGGCGTCTAATTTGCTTAGCAATCTCCATCGCCTTTTCCATTCCTGCTCCACGATCCGTCACGTGGTTGACTAAGCCGATCGTACCAGCCGTTCTCGCATCAATCGGCTCTCCTGTAAACATGAGTTCTTTTGCTTTTGCTTCGCCAACAAGGCGAGGTAATCGTTGTGTACCTCCACCTCCTGGGAATAAACCAAGCTTTATTTCAGGTAACCCGATCTGGGCATGTGCTTCAGCAATTCGGATATCACATGTTAAAGCCAACTCACACCCTCCACCGAATGTCAGGCCATTTAAGACGGCAATTGTCGGCTTTTCAAAGAAATCAATTTGATTAAGCACCGCATGAGTTTCCATAACTGGCTCTTTCATATTCGGATGATCCATCAATTGGGGAAACTCTTTAATATCTGCTCCTGCCATAAAGGCTTTTTCACCAGCCCCCGTGAGGATGACAACAACTGTTTCTGAATCATCGTTAAGTTGTTGAAATGTTTCTCTTAGGCCATTAATCACATCTTTGTCCATCACATTTAAAGGTGGATTCTTAATTGTAATGACCGCAATCCCTTTCTCTTTTTGAACCTCTACTTTTGAGCTCATGACTGCTTCACCTCTTTTTTTGAGTAATCATACCAACCTTTTCCTGTTTTACGCCCCAGTTCTCCTGCCTTCACCTTTTCTTCAATGCAAGCTGCAGGACGATCAGCTGGGTCATTTGTTTCAGCATAGCGCTGTTGATTAACAAAGTACGCTACATCAATTCCTGATAAATCCATCAATGCAAATGGTCCGATCGGGTGGTTTAACGCTTTTTTGCAGATAAGATCTATGTCTTCAAAACTTGCATATCCTTCTTCATACAGTTCTACTGCTTCCTTTGTTAGGGCCCCTAAAATACGATTCGCTATAAATCCGGAGATCTCTTTATGCAGCAACACTGCTGTACGGTTCATTTTTTCACTAACAGCCATTGCAAGATCAGCTGCTTCATCTGATGTTTGTTCACTTTTTACCACCTCGACGCAATCCATCACAAGTGGCGGAAAAAAGAAATGCATGTTGCACACTTTGTCAGGTCTTGAAGTAACTTCCGCAATTTTCGAATTCACGATTGTTGAGGAATTCGTCGCAAGAATAGCATGAGGAGGTGCGAATTGATCCAATTTAGCAAATAGATCTCGTTTAACATCAAGCTTCTCAACCACTGCTTCGATCACAAAATCGGCTTCGCTCACAGCTGTTTGTAAGTCGGTTGTAGCATGTAAGCGAGAAAAAGCTGCATCAAGGGATGGTTGATCAATCTTTCCTTTTGTCACCCATTTATTCATTTGAAATTGAAGACTTTCTTTTGCCTTATCCAAAGAGGACTGCTCAATATCCTGTAAGTAGGTTTCAAAGCCTCCTAAAGCAGATAACATCGCAATCTGATGTCCCATTGACCCTGCACCAATTACGGCAATACGATTAATATTCTCTAATGTCATAATGAATTCCTCCTATATACTAACCGGTTAGTATTATAATGTTGTGAAAAGTCCTTATTTAGGACTCTTACGCTTTCTTTAAGCCATTTAACATGAAATCAATATAGATCGTAGACACGGCTTTTTCATCAAGCTCGCCTTTTGGATCGAACCAGTGATAACTCCAGTTGACTGCTCCTAAAATAGCCAATGTTACGATATTGACGTCTAAGTCTTGACGGAACTCTCCAGAATCAATTCCATCAGCAACGACTTTTTTCATGTTCATTCGAAAAGCATCACGCTTTTTAAAAATATCTTCTAGGTGAGCTTCACTTAAATGCTGCATTTCTCGAAAGAACACGCGCGCACTTTGTCCTTGACCTTCAATATGCTTCATCAGCATATATACCATATCAAAAAGTCTTGCTTCAGCCGTTTTAGATTTCTCTAAAATCTCACGCTGACTCGATAAAATATCTTCAATGTATCGTAGGTGAATTTCCATTAATAATTCTTCTTTACTTTTAAAGTAATAATAGAATGTTCCTTTAGTCACACCAAGTGCCTCGACGATATCTTGAATAGATGTTTCGGTGAATCCATTTTTTCCAAATAGATCAATACTCACTTCAATAATTTTCTCTTTCATACGAACGCCTCACTATCTATCTAAACTGATCCGTTTAGTATACCACAATTCGAGCCAAAACCTAGCAGGATATGGTTAGCTTTAACTGGTCATAGTGAGCCAAAGAGGTTCTACTAATATGCAGATCGTTAGTATGTTAATCCTCCGCCGTCGACCATCAATGTGGTTCCTGTAATATACGAGGCTTCATCTGATGCAAGAAAAGAGATGGCATTCGCTACTTCTTCTGGTTGCCCGACTCGCTTAAGCGCATTCGCAGAGCTCATAATTTTCCACTTCTTCTCTTGCTCTCTCCAACCATCAACGATTGGCGTATCAATCACACCAGGAGCTACAGCGTTCACTCGAATTTGATCGCGTCCAAACTCTAAGGCAGCATTTTTGGTTAACGTGATGACACCAGCTTTTGAAGCATTATAAGGAGCAACAAACTTCTTCCCTTTAAAACCAAGTAAACTTGAAACGTTTACAATCGCTCCCCCGTCACTTTCTTTCATAAAGGGAATGGCATACTTCATGCCAAGATAAACCCCTGTTAAATTGACATCAATGACTTTTTGCCATTCGGGTAAAGTCAACTCTGTTAACGTCGTTTCTCTATTCCCGATTCCAGCATTATTTACTAGCACATCTAGTCGCCCATATTGATCGACTGCCTTTTGACATGCATCCCTTACATTTTCTTCATTTGAGACATCACAGCGGACGAACATCACTTCTGCGCCTTCGTTCACTAAGGCTGCTGTTACGGAAGATCCTTTTTCTTCATCAATATCACATAATACGACTGCCATCTCTCTATCGATGAAACGTTTAGTAGTGGCAAGGCCTATGCCACCCGTGGCACCTGTTACTAAGGCTACTTTTTTCATCTGTTGTCTCCCCCTTACATAGCGTGCATACCACCATCAACAACCAAGACATCACCAGTCACAAAATTTGAGGCAGCTGACGCTAAAAATAGTGCTGCACCTTGTAAGTCATGCTCTCCCCCTAAACGCTTAAGAGGTGTGCGATCAAGAACAAAAGATTCTCCTTTTTCTAGTAACCCCTTCGACATTTTCGTTGGGAAAAAGCCTGGAGCAATGGCGTTAACATTAATCCCAAACTGTCCCCATTTAGTAGCGAGATCTTTGGTAAATGTAATGACTGCCCCTTTACTAGTGTTGTATCCAATCGTATCCATAAACCTTGGATCAGCGCCACCTAATCCAGCAACTGAAGCAATGTTTATGATTTTCCCTGACTTCTGTTGCATCATAACCTTCCCAGCAGCTTGTGCCATTAAAAAGGTCCCCGTCACATTAACATTCATCACCTTATTCCACGCTTCAAGCGGCATATCAGTTGCCGGAGCTCCCCATGTGGCTCCACTATTATTCACTAGGATATCGATGGTGCCAAATGTATCGACCGTTTTTTTAACTACGTTTTCAACCTCTTCTTGATTCGTTACATCACAAGATAGAGAAATGGCTTTAACACCCTTTTGCTTTAATTCTTCTGCTACTTCCATACACGCTTCCACTTTTCTAGAGCATAAAACGAGGTTCGCACCTGCATCAGCAAAAGCATGTGCCATTTGTCGACCAAGACCGCGCCCGCCTCCTGTAACGATCGCCGTTTTACCTTTTAAATCAAATAAGGATAAAGCATTCATTGAATCACCTCTTCATTTAAGTTACGGGGGCTTCTTACCAACTCGTGAAGGAGCCCCCGTTAAGATTAAGACGACTGCTCAGCTTCTACTTTTGCTAGTTCTTCATCGCGAAGTTTACGCTTTAATAGTTTGCCAACAGCTGACTTTGGCAGTTCTTCACGGAATTCAATCGCTTTTGGCACTTTATAGGCTGCCAATTGTTTACGGCTAAATTCGATGATCTCTTGACTTGTTAATGCACTATTTGGCTTTGGCGTAATATAAGCCTTTACCGTTTCTCCCCGATAAGGGTCAGGTATGCCTAACACGATCACTTCCTGCACCCCTTCATGTTGATAGAGAACTTCTTCAATTTCACGAGGATACACATTGTAACCACTTGCTAGAATCATATCTTTCTTGCGGTCTACAATATAAAAATACCCTTGCTCATCCATTTTCGCTAAGTCTCCAGTAAAGAGCCAGCCATCACGCAACGTCTTCTCTGTTTCCTCAGGCTTCCTCCAATATCCTTTCATCACTTGAGGTCCTTTGATGATCATTTCACCAACTTCGCCAACTCCTACTTCTTCCCACCCTGCATCTGTTTCAACGACAACTTTTGCATCTGTATTTGGAAGAGGTATGCCTACACTTCCAGCTTTTCTTTCCTGAAAAGAGGGATTGAAATGAGTCACGGGAGCTGCTTCAGATAAGCCGTACCCTTCACAAAGCTTGCGGTTCGTTCCTCTTTCAAATGCTTCTAGTGCCTCAACCGGTAAAGAAGAACCACCGCTAACATAGCTTTCTACAAGATCTAGCCCGAATTCTTTATACTTTCCTACTTGGTTAAAGCCTACATACATCGTTGGGACCCCGCCAAATTGAAATGGCTTTTCTTTTTTGATTGTCTCCAATACTTCAGGCATATCAAAGCGTGGAATTAATATTTGATTCCCACCATGGCGAATGGTCACAAAGTTACAGCAGGTTAAGCTGAAAATATGAAATAAAGGTAAGACATTAACTATTTTCGCATTAGGAGGTGGCGACACATCTCCACTAAACATAAAGTCATACGTTTGTTCGGTGTTCGATACAAGGTTCAAATGAGTAAGCATGACCCCTTTAGACACACCCGTTGTTCCTCCTGTATATTGCAAGACTGCTAGATCTTTGTCAGCCTCAATGGTAATTGCTGGAGCTGGTGCCGTTGCTTGTTTTAAATACGATTCAAATAAGCAATCGTCCGCTTCGAGCTCTACTTCTGCATCTGGTTTTAACGCTACTACAATCGCTTTTTTTGTTGGAACTTTATCCCTTACTGACTTAAATAGAGGATACAAGTCTGAAAGAATGACAATATGTGTAGCTTCTGAATCATTTAAAATGTATTCAAGTTCACGTGCCACATACATCGGGTTGACTTGAACCACAACCCCACCTGCACGAAATGTTCCAAATAAAGAGAACAGATAATGGGGGCTGTTTGGCAACATAATGGCGAGTCGATCGCCTTTTTTGAATTGGTCTCCACTTAGAGAAGCTGCCAATGCTTCACTAAACTTTTGTAATTCCTTATACGTCCAAGTCTTTCCGTAAAATGTGATTGCTGTATTATCACCATATTTTGCAGTCGTATCGTTTAAGAGATCTGTTAACGAACGATTTTCTATTGTCGAATGCGCTTCAAGATTATTTTCATATAAAGGTAACCAACGTTTTTCCATCTTTTATTCCTCCCCAACTGTAATAGGTGATCGCGCGTACGGCTTCAATTCTTGTTTGGCAATCGCAGCAAGATGAACCTCATCTGGACCATCGGCAATGCGTAATGTACGTATATTCGCATACATGGCTGCAAGTGGAACATCTTCACTTACACCCGCCGCCCCAAATGCTTGAATAGCACGATCAATCACTCGAAGTGCCATTTGAGGAGCAATGACTTTAATCATCGCAATCTCTTTTTTAGCTACTTTGTTTCCAACGGTATCCATCATTGCTGCAGCCTTTAATGTAAGAAGCCTCGCTTGTTCAATTTCTATACGAGATGTTGCAATCCACTCTTGAACAACTCCTTGCTTTGTTAAAGGTTTGCCAAATGGAGCACGCTCAGTTGCTCGCTCGCACATTAGTTCAAGCGCTCGCTCAGCTGCACCGATTGTTCGCATACAATGATGAATTCGACCAGGTCCAAGTCGCCCTTGAGCAATCTCGAATCCACGTCCCTCACCTAATAGTAAATTCGAAACAGGGACTCTCACATCCGTAAATTCAATTTCTGCGTGGCCATGAGGCGCATGATCATAACCGAACACAGGCAGCATTCGCTTGATTTGTACTCCTTTTGTGTCCATTGGAACGATAATCATCGATTGTTGGTTATGCCTATCGGCGGTTGGATTGGTCTTCCCCATTAATATGAGCAATTTACATCTTGGATCTCCAGCACCTGATGACCACCATTTGCGACCATTGATTACATATTCATCGCCATCGCGTTGTATGTCTATTGATATATTCGTTGCATCAGAAGAAGCCACATCTGGTTCAGTCATCGCAAAAGCGGAGCGAATCTCCCCTTCAAGCAAAGGTCGCAACCATTTCTCTTTATGCTCCTTAGTCCCGTAACGAACAAGAACTTCCATATTCCCTGTATCTGGTGCATTACAATTAAAAACTTCGGGTGCAATAAACGAACGTCCCATGATCTCGCATAGCGGAGCATATTCTAAATTCGTTAGCCCAGCACCTTCTTTTGCATCGGGCAAGAATAAATTCCACAAACCTGCTTCCTTTGCTTTTGCTTTTAATTCCTCCATAATTTCCGGGTTTCCTGCAAATCGATCAGGCATTTGATTCAATTGATCTTCAAATAGTTTCTCGTTTGGATAAATATATTCTTCCATAAATTCAGTCAAATCACGTTGTAAGCGCTTAACTTTTTCACTATAAAAAAATCCCATATCCTTCATTCCTCCCTACGATTCGACAAACTTACTAACCAGTCAGTATGTTACATTCAAAAAAAAGGGCAACTTGCAATCTTCAGAATCACCTACCTATGTATCATAGAGTTGGTCTTATTAATAACTATACCTAAAACTATCTGAACATTCAATCATTAAATCTACTTTTTTTTCTGTCATGACTAGAGATGTTTGTCCATAAGTTGAGAAAGAGGTGATTTATTTGTTCAAAGAACTATTCTCCTTATTCGCCGTTTTCATTGCTCTTTTTCTCTTTGGCATGGTGATTATGCGCGCTGGGTTATTACCACTTGGTGGAGAAATTTTCCAACGAAATGTTCATCGCTTTACAGATAAAGCATGGAAAGGAATGTTAATTGGAACAATTGCTACAGCTATGCTTCAGAGTAGTTCAGCGGTACTTGTGATGACGGTTGGCCTTGTGGCAGCAAATTTATTAACCTTCAGGCAATCAATTGGCATCATCCTTGGTGCTAATATCGGCACAACCATTACGACAGAAATCCTTACATTTGACCTTTCTCATATCATTATTCCTTTACTGCTAACTGGATTGATTGCTTTATTTATCCCAAAGAAGAAGGCATTCAGTATTGGCTGTTTCACCTTTGGACTTGCTTGTATTTTTATAGCGATGGATGGGCTTGAATCGCTTGCTTATCCTCTAGCTAGCCTGCCCTCAGTGCATACGTTATTTGAATATACAAATAGCCATTCACTCACTGGTGTCGCTATTGGCGCTGCTCTAACTGGCCTCGTTCAATCGAGTACGGCCACAACAGCGATAGCAATGGGGTTTATGAGCGATCACCTCCTAACATTAAAATCAGGGATTGCCATTATGCTTGGAGCCAATATTGGAACATGCATCACAGCGTTCATCGCTACAATCGGAGCGAGTAAACATGCTAAGCTAGTTGCTTTTGCTAACATCTGGTTAAACCTCCTCGGTGTCATTGTGTTTTTACCTTTAATGGATGTCTTAGTACAAATCGTTACAGCGATGACGGATGATTCGATGCAGCAACTTGCTCATTCGAGTGTCATCTTTAATACCATTTGTTCGGTTATTATGCTTCCATTTGCCAAAGCATTTGCTAGAGGAGTCGAGTGGTTGCATTCTAAAAACTCATCGTATTATTAAGGAAAATACGTGAACAGCCAATAGCTGCTCACGTTTTCTTTTTCTTGTAGAAAAACTACTAGTAGCCTGATTTTCCATGTACAGAAACGTCAATAAATCTAGGAAACATCGCCTCACTATTTACCTACTAAATTAACAGTGTTATTATTCAGATTAGATCAGGCAATTTTCTACAGAGTTCCTACTTTTTCTCCAAAAATACAAAGAACTAACTATATCTTTTTTAAGTCAGTTTACTAGAGGGGGTTTGTACCCATGTCTAATGAGTACAACTTAAAAACAACCGATTTTTCATCTTTAATAGCTGTTTCAAAAAAGCTATTTGAGATTATCCATAGACGCTTAAACGTTAGTACCACCTATATAACAAGACGCGGGGAAACAGCTATGACGGTTCTTAGTTCCTTTAATGAACAAGAGGAAATTATTCCTGAAGGGTACTCAGTTGAATACAGCGGAACTTATTGCCGTTTAATCCTTACAAATCCCGATGATGTAATGACAACCATGAATTTAACAAAAGATGAGATAACAAAACAACTTGAAGTCACTGATCAACTTAAGGTCAAAGGATTTTTAGGAGTTTCTTTGTTTGATTTAGAAGGAAACGTTTTCGGCACCTTATGTGTAATGGATAAGGAAGAAAAAGAATTTGATGAAGAGGATATTCAATTTTTGAAATCGATGGCGGATGTGCTATCTCATTTGATTGAATTAGATCAAACCAAATACAATATGAGCTATTTGAACGTCCCGATTATTCCGATCACAAAAGGAATTTCGATTTTATCAGTTCAAGGAATTATTGATCAGAGCCGAGGCGAGAAAATCCTTCAAACGGTGTTGAATTATGCCTCTGAAGAACACGTCGAACATTTCCTTCTCGATGTTTCAGGGTTAATTATTTTAGATGGGATCTTTCCCAGGACAATCATTGAACTCGCCCAAGCTTTGCAACTAATGGGTATTCAGACGTTTCTCACAGGGGTTACCCCTCAAATTGCCATACATGAAGTTGACAATCAACCACTAAAACACTTGAACGTCAAAACGGTCTCAAACCCTGAGACCGCTTTAAAATATATCGGCTTTACTATAAAGAAAAGTAAATAGAAAGTCTGCGCTGGCATGTACCAGCGCTTTTTTGATTAAATTTATTTATAATCCTGTCACATTTCCTCCTAGATCTAAGGGGTAGAAAGAAGCACGATAGAGTTACCTTAATTAACCCCTAACTTGTTATTAAAGTCTTTTTGCTTCTGATAGCTCTATTTTTAATTTAACCTTCTAATTTTTCTCGTATTAGATCTGGGTTAAAGCCAACGACCGTTTCCTCTCCAATTACCAACTGAGGCACTCCTTTAGTACCTGTTTTACTTCTTATTTCCTTATATGCCTTAGGATGTTGATTTACATTAAGTTCTGTGTACTCCACCCCAAGTTCCTCTAAAAATTTTTTCGCCTTTGTACAGTAATAACACGTATCTTTAGAATAGATGATTACTCTTTTCCCCACCATTAACCACTCCTCGAAATATTGTCTGTACTACGTTTCAATCAACTTATAAGTGAATCCATTTCTTAACTAAGAATAAAATCCATAGTTAAAATCTACTTCACTCACTTCTTCTTGCATTTATAAAACCCGTAAGAGCACTAGCGTAAAAGAACGGATTAGATATAATGTCACCAAATAAATGAGTGTCCTCAATAATTGAGAAGCTTTTATAACCATATCTTTTATTCATTTCTAGAATCCAGACATGTAACTCTTTGTCTAGGATGAAATCAATCGCAATATCAGCAAAATGACCTTGTTGATCTAGTAGCTGACAAGCCTTTTTACAAGTAGCCTCAATCTGTTTAAAAAGGAGTTCTCCTTCCCTTTCGTCTAATCCATAGATACGATTAAAAGCCTCTTTGCCCTTAATTAAATAATCTACATGACTTAAATTAGTCGTGATACTCCCTGGTTTAGCAACTCGAGCAATGAGTCCTGTACACTTCCAATCTTTTGTTTGATCTTTTTGCATATAAATACGAAAATCAACATTTCTTGACTCATGCACTAAAGGGACCCCTTGTTGGATCATATATTCACCTTTCTTTTTTAAAACCCGATCAATGACTGGCTGCTGTTCTAAACACTCCACCACCCACTTTTTATTCTTATCATCAATGATGTGATAAGAATCTCCCTCATGTCTAATCTGAATGATTCCTTTCCCTCGTGAACCACTTTTAGGTTTTAAATAAATGGTTTGAAAGTCGCTTACCATCTCTTCAATTTCCTCGAGTGTTGATAACTCTTTAGTATCAGGCAAATGACCTCTAACAGATTGATCGGGGGATAACCACTTCCACATATCCCATTTATTAAAGAATTTAGAATTAAAGATAAACCCATTCGTCCTCTTTTTTAAATGCTCATTTAATGAAAGTGATAAGGGTACTCGTTTAAAAATGGCTCCTGGGTATTGAAATACACCTTCCTTTAAAGTAGCTTCCCTTTCATGATTACTTGGTCGAAAATAATACCCCTTAATTAACTGTTGCTCGGTGTTAATTCCCGAGGGCTCGCTGATCATGATCAATCCATTTACCGGAACAAACTTTTCAAGACGATCTTTTACTTTATCTAAACGAGTTAAAAATCGCTTTGAAATTAAATACAAAATAACGGGTCCTAAACTTATACTATTTTCTGTTATGTTTATATCATAGAATAGGTCCTCAGGAATGAAGACCTCATTTTTTATATTCTCTGATAAACCAATTGTTTGCCTTGGTAGATTATCACTCTTTCTTACTGATAGTTCTCTAGTGCATGTGCCGAAGTGAAAATAGATTTTATCTTCAGATTCAATATCTTTCATTTGGTTTGTATTCGGAAGATAAATCCTATCCACTTCCTCCGTGGATATCCATTTAATATACAAGGCTCTTCCTCCTTATCTTAATCTTCTTTTTACTATATGAAAAAGAAGTGTAGCCTAAATAGACTAATAGATGAGGAGTTTTGCCTTTTATCGTGAATTTGGAGGGATTTTATTGAGAACTAGTTGAAAAGCCTGCTAACTTATATGCATAGTCAATCAAAAGTTTATTAGAATAAAAATAAATTCCCTCTTGCCCTGCGTCTATCGCCATCCGGTGCCTCGGATTTCGATGGTTGATTTCGATAATCCAAAGATGTTGGTTCTTATCTATACCAAAGTCAATTCCTACGTTCCCTAAGTTACTATTAATCCCCCTTAATTCTTCCATTGCTGAAGCAGCCTCTATAGAGATCTCAGTTATCTTTTTTCTTAGTTCAATAGCTTTCTGCTTGGGGAGTGAAAATATATTTTGTAACGCCGAATTACCATGCTTTGTTACCCCTTCATTACTAACAATTCCACCTTTCAAGCCTTTTCGTGCTAGTAACCCAACTTCCTGCCACTCCATTGATTCATTTTTCATCAAAATAAACCTCATATCTACTGGACGTCCTCCAATATACAAGTCAATCACTTCCTGGAAAATGTACGTTCTTTTTTTACACTTTTCTTTAAAGTACATTACTAACTCTTCCTCATTGAGATAAAATAAATCTTTATTTGTAGCTACTTTGAAGGATTCAGCTTTTTTAGAAATTTTATAAATTCCTTTTCCATAACTCCCATTAATAGGTTTAACATAACCTTCTTTATATTTTCCGATAAGGCCAGGCAAATCTTGTGCACTATGAAATAACTCAGTTAGCGGCAAATGTTTTTTTAGTTCCGGTTTCTTCGAGAGCCATTCATACATTTCCCATTTATTAAAAGTGAAATTGTTTATCATTTTGCAACCGATTGTTTCTTTGAAGAAGCTTTCCCAGCCATGATTTAAGGAAATTCGATTAATAATAACAGTAGGCATGGAAACAATTAATTGATTCCATGTCTTACTTTCTCTACAGTAGCTATAACCTTTGATACTAAGGTTTCCTTTATCTATCCCATTAAGAGAAAAAGCAAAAAGACCTCCACTCTTACAGTTCATTTCTAGATCTACTAAATGAGGAAGCAACCTTTTCAGCTTTTTAGTTGATTTAGATACTAAGATACCAATGATTACTTCCTTACTTTCTACCTCTTTAAGGTCATCTAGTAGACTATTAACCTTCTCTTCGTGTAATTTCTTACCTTCACCTAAATTCATCTTTTTCCCTCCAGTTAACCTTTTATGATTGCTATATTATATGTACTTTTTTTCATATGGAAACGGACAGCTAATCTTTCAACTTATTACTTTCGCCTTTTATAGCACATTAAATAGAGAAATAGGTGAGAGAACAAGCACGAGCGAAGAGTAAACATATAGATAGAATTATCTTGATGCAAAGGAGGTGAGAAGATGGGAAACAACAACAATAACGTTTGCCCTGACAGCTGTTGTACGGGAGATGAGATTTTATGTATTGGAATTCCTTGTCCAATTGATATTGTACTTTTAGGAATTGAACTTCAAGTTGAGTTACCGTGCGTAAGATTAACATCACCTGGTCCATTAACAGAGGATCAGATTCAACAATTACTTGATGTTCTTCAAGGTGTCCTTGGTTCACTTGGTAATTTAGGTGGAGCTGGTGGTGTTGTTGAAGGCGAAGAGTAATGAAATGAAATTGGCCCTTGACTTTTGTGTCAAGGGCTTCCTTACTTTTACTATAGAAGATGAAACGCTAAGAGCATATTCATTATCCTCTTTAATTTGAAAAGGCTTCTGCTATTAGTTCATAGGAGCGAGCTCGGTCTTCATAACGATGTGTAATGGTTACAATCATCATTTCATTCACTTTATATTGGGTTTGCAGAGTTAATAGCTCTTCTTTTACTTCTTTTGGATTGCCAATAATCGTTTTACGACTCAATTTATTCTTTTCATCTTGAATAAATGAATATTGTCTTGCCTCTTCTATGGACGGTATTCCTGCTCTTCCTTTTCCATTATTAAGTTGGATTTTCCAAAGAGCATTACTTAAGGCCAGCTCCTCTGCTTTTTCGGTCGTATCTGCACAAATAGCTGATACACAAAGGATTGATTGAGGTTGTTCTAGTTTCTCATTCGCCTGGAAATTTTCTTCATATTTCTTTATGATGCTTGCCCCGTCCTTTTCACTCATAAAATGTCCAAAGGCATAAGGCGTGCCATTCTCAGCAGCAAGAATGGCGCTTTTCTCACTTGTTCCTAATATCCACGGCACAGGGGCAATAGCGGGTAGCGGTGAGGCCGAAACTTTTGAATACATATGATCAGAGGGAAAGTGATTTCGTAAAAACTGCACTAATTCTTTTGTGGCTTCAGGAATCTTTTTTACGCCTTCTAAATAGTTATCTGACAAAGCCATTGTTGCTTCAGCAGAACCACCAGGAGCTCTCCCAATACCGAGGTCAATGCGTCCAGGGAATAGCGTAGCAAGCAAATTATATGTCTCAGCAATTTTGAATGGTTTATAGTGAGGCAGAAGCACGGCCCCAGACCCGATTCGAATTTTTGAAGTCTGTGCACCAATATAGCTAAGCATCACCTCAGGAGCTGGACACGCTAATGCGGGAAAATCATGATGCTCAGCAATCCAGTACCGCACATACCCTAGTTTTTCTGCAGTTTGCGCAAGATTCAATGAGGCCACTAATGCATCTCTAGGGGTCTTGCCAACTGAGATCGGTGCTTGGTCTAATATACTTAATTTCATACATACCCTTCTTTCCAGAGAGATACTTTTCGGAGAACCTTATAACATAGTTTCTAGGGATTATTATAAATGATCGAGAGACAAACCAGTGTTTGACTACCATTCCTCTCTCTTGTTAGAAATAGTTATTAGCTTACACAAAAACCCTAACCACCTATGAGCAGGTAATTAGGGCTTCTTAGATGTTGAGACTATTTAACTGGACCATCCCATGAGAGCATGCCACCTGCAACATTGGTTACATTGCTGTAACCTTGTTGCGTAAGGAAATCAGCTGCTTGCATGCTACGATTCCCACTACGACACATTAGAACAATTTCTTTATCTTTTGGTAGTTCTTCATGTGTTTCGGCAAAACTGCTTAGCGGCATATTTTTCATACCTTCTACATGCCCATCTTCAAATTCATCAACCTCGCGAACATCGACATACACTGCCATTTGATCAGCCTTCATTTGCTCTTTTAGTTCAGTTGTAGTTATTTCTTTTACTGGATTTGATGATTGATTGAACAAAGAGAACACTCCTATTCCAATGATTATAATCAAAACTGTAACCGTTACATACTTCATCAGCAACACCCTTATTTACAGCCCTTAGATAAATAAGTTTACATTACCATCTTCCGCTTCTGCAAGATAAGTTGCTACACCTGCATATTCAACGCCATCGATTAGCTCTTCTTTATGAATCCCCATAACATCCATAGACATTGTACATGCAACCATTTTGATATCAAGGTCTTGAGCCATTTCAATTAATTCATTTAACGAGACAACATTATGTTTTCTCATCATTTTTTTCATTAAGATTGGGCCAATTCCACCATAGTTCATTTTAGATAAACCTAATTTCCCTGGACCACGTGGCATCATTTTTCCAAACATTTTTTCAAGGAAGTTCTTTTCTACTTTAACATATTGCTCTTTACGAAGTACATTTAAACCCCAGAATGTGAAAAACATCGTAACTGGTTTACCCATTGCTGCTGCACCAGTTGCAATAATAAAGCTTGCAATGGCTTTATCTAAATCTCCGTCAAATACGATCATTGTTGCTTTCTTCTGTTCCATTTATAATCTCCTCCTAATATTTATACTCATGTAGGTATTTCTTATACTCCATATACTATACCCAGTTAGGTATAATGTCAACTAATTTTTTTTAGTTAATCCATTCAATCTCGCCATTTTCGACATGAAAAATAGCTCCCTGTACGCCCACGCCATCTCCGTACTGTTCATACACCGGATGCTTCTTGAGTCTCTCCATTTGTGTTTTTACATTTTGGCGCGAGCCACTCACGCATAGATCTGTGCACTGGACCCCTTCAATTGACTGGCGGACTGATTGTAACCATGGTATGAGTTCCGCTTCCTGGTTCCCCTCAGCCGCAGCTTTCACACCACCACAGCTCGTGTGACCAAGAATTAAAACATCATTCACCTTAAGATGTTTAAGTGCATAGTAAAGACTTGCTGTGAAGCTCTCATCAGACGGATTTACTTGGTTAGCAATATTACGATGAATAAACAATTGACCAAGTGGCATTTGTGTGATTACTGATGGACTTACTCTTGAATCACTGCATGCTAAGACAAACATCTCTGGTTGTTGACCTTCTTTTAGTCTCTCAAAGAAATGAGGATCTTGCTTCCTCATCTCAATTAAGAAGGCTTCATTTTGTTTTTGAAGTTGTTTCGTTTTCAAAAGAATCACCTCTTCAAGTGATCTAGCACATGTTCTAGATCTTGGTACTCAATTTGTCCTTTAAACGTCTCATACCAGCCTGCTTCTCTTAACGTGTCTCGAACAGGTCCTTTCACATCACAAAGATAAATACGTTTATCTAAGTCACGATACGTATTCATTAACTCTTCTAAATGATCTACAGCAACAGCATCTACATCATTTACACCTGAGAAATCTATCACTAACGTATCGACCTTATCAGACTTAAGAAAAGCTTGTTGAATGCGCGCTTCGACTCGTTGGATATTCGCAAAATATAACGGCGAATCAATTCGTAAAATAGAAAGATGTTCAAATGTTTCTGCATCATTAAAACGCTTTGTATTACGATATGCATCTAACTTCCCTACATATCCAAGCTCGGCCATATGAGGATTCGCGCTTCTCCATAAGAAAATAACAAGGGAGAAGATTACTCCAATGAAGATCCCCATTTCAATACCAAGCGTTAATGTAGCGATGAATGTAACAAGTAATGTAAAGCCATCGATCTTTTTAATTTTAAATAGATGCTTAGCTTCCTTGACATCAATTAACCCATAAACAGCCACCATAATAATCGCTGCTAAAACAGCGTTTGGCATATAGTAGAACCATGATGTGAAGAAAAGCAGGGTTAAGACGATTAAAATAGCTGTAATAATCGCCGCAAGCCCTGTTTTAGCTCCAGCTCCGTAGTTTACCGCAGATCGAGAAAATCCACCAGTTACTGGGTAACCAGAAAACGTTGAAGCAGAAACATTGGCAAGACCAAGACCAACTAATTCACGATTGGCATCTACTTTATACTTTTCCTTTGTGGCAATAACTTTAGCCATTGCAAAACTCTCTACAAACCCGATAATCGCGATCGTGATTGCTACTGGCATTAAGGCACTGATTGCTTCTGTACTCCATACAGGGAATGAGAGCGATGGTAAGCCATCGGGTACTTCACCGATAATATTGACACCTTTTTCATGTAAGTTAAAAAGATACACAAGCGCTGTACTATAGACGACAACAACTAATGGTGCTGGAATTTTCGGTGCGAATTTTTTCAATAAAACTAAAATAGCAATACTCGTAATCCCAATAAAAAAAGAGTATAAATTGATCGAGCCAATTTGTCTTGAAGCCTCAAGAAGTAATTCAAATACATTTTCAGTTGAAGGCAAAGAAATGCCAAGCAGATGCTTCAATTGACTAAAACCAATCACAATCGCCGCTGCAGAGGTGAAGCCACTAATCACAGCATGGGAAATGAAATCAGTAATAAATCCTAGTCGTAATAATCCTAAACTAAGTTGAATAACCCCGACCATTAGAGCAAGTAATAATACAAGTGAGATATATTCAGACGAGCCTGGTTCTGCCAATCCTTGAACACCTGTTAGAACAAGTAGTGAAACCATCGCAACCGGTCCAACAGCCAATTGCCTCGATGATCCAAATAGTGCATAGATCAAGAGCGGAATCGTTGAAGCATACAACCCAATAACAGGTGGTAACCCCGCTAGCATTGCATACGCCATCCCTTGGGGTATCAGCATGATTGCCACAATCAAACCGGCAGATAAATCACCACGTAAATCATGTTTTTGATACGTTAACATCCATTCAAGACCCGGGAACAATTTCTTTAACATCATTTGGCCCCCCTTTCATTTAAAATGAGTGAGTAGGTCTAACCCTCATTAGACCATACCCACTCACAAGCAATTATTCTTATTATCCTTTTTTAATCCAGAACTTAAACACGTCACCGTCTTGTTCTTGATGAATTAACTCATGACCACTAGCCTTAGACCATGCAGCCATGTCTGCTTGTGAACCTTTGTCTGTTGCATGAATTTCTAAAACTTGACCTGACTCAAGTGTATCCATTTCTTTTTTCGTCTTTACTACTGGCATTGGACAAGCTAGACCTTGTGCGTTTAATACTTTATTACTATTCATTAAAAATCATCTCCTCAGATTGGTTAATAATATTGTTTATTTGTTTGTTTCATTTTATTGATTAAGATACAGCACAACGATTAGGGCCGATCTCCATTTCTGTTTCTTCTTCTTTGTTTGGTGTTAGAATACCCATATTTGTTCTTCTGATCTCTTGGTAAGAGTTAGGTTGCGGTGGTAAATTCTCAGATACCACACGACGGAACTCGTCTTCATCTTCAATCATTAGACCATGATTTTCTTGATACAGATCACCTAGGCGAGCGAATACACGGCCTTGATCATCTAATTCTTTTAACTTCGCAAAATGAGCTGGTAGGACAAGTAAGTCTTGATTTAGTGCTTTATAACGTACATACAAGGACTCACGTAAATCAGCTACCCAATCTTCTGCCTTACCAGCAAGGTCAGGGCGTCCAATTGAATCAAGGAATAGAATATCTCCTGTGAACAAGTACGTATCATTTAGAATTAGGGACGTACTTCCTATTGTGTGACCTGGTGAGTAAACAGCCTTCACTCGTACATTCGCCTCACCAAATGTTACTTCCATTCCATCCTCTAGTGGTTCAAATTTAAATGTTACTTCGCCAGCATCTTTTGGAGGCAGGTAGTATGTTCCACCTGTTGACTCTGCTAAGCGACGTCCACCAGAAATATGATCAGCGTGTAAGTGTGTATCAAACATGTGTAACACTTTGATACCAAGCTTATCAGCAAATGCTTGGTATTGATTAACTAAGCGTAATGGGTCGATCATCGCACCTTCATTACCCGAAACGATCATGTACGATAAGCAACCTTTACCCAAGCGAACAAACTGATACAGGCTTCCGCCACCATCTAGGTCCCCGACTTTAATTGGTTCAAGATGTTCACTCCACGCTTTCATTCCACCTTCTAAGTAATGAATATCGCGTGAAGTAGCTTCTGCTAATTGCTCAGCAACGAAGATTGAAGAACCTTCTTTTGCACATACAACAAGGATCTCTTTGTCAGCTGGTATTTGTTCAAGAATTTCATCCACTCCCTCGATTAAATCGAAGTATGGCTTATTCATTGTGACAATTCCTTCACCTTCAACCTTCCAATCATCGTATTGATCCGTGTTACGAACATCTAGAATGAATAACTCTTCTTTATTGATTACTGTTTTCGCTAATTCTCCAGCTTTCATCGCTTTAACAGCCATGAAAAACACCTCCATATATTGTGATCATTTTGCTTGCTTGATTTATTTAATCGTTATTTACTTTCTGTTTTACCATTCCAAGCCGTCATACCTGGCTTCACATTTACAACATTTGAAAATCCATTGTCCTCAAGTGTTTTTGCAGCCATTGCACTCCGAGAACCCGTACGGCATACCACATACACATGATGAGTTTGATTTAGTTCACTTAAACGAGTTTCAAGTTCGCCGAGTGGAATTGAAGTTGCTGTTGGAATATGTGAGAACGCATATTCAGCAGGTTCACGCACATCAAGGATCGTGACATTGTCTTCGCCGATTTTTGCTTCAAGTTCCTCATTATCAATCACATGTGGATAATCTACTTCTTCTTTTTCCTCACTTACGCTCGCCTTACGAATGTAGTGGATTAATGTATCCCCTTCTTCTACTGTTCCTAAGTAATGGTGACCAGTTGAACCTGCCCACGCTTTAAGGTCAGCGAGTGATCCTTTATCTGTTGCTTGAATTTCTAATACTTGACCTGGCTCAATCCCATCTAACGTTTTTTTTGTTTTTACGATTGGCATTGGACATGATAATCCTTTTGCATCTAATACATGATCTACTTTAATTGACATTATGTTTGCCTCCTTTTTTAATACCCTTACCCGTATAACTATATTATACATATTATTTTCTTTGTGTCAATACCTATTTACTTATACCCGTTTAGGTATATTAAAAACCAAAAATTTTTATCTTGATTTAACTAGTAACTGGATCGCTTCTTCTACAACTTGATCTGCCTGCTCGCCTTTTTCTACTTCATCTATAATACATTGCTGCATGTTCTTTGCAATAATATAAGCCATTGCACGATCAGTTGCTGACTTTACTGCAGACATTTGTGTAATAACTGTCTTACAATCTTTCTCTTCTTCCATCAAGCGGAGAATTCCACGAACTTGACCTTCAATACGTTTAAGGCGATTTTTCATATCTTGTGAGTAATCCATATAAATCCCCTCTCTTATTTATTTATTTTAATTAGTATGACATGAACTTTTTGGTTAAAGGATAACCACCTTGGATACCCTATGACCTATATTAGCACACCTAACAAATATACGCAAGGGGGTATTATTTATTTAAAAGCCACTACTTTTCATAGTGGCTGGCCTGGCATTACGTAATGTTTTCAACTTCAACTTGTAAGACATCCTCTGATGATTTCAGCGCATAGAATACATCGGTTGTATATACTTTTTTGTTCGTCACAACAATACAGGTTAAGACGATATCATCCGCTTCTTCTTTAACTTTGACGCGTCGAATGCCAAAATTTTTGCTCTTCACTTCTTTTAAGAAGCTCGTTAAGTCGGTATCTTTTTTAATGTATACTTTTGCTCGGACCTCAATATCCATTAGTTTCTTAGGGCCAATCCAACTGATTAAATCAGGAATAATCCGCACTCCAAGAATCATAAAGAAGATACCAAGGAACGCTTCAACATAAAAACCGACACCAATTGTAATCCCAATTCCCGCAGAGGCTAAAACGAGTGAAGCTGTTGTTAGTCCTGAGATCGCATCATTGTTTCTTCTTAAAATAACCCCTGCCCCTAAAAAGCCAATTCCACTAATTACATAGGAAGGAATTCGACCTGGGTCCATTGGGCGCGAGTAGGCTTCTGAAAATAAAAAGGCCGATTCATAAGAAACAATTGTAAGCAAACAAGCCGTCACCGCAATAATGAGACAGGTTTTAAGTCCTAGCGGCTTCCCTTTTAATTCACGTTCAAGACCAATAATCAAACCCGCTAATGCCGCTAACGATAACTTGTGTAGAGCTGGATTATGTAAAACCATTGAAACCAAGTCTCCCATACTACCTCCTACTCCTTTCCTTAGATAATTATTTTTATTATACATGAAGTACGATGAAGGCGCTCTAGCTAGGAAGAAAAGGCATCTTCACATGTAAGTGAAGATACCCCAATACCACTATAGAGATGACTCTTACGTTTCATCCTTTGTCACTGGCAGATCTGCTTTTACCCATGCTGTAAATCCACCTTTTACATTTACTACATGATCAAATCCATGTTTCTGAAGAACACTCACTGCAATGGCAGACCTTACACCTGAACCACATAACACATAGAGTGTTTTATTTTTAGGTAGGTCATCGAGATTCTCTTCAATGTTTCCAAGAAAAGCATGAATTGCCTCTGGTGCATGACCATCTGTCCACTCACTATCATTTCGAACATCCACTAGTACTGACTCCTCCGATTGAACAGCCTGATAAGCTTCTTCTACATCGACCTGCTTATACATTGGCAGAGTTACATCTTGTTCGATCGTTTTCTGATCAATAAATGCTATTGTTCGGTCTAGTCCTATTGACTCGAGGGCAATAAGAACCTCTTCTAATTTCTCTTCATAGGACACAACAACCAAATCTTTATCATAAGGAATAAGCCAACCTGCCCAATTAGTAAACGACTTTTCAATGGAAATATTCACTGCTTCTTTCATATGTCCATAAGCGAAAAGCGGTGCCTGACGCGTATCTAATACATATACATCATCAGAAACGATTTCCTTTAATTGCTTTAGCGATTGAAGTCGTCTTGGTGCTGCTTCAGGCTTCTCTCTAGGACCTTCTTTATTAATCTTCTTCATCATGCCAAAGTAAGTCGGGGGTTCTGGTTGGCTTTCGAGAAGTTCATGCACAAATTCAGATTCATCCTTAATTTGAAAGGCCCAGTTATTTTTCTTTTCATAACCAATCGTAGAGACTGGTACGGCACCAAGTGACTTTCCGCAGGCACTCCCTGCACCATGTGCCGGCCATACTTGCAGATCATCTGGTAGGTCACCCGCTTTTTGTAGTGACTTAAACATATCTTTGGCTCCTATTTCAGCTGACCCTTTAGATCCTGCTGACTTCTCAAGTAAATCAGGACGCCCCACATCTCCTACAAATAAGAAGTCACCTGTGAAGATCCCCATCGCTTGGTCTGCACCGCCACCTTTATCTGTTAATAAGATTGAGATGCTCTCTGGGGTATGGCCAGGGGTATGCATGACCTCAAAATGGACCCCACCGATTGAAAACTCATCTCCATCTTTAACAAGGGTTGCACCAACTTGATCAGCAAACGCGTATTTCCAATCTTGATCTCCTTCATCAGATAAATAAAGATGAACATTGTGCTTCTCTGCTAATTCTTTAGCACCAGAGGCATAATCAGCGTGAATATGTGTCTCCGTTGCAGCCGAAATAGTGAACCCTTCCTTCTTGGCTACTTGAAAATAAGGGGTGAGGTTCCGACCTGGGTCAACCACAATGGCCTCACCTGTTTTTTGACACCCGATTAAATAAGACATATGTGCAAGTTTTTGATCAAAAAAAGATCGAAAGAACATTAGTATACCTCCTATGGTTTATCGTCTACTTTTTATGTTCCCCGATTTTTAAAAGTTAATCCCCATATAAAAAAGATGAGAGAAAAATAAATTCCCTCATCAAAAACATACATTTGATTGATTATAAGATCCCAATACTAGCTAGAATAATTGCTGGAATGACTGATAAGACTGGAATTAAAACAGCTACAACAGCAATATCCTTATATGAATCTTTATGAGTCATCCCTGTAATGGCGAGCAGGGTAAGAACCGCTCCATTATGAGGAAGAGCATCTAACCCACCGGATGCAATCGACGCTACACGGTGAAAGGCTTCAGGACTCATCCCTGTTGTTTGAGCAATTTCATAATAGCGACTTCCTAAGGCTTCTAGCGCAATACCTAGTCCTCCTGAGGCTGATCCTGTAGCACCTGCCAACACATTGATGGCAACTGCTTGTGAAATGAGAGGACTGCCTTGAATTCCAAGTAGAAAATCGGTTAAACGCTCAAATCCCGGCACTGACCTTACTACCGTACCAAAACCTACAGCGGCACTTGTGTTAATAATCGCAATAACAGAGCCACTCGCTCCCCCGTTAATCGCTTTAACAAAGCCCTTCCATTTATGAAAACTTAACAACATAATTAATATAATACCTGTTAGAAGAGCAATGACGATATCTAAGTTTAAAAAGTTTAAAGTAATGACAACAGTGATAAGTGGAAGTATTGATAGAATTATATTTGGATTTTTTTCTTCTGTTGTATCTACCCCATCCAGTTCTTTTGGTTCTGAATAACCCTCACCAGCTGCTTTTAATGACTTTTCTCTCCATCTTAAATATAGAAATCCACCGACACCCATTACTAAAGCAGAGGAGAGTCCCATAATCGGGGCTGCGGCTGCTGATGTGAAATAGTAATCCATAGGAATCAAGTTTTGGATCTGCGGCGTACCTGGCAGAGCGGTCATCGTAAAAGTAAAAGAACCTAATGCAATGGTTCCAGGCATAAGACGCCTTGGAATATTTGCTTCTCTAAATAAGCTTAGGGCAAGTGGGTATACAGCAAAAACTACAACAAAGACACTAACCCCACCATACGTAAGAACAGATGCTGATAATATAACTGCCAGAATAGCATTTTTTGTACCTAAGGCCTTTGTGATCCAAACGGCAACAGAACGTGCCATCCCTGTAAACTCCATTAATTTACCGAAAATAGCACCTAGCATGAATACTGGAAACCATGTTTGAGCAAAGCCTACAAACCCACCCATGTACGTATCTTTATATGCATCAAGTAAATCCAATCCACCAGTGATGGCAACTACACCGGCACAGATTGGGGCAATCCAAATGATTGACCATCCTCTATATGCTAAAACCATTAATAGAATGAGACTAAGAAAAATTCCTAACATGATTATGCTCCCCCTTATCAAACAAGAATTTTAAATGGTCTAGCTACTTGTATTACTTTTGGTATTGCTCTCTAATCTGTCTTTTTAAAATCTTACCTGAAGCATTTTTTGGCATATCGCTTACTATTGATAGCGCTTTCAATCTTTGGTATTTTGCAGGAACTCTTTCGTTAACCCATTGCATCAAGTTCTCCTCATTTACCTTTTCCCCTGTTTTTAATACGACATGAGCAATTGGAATCTCTCCCCACTTACTATCGGGAATCCCAACTACCGCTACCTGCGACACAGCCTTATGAGTGCTCACGACTTCTTCAATGTCACGAGGAAAAACATTTACTCCACCAGATATAATCATGTCTTTTTTGCGATCGACTAAATAAATATAGCCCTCCTCGTCGGTGTAACCGAGGTCCCCTGTTTTAATCCACTTATTATCAAGCATAGAAGCTTTTGTTTCCTCTACTTTGTTTAAATAGCCGGTCATAAGCGTCGGTCCACTTCCAATAATTTCACCTACTTCCCCTACTGGAACCTCTTGATTTTTCTCATCAACAATTTTAAATTCATTAAATATCATCGGCGGCCCTACCGAACTTGGTTTTTCAAGAACAAAATCAGGGCGTAATGTGGTAAGGAAACCTTCAGTCAATCCATAAAGCTCAAAAAGTCTCCCCGGTAATTCATTAGCTAGTTGTTCTTTTCTGTTCGTCGGAAGTGGTGAACCTAAAGTTAAAAGCACTTGCAAGGAACCTAACCGCTCTGGGCGATAAGAAGGATGATCTAATGTTGTGATGACTTGAGTAGGTACCATCATGGTATGAGTGACTTGTTCTTTCTCAATTACATCCATGACCGTATCTTTATCAAACTTCTTTTCAAGAACATAGGTGGCACCCGCACAAATTGTTGGATACATAAAGGCAACTGAGCCATTAAAGACGAGACTACCTGTAGCTAATACTGTGCTGTTATAAGTCACACCGTACTCCATACCCCATAAGAAGGCATACATCATTCTTGTTTTATGAGTATGAACAATTCCTTTTGGTAAACCAGTTGTGCCAGATGAATACATAATGTTTGCTTCATCTTCTTCGGTGACACTCACAGAAGGCTCCGTATCTGATTGACCATTGATTAACTCCTGATAGTTTGTAAATGTAGTAGTTTTTGAATCGGTTGTAATAAAAAATTCAATATAATTTATATCCTCCTTTATTTGGTTGATATCATCTTCATAGGAGTGATGGAACACGATCATTTTAGGTCTACAGTCGTTAAGTTGATAGACATTATCTGACCCTCGTACCATCGGATTAAGAGGAACAATCACCACTCCTATTTTTGCAGTGGCCCAAAAGAGCTCTAACATTTCCAAGCTGTTTGGAAGTAACATCGCTACACGATCACCTTTTTTAAACCCATTATCTAATAGCGCGTTTGCTAGCCTATTTACTCGTCCGTTAAACTGTTTATACGTTAGGCGTTCTTTTCCGTGAATAACCGCTAATTTATTCGGATAGTGAGTAGCATTTCTTTTTAACATCATTCCGACGTTCAAAAAATCCATCTTCATCTTTTCCACCATTATTCATCCTCTCTATGTTGGTTATCGTAGGTTTAACCCTGTAGTCAGTCCACCATCTACTTCAAGTAAAGTGCCTGTGACGTAACTTGAAGCATCTGATGCATAAAATAAAACAGTCTGTGCAATTTCTTCTGGATTGCCAACTCGCTTCATAGGTATTTTTTTAATGAACTTTTCTTTCCCTTTCTCATCCATTGACTGAAACAGAGGAGTATCAATCGAGCCCGGAGCAATACTATTGACGGTAACCTCAGGTGCTAACTCTAGAGCTGCGGTATTAGTTAGCGAGGCTAAACCAGCTTTTGATGCAGAGTAATTTGCTTGGCCAAAATTCCCTTTGTGAGAGACGGATGAAATATTAACGATTTTCCCATATTGATTGCCTTTCATTATAGGAGCGATTTCTTTTATCGTGAGAAAGGCACCTTTCAGATTAACATCTAATACAAGATCCCATTCTTCTTCAGACATCTTCATCAATTTCTGATCGCGAAAGATACCGGCATTATTAATGAGGATATCAATTCGTCCAAATTTCTCTACTGCAGATTGTACGGCACGCTTGATATCTTTTTGATCAGCTACGTTCCCTTGAACAAACAAACTTTCTTGCTGCAACGTATCTGCAACCATTCGTCCATCCTCATTCAGATCAAAAATGATAACCGTCGCTCCCGCTTTATCCAATGTCTGAGAGATCGCTGCTCCAATCCCACTTCCTCCACCTGTGACAAATGCTACCTTACCTTGTACGTTCATTTTTCTCCCCCCAATTCTCGATGTCGTCAATGATTTTTAATACAGCTTCTCCGGAAACGACCATTTCTTCGTTTTGATTTTTTACATTTGTTGAAAGGGTTACTTTATCACCGTTTAGCTTAATCACTTCACATTCTGCTGTGATGGTATCGTTTAATTTTACCGGTTTTAAAAACGTTAAATTCTGTTCTAAGTACAAGACAGGCTTCTCAAACATTTTTGAAAATACCGTTGCAAAATAGGAAGATGGTAACATTCCATATGCGATTCGTGTCTCAAAGACTGTCTTCTTACAAAACTCTTCATCAAAGTGCCATGGATTTGAATCTCCGATAATCCCACCAAACATATAGTTATCACTCTCTGAAATGGTCCTTGTATAACGTTCTTTGTCTCCGATTTCCATCTATTCCTCCACTCCATTTAAAAGACCAGAGTCTCTTAAATTTTAAAAAAATTTATGTTTCAACGTGAACTAGAATCGCTTCCCCTTGAGCAAGGCCACCACATATACTAGCAACCCCATAACCTCCACCTCTGCGCTTTAGCTCATGAATTAACGTTAAAACAATCCTAGCTCCGCTTGCACCAACAGGGTGACCAAGAGCAATAGCTCCCCCGTTTACATTTATTTTTTCGCGAATTTTCTCTGCTTTCTTTTTGTCGTTTTCAGCTAGGATAAGAGAACTCACAAGAGGTACAGTTGCAAAAGCTTCATTGATCTCAATTAATTCCAAATCATCTACTGTGAGGTTGGCTTTTGAAAGAACCTTCAATATAGCTTTACCAGGGACGGTTGCTATATTTCTTGGATCCTCTGCCACACTGGCCACTTCAATAATATTCGCTAAAGGTTTTATCGACTTTTCTCTTGCAACCTCTTCATTCATCAGAATCAATGCAACCGAACCATCACTTAAACCAGGTGCATTACCAGCTGTAATCGTAGGACTATCAAAAACAGTTTGTAGAGACTCAAGCTTTGATAAAGAGGTTTGCGGTCTTGGTGATTCATCTTTATCGAATAAGAAATCTTCTTTATGTTTTTGCTCTATCACTAAAGGGTGAATTTCATCTGAAACCTTCCCTTCCAGAAAGGCCTCTTTCCAACGCATTTGACTTCTAAAAGCAAATTCATCTTGTTCTTTACGATCGATCCCATATTCTAAAGCAACCTCTGAGGCATCTACGGAGACTAAATTAAAATCATGATAACGTAATCCATAAGCAGGGTCATGAATAGTCACATTCCCCATTCGGCTCCCCCATCTCAATGAAGGGACAATCATAGGCGTTCGACTCATTGCCTCTGCGCCACCTGCTACTACCACACTGCTTTCTCCTCTCTCGACTGAATAATAGCTTTGTTTAATAGCTGCCATACCAGAACAACAAGCTTGATCAATGGTTTGTGAAATAGTTTTGGCAGAGAATCCTGCCTTCAACAAAGCTTGACGAGCAATAATTGGTGCAATCACTTCTTTTGCCTCAGCTTGAGTACAAACACCCCAATTCACTTCCTGTACTTCGCTCTGATCTATGGGAAGATCCTCTACTACCGCTTTCATTAAAAGTTGACTTAGCTCAACCGTTGAAAAATCTTTTAAACTACCACCAAATTTTCCAAAAGCCGACCTTTTCCCTGCTACAATCACGCATCCCATCTATTTTCACTCCTCCCTAACTACATTAAAGCGCTTACAATAATAAGAATTGATTTTGGCAAATCCGCTATAATGCGGTAAAATAAGACATTGATCACTACCAATTAAATAATGAAATATTAGATAATAAGTAATCGCAATTAAGAGACCCTAGTCTCTTAAAATGTATTTTAAATCGTATTATACTAATTGTCAAACTATTCTAACAGAAAGAGTGACTAATTTATGCATTATCGACAGCAGAAAGCTCTCTTAACTAGAAAAAAAATTCTAGATGCCGCCCTCGAATTATTTACAGAAAAGGGTTTTGATGAAGTAAAAGTCAGTGACATCGTTAAAAAATCGAAAACTTCTAAAGGGGCGTTTTATACTCATTTTTCTTCTAAGTATGAAATCTTCCTTGAAAAATTTAAAGAAATTGATGATTTCTATATTACTTACGAACAAGACCAAACAGGTCCACAAACACCCTTACAATTTATTGAAAACCTCCATAAGGCTCAAGTACACTATTTAAAAGACGAATTAGGTAAAGATACGGTACGAACCATCTATATGAATGTGCTTCGGGCAGACCAAGATAGTTTTGTAGCAGATAAGAAACGACCCTACTTTCACATTGTTAAAAAGTTTATCAAAAAGGGTCAGGAAGACGGGAGTATTAGAGAAGATATGTCTAGTGAGGTATTAACGGCTCAGATCACAAAAGCCATTAGAGGAAATATCTATGATTGGTGCTCGAACGATAAATATGATTTAGAAAAAGAACAAGATTATTTACTATCTATCCTTTTACTAGGTTTAACCCCAAAACAGTAGAGAATACGTGTAAAAAAAGAAGAATACCATGAGGGTATTCTTCTTTCGCCTTATCGACTTTTTACTAGTAATTGAATCGCTTCTTCTACCACTTGATCAGCGTCTTCACCTTTTTCAACTTGATCAAGAATGCATTGTTGCATATTTTTCGCAATCACAAATGCCATTGCACGATCCATCGCTGACTTCGTTGCAGACATTTGAGTGATGACCGACTTACAATCTTTTTCTTCTTCCATTAATCTTAAAATACCACGAACTTGCCCTTCAATACGCTTCAGACGATTTTTCATTTCTTGTGTGTATTCCATCTATTACAACCCCTTTCCACTAAAGGATTTATGTCGTTACTTTCTTTATTCTATTCTAACCGATTCGGGAAAAATTGTACATGTACACCCATTTTGACTATAGTTCTTCTAGGACACGACTCATCATTTCTTTATTCATTGCACCAACTTGCACATGATGCACTTCTCCTTCTCGATTAACAAAAACAGAAGTTGGCAATGGTTGTACATTGTATAGCGCTGCTGCTTCTCCTTTTTCATCCAGTAAGATAGGAAAGGTTAGACCGAGTTCTTCTGTAAATGATTCGACCGCCTCTACAGAGGATTCTGAGCCCGTTTGGTTAACCGCTAGAATCACAACATCTGTTTCTTGATAAAAAGACTCCATATCAGGCATTTCAGCCCGGCAAGGTGGACACCATGTTGCCCAAAAATTAATCATCACAGGCATTCCTTTAAAATCAGAAAGTGACACCTTCTCACCTGTTAAACTATCCAAGGTGAAATCAGGGGCAAGGTCAGTCTGTTCTAGTTGATTTGTCTCATCAGTTGCAGATGTCTCACTCGTTACCGAATCAACGATCCCCCATAAAACGAAACCTGTGACAATGAATAATACAAGCTTTGCACGCATGTTAAGAGGCCTCCTTGTTCTTCGTTTGGGATGACAAGGTAATTAAACCCGCTATAAAAATCATGAAATAAAACCAGCTCGGAAGCGAGTAATCAAGCATTCGAACTGAAATAAATAACGACAATACCCCTTTGACCCCACCATAAAAGACAAGAACTTGGCCAAGCACCCGTTGTACCTGTTCATTACGTCTATGTTGAAAATAAATCAATCCAAGAATGAATGTGTTCATCATCATTAAGACGACACTCGTACGAATGCTTCCTGATATTGTAGTGAATGGAAAAAACGCATAATACATTGTTTCAATATGAAGGTATGCCCCCGTTATATGGGTAAAAAGATTGAGCCGCTGCGTGATATCTTCTCTTGTACTCCACCATAGATAAACACTCATTACAACCCAGGCAACCATCCATTCATTCGCACCACTTGGGGTTGCTAAAACTGCAATCGGATCACTTAGAGCAACTGAAGGATTTAGTACTAATTTTGAAAACTGAAATGTGACAAAAAAGGCAAAAAATCCATTCCAAAACATCTCTGACTCTTCTTTTTTCCGTTTTAAGATGTCATAGAAAAATTGTACACTTAAAAAATATCCGACCAAAACGATTAGAATTAAGACGACCCATGATTGTCTAACTAATAAAGGGCCGACTGACCAGACTTCATTCATCGCAGTTCCACCTTTACACGAAATATATTCACCATTTATATAGCTATAGGGGTATCATAGCTAACTCTTTTGGACTTGTAAAGGTACGAGCCTTCTTAACTGATTTGTTTGGTCGTTTTCTTTTCACTACTAGGCCCTTTTGTTGAATGAAAGCTATGGATCACCATTCCTCCTACTATTGTTAGTAATCCAAACAATCCAATAAATGACGGAAATGCTCCCCCTAAGAAAATCAGCTCACCCAGTAAAGCGAAAACAACTGCACCTGATTGAGTGGCCTCTACTGCCGCTAACTTTTGTGGTTGATGACGTACGAGATTTGTGGCAAAGAAAAATAATACCGTTGCAATAATACCAGATGAAAGGGCCACGATGAAAGCTTGAGCGACTTGATTAGTCTCAGGCAAACCATCTACAACAAATCCAAATCCCGCTAACACAACCCACCACGGCAAACTCATTAATGTCATACCTAGCACACGTTGAAAGGTATCTAGCGAACCATCTACAAGCTCTAACATTTTTCTATTTCCTAGTGGATAAGCAAACGCAGCAACAACTACAGGGACGACACTGCCTAGTAAGATCAATAGTGTTACCCCACTGCTTGCTTCAAGCTGCACGAGAAAGACCCCTACTAATATGATCATCGATGGCCATAAGGAATGAAGTAAAATCCGCTGTCGTTTTTTCACTACCCCATCCGTCGTTCGTATCGACTCATAAAAAAGCGGAGCTAATAGTAATCCTGCTACAATCGTCGTTTGCCACGTTCCTGCAATTAACCATCCTGGTCCAAAGCCTGCTGCATACGTAATAGGCGCATAGAAGACAACAAAGCCTACAAAGCTCCAAATAAACCATTCTTTTGGATGTTGTTTCATTTTATCTAAGAGGTCTCCTAACCCACCTCTCATCCAAACAATCAGCACTAAAAAAGGAACCATAAAAAAGAAACGCAAGGATGCGCTCCAATACCAGCTTCCACCTTCAAGCTCCATTGACCGATTTAAAATGAATGTAAGAGAGAAAAAAATCGATGCAAGACAACCTATCAATATAGCCTTCATACTAAACGCCTCTTTTAATTTGAAATTTTTTCTATTTTAACGTAAGTATATGCCGAAGTAAATAAGGATTTGATCCTTTTGTTTGCTAAGATAACTACCATATAAAAAAAGTGATTCAAACTAGCTGCATGAAGCAACCTATTGAATCACTTTTCACCTTATGCGACTCGTTTTCTAATAAACTGGACAACCCATACAATCGCGATCAACGCAACCATTGCCCAAGCTGTATAAACGATGATCGGATACTCTGAACGCTCCACTGCGATGCCGATAAAGGCCCAAATGAACACAAGCGGATAGATTAGATCACGATTATACATCATAAACCAAATCGCCAGTGCCGCTCCAACAACTAACAGTAAGGCCGTCCATACTTCTGGTGCAATACCAAATGTACTAACCTCATTCACCGTTAAAACAATACCGACATTAACGATCGTTGCGACTGACACCCATCCAAGATAAACCGAGAAAGGAGTTCTAAATAGTGAAGGACCTGTCACTTTCTCAATTCTTAAATAAATGACAATTAAGCTCAGTAATAGTCCAACCATTGCGATAAGAGTTAAATTGAAAAACTCATAGTGGAATAAGAGAAGCCAAGCAATGTTAAGGATACAGCTAATAACAAACCAATAACCGACCTGCTCATAAACAGGATTGTTTTTTGTCTTTGGAAAAAACTGCGCTCCTACCCATATAATCAATAAGAGGTAAATTAAACTCCAAATCGAAAAGACATAACCGGCCGGTGTAAACAATACTCCAAGACGATCAGAAATTTCTCCGGCTGTTTGCCCATTGATTGGTAGTGAGTTTGATAAAAAATTCACAATTAATACTGCAACAAGTGCAAGGGCATTAATGATTGCCAAACGACGATTCATGATGAACACTCCTTTAAATACTACGTCTTGTTCTACCTATACCCGATTACCTGGTAGATTATGTTACTGATTTGTACTTAATTGGAAATCGCGAAAATTAAACATAAAAAAGCAGATGAGAGCATGTAACAAGATGCCCACACCTGCTTTATTCAAGTACTTTTAGTAATCAGAATCCGACTTTTCACCATTCACAATCGACACGCCAGCACTTGCTCCGATTCTTGTTGCTCCTGCATCAACCATTGCACGAGCTCCTTCAAGATCACGAACACCACCAGATGCTTTTACGCCAAGCTCTGGTCCAACCGTTTTACGCATTAATGCGATATCTTCCACAGTTGCTCCGCCTGTTGAGAAACCTGTAGATGTCTTTACAAAGTCAGCTCCTGCTTTCACAGATAGTTCACAAGCGCGTACTTTCTCTTCATCTGTTAGAAGACAAGATTCAATGATAACTTTAGTTAAAGCTTTACCTTTGGCAGCTTCCACCACGGCACGAATGTCACGTTCTACAAGCTCATTGTCTTTATCTTTAAGCGCTGCAATATTGATAACCATATCAACTTCAGTCGCTCCATTTTCAATCGCATTTTTTACTTCAAATGCTTTTACTTCTGGTGTGTTAGCACCAAGTGGGAAACCAATAACTGTACATACTTCAACACCTTCAGCATCCTTCAATTGTTCTGCTGCAAGTTTGACCCACGTTGGGTTTACACATACAGATGCAAACTTGTATTCTTTTGCTTCAGCACAAAGGGTTAAAATTTGTTCCTTTGTTGTATCCGCTTTTAAAGCAGTATGATCGATTAAATTAGCGATTGATTGACTCATTATTACAGCTCCTCATTTCTTTGTATAAGTTGTCCGTACCTCTTTAATATCGTAGCATACATTTCGTTAATAGACGAGCTTATTTTTACACAAATGATAAATATGTATCCCAAATCTCTTTAAACACTCTATTAATCGCCTAAATGAGCTTGAATCATACACGCTATTGAAAGCGATTGCGTTATGTTAAGATGTGTAAAGGCTCTTGCATAATAAAAAGGCCATGATCTCTCATGGCCTTTTACCTGTTACCCATTCACTACTTGTTTCATTGCCTCGTCTTCTACAACACGAACAAATTCACCTTCGTTATATGGATAACCTGCTTTTGCAATTTTCACTTTGACGATCTTACCAATCATCTCTTCAGTAGCTTTCACTTTTACTTTTAAGTAGTTATCCGTGTAGCCAATGTACATGCCACTATTAGGATTATCCTTGTCGCGTTCCTCAGGGATCACTTCAAGAACTTCTCCTTCAAATTGTGACGAATATTCCTTTGCTAGCTGATTTGACAGTTCAATTAAACGATGAACTCGCTTATTTTTCACTTCTTCATCCACTTGCTCATCCATGCGGGCTGCAGGTGTGCCAGTACGTTTTGAATAAGGGAAAACATGAAGCTCACTAAATTTATGTTTCGCAATGAAATCAAAGGTTTCTTGGAACTCTTCTTCAGTCTCACCAGGGAATCCTACGATTACATCAGAAGTCACCGCAAGTCCAGGTAACGCTTCTTTCAGACGGTCAAGGCGCTCTGCAAAGAATTCCATTGTATACTTACGACGCATACGCTTTAGGACTGTGTTTGAACCAGACTGAAGCGGAATATGCAAGTGACGCACAACTTTCTCAGAACGATCGATCACATTTATTACTTCATCCGTTAGCTGACTCGCTTCAATCGATGAAATTCGAATGCGTTTTAAGCCTTCTACTTGTTCAAGGTCTAACAAAAGGCGAGCCAAGCTGTAATCTTTTAAGTCCTCACCGTATCCACCTGTGTGAATACCTGTAAGAACGATTTCTTTATAGCCAGCTTCTACTAGTTGTGTTGCTTGCTTGATTACTTCTTCTGGATCACGTGAACGCATGAGGCCACGAGCCCACGGAATGATACAAAATGTACAGAAGTTGTTACAGCCTTCTTGAATTTTAAGAGAGGCACGAGTACGGTCTGTGAATGCAGGTACGTCAAGCTCTTCATAGACGCGAGACTTCATGATGTTTCCTACTCCATTTATCGGCTCGCGTTCTTTTTTAAACTGCTCGATATAGCCAATCATCTTTGTACGATCTTGTGTTCCGACAACAATATCAACACCAGGGATCGCCATAATCTCAGCAGGTGAAGTTTGTGCGTAACAGCCTGTTACACAAATAACGGCATCAGGGTTCTTTCGAATTGCCCTACGAATCACTTGACGGCTTTTTTTATCACCTGTATTTGTTACGGTACAAGTGTTAATCACATAGACATCAGATGTTTGTTCGTACTCAACTTTCTCATATCCTTCTGCTTTAAACAGCTGCCAAATTGCTTCTGTTTCGTAATGGTTCACTTTACAACCTAATGTATGAAAAGCCACAGTAGGCATCTTCTTCACCTCATTAATTCTAAATGATAGGAAATCGCAGCCATCACATATAGTGGCGCGGTTTCCGTTCTAATAATTCTTGGACCAAGCCCGCATAAGATAGCCCCAGCATCTTCCAGTTCTTTCACCTCAGAATCTGTAAGGCCGCCTTCGGGTCCAATCACGACAAGTAGAGAGTCTTCTTTTTGCACACCATTCAATACTTTAGTTAGTGCACTTGCCTCACCAGACTTTGCTGCTTCTTCGTATGCAACAATAACATGCGTATAGCCCTTAGCATCTTTAAGTAAGTGTCCAAAAGAAATAGACTCACCAACAGTCGGAATACGCTCTCGATACGATTGCTCGGCGGCTTCTTTAGCGATTTTCTCTAGGCGTTCGACTTTCTTCTTCGCCTTTTTAGCTTCCCATTTTACAATCGAACGGGCTGCTGCATATGGTTGGAAGTGACTGACGCCAAGTTCTGTTCCTTTTTGAACGATTAACTCTAGTTTATCACCTTTTGGTAGGCCTTGCGCAATCGTTACCTGAATGGGTAATTCTGTATGTGGCTCTAGCTCAGCTTTAATCAAACCGACTACCTTATCGTCAGCAATTTGTTCAATTGATACTTGTACGGTACGGCCTGCGTTATTCGAACAAATAATTTCATCACCGGCTTGCATACGCATGACACGCGAGATATGTTTCACATCATCCCCTGTAATTTCTACAACAGTTGCTTTCATGTCATGTTCTGATACAAAATAACGTTGCATCTTATCGTCCTCACTTTAATAGCAAATTGCCTTACACTCTAGAAATGATCGCTACCCAATCATCCATTTCTACAACTTCCTCAATTGTAAACCCAGCAGCTACTAAAGCATCTTTTACTTCTTGCTTTTTACGTTTAATAATCCCTGATGTGATAAACGCACCACCTGGTTTAAGAATCGCTGCCGCATCTTGAACAAATTGAACGATGACTTCTGCCAAAATATTGGCGACAATGACCTCATATTTTCCATCAACTTGCTCAAGTAAGTTGTTTTGACGAACACTTACGACATCACTTACGTTATTTAGTTTAACATTTAACGCAGCACTTTCTACCGCTACTTCATCTAAATCTAAGCCCAAGACACTTTTAGCACCTAGCTTTGCCGCAGCGATACTTAATACACCAGAACCTGTTCCAACATCCACTACGTCTTCATCACCTTTTAACACACTCTCAAGTGCCTGGATACATAGAACAGTAGTCGGGTGTGTACCTGTACCAAAGGCCATACCAGGGTCAAGCTCAATCACCATCTCTTCTTCTGTGGGCTCATACTCTTCCCAGGTTGGAGTGATCGTGATCGATTTTGAAATTTTAACAGGTTTATAATACTTCTTCCAAGCCGTTGCCCAGTCTTCTTCGTTCACTTCTGCTAACTGAACGCTGTTATGCCCAAGGTCAATCTCATACGTTGTTAAGTTATTGATTGATTCTTTCACTTCATCGATTGTCTCAAGTAGAAAGCTATTTACTAGAAAATATGCCTTTACAATGACGCCATCTTCAGGGTAATCATCAGGAGAAAGTTGATAAATTTCGCCGTAGTGTACACCCCAGTCTTTAATAAGGTCGATTGGATCTTCAATCACAACCCCGCTTGCACCTGCTTCATGCAAAATATTACAAACTGGTTCTACTGCTTCCTCTGTCGTATGGATACTAAATTCCGACCATTTCATACTACTCCAACTCCATCCTCATCTTTTTTCCTAGTTATTTCCTAAATCAAGACGTCACATAACAGGGAGAAAGCAGCAAAGGCTTTAAGTCCTTTGCTGCTTCTATTAATTTATTGATTGATAACGATTAATCGCCTTTAAACGCACGTCTAACCTTCGCAAAGAAGTTATCATTTTGCTCATCTGGTTGTCCACCAGACATTTTGGCAAACTCACGGATCATCTCTTTTTCTTTTTCCGTTAAGTTCTTCGGTGTTACCACTCGCACTTGTACATGTTGGTCTCCTTGACCGCGACCATGTACATTCGGTACACCTTTTCCACGTAAGCGGAAGTTTGTACCTGTTTGTGTACCAGCTGGAACTTTTAATTTCACTTTTCCGTTTAATGTTGGAACTTCAATTTCATCACCTAAAGCCACTTGTGCAAACGTTAATGGCATCTCACAATAGATGTCATCGCCATCACGCTCAAAGAACTCATGGGGCTTCACATTGAATACAACAAACAAGTCACCAGCAGGGCCGCCATTTACACCAGCTTCACCTTGACCAGACACACGCAGTTGTTGACCATGATCAATACCTGCAGGAACCTTCACGCTGATTTTCTTGCGTTTGCGGACCTTCCCTTTACCAGCACATGTTGAACATTTGTCTTTAATGAATTTACCAGTACCTTCACAGTGATGACAAACTCGACGATTAACGACACGGCCAAATGGTGTGTTTTGCTCAACGTTTAATTGACCAGCACCACCACAGTGTGAACATGTCTCTGGTTTCGTACCAGGCTTAGCACCTGATCCTGTACATGTTTGACATGTCTCCTCACGCGGAATCTCAATTTCAGTGTCTTTCCCAAAAACTGCTTCTTTAAACTCAAGCGTCATTGTGTATTGAAGGTCTGCCCCTTGACGAGGTGCGTTAGGATTACGACGTCCACCGCCGCCACCACCAAAGAACATATCAAAAATGTCTCCGAAACCATCAAATCCGCCTGCTCCACCGCCACCAAAGCCTTGGTTTGGATCAGTGTGACCAAATTGGTCATAATGGGATTTCTTTTGTGGGTCACTTAATGTATCGTAAGCTTCTTTTACTTCTTTAAATTTATCTTCAGCGTCCGGTGCTTTGTTTACATCTGGATGATATTTGCGAGCAAGCTTACGATAAGCCTTCTTCACTTCATCAACTGATGCATTTTGATCGACACCGAGAACTTCATAAAAATCACGTTTACTCATGTCAACACTCCCGATTCTATTCCATAACGTTCATCATATCATTACCTGTTTAAGATGCGCAAGAATTTTAAAGTCCAGGCAACATATGCCTTCTCGTAGAAAAAGTCAAAGTCATACGAGCTGACTTTGACTTTTCTGCAGTCTTACTTCTTTTCTTCTTCTTTTACTTCTTCGTAATCAGCATCGACTACGTTATCGTCTTGTCCGTTTGCATCTGCACCTTCAGCGCCTTCTGCTTGTTGTGCCGCTTGTGCTGCTTGCTCATATAGCTTTGTAGATAAAGCCATAACGATTTCTTGAAGCTCATCTTTCGCTGTCTTGATTTCTTCAAGATTGTCAGCTTCGATTGCCGCTTTTAGCTTATCTTTCGCTGCTTCAGCTTTGTCTTTTTCTTCTTGTTCAACGTTATCGCCAAGATCTTTCAGTGTCTTCTCAGTTGTGAACACTAGTTGATCTGCTTCGTTGCGAAGTTCAACTTCTTCACGACGCTTCTTGTCTTCCTCAGCGTTCGCTTCTGCATCTTTAACCATTTTTTCGATCTCATCGTCAGAAAGACCTGATGAAGAAGTGATCGTAATGGATTGCTCTTTGTTTGTTCCAAGGTCTTTTGCTTTAACATTAACGATACCATTCGCATCAATATCGAATGTAACTTCGATTTGAGGAACACCACGTGGTGCTGGTGGAATATCTGTTAATTGGAAACGACCTAAAGTTTTATTGTAAGCAGCCATTTCACGCTCACCTTGTAGAACATGGATGTCTACAGAAGGTTGGTTATCTGCTGCCGTTGAGAATACTTGAGATTTAGATGTTGGGATTGTTGTGTTACGTTCAATTTGCTTTGTGAACACACCACCCATAGTCTCAATACCAAGTGATAGTGGTGTAACGTCTAGAAGAACAACGTCTTTCACATCACCAGTTAAAACACCAGCTTGTACAGCTGCACCAAGAGCTACAACTTCATCTGGGTTCACACCTTTGTGAGGGTCTTTACCCGTAAGCTTTTTGATTGATTCTTGCACAGCAGGGATACGAGTAGATCCACCAACTAATACAATTTTATCGATTTCACTAGCTGAAAGGCCAGCATCTTGCATTGCACGACGAGTTGGGCCTAATGTACGCTCCACTAAATCAGAAGATAACTCTTCAAATTTAGCACGGCTTAAGCTTAATTCTAAGTGCTTAGGACCAGTTGCATCAGCTGTGATAAATGGTAGTGAAATTTGAGTTTGCGTAACGCCTGAAAGGTCTTTCTTCGCTTTTTCAGCAGCGTCTTTTAAGCGTTGCATCGCCATTTTATCTTGAGAAAGATCAATGCCGTTATCTTTTTTGAATTGCTCGACTAAGTGATCAATGATGACTTGGTCAAAGTCGTCTCCACCAAGCTTGTTGTCGCCAGAAGTTGCTTTAACTTCGAAGAAACCATCGCCAAGCTCAAGGATTGAAACGTCAAATGTACCGCCACCAAGGTCATATACAAGGATTGTTTGATCTTCTTCTTTTTCAAGACCATAAGCAAGTGCTGCTGCAGTTGGCTCGTTGACAATACGCTCTACTTCAAGACCAGCAATTTTACCAGCATCTTTAGTAGCTTGACGTTGAGAGTCATTAAAATAAGCAGGAACTGTAATAACAGCTTTTGTTACTGTTTCACCAAGATATGCTTCTGCATCAGACTTTAATTTTTGTAAGATGATTGCAGAGATTTCTTGTGGAGAAAACTCTTTTCCTTCGATTGTTTCTTTATAGTCAGTACCCATGTGACGCTTAATCGACATGATTGTGTTAGGGTTAGTGATTGCTTGACGCTTCGCAACTTCCCCTACTTGACGCTCACCATCTTTAAATGCCACAACAGATGGCGTTGTACGGTTACCTTCTGGGTTAGGGATTACAGTTGCTTCTCCCCCCTCCATTACTGCCACACATGAGTTTGTTGTACCAAGGTCAATACCGATAATTTTACTCATTTTATATGCCTCCTAGTTAATGTCTCTATGTAAGGATTACGCGTTCACTTTGACCATGGAAGGTCTTAGGACGCGATCCTTTAATTTATAACCCTTTTGCAATTCTTCCACGATTTGATTAGATTCAAACCCTTCCTCAGTCACTTGCATTACTGCTTGGTGTAAATGAGGATCAAAGGATTGCCCTACAGTTTCAATTACTTCCACACCTTCATTTTTCAGTGTTTCTTGTAATTGGCGATACACCATCTCGATCCCACTTAAAAGCGATTGAGTTTCCTCTGCTTCTGGTTTAATAAGAAGCGCACGCTCAAAGCTATCAACGACCGGAAGAAGTCCTTCGACCAATGATTGAGAGCGATATTTTGCAGCTGCCTCTTTTTCTTCACGAGAACGGCGGCGGAAGTTATCATAATCTGCTTGAAGGCGTAGCACACGATTATTAAGTTCAGCTACTTGTGCTTCAAGAGGATTTGCATTCTCTTCTACTACTGTTTCCTCAGATGCTGATGCTTGATCATTTTCAGTATCTATCACATCTTGCTCAGTATCTTCAACTGTTTTCTCATCTTCTAGAGTGTGAGTGTCTTTTTCAGTCATCTGTTTCACCTCCTACCGAAATCAAGTCGCCTGCTTATAGTCGCAGTCAATTATTTAAAAAACGCTACGATAAACGTAACTGTTCTTTTAACAAAAATCATTTCCACTAAAAAACAATATTACCACTATTAACGTTCCTGATACAAGTTCGTTAAAAGCTTCGTTAAGTCTTTTGAAACAGAGTCAACCACCCCGATGACACGTCGATATTCCATTCGTGTCGGACCTAATATGCCAATCGTCCCCATATGCTTTCCGCCTATTGAGTACGTTGCTGTAATCATGCTACAGGAATCAAAGGCCTCTAAATTATTCTCTTGCCCAATCTTCACTTGAATACCTTGATGGGGCGCTCGTAAGATCTGTTGCATCATCTGATCTTCTTCAAGCATATTCAAAAGCATTCTCACCTTATCAACGTCACGAAACTCCGGTTGCGATAAGAGATTCGTCTTCCCACTGTAAAACACTTTCTCAGGACGTTCCGTCGTAAGGGACGTTTGAAGCGATTGAAGGACTTGCTCATAATTGGTTACATGCGCACGCATCACTTTACTAACCTCTGTATTCAGCTTTTGACGAAGCTTAAACAAAGGCACACCCATTAACCGATCATTTAAGATATTGACTACACGTTCAATATCTGAAGCATCAATCGATTCAGGAAGTTGAATCGTTTGGTTTTCTACATGACCAGTATCCGTGACTAAAATGAGAATGGCTGACCCTTTGGCAAGTGGAATAATTTGAATAGAGCGTAACCTCGCCTCAAACATTTCAGGACCAAGCACAATCGATATATAACTTGTCATATTCGATAGTAATCTTGCTGACTGCTGAATCACTTGTTCAATCTCTTGCATCCGATCCGAAAAGATCGTCCGCATGTCCGCTTGCTCATCATCTGTCAAATCATGAGGCATAAGCATATGATCCACATAATAGCGATACCCTTTTTGCGAGGGAATACGCCCTGCAGAGCTGTGTGGCTTTTCTAGAAACCCTAACTCCTCAAGGTCCGCCATATCATTTCGAATCGTCGCTGGACTAAATGTGATGTCTTCTCGCTTAGAGATGCTGCGAGAACCGACTGGCTCTGCCGACCGGATATAATCATCGACAATGGCGTGCAGAATTAACAACTGTCTATCTGTTAACATCTCTCATCACCTCTGTTAGCACTCAACATGAACGAGTGCTAAATCTAATGATAAATTATCAAATAGGTCAGGATTTGTCAACTTCAAAACGTTAAAAAACGTACAAAATCAACTTTCTTTTTTTACCATGTGTTCATCTAAGACGGCTAAAAACTGTTCAAACACTTCATTCGCTAAGAGGAGCCCCTCATTTGTCAGCTTCACACGGTTATCTTCATACGATAGTAGACTACGTTCATTCAAGTCGTTTAATTGGCGAGCATAAAGTTTCGCAAGATCAACACCGTATCGATTCGAAAGGTCAGTAAGGTCCACTCCATCTAATTTTCTTAGCCCCATAAACATCGCTTCTTCAATTTGCTCTACTTTGGTGACGATATGCTCTCTAAGATATGGAAGCTCCCCTTTTGTAAGGGATTCAAGATACTTTGGAACAGGTCCAATATTTTGATGGCGGACTCCATTTACATACCCGTGAGCCCCAGCGCCAAACCCAAAATACTCTTCGTTCTTCCAATAAACAAGATTATGGTTGCTCTCAAAACCAGGTTTTGCAAAATTACTGATTTCGTATTGGGTGAATCCGTGAGCCTTCGTACGCTCTTGTAACTCTTCGTACATTCTGACCTCATCTTCTTCTGGGGGTAAGCTTAACTTGCCTTTTCGCTGGCGATTAAAAAACACCGTCTTTTCCTCGACTTTTAACGAATACGCAGAGATATGTTCAACACCTAGGGCACAAGCCTTCTCAATCGTGTCGATAAACTGGGCAACGGATTGATGCGGCAAGCCAAACATTAAATCAAGCGAGATATTGTTAAATCCAGCTTGTCTACTTCTTGTAACGGCATCATACACACTATCACTGGAATGAGTTCTCCCGATATGGTCTAGAAGATCCTTCTCAAATGACTGCACACCGATACTAAGACGATTGACCCCAGCTTCCCTCATCACTGTTAGCTTCTCTTCCTCACTGCTATCTGGATTGACTTCAACCGTGAATTCAAGTAGTTCTTCCATCGGCAAAACCTCTCTCATCCCAGTGAACAAGCGCTTCAATTGTTCGGCAGACAAGGCGGTTGGGGTTCCGCCTCCAATGTAGATCGTGCGTAGCTGCTCGATTGGGGACTGTTTCATTGTTAAACGCATTTCCTCAAGTAATGCTTCAATGTATTCATTTACTGGTTGGTTCTTTAAAAACACTTTATTAAAGTCACAATAGTGACAAATATGCTCACAAAAGGGAATGTGAATATAAGCTGCATTTCTCACATTTATCCTCCTCTCCTGCTAGTAAAAGCAAAACCGCAGGAATCCCTGCGGTTATTGTTTCGTTTATTCATCCATACGAAGAACAGCCATGAAGGCTTCTTGTGGCACTTCAACGTTACCTACAGACTTCATACGTTTTTTACCTTCTTTTTGCTTTTCAAGAAGTTTACGTTTACGAGAAATATCCCCACCGTAACATTTTGCTAATACGTTTTTACGCATTGCTTTAATCGTCGAACGAGAGATAACTTTTTGTCCAATACTCGCTTGAACAGGCACCTCAAAATGTTGACGAGGAATAAGTTCTTTTAACTTTTCAACGATAATCTTCCCACGCTCATAAGCTGAGTCACGGTGAACAATGACTGATAAGGCATCAACCTTCTCACCATTTAAAAGAATATCCATTTTGACAAGATTTGATTGCTTGTAACCAATCAACTCATAATCAAATGATGCGTACCCTTTTGTATTCGATTTTAATTGATCAAAGAAGTCATAGACGATTTCAGAAAGCGGAATCTCATAGACAATCTGTACGCGATTTTCATCTAAATACTGCATATCGATGAAAATACCACGCTTGCCTTGGCAAAGCTCCATGACTGATCCTACATAATCATTAGGAACCATCACTTTTGCTTTTACATAAGGTTCTTCGACGAAATCGACCTTTTGTGCATCTGGCATATTAGACGGGTTATCAATTTGAAGATCATCCCCGTTTGTTAGTTGAACTTTGTAAATTACACTTGGCGCTGTCGTAATGAGCGAAATGCCAAATTCACGTTCAATACGCTCTTGAATAATTTCCATGTGTAATAGTCCTAAGAAACCACAACGGAATCCAAAGCCTAATGCTTGGGAGGTCTCTGGCTCGTACTGCAGAGATGCATCATTTAACTCTAGACGCTCTAATGCTTCACGTAAGTCATTGTAGTCGTTTGTATCAATTGGATATAAGCCACAATACACCATCGGGTTCATGCGGCGGTACCCTGGAAGCGGCTCCGTTGAAGGGTTAACCGCATTTGTAATCGTGTCACCCACACGTGTATCCCCAACATTTTTAATCGCCGCTGTTAAAAATCCAACATCTCCGACAGTTAATTCATCACGCTTTGCTGGTTTTGGTGTAAAGACACCGATCTCTGTGACTTCAAATTCTTTCCCTGTTGCCATCATTTTGATTTTCTGACCAGGCTTCACCGTACCATCAATGATACGAATGTAAGCTACAACTCCACGATAAGAATCATAGAGCGAATCAAAAATCAGCGCTTTTAGTGGCGCATCCGGATCTCCTGTTGGTGCAGGAACCTTCTCTACGACCTGCTCTAAAATATCCTCAATTCCAATCCCGTTCTTTGCAGAGGCAAGAACAGCATCTGAAGCATCAAGACCAATGACGTCTTCTACTTCTTTTTTCACGCGTTCAGGCTCAGCACTCGGCAAGTCAATTTTATTAATAACCGGTAGAATTTCAAGGTCATTATCTAGAGCTAGATATACATTCGCAAGGGTCTGAGCTTCGATTCCTTGTGCTGCATCGACAATTAATAGAGCACCCTCACACGCCGCTAAACTTCTTGACACCTCATATGTAAAATCCACATGTCCTGGAGTATCAATTAAATGGAAAATGTATTCTTCGCCATCTTTTGCTGTATATGTTAATTGAACAGCATTTAACTTAATTGTAATCCCACGCTCACGCTCAAGGTCCATTGCATCAAGCGTTTGATCTTTCATTTCACGGTCTGTTAGAGCGCCGGTTTTCTCCAAAATACGATCTGCTAACGTTGACTTACCATGGTCAATGTGAGCAATGATCGAGAAGTTACGGATTTTTTGTTGACGCGCTAAACGGTCTTTATTATTCATAAGTGATCACTCCTACTAAATCGTGCCATATACACTATTTCTCATTATACCAATCGTTTTGGCCGTCTTCAATACAAGATTAGAGTTAGCTAAAAATCAAGCGCTCATTCTTTTTACAAAAATAGGGGGATTCTCACAAGCATGTCTCCCTTTTGCTGCATAGTCTGATAAGAAAAATGAAAGGAGGTGGATACATGACGAAAGAAGAATTTGAACGATTAATGCTCGTCTTAGATTCGCTCCTTGAGGTAGGATCAAAAGAGATGTTAGCTAACGTCATAGACGGAGTGAACCGCGATCGCTACCTCATCATTCGTACGTATGCTGATGTATGCACCAAAAAGAGTTTAATCGCCAAACAGAAAGAGTAGAAGCTCTACTCGCTCCTACTCTCTCCGTTTAGTACTTCATGGACAAACGACATCACTTGACTTAGCGCAAGACGACTTAATCGATTCGCCCCTTCTGCCATATTCGATCCCAGTTCTGAAAAAAAATTGAACCGCCCCACATCTTCTGCCTTTTGTCTCTTATCGATCAGATCGCTCTTTGCATCGACCTGGGGCTTCTTAGAACCACTCTGCACCACTGGTTTTACACTCTCATCGGATTGATCCGTTTTGATTTCAAGAGGTACTGGCTTTGTAATGCCTAATTCTTCGTTCATATGTTGCACACCGAACAACGAACCAAGTAATAGGGTACCTAAAACAAGTATCATCACAACAGCCAGCTTTTTTATCATCATTTTTCCTCCTCTACCTTACTTGTCTCAACCGCTTCCTCTGATGTGACCGTCTCCTCACCATCAACTGCTTCTGCGTTCCAATAATACTCAGAGAAGACATCAGCCAAAGCTTCTGCAGAGCGATACACCTCATCAAGTGAGTTATGAACTCCTCCAAATTCTACTAGCATCGATTGCTTTGATAAATCTTGATTGAACTTTCCATTTGTTCCTCTTCCGGCTTTTAAAATAACCCCACGGCTTAAGCCTGGATATTTTTCTTCTAGCATGTCATGAAGATCCTCTGCTAAGCGAAGATTATGTTCATAATTGGAATGATCTCCTCCAACGACAAAGACTGTACGGCCATACTCTAGCCCGTTGATCGTGACCGTTGTCTTTTCACGAGATAATGTATCACGGTGTAGATCAAAGAAAAATTGTAAGTCATCATTTTGAGCAATCGCTTCTTTTACATATTCTCTTGAAGCATCATAGGACTGTGCATATTGCCATCCACGATTTTTGAGCTCACCTTGGACATCACGCGTCTCGATCTCAGTCCCGATTCCACGTTTTTCAAGTTCTTGCGAGAGCTTCTCACCAACCAGCGTAATATTCACCTCACCATGGAAGGCTTCATTTACGACATTTGTTTTCAGCTCTGGTAAAAAGGATTCAGTATTATGCGAGTGAATAATATGCGCGACTTTTTTTCCATTTGTCGACCCCTGCAATTCATCTCCAGCTTGTTTTAACTCTTCAAGTTTTGCGAGACTTTCCTTTGTTGCTTCACGCTCAGCCATAATCACTTCTAATGGTGGGGCAGATTCAAATGGCAAGTTCGTATAATCAGTCCCCTCACCCGCAACGATAATTTGGCCATCAAATAAGGAGAATCCAGGCAGCTCCCTCCCAAGAAGACTCCGCGGATCATCTGGATTGATGCTAGTTGCGACCTGAAATATGACACCTGAAACACTCATCGCCTCCGCATCTGGTGGCAGTGCTTGCTTGAAATATTGATTTTCCATACCGAGGAGATGAACAAAATCTTCCCCCTCAAGTCCATTTGCCCATTGATTAACCGACGATGAGGCCATTCCATAACCCGGTTCAAATGACGTAAGCACACCAGTAAATATAAAAAGGGACATCACACCTACTATGATTAGCGCTGCTAGACGCTTTAAGCTCGTCCGATTCATCTTAACGGTAAAACCATGAAATCCCCGTCTACGCATCCTCTCATCCTTTCCCTTTTGCTTGTCCATGCGACTTTGCGTTAGAAATAAGTCCTCTTAGTGGAGGTTTATGCGGCTGATTAGAGAATTAGAACAAATTAGTAGGAGTCGATTGGATTAAGAAAGGAGTTTGGACCTGTTATGTGCGGGATTTTCGTTATATGAGTGATTTTTCCGGGGGTATGTGCGAAATATGTGATATAGGTGCGAATCCTTGTGACTTATGTGCGCCATTTCGAGAATATGTGCGAACGGATTTTTTTATGTGCGTATATGAGCGAATGCTCCCTTCCCTTTTCTATCCTATGTCGATCAACACAAAAGAACCCTTCCGCACATAGCGAAAGGGCTCTCTTATTAATGCGTATAGGCACCGACATTGTCTTGGTTTACTTTACGATGAAGGGCAGCATTTAAGCCTGCAGCGATAACGTTTGCCATATCATCAATAAACACATCGACTTCTTTTGGAGTGACCATTAAATTATGTCCAAGCGGCGATAGTACCTCTCGAATTAATTGGCGCTTTTCTTCTTCTGGAAGCGTCCCAATCATTCCCATAATCGTCTGCTTTTTTTCATCAGGAGGGAGATCCTCCTCTGTTAAGACTCGTTTCTCTCCAAATGTCATGCCAGCAGGAGCAAGTGAGCGTGAAGGTGCATTTCCTTCTCTCATTTCACGCCCAAAATGTTTCAGCACATAATCAATCGTATCGCTCGTGATCGAAACAGCATCAACCACTGTCGGAATGCCCACCGCGATCACCGGAATCCCTAATGTGTCTTTACTCAAATCTTTACGTTTGTTACCGACACCACTTCCTGGATGAATCCCGGTATCTGATACTTGAATCGTAGCATTGACTCGCTCAATTGATCGAGAAGCAAGTGCATCAATGGCAATCACAAAGTCTGGCTTTGTTTTTTCAATAATACCAAAGATTACATCACTCGTTTCAATTCCTGTTAGACCCATTACGCCAGGTGTGACAGCACTGACCGGACGATAACCATCTTGTACTTGCTCTGGTGCTAGCTCAAACAAATGTCGAGTGACTAGCAGATTCTCAGCAGCAATAGGACCCAGCGCATCTGGTGTCACATTCCAGTTTCCAAGTCCTACAACCAGGCATGTATCTTCTTCTTTGATGCCTATATCAGTCATGAATTGGTGAAATTGATTGGCGAAAACTCGTTCCATTTTTTCTTGAATATCGGTATCTTTCCGACGGATGCCTTGCGATTCAAATGTCAAATAAGAGCCTTGCTTTTTGCCCAGGCGTTTTGCTCCGACTTCATCAATAATCACTTTTGTCACTTTTACTTCATCAATCGTTTCTTCTTCAATTTGAACGCCACTTACATTTTTTGATTCTTCCTCTTCAGGAGCTTTTCTCTCTTCTTCCTCTACCGCTAATTGATGAGCTTCAATCGCTAAATCAGTGCGAATTTGATACTTCTCAAGGTTTAATTCCTCAGACAAACGAATCACTCTCCTCTTTCAACTCATATCATCAGTGTTTCCCTTGCGTTTTGTTTTCATTCTTTCTATTGCATTTATCCGTTGTTTTTGATAGAATGCAGATTGTTGTATTGATGATACCAACGGGTGTCGTCACTGCCTTGAATAAAGGATGCGAAACCGTTCATAACATAGAAGATGGACTGGTTACAAAAGAGGACAATCGTTGTTTAACCAGGAGGTGAAAGATATGCCAAATATTAAATCTGCAATCAAACGTGTGAAAACAAACGACAAACGTCGTGCGCAAAACATCGCTGTTAAATCTGCTCTACGTACTGCTATCAAAAACTTTGAAACTAAAGTTGAAGCTGGTGAGAAAGAAAACGCTGAAGCAGCATTTGTTGATGCTTCTAAAAAGCTTGACAAAGCAGCAAACAAAGGTCTTATTCATAAAAATGCAGCTTCACGTCAAAAGTCTCGTCTAGCTAAAAAGCTTAACGGTCTTTCTGCATAATTGAAGTAAAAAAACGACTCCTAGGAGTCGTTTTTTTATTTGGTTTCTGTTTTTTGAGTCATCCTCATCAGAAGCAATTCGAGGGCAAGTACTTTATCAATTTTCCCCGACTTAATCGCATAATCCGTATCGGCACACGCTTCTAAGAATGTCAGCAATGTCCGCTCATCAAATTGATTCACTTTTGCATTTGCTAGTTTTACAACATAGGGATGCAATTTCAATTGAGTAGCAATTTGTTTTTGTGAATAAGCTTGTTTACTTAATCCTTTTACTTGATAGTAAATTCGAAACTGACGGGCAAGTAACGCTAATAATTTTAACGGATCCTCTTTTTGTTTTAACAAATCATGATAAATGACAAGTGCCTCGTCTAAACGCTTTTTCACAGCAAAGTCGATTAGCGCAAACACATCTTGTTCTAGCGTTCTCGCTACAAGTAAATCAACGACATCCACTGTAATTTCTTCTTCCCCAACATATAAAGCCATTTTCTCAAGTTCACCTGCAAGCATAAGCAGATCAAACCCTAGCCTTTCGACAAGTCTTTCTGATGCCTCTTTTGTAATTTGGATTCCTTTTGTAGTAGCTTGTTCCTCAATCCATTGCTTCATCATACGATCATCAAAAGGCATCGCCTCAATAACGGCAGCTTCCTTTTTTAAACGTTTTGTCACCTTTTTACGCTCGTCCAATTTTTCATAAGGGGCAACTAAAACCAATGTAGATTCAGGAGATGGGTTCTCAATATATTGAGTAAGTACTTCTAAGTCATGCTCAATTTTCGAATCTGGTTTCTGACTGGTGACGGCTTGAAAATCTTTTACAATCACGACTTTATTAGCCCCTAAAAATGGCATCGTCTCTGCTTCTTGTACAGCAAGTTCAATCGGCGTTTCAGAAAAATTATATGTAATCACGTTCATATCAGACCCATCTTGACCAATCACTTGATTTAAAAGATGTTGTGTGAAATCTTCAATCAAAAAGGCTTGTGTGCCGTAAATAAAATATACCGGCGAGACCTTCCCTTGCTTCAATTCTTTTTTTGCTTGCAAATAATTCATGCGCTCATTCCCCTATTTTCATGCAATATTCTCATCCATTATTGGATATTCTATCTAGTGAGATGCGACAACCATCTCCATGCCTGTCTTTAGCTTAGAAAAAAAAGCCGTCTTTAGCAAGTGAAAATAGAGAAAGGGGTTTAGCCCCCAAGTGCCAAACCCCCATTTATGATAAACGTCATGATCCGAGATCCCGGGAAGCCTCGTTCATGACGATAATCATGACCGCTTTCACTAGTTATGATATCCTATGCAAACGGAAACTATAGGTGACAACTCTTTACAATGAAGGTAGATCACTCCGAACTTAAACAAATTATTGAACATTTCGTAATTCAGGATAAATGTTTGAGGAATCCGTATAGCTTTTTTTAACAGCTTGGCTTATACTAAAAGTTGAATAAAGGAGGGGTGCCAGATGAATCATTTTGAAAAAGACGTACAAAGTAAACGTAATGATGCGATCGATTCTGGTGTTGCCTTTGTTGTTTCTTTTGGCTTTTTTGCAACGATTTTTATCATCGCTTCAATTGTGGATGTATTCTCAGCATTTTAAGCCGAAGAAGAACAGGCATGAACCGTACCAACCATTGGTACATAAGCAGAGGGCAAGGATTCTTGCTACTCTGCTTTTTTATATTCTGTCGTATGCATCTTCATCGAACCATTCTTTATATAAAGCTGAATGGCTCCATGTTTATCAGTACGTATTATCTTCACATGTTGTTCATCTAAACGCTCGGTCACTTCAATATGAGGGTGATTAAAGCGGTTGTTTCGTCCTGCCGAAATCAAACCAAATGAGGGTTGAAGCTGAAGGAGGAAGTTATCAGTAGTGGATGTTCTACTACCATGATGAGCTATTTTCAACACATCGACTGATAAATCAGGGTATGTGTTGAGCAAACGTCGCTCCCCCTCTTCCTCAAGGTCACCTGTAAATAAAAAGCTTACGCCTTCAATGTCAGCATAGAGCACAATCGATCGATCATTTAAGCCTTGCTCATGACCTTGTGGAGAGAGGACAGCAAATTGTGAACCGTAACTGGCCCAACGATTGCCTTTTTTTACAAATATAATTTCAGTCCCTTTATACTGTAATTCCCTTAACAATAGCTTTTCAAACTCTCCTTCTACTTCTCCTGCGCTATATAAAAGCTGATCAATCGCCACTTCTCCTACCAATGCCATTGCTCCACCTATATGATCCATATGTCCATGTGTAAGAATGAGCTTATCAATTCGACGTATCCCCTTCGCTTTTAAATAACTCAACACAACCTCTCGTCCAACATCATAATTTGATTGCCGCAAACGCCATTCCTCCCCTTGATTAAAACGAATAGTACCACCTGTATCAATCACATACACCTCACCGCGCCTCGGGAGCTCAATAACAAAGCTATCCCCTTGCCCGACATCCAGCATCGTCACAACAGCCTCTTTTGTCCATGTAGGTACAGTCCACTGCACACCCGCTACCATTGCAAATCCAACAAGCGGAACAATCCACCACCTTTCTTTCCCACTTTCCCATACCAACAACCCAATTAACGTAACCAGAAAATATAGAATGAACGGAATCGAATGTGGTTTCCCAATAATGAGGTTAAAAAATTCGATCGCATCAAGCTGCACCAAGCCATGATGGACTGGGGGAATGAGAACTGTTACTAACTGAATAGGAAGATTTAATTCAATAGGGATTACATTTTGCATGAGTACCCCTAAAAAACTTAGTGGTAAGACAATAAACGAGATAAAAGGAATATAGAGGATATTCACTATTAAAGTGAGGAGAGAAAATTGATAAAAGTGGTTGAGCAATAGTGGAAGGGAGACAAGTTGCGCAAGGATTGTAACAGCAACTAACTTAGACAGCCAGCTAGAATAGCGTTTGTTAATCACCTCAGCCGAGACTAGCAGAGAAAAGGAGACAAGAAAGGATAGTTGAAAACCTAGTTGAAAGAGAGCGTAGGGATTGAGCGCTAAATAAACTAAAAATACGATAGCAATAGCAAATAACGGCGGAATATTCCATTTGAAGCGAAGAAACACCATCACAATAAGAGTCATTAATGAAGCTCGGATCACAGATGGAGCTCCACCTGCGATGATGATGTATAGAGGTAAGAACAGACAAAGACTCTCAAGCGTTCTCTCTCGGGTAAGACCTATTCGAATAAAGAAGCCGTACAGTGCCGCAATAATAAGACCAACGTGAAGCCCTGATACCGCAAGGAGATGAATGATCCCTAACCGTTGATACGCTTCGAGAACATCTTGGTCTACATACATCCTCTCCCCAAACACTAAGGCGATGAGGATGCCAGACGCATCAGGATGCACGAGCTCTTCTATTCGTTTTATTTGATGCGCTCTAAAGGTTTGGAGACGATAGAAAAGGGACTTCTCACTTCGCACACAGTTCAGCTTCTGTAATTCAGGGGTGAGTACCCAATGAATTTGTTGCTGATAAAGGTATTGTTTGTAGTTAAATTGATAGAAATTGGTAGGAGAGGATGGAGGGGAAAGCGTGGCCGGAAAGATACATCGATCTCCAGGTAGGAGTTGTTTAAGTTGAGCTTGCTGTTGTTCACTTTCGATAAAGCCATGCAATTGAAGCATTTCACCATGTACACTTTTTACTTTCATCGCAATCGCATCTCCATCTATTTTCACCAGAGAGTGAATATGACCTTCGATTTGTTGTTCTCCTGCTTTAAAGTGCGTTGTATTGCTAGATTCAGCGATCCAGGCAAACCCTGCATATAGAGAAAACACCAACACGGCGATCATCCCATTGACCCTAAAATGCTTTGCATGAACGAGGAGATAGATCAACAATAAAATAATGGCTACATAATAAAAGAAGCTCGGCCCTCTTAAGATAAATACGAGACCGAGCATCGCAGACATGACTACGATTACACTGTAGAGCATGAGCACCTCTCCCTTACGGCTTTGTACGGTATAAGGAAGTCACCTGACCTTGTAGGTCTTCAAATTCAGCTTCATCAATGCCACTATCTTTTAATTTCGTTAGTAATTGTTCTGTTAACGCTTGTTTCTCTTGTTGATGGATATCAAGAACTGGCTGATCTACAACTACCTGAGCCACCTCAATTCCAGCTTCTTTCAATAAATCAAGGGCATACGGATGATTTTTGTAATCAGTCGCATAAAAGACTTTTTTAATTCCTGCTTGAATGACCGATTTCGTGCAATGTACACACGGAAAATGAGTCACATAAAGCTCGGCTCCTTCAGTCGGAACGCCAAATTTTGCACATTGTAAGAGTGCATTCACTTCCGCGTGAATGGTTCTGATGCAATGATGATCCACCACATAGCAACCTTTATCAATGCAATGATCGCTTCCTGAAACAGAGCCGTTGTACCCTCCTGCAATAATTCGCTTCTCTCTGACGATTGTTGCACCTACCATTAAACGGGTACATGTGCTTCTCAGAGCTAACAGGTGACTTTGCGCCATAAAATACTGATCCCACGAAATACGTTCCATTGTCTCCACTCCCAATAGTTATTCATAACTACTAGTGTAGAGAAAAAAGACAAGCCCCGTCAATTACTTATTGAACGGTTACTTGATCTTGAAGTTTTTCAAACGACTTTGGGCCAATGCCAGAAACATTCATTAACTCCTCAACACTTTCAAAGCGACCTTTCTCCTCCCGATATTGAATAATCGCTTCCGCTTTAGCAGGTCCAATACCAGGCAGCGTTTCAAATTCAGATTGTGTCGCTTTATTTAAGGAGATCTTCCCATCACCTCCCACACTCCCTATAGCAGGTCCTACCACCTCAATCGTCCCACCATCCTCCGCCTCCCCTATTTCCGGGACGTAGACAACCATTTCATCAAATAGAATTTGAGCAAGATTAATTCCATCACCATATGCATTTACCGTCAGACCACCAGCAACATCAATAGCTTGATGGACACGACTTCCTGCATCTAATTGATACACTCCAGGCGAGTGAACAGCTCCTTTTACATCAATTGTAACGGATTGAGGTTCGGTCACCTCATTTTGTGTTTCTTGCTCTTCACTCTCATCATTTGCAAAACTCCACTCGAGCTCAGTTTCTTCCATACCTGTATTGCGAAAATGGAGAAATAACACTACACTTACAATAAGAGCAACAATGGTTAAAATCACAACAAGTGAATGATTTTGCCAATTTGTTTTCAATTGATCAACCTCCAATAGAAAGGACGACACCAAAGATGAGCGTTCATTTACAAATTGCTAAGCAAGTATCTAATCACCGCAAAGCTCAAAAAGAATTTCTAGCACTTGATAAGAAGAGAGAAAAAGCGATCGATCGCGTGTTAGAAGATGCAAAAAAAGGGCTGCATGTTTCCGTTCATGAAATTAATTCCATTACAAAAGAAATGAACAACATTGCATCTACGTATCATTTTCCTCCTCGTAAGGAAGTTTCAATTGACATGGTACGAGACTACTTAACAAAGTCCGAATAATAATTACACATACTTTGGACTCCTTCTTCATACGCTTGTGATAACGATAATCTTGCAGGATGTTTTGGAGAAGGAGGGATTCTTAATGAGGATTGGCATCATCGGGCTTGGTAGCATGGGAGAGATTCTACTTGAATCATTTCTCGAATCTGGTGCGGTCACTCAAGATCAGATCACGGTCGTTAATCGATCGAAAGAAAAAGTATTAGATGCCAAGAAACGATTCACAAAAATCAATGTAGCTGAGACCATCTCAGATGTGGTTAAGCACTCTGATTATATCTTTGTCTGTGTAAAGCCTCTTCAATTTGCAGATGTGATAGACGAAATGGCACCTATCTGTACGCAAGACCAACTATTCATTTCCATTACAAGTCCCATATCTGTTAAACAAATTGAAGCTAAGCTTGATTGTAAAGTAGCACGAATCATTCCAACCATATTAAATCGTGCACTTGCCGGTTCAACCTTAATAAGCTATGGAGAACGTTGCAATGAAGGGGATCGAGCTCATATTCATGCGTTTATGAATCACTTTTCTGAACCACTTGAAATCGATGAGAATATTACGCGCGTATCATCTGATATCGTCAGCTGTGGACCGGCCTTTTTTAGTTATTTACTTCAACAATTTATTGACGGAGCTGTTCGGCAAACGGAAATCACGAAAGAAGATGCAACCTTTCTAGCGACAAATATGATCATTGGGATGGGGCGTTTACTTGAGCAGGGACATTACACCTTACCTACTTTACAAAAGCGAGTATGTGTTCCCGGAGGTATTACAGGTGAGGGAATTAAGGTGTTAGAGCAAGAGGTTGGGCATATGTTCGATCATTTATTTCAACAAACACATGCAAAATATTACCATGAACAAAAGAAAATTACAGAAGCGTTTTCTAATCAACCGACAAAGAAATAGCAAAAAGCAGGGAAGACTGATGTCTTCCCTGCTTTTATTTCGACATGAAGCTACGATATCCTTTTTATTTTTTTCGAGCCACAAAAAAGATTCGCTCACTTTTATCCGTTGGAAGATTTTCATTGAAATCAGATGATATCTCCTCAACTGTGAATCCAGCTCCCTCTAACCATGATGTGTAGTCACTGATCGAATACGTTCGCTGTTTATGAAGCTCATCATAGCGATTGTACGAGCCATTGTCATCTTGAACAAAGAACGTTAATTCATGTTCAACACTGGCTTCGTGCTCCCCTGCAAACGAATGCCAGATATAGGAAATTTCGTCATCTGCATCAGCAAAAGTCTGACCAACGAAGCCCTCTTCTACTTTTGTGGTCGAATGGACATCAAATAACAACAGTCCACCTTCTGGCAATTGGTTATACACAGATGCAAAGGTGGCCTTTACGTCTTCTGGCGTCTCTAAATAGTTAAGCGAGTCACAATAAATGGTGACAATATCAAACTGCCCAAGCTCCTCTAAATTCCGCATATCCTGATGTAAGAGGAGTGGATGCTTTTTTATCGCTGCACATTTATCACGAGCGACAACAAGCATTTCACTTGAGAGGTCCACTCCAGTGACATCTGCCCCTTCTTGAAGTAAACGAATCAACAGCTCACCGGTGCCACAACCGACATCTAAGACGGACAACCCTTGTAAGGAATCCACTCCTAATGACCGTTTTGTAAAAGCAACCCACTCATCGTAGGGAGCGTCTGCCATCAAGTGGTCGTACAGTGTTGCAAAGGCTTGATAATTCATTTTTTCTCCTTTAAGTATGTCCAGCCTTCGCGCTGCTCAATTTTCTTCTCTTTCAGCAATTTACCTAATGCACGCTTAAAGGCTGCTTTACTAAGATTAAAACGATGTTTAATGTCTTCTGGTTGCGATTTATCCCAATAAGGCATTTGACCGCCTCTCTCTTCCATATAACGCACTAGCTTCTCCGCATCATCTTCTTGACGCTCTGAGCGAAGTGGATGCATCGTCACGTTAATACGACCGTCTTCACGAACGTAAATGACACGGACCGTCACTTCTTCCCCGTAACGAGGCTCTTTTATCATTTCATTATCATGAAGGTACGCTAAATACCCTTCTTCTGTAAAAATAGCAGCCCCTTCATCTAAATAATGATAGACATGGCCCTTTACTTCTTTACTCATCATGTCCTCAGTTGCACGTACAGATTGCTCTTCAATCGGTTGCCCTTTAACGAGACGTGACATGAGACGGCCTTTTTTATCCCAAGTATAGGATACTGGCAGTTTATCACCAGGCTTAGGCCAAAGGTTTCGATCACTTGGTAACTCGTCCATTGATAAGAATAAATCACGCGAGATACCGTTGAATAAGAAAAGACCATGACCTGTTTTTACAGAGACGACTTCAAGCCAAGCGAATCCTTCACCTTGTATAAGAGGCTTTTTCGTCGTTGCTGATAACCTGTTTTGATGATCATGATACAAGAACACCTCAATATGGCTTCCAATCTCAACTTCTTCTTCTACATCATTTTCATGCATAAGAATATCCGTCTTACCATCGCTTAGAAAGTAACCAAACTTCGCCTTACGAGCTACTTCAAGAGTCACTGTATAGCCAGGTTTTAATTCCATTAATTTAGAACCCCTTCAATTTCAACTGTAGGTGCATCTCCCCAAAGCTTCTCAAGGTTATAATACGTACGCTCATCTTTATGGAAAACGTGTACAACAACATCTCCAAGATCAACAAGTACCCAACGAGCTTGATCAAAGCCTTCAAGTCGTTTAATTTCAATCCCCTCTTCTTGAGCAACCTTCTTTAACTCATGCGCGATTGCTTGTACTTGCTTTTCAGAATTACCGTGGCAAATGACAAAATAATCAGCAATTAAAGAAATCCCCTTCATATTTAGTCCCACGATATTCTCAGCACGCTTATCATCAATTGCATTGATTGCAAGCGTTAATAATTTTGATTCATTCATTTATGCATGACTCCTTCTTGTTATAATTAGTTTATTATATGTGTTTAGCGTGTCCGGGTATACAGGCTGGCGTCGCTTCATTAAAAAAGAAATGGTATTCTCAAGTGATTGAATAATCGCTTCATCTAGATCTAGTCGAGCCACCTCTCTTACCTCTTCCACACCTCTAAATTGTCGCCCAGGTTCAATATAATCTGCAAGGAAAACGACTTTTTCAAGCAATGTCATATCCGGACGACCAGTTGTATGATAACGGATGGCACCTAGTACCTCGTCATCTGTAATGCCCACTTCTTCTTTTACATAGTATGCCCCACAAGACGCATGAAGTAATTCATCTCCGTAGTGAAGAATATCTTTCTCGATTAAAGTCGATTTTACTAGAGCACGCATTTCTGATTTATCACGAAATTTAGCGTAATCATGAAAAATAGCAGCAAGCTGTGCTTTTTCTACATTCGCCCCAAACCGTTGCGCTAATTCTACAGCCGTATCGACAACACCGAGTGTATGCTGATATCTGTGCTCTGTTAAGTGAGGTTTAACGGTCAGAAGTGCCAGTTCCCTCTCCATATAACCCACTCTCCCTTATCATCGTCGCTACTTCATCTTGCACCATATAGCGAATCGACTTTCCTTCTCGTACTCTTTCTCTTATAGCTGTAGAGGATAGATCAACTTGGGCAAAATCCACATGTTGAACACGCTCACTGTATGCCGCAGATGGCTTAGCACCGGGCCTATTCACACCAATAAATGTAATCAAGCGAACGAGCTCATCAATGCCTACCCAACTTGAAAGTGATTCTACCATATCTCCACCTATGATAAAAAAGAATTCCACACTTGGATATTCTTTTTTTAATTGCTTCACTGTATCAATCGTATAAGAACGCCCACCTCTATCTTTTTCAATAGAAGAAACGAAAAAAAACGGATTGCTTCTTGTCGCGACTGAGACCATTTCAAGACGTTCATCAATCGAAGACATGTCAGGCCGTTTTTTATGTGGAGGAGTAGATGCCGGTATGAACCAGACCTCATCAAGCCCGCAAGCAACCCGCACTTCCTCGGCAAGCATCATATGACCTAGGTGAGGAGGATCAAAGGTTCCTCCGAAAAGTCCAATTCGCCTCACATCTACACACTCCTTTCATCCTTATTATGAACTAAGGAAGAACGATTTCTTTATTTTCTTTTGATTCCTTATAAAGAACAATCGTGTTCCCGATTACTTGTACAAGCTCAGCTTTTGCGCCTTTCGATAATTCAGTCGCTACTTTATCTTTATCAAATTCACAATTTTGCAGAATGCTTATTTTAATTAATTCTCTTGATTCTAGAACATCATCGATCTGCGCAATCATGTTCTCATTGACTCCACCTTTACCAACTTGAAAAATCGGTGTTAAGTGATGTGCTTTTGATCGTAAGAAACGTTTTTGTTTACCTGTTAACATAATGTGTTACCCTCCAAGTTTATCGGTCACAATGTTTGTCATTCGTGTGCGATCCGGCTTTACCCCTGTCCAATGCTCAAAAGACAATGCACCTTGATTAACAAACATCCCGACCCCATTTACTGTTTTTGCTCCTTTGGCCTTTGCTTCTTTTAAAAAAGCAGTCTCCATCGGATTATAAATTAAATCACTGACAACAGCTTCTTTTTTTAGCTTGTCAAGTGAGAGCGGCAATTGGTCTGTATGAGGACTCATTCCAACTGAGGTCGTGTTTATGACCACATCAAACTGGTCTAACTTTGTTTTAGCTTCAGCCAATGAACAAGCCTCTGTTGATTGTTGCTTCGTATTGATAAGGTTTAAAAGAGTAGCTGCCTTTTCTTCGGTACGATTCGCTACAACTAAATGAGCGACCCCCGCATTTAAAAAGGCTGCACATATAGCACGCGATGCCCCTCCTGCCCCGATCACAAGGACATTTAAGGCACTTGTATCATGCGGCAGATAAGAGACGAGAGACTCCCAATACCCTGCACCATCAGTATTATAGCCAATCAGCTTCTCACCTTTGCGAACAATCGTATTAACCGCTCCGATCACTTCGGCATCTCTATCGATTTCATCAAGAAAGTTCATAATCGCCACTTTATGAGGAATCGTTACATTGACACCATCTAACTCCCCACTCCGTAGCTTCTCTGCTACTTCTTCTAAATCACCTGCTCCAACATCAAACGCCTCGTACGTTGCATCAATCTGACATGAACGAAAGGCATCATTATGCATTACTGGTGACATCGAATGCTCAACCGGATGCCCGATCAATCCAAAACGCTTCCCCATGTTAACCGCTCCCCTCTATCTTTACGAGATAATCGATTCACGAATGGACACTCCAACACCCTTAGGTGCATAGGCTTCCACTTTCACATTGCGATCATTGATAGTAATCCACCCAAGTCCTGAAATAACAATATCACTCTTTACTTCTTTAATGGTAAACTCGTGTTTAACAAGTGGCGGAAAATCAAGTACGCTTTCCTGACCAGGAGGAGTTAAAAGCTCTCCTAGATGGTTTTTATATAGCTCGTCCGCTTTATCACGTTTTGTACGGTGGATCTTAAGATCGTTAGAAGTAAAGCATGTGAAAGAAGAACGATTACCAGAAACGAAATCAAAGCGAGCCATACCCCCAAAGTATAGGGTTTGTCCTTCATTTAATTGAAAGACCATTGGTTTAATTTCTTTTTTAGGAGTGATTTCCTTCAATTCTTTTTTATCTACAAAATGGGCCATCTGATGATGATTGATGATGCCAGGTGTATCGTAAAGGGCCGATCCATCATCAAGTGGAATATCAATCATATCTAATGTAGTTCCAGGAAAATGAGATGTCGTGATCAACTGTTCTGTGTCTCCACCAAATTCCTTTATAATCCGGTTAATAAACGTTGATTTCCCTACATTTGTACAACCCACGACATAAACATCACGCCCATCACGCAAACGATCAATCTCCGAGGCGATCTCAAGAACACCTTCTCCTTTGTCGGCGCTCATTAGAAGAACATCAACTGGTTTTAAGCCGTTTTCTTTTGCTGATTTTTTCATCCAGTTAATGAGACGATTGCGTTTTAATGATTTAGGCAATAAGTCGACTTTATTTCCGACTAGCAAAACATCATTGTTTCCCACAAAGCGATGCAAACCAGGTAACCAGCTGCCATTAAAATCAAAAATATCTACGACTTTCACAATGAGAGAATCGGTATGACCTAATGTGTTTAATAATTTCAAGAAGTCATCATCTGTTAATGATACATCTTGCACCTCATTATAATGAGTTAAACGAAAGCAACGTTGGCAAATGATAACATCTCTTTCTAAGGCTGACTTTGGTGCATAGCCTAACGCTTGTTTATCTTCGGTTTGGATCTCAACTCCACAACCAGCACATGTAATGACTGTTTCTTCCATCTCTACTCCTCCCATTGGATCAATCCACGTTTTCTCATCCAGTTTAGAACGACACGTTCCATGCGGCGATTGAGCTTTGTGGCGATCCCATCTGTTTTAGCTACCGGTACGACCAGAATCGTTTGCAGCCCTGCACGATTTCCACCTAGCACATCTGTGAAAATTTGATCTCCGACAACGACCGTTTCATCCGGTACAGTTTCCATTTGACGACATGCTTGTCTAAATGCTCTTCGCATCGGTTTTCTTGCATTATGAATAAAAACCACTTTCTCAGGGTCAGAGAAGGCTTGTACTCTTCTTCTACTATTATTGGAGACAATCGTCACCTTCATGCCATATTCTTGAAGCTTTTTAAACCATTCACGAACCTCTGGCGTTGCTTCTGGACGATCCCATTCTACAAGTGTATTGTCTAAGTCGGTAATGACACCTTTAATGCCCATCTCTTTTAATTCTTCTAAATTAATTTCAAAAATACTTTTCACATACTTATTTGGCAACAGGTTTTTAATCATCAGTTCACCTCATTAACAACCAACTTCGCTGTCATTATTTTATTGGAACCCACTGCAAAATAATTTGGTGGGCAAATGTTTCCATTAATAAACGTAGTCAAACCATAACTATACCGTCACATTTAAAAATTTTCAACGCATTTCCTTCATTTAATTAAATAACCCTCTTGAATAGGGTTAAAAAAACCTTAAAATACTTTTCGACAAATTCTGCCACCCCTCTACACTGTGGATAACGTTATACACTTATTACACTTCTATTTATAAGGATTTTTTCCATCAATAAACAATTAACCCACAAGTTATCCACGTATAAATGTGGATAATAAGAACGATTGTTCTCTTTTAGAAGACGTGGTAATATTTAGGTACAGACAAGGCAACCTACATGATATGAATATAAAAACTCAAATAGAACTAGAATTTTTCCTAATTTGAATGTCTAAGGAGGTGAGCTCACTGCTTTCGTAGTGAGAGATGATGAACAATTTATCCGATGAACTTTTAATTGAAACGTATTACAAAGCAATCGAGCTTGACTTGAGCCCTGATTTTATTGAACTAATCAATATGGAAATTAGTAGACGTTCACTTTCAGACAAAATTAAAATCTCTTCATGACTTCTTGAAGACTCACCCCAAGACAAGACAGACTAAGTAAATGTTGTTACCATAGTGAAGAAGGAGAGCACCCTAATTAGGGTGCTCTCCTTCTTCTTCGTGTAGCCAGCCTTCTGTTTCAAGTATACGTAAATACTCTCTTGGTCCAAATCTCGGAGAGCCTTCTCTATATTGCTGTACTCCCACTTGTCCTGGTATATTTTTGATTCTCTCTTCCGTCATTTCTTCATTGAATCCATTCGCAAAAATTCCAGCTACCAAAATAAACGCAAAGATGAGCCCACTTATGATGCTTTTTCTTTTAGTAGACATCTAACCACCATTCCCTATTGATCTTTTTTAATAGGGTGTCGTTATCTACCAAAAAATATACATCCATCACGAATTTTGGAAATCCTACATTTACGTAAACGCTTAAAAATACGATCAAACCAAAAAAATTTCGCTTAAATTTTTCGCCTTTCTTCATATTTAATAAAATCTATAAAAGCAGGTGACACTAAGGGCTGCAAGGATGCACGCTGATTTAAATTAGGTTATAATTCTACATAGTCTAAGAATTGTTCGGTTTTCAAATACGGATAAGAGGATAAATACTATAGGGCCCAACCAATTCTACTAGTAACTATTTAAGGAGGTATGTGATTTGACCGTATTACATTGGGCTACGATTTCGCCTTTTCTATTAGCTATTTTGATCCCATTTCTGTACAAATACGCTAGACGGATTCATACAGGTTGGTTTGTATTAGTACTCCCACTTGTACTATTTATCTATTTCATTCAATACCTTTCAGTGACCTCATCTGGTGGCGTCATTGAGCACACCGTTCCTTGGGTACCATCCCTTGGAATAAACTTTACTGTCTTCGTTGACGGTTTAAGTCTTTTATTTGCCCTACTCATTACCGGTATTGGAACACTTGTTATCCTCTATTCGATCTTCTACTTATCAAAGAAGACCGAAAGCCTGAACAATTTCTATGTGTACCTTCTCATGTTCATGGGGGCTATGCTTGGGGTTGTCTTATCCGATAACCTTATTGTCCTTTATGTATTTTGGGAATTAACAAGTTTAGCATCATCGCTATTAATTAGTTATTGGTACCACCGTGAAAAATCTACATACGGTGCACAAAAATCGATGCTGATCACTGTATTTGGTGGATTTGCGATGCTTGGTGGTTTTTCATTGCTTTATGTAATGACTGGCACATTCAGTATTCGTGGCATTATCGAGAATGTTGATCTAGTAACGTCTAGTACATTATTCTTACCAGCAATGATTCTTGTACTACTTGGTGCATTTACAAAATCTGCACAATTTCCATTCCACATCTGGTTACCAGATGCCATGGAAGCACCAACGCCAGTTAGTGCGTACTTACACTCAGCAACGATGGTTAAAGCAGGGATCTACCTTGTAGCACGTCTTACGCCTGTATTTGGCGGTGCTCCTGAATGGTTCTGGCTTCTGACTGGGTTTGGTGTCGTCACCCTCCTATGGGGCTCTACATCCGCCGTCAGACAAAAGGACCTAAAAGGAATCCTGGCCTTTTCAACAGTCAGCCAGCTTGGGTTAATTATGACTTTACTTGGTCTAGGTTCAGCTTCGATTTACTTTGGAGATAGTGTCGATCCAGCGTTCTATTCCTTTGCGATTATGGCTGCGATCTTCCACTTGATTAACCATGCAACATTTAAAGGAAGTCTCTTTATGACCGCTGGGATTATTGATCATGAAACCGGCACACGCGATATTCGCAAGCTCGGTGGATTGATGGCGATTATGCCAGTAACCTTTACTGTTTCCTTAATAGGACTAGCATCAATGGCAGGTCTACCTCCATTTAACGGGTTCTTGAGTAAGGAAATGTTCTTCACAGCGCTTCTTCGTGCAACCGAGATGAATGCCTTTAATATGAAAACATTCGGTATCATCATTGTCGTTGTCGCTTGGATTGCTAGTGTATTTACATTCTTGTACTGTTTAATTATGTTCTTTAAAACCTTTACAGGGAAATTCAAGCCAGAAAACTATGATGTGAAAGTGCATGAAGCTCCTATTGGGCTGCTTATTAGTCCGGTTATTTTAGGATCACTTGTTATCGTCTTTGGTTTCTTCCCGAACATTTTGGCTTATACGATTATTGAGCCGGCCATGCAGGCGATCTTGCCTACATTGTTAGCTGATGGTGAAGTATTCTATGTCGACATTTATATGTGGCATGGATTTAATGCTGAATTATTCATGACAATGGGTGTTGTTGCTCTAGGAATCATCTTATTCTTATTGATGAAAAACTGGGCAAAGACTGCTTTCTATATGAAAGAACGCGACCCATTAAACTGGTTTTATGACAACTCCCTTAGCGGTGTCATTACTGGTTCGCAAGCTGTGACAAGAATTCAAATGACTGGTCTATTGCGCGATTATTTCGCCTATATGACAGTGTTCATGATTCTTTTACTCACGTACACGATGATTCGTTACGATGCGTTTACCATTGATACGACGAATGTATCAGAAATCGCCCCTTATATTTGGGTGTTAACGATCGTCTTTATTGCAGCAACGATATCAATCCCGTTCATCAACAAGCGTATTACCGCTGTTGTGGTCGTAGGGATTATCGGTTTCTTACTAGCTTTATTCTTTGTTGTGTTCCGCGCGCCAGACCTAGCCTTAACGCAATTGCTAGTTGAAACAGTAACCGTATTGTTATTAATGCTTGCGTTCTACCATTTACCTGAATTACGTAAAGAAGAATTCAAGCCACGATTTAACATTGTAAACCTTGTGATTTCTATAGGAGTCGGTTTCCTTGTCACTGCGATTGCGCTAAGTTCTTTAGCCCTTGGAAATGAAGCTGGAATTGAGCCAATTTCTCAATTCTTTGTTGAGAACTCGAAGGAACTTGCTGGTGGTTACAACATGGTTAACGTGATCCTAGTTGATTTCCGTGGACTCGATACTTTACTTGAGGTCCTTGTTCTAGGAATTGCAGCATTAGGTGTTATTGCTTTAATTAAGTTACGAATGACAGGGAGGGAAGATGTGTGAAGAAAATAAACTCAAATGATGTCCTTCTTCATTCAGTCACTCGTGTTGTGACATTCATCATCCTTGCATTTTCCGTATACCTCTTCTTCGCCGGACATAACAACCCCGGCGGAGGATTTATCGGAGGATTAATGACGGCAAGTGCCCTTCTTTTGATGTATCTAGGCTTTGATATGAAGAGCATTAAAAAAGCAATCCCGTTTGATTTCACAAAAATGATCGCATTTGGATTGCTTCTTGCGATTTTCACAGGGTTTGGTGGTTTTCTAGTAGGCGATCCGTTTTTAACGCAATACTTTGAGTACTATCAAATACCGATATTAGGTGAAACCGAATTAACAACGGCGCTTCCCTTTGATTTAGGGATTTACCTTGTTGTTGTTGGTATCGCGCTTACGATAATTCTTACGATTGCGGAGGATGATATGTAATGGAAATATTAATGTCCATCACTGTTGGTGTCCTCTTTATGGTCGGAACGTATTTAATTCTTACAAAAAGTATACTCCGAGTGATTGTAGGATTGATTTTACTTTCACACGGCGCCCATCTATTACTATTGACGATGGCCGGTTTACAAAGAGGTGCACCACCACTACTTGGTCTTGAGGCAAGCACATATAGTGATCCTTTGCCACAAGCATTAATTTTAACAGCGATTGTTATTAGTTTTGGGGTCACATCATTCTTACTTGTTCTTGCGTACCGTACGTACAAGGAACACAAGACGGATGATTTAGACCAATTAAGGGGATCTGCAGATGAATAACTTAATCATACTACCGATTCTAATCCCATTTATTGTAGGTACGTTTCTCATTTTATTCGCTAAAAATCATAGCTTACAGCGTGTGATTAGTGGATTTACTGCAATTGCCATGTTATTGGTATCGATCTATCTTGCCATACATGTGTATCAAGAAGGCATTGGCGTGCTTGAACTTGGTAACTGGCAAGCACCATTTGGTATTGTTTTAGTTGCTGACATGTTCGCAACGATGATGGTCATTCTCTCAAGTATTGTTGGGGTTGTCTGTTTATTCTTTGCTTTTCAGACAATCTCATCAGAGCGTGAGAAGTTTTATTTCTATCCGTTCTACTTCTTCTTACTTGCAGGGGTTAACGGAGCATTTCTTACAGGAGACTTATTTAATCTATTTGTGTTCTTCGAAGTGATGCTCATTTCTTCTTACATCTTAATCGTACTTGGTGGAACAAAGTATCAATTACGAGAGTCTTTAAAATATGTGATTATCAATGTTTTTGCTTCAATCTTGTTCCTCGTCGGAGTCGCGTACATCTACTCTATTACGGGAACATTAAATATGGCTGATCTAGCTGTTAAAGTCGGCCAGCTTGAGCAGACAGGCGTATTAAACGTCATTGCGGTAATATTCTTACTTGTCTTTGCAATGAAGGGTGGATTATTCCCTCTTTACTTCTGGCTACCACGTTCTTACTATGGTCCGCCAGCTGCCATTGCCGCATTATTTGGGGGATTGTTAACGAAGGTTGGTATTTATGCGATTATGCGTACATTCACCCTAATCTTCACACATGACCCAGGATTTACTCACACCCTTATCTTGATCTTAGCTGGTCTGACCATGTTCTTTGGGGTTCTTGGAGCCGTTTCACAATTTGACTTCAAACGAATCCTTTCTTATCACATCATTAGTCAGGTTGGTTACATGGTGATGGGGCTTGGTATTTACACACAACTTGCGATTGCTGGTGCAATTTACTACATTGCCCATCACATTATCGTAAAAGCAGCCCTGTTCTTATTTGCCGGGGCAACACAGAAGATTACAGGTACAACCGATTTGAAGAAAATGGGTGGCTTACTTAAAACGCACCCTTGGCTTGCGTGGATGTTCTTTATATCAGCCATCTCTCTTGCCGGTATCCCGCCTCTAAGTGGATTCTTTAGTAAGTTTGCGCTCATTCTAGCCGCATTCTTAGAAGAGAACTACATCATTGCTGCGGTGGCACTAGCAGTTGGTCTACTCACCCTCTTCTCGATGATGAAGATTTTCATCTATGCATTCTGGGGCGAGCAGAAACATACAGAAGAGCAAGCAAATTATAAAGTTGGAAAGCTCTTGTTGCCAATCGTTCCACTTGTGGCATTAACGATCATTCTAGGTTTTGCAGCAGAGCCAATTTTCCAATATTCATTGCAAGTTGCAGAACAAATTTTAGACCCAACGATTTATATCGAATCTGTACTTAAGGAGTAGTTGCTATGGCTTTTCAAATACTTTTAAACATTGTCATTGCGATCATCTGGGTCAACTTTCAAAATAGCTATACAGGTGTAGACTTCTTCATTGGGTATGTTGTTGGGATCTTAATTTTATTCGTTCTTCGTCGCTTCTTACGATTTGATTTTTACATTCGTCGTGTATGGGCCATTATTAAGCTGATCGGCTTGTTCTTTAAAGAGTTGATTCTTGCCAACATCGACGTTATTAAAATCGTTTTAAGCCCTAAGATGAATATCCAACCAGGAATTGTAGCTGTTCCTACCAAGTTAAAAACAGATTGGGAGTTAAGCTTACTAGCTTCTCTCATCTCTCTTACACCTGGTACGCTTTCGATGGATTTCTCAGATGATAATAAGTATATTTACATTCATGCGATTGACGTTCCAAATAAAGAAGCAATGATTAAAGAAATTCACAATACGTTTGAGCGTGCAATTTTGGAGGTGACCAAGTAATATGTTTCACTCCTTATTAATGATTGTATTAGTGGTCATGTCTATCTCTTTATTTATTTGCTTTATTCGTACATTAATTGGGCCTACGATGTCTGACCGCATCGTAGCGCTTGATACGTTTGGTATTAACTTGATCGGCTTCATCGGAATCATAATGATGCTGCAAGAAACATTAGCATACTCCGAAGTTGTTCTTGTTATCAGTATTCTAGCCTTCATTGGTTCAATTGCGCTTTCTAAATTTATTGAAAGGGGTGTTGTCTTTGACCGCGGCTGAGATTATCATTAGCCTTTTCGTCCTTTTAGGTGGCTTTCTTAGCCTTCTAGGTTCGATCGGGATCATTCGCTTTCCAGATGTATACGGACGCTTACATGCTGCGACAAAGAGCGCAACACTCGGCGTAATTTCGATCATGTTTGCTACTTTCCTATTTTTCCTTCTAACTCAGGGACAATTTGTCGGAAAGTTACTGCTAACGATCCTATTCGTTTTCTTAACAGCTCCTGTAGCTGGTATGATGATGGGCCGCTCCGCTTATCGTGTAGGGGTTCCATTGTGGGAGAAGAGTTCACAAGATGACTTAAAGAAAATGTATGAAAAGAAAATGAAAGGAAGCAATTAAGTAAATTGCTTCAGTCTTAGGAGTCCCCCATTTATACATGGTGGGGCTCTTTCTTGAATAATAGAACGATTAGTAAAAACATGCTACACTACTTTTAGTAAAAGGAAGTTTATGGAGGGAATATGTTTCAATTATTACTGGAGTACACCTTGATTTTCTTAGCAGCAGCAACCCCTTGGCTTGAAGCCATTGTGGTCATTCCAATCGGAATTATTCGCGGCTTAAACCCCGTTCTTGTTTCAATTGTTGGATTCGTAGGTAACATGCTAACGGTTCTACTTGTCGTGATCTTTTATGAGAAGTTTGAAGAATGGAGAATACGCCGTCGCGAGAAGAAAGGTATAGAAGAAAAGCCCGCTACAAAGCGTCAAGAACGCGCGAAACGAGTTTGGAATCGTTATGGTCTACCGGGATTATCAATTGGTGGACCGCTCATTTTAGGCACCCATTTAACGATTCTCATGGCTCTTGCTTTAGGTGCCAAAAAACAAGCTGCCACTTGGTGGATGACGATTAGCCTCGTTGCGTGGATTGTTGTCTTTGCAATAGGAACGTATTATGGTTTTAGTTGGTTTACAAGCTAACGTGAAATAAACCATGAAGAAGAGCCCCTTGATAACCAAAGGGGCTCTTCTGATTAAGAGCATTCTTTTACCTTAACGATTCACTTGAACTAACTTCTCACCCATTTTCACCTCAGAAGGTGTTTCCTTATCTGCAAGCTCAATCATATTTTTTTCAGCCACTAAGACGACCGTGGAACCAAAAGAGAAGTATCCCAGTTCTTCGCCTCGTTTCACTGATTGTCCTGAATGAGTCAGCTCTACTGTGTTAATGTTCATTGCCCCTACTTTGACAACGGCAAGACGTTTGCCCTCTACACCAATTTCGGTGATCACGCGATAGTTTCTTGATAAAGGCTTTTTACCGTACTTTAAACCCCAGTTGTTCACTGGATAAGACCTGCCACCGAGCGTCCATTGTTTCAGTATTTCACCTGAGATGGGACTATGAATACGATGATAATGGCTTGGACTTAAATAAAGCACCATTACGACTCCCCCATCATACTTTGTCGCTGCCTCTTTTGATCCAAGCATCTCTTCAATCGTATAATCTTGCCCTTTTACAGAAAATGTGACCCCCGGTGATAATAGATGCTGTTCAGCAAGAATGCCATCTACGGGACTAACCAAGCTATTAGGTGACTCATCGATTGGTCGACTAGTTGATTTCAACTCACGAATGAACAATTCATGCAAGCTTTTATAGGATTCAATTGGCTCTTTCATCTCTTGTTCATTTAAACCAAAAGTAGATGTAAATGAACGATTAAACCTTTTACTAATAGGCGCTGTAGCAAACCGCCGTAACAAATATGAATTGAATTTATGATTTGATAATTCTACAAACAGACGATATAATGATTTTTTTACCATGAGACCCTCCAAATTATGACAAAAATAGTGCGGTTTTAATGACTTCCTTCCCTAGTGAAAACCCATCTTATGTGGTATGATATTTATTTATAAAGGGCGTTAGCGTGGTTACGATCCACCACCACTAGCGTTAAGGAGTGAAATGAATGTTCCTTTTAGAACATCTCGATCAAACGATCAAAAAAGCCAAAGGCCAAATTGCAAATATACTAACCCTGATGAACCTCGGTCTAGGTGCGTTATCGATCATTTTTGTCTTGCAAAATGAATTACGTATGGGTTTATTATTTATTACCATTGCAGCAGTTTGTGACCGACTAGACGGGGCAGCGGCGAGACGTTTTCAATGTACGTCTGAATTTGGAAAGCAACTTGATTCTTTAAGTGACATTGTTTCCTTTGGGGTTGCACCTGCATTATTGATTCATCAAGCTATTTTACACGAATTTGGCTCGGTTGGGGCAATTTTCGCGATTATTTTTATAATTTGTGGAGCCATTCGCTTAGCTCGATTTAATGTGATGGAAAGTCATGGATTCTTTGTCGGTCTACCAATCACTGCAGCAGGATGTATTCTTACCTTCTCTTCATTACTCGTACCAATGCTCGAAGCATATAGCTTTATGTTTATAACAGTTATTCTAGCATTAATGATGGTAAGTTCATTTAAAGTAAGAAAAATGTAGAACGAAGCCCAAGCTAGCTGCTCGGGCTTTTTTTGTTCCCTCCACGTCAAAAGTCTCGATTTCTTGTCTATTTTGTTGTCGAATTGTCAAAAAGAGTGGAAAAATTGCCTTTTAATGCTTTAATTTACCCTCAAAGTATTGACACCATTGGGGTTTCATGAGTAAATTTGAGTGGCAGGTTATTTTAGCTTGTTGGGAGACTTAATAAATCCAATCGAACAAACGAAGAAGCAATCATTCATTTCTTCATTCGTTTTTCAAAACAAGGTATGAAAGGGAGTTTTTTTCATGAACAAAACAGATCTAATTAATTCAGTATCAGAGCAAGCAGACCTTTCTAAGAAAGATGCTTCTAAAGCAGTAGACGCTGTATTTGACAGCATCACTAATGCACTTGTTGAAGGTGGTAAAGTTCAACTAGTTGGTTTCGGAAGCTTTGAAGTACGTGAGCGTTCTGCTCGTAAAGGCCGTAACCCACAAACTGGTGAAGAAATTGAAATCCCAGCAACTAAGAACCCAGCATTCAAGCCAGGTAAACAACTGAAAGACGCTGTTAACTAAGAACAGTCCATAAAAGCGAAGAGACAAGCTCTCTTCGCTTTTTTTCATGAAACGGCTGTTGTATCCTTTTGAAAAGTATGATACTTTGTTAATAGTTTCAACTATCAAGAATGTATTAACAACTGCATAGATCGACCACTAGGGGTGCACAATTGCTGAGAGAGGTTTGATGCCTTAACCCTATTTACCTGATCTAGATAATACTAGCGTAGGGAAGTGGTGAGAGCGTTCAATCTCTTGTGACTAATTAATTGTTTAGTATGCCCTTAGACAATTATTCACTCATGTACATACGACGTTTATCAACCACTTCTATCGCTAGAAGTGGTTTTTTTGTGTGGAACATCGAAAGGAGTGTCCTTTGTTGAATGATCTTGATCAATTAGTAGACCTCGTTGACGAACGCGAAGAAGAATTACTTAGCTTACTTAAGAGACTCGTAGAATACCAAACAGAGAGCCCTCCTGCTAGAAACACAAAAGAAGCGCAACAATTCATTGCTCATTATTTAGCAGACGCAGGATTTGAGATTGATCAGTGGGATGTGTACCCGAATGACCCTAATGTCGTAGCTATAAAAAACGGGAGTGCAACCAACCAACATCAGAGCTTACTGTTAAACGGGCATATTGATGTAGCTTCAGTCGCAGAAGATGAGAATTGGACCTACCCTCCATTTACCACAACTACCATTGACAGAACTGTTTTTGGTCGTGGAGTTGCCGATATGAAAGGTGGATTAGCAGCTTGTTTGTTTGCTGTGAAGCTAATAGATGAGGCTGGGATTCAATTGCCTGGAGACTTACTCGTGCAATCAGTCATCGGTGAAGAGGTTGGTGAAGCTGGTACAAAAGAATGCTGCGAACGCGGGTATAGCGCTGACTTTGCCATTGTCGCTGATACAAGTAATTGTGAGATTCATGGACAAGGAGGCGTGATCACAGGGTGGGTCACGATAAAGAGTCCCAAAACCTATCATGATGGCTTACGACGGAATATGATTCATGCTGGTGGTGGGGTACACGGGGCTAGCGCGATTGAAAAGATGACAAAAATGATTACAGGACTTGCGGAGCTGGAGCGTCATTGGGCCGTCACTAAGATTTACCCAGGCTTCCCTCCTGGGATGAATACAATCAATCCAGCCGTCATTGAAGGAGGACGTCATGCTGCGTTTATTGCCGATGAATGTTCGCTATGGATCACTGTTCACTATTACCCAAATGAAACGTATCAGGATGTCACTCGTGAAATTGAAGAGCATCTCCTAGCCGTTGCATCTGCTGATCCCTGGCTTAAAGAACACCCCCCACTTTTTCGTTGGGGTGGCACGTCCATGATTGAAGATCGTGGCGAGATTTTCCCAGCATTAAAGATCGACCCAGAGTGGGATGGTCTGAAGCTGTTGCAGCAAGCACATACAAAGAGATTCGGCTCCCCTACTTCAGTTGGGATGTCTTCAACAGTTACAGACGGTGGGTGGTTGGGCGAGGCTAAGATTCCTACCGTTATCTATGGACCAGGCGAACTAACCCACGCTCATGCAGTAGATGAGCAAGTATCCATTGATCAACTACTTAGCTACACGAAAACCTTACTTACATTCATTTACGAGTGGTGCAGTACGAAAAGGCCTTAGCACACACATAGAATCACTTTATATGCTGCGGGAGTTATGTGCGCTATTTTGCTTTTATGTGCGAGGAAAGGCCCTTTATGAGCGAATAAAGGGCGTTATGCGTGAAAGCAACCAACTTATGAGCAAGATTTTCGATATAGGTGCGACCTACTACGATTTATGAGCGAACACCCGCTTTATTTGCGTACCCCACAAGCTAGCCCAAGCTATTACACATACAAGGAGGACATCTACATGTCATTTTCACAACGTTTACACGATAAAGCCCAACCTATTTGGGAGGCTAGTCACAACCACCCTTTCGTACAAGGGATTGGTGATGGCAGTCTTAATCTTGAGAAGTTTAAATTTTTTATGAAGCAAGATTATGTGTATCTCATCGATTATGCAAGGCTATTTGCTCTTGCAAGCATGAAGGCGACCTCACTTGAACATATGTCGATGTTTGCAAAAATGCTTGATGCGACACTTAATGTCGAAATGGACCTACACCGTCAATATGCTGCAAAACTAGGAATCTCAAATGATGAATTAGAAGACACTCAACCTGCTCCTATGGCTCTTGCTTATAGCAGTTATATGCTAAGCGTTTCTGAGCGCGGCTCGTTAATCGACCTCGTGACAGCGATTCTTCCTTGTGCATGGAGCTATTATGAAATTGGCAAGAAGCTTGCTGAGATCCCTGGTGCGATGGAGCATGAATTTTACGGTGAATGGGTCACAATGTATCAGTCTGAAGAATTTGGCGAGATTTCTGATTGGTTAATCAAATTGATTGATCAACTAGCAGAAGGCTTACCAGAGAATGAACTTACACGACTTGAAGAGATCTTCCTTCATACGAGTCGCTTTGAGTACATGTTCTGGGAGATGTCCTATAACGAGGAGACTTGGCCAGCACATGTCCTTTAATCTACTTGAAATACGGGACCTGACGTTTACTTATCCAAAAAAAGAGACCCCAACCATTCAACGACTAAATATGGTTGTCAGAGAAGGAGATTTCCTCTCGATCCTTGCTCCAAGTGGGGCTGGAAAAAGTACGATTTTTCGCCTATTAACAGAATTAGAAAGGCCACAGCAAGGACAAATCCTTTATGAACTGAATCAAGACATTCAAATCGGCTACATGCCGCAACGGGACCTTTTGCTTGAATGGAGGACTGTTTTAGATAACGTCACTCTCCCTCTTGAATTAAAAGGTGTCAAAAAGAAGAAGGCTAGAGGATTAGCCGCACCCTATTTCTCCGACTTCGGTTTAGAAGGTACACAAGAGCATTACCCAAACGAGCTCTCAGGAGGCATGAGGCAGCGTGTCTCCTTTTTAAGAGCGATCATTGGTGGTTGTCGCGTGTTGCTTTTAGATGAGCCATTTAGCGCTCTAGATGCGATCACAAGGCTTCATATGCAAGATTGGTTGCAAGAGATGTGTCAGAAGCTCGAATTAACGACCATTCTTGTCACCCATGATATTGACGAGGCTCTTAGATTAAGTGATCGTATTTTTGTCTTTCCGTCCACTCCACTTGCAGAATATGAAGAGATTACCCTTGCAGAACCTCACCCTAGAAGAGAATCCAAAGTGTTAGTCGATCATAAACAACGAATCCTGCAAACGCTCTTCATGGAGGCTAAGTAAAATGGTGAAAAAATACCTAGCGCCTACTCTCCTCCTGCTCCTTCTTTTTGGGATGTGGGAGATGATTGCAGTCCTAATCGCTAAACCTTATCTCATTCCAGGTCCAGTGGCCATCTTTCATAAATTGATAGAGCTTAATTCTACGCTAATGTTTATTCACCTCCCTGCCACTTTAGAGGTCGTTCTCATAGGACTAATGATCTCTACTGTGGGAGGTGTGAGCGTGGCAATCTTGATGCATCGTTTTAAAGTCGTCGAAAAAGCGCTCTATCCCCTGTTAGTCGTTTCACAAACGATCCCAATCATTGCACTTGCTCCTATCTTTGTGCTTTGGTTTGGCTATTCGATCTGGAGTAAGGTAGTCGTTACGGTCTTAATTACGTTCTTTCCGATTACAGTCAATACTTTTGATGGCCTTAAATCAACGCCAAAAGAGTTACGAGAATTATTTTTGACAATGAAGGCCAGTCCGGTTGCCATGTTCTTTAAGCTCTATGTCCCTTCTAGCATGCCATCCTTTTTATCAGGCATGAAAGTTGCGATCCCGTTAAGCGTTGTCGGAGCAGCTATTGGAGAGTGGCTTGGCGCTGAAGCTGGTCTTGGTTATTTCAGCAGACGGATGATGACCCAATTTGATGGGCCAGGTGTATTTGCTCCGATTGTCTGGCTCTCTTTAATAGGCATGACTGGATTTTTACTGATTACACTACTTGAACGATATTTATTACGATGGAGGAATCAACATGACTAAATTAAAAGGACTTGCTTTCTTTCTATTAAGCGCAGTTTTGCTCACAGGCTGCGGGGCTTCCAATGAAACAAACGCAAGTGATACAGACTCACTAGATGAAGTAAACATTATGCTCGATTGGTATCCAAATGCTGTTCATACCTTTTTATATGTTGCGATCGAGAATGGCTACTTTGAGGAAGAAGGACTTGACGTTAACATTATCTTCCCAGCCAATCCAACTGATCCAATTAATCTTACCGCAGCAGGTGAGCTTGATTTTGCGCTAAGTTATCAGCCTGATATTATCACCGCACAACAGGCAGGTCTCCCTATTAAAGCAGTGGCACCGATTGTCCGGAGTCCATTGAATCATGTAATGTTCTTGGCAGATAAAGACTTTAAGAGTCCGCGTGATCTTGAGGGAAAGACGGTCGGATATCCTGGCATTCCATTAAATGAACAAATTTTAAAAACAATGGTTGAAACGGATGGCGGAGACTTCTCAAAAGTAAAAATGGTCGATATCGGCTTTGAGCTTGGGCCTGCGATTATGACCGAGCGAACAGATGCTATTATTGGTGCCTATATTAACCATGAGTTCCCTGTATTAAAGCACGAGGGGTATGATATCAACTATTTGAACCCTACTGATTATGGCGTTCCGTCTTACTATGAATTGGTCCTGATTACGAATGAACAGATGCACAATGGACAATCAGAAACTGTTGAAGCGTTCTGGCGCGCAGCCGAGAAAGGGTATCAAACCATGAAAGAGGACCCCGAGGAGAGCCTTGGCCTTCTTTTAGCGAATCAAGAACAAGCAAACTTTCCTCTCATTGAAACAGTCGAGGAAGAAAGTCTTTCGATCTTGCTTGATAAAATGGAAACCGATCATGAAGCTTTCGGTGAACAAAGTGATGAACACTGGAGTTCCATTACAGAATGGTTAGAAGAAACAAAGGATTAGATTTATCATTTGCTTTCCCATTCCACGTTTAGTAAGACTTGAGGATTGTAGGCCTATCTTTATAGCTCCGACTATCTCTGCTATAATCAACTGAATTGTACAACCGATGCCCCTAGAGTTGGAGGAAGTAAAAGTATGTCAAATGTACCAAGATGTCCAAAGTGTGATTCAGAATATACATATGAAGATGGAAACCTTTTTGTATGTCCAGAATGCGCACATGAGTGGACGTTAGAAGCTGAGCCTGATAATGTTGAAGAGAATATAGTTATCAAAGATGCGAACGGAAATATGTTAACTGACGGAGATACCGTTTCCGTCATTAAAGACCTTAAAGTAAAAGGAACATCTTCTGTTATCAAAATCGGCACTAGAGTAAAGGGGATTCGCTTAGTTGATGGTGACCATGACATTGATTGCAAAATTGATGGACTTGGCGCTATGAAATTAAAATCCCAATTTGTAAAAAAGATTTAATTTCTATTTTCAGACGATTAACTAAGAGGCGACATCTTTTTGAGATGTCACCTCTTCTTTTAATTCGCTCCTTTTAAATGCTTCTGATTTAGAATAGAGAAGCTAAATGATAGGAAGAGAAAACAGGAAGCCAATATAAAGGCCATCCTGACTCCCCACATGTCCGTTAACACTCCTAATAACAAAACCGACACCCCAAAAGTAAGCAACTCTAGCGCATATTGAGCGGAGTAAACCTTTGGCAACTGATGATCATTCACACTTTTTTGGATCGTCGTTTGATGAGCGATTCCCTTTATTTGCTCCGTCAAACCAATGACTAATGAGAGAAAGAGAGCCATCCAAGTCAACATATTCAATGCGAAAAGGAAAGTAAGTAGACTAGTAGAGAACGTCCCCCATACAATAACGGAAGGCAATCGCTGATTCAAAAGCTTGCTGCCCCGTAAGCTCATCATCCCGCCGATGATTAACCCTAAAAAGAAACTAGCATTTATATAGCCCCACCACTGCTCGCCGACTTTAAGGACTTCCTCTACAAAGATATAGACAATTGCTGCCACCCACACTGCACTTGCTAAGGCTTCGATCACAGACATAACGGTCAGTGTTCGTACTGCAGGGGCTCTCCAAATGAAGAGCCACCCTTCCCTCACCTTCGTCCAATTTGTTTTTGATGGAGCTGTTTCCTCTAGTATTTCTCCTACACTAATGTCTCTTTCTTTAATGAAAAACATCAAGAAGCTAGCCATCACATAAAGACCAACTGTAAGAAAGACTACTTGATCGCTTCCAAGCAACACAAGTAACATTCCACCCATTGACCAGCCACCAAGTCTGATCGTTTGGTCTAGAATTGATAGGAAGCTATTGGCGTGCACGAGGTCATCTTTTGCGACCAATCGAGGAATCATCGCATTCCTCACCGGAGTTGCCCATCCATCAAGAAATGAAATGAAAAATACAATCATAAACACTAATGCAATGTTGAATTCGGGAAAATAAAAAACGACTAACATTGCTAACAGGCATAATAAAATGGCTTTACCAGTCTGCGAGTATGCTAGTATTCCTCTCAACGAAAACCGATCAATCACTAACGGAGCTAGCATTCCACTGATGAATTGGGACACTGTAACAAAAAATGGAATCAACGCCATGTAAGTAGCAGAACCGGTCAACTGATAAATCATTGTAATCAACGCCACAATATATAATACATCTCCAAGGTTAGCAAACGATTGCCCTAACCAAAGAAAACGAAAAGACGAGCTGTATTTCATTCCCCTATCCCCTTTAAAAGAACTAACCAATAGTCACTCTAATTTGGTATGAACTAAAGGAGAAAACCTACATTTAATCACCTCACATCTTCGAAAACAGAAACAAGACAAAACAAATACTTTTAAATTACCATGTAGGGATAGGGTGATCGAATACGCTCTTCTACAATGTTGCTAGTTTATGTCTCTTAAACATTGTATGACTGGTCTCTTACCACCAACGTCTCAGGCTTCACTCGAACGAGGATGGTATGCTCATTAAAGGTTTTAAAACGAGGATCCCATTTATCTTGATTTGGACCTAAATAACGTCTTAACAACCGTTCTGCTCTTTCCCCGTCAAATGGTTCAACGCTCGCTTTCCCTCTGAATCCGATATGAACGACTTTTCCAGTCACTTTTTCATAATCGATGATGCCGATAGCACATGTAGGGTTTTGTTTCAGTCTATGAGGAAAACGATCCGCAGATGTACTGCCAATTATCCAAATGTGTTCTTCTTCCCATAAAAACCAGACAGGAGAATCTTTAGGTACACCCTCCTCTACCGTTGCAAGATGGGCAAACAATGGCTTCGATAAGGTGTGTTCCATATCAACCGAGCCCCGATTACGAATGACTTTCATAAAGTTATGCCCTCCTTTATCACTCGATAACTTGTCCTAACTAAAACCTGTCTTCATGCCATTCACTTCCACAAAATGTGTATTCGACATATTCCGTTTATTTCCTTTAGTAAGAAGAGAATAATATGGGGAATGACATTATCTCTAAATGAAATCCCCCTTCCACTATCGTTAAGGAGCATCCGTTAAATCTCGAATATCAGTCGAACCAAACACGAGTAAAGCGATTAATACGCCAATTATAATTAATCCGGGAAAGCTGGCTCCATCAAATTGAGGTTGATTGCAAGGAGGTTGCATCTCTTGGTCTACCCCTTCCTATTTTTAGGCATTCTCTTTTTGATACCCTCATAAAGTTCATCAAGTGTTACGTCACCATTCTCTTTTAAAAATTCTCCCATCTCATCAGCCTTTGTATCAGCTAGTGTCTGATAAGCTCCAAGTAGAGAAACAACTATGACCGGGGACCCTCTGAACAACTCAACCGAATCCACCTTTAATTTCCCGCTTACAAGAAGGGCAGCTGCAATAAAGTCTAGGTTTTTCCCCTTCAATAAATCATTTAAAGTATATGCGTGTTGAAAAGGTTGTTGATTCGATCCATAGTAGTTCATCCTCACACCCCCCATTCTCACTATATGAGCCCATGGGCTAATGTGTTAAACAATTATACAAAAAGACACCTATTCCAAAGGAATGGTGTCTCTCTAGATCAATTAAAAATCAAAATTATCTGGATCTGGACCACAACGCTCATTTTTATTCAAAGCATTGATGCGATCCATATCTTCCGCTGATAATTCAAAATCAAAGATGTCGGCATTCGCAACAATCCGGTATTCTTTAATTGATTTTGGAATCGTAACCACTTTATTTTGAAGGTCCCAACGTAAAATGATTTGTGCAGGTGATTTTCGGTAAGACTCGGCAATTTGTTTAATCGTTTCATCTTCCAATAATTCACCTTGCTTTAATGGTGACCAAGCTTCAAGCTGAATGCCTTCCTTTTCACAATACTCACGAAGCTCTACTTGTGTGAGATGTGGATGATATTCAACTTGATTGACCATTGGCTTGATCTCAGCTTCTTTCAATAATTCTTCTAGGTGATGGATATGGAAGTTACTAACACCAATTGCACGTACTCGCCCTTCCTTGTAGAGCTTCTCTAATGCCTTCCATGTCTCAACAAATTTGCCATCAACCGGCCAATGAATGAGATACAAATCTAGATAATCGATGTCTAACTTTTTCAAACTAGCGTCAAATGCAGCAAGTGTCGTTTCATATCCTTGGTCAGCATTCCACACTTTCGACGTAATGAATAGTTCATCTCGAGAAACACCAGCTTCTTTAATCCCTTGACCAACCCCTTCTTCATTTTTATAAATAGCAGCTGTATCAATGCTGCGATAGCCACTTTCTATTGCATTTCGAACGGAATCAGCAGCCTCAGAGCCATCTTTCACTTTAAAGACACCTAGACCAAACCAAGGCATCTTTACACCATTATGTAATGTCGTTGTATCTTTTAAACTTGTTACCATTATGTCATCTCCTTCATATTGAATAGACCTCTTTTAATAGAACTCTTCTATTTTCCTACAATTCGGTCAATAATGACAAGTTTAATTTTCCATTCATTTAAAAATAAAAAAAGAGAAGCTTATTTACTCGCTTCTCCATTTTTTATTCCTTCGCTAATCTCCATAAATAATTTGATATCATCAAACACTTTCTCTAAACTCAATGTCCAAAACTCAGAGCATGTAGGATCCATCCCAGTATGCTTTTCTATAAGCTCTTCAACCGAAAGCGCAGATGCATCGATTAACATTTCATCAAATAACCCTCCTGGCCGCTCTGATTTCTCGAGGACTTTATAGAAACCGATACTTAATAAATGCGCAATCGTGTAGGGATAATGGCCAAATGGTTTATGAGTAAAGTAAAAATGACGTAACGAGGCCCAAAATGTTGGTTCATATGTATCAAAAAGATCGCCCATCACGTCTTTTTGGACATCTTCCATCAATTGATTCAACTCACTTGCTCTCACAAAACCATGCTTACGCTTTTCATAGAGTTCAACTTCAAACTGGTGACGGATAAAGCTATTTAGAATGGTTACCAAATCTCTTACAAGTTGCTGATTTAATAGATGGAGCTTTTCTTTTGGATCTGTTGCCGCCTCAATAGCTGCTCGCATCACAATCGTCTCTGTTAAAGTAGAAGCAAGTTCAGCCATGACCATTGGACAATCTTGTCGATACATAGGCAGCTCCTGCAACAATCGATAATGATAGGCATGTCCTATCTCATGAGCCAACACACCAACACTTTCAAGGTTCTCATGATAGTGCATGAAAATCCTTGATTCTTTATTGATAGGCATAGGCGCGCAGAATGCACCAGGACTCTTAAGATCACTAGGTTGGGCGTCCACCCAATTATCATTAATGATTTGTCGGGTAAACTCAGCTAGCCTAGGTTCAAAGGATTGGAGATGCTGCTCAATAAAAGCCACCCCTTCGTTAAATGGTACAACTTTTCCTTGTTGCTCTAATGCTAGAGGAGCAAATTGATCCGTCCATGATAAATCCGTTGCCTGAAACAAATCTTGTTTTTGCTTAATATAATCATAGAATGGCTGTCTATTCTCCAGTACCGCTTGCCACATCGCATCTAATGTCGTCTCTGATAATCGATTTGCATCTAATGATTCTTTTAAAAAGGAACCCCAACCACGTTCTTTGTACTGGGTCAATCGAAACCCCGCAATATGATTAATTGCTTTTGCACAAATTAGCGCTTCTCTCTCCCACTCCGTTTTCCACTGTTCAAATCCTTTTAGGCGGATATTCCGGTCCGACCCGTAGTAAATGAGTGCAGGAACATTTTGCGCTTTGACTTCCTTCCCATTCAATATAATAGAAATCCTACTAGCAGCTAGCTGATTCATCTCTCCCCATGCATGAAGTCCATCTGCTTGCAAGGACTTCATCGCTGCTTCAATCGAATCATTATTCAACTGTACTTGCTGATGACGTCTGCGATCGAGGAGTGTCTCAATGTCTCTTACTCGAGTATCTTGAAGGACGGCTTCCCAGTCCCTTTCTGAAGCACTGGCAAACAGTTGGTCTAACGTCGTTTCAAGCATTTGATAACGGCTATACACTTCATTTACAGAATGAAGCCAACCTGCTGCCTCCTCATTGGTCGTATCGATAGAATGTAAGCAGATTACGTATTCAAAGAGTTGATACCACTTTAGGTAAATGTCTTGCGCCTCAAGTACATTTTGGATAATATCTTCTTTGTTTGCTTTATGTCTATCAACTTCAAACATTGCCAGTCGCTGGTCTACTTCGTTTAGTTCCTTCTTGACTTCTATTTCTGGAAGACCCTTTGGGTCGATTGTTTCTAAATCCCACTTCATTCACTCAAACCTCCATTATGAAAATCATTTAAATGTCTATTTCACTAAATAGGTTTTGGTGATTTTTTCGTATATAGGTCGTTCTTTTTTGAAAAAGGACACAATCATAAACGGAAAAAGAATATACTTCAAGAGCTCACGGTACAGTAAGCGCCATACGCTTGGCTTTTCTGCTTTTTCATCGTAAACATGTAGGTCAACAATCATCATTCCAAAAGAACGACGTGCCCGAATGACATAGAGTAGATGCACACCAATAAAGACAATCGCCAATATTCCCCAATTAATCAAAAGTAAATCAAATTCATTTTGCCACACATAATACGAGAAACCAGCTGCATCATCATATGGAGATTGCGAGCTCACCATTAACCAAGAAGTCGTACCAGCAGCTGCTAAGATCATCACTAATGACAAAAATAAAAAGTCATAAAACGCAGCAAGTAACCTGTACCAACCATTTGCCCATTCATTTTTATTAAGCATTCTCTCTTTCCAATCAATGGCCATACACATCCCCCCTTACTAATCCTTCTTATAATAACATAATTTTCTAAATAATCACTTTACCTTTCTACGTCGCTCGCTTTAAAAGGTTTCATATTTTTAAAAAATCATGCATAAGCCCATGAGAGGATTGAAGAACCAGCACCTTTCATGTAAAATGAATCAGTGAGAATGAATGGCAATTACATACAAAAACTTGATAAAGAGGTGCCTTACTAATGAGTAACGAAAAAGTTTTAGTGTTCGGACATAAGAATCCAGATACGGATACGATTTGTTCTGCTCTTGTTTATGCAGATTTAAAAAGCAAATTAGGGATAAACGTCGAACCAGTTCGTTTAGGGGAAATCAATGAAGAAACTGCTTTCGCCCTTGATTTCTTTCAAGCTGAAAAGCCTCGTCTAGTCGAAAATGTGTCAAATGAAGTGGAGCAAGTAGCTCTTGTTGATCACAATGAGTTCCAACAAAGTGTGAGTGATATTGAGAGCGTGAAGATTATCGAAGTAGTTGATCACCACCGTATCGCTAACTTCCAAACAAAAGAACCTCTTAACTTCCGTGTTGAACCAGTTGGATGTACGACAACAATTCTTCATAAAATGTATCGTGAAAACAATGTTGAGATCACAAAGCAAATGGCAGGTTTAATGGTATCAGCTATTATTTCTGATTCATTATTATTTAAATCACCAACATGCACGGATGAAGATGTAGAAGCTGCAAAGAGTCTGGCTGAGATTGCTGAAATTAATCTTGATGAGTATGGCCTTGATATGCTGAAAGCTGGTACGAAGCTTGAAAATCGCTCAGCAAAGCAAATCATCTCCATTGATAGTAAAGAATTTCCAATGGGTGAAAAGTTAGTGGAAGTTGCACAAGTAAATACAGTGGATGTAGCTGAAGTGTTAGCAAGAAAAGAAGAAATTGCTGAGGAAATTAATGCTACGATAGAATCTAAAAACTTAGAAGTGTTCGTTCTCGCGATTACAGATATCTTAGAAGGCGACTCTACTATTTTAACGTATGGCAATGGTGTTACAAAAGTCGAAGAAGCTTTTGACGTTGCTGTTACAGAAAATACTGCCCTGCTTAAAGGTGTTGTATCACGAAAGAAACAAATCATTCCTGCCTTAACAAAAGCAATCAGTTAATATGCTTTAAGTAGAACCTTGCTCCGTAGAAACTGGAGCAAGGTTCTTTTTACTGAGCAAATCGCCTGACTTTGTTACTTACAGATAGAATATTGTCTAATTTGAATAATCGACGTTCTTTCCTCGTATAACAATACGCAATCACATGCTGGTCATTCATGTTGACAACATCAATCACTCGCTGTGTCACTTCTCCTTTTGCTGAAAGATAAATCATCTCTACTTTTTCCCTTCGTTCCATTGATCTTGTTAATAGCCCTTTCATTGTCTGCACCTCGCATTTATTTATCATTATTATATACGAACAAAAGTTCTATAATCAACTAAAAAAGAATACATGTTCGTATTTATTTTATGCTAAGAGAGCAAAATAATGACAAAAAAGAACAGTCAATAGATGACTGCTCTTAACTAGTAAGTGTGATCAACATCGAAAAACCGATCAAAAAGACGAGAATGGAGCCAATGATACTAAACCCTATGTATGCACTTAATTTTCTCCACTGTTTTGCTCTTAACAGCATGGATGCTTCTACGCTAAAAGTGGAATAAGTAGTAAAAGCTCCGAAAAAGCCAATCCCTACTGATAAGAATAGGGGATCTTCATAAGCTCCAAGAGGAATTTCTTGAAAATAGCCGCCCATAAATGCTCCGAGGCCAAAGGATCCAATGAGATTAACCACAAGCATAGCGACTGGAAATGGAGGATCTGGGTATCGTTTCATCATTGCTAAGCCAACGAGGTACCTGGTAATCGCTCCCATTCCACCACCTAGCGCAAGTAGAAGTAAATTCATGATCTAAAGACCCCCTTCCATTTTCTGGCGCGTCTTTGTTGCCAACCTAGTGGCTAATAAATAACCACCTAATGCAAATAAGATGCCTCCAAAAAGCGATAGAACGATATAGAAAATCGCATCCATTGGAGTACGACTGTAAAGGAAAATCGAATCAGCTGCGAACGTTGACATCGTCGTAAAACCGCCACAAAGCCCTACACCCAATCCTACTTTAATCCACTCTCTTGGTATAAAGACGACAAACCACGCAGTGAGAAACCCTAATAATAAGCTTCCGCCTAGATTCTCAATAATAGTCCCAAGAGGATAGCCCAATTCTAAAGTTAATACATTAAAGAAGTAGCGTAGAGACGTCCCAATTGCCCCACCTACGCCTATAGCAAGTATATTTTTATATGTACCGTTCAATCGTTGACTCTCCTCTCTTTCAATGAAACTTATTGTACAGTAAGTTGTTTAGAAATGATAAATAACGCCCCAGCTATTCATTAAAACCGCATAATCTCCCAGTGAATGTGTATCTTATACCCGAGAACACTTTAACTTGAGGAGGATTTTCGATGAAACTACGATTTTTATTGTGCTCATTATTAATTGTTGGTTTAGTAGCAGGTGTTATGACCAATGTCGGCTATGCAGCACCAAGCATTATGGATTTTGAATTAGAAATTGCCCTAAAAGATGGCAATAAATATGTTTTAGAGTATGAATTAAAAGGTAGTGCCATTGAAGCTAAGTATCAAGTTCCTGGTGAACCTGTCGTTTATGGTCAAGAAGCCGCAACTAAAGTACAAGATTTTATGTTTAAGCTAGCTCTAACCCCATCATCTAACCGTGATGAAGTAATTAACACTACTTTATCATAGCTTGGTTTAAACAAAAATGATGTAAAAGAATTTGAGCTTGAGTCTGACTTTGATAATGGTAACAGTTAGACATTGAGTTTAAAGGATAAAGAAATACTGAGAGCTCCTACTTTTATGTAGGAGCTCTTCATTTATTACGCTTATTCCGACTGTTTTTCGATCATGTATTGGTACACATAAATCGTTACATACAACCATAGTCCACTTAATAGACCCCCCCCAATGATATCACTGATATAATGAACTCCTAGATAAAGGCGGCTAAATGCAATCGTTACAATCATGGTTATACCAAAGACTATAACACTTACGCGTGCAGCTGCATGTCTTGTATGCTTCCAAAACAAAAAGATAATAATTCCATATAATGACATGGCAGCCATCGTGTGTCCGCTCGGATAACTAAAGCCCGCTTCATACACAAACGTTGATTCGGGCCTCTCCCTTTTAATCATCCATTTCGTAAAAGTATTAATAGCTGTCGACCCAATCATAACCGCAATAAAGAGAAACACCTCTTGCCATTTTTTATAGGTTAAGTAAATGATCATGATACATATAAGTGAAATAATAACCACCGGAACAATATCCCCAATAAAACTAAAAAATTGCATCGCAGCTGTTAATGATTCGGTATGAGTTGGAATGATCTTTTCTATTACATACCGATCGATCGTGGCTGTATACCCCATTATGACAACATAAGTGGTTACCGTAAAACTAAGTAGGATGAGAAAAAAAACAACCATAAAATGCTTATGTGAATGTGCTTGCATGTTTACACCTCAAATAGTGGATCATACCCAAACAGTTAGAGTAATCCAGTTTTGATTATCTACTCCTATACCCACTCATGCGTAAGATTGAACATGAGAAATGAACATTTCCCCTAACCGTTAAATAATGTTCATTGTTTTAATTTTTCAAAAATTTTTAAATAAAAAACCACTTCATTCCCTACTGACGCAATTGATAAAGTCAAAAATGCTAGCAAGGAAAGATTGTTGTTTACACCAAAGTGAATGGAGAAAGTACTTTTTTGTATTGATTTTCCATGAGTGAATTAAAATTTAAAAGCTGTAAACCATGCCTTCACCTGGTTTACAGCTTTTTGTTCATCACAAAATAAATCATACTTTATGCCCAGATATAGGTTTAACCTTTTTGCAAGTAGGGTACTAATTTACAGATACTAACCTATTATGCAAGAGGTGCTTAACTATGTTATCGATGATAGAACAGACAATTTTTAAAAGAGAAATCGAAAAATTATCTGAGGAATATTTAGCCTGCCCTAATGATCAACTTAAGCAACAAATTAAAGAAGAGATTATTCAATTAAGTTCCGTCCTGATGAAGACGGTTCGTATTAATCAACTTATTAATTATTTTTATTTTGAAAAGATATCTATCTCCACTAGCTTTAGAATTTGCAACATCTCAACTACATCTTTGAAATAACATCCTACCCATTCCCTACTAATTCGGAAAAGCTTCAGTACTCCTTCCTTCCAACATTCAAACTAACCTTTTGTACTATAGTCTCAATACTTCTAAGACTTGTTTAAAAATCTCCTCAACAACGACAAAAAACACCGGCAATTTGCAGTGTTTTAAGTATTATTACAGTTAAGTTAAATGTTATCCTTTTACTAATTGGGTTTCAAAATAAGCGTTCATAATCATTTTCACTGTTGCTTCAGACATATTTAAATGCTCTAAAGGCGAGCTCTTAATTAGATTTTGTGTGTTAGTGTCTTCAAACTGGATCGCTCCTGCTAAGTAATCATTAAATACATCTACCATACTATTTAATCTCTCTTCAGCAGGATTAAGTTCATAGTTGGAAGCATCCTCCACCACTGATAAATTATCAAATTGTAAAGCTTGCTTAAGCATGTTAAGGAGATCGATATTTTTTGGTGGATAAGGATTTGTAATATTATAAATATGGTTTCGCTCAGCTTCTGTTGCTGCAAGTGCTAAAATATCGGCTACATAATCAACCGGCACTAAGTTTGATGTCCCTTCTTTATTCGCAACTAAGCGATACGTCATCTCTTGACCTGCTTGACGTCTGTTAACCTTTCGTTTGAAAAGATCAAGGGCACGCATGAAGCCGTATAAAGTAAATTCCGAATCAGCTTCTCCAGTCTTCGAATCACCGACGATAATAGAAGGTCTGAATATGGAAACATCCATCTTATCAGCATAAGAGAATACGAGATGCTCGGATTTCACTTTACTTTCTTCGTACGGGTTATTGTAGGAGACGTCTGGATCGTATAATTCTTCAACACCTCTAGTTCGTTTTCCCACTGTATAGGCCGTGCTGACATAATGAAATGCTTTTGCTCCGATTTCAGTCGCTAACTCAAGTGCATGCTTCGTTCCCTCATAGTTAACCGCAAATAGCTCTTCTCGTAAATCCAAATCAAATTTCACAAGCGCAGCTAAATGGTAGAATGTATCCACCTTATTCATCACTGTTAATAAATCTTTAGATGACAACCCACAAGATGGCAGCGTAATGTCGCCTTTTATGAGATGGATACGGGCTTGTTCTTCAGGTGTGAAAGTGGATTTGATACGCTCTCCTTTTTCAACATTCCGTACAAGAACATAGACGCTATGTGAAGAGTTGCTTACTAGATTCTTTATGAGCTTACCACCTAGAAAGCCTGTAGAACCCGTTAAAAAAATGTTCATTTATCTATTCACTCCATTTGTGTTTGTCATTAAGAAATCTTCCTGACCTTTTCTACTTGATCAAGTAGAAACGATACGGAAACCTCGTTAAACTTTCGGTACTTTTCAATGTTACAAAGGTGACCACATTTTTTAAATGTAATCATTTGCGCATTGGGATCGGTTTTAATATCATCTTTTAACGTATCAATAAAAAAGTGATCTTCGCTTCCGGAAATGTATAGTTTCTTTATATGCGAGGCTTTTTCTTGAACCTTCGTATAGGTTGTTTCAATCGTTTGTACCGCATCATACCAACCCATAAAGTTCTTCCTCTTCATTTTAACAGCTTCGCGAATGAAGCTATCTCTTGATTTTTTGTGATTTGCTTTTGGCATCATAATCTGAGCAAAAAGCTTGTAGATCCATAAATGCGGTGTGAAAGGTTTGATGAGCTTACCAAATGTAAGCAACGCTTTTGAGGTCAAATTAAATCTTGTTACCGTACCAGCCATCACGACACTATTCACGCGAGCAGGAGTGTCTTGTAAAATTTGATGAATAATAATCGTACCTAGAGAAACCCCAACAAAGTGAGCTTTTTTCACACCTAATTGATCAAGTGTTTTTACCACTTCTCGCGCAGCGAGTTGCCATGAAAATGACTCATTATATGAATCAACATCAGCTGACTCCCCGTGTCCAGGCAATTCAATCGTAATAACATTAAAATGTTCTTTATATGATTTAAGTTGTAGATTGAAAATTTTTGAGTTCCCACCAAATCCATGAATGAAAACAACATCTTCTAAACTACTATCTTTTTTATGAATGGTATAATCTAACACTTTTTAAAACACCTGCTTCCTCATACATTCCCCTATTATAAAGGCATTCAGAGAGTCTGTCACGTCGAGACCTGTCGAACGAATGTAGAAGGTGACGAAGGATGAGTGTAGCTATGCGCTCGAGTTAAATTAAGAACATTGTGTGAAAACTTGTTGTTTTTGTACAAGCCCTATCAAGGACTTCCATTCGCTCTGTGTCGGTTTCCACACTCTTACATTTATTATATAAACAATTACCAATATCCAATATTCGACTGGCTACACTCAAACTAGTATTTCATTTTAAAACACTATATTAAGAAAGAGATAGCCGCATTTAATCGGCTATCTCTCTCCTATTTATTACTCATCCATCTCTGATAATTCCTCTTCTGTGACCCACTTATGATTTACAACTTCTTCACCACTATCAGTCAACGTGAAATCAACCATATAAACAGTTGTTTCCTCAGCTGAGTCGATGACTGCAGTAGCTCCTTGCATTCCCTCCATATGGTCTGCCTCAAGAGTTACCTCGTCTCCAGCTTCAAATGGTTCCTCATTTGCTTCTTCAAGCTCTTCATGTATGACCCATTTATGGTTTTCTTCTCTTGGTCCACCATCAGTTGGATCGTAGGAAACGGCATATACCATCGTGTTATATGCCCCAACAATGGTTGCCTCAGCACCTTCCATTCCTGGCATATGTCCATCTATGATCATGGCTTGGCTCCCAACTTCATATGTTGGATTCTCTGCTTCTTCTAAACCATCAGGCACTTCTCCTGAACTAGAGTGATCCATATGAGCATGTTCATCCATTTCAGAATGATCCATCTCAGCACTTTCCTCCGAATCCGTATTCATTTTCTCATCTGGATTAATATCCTCGGCGTCACCACAAGCAGACAGCGCCAATGCTGTTGCTAAGGTCATGCTTCCTATTACTATTTTTGCTTTCTTCATCCCTTACCACCTCTACCTTTCTAAGTTCTTAGATTCCATTTAAGTTTACACCGAAAGCTTTCTTCTAAAAGATTCAATCTTCCTATTCCTTTTTATCTGATGAATTAAACTACCTACCCTTTTCTCGTGATAAATCTGAGTCGTTTGGAACCATCAATTGCTTTCCAATGATATACTTACTGACTTTCACCTTAGATAAGAGCTTGGCTAGTATGATGGATCCTCCTACAGCAACCATATAGACGAAGATGAAATAGAGGAGCGGATTGAGAAAATCAATCGTTGGCATCAAGTATAAAATGAACTTGTGTATGAGATAAATGTTAAACGAATATTTACTAATGATTTTTATAAAAATAGGCACCCTGTCAATTGTCATCGTTAGAACAATAATTACAAAAATCATACTCATGGTGTAGAGAAGCATGTCCACTCGTTTGGATGAGACGACATGCAAGATGTCTGTAAGCACTAACACGACAATGAGCGTGATTGATAGAAACGGCAGAAGTAAGATTTTTTTCTTATTTTCAAAAAGCTTCTCCTTTAATACCTCGAAGTTTTTACCACAATAGTACCCTAACACAAAATAGAAGATCCACCCTAGAAAGGGAACCCAATAGCCTCTTAACCAAATATATTCGGCTGCTGCATTATTCATAGGCTCGGTAAAATTAAAGAAACCTAGATACAATACATTTATTGCAAAAGCAATAGTCAATGCTATTTTTGGAGACCAGTTTCTTAAATACTTTTGCAGTAATACGTGCAAAATATAAAATTGAAAAATGATTAAAATAAAATACCCATAATATCCTCCTAGAAAGATGTGCACAAAGGCTTGACGTAAGCCCTCTTGCCAGGAATCAGAGATAAGAAAGGCAAATAGGATACCAATGGAGATAAAAGGGATAAGCAAGAACTTGATTCTTTTTTTGAAAAAGCCTTGTGGTACATAGTTTGGATAAGATCTTGCTAACAAAAGTTCTGATAAGAAGACAAACGCTGGTGTACCAAAATACGCCATGAATCGAATTAAGATCAATAGATGCTCTTCAAGTTGATTGGCGCTATATTCATAATTAGCAAGCGTTGTATCAACTGCATGAGTGGTTGCTACAGCTAAGCATGCGATCGCTCTAATCCAAAATGCTTCATTGATGAATTGTTTACTCAATTAGGAACACTCCCAGGGATTTCTATACCAAATTTGCTTAAATTTATTCTTCCCTTAAATGAAAGAAGATATAAGGTAGCCTTAATCCTCATACCCAAATGAATTAAGGGTTACCCTGGTTTTTATTTGGAAACCATCCGTAACAAGTCTCGAAAATAGCAAAAACAGCCGGCACACGCCAGCTGTTCTCCCTAAACCTTTCCTTGACTATGCTTATAAAATTCATGAAACAACTTCATCAATGCCCGCTTTTCAATCCTAGAAACATAACTCCGGGATATTCCAAGTTCCTTAGCGATCTCACGTTGCGTCCGTTCTTCTTCCATGTCAAGTCCGAAGCGGCCAACGATCACTTCTTTTTCACGATCATCGAGTACATGAATATATTCGTAAATTTGCAATTTCTCCATTTTCGTTTGGATCACATCGACAATATCATCGGCGTCTTCTTGTAAAACATCAATAAGAGAGATTTCATTGCCTTCCTTATCCGTTCCAATAGGGTCATGCAGAGAGACGTCTTTTTTGACTTTCTTTAGTGCGCGTAGGTGCATGAGAATTTCATTTTCAATACACCTGGCTGCATAGGTTGCAAGCTTCGTCCCTTTCCCATCAGAATAGCTCTCAATTGCTTTAATTAGACCAATCGTTCCAATCGAAATCAAATCTTCTGTGTCCTCTCTCGTGTTTTCAAACTTCTTAACAATATGGGCTACAAGTCTTAAGTTATGTTCAATAAGCAGGTTTCGTGCTTCTGCGTCCCCTTCTTGCATCAGCTTTAAGTATTTCCGTTCCTCATCTTTTTTTAATGGCTGCGGAAACGCATTGTTCTTTACATAGGAAACAAACACAATCACTTCTTTAACAAAATAAGAAAGTGCCGCTAGCATTCCAGACACGACCTCACCCCCAGATATCTCGTTTCTTTATTCATATGTCGAATTGGGCTTGGCCGTGTCTGTACACACAGTATTGAATTATGTAATTTTCAGCTTAATCGTGGCTTTAGCGCAATTTAATGCACCATCTGTGACAATCCCTTGTGAAGATTCCTCAAAAAGTGAAATCATTCTAGGTATTTTCATCATATTTTCATAAAAGGTTGCTAGAGTGATTACTGGGTCTCTGATGTAGAGATTGTTTTCAAATGAATGAACAGAGGTGACATGTTGATATGGATTTAGTGCAAATTACGGTGTGGGCCGCTTTTCTTGCTGGCTTTATTTCTTTTATCTCACCGTGTACGCTACCACTCTTCCCGGTGTATCTATCCTATATTACTGGAATGAGTGTAAAAGAACTGCAGACAAACAAAAGCCAAAAGGTACGAAGACGATTAATGCTTCATAGCTTCTTCTTCTTAGTAGGTGTATCATCCATTTTCTTTGCACTTGGTTTTAGTGCAACATTTTTTGGTCAATGGCTTGAAGATTTAATTATCGGAAGAAATGGTAATCTCGTTCAGCAGTTAGCCGGCATTTTTATTGTTGTGATGGGATTATTTGTTGCCGGTATCATTAACTTTAATTGGCTGATGAAAGATCGCCGGCTTACTATCGGTAAAAAACCTGCAGGATTTCTAGGAACAACTTTTGCCGGTATGGGATTCGCTGCTGGTTGGACTCCATGTATTGGACCAATATTTGCATCAATTTTAATGCTTGCTGCAAGCAACCCATCAGAAGGTCTTCTCTACACCGTTTTCTACATACTTGGTTTCACTTTGCCATTTTTTGTGTTGACGTTCTTCATTGGTTCTACACGTTTTATAGTGAAATACAGTCAGCCAATTATGAAGATTGGTGGTTCACTAATGATTTTAATGGGCGTATTACTCTTCACTGGGAAGATGACCGATATTTCGATTTTTATTTTACGAATGATCGAAGGAACATGGCTTGAGAATCTTGGTTAAAAGAAAGGGTGTAAAAAGATGAAGAAGTGGTTTGTTTTTATAATATTGTTTGGAATGATTGGATGGGTACTCTACGACAATAGTGAATGGCAGTCTAAGCAAACAACTAAATCTGCCCCGGAAAGTACAGACGCTGAAGTTGGGTTAAAAGAAGGAAATATTGCACCTGATTTCACGCTAGACAACCTCGATGGCGGCGAGATGTCATTGTCTGATTTTCATGGGCAAAAAGTATTCATTAACTTTTGGGCGACATGGTGCCCTCCTTGCAGAGCTGAGATGCCTCACATGCAAGAACTCTATGAGGAAGAGGATATTGAGATCTTGGCGATAAATTTAACTGAAACAGAGCCTGATGTCGAACAAGTCAATCGTTTTCGAAATGATTTTGACTTGACTTTCCCTATTTTATTGGATCACGATGTATCAATAGCTGAGTTGTATCAGATCCAACCAATCCCTACGTCCTACTTTATTGATTCAAATGGACGAGTACATAGTGTGGCTCTTGGTGCATTAACCAAAGAAATGATGGTTCAACGGATTGAGGAAATGGATTAGAATAAGAGTTAACTCTTAATTGAAGGTGATAACCAATGAAACAACTTGTATTAGTCGTAGAAGACGATGATATGATTCGAGATCTAATTAAAATCTATTTAGAAAAAGAAGGATATGAGGTCGTGATCGCAACCGATGGTGAGGAAGCAAAACAACAATTCACTAAACATTCTCCCTGTCTTGTGATTCTTGATTTAATGCTTCCAAAAATCAGTGGTGAAGAGGTTTGCACATGGATTCGGGACCAAGAGCGGAATGAAGTTTCGATCATTATGGTGAGCGCTAAAACGAGTAGTGACCAAAAGATAACGGGTCTTCGAATGGGCGCGGACGATTATGTTACGAAGCCGTTTAGCCCAAATGAATTAGTAGCGAGAATAGAAGCTGTATTACGCAGAGGCGGGCAATTCTGTCAAAAGATTAGTCACCAAGGATTAGTCATTAAACCAAGAAAAGGAGAAGTATCACTAAACGGTGAGATGATCTCTTTAACGAAATATGAGTTTAATTTACTTTATCACTTTATGGAAAACCCAAATGTTGTGTTGTCTAGAGAGCAATTAGTGAAGCAAATTCATCCGCATGATGAAACGGATATTCTAGATCGAACGATTGATGCCCATATTAAAAAGCTACGAGAAAAAATTGAAGATGAACCGAAGAGACCAAAGCGAATCGTGACTATACGTGGAATGGGGTATCAATTTGTTCAGTAAGCTACAACGTAAACAGGGTAAGGCCCCAAGCATCATTATTCCGATCACATTGTTGAATGCTGGGATCTTAACAGTCTTTCTTCTGATAAGTAGCTACCTTATTTATTCAACCGCTTGTTTTCTTGTAGCAAGGTTGCCAACCGTTCAAGTAGATAAACAGCTTATTTTCAATGAACAACTTGCTCTCTTTTTATGGGTCCTGCTACCCTTATCCATTGTTATTGGAGGCGTCCTTCATTACGTAATTACAAAAAGAATGTTCAGACCACTTAGGGAACTTGTGAAGTTTACAGCAGCGCTAAAAGAAGGACATTTCCCACCAAAAATCAGCACACATTCTTACGATGAGATCAATCAATTAACCACAACATTTAATGATTTAACAGAAAGGCTGAAGCATAATGAGGACGCAAGAAATCAAATGCTAACAAATATGGCCCACGATTTACGTACCCCTCTTTCAAATATTAACGGATACCTTGAAGCGATGAAAGATGGGGTTATTAAAGGGGACGAGAAGCTTTTCTACTCACTTCATAAAGAATCTGAACGACTGATTCATATGATTAATCAGCTTCAAGAAATGAGCAAATGGAATGAGATTTCCACCCATATGATGCTTGCAAAAGATCATGTAGATATTAAACCCGTGATAGAAAAAAGTCTTTCTTTATTTGAATTAACATTAAAAAATAAAGACATTCCGCTAGATATTGAACTTTCCAGTGAAAAGATTTGGTTGAACAATGAGGGGATCCAACAAGCAATCACTAATCTCATCCAAAATGCGATTCAATACTATGAGGGATCCTCTAATATTCGAATAACAGGGGGAGTGAGGGAAAACATGTATCACATTTCCATCACTAATCCAGGCGCACCCCTTTCGAATGAAGCTCAAGCATCCTTATTTGAACGCTTTTACCGAGCAGATTCGGCTCGTAATCAAAAAACAGGTGGCACTGGCTTAGGTTTAGCGATTGTAAAAGAAATAATTGTGACGCAGCATAACGGAGAAATTGGTGTTCACTCGCACAACAACAATCACACTTTTATGATTTCACTACCCCTTTCACAATGAAATAATGAACAAAAAGAGGTGTAAAACATGCGGGTGTATTACGATGAAATCGATGGCCACCTTTACCCTAAGCTGCTCATTGTGCCAGCCACTACTGATAAGCTGAAACCTTCCTATCAACTAGACATTCCTTTTGAACGGTTTCATGTGGAAGATTTTCACGATGAGTTTAAAGGATTAACCATAACCCTTGGAGAGCTAATACGTGTAGCTAATCATGAGACAACTTTCTCGGTCCATATCCCCTCTGTGCGTACATTCTTAACACAACGATACGGAAGCGATCAGCATTTAGAAAATCTCGAGCATTTCGTTATACTGATTGATGACTTAGAAGAGCTTCTACAAGTTGATGTTCGAAAATGGCTCAATAGCGATTAACATGGAAAAGAGCGACAAGGAATGAATCTTGTCGCTCATTATTCTATATTTATCCACTTACTGTTTGATTCATTGCAATCGTTAAACGCTCTTCAACGTCCTTTGCATGACTTGTTAATTCCTTATCTTCTAGTGCTGAGATTAAATGAGTTGGTTTAGGCATTCCAATCTTCGTCACACCCTTGTCTACGTAGACAACCATTTTACATGGCAGGAAATATCCAGCAAGTAAATCCCTTGAAAGAACATCCTTCGCCACTTTCGGGTTACAAACCTCAAGTACACGAAAGTCCTCATCGAACGTTTGTCCTTTTTCTTCTAACTTGGAACGTAAATCAAAATCCCATAGCACACCAAATTCTTGCTCTTTTAAGTTTGTTACTAATTTTTCAACTGCTACGTCAATTGAATCAGGTGATTTTACTGTTACATGGAACATTTGAAAGCCTCCTTATTGTTAGGTGATTAATACCCCTATATCTATATAACCCACTGTGCGAACGTTTAAACATTTTAAGTAACTAACTGATCAATTAATCAAAAAAAAAGCGAAGCACTCAGCTTCGCTTTTCCTTCATTAAAACTTATCTTTTCCAACTTCCCCCGGAATATTGCTTGTGTTAGTTGACTGTGTGGAATCTGGGTTGATCTCGTCTTTTACTTGAGCCACTTTCCCGCCGATATCTTTCACATCATCTTTTAATTCTTGTGCTTGGTTTACAATATCCATTGAGTCTTCCTTAACGTCATTGATTTGTTCTTTAATGTCACCATTTACACGTTCATATAAATCCTTTGCCTCTGTAATCGCTTCTTTTAAGACAGCAGAAGCAGATTGAATTCTTGCTTGAACGTCTGTTTTCACTTCTTCAGGGTTTTCTTTTACTTTTGTATACATATCCATCGTTTGGTCTTTCATATCACTCGTTGCTGTTGTGACACGGTTTCTTGTTTTAGGGTCTAACATTGCGACAGCTGCTCCGACTGCTGCTCCGATTACGATCCCCTTCACTAAACTTCCACCTTTTTCATTTTTAGCTGAGGGTGCTTGTGCATATGGTGTATGAGTTACTTTTGACTGTGCCATTGATAGAACCTCCTGTTATAGTTAAATTAATGTTTGTTAATAGAAAAATACCCTGTTTTATGATCTCTAAACATGAAGAAAGAACCTACCAGCAATTGGCAAGTTCTTTTTTGAGTTGATCATTCTATTTATCCACATGTAGTCTTTGAATAATTTTGGCCAGCAATCTTGTTCGTTCTGTTAAGGATGCTATCTCCAAATACTCATCTTCACTATGCGCATTCCCACCGATCGGCCCAAGCCCGTCAATGGTTGGGATTCCCATCGCAGCCGTAAATGAAGCATCTGACCCGCCGCCCGTCTTAGTATCTTTTATTTCTATGCCGAGCTCTCGACCGACATCTTGTACGATTTGAAACAACTTGGCTATCTTTTCATTTTTAAGCATCGGCGGGCGACTAATATCACCCGTTAAGGCGATCGTGGTTCCTCGTACATCGGTTGAAGCACATACTTCTTCAATCTTATGCTCCATCTCACTTGCTTGCTCTGGTGTTGCCACACGTACATCAACATGTCCTATAGCTGAGGAAGAGATGGTATTCACTGCATTTCCCCCTTCAATCATGCCGACATTTACTGAAATCCCATGTTCATGATCATTTAATTCATGAAGTTTCACAATTTTATGAGCGAGTTCTTCAATCGCACTTCTACCTTTTTCCGGTTCAATCCCTGAATGAGCAGCGAGGCCTTGTACTTCTATTTTGTATCGTCCGCTGCCCCGTCGTTCCGTTACAAGCGAACCATCTTTTCTAGCAGGTTCCATTATGAGCGCATAAGCAATCCCTTTTGTTTCTTGTTCGATTAAAGAGCGAGACGTTCTCGAACCGATTTCTTCATCACTATTTAATACAATCCGAACATTTTTATACGCCTCATTATTCTCATTTTTCAACGCACGAAGCGCATAGAGAACAGAAACAAGACTGGCTTTCATATCTATGACGCCAGGACCATAGGCACGGCCTTTCTCTTCATCAATTCGAAACGGCCTTGCGCTTGCGGTTCCATCTTCAAAAACCGTATCCATATGGGCAACAATTAAAATATCTGTGTGCTCGGCCTCTGGGTGATTGATAACCAAATGGTTGCCAACCTCATTATTTCCAATCACACGTACATCATAGCCTAGCGACTTAAACTCTGCTGCTACAATCTCACCAATTTTATCTACTCCAGCTTTATTTGTTGAACCACTATCAATATTGACCAGCTTCTCAAGTAATTGAAGCATTTCACTTTCTTTGGAATGGATGTCGATCATGCTAACGTACCTTCTTTCTTCTCCTACACATTTACGTTCATTCTATTATATGCTACCTATTCCTTATATTTTCGTTGATGTGCGCCCTTTTCGCAAGTATGAAAGTGAAAAATGACAAATTCCATGAGTGCCTATGCGACTAAAATTTGATATGTAAATGAATGGACCAATCATTATTTTCTATATTTTTCCTCTCACACATTTTATACTATGAAAGAGAATATACTTTTTGAGGTGAGCAAATGGACACCCTTTCCTTTCAACTTTCTAACTATACCATTCGTTATTTTGATCAAAGCATTCAGCTTTTGCGTAAGGAATTTGAATTATTTCAGTATTTATACCAGCACCCCAATCATGTCTTTAGCAGAGATGCTCTTCTTGAGGTTGTGTGGAGTGATGTCTACCCAACTGATCGCACAGTAGATGATCATATTTACCGCCTAAGAAAGAAGCTTCAGCCTCTGAGTAATATGGTGAAAATTGAAACCATTAGGGGCCTTGGGTACCAACTGACCGTCCTTTCACGTTCAGAAGTGAAACCAATCATCACAGATCCAACATTTCTTGCTTCTAGCACAGAACTCTTGCACACCTACCATTTATACGGGAATGGTCTAGCTATCAAATCATTGTTAGATAATCCCGCATTTGGGATCGAACCACCTCAAAATTTACGGATTCCACTTGCGTTTATGTCGGGAGAGTATCATGCCATCATAAATGATTCTTCCATTTCTTTTCATGAAAAAGCTTTATTTTTACTGTGGATTCACCTCTTGATTGAGGGCGCTCCGCATACGGTTAATTATTTTAATCAAGCCCGGAAAAAGAAAGTATTCCCTTCAGAACAGCTCCTTGAAGTCGAAACACTTAGCACCATTCTTTTTAATTTGCTGAGTCGGAATTTCAAAGAAACGTCTGAGACCATCGCCTATACTGAAACGAAAGTAACGTCACCTGATCACGGCCTCTATCCATTTTTCAGACTGACAAAGATGATGTACGGAATTTGCAATGAGAATAAACAACAAACGTTAGCGGAAAAGGAATGTCTTGAGGAATTTTTTCAAAAACGCCCTTATCAGAGAGAGCAAGGGATTTTCACTGTACTTAAAGGAATCATGGAGATAATCGACGGAAAGAAAACAAATGGACTCAACCACATTCAAGAAGGAATGGATACGCTAAAGCAATCCCACTTCAACTCCCATATTGGCTTATCCATTGCCATCCTTACCTTTTACTTAGAGAAGGAATGCAAGGACAAACACCTTTTAAAGCAAAGAGACACTTATTATGAAGAGTTCGTCAAACCTTACAAAGTAGAAGTACTTCGCGAGCAATTAAAATCTCTTTTTCATACTTGCCTCTGATATTCCTCTGACATAACTCCTTTATCATAAGAAGCATCAAAGATAAGGAGGTATGTCACTATGACTGCCCACTCACTACTCTCAAACAAAGTATTTATGAGGGTGTTTACTTCATACAGTCTCTCTATGCTCGGAATCTATTTTGACCGCGTTGCCATCTTTTTATTGTTTGCTTATGTATGGCAGGAACGTCCTCTTATGCTTGCACTCATTGCTGTAGCCATCGCTCTACCGCAAGCGCTAATCAGTCAATTTACAGGTGTGTTTATTGAAAATAAAAATAAAATTAAAATCATGCTGCTTGCTGATATGACTACAGCTCTTCTCACCTTCTCATTGTTATTCATCTCGAATGCTTGGTTCTTTTTAGTCATTCTCACCCTCCGCTCTACAATTGCGACCGTTCATTTCCCAGCCGAACAAGCGATTATTAAGCAAATTGTACCTGAATCACTCGTGATGAGGGCAGTTAGCTTAAATGGATTATCTGCTCAATTTTCTAGAATAATAGGTCCTGTTGTAGGGGGCACTCTTGCTGCCTTGTATTCTCCCCTTTTATGTATTTTTATAAATGGCGTCACTTTAATCCTTTCATGCTTGTTACTATTAAGCGTCCTACAGGAAGGAAAAACGACCTCTTCTAGTAGGACTAAAAAGAAAAATAGTTTTTGGGGTGATTGGCGCGAAGGGTGGTGGATCATTTTAAAGACGAGAACGCTTCAGTTTTGTTTCTTTTATTCCTTCCTAGGTTTTTTCGCTGTACAAATGGTTGATGTTCAATTTCCTATTTTATTTCGAATGCTCGCACCAGACCGACCTGAAATCATTGGGTGGATCATGTCATTTGTAGGCATTGGTTCAGTACTTATCATTGTCTTTTTATCAAGGTACAAACAATTGCCTTACCCCACCTATTTATTAATCATTAGCTTTCTTTGTTTAGGAATTGTTTTATTGAGTGCTGGATTTTTAACGACTGAGTTTCATTTATCAGGACCATTATTAATGGCGATCATATTGGGCTTTGGAGTGGGGTTGCAAATGATCGTTGCTCAATACGTCATTCAAACAGAGACAAATGGGGAAACGATTGCTCGTGTTTCAAGTCTTTATAACTCCATTATTAGCCTAAGCATTCTGATTGCTCCATTGGTTGGTGCGTTCTTTGTTGAGATCCTTTCAATCTATCCCGTACTAAGAGCCTCTGGTATCTTCCTATTCTGTATTGGAGCCGTGGCTTTCCTTACTGAAAAAAATGCTCATCATAAGGCACCTTCATCTTTAATAAAACAATCATCTTAACAAAAAGTAGAGCACTACCCCAACGTATTTAGGGTAGCGCTCTACTTCTTCTCTTTCTCACTTACAAAATGAGACCCAATCAACAATGCTGTTCCTACTATAAGGATGGGGATCGAAAACATGGTAGCAGACTCTGGAAATCCAACATCCATTATCGGGTGTAGGGCAACCCCTAATGATGCGAGCCAAATCCCGACGATCACAACTGTTTTCTTCTTATTTGAAACATGCACTTTGATAACCACCGTTCTAAGATTTCGTTAATGTACCTTGATGAAAGGTCATTTTCCAGTTCCCCTCAACTTTTTTCCAAATAGAACTTCTTAAAGTGTAAATAACGCGGTGCTCATCAAAGACACGAAAAGTGGCTAGGACTACATCCGGTGCTAATTCGCGCACCTCAAAATCATGAATGGTCATCTTCACAACCCCGACTCCTCCGTCTCCTAAACAATCGTCCCTCACCCAAACATGTCCTGAGCTACCAAATTCTAAAAACTCCTCAGCTAACAGTTCTTTAAGCTTTTCTGGGGAAGTTCTCGTTTCTCGTTGTAGTAGCTTTTCTTCTAAGCGTAAAATCGTTTCTTTTATTGTGTGAATGCTATTCATCTTACCCCTCCAATTAAATGTTATTTTTGTTCGACTAGCCCCAATCTGATACCAACCGGAGCAACTAAATAAGCGAAATAATATTCCTCGACTTCCCTCTTCTCACTAACAAGTAGGGCATTCAAAATGCAGCGGACCGTCCAGGTTCCTGACTGCTCATCTCAAAAGAAACCACTTTTGCCATCGACCAAACCTCCAATTCAGCTTAGTTGTCTTTATCTATTCGGCAAATATAAGCAATATCCCTTGTTTTACCAACAAATTCTCGCTTTGCCTATAGTCATTTTGGTAAACACAAAAAACATCAGTCCCACAGAGGAGACTGATGCTTGTTTACATTGAAGTGATTTTACGTCCTTTTTCTGCCAATGCATAATAAATACCATGCTCAAGCGTTTGGAAACAATCATATTTACTCAAATTAATACCCGATTTTGTAATCGACATGCTTAGTTCAGCCTTAATCCCAACAAGGATGGTCTTTGTTCCAATTAAGGATGTCGCTGACACTAATTTTTCTATCAAATCTGCAGACACCGGGGCTACTTCTGCATCTAATCCAGTAAAGTCTAAAATAAGATATTTAGCCTTGTGCTTAGGCAAGCTATGTAACGTTTTTTCGATCAGCTCATCCGTTCTTTCTTCATCATACTTCCCAAGTAATGGTACCACCACTACTTCTTCAAGTACTGGAATCATTGGGGATGATAAGGTTTTAATCAGTGCTTTTAACTCTTTTGTTTTGTCCTCTACTAATGCTTCAAGCTGCATAATTTCTTGCTCTTCTCGATTGCGAATAAGCTCATGAATATTTTCAGTTACCGTTACGTTTGACGGATAGTATTCAACAATTGTATACTCATGACCTTCCAACTGGCTCTGAAGCTTATTGTACCAAATGTTTGTCCCAAAAATGCCTGTGAAAATTCCTGCATAATGAGCTGGTAAGAAGTTGCCACCCTTTTCTTTCCCTTGGGCAACATTTATTTTATATTCCCAATCATCTTTTAGATAAATGACGACTCGCTTTTCCTCTACATCAAATTCCTTTAAGATAGCCTTTCCCCAACCAGCAGATGCATATGTCTTAGTCAGAGTCTCAGCAAAATTACGTTCACTAGCATTTAGTTTTTCGAAGTATTCACCTACAACGGTACCTTGTCTGTATCCTGTGGTCTGCAGCACCACACTCGTCGCTTCTTTTCCAGACACTTCTTCAATTGTATCAAAGAAGGTTTTCATAGCAGAAGAAATCCAAAATAGGACAGCATCCTCTCCCTCAAAAAGAAATTGACCTTTCTCGACATCCCAGCCAAACTCTAATCCACTCACATTCATTCTCGATGTTTCCATGACATAAGGGACCTCCTTGTGATTTGTATGAACGTTTTCAACTGTTTTTGTTTAGTGTAGCATATGCCTATTAATAGTATCTAGTATACTATACTCCATTAAGGACTAGCCAAATTTTTAAAATTCTGTTACGATTTCCTTTATGATTTTAAACAATTTCGGAGGCAATTATGAAACAATATCTTCTCTATTCGTTACATGCTTTAATGATTACTGTATTTATATCTACGGTATTAGTGATTGATTCAAATGCTTATGACAAGCAATTATTACTCTGGTTAGAGACAACCATTTCAACTTCAACACAAAGTCTTATGGGCTATTTCACCAAGCTCGGTTCTGGTGAGGTGATACTTGGTATAACGTTTATTATAATGGGCCTATTATTTTTCACAAAACAACGTATGATGTCCCTTCTTTTGGGAGTGATTGTCTTTGGTGGCCTCGCATTGAACCTTAGCTTAAAGCTATTATTTCAACGGGAACGTCCAGGTGAGATGCGATACATTGAAGCATTTGGGCACACCTTTGAAATGGCTTCCTATAGTTTTCCTAGTGGTCATACGATGAGAACCGTTTTACTTTTTGCCTTCATCATGTACCTGAGCTATCTCTTCATAAGAAACCGTTCCTTACGTGTTATTACCTACAGCATCGCTTTTTTATGCATAGTCCTTGTTGCCTTAAGTCGTATGGTTCTTGAAGCTCATTACCCATCTGACATCATTGCAGCCATTAGTATCTCCATTGTTTGGTTTACATTATGTGTTCAATTGTATCCACGTATCATACAATCAATAAAACAAACCAAAGCCCTTACGTAGAGCTTTGGTTTGTTTTATTATGAAAGTTCTTTCTCAAACAGTACGCGATCCTTTCCGGGGCCATCGTAATTCTGATATATTTGTAGGCCATTTACATTATTTGTTCCATCTTTTATCTTAAAACCCATTCGCTTATGAAATGCTACAGAGCCTTTGTTAACAGGTGATGTAATACATTCGATTTTTTCGCATCCAAGCTCCCTTACTTTTTCAAAAAATGCTTCATATAAAATACGCGCATACCCTTCCTTTCTCGCTTTAGGGTGAATGCCGACGAAATGGATGTATCCAACCTTTGGAAATGTTTGAGAAGGAAATCCTATCAAGAAACCGATGATCGTTCCTTTTTCTTCAATAACAAAGCTCGTTTCTTGGAAATGGATAAAAAATAAGCGTTGCAGTAAATCACTCATCATGCGACCGCCCCACCAATCTTCGATGACCGAAATGACACGAACATAATCCGCCTCTGTTACATTCCTCATTTCCATATCATCATCTCCATTTCTGAAATCCTTCTACTCATTTTATTATACGTTCTCTCTAGCTTATCCAATAACTAAAGAACAGGCTAGTAATGAAATAAACCGAGCCTTATTTTCAAGACCCGGTTGATGGTGTGTAACGATGCGTCTTCCCAACTAATGTTGCTGATACAATGGTTCGATGCGTATGTGTTTTTTCTTTTTTACTATAGTAGCCTGAACATGTGATCAGCTTCAGCTTTGATTGACTATTCCCCTGAAAGATGTCATCCACCGGAGCTTGATCTCGTTTAAATGTTTCCATATCCTCGACTTGGTACGTTAAAATTTGATGTTTTTCGTTCACAATATAAAGTAAATCATCTACCTTTAATTGATCGAGGGAGTAAAAAATGGCTGGCCCCTCATAGTCATCAAAATGACCAGCAATCACTGCATTTCCTGACGCCCCTGGATTCACCCCATCCTTATACCAGAATACTTTTTCACCTTCTGGAGGAATGGCATCTAACTCTTCACGTCCAATCGGTTCAATAGGAGCCTGAATTGATAAAGAAGGAATCTTTAGTTGTAGAGGAGAATAACCGGTCAAACTTTCTTTAGCAGCGATTACGTTAGGATGACCCCACCAAGCGAGCGAACATACCACTAAAAGGGCAAGCCATTTCTTCATCTTAGCGAATCTCAGAAGCTCCACCTAGTCCCGTTTTAGGTAATTCATCTGGGGTTGGCATAGCATCATTTAGAAGAATCATTTCAAATTCAGGTTCACCATTTAACAAACCAACAGCCACGGCTGTATAAACCATTCCATCTTTTAATTCAAGTTCTGATAATTCTTCTACGACATCAGCTGTACCTGCGCCACGAATGTCAAGATTATACGTCGCAGCTGGTAGCTCTACATAATCCGTCACTGCTGAAAATGCAACATTCGGAAACAGAATATCCCCTGCATCAGTTGCTATATCCACAGCCGGTGCATCTGGTGAGAAATGAGCTACGCGTACCTTCGTATTTCCTGCAGTAACTTCTTGGTCATCGATCATCGTTGTTAAGCGAATCGATTCAAGCTGCCCAATTGCACCAAGTGTATAAGACTGCCCACTACTTACAGCTACTTGTTCAGTAATGACTACAGTAGATTGATCCCCTGATGGATAAATTTCAATCGTATGGGTGCCAGCAGGTAGGGCTAGATAATCTGTCACATCTTTATACCCTACTCCATCTACCACAAGATCATCATTTACATACACGTCAACAGCAGGAGCATCTGGTGAGGCGTGTAATACACGTACCATTGCCTCTCCTTCTGCCATTGTCATACTAGCGAAGGTCACCATCATGATTACAAACAATGCAAAACTAACGACTTTTTTCATTTCATCTCATCTCCTTTTATTTGGTCCATGCATATCTTTTCCAACAGGAGTTGCATCCTATGCATATTGAGGTTGAATGAGTGAAAGGTAAAACAAGGAAAGAAGCAAGCTATTAGACGCTTTGTGAAACAAACACTATACTGAAAGAGGAATTTATTTGAAAGGATGATCAATTTATGATGAAATTTATCGATAATACAGGGATTACAGACCCACGCATTAATTTGGCCATTGAAGAATATGCCTTAAAACACTTGGACCCCGATCATTCCTATCTTCTTTTTTATGTGAACGAGCCTTCAATCATTATCGGTAAGAATCAAAACACCATTGAAGAAATCAACTTAGGCTATGTCAAAGAGAACAATATTCATGTCGTGAGAAGACTCTCAGGCGGTGGAGCAGTCTATCATGACCTTGGTAATTTAAACTTCAGCTTCATTACAAAAGATGACGGTGAGTCCTTTCATAACTTCAAAAAATTCACCGAGCCTGTTGTAACAGCCCTAAAGAGATTAGGCGTTGATGCTGAATTAAGTGGAAGAAACGACATTCATGTTGGTGAGAGAAAAATATCTGGCAACGCCCAATTTCAGACAAAAGGGCGTATGTTTAGCCATGGCACGCTAATGTTAAATTCAGAGATCGAGCATGTCGTCTCTGCATTAAATGTCAAAGATGAGAAAATACGTTCAAAAGGCATTAAATCAATTCGAAGCCGTGTTGCTAATATTACAGAATTTCTAAACGAACCTTTAACAATGGATGAATTCAAAAATGTTTTACTACGATACATTTTTGATGCAGAGAATGAAATTCCGACATATACATTAACGGAGGATGATTGGAAGGAGATTGAAAATATCTCTCGGGCACGCTATCGGAATTGGGATTGGAATTTCGGGAAGTCCCCTACGTTTGACTTAACACGCTCAAAGCGCTTTCCAATCGGTTCGATAGATGTCCGCTTAAATGTACGAAAAGGGAAAATCGAAGCATGTAAAATATATGGTGACTTCTTTGGTATTGGCGATGTCGATGAGCTAAGTCATTTGCTAGTTGGAACAAAATATGAAACTGATGCTTTGCATGACGCCCTAGCTGAAATCGATCTAACCACTTACTTTGGTAACCTCTCAAAGGGTGAGTTTATTGATTTATTGTATTAAAGCTAACCCTTAAGAAGTGAGTCTGTAAACAATTGATCTAACCACAAAAAAGGGCGGTTCACCTAAGTGAACCGCTAACAATGGGGAGAGTAGAGAGAACATTTTGGAAGCTAGGTCTATGACCTTTCCTGAGTTCATCTTATCGCACTCCCTATTCAATATCAGCTTGTTTGTCATATCTTCTAACAGATTAATTCAAGAAACTAAAAGCTTACGCTCGCATCGCCTGCAAGCCAAGCTTTTTAAGTAAATTGATGACTTGCTCAGTTTCTTCATTGTCAAGTCCAGACAAAATCGTCGAAATTCGTTTTTTATGGTCATCAAAGCGATCATCCATCCACTTCACTCCCTCAGCCGTCAATGTTGCAAACGTTATTCGACGGTCATTGGGACATGGCTTTCTAGTGAGCAGCTGTTTCTTCTCAAGTTTATCAACCACATAGGTTATACTTCCGCTTGAAATTAAGATCTTCTCACCAATTTTTTGTAAAGGCTGATCTCCTTTATGATAGAGCAATTCTAATACAGCAAACTCTGTTGGATTCAACCCATAGCTACGAATGTCTTTTTCTACTTCCGTTATCACTGCACTGTGGGCACGTGATAAAACAACAAATAATTTTAATGAGAGATCATCATTTGTTTTAGCCATATTCTCTCCTTTTATCTTAATTTTAAGATATAGTCTAAGTGTACAAGAACCCTCTGTTATTTGCAACAACTGTTCATAGAGAGGGATATGCTATACTATACTAGAGTTAAACAGAGGTTAAATAAGGCATTAGCAGACGTTTGAAAGGAGGATCTATCTTGTCAGTGTCATCCATTGTATCAAAATTAGAAGGCAGGCAACCTGGAGTCCTTGGACAAAAAACGGCCAAACATTCTGCTATTCTATTACCGCTAGTAGAAGTAGATGATGAGCTATCCGTGTTATTTGAAGTCCGTTCAGAACACTTAAAAAGTCAACCTGGCGAAATTTGCTTCCCTGGCGGTCGAATCGATTCAACCGACCTCAATGCAGAAGCTGCAGCCGTTCGAGAGTTGTCAGAGGAACTAGGAGTCAATGAAGACCAAGTCGAAGTGATTGCTCCGCTTGATTACTTAGTCACCCCTTTTCGAGGTGTGATTTATCCTTTTGTGGGAAAAGTAGAGGATATTAGCAAGATTCAACCAAATGAAGCTGAAGTAGCGGCTACTTTCACTGTCCCTCTTAATTATCTTTATAACGAAGAGCCAAAAATGTACGAGATGGGCATTACGTTTGAGCCTGCTAGTGATTTCCCTTTTCACTTAATCCCGAATAGAAAAACGTACAATGGACGAACTCAATCCGTCCAAGAGCTGTTTTATTTCTATGAAGACTATGTGATATGGGGTCTGACAGCACGTGTTCTCAATCATTTCCTCACCTTAACAAAGCCAACATGATGCACTCATGTTGGTTTTGTTGTTAGGTTGATTCTTTCGGTAACCGTAATATAAAGAAGAAACTAATCAAAGCAAGGATAAAAATCGTCAAAAATACGATACTTAAACTATTCGTTAATCCTACTTGTAAAGCTTCTAATTCAACAGTTGTAAGATTCGATCGTTGTTCTCCTTCAAGTAAATGATTCACAGAATCAATTGTTGGCTCAAATGATAAATCACCTTGCTTATCTGCTAGCTCCTTTTGTAAACGACGGTTCAATAGCCCTCCTAGAAAAGCCACTCCAACCGCCCCGCCTAGTAAGCGCATGAACATATTCATCGAGGTTGCTTCACCGCGCACATTCCAGCTCACAGTCGATTGAATCGATACAATGAATGTGGTAGTTGAAAACCCCATCCCCACACCGATCACAAATGACCCTACTCCAGCCCATACTGGATGATTGATAACCGGTAAGAGTAAATAAAACAGTCCTCCAACAACAAGCGCACACCCACCAATTAAAGCCGTTACGCGAAACCCAGTTTTCAGCATTAACTTTCCAGCAATCGTCGAGGAGATTGGCCAGCCAATCGAAATCGCCGTGAGAGTTAGTCCTGCAATGATTGGTGGTTGATTCATCACGCCTTGGACATACGTCGGTAAAAAAGTTGAGACCGCAAGTAAGATCGCCCCCGCTGAAAAGGATGCAATATTTGCATTGCGTATTTGTTGATTTTTCCAGAGAGAAAGAGTCATGATCGGTGTCACAGCACGCCTTTCTACACCAATAAATAGGGCAAAGCTAGCAATAGAAACAACGATAAGGACAACAACAAGTGGTGAGCCCCATCCCCATACAGCTCCTTGAATAAGCACAAGCATGAGCGGAGTGATCGCTAAAAAGAGCAATAAGGCACCACTATAATCAATCGATTGCTTCTTCTTTTCGATCGACTCATGCAAAAAGAGATGAACACCTAGCATTGCAATCACACCAAAGGGAACATTGATCCAGAAAATCCACGACCAATGAAGGTATTCGATAAATATTGCACCTAATAAAGGCCCCATAATGGCAGAGATTCCCCACACACTCGCAAGGTAGCCTTGAATATTTGCTCGCTCTTCTTTTGTGTACATATCCCCAACAATTGTTGTAGCGATCGGCTGGACAGCACCTGCCCCTAATCCTTGAATGAAACGACTAATAATCAACATTTCCATTGAAAATGAAAACCCGCAAAGAATCGAACCAATTAAGAAAATCGAGATTCCTATGGTAAAGATGATTTTTCGTCCGTAGAGATCGGACAATTTACCATAGACCGGAATCATGACCACTTGCATCAACAGGTAAGAGGAAAAGACCCAACTAAATAAGGAGAAGCCTCCTAGGTCAGCGACAATCCCTGGCATTGCTGTTGCTACAATCGTGGCTTCTACAGCCGCCATGAACATTGCTAAAATGACAGCCGCTAGCACAATCGGTCTTTTTGTTTGTCTGATACTCACCTGAATTATCTCCTTTTTCACACTTCGTTTAATTTTCTCAATTTTTAGTCTTTACATTCACTCGTACATGAGGTAATTTTAGTATAGATTGACAAGGAAATGAACGATTAATTAATTGTCAGGAGGTGACATACATACCTTGCCAACGGAAACTCAGCCGTTCATCAAACTGAGTGAGCGTTCAGTCTTAACTGACTTGAAAGCGTTACCAACAAAATGAAAAGAGGTGTACGAATGAGTGCTTACAAAAAAGAAGTGTGGTTTACGATTATCATGTCTGCCCTTTTTCTAGTATCTGGTCACATGGGGTTAATCTTTTCTCTTTTCCCAGTTGATGGCATGCTGTTTGGTTTCCCTGTTATGTATATCGTTCCCATACTAGTTGGTTGGTTTGGTGTCCTCATCCTTACAATCATTGCAGGGAAAATGGGGAATCACATCGACCAAGCGATTGAAGATGAAAATAATCAAAACCAATCTACTACGAATTCATCGCAGAAGGGAGCTAGCTAAATGGAAGATCAAGTTTGGCAATTATCCAATCCAATTATCGGTATTATTTTTGTCGTCGCTACATTTGCTCTATTTTACATTGTAGGATGGGTTTCTAACCGTGCTAGTAAATCCGTTGAAGACTTGTATGCTGCTGGTGGCGGTGTTGGCCCGATTACAAATGGTTTAGCGATGGCCTCCACTTACATGAGTCTTGCTACATTCTTAGGTGTTACCGGTCTTATTTTAAATCTGCAAGCTCCTTTTATTCTATTATGGATTCAAATGATCTTAGCGATTCCTCTCATTACGATTATCTATGGTACGAGTTTACGTCGTATGGGCGCATTCTCTCCTACACACTTCGTACGTGAGCGTTACGGTGTAAGTGCCTCTATTATCGCAGCCTTATTTATGATTTTAGTTTCTATTATGTATGCACTAGGTCAAATGATTGGGATTGCCGTAACATTTGAAACATTACTTGGTATCCCTTATATGACGGGTCTTATCATTGGTGGTATCCTTATCGTTGGGTACGTGACAATCGGTGGGATGTCTGGTGCAACGAACAATGCTGCCATTCAAATGGTCATTATCGCTTTAATGTTTATCGTTCCGCTTGGAGCAATCATGAAAGCAATGGGTGGATCTGGTTGGTTCTTCCCACCACTTCTTTACGCTGATATGGTTCCAGCAATGTTAGATGCTATGCCTACTTTCTTTGATTACCAATATTCATCGAAATGGTACTTTGCCTTAATTCCAGCATTCACAATTGGGGCGCTTGGGTTGCCTCACTTAGCGATGCGTATTTACACAGCTTCGAGCCTTAAGAGTGCTCGTCAAGCAATGGTTTGGTTCGCACTTGTTCTTGGTTTAGTATTTTCTGCAACGTATGCTATGGGCTTCGCCGGTGTATTCTTTACACAAACAGAAGGCGTTGTGATCTCTCAAGCAGACGCAGACAAATTAACAATTATCTTAAACTTAGTTTACAACCCTGAGTGGGTAACAGCTTTAGTTATTGCTGGTGCAATCAGTGCTGGTCTATCAACATTAAGCGGCAATTTACTAGCAATTGGTGCTCTTATTTCACAAGATATTGTAACAACTCTAAAGCCCAATTTAACGAACAACATGAAAGTAAAACTCGGTTACTTCTCTATTGCAGGCGGCGGAGTTGCCAGTGTCCTTCTTGCAATCAATCCACCTGACTTCTTAGTAGTTAGTATCTTGTGGGCGTTTGGTTTAGCTGGTGTTACCAATGCTCCACTGATTTTAATGGGGGTATGGTGGAAAGAAGCTAACCGCTTTGGTGCTATGGCAGCATCTGTTGTAGCCGGTGGTCTTTATGTAGTCGTTTCACCATTCGTCTTCCCTACTATCGTTGTTAGTGGTCATGGGTTAACAGATGGCATGGGGATCTCTGGTGCAATGTTAGCTGTACCTCTTAGCTTCTTATTGCTGATTGTCGTTTCATACATCACTAACCGTATGCCTTCACTTCAATCCAAACTATCAACATCTGAAGATCATAAGTTAGTGGAGCGTATCCACGGTTGGACAGATGTTAACCCTGCTCGTTACAACAGCGGCTTTGGTGCTGCAATTATCAGTATCATTTGCATAGGCGTAGCCATCTGGGCCGTTATGCCTTGGAATTTATAGAATCACTTGACATTTCAGGTGAATAGTAGCAGTGTACATAGTGTGCACTGCTGCTTACATCTATACATAGTTAATGAGAATAGGAGTTATCCATATGAATCGATTCACTCTACTTGCTAAAGCACTAATGCTTGATGGCCATTCTTTTCGAGAGCTAGCTGATTCACCTAAAACGAATCGAATCGGCTTACTACTAGTCGTTTTACTAGGGGCGGCTTATGGACTTTTTTCAGTTCAAGCGAACCTCGAATATGTTAGTAGCTTCGAGTCACCTTTACTTAGAAACATCATTGTCCCTCTTATTTTTATCGTTTTTGGAATCATAACTATTATTCTTACTCGATTTGCCTTTACTCTTTTATTATGGGCAGGGGCTAAAGGATTCGGAGGACCTGGATTAATGCGATCGCTCTACCGGATCTCGATTATTATCCTAGTGCCTAGCTTTCTAGCGATGCCGACGTTAATTGGAATGCAAGCAGGCTTCTCGATTACGGTCATTCATGTCGTCCTCTTATTAGCAGGACTTGCGTGGATGTATGTACTAGGGGTTCGGGCGATGGAAGCCACTCAATCATTTAAAGGATTGCGCTCTTACGGATCAGTATTAGCGATCTTTATCTTCTTTGCATGCGTGTATTATTTAGTCATTCCGCCAGCCTCATAAGTCGAAACGTCGTGCTGTAGCATGGCGTTTTTTTTGGGTGGTGAGGCGGGATAGGCGTAGAGATGATGAGGCGTTCGCTCATATATCGGCTCATTTCGAGCATATTGGATGCGTTCGCTCATATTTTGTAAATAGCGCTCATACTTGGGTACATGTAGCACATATTAATGAAATTTCGCACCTAAACATGCTTCGATCGCTCATAAAGTGATCATTCCGCTCATATGCAGCTCAATGTGGCCCATATGGCTCAAATCAAATCAAAAAAATTGCGCCTCCATAATCGAAGCGCAATCTATTATTCTTCTTCATATAATTGTTTCTGTGCATTCATAGCTAAACGGTGGCATACTACAGCTAGTCCTAACGTGGCAAAAACTCCCACAATAAAGCCACTAGGTAGTGATATTGCCTGTCCATCCGCTGGTATAATTAGTCCAATAAACAAAAAGGCACTCAACGACAGCAAAATAAACCCAAAGCGCTTATAATCAGCGACTTTTGCTTGTAGATCTTGCATCTTTTTCTCTGTCATAATCATGTCCCCTCCTACTCTATCAATAATGATAGCACGTTTAGAAGAGGAGATGATGATGTAATGTCCGTAAACAGAGGAAACTTATTCCGCTAATGCCTCTACCATCAAGATAACTTGTTTCGCTGAATTTACTGAAGCCGTCTCAAGGAACTGCTCATACGAAACTTTCGCATCACTACCTGCAATATCGGATAACGAGCGGATAATCACGAATGGCACCTCAAACTGATGACACACTTGGGCAATCGCCCCAGCTTCCATTTCTGCACATTGTGCACTTGGGAAGATTTCTTTTAACTCAAGCACACGTGCGTGGTCGCTCATAAATGAATCTCCAGACACAATCAACCCCTTCACCGTATTAACGCCTACCTTCTGGGCAGCTCGATCAGCAACGGCGATTAACTCCTCATTTGGTCCGTAAAACGCAGGCATTTGAGGCACCTGTCCAAATTCATAACCAAAGACAGTGGCATCTACATCGTTGTAACGTACTTCTGTTGAAATCACGACATCCCCAACGTTTAATCCTTCTTTAAATCCACCTGCAGAACCTGTATTAATGACACGATCTGGTTTGTATAACTCAATTAAAAGCGTGGTCCCTACAGCTGCATTCACTTTACCAATTCCTGATTTAAGTAGAACAACATCGACATCATTTAACTGACCATGATGAAACTCACATCCAGCAATCGTTCTATCTTCACGGTTCATTAATTTACTTTTTAGTAATTCAACTTCTTCATCCATTGCTCCAATAATTCCAATTCTCATTTCTTTCTTCACTCCCTTACGAATCTCTCCCTAGTATACACAGCTGATGGACTGAATTCACTTATTTTCTTTTTCCTATGAATTTGCTATGATTTGAACGAGAGAATTGTGAGAAGGAGCGGATCAGATGAGTATCCAACTAGAGAGAATTGAAGATAAAATCGAATGCTTTGAAGCAACAAGCCTTAGAGAACTAGAGCAACGCATGAATGAAAAAATCGATGTGAACAAAGCACTCTTACTAGAAGTAGCCAATGTGAATCACCATGTCTACCCTCACTTTAAAACTGGCCAACCCATCTATACAGCAGTTGTCCATTTTAAAGCGAAGCAAGTATAGGAAAACCCCGTCTTGGCGAACCAAGACGGGGTTTAATTTCTTTCATCAACCTGTATTCACAAGTCCTGCTGCAACTCCACTTATCGTTAATAACACCTCGGTCATTAACTCGTCAGATGGCTCTTCTTCTGAGCGCATTTTCGAAATAAGATCCACTTGTAAGAAGTTAAGTGGGTCTACATATGGGTTACGTCTGTGAACCGATTCTTGAATATTAGGTGTGTGATCAAGTAGTTCTTCACTTTCAGAGATCTTTAAGAGAATCTCTTTTGTGCGCTCATACTCTGCACTAATATCACCAAAGATTCGATCGGCAATTTCCTTATCTTCAACTAAGTTCATGTACTCTTGAGCTGTCTTTAAGTCAGCTTTCATTAGAGCCATTTGTAAATTATTTACCGTAGAGTTAAAAAACGGCCAATTTTTGTACATCTCACGTAACAACTCTAAATTTTCTGGGCTCTCATCAGCAAAAGCACTCAATCCTGTACCAGCTGCATACCACGCTGGAATCATCTGACGTGATTGCGTCCACGCAAATACCCAAGGAATTGCACGTAAATCTTCAAAGCGTTGACTACCCTTACGACTCATTGGACGAGAACCAATATTCAGTGCACCAAGCTCACCAAGTGGTGTTGCTTGTTTGAAGTACGTTAAGAAATCCTGATCGCCAAAGACAAGCGATTGATATTTTTTCAGAGAATGAGTAGAAGCTACTTCCATCGCCTCTTCCCAAGCCTCTTTACGAAAGTGACCTTCTTTTGTTTTGATTGATGATGTGGCAGATGCTTCAAGTAAGGCAGATGCCGCTTGTTCTAAATTCCGATACGCAATATCTTCAAGTAAATAACGAGACGACAATACCTCACCTTGCTCGGTAATCTTCACACCGTCCCCTAATGTTTCAACAGGTTGCGAGAGAATACTACGATTTAATGGTCCACCTCCACGGCCAAGAGAGCCACCACGACCATGGAAGAATTTCAGACGAACTTGATAGTCTTTCGCCATCTCATGAATTTCTTGTTGGGCTTTAAACAGCTTCCAGTTCGCTGTTAGCGTTCCGCCGTCCTTACTTCCATCAGAATAACCCAACATGATCTCTTGATGATTACCTCGTTCTGATAAATGCTTACGATAAAGATCCATGTTAAACAATGTCTTCATAATACGCGGACCGGCAACAAGATCATCAACAGTCTCAAGAAGTGGTGCAACATGTAAGCTACTATCAACCGTCCCATCAGCATGCAAGCGATAGATTCCTGCTTCTTTAGCTAGCAAGAGAACTTCTAATAAGTCACTTGAATCTTGCGTCATACTCACAAGATACACTTCAATTGAGCGGCTACCAAATTCACGGTGAGCTTGCTTGATCATATCAAAGACTTTCAACACTTCTTGCGTTTCTTTTGAGTAATCTTCTTTTAGAAGTAATAACGGTCTCGGATCACTAAGTACATCTTCGAGAATGTTTAACTTTTCATCCTCAGAAAGAGAGGCATAGTCATCAGTAATTTGAACTGCTTTTAAGAGTTCCGTAATCGCAGCCTCATGCTCCCCACTATGGTTACGAATATCAAGTGTTGCTAAATGGAAACCAAACAATTGTACTTGACGAATTAACTTACGAAGCGTTTTTAATGTGCGATTAGCTGGTTGATGCTGCTCGGCACTCTCTTTGATTAAGTTTAGATCCTCTAAAAATTCTTCTGCGTTGTTATAGCCCAAGTCTGATTTCCCAACAGCACGAAGTCGTTTTAAAATCACTTGGAATTTACGACGATACAACTCTGCCTCGATCGGCCATGCTTCGTCTTCTTCTAAATACTTCGCCTCATCGGCTTCAACAGATTGAAGGAGCTGCTCGCTGATTTGAACACGAGTTGTCGTCTGACTGAATCGTTTCATAAGATCAACAAGACTCTCCTTGTATTTCTTCAAGACTAGCCTGCGCTGTAATTTTAATGTTTCCCATGTTACTTCAGGTGTTACATTCGGGTTACCATCACGGTCTCCCCCAATCCATGACCCAAAATGGAGAAAGTTTGGAACCGACCATTTATGAGTTGGGAATTGTTCATCAAGCTGAACTTCAAGCTCTTGATGGATCTCAGGAATGACGTCAAATAACGTTTGATTAAAGTAGTGTAAACCATTTTTCACTTCATCGAGAACCGTTGGCTTACGATGACGCAGTTCGTCTGTTTGCCATAGGGCCGTCACTTCATTAAATAAACTATCCTCAAGGCGGCGACGTTCCTTTTTCGTTAATTGCGGATTATCAAATTCTTGTAAAATCATCGATATACGCTTTTGTGTCTCAAGAACTGTACGCTTTGTTGCTTCTGTTGGATGAGCGGTAATAATTAGCTCAATCGATAAGTCGTTTAGCACTTTTTGCATGACGTCATCTTCAGGATTCAACTCTTTCACTGCTGCTACTGCACGTTCAAGTGAAAATGGTTGACTCACGCCTTCTTCTTGCAATTGATACTGACGTTGACGACGAATACGATGATTTTGCTCTGCAATATTTACTAGATGAAAATATATCGAGAACGCACGAATCACCTGTTGGCGTGTAGGTGGTTCTAATGTGCGAATCTCATCTTTCAGAGCGTTATATGTATCAGGGTCATGCTCTTCGCGTAAAGCTTTTGTCTTCTCGCGAATAGACTCTACTTTATTTAAGAGGTCAACACCACCATGGTGAATAAGAATTTCCCCTAAAATATTACCTAGCTTTTTTACATCATTTCGTAAAAGAGTGTTCGTATGTGCAACTTCAATCATAAAACTACCTCCTCATACTATTCATACCTATTTTGTTCGCTCTGTTTATCGGGTTTCTAACCGACCGACAGGGACATAATAAGTCCCAAATGGTCACCAGGCGTCCCTCGATGATACGAGGAATGCCCTATAGGTTTTTATTATCTTACCCGAAAATTCATTTACAAGCAAATATTTTTCTGACAATTCGGCATTCTCTAGCCTTTATAAAGACAAAATTGGACGTTAGGAACCCTTACATGAAGCGGGTTGTTTATTATATTACCATAGAATAAAAAATCCTCAATTAATCTGCTTAGGAAAATACCTTGAAAGCCTTATCATTACTGGGGTTTCCTGACCAAACAGGTGAAAAAGACCAAAGGTGTATCCCTTTGGTCCTTCATCACCACCCATTATTCTATGTTTTCCATATCCAATGTTTTATTTAAAATGGCACCTGTGTGTTTTAAAGTGAGATCCAATGTCACATTATTCAATGAATCCTCATTAATAATCAATTTACCATCTTCTTTTAATTGCTTCCAGACCGCCGAATGCTTGCGGTACATCTCATGTTCTAAATTAAGAAAATCAACATTCTTTTCAATCCCTAATTGATACAGTTGATTGACTTGATGTTCCACCTCTTTTTTGGAGTCTTCGATAATTGTTTCAAGCAATAAATTTTGATTACTCGTACGATTAGTGAAATACCCTTTAGCTTTTATATGGATGTCAAACGAAGGGGAATCCCCCCCAACCTCAGAACTAATTTTCGCTTTTGGGTCTTTCAAGATTAATACGAATTCCGTATTTACCTCATCAGGGACGACAAGCGATGCACGTTGGGTATCTGGTATAGCCCAGCGAAGCCCTTTCAGCTCATCCAAATTAAAAAATCCTTTGTAATTTTGATTTTGAATAAAGAATGCTCCATTAATCATTAATTTAGGTTCATCTTCTCTATTCTTATCCCACTGTGTATGATCAACTGAAACCGAAGGAACATACGTCGTTTGTGAAGGTTCAAACATTTCTCTAGCTAACCTTTGTAATTTAATGGGTCGAATCGTTGAACTTTGCTCATAGCTCCTAATTGGGTTATGGATAATCGTATCAAGAGATGTCTTGGCAAAAAAACCTGTTATAGATAACACTTCTTCAATGGAATCATTTGTGCCAAAAACCCATGGAGTTAATCGAAACTCGTAATACCTTGTTAAGGCGTCAAATATATGTTGAAATCCTTCATTTATGGCAGTTTCACTTAAGACGATCGAGGTGACATGTGCCCAAATGATTCGTTCTTGAGCGGTCTGATAAACTTCAAAAAATGCTTCTTCAAATGTGTTGGCTACAGCTTTTGAGACCAACATTTGAGGTTCGCTACTCCCCCCCCCTTCGGTCGTAGCGACTTGATCTAAATTCACCATTTGAATATAACTTTCATATTTACCATCTTTATAATCGACACCTATAGCCGTTGCATAATTGGAATTCTGCAGTTCCTTCACGTCATTGCACCCAGTTAGCACAAAACTGAATACCAACAAAAGAACAACCGAATAGGTCTTCACTAATTGCCACATCGCTATCTTCTCCGTTTCTCGAGCATCGGTGCAGTGAATTTCCTGCGTTTAAAAGGATCAATCAATAAAGCTGAGAGATATTCTTTGAAGCTTAGAGATGAAATGGGTTCAAGATAAGAAAGCTTAAACGACTCAAGATGACACAGGTAAATGAGAACACTAAACACAGCAATAAAGAAGCCATAGACCCCTAAGAAAGCTGAAATGCCCAGACAATAAATACGTAGAATACTTACTGTTCCAGTTAAAGATTGATTAACGAGTGTATAGGTTGCTACTGCACTTAAAGCAATAACAACAATTAGAGCTGGCGAGGCAAGACCTGCACGTATCGCAGCATCTCCTATGATCAACCCACCTACAATTGAAATCGTTTGTCCAAGTGCTTTAGGCATTCGCACACCTGCTTCTTTCAATAATTCAAATAGACCCAGAATAAAAAGAGCTTCTAGAGCGTAAGGGAACGGAAGCCCTTCTCTAGCAATAACAACTGTAGCGAGTAAAGGAAAAGGGAGTTGATCAATATTGACCGAAGAGATCGCAATCCAGAAACCTGGTAAAAACATCGCGATCAGTAAGGCTGTTAATCGAATGATCCTCTGAAAGGCTACATAGAAATAGGGATAGTGTACGTCTTCAGGGGATTTGATCAGTTCAAATAGATTAATTGGCCCAATCAAAACGGAAGGTGAACCATTGACTATGATAATAAATCTCCCACGAAGCATGCACTCTACGACGAAGTCGGGTCTAGTTATATAATCGAAAAGAGGAAACAAAGTAAAACTTCGATCAGATAACCACTGTTCTAATTGACCACTACTGACAATACCTTCTGTTTGAAACGTTTTTAATCTTGAACGAACCTCCTTAATCATCTCATGATTGATTTTGTTGTTCAGATACAGTAACGACACTTTTGTTTGGCTTTCTGAACCGATTGTAAATGACTCATTATAGAGATACGCTGATTTTAACCTTTTACGAATAAGGGATATATTCACATGTAGTTCTTCAGTAAATGAATCTTTTGGGCCTTTAATCGACACTTCTGTAGTTGATTCTTCCGGAGTTCGTTGGGGAATCTTAGCTATATTAATTCCAAAAAAATGAGAATCTCCTTCTTTATAAAAAACTAAAAAGCCTGAAAAAATTTTTTCAATTAAAGTAGATAATGAGTCAATATGAATAATTGGCGGTATTAGATCTTGATCAAAAGTGTCTGTTTCCTGACCTTTAATCTCCTTCATTACACCATGGTAATAGTCATTATACTGAGTGTGATCAATCATTCCTTCACAATAAAAAGAAAGAATTGGTTCATCATGTTGAACTTCTACAAAGTAAAGATCAGAAAGCCCGCTAAAATAGTCTTTCAACTTAGTTAAAGTAAGGGAACCTCCTAGTAAATCCTCATCGATGGAGTGCTTATTTTCTACATGGGTTAGTTTTCTCTTCATAGTTTACTTTCCATTCCTTTCTTTTCCGGCAAATAACTAATGATAAGAAGGAACAACGACATGAGGAGGCCAAAGGTAAGAGCTGCAGGGTAAAAATAGATACTAAGAAATGTCTGCATCCAGATATCACTTACTGGATAAATGGAGATGACCGCGAGGATCGTGCTCACTATCAGAAAAAGAATCTGTTTCGTTAGATTTGTATGACTTTTTAATATGTCATAAAGAAAGAACAAACATAAAGAAACTCGAATCGTTGTTCCGCATAAAAGTTGCAATACAGCTAAGAAATCGACATGTGATATATGTTCTCCTATCATTACGAGCCGCCACTGTTCAAATGCGGGAAAACGCATGTTAGCAGCTACATTGGGTCCAAAAGCAGCAATAGAACCTAGAGTAGGCCCAAGAATAAGTCCAGCAAGAAGAGAGATAAGAACTACTATATATACGAATGTAAATCTTTTATTGATATGGTGTTGTAAAAGCACCAGGAATAGTAAATCAATACTCCCACCCATAACAATAATTGTGCCTTTGATAATGGGTTCACTCCCATATGTAAGAACCGGGAACATATAAGAATAAGCTTTTTCACCCATTGTTGAGAAAGCAACAAAATGGCCTAGTATCCAAACAATTGGTAAAAAGAAGGTCGATAAATAGACAATTGTCTTTAAGTTGTTATATCCTGCTATCACACAAAGCAATAAAAAGGGAAAAACGATCAGTACTTTTGGTGTGATAGGTAAAAAATAGATATCGACCGTTTGTGTTAAATCGTAAAAAGAAATAATAGCCGTTAGAATGGTATAGACCATAAATATTGAAATGACTCCAGTCGCAATACCGCTACCCGAACGTTCTTTTACCCAGACAACTAATTTTTTTTGTTTACTATTTTTGATAATGATATTTAACACAATTGCCCACAAGAGTAAAATGACATACCCTACTAAAACGCAAATCCAAGCATCACGTTTAGCTGCTTGTAGGAGATGAGGAAGGATCAATACATGATTTGAAATCCCGATAAATAACAGTAATACGAAAATCACTTGAAGCCGTGAAAACATGAATGACCCTCCTTTCAATAAATCATTATCATACTTAACATGTGTTAAATATTCCCTCACTATTCTATTTGATTGAAAGTGTGGATTATTTTATCGCCTTTCTTCTTCATAAAAAACAAAAAACGTCGCCAGCATTCCGGCAACGTTTTCTATACTATGAACCAATACTCACTTCCACTGGAATACCATTAAAGATGGCATTTCCTGAGACCGGGTCAATTTCATTTTCATCGCTTAGTCGATTTGAATTTACACCAGCATACCTTTCACCATTACGTAATTGTATACCTTCTAAGTGATGCCCCCAGCCATGTGGCAACGTAACGACACCTTCCATCACATCACTCGTGACCTCAACTGAGACGTTGATATGACCGGCTACTGATTTAACCGAGGCGACTCCTTTATCTACTATTTGATGACGGGCCGCATCTGTTGGGTGGATTTGTAATGTACATTTGTTAGCGCCTTTTGTTAATTCTCCAATATTATGCATCCATGAGTTATTAGATTGCAGCTGCCTTCGACTAACCAGAAGCAGACCTTTTTCACCCTTATCTATTTTTCCTTTCAAACGCTCTAAATCTTTTACTAGTAATGGTGGTGCTAGCTCAACCTTGCCTGATCCTGTTGATAGCACTTGTGGAAGCCTAGGTTTTAGTGGTCCTAAATCAAGGCCATGCGGATGCTCTTCCATCAGTGTCGAAAGCGATATTCCGTCTGCCTTCTCACAAAAGAAATCTCCATATTCTCCGGTACGTATAAGAAAGTCAAGCATTCGCTCCGGGCCTTTTCTAACGGATAGTTGAGCAAATATCTCGTTAGGATTTCTACCGGCTAGAGGGGAGCTTTCATTGCCACACTCTTTTTTGATTAGTTGCATGATCGCATAATCATCTAATACACTTACAGGGTCAGCTCCTACCTCTTGGTCCATGACGGCTGCAGTCAACTGAAGTAACACTTCCCATTCATCAAGCTGTCCTTCTTCTAATGGAAATACTTGTTTTGAATAGTGGGCGATGTTTCTTACAGAGAGCTGATAAAACGAAAGATCGTAATGGGAACGCTCAAGAGCTGATGGCGCAGGTAATAATACGTTCGCATGTCTTGTCGTCTCGTTTAAATAACAGTCGACACTCACCATAAAATCTAGCTGACCGAGTGATTTCTCCATGCGTTCGCCATTCGGGGCTGATAACACTGGATTTCCTGCCACAGTGACCAATGCTTTAATTTGACCCTCTCCACCCGTTTCAATTTCTTCTGCTAAACACGAGGTCGGAAGTTCTCCCAGTACCTCTGGACAACTTCGCACTCTAGAATGAAAGCGACCATATCGGGCACTCTTTTTACGCTTACCTCCAGCATTTTTGGAGCCGGCTGCTGGGTTTGTAAACATTACACCGCCTTCTTGGTCAAGGTTTCCTGTTAGAATATTGATGACATCAATCAACCAGCTGTTCATTGTCCCAAACGCTTGAGTACAGGTGCCCATCCGTCCATACACTGCCGCACGCTCTGATTTGGCTATTTCTCTGGCTAGTCTGCGAATAACTTTTGCCTCAATACCACATTTAGCACTCATCTCTTCAATTGAGAATCCTCTCATAGCTTCTCTTAATTCAGATAAACCATTAACATGCTCACCTGCCCTACCAAGATCAACAAGCTCTTCCTCAAAAAGCGTCTGGATGATCCCTACTAGTAAATAGGCGTCTGTGCCAGGTGTGATTGCATGATGCTCATCTGCAGCCTTCGCTGTAACGGTTCGAACAGGATCAATGACAACGATTTTTCCGCCTCGTTTTCTGAGATCTCTCATTCGCTTACGCATATTAGGAGCCGTCATTAAACTTCCATTTGATACAAGAGGATTCGCACCAATCACTAAAAAATAATCAGTTCGATCAATATCAGGTATCGGTATCGAGAAATCACTGCCAAACATCCATTCAGCTGTTAGTTGTTTCGGGATTTGATCCATTGTACTAGCCGAGTAACGATTTTTAGATCCTAATGTCTTCAGAAAAATAGGCACATATAACATACCCGCTAAATTATGAACATTAGGGTTTCCAAGGTAGGTTGCCACTGCATCTCGACCATTTTCCTTTATGATTGATTGAAGCCCCTTCCTCACTTCGGTAAACGCCTCTTGCCACGACACTTCGCGCCATTGATCCCCTTCACGAATCATTGGCTTCTTAATCCGATCTGGATCCGCATATAGCTTGTCTAAGTGATACCCTTTTGGACATAAATAACCTTCGCTAAACGGATCTAGCTTATCTCCCTTAATACTTGTTACTTCATTACCTTTCGTGTGAATTTCAAGCCCACAAGTTGCCTCACATAAAGGGCACGTTCTGTAATGAACCTTTTCTGTTGTATCCACTGATCATCCCCCTTTTAAATACCTACTAGTCAGTATTATAATTTTATAGAATATTCAGATAGATAGCAAGTTATAACTTATTTTTGTTTCAACTTTACAGGATCGGCCCTACGAATGTAAAAACTCACTTCTATAATTCATAAGCATATGAAAGCCCTTCAAGCTGAGGGGCTTTTGCAATCATAAGAAAAGATCAGCAAATGGGGAACAGAGCACGAACAGTGCCAATCCCCCGACAGCAACTCCCCCCACTTTGTTGCCTTCTAGAAAATAAATTCTTGCATAATAAGCCGTGTAAGCTGCAACACCTATTGTGATTAACCACATCATCATTTATTAATCCCTCACTTCTGCAATTCCCGTATTGCGAATCACTTTCCCAAAGCGAATCGCTTCCATATCAAAACTCACCTTTACATTTGCATTCGGGTAAATATTATTGTTCCAGTCTGCTTCCTCATAGTCACTAATTGTTTTAAAATAGCGACGTACATACAATGACCAGTAAAAAGGTTCAGCTCGGTACGTTTCTTGTGTTTTTTTTATTAGCGCTAAGGCTTCTTGATTGTATTTTTCTTCGATCATCTCCTCTAAGAGTTGTAAATTCGCTGCATCACTTCCATAGTCAACTAAACTTGGCACAGCAAGTAGTTCTATATGAATAGGGACATTCACATTGATTTCAGCTTGATTTTGACCATCCATTTTTACATGAATCGAGGCCTTACGTTCTCTAATAAGACGTGCTGAAATTCGATGAACATCTGATTTTGGATCTGGTAAGCTGACAAGGATATCATCCATTGAAATGGTGTTATCCAACATGAGTGCTAACCTCGTTTCTTCTCCTGTTAACGTATCAATCATCTTGCCTTCCTTAAAGACTGCAGAACCAATAAACTGGGTATCCTGCTCCCCTTTTTGTGGAACTTGTCCTGCATAAAATTCATCTTCTTCACCTTTCTTTTGATCTTCTAGTTTTGTTGCTGTGGCATAAATCCCTAAAAATAAATCAGCATCTCCTTCTGTAATTTGAAAAAAACGATGGATGTCTGCATCTGGTATAAGACCTGTGCTTTTAGACTGCTGTAACATTAATTGATAAAATTTATGCGGTTTAATTTCAAGAGGAGGATCATTATTGGCTAAAAAATCGCTCGCATTCTCTCTTGTAATGATTATTTGCACGCCTCTTCTAAATGCCGCTGCACGAGTAGTCGCTTGTAGTACATTAATTAACTCTCCTGATCTGGCTAATTCCTCTGAAATAATTAATACCTTCGTTTGATCAAGATTTATCTCTCTTGCCACTAACGTGTTCGCTGTGCTTTTGGCTGAAATAATGTCACTAGCTTGAATGGTTACATTCTTCTCCTGTATCTCACTCGATTCATTAGCTCCCCTCCCTAATTGTCCTTGAGCAACTTGAAACGTAATATTATACTGACCTTGCAGATCTGTTTGATCAATTCCTACCGCAATAACAAAAGCTTGCTGTTCAAGCTCTGTTTTGTCAAAACACCCACTAAGTAAGCATGTTATGCAAGTAATGATCACGATTCGATCCCATTTACTCATTTAGCTAACTCTCCTTTTACCTTAGCAACCACCCATAAAACGAGTGGCATGAGGATGAATAAAGGTGTTGTCATGGTCAAAAACCAATCTCTGTATACAAGCACATTTTGAATTGGGTTATTAATCCCAGTACCAAGCATAATCACTAAATATAAGAAGATACCTAGTAAAGGTTTGAACTGCTTAATCTGAAACACTGCCGCAAATATCCATGTCGTAAAGTATAAATAAATCATAAAGCGTAAAAAGGCAGCAAATAACCAAAAAATCATAAAAAAAGATTCTACATTAGCGAAGTACATACCGATTGAGATGTATTGTGTTAATTCATGAAAAGGATAAGCTATTTGATCAATCGACTTATAATCAAAAAAGAGACTATACACTAGAAAGAACATCGTTAATTCAAAAACTGCGAATGTCCCTCCAATATAAGCTGCTTGTCTGAAAACTTTTGTATTCGTTAACGATGTATAAGCCATGGTGAGTAGAAATAGATCACCGAAAATAGATGCTTTTTTAGCACCTTCAATTATAGTAACTCCCATCCCCTCTCCCCAAATTGGGAAGATCCGCATCCAAACCAAATCTTTCATCGCTAAAAAGAGCAAGATGATTGCTATTATCTTAATGAAAGGGGTTAAGATCCAAGAGGTAGAACCTATGACATTCAACCCTTTACGAGCTCCCCACAGACAAATGAAAAACAGTACAGCATATAAAAAATATTGAGGAGACTGTGGAAAAAAGATCGAACTCAATTCATCAATATAGTTTCTACTTTCAAGCACTAAGGAAACAAAAGCGACTAAAAAGATAGTAAGACCAAAGAGAGCACCCACCCACTTGCCTAATATGTGGTAGATCAACTCCATTAGATGCTTATCTTTGTAAGTACGAAGCAGATAGAGGAGGAGAAGAAAGGAAGGAAAAATGGTTAGGAATCCGATAACAGGCATCATCCAAAATGCATTTTTCCCTTCTTGAGCTAGAATAGCAGGTGTCATACTCGTGATTTTTGTGCCAATTGCTAATACAATAATGGCAAATAATTCACGCCCTCCAATGGTCGCCAAAGTCTTCATACCCTTCACCTACTTCATGTTGTTTTTTCTGATGTCTTTTGGATGAATTTGGCCTGGTCTAAACAATTCTTTAGCTACCGCCCCTCGAAAAAGTGTATCGTTTCCTGACCGATAATGCGGCGATAACGGTGTTAAGAAGGGAACCCCAAAGGATTTAATCGAAACCGCATACATTAACCATAATAAAAACGCGCCAATCAAACCAAAAATACCATACGTAGCAGCTGCAAAAATAAACAAAAAACGGATCATGCGAATCGCATAATTTAAACTAACATCTGCTATAGCAAAAGAAGAGAGTCCGGATAAAGCAACAATAATAACTACAATCGGACTTATGACATTTGCTTCAACAGCCGCTTGTCCTAAAATAAGAGCGCCTACAATCCCAATGGTAGGACCAAGCGGACCAGGAATTCGCAGACCTGCTTCGCGAATTAATTCAAAGGCAAACTCCATCAAAACAACCTCAAATACGAGTGGAAAAGGCAATTGCTCTCTTGCCCCAGCTATAGCAAGTAGCAAATCAATCGGAATCATTTCCTCATGAAAATTTGTAACCGCAATATACAAAGAAGAGATAAACAAAGTGATAAATAAGGCAAGAAATCGGATTAATCTAGAGAAGTTCCCATATAAAAGTCTTGAATAATGATCCTCTGGTGAGTGAAAAAAAGACCAAAAAGTCACAGGCAGCACAAGTGCTGCTGGTGAATTCTCCATCACCAGAACAACATACCCATCATCAATATGTGCCGCAGCTCGATCCGGTCGCTCTGTATACAACATACTCGGTATTAAAGAGTACGGACGATCTTCAATAAACTGCTCAAGTATTTCGATACTTCGAACACTATCGACGTTTATATTCGTAATACGATCTCTCACTTCATTTAAGACTTCTTCACTAGCAATATCTTTTATATAAAGAAGGGTGACTTCACTCTTAGCACGATTACCGATAGGAATGGATTCTGCAATAAAATCAGTATCAAAAATTCGCTTTCTGAGAAGAGATAAATTAACAGCAGCTGATTCTGTAAATGATTCTTTGGGCCCTTTGACCAACACTTCATTCTCAGCTTTTTCAATTCCCCGATGTTCAAAACTCGCTACATTAAGAGCGAAACCCTCAGCCCTATTGTCAACTAACAACACCGTGAACCCCTTATTTATACACTCACAGACATCTCCAAAATCATGAACTGTATCCAAACTTTCGAGTGAGATCGTTTCACGAACCTCACTTCCGCCCCCTTCAAGTAGGGGTTTTATTATCGTACTTTCTACTTTACTATGATCAACTGCACTCCCGTAAAAAAACAAGGCAGCCGCTTGATTGGAAGAAGATATAATAAGTTCTCGACAAACAAAATCTTTATTAATAGAAGCAGAATAAATGGAGTTGATCGTGTTCTTATTTAACCCTAGATCATCATAAAGAGGCTTTTCATCCTTGCTTGATACTTCCATTGAATAATCGTACTTTTTCCTTCTTAAACGAAAGAGCATTTCTTCACCACCTCATTTCTTCATCCATTTTTAGCCTATCCTAAACGCTCGGAATTATTTTTAGAAATCTATAAACAAACAAACCTATTCCATACTGGAATAGGTTTGTTTATCCGTAAAAATCTTCTACACTTGCTGACTTTGCATGTGTTGTAACTGATTTCTCCTGTTTTGAAGTTGCTGTGATTTCATTTCTAATTGAGTGGAAAGGAACTGCTGTGCCATCTCTATTCTGCTATAGTACGTTGTAAAAGTACTAGATGTGACCTCGGTGTATTTCTCATACACTTCGCTCGTGCGTATCTCTTCAAATTCAGTTGCATATTTCCCATACCATGTAGAAGAATCAAGCTCTGGCTGCTTAAATTCGTCCTGATAGGAAATCATTTCTGATTCTTGACCCTGCAATGTTGATCTCACCTCATTCAATCGTCGCATTTGCTCATGAATTTGACTAATATCACCTGATAATATGGCTATACTCTGTCTCACTGAAGCTTCCGTCTCAAACAACGACCCCACCTCCAATCAAGTGTTATGTAAAATCGATCATATGTAGCCATTCGTTTGATAGTTGTAAAGAGACATGCACTGTCTCAGCATTTTGATAATGAATGACCCAAATCCCTTTATCACTCGGGAGATGAAATATTACTTTCTCTAGGTGTAACTCATTATATTCAGGTTCAAACCTCAGCAAACTAATACTATTTAGCACTCCATTCTTCTTGTTCAAATCCTTAATAAAGCGGTCAAATGATGCTCTTTCTTCAGTACTAAAACTAGCTTCATTTCGAACACTTCTACCATTTCTCTTTTGATTGAGCATATCAAACTGAGCATCAGTTATTTGAAAGGAAGAAGCATACACTTGTGATGGAGAGGCGTATTGATAAAACTCTTTTAATTCATGTTCCAAATCGAGATGATCACTAAAATCAAAACGATGGAGAGCTTCCCTGGATATGATAGATTCTCTCATCCAGGTACCATCCCCCAATTCTCGAATAATGAAGGTTTCATCGGTACATCTCTTAGCGGCTCTAATCACTCGTTTAGCTTGCATGTACTCTTCTATAAACTGTTGCAATTTCGGAGCAAGGGGATTGTGTCCTTCAGCGTACTTTTCTTTTGATAAATATTCTTTTGCTACGAGTGATTCAACGCCCTTTTCAAAAAAGTCTTCCCAAAAGAACTTTGTTCGGTTAGGATAAATACTCTCACCCATTCCTTCTGCCGTGGTTGAATATCCGCATAGATCAATCATTGTCAATAATTCTCCTGATGACCAATTCATCTTCTCCATTGAAATTTCCTCTTCGCCCATCACAATTTCAACCATTCACCGGATGATCTCCCTACCTTTGAACTCTTTACTGTACCCCCAATATGGGGCATCATCACTACTTCTTGTTGTTGTAGTTGTTCTTCCCTCTCACGCTTAGCTCGTTGCTCTTCAATCGAGCAACAGGCTAGTTGAGGCGCTCTATTAAATAACTCCTGAATGAATTCGTCTTGTCTTTCAGGTGATAATTGAATCTTAGTGAGCTGACCTTCAAAATGAAGCTCGATTCCATCGACTGCCCACATAAAACTATGAACATTTACAGGCCTTAATCGACTTAACCCTTTTGTATAATCAATTCTTTTCATATCTGCGTAGTGATAAGTGGAATAGAAAGGTCCCATCTGTACAAACAACCCCTCATCTCTTATCCTATACCTAATTTGAAAGATCGAATAAAGAGCTAACCATATTGAAAACAAATAAATAAGGAAAAGAAATAATATAAGCGGCGTAAAGTCCACAAATCGGATGATTAAGTAAAGGACTGAAAATAAGAATACTATGATTGCTACAGTAATTGAATTCATAGTGAGATCGCGTCTTGTTTTATAGAGCATGCAATCTCCTCCTATGCTTCTTGTTTTATTAGTAAACGACTACGAACCGTGCTCATAAACTCATTTGCACTAACATTTTTAACATGTACAACAAGTTCTTCATCATAGCTCAGCATCCATATTCCATACTCTGAGGGTACATGGAAAAGGATTTCCTCTATCGAACTTTCACCCGTTTCAGCATCAACCCTCAGAAGGCTACTATTATGAAGAGACCACTCATTTACTTTTATCGAGTGAACGAATGAATCAAAAGCCATTTCTTCCTCTTTGGTCAACTTAGCAAGACCTCTCACCTCTAAAATATTTTCTTCTTTACTAAGAAGATCAAATTGATGATCCGTCAGTGTGAAGGATGATAGGGCTTCACCTTCGACTTGATTGTAGCGACTAAAAGGGATGATATGTTTCTCGATCTCACTTTCCTCGACAAAGAAAAACTCATGGATAAGATCAGCGATAACATGGTGCATCAACCACTTATCATTTGGCATCTCATGAAAAAGTAATGTTTCATTCGTTGTGACATTGGCAGAACGGATGATGCTTTGTGATTGAACATAATGATGAATAAACGTTTGCAACTCTTCATTTAATGGCACTTCGTTTTCTGCAGCTTTTTGCACATCCCAAACCTCTTTGAGCATAAGTTGATGAACAGCACCTTCATAGACTGCTTCCCAAGCATCTTCTGACTTCTCTCCTAGAGAACTCTCTCCAATCCCTTTTGCCACATCAGGATAACCACATAAGTTAACAAGTAGCATTAGCTCTTCAGTGGTACATTTTAAAACTCGATTCATTCCTCACACCTCATCTTTCACTTTATTTTGGAATCGTTTAGAAGAAGCGCTAATGCCTATGAATTCAAGTGAAAACTAAAAATTAATTCCTAACCAATCTAATATAAGATCATAAATTACGAGTAGCACTAAACTTAAAAATACAAAAAATAATGACCATATAAGAAAAGCAACTCTAGCTTTCCAATAAGGAAGCTTTAACATTAACTTTGTATAGAAAAAGTGAGGAATACTATATAACGCGTAAAAAACTATATTCATCAATTTCTCATATAACCTTTTGGGATTTTTGGTGTAAGTTTGTTCCATAAATGTTATAGCTAAATTCCCTACCAAGTTAGCAGCTAAAGTCATTCCTAATTGAACGGCTAATACAAATCCTATCGAAACAGATAAAAAATAGAGTAACATAAGAGATCCCTCACAATTCAAAGCAACCTAATAAACCTTATACTTAACAAGCTATGATTAAGATAATAAGAATAGCGCTCAGCTAGAATGGCAGCAGTGCCTGAAAGTATACAGAAAAGAATAAAAAATCCAAGCATCCATATAAAAAATAAGACTCTTGCTTTCCCATAAGAATGGTTAATCATAAACTTCTTATAAAAATAATGAGGCACGCCATAAAGTACATAAAATATACCGTTCATAAATCGGTCATAACCTGTTTCAGGATTTGTAGTATACATGAACTCCATGAAAGAAACGGCACGATTGCCAATTAATGCGGCAAACAAGCTCATTCCAAATTGTACAATTAAAACACCCATAAATATTAAAAATAATAGAAAAACAAGCAAATAATTATCCTCCTATTAAAGCAATCACATGGAAACGAAGTGCTCTTTTTCCTTTAGTAAACGGTTCATCCTAAATCGATGTATAGGTTTCTAAAAACAAACCTACTGAACCCATAATGATGGCACATATAGGTACAAAAATTACTAACCATAGGAGATAGAATAATCTAGCTTTCCAATAATTGTGCTTCTTCATAAAATGCACGTAAAAAAAGTACGGTACTCCGTGCATTGCATAGAAAACTACATTCAAAACACGATCAAACGTAGAAGTTGGGTTCTTTGTATAAGACCTACCAAAAAATGAGATGAAGTGATTACCAAAAAAACCTGCTAATAAACCACTTAATAGATTTATAGCTATAAGCATTACTACAATAATTCCTAAAATGTAAATAACTATCATTTAGTTCCTCCTGTTACTTAAACCAGCCTTTGACTGACTTCCAGCCTGATTCTACGACATTTTTTGCTTTATCAGAAACTTTCGATCCGACAAATGCGCCTGCAATACCACCGAAAGCTCCTCCAACAAGTCCACCTACTACAATTCCAGCAGGACCACCAAATGCCCCAAAAGCTGCACCTACTTTAGCTCCACCAAATGCACCGACCGCTGCACTTCCACCATCAACAACAAAACCGGTCCCTGCTCTAAAAACTTTCTCATCAACTGACTTATCACGATTATCACTAGAAGTAAATTCACTAACATTCCCTGCTGCAGCAAGTCCCCACCCTATAGGTCCAGCAGCTCGTGTGAATTTATTATCTACAAATTTAGCGGCATATCCTTCCACTTTATGATTACTTAAGGTATTTCCAACCTTTTGAGCGGTTTCACTAGTTAAAACGTTATGAAAAGCTACTCCTGCTTTATTTTTGGTTGAAGAAGCCACCTCCTTGGTCCGATCAAGGAAAGAATTATTCTTTGAAGTAGTAGAAGTAGATCCTTGATGACTAGTAGGTAACGGAGCTCTTCCGTTTTTCGCCATATCAGAATACTTACCTATTCCAATTGCAGTCGCTGCTAATACATTTTGACCTGCAAATAATGCTGAATCTCCATACCCAAATAATGTCCCCCCATCACCTAGGGCTGAGAAAACTTGGTCCGCTTCACGCACATTTTGCGTATTTTTCACTGCCCTATACTCATCATTATCCTTCACCATATTAGTGCTAAAGTTTTCAATCGAAATGGATTGACTGACAAACATCTCTTCTAGACTGGTGACGTAGTTTTGAAGAAGCGTAATGTCTTGGCCGACATATTGCATACTTGTTATGTGTTCTTCATCAAATTCATACACCTTTTCAATCGTGGAGTCTACCTTTGATTTTGAATTAGAGAGCCCATCCATGACGCCATTATAATTGAATGTCGGCAAATAAACGATATCCTTGTACATTGAGGTAATGCTATTAACCTCTTCACCAAGGCTAATCATGGTAGTTTTTAAGTTTTCAATCTTCCCATGAACGGCATCTTGTAAAAAGTCTTCGCGAATAAGCTCGTCACTCTCAAAATACGTATTCAATTTATCTAGAGTATCTCGAAGAGTGTTCTCAAATTCAGAGAGTACGGTGCGAAGAAGTTTTACAAAAGGACCATGACAATAGGTGAAGTAATTAATGATGTTAATCGCTGTTCTTCCGTTAAATCTAGCTTCCACACTTAAGAAAGTCGTTTCGTGTTGGAGCCAGCCTTCAACAGGTCCTAACTGCTCTTGCTGGTCTTGAACTTGATGGATTAATAATTGCAAGCTATCAATGGTGGCGCTAGCATCTAAGACTTTCATAGACTACCCCCCTTTTATTTGACTCGATACAGTTTGGTCTGCTTCTTCGTACTGGTCCACCACTCGATGTACTTGTTCGACATTCTTTTGCAGAAGGGCTTTATAGGATTGAAGTAGTGCCTCCATTGCTTGCATGTTTTGTTCCGCTTCTTTTAAGGTATCAACTTCCGTTCGTCCATCAAATGATACATTGTATTCGGGTACAACGGCATCTAAGCGAATGGATAAACGATCCATTCTACTTCTGACTCGCTGAGGCTTCAAGCTAATTTCTTCACTCACTCCAATGTCCTCCTTTATCCTTGTCACATCACGATTTATAAGTACATTTATCATTTTAAAAGATCTAATTGGAAATGAAAACCATACTTAGGGTGTTATTATGTTCAGGTTCAACAAAAATCCCTTATGATTCACAAGACTAATTTACCAAAATATCAAATATACTTTATTAAATCGGTGACTTTTGTCTCTATTTACTTCTTACCCAATAATTTTGTTTTTCTACCATAAAATTCAAACAAATTTATGTAGCCATGAAATGACCTAGATGGATCACATATCATTAAATTTAAACTTCATAATATTAATTCACTTATTTTCCACCTCATTTTCCTTTGCTTAACCCTTGTCCACTCATGTATAATAAAGGTATAAAAATCAAACCATCAAAAAAAAGACCGAGTGTGATTTACACTCAGCCTTAGCAACTACTTGCTGCCTTGCGCAGCTGACCAATTGGATATTGCCATAGAAATAGCTCACCTTACTTGGCGGCAGGGTAGCTATTTCTTTTTTTGTTGACTCACAATGATACTGACCGTCAGTGCTAATGTGGCGAGAAGAATGCTTGAGAATTGGGCCAGTAAACTTAATGCTTCATAGATCGTCAAAATAAGCCTCACCCCCTCTCCACGGGAGTTCAGCCGCCACCTTGCTAGTAGTTGCTAATGCCATTATACCAAACGTACGTTCTTATTACTAGGATCGTTTCTGTTCATTCGCTAGGTCTTTTCGATCAAATGATAGAGGAGGTTGCGCTTCCACCTCTTTTAATTACTGATTGTAAACACTTATCCGATGTCAGTTGACATACCTCTTTTTGCGTTTTATACTAATTTCGTACATAGCATTTATATTATTCAGAAAATGGTGACGAAGATGAAGTTAAAACAGATGTTGTATGCGGCATTATTTGCTGCCTTGATTGGAGCTCTTGGTATTCTCCCTCCGATTATCTTACCAATCTCGCCTGTTCCTATCACGGCTCAAACAGCAGGTGTGATGCTTGCAGGGGCTGTTCTCGGAGCAAAATACGGCGGAATGAGCTTAGTGGTCTTTGTTTCACTTGTAGCAATGGGGGTTCCATTATTAGCAGGTGGTCGTGGAGGCATCGGCGTCTTACTTGGACCAGGTGGTGGATACATTTTAAGCTGGCCGATCGCCGCTTTTATCATCGGATTTCTAGTTGAGAAATACTGGCACAAAATGAATATTGGACGATTTATCTTATTCAATATCATTGGTGGTATTATTGTCGTTTACGCAGGTGGCGTGACATACTTATCCTTTATGACGGGTCTTCCTTGGACAACAGCTGCCTTTCAAGCGCTTATCTACATTCCAGGTGACCTTGCAAAAGCTGTATTAGCTGGTGTGATTGCGATGCAACTGAAGAAAGCCTACCCTCTGATAACCAAGAAAACAAAAGAATCAACATTAACAAAAGTTGCATAATACGAGAAAAAGGGGGGCCATTAAGGTGGATTCCCTTTCTTTTTGAAAAGGAGAGGACATCATGATCATTGGCGACACAATCAAACATACAGCAGCTACATTTCCTGAAAAAATAGCGATCCATTGTGACGGTGCTGACCTTAGCTACCAAGATTTTCAACAACTCATTTTAACTATCCAACAAAACGTATTGTTTAAACTAGAGAACCCTATAAAAAAGAGAATAGCCATGCATGTTCAAAATGATGCTACCTTTTTAGCTACCTTCCTGGCACTTACAGGCATTGGTGCTATAGCGATTCCACTTGACCCTAAATGGAGTGACCTGGAAGTCGATCATATTTTGAATGACTGCAAACCTGATTTAATCATTCGGAATGATATAAGAGAGTTCTCAGCTACCTATCCCACAGCTTACCTAGAGGATCTCATCAAACACTCACATATAACTGTAAACATTCCTGTGGTGGGTGAAGATTCTTTATTCTATATTGGTTACACTTCCGGTACGACCGGTAAGCCAAAAGGATATTTACGGACGCATAATTCCTGGTACGAGAGTTTCAATGGAAGTAATCAAGTTTTTAACCTAAGTGCTAGTGAGGTCATCTCCTCCCCGGGTCCACTTGTCCATTCACATTTTTTATATGCAGCCATACACGCCTTACATATCGGTGCAACACTGCACATCACAAAAAAATTCCAGGCGAGAATGGTATATGAGCAATTATGCACAAGCAACATCACAACCCTCTATCTTGTTCCAACGATGTTTCAAGCTTTAACCGAGCAATTTGAAGAGCTGCAACAAACACTTTCATTAAATAGAGTCATTTCTGCAGGAGCAAAATGGCAGCCTCATTTGAAGAAAAGAGCCGCAACGATTATGCCAAATGCGGATGTCTTTGAATTTTACGGTGCCTCTGAGCTCAGCTTTGTAAGCGTGCTTGATCCAGAGGCGAACGAAGTAAATCCCGAATCAGTCGGCCGTCCTTTTCCAGGGGTTGAGGTGTCTATAAAAAAAGGTGATCAGACAGAAGCTCTTCCTAATGAAATAGGAAGGCTTTATGTGCGAAGCCCTCACCTATTTAGTGGCTATCTCAATCAACCAGAAGCGACTAAAGAAGTATTTTATAATGGGTGGGCTACAGTAGGTGATATTGGATACGTGGATGAGGAGGGCTTTATTACATTAGTAGGTCGTGACAAAAATAAACTCATTACTGGAGGATTAAACGTCTACCCTGAAGAAGTAGAACAAGTACTCTCTTCCCTAGATGAAATTCATGAAGTGATCGTCATTGGCCTCCCTGATGATTACTGGGGAGAAAAGCTAGTTGCCATCCTCTCTTGGCGTACCAGCAAGCAATTAACTGAAGAACAATTGAAGCAGCATTGCAAAACACATTTAGCAACGTATAAATGTCCTCGTCAATTTATAGGAGTACCCTCTTTCCCTTATACTTCGAGTGGGAAAATTGCGCGAAGACTAGTGATGGAGCAATTCCAACAACGAGAAACGCAAAGGATGTGAAGGCAATGAGAGATGCTGTGATCGTAGCAGCAAAACGAACGGCAATTGGCAAGCTTGGCGGGATGTTTAAGGAGGTTCCCCCTGAGCACTTAGTTGCCCCACTTATTAAACAAATCATTCAAGACCATCCCATTCCTGCCGAAGACATTGATGAAGTGATCCTTGGCAACGCTGTCGGACCGGGTGGTAACCTTGCGAGACTTTCCGCCCTCACAGCAGGATTGCCTATATCCGTGCCAGGAGTGACCGTCGACCGTCAATGCGGCTCAGGACTTGAAGCAATTAATCTAGCAGCTAGACTGATTCAAGCAGGTGCAGGGGAGATCTATTTTGCAGGCGGTGTGGAAAGCACGAGTCTTGCTCCTTGGAAACTAGCAAAGCCTCCTACGCTTCACCACCCTACTGGGCCGCAACTCTTTCAACGAGCACGCTTCTCTCCAGAAGACATAGGAGATCCGGATATGGGGGTGGCTGCAGAAAATGTAGCAGCTAAGTACGGGATCACTCGAGCGATGCAAGATGAGTATGCGTATTGGAGTCATAAAAAAGCTGTACATTCGATGGAACAGGGTCACTTTAACGAAGAAATTGTCGCTGTAAGGGATCGAGTTAGAGATGAATGTCCACGCCCTACTACATCGATGAAAAAACTAAGCAGCCTCCCTCCCGTTTTTAGAGAAGGTGGCACCGTAACAGCTGGGAATGCTTGTCCAATGAATGACGGAGCTTCAGTTGTGTTAATGATGTCAGAGGAAAAATGCGTGGAACTTGGCTTAACACCTGTATTACGAGTAGTCAATGCGACAAGTGCAGGCGTTGACCCTCATTATCTCGGAATTGGTCCTATCCCTGCTGTAACGAAACTTCTAGAACGCACTCAGCTTACAATGGAGGAGATTGATCTCATTGAATTTAATGAAGCGTTTGCCTCGCAGGTACTTGCGAGCTTACAAGAATTAAATATCCCCCTAGAAAAAGTCAACCAACAAGGCGGTGCACTCGCATTAGGACACCCATACGGAGCATCCGGGGCCATTTTAATCACACGTTTGTTCACTCAAATGAAAGAAAAAAGTCTTAAACGAGGAATCGCTACTTTGGGCATTGGCGGTGGACTCGGATTAGCTACATTAGTTGAATTAATCGAATAGGGAGGAAATGAGATGATCACAGAAAAGTGGCTCCACTCACAAACAAAGCCAATCGAGATCACCTTAACAAGAGAAATGATTAAATCGTATGCAGACGCGATTTGTAACGAAAACGAATTATATACAAATGTAGAAGCTGCAAAACAAGCATCCTATGAGGACATCCCGGCTCCACCTACCATGCCATTTATTTTCTGGCAATACCTCGAGGTGCCTTGGTTAGATGATGTAGGGGTATTGGTTCATGGCAAGCAAGCTTTCTCCTATGACCAACCACTGATTGCCAACCAGACATATCAATGCAGCATTCAATTACTTTCCCTAAAAACAAAAGTGAACAAACGAGGTCCGATACAAATAGCTGAACATCAATTATCAATTCACTATAACGGCGTGGTTCATGCAAATGCCCTTTCCACGCTCGTCATTTTACCAAAAGGAAGTGATGACGATGCATAACCAACCCTCACTTGAAGAGATTCACATCAAGGAAATCACCCAACAGCAACTGGAGGCTTATGGGCTTGTATCAAATGATTACAACCCGATACATTTTGATCTAAAAGCAGCCCAAGATGCCGGCTTCCCTAGACAAATTGCGCATGGGATGTTCACGATGGGAGTCAGTACAAATCTAGTAGCACCCTGGCTCTCTACACATTTGGTGAAAAGCTATGAAACATCATTTATCCAACCACTGTTAGTTGGAGACTCCCTCAGAATAAAAGGTACTGCGACTACTACTGACCAAACGACTTCCATCGTTTTTACTGGCGAGAATCAACACGGCGAAACAATTATCAAAGGGCAGATTTCACTTGAGGTACATGCCCGATGAACCTCCAAGATCAAGTGGCGATTATTACTGGATCGACCCGCGGCATTGGCTATAGCCTAGCGAGACAGCTAGCGGCAAATGGAACGGGTGTGATCATTAATAGTAGAAAGGAAGCTGACGTTTCGAAAGTGGTAGAAGAAATCAATGACCTAGGTGGACGAGCTGTCGGACTTGCCTCTCCTGTTAATGAACCACATACAGGAGAAGAGCTGGTTCATTTAGCTGTAGAAAGATTTGGAAAAGTGACCATTTTAATCAATAACGCTGGCAATACGCAGGATCGAATGGCTTATAAAATGTCAGATGACGAGTTTCAAAGTGTGATCAGCGTTCATGTAAATGGAACCTTTTACTGCACGAGAGCTTTTATTCAGCAAGTGATCAAGCAAGAGACTGGTGGACAAATCCTTAATATGACTTCAACAGCAGGACTGACCGGCACAATTGGACAATTAAATTACAGTGCGGCAAAGTCCGCAATCAACGGGATGACGTGGACACTAGCCAAAGAGTTAGAGCGACATCATATTAAAGTTAATGCAGTTGCTCCAGCAGCTCTTACGTCGATGACCGAACCTCATATTAACCGCGCTCGAAAAAAAGCAGCTGAACAAGGGATGGAACTCCCCACCTATTGGGAAGTCGGCTCTACAGATGATGTGGCAAGATTTGTAACCACCCTTTTCACACAACCACAGTTTTCAAAGTCTGGTGAAATCTTTGGGGTAAATGGAGATAAATTGGTTCGCTGGCAACCTTCAGTACCCGAAGAAATGGAACTAGCTGATTTTATCAATAGTTAAGACTTTCGCTTGTAATTAATGGTAGGAATCTGACTAAAATCATGATACGTTAGTCATAGCAAGACAGTAATCAACTGTTTTGTATCCTATTACATGAGGTACCATTATGAATATGAGTATGAGATTTTGGATCTTATTGCTTATCACATTTACGATCCTTGGCATGATTGCCAGCACATTATTTGCCGGCTACTATGTATCAAAAAATAATTTAATTTCCAATACAAAAGAAATCAATCGTGTTTATTCTGAAAAGCTTGCTCAAGTTACCGACCAGTCCTTACAGGCAATGGAAGAAAGCTTAGAGAAGCGTGCCCTTGATATGACGGCCTTACTAGATAATCAGGAAGCACTTAAGATTTCTCTTGATCAGTTTTTGCGAAGTAGTCACTACTTTAATTCGATTGCTATTATAGATAAAGAAGCCAAAGTGATTACCTCTGCTCCTGATTTGGATGTCGTAGGGTATCATGTCCACTCTATTGGAATCAATGAAGCACTTGAAAAAAAAGAAACAGTCATTTCTGATTTATACGATGCAGCCATTGGCCGAAAAATCCTCTTGATCTCAAGTCCTATTTGGACAGAATCAGGTACCTATGAGGGAATGCTTGCAGGAACCGTTTACTTACAAGAGAGCAACATTATTGAATCAATCCTTGGTGAACATTTTTCACAAGATGGCTCGTATGTATATGTGGTTGATCGTAATGGGGTCCTTATTTATCACCCAGACCGAAGTAGAATCGGAGAAAATGTCCGAGAGAATCTTGTCGTGCAAAAATTAATGAATGGGGAAAGCGGAACTCTTCAGATTACCAATACAAAAGAGAAAGATATGCTCGCTGGCTTTTCTCATATCCCGACAAGCAACTGGGGTATTGTCTCCCAAACTCCATATGATGTCAGTATTCAGCCGGTTTGGGATACGATCCGTAATATGGTGTTGTATTCAATCCCGTTTATCTTTTTTACTGTTTTATTATCCATTATTTTTGCCGAGCGAATCGCTTCTCCTCTGCGACAGTTAGCGTTACAAACGTACACGCTAAAAAACCAGAAAATACCAAAAGAACGCCCTTCGATTTCTACATGGTACTTTGAAGCCACTCAACTCAATCAGACGATCCAAACATACATCGATGCCCAAGAAGATCAACTTCAAACTGTGATGAAAGATTCACAAACTGACCCGTTAACCGGGCTGCCTAATAGAAGGTACATTGATACTACCCTCCAAAGTTGGATAGAAGAGAAGCCTTTCTTTTCCATGATTATCCTCGACATTGATTACTTTAAAATGGTCAATGACACGTATGGTCATCAAATGGGCGACGAGATTCTCATCTTCTTCGGGGAAGCCTTGGGCAATGTTGTTGGAGAAAGCCATTTATTCGCACGTTATGGAGGGGAAGAATTTATGATCCTCCTTCCCGAAGCTACTGTCGATGAAGCCTTAAAGCTGGCACATCGACTTAAGTACACATTAGCTAATATGAATGCTCCGTCTGGTGAAAAGATCACATTTTCAGCTGGGGTCGGTTGCTACAGAAATGATTCGGAAAACCTTACCACTTTTATGCAGCGGGTTGACGAAGCGCTTTATCGCGCCAAACGGTCAGGTCGTAATCGCTGTGAAATCGCCATGACAAAAAAGACGTCCTAGCCTTTGAAGTACATCTCACCTTGGCTAGAGCGTCTTTTTTTCCTCCCTTATAAATCCTTATGACAGATCGACCTTTTAACTGCTCTACGAAAGAAAACATCCCTCTTTCACCTAGCAAATAAATAATATCCGAGTACACCGCCTACAACCGCTGATAAACAAGCTATCATAACAGATTCCACAAGTTTTAAATCAGAAACAATATAAGATGCACTAGCCATCACAACGGCTACAAATGCTCCTATAAATAATAAAATTGATACTTGATTGCGATTCATCTACTCACCCCATCTTCTCACTTTAGCACATTTAAACTTACAAAATATAGTGAGTTCGATTACAATATAAAAAGAGGACATTTACTTAAAGGATGCTGATACACCATGTTCAAAAACTTATTTGTTGAATTTTTCAGCTGGATAAAGGCCATTATTTTGGCATTAGTTCTAGCTGTTTGCCTTAGCGTATTCGTTATTCAACCTTTTACGGTAGATGGTAGTTCGATGGAACCTACTCTTCAAGGGCTCGATCACTTTAATCCACAACAAGCGGGAGACCGAGTATTTGCCTTCAAAACATTGTTTTTACTTGGCCAAAAACCTGAAATAGGGGATATTGTCATCATTGATAGCCGCGTCGATGATGAGCGGACATTAGCCGATTCATTTATCGAAAGTCCAATGATTGCTGCATTCATTGATGTAGAGGAACGATCTAGACATAACTGGGTAAAGCGAATTATCGGAGCACCTGGTGATCGCATTGCCATTAATGGTGGTTTTGTTTATCGAAACGGGGTTAAATTGGACGAAGAGTACATTAAGGAATCGATTTATCTAGACTTCGAAGAAATCGAGATCCCTGAAGGTCATGTATTTGTAATGGGAGATAATCGTAATGGTAGCACAGATAGCCGTGATATCGGACCTGTTCCAATCGATCATGTTACTGGAAAAGTCATTGCCCGCTTTTATCCCTTTCATCGTGCAGAAACTTTTTAGGTAAAAGTGTAATAACCTACTTTTTTAGCTTTTACTGTATCTTCTTGTAGACTTTTGTGAGACAATTGTTATACAGCTCGTATAATAGCTGGATCAGTGAAAGGAGATGATTCACTTGTTCAAGCTTGTAAGAGATAAAGCAGGAGAGTTGGAGTCATTAAAAGATTCCAGTAGTCCCAATGACAAGATGTTCATAGAATTTATAGAAGCGGAGTTATTCGCTCAAAAGCTTAATACCAACATAGACCTTAACCGACAGTGGTCCGTAAAAGAATTTAAAATATAATATAGAAGATAAGTAGGTGGATCTGTGAATCTCACCTATTTTTTTCGTAAAAAAACCGCCAGGGCAAAATCCTAAGCCTTAGCGGTTCTATTTATTTAGTTTGATGTTGATTGAAAAATACTATTTGCTAATAGACGATAGCTATGTTCTGTATGCCCTCTAAAGGCTAGATCGTTAGCAAACAGTGTATAAGATGTGTCCTCCACTTGAGTAGTAAAAGCCATCGTTTGACCTTTAGCTCCCTCATGCCCTGGCCACCATCCTGCTTGATAGAAATCGTCACCTTCACTAAATGAAGCAAGAACCTCTGCCTCTTCGGGTATGTCTGTAATCCATGTTCCAGTCGTTACATAAAGCAACTCTTCTGCCTCATAACCTGCTGTAAATGGGTGGTCATTCACATCGGCCTTTACAAGACCTTCGTGATTCGCTCTCGTTTGAGCCGTTGTAAAATCAGTTATTAAGCCACTCTCTTCAACCACTCTTAAAGCACGACCTCCAATGCCAATAAATGATTTTCCTGCAATCTGTTCACGATTAAAATTGCTTCCATCACTTACTATGACATCAGCATTTGCAGCATCCACTAATTCAAACCCAAGCTGTCTCAGCGAGAAGTTTAACTGATCAGATCCTGTAGCAGCCACTTTTGGTTGAGTCAGGGATTGTGTTTCTACACTGGCTCCCTTACCTGCTGGATGAGTTTCAATATAATATTGATTCGCATACGCACGAACGTCTTTTGTTTCAACGAGGTAATCACCTTTTACGATGTTCCCTTTACTTTCAGTCGCCACTTCAACCGATTTGCCATCGGCTAAAAGTGCGTTGACGAATTTAACTGTGTCATTTGTTGAGTTTTTAATGATTTGCTTTGGACCATTCCCTTTAATGTTGCTAGTAGGGACAACACCCTCAGCTACCTCAACAGTCTTTCCACTGAATAGCCCTTCTTCTCTGACTTCATCCATATCAAAGCCACGTAATGCAGGGAAGTTTACCACAACTGGGTCATACATCGCATTCCAGTCGGAAACATTATCTCCACTATAAAGAACAGCATTAGCTAGTCCGCGTTTCGCCTGATTCATCGGCACAATATACGTTCCTTTAGGATAGGTTGTCCCGTTTACTTGAACCTGACGAGTCGTCTCTTCAACCTTCACTCCATTGCGAAGTAAATACTCCGCCATTTTATGAGCTTCAAGTATGTTTTTCTGAGCCTTATCATCTGTTGGGATCACATAATAATCTGGGAAGAAACTTTCCTGCCCATTTCGAACACGCCCAATTGACTCGCCAGCTGCGTTAACAAAGTACTCATCAACTGCACGGTTATCTTCTCCATTTACTCCACGCTTGAAAATCTCAAGTTGTTCTTTGTATAACTCATCTTTATTTTCAGTCACGTATAAAGTCGACCCAAGTCCGACTCCTACCATGGCACGAAGTGAATCTTGACTCAATGTAGGAACCTCAACGGTATGTCCAAGAGATCCATGAAGCATGGCATACATTGCAGTGTAAGCTGGTGTCATATCATCCCAGCCGTCTTCCCATTCAAGCTGCGCAATAAAGTAAGATGTTAAATCTGAGCTTCCAACACCTGCTCTTCCCATCGCATGTGCTTGCTCTAACATATTATCAATCAGTAAGTCATACTCAAAGTTAGGATTATGAGGCGGCGTACCTGGCTCAATTAAAAATCCATTTACATAGCCGTGCATATCGACAAATGATAATGGTGTCCACTTTGAGATAAGTTCATTTACTTGCTGTGTCTCGACTTGTGTTTGATTGGCATTATCACGATTCAAATCAAATCCTTCAGCATTGGATCTTGTATTCGCCACACGCCCGTCAGGATTGTTCGTGAACATGTATAAAAAGATCGCATCATCAAGAACGTCATCCATATGTAAAGTCACTGGAGACTCATTATTGCTTTCATCTGTGTTCGTAAATGTAACCTCATCTTCTAATGCAAATTTCTTTAACAATTCAATTTGTGCGTCCACCCCTTCAACTTCATCAGGGTGAATATTATTAAACCAAACCGGAATCTGGTAATCTCCCATTGTGCCATTCTCTAGTTTTTCAAGTAACTGTGCCGGATCTTCTAATGCTGTTGGCAATGTTTCATTTAAGTATTTATCTACTGCTGCTTCGTCTCTTGCTAGGATAACAAAATGAATGTCTCTACCTTCAACAGACTCGCCTACTTTTTGATATTCAAGGTAGCGATCATTCTCACCGTCTGCTGCAACATCAGCAAACACTTCATCAATCGCCGGCTTTAATTCATCATAAAACAAAAATTCATCATACACATTTAACGTGACAGTCGTTGCAGCTTTCTCTCCACTTTGCGGATCAACTAGTGCTAATTCATAATCTCCAATAAAGTCTTGGTACTGTGTACGTATCGTACGGTTAGAAAGGTTTGACGTATTATAAAGTAAGCCAAACTCTACAGTAGCCCCTACCTCTGTTGTACCATCCAAATACGAAGGACCTTCAATGACGTTAATGAAAGGCTCACCCTCATAATTGCTGCCACCACTCCATTTTTTCCACTCAGAAAGACTCTTTCCACCAAATTGGACCTCAAGTTGCTCTAAGTCGAGCTCTTCACCGAAATCCGCGCTTATATCTACTGTGCGTACTTCAGTCAAAGAAAATAGTGACCTGCTTACGTCTAATTCGATTGCTTCACTAGCTTCTACAACCGTTTGTTCCGTTGCCGTAAGGGATGTAGGATAAGCAAATGTTAGTGCCATAACAAGTGCTAACCAGCCTATCATTACCTTTTTTATATTCATAGATTTACCCTACCTTTCACACCGTTTAATAGATTCTGAACTATTAAAATATAACAGAACATTCCGGGATCCGTAATAACTTCAGCGACAAAAGGTACTTTTTAACTGCATGAATATACAAAAATAGGTATAACGAACGACATAGAATACTCTATCTCAACAATTAATTACAAGACTTTCTTGTCTATCTAACCGGATTAAATATGCAACTATTTGTATAACGAAAACCACATAAAAAAAGAGAGACTTTTTACAAGTCTCTCCCTCTTATGATCTTTCCTTAATGACTCCTTCAAAGGCAGCTTGATAAATAATACGAATGTCTTCCTCGTTAAGTGGAAGCGGGCTGCGAGCTAATAATCTCTTTTGCTTGGCCGCATCGATCGTGAGGCCATCTAGTGCTGCTTCTGGTATGTTAAAGTCAGCAAGTTTAGATGGAATGCCTACTTCGTCAATCAAATTCCTCAACGTTTCAACACATATATACGAAGCTTCCTCAGTGGATAAACTGAAAGCAGTCCCTCCTAATGCCTCTAAAATATCAACCATCCGCTTAGGACAGCTTCTACGAATATAGGCCAATACATAAGGTAGAAGCACCGCATTTGATTCCCCGTGTGAAAGGTGAAATTGGCCACCAAGTGGATAAGCCAAAGCATGAACGCCTGCAACACCCGCATTAAAGAAGGCAAGACCAGCTAAATAACTACCATTGCTCATATCGATTCTCGCCTGTTTGTCTTCCCCGTTATGGACGGCCATTTGAAGAGAACGTCCGATTAAGCGAATGGCTTGTAGAGCGAGCCCATCTGTTACTGGACTTGCATGGACGGAAATATACGCTTCAATCGCGTGGGTAAGAGCATCAACTCCTGTTGCAGCAGTTATATTTGATGGCACTGAAATTGTCAGTTTCGGATCGACAATGGCCACATCAGCTAGTAAGTAATCATGTGAAATGACATCTTTTGTCGTTTCAAGCGAAAGGACCGCAAGATTGGTTACTTCTGACCCCGTCCCAGATGTTGTCGGAATCAAGATTTTAGGCAACCCTCTTTTCTCTACCTTCTTCGTTCCGGTCAAATGTAAGTAGTCGGCCACTTTCCCCTCATGAACTGCAAAGACGGCAGCTAGCTTGGCCAGATCTAAGGCACTCCCACCTCCTATCCCAATGACCATGTCAAACTGACCTTTTCTTGTAAATGAAACAAGCTTCTCACCCGTTTGTAACGGCGACTCAGGTACCACCTCTGTATACAATGTAATCTCATAGCCTGCTTCTTCTAATGGTGAAGTCACTTCTTGAACGATACCAATTTTCTCAAGGAGTGGATCTGTAACAACTAGAATTTTCTTTGGTTGATAGTTTTGTACTTCTGGTACTAATTGTTCTAAAGATCCCCAACCTACATAGCTTAATGGAGTAAAAACCAATTTTGAAAAACTCATTGCACTCCCACCTTCTAACCATTTTGTTTTCTACCAGTCCTTTACTTCCTCTTCAATATAAGGCTTCAATTTTTTGTAGTGATCATCAAAAACATACTTAGTAGACCAGCCAAATAATTTGGTCATTATTTTATAATAAAAATTTGCAGGGATTATGCTTGCTTCTACCACTAATCTCGTCCCGTCATACTCCCTAGTGAGGATATAAGAAGAGACACTAATCCCTTCTTTACTTGTAGCATGCATGATAATCTTATAAGGAGGATCGTAACACGACATCAATTGGTGCATAAATGATCTCTTCATAACGATAGACTGGTATTTCCTTCATCTTCTTGCCTCTTCTCAATTGGTATTATATATATGATTTGCATGCACAGTGAACTACTCGTCAATCTTCCCAGTAAAAACAAGAATCGAACACTTTGTAGTGACCCTTTTCCGTAAAGCATGTAGCGATAGTAGCCTCAAAGGGTAAAGGAAGGTTTAGATACTCCTTAGGTAAAAATTGATATCCATACTCTTCTACTTTCTCTTTTAACCCGCACCATTCCTCCTGGCACTTGCTAGGACATTCCATAAAGTCGTGTTGAGTTGGATACAAAAACGAATGAGACACATAGTCATCTTCTACGATGACATCTTTCCATTTTTTTATTCTGTAGGCGCGCTCGTCGAATCCCCAAACAGCTATTGGTGCTAGCCGACTCACATAAAGCACGATTCCTTCAACCATGTATTCTTTTAATAAAAAGTATGGTTTTATTACTTCTTTGATAAGTGTTTTGCTATTTCTTTTCGGTATAAAGAATTCTACAAAGGACGAATACCCACTCCCATAGTGATTAAACTCAGGAAAGCACTCTACTATACCTGATTTCCTCAATTCATGATACAAGGAATTAATATGTCTCTCGACTTCTTGAACATCATTCGTATCATAAGGAAATGCACTCTCAATCATTACTCCGGAAATCATCTTTTTCAACTGCAAATGTGTAAACTCATATGCCAACCTCTACACCCACTTATCCTCATCGTCTAACCCCTAGCCCCCTTATTTCTCACAAGAAAACGAATACGCTAACACAAACGTGTCAATTTCCAATAGAGGTGTTCCCCCAACTTCGCGGCATCCTTCTGTAAGGCTCTGTACTTCTTTACTATGAAAATATGATTGAGTGCCAACAAGGACTACAGAGACAAGCACCGCCACATTCAGCACCATTATTAGAATAAATAGATTCTTTTTCATCCGACCACTCCTTTACTATGTATAAGCTTACTAATCTTCCCCTTTTTTCGTTCGTAAGCTGAATGCAACAAAAAATAAGGCAAGTAAGTTTATTGCTAGCATGACGTAATCATAGGTAGAATCAGAACCACTTTGAATCTCCATTATGTATCTGATTGTGTTATAGATTACTAGAATGGTAAGTAAAATCGTAAGTTTTTTATTCAATGTGATCACCTTTTAAATAATGTAGGATCTTTTGAGAAACAATAATACTTCTTATACTTATCATACAGAATTGGTAGTGAGCTGTCATTGTAAAACCCTTTGGCATCCTATTTGTAAATGCATCAGTCCAATTTTGCACACTCTGTTGTTCATCATTCGGACTTCCAAACTTTTTATATTCAATTATGATTAGAGTAAGCAATTCAATTCAGTTACCTAATCTCTAACAGCTAGCTAGCATATTCGGAAAAGGTGATGGATGTATGCCATTAGATCAAAGAAGTACCCAATTACTGCAATTACTTATGCTAAAAGAGGCTCCCGTGTCTATTTTAGAGTTAAGTAACAGTTTGCGGGTTTCAAGAAGAACAATTTATTACAATCTCGAAAAAGTAAATGATTGGTTGAAAGAAAATGAGCTTGATGAAGTTCAACAAATAAAATCTGTTGGTATTTTTATACCAAATTCCACGAAGGAAAAAATACCCAACTTCGTGAAACTCAATAAAGACATTGATTATTATTACACTGCTCATGAGCGACAGAAATTAATTCTAATCATGCTTCTTACTAGTACTGAACCTGTTTATGTAAAAGATTTTATGGCTGTAACAAGGTCTAGTCGAAATTCTTGTTTAAATGATTTAAAAATTATTAAACAACAGTCCAAACCCTATCGATTAACCATCCATTTTGAGCGCAGTAAAGGATACTTTATTAATGGACCTGAATTTGAGCTTCGGAAATGGTTTGTTGATGCTTTTGAGTTTCAAAATGAAAATGAATTTTCCAAGGATTTGATATCAGTTTGGGAGAAAGCGAATTCGAGTTTATTACAAACCGTTGAGTGTAATGCACAGTTATTAGAAATGATTCAAAATAAACTAAATGTACAGCTGAACCCAGAGTCGACTGGCGAACTCTTATGGCATCTCGCTTTTTTCTTGCAGCGAATCAGGCAAGAGCAACATATCTCTCTAGAGGAAGATGAAAAGCTCGCATTAAAGACTAGTCCTGCGTTTAAGGGAGCTGAATTACTAAGTAAGGAATTACTCACCGCCTATCAAATACATGTACCTGAAGAAGAAGTTTATTATCTTACTATCTTCTTACTAAGTTTAAGAAGTTTATCCGAAAGTCCTCTTAGTACAGTGAAGGGGCTCGAGGATGTTGTAAGAAAAATGGTCATTGATTTTCAAAGGTATTCATGTATCGAGTTTGAGCATTACCGAGCAGTTGAAGAAAATTTATTAATTCATATTAGGCCCGCTTATTATCGACTCAAGTATGGAATTTTAGCGAAAAACCCTTTAACTGCTTCGATTAAAGAAAAGTATGGTGATGTATTTCAACTCACCAAAAAAGTCATCCCTCATCTCCAAAACTTTGTTGGCACCAAAATCAATGAGGATGAAATCGCATACATCGCGATGCACTTTGGTGGATGGATGAGAAAAGAAGGAAGACAACCGGCTACAAGAAAACGTGCATTGATTGTATGTTCAAGCGGTATTGGAACGTCTCAGATTTTAAAAAGTCAGTTAGAAGCTTTATTCTCAACACTTGACTTTGAAGTTGTGACTTCTTTAAACGAAACACCAACTAATGCTGAACTTATCTTTACAACCGTTTCACTTAAAAAACAAACCTTACCTACATTTCATGTTAATGCCATTCTTAATGATGCGGAAAAAGAACGACTTTTAACCAATGTAAATAGGTTGTTACACCAAAGAGGATTCACTTCTAGAACCGAGCAGGTTAATGAACTTTTACAAGTGATTGATAAACATGCTCAGATCCACAACGAAAAACAATTGCTAATCGAAATCGAACAAATTCTTTCTAATAAGCAATTACAAATAAAGGAGCTTTACAAACCTATGCTAAATGAAATTATGGATCGTTCATCTATTCAAATCGTAGATAAAGTTAGTAGCTGGCAAGAGGCGGTAGAGGTTGCTTCGTCTCCACTACTTGAAAACAACTCAATCAGTCAAACGTATATTGATGCGATGATCTCAAACATTGATGAATTGGGACCTTATGTCATTATTGCGCCACATGTCGCAATTCCGCACGCTAGACCCGAAGCAGGTGTTAATAAATTAAGCATGAGCCTTCTTAAGCTGGATGAGCCAATCGCTTTTTCTGAAGAAGAAAGACACCAAGCATCACTACTTTTCGTATTAGCTGCTACAGATAATGAGACACATTTAAAAGCACTATCTCAGTTAACAACCCTGTTATCTGATGAGGGAAATATTGAGAAATTAATGCAAAGTGACAACGTGAATGAAATTCAAATTTTAATTGATAGCTATTCAAATTAATTATAGGGGGAATAAAAAATGAAAATTTTAGTTGTATGTGGTAATGGATTAGGAAGTAGTTTTATCGTGGAAATGAATGTAAAGAAAGCTTTAGGTGAGTTAGGAATTGAAGCTGATGTTTCACATACAGACCTAGCTACTTCAAAAACGGAACCAGCAGATTATTATATTGGATCTCAAGATATCATCACAAATTTAGATGATGGTAATCGTAAAATTATTCCACTCGTTAACTTGTTAAATCAGCAAGAATTGAAGGATGCTCTACAAAAACACATCGTTACGGAGGGATAAACTATGGCTGAATTAATCATGAATGACATACTTGGTACTCCGGCCATCTTAGTAGGGTTATTCGCCCTACTAGGCCTACTACTTCAAAAAAAGAATGTTGCTGACACTGTTTCTGGCACATTAAAAACCATTATGGGTTTTGTCATTCTTGGGGTAGGTGCAGGAGTTCTTATCTCCTCACTTGACTTCTTTTCACAAATGTTTGAAACCGCTTTTAATATTAGAGGAGTTATTCCTAATAACGAAGCCGTTGTAGCAGTTGCTCAACAAGCTTTTGGTACTGAAACAGCTATGATTATGTTATTTGGTATGGTGTCCAATATTCTTATTGCCCGTCTTACTCCTTTTAAATATATTTTCCTAACAGGACACCACACATTATTTATGGCTTGTTTGATTGCCGTTATTTTAAGTACAGGTGGAATGAGTGGCTTACCTTTAGTCGTAACAGGTTCGATTATTTTAGGGTCCTTAATGGTCTTCTTCCCTGCGATCCTTCAACCATACATGCGAGAAATAACAGGAAACGATGATATTGCACTTGGTCACTTCGGTTCTTTTGGTTACTTTGTCTCAGGTACGATTGGTAAGTACTTTGGAAATAAAGAAAAAACAACTGAAGATATTAAAGTGCCTAAATCACTTGGATTCTTGAGAGATACGTCCGTTGCGGTTTCATTAACGATGGCCATTCTATTTATCGTTGTTGCTTTATTCGCCGGAGCTAGTTATGTTGAAACGGAACTAAGTGAAGGAATGAACTTCATTATCTTCTCGCTCATGCAAGCCATTACATTCGCAGCTGGTGTATATGTTGTTCTTGCGGGGGTTCGTATGCTACTTGCTGAAATCGTTCCAGCATTTAAAGGAATTGCTGACAAAATTGTTCCAAATGCAAAACCTGCTTTGGATGCACCTATTGTCTTTCCATTCGCTCCAAATGCAGTAATTATCGGATTCCTCTTTAGTTTTATTGCCGGATTAGGAACGATGTTTATCTTACCTGTATTCGGTCTCGCATTAATTGTTCCTGGTTTAGTACCACATTTCTTCACAGGAGCAGCTGCCGGAGTATTTGGGAATGCGATGGGTGGTAGACGTGGCGCTATTTTAGGAGCAGTCACTAATGGAATTCTGATTAGTTTCTTACCCGCTCTCCTTTTACCTGTCCTTGGTTCAATCGGGTTTGAAGGAACAACCTTTGGAGATTCTGACTTTGGTGTTGTTGGTATCTTACTTGGATGGATTATGAGCCTATTTAATTAACTACACGTGTTAAAAAGTAGAGATTCACCAAACAAACACAAGCATCAGTCGAGTGACTGATGCTTGTTCTTTATTTATCCTGATGATAAGCAATTAATGTATTCTCCACATTCTTCAAATGCTCTAACATCTTTTCATTCGCTTTGTTTGCATCTTGATTTTCGATTGCATGAAAGATCGCTTCATGTTCGACTTGTAGACGGTCAAAGGTTGGCTTATCTGAAAACAAGCCAATTCGTCTGCTTTCATACATCGTTTTGCCAAGCGTATCTGATAGCTGCTGCATCATATCCTTTAAGATACTATTGCCGGTTGCTCTTGCTAATGCGAGATGAAATTTCACATCCGCTTTCTCTCCAAGGTCTTCATTCCCAGCAGCCTGCTCCATTTCTGCAAGAGCCGCCTTCATCTCTAGAAGATCTTCCTCGGTCCGATGCAGAGCAGCAAGGCTTGCTGCTCCCACTTCGATAATCTTCCTTACTTGAAACAGCTCTAGCATTTCTTGTTTCGAGATAATGCGCTCCACCGTTACAGGAGCAATCATATTAGAGAAATCATATTTATTAACAAAGGTCCCCTCGCCTTGCCTAATCGTGATCAATCCGACTGCGCGCAAGGCACTAAGAGCTTCTCTTACAGCAGAGCGACTGACATTAAATTCTTTTGCCAACTTTTCAACAGAATCTAACTTCTCTCCTGGCTTCACTTCTCCTTCACGAATCATTTCTTCTAGCTGTTCACGAATCACTTCGGACACCTTTTTTGTTTGCACTTGTTTAAATGCCATTCCTTGCACCTCGTTCATTTCAGTTACCTTTATTATAGCATACGCTGACACGAAAACGCATGAAGGCTAGCAGTGTCATTACACTACTAGCCCCTTATTACATATCGTCGACCAATATATAACAAGCTCGAATCGGCCCATGAACACCAACGACTAAATTCATCTCAATATCAGCACTATTACTAGGACCAGAAATGAAATTAATGCAGGATGGGATCCGTTTGCCGTCTTTAGCCATGTTATGAATCGCCGTGGTTGCTTGCGTCATACGAGGAACGAGTGTGCTTTTTGGAATGATCGCTATATAGTACGTTGGAAGGAGACTTACTGAACGCCCTTTTCCTTGATCACTAATCAACACTACCGTGCCAGATTCAGCTAAAGTGTAATCGGCAAAAGTGATCCCAATATCAGCTCGTTCTGCAATCTCAACTGATTGACTCTCACGACCTGCATCCCAAACATCGACTTCTTCCCGTGCTTGGAAACGACTCAATCCATATTCGCTAAACCTCGGGTCATCCCATGTAATAACAGAGGTCGCCTCAAACTCACGAAGCACTTCATCAATTACAGCTTCTAACCCGTCACGCTTCGTTTCCTTAAAATCTGTATGAATCGCTACACACTGCGTTTTTAAAACGGAGACGAGCTCATCAGGTGTATGATCTTTCATCACATCGAGCTGCGGCTTCTGACGATAATTGGGACGAACGACTCCTGTTGTACGACGTGCTCTTCCTAACTTTTCAGCTACATTATTGAGAAATGTTTCGCGATGCTGAATCATGATGAGTCCCTCCTTTTTTGCTCTCGCGTTGCTTAAACCAATCTCTGAATCTCTCTTTTTTGCTCTCCGGAAAATCTCGGATATCGGTCCATGACTTTAATGGCCCTGGACCATTCTTGATCGTGCCATCTTTTGTAAAAGGAGATAGCATCATAGGAGCTGTTCGTGTACTCATATTGAAAAGTGAAGGTGAGCTTGCTACCATTCCAAACCCTTTCATAGCAAGTGTTTCAGATAAAGTCGTACGCTTTTCTTCCGCAATGTTCCGTCTATGCTTAACGAGTAATTCATGGAGCGGAATCTTGACCGGACACGCATCCGTACAGGCTGCACATAGAGTTGATGCATATGGTAATTCTTTATGATCATCATATCCTTCAAGTAGCGGCGTTAACACTGCCCCAATCGGCCCAGGATAGATGGATCCATACGAGTGCCCCCCAACATGACGATACACCGGACACACATTGATACAAGCTGCACAACGAATACAATGAAGAGCCGACTGGAACTCGGTGCCAAGGATTTTCGACCTACCATTATCCACAATAACAAGATGGAATTCTTCCGGACCATCTAGGTCGCCCTCTTCTTTTGCCCCTGTTAGACCGGTGATGTAGCTCGTTAGCTTTTGACCAACAGCACTTCGGCAAAGCATGCTCACTAAGATATCAAGCTCTTCCCATGTCGGAACAACGCGCTCCATCCCCATCACGGTAATCTGGGTTTTTGGCAAAGTCGTTGCCAATCTTGCATTTCCTTCATTCGTTACGAGCGAAATACTACCAGACTCTGCAACAGCGAAGTTACAGCCAGTGACCCCGATATCAGCTTCTAAGAACTCCTTGCGTAGCTGCTCTCTTGCAAAAAGAGTGAGCTCCTCTGGCTTGGAAGAATTCGTGTAGCCTTTTTTCTGTTGAAAGGTTTCACGGATTTGTTCTCTATTTTTGTGTAGAGCAGGTGCTACAATATGTGATGGTGGATCATGATCGTCAATCTGAAGAATGTATTCACCTAGATCGGACTCAATCACTTCACACCCTACACTCTCTAGCGCTTGGTTCATGCTAATCTCTTCAGTGACCATTGATTTTGACTTGATCACTTTTTTCGCATTTTTCTTTTTTGCTACTTCCTTGATGTACGCATTTGCTTCCTCTGCTGTTTCTGCAAAGAAAACGAAACCACCATTTTTGCTGACATTTTCGCTTAATTGATGCAAGTAATAATCAATATTTTCTAAAGTATGGGTACGAATCTCTTCTGATAGATTACGCCATTCTTCCCAGTTACCAAGCTCATCTTCGGCTTTAGATTTAGCCATCTTCAGTCGTTCTTGAGCAGATGTGACTGCCTGCCTCATAAAGGTATCTTTCAACCCTTTTTCCACTCGATGATCAAAATTCGGGTCTCCGATTTTCATTGGCATTGTCCATTCACCCCTTCATGACTTTCTCTTGGCTATTTAACACTTGTGCAATATGCATCACTTTAACCGGCTTACCGTTACGTTCAATCCGTCCACCGATATTCATCAAGCACCCACAATCAGCACCAATTAGGACTTCAGCTTTTGTTTCCTCAATATGGCGTACTTTCTCATCTACCATCTGTTCAGAGATCGGAGACATTTTCACCGAAAATGTACCACCAAATCCGCAGCAAGCCTCACGATTTGGCAATGTCTCAAGATTAAGCCCCTCTACTTGATCTAATAGTTTAAAAGGCGCTTCCTTCTCTTTTAATAAGCGAGTCATATGACAAGAGGTATGATAGGTCGCAGTCGCAGTCAAACTAGCATCAACCTTTTCTACTTTTAGAACATGTACGAGAAATTGCGTGAACTCATAAGTCTTATTCGCTAAATCCTCAGCTCGTTTTTGCCACTCAGGCTCCTCTTTTAATAACTCTCCGTACTCAAAAATCATTGATGCACAAGATCCCGATGGCATCACAACATAATCTGAATGAGCAAATGTCTCAATCATATGCTTTGCTACTTTTTTTGTATCCTTGTGGTAGCCGCTATTAAAAGCCGGCTGCCCACAACAGGTTTGTTTCTCTGGAAAATCAACTTCGCACCCTAACCTCTCTAATACTTCAACCGTGTCTTTCCCCACTCCTGGATAAAATACATCAGCTAAACACGTGATAAATAATGAAACCTTCATATCGATCAACCTCCGAACTTCTGTTGTTGTTTCGTATCCTCTATGTTTTTTTCTCTACGATTCTCTTTGATGATAATGGATATGATCGTGGTCAATACAATTGCCGCCATTAACGTACCGATGTTGAGTCCAATACCGTTAATGGCAATGTAACCGACCGCTCCTGCAAAGAAGACATAATAGAACGTCGGGATCAACATTTTACGAATCAATGTTCCTTCTTTTCCTACTAAGCCAGCTGTTGCAGACGCGGCAACAACATTATGAACACAGATCATATTTCCCGCTGCTCCACCGACCGCTTGTAGGGCGACAATGGTTGCAGGATTTATTCCAACATTTTCAGCGGTACCAAATTGGAACATCGCAAACATCATATTACTGATTGTGTTACTTCCTGCTACAAACGCTCCGAGTGCACCGATCGCTGGTGCAACAATTGGCCAATTTTGACCCATTAGCTCTGATACCCCTTCAGCAAGCACCAGTGGCATACTTGTGTAGCCTGTTGCGTTTACTCCTGAGTTGATAAACACTTGCACCATCGGAACGGCAAATAATAAAGCGGGAGCGGCACTAATGATCATCGTTGTTGAATTTTTAACGGCTGTTCCGTATGTGGATTGATTCATGCTGTATAAGAAATAACCCATAATAGACATTAATACCATAATAAATCCTGGTAAGAAAAACGGTGTACTCGCAATATCAATAGGTGTTCCAAATACCCCTTCAACCTTAACACTTACCATCTTTAACCAATCCCCAAATGGAAGGGTATTCAAACGCGTGATCACAAGTAAAATTCCCATTAAAATATAAGGGAACCACGCTTTAAATGGACTAATCGTTGCTTCTGTTAACCTAGTAGCTGATAACGTACCCGTCCATTCTGGATCCCACTTTGAAGAATGCTCAAAATCCCAAGTAAGCTTAGGCATAAGGAATCCCTTTTTCGCAGCTGGAACAACAATGGCAAGACCAACTAACCCCCCAAACAATGATGGGAACTCCGGCCCAAGGAAATTCGCTACTAATGCATACGGAATCGTAAATGCAAGCCCGGCAAATAATGCAAATTTCCACACTTCCATGCCTGCTTTAATTGATTTTTCTTTTCCAAAGAACAACGTCAGCATCGTTACCATAATCAGTGGGATAAACAATCCGACAACACCATGGAAAATCGCAACCTGACCACCAATCATTTTGATATACGCTTCAAATGTCATTCCAAGAGACGCAGCGGCATTCGTTACATTTTCTGAACCGGTTAAGCCTGATTGAACCCCAATTAGAATCGGCGTCCCTACAGCCCCATATGAAACCGGAGTTGATTGAATGATGAGTGCCACCATAACGGCACCCATAGCTGGAAATCCGATGGCTACAAGTAATGGCGCGAGCACCGCAGCTGGTGTCCCCCAGCCTGATGCCCCTTCAATAAAAGAGCCAAACAACCAACAAATAATTATCGCTTGAACACGTCTGTCTGGTGAAATATCAATGAACCCCTGACGAATCGTCTGAATTGCACCGCTTTCTTTCAACGTATTGAGCATGAGTACGGCACCAAAGACGATAAATAGCACCTCAAGTGCCGTCACCACACCTTTTGTACTTGCGGCTGCAATTTGATTAGCCGGCACTTCCCAAACAAACAACGCGACAAGCACAGTTACAACAAATGCAATTGGCATCGCATGCTTCGCCGGCCACCTGAAAATAACGAGAAACAATAAGACAGTCAAAATTGGAATAAGTGCAAACAATGATAATATACCTAATCCCATAAACGTTCCCTCCCCTTTATACCATAAAACGATCATAAGGTCATCAGATGACCTTATATGTAAGTGCTTTCAATATATATGAAATAGTATGAATTTTCAATAGTAGATTTTAAAAAGTGGGAATTATTTCTTGGGGAATGATGAATGACTGAGGGTAGCAGCTTTTTTCATCTCTATATTTGATGTAGCAGCTAAAATAATTGGGGAATTTGATAGAATTATCAGGAGTTTTGTAGGAAGTACTTTTCTGTTGGCTTGGGTTAGTTTGTAAAAGCATAATAAAGGAAATCCTACATTGTACTTTTATACCTTGTAGTATTCCAATGTCTAATCTTGATCCACCAACCTGATGAATCATATTAAAACAATCGTATCTATCTTCTAAGTGCCACAAATTTTGAAGAGCTCCATCATTTTGATCAATAGCATTTAACTGGAAAAGTAGAAGCTCTAACACAATTTACAAAATAAGCTTCACTAAGCACAACCTCGGTGGTTGTGCTTATTTTATTTCCACATAATTCGATTTCGTCCACGCATTTAAATGGAACACCACCGTATAAATGGTAATATATAGATAAAAGGAGGGGTTCGGTGAATTCTACTTTAGCTATGGTCCTACGTGTACTTTTAATTGTAACAAGCTTTATTATTGTTCCTCTTTCGTTATGGTTTGCAACTGGGTTTATCGGGGAGTACGGTGATGACGCTCCGATGTTTATTGCCCCTGGCTACTTAATTCCTCTTGTCTTGTGGATTGTCGGATTCATTATTCACTTTTTTAAAAATTATTTTCATGTAGGGATGGTGATGATGGGAGGTCCATTGCTATTTTATGTCGTGCTCTTTACAATGGCAGCGTTTTATTAAAGATTAGGAGGTTGCTATGGATATTCATCTTCTCTGGTTGTTCATTGCGATCGTCTTCCTCATAAACCTCTGTTGCTTCATTCTTTATTCTAAAGAGAAAATGAACCTGATGATGTGGGGAGCGATCATTACCATGCTTGCCCCCTTCATCGGGTACGCAGCAGGATATGCACAAAGCGTAGGGAATAATGGCAAAACTGGAGTTTATGGTGCTGGATTTATTGGGCTTTTGATGTTGATGTTCGGATTAAGTATATGGATCGTTGGATTGTTAGTAAGATTCGTTCAAGCTGTTTCTAGGCGTTTAAGATAACTTCATTAGTCCGAGCGCGCTTATGCTCGGTCTAATCATTCCCCCCCACTTTTTACCCACTTTCCTACCCTTTCAAACCTAAACAATGACTTTTTTTACTCGCCTTACAATTTTCGTCACCCTTTTCTCTAACCTTCCTTTACAATATATTAGAATATGTTCACCTGAGGGGAGATGAGATTTTATTGAGATGGCGACCTTTACTTATATCAGTCTTCATTTTAGCTCTATTAGCAGGCTGTAGCCAAATTACATTCGTTAATGAGCGTGTTGCTGCGGATGAAAAATTAATTGTACATAATCACGGGCAAAAGCAGAAGGACCAGAGAGAAAAGCTTTTACCAATCAAGCTCCCATACGAAGAAATTGCTATCGATAAAACTGACCTTACTCATCTTACCTATGATCTAAATGGAGAAGTAGACTTTGATTCGGCTTTATTTCCTGAAACCTATACAGACATTCCAGGGATTCTGACCTTTCGTGGGAACCACTCCCGTACCTCCCCTTCATATGGAAACGTCACTCTATCTTCCTCCACCCTTGATATAGCGTGGAGCTTTCGAACAGGCACTCACCATAAATGGGGAGGCGGTGCAGGTTGGACGGGGCAACCAAGTATTGTGAAATGGGAACCCGATGTGCGCAGGATCATGAATATCCACGACCATTTTAAAGAGCAAGAGGATTTTACAGAAGTCATTTATGGGTCACTTGACGGTTCGGTTTATTTTGCCGACCTCTACTCAGGCGAACTTACTCGCTCACCTATTAAAGTCGGTGGCCCCATTAAAGGGTCGGTCGCTATTGACCCACGCGGTTACCCCTTGCTCTATGTAGGCCAGGGCATTCCAGAAAGTGATATTGGCTACCGGATTTTCAGCTTAATTGACGGCTCAGAACTCCACTTTATTGAAGGGGCTGATCCTTGGGCTTACCGAGCCTGGGGTGCATTTGATGGATCTGCCTTAATTAACCGAAAGAGCGATCAATTGGTTGTAGGCGGTGAGAATGGTCTCTTTTATCACGCAAATCTTAATACGAAATTTAACGTACAAGAAAAGACCATTTCGGTCGATCCAGATATAATGAAAGCTCGTTATAACGTGCAAGGAAACCACTATCAAGGCATTGAAAATTCAGTTGCCATCTATAAAAACATTGCTTATTTTGCTGATAATGGCGGCAGTGTTTTAGCGATTGATCTAGCCGATCATAAACCGCTATTCGCTCTAGAGCCAACGGATGATACCGATGCCACCATTGTTGTTGAGGCGGAAGATAACCATCCGTTTTTGTATACAGGGACGGAAGTGGACCAGCAAGGCTCCTTCGGTAACTGCTTGATTCGAAAAATAGATGGTCTATCAGGTGAGATCATTTGGAGTAAGGAATACCCGGCCTACTCCCTTTCAGCTGTAAATGGCGGCATGCTCGCAACACCTGTTGTTGGAAAAGAAGAAATTGAGCATCTAGTCATTTTCACCATTGCGCGCTATGAGACGTTACACGGCGGGTTGATGATTGCTGTAAATAAAAAAACGGGGGAAGAAGAATGGCGACTTAATATGGATCACTACGCCTGGTCCTCCCCGGTAGATGTCTATACAGAGGATGGTAAAGCGATGCTTATTCAAGCCGATTCAGCAGGAAATATGCACCTTATTGAAGGGTCGACGGGAAAAGTGAAAGATGTTGTCAATCTTGGCTCAAATATCGAAGCCACCCCAGCTGTTTATGAAAACTATATCGTTGTGGCAAGTCGCGGCGGATTAGTGTTTGGAGTTGAATTGAAGTAGAGCAGCAATTTGATACAAACATAAAAAGGCGTGCCTACGTCTACTCGATGGAGCACGCCTTTTTTAGCTAATAGTCTTCAGATAAAAATTGATTCTCTACACGTTCCATAAGGTCATTTCGATTATACGTTTGGTATAACATGCTAGATAAGCGGATCGGATCCCCAAAGAAATAACGCTCATACAATGTTTGTCTTGATCCAAATGCACTCATGCATGTATCCCAAGCAAGTCGAAACAGCTTAACTCGTTCTTTTGCACTTTTGGTGGTAGATTGTAAGTATAGATCAATATCTTCTCTTATTTCAGACTGAAAATCTCTTTCTGAGGGAATTGAGACTAACCCGCTCGCACCTAAAAGTTGAAGGATTTCGGTAAGTCTGGGATATAAACGAGGGAAGGTATTAATGGCTGCGTATAATGGATTCAGGTCAGGCAGCATGTATCCATTCTCTTTTGTCGCACCGGCCTCAGAAGCAATTAAAAAAGCTTTCATCGTCTCAAGGGCTACGATTATCTCTGCAATTTTTTCTTGTACATGTTGGTAATTACCTGAGTTTATGGTATCAACCATCATTTGAGCAACACCGAGAATAAATTCTACTTTTATCACTTGGCGAGATACGACTTGGTGCAAGGCTAGTTTTGCAAAGGCTCCTTTTAGCGATAAGGTATCTGTTACCTCGATGTTGTCATAATAAAATACTCGATCCCAAGGGACCAATACATGATCAAATACCACTAATGCATCACTCTCCTCAAACCGAGCACCTAAAGGCGAATCATAGGTTGAATCACTCTGACCAAATGGCTGACGACAAATAAACTTTAGCCCTGGTGTGTTACTCGGAATTGAAAATGAGTATGAATAGGACTTATCAATGATCCCTGCTATCGAATACACAATAATTTCATCCGTGATTCCACCTTGGGTAGCAAGAAGTTTAGCCCCTTTTATCACAATCCCTTCCTTGTTTCGATCCACAATCTTCGCTGCAATGAGCTCTTCAGAACCATCGAAAAGATGATAGGGTGAGCGATTGACTTGTGGGTTAATAAAAGTATGGGTAAATGACCAATCATTTTCACTTGCCTTTTCATAGAATGAGAGTACGTTTTCAGGAAAGCAATTTTCATTTTCTTCAAAAATGCGTTTGGAGGCAACGAGTGAAACTAATACCGTATTCATATAATCAGGACTTCTTCCCATCATTCCCGCATTTGTTTTTGCCCACTCCTGAATCATCAAACGACGCTGCCTTAAGTCTTCTTTAGTTGTTGGAAGTAAAAAAGATACACCCACGCGTTCTCCACTCTTTGGAGATTCATACGTCATCATCTTTTTTAAAGGTTCGTTGTGTTGCAGATCATATAATCTTGCTTGGCTCTTGATAATTCCTTTAAATGCAACATGTTCGGATATGTTGCCAGTTACTCTCTCTCCTTCGATCCACACCTCACTATTTAATTGATTAATTCTCTTGATGTAGTCCGACCCGTTGATAGCACCCATTCGTTCACCTCACCACAAGATTTTTATTCTTGCGTACTTTCAAAAACTGCTCCTTTACTACATTATTATTGTTTTTATAAAGTATTCTTTAATAAGACTGAAATACCGCTTATACGGAAAAAGAAGTGTAGACCACTAAGAATAGGAAGAGAAAAGAGGTGGACAAATCAAAGTTTACTTCCACCTCTGTATCTGTCTAATCTCCTCTGGAAGTCTTTAATCATTCAAGTTTACTTCTACCCTTTTGTACAGCACAAAAGCAAGTCAAGCCTCCATCAAAGGCCTTTTATGCTCGGTCTATTTCTATTTATCAATGAATCTCCAAAAATACTTTGACTTTTCATAGAAAATGATGTAAATTACCAAATGTACGAACGATTTTTTATTGATCTAATTCAAATATTCGTTTTTAGGGGTGTAACCATGGAAAATGTTTTTGATTACGAAGATATTCAACTGATTCCAGCAAAATGTATAGTAAATAGTCGCTCTGAGTGTGATACAACTGTTACATTAGGTAAACATACATTTAAAATGCCAGTAGTACCTGCGAATATGCAGACGATCATAGATGAAAAGATTGCGGTTGCGTTAGCAGAGGATGGATATTTCTATATCATGCACCGTTTTGAACCTGAAAAGCGAGTCGCTTTCATTCAAGATATGAAGTCACGTGAATTGATTTCATCAATTAGCGTCGGAGTTAAAGCCGATGAATATGATTTCATTTTACAATTAGCGAAAGATCAATTAGTTCCTGAATTTATTACCATTGATATTGCACATGGTCACTCAAATGCAGTGATAGAGATGATTCAACATATTAAAAAGCACTTACCTGAAACGTTTGTGATTGCGGGTAATGTTGGTACCCCAGAAGCTGTAAGAGAGCTTGAACATGCTGGTGCCGATGCCACGAAAGTCGGAATAGGACCAGGGAAAGTATGCATCACAAAAATCAAGACTGGATTTGGAACTGGTGGTTGGCAATTAGCCGCTCTTCGTTGGTGTGCAAAGGCAGCAAGTAAGCCTGTGATTGCCGATGGCGGAATTCGTACACATGGTGATGTTGCTAAATCAATTCGTTTTGGAGCTTCAATGGTGATGATCGGTTCCCTTTTTGCAGGTCACGAAGAATCCCCTGGTATTACAATTGAGAAAGACGGAAAGCTCTACAAAGAATACTTTGGTTCAGCTTCAGAGTTCCAAAAAGGTGAAAAGAAAAACGTTGAAGGTAAGAAGATGATTGTCGAGCATAAAGGTTCACTAAAAGATACATTAGTTGAAATGGAGCAAGACCTCCAATCGTCTATCTCTTATGCAGGTGGTAAGACGCTAGAAGCCATTCGTCATGTAGATTACGTTGTTGTAAAGAATTCCATTTTTAACGGTGATAAAAGTTTTTAATCATTGATCATTCAAGCCAGCCTCCCCTAACCGTTTAGGAAGGCTGGCTTATTTTGTTTTAATTGCTTTTGTCAGCTTGTACTTTCTTGAAATAATTAAGGGCTTGGTACAGTTTTGAGAATGTTGGGAATTTGGATAAGTGAGAGTAGTTTTTATGGATGGAAGGTACAATGGTAGGATGCAAGCCACATAAGAAGACGGTGACCCCCATTAATGCCAACGTATTGACTAAGTGATCAATAATTTCTGCTAGTTCATCATCTATTGATCTGAGAGAAGAAAATTCAATTGCAAGACAGTCGAGCTTTAAGGCTTGGCATTGCATGACTGTATCATGTAAAATGATTTCCTTTTGAGAATCATGTAAAACACTTTGCAGAGGTAGAATCCCAATTTGCTTGGAAAGAGGAATAACATTGATCGTCAATTGCTTAATTAACTCTTCTGCTTTCTGAGCTGCACGAGCCTGCTCGGTCACGTCCTCAATTTTTGTAATCAGTAAATGAATCTCTCCGTCATCATGAAAATTAACTTTCGTATAGACTTTCAATATTAAATCTTGGCCCTTCCAGTGAAAAGGGACGTGTTTGTATTCGACATCTTTCCTGGCTTTGATTGATTCTGTAGCAATCCGAACATCCTCTTGCACATCAGGAAATAATTCATGTAGATGCATGCCAACGACCTCACTTGATTGCACCTCGAATAATTCTTCATATGCTTTATTTATGTATTCAATTTCTAATTGCCCATTTGTAATGATGATGCTTTCTTCTATTAGATCAAGCGCTGTACGATACATAGCAATCCTCATTTCTACTTTAACCTACTAGTAATGTCTCTACATTAATTATGATACATTAAAACCACTAAATCTACATTTTTTTATTATTTTCTCCCTTTTATATGGTTTATCAACGTCCAGAAGCGTAATCTTGCTACCACTCTTTGGGTTAGAATCCATTCACCCATTAATTGCTATATAAAAAAGAGGTCGGTATGATTGCAACCGCCTCTAAAACTTACCTTTTAAACCCACCCTCTGAATGAATCACCTGACCTGTAATCCACTCGGCCTCTTCACTGACGAGGAACTTAATCGTTTTTGCTGCATCTTTCGGTTCTCCCACTCTGCCAGAAGGAAACATCGGTTTTAAATCACGCTTGATTTCTTCCGTCATCCATCCTGAATTGGTTGGCCCAGGATTAATTGCATTAACTGTAATTCCCAAATGGCCGACCTCTGCTGAGAGGGTGAGAGTTAATGCATCAATGGCTCCTTTAGTGGTTGCGTAAGCTAATTCACCAGGCATCGCACCTTGAAATTGCCCTGATGTTAAATTGACAATACGGCCACCCCTCTTTTTCGTAAACGTTTGCGCAAAGTGACTACTCAATAAGGTCGACGCACGAACATTAACCAAATAATGATTATCTAATTCTTCTGCTGTTACAGTAGAAAAATCCGTATTGGTAGAATAAGCGGCGTTGTTAATCAAGATATCCGGATCTCCAAGCTGTGCCCGGACTTGTTGAAATAGCTGATCCGGTGCGATCGTCTCCGATAAGTCGAGTTCCATACATGCCACTTGAACATCCAACTTCTCCAACTCTTTTTTAATCATCAACGGTTCATCTACAGCAACCTCATAGGGCATTTCCTTATCATAATTTGTCCAATATGTAAAAAAGATCTGGCAACCAGCTTCAGCTAACTCCTTACAAATCGCTGTACCAATTCCCTTTAGCCGACTGACCCCTGTTACAATCGCAATTTTCCCTTCCAATGGTTTCATACATGTCCTCCAATATGACTTGACCTAAGCTGTAACCATCATCACAACGACAACAAAATACCAACAAATGCCTACGACTGCTATGCCAATATATGCAAACCCGATTAATTTAAGAGATTTATTATAGCCTTTGTTAATTGTCACTGCGGTCATATAACTAAATATTGAGATCACTAATGGGGCAAACCAGAGCATCTCCCCAAAGAGAGTAGGCAAGGTCGTATTTGACGTAAGCCTTTCATAAATAAAGATAATAGCAAATAATACACTGATAATCGCAAAAACCTTAGTAGAAAGCTTCAAAAAACATATCCCTCCTTCATTCGTTTATCTTACCATAATTAAAAGGTCAATCCTTTACAAAAAGTGTGGGTAAATCTCGTATAGAAAAAACGCTTTGGTCTGGGCAGAAGCGTCTAGATATAATTTATCAACCGATTAATCTCTAAACATTACCTTAATTAGAAAAAATGAGTACATAAAAAGAGCGTTCCTACCTAAGTAGAAACGCTCCTTACCCCAATCTTTAGTCGTCCCGAACCCAGCTTCTGGCCATTTCTTCTTCATCTTTTGCAAAATGTCGCATATCCATTTTTGTCACTTTATCACTAACTTTAGACACATACTCTGCTAAATTGGAATCACTAACTAAGGCATATTTTTCGATCTGAGATAAATGCTCTTTCGCAAATTTCACTCTCTTATCAATGGCTGAAAGTTCTACCCCCGCCATTTCATTCAGGCGAACGAGTAACCTAATCTGACCATACTCATTAATCAACCCTTCTAATTCCTCTAGTACTTGCTCGTTCTCTTCTTCCGTTATTTTATCATCGACCTCATACTCGACAATGTTATTCTTGCTTGTGGAAAGTTTACGAATCAAAGGAAGCACCTCCAAATAGATTGTTGTTACATACGCTTTATATGTTCCATCACAATCTTACTCTCAGGTAAACTAGGTATATCCGTCATGCTAAATGCTAAGTCTTGTTCTGGCATATCATAAGTCATCTGATTGACGAGATGACTTAAGCTCACCTTCATAATATCAATCGTAATCCATTCCCCGGCACATCGATGACCAATGTCAAATTCGCCTCCGCCTTGAGGAATGAAATCAAATGGACTGCCATCCCATGTTTTAAAGCGGTCAGGATCAAAACGATCAGGATTCTCCCAATCTTCAGGGTGATGATTCGTTCCATATAAATCAAGGAGTGTCATCGTACCTTCTTTAAACTCGTATCCTTCCCATGTGAAATCCTCTCTCACACGTGCTGCAGTGAATGGGAAGAACGGATAAAAGCGACGAACCTCTTGGACGAAACGTTGTAAGTGATCATCATCGTTCGATTTAAGCTTTTCCACTTCTTCTGGATATTGATGCACCGCAAGCGCTGTAAATCCAATATAAACCGATATAGCTACAATTGGCCGTAGTAAGTTAATTAGCTCAACAGCTGCAACTTCTTTTGGTAACAAATTACCTTCTAAGTCACGGTGGAATGAAAACGTATAAAGTGCTTTATCCTTCGGTGGGTTCACTTCTTCATCCCGTACTTTTTGAACGAGTTCTTCCATCCAATCTTCAATTTTAGACCGTGCTCTTCTTCCTTTCCAATGACTAGGACCGAGGGCTGCCGCCGTTTCAAACATTTCTCCAAGTTCCTCAGCTAATTGATCAAGCTCCCCTTCTTTTACAGGGACGCCCGTCCATTTACAGGCGACCTGAGTAAGGATTTTCTTCGCTTCGTCATATAAGACAATTTTGTCTGCTTCTAACTCCCACTTAGCTGTAGCTTCACTCCATTCATTTTCCGTCAGTTCAATGACCTCTTGAAGCGAGTCCTTGGTCATAAGTGACATGAACATTTGTTTGCGGTGATGGTGTTCTTCTCCGTCTAAGCCTTGGACTCCACCTTCGCCAAAAAGCGTCTTTTGAACCCGTTTTGGAGCAGCTCCAACCCTTGTAAACTTATCATTGTCATAGAAAACCTTAGCCGCTTCTTTTCCTGTTAAACAAATCGCTTTCTCCGCCAATAATTTAGTCTCAAACACATTGGATTGAAACGTATGTCGGCGGTTTAAAATAAATTGATACCCTTCCTTTAATAGCTTTAAGCTATGATCCAATCCACCTTCTTTTGGCATGCTTTGATGTTCAGTCATGACATTCCCTCCAGTTATGTAAATGATTATCAAATGATGTTAGTAAACCTCTTCCCTTTTAAAGATGATTAAAACGTTTTTTCGATTTTCTTAGTATGTGTTAAAAATAAATGGAGAGTCGAAATTCCTATCTACAAACTAATCGTTATATTTTCCCATTCCCTATATTCATCCTGGACGATATTTCCTTTTCAATAGATAAAAGCACGTCTCTGTTAAACAGAAACATGCTTTCTCATTAGGCTATGTGATACTCTTCTTTTAATATCCCCATATGTATAATATCGTGCCATTTTCCTTCTCTATATAAACTTTGACGGCTAACCCCTTCTTGTTTAAAACCTAGTTTATAATATACAGCGATCGCTCTTTCATTAAATGAAAATACTTTCAATGAGATGCGGTGTAAATTAAGCTCGAGAAAGGCATAATCGAGCAGTAACTTTAATGCTTCAGTAGCATAACCCTTCCCCCAGTAATCTTTTTCTCCTATATCAATAATGCATTCAGCATTTCTATTTTTGTAATCAATATGGATAAGTGAAGTAACCCCTAATGACAGCTTGCTTTCCTTCTCCTCAATCAGATAACTTTTAGATGAGCCGGCATTTAACATAACGTTCTCTACAAATTCTCTCGTTTCATCAAGAGAGTAAATATCTAGTGATAAACTAGTTGAATTCATCACATCTATATCGTTTCGCCATGTATGATACCTTTCAATATCTTCCGGAACCATTTTGCGTAATTGTACTCTATTTGATGTAAACATAGTTGATTCCCCTTTTGTTTGTCATCATCATTCTTTAATAATATTCTCTAACGTTTCACGAAGTGTTGGATACGTAAATGTAAAGCCTTCTCGCTCTAATCGCTCTGGAATGACCCAACGACTTTTCAAGACTAATTCTGTTTCCGTTCTTAAGAATACGGAGCCAATCTCAAGCATCCATTTTTGAGCAGGCAAACCAAAGCGCGCATTCATTGTTGCTCTTAACTGACTCATTAGCTCTCGATTGCTAACAGGTTCCGGAGCTGCACAGTTGAATACACCTGTTAGATCCTCTCTACCTCGCAAAAAGAGAACGATTTGAAATAAGTCTTCTACATGGATCCAACTAAACATCTGTCTCCCTGAACCTTGAATCCCTCCGAGTCCAAATTTAACGAGATTCAGGTAAGGTGTCATCACTCCGCCGTCTTTTCCTAATACGATCGCAATCCTTAGAGCGACCTGTCTTGTGCTTGGTAAGTCGAATGAGAAGAACGTTTCCTCCCACGTAGTTGCCACATCAACAGAAAAGCCTGATCCAATCTCTCCACCATCTTCAGTCATCGGACGATCCTCTGCATGTCGATAAATCGTTGCTGTACTTGAGTTCATCCAAACTTTTGGCGGTGTCTCGCATGCCAAGATCGCCTTACCAAGTATGGTTGTTGTCTCTGTTCTTGAATCCATAATCGCCTTTTTATTTGCTTCGTTATAGCGACAATTCACTGATTTCCCAGCAAGATTTATGAGGAGTTCAGCACCATCTAATGCCCTAACAATTGCCGTTTGATCGTTCCAAGAACTATGCTTCGATTGCCTTGATATAATATGTATTTCGTACCCTTCCTTTTCAAATTCTTTAGCAAAATACTGACCAATAAACCCCGTTCCACCAGCTAATACGACTTTCTTTTTCACGTTGACCGTCTCCCATCCTGTCTGTTTCTATTCTTGGTTGATGATCCTTTATCCCTTCCATTATAAACCAATATCCAACATGGAAAAACCTATAAATACAAAACAAGCGAGCTTAAGTTATCTACTCAAGCTCGCTTATTGATTAACTGACGAATATTAAATTTAAAGCCGCAACCAAAACGATGGACATGGCTAATTTTTTTATAAAGGTTCGGGGGAGCTTTTCAAACCACCTCATACCTAGTGCTGTTCCGATAAATACACCTATAATTCCTAATAATAAATAGCTAAGCATACTCCAATTGAAGTCTCCATTTACACCATGAAGAATGATCGTCATTAAACTCGTAATCACGACTGAAACTTGTAAATTGGCATGGTATGTATGCTTGTCCTTGTAGAGCATTAAAAAATAGAAAACAAAAAAAGGACCGCCAACTGCGAAGACCCCTCCAATTAAACCTCCCAAAAACCCTAGCACAACGGGAATGACTGGGCTCATATTCGCTTCTGGGGAGGAATTCCTTTTACTAAAGAATAAGTAAATGACCATCCCAATCAAAAAGAATCCGAGTATTTGCTTTAGAATATCCATATCCCCATATGTACTTAGAACAAAAAAGGAGAGAACTCGCCCTACTAGAGCTGAACCTACAATGACGATTAAGCCTTTTACATCAATCCATTTGTAAATCTTCAAGAGAATACTGAAGGAGGCAACTAAGAGTAAGGCAATCACGATTAAGGTGCTTTCTTTTAACGTAAGAAAAAGCGGTAAAAAGCCCATCACCACTAAGCCAAACCCAAAGCCACTCACACCTTGAATGAACCCTCCTACTAACACAATCAAAAAGAGAAAAATCATTTCCCAAAGCATGAACATCTATCCCTATCAAGTATTTGTCACGTTTAAAAAGTCGGTTGTACATTTCGAGGAATCTCGTTTAACGGCATTCCTTCTTTATAATAAAGCTCGGGATTTAAAATGATATAAAAGATATGGATGTTAGAATATCCATAGCCTTTGAGTAAATGATTGATCATCGCAGCAATCTCGTCATGCGTTTTTTGGTCTCGTTGGAACATAAAGATTTCGACTGAACATGGTGTTTCCGTAATTTGGTCAACTTGGATCAGTTCGATCTTCACCGTCTCTGGTGATACATTCGCCATGATAGACATTTGCTCTGCCAAAGCGGTTGAGGCATCTTTTAATATGCTTTTATCAAATCCTTTAAATCGTAAAAATGGCATCTTTAGCTCTCCTCTCGTTGATCATGACAAGTCTCTTGTTCAATCGTGCTTAACCATTCTACTAAGAGCTTGTCTAACTGTTCTTCGGTGTCTGCTGAAACTCCCTCCATTAGCTGCTGTTTCACATCTGCCATCGCCCGTTCCCATGTTGGGTATTGGAGATGCGCCTCTTCGGTTAATTCAATTCTTTTCGTTCGTTTATCCTTGCCGCAGATTTGCCTGACAAGACCTTTTTTCACAAGGCGTTGTACGTTTCTTGTTAAAGGTGGGGCCTCGACAGCTAAATACTCACATAGCTCACGTTGAGTTAATGTGCCTTTCGTTTTCAACGTGTAGATGACAGTCCACTGTGCGCTATACAAATCAAATGGTTGCAGTGCTTGGTTCGCTCGCTTTGTTAGCAAACGTGAGATCTGGTGTAGTCTATGAAATAACGTAAGATTCGTCTCGATCTTCATCACCTCTATTTTGTTACCTAGGTAATTATATCATACTACCAATCTTTGCAAATGAAAAAGCCACTCTTCCAGCAGAAGTATGGCTCAAGTCAAACATGCACTTATTCCGGATACGTATCTTGTAAAAATGAAATCGATTGCTTGATCAAGGCTCTTAATACATCGACATCAATGTCTGCAATCTTGTTTATGTACACACATGCTTTGCCAGTCGTATGTTTTCCAAAGTTCTCTAATAACGCTTCTCGATCTGGATCACCTGTTGCAAAATATAAACTTATCTTCGCTTTACGAGGCGAGAAGCCAACGAGTGGAGCATCTCCTTCGTGACCCGTTTTGTACTTATAATGATAGGAGCCAAAGCCAATAATACTTGGCCCCCACATTTTTGCCTTGTAACCAGTTGTTTCCGTAAAAATGTCTAATAATTGATAAGCATCAGCTCTTTTTTTAGGATTATCAACCTGCTCAATAAACTCAATCACACTACCATCGTGTTCTTTTGTTTTAAGTTCGTACATCGTGTAAAAAGCCCCCTCCATCCATAGTCTATGTACTTTAGAGATTCTCTATCAAACAAAAAATCCCTCTCTCATTACTAGGACAAATGCCTTTACCTCTTATCCTCTAAATCAATCTCCTTAATCACTCTAGCAGGATTTCCTCCCACTACCACATTAGAAGGAACATCCTTTGTGACCACTGCCCCAGAAGCAATCACCACATTATCTCCAATCGTCACTCCTGGATTAATGATGGCCCCGCCGCCAATCCATGCATTGTCACCAATTGTGACTGGCTTACCAAATTCAGGTCCTTTAATCCGTTCAAAAGGATTTACAGGATGAGTCGCCGTATAAATATGTACACCAGGTGCAAGCATGCAATTGTCTCCAAAACGAACCTCACACACATCTAGAATGGTGCAGTCAAAATTCGCAAAGAAGTTATTCCCAACATGGATATTGTAGCCATAATCACATCTGAAGTTCGGCTCCATGTAGACATCTTCTCCCGTTGACCCAAGTAAATCTTTGATTGCCCTAACACGGTCCCCATGCTCAGTTTCTGTTGTCTGATTAAACATCCGAGTGAGATACCTTGCTTGCTCTCTTTCCTTCATTAGCTCTGCATCCCAAGGCTCGTATAATTCGCCATCAAGCATTTTTTGTTTTTCTGTTTTCATCGTTAGTCCTCCAAGGCTCTATCTGTAAATAAAAGAAAAGCCAGCATCATGGCTGGCAACTTGTCTTATACACTCTTTTGTTTCTTTACCTTCTTATATAAGAACAAACAACCCCAGCCTCCAATTAAAGCAATCGGCACAATAATAAAACGATAGGGATGTCCCGGCTGAAGCCATTCAATGTTACTAAGAGGAGCAACAAATAGTAGAAACATTAGAATCAAAAATCCAGATAAAGCTCGCACACCATAATCAACCATAGGAAACCTCACTTCAATCAAAATAATAAGACTCCTTCTATCTTACCAGTTGACCTTATCCTCTTTCCACCATAAATTCAGATGGATTTAATGCTTCAGATTCAATCGCAATCGCAACCAGTCCCTCGTGTGTTCCGGTTTCATGACCTTCGCCCTTCTCCCAGAAAACAGCATCTCCCTTTTGAACCTTTACTTCCTCTTCTGTGTCACTTCGTACCCATCCTTCCCCTTCAACAATTAAGAGAAGCTGTGGAACGTTTGCTTGATGAAAACCAATTAACCCACCAATTTCAAGATGCATGCAGCCGATCTGTGCCGGTTGATCGAGTCTACTTATTTTTGAGATGATGAAATTGGAATCGAAGTGAGTCACCTGCTTCCCTACTTCCTTATCAAATCGATAAATAATCATCTTTCTTCCTCCTTCATCACCCCTATTTTTTACTCAGTTTTTCTTCAATTTGTTTCAAATGGTGAATGTCGTGTTTGAGAAAGATCTTTGCAAAGCTTTCTGCAGAAAACTTTCGCTTGCCTTCTCCAATCGTAAAGCGCACATCTTCCTCAACACTCTCTAGATTTTTCACAAGTTTTGCTCTAGTATCAATAAATTGATCAATAATAGCGTGCAATGACTGACCATGTACGTCATTTATAGCCTCTTCATTATGTGAATCATGGTCTGGAAAGGGAGATAAATTCGCTCCATCATTCATGTAGGGAACCATACTCTCTAAATTGAATTGATCCCAATAATAGAGATGAGCGACAATTTCTCTAATAGACCACTTCCCCTGTTTAATAGGGTCTAGAAGCTGAGAATCCTCTTGATCTTTTAAGTTCGCGATCACTGTAACCGTTTCTCCTAATTGAGTTAGCGTTTTATTCATCTTTATCTCTTCCTTTCAACAATTCAATCAGCTCACTATTCTGTTCATTGAGCTTGCTTAGTTTCTTTTCAATCGAAAATAATGTAAACATTAAAATCGGAAAAGCAATCAACCAAAAGATAAACATTTCTAATCCCATCTTTCTTTTTTGTTTAATTGCTCTAATATTATTACTTCGACCTCAGAACATCGGTTATTTTATTTGTAGTCATCACTGATAAAACGAGCGCAAGAATGAGAAACAATACCGACACGATTAACACAGATAGTGAAGACTGAAAAGGAATCAATCTGTTCCCAATAAAGCTGAGAATCTTCATATATGTGAAAAAGAATACCGCAATCAACCCATAATGAACAACTGTTTTTGACTCCATCCTGGCCTCCTATTCTCTTTTTCTATCATACCAATATTACCCTCATCCTTGGGTGAAATGGTATTATTTTCTTTTTACTTAATGCTAAAAAGCGTTCCTGCTTATAACAGAAACGCTTCGTTATTTATTCTTTGTAAAGAGGATTTCGGACATAGCCAAATTCAGATGCATGTGGACGATCATCATCGTCTTCATAGCCATAATCAATCATTCGATTACGGTTTAAGCATAGCTTTGTGAATGTTGGCTGTAGTAAATCAAAAAGGCGGAAACGATCCTCTAATTCCGGGAAACGTTTGTGGTACACAAGAATCGTTTCTCGCAACAACTGCCAAAATCGCTCTTCATCATATTCGTAATAAACATCGATAATATCCGCTAAGTATCGGAAGTGACATACAAAGAGCCCAGTGAAAATAAATTGACACAAACCATCTGCTCCTTCACTACGAAGAACTGGCTTTAATTCCTCTGGCAAATTCAATAATTCAGGCAGTGGCTCTCCACTAATATTGACATCATCGATAAAGTCTTTCATTGCTAAACGATGCGGGACGTGATCTTTTAGGATCACAACGGTGTTTTGTCCGTGCGGTGAAAAGACGGTGCCATATTTATAAAGAAAATGTAGAAGTGGTGGAAGCGTCACATCAAAGAGCTTCTTGGTCCATTGCTCGACTGTTAAGCCTGACTTTTCAATTAAGGAAGCTACAAACGGTTTCCCGGCATCATCTACATACAGGAGTGATGCCAATGTAATCGCATGTTCGTCTTCTTCTAAGAAGGAATAGATGCTCTCGCGCCAAATACTGCCTAGCATTTCAAGATATTGATACGGAGCTCCTTCTAAAATTGAATAGTAGGGATGATTATAATTCATACTCGCCACTTCTCCTGGCAAGATGATCTGGCACTCCTCTTTTAAAAATGAGTCTTGTTCACGAATGCGATGAATATAGTCTGTAATAATGGGAGCCACTACCGTTCGTTCAGCTGGAAGTCCGCGGTAGACTAGCGTATTTAATATACTCATCGGCAGCTTCACATGATGCTTTTGTTTATCACTTGTATTCACAAATGTCCGAATTGACTGTTGCGGGAGGTAGTTATCCTCACCGGACCCAAGTGGGATAATCCTTTTTTCAGCAATGTCACCCGGAAAATATTGAATGATGACATTGTTCCATTGCCATTCATGAATTGGTAAAAAGAAATAGGTTGACGCTTCTAATCCTTCACTCTCCAATTGGTCGATAAAGGCGTGATATTGCGCCTCTCCTAATTCTTCACGAAGTAAGGTTTCATAATGGACATCAGAGACAGAATGAAATGTCGCATACTTTTTATCAACAGCGAGCCACGATAACTTCACTTGCTTCTTTTGTTCTGGTGAATACGCAAGATAATCTTGATAGTCAAAACCAATTCGCCCTTTATTGTAAGTGATCCATGGATGGCCTTCCATTTCACCCTCAAGCTCGGCGTAATCCATATCCACTAACTCATCTGAATGCGTCGCTTTCTTTTTCTGTAAAATATGAGCATCTGCTAGTAAAGTGTTGTTGTATTCTTTAATTAAATGCCCGGTCGTTAGCGGCTTCATCCCTACTGTATCTTGAATGTCTAAGATAAATTGAATGGGATTAAGCGCTTTTTCCCACTGATTATCTCTGTTTATCTGAATTGATTCTGGATACACACGATAGCTATCCATGAGACGTTTCTTCGCTTCAAATCGATAGTGAACCTCTTTTCCGTCCTTTTTAGCCAGCGGCAGATGATAGAAGGTTCGTTCACCCGTTTCCTCTACCACCTCTGGTTTGATAATCTCTTCATACATAAATTCAGAAATCATCTTTGCAAGTAAACTCAAACCTACTTCATCCCAAATTTCTGCAGTTAATATGTTCTGAACTTGATGATCTTGTCCCATCGTGCCACACTCCTTATCTATATGTTTACATTGCTTCTTTCATTTTATTTTCCTGAAAAGGTAGCTTTGCTCCAATTGACATTGATAAACGAGCCACAAGAAGGGTACCTAGACAAATGGCCGCTGCAAAAACGAATGGTGCAGCTACGCTATAAGATGTAAGACTCGCTGATGCGAGATATGGTGCCACTAGCAACCCTGCATTTTGAAACGAGGAAGCAACCGTATACACTTGTAAATGGTTGCTGCTTCGATTAAACAAATAAAGTTCTAGAGCAGATTGGGCGATCGCTAAGAAAAATCCGTAGAAAATTCTACCGATCATAAGCACAATAAAGCTACCCGTCATTCCTTGAACGAGAAGACTAATCGTTAAGACGCCTAATGCCAGTATAAAAATAAAAGGGACTCTCTCTTTGGAGCAATACTTTCGAATAACAGGATAGGCAAGTATTGCCATCGCACTAGGAACCATAAATAAGACACTGCTCTCAGCAATTGAGAGATGAAAATCATTCATTGTATACGTGGTGAAATACGGACGAATCATGTTATTTGCTGTGTGAAAAGCAAAAATAACGACACCCATTAGGGCTAAAAAAGCTAGTTGCCTTTTCGTTGAGTAAGTAGGTGCTTCTTTCCTCACTACCGCTTTTTTTCTTGTGGATAGTGTCCGGAAAGTGAAGATGGAAAGAAGCCACAGCACGAACTCCACCACTGCTAGTCCGTAGAATAAGAGCAATGGGTTTTCAAGGCGGATGAACCATGCCCCGGATAAGGTTCCTACTATAATCGCCCCGTGAAAAACCATATGATAGGCTCCGACAACAGCCGACCGCTGTTTTTGCCCTTTTAATTCAATCAGTAAGGGATAGAGAAGAAAAAAGCTACTTTTTCCTACTAACAGAAAAATGGTGTACGTTAAAAACTGCTGTGCATCTTGAGCAGTCGCCATCAAAATAAGCATGACAAAGGAAATCCATTGACCTATATAAAGCAAGTGTTTCACTTCGATATATCTTGAAAGCACTCCCCAAATCGGTACAGCGATGATGACCGTTAGACGTGCAGTAAAAATATAAAACGCTGTATAGTCCAAATCCTTAATTCCAAACACCTTTGAAAAAAATTGTGGGTAAAAAGGGGAAAGTGTCACATCTGCAAAAATAAAATAGAAAATGAGAAGAAATAACACCGTCTGCGTTCCCTTCAGAGAACGCATTTAATGAACCCCAAATTGTTGAAAAACATTACGCTTACGCACTCGAAAAATGTCTCGATTAGCTAACTGATTAATGATTGTTGCATTTCGATAAGCACCTAAGCCCAAATCCGGTGCTCCTACTCCATGTGTATGCATCTCGCCATTTTGAATAAAGATGTTATTGTCCACATCATCAGTCAGCTTCAACTGATAGTTTTCCCCGACACAATATCTGCCCTTCTCATCCCAATCAATAAGCGATTGCACATTGCGAAGAAAGCTCGGAATCGGATGTTTATAACCAGTGGCTGCGACAACAAACTCGCTCTCGTGAGTAAACGATTGGTCAAGCTCCCATTGATTGCATTGTAGCTGTATTTTTTCACCTTTATTTATCTCTACTACATCAGTGACTTCGGTTTTAGCAAGTAACCGAACAGGAGGGTCCTCGCCTCCTACTGAATGCTCATATAAAAGATCATAAATCTCAGAAATCGTCGTCGCACTGATTCCTTTGTATAATAAGTCTTGCTTTGGCAACTGTTCATCCTTTTTCTCTTGGGATAAGCTGTAAAAATAATGCGTATAGTCAGGAGAAAAATGCTCCAAGCCTAACTTAGAGTATTCCATTGGAAAGAAACCTCTTGAGCGTGTAAACCAGTCCAATCGATAGTTGTAGATTGGCTGCTCCTTTAATAATTCTAAAAACACTTCGGCTGCACTTTGACCTGACCCAACCACACTAATCGATTCTGCTTGACGTAACCTTTCTCGATGTTGGAGAAACTTGGCTGAATGAAAGATTCGCTCGTTTGAATCACCTATCATATTCTTAGGTACGTTCGGAACACTCCCAATTCCAAGGACAATGTGCTTCGCGTAATAGTACGTATACTCTCCTGTCTCAACATCCTCTGTTTCAATTCTAAAAACCTCTTCTTCCCATTCAATCGACGTCACTTTCTTTCCAAATTGACAGTTTGATAGTTGTTCAGATACCCACTTGCAGTAATGGTTGTACTCTCTTCGCGGAATGTGAAAACGCTCGAGAAAATAGAATTTATATAACCTTTCTTGTTCGTGTAAGTAGTTAAGAAAGCTATAATGACTTTTCGGGTTAGACATGGTGACGACATCAGCCAAAAATGGTACTTGAAGAGTCGTTTCTTCAATCAATAATCCCCCGTGCCACTCAAAATGAGGCTTTTGATCAAAGAATATTGATTGGATATCTGTGCTCTCTTCCATCAGGGCCGCTAAACCTAAATTAAATGGTCCAAGCCCAATTCCAATAACATCAAGCAGTCGATGGTTGTATGTAGTAGACACCCTCCCACCTCCTTAAAAATTCTTCACGATCACAAAACATCAGCAAGCCCCTTTTATCAGGCAAGTCTACTTCCTTAACTGCCTCAAAGCCGCATTTCTCAAAAACATGAATCATTTTTTTATTGCGAATATCAGGCTCTGCAATTATCTTCTTTGTTTCTGGGTGTTGAAACCCAAAAGCTGTCATCGCCCGTACTAATGGTAGAGCTAAGCCTTTTCCTAAGAAGGCGTCAGGACCTATCAATAAATGAATCCCTTGATCACCAACTTCTGCGTCATAGTAATTGGCTATCAAATCATCCTCTGTCCAATAGCGTTCAAAATAGCTCATCGGCTCGTCATCTAAATGACCAATATATAAGGTTTGGTGTTGATCAGCTAAAAGTTTTTGTAAGTGAACCTTATAGTCAGGCAGCATAAAGTTCTGCTTCCAAAAGGGAATGACATGATCTTGATGATGCCATTGATGCAACTTCTCTAGGTCCTTCTCTAGCTCCACTTCGCGAAACGAGATTTCATATCCTATCTGCTCATCAAAGAGATTCATTTTTGACCAGCTCCCTTTCTGCCAAAGGATTATTAACCTCTACATACACGGATTGCGTTTCAAGCGAACCAGTTAATTCATCCATGTCATGAAAACGAGTCAATAAGTTTGCTTTGCATGGTAATGTCTCATACGTTAGCAAGCTCTCTATTAGTTGTGATAAGTTTCCTTCTGGAATGTTGATAGCAGCCAAATGTTCACGCAGCTTATCTATTAGCTTTCTTTCATCGACTAAGCCGCCAACGCCAAAGGCATTTACTAAGCCAAGTAAATGATTGAAATAGAAATAGTAGCGCAAACGCTCATCAGCAATCGCATCTGAACAAACGGTATTACTTTTCTCGCTAATTCCTGGTAAGAGCTGATTGAGCTGCTCATAATACGATTCGCAAAAGTAGTAGCCTTGATTGTCACGGTAAAAAAAGCGATCTGGATAACCGTCTTTTAACTGAATGACACTATTTTGCTGATGCGCTTCAAGTGCAATACCATACTTCAAAAATAGCCAGATAATCGGTTGTAGCGATCGATCAAGATAGCGTTCGAACCAATCTACACTCACTTCCTCTGTCGTACGCCCTTCCTTCTCTGCCAATTGGTTAATGATTTCTGCTAGCCTTGAGGTTTGTCCATTCATTGAATCCTGACATAAGGAAGCTACAGGCGTAGCATTTAATGCCTGATCTAGATAAAAAGGATTCTCTCTTAAAATGACTTCAAAACCAGATTCCTTCTCACCGTCTATCTTCACTGTCATAAAGGCCGGGTCACATATGATTTGAAAATCAGGATAACGATCCCCTAGCTCCGTACCAATCTTACTCTTAAGTAGATTCTTCACTTCCACTCCTCGTTCGAGTTCCATGTTTTTATTTGCTCGAACGGAATTGGTGATTTTAATATTTAAGGAGAACTTAAACATGAACTTCTCTTCTGGGTGATAAACAGTTCGCACTGAGGATGTCGGGTAGTACGTCTTGCCTTGTCGTCCTACACTCTTTATTAGCCCTTGCTTCATTAGCTTTTGAACAGATGATTTCCTCATTAAAAATTCAGCCTGCCACGGGTGTATCGGTAAGAGTGCATACTCATCATTTTGACAATACTGTGATTTAAAGTCGCTTGGCACTTCAGGGTCTACTAACAATTGTTCTTTCACAAGATGCTCGGCTGAATGCTGGAGAGCTGAACGCTGGTAGACAATCGAGTGATGCACAAGGAAATAATGCAATTGAAACTGTCCTTTTAGCTCTGGTGAATAGCTCGGTACATCCCACTCCGCAATCCCTTGACGACTTTTCGGTGTAGGATGTAAGAGATGTCCGAAAATTAGTGCTTGCTCCGCTTCAATAAAATTTAGATCCGCTTGATCTAGATGATCGCTCTCCTTTAATCGTTCCTGAATAAAATGGTCGATGTTTTGGCAGCTTAAAATCACTCGTAACATCAGCTCATCTTGATGACTCGTCACATCTGAGGTCATACCTGCTACTAGGTTCAGCTCTTTTATAATGAGGCTTGTCAATGTGATGTAATCTAGCTCAAGCACCTCACCTTGTCTTGAAGAATAATAGAGTGGATATGAAAAGATATGCCGCTCTGTTACCGACCAATAAGCTAGAGGAATATATAAGTGAATTCCTTGGTGAGCGAGGTGGCAATCCATTACTTGCTCTACGTCCGTTGTTTTCAGTCGATTCGCAACCTCTCCTGCAAGATCACTCTTTTGAACGAGCTTATATCCACCTGCCTCCCTTAAGTAGCAGTTTAAAAAGCTTTGAATCGTTGCATGTTCAGCCATTTGTTTTGTATTCATCATCAAGACCCCCTTATCATTTTGCTTCTACTTGTACTAGTTGCTTGATTTGGTTAAAGATTGCATGAATATCCTCAATGGTTGTTCGTGGATTTAACAACGTCAATTTCAAGTAAACAGATTTATTTACTCGGGTTCGTGCCAACATGGAGTGTCCTTCTTCTAACAAATGATCCCGTATAAATGCATTGATTTGATTTAACCACTCTTTGCTTCTCTCTTCTTTGGGGTTGTATCGAAAGACCACGGCATTGATCTCAGGCTGGTTAACTAGTTCAAATTGAGGATCATCATCAAGAATTGATGCTGTTTCTTTTGCTAAATCAATCGTATAGTCAATCATCTCAGCAAATATCTTTCTCCCTAGGGCCTGGAATGAGACGAACAACTTTAATGCATCAAACCGTCTAGTTGTCTGAATCGACTTAGTCACTAGATTCGGAATTCCCGTCTCCTCATCATCTTCAGGATTTAAATAGTCGGCATGAAGTTTGAGAAAATCAAAGTTTGCACGATCTTTTAATAGGAAGGCCCCACAACTAATTGGTTGATAGAACAATTTATGAAAATCGACGGTGATCGAGTCAGCGTGATTGATTCCTGCTAATTTTTGCTTGTGGTTCTCACTTAGCATCAACGCCCCTCCATACGCAGCATCGACATGAAACCACATGTGATGCTCATCAGCTATTCTCGCCAATTCATTAAGTGGATCGATGCTTCCAAAATCGGTTGTTCCAGCAGTTGCAACCAAGGCAAATGGAAGGAGTTCCTCATCACTTGCTACCTTCAAGTGGTGCTTTAAGCTGTCGATGGAAATACGCTGGTGCTCATCCGTTTCAATCGGAATAACTGCTTGCTCTCCTAAGCCCAGTAAAAAAGCAGACTGACGAACGGTAAAATGCGCAGCTTCTGAGCAAAAGATTCGTAGTTTACTAGCATCTATCGGGAGACCATTTCGCTGGGCATTCCAATTCAGTTCCTTTTGTAAGAAGTGGTCTCTAGCCAGTAATAATCCCATTAAATTAGATTGTGTCCCGCCACTTGTAAATACTCCATCAGCTCGGTCTTCTTTAAAAAATAAATCGCTCAACCAGCGCACCATTTTTTCTTCAACGATTGAAGCGGAAGCGCTTTGATCCCACGAGTCCATTGATTGATTCCCTCCGCTGATCAACACTTCTGCTGCAAGAGCTGAACTTAATGGCGGGCAATGAAGATGAGCCAAACATCTCGGGTTAGCAACTTGAATCGAATGAGCCACAATCGTTTCTCCCACCTTTTTTAATAGATTCTCAATGGAAGCCCCCTCTTCTGGTAACATCTCATTAAAAGTTTCGTCGAATAGATGTTCAAACGTTGCAGGAACGAGTCCACTATAAGGGTTTTCATTAGTTGCATACTGCTCGACTAAAGCAGCCTCAGCCGACCTCATTGCCAATTGATAGTAATCTATTCCTTCTGTTTGGTTATGTAGAAAATAGCGATCAAATCTATGTTGATGTTCCGTAACTTGTGTAAATGGATATCGAAGGTCAACTTGACTCAGTCCCATTCTTATACCTCCTGGATGATCTTATTTTTAAGACAAAAGATAATGAAAATCATTATCAATAACTCTTGTTGGCTATGTTAGTTTAAATGATAATCATTGTCAATTAAGTTTGGCAAATCAGTAAGATTGTCACCCATTCTCTAAAAAAATACTTATATAACTCTCATTCATGTACTATGGCACAAGACTTAATACACAAAAAAGAACGTGTGTAGAAACACCCGCTCTTCCGTCTATTCTTTTACTTTCTCTCTTCAGGTAGCAGTTTAAGTGCTTATTGGACTAAGGAATCACTTATTCTTCCACTTCTTTCATATCCTCATGTGCTTACTCTGCTTGTATGGTGTTGCATAACACAATAAAGCCCCCTGCGAGAAACATTCAGGAGGCTTTCATTATTAAATGACTGCTTTTTGTTTAATATCATCAATCTGATCGTTCATTGTTAAGTGTATTTGACGAACACGCTTTTCTTCCGCTTTTTCGATCTTCAAACTCAAATTCTCATAGGAAAATTCTTCTCCAACTTTAGGAATACGTTGGAATTCTTCAATCAACCAACCACCTAATGTATGAGTAGTAGTAGCGGGAAGAACTATATTGGCAAACTCGGCAAAATCATCAATTGAATAATCAGCATCAAAGACATAGCTTGAAGGACCAATTTGCTTGACTTGATTTACACTAACATCATGTTCATCCCAAATCTCGCCAACAATCTCCTCAAGGATATCTTCTAAGGTAATTAAGCCAGATGTCCCACCATACTCATCAAGAACAATCGCCATATGCACTTTTTGCTTTTGAAGTTCTGGTAGTAAAGATGAGAGTTTCATCGATTCAACTACATATAAAGGAGCTCTAATAAGTGACTTGAGATCAAGCCCCTCGCCCACTTTAATATAGGCTGTTAGGAAGTCACGCTCTGATAATATTCCAACGACATTATCAATATTCCCCTCATAAACTGGAATTCTGGAGAAATGTTCTTTTAAAAATACGTCCTTAATTTCAGCTATAGATTGAGTGATCTCGACTGCAATCATATCTGGACGTGGCTTTAGGATCTCCTGAACAATAATGTCATCAAACTCCAATGATCGATGGACCATTTCTTTTTCATTTTTCCCGATAACCCCTTCATCTTCACTAATTTGAACAAGCATTTTAATTTCTTCTTCAGTGACCGATGGGGTATTCTCTTTATTTCTTACAAACAACGAGACAAGGTTCTTAATTTTTAAGAACACCCAAGTAACAGGGTAGAACACATGAATCAACAATAATAGGAATCCCGAGGTTTTTAGAGCATAGTTTTCTGCATACTCTTTTGCTAATGATTTCGGGATAATTTCACCAAAAATTAATACTAAAATTGTGACCACAAATGTACTAATAAAAACACCTAAACTCGGACCAAACAGGTGAATTGCAATTTGCGAAGAAAGAGTTGCTGCTGCAATGTTTACAAGGTTATTACCAACCAAAAGGGTCGAGAGCGTTTTATCAAAGTTCTCCGCTATATCAACAGCCTTCTTTGCTCCTCTCCTCCCTTCCTCCTCATAGTTCTTGAGGCGGATTTTATTCACACTTGAAAATGCTGTTTCAGCTGAGGAGAAAAAAGCAGATAAACCTAATAGCACGATAAATAACGCAATCAAACTCGACGGAACATCGTCCATCTAAACATCACACTCCATATTAGTAGTACTTCTATTTTATTACGAATTACTTAATTTAACTACTGTTTTCTTTGTTTCGAAATAGCTCAATAAATAAGCACTAATTCCGCCCATTAAGAAAGCGTATATGCTTGTATACAATAAAAATTGATTTCCGGAAATACCAGGATAGATCACAATAATAGATCCCACGATAAATCCGATCATTAATGCATACGTACCAGTTTTATATTGAGTAAATAAATAAGTGATCAGGCGACTCGTAAGAACAAGCCCGATCGCAATTCCTGATCCAACTGCAATAATGACTGGAATGTTAAAAGTTGATAGAGCATTGATCACAGTCGGATACAACCCCAACAGTAAAAAGATAAATGAACCACTAACCCCTGGCAAGATCATCGCAGTACTTGCAAGCCATCCACCAAAAAATAATAAAACATAATCGCTCCACACTAAATGAGTCATAACTGCCGATAATTCATTGTCTTTCACAAAATATGAAGCGCCTACGATGATCGCTCCTATCGCAAGCAATCCGTAATGGATAGGAGTAAATGAACGCTTATAATCAATATCCTTTAACAGGGTCGGAATAATACCGATAATCAACCCAAGAAAAAAGAAAAAAGTAGGTTGCGGGTATTCAGCTAAAAGAAATTCGACTAAGTGACTCAATGTAAGTAATGTCACAATAATCCCTAGGCCAAGTGGAACCAAAAACGCGAGATGCTGTTTCCACTCTTTTGAAAACAACCCATTAATCGCTGCAATCAATGATTGATAGATTCCAAGTACTAACGCAATCGTGCCTCCACTTACCCCTGGGATTAAATCACTAACACCCATTGCTATGCCTTTAAACATATTACGCCATTCAAACAAACATTTCTTCCCCTTTACATAAGCAGAATTTTAAAAACCTTTACTAAGTAAAAGCCTTATAAGTAGGCAATATTTTATTAATGAGAATATAGTAATTGATTGCCAGAAGAAAGGCAACAAGTTTGATGTAAGGTCATTACTATTTCACCATACAGCCACAAAATAAAAAACCGATTAGATATAAAATCTAATCGGCTTCCTAACTTAATTCTTTAAAATTCAACTCTCTCTTGGTTCGTGACCACGAGTAATGATTTCCCTTTGTCCAACTCTTCTTCTAATTCATCCGCTTTGTCAGCTTCAAAGCCAATTTCTTTCATTTTTGAACGTAGCGTATCTCCTTTGCTACGGAAAACATTTTTTAAGGCTGTTCCGACACCTGTTTCACTTACTCCAATCTTATTCGCATCAGTTTCTTTTCTACTTCTTCGTTCATGATCGTTGTCATGCGAGAGAACATAAATATCTTCATCCCTCACTCCATCTTTTCTCAACTTGCCGATTGATTTCTCCATTGTTTCGTCGTTATGGAATACTTTAAATAATGGTCTCAATTTTCATTTCCTCCTTAATTAATGGTATATAAGCAACCTACAATGGCTTCTTAACATTTATTTACCCTTCCTCACTCAATCAAATCTGCAAATGTGAAAAATGAGAAAAAAGAAGGAGAGAAAAAGGTTATTTAATTGAGTTCATTAACATAGTAAAAAGCACCTGAATGATTTCAGGTGCCCACTAAACTTTCAATCTCTTAACCATTCAACACTTTATCCATCACGTTTTTCGTTTTCGGCCCAAAAATTCCATCGTTCGCTAGATCAGGAAAACGTTGTTGGAATTTAATGACGGCTTCTTTCGTTTTAGGTCCATAAATGCCATCTTCTGCAACATTGTAACTCATGTCGTTTAACCCTTTTTGGAGAGTCTTAACCGCTTCCCCACGACTTCCTTCTCTTAACACTTCATCTGCAAACCCAAATGTATTAAATTCTAAAGAAAGAGCTGCATGTGTTTTAGGTCCGTAAATTCCATCATTCGTTAATTCTGATTTTGACTTTTGAAACGTAAGCACAGCCGTTTTGGTTTTCGGTCCATATACGCCATCTTCTGTTAACTTCGCTCCCATTTCTCTATTTAATGCACGTTGCATGATTTTAACATTCTCTCCTTTTGAACCTTCTTTTAATGTACCAGATTGAGATAGGTCAAAAATGTACGGAATATTCTCCTGTGCGCCAACCCCTGCTGGAATACCAACCATTAACACTGAAGCTGTCAAAATCGCTGCCGAGACCTTTTTCCATTTCTTCAAAGAAATCATCTCCCATAATAATTTATTAATTACGATAATAAGACGCGCGCCAACACGAAAAAGTTTCAATTATTTTGAAATGTTTATAAAAATTCGGAAATTTGTAAGTGGCTACCCTTCTAATTGAACATGCAAAAAGACAGATCTCTCTGACCTGCCTCATTTTACCTTTAATGATAATCCTTCGGTGTGCCCCAGTATTCGAATTTGTTATAAGTGGTGTCTGTTGAATCAAAATAAATCCATATGGGTGCATCAATCAGTTCTGAATGAGCTTCAAAAAACGGCTGATCTCCATAGATAATGGCTTCTAATGCTAGTGGCAATTCACGCCTGAAAATCTCATCTCGTATAACCGTGGTAACTGGCCCATAATCCCCGACATAGACGTATACATACAGAAAATATGAACCGTTTTGCATTCGCCACTCTGCCAATACCTCATCGCGCATAGTATTAATCTGATCATAAGCATATTCAGAACCTATTGTAAGAAATAGTTCTGCGGTGAGGTCTGAATGCGTTAATGTATATCGCCGTGGTATAACTGGCTCTGTTACTGTCACGCCCTCTCTATACTCAACAAATAATTTTTCTGGATCTAATCTACCCATCTCTCACACTCCAACTAAAGTTAATACTCATTTTGAATTAGTATATTCTTCCTTTTAATGGGTGTGAATTGACTAAATGGCCTTGCTAAAGTGAGAATTTTTCATTTATCACAAATATCACAAAGTTAATTCAACGACTCATTATGTAGGTACAAGAAAAGAGGAAAAATTCATTCTCCATATCCAATTTTTTACCTTTACATTAGGATTTCTTGTTCTATAATAAAACAAGAAAGTGAGGTTTAAAGAGCCATGTCATCATTATCAAATCTTACGAATCATTTTAAAGAGGATGCTTTACTACTTGCCGAGCAAGTGGTAGAGAATGTACTTAATAAGCTTCAATTAACGATTTCAACGGAAGAACACAATACTGCCATTTCAATGTATATGACATTCATGTCATTTATAGGAGATACGCTTGAAAGTGGTGAAAAAGGCGTACCTACTGCCCTCATTGAATGGAGTAAACTAAATGCTGAAGCAATCGTCGTAGCTGAAGGGAATATTTCTGATATTATCGTTCGTTATCCTCCTACACGGGAAGTATTTGCTGAATTGGTAGAAGAACTTAGTAGTCAATTCGAACTCTCTTTACGTGACTCCTTATATGTCTTCACACGAATTAATGAAATGCTCGATATTAGTTTAGATGAAACAGTGATTGCTTACGAGCGTTTAACTGAAAAATATAAAAAAGATATGCAAAAGGAAGTGGATGAGCTCTCCTCTCCTATTGTTCCAGTGAGAGAAGGCATTGCTGTTCTACCATTGATGGGAAAGATCGATTCCAATCGTGCAGATTACCTTTTAGAAAAAGTTGTTCCTAAAGTTCAACAATTGAACCTAGACTATTTGATTGTAGACTTTTCTGGAATATCTACAATGGATGAGCTAACTGCCCACCATATTCACCAAATCGGGAGTGTTCTTCGTTTACTCGGTATCGATCTTATTACGACGGGAATCAACCCTACATTAGCTTTAACATCTGTCAAAGGTGGATTAGATATGGAAAATGTGAAGGCTTATTCAAGTGTGAAGCAAGCGTTAGAAACGATATAGTTATACTTAAAACCGTTCAGACACATAATCTGGACGGTTTTTTTATGAAACATCTTACTGAACAGGTATCTCAAATCCCACATCATACACCTTCATATAATGCATCCCTTCAATCACAAGAAAATCAGGCGCTTGCACTCCTTCAAATAAAAGCGTACGCTCTTTCCATTCACGGCCGTTTTCATCGATAAGATACGTTTGATTGAGTGTCGTTATAAGAGGAATCAATTGCCCTTTAGCTTCAATTGATACACCATCAAGCATAATATCACCATCCGTTGCAAGCTTCACTTCGACCCCTTGTTCGGTCGCTACTACTTCGTTTACCCGTAGTTCTCTTTCACCTATGTCAAATGATGTACTCTCTGCATGCGCAAGTGAAATCTTCTCATCGATCGTCGCATACCCGACAAATTCTTTCATTATTAACTCCAATGAATGGATTGGCTCTGGTAATGCATCATAGCGAATATCAAAATCATACCCCCTTATCGTGGACTGACTACCGCCCCCTTTTAATTCAACTGGTTCTCCATTCGCCAATAGCTCCACTCCCTCTAAAGCAAAGTCCACTCGATCATAATTATCAACATTCAACGATCCTTCAATCACCGTAATCGTTGGAGTTGCTGAGATTGATTTAAAGGTAATCTTCCCCTGATCGACTTCTAGCGTTTCATTGATTGATTGTTTAATTTCCGTTTGCATCGCTTGATTTGGATTATAGGCAAAGGTTAAACGATTTTCATTCACTAGCCTACCCTCATCATACTGCCAATAATGAAGCGTTAATTGTTTAGAAAAGGCACTGACTGGCTCAAATGTCATTATTCCTCTAATTTCTGTTCCGTCATCATTCATGATCGACGTGCCACTCTCCACATGAGAATTTGTTAAAAAACCAGTCATTCGATCGACACTTATCATCTCGTACACATCCTCCTGTAGTCCAGACTGATTATGAAGTGTGTAGTACATTATCAATTGATTGGCATCGGTCATCACTCCATCAATCACGAGAATCGTTCCGTCCTTAAGCTCAACTTGTTTATCAACGACCTGCCCCATTCCCGCATCATTTAAATCATTCAACGTCCCCGAGGCGACCTCTTCAAATCCGAGAAGCTTCTTCCCGTAATATGCGAATCCATTAAATTGATAACCGACAATCACTATAAAAAATAATGCCGCAACCGTTGCAAGCTTCCAAATTGACTTAATCGGCTTTCTCTTTTTAGGAGGTGTCTGCTCTAGAGCATGCCGTAATCGACTTTCTAATTCATCAGGAGCATGTAGTGATTCCAACCGCTTTCGTTCTTCCGCTAATCGTTTTTCGACCTCATTCATCCAAGCCACCTCCTATATGATCTCGCATTTTCTTTAACCCTTGGGAGACCCTTGATTTAACTGTCCCAATTGGTACTCCGGTTATTCGTGCAATTGTTTCATAATCAAAGTCGTGAAAGTATTTTAATTGAATCGCTTCTCTTTGGTGTGCATTCAAATAAAGCAATAGCTCCTGAAGCTCTAATTGGTGAATGGTTTGCTCGTAAGGATCATCTATAGTAGATGGCTCTCCTTCATTTTCATTCATCTTCCAATCATCTATTAACACCAGTTTCTTTTTCTTTTTAAGCAAGGCCTTGCAATGATTCACAAGAATTGTTTTACTCCAGCTATAAAAGGCATCCTCTTTTTGAAGCTGATCGATTTTTTCGTAGAGCTTTACGATCATGTCCTCCATAGCATCCATCGCATCATGCGCATTCCCCAAATAGGTGAGAGCAAGCCGATAATAATCATCTTTTTGGGCGATAATTAATTGAAGCAATGCCTCTTTATTGCCCTTCTTCGCTTTGCCGACCAGCCTTTTCACATTCATCCCTTCACCTCTCTCCCCTATAAGAGTCTTCACAAGCAAAAAACGTTCATTTTATTTCAAATAAAATTCCCCAAATAAAAAACCCCACTCGTGTTAGCTTCCTCACTAAACTGGGAGAGGGGTGAAAATTCACCTTTAGTTTACCATTCATTTCAAATGATTCAGCAAAAAAGAGAGCTACGAATCACCGCAACTCTCCCATATCTTAATGCCATTCTATTGAATCAATAAACATTCGTAAACGTTGTGTATACACCCCACCGTTGTAATCTTCTCTGTCTGCATGTTTGTGATGGTAATACCAACCGTTAGGACTTTCAAACAGTTGAATGTATCCATCGATAAACTCTTCATCCATTCCACTATAATAACCATAGCCATACCCTGTACCTCCACCTAAATCTTCATAGTGCTCTAGATTAATATCGAAGGCTCCAAACATCGTTTGCATACTTCGTTGGAATGGAAAGTCGTTCTTCAACTTACCGAATGAATAAAAGCTATTCTCCGAGACCCCTGGTTCTGTAAATCGCCATTCAGTAAAATGCTCATGCTCAATTTGTTCAACCTCGGTTCCTTTCGGTAGATAGCTCGTCATACCTAACTCATCATCTACGTATAGCTCTATATCAACTTCTTCAAAATAACTGGCTCCTACATCAAGGACAACCTTTTTCTCAATGGGTCGATTATACTCAGGATGACGCTCGGTCTCTGATCCTTGAATGGTGTGTGGTATGTCCACTATTCTCATGAATGAAAAAACAAGCCAAGATGTAGTCCAGCTTTCTTTATCTTCCAAAAAGAATTCCCTTCTACAAATTCCATAAAAAAACACTCAAATCAGTAAGATCCGAGTGTTGAACCTTGAACAAAGTGCTTTTATATTCCATTATTATCCTAACATACACTCAGAGACTTTTTCTTTATAGCTACATCATGCATTCTATGATTTATTTGCCATTAGGTATTAAAACCTACAAATAAGCAGGTCAAAAAGACTCAACTGTTGTATATTATGTCTATACAACGTTTTGAGCTTAGCTATATGTGTTTATTCAAGCTTCTAAGACTTCACATGTACAGAATATACTTTCCATACCTCATCCGATCTTGCGCTTACAGCCATAGGATGACATTTCCAAGAAACAGGTGAAACAATGAACAAAATAAAACTTCTCTTTATAATAGGACTTTTTATCTTTGCCTTAGTAAGCGGCAGGCTTCTCTGGGCATCCTTTCACCATCACCCTAGTAAATCACTCGTTGTAGAAGGGGTTCTTGACTTACAATCTACCACTCTTCCACATAATCAACTGCTATCTTTAGACGGCGAATGGGAGTTTTTCCCGAATGTCTTACTCACTCCTAATGATTCAGCAGAACAGCTAGAGTCGTTTTATTTAGATGTACCTTCAACTTGGGATCCCGATACAAGTGAAGACTCCATTCAATATGGTACGTATCGCTTAAGGATTTTACTGAATGATGATGAGGAAATGAACACATATGGTATTCGTGTGGTTGATATTCAATCTGCTTCGGCTTTGTATGTAAATGGTCAACTGCTAGGTCAATCTGGTCAACCTGCAACCAATCTAGAAGAATACGAGTCAGCCCTTCTCACTTACTCCTCTACTTTTTACAATGAAGAAAAGGAAATTGAGGTGTTACTTCATGTGGCACAAGGTGATCATGTCTTTGATGGAGGGATTGTTAAATCAATTAAATTTGGCTATAGCAAGGCAATGAAAAACGAGATTGCCCTGTTATTAAGTAGCCAATTGCTTCTTGCCGTAACGTTCTTTATTCATGCCGTCTATGCAGGCATCATTTTCTTTTTTAACCGGAAACAAAAACTGTTCATATACTTCATGCTTCTTTCTCTAAGTGCTACGCTCATGGTATTTATTGATGATGATAAAATGTTCTTTTCATTCGTTCCTCTGCCATTTGATTGGTCAATTAAACTGATTTATTTTGTTTATACGTTAGTCTCGTTGTTTTTATTTACGTTCTTTAAGCATTTCATTCCTGAGTATACGACTCATTCGTTGTATCGGTGCGTCCCATATTTATGCATGATTTATCTCGCATTCATTGTAATAGCACCTACTTCACTCGTCCATCAATCTGGTTTTTTAATTGGGGTATTTCTGTTTCTTGCTTCAGTAAGTATTTTCACTCGACTCGTTCGAATGGCTGCCCATGGTGTTGAAGACATTATCTTTTTATTACTAGCAGGAACGGCGCTTGTAAATAATATCATTTGGTCCACTTTAAAACATCGGGGTGTCATTGAATTTCCATTCTACCCTTTTGATTTATTTTTGACAGTTGTTTTATTTGCTTCGTATTGGTTTAAAAAGTATTTCAGAAACTCTGAACAAACGAAGAAATTGACTGAGCAGCTTCAACGATCCAATCAACAAAAAGATGATTTTTTGGCTAATACATCCCATGAACTTAGAAACCCTCTTCATAACATAACAAATATGGCCCAAGTTATTCTTGAGCAAGAATCTAATAAATTGACAAAGAAGAGCACGCAAAACCTCCGTTTATTGATTACCGTTAGTAAGCGGATGTCTTTAATGATTAATGATTTATTAGATGTCCGAGGCTTACAAGGAAAAGCGATATCTTTAAAGAAAAAGGATGTATCCTTACCTCCTTATATTTCAGGAGTCATCGACATGCTTACATTTATGACGGATCGTAAATCAATCCAATTTGACAATAAAATTGATGAATCATTCCCTTACGTTCGAGCGGATGAACAACGTCTGATTCAAATTTTATTTAACCTGCTTCATAACGCGTTGAAGTATACAGAAACGGGCACGATTACCATATCCGGGACTGTAAAAGGAGAAAAAGCCTACATTCATGTGAAGGATACTGGTATCGGGATGGATCAAGCCACCCAAGAAAGGATTTTCCAACCTTACGAACAGGGGGATTCAAGTATGACGGCTATGGGAGGAGGAATCGGCTTAGGGTTAAGTATTTGTAGGGAGCTAGTAGAATTACATGGTGGAAGTATCGTTGTCACTTCGACTAAAGGAGAGGGGTCTATATTCACTTTTTCGCTGCCGATCTCAAATGACGTACAAAACCAAGAGCAATCCGCCACTCTCATAGGCAAAAAGGAGCTTCAACCATTTTTAATAAAGACTGTAAATGAAATGGACATTTTGCATGCAGCGAACAAACCTCGCATTCTAGCAGTCGATGATGACCCGATTAACCTGCACATTTTAGAGACCATGTTGTCAGAGCACTATCAAATAGAGACAACGACAAGTGGAAAAGACGCATTACTTAAAGTACGTACTAGTCATTGGGACCTAATCATTAGTGATGTGATGATGCCAACCATATCTGGTTACCAGCTCACAAAGACAATTCGGCAAGACTTCACGATGTCGGAGTTGCCCATTTTATTATTAACAGCACGTAGTCGCCCAGTAGACATTCATGCAGGATTTCTGGCCGGGGCAAATGATTATGTAACCAAGCCAGTAGATGCACTAGAATTAAAAGCGCGCGTTCATGCATTAACAGACCTTAAACAATCGGTCGAAGAACATTTGCGCCTAGAAGCAGCTTGGCTTCAAGCACAGATAAAACCTCATTTTTTCTTTAATACACTGAATACGATCTTAATGCTGATTGAGGATGATCCGATTCGTACAAAAGAGTTATTAGAAGTGTTCTGTCACTATTTACAGATGAGCTATAATTTTAATAATGTTGATAAAGTCGTACCAATCAGCGATGAGCTTGACTTAGTCGAATCATACGTTTTTATTATGAATGAACGGTTTAAGGATCAAGTTCATGTGATGTATGAAGTGGATGAAACGATTCAGGATACCTTCATTCCTCCTTTATCGATTCAACCATTAATTGAAAATGCTCTCCAACATGGCTTTTTAAACTGCTCACAAAAAGGGGAAATCCATATTCAGATCATCCGACATTCAGATTTTATTGAAGTGTCCGTGTCAGATAATGGTGTTGGAATGAGCCCACGGAAGATTCAATCTTTATTTACCCCATCTTCAAAAAAGGGGCATGGTGTTGGACTAATCAACATCGACCGCCGTTTGAAGCAGATGTACGGAAGAGGACTACAGGTTCATAGTGTAGTGGATGAAGGAACACGCTTTTCATTTTCGATTCCGATTAAATAAAAAAGAGAGACGACCGGTTGCATCACAACCGATCGTCTTTTTTGTCAGTCACCAGATAAAAAGGCCTCTTGAACCTTATAGTAGGATTGCTTTAATCGTTCCTCATACTGAGGCGTCACCCAATCTTCCCATTCATACATGTTCATGTCTGATGCCGAAAGAGTACCTTCAGATAGCTTCGGAAAGGAATCATGTACTTTATATGAATCTTGACCTTTTTCTAATAGAAGTGCGCCGATATGAATACCTTCAATCGTGATGCTGCCTTCAGGGTTAAAGTAAAGGTCCGCCATCACCTCTTTAGAACTTGGATCTTTTACATTTAACAACAGCCAAGGAATTCGAATTTCGATGACTCCCTCTTCTTCATTCACATAAAAATCAGCTAGTGAATCATACTCGCTGGCATTTGGGTTCCCATTTCCATGACGCAGCTTACCCGTTTCATAATAACTAAATGGAATCACCTTCTCCTGGCTCGGAATGAACAATTCCTGGTTCAATGCTAAATGAATCGGTTCAAATTTCCCACTATTTTTAATTGGAAGTGGCTCATCTTGATTAAGCATTTTGAATTGATACGTATATTGGAGCTTAAAGAAATCATAATAGGAATCAACTTTTAAAGAAGCCTCATCTAACCCTTTCAGGTCAATCATAAAGTCTATACCATTCTCAGCTTTAAGATCTTTGATTCCCTCTAGATGATGATTTCCTTGCTCTGGAATCGTATCAAGTAAGATCATTGGATGAATATCCTCAAATAAAGCTTCTGAAGTGTGGTCTACTTCTAGCTTCAAATAAAGATAACGCTCATCGTGATCGGCATGCAGTGATTTTAAAGGTTGATTTGCGGCGGCGTATATCGGCTCATTTTCTTCCCAATCACTCACATCCCCATCGACTTTAATTTTATGGCGATCAAAGCTCAGTAGACCAAATTGCTGTTCATTCGTTTGGGCATTGGACCAGAAAGGACGGTGATCTGGATTATCATAATCCATCGTGTTCCATGTTCGTTTAAACCACTCATCTTGCCAAGTGAACACTAATCCCCCTAACATCCCCTCATGAATAATATCTTCATATAAATGCTTTATGATTTCTCCTTGCTCTTGCTCAGAAAGAAACCCTTGATTCCATCCAAACGGGTTCTCATGCGTTAACCCTCTCGACCCAGGTACACCAAACTCTGCAATTAACACCGGAATGTCATGCGCTTGATGAAGTTCCTGTAAATAAGCTGCATAATTGTTCGGTTGACCTCGATGATCTTCAAATTCTAAGTAAGACTCTTCAAAATTAAGAAAATCAGGGTAGTAAGGGTACACATGATACGATGCAAATTGATTGGTCGCTTCAAGTTCATTCTTAAGGTGAATGACATTTGGGTTGACCCCAACCAAATCTTCTTCTGGATTTGGCTCAGCAGGATGTTTTAATAAATCCGTTGTAACCCAGTTCGTAAAACTAATCGGCCGCATCCATTCATACTCTTTTTTCTCATAATCTAAGATTGTATCCATTTGCTCAGCTAGCCAGTATTCAAACGGCTCTGCCCCACTTGTTGTCACATATTCCCCTTGATAGTCCCCTATGTCAGAATGGAGCTGATTCGTATTTTCTACCATCAGTGGATACCACTCAATTCCTAAAATCCAACCGATTACATACGGAGAAACATCTGCCTCATACTTACCATGAGCATGCCCTGGTTCTGCCTCTACCTCCCGGTTTCCATGGATGACATCGACGATTGTTTTCATCTCACTTTGAAAATCCTCTGTATGCGATTCATCAAAGGCATCAAGCGTTTCTTCTAACGACTCCTCTTCAATCCATACCCCATGAAACAAATAGATTGGCGTCTCTGCTTCCTCATTGTAGTCTTTTAAAGCTTGGTAAAAACTAGGTGGGTGCAAGGTATAGACGCGAATCGAGTTCGCACCCATTTCCCCTATCAACTGTAACCATCTAGCGTACTCTTCATACGTAATGGCCGCTTCACCAGGGAACACTCCTGGCTTGCCCATTCCGATGTTGACGCCTTTAATGACGAGCTCTTCCCATGCCCCATCCACATACACCTCAAAGGCATCCTTATTGATTCTAGATGTATAGAGGAGATCGTTTTCGCTCGCTGTAGCGATTGGCTTCTTTTCTGTTGGAGGAAGCGCCTCGAGCTGATCCTCGTTCAAAATGCTCTTCATCACCGGTACATAGGTCCCCCAGAAAAACGCTTGCTCTGATTGATCCTTTTGGTTAAACCATTTATAGATTTGGCTCACCCCTTTGTACCGATAAAACGAGGGCACGCTTCTTACATCGGTAAAATCACCAGCAAAGTAATAATTTCTTGAAGCATTCTTTTCATGTTGAGTCATTGCAGCAAACTGCACAGGAATGCCATGCTCCTCTAGTAAAACCTCGCCTTCACTCGTCAAATTCCAGTTATAATAAGCAAGCACTTCCTCTGGATCTTTCTCTATTACAATATCAAACCAATACATGTATTCTGAGCTATCCGTAAGCCCAAATGCATTCTCTCCCTTTTCAGTAAATTGCAGCCGGACCCCATCTCCACTCACATGTTCACCTGTTACAAGTACAAGAAGTTCCTCAGTCTGATCATTCACTAAGACAAATCCTGGCCCAGCGTACTGCCATTTCTCTTCATATTGATCAAGCATCCATTGCGGGATCTCATCATTTATAGAAGAATCTAACTCATCAAAAAAACGTCCCGTCCACCCAGTCCATTCAATATTGAGATGATTCGTCATGCTCTCTCGTACCTCTGGGTTGGTTGGTGAAGCAAAGGAGTTAAATTCAACGATTAGAGTACTAGGTTCATTGTTTACATGATTCAATATCGTTGACCACTCTTCCATTTCAAGTCCCCCATATACAAAAGAAGAGCGTTCTCCCTTCCGTTTTTCATCGTCCTGCACCCAAGGGAGATCTTCTTCATACACCCCATACGTATCGGCTAAATAAATCAGGTCCACACCTTCATAAGAAGACGGTAACGCTTGAATCGTATGGGACTCTTCATTCTCATTGGGAACAAACCCATAATAATCACTCGTAAGATCCATTGGAACAGACGTCTTCTGGTAATGGTTTAGCAACCACGTAATGCCAAGATGCTCACGGAAGGTTTCATCTGGAACCGTTTTATCAATGATCGCGACCTCAATTGGTTCGGGTTCATCTAGAAACCAGGCAATCATCGGTAGTAGGCTGAGTAGGATTATCACACCAATAAGAATCAATAATTTCTTCATCTATTGACCAACCCTTTTCAGCTTGAAATGCATGCTCATAATTTTGAAATTCCTTTCCGTTCATTTTTATCCCATCCTCTATACTTGACAAGCCACTGCAAGATCCCTTCACAACGCCAGATCACAGTAAGAGGACGGTACCAAAACGATTCCAACATCGAGTAGAAGTAGAGCTTCATTACATCTCTCACTCTTGGATACTGATTCATACTCCAGACCTCTAATAACACAGACATCATTGAAAATAGTGAACCATACACGACCATTAATAATAAAAGTAAAATCGCCATCTCAACATACATTTCACCTAGAAAGAAAGACAGTAGGACAAAAAGATAGCCTCCAAGCTCAACGATTGGACCGATTAGTTCAACAAACCAAAAATACGGAAAAGCAACCGTACCGACAAGGCCGTAGCGAGGATTTAAGGTCATATTTTTATGAGTCCATAAGCTTTCTAGTAAACCTCTATGCCATCTACTTCTTTGGCGTTGCAACGTTTTTAATGTATCTGGCGCCTCCGTCCAACAGACTGGATCGGCCACAAACTCGATTCGTTTTTTTAGTTTTCTTTTTCGAATCAATCCGTGAATTCTGACGACCAACTCCATATCTTCTCCAACCGTATGCTTTGAATAGCCACCCGCTTCAATCGCCCACTTTTTTGAAAATACACTGAAAGCACCCGATATAATCAGCAGCATATTATGACGACTTAGGCCTACTCTTCCCATTAGAAAAGCACGTAAATACTCAATAACTTGCATCACCACTAATGGATTTCTAGATAGGCCCACTTTTAGGACACTACCAAGTTCAATCTCACATCCATTGGCAATTCGTATGCTTCCACCTGAAGCGATCACCTCTCCATCAGAATGAATAATCGGCTTCATTACTTTTAATAGCGAATCGTTTTCTAAAATGGAATCACCATCGATCGAACAAAAATAAGGATACTTTGAGACATTGATCCCAGCATTTAACGCATCTGCCTTACCTCCATTCACTTTATCCACTAACAGTAAATGAGGAAGAATAGCTGATTGATAAACACCCCTAATCTCCTCGCATTCAAGCTGTTTACGAATAACCTTATCAATCTTCTCCATATGAAATTCTTCAATTATCACTGATAACGTCTGATCTGTGGAGCCATCATTGACCACGATAATTTCCGTTTCTGGATACTTAAGACTAACTAATGAACGAACACTTTCGATGACACCTGCTTCTTCATTAAAAGCCGGAACAAGGATAGACACAGGCTTTACAAAATCATCCTGCAAATAATCATCATGACTCTCTTGTTTGTCTAGACGGTGTTCTTTCCTAATTTGAAAAAGGGAGAGCCCCAGTAAAAACGTATAAAACCCAATAACGATCAGCATGTAAATAGTGATCGTCCATCCAAAAAACCACATGATTGAGCTGAAAAGGTTATCCATGTTTTTTCCTCACACTTCTTAGAGATTCACCTGCAATATCGATTGCATACCGGTCTTCACCAGACGAAATGATTTCCTCAAGAACCTCTTTTCCACCTCTCGTTTGGATAAGAGACCTGGCTGCTTGTTGACGAACCCACCAAGAAGAATCATTCATTAATGGTCGTAAGTATATATTTACTTCAGGTACATAAATCACCCCAAGTAATCGTGCCATTAACATTCGCTCCTCCCAATGAGTAGATTCAATAAACGGAATATAGTGTTCGAAGTGATGAACATAGCCGATTTTACAAACAGCTTTCATAATTCTAATACGAATCTCCTGTTCCCCTTCACCCAACCATTTCTCTAGTAGCTCAATGTACTCCACCCTATTTTTCATTCCAATGACATCAATAACGGCAGATTTCATTATCGGCGGAAGTCGTTCATATTCACAGAGAATCTCTTTAAAAAGCTCTGAGTCTATCTCCGTTAAAATCGTTCGATACTCATTTTCACTTAATCCAGCATGTTGTTCGATGAGGTATTTAATCACATTAGGGTGGTTTACGCTTGCTAATAATTTGTACATTTGAAAGTACTCTTCCTGGGAATACCGCTTTCTTGTTTGTATCATTTGATCGACGATCCCGATTAATGACTCCATTCGATAGTCCACCATTCTGTAAAGAGCATTCATCCGCCGACTCCATTTTCTGCTTTTCAATGCCTTTTGGTAATAAGGAGCCAGTTGATCATCGGCGTACTGACTGATTCTAAGCCACGCTCCCTGATCATGAATATGATTTATATACGTGCTTAGCATATATTCAATAGCCTTTACTTTTAATGGTGACGTCGCACGTAAACCATTTGGTAATGCTTCGTTTTGCACGAGATAGCGATAAAGTTGCATGCTGTATTCTTTGTAATAATTGTCCAATCGTTTTAACTTCCTCTTCTCGATCAGCCGGTTCACTAACAGATAAATCAAAATTATCGACAGGGCACTTCCAAGCCCGATAATGATGAGTATGAGTAACTGAATCATGTCGCTCATAATCATCTCAACCTCTTTAAAAACCGTTTTATTTGAGCTTCTAGCATTTTCACATTAAATGGTTTTCTAACATAATCATCGACACCTAGTTCGTAGGCATGGATCATATCATTCTCACTCTTTTTCGTAGAGAGCATAATGATGAGATACTTATTGGTATTAGGAAGCTCACGAAGTTCATAAATCACTTCTAAGCCATCTTTCTTAGGTAAAATATCATTGATGATAATGAGGTGAGTATGCGAGCTTACATGCCATCCTGACTGCAAGAATTGTTGACCATCTTGGAACGTCTTAATGTCTAATGTAAAGTCCTCTTGATCATGCCGCTGCAAAATATTAAGCAATACTCCATTTACAATCGGATCCTGTTCAATTATGGAGACTTTAATGCTTTCTGTTTGTGGTGCCTTAAAATGATCGATTGGTACGATTTGAAAAGCTCCAAGTTCAATTGCTTGTATTAACCCGGATGTTCCTGAAGTAACGACTTCCTTCAGTTGAGCTTTTGAATCACGTATTTCTACCACACTCCCCGTTAAATAAGCATCGACTTCTATTGGACGCTGGTTCATGAAGCAAGGGACTGGATAGACATTGTTGTACACTCTTTTCAGGAAATAGTTCGCTTCCTTTTCTCCTGTAAATGGTAAGATGAGAGCAAAAGTATCATCGTTGCTAACTTTAAACAGCATATCTGTATCTCTTAATTGGGCTAATAAGAAGTCTGCCATTTGAATTAAAACTTGTTCAGCAATAAACGCAGTATGTTCTTGTTTAATTTCGTTTACGTTCGACACCTTCAAAAACACCATCGTAAATGGCGTCTTTTGTCTCTCTAAGGTGGCTACTTGATGACGATAAAAGATCTCTACGACTGTCTCTTCAGATGCATCAGTCAAATGAAGAAACGCAGATTGCTTTTGAATAGCTTTAAGGTTCATTCGTAGTTCTAACTCTTTAAGCTCAAAAGGGAAGCGAATGAAGTTATCGATTTTTGGGTGATGTGAGGAAGGGATGACTTCGGTTATTGTGCTACTATAGAAGATCGGAATGTTCTCCCACATACATTGTCTATAAATCGAATCATAGAACTCCTTTACAGTCACACCACTTGTTGCATAGATGAGGACAACTGCTTTTGGCTTCTGTTCATAAAAAAGCTCAATCGCCTTTTCTGTGTCATCACAAACAAGATAGCCCTCCCCCTCACTCGTAGAAATGTGTTCTTCTACAGTAGATGCGACCAGAGGATTTTCACAGAAACATAATAGGTGAAGTCGCTCGGTAGTGTCATGCGTTTTATGATTAAAAAGGGATGGATTTTGATTTACATCGGATTGATTCTTCACTTTTCTCACCTACTCACTTAAGAATATTAGCTCATTTATAATTCTCATTGTAAGAGATGAGCACTTATAAATCTCTTAATCACACTTACCTTTTTAAAGTAATCTCTTAAAGCACAAAAAAGTGATCCACTGACCGGAGAAAGGGCCATGTGAACCACTTTATTTAGCTAATTGACAATCGTATGATAAACAGCTCGAGTTGAATGTGCTGGCATAATACCTAGTTCTTCGTTTAGTAATTCTTTAAAATCTTGATACACTTTAATGGCCTCTCTGCGCTCGCCTACGTGAATGTAATAATTCATTAATTGTTGAACATATTTTTCTGAATAAGGGTTTTGTTGTAGCAATCGTTTAACCATGCAGACATACAAATCTCTTGCATGAATCTGTTGGAAATAGTCGCTCAAATGCTCTAAGAGCTTTATATATTTCGCCTGGATCAGAATCATTTTTTCTCGTGCCCAATCATACCCTTCACGCTCTAAATAATCGCCCTTGTACGCTTCGATCACCTTCTCCATTTGCCCTACATTATCATCAGTCAGTTTGAATGTAGCTATATCCAATTGATCAAAAGCCAAAAGGTCCCACTGGAATTGATCGAGCCTCAGTTTATATTTATTTGCTTGGAAGGTAATGACACTCACATAACCATAGCCTTTTAATAATTGGCGTAAATATGAAATAGAAGTATGTAGATAGACTTTTGCTTTTTTGTAGTCATATTCGGGCCATAACTGATCGAGAATATGATCACGATCGACATACTGGTCATGATGAGTTAGGAGGAAAGCAAATAACTCTTTAACTTTAGAAGTCTTCCATTTGATCATATGATCTCCATACGAAACAACTAATCCGCCAAAGGAAGTAATCGACAATGTCTCTTTTTTGTCAGGCATTACGGATACTGCCTCAGGCTTTATCTTCTGCTCTAAACGCTGAATCGTTTTGAGGAGACGCTGTTTGATGACCGGCTTCAATAAATAATCAATTGAGTTCAGCTCGAATGCTTGAATGGCATAATCTTTAAATGCTGTAGCAAAGACAATCTGTACGTTTTTATGATGATGCATTAACTGTTCAGCCAAGTCTAGTCCACTTACTTTCCCCATATCAATATCAAGAAAAGCAACATCAAACGCTACATTACTCACACTCTCTATCACAACACTAGAATCTGAGAAAGTAGCAACGACTTCAACTCCTCCGACTTCCTTTAGTTTTTTTTCCATAAATGCTAAGGACAACACTTCATCGTCTACTACAATTGCTCGTATCATCTTCCACCACCAACATGTACATCATTTTTACTATTATATTGTTCGATCAAGTCTTTATGAATGATTGTATAGCCTTATATATCCTCGGACCTTATACCATTGTGGAACACGTTCGGAAAGCTGATGAATAAGCCCTCTACATCGACACTAATTGTCGTCTAATAAGAATAGCAAAGGTAATGGAAAAACCTCAGTGAACCTTCCTGATACAAGTACGTATACGTCTGTGGGACTTTTTTTGCATCAATAGTTTTTCTCCTTTCTCTTCCCGACACGTTTTATATCCCACCAACAGAATCCTCTATTAAATCTTATTTATTCTACATAAAGAAACCTGCCTGATTGTTGTCAGAAACGTCCATTGAGAAATTCAGTACTACGTCTTCAAGCTGCCTGCTTCGTCATCTGGATGAATGATTTCTGCCTTGATTGAAAGATGGCAAACAGTACGCATAAAGAAATGGGTAGCATTAAACTTAAATAAATATAATTCGCTCCGTATTCTGCTGCAATCACTCCGCCAACGGAGATCGTAGCATCTAATAACCCATAGACGGCTGCTGTTTGTTGTAAATAATCGATCGTATAAACAGATAAAAAGCCTAAGCTTGTATGAAACACAAGTTGACCATTGAACATGATCACAAAAAGCCCTAATAAGAAGCGATTTCGCTTTAAATAGGTGAAGCCTTCTACGATGTCAGTGGCGATTGATTTTTTCACTACAGCCTCTGCTCTTTCTTTCGCCGCATTACGAATCAAAAGTAACGTTATGGAAGCAATCGCAAAGCTCCCGGTGACAATGGCCATGGAACCAGATATCGAGATCATACTAATTATTAGGCCACCAAGTGAGGCTCCTAATAACCCGCCAATAATCGCAGCTGATGACGATTGCGAAAACACCTTAGGTAGTTGTTCTTTAGGAAAACGTTCGGCCATAAAGGCTTGAATGGCTGGACGGAATAGTGATCCTGACATTTGCAGTACCATATGTACACCCATGATAAGCCATGGCTCTATGACACCAAAAAGAAAACAGATCAGTAAGCTTAGCATCGCCGTTGTACTTAGAAGGTTAGCCAGCACAGATAGCTTCTTACGGTCAAAGCGATCAACCACTACACCGAAAAACACATTCATAACAAGACCAGGCAGAAACCCTAAGCTAACTAATAACCCTGTATATATAGGATCATTTGTTAATTGATAGAGTAGCCAAGTGATCGAGACAAAATACATAGCACGACCAAACTCTGATAGAAAAAAAGCCACAACGATTTTCTTGAAATCTTTAATCATAGCACCTTCCTATCGAGCTAGGATTAGCTCTTCGATTAACAAAGGAATCTCAGATAGATCTTTCACAGTGGCATCTGCATCTGCATGACTCCAAAAACGATCTTCTTTCCAGATCACTCTCATCCCTACATCCCTCGCAGCTCTCACATCATTACCTGGATGATCCCCTACAAATACACTTTCATTCGCTTGAACATTCAATGTATCTAGAGCGTGTCGGAACAATGCCGGGTCAGGCTTCTTCATCCCTTCCCATTCAGATATGAAGATGCGATCAAAGTAAGACTCAATCCCTAACGCTCTAATATTATCAAACTGAAATTGCCCTTTTCCATTTGTAATCATGCCGATTGTCAGGTTGTGATTCTTTAATTGCTCTAGCATTTCAGTAAGATTAGGAAAAGGAACACAATGAAACTTAAAATCATTTAGATAATCTTCAAGCAGTTCCTCCCATTTCATTCCGGTGATGCCATACTCCTTGATTAATTGCTGATAGACTTTGTCTTTCCATACATACCCGCGTTGATCTAACTCAATAAATCGCGCCACGTACTCAGCCTTTGGAATATGACCAACATGCCTATCCAAGCGATCATATTGGTCATGAATGAACTTTTTAACCGAGGAATCTCGATCTAACAATGTCCCATCTAAGTCAAATAGCACTCCTTTGATCATAGGTCTTTACTCTTTTTCTTTGGAATCGTTAAACTCGTCCAACCCTCTCCTGCTACCTGCTTCGCTATGTAAACGATTTGCCCTGTATGATAGGAATAGTGATACATTTGCCGTTCGATTGCTTCGATCACTGTATGAGGTTCGTTCCTGATAAAAACGGTATGTAGTAGCTCTTCCTCATTCAAATTCTTTAATGCATGGAATAAGAATTCCCAACCTCTATTCCAGACCTCATAAAGCTGTTCCTTATTTTCAATGGTATTCATGAACTCCTGATCGCGATTACGTTCCTTCTTTTCTCCGTCAGTCGTTAAGAAGTCCGTCCAACGAGAGATCATATTTCCGCTCATATGCTGAACAATTACCGTGATACTATTTGACTTTTCATTCGGGCTCCAACAAAGAAGGTCTTCCTCCACTTGTTCAAATGCTTTCTCAGCTGTCTTCTTCATTTCTAGAAAACGCGATGTTACGACTCTAATGTACTCCCTTGAAAAATCTGTGCTTTGAGTTTGTTTCATTCGTATCCACTTCCTAGCGATAGACTTAACGTACATTTTATACACCCATATTATACCATCTTCTACTCATTTAAGATGAAAAAGAATCAGCTAAGATTGATTGTTTTTACGATAGCAGACTGGACATTCATCCCGGAAATAGAACGAATATCCTATTTTTATCAATTAAGAGAATGTTGTACAATGGAATCGACAAATAATTTAGAAAATAGGAGGTTTTCTTATCAAAAAATTAGTAGCAAGCTTAGTAGTTGTTGGCTTATTATCAGTTGCTGGAGGAGTTTCTGCACACGAACATTACATTCAAACTCCAAACGGCAAACATGTGATTATTTCAGAGGAACCACAACATGTTCATGATAATCATCACCCTATTCACAACCAACTTCATATGGGACCTTCTAAAGAGAAGAGAGCCATCAAAGTAGCGGCAGCTTTTGTAAATGAAGATGGTGATTACGTAGATGGTGATGGCAATCTATTAAATGTGGTGAATAGATAACTCTAGCTTATTTATTCGTAAAAAAGAACGTGTCCGCTGACACGTTCTTTTCCTATTTACTATCCCCTTTTTACCACGGGCTACCCACCCTTCCTCGGTTCATGTTCTAACCCTAAAATGTGTCGTCAGGATGACGCCCCCAATAACAATAAGAGCACCGATTACTTGCATAATGGTAATCGTTTCACCTAACCACAGGTAGGCTCCGATCATTGTTACGACAGGTAGAAAGTTCAAAAACACAGAAGCTTGAGAAGGACTTAGGAGATCCACAGCCCGATTATAAAACAATAATGCCACAACAGATGGAAAGATCCCTAAATACAAAAGACCTATTACATAATTTGAAGGCTTAAAGACCGGAACTCCTTTAACCAACCATTCTAGTAAAACAATTGGAAGCAAGACGATAATAGAGATGCCCGTCATTACGAGGATCGCAGCATAAGGTGGAAAGATATGCATATACCTCTTCACAAAGATCGAATAAATAGCCCAACATAAAATGGCACCAATCATAATGGCATCTCCAATATTCCAAGCAACAGAGGCTAACTGAAAAAACCTCCCATCCATCACCACCCAAATGGCCCCGAAGAAAGACAGGAGAACACCAACCCATTGAATCCTTTTTAATTTTTCTTTTAATAGAAAGACACTTAAGATAACCGTCATAACTGGGATAACCGTTTCAAGTACTGCTACATTCGAAGCTGTCGTAAATTGTAGAGCTCCATAAATAAAGGTATTAAAAAAAGCAATACCAGTTAGCGTCATTATTAAAAAAGGCTTTCGATATTCCCAAAACGTTCTACGAAATTTCCAAGCTGTAAGAAACCCAATTGGAAATAAAACTGTAAATGCAACTACCAATCGAAAAAAGGTGATTGTAAACGGTGGCAGTTCATTAATGGCCTTTCCAACCAGGATGTTCCCTGCATAAAATAAAACAGCAAATACTAATAAAATGTAGGGATAAATGATAGACACCTCTTTACTCTCGTCTAGTAGGATCTAAGGGTTCTTCATAGATTCCATGATACATATTTTCTCAGTTTAGCATAATCGCTGTTGTTTTGTATCTTCCTAACTTGCTTTTCTCTACAGAAAAAAAGCGACGCTAGTATTCAGCATCGCTCCTCATCTTGTTTACTCATACCATCATTTTATTATAGGTCAACTACTCATATTTCCCCCGAATTATTCATATCTCAAAGCATCAACTGGTTGTAAGTTTGAGGCTTTGACAGACGGCAAGATCCCAAATACAATCCCGACTAGCATCGAAAAGACAAGTGAACCAATAATGGCAGGAATGGAAATCATAAACGGCATCCCGATTATGGTTGAGATGATCTTCGCAATTCCTATCCCTCCAGCAATCCCCAGCATACCACCAATACTCGTTAAAACGATCGCTTCTGTCAAAAATTGCATGAGAATGATATGTCGTTTTGCACCGAGCGCCTTTTTAATTCCGATCTCCCTCGTCCGTTCAGTCACTGACACGAGCATGATATTCATGACGCCGATCCCACCTACAAGTAAGGATATGCTTGCAATCCCACCAAGCAAGAGAGCAAACGCCATATTAAAAGCGGCAATTTCTTCAGCGATTGCCTGTAAATCCATTACATTGTACATTGCCGTCTCCATTTCAAATGCTGATAAATCATTGTTTAAGAAATCAGCAGCTAACATTCCTGCTTCTTGTATATGTTCAGATGATGTTGCTTGAACAGCAATTTGAGTTGGAGCATCAAAGCCTTCAATTAGTGGCCATACACCTCTTGGAAAGTACATTTTAGGTTCAGTCCAGTCCCCATAAAATAAACTATCTTCACTTTTATCCGTAAAGGTTCCCACCACCCGAAACGGCATTCCTTTCACTTCAAGAAATTGACCAATGGGACTTGTTTCAGGGAACAACTCACTTTGAACATCTTCATTAATCATCACCACTTGCGCTGTACCTAAAAGCTCTTTTTCAGTGAGTTGTCTTCCTTCAAGTAGCGTCACTGGAAAAAGGTCAAAATATGCCTCATCCACCCCAATCGACTGGGGATAAGAAAAGTGCGTCAAATGAAAAGCAGGAGCACTCCATGATTCATGATACAAAGAAATGCCAGACACCATATCAAGACTGCGAATTTGTTCAATCGTCTCATCTTTTACAGGTGGAGCAGAAAGATAGGATGAGGTGTTATAAAACCCTTCCCCCATCATGCTGCTTTCCTCATACACAACGTTAATCGTATTGTTACCCATTCCGACTAAATTGCTTTTTAGTGCCTCGCTCTGGCCTTCAATCATTGAAACGATCGCAATAATGGCAGCAATCCCAATTATGACGCCGAGCATTGTAAGAGTTGATCGTAACTTATGAGCAAAAATAGATTGAAACGAAATACGAATATTCTCAAGCACTTGGGATCACTCCCTTCTCACTTAAAAGTAATTCACCATCTCGAATATATACGACTCGATCTGCTTTTTCTGCCACTTCACGATCATGAGTAATCATAATGATCGTAACGCCTTCATCATTTAACTCCTTAAATAAAGATAAGATTTGAGCACTTGACTTTGAATCTAGAGCCCCTGTCGGCTCATCAGCTAGAATGAATTTCGGTTGGTTAACTAGCGCACGTGCAATGGCTACTCGTTGTTTTTGTCCCCCTGAAAGACGTGTTGGCAAAAAGGACACTCGGTCACTCAAGCCTACTTTACTTAGAGCCTCTAAGGCCCTTTCTCTTCTTTCCTTCTTTTTAACCTTGCTATAAATCAAGGGCAACTCGACATTTTGTAAAGCAGTTAGCCTTGGTAGAAGGTGAAAAGTTTGAAATACAAAACCAATTTGCTGGTTTCGAATATCAGCAAGCAAACCATCTCGACTGGCTAACACATCAGCCTCATCTAACTGATACACACCCGAGGTTGGTTTATCCAGACACCCTAATATGTTCATTAGGGTGGATTTACCCGAGCCTGAAGGGCCCATAATGGCAAGGAATTCACCTGAATCAACCTTCAAATTGATATCCTTTAGTATCGCTATTTCCTCTTTACCAAGCTTGTAGGATTTGTAAATCTTATTCAAATGAATCATGATAAATGGCTACCTTCTTTCCCTCTGTAACAGATTCGTCTGGATAGACCAAATAATCTTCTAATGTGACCCCACTCACTATTTCAATCGTATAATCCTCTTCAAACTCCGCCCCTGTTTCGACAACTTGTTTGGTTGCTTCTTCCTCTTCATTCACTAGCCATACATATGGAATATCTTCATCAAACACTACAAAATCATGCATCACTCGTACAACATTTGGAGCTTGATTTCCCACTTCTTCCGAGATCGGTTCTACATTCACATGAAAACCAATTTCTAATCCTTCATGGTCCTCTATTAAAACGGTGAAAGGATAGTTTGAGGATTGCGGGTTTGATTCTCCGTAATAATCCATCATCTGATCATTTTGATCGTCTCCAACTGGTAGTTTACCAACTTCCATGATGGTCCCGATCCATTCTTCCTCCCCTCCAACTTTTTTGGTGATTTTAACTTTTTGATCTACTTCAATTGAATCTAATAAAAACTCGTTAATTTGACTTTTTATTAAGTAGGAACCAGTCGAGACAATTTGGATGAAGGCTCCTGGGGACTGTTCAAGACTAGCTCCATCAATCACATCTTGGTTTACTGACTGCACAATCCCTTTACTTTTACTTACAACAGCCGTAGATCCTGCTTCTTCTTCCAAATTCGCGATTTGCTTTTGCAGTTGACCTGCTTCAAGATTACTCATTCGTAAGTCAAATTGAAGTTGATCCAGCTCTTCTTGAATTAACTCTTTCTCTTCTTCATCCTGTGCTTCTTTCAAGCTCTTTTCTAATTTTTTCTTTTTCTTATCACTCTGGTTAATTTGAAGATAAGACATATCAAGCTGCATCTTCAATTGTTCGAGTTCTAACGTCGAATCATCAAGTGGCTCATAGACAAAAAGCTCGGTTCCTTCTTCAATCAACTCTCCCTCTTGAACAAACACTTCCTCTATCGTTCCTTTATCTGGTTCATAGTATATTTTTTCATGCTTTTCAGGCTCAATCTTCCCTGAAAAAGCTGAAGCTGAGAAATCTTCGGAGAACGTCATATTACCCACTTGCTCGACCCAAGGTTCTTCTAACATCGCATTCACTTCACGATCTCCTGTAAAGTATAGTCCTCCCCCAATTCCACCTGCTAAAACGAGACCTAACGCACTAATTCCAACAATCAATCTTGTTTTCTTCTTCATCATCTGACCCCTGTCTACTAGAAAATATTTCAAATAACTAGAAATATTATCTATTATATTCCAAATATTATCAATAGAATTTTATTCTAATAGTATTTCTTTGATAAAATCAAAAAGAACCAAGCAAAGGTCCCACGCTTGGTTCAATCTTTATAGTTATATCGCTCCGTATAAAATTTCCGTCTCCCTTTCTTCTTAATAATCGTTTTGTATTCCTCTCCTCCATTCTTTTCTTCCAACAAAGTAGCCATTTTTTCTGCAGGTATATTATAATGCTTTTTATTAAGAAAGCCTGCACTTCTAATCGTCGGATGTTCGACTATTGGTGATAAGTCACCATCAAGAACATTGGTGTTTACAAATCGAAAGTCAATTAAGTTCGGAAACTTATTTAAAAAAGATAGACTTTCAAGGGATCCACATGCATTTAGACAAAGAACTCTCAAGTGTTTCAGAGAATATAACTCATTAGTAGGAATAAATTTTTTCGATTGATTAATATGGAGATATTCTAAATTACCAGCTGCCGTCGCCAATCCATCATCCTTCTCTAATTTGGTACAATAGTGTAGTTCTAAACGCTTAAGTTTCGTCAGTTTCTCGATTCCCATAAAATCTCGTATATTAGCCCAATTTAACTCTAAATAACGGAGTGTATTCGGAATCTCATTAAAACTGCCCAGCTTATTCTGCTTATAATGCCATAATGTTAAGTATTCAAGATCGTTGGTAACGTTGTCCGCTAACAACTGTTCCTTTAAATTTATATCACGATAAAGATCATTCGGGATTTCATCAATCCATATCGTATTATTTTTCCAGTTATCCATATAAAAACACACCCCACTCCTCTGTTTACATGCCTACCTTCTATGTATAATGATAATGAACCTACATTAGAAGGGACTGAATTATGCACAGATATCAGTATTTTAACCCCACCACTAATCATAGACGGGAGATGAAAGTATTGATTACTGATTTATATTCTGAACGATTACATTTAAGAAAAATGAGCACTGATGATGCTCCTAGCTTATTTAACATTTGGTCTGATGCAGAAGTAACTGAATTCATGAACATTGATCCTTTCTCTAACGAGGATCAAGCAAAAGAAATGATCACTTCTCTTGATCAATTATCAAGAGAAGAAAAAGCGATTCGTTACTCGATCATTGAATTAATATCGAATCGAATCATCGGTTCCTGTGGATTTAACTCTATAGATGCTGAGAACGCTAAAGCTGAAATTGGCTACGACTTATCCAGGACATATTGGGGGAAGGGGTACGCGACAGAAGCGGTTACAACTTTACTCCAGCATGCCTTTCATTCATTAAAACTCAATCGAGTCGAAGCAAAAGTAGAACCTGAAAACGTAGCTTCTATCAAACTCTTACAAAAACTAAATTTCACTTTCGAAGGGACTTTAAGACAAAGTGAGAAGTCTAAAGGGAGATTTATTGACCTTCATTTGTACTCTAAACTCAAAAACGATTAATCAACTCAGCCTATATTTTCAAAAAGTATAGGCTGAGTTGATCATACTTTATAAAAATAAGCCTACTAGAGTTTACTACAACTTAGTTCAACCTACTTTATACTGCATTCTCTTTTCATAAAAACCCCCAATAAAATAGCTGCAAATAACCGCAACAATGAAAGGGATTACCGCACCTCCTGCTTCAAAGCCTGTAGGCGTTTCATTGTAAAAACGAAACATCAGTTGATTCACGTTAAAGAAATAACCAGTACACAACAACACACCACTAATCACTACAAACGATAAGAAAGCGACTAAGAAGATTTTCATTTAAAAGCCCCCTTACTAATTTTTTCTCATCCTGTAAGACCCTCTAAACAACACATCACAGCTTTATTCAAATCCTTTTCCTTGATTAAGAGTTGATTGTCTTCATCGACTCGGTATTTAATTTTGGCGTCTTCTAAGCGTTTGATGGCTGATTCATGCAATTCTGCATTATGTGATTCTCCCCAAATGACGGTGTAATCTTCAGGGTTTTCTTATACATTACACCCAGCTAGAACAAGTAAGGTAAACATAATTATAATTTTCCTTTTCATCTACTCTCGACCTCTCTTATAAAGTCAGTTCCCACATTTCTTCAATCAGTTCTTTATTTGATAATGTTTGAATTTGTGTGGTTTTTAGCGTAAATCGGTTTCTTTCATATAATTTCCGAGCTGAAGTTAATTCACTATTGGTCCAGAGTATCATTCTTTTGAACCCTACCTTCTTTGAGAAATTGATTGCCACTTCGATTAACTGCTGGCCATATCCCGCTCCTCTAAGCGTAGGTTCTACTAAAAACAAACCGAGCTGAGCTGTTTCTTCGTCTTTTTTCATCATACAGATTGAACCTTTTTGTTTACCATCAACCTCTACTATCCAAATTTGTTCTTTTAAATTGGACCTAGTTACAATCTCCTCTACACGTTCTGCAATAAAGGCTTTGAACGATAGATCGTATTGGAATTCTCGATTATACAATTGATAATGTGAGTTAATGATGTAGTCCTTATCCTCTAATTCAAATGCACGTATCACTGAATCACCTGTTTTCTCAATTTAAATATATGACTTCATTTTAACTCATTATCCATTTTTTGTATTTAAAAAACACAAAAAAGCGATCCTTTAGACCGCTTTCTTCCTTCACTCACTATATTTCTATATTGTGTATTCTGATTGAGAGGTTGTATGAAAATCATCTCACCTCTATGTTAGGGTTTTTGGATTTCTTTAATGGCTTCTCCAGTCTGACAAGATGACGGTTTGCACGCATGAAAAGATATTTATGAATAAACTTGACACTAAAATAAGCAAAGAAGACAGCGAATATGTAAAAAGCGCCTACCATTGAAATGACAAGAGATAGTTCAGATTGCTTCGTTACTTGGTGATAAAATAGAATACCCATACCTGGAGCAATACCGACTAAAAGATAAGAAATCGTTGAAGTAGGTCTTTTTTTTTCTTTCGTACTTGTATCAGACATTTTCTTTTTGTAATACTGAAGGATGGCAAATACAACGATAGCCATACCAGCAGCAGTTATTAAAAAGAAAACGGGACTTTGTAATTCGAGCACATGATATGCATACTTTTGAGTGGAAATAAAATAACCCCAAGCTCCCACACAACTTAAAATTCCTATATATAAAAAAGCATGTAATTGAATCGTATAAGTATTTCTAAACATTAAATAGATACACCAGCCATTCATAATAACCACTAAAGGCAGGGTTAGCCAAGCATAAAGATCCATAAAAGGAACTAAAATAGGAAAAAGCATCAGATTAAATAATATGAACGTAATGCTACCTAAAGCTTGCTTTGTTTGAAACGAAGCAAGTACTTGCAAGTGTTTCTGAATAGACTCTGGTAAATCTCTTAACTTAGTATCTTTGTTTATTTGCATTAAAATCACCTAAAATATTTTTTTAATCTTTTCCTTTCAATACAACCGGAATCTCGCGTCCAATGTCGATCATAAAATCAACATTTTCTTCGACCTCCGGAGTTTCAATTATTTCTTAGGAAGCTGGCTTTGCTAAATAAATATCTGCTCCTGCTTCGTATGTAATCATCATTGATGTATAGTCTCCTATCTCTATAAGTCTTGAAACGTAACTAAAGATACAGTGTTAAACCTACAATTACATAAACTGCCGCTAAGCCGAAATCTAAAAGTGAGAGCTTTCTCTTCTCATTTTTGTATAATCGTTCCACGCCATCGATTACAGAACCGACTGCTCCCACCATGAACATCAACCCAAGATAGAAGAAATCAAAGTCATTTGTGATTCCCATAACTAATAATACAACCATTCATACTGCTATCATGACTCTTAGAATCACGACCGGCATTGCACTTTTCCTATTCACTTTCTCAAAAAATATTCCCATATTAACCACTCCTATTCATTCCTTATTCTCTCGCATCCACTCCAATGCCTTTTTCTCAATCTCTTTGATGTATGCGTCTTTCCCTTCAATATATCGATCAATATTGCTCGGGAAATTGCGCGCTAGCTTTTGTTTTAATTCGCTATACCTTCTTGCTTCATCAGGGTGAGCAAGCATATAATCTCTGAAAGCTAGATGGCGTTTGATTCCAATGCTTTCTTGTTCGAAAATATGAACATGATGGGTTCTGTTATCCCCACCCTTTTTGAAAAATCGTCTATCTGTAATACCGTTCTCTCCCATCGCTTCATAGCCTAGATTCTCAAACTTCACATTAAAATCGTCAACCTTCTTTATGTCCTTCACTTCGACCATCATATCGATAATAGGCTTAGCAGAAATCGTCGGTATCGCTGTACTTCCAATATGGTGAATGGTGATACATTCACCATCCAATACGGTCTCAATTTGCTCCTTCTCCGACTCGTAGGTCTTTACCCACTTTTCTTGATATGGGACCACTTTAACTTCTCTCATTTCGCTTCCTCCTTTTTAAAAAAATCTAGTAGTCTAATACTCCTTTACGAACTAGCTAGAAAATAGTTATATTTTCCTCATCTTACCAGATTAACTGAAAACTTCCCCGAATTCATTCTTTTCAAATTATAATATAAATGTATTTAAAATCATGAAAATAGGAGTGATTATATGAACGGATGTAAACAAATGCTTGCCTTGATGTTAGCTGTCATACTTGGGCTTTCAGGCTTATTCAATCCAAGTATTGTTGAAGCAGGGCAGAACCAGAATCAACATGTGGATAAAGGTGAATTTATTAAGCAATTAGTAGATACGCTTGGTATTGATTTGCAAGATGGAGAGATTCCCTTTACGAATGTCGATGCGGAATTAAAACCTTATCTTGAGGCAGCAATCCGTACAAATATATTAGATGATACGACTGGTTCATCGTTTGGACCGAATGAAAAAGTAACTCGAGAACAAGCCTATGTGTTTTTAATTCGCTCTCTTAATCTTCGAGATTCTTATTCAATCGATTCACTTAAAGCTTTCAGAGATTTTAAAGCTATTAACAATGAGTATCACCAAGAACTTTCAGCTGCAGCTGAGTTGGGTCTGATTCCTTCTAGTCAGCCTAACTTCCAACCTAAAAAACCGGTTACTCAACGAGAGCTGGAAGTAATGTTATCAACCTACGAAACCAATTTTGAGTTTGTTTCCGTCATCCATTCAAATGACTTACATGGACGAATTATGTATAACGAAACAAATCAAGAACTAGGATTGGCAAAGATCAGTGAGCTGGCTAATCAAGCACGTAGCAAAAATCCTACCTTACTCATTGATCTTGGAGATACATTCCATGGAACAAATTATGTGAACTTTAATAAAGGACTAGCAGCCGTTGAGGCGATGAATGAAATGGAATACGATGCGATGGTGCCTGGGAACCATGATTTTAACTACGGTCAGGATTACCTTTTAGAATTAAAGGACAAGCTTGACTTTCCACTAGTTAGTGCAAATATTTTAAAAGATGACAACCCATTTTTAGAGGGCTATACAATCATTGAAAAGCACGGAAAAGAAATTGCTTTAGTTGGCTTAACAGCTACGGATACAGCTGTGAAGACGAATCCTGCAGGTATTGAAGGGATTACCTTCCTAGATGAAGTTACAGTAGCTAAGCAATTGGTGGCTGAGTTAGAAAATGAAGTCGATGTAATTGTGGCGATTTCTCATTCAGGTCTTGATACAGACGTAAACATCGCCAATGAAGTGAATGGAATTGATGTCATTTTCGGTGGACACAGTCACGATACCATTGAAACGCCAATCAAATATACACATGGATATGTTACACAAGCGAATGAATATGGAAAAGCACTAGGTCATACAAATTTAATTTTTCACAATGACAACCTAATTGGTGTGAACGGATTCCTATATCGTGATCATGCTGACAAAACAGATGATCCTTCTATAACAGCTATTCTAGATAAGTATAAAAAAGAGGTTGACCAAGAGTTAAATGAAGTCATTGCTACTACAAATGTAAGACTTGACGGAGAGCGTGCAGATGTGAGAACGAAGGAAACCAATCTTGGAAACCTAATCACAGATGCGATGCTTGCTGAGCTTGGCACCGATATAGCTGTCACAAATGGTGGCGGGATTCGCGCTTCGATTCAGCAGGGAGAAGTTACTAGGAACGATGTCTTTACGACACTTCCATTTGATAATACACTTGTCAGAACCACATTAACGGGAGACGAGATCTTGGCTGCACTTGAGCATTCTGTTCGTCTCTATCCAGCAGAAAATGGTGGCTTCCTCCATGTATCTGGCCTTAGCTTCAGCTTTGATCCAGCAAGACCTGCCGGTGAACGAGTGGTTGAAGTAGTTGTTAACGGCGAACCTCTTAATTCAGAAAAGTCTTACTCCGTTGCAACGAATAACTTTACAGCTGCAGGCGGAGATGGATTTGAAATGTTTAATGTAGACAAAATTGAGTTTGACAGTGGCGAATTGCTTAGCACAACCTTAATTAATGCCCTTCAATCAGACAAAGTGATTCCTGGAGTAGAAGGTAGAATTGTTGTTAAATAAAAGATGTAGAGAACCCATTTGTAATGGGTTCTCTTTTTTCATTATTCCCCTCATTAATTCTTTATACGAAAGCTTTATCGGATTGTTTTCCTTTTCTTTGTATAAATGCACCTTTTTTATTAAAAATAACAATGTATGACTACTCTTTGATAGGAGATGAATTAATGAAAGAGAGCATGTTAAAGGTGTTGTTAGTTGCTGTGCTTTTGTTCAGTTTTCAAATGACGGATACCATGACGGCTTGGGCTAATGAGCCAGCTCCAGAGGATCCTGAGCAACAATTATTATGGAAAAAAGAGAAACGAGATAAGAATAAAGAAGAGCCTGAAAATCCCGAAAGAGAACGTCAACAGCCTGTTGATATGAACATCTTGAAGGAACGCTATCCAGATACCTTTTTCTTACAGGGGCCAACCGATCAAAATAGAATCGCATTAACTTTTGATGACGGTCCTGATCCACGTTTTACTGAAGATGTATTAGATATTTTAAACGAGTACAATGTACCTGCCACATTTTTTTTAATGGGATCACGGGCTATTGCTTATCCTGAAATTGTTGAGCGGATGAATAATGAAGGGCATATAATTGGTAACCATACTTACTTCCACCCTAACCTTGTTAAAGAAGGCGATATAGCAACCCTTGAGAGGGAAGTAACAAGAACAGAAGATGTTCTGCGTGACATTATTGGTTACGAAACAAGTCTGTTTCGAGCACCGTATGGTTTCTTATATAATGAATTAGTCGAAAAGCTTGCTGAGATGCAATATTCGGTTATTGGGTGGTCAGTCGATTCGTTAGATTGGCAGGAAGACCCGCCAGAAGTCATCGCTTCAAAAGTGTTGGATAATGTTCAACCAGGAGCAATCATTCTTATGCATGATGGGGCAGATTGGGATGGAGATCGGACAAATACAATCGAATCCCTTAAACAAATTATCCCAGCATTGCAAGAACAGGGGTATGAGTTTGTCACAGTACCAGAATTGTTGAATATTCCATTTACAAAATAAATAAACAACTGAAGGTAGAATTGTTGTTGAGTAGTATGAGAACCCAATTCACACTGGGTTCTCTTTATTAAGTTATTTACACCTTCAATTCATAAGACACCAGCTTATTAAGCTCAATAAATCCTGCCTGTTCATAGATGCTGAGCGCGGCTTTATTGCTTGAGTTGACGCAGAGGATGATTTCATCTAACTCGTTAAAAGAAAACATAAACTCTAAGCATCTATTAATTAACGCCTTTCCAACACCTTTGTTTCTTGCAACAGGACTTACCGCAATAAAATGAATGTCCCCTTCTGCAAATTGAGCCTCGGTCTCACAATAGGCGTAACCAAGTAATGTTTCCCCCTCAATCATGATGAATAGTTTATTTTCAGCATCCACTTTTCCAATAATCTCATCCGCACCATAGTACGCCTGCTTAAAGGTTTGATGATGCAAGTCTTTAAAGGACTGATAGTAGTTGCTCGTATACTCCATTACATTAAGTGAGTTTGTCCTAACATCTTTATTTCTATAGTCCTCACGCGTGATTTTTAAAATGGAGTGATGATCCTTTTCCTTCTTAGCACCAACCCTATCCATAAACTGACCACACCGGGAATTAGAGAGGTTATAAAACCCTTTTACTTCTTTTAAAGCCCCATGTGAAAGTGGTGCTAACAATTGATTCCACATCCTAAAAGAAATTTCTTCCCATTCAGCATGCAAAACAAACGGTCCCCAAAGCTCCCCCACTTTCGTGGTCTCATCTATGTCTATCCCAAGCACACCAATTAGTACACCATTATCATACGCTGCAATGAACGATTGAACGATTGGCAGGTCCGAGAAATCATGATCTAACGTATGTAACAATTCATCAGCTTTTATCCCGCAATAACCGACATGATGTTCCTTCTCTTTATTTAACTCAGCGATAAAGTTCGCTACTAATGTAAGGTCTTTTGGACTTTTTATTTCTAGCATCATGATTTACCTCCTGCCTCTACATCTTCCTTTAACAATGCATAAATATAAAGATCATCGAATCCTCCTCGCGTATACTCATACTTTCTCAATAACCCTTCCCGGATAAATCCTTGTCCTTCAAACAATTTTTGCGAGGAGAAATTCATTGGTTCTATTAACGCTTCGATTCTTTGTACGTTCATCTGGTAAAAGCCATACCTTATGACAGCTTCAATCGCCTCACTTGCGATTCCTACTCCCCAATGCTCTTTACTTAAATCGATACCAATTTCAGTGCGGTAATGCTTCGAAACGGTATTCAGAAAGCCGCAGCTACCAATCACCTTGTCCTCTCCTTTTAAAGTGATGCCCCATCTAATTCCCGTTTTATTTGATAATATCGATTCATACCAGGAGATCTCGCCTAAGGCATCTGCAATCGACATAAACGGTTCTAATCCCATATATTCCATAACGTCTGGATCAGACAAATACTTCAACATACTTTCCGCATCATCAACTGTCACTTTTCTTAGAATTAATCTCTCTGTTTCTATTGTAGGAAAGCTAGGAACATTTGTAGTCATTCGTATATTCAACTCCTCCTACTTAGGCAGCATTCTTATTTCATAGATGTGAAATCTCTTCCTAAAAAACCAGCTGAAATTGGTTTCATTTCGACCTCTCTGGCCCAAACTGAAAGCTGACCGATATGATGGATTTCATGAGCAATGACATGATGAAGGATGTCATTTTTTCTATAATTCTCTTTATCCCAATCTACCGTTACGAATGGGTTTGATGATTCAGCTAAAATCTTGGGTAAAAACTCTTTTATCTCCTTCCTATTGGTATCAGAAAGGAATCTAATGCCTTCAAGAGTATCGTATTCAGCAAACCGAACGACGAGATCCTCCTTCCCTGCAATCGCCCGAAGCCAACTCTGCTCGACATCAATGACATGAAAGAGTGTATACAAAATCCCCCCCACTCCGCCAATACGGTCTTTCAGCAACTCCTCAGTGGTTAGTTGATTACACCAAGTAAACCACTCGTCTCTGACCTGCCAGTTATATTCAAAAAATGTATGCATACACACACCCCTGTTATGTAAATATTCTCTTATCCCTATTAGCTTTTAAAATCAGATTTCCTTGTTTTATTATAAAATTTTGTGAGTATAACTAAAAAAGCCCCTAACAAAGGGGCTTTCATTTATTCCTCTATATCTTCCCAGACAATTTCAATGCCCCATTTTGATGCAAGCTTTTCTAAGTTCTCTTCATATTGAAGATAAAGCTCCTCTGATTGCATAAAAAGGTCTTCTGCTTCATCGTTTCCTTCTAGCCACTTTTCATTTGCTTCAACCAATAACTCAAAGGATTGTGGCAATAGAGCATGAACCTCTAACAGCTGTTCATCTGAGTAATTCTCTTCCACTTCATTAGAATCTGCAAGTAACTGATTGAGAGTAGGGATAACATGATCTTCTGTGAAGTTCGTCAACTCTTCCTCATCTTCAATCGTCGCTTCCTCATTCAGCAGCATTAAATACCCATCAGTAATGCTCTCTGTGTCTTCTAGATAACTTGTCATCAGATCGGTATTGCCTATTACGCTCTGATAAAGAGAACATCCTCCCACAAAAAGTAACATAAGCGATCCAATTACCATTACTAATTTCTTGCTCAATTCGCTATCCCCTCACCAGGTAAATTATGTAATACTTAGTTAATTATAAGGATTTAGGAGAATGTTGTAATAGGGTAAATGACCCATTTTTTTACATATTATCTTCGTGGTTATCTTTTTTAGTAAAAAGAAACTCTACAGCTGTTGAGTTTCTTAAGAAGGAAGAAGACTTCATCACGCTTCGAGGATGGTTCTTGTATCGTTTTCATTTGTTATGGATGCCACATCTTCAAACCCACAGTTCCTTCCATGGTTGGAGAATAAGTACTACTCCCCAAGCAGCCTTCCATAGCGTTGGGTCCTCAAAGCATACTCCCCTTTTCATTCAGCCTCATCCTTTAACGAATCCACATACTTCTTTCCTTCTACTAAACTAAGTCCTAACTCATCTCGTGCTAACTTCACAGCTTCCACATCCTTGCCTGCCTTTAACAGCGCATATAGCTCTTCATCAAGTGGAGAATTCAATACACCAAGCTTTTTAGCGATTCGATCGATCTTAGCCTCCGTTGACTTAACCCGATTGTAGATACTGTTCACAGAGAATAATAGAACCACCACGAAAAATAATAACCATAATTCCATAGGGACCCTCCGAAAATATCATTTCACACATTACCAATTACATGTCATTCTAACATATCATTTCCAGTAGAACTTTCACTTTTTCACTATTTTTTTGAGTGAAAACAAAAAAAGAGCAACTACTCAAAATAGCAGTTGCTGTGACTCGCCCTTCTTAGCCCTAGATTTTTGAATCTGTACATATATATTCTCCGATTACCGTTTCCGCTTCCACAAAGCCCCAGAAATAAAGAAATTATAATAAATAGTTACATGCACATGTATGACTAGCTAGTCCTCCCATTCGGTCTCTTCGCTCCGTACAAGTCCTTCAATCGTTTTTAAATGATTGGTGTCACTTACAATTTCATAATGATTAAGATGATGCTGATCAATATTCAAAAAGAGACTTTCCGTTACAAATTGCCTATCACCTGTTTCATTTGTCGTCACTATTCGTATCGTGAAGTCTTTGTAAGGACTAGGATCAGACCCTTCCCTCAGTTTAATCTCAGATAAGTCTTCTACTAGGCGTTTGAGGATGGTTTCGTCCGTTACGGTTAGCGTACCTTTTCGTTCTGGGGGTGACTGTGATAAATCCATCACGGTAATTGTTATACTTTCCACTGTCGTTTCTTCATGCAGCTGAGTAGAGAAGAGCTCCTCAAATGTGGTATACCTTGTTTGATCAATTACATAAAACCCACCTAAAATAATCAGCAATACGGTGAGAGCGAGCGGGAGCTTTCGTTTGATAAACTTCCTCGTCACAGCTATTATGATTAAGATCACAATCATAACCAGTAAGACCTGGAAGCCATACCATGTCAGATCAAAAAAAGTCCTCATAGATGAGCAGCCCCCTTTCCCCTACTATTCTAAATAAAACAAGTGAGCTGTGATACGCTCACGATCTCTTGCTAAAACCACTGCCTTGGATATTGCCGGTCTTTGAAAAGATTATTATAAAGGACTGATAGCACCACGATTAGTAGTGCACCAATCATAATCGTAAGAAGAAAGCCCCATCCGGCTTGTGTGTTAATTGCGATCATTCCACTGGCTGCAGCTGGAGGATGAACCATTTTCAACCCTAGCATTAACAGCAAAATCACGGCTAATGTGATCCCGATTGTAAGGTGATTTCTCCCGAATATATCCCAAATCGACAATGCTGCAAGCGTTGAAATAAGATGTCCGCCAAGGATCTGTCTTGGCTGCGAAAAAGGTCCCTCATGCGCTGCAAATACTAGCAAACAACTTGCCCCCATCGGACCTAGCACCATTGGAAAGCCTAATAGGACAGCAACAGCGCTAATTACTATAATGGCTAGAAAACCACCTGTAGCCGAGATCGCTCCCTCTTTCATCTCAACCTGAGGGATACTCTTTTTCTCACCCTTCATTTTCATGATATATGTATGTATAAACCCATTGAATTGTGGCGCATCTATTTTCTTATCAATCTCTTTTTCCATCATAAATAAGACTCCCCCTTTAACTATGCGCTCCCTATGTTTACTATGTCGAACGTTCCCTAATGACTTCTATTGTATAGGAATTTTTATTTGGATCAAAGGGTGTCTTTCCTCTGTCTTATTTCTTCAAGCAGGGTAATGATTTCCTTGTTCTGTTGAACCTGCTCTTCTGAATTCACCTTGATTAGTCTAATCCAACGAATAACTAATGCAACAAGCACAACAGGAACTATATAAAAAACAATCATCGAGCCAATGCCCATATCTCACACACTCCTACCTTACTTAATAAAGAAAAACATTCACTGTAATAATCGTGATCACAGCAACACTGTACAGCGACCAAGCCATTTTCCTGTTGTCTATAGGAACTTCCTTGTCTCTAACAATACTAGCAAACTTATACGTTAAAAATAGTAGAAACAAAAGAGAGATGAGCAGCACTTCATTCATCCAAATCAACCTTCTCTCTATTTTAGTTTTCTTTTAAACAGTCCAGTAATACATGCCCAATGACCAGGCTTTATATGATGGTAACAGTGGAACTTCAATATCCTTACTAATTCTATTTAATTAACCCGGTCATTCTCTCTGAAAGCCAATCGCATCTGTTACAATTCGAAAGAAAAAATAAGCTGTGCCGGCTAAGCCTACAATCCCGATAAAAGTCAATAAAGGCAGACGGTCTGAAAACAGCATTCCGATCACACAAAAGGTAAAAAAGAGGATGATACCGACTAGATTTTGTTTGAGATCTTTCTTCATACGGGCCTTCACTCCTTTTACGAAAACACCAATGTCATGTTCTGTTCCTTCAAGTGTAACATTGAAGGATGGAAAAAATAAGGAGGAATTAACAAAACAAAAGAACTCCTGAACAGATCTCAGGAGCTCTTTCAACTACTCTATATTTCTTTGGTCCAATTTTCCGCTTCTTCTTTCTTCATTTGTTCTTCTGTTTCTGGCGGATAGGCGGTACGGAATTTATGTGAGTCCTGTGGAATCACTTTAACCATCTTCGCAATCATATCTGCTGGGTCAAATTGATCCTCCACCCGACGGTCTTTTTCTCTCATTTCTGTCGCCGGTGAGTAATGGATGTCTTCGTTATACCATTTCCACTTCGCCTCGACAGCGCGGTCATTAAATCCTGTTTCAAATGGGCCAGGATTAATCGTAGCTACTTTTATCCCGAAATGCTCCATCTCTTTTTGCAGAGACTTTGCAATCGCTTCTAAGGCATGTTTAGATGCTGCGTATAAACCACTATATGGACCTGCCATCGTGCCTGCCATTGACGACATGAAAATGATTTTCCCAAACCCTTTTCGCACAAATTTCTGTGCTGCTAATTGAGCGGTCTCTAACGTACTAAAGACGTTCACTTCAAAGATCTCTCGAAAAATAGACATCGGCACTTCGCCAAGAGGTCCTCCTTCATTGATCGCTGCATTTGCTACAAATATATCAAAATCATATCGTAACATTCTCGCTCTATCAGCGGGATTCTTTATATCCATTTTAAACACTTCTAAATGAACTCCTTCAGCCTTTGCTGCTTCTCTCAGTGACGTTACCTGAGCATCAATTTCAACAGTAGCAATCACGTTATGCCCTTCTTTTGCGAGACCGATTGCTGTTCCTTTACCAAGTCCTGTTGCTGCTCCGGTAATCAAAATTGTCTTAGCCAATTTACACGCCTCCTCTAAGTTGAAGTACCATGTAGCCTTATTCCCCGAGAGGAAGGAGGTAAACATGAGCAGCGGCTGGAACTAAAATAAAAAGCCTCACCCCTAAGGATGAGACTTGTTCTACCTTACTATTATTCTCCTAAATCAACATTATGATGAACCTGTTGAACATCTTCTAAATCTTCTAGCGTATCCATGATCTTATCGAACTGTTCTAGGTCTTCCTCGGAAAGCTCGACTTCACTTTGAGCGAGCATCGTAATTTCTGCCACCGTAAAATCTGAAACTCCAGCTTGCTTGTATGCTTCTAGGACAGCGTGGAATTGAGTTGGATCGGCATAGGTAATGACTGTATCGTCCTCTTCAAGAATGTCACGCACATCGACGTCTGCCTCCATTAACAATTCAAGAGCTTCATCTGCTGTTTTGCCTTCTAGACCAATCACAGCCGTCTCTTCAAACATATAAGCAACAGATCCGCTGACTCCCATATTCCCACCGTTTTTACTAAAAGCCGCGCGTACTTCAGCAGCTGTACGGTTGACGTTGTTTGTTAAGGCATCGACAATGATCATCGAGCCATTTGGACCAAAGCCTTCATAGCGAAGTTCGTCATAATTTTCTTCAGATCCACCCTTTGCTTTTTCAATCGCACGCTCGATGATATGCTTTGGTACATTATATGTTTTAGCACGCTCTAGAACAAATTTTAATGCCTGGTTCAATTCAGGATCAGGCTCACCTTGCTTTGCCACGACATAAATCTCGCGACCGAATTTCGCATAAATCCGACTCGTGTTTTTATCTTTAGCTGCTTTTTTTTCCTTAATATTGTTCCATTTACGACCCATGATGAACACTCACTTTCAATGATTGATTTCTTCTGCAATCTACGTTCTCTATTATACATCATAGGCTCCCAGTTTGAAGGCTTTAACCTCTCAAAAAAACACTTCTATGCTCTTTTGATAACCAAATCCTTTTAATGGTCTTATGATCCCCTTATTGCTTGTTTAAGCTGGTTGCTCCATCTAATTCATTTCCTCTATCAGCCTCTTAATCGTATGCACAACCACTTCAGGTTCATCGTTTTGTATGTAATGAGCGCTCTTTTCTGCAAGAATAAATTCGCCTTTTGATGAGTGAGTTGCCATCTCTTGTTGCATGTCATTCCACAGCACTTGATTTGCTTTTGTGTAATGTGCTTTATTACCCGCTGAAAGAACGATTAAAGGGATCTGTAACCTCTGTCTGGATTCTTTAATCTGTTTTAAGCTTTTGATAAATTCATCATAATTACATTCGAGTGTAAATTGTTTGGCGTAGGCTTGTTGAAACTCTTGTGACATCGTTGGGAGAAAGCGTTCTCTGTAGTCTTCTGGTGTAGCGTCCACTAAGACGAGACCACACACCTCGTCAGGATAGTTTGTTGCATACAATCTCATATTAACTCCACCAAATGAATGCCCTACTAATAGGTATGGTGGAGCAAGATTCATATGATAAAGAAGTTCGTTTAATTCTTTTACCATCTCTAGACTCGTCCGCTCATTCGAACTTTTGTCGCTTTTTCCAAGACCAGCTCGATCATAAACGAGTACATTGACAAACTCAGCTACATCCATGATCATTGACTTCCACACGGATGAATCATCGCCGTATCCAGCATCCATAATCACAGTCGGTTTACCCTGATGCTCTCCCACCAACTTAGCAAATAGATTCACATCCCTAACCTTTACATGCATCTCTTGCGTCATGTAACACGCCTCCCTTCTAACCCTTTTAATGAATGTAAGGAAAATGGTATTTACCCAACCTTCACTTTGTTACCAAGGAGAAATGGAGAAAACTACAGTACTTACTCCTAAAACCAAATCTCCCATTCCACATTATTAATGCTTATCGTTTGTTTTCCAACTGCTCATACAGAAAAAAGCCGTCATTGTGACGGCTTAACCCTTTCACCTTTGTTAACTATTCCCCTCGTTTTCTTCTTTCCTTAATACTCTCCCCACCAAGACCGTAATTCTCCATGTCAATCTCATCAATCACGACAACCGTTGTTTTAGGGTTTTTCCCTAACACCTCCTGAAGTAAGGTCGTTGCACCTTCAATAAGTTGTTGCTTTTGTTCAGTCGTTACGGGGGTTTCTTCTTTAGTAATTTTAATGTTAATGTACGGCATGTTTAACATCCTCTCATTTTTTACTTATATTCCAAGTATCGTTTTCATACGAGCTTGTTCCTCTTCTTTCTTCCTATATTCAAAGAAGCCAAGACGATTCCCCCATGGGTCTGCAAATGTGGCCCATTTGACTGGTACTTCTGGTCTTGAGTGGATCTCAAAATGATCAATATTAAGTCTCTTTCTAATCCGATCCCGTTCAGCTTCGATATCAGTAACGCCTAAACGCAGAGGACCATTCCCTTCATTTGTCATGCCTTCTGCTAGTTGTAACCAGCAACCAGGGAGGATCTCCCACTCTGCAAAACCCTGATGAGGAATAAAATCAGGCTTTTTATTTAATAGAATCTCGTACCAAATTTGTCCCTCGTTTATATTTTTAACACGAAACTGATTCGTCATCTCAAAAATCATTTGCATTCCCCCTAAACTCGTATGATATGACCTCTATCTTTAAGAACTATACGCTTGATATACCTCACCAATAATTCCTTTTAATTGATGAACACCTAGATCTGTATTTGTCATCACGACTAAACCATGTCCTGTATAAGGTCTTGCTACAAGCATACATTGAAAGCCTATTCCCCAACCGAGTGATGACATTTCCACTTCATTTTCCGAACCATTCAGAAATACACCTAATCCACACCACTCCTTGCCAGCTTGGGCGGAAATCATCTCTTTTGCTGCCCTTGCCGAAAGACCTAGCTTACTTTCTCCATGGAGGGCATTCATCAGTTCCACAACTACCTTGGCTAAATCTGATGAGGTTGACCATAGTCCTGATGCGGCGGGATAAGGATAAACCGGATAGCTACCTTCTACGACCTCTCCTTTTTTGTTGTGCCCAGTTGAAACCATTTCGCTATTTATCTCTGATCCATTCATTTCATATGTACTATTTCTCATCTCTAGTGGTTTAAATACGTATTCTTGCATGAGTTCTGCAAATGACTTACCAGTTACATCTTCTAGTAGCTGTTCAATGATGCAAAAACCTGCATCAGAATAGTGAAATTCGCTCTCTGGTTCATACTTCACTTCAATTGGTTCGTTACAATAAGGAGTCTTCCCCTCTAATAATTGAACCATTGAAGGGATGTCCCCAGCTACATTTAAAGGGGAGAAGCTACCTTCAGGGTCGATTATTCCAGATTGATGACTGAGCAAATTCCGTAAAGAAACGGGCTTCACTTCCGTCCAATTATTTGTTGGTACTTTCCATGAGGTTAGCCTTTCATTCACATCCTCATCTACATCAACTAATCCTTTCTCAGCTAAAATCACCACAAGCATCCCCGTTAAAAATTTGCTAATTGAACAGGTATTAAACAACGTGTTGTCGTCTACACATATAGTGCTCCCAGCTTCCAACAGTCCGTAGCTTTCTAGATTGATATGTCTATTATGAATATGCGCTACACTTAAACCAGCTACCTGATAATGATCCATCCGCTCTTGCATGTTAATTGTTTTAAGCATGCTATCCTCCCCTTAATTTCCACTTCCCTAATTCATTCATTCTTGATCAATTATGTGACCTCCTGCAAGCATGCTTTAGAAAGCTTGTTCCTACCTTCTCATCCACCCTTACCTACGTGTAGGCATACTTCTCCCTCTTCTAAATTCCATAAAGTAATAAGTGACATATGTAAGAATCGGAATAAAAAATAGAAGTACAAGGATACCTAGACTCCCAACCCCCCCTTCTACGGGGAGCTTTTTAATTCTGAGTTGGATCAACTGGTCATTATATAAGAAAACTAGTTGATAATGCTCCAGATGCCCCTCAAAAAGCTTTGGCCCCACTTATTTAGTTATACCTAAACACGCTAATGAAATAATCGGCCTCTTTAAAGTTACCAAGGCAAGTTAATCCATTTTTTGTATAAAACGCTCTTAATTTACCGTTGCCAGCCCAACAGTCTAAATACAGCGATTTATTTACTTTTTCTGCCACATCAAACGCAAACTTGGTTATCGAGGAGCCTACATTCCTCCCTTGAAAGGCAGGAATAATCGCAAGTTGTGCTAAATATTTACTCCCTTTATCCACAACTAAATCATTGATTGAATCTATTTCACTCAAACAAAAAGTCCCAATTATTTCTTCATCTCCTACCACCACATATAAGCTCTCAGACTGCTGCTGTTTGAAAAGGGCTTTTTCGTCCCACGGGTACTCCCATTGAAGAATCCCTCTTTTTTGTAAATCCAAGGTAACCTCATTTAATAGAAGTACCACTCCCTCTAAGTCCTCTTTCCCTGCTAATCTAATTTCCATCTACTTAACAGCCTTCCAAATCGTCCACCGATCTTTTTCAACGATATTCATGTCTATGGTTAGGGCATCGTCTATATAGTCAACAAGCGAGGCTAATTCCTTATCATCTAACTCATGTAAAATGCTTCTACCCGTTCTTTCGCTTATGTCTTTAAGTAACTGCTCCTTCTTCTCATAAACGTTTCTTGTTTCCCATAACGTGACCTCTTCGATCTCTTTAAACCCTACATCTTTAAGAGCTTCGATGACTGAAGCGCTAGTATATCTGCGTTTTGTCTCTCTTTCTACTAACTTAGGAAAGCATTCAAAGAAATACCCTCTAATATGAGTTTCTGAACCTGCTAGCAAACAATCCTCTGGAGTTCGATCTTGAATCAGATACACTCCATCGTTCTCTAACACCCGATACCCTTCTTTAAAACAAGCCTTTAAGTCTTCAAGATGATGAATCAAAGCTCTTTCAAGCACAATCTGATAACAGCCACTTTCTAACCCAGTCTCATACGCCTGACCATACGTAAAGGACACGTTAGTATAATCCTTACCATTTTCTCTTGCACCTTCAAGGTTACTTTCTGAAAAATCAACACCGATGACCCTTTCGACTCCCATGTCAGATAGGGCCTTTGAATAAATCCCGCCTCCACAACCGACATCAGCTGCATGAGATATCGTTTTGATAGGCAGGAGCTTTTGCACGGTTTCCACCCATGAACGATCAGCCTTTCGAGTCGTATACGAAAGTTGATTTTCTTTGCTATGAAAATTAATCCCCATACTAAATCCCTCATTTCCATCGTATTATCTTCGTTCTCCTCATTCAGTGATTAATCAGAGCCTAAAAATTCTGTTTCAAGTTCGATCTCTGTTCTTTTATTTGTCTGACTCACGCGATAAGCCTTAGCCTGTGGTCTTGAACTAACGATCTTCTTAATTTCTTGGTCAATATAGTGAATGGCCACTCCATCATCTGTAGCAATTCCACTTTGTATTTTTCTAGATTTCACTAGTTCATGATAGGCAGGTCTTCTCTCTTTTTCGCCGTCATAATGAGGACAATTACTACCCTTTAGTAGACCTAAGCACTTTATCGGTTCAAGTTTATCGCCATAGGAGTCCGTCACACCTTCTTCAAACCAACAAATTGAGCCTGCACTAAGGCCAGCTAAAATAACTCCCTCTTCCCATGCTCTTCTCAAAATCGGATCTAACCCCCACTCCTTCCAAAGAATCAATAAATTTTTAGTGTTACCTCCGCCCACATAAAAAATATCTTTTTCTAAAATGAAGCTTTCTAAATCTCTTGTAGGTGGTCTAAATAAGGATAAATGGGAAGGTTGGCAATCAAGTTTGTTAAAAAAGCTATAAAAACGAGAGATGTACTGATCAGAATCTCCACTAGCAGTCGGAAGAAAACAAATTTTCGGATTTATTATCCCGGACTGATCCAGGATATAAGTATCTAACAGCGGATTCTCTGGTTCCATAGAGAACCCTCCCCCTCCAAGCGCGATTATTTGTTTCATTAACTTCATTCCTTTCTAGAATTTAAACGGTAATCCCCACCAACCATTTACCACACTCTCTATTCTTACTCTCAAGCAGAAATCTTTATTTCCATTAACCAATGACAACCATCGTTCATTTTTTTTACTTTCCGGAAACCACATTTTTCATAGCATTTTATCGCCCGAACGTTTGATATGTTAGGGTCTAAAATGATGATATCAGCATTCGTATGCTCACCTATGTAATCGATAAACTTACGAACCATGATTGTTCCTATTCCTTTATTAAAAAGGTGAGGTTCCCCAATGAATTGGTCAATCCCATATACATGATCGCTTGGGTGATATGTATTATCTTTAAACTGTTTTGTGTTCAATTTATAGTATTGCATAAAGGCGATCGGCTCCCTGTTTAAATCAACAATAAAAGGAACGACTGGCACATCGCCATTCACTCGCGGCTCGTATTTCTCCTTCACTTGTTCAAGCGAAAACGGTGAATGCACATCCCCATAAAATTCTAGCACCTCTGTTGTACTCAACCATTTCGACATTACTTCATAGTCCGTGTGATTCATCTTTCTAATGGAGATATCGTTAGCATTCATGATAAGGAGCCTCCCTTCGTTATGTGATCCTATTAACATGTGTAAGTACTTAGGTTGACTGATATTCTCTATTCAAGATACTCATCATTACATCTGTTTCATAGTTCCCCTCAATTAGTGCGGCTTCTCGTTCTATTCCTTCTTTAATAAAACCACACTTTTCATAGCATTTAATCGCACGTTTATTGTATTCGAGGACTCGCAAATCAACTCGATGCAAGCTTAAATCCTTAAATGCGTAGCGCAGAATCAAGTGAGTAATCTCGCTTCCTAAACCCATTCCCCAAACGGAGGGATCAAATAACCCCACAGCGTAGCGTGCACGATTATCCAGTTCATTTAATGTGAGTCTTGCTTGCCCTACTAAACGACCTTCGTATTCCACGCACCATTCTAGCTCATTGGCTTCAATCGCCTTGATGAATCTTTTAGCTTTATCAAGTGTCTTAGGTGTAATGCTTTTGGTATTGCCACCATACATTCTCACCAATTCTTTATTTTCCTCAACATTTAAATAATCGCTGACATCACTTTCTACCGGTTGTCTCAAAACCACCCTTTTCCCTGTTATTAATGGGGCTTTATTCATTTTCTATCCTCCACATTCTTCATATCTTCTAAAGGATCTGCTTGTTAAATAGATTTATTGAGTATAACTTTTCTTTTATTAAGTTGTCGATTATCTGCATGATCACTTTTGGCTCTCGTAATCCTTCATGGCTACATTTCTCAAGATCGCATACCTTAACCCAAGCACTATCTGAAATCTCTTCCTCCTGGAGATTTAGATGACCACCTATTATTTCAGCAGTAAAATGAAAGAGCAGGATTTGATTGTTGGTATGGCTGATAAATTGATAGACACCCGTTGTGGCTTGCAGTCCTACTTCATAACCAGTTTCCTCTTTAACTTCCCTACAAGCTGCATGTAGAATGTCTTCACCGTACTCGATGCGTCCACTTGGAAAGTTCCATTTATCCCTAGCAGTCGATTTATTTTCTTTTATCATTAACACTTCATCATCTCTAATGATTGATACACTGACAACTAAAACCATCTCCATATGTGACATTCGGTTCTCCTTACTTTTCTTTATATAATTACTTCTTTACTTTCCCCGAACAATCAGCTCTCGACTTCGGTAGCTGTAGTCTTATACTCCTCGTATCTTTCCTGAGTAAAATCAGTTAATAAATCTCATACTAATGAAACATCCAATGCTATTCATAATTTAAGGAGGGTTCCTTTTGAAAAAAAGACTAATCAATGTAACGCTATTGTTTATGTGCTTTGCTTTGATCTTTTCCACTACAGAAGCTGGAGCACAAGAGAGGGCTAGTGAACAAAATCAGTGTAGTAGCCAACCTGCAGTAAAATTAAAGGAAGACTTAAGAAAACTCTGGATTGACCATACGGTATGGACTCGAAATTATTACGTAAGTGCCCTAGCAGAATTGGAAGATACGGATAAGGTGTTAGCAAGGTTATTGCAAAATCAAGAAGATTTAGGGAATGCCATCGAGCCATACTATGGAGAGGATGCCGGTAACAAGCTGACTGAGTTATTAAGAGAGCACATCCTCATAGCTGGAAATATAGTTGAAGCAGCAAAAAGCGGTAACCAAGAGGATCTTAAAAAATTTAATACAGAATGGTATAAAAATGCGGATAATATCGCTCAGTTCCTCAGCAGCGCCAATCCAAATTGGACCAATGAGACATTAAAGGAATTGCTACATATGCATTTACAACTCGTTACAGAAGGTGTTGTAGCAAGAATTCATAAGGATTGGGATGCGGATATTATTGCATTTGATAAAGGTGAGGACCATATAATCGTGATGGCTGATGCACTTACTCAAGGCATTATTAAGCAATTTCCTGATCAATTTTAAGAGCTCACTAATTAGTAGCTTTGTTCACTCTGCAATGGAAAAGGTTTAGGTGATACCTAAGCCTTTTTGTATATACATCCCGTGAAATAGGATAAAACAAGATAAGCTGACCATTTATTCACTAACTAACTTAATAAACCTGCCAAGTAAAATCTCTTCTAGCTTCCCTACACCATCCACAATATAGGTGGGTCTTGAATCACTTAATTCTTCATACGAGCCGTAACCATACGTTACTCCGATTGATGAAATGCCCGTTTCATTCGCTCCAATCACGTCATGCTTTCGATCTCCTACTATGACAAAATCAGCTAACTCATATTCCCTATATAAGTCGACTATATGTTGAATAATCTCAGCTTTGGAGGATCGGGTTCCATCTAAGTGACTTCCGATAATATGATCAAAATAATGGTCTATTTTAAAATAGGCAAGAATTCTCTCAGCAAAAACTGTAGGCTTTGAGGTTGCTACGACCAACGAGAAGTTTTGTTCCTTTAACGACTTTAGTAGCTCCGGAATATGTGGATACAACTCGTTTTCAAACATCCCTACGTCCTTAAACCTTTCCCGATAATACTCAATCGCCCTTATGGTAGTAGCCTCATCAAAATGACAATATTCAGTAAATGAAAGCTGCAAAGGTGGTCCGATAAAGCACTCCAACTGATCGACATTAGGCGCAGCCTTCCCCAACTCCTGAAGAGCATATTGAACAGACCTCGTAATGCCAACCTTCGGATCAGAGAGAGTCCCGTCTAAATCAAATAAGATCACTTTATATTTACGCATGTATGACTCCCTTCAGCTTTATGAATTACCTAATTTAAAAATTCCATCTCATTCCCATTTTAACATACTCTGATTGCTTTAATAGCCTTGCACCATCTTTTCATTTTTTATATAATATATGTTATATAACATGTATTATATAATATAGGAGGGAATGTTATGCCACCTAAGCCTAAGTTTTCTAAGGCACAAATCATCGAGGCTGCGTTTGAAATCGCCAAAGTAGAAGGACTTGAAAGCATTTCAATTCGTAAAGTAGCCGATAAGATTGGTAGTTCGATCGCGCCTCTTTATGTCAATTTCAAGCATGTGGAGGATTTAAAGAGAGCAGTTGTCAAAAGGATTGCAGCCATTAGCAAAGAAATGGTACAAGCAGAAAACACAGGACATTCCTTTTATGATATCGGATTAGCGAGCTTACGCTTTGCGAATGAATATAGCGAGATCTACAAGGACTTCGTGTTGAAGCCAACTAGTTATATGGATGAATTTGATCAAGAAATAGGCTTGGATTTGATTGAGATGATGAAAGAGGACGCGGATCTCGATGGGCTGAATGAAGAACTGTTAAAGGATCTCTTTCTGAAGATGAGAGTCTTCCAGGTCGGACTGGGTGTTATGATTGCCAACAGGTTGCTTGAGTTTGATGAAAAAATAATCATTACTATGCTCGAGGATACAGCCACAGCGTTGATTGCAAGTGCTAAACAATAAAGACGAAATGAGGAATGGACGTGGACAATCGGATTGTTTTGATTACTGGGGCCAATTCAGGAATCGGAAAAGCTGCTGCTTTACAATTTGCCAAAGCAGGACTCACTGTCTTAATGGCATGCAGAAATAAAAAGTCTGGTCAGCAAGCCTTAACGGAGATTCAGCAGCAATCAGCGAATACTCGAGTGGAGCTGTTCGAGGTGGATATGTCCTCACAAAGGTCCATTCGTGAGTGCTGCAAAGAGCTGAAGAAGCGTTATGATAAGCTCGACATTCTCATTCATAATGCAGCCTATTTCAATCATGGTGAAGGTCATCGCCTTTCAGAGGACGGAATTGAACTCACCTTTGCGACTAATACGGTTGGACCTTTTTACATGACTACTTTACTAAAAGAGCTACTTTCACGTTCTTCTGACGCACGAATTCTTCATGCTTCAAGTACAATCATTAAGCATTTCTTCAACCCACAACGAACAATTCAGTGGGAGAACGTTATAGGTCCCTATAAAGGGGAGAAACCCTATAGCGTGTATCAGCATTATTGCGACTCAAAAATGGCTCTTGTGATGCTAACATTTCTATTAGCTGAGCAGTTGAAAGCTGACAACATCAGCGTGAATGCTTTGCAAATTAATGGAGCAAGAATGTCTAAGGAGACCCTAAAAAAATTCAAGCCTGCATGGAGAGTTGCAGCGATAATTCAAAATCTCTACTTCCCTCCTCCTGAAAAAATGGCAGACTGTTACTTCACCCTCTGTACCGCAAATGAGTTTAAAGGAGTGACCGGCAAGCTATTCAATCATCAGATCAAAGAGATCGAACCAGCACCAGCCAATCCTTCTAAAATAGAAGAAATAAAACAACTGACTACATCCAAATTTCACCCGCGTTATGCTGCTGAGCGAGAAAATCAGGAAGAGTTTCTAAAGAGAAGTAGGAGCTTATCCTCTAAATCTGTTTAATTATGACATATATGAATAATAATCCCATTTCAGCTAAAACTATTACTTGTTAGCTGAAATTCATGGAAAAGAGGCCAACAATGAATATACAAAAATTAGCGAGGAGTGTTTTTATGGGTATATTAAGTGGTAACCCACAAGATGAACCGATGCATTATGGTGAGGTATTTGCTGCTTGGACTAATTTACTTGGGAACAACGGTATGATTGCTGGATATCAAGCATTTACTCATCATGCTGGTGATGGAGATTTAAAAAAGCTTCTAGAAGAAGGAATTCAAGCTCTTCAAAATGAAAACCATCAATTAGAAGAACTTTTAAAAGCGAATGGAATTGGTTTACCTGCAGCTTCCCCTGATCGTCCTTTGGCTAACCTAGAAGATATTCCCGTTGGAGCGCGCTTTACTGATCCCGAAATCAGTGCTGCCCTTTCTAAAGATGTAGGAGCTGGCTTAGTAGCTTGTAGTCAAGCAATGGGCCAATCGATTCGAGAAGATATCGCGATGATGTATGGACAGTTCCACCAAGCTAAAGCTCAATTCGGTGCAAAAGTACTTAAATTGAACAAAGAAAAAGGTTGGTTAATTCCACCTCCACTACATGTAAAAGGTAAAGAATAAAGGGCATTTTATGCCCTTTTTCTATTTTTATTAAAACGATACTTATTACCTACATTTACTATTTACGTACAATCTTTAATCCCATATAATTAAAGGGAGACTAGTTCTAAAATCACATTAAGGGGGATCTTGATGATGATTTCTCATGAAGAAATGATAATATTTCTCAAGGAAATGTATCTATTAATGAATGAATATAAAAGATGTGAAGAGGCTCAGATTAAAGAGCTCATCTATAAGGATATACAACTTTTAGGTGAGGTTATTGTCTCAGCACCATGACCCACTGTCGTTTTTAGTTGTAGAAGCGTGCCAATCCTACCGCGATTACTATCACTAGAAAAAACAACCCTACGCTCACTACACAAATACTTAGTATAATAATTAGGGGCAGCTGTACTTTTTTCGAAAAAAAACTCGTTACCGGCTCAAAAAATAAAGCCCGGTACGCCTCTGGATGAATGCTCTCCATAATGAGAAGCAATCCTAAACACGCGATAAAAATGGTTGGTTCGATGAGTTCTGGTGCTATAAAGAAGCCGACACCTGTTATTACCGTAAGAAGGTAAAGTGGAAAGCGTAGACGGGACTTCACGAAGATCGTTTCAACCCTTTGTATTAACTCTTTCATTTAATATGTACTTCCTCCTTTTGTTTAAAAGCTTTACGCTTCATGTAAGACAACTACCTTCGTTACCCCTCACCATAACATTCTACAAAGTACAAGAAAGCAATCTTCTTTACGAACAAGTACATGCGTCCTTTAATAAGGCAGGTTTCTTTTTCAAATGACTCTCCCCTCTAAATTATTCTATGAATCGCTTTGTTCTAAAAAGATGAACGATAAATGAAAGCAAAAATGAAACCATGAGCGCTGAAACCATCACTATAAGAATATATCCTAAGGTAAGCGTGGAAAAATCGGTTAGTAACAAAAGAAAGATGAATGGAATGCCAAACCATTTTGACTTCAATACATGCTTCCAGCCAAACTCTATTTTTGACTCCACTTGTCTTCTTGAAAAAATCAAAGGAGAGAATATAAGTAATAAAAGCGCAAGTGTCAATAACATACTAAGAACATCAATTTGCCATCCTCTCATTCCTGCTTATCACCTCTCTTATAAATTCTGCACATGTCTTCTTAACTCCTTTTATTTCAAGCAGCCCTCACTACTGCCCCAATTATGATACTATGTAATGGCATTAAAACTTTCATCATCAGGTGTGATTTATATGAGTATAATTGAAAAAGCATATTCCTTTATTATTTTTATAGCCGTCGTTCTAGGTATAGCTCTTGGTCAAGTGAATGTGTTCGAACAGCAGGCCGATCTTGTAATTATGCCGCTATTAGTCGCAATGCTCTACATCACGTTTCTGCAAATTCCCCTTACTAAAATTACAAAAGCGTTTCGAAACATAAAATTCACCTATACTAGCTTGTTGATCAACTTTATTTGGACACCTGTTTTAGCGTGGCTCCTTGCGATGGTCTTCTTAGCAGACAACCCTGCCTTGTACCTAGGCTTTATTATGTTAATGGTGACACCTTGTACAGATTGGTATTTAATTTTCACAGGTATCGCAAAAGGAAATGTCGCCCTATCAACCGCCATCTTACCATTGAACCTCTTTTTGCAAGTGATCCTGTTGCCTGTCTACCTACTGATCTTCGGGGGGAAAACGGGTGTTATTAACCCTACTTTTTTAATAGAAAGTATTGTTCTAGTCTTACTTGTCCCTCTCGTCTTAGCACTTTTAACCAAAGGGGTGCTCAGAAACAAGCAACATTTATATGATAATCTCATTTCTACTTTTAGCGTGTTGCCGATCCTGTTTTTAAGCCTAGCCATTGTCGCAATGTTTGCTTCACAAGGGCAGATGCTACTTGCTAACCTAGACTTGATGTGGAAAATGCTTTTACCGATTCTCTTGTTCTTCGTTATAAATTTCATCATCAGTCAACAAGTTGGAAAGCTGATGAAGTTCCCATTTTCTGATCGCGCTAGTCTTAGTTTGACAACGCTCGCTAGAAACTCACCGATCGCCTTAGCAATTGCGATGACCGCTTTTTCAGACCAACCATTAGTCGCCTTAGCCCTCGTCATCGGACCATTACTCGAGTTGCCGATTTTGGCGATTATTACGCAAGTGCTATTGGTGATTAGAAAATAATTAAAGATCGAGAAAAGCGCAATTACAAAAAAGCAGTCAACTTTTTATGTGAGTTAGACTGCTTTTAAGGTGAAACGACTATTCAGTTAAGATCTCTCTCTACTTCTCCCTACTCTTCTCGCAGCATTCACTTTGTCCCTTCACTTCTTCAATAACCACATTACAACATGAACCTTTTTCTTTTTTCGGTTTAGGCTGTAATAGTTGAGTTAATTTCTTTAACATTCTCATTCCTCCTTTTAATAATGATGTTGATACATTTTTGTTTTCATTATTTCATGATCCTTTTCGACTTGATCATGACGAATAAGTTCTTCAATTTGAGCTTTGGTATGTTGGCAGCACTTAACCATCCAGAGCCCTTTTGACTGTAAGTACCCAATTAATTTTCTCATTTTACCGCTCCTTTTTATAATAAGTAAAAGACAAATCCTGAAATCGTTGACATCGTAATAACCGATAAGACAAACACAGCAATAAGTGATTTGTTAAAAATCGTTTTCAATAAAACCAGTTCAGGAAGACTTGCCCCTGCTGAACTAATCATCATTGCCATAACGGGCCCAAGCGCCATCCCATTCATAATAAGAATTTGCGAAATCGGAATCATGCTCGATAACCGAATGTATAATGGAATGCCAATAACCGCAGCAATCGGAATCAACCACCAAGCATCTCCACCAAAGTGAGCACTAATAAACTCTGCTGGAACGACACCATGAATAATGGCCCCAATCAATGCGCCAATGATTAAATAAGGATAGACCGACTTCATTAAAGCAACGGTTTCCTTCCACGCATGCTTTAAGGAAAACGTTTTACTGCCTTGTTCATAGCCTCTCATCACTACTTGTTTGACTGACTTTTCAAACCCAAAGACCTCTAAAGACAAGCCGATTATTAGAGATAAGCTTGCTGTAATAACGATATAGATCAATGTGACTTGCCATCCCATAATCACCGTCATAATCGTCAAGATCGTTGGGTCTAATACTGGAGAGGCAAATAAGAAGATCATTACAATTCCGAAGCGGACGCCATTTTTTAGCAAATTGACCACAACAGGAATAGTGGAACAGGAACAAAATGGTGTGATAAAGGCAAAAAACAAAGCGATCCCCCCTCCTAACAACGGATGAGACATTTTTAATTTCTTCTCAATTGCTTCATAGGGAATGTAACTTTGAAACAAATTTAGAAGAAAAGACACCCCAACAAATAAAACCGTTAATTGAAGAGCAATAACAACAAAGCTTTTTACCACTTCAATCATTTCAACCACCTCTTAATATATCAATTTTTTTTGATATAATATGTAAAGAATAAGTCCAACTTACGATGAAGTAGCTGGACGAAACAGACAACATAGTTGTTCTGATAATAAATGATCAACCGTATCTGTATTGATATGATAATAATTCCATGTACCCTTTTTCGTTTTTTCAATTAGATCCGCATCAAGTAGGATTTTTAAATGATAAGATAACTTCGATTGTGGTAGGTCTAAAAGTTCTGTTAGATCACATACACAACTTGCTCCCTGCTTGCAAAGAATCGAAAGCAAATGCAATCGCTTTTGGTCAGCCAATGCCTTGAAGCGCTTCTCATAATAGGAAAAATCCGTTTGTTCATCCGTCATCACTAATGGGATTGATCGTTCCATTCTTTCACTCCATCTCCATCAATTTTTTTTGATATATTGATCATAATACCAATCTAAGGAAAAAGCAAGATATTATATCAACTTTTTTTGATGTTTTTTCCTTAATAAATCGTTGAGGGGGAATTTCGCTCATATAAAGGGTGGTTGAGGCGGGCTCGCTCATATGTTTAAAGTATCGCTCATATCCTGCGTATCTCGCGCATAAATGGGCTGATCCCGCTCATAAATAGAGGATATCGCTCATATGTGAGCAGATCTCGCACATACAAGCTTTTGCTTTAATATTTATCACATCGGAGGAGAGAAAGGCCGCTCAACAAATGACCAGACACTTAAAATTCAATCGTTTCTTCATATTCCCCTACAGCTATGACCCAATCGATTAATGGTTCTAGATTACTTCAAATCACATATAAAGACCTTTAATAATTCCCCAACAGTCGAATCGCTTTTCTAATTCCTATCCCCCATTAACTATACTTAAGTTTCTTTTTCCCTGCTTTGTCCCACTTTTTCTTCATAATAAGTGTAATGATGCTGATTAGACCTACGAAGAGGAGACTAATATAGAAGCCGTTGCGGACTGTTTTTTCGACTAGTGTTCCGCTTATAGCTATTAAAAGCAGGGCGAGTCCGATGGATGATATAATTTTTCCTTCTTTCTGTAATCGGAAAGAGGAAAAGATGATAAACATCCAGTTATATAATAATAGTAATCCTGCAGCTGTTGTAATATATTCGAACACTTTGCCTGGTAATAAGAAGGCAACGATAATTGACCCTGACAACCCTACCATTCCAAGTAGCAGCGATGGGAGCGGCATTTCTTTGAATTGTAGTTTCTTCTGAAAGAGCTTAGGAGCATCCCCGTCTTTGGCTAAAATGACCAAAAGCGTGGTGACCCCAAATAGCGCTGCGGTCATAGTTGAAAACCCTGCGATGATAATTGCACCGTTAAAGACATGAGGGAAAAATTCAAGGTTATAATTGGCCAGTGCTGTCACAAAAGGGCTTTCTTTTTCGTTGAAATTGGCATAGGAAGCTAGACTCACTGCAAGTGCCAAAGATCCAACATAGATGATAACTAAAAATAACATCATGATTTTTCCCGACTTCAATGTATCTTCTTTCTTTTTCAACTGCATAGCCATAAGCCCGATAACTTCAATGCCCCCATATGCGTAATAAGCATAAATAAGTGAAGCCCAAACTCCCTTTAGCCCATTAGGAAGCCATTCTTTCATCGAATTAGGAAAGTTGGGCGAACCACCATTGCTATTAATCCAGCCAAAATAAATGCCCAATGCAATAATAATAAACATAAGAATTGCCGCAGCCTTAATGGTCGCAAACAAATCTTCCATCTTATCGAAACCCTTAGTACCAAACATAACAATTATAAAGGATAAAATGGCATACCCTGCTGAAAAAATCCAAAGCGGAACTTCAGGGAACCAAAATTGACTAAGCAGGCCTAGAGCAGTTAGCTGGCTGCCCATAATAAGTACGTTTGCCCACCAATAAGTCCAACCGCAACTGAACCCGGCCCATTTACCAAAAGCTTTATTGGCGTAATAACAAAATGAACCTTCCTGTGGGTCTCTTATAGTCATTTTAGCTAACCTGCTGTAAACGATGTAAGTTCCCACAGCACCTATAAGAAAAGAATAGATAACGGAAGCTCCTGCATGCTTTATGCCTAAAGCAGCTCCCAGGAAAAAACCGATTCCAATCGTACATCCAATTCCTATTATGGATAATTGCCACCAGGCCATATCACCTGCTGTTGGTTGTTTTCCTTTTTGCGAACTGCAATTAGCCTTTGCCATATTATTCTCCTTTTTGCTTTACTACCATAGCTTACTTTCTTGGTTTTACACTTTGACCAAAGCTTTCACTTTTACCAGATGATTTTCACCTTTCGTCTCCAAAGCGTTTCTCCGTTTTTGAAGTCCATTACATCTATAATGAGATTGAAAATCCATCAATCGAGTCAATCCTCCCACGCCACCATGCTTGACCTTTAGGGAAAGAATGAGACTCTGAGGATAGATAGAATGCATCTTTTAGATGAATAAATGTTGCAATCATTTCTTTATCGCTTTTTTCTTGTTCTTGTTTTTCACTCAGAAAAGCTTCTTTTAGATCTGAAAATTTTTTATGTAGTACTTGTGCCAGAGTACTATTTGTAACACTATCTGCAGACGCAATTAATCCTTCATAATACGTTAGCGGACTTATAAGCATTCCTGCTACCACTGTACCATTCATATTTAATGTGACACCTATTTCAATACCGTCTTGATCTGAAAGATCAAGCAGCATCTGCATCACCGCGTCATCTGTTGAAGGATTTTCCTCGCTTTTACCCATTTTCACCACATCCTTTCCTACTTTATTAGCCTCTTTCTTTCACACACATCTTTATTATAGGTACTATAGTTGAAGTTATTCGGGGATTTTATGCAAGTCTGTTTGTATATTTAAATTGTAAGGATAAAAAAGGTTGAAATTGTAGCTTTCTTTATAATAAAGACTTCAGCATGAAGCCAAGCCTAAGAAACCCGTTCTAATATTTACTACTGTATTGATTTTAATCGTACATAAAAAGACCCTGTTGAGTAGTCTTTTTCAAGTATCTACTCTACAGGGTACATTTTACAAAGAGTTCTGCTTATCATATTTTTGTAGCCGTTGCTCACATGCTTTTAGGGCCATATATTTCAGGATTTTATATGCACAGCGGTCACTATTTAAAGAAATAGAAGTGTAAATGCCTGTATTCCAAAATAAATGCCAAATCCAATCATAGAAAGAGAAGATATCAAGGAGAGTATTAGTAGAAATTTCGTATTTAATATATTTCTGGCTACACTAGAGATGGTAGCCATGAATACATCCCATAAAAGTATTCCACAAATAATGGCTAGGCTGTAGATGCCCAATTGTAAGCTGGTAAAGGAGGAGGCTGCTTTCGCTAATACCGACCCATAAATACCCAGCCAAAAAAGAATGGTTAATGGATTGGATATAGAAAGCAAGAATCCAGAGTTGAATGACCCGAGCATTGTTGACTTTCCTCTTTCCCCATCTACAAAGGAGGTTTTAGTGGTCTTTAATATACTTTCCATGCCGGTATATGTTAAAACAAAAAAACCGAAAAGCCAGAGAAATGCCTTCATAAATGGTTGATCTATAAAGTGAATCATGCCCATATATACTAATAACATATAGCAAATATCAGCAATGAGGGCCCCTAGTCCGAAAATCCAAGCATGTCCGAATCCGAGACGCAACCCCTTATTCAACTGTGCAGCATTAACTGGCCCTATTGGGGCTGCTAATGATACACCTAAGAATACATACGTTAAAATAGAATTCATACATTCTCCTCCACATTATCTTTTTATCCATTCTATTCATTACATAATGGTTGTAGGACAAGAATGTATGGTTTTGTTTATATAAAAAGAAAGAGCCCCCCTTAGGAGCTCTTCTTAATTTCTATTTGAATTCATAGCCGCTTGTGTTTCTTTTAAGAGGCGCAGCATATCTTTAGCCCGTTGGTGTTCAGGAGAATGATCATTTTCGACTTTCAGTAATTGTTCTACTCGATCGATTGCTTGTTGTGAAAACCCAAGATTATCTTTGTTGCTTCCCATTTGGGTAGAGTATACAGCCTTATCTGCGTTTTCTAAAGCTTCTTTTAATGTTTCTTTTTGTTCTATGGTCATAAATGTACACCCCATTAAAATTATCTTGCCGTAATGCAATGGCTCACTGTGGCAATTCTCCCATAATAACACTCCATATAATTGAACGGTATATATGAGACTCCTCTTTTATGAGGATTTTGCACATATGTAGTTTGTGCAAGAATAAAAACTTTATCCAAAACTTACTTATTAACATACATAAGCTTTTATACGTGTTGTAAACAACATGGTTTTTAAGATAGAGCATCAGATACTAAGATTTTCCCCTTTATTTACATAGGAAAAGAACCTTATGTCAAAAGCTACCCTTTCTTTTATCAGCATAAAGACTGCCCTTTCTCCTGTAATTCCATATTATTTTCCAATCATAACATGTTCAAAATAAGCCACCCTACTAAGTAAGGTGGTGATAATATGAAGGATAAAACGATTTTAAATATCATTACAGCACTAGGGCTGAGTGGTTTGTTTTTGCTTTTCAGGAAAAAAGGTGCATTAAAAGATTGGTTTATGATCTATTTATGTAAAACATTAGTGTCTACCTTATTGGATGGGCCTGTTGTTAATAAAAAATATGTGCAATATCCCCATCGCTACTTTCCTAAAGCATTTGATTCTAACATTATATTTTTGTATGTCTTGTTCCCTTTGTCGTGTGTGATATACAACCAATTTACTTATAAAATGAAACCTTTAAAAATGATATTAAGTGTATTCCTATTTAGTGGACCAATGGCACTCATTGAAAATTGGCTCGAGAAGCATACAAACTTAGTCAGATTCAGAAAAGGGTGGAATGGCTATTATTCGTTTTCTGTTTTTTCGTTTACCTTTTGGCTTGTTCGCGGATTTATTGGATGGATACGCTTCTTAGATAAAAAACAGAGCTCACATCAATAAAATTTAAACGATCTAACCTTTATCTTTTACCCCTGACTTCTACTTAGGTATTTCCTAACGAGGAACCTGATGAGAAAGAAAATAAACCATGCCTTTATCACAAAGCTAAGCGGATTGATCGATAAGCCATCATTTCCAGCGAAAAAATCGTACTAAACCATTGGCTGCTTGGTTGGTGCTGATAAATGGTGACCGTAGTAACCGGGTATCCATATATATCTCCCCATCCCATCGGTATTGAACCGGCTTGGAATCAGAATAATGATAGAGCACAGAACACTACACTTATGATAAGTAGCTTGTCATTCAGTTTAGATGACATGACATCTCCTCCACCCACAATCTTATGAACGATCCTACATAATTTGATCTTTAATTGTAAATCTATAAGTAAAGCAACTGCATGAGGGGTGTATCGCATGGAGAAAGTTATGGACCAAGATCAATTTGAGCTATACGAGAAAATACAGTCTTTAAAAGAACAGGTAACTCACTTAAATATAGAGTACTGGAACTTATATACTGGCTTTGACACGTTTGAATTTTGGGTTCTGCTGTTACTATGGTTTATTGCCCCACTAATCATTCTTTACTTTTTCATTGATAGAAGAAAAATGTTCTTATTAGGCTTTTACGGATTTAACATCCACGTTTGGTTCGGTTATCAAGACAGTGCGGGCGATCGATTTGGGTTGTGGGGATATCCATATGAGCTTGTACCATTTCTATCAGGAAACATTTCATTAGATGCTACCTTGGTCCCCGTAGCATTTATGTTAGTATATCAATGGACATTGAATCATCATAAGAACTTTTACCTTTACTCATTTATTCTTTCCTTAGTATTAGCGTTCCTATTTAAGCCAATTATCACCGCACATCATTTTTTTGAATTAAACAAGGGCGTTACATACTTCCATCTTCTACTCGGTTATTGTGCCGTTTTTCTATTCTCCAAATTCATTACAAACATCTTTTTAAAAATGCAAAAGAACCAAAGCTAAACACGAAAACACTCAAAAATGGTTTGAGTGTTTTTGGTTATAAACGAGCTCAATGATATTCAGGTGAAAGCATATCTTGTACTGAAGGAAATCTTACCGTAAAAGTGGTTCCAACTCCTTCTTCACTTTCAATGTATTTAGAGCCCCCATGGGAGTTGATGATTTTATCACAAATTAGTAAGCCGAGACCTGTACCGGTTTTTTTTGTTGTGAAAAATGGTTCATTGATTTTTCTGAGGTTGTCCGCTGAGATCCCATGACCATCATCAATCACTTTAACTTCAACATCTTCTTCCCTTTTACTCACTTTAATTTCAATGTGTCCATGATTCATGGCTTCAAGTGAATTTTTAATGAGGTTGACAAATAATTGTTTAATTTTCGTTTCCTCACAGTCTACGAGCAAGGGACCGTCATCATAAGTCGTCGTAATTTCAATCCCTTTCATTATCGCCTGCGTTTCTAAAAGCGTTTTGACCTCTTCAATGATCTGATCAATCGCATGGATACTATTGGCTTCTAAATGTGGCTTGGCTAAAATCAGAAACTCATTTGCTATTTGTTCAATTCGATCAAGCTCATCATCAATGATTGTATAAAAATGATCTTTCACGAGCCCGGTTTTGATGAGATGATAAAACCCTTTTATCGAAGTGAGTGGATTCTTAATTTCGTGAGCAATACCTGCTGCAATTTGCCCAGCAATATTTAATTTTTCAGAACGGATGAGATGATTTTCATACTCCTTACTTTGAGTCAAATCAATAAAGGCATGGATACTTGCTTCCTCCCCCCCATACCAAGTCGAAATCGATTTCAAACGATACGTTTTCTTTTGACCGGTATGCAAGGTCACACCCACTTCTTTAATGGTCATATCAATATTTGAATGAAGTGCCCTCATCCATTCTTTTTCAACCTCTTTATCTTGGATATGCAGGACATCAAAGATCCTTTTATTTTTTTTGAAATCAATCTCTGATAATACTAAATCCTGCATCGCCTCTACATTCGCATAACATAACGTTTCTCCTTTTGTAATGAGAAGTGCTACAGGAATTTCTTGAAGGAGCTTTCTATATTCTGATCTCTTTCTAGCGATCAATTTATTAGCCTTAGCTAACTTCTTATTATTCATGACTAAATTCTCATTTTCAACTTCAATATTAATTAAGCGATTACGCTCTATTTCCGTTAGATTCTTTAAATGATTCTCATGGTACATAGTAGAAATCGAAAAATCGTCATCCGTCATAAAATATTCATGCGTTTTTAGCAACTCTATTTGGATATATGCTGCCGTTGTGAGACCATTATAGGCACAGACACTGATTAGACCCTTAGTGTTAATAAATAAGTCACAATTAATTTCATACATCCTTAATTCTTCGAGTAACTCTTCATGGTTCTCATAGGTTACTTGTCCCCATGTCATCACTCGTTCACCATTCTCTAATAAAGGTCCTACTATAGTGGAAAGTTTTGCAGAGTTTCTACTTGCATCGAACCTGTAATTAGAAAAATAAAATTCTTCGCATTCATAAAAGTATATATCCTTTAACGTTTCAGAGGGGTAGAGATCCGATAACTGATTTATTACTTCTTGATAGACACTTTGTTCATCAATAAAGATGATTTTATAGCCATGAGTGAGACCATAGCTCAAAAAGTCTCTTGCCTGGTTCATGTACTTTTGTTTCTCATTAAAGGAGTAATAGATATGTGCGCCTCTCTTTTCTTTTTGAGTAAACATCTCCAGTATCGAACCCGCTTTCATAATTGACACTCTTTTCACCCTCTCTATTCAATGTCCGTTCCGCATTGCCGCATCATTTATAGGTAGATTACTCAGACTAGTTTAGTTGCATCCTTCTTCCCTACCTATATTTCGCTCTTAAAAGGGGCAATCCTCTATCAGATTTACAAATTTAATCAAAATTTGTAAATTTAGCACCTTTCCCCATTCATTTCGCTTGAAAAAGACGCCAATCGATTTGATTAGCGTCTCTTTCTCATCTTCTCTTATTCAATTCAATTAGTTGCGCCTCGATCCGATCTAGCTGCTTAGTCCTTCTACTAGAAGAACGAATCAGCCAGACGATTAAGACGATTGGCAGCACAAGTATGAGAATGGCTACGAGTTGATATAGGATGCTCCCAAATTGCATATCCATCTACATGTCCTCCATCTTTAGACGTTTTGAATTATATATCGTGTAAAAGAGAGAGAACCGTATCAATCTCTTCTTTCGTCGTGTATTTCCCTAAACTAAATCGGATCGCACCTTTACCTACTTCGGGATCGACTCCCATTGCTGCGAGTACTGGGGATAATGTCACTTCACCTGCATGACAAGCAGAACCAGTTGAAGCCGCTACTTGGGGCAATTTCGCTAAGACATCTTGACCGACTTGTCCGATAAAATTGACATTTAACGTATTCGGCAAGCGCTCATCTAGGTGCCCATTTAAAGAAATACGCTCGTTGAATTGCGCTTGTAGCTGCTCCCAAAAATAGTCTCGTAATGCTTGGATCTGCTCGTTCTCACCCATCGTCGCTTCGGCTAATTCGCACGCTTTGCCTAATCCAACTGCAAAGATCACATTCTCGGTTCCAGCTCTTCGTCCATTTTCATGATCTGCCCCGTGAATTAATGGTTCAACCTCTAGTCCATCACGGATAAAGAGAGCTCCTACCCCTTTTGGTGCATACAGTTTATGACCAGCTATCGTTAGGAAATCAATCTGTAACTCGTTAACGTCAATTGGCACTTTCCCGACTGATTGAGACGCATCCGTATGAAAGAAGATGTTATGTTCTTTTGCTAGCTTTCCAACCTCTGCGATTGGTTGAATCGTCCCCACTTCATTGTTCGCATGCATCACCGAAATTAAAATCGTATCATCCGTAATAGCCGCTTTGATTTCATTTGGATCGACTCTGCCATATTGATCGACGCCGACATAAGTGACCCTAGCACCATGCCACTCAAGGTACTTACATGGGTTCATGACGGCAGGATGTTCAATCTTCGTTGTAATAATATGATTGCCTCGATGACTATAGCTTTCAAATACACCTTTTAGTACATGGTTATTGGACTCGCTTCCACCACTTGTGAAAATGATCTCGTGATCAGTGCAATTTAGAAAACTCGCCACCTGCTCTCTTGCATGCTGAACAGCCTTCTTTGCGTTTGCTCCTTCTGCATGTAAAGCTGACGGATTACCGAAATGATTTTCTAAAAATGGTAGCATTGCTTCACGTACTTCTGGTGCGATTGGCGTGCTTGCATTGTAATCAACATACACTTGCTTCACGTTCTCTACACTTCCTTTATCTATTGACTTGATATCCTTACCTACTTACGCTCTTCTCCACAGGCCTCTCTCGCCTGATCCATTTATACAGAAATTCTGGATTTGACGCCAGGATAACCCCTGTTAAGATCGCCAATCCACCGACAAATTGTGTTATCGTTACCGTCTCTACTCCTATTAGAACCGCAATTGCAGCTGTAAACAAGACGATTAAATGGAGAAAATTCGACGACTTCCCAGGTCCGACTTGAATAATCCCCTCATTCCAGCAGACAAAGGATACAATACTCGGAAACACTGCTAAATACAGGACGCCTCCAATCACCTCAGGTGGTAAATCCGTGATCTGTACCGGAGCATACGTCCGTTCAAATAAAAAGAATGGAAACAATCCGAGCATCCCTATGTACATCGTCACTAAGAAAGTCGGACGCTTCGGAAGACCACCACTGTACTTCTTCATCACCACCGAATAAACAGACCAGCAAAATACACCGACTAGCACAATTAAATCGCCTCGGTTAAAGGTTAAAGTGAGCAAGCGCTCAAGACTGCCTTGTGTTATGACAATCAACACCCCAACGAGTGAGACGATGATGCCGACAAATTGGATTCCCTTGAACTTCTCTTTTAAGAAGAGAACGGATAAGATGACAATCAATAATGGCGCAAGTGAGTTTACGAGCGAGGCATTAATCGACGTCGTATATTGAATCGCTATGTAAATCAATGAGTTAAAGCCTGCTACCCCTGTGCACGCCATCACCGTAAGCACCTTCCAGTTCTTAAGTAACACCGGCCCATGCTGCCTGAGTTCCTTATACACAAACGGCAAAAACACAAGGCTTGCGATCGTCCACCTGATGAAGGATAACTGAAGCGGTGGCATATACTCTACTAACATCCGACTAAAGACAAAATTCGTTCCCCAAAAAAACGTTGCCAACACTAACAACACATATGGGAAGCGCTGAAACTTCGAAAGAATAGCATTCACCCCAAAGCCCCCCTCTAGTACATTACCTGATTAAAGTCATTGTTCAACTAAGGATAGCATATTTTAGGAGACGAGTGTTTGAAAATTCATAATTTCACACCTAGCTAGAAGAAGCCCATAAGGTCGACTGCTCCTACCTTAGGGCTTCATGCATGATTTACAAAAAGAGATAAGCTATAGGTGCAGCGATTAAAATCGAGAGAATTGTTCTCTGTACCCAAATCACCAATAATTTCGGAATACTAATCGGAATATCGGTCGAGAGAATACAAGGAATTAATGCTGAGAAGAAGAGAATTGATGAAACGGATAAGACGGCAACTACAAACTTTGTAACCAGTTCTGCCTCAACGACGAGTAAGGCCGGCAAGAACATTTCCGCCACATGAATAGCCGCTGCTTTAGAAGCAAGAAGAGCATCTGGAAGTTGGACAAGGCTTGTAAACGGATAGAAGAGATACCCTAAGATATCAAAAAATGGCGTATATTCTGCCAATACAAGGCCTAATAATCCAATTGACATAATCGATGGCAGAATGCTCATCGTCATCAGGAACCCATCTTTCAAGTTCCCCCCTACATTTTTGATCAAGGATGGCGACCCTGCGGACGCCTTCATCGCACCTTGCCAAGCGTGCTTGAGGCGATCTCCTTTAATGACTTCCTCAGGCTTACCTTCTTCGGTAATATACTCATCACTAATCTTACTTAATGGCCAAATTCGAACAGTGATTGCAGTAACGACAAACGTCACAAAAAGCGTCGTCCAGAAGTACAAGTTCCATATATCCATGATCCCTAACGTATTGGCGACAACAATCATGAATGTCACAGAAACCGTCGAAAAACCCGTTGCGATGATCGTTGCTTCTTTTACCGTATAGCTACCGGCTTTAAACACACGGTTTGTGATTAACAGTCCGATTGAGTAGCTTCCAACAAACGAAGCGACTGCATCAATTGCGGATCGACCTGGCGTTTTCCAAATCGGTCGCATGATTGGCTGCATAAGCACCCCGATAAATTCTAACAATCCATAGCCAACTAATAAAGCTAAAAAGACAGCGCCAATTGGAACAAGCAGACCTACCGAGATAACCAACTTTTCAAAGAGAAACGGTCCCATGCTTGGTGCCATTAGCCATGCTGGGCCAATATTAAATAAGATCATCACCGTGACGAGGAGCCCTAACACTTTAAAAAGCGAGAACACCATATTGGTAAAATCACTCTTCCAGCTTTTCGTGATAAATGGATACAAGGCACCTAGTAGGATCACCAGTCCAGCGTAATACGGAATCACGGTTGGGAATGTCGCCGTTAGCCATTGCACGATATGATCCAGAGGAATCGTTGACCTCTCTCCTATCGTGATCGGGATAAAGAAGACAAAAATACCAATCGCACTAAACAGAAAGAACTTGAGCAAGTTCGAAAAAGAATGTAGTTCGGGTGAAGCTTGAAGCTGAGCATTCGTATCTGGTGATGTGTTTACATTTTCCATCCCGTCTCCCCCTCATATAACCCATTCGATCTACATGCCCCCCAAAGAGAGCTACTGCTACAGCTCTTGTCGAAGTTTATAACCTGTTAAAAAGGACAGCATGACATGCACACCAGTTTTAACCGTAGCATTGGCAATGTCTTTCGTGGGATCCAAACAGACAATATCCATCGCACAGACTTTGTTAGAAGCACCTGCCAGTTGAACCGCTTCTAGCAATTCATGAATGTACATCCCACCTGGAGTAGATGCCGGAGCTCCTGGACCTGCACTGATGTCAAGCACATCCATATCGACAGTAAGGTAGATTTTATCGACTTTCGTTTCCAACTCAGCAAGGGCCTCATGAATCACTCGTTCGATCCCCTTTTTTCTCGCTTGTTTCATCGTGATGTAGTTTAGTCCGACTTCATCGGCATATTGTTTGAGGGATCGTGCATTAAAGAAACCATGAAGTCCAATGTTGTAGACGTCGTTCCCGTTAATGACCTTACTTTCTAAAAGATTACGAATCGGCGTGCCATTCGATGGCCCGTTATCAGTTAAATCTCTTAAATCAAAATGTGTATCTAGTTGCAAAATGCCGATTCGCTCACTTGGATGACTTTCCTTATAGCCTTTGATCAGCATCGCCGTAATCGAATGATCGCCCCCTATCATGATGGGAAGGGAATCGGGATGATGCGTTTGAATGGCTTTCATCGCTTCTTTAATGTTGTCGTGGCAGATGGAAATGTCCGTTACATGTTCACGAACATCTCCTAGGTCGGCCACCTGCAGCTCACTTAAATCAAGGTCTTCATCTAAATTATACGTAGTAAATGATTTCCATGCTCTTCTGAATGCTTCTGGATTCTCGCTCGCACTTGATGCAGAGATGGATGAACGCGAAAGCGGAACACCGAGAATGACGGCATCATAGTGAGTCCATTTCGCAGAATCCTGATCATCCAATGGTTGAATCCATTCATGCACTTTTGGCTCTGTGATTTCTTTTTTTGTGTTCCACCTGAACGGAGGAGGGTTTAGCATTGGGTAAGGATAGTTGCTCATACTAATCTCCCTTCATCAACGACGACCTCTCCATTTTTAATCACTGTTTTCGTGTGATTTACCCCGTAGTGATATTGAAGCTGCATGTAGTTAGGCACATCAAGAATGACTACGTCTGCTTTTTTCCCAACTTCGATGCTGCCTACTTCATGCCCACGGTTAATGGCATGCGCGGCATTAATGGTTGTTGCTGTGATGACCTCTGCTGGAGTCATGCCCATTTTCAAACAACCAAGGTTCATAATCAGAGGCAAAGAAACGGTCGGTGATGAGCCTGGGTTGCAGTCAGTTGAAAGAGCAACCGGTACACCTGCATCAATCATCTTGCGTCCGTTTGCCGATTCTGCCATTAAGAAGAATGCTGTCCCTGGAAGTAGTACGCCAATAACACCCTTTTCAGCCATCATTTTCATGCCTTCATCTGAGGCTTTTAATAGGTGATCTGCAGAGACCGCACCGACTTCAGCTGCTGTCTCAGCGCCCCCATAAGGCTCGATTTCATCTGCATGAATTTTCGGCTTTAGGCCATTCTTTCTACCAGCTTCTAAAATTCGTTTTGATTGCTCCGGCGTAAAGACACCGTGCTCACAAAAGACATCATTAAATTCAGCTAAGCCAAGCTCTGCTACTTTCGGGATCATTTCATTTATCACAAGATTCACAAATTGTTCCGGGTTTTCCTTATAGTCACCCGGAACCGCATGGGCTCCCATAAACGTGCTGACAATATCGATGCAATGGGATTCATTGAGACGCTTCGCCACTTCTAGTTGCTTTAATTCATGCTCTAGTGACAAGCCATACCCACTTTTCGCTTCAATTGTCGTGACTCCGTGTACTAAAAATTTATCGAGACGACGTTTACTTTCGGTATATAGTTGCTCATGATCAGCTTCACGAGTTGCAGATGTCGTCGCATGAATGCCTCCACCTGCATTCATAATGTCCATGTAGGACGATCCTTGTAGACGCATATTGAATTCATTTTCACGACTTCCAGCAAATACGAGGTGAGTATGCGGGTCGACAAATCCTGGTGCGACCACTTGACCTGTAGCATCAATGACCTTTGCCTCATCTAGACGATCTTGATAGGTTGCTAGAAGCTCTTCATCTGGACCAACCGCTTGAATCTTGCCATCTTCTAACCAGACACTTCCCCCTTTGACAATATGGAGCTCTTCCATTTGCTCTTTAGTCATCGGCTTTTGTGAGCTTCCTTTTAGCGTAATAACTTCATTAGCATGACGTATAAAAAGTGCTTGCTTACTCATCCAATCTCTCCTTTCCAATATTAGGTTTATTCGTTATCCTTTAGCATTGGCATATTGATTCCTTTTTCACGCGCAGTTTTTTTCGCTAACTCGTATCCTGCATCCGCATGACGAACGACACCCATCCCTGGATCGGTTGTTAAGACTCGCTCAATACGTGCTTCTGCTTCTTTTGTTCCATCTGCAACAATGACAACCCCAGCATGTAGCGAATATCCCATACCCACTCCACCGCCATGGTGTACAGATACCCATGTTGCACCGCCGACTGCATTGACCATCGCATTTAATATCGGCCAATCAGATACAACATCTGATCCATCCTTCATGCCTTCTGTTTCACGGTTTGGTGAAGCAACCGAACCTGAATCAAGGTGGTCACGACCAATAACAACGGGTGCTTTTAATTCGCCGCTTGCGACCATATCATTTAAGATTTTCCCAAAACGTGCGCGCTCTCCGTACCCTAACCAGCAAATGCGCGATGGCAAGCCTTGGAACTGAATTTTATCTTGTGCCATACGAATCCAGTTGCATAAATGTTCATTATCCGCAAACTCTCTTAGGATCGCTTGATCTGTTTTATAAATGTCTTCAGGATCCCCTGATAATGCGACCCAGCGGAACGGTCCTTTTCCTTCACAGAACTGTGGTCGGATATAAGCTGGAACGAAGCCAGGGAAATCAAATGCATTCTCTACTCCTTCGTCTTTTGCTACTTGACGGATGTTGTTACCATAATCAAACGTCACCGCGCCCTTTGCCATCATCTCAAGCATCGCTTTCACATGTGTTGCCATTGACGCTTTTGAACGCTTCACGTATTCTTTCTCATCAGAAGTCCTTAGCTCTGCCGCCTCTTCTAATGACATGCCTGATGGGATATAGCCATTTAATGGATCATGGGCAGATGTTTGGTCCGTTAGAACATCTGGAATGAAGTTACGTGCAATCATCTCTGGTAGAAGATCGGCTGCATTACCAAGTAGTCCAATGGATAACGGCTTCCCTGCTGCTTTCGCTTCTTCAGCTAAACGAATCGCTTCATCCAATGTTGTAGCTTTCACATCGGTGTAACGCGTTTCAATTCGGCGATCGATACGTGTCTCATCAACTTCAATCCCAATACATACACCGCCATTCATCGTCACAGCAAGAGGTTGTGCCCCGCCCATGCCACCAAGTCCAGCTGTTACCGTAATCGTGCCAGAGAGTGAGTTGTTAAATGTTTGCTTCGCAAGTTCTGCGAATGTTTCATATGTTCCCTGCACAATTCCTTGTGAGCCAATGTAGATCCAGCTACCAGCCGTCATTTGGCCATACATCATTAAGCCTCTTTTATCTAGCTCATGAAACGTATCCCAGTTTGCATATGCTGGTACAATGTTTGAGTTTGCGATCAGAACACGAGGCGCATCTGTATGGGTTTTAAAGACGACAACTGGCTTTCCTGATTGAACAAGAAGTGTTTCGTCTGCTTCTAATTTCTTCAAGCTTTCAACAATCGCATCAAAGCTCTCCCAGTTACGAGCAGCTTTTCCGATTCCACCATAAACAACAAGATCTTCTGGACGCTCTGCAACATCCGGATCTAGGTTGTTCATCAACATACGTAAAACGGCTTCTTGCTGCCAACCTTTTGTATTTAATTCTGTTCCGACAAATCGCTTTACCTTCCCATTTGTAACCGTATTCATTTTTATCTACCCCCTAGTTGTATTACTGTCATTGTATACAGATTATTCAACTAATTATTTATAAATTATTTTTATTTTTATAAATAGTTTCATCGTTCTTTCTCTTTGATTACCTTTTTATGAGTAATCTCAAATAAAACCCCATCCTTTATAAAAATAAGAAAAAAAAGATACCTAGAGAATGAACTCTAAGCATCTTTATAAAAGGTTTAATTTAAACGTGTTGATAAGGCTTGGGACAATGATGAATACGTCGGGATATTATGAAAGTTAATGCCTAATTGTATAGCCGTCTGCGCTATTTCCGGTCGAATTCCTGATAAGCTCGCTTTTGTGCCAATTAACTCAAGACCACTCATCACTTGAAAAATTTGATTGGCAACCATCGTATCAATAATCGGAACGCCTGATAGATCAATAACAAGATGTTCTATGGCCCCATCGTTACATGCTCGAAGGGTTTTATCAAAGATCACCTTTGCTCGATATGTATCAATATCCCCTACTAAAGGCAGTATCGCAATGTCATCTTTAATCATAATGACAGGTGAGCTTAATTCGGTGATCATTTCTTGTTGAGACTGCAAAAGCCTCTCTGACTCTTGAAGATGCCTTTTGCTGAATTCCTGAAGAATCGTTTTAAACGCATTTGCAATAACACGATTCCACTCATACACTTCTTGATGCGAAGGTTTTTGATCATTCAATAGGACATATTCTTGAACAAGTTGATAATATTGATTCTGTACATTAAAGAATTCCCCCATGATTTTGTCTAATGGCGTATTCAAATGGGATTGGTCCTTGGCAATTTCATTTAACCACGTATTAAATTTAGAGACGGTGTCTTTCGCTTCTTCATTAAACAGTTCACAAAAGTTAACGTGAAACTGATGATTTTGCTCTTTTAATGTTTGAATCTTTTTTTCATTTTTAGTCCCATAGATACCTTCTTGTGTTTTATCTAACGCAGCGTACCATTCCTCCGTTAAATTCCACGTTCTTCCTTTAAAAAATTCATACATACTTGACATCGCTAATTACCCCTTTTATTTATATATCTATTATTGTGCAACGATTGTTGATGGTTTGGCAAGTTTTATTATACTATTGGCTATTTCGAAATGAGCTTCAGACCAACAGCTGCTCCTAGAATCATTGAAAGGAAGAGAATTCGTTTCACATTTCTCGATTCGCCGTAGACAGTCATCCCAATCAAGACACCACCTGATGCCCCTATTCCAGTCCAGATCGCATAAGCCGTACTCATAGGCAAGCTCTCCATCGCTAGTGCTAAAAAGATGAAGCTTGTTCCAAATCCGCCAATTAAATAAATGATATTCCTCCAGCTGCGTTCCTGATGCAATTTCGTAATCATCGTTACACCAACTATTTCCATTACCCCGGCTGCGATTAAATAAAACCATGCCATTACGATTCAACTCCTTTTGCCTGTTGTTTATTAGTCGATACTTTCAGACCAATTACTCCTAAAAGCAAGAGTAGGATCAGCACTAATTTACTTAATTGAAACGGCTCTCCGAAAAGAAAAATATCAGCTAACACCGTTCCAGCCGTTCCTAACCCGACAAAGACTGCATACACCGTGCCAACAGGCAGTCTTTTTCCTGCCATAATCATTAAATAAAAACTCACACCTATCGCAAGTATCGTCCCTGCCCACATCCACACACCTTCCGCATGCTTTAGACCGATCACCCAAACGACTTCAAAAACAGATGCAATAACCACCTTTAACCAGTTCATCATACTTCCCTCCGATTTACTGTTTCGATCAAAACAAAAAAAGCCCAGGAGATACTGTAAACAGTGATCTCCCGGGCTTTTCTCCCTCCGTGGCACAGCTTGGCTGTGAGCTTTCTCTCGGACCAGGCTAGCCATTCTGCTACGGAACCCTAGAAAGCATTTCTCCTATACAATTACTTACGATTATACACATTCCTAGCTTTGATTCAACTGTTTTGATCAGGGAAACTTCTGCCATTAAGCTCCACTTCGATACATTGTCGGTGTGCAGTCTTCAATCAATTTAAATTTAGCATTAAAGTAGGTTTGATGTGAATAACCGGTCAATCGAGAGATTTCTTCTAATGACAAGTCAGTCTCCTTTAATAGCTTCTTAGCTTCTCGGATTCGAATATGATGCAAGGTTTCTCTGAATGCTTGCCCTGATTCTGCTTTAAAGCGCCGGCTTAACGTGCTTTTATTCATCCGCAGCGCCTCCGCACAATCTTCTAAACTCCATTGAGCATCCCAATAATTCGATTCGATTAACTCCCTCGCTTTTTCCACAAATGTTCGAGGGCCTTCTTGCAAATACTCATGATTCTGTCCTAAGAGCTCTGTGGTGAAGGCGAGTAACTCTTGAACAATTTGATAGACGACCGGTGTATGGATGATTTGCTGGAACACTTTATGGTAAAAGGCTTCAAGGGCCCCGTCGACTAGATTGTATGATTTCATATGACGCCGGATTTGAGCTAACACACTCGTTAATCGGATGCGAACGATCTCTGGGTCAGGATATGGGGAGGTGAAAGTTAAAAATTCTTTTTCTAACCATTCACGAATCGCTGGAATCTCTCGTCTTTCTAGCATTTCGATCCATTGCCGCTGCTCAAGTGGCGTCAAAAATGGATCCATCTCTAAAGGCCAATGGTCTTCCCTTTCTTCTATGATAATGTCATAGCCTTCAAAGAAGATTCTTCTCGTTAGTTGCGTTGTTTCCTGGTACGTTTTCTTTAGTGAGCTCCCTTTTGATGCCGTCTTCATCACAATAGCTAACGGTTCATCCATCTTCTTTTTCCAATCTGTTAAAAACGCATAGTACTCCTCTTGAACGAGCTTCTTCTCTTTTGTTTCCTGTACACATAAGATGAAGTTTGCTAGCGCAAACACTTCGTGAAATCCTCTAAACGAATACCGTTGCACTGCTTGATATACAAGTGGAAGCGTCTCGGCATCGGGCGTAAGAAAAGCGACCATCGTCACTTGATGCTCATATTCCCTGTCTGCTAAGAACAGATCAGAGTAATCAATCGCTTTTGGGTCAAGCGAATCAATCAACATTCCATTCGCTGACTCCTGATGATTACGCAAATGAAAGCGAATTTGCTGAATATGTTTTATTAAATCATCTGGGGAAAACGGGCGAAACAACACATCTTCCGCTCGAAAGCGAAGAGCACGATACGCTGTCTGAAACATACGCTCAGATGAGATAAATAGCCAGCGAATCAGTTGATGATGCATCAACTCTTCGAACTGCGCCCTCTCATTTTTCCAACGATCCATATCTAGAATAATCAAATCAGGCTTCTGCTTTTGAATGCTTGCCTCTAACGCATCGACACTCTCAAACCTTGTTAAAACAACTCCTGTAAAATGAGACTCAATCATCCAGCGAATCCCTTGTGCTTCCAATTCATCTTTAGCTACTAAATAAATTTCCATTTCTAACACCTTCTATCTACACAAAAGACCCACATCACATATGCGGGTGCTTTTGTAAACTTATTCACTTAAAGAATCATCGCCGCGATTAAACCAAAAATAACGAGCGGAATATTAAAATGGATAAACGTAGGGACACATGTATCCCAAATATGATTATGTCTTCCATCGGCATTCAAACCAGCAGTCGGCCCTAGCGTACTATCTGAAGCGGGTGAACCGGCATCTCCAATCGCACCCGCTGTTCCAATTAATGCAGCCGTTGCTAGTGGCGAAAAGCCAAGAGCAAGACATAATGGAACAAACAAAGCCGCTAGAATCGGAATCGTACCAAATGATGAGCCAATCCCCATCGTGATAAACAATCCAACTAGTAGCATCAGGATCGCCGCTAGCAACATACTATTACCCAGATACGCAGTTGATGCCTCTACTAATGTCTCAACGGACCCTGTTTCTTTTAGAATCGTTGCATAACCCGATGCAATCAGCATCACAAAGGCAATCATCCCCATCATCTTAATCCCGTCATTCACAAAGTGATCTCCTTGTTTAAACGGAACAACTCTAAATCCAAACATTAAGACAATACCTGTAAGCGCTCCCAAGATTAACGAGTCAAAAGTCAGCTGCACAACTAATGTCGCAATAATCGCCACAATCGTTAAGAAGTGCTTCATTGTAAAAGATTGCTTTTCCACTTCAGAAGTCGCAGCAATTTCAGACTCTACTTCTGTTTCAGGCGTGAGGACCCGGTCTTTTCGATAGGTAAAGAAAATCGCAATCAATAAACCGACTACCATCCCTAACCCTGGCAAAAGCATCGCCAGTGGGACCTGTGTAATCGCAATCTCCATGCCATTTGCTTGCATTTCCCCAGAAATAATTCCGTGGTAGATCAAACCAAAACCAGCTGGAATCATAATATAAGGTGCTTTCAATCCAAATGTTAGAGAAGTCGCAACGGCTCTTCTGTCTAACTTCATTTTATCAAACAAATGCAATAGTGGTGGAATTAAAATTGGAATAAACGCAATATGTACAGGCACTACATTTTGAGATAAACTCGCAACCCCTGCAATCGTAAGCAGCATGAACGCTTTTTTCCCTTTTAGGGCATTAATCAATAGCCTTACTAAAAATCCGGTAATCCCAGAATACCCAATCATCACCGCAAACGCTCCAAGTAAAATATAACTAAGTGCGGTACTTGCTTGACCACCCATACCTGAGACAAGCATATCAATCGTTTCAACAACATCTAGCCCCGCAACAAGACCAGCTGTTAGAGCAGCAAACAAGATTGCTAACACAACGTTTACTCTTAATAAACTTAGTACGACCATAACAATGACTGAAATAACAACAGCATTTAGCAAACGGTTGACCCCCTCTGATTATCACCTATGTATGCTCAATCAATTTAAAATTTTCAGTTATTCATTATTAAAATAAATCTACTTACCTAGAACGATGTGAATGTTACTAGGTAAGTAAACTCGTTTATCTTGTTTTTGAATGCATTTCATCCTTATTTATCTTTCCTGCTGTTGAGGTCTTTTCTTTTAACCACGTATTAATTGCTTCAATGTCTTTTGAGAAGACACGATCTTCGCTAATTGTTGGCGCAATCTCTCTTCCTTCATTCAAGAAATGACGAGTCAATGATGCCATTTTCTCCACCCCTCTAATCTCTGCTGCTTGCAAGCCACAAATCGTCTCAATCGAAAGCACACGACGCGTATTCGTGATCACTTGATATGCATGTCTTGATCCGATCGTTCCCATGCTCACATGGTCTTCTTGGTTAGCTGATGATGGAATCGAGTCGACACTTGCAGGGTGAGCGAGTGTTTTATTTTCTGAAACAAGCGATGCCGCAGCATATTGCATAATCATGGCACCTGATTGTAAGCCTGGCTCTGGACTTAAAAACGGTGGCAAATCATTCAGTTGTGGATTTACTAAACGCTCAATTCGACGCTCCGAAATGTTGGCAAGCTCTGCCATTGCAATCGCTAAGAAGTCCATTGCAAAAGCAATCGGTTGTCCATGGAAGTTGCCCCCTGATAACACCTTATCTCCGTCATTAAAAATAAGTGGATTATCGGTTGCCGCATTCATTTCAATCTCGAGCTTCTCTTTGACATAATGTAATGTCTGCCAAGTGGCACCGTGAACTTGAGGAATACAACGAATTGAATACGCATCTTGAACACGTAGTTCACCTTGCCTCGTTGTTAATTCACTGTCTGCTAAATGATCACGAATACGAGCTGCTACTTCGACTTGTTCCTTGTAGCCTCTAGCAAGATGAATATCTTCATCAAATGCATCAATGATTCCTCTTAGACCTTCAATCGTCACCGAGGCAATCACCTCTGATTGATAAGCGAGCTTCTCTGCCTCTAAGTAGGCAACCACACCCATTGCCGTCATCGCTTGCGTACCATTAATAAGAGCTAAGCCCTCTTTAGCCGTTAACGTAATCGGGAAAATGCCTTCTTTTGTTAGAGCTGTTAAAGTAGGAACCTTCTCACCTTTATAAAACACTTCTCCTTCCCCAATTAACGCAAGTGCAAGATGAGATAATGGCGCTAAATCCCCACTCGCACCAAGCGACCCTTGCTCAGGAACGACGGGGTGAATATGAGCATTGACCAAGTCTAACAACCTCTCAATCACAACTGGCCTGACACCAGAGAAGCCTTTTAGTAAAGCATTGGCACGTAATAGAAGCATGGCTCTTGAGACGAGCTCAGGAAAAGGTTGCCCTATTCCACATGCATGAGAGCGAATTAAATTAAGTTGCAATTTTTCAACATTGTCTTTATCAATATACACATCACTAAACTTCCCAAATCCCGTTGTAATCCCGTATACAATGCGTTCCTCAGCAACGATTTTCTCAACCGCTTGACGACTCTTCTCCACCTTCTTGCGACTCTCATCTGAAAATCCCACTTTATCTCCATCAAATAATACTCGTTTCACTTCATCGAATGTTAACGTCTGACCGTTTAATAGAACCATTTTTTCTCTCTCCTCTTCATTTCACTTTAGGCAAGTAAAGGAACAATAGAAAAGGGGACTATATCAATGAAATCTCCAAAGAAGATTCCAAGATATAGCCCCCTATTTACTAAAATACTATGGGCGTATTATATGTGATTAATTCCGAGTCCAATCGCTTCATGCTCTGATCCCTTAACAGGTGCACCAATGGTTCCATATAATGAAACCGCAATCCAATCTCCTTCTAACTCATTCAGATAAGGATTGCCTCTTAGCACAGCAAACGATAACCCCACGGTCCGATGAACAGAACCTAGTTGAACCTGGCCTCTCGTAACACCATGTAAGGCTTCGATAATGGCATGGTACAAGGCATGCGTTTCACGATAGATATTCGTTTGGATAATCCCATTTTTCTTTGCAGCCGTTTCAATAGCTGCTACGACCTTATGCGCTTCCATTGAACCCACTTTACCTGTACAACCATTCCAATTCGACTGCTTCAGTGTTGCCAATTCTTGCTCAGAATCATCTGAGAGCAACAACATAATAGCATGTCGACCAATACGACGTTCCTTACTCAATGCCATACGAACAACTCTTTCACTTTTCTACTTGGCGCTCGCCAACTAATAACTACATTTAGTGTAAGCGCTTTATTTTTAACTGTCAATAAATTTTTCCATTACTCTTATAAAATGGGTGGAAAGCAAACAGGATACCAACGTCTTTATTGGTATCCTTGTATGAAAGCTATACTAAAACGCTCGGATCTGAATCCGAGCATTCCTTTTCCTCCATTACGGCACTAACACCGCATCAATCACATGAATCACACCGTTTGAAGCCTGGATATCTGGTGTGACCACATTTGAGTTATTCACTCTTGTCGGATTAAGTGAGATCGTCACTTCTTTATCTGCTAAAGTTTTGACTTTCATTCCGTCCTTCAGGTCCCCTGATAAGACTTTACCTGGTACGACATGATAGAGAAGAATCGTTGATAGGTCTTCTCTAGCTAATAATTCATCAGCTGTAATTCCTAATTCTTGTAGAAGTTTATCAAAAGCCTCATCAGTCGGCGCGAATACCGTGAATGGCCCCTCTGCCTTAAGCGCCTCTACCAAATCTGCTTTCTCTAATGCAGCTGCCAACGTATTAAATTGACCTGCCGCTACAGCCGTATCAACGATGTCCTTCTTTGTTTCCTCTGCTGCAAACACATTTGCAGAGAACGAGATGATCATCGCAAATGCTACGAGTACCAGTGCCATTTTTTTACCCATAAAAAAACCCTCCTTTTATTTGCCTGCAAGCTTATCGTTAAGACTTAATGCAAGCTTTGTTCTCAAGAGGTAGTATTCGTATGAAATACATTTTTATCCTAAAATGCGTAAAAAAAATATAGATCACCCATATCACAGAAAAAAGACCAAACCTAATCCTGTTCGGTCTTTTCTCTACTACACGATTCTTCGTCCACTTTTGCCTAACGCATAATAAATCCCGTGTTGCAATGACTGGAGACATTCGTATTCTTTCAAATTTGTTAACGTCTTTGTAATGGTTAAAGCGAGCTCTGCAGAGATTCCAACTAAAATAACTTCTGTTCCAAGCAATCGTGCTGCTGAGCCTAACTTATCAATAGCCATTGCTGTATGTTTGCACATACTTCCGTTTAATCCGGTTAAATCTAACAGCAAGTATTTAGCTTGGTATTTTGGAAGTTGAATGAGGATGTTATCTAATAAATCTTCCGTCCTCTCACGATCGTAGACACCAATCATCGGAACCACAATAATGTCCTCTAAAACAGGGATGATGGGAGAAGATAATTCTTTTACTAGCTCCTGTAATGCCTTTGTTTTATCATTCACTAGCTCTTCAAGTTGAGCAATTTTCTCTGCTTCCTGTCGCCTTGAGAGTTCATGGATATTATGTTGGATGCTCACTTCCGAAGGGAAATACTTCACGATACTATGAGGATGGTTCTCATCCTGATACTGAACGATACTATACCAATAGTTTTTTTGGAATAGCCCTGATAAAACGCCTGCATAATGGGAAGGAACAAAGATCCCTTTTGTGTTCTTATCATCCAATTGATTCATTTTGTATTCCCAATCATCTTGGATATAAAGACTAAATGTATCATTTTCAAGATCGATTTCTTTAATCTCTACTTTCCCCCAGCCAGCCGTTGCATACGTATTAGACAGCCACTCCACTACATTGGTTGTATCAATATTTTTAATATCACGAAAGCCTTCGCCAACGATTAGTCCCTGACGGAATCCAGTCGTTTCAAAGACAAGCTTCGTTGCTTCTACCCCTGAAATTTCTTTTATTGTATCAAAAAAGGTTTTCATTGCTGAAATCCAGAAGAAGACAACGTCACCATTCTCAAACAACACATCGCCCGTTTCTAGATCCCACTTTAACTCCACTCCACCTACTGTTAATTCCTTTTTTGTATCCATATAGATGCATCCTCCGATAGTTTTCGACCTCAAGTGAATCTACTCGTAAGTAGGATTTTCAATTGAATTGACAAATTTACTCCCTAAAGGTACTATTACCCTCTTCTTACTAAATCTAAGCATAAAAAAAGCCAGCCTGATGCTGACTTCTTATATATTTTCCTTCGTTAGCGTAGAGATCTGCCAACTCACACCGAATTGATCAGTGACTTGTCCGTATGACGGACTCCAAAAAGTCTCTTGCAGCGGTATCGTCACCTCGCCACCTTCTTCTAATTTTGCAAAGACCTCTTTGGATTTACTTGCATCGCTAAATGTGATTCCAATTACCGCTTGCTTTTTTTCTCTATAATACCATATATTTCATATTAACAGGAAAAATAGATTCAATCTTTCAACCTATTAAATCTAAACTCCAACCCAATTGAATCCCTTCAATATGTATAACGTACATCAGGACGAGATATGTTTCGTCCTGGTTTTTCATACAATATAAAACGACGTTAAAAGGAGGTGATGATGTGAGGAAAAAAATATGGCTTTCAATCATTATGGGTATCCTGGTCGGCGCAACCAGTTCCTTCTTTCTGTATCAAGGAGAACCTGTATTCTTTCAAATTGAATACATCCACCCTAACGAAACCGTCAAAGTGTGGGAGCAAAATTTCGATGTTACGGTCAGCGCCTTTCGCATCACCGTGCTATCTATAGTCGGCTTTTTTTTAGGGTTGTGGATTGTTGATCGAATTAGAGTTTGGTTTCAAAGGATGCATTAACTATAAACAGGTTACGTTTTCTTGAAATAAGTAACCTAATCGCTATGAATTTTTCATCGCATCATACTCTTTCTTCAGCATCCCCATAATGATTTCATCTGAATAGAGGTTGTTAATATAAAGGGATTCTCTTATTACTCCTTCAGTTTTGAATCCTGCTTTTTCGTATGCCTTTATGCCTCGAACGTTATGTGAAAATACTTCGAGTTGTAGTCGATTTAAGTTAAGCGTGTCAAAAGCAAATTGCAGTGCTAGTTGAAGAGCCTCTGTGCCGTACCCTTTATTGAAGTGATTGGGGTGATGCAAAGCCATTCGGAAGGCAGCCTTATTATTCTCTTCATCTATTTCCATAATCGCTAAATCTCCAATCAACTCATCTGTATCTATTAGGCATATAGAAAAATCATAACGTGTTTCATCATGCATGATTCTTTGATAATACTCATATAATTGCTCCATCGAAAACACACTTCTTGTGCCGGTCATGTACCTTATCTCTTCATCTTGAACGGCTTCGTATAAACTGTCTAGATCTTCCTTTTTGATTGTTCTTAAATACACAGACTCACCCTTCATTGCGTTCACCTCCTTCTATTTCATGTCCTCCTATCAGCCCTTAAAACTGGACACTAAATCCCCCAAAGCGATGAATTCCTGTTCCAAACTTCACAAGTTCTTGATTACGTAATTCATCAACCGCACGCTTCACTTCATTTAAGAGGGTAGGATCAAGTCCGATTGTATTATGTCCCCCATAAATCTTTGTTACGTTAGTAAATTTTGCGATTTTCTCTAATGAATCCACTAAGTCCACAGGATTCGTTGTCGGGAAAAATGCATAGATAGGCGTTTCATCATACAGTAAATCACCCGTAAATAAATACCCTTTGCGTTGATCATAGATTGCTATATGACCTGGGGAATGACCTGGGGTGTGATGGATCGTCAACGTTCTATTACCTAGCTCGATTTCATCACCATCTTCTAGCACACCCGTAGGCTTCCCTTTAAATGGTTGATAGGTTTTTGGATCAAACGTTTCTGGAGTGGGCTTTGTGATATCACGGCTTACATCTTTTCTTATTTGCTCAATTGGCAGCTTTTTGATGCCATTGATCAACCAATCCTCTTCCTCTTTATGAACATAAATGGTTTCGAATTCACCGTGGCTTCCAATGTGATCCCAATGAACATGCGTAGTAATCACAATGATTGGTAGCGTAGTCAGTTGATCTGTGATTCTTTTGATGTTGTCGATGCCAAGGCCTGTATCAATTAACGCTGCTTTCTCATCTCCCATGACTAAAAAAGAATGGACCTTTTCCCAATGGCCATATTCACTAATTGCAAATGTATCCTCATCGATCTGAGTCACGGTGAACCAAGAGTCTGTATTTCTCCCCATTTTCAATCCCCTCTCTCAACCTTCATTTTGCTTATAACTATTCTTCAGCCCTAATCCAAGAAATGGTCTCACGAATTCCTTGTCCAGATGGTGTACGTGGTAGGGATCCCACTTCGCTTTCATACTTCTCCCCACTTAAAAGGACTGGTTGTTCTGTTAGATACATCATTTCAACCATTTCTTTCATGAAGGGTGAAAACAGGACAATTAACGCTTTTACCTCGTTCTCTATCATTCTTCTTTCCATTTCGTATCTGATTTTCCCTTTTTTTGTGTGAGGAATTTTTTTCGTTGATTCCGTGACAAGAGTTGATTGTTTACCCTACGCGTATATATTATCGACAAGCTCCGCTTTTGCGCGTTTTATCTGAGCGACATCCAATATGATATCCACACATTGAAGATGTTTTGTTCAATGTATCGTTTCGAGAAATATCTTCTCTGTTCCTGAATAGACATAGGCTAAGGGGGGATTTAAATGAATAGTTTTCCACTTTTGTATTTGTCGTGTATTCTTGCTGGGTTTGCACTAATTAGAGTTCCGTTAAGTGGATTTATGGAACCCTTAGAACCTTTAGTATTGATTGTAGGCGTGCTGACGATTCTGTTATTTTCATGTGTCCTTATTTATAAGGGGATATTGTGTCTAATGGGTAAAGGTTGAAAACTATGAGCTCAGACAAATGTCTGAGCTTTCCCCTTCTTTGTAAAAAATATATACATATACAAAAGCGCATTGGATCATATACACCATCCAATGCGCTTTTATTTATCACCTTATTTTAAATTATCCGTCTGCCACTTAGGATCTCCCGTTCAGTACCTTTACTTTTCATTCAACTTAAAATCTTTAACCGAATGTTTTATCCAACAATTCTCGGGTAGAATAAATAAGGATATACGGAGGTGTTCTCGGTGTTTATTGCATTAGTTTTCTTTTTATTCATGTCCTTTTTTTTATCAGGTAGTGAAACGGCTTTAACAGCAGTGAATAAAACAAAAGTCCAATCAAGAGCAGAGAATAATGACAAAAAAGCTCAAAAGCTTTTAGCATTAATTTCAAAGCCAGAGCAATTTATTACGGGTATTTTAATAGGTAATAATATCTCAAATATTATGCTTCCCACCCTTGTCACCATTATCGCTATTGAATATGGAATTAACATTGGAATAGCAACCGGAATTCTAACAGTGATCTTAATTATTTTTGCAGAAGTCCTTCCAAAATCGATCGCTGCAACCTTTTCAACAAAAACAGCCTTTATGGTTGCTCCAGTAATTAGGTATCTCATTATTTTATTTAAACCACTCATTTATTTATTGTCTAAGTTTACAAATACCGTGATTAAAATCCTTTCTAAAGGTAACAAAGAAGAAAATGGATTTTCCAAAGAAGAAATTAAAACAATGGTAGACATCGCTTTAACGGAAGGAACATTTGTTAAAGAAGAATCTCAAAGGATTAAGGGTGCCATTGATTTTTATACAAAAGATGTACGAGATGCACTTAAAACCCCAAGAACCGAAATTGACGGACTTCCTTGTGATGTTACATTTGAAGATGCGAGGCAGATCGTCATGGAAAGTAATTATACTCGCTATCCCGTTTATAAGGACAACATGGACAATATTGTAGGAGTCTTTCATTCTAAGCTATTACTTAAGTGGTCCTTAAACCCTTCTCTGGAAATAAAGGACTTTATGGATAACTCCCCTCTTTTTGTAACGGAATTTGTATCAATTGAAAGAGTATTCAAAATGATGCTTAAGGAAAAAAAGCATATAGCTATTGTCATTGATGAGTACGGTGGGACAACAGGGATCATAAGTCATGAAGATATAATTGAAGCAATGATCGGACAAGACATTGAGGATGAGACTGATGATGCAGGTGAAGTTTTAATTCAGGAATTAACAGACACACATATTTCATGTCACGGTAAAATTACGATACGGCGCTTTAACGAAATCTTTAAAACAAAAGTTCCAGAAGAATATGATACCATTGCCGGATTTATTTACAAAGAACTCGGACATATCCCTTATGAAGGTGAAACGTTTGAATTCCATCATCTACACTTTGAGGTAAAAGCTATGATTGACAATAAAATAGTTCAAGTTAGAGTCACCAAAAAACTCAAACCCCAAGTTGTCTAGCTTGGTACTAGAAAAAAGCACAAAAAATGCTCGGATATTGTATCCGAGCATTTGTTATGCTTATTAAATTTCCTTTGTTAAAAACCATACGTTTACTTCCCCTGTATCACTTAGGGTAAGTGGAAGATGATTCACTGCTATTTCTTCACCTTGTTCAGCAAAACCTGCAATCACAAATCGACCTTCTAGTTCAGTATCTATATTTGAAATAGAGGGCTCTCCTAAATTTAATTCTTCTAGTACATACCAGCTGTCGCCTTGCTTTTGAACGGTTGCGACATTCATTTCATCTTCAGCTAAATAAGCTAAAGCTACCGTTACGTCATCAATATGGCTTTGAGCGTAAATTTGTTGAGGTTCACTTGAAAGAGCTTCTTCAGGAGATGCTCCCTGCCTCATACAACCCGCTAAAACAAGAAAAAGCAGAAGGATTATAGATAAAAGTTTGATTTTTATTTGAATCACTTCCTTATCTTTTATAGGTTGAGGAATAACCCTTTGATTGAACTCTTCTTGGATGAATCAACCCTATTATGATCAACATTCCATCTCCACATACTAAAATCGGAACAAGTTACTTTCGTTCATTCTTCAGTAACTAACCCCACCATACTTATGAAAGCCAAAATGTCCGTACCAGCATACGGTGCTGGTACGGTTTTGTTTATGATGTAGGCATACCGTGTACGGATTTAATTTCTAGGTATTCCTCAATTCCGAAATCACCCCATTCGCGGCCGATTCCAGATTGCTTGTATCCGCCAAACGGGCCGTTAAAATCAGTTTCTGCGTTATTGATGACAATGCGACCAGCTTTTATGCTTGAAGCTACATGGCTTAATAGTTCAGAATCTTTCCCTATTACGAAGCCTGCCAGTCCATAGACCGTATCGTTTGCCATCTCAATGGCATCTTCTAGGTTCTCATACGTAATAATTGTTGAGACTGGTCCGAATATTTCCTCCTGAGCAATAACGGAATCGTTGGAAACATCCGTAAAAATAGTCGGTTTCGCGTAATATCCCGTCTTTAGTCCTTCAGGCTTTCCGGTTCCCCCGACAAGCAGGGTCGCTTCTTTCTCGCCTTTTTCAATATAGGATTGAACAGTATCCCATTGATCCTCAGACACTAGTGGTCCAGTAGCAATTCCTTCCTTACGAGGGTCTCCAACTGGGAAGGTTGGCAACAACTCCACTATCTTTTTCTCAAATGATTCTTTCATTGACTGTGGTATAAACACTCTTGTTCCTGCAGAGCATACTTGACCCGTGTTTGTCATGATATTTGATAGAGCTGTTTTTGCTGCATCTTCCACATCCGCATCATCAAGCACAATAATCGGAGACTTGCCACCGAGCTCCAATGCCACTTTCTTTTTCGTTTCCGCAGCCTTTTTCATAATTGTTTCACCCACAGAGCCAGAACCGGTAAAGGAAACGAAATCAATGTCAGGATGAGAGCTGATTCCATTTCCTATGACAGAACCGGAGCCGTTCACAAGGTTAAACGCACCCTTTGGCAAACCTGCTTCATCTATAACCTCGGCCAAGATCACCGCTGCAAATGGTGTCTTAGAAGCTGGCTTTAGAACAACCGGGCTCCCTGCCGCAATCGCACTAGCAATTTTGGTAGAAACCTGGTTCGTTGGAAAATTCCACGGCGTGATCAGACCGCTCACACCAATCGATTCTTTTAAAAGCGTATGACCCCCTCTATCCTCTGAGAAAGAAAAGTCAGAGAGGGATTCGATTGCTTGTTTAAAATGACCAAGTCCCATATGATAGTGAATCTCTTCTGACACAGATAGCGGAGCACCGAGTTCATCGGTCATGACGTCTATGAGCTCCTCTTTTCTTGCTTCATAGCCTTGCACAATCTTCTCAAGCCACTGGATTCGTTCTTCTTTTGTTGAACGAGAAAAGGTAGGAAACGCTGCCCTAGCAGCCTTTACCGCTTTATCTAAATCCTCTTCCGTACCTGAGCTGATTTTACCCATCACTTCCTCTGTTGCCGGATTAATGACATCAATTGTTTCAGAGCCAGTCGACTCCGTCCATTCACCATTAATATAATGCTTTTGCTGATTTCGCATGGGAAAAACTCCTTTTTTATTATGCTGATACACACTTAAATTTCCAAAATACGTATATAGCACTTCTATTCCCAGCAAGTCGATTTCTAAAACAATTGATGGCAGACTATGTGACTCTAATATGGTTATCCCTCTAGGTCATTCAAACCTACACTTCCAATTAAAGATCCTATTCCTATAAAGAAAAACCCATTTTCTGCTTAATCTCTTTTAGAAAAGGAACACTCACTGCCCTTGCTTTTTCTGCACCCATCACTAACACTTCATCTAATTTTTGAGGGGAGGCCATCAACTCGTTGTATTTCTCCCGTGGTTCTTCTAAATAGTTATTCATGACCTCAAATAACTCTTTTTTCGCTTGCCCCCAACCAATACCTCCTTCATATCGAGCTCTCATAGCTTCTACTTGTTCCGTGGAAGCAAACTCTTTGTATAAGGTGAATATCGTTGATTCATCGGGATTTTTTGGTGCTTCTGGAGGCAAAGAATCTGTTTTTATTTGATTGATCCGTTTTTGCAACTTCTTAGGCTCTTCAAAAAGAGGGATGGTATTATGATAGCTTTTGCTCATTTTTCGACCATCCAGCCCTGGTAAGACCGCAGTCTCTTCTTGAACTTGAAACTGCGGTAATACAAATGTTTCTCCATAATGATGATTAAAAGATTCAGCAAGATCTCTTGCAATTTCTACATGTTGGATTTGGTCTTTTCCAACTGGAACAACATCTGTTTTTAACATCAAAATGTCAGCTGCCATGAGAATAGGATACGTAAAAATCCCCATATTCACGCCACTATCTACTTCTTTTCCTACTTGTCTATTATGATCAACGATCCCTTTATAGGCATGTGCTCTGTTCATTAAACCTTTGGAAGTAATGCACGCTAAAATCCAATTCAACTCGAAAATTTCAGGTACATCACTTTGCCTATAAAGAATCGACTGATTAGGATCTAGTCCGAATGCTAACCATGCCGCTGCAATTCCATTCGTCAGCTGAGGGAGTTCACCTGGCTCAGGCATCTTCGTTAAAGCATGATAATCAGCTACAAAGTAAGAAGCTTGATACTCTTCATCCTTAGCTAATTCAAGTGCAGGCTTGATCGCTCCGATATAATTTCCTAAATGAATGTCTCCCGTCGGTTTGATCCCAGTTACAATTCTTTTCTTCATCCAAATCCCACCTCTCATTAAAATCAGAAAACACAAAAAGGGTTACTCATCCTAAAAAGGACGAGTAACCCGTGGTGCCACCTTCATTCGTTTACCATTACGTAAACGCACTTATTCTGCACAGAAACAATCTTAACGTCCCGAATGCATAGTCTTTTTTAACGGTAAGACATCCGCTAGCCCTACTATTTGTTCAGACTAGAAGCTCAGAAGCCCATTCAACCATAATCCCGTGTGAATTCTCACCACCCATCCACTCTCTGAAACGGTCTTATAGCCTACTCTTTTTCGTCATCGCTCTTAGATATTATGATAATAGTAAATTATGGGAGGTGAAAGGTCAAGTGGTGACAAAAGACAAGATCTCTTTTTCAAGACTTTAATCTCCTCTTGCCTTTGCATATGTTGATAATTGGATAATGTTATTGAATAAATAGCTTGCTTCTTTCCAAATCTCGTAATCTTTCGTTCGACTTGCATTCCAACCCTCTCTAAAAGCCTGCAAGAAGAGGTATTAGCAGTTTGTGTTTCAGCCACCATTTAAGAGTCATTTAAAGCATACTTAATCATCACTTGAATGACCACAGAACCCTCGAATAGAAATGTCAAAAAACCAATATTATTCCTTTTTTAGGTATTTATACAAGCGAAGAATTAATTACCATCATAACCTACAAAAGAAAGGTAGGTAGGTTTATTATGAAATTTAGTTCATATAATTGTTGTGAAAGCTATTATCGATGTAAAAGATGTAAATGTTCAACATGTAAATGTAAAAAATGTAAATGTATTTGCCCCCCCGGACCTTTGGGACCCCAGGGACCTGCTGGACCTCAAGGCGATACGGGTGAACAAGGACCCCAGGGACCTGCTGGACCTCAAGGCGATACCGGGGAGCAAGGACCTCAAGGACCAGCTGGACCTCAAGGCGATACCGGCGAGCAAGGGCCTCAGGGACCAGTTGGACCTCAAGGCGATACCGGGGAACAAGGACCTCAGGGACCTGCTGGACCTCAGGGACCTGCTGGACCTCAAGGCGATACCGGGGAACAAGGACCTCAGGGACCTGCTGGACCTCAAGGCGATACTGGGGAACAAGGACCTCAGGGACCAGTTGGACCTCAAGGCGATACTGGGGAACAAGGACCTCAGGGACCAGTTGGACCTCAAGGCGATACCGGCGAGCAAGGGCCTCCGGGACCTGCTGGACCTCAAGGCGATACTGGGGAACAAGGACCTCAGGGACCAGTTGGACCTCAAGGCGATACCGGCGAGCAAGGGCCTCCGGGACCTGCTGGACCTCAAGGCGATACTGGGGAACAAGGACCTCAGGGACCTGCTGGACCTCAAGGCGATACCGGGGAACAAGGACCTCAGGGACCAGTTGGACCTCAAGGCGATACCGGCGAGCAAGGGCCTCAGGGACCTATTGGACCTCAAGGCGATACGGGTGAACAAGGACCTCAAGGACCAGTGGGACCTCAAGGCGATACCGGCGAGCAAGGACCTCAGGGACCTGCTGGACCTCAAGGCGATACTGGGGAACAAGGACCTCAGGGACCAGTTGGACCTCAAGGCGATACCGGCGAGCAAGGACCTCAAGGACCTGCTGGACCTCAAGGCGATACCGGCGAGCAAGGACCTCAGGGACCAGTTGGACCTCAAGGCGATACCGGCGAGCAAGGGCCTCAGGGACCTGCTGGACCTCAAGGCGATACCGGAGAGCAAGGACCTCAGGGACCAGTTGGACCTCAAGGCGATACCGGCGAGCAAGGGCCTCCGGGACCTGCTGGACCTCAAGGCGATACCGGAGAGCAAGGACCTCAGGGACCAGTTGGACCTCAAGGCGATACCGGCGAGCAAGGGCCTCCGGGACCTGCTGGACCTCAAGGCGATACCGGAGAGCAAGGACCTCAGGGACCTGCTGGAGGAGTGTTAGCCTTTGCAGACTTTTATGCATTAATGCCTCCTGATAATTCTGCGACAGTTGCCCCCGGTACGAATGTAGATTTTCCGCAAGATGGACCTATTAGTGCTGGGGGATTGATTTCCCGTACTGGTGACGATACATTCAACTTGGCTGAAATTGGAACTTATCAGGTCTTATTCCAGGTGAGTGTGACCGAACCAGGCCAACTCGTTTTAACTCTTGATGGTATTGAACAACCCTATACGGTGGTCGGACGTGCAACCGGTACTTCCCAGATAGTAGGGATGGCTCTTATTGAAACCACCACCATCAATACAATACTCACTGTAAGAAATCCTGAGGACAATACCACGGCACTAACCATCACTCCTAACGCTGGAGGAACAGAGCCAGTTTCTGCACATCTTGTTATTACGCGACTTCAATAAACGGGGCAGTACTACTTTTTCACTAACAGGTGCCTCGTATTTCCTGGTTAATCAGATTTTACTGGTTAACCCCTTTTTTATATTAAACCAATATTACAATAGCAGAGGTGAGGCGTGCAGGGATATGGAAGTAGAATATTGTTAGGAAACGATTCGCCCGCCTTTGCAATTCTTTAGGACAGATTTAAACTTTAACTATGTACTTTTAATCTTATTCATCAACGTCAAGAAAATAATGTTCTTGACGATTATGTCAGGTAAAACCCTATTGAATGAATCAAGCCATAGTAAACTAGGTCTTCATATTGATTTTCTTTTTTCACATGGTCAATTAATATACCTTCTTTTTTCATGCCTACTTTTTGCAAAACTCTTCCTGAGGCTTGATTGGAATGAAAATAATGAGCAAATACTTTATGATAGTGCTTTTCATCAATGCAAATTGGATATTAGCTTGCGCAGCCTCGGTCGCATAGCCACTTCCCTAAAATTCTTCACCCCTCCAATAGGCTATTTCACCGTGATTAACCGCTAGATTGCTAGAGAGCCAATCGCTCCATATAATTCTCCTAATTCTTTATCAGTAACAGCAAACTCGAAGGATTTATTTGACTCAAAGTTTTCAAGATTATGCCCAATCCACGACACTGCATCTTCGCTAGAGTAGGGATAAGGGAGGTACAATATATTTTGATAAATCGTAAAGTTATTACAAAGTTTCACAACAACTGCTGCATCCGTTGTTTGAAACAGTCTAAGCATTAGCCTTTTGGTGAAAATCGTTTTATTTTGATAGTCATATAGCATAGAAATCCCTCCACCATCGCATGAGTCCATTGTACTTACTACATAAATTATGGGTGAGTGAGTTAACTAACTTCTACTGCTTATCAAGAATAAAGGATTCAGTCTGACCATCCCATTCAACGGTCACTTCTACCTCAGTATGTTCAGTCACTTTAGCATTCGTTGGATTAGCTACACTACTATCACTGATCGTTCCGTTTTCTTCTAAATGAATACCACTCCTCCCAAAACCGCCAACACTATCGACATAGTACGTAATTTCTCCAACAGAGTTCACATCCTCACCTTCATAGATAAGTACAAGCTCCTGAGTTTCAAACTCATCACTCGTCTGCGTAATCTTTAGCTCGGCCGACCAATGATCTTCCTCCCCATAATAAGTATACGTGTCGGTAACACAAGCAGCTAAAAGTAGAACTATAACGATTAATAGCATTAGAAGCTTTTTATGCATGATAACTCCCCTTTAATTAAGTAGCTTTTAATATCAATTAAGATCAAACCCTTTACACTTTTAATAAGATTTTGCCTTCATACTGACGACTTTCCATTAAACTATGGGCTTCCGCTGCCTCGCTTAAGGGAAAGACCTGTGCGATCGGCAGAGTTATTTGTTTTGTCTTAAATAATTCTATTACTTTTTCTGCAACAGGTGCTAATCGTGCTGGATCGTGCTTTCTTGTTGTCCCTAAACTAAATCCCTTGATCGTTCTGCAGCTAGTATGAACGTCACTCGTTTTAAAAGTACCAGCTTTCCCACTACTATTACCAAATTGGACAAGAGTGCCATACAAGGCTAAGCAATCTAAGCTCAAGCTGGTGACATCACCAGCAATTGAATCAAAGATGATATTAGCTCCTTTATTACTTGTTTGCTTTAACACTTCCTCTGTAAAGGTGTCGTAGGTATAGACACTATCAACCCCCAACTCCCTTACATAATTGGCTTTATCAAGGTTACCTACCGTTCCGATAATCTTATGAACCCCTGTTAATTTAGCCAATTGGACAAGCATGGAACCTACCCCACCAGCAGCACTATGAATAACGATGGTATCTGAATGTTGGACTTGCCCAATTTCATGTAGAAGCATATACGATAAGATTGAGACAGTTGGCATTGCTGCAGCTTGTTCAAATGATAGACTATCTGGAATCTTAAAGATTAAGCTTTCCTTTGCAATAACATATTCTGCATATGAACCGTCTTGAGGAAAAGCGATCACCCGGTCTCCGATTGAAAAAGGTGATTCAACACTCGTTTCAACAATGGTACCTGCTGCGTCTAATCCCACCATGAGCGGGAAATGCCCCTTTCCTTTATTCCCGTTGCGTTTTTTTATATCTGCATAATTCACGCTCGTATATGCAACTTTTATTAAACATTCTCCACCCCTGATTTTTGGTCTTTCAACATCTGAATAGGTTAAGACATTTGCATCTCCAAATTCACTTTGGACTATCGCTTTCATCCTCATTCCCCTTTCAAACTATCCTTCTAAATCTTTCAACTTTCTAATTATACCAAATAATGGGTTTGGTAGGTTGTTTCAGATAGAACATGCTTTAAAAGGAGTTGCCTACATGACAACTCCTTATTTGAACCTTATTAATGATCAGTGCTTCTAATCCCGCATAAACGGTCCCTTTTCATTTCTACTATCTAAGCCCACCATTCCCATGCACATCATCAGTCCTAAATACATGTTTTCTTTTTTGGTTGTAGGCAATTCCCCTCATTCCTTCTTTTAATACTTCACTATTATAGCGATAATGGAAACCTCCATATAAGTGAACACCTTGTGAATAATCTAGTTGTTGATCACAACATCATCACCCTGCTCCTCAAACGATATCCTCCCCATTCCTTCAATCGATACCTTAAAAGGGAAAAATTTTGCATTTTTATTTGAGAAGAACCAACGGCGGTCCTTTTTTACCGTAATAAACAAACCCGTTTCATCTCCAACAGGTGTTAACCCCTCACTGTCATCTCTCCAGTTAGGTATACCGATGTGATTCAGCTTTCTTACAAATGGAATGACATCAGGAACGACTACTCCTACTTCACTAATAGAGAGGAGGTCATCTGATGAAAAGCGATGTGTCACACCATTTTTCAAGTTATGGCGGGCAATGAATTCAAGGATATTTCCTGATGAATCCTCGAAATAAATAGCGTGAGCATTCCAGCTTTTAAAGAACACTTCGTCTGAATCTTTCTCGATATTCAATTCAACTTTTGATTGAATCCAAGCCTTTGCTTCATCGATTTTGTTCTCTGGTATGTTGATAGCGAAGTGATAAAATGGATCCTCTAGCTCATTTGTTTGCTGGAAAGTAAGAGTGGTCGCCCCTACTTGAACGGTAAACGCCTCTTTGTCTTCTTTCATAATAGGAAGCTCTAGTAGATTTGCATAGAAGCTTCTCATCTCGTTTAGATTGCTCGTCCATAATGAAACCTCAGTTATGTTCATTTATAATCACCCTTTCATATCCATCATACAAGGAGACTTTATAATATGCTCTTCTAATTTTTCAAAAAATTAGATTGAAATACAAAAAGAGACAGGAACGTATCCCTGTCTCTCCTTTATCTTTATTATGCATGGAAATTCGTACCGTCAGTCGTCGCATCAATAATACCTGCACGAATGACAAAGTCACCAAAATATTCGCCTTCTTGACGTTCTTTTGCATAGCGAGGTAGAATCACACCAAGTTCACGTAAGATTTCTTCCTCGCCGATGTTTTCGCGGTACATTTTGCTTAGGCGGCTACCATCAAAGGCTGCACCAAGATACATATTGTATTTGCCTGGAGCCTTGCCGATAAAACCAATTTCACCTAATGCATGGCGAGCACAGCCGTTTGGACAGCCGGTCATACGAATCGTGATCTCTTTGTCACGTAGTCCATTCTCATCAACAATTTCATCGATTTTATCAATTAAAGTTGGTAAGTAGCGTTCTGCTTCCGCCATCGCAAGGCCGCATGTCGGAAGAGCTACACAGGCAATGGAACTGCGGCGTAGAGCGGAATATTGCTTACCATCTGTCAAACTGTATTGTTCGATCAGTTCGGTAATCTTTTTCTTTTTCTGGCTCGATACATTGGCAATGATTAAGTTTTGATTGGCCGTCAGTCGGATATCACCCGTGTGGATTTTAGCGATCTCACGTACAGCAGTCATCAGCTTGTAATCATCTGTATCGACAATACGTCCGCCTTCTACAAACATCGTATAATGCCATTTTCCTTTAACACCCTTCACCCAGCCGTAACGATCGCCGTTACTATCAAAGTGATAAGGCTTCGCTTCATCCAAGCTCCAGCCGAGACGGTTTTCTAATTCAGCCTTCACTGTTTCCAAGCCAAGGCGGTCAACCGTGTACTTGAAGCGGGCATTTTTACGTTCCGAACGATTTCCATAGTCACGTTGAATTGTGATGATTTTTTCTGCAATATCAAGAATTTGATCTGGCTTACAGAAACCAATGACTTTAGCAAGCTGTGGATACGTCTCTTTATCACCATGAGACATGCCCATCCCGCCACCAATGGCTACGTTAAATCCGAGAAGCTGGCCCTCTTTTATAATCGCAATATACCCAAGATCCTGCGAATACACATCAATGTCATTCGACGGGGGTACAGCAATTCCAATCTTAAACTTACGTGGCAAATAAAGCGGACCATACATCGGTTCAACTTCTTCTATTGCTGGTGTAGAGGCAACTTGTTCTTCATCTAACCAAATCTCGTGATACGCTCTTGTACGTGGCAATAAATCATCACTTAGCTTTTTTCCCCACTCATACACTTCTGTATGAATATGTGATTCGTCTGGGTTTGACACACTCATCACATTACGATTCACATCACCACATGCTGCAATCGTATCAAGCATAGAGGCATGGATTTCTTGAATCGTTTTCTTCATATTCCATTTTAAAATTCCATGCATTTGGAACGTTTGACGTGTTGTAAGCTTTAACGTTCCGTTCCCATACTTTTGAGCAAGCTCATCCATAACAAGCCATTGAGCTGGTGTTGCTACCCCACCTGCCATACGAACGCGCAGCATGAATTGATAGGCTGGTTCAAGCTTTTGCTTTTGGCGCTCATTACGAAGATCTCGGTCATCCTGCAGGTAGCTACCGTGGTGTTTCATCAAGCGATTATCATCATCTGGAATGCCCGCACTAATTCGGTCGAGCATGACTTCCTTTAATGTCCCACGCAAAAAGTTACTATCACTCTTAATGCGCTCAACATCGCTGCTAGGGCCGTCTGGCGCTTTTAAAATTTGGTTCCCCATGTTGTATGTTCTCCTTCCAATCGAAAATCAATATACATCACGCTGATAACGTTTTTGCTGTTGCATGTCGGCAAGATATTGTTCCGCTTGTTCACGGCTCATACTGCCTTCTTTTTCAATAATATCGATAAGAGTCGTATGTACGTCATGCGCCATATGCTTCTCATCTCCACAAATGTAAACAGCCGCTCCTTCTTGAAGCCACTCAAACAACTCTTTACTGTGTTCAAGCATACGGTGCTGGACATACACTTTTTCATCTGTGTCACGTGAAAATGCAACATCCATTTTCGTCAGCACACCGTCTTTCAACCACTTTTGCCACTCAGTCTGGTAAAGGAAATCGGTGACGAAATGCTGGTCACCGAAGAATAACCATGACTTCCCTTCCACTCCTGCCTCTTCACGCTCTTGAATGAACGAACGGAATGGCGCAATCCCAGTCCCTGGTCCAACCATAATAATTGGCGTATCTGGATTTTCTGGGAGTTTAAAATTTTCATTATTTTGAATGTAAATGGGCAGCGTGTCACCTGGTTGCAAGCGCTCTGCACATAAAATAGAGCATACTCCACTACGATCACGTCCATGAGTCTGATAGCGAACGGCACCGATGGTTAAGTGTACTTCATCAGGATTCGCCGATAAGCTGCTCGCAATGGAATAAAGACGTCCTGGCATTTTACGCAGAATTGAGATAAATTCTTGCGCCGATACACCCCACGGACCAAATGAACGAACTAAATCTAGCAAATCGCGGCCCTCAATATACTCTTTTAATTTTGCTTCATTACCAGCAGCTAAAAGGTCTGTTAACTCTTTATTCGCTGTAAGCTTTGATGCCTGCTCTAAGAGTGGCTTTGTTAGAACGGTAATTTCAAAGTAAGTAGTGAGCGCTTCTTTAAGCGGCCTGACGTCTCCCTTTTTATTAACCGTCACAATTTCTTCTGGATCCCATTTCATTTCCTGAAGCAGCATATTTACTAGAGTTGGATCATTTTCTGGGTAGATTCCTAGACTGTCACCTGGTGCATACGTGAGTCCAGACCCTTCAAGCGATAACTCAAGATGGCGCGTTTCTTTATTTGAGCCGCGGCCATTCAAATTTAAATTTTCAAGCACTTCCGCTTTAAACGGATTCGTTCTTGAATACGTTGATTCCCCTGCTTCCGTTACGGCGGTTACTTGAGCCGCCGGAGCAGTACTTCCACCTTGCGCTTCACTTAAGCCATTCATGACTCCTTCAAGCCATTCTGCCGCTGGATCATCATAATCAAGATCGCAGTCCACGCGCGGTTGAATACGCGTACCACCAAGCTCTTCTAAGCGCTGATCAAACTCTTTCCCTGTCTGACAGAAAAATTCATAAGAGCTATCTCCAAGGGATAAAACGGAGAAACGAAGATCATCAAGCTTTGGAGCTCTTCTACCGTGTAGAAATTCGTGGAACGTCAGTGCACTATCCGGCGGGTCACCTTCACCATGTGTGCTTACAACAATCAAAAGATTTTGGAGTTTTTTCAAGTTATTTGGCTTAAAATCACTCATAGAAGAGACAGTTACCTGGAACCCTTTATCTTCGAGTGTCTTACCTGCATTCTTTGCAAGCCCCTGCGCGTTGCCAGTCTGTGAACCAAAAAGAATCGTTACTTCTTTGGAGATTGGTTGTGCAGCGCTTTCTGTAGAAAGTTCTGCCACTGGTGCCTCGGCTGTCCCATTTGTTGCTGACCCTTCGGATGCAGCTGTTTGCGACGCAGCGAGATAGCCAGTCAGCCACACTTTTTGCGACTCTGTTAAAGTCGGCAGAAGGCGGTTAAGGAGATCTGCCTGCTCCTGATTAAATGGACTGTTCATTACCTGAAATTGCAACTATATCCACCTCACAAAAAATAGACTTATCATAAGTTATTTTAATTATATAAATAAATGATGAACTTATCGTAGTCTCATAATTCCTATAAGTCAAGTATGTTTTAATGATTTAACGATTAAAACCGACAAAAAATCAGTTTATTCAGAGATTTTCGGGGATGGTAGAGTAAGCAACCAGCTAGCTAGCTACCTACTACTTCTCATAATAACTTTTAACATTACACTAATGAAAGGAGCTCAAGCTCTCAGTTCCTTAACCATCTTCCCAAACATATGTGACTAAAAACGGATATAGTGGGATTGTTAAAGATGTAAATATAAGTGCAATGAGAATCGATAAGAAGATATTCTCTAAAATAGAAAATAGATAAAAGCTAGAACCCATAATACTTGTAGACATTAATAGATTCATTAGTATTCTTGAATATATAGTAATTTCATTTTTATGATTACAATTCTCACATGTAATATCGTTTAAAAACATGGATTTTAAGCGCCTTTTCCAAGTGACTCTTATTGAACATTTACAACAGCTGTATAAACTCATCCGATCAACCCTCACTGTTCTATTTCAAAAGACAATGACGTTTCACAATCTCCATCAGCCGTTCATTCTTTTCCGACAATACATTTTCAGACAATCTTGCCCCTGCAATGATAGGCGCCCATTCGATGATTTCTTCTCTAGTGAATCCACTTTTCTTACAATAGAGACGTAAGTACATTTCCGCTAATTCCTGATCATATTGGATATACAACAAGTACGAGCGATAGACATCAGCACGGATATCCCCTGCACTAGAATCGACCCAATCAATAATCTTCACTTCGTTTGTCTCTGTCATCATTATATTGAACAAATGAAAATCTCCGTGACACAAATGATTCTCAGATGTGCGCCTACTTAATTTCTGAACTAAAGCAGATTTATATTTCCAATCCAATTGAGGAGCTGACTCAATTTGGCGACTTAACTTCATAGCCATTTGATCAAACGAATCAGCTACGATGTGATGAATGTTTCGTTGGATATCCACGGATAGTTCCATATAATATTCTGCTTGATCTCTATCCTCCAATAACATCTCACCCAACGTTCTGCCCTTCACAAACTCCATGACAATCGCTTGCCTTCCGTTTATCGTGCTGACATCATATACTTCAGGTACAGGCAGTCCGCAAGAATGAGCATACATTTGTTTGCTAGCTTCATAAGAGGATTCTCCATCAGGCAAATGATCATTGAAGACTTTCACAATCTTATTTTGATAAAGATAAATTTCTGCCGTATTTCCTTTTGCAATTGGCATTCCTAGATTCATTGGGTGTCCTCCTTAGGCTAACGAAATGGTTCAGATTTTAGATGTGTCCATTAATATGCTCCCACCCATACACAAGTTCAGTAAGTTTCTTTCCGGCAATATCAACTTCAATCGAGTCCACATGTCTTGCTCCCATTGATTCGTAAAAGGACCTAGCCTGATTATCTTTTAGAACTAATACGAGAAATGAATTAAATTGGAGCCTCTTTAATTCTTCTACTACAGCCATAAATAACTGCTTCCCAAATCCCATACCTTGATATTCGTCTAGGAGATAAATGGAATATAATTCTCCATCAAAACTCTTATACTTACCACTTCTTTCTCTTCCACCATTAGCAAAACCGACAACTACACCATTATTTTCTGCGATAAAGACGCTACCTTGAGTCATGTTATGCATCCACAACTGCTTTCATAAGAAAGCTTATTTAAATATTCGTTTGGAATAATACCTTTGTATGTACTTTTCCAGCTGTCTACGTGTACTTTAGCTATTCCGTATGCATCATTTAGTTGAGCTTTCCTAATGTTCATAAAGCACCTCCCTCATGTTTCTCTCCCACCTTAAACTGGCTTGGAGCAAGATCAACAATCAGCCCACAAATCAAAAAACAACTCCATTATCTTATTTATCTCTCCTCAGAAAAAATCAACTTATTATCAATAAAGATCTTACAATGGATTCTAAAAAAGCCGCCGATCGCCACTTTGACCTTTTTTCTTTCACCACTTTGATTTGTTAGCTCACCTGTTAATGTAGCTCTTAGTGCCAGCCCGAGGTTTTCATCTTGTAATTGGCCGTCTACATAAAGCTTTTCACCGTTAAACCAACGATTCTTCACTTCAATTTGGTGACCATCATACGTCATTCGGAAGGTCTTTTTCACATTATCACTCCTCTTAATCTCTTATTTGCACCTTTTTCTATTGGTTGATTTTAACATAAATTCCATTCAATTTGGATGGTGATCAACTAATGTAATACTCTTTAAATGCCCGTGAAATTCAAAAAAAGCGTTTGGAGGCCTCCAAACGCTTTTCATCTTCTTTGTCCCACCTAAAATAATGGTTAAATTAGTTCATCTTATTCAGTACCTTCTGTTTTCAAAGCTTGAAGAATGACCCTTTTTATGGATGGAGTCATTTCTCTTAACTGGTTGACGTCATACACGCCTATATAATACTGGATAACCAAACCGTCTACAAAAGCGACTAACAATGCTGCACCATTGTTGGAGTGAAGAACAGGATATTCCATGTCTGAATCAAGTTGTTCCAATTTCAATTTCAGATGCTTGAGCATCTTATTGAAAGATTTGCTGAATGTCCCTTGATGAATTTTTCCATTTGAATAACGACTCATTACACTCTTGATGTTTTCTATATTCTCCTCATTATAATCCCAAGAATCATACAAAAATTCCTCAATAAAACTTTCTACGGTGGTGCTTTCATTGTCCTTGACGGCTTTTATATAGTCACCTTCTAGTTGTCTTAATAATTCATCCATACCCTGGTGAGAATCTCTATCTGCCATTATAAACAACCTCCTTCCTCCCCTCTACCCAAGTGCTAGCATGTTCAGACCTATTATTTTTAAAAACGTGCGTTATAACTCATATTTTCTTTTCTTATTTCACTAACAGAAACTCAATAGTAGAACTCAATATGTTCGCATATCTTAACGACTAGTCACGTTCATTAACCCTCACTTGCAAGCATATGTGTAGCTGCTTCATGCATGTCTTTCAAACATGAAGCTTCGGCGTATTCAGCAACAGTGATGCCACTTGTTGTTAGAAGTTCAACAATATGCTCATCCATTCTTGACCACGTCTTCCCCCCACCATTGTCATACGCATCGATTAGCTTTGTAAGACCATCTTTTCCAAAGAGTAGCTGATGCGACATGAAGTCTACGGATACATCACCAATCCCTACTTCAGTCCAATCAATTAAGCCTGTAACATGATTGGCCTCATCAATCAAAATATGACCAGGATGTAAATCTCCATGCCTTAGGCCAACATGATTCGGCCAAAGAGAGTCATCAGCTAACCAAGCTTGCCAGCGTTCCCATAAATGTGGGTTGATTTCGTATCTTCCTTTCACTCTTTCCATTCGCTGTTTCATCGAGGCTCTTAATTCACTAGCACTAATAATTTCAACACCGATCATTTTGAATTCTTGTTGAGGTAATGAGTGTAATTCAGCTAGAGCTTTCCCTAATGAATCATAATATTCAGGTGGAACATTGGTTTCATCCATGCTCCAAACATAGCCTTGTTGTTCAACGTCAATCGTAGCGGCAGGCACACCACTTAGCTGCTTATAAGCAATTAAGTTTTCCGAGAAGATCGACCAATCGGGAACTTCGAAACTTGCATAGTTGTTAATGATATCTAATGCATTTTTCTCTTGTAGGGCATGTCTCATAGATTCTGGTCTACGCGGAACCCTGAGTATCCATTTATCCCCGTCTTGATCCTTGGAATGTGCGACCCTAAAGTCAACACCAGACTCATTGATGTTTATTGTTTCCTCTAATATGTGTAGTCCTTTTTTATGTGCTAATTGTTTCATTTCAAGTGTATTCATTTTCTTTCCCTCCAAATATGTTCTATCCTCTTTCACACTTCCTAAAATGTTCTATAAAGGAATGTAATCACAAAAAAACCACAGACATGCTTCTCTGTGGTTAAGAGTAAACGAGGCTATTACAAATAGACGTATCCCTTTATACGAATGAAAAAACTTACGAAAAAAGTGTATACTTTCCCGTTGAAGATTATTAAAAATGTGCAGACTACTCCCGTTTACTCCGTTAATGAAAACAGAGCCTTTGAACATATTAAATTACTGATTGTTCAAAGATTGCTGGCGTAATCTTCCTGCATGCATCATTTTTAATAACCCTCCTCTCAATAATTAATTAGAACTATACTCTATTTATCAGTAACTTTCAAGAAGCACCCGTTCCTTCAATGAGAATAATTGAACAAATCACAAAAAATAGTTGTTTAAATGAAATGTCAAAAACCCTGTAGTACTTAATACAGGGCCAAATGGGTTACACCATCTTCATACGATAAACATGCCGTGTTTCTATTAGGCTTTCTGCTTGCTCCCGGTATGCTTTGTAGTGTTCAGACATAATATGAGATTGCACCGCTTCTTCATTTTTCCAAATCTCGTAGAAAATGAAAGTGCCCACATCATCTAGAGATTGATGCAATTGATAGGTCATGCACCCCTCTTCATTACGTGAGGGTTCTACAACTTTTTGCAGTACCTTATAAAGGCTCTCTTCCATACCCGGCTTCGATGATAAAACAGCCGTGATTACGACATTTTCCATTTTTCTCAACTCCAACTCTCTTTGTTTATTTAGGTGACTACATTTAAGAGCATATTTCTTTTACTCAACTCTATCTTACTACCCGATCGGGGTTTGCAGGACCTTGGTGTGCCAGCGCATCAAAAACAAAAGCAAATGATAATCGATCGTACACAATACCTTGATGGCCAACAAGATTTAATGGGTAATGATCTTGGATCGTAATATTCGATACTTGTACTTCAGGACCGTCAAGGAATGCAGATGTATATGGAATCACGACTTGATCTTTTTTTGTAGTAATGACAGTGTATGAGACATTTCCTGGTGTTTCATTCCCTTTATTCAGTTCATCTAGGAACTCTGATCCAATAAGTTGTTGTTGGCAAGCTTTACAAGAAGTAGTATCAGCAACTCCCGAATTGACCTTTTCTAAGCCAAAAAATCCCGTCGTTCCATGATTAGAAGGAACAAAAGCAATCAAGTTCTCCACATATTTATCTCCACCTAAAAACTTCAAGTAATATCTCGGCATCATCCCGCCTTGGCTATGTCCAATAATATCTACTTTTTTTGCACCAGTTAAGTGTAAAACATTATCTACAAATTCTTTTAGCTCTTTAGCAGACTCTGCAATATCCCCAGTAGATGGTCCCGCATGAGTTAACCCGTAATTGATTGCATAGACACAATATCCTTTCTTAGCAAGCTCAGGTGAAAGAGTGAGCCAATTCTGCGCACTTCTCTCAAACGTACCTGGGACAAGAATGACCGGGTTAGGCTTGTCTAAAGTTGGTTCACAATTTTTAAGGTTTGCTCCTGGAGGTGGTGTTCCTTGTTCTAGTAAAAATGTTTCTGTAGAAACCTCTGCTTTAAAATGATCTGGCAACACAAAAAAGAAAACGATTACAAAAATGAGTGTAAAAGAATGTTTGAACATATAAAATCCCCTTCCAAAATAGTTGAAATTCATAGTTTGCATAAAAAAAGCTCACAAAATAACTGCCAGACTTCTAGGCAGTATTCAATGAGCTTCTCAAAATCTCCACGCAAACTATTAACTTAGTTATTTAATATATAGAAAATTCAGAATTATGTCAATGTGTTTTCATTAGAACCCGAAATTCTTAAGCTAGCTCCCCCGTTCGTTTAAGAAGTGAAACAGCTAATTTGCTTAAATGGATATAATAATCTTCTTTCACTATTTGGTCCTTAGAAGAAAATTGACGCATTCTTTTTTAAAGAAATGCGCCTGATTGTAGATGTCGTTTAAGTTGTCCTGTTGAAGAAAAGCACCTTTTTAGTTGAAGCAATCATTATTATAACTTTAGCTTTAAGCCTTCATGTGTTGCTTTAAAACCTAATCGTTCATAAAATCTTAACGCATCAGCTCTTTCTTTATCAGTTGTTAGCTGCACTATATGACAACCACGCTCTTTTGCACGTTGAATGGCATATTTTATAAGTTCAGTACCTACACCCATTCCTCGTACAGAAGTTGACGTTCTCACTCCTTCGATCGTAGCTCTCCATCCACCTTGATGGGTGATATAAGGAGTAAAAGTAATTTGTTGTACGCCAATCACTTCATTGCTGTGGCAAGCAACAATTAACTCGTTATTAGGATCCGATGAAATTGCCTCCAATGCTTTTATGTAACAATCAGGAAGTGGATGTTCATATCGCTCTCGTTTACTACCCAAAACATCATCCGCAAGCATCGCAACAATACTTTCTAAATCTTGTTCAGATGCTATTCTAAAACTTATTTCTGTATCCATTTGAGTCCCCCCATTATTAATAATCCTCTTAATACTTCCATGCTATCTTAATCCAAACCGTAAGTAAATTTTAACTATATTATGATATTCTCAAAGTGAGTTTTTTGTATATAGGAGATGTTCTTATTCAACTTTTCTACCACGTTAGCATAAAAAAAGTACGCTGACTTTTATTAAATCAACACTCCCGTTAGTACAATATCTTCCTTTCTGCTGCTTTATAAAGTTCTTTTTTGAATGGCTCTTTTTATTGACAACAAATGCAACTAGTTGTATTATGCAACTAATATTTAAGGGGGGATTGTACTGGATAAAAATGATTTTCACAATCAGATGATAAAGCTCATACGTTCTCTTGGACTCCATCAACCTGGCCAAACTCCTTGTGGACAGCCTATTTCTATATCTGAAGCGCATACAATTATGGAAATTCAGTTAAGAGGAGAAGTTACACAATTCAATTTAACGCAAATACTAAATTTAGAGAAAAGTACCGTAAGTCGTTTAGTTCAACAATTGGAGAAAAAAGAATGGGTAAACCGTGAAACGAGTCCAAAAGACCAACGAATGAAAATACTAAGATTAAGTGAAAAGGGACTAAAAGTAGCACAACGCTTGGAAACTTCTCGTATAGAAAAGTTTAATAGTATATTAGCTAATATACCTGAAAATAGGCATAAAGAAGTTATTGTTGGGCTGGAATTACTTATCCATGCTATTACCCCAACAAACGAGTAGGAGAGATGTAGAATATGAATAGAACTATAATAATGTTATCCTTGCTAATTCCATTTGCTCTAGCAGGATGTTTTTCATCAACGGAAGAAGAAAGTTCAAACGAGATGGAAGCTGTAACAAGTCCTTACGTAGAGTTAACAGATCAAGAAATTAAAGCCCTACCAGAAGGAAGAATTCAAGCACTACTTGATGGAGCAGGAGCTGGGTATGCACTATCTGCTGAATTAAATAGCTACCCTGGACCCCTTCATACTCTTGAATTAGCTTTAGAGCTATCTTTGTCCGAGGAACAAAAGGAGAAAACAGAAGAACTCTATAATGGGATGAAAGAAGAAGCACAAAAGATTGGAGAGCAAATCGTCAATTTAGAACTTCAACTTGAAAATGCCTTTAGAGCAAAGACGATTACAAAAAACGATGTGGATAATATGACAAATCAAATTTCTAACCTAGATGGTAAATTAAGAAGTGTTCATTTAAATGCACATATCGACATGATGGATGTATTAACAAATGAACAAATTAAAATGTATGATGAGTTAAGAGGTTACTCATCAGACCATGATCATACTGATCACAACCATCACCACGGTCATGGTCACTAACAATCTATTTGAAAAAGTGGAAAAGCTGTTCAAAATAAGAACGGCTTTTTCTACTATAGACTCTTGTATCAACCTGCTTCGATAGAATAACAAGATCTGCACTTACCTTAGAAATTAATATTTTTCTTTTAGACTATTCTTTCCCCCTGAGGAAAAAAGCCTTCAACTCCTCAACTTCATACGTTCGAAATACAATACCATCTTTGTTAAATACAATTATATCAGGTAATCTATCTAAATCAAAAACCTCTTTATAATCTACATCATGAGTTGTATTTTCATTTAGAATAATAAAACCATGTAAGGTTATTTTATCTCCCAATAAGGAGTGCTCCTCAAATATATTGACAATACGATGTTGGTATTCTTCTAAAGTTGTTTCATCCAAAAAAACATGTACACTAAATTTATTTTCTTCTTCTGGCTTTAACCTATCGAGTACTCTTTTCTCTTCCGTAGAACAACCTACTAATAAAAAAATGAAGATAAATAAGGCTAAATATGTTTTCATATAACCCCCCGTATGTTATAAAAATGAATTCAAAAATACGGCTCCCACATATATAAAACTCATACCTACAAAAGTAAAAGTAAATGTTGTAATCATTTTAGGTAATTTACTGTAAAAATTGATCAGAACTATCGCTACTATTATATGAATAACTAAAAATAAGATTATACTCATTTATTCCACCTTTACTTTCTCCTAACTTCATTTAATTCACAGTAAAGTCGCTTTAACAAAGGCCTGGAATTTTTCAGGCTCTTCTACATAAGGATAATGATTGCTTTCTTCAAATACTGTAAGAGTTGCATTTGGGATTAAATGAGCAATCTCTACCCCATATTGAAATGGACATTGGGCATCATATCTACCAGCATAAATAAAACTCGGTATTGATACGTTTTTTAGCGAATCCCTCACATCATATGTAGGGTTCTCTTTCGTTATAAAGTAATCTAAGCGGGCACCCATAGTCTTGCCACTATTCGGCCATTTCAATGACTGCCTAAGTTTTTCTTCTGAAAAAAAGGACATCTTACTCCATTCAAGCCCAAGCTGTTTGCGCACTTCAACTGATGTGGAAGGGTGCTTTAATTCATTCATAATCTCCACGATGCGAGGGTAGTTAGGATTTTCCTTACAATATATGCTGTTACTGTCTTCGCTAAAGTCTTTACTAGCTGACGTTCCTCCTGCAATCAGTTTTGTCAGTGCAGCAGGAGATTTTATTGCATACTTTAGTGCCAGCATTCCTCCGGTTGAATGGCCGGCAAAGCCCCAATAATCTAGTCTTAACGTGCAGCGGATGGCTTCTAAATCCTTTACAGCTTCATTCATACTATATTGACCTTCATGTTCCGCTTTGTCTGAATGACCACAGCCACGAAGATTAACTAAAAATACTTGGTAGTCTGAAGTAAATGGATCCGCAAATGTATTCCCACGTTTATCATATGCACTATATAAATGAGTCACACATAATGGCTCCCCTACTCCTTTCTCAAACACTTCGAATGTTCCTCTTTTAGTATCAATGAGTTTTCGAGTCCACATATGCGCTCCCCTTTGTATCAAAGCTTTATCTTCTCTTTTCTAAAACATTCTCATTTCTGCTGGTGTGAAAAACAGAAGAGACACGATGAGCATAAGTAAAGGGATGATAATGGCTAATGTATTACATGTTAATCCCGCAACTGCTAATCCATAGCCTTGTTGATTAGTTTTGTGTATTTCCTTTAAACTAACATAACTCACGAAAAAGCCTATTATAGCGATTACTAAACCAATTAGGGTTAAGAGTATAAGTAGTAATGACACACATCCTAAAACCAGAGAGATGACAGCCTTAGTATTTAGGACCCTCTCTTCGTAACCATTCCTATAACCACCTTGATCGATCGATTTATCCATTTTATCCCCCTGTAATTGATTCAATTTGTTACAAATCTAACGCCATTCTCTTCGTTTTAAGAACATGACCATCGAAATGATCGTCATATTCTTCCACGAAATAAAAGCCTTTTGCTTGATAAAAAGCCACTCCGCCTTCGTTTCCAGTCTCTACTTCCACCAGCACTCTCGTAATGCCATTAAGTTCCTTAATACCTGTAAATAGAAGTTCACTGCCAATCCCTTTTCCATGTTCACTTGGATCAATATAAATCGCTCCTAATACAGCTTCCGTTTGTTTAGAAAAGAAGTTGGCAAAACCTATTACGCTATCATTTACAGTGGCAACTAAAAAAAGGGATTTCGTTATTCTCCGTTCCAAATTCTCATCTGAATAGGCACTTGCGATAAACCGATCTTGAATGACTCTTGGTATGATTCCCTCATACGTATCGTTCCAGGTTTCTTTCGCTACTTTTTGGATGTCTGTTATGTCTTTCATAACTGCTTTTCTAATCAACATTTTCATTCCCCCATCCTTTTTCAATACAAAAAATCCCGCCTCTTATAAGAGACGAGATAACTAAAATCCCGCGGTACCACTCTGTTTGACCGAAACACGATCCACTCACTTTGATAACGAGGTTCTCCCCCGATGTACTCTACTAATCAGTTCAAGTACATTTCTCAGAAGTGCGGTTCATTATGTACGTATTTACAGGCTCACACCATCCCTGACTCGCTTAAAAATGCTACATAACTACTCTCTTCATCATCAAATCACTATAAGATTATTCAATATTTTATTATATCTTTAACATAAATTCAATCATTTTCCATAAATCCAAAGATTTTATTTGTTTTATTTCCGATCCTTTAATGCTTTTCATCAGTAAATCCATGCTATAGGTGATATGCTGGTAATAGGTATTTTTACCGCCGTGTATTTTATATGTTAAAAAGGTACGTTACACTTCATAAATTTAGGTTTATGGTTCAAGAAAATATTGCAGAGGAGAGAAGTTTATGGATATGATCGATCATAAGAGTTTGAACGAAGCATCAGAAGCAGTCTTTCAATTATTAAAAGATAGTATTGGGATTAATACTTTTTTTATAGCTAAAAATGATGGTATTACAGTTGATATTCTATCAGTTGAGAATCGAAATAAAATTCTTTTAGAAAAAGGATTTCAAATTGACTTTCAAGATTCCTATTGAATACATATTGTATTGGGTGGTCGTGAACCACTCGTTATCCCAGATCTAAATGAGCATGAGCTTACAAAAGATATGGATGTTACCAAAGCATTTGGGGGAGGGTCCTTAATTGGCGCGCCTATTTACCTTAAAAATGGCAAGAAGTTTGGAACTCTTTGTGGTATGGATAATAACCCTTACAATTTTAATGAAAAGGATATTAAGCTCTTCAAGAGTTTAGCTACCCTATTAACATACGTCATTGACTTGGATGATTCTTATCAACAAATTTTAAAATTATCAGCACCTATCGTACCGCTTCTCCAAGGAGTTGCGATTCTGCCATTGATCGGAGAAATCAGCGAAGAACGCGGAGACTACATTTCAACCATGATCATCAAAGAAGCTCACAAACTACAATTAAATCATTTGATCATTGACCTCTCTGGTATTACAAATGTAGAGAGAGAATTCTTTTATCTCTTGAACCTCGTTGATGCGATGAAATTATTAGGGATCGAGGCTCTATTTACAGGAATGAGACCAGATTTAGCAAGAAAAGCAATTAAAGACAACCAGCGTTTAGATCATGTGTCGTTCTTTGGGAACTTACAACAAGCACTTTCACACGTAGGGATCAAACTAACCGTATAAAAAAATAAAAAAGAGGCTGAGACATATCTAAGAGGTTTAACTAAATGAAAATCCGAATAATAATAGATGCGGAAATAAGCCATTCCTGAAATAGACTTCGCTTTCTGCAGGAAGCCGGTGAGCCTCCTTGTGCTATGGCACTGTGGGGTCTCACCCCTGGCTTTATCATCCTGCAGGAGTCTCCGTCTATTTCATCCACTCATTCTGGATATACTTTCTCAAACCGTTCACATACAACGAGCATATTTGGTGAAAAGGCTTTATCGTATTCTTTTAATAACGTAGTAAAGAATGCTTCGTGTGCATCCCACCAGTATTGATAATCTCCTTCACCTTCTGCTAAAGCGAATTCCTCAGTTACTTCATTCATCGGGAGTACCTCAACCGATTGAATTTGAATAACAGCAACTGGCTCATTTTGGCCATTTAATATAATATAATATTCCCCCGCTTGAGGGAGCGCTTCTCTTTCTAATTCATAAAATAAGAAGCCTGACGTGGTGGCTCTCTTCTCTCCATTCACTACTAAGCTCGCTAACTCATCAGCTGAAGCTCCAAATTGAAAAGCATCCTTGTACTTGATCCCTTGCTTTTGATGCGCGACGCAAAACTCATTCCAAAATTGTTGCACCTTCTTCATATGTAATCATCCTTTTCTTAAAGTTCATACTCCTGACTAACCACTCTTCATTTATGTAATGTATTTTAGCGTAATAGCAATTAACATCCATATGGGTAAAGAAGCAATTGACATCAATAAGCATCTTAATCCCATTTTCTTCTTTTCTTTATCCTTATCCCCAAGCAAAAAAGAAGTAAGACAATCCCGATAATAGGGAAGATAATGCATATGATAGATAAAATAAATTTATCATGGGTAGTTTCCATCCATACCCTCCTTGTAAAAGAAGTTTCCTATAACAACCTACTCTCGGTTTCTCCCATTATTACCCTACCATAATTCAGCCTATATATGGGTTTATTTCCCACATTTCACTCCTTTCTTTTGCAACTGGTACGTAAATAAAGCTTAACGACAACTAGTCGTTAAGCTCAGTCAAAATTATTTCTTACGGTATAAATACATCGTAAGTGGTGCGAAGATTGCCATGATCAGAATGGAGACAAAGAGCACCCAACCAATTTGTTCAAGTGTTGCTGTACCATGCATCAATCCACGAACAGCTGTAACAAGAAGCGAGATCGGGTTAACATCCACGAATTTCTCCAGCCAGCCTGGCAGCGTCTCCGGGTTAACGAACACATTACTAACGAATGTGAGCGGAAAAAGTACCATCATGCTGACCATCATCAATGACTTTTCTGAACGCATGATGATGCCAAGCGTCGTCCAGATCCATGATAAGCTAAAGCAGAAAAATAAGATTAAGGCTACTGCTTCAATGACTCCGATAAACCCACCATCTGGTCGAAACCCGAGCAGAAGACCAAGTCCAATCATAATCGCTGATGCTATCGAGTAACGAACAGCATCAACGAGTAATGCGCCAACTAATGCAGATGGGAGCCAAATCGGTAACGTCCGAAAACGATCAAATATCCCTTTTCGAATATCATTGTTCAAGTCGAGCCCTGTGTACATCGTAATTTGTGAAACAGTCATGACGAGAATACCTGGAAGGAGGAATTGCAAATACTCACTCGTCGAGCCCGCAATCGCTCCACCAAATAAATACGTAAACATCAATAGAAAAATAATCGGAAAAACAGTCACATCAAATAGCTGCTCAGGGATATGTTTAATCCGAAGCATGGCCCTTGAGGCAAATGTAAGGGATGAAGATAAGGCACTCGGGCGATCCGGGCGCTTACTCGAGGCAATAGCATCAAGTAACTTAGCATCTGCACCGTTTTGTTCTTTTGTCTCTGTTGGTTGATTAGTCATCATCGTGCCTCCTCACTTGCTTGTGCGTCATCTACTGACTGATCCGTTAACGTCAGGAATACCTCATCAAGACTAGGCTGACCAAGTGAGAAGTTATGGACACCAATTTTCTCTTTTGCTAATTCTCCAAGGGCCTCAGCTGCAAACGTTGCATCAGCCACTTGCGCGGTAAGAGAAGCAGCATCGCCAGCAGGAGAAACGGCTACCTTAAGCTTTTGTGTGAGAAGGTCAATCGCTCTTGGTCGATCTTCGGGATCAAGGAGCGATACATTCAATGTTCCTGTACCAACAGAAGCCTTTAAATCATTGCTCGTTCCTTCGGCAATAATCTTTCCTTTATTAATCACCGCAATTCTATCAGCTAATTGATCGGCTTCCTCTAAATATTGCGTCGTCAGTAACACCGTCGTACCTGCATTCACCAAAGCGCGGACAATGTCCCACACTTGATTGCGGCTGCGCGGGTCTAATCCGGTTGTTGGTTCATCCAGGAATAGAAGCTCTGGTGTCACCACGATACTTGCAGCAATATCAATACGGCGACGCATGCCCCCTGAGTAGGTTTTCACTTGTCGTTTTGATGCTTCTTCGAGGCTGAAGGCACTTAGTAATTCATTCGCTCTCCCTTTCGCCTCTTTTTTTGAATAACCCATTAACCTCGCAATCATCACGAGGTTCTCAACGCCAGTTAGATCTTCATCAATCGACGCATATTGGCCCGTCAGGCTGATGCGACTTTTGACGGCATCTGTTTCTTTAACCAGATCATGACCAAAAATACGTGCTGTCCCCTCATCCGGTTGAAGTAATGTGGCAAGCATGCGAATCGTCGTTGTTTTCCCTGCCCCATTCGGTCCTAGAAAGCCATAGACCGTACCTCTTGGAATCGATAAATCAACACCATCAACTGCACGATGGTCACCAAATACTTTGACAAGCCCCTTCGCCTCTACTGCTAAATCCGTGGATTGTCCTACTTGTTCATTCATGTACTTCACCCTCTCACATTACTCTATGCTACCGTGCTTTCTTCACACCTTGAAAAGTCTATTAGTACTACGTACGTTTTATGATGGGAATTACTTTATCTCTTCATCAATATTCTAATCCAAAAATAGTACTCCACCCGCAAAAAAGCAATAGAAGAATGAAGCCACGGTAGAAAACGATAAAAATCATAGAAAGAAGAACCCTTACAAACTTTGAAGCCTGGCCTAGCCATTTACATGTTGTTTCTTAAAATGAAAGCTTCTATAAAACAATTTAAGTTGCTTAAAAATAAAGTACCCAATTACACCACCAACAGTATTTAAGATCAAGTCATCAACATTAAACGTTCGTGCAATGATTACACCTGAGTAACTTAATACCAGTTGTGATATCTCCAATCCAAAACTAACTACAAAAATAATAGCAGCTGCTTTTTTCATGCTGCTCACTTTATATATCGACAGATAAACTCCTAGCGGTACTAACAGTAGCATATTGTAAAAAGACAATTTAACTGCGTTCCAAAAGAACCAACTACCATTTGTATGATACTGAGCAAATAAATCACCGACAAAATAAAAGGGGATCAGTTGCACATTCCACTCCCAATTCCAAAAAGTCTCAGACATAGGGGGTATATGGAGAGGGCCAAATACCTGCTGTAAAACGTTTAATGCGTAGATGATAAAGCTTAAATGAATGAATATCTTAATAAAGACATTCATTTTATGTAATTTACTTTGTGACACTTCCATTCTCCTTTTAACAAACGAAATCACCTTGCCTTTTTTAAAGCAAAGCACGATGCGCTACAATTACTAAACCGACTATTTCACGCTTGATTATCTTAACATAAAATTCCATAAATTAGTCGAGAGTATTTTTGGGAAACGAAGCAGCCATAGTTTCTTTATTAAAAAGACTCATACAAACGAATAACGGCTTGCGCTGACTCTAAGATTTCTTTTATCAAATTCTCTGGTGTAATCACTCTGATTTGGTTGCCAAATCCTAAAATATATTCAACCGCTTCTTGTTTGTCATTGAACGTTAACGACACGTGAGTCCACTCTTCTTTAGAGCTCTGTTTGGTATCTATGGAATGAATGAATTTGGATGTAAACGTCATGCGGGGGATCATTGTAGACCTCACTTCTACTTCAACGTCATACTCTGGTAACCGACTAATAAAGTCTGTCTTGGACTTTTCCCAGTAGTTGATTAAATGAAAATTGGTCGGCCTTTTAAAGACTTCATCTAAAATAGTAGCAGATACGATTCGTGATACCCTATAGTTACGAAACTGGTCCTCATGTTTGGCGATTAGGTACCACTTGTTACTTTTAGCGACTAAGCCTAATGGTTCAATCGTTCTCTCACTCACTTGATCATTCATTTTCTTATAAACAATGGTTAACTTCCTATTTTCAAGAACTGCTTGTTGTACGATCTCTAAGTACGTGGTATCCTCGCGAGATTCTCTCCACGTCCCTGTATCTATGTAGACCCTTTCCCAAAAGATCCTTGTTTTAACTGTGTCGCTCTTCGGTAAAGAAGAGAGAAGTTTTTCTCGAACATCAATGGTTCCTTTGTTGATGCCTAAGTCTTTTAATAATTTATCTGATGGAGAAGCGATCAGTGCATGAACCTCTTCTGGCTTCAAATGAGATAGATTGGTCTTAAAGCTCTCTAATATCGTCCATCCTCCATGCTTGCCTCTTTGTGCATAGACTGGGATTCCAGCTAAACTTAATGCATCCATATCCCTAAGAATGGTTCTGCGCGAGACATTCAGCTCGTCAGCTAATCTTTCCGTTGTTACAATATCTCTATTTTGCAGGAGGAATATGATATTTAGTAATCGTTCAGCACGCATCGAATCACCTCGTTGATTAGTATATCCGATTTTATCACTTAAATATGACATCGGTTGTCGTATTAACATTCTATAATCAACTTATACTGATAGAAGAGGTGAAAGATATGAGTAAAGAGAGAAACGTTGTCTTATTTATTGCGACAAGTCTAGATGGGTACATTGCTACAGAAGAAGAAAGATTAGATTGGCTATTTGAGGTAGAGGGAGAAGGAGATAATGGGATTTCAGATTTTTATAACACCGTCGATACGGTCTTAATGGGAAGAAAGACATATGATTGGATCATGCATGCAGACAGTATAGATGAATACCCCTATAAGGATAAACATAGTTTCGTCTTCACACGATCTATAATCGAGGATAATGATCATACACACTTTATCAATCAAGATGTAGAAGCTTTCGTGCAAAATTTAAAAAAACAACAAGGAAAGAACATATGGCTATTAGGTGGCGGGCAGCTAGTGACCACTTGTATCGAAAAAGACTTGGTCGATGAAATTATCATCACTGTAGCACCAAAGATTATTGGGTCAGGTATTCCGCTTTTTATTAATGGAAATTATAAATTGAACCTCTCTTTAGAAGGCGTACAGACCTTTAATCAGTTCGTCGAATTGCATTATAAAGTGAAGAGAGGTTGATGATGGTTTAGAATATGAGTAGTTATTTGCTGATCTGTGCAGCTTTGCTTTCTGTAAAAGCATTGCTGCATAGGTTGATTTTAGTTTGTTCATTAAACGACCCCATAAAATTCGTTCAGATTTGTAGGATATGTATATAAAAGTAGAATTAATACAATTCTTGTTATACATTCTTCCCCGTAGTTGAACTGAATGTAATAAAAAGGTGTAACAAAATTTAGTTACACCTTTTAACATCTTTACAATTTCACCTTTATAAATTTGCGTTTCCCAACTTGTACAACTAATCCATCGGTAATAGTAACTTTGAATCCTGTATCTTCTATTTTTTCTCCATTTAATTTTATACCTTTATTATCAATCATTCGTCGAGCCTCACTTTTAGAACTTAACATTTGCAACTCAACTAAAAATTCAATTATTGGCATTTCCTTATTACCCTTCCATTCAATCACTGGCATCTCATCAGGTATTTGCCCCTGTTGAAAGACTGCGACGAAATGCTGCTCCGCTTCTTCAGCCGCTTCTTCCCCGTGATACATTCTTACAATTGTTTTTCCTAAGAACATTTTAGCATCTCTCGGATGTAGTGCACCTAATTCTAGGTCTCTTTTTATAGTTGCCATTTGTTCTGGTGAGAAGTCAGTAATAAGTTCAAAGTATTTATTCATTAATTCATCTGGAATCGACATCGATTTTCCGTACATTTCTTGAGGACTTTCATCAATACCAATGTAATTTTTCTTTGATTTAGACATCTTTTCTACACCATCAAGTCCTTCCAATAATGGCATTAGCATGGCTACTTGTTTTTCTTTACCAGACTTCTCTTGGAAATGTCTCCCCATTAGAATATTAAAATGCTGGTCTGTTCCGCCAAGTTCAATATCACATTCTAATACAACAGAATCGTATCCCTGCATTAATGGGTAGAAAAATTCGTGCAGTGAAATTGGCTTACCAAGTGCGGTTCTTTCTTCAAAATCGTCCCTTTCCATTAATCTTGCCACTGTTATTTTTCCTGCTAATTGAATCACATCTTCAAAGCTTAACTGTGATAGCCACTTTGAATTATAATGAAGTTCAATTTTATCCATATCCAACACTTTTCCAAACTGTTCAAAGTATGTTTTGGCATTGTGTTTTACTTCTTCATCAGTTAGTGGCTTTCTAGCAACGGACTTTCCTGTTGGGTCTCCGATCTTTCCAGTGAAATCCCCAATCAGTAATTGGATAACATGTCCATTCTCTTGAAACTGTCTCATTTTCTTTAAAACGACGGTATGACCAAGATGTACGTCTGGAGCTGAAGGGTCTAATCCTAATTTGATCTTAAGCGGTCGATTTTCCACTACCGATTTTGCGACTTTCATTTCTAATTCTTCCACTGGAATAATATCTTGCACACCTTGCGTGTAGATAGTCATCTGTCTCTTTACTTCTGTAACTTGTTCTGCTGTTAATTGTTTTATTACTTCATTCATTTTTCATTCCTCCTAAATATAATAAAAAAACCACATCCCTAATATGAAGGGACGTGGTTTTGCACGCGGTACCACCCTTGTTGAAGACTTAATCTCTTCCACTTAACGATTAACGGTTCGTCCGTCTTTGCTATCTATAACTCACAAAGAAAAGCTCAGGGAATGTAATTCGTGTTATCTTTGTGTCGATTCGCAGCAACCACAGACTCTCTGAAAACAGGGAGATAACGACTACTAGATTTCCCGTCCATGCTTATATAATATTTATTTAATAATTCAAAAATGATTTTCTTTTATTATTCTTCTTAATAAAGCAGAAATGTTCTTCTGCTCATTTACAGAGAGATTGGAAGCAATTTCAACTTCACCTTGATGGAACTTCGGATATAAATCTTCCATAATTCTTCTACCTTTATCGGTTATTGTGACATAAGTAATTCTCCTGTCCCTATTGTCTACTTTCCGATAACATAGTTCCTTTCGTTCCAAGGTTTTTGTAATATTACTTATCGTTGCCTTTGTTACTCCAGCTGACCCTGCTAACTTTTTGGTTTCTACTTGATTTCCTATCCATAAATCATAAAGCAATGAAAAGGATGTCCAAGATAAACCATACTCTGACAAAACCTCTCGCTCCATCTTGTTTTTTAATCCCTGTGCAATTCGATAGATATTTGTTACAACAGCGATTGCATCCAAATTCAATGATTCCATTGGTAATTTCGTTAACAGGTTAATTGTGTCCACTTCTTCAGGGAGTAGTTTCCCTTCTTCATTAAATGAATGAATAATGCTCCCTCCTTAAATTTTCATAATCGTTAGCTATGAAACGATTATAATAAAAAAAATATTGAAATGCAACAAAGCAATTGCTCCCGTCACTTAATTAAGCTTTTTCCATTTTTATATCCACACTCTAACAAGAAGTGCATTGGCCTTATTAAACCAACGCTCCCGTTAGTTCATTGACCTTGCAACTTGCAACATTTTATTTCTTGATAATGGTTTATAAATTTTTGCTGGAGATTACTGGTGTATCCAAAATAACAGCTGGTCTTATTTCAGGAGAACCAATCATCCCTATTCCACCTCTTAAACCCTTTGTTACCAATAACAGGCCATAAGAAAGCTGTATATGCAGCTTCCTGGACCTTAACGTAATAATTGATCAATCTAGTTTAACTCAATTTTATTAAGTGTCGTGGGTTGATAATATGCACTCTTTGAAGGTTGGAAGGTAAAAGCACTTAATGTTACAGAGATGGATAACATAATCACTGCCCCTGCAATAAGCGCAAATTGAATCGAAATCACCTGTGCAATGAGGCCCATCATCCCAGTTGTAATTATAATGAGTCCTGCTTCGACTAATCCATATAAACTACCTATTCTCCCCATCACATCAATAGGAATGTTATTTTGATAAAAAGTAAGGAAGCCTGTGTTTGCAAATGCAAGAAAGAAGGCAAGTATAAAAAATCCAGCTGCTGCCATTAGAAAAGAATTTGAAAAAGCATAAATGATATAGCCGATCGATACACATGTTGATCCTAATCCAATCAAAAATGAAGTGGTGATCTTCTTAATAAAAACGGTGTTTATAACTGCTCCAACCACTATACCTGCTCCTGCCATACTGACTAAAAAGCCATAGTCACTATCAGATAAATGAAGCACTTCTTTGGCAAAAGCAGCTTCCAAGGAATCGACAGCAGCAGTCATAACCATAACGGAACTAAACAAAAAGTAAATCAGGATGATATACACACTCTTCTTGCTAAAATGCATGACGACCTGAAAATCTTTCTTTAATAATGGTAGTGATAATTTCTCACCCTTATTACTAGGTTGTGAAGAGATATCTACATTCGGCATAAGGAATGTGATTAAACCTGATAAGAATAATGCAATCGCGTTCATTATAATGGCGAGTAGAGGCGTACCCATGATAAAAAGCACTCCCGCAAGAGCAGGTCCTAGAAGAAAAGCACCTGAATCAATTAAACTTCTAAGTGAATTAAACTTCTTTCTTTGTTCGTAAGGAATTAATTTTGTCATATACACCATCGATGCGGGGCCAAACATTGAAGTTGCCATATTAATAATAAAGACCATTATATACATGAACCAAATAGATAAATCTAGTAACCAAGGCAAAGAAAATATGCAGAGGGCTCTAAACATATCGAGAACGATCATCAGGTTTCGTGTATTCAATCGATCAATCATACTACCAGACCAAAAATTGGTGGCTAAAGTGGCTAATGGAATCAGTATATAAAGTGCCGCTACCGCAAGAGGAGAGCCCGTCATATCGAATACAATTAAGTTTAATGCAATTAAGTAGACCCAAGCACCTAAGTTTGATACACCTATTCCAAGCAATAAAATAGAGGGGTATTTCCACGATTCTAGTATGAGCTTTAGTTTCAACAAACTCACTCCTAAAAGTTATTATTAATGAACAATAAAAAAATCCCACCCCCAAGACGTGTAGTCTTGAGGACGAGATTTAACAATCGTGGTGCCACCCCAGTTTATTAATATGTCACCATATTAACCTTTTTAGGTACGGCCGTTATAGGCTTATACCCAAGCTCTTTAACGGGAGCTCCCGTTACATCATCTCCTAGATCAGGTTCCGATGTACTACTCAGAGGCTTGCTTCAATAAAAATAGTCTTACTCCTTTTCAGCATACGGAGCTCTCTGTGAAGATCATTTTTATTTACTCTTCTCATCATCGTATATGTAATTTATTTATTATTTTTAATATCATACCATCCATTTCCATATATTGTACATATAGATATCGTACTTCCTTGCTTTAAATATATACAATTACAATACGTTAAAAAAACATCAATAAGGATATAAATACAAATCCTACAACTATGAATAGACCCCCAACAAAAACATTAACGTTGTGTTTATCTAAAAAACCACTTCTATTAATAATTGCCATGATTATATAGACTAAAACGACCCAACTATGGGTTCAACATTGTCTTTAAATAAATATTCATATCCAATAAATAGATCACTAATACGTAAGGTAATCCCCAACACTATTCCAATAAAGAATTTCAAATGATAATTCTTTTTATCCCCCCTACTATTTCTCTATTACCTTAACTCTACTCAATAAAAAACTACACCAGTATCTATCTCCTATCCTCTTAAGATTAACTCCCACTGCTTTTAAACTGCATTTCTCCTAACAATTCATAAGCATCTAAATCACCGATTACAACATTATTTTCGTCAACAACGGGTAACTCTTCAAGACCATGTGAAACAAATATCTCTAATGCTTTCTCAAGACTATCTGTTGTTTTTACTGAAGTAGGGGGCCTCATAATATCTTTTGCAGTTGTATTAGCCGAAATATAGCATAACAATTTGCCTCTTGTCGGGATTTCCCCACTACTAATCCCACCTCGAACCGCCAAAACTTTTAATAGCTCTTTGAGCGTAATGATACCCAATAATTTATTACTTTCATCAACGACATAAATAGAACGATTTACAGGTTCTGCTTTGGTCATTTTCTTTCTAACCAAATTAATAGAGTCAGCCGTACTCACTGTGCTTGGAGCTAAAGTTATCTTTTGGTAAATTTCACCCACTCTAGGCATCCTGTTCACCTACTTTTTCATTTACCATTCGATTTAGAATATGGTTAATTCCAATCGTACGCTCCACCTCTAAAACAAAAGCTATTCCTTTACCTGGTTTATTTAATTCAGCATTTTCCAGAATAGATTCTAAAACATCATCAGTCTTTTCTCTATCAATTAACGTTAATACAAGTTCTTTTTCAGGTTCAATGGCTATGTTAAATAGTTTCGCTTGCTCATGAATGCCTGTTCCTCGTCCATATAGAATTGTTCCACCTTCCGCACCTGCCTGTTTGGAAGCCTCAACTACCTTTTCTGAATATCCTTTATTAACAATAGAAACAATTAAATCATATAAAATTTTATTCTCCATTGTGACCTCCTTGAAAACTATTTTGGTTTTGTAAGTTGAGTAGATGGACAATTCCAGCAATTCTTTTCACATCAACGATAAAGCCCATTCCGTTTCCTGGCTTATCTAATTTTCCAGCCTTTTCAACAGCTAAAAGGATATTATCTACTTTCTCTTTTGGAACTAATGTTAAGATCAGTTCCTTCTCTGGTTCTACACTGATTCCAAAGAACTTTTTCGTTTCATGAATCCCTGTTCCTTTGCCATATATAATCGTTCCACCTTCAGCCCCAGCTTCTTTAGAAGCCTTTACAACTTTAGAGGCGACATCTTTTTTTACAATCGTCACAAGCAACTTATGACTCAGATTCAAATGTTCGTTCATTTCCTTTCTCCTTTCTACCATAAAGTAATCCTAGAGTTAAAACTGATAAGATAGGAGATAGAGCAACTAATGCTATCATTCCAAATCCATCTAATAGAGGGTCTCGACCTTCTAGTACAGTAGCAATACCAACCGACATAGCTACAATAAATGTAACAGTCATCGGTCCTGTTGCTACTCCACCTGAATCAAATGCGATAGCTGTAAAGGTACGAGTAGAAAATTTAATCATGATTAACGCAAGTAGATACCCCGGAATAATAAAGTACCATAGTGGAATACCGACAATTATCCGTAACATCGATAAGGCAATTGATATTGCTACACCAATAGATAGCGTATAAAGCATAACCTTTCGTGGGATATACCCACCTGATACTTTTTCAACTTCATGATTTAAAATACGTACTGCAGGTTCGGCAAACGTTGCAACAAAACCTAATAAAAAACCAATAGGAATCAACACCCATAGATGTTCCTTTTGTCCTAATATTGTTCCCATCATCTCACCAGCAGGTAAGAATCCAATATGAACACCTTGGAGGAAAAAGGCAAGCCCCCAAAAGGTAAGAAACATTCCTCTAAAAATATCCATTAACTTTTTCATCGGTAATTTCAATATAAAAATTTGAAAGAATAAGAAGAAGATAAGTAGTGGTATTAAGGCAAAAGCCACTTCATATAAAACGTGCCCAAAGCCTTCAAATATGTTAATATTCATCCATATATCACCCCTAACACTAAGACCGCTAGAATAGGTCCTATCGAAGCCAAAGCTACTAATCCAAACCCATCAGTCGAAGCGGATTTCCCCCTTAAGACAGACGCAACACCGACCCCTAAAGCAAGGATAAAAGGTACAGTCATAGGACCTGTTGTAACACCACCAGCATCGAATGAAATTGGAATGAATTGAGCTGGTGTGAAAGCTGCTAACAAAAATACAAGTCCATAACCACCAACTAATAAATAAGTAATTGGAAAATTCAACAAAATCCTCAGCATGGCTAAACCAACAAAAATAGCCACTCCTAATGCCACCGTATAAATTAAGATGTTTCTCGAAATGATTCCATCAGATACTAAATCAACCTGGATCGCAAGTACACGAACATCTGGTTCTGCCACAGTAGCTACAAAGCCAAGTAGAAAACCAAAAAATACAACGAGCCAAGCTTTCCCCATCTTAGGTAAGGCGGAGCCTATCATTTCACCAACAGGTAGCAATCCGATATGCACTCCTAAAAGGAAAAGGATTAAACCTATTGAAACAAAAATAACTCCCATAATAAACTGCATAAACATCTCCATTGGCATTCCTATCATTGTAAATTGTAAAACAATGACCACCAGTGACAATGGAATAATAGCGTAGACAACTTCTTTTACGGTGTCTTTTATATTTTGCATTGTTTCCCCCTCAACCCAATATTTTTATATCTTCTTATCCATTCTTCATTCTAAAAATTCTTTACTTTCTTACTTTTATTTTATCATTTTTTACATAGATATATGGTAAAGTATGGTGATTCTTTATGTTGTTTTTATGAAAATACCTCGTATAAATATTCATACGTATTAGGAAATTGTCTATCTAGCTAACATCAAGCTTTCTCATTTATACCGAAACATAGAATTAAATAAAATCAAAACAAGCACACATCAGCTTATTTATGATGTGTGCTTTTTATTACATTAACCTGCCTTATTCGTATAAGAAGCGAAGGCTCATATTGAACACTCGCACCATTTTGTTTAATACGACAGCTAATGCTTATTATTTTCCTTATCTATCTCTCTGTTTCTTATAAATCTAAAAATAACCAGTCCAATTAATGAAATTGATAATAACGTTAAAAAGAATCCGAAGCCCCTTTCTTGATTACTATAATTTTGAGATGCATTTATTCCCATCAAGACGGAACTCATAATTAAAGCTAATCTCCCCTAAACATTTATATATCCTTCTAAATAAGAGACGGCTTCTCCAGACATTTTTACTGTTTCCCCTAAATCAGTACAGTATAGCTTTCCGCCTCTTTCTGATAATTGCAAGGCGACAAATTCATTTTTATTCAATCTATTCTTCCAATACGGAACTAACGTACAATGAGTAGAACCAGTAACAGGGTCTTCATCTATCCCTGCACTTGGTGCAAAAAATCTTGATACGAAGTCTACTTCATTTCCTTTAGCTGTCACGATTACACCAAATCCATCTAGTTTTTTTAGTTCGTCCATATTTAATTCAAGATCTAAAATATCTTGTTCTGTCTCAAATACCGCCATATAGTCTCTTGATCTATAAACCTCTTTAGGTACTTTACCTAAACCTTTAATAAGTGCCTCTGGAGTCTCGCATTTTTTTCCTTGTCTAGAAGGAAAACTCAATGTAAATAGACCGCTATCCTTGGATACTCCTAACAGGCCACTTTTTGTACGAAACGTGATATTTTTTAAATTCTCATCTAAATAAGTTCATATTACATATGCAGCCGCTAATGTTGCATGTCCACATAAGTCTACTTCCCCTTTTGGAGTGAACCACCTTAATTCATATTCATCATCTTCTTTTACAAAAAAGGCTGTTTCAGATAGATTATTTTCTGCAGCTATCTTTAGCATTAAATCATCATTTATCCATTCATTTAATGGACATACTGCTGCTGAATTTCCTCTGAATTGTTCATTGGTAAATGCATCAATCTGATAAATTGGTATCCTCATATCCGTAATCTCCTTATTAAATTACTTAGGTTAACACGATAATTTTGCCCTGCACACCCGTTAGCTGAAAAACATTCTACCTTATGCAACCGGTATTAAAATTTCCATTTCATATTCATCTGTTTCTTCTTTCCCGTACATATTAGCGTCTACTATTTCAATTTCGGGCATTCCTTCTTTTATTTGATATCCTGCCTTATCAAACATTTCCCATAATCGCCCATAAGTAGTTGAAATTCCTTTAACATGTCCAGTATGTTTGAACACAAGATATTTTTGAGTAGGAAAGGTATGTAAAGTCATTCCTTGTTCAACTTTGTGAAAATCAACAGACTCACTCTCCATTCCACAGGTATAGAAGTAATGGTCACTTCTTGGAGGAAGGCATACTCCTACTATTTTATTTGCTTTGTTTTCTCTGATAAATTTATACGATTTTGCCCATAGTTCTGGAATTGGATGAACAATATCGCCACTCCATTTTCCTGCCGCACTAAAACCTACTAACACAAATGCACTCTTTATCATTTCTTTAAATTCCATATTTAACGCCCCTTCTCTACTCCTTTATTTTCCTACAAAAACAAAAATATTTCCTATCTTCTTTTCTCTATTATTTTTATGGCCCTGATTAACCAATACAAAATAATCCAAGGAAGTACAAATTTTGTTAACCATTCAATTAAACTGAAGACGATAAAAAAATGGTATCCGAATGACTGCAATAACAAGAACAAAACAAATATAGATGAAACACCAATGATTGAATATTTTCCGAGTGCGTTTAAATCCAAGCGCATAATTATAAAAAAGGCAAACACAGTGATAAGTGCCACAATAAGTCCAATAACAAGATAACGCATGATGATTTCTCCCAATACTACTCCATTATCCATCAAATCTATATCTCCTTTATGCGAAGTTCCTCAACGAAATGATACCAAGTGAAAACTATTAAATAGTAACTTTCCATTCGCGGTTGCCTAGTCGGTCTTTTAGAGCAACCTCTTTATCGCTAAACCATACAATCTCTCCAAAATGATATCCAAAGATAAATTCACTCGGAACCTCCTTGAAAAGTTCTTGACGCATTATTTCGTTCTTCTTTTTATCTTCAATAATCATTGTGGCAATAAAGGAATCGATATCATGCTGCCATCCTATTTTAGCTCTTAACTTTTTTGAAGGATTTAATTTACTCTTTTTCCAGATGCCTTCGTTGATATAATTTAATTCTCTGACCTTATGAATGGTGTGAACGAACCATTCACGCTCTAAGTTAAACTGTTCAATAAAGGGCTCCAACCCCATTTCGAGGTACTCTAATGAAAGTTTCTTTTTAGTCTTGTTGTCTGAATGTATATATTTATCCAAGTCTAAAACAAGATCAATTTCACCAAACCCATCAATACTTATTGGGTTACTTAAGCGTGATACGGATGTTTCTGCACACTCTTGACTATGAAACATGATATTGATTTTTTTGAAATGGTCATTCTTGTAGCGCGGTAAATGATGTTCAAATAAACCAATCACGCAACGTGTTTCCTGATTAAATTGTTTAAAATGACCATTTCTATCAAAATAGTACAAATCAAAAGCATTTAATATCGGCACTGTATTCCCCCATTTATAACTACTTAGTAAAATGCTTGGATTTAAAAATATACGACCAATCCATATTCATCAATTTGATACCCTTCCACTTACCTGTTTCGTTCGTATTATAAGGCCATGCCCTGTTCAAGCATCGCACTCCGTTAATTTAAGTACATCTTTTCTTTTCACAAACTACTTCCAAATTACGTCTAATTTATCCGAATAGAATTCAATTGCTTTTTTATAACTGGAAACCTCAGGGTCTTTGCTCGTAGCTATTAAGCACTTTAGCAATAGCTCCATGGCTTTACTATGTTCATTCAAATTATATAAGGTCATTGAATAGAACGTTTGCATGGCTCTATTATCAGGGAATAGTTCAATCCCTTTTAGAAACGTACTTTTAGACTTTTCATATTCTCCCAATGTTCTATATGTACTACCTAATCCCAATAAGGCTCCTTCCAAATCCGTTGGGGACAACCCAAATTTAATAGCATTTTCATAAAAAGGTACTGCTTTAGCTTCTTCTCCTAATATGTCAAAACTCCAAGCACATTGGTAGTTAATCAAAGCATCATCATAAAATTCCTCTACTAATCTCATTAGTAATTCGTTTGATTCTTTGTGATCTCCCCTTTTCCGTAAGTCAATAGCTTTCTCTAACTCTTTGTTCATCATTTCATCTCCAATACTCTAACTGTTTCTTTTCCTAAACTCCCCCGTTAGCACAAGAAATACGCTGCCTTTTTTATCAACACCCACGTCGCTTGAATAACTAAACGTAATTTTTAACAAATTGTTCTTCTGAGATTACTTGTAATCCATTTCTTTTAAGTAACGCAGAAGTAACTCCATTCCCACTAATCTTCTCACCACTAAATTTGCCATTGTAAATAAGCGAACTACCGCAGGATGGACTATTCTCTTTGAGAACAATTAGGGTTGCATTAATTTTTAGAGCTTTTTCTAATGTAGTATAAGCTCCTTTTATGTAAAGTTCGGTTACATCTTGATCATTGTTATCCAGTACTTTAGCCTTTCCATTCAGTACATCTTCTCCGTCTCCACCTACTATTTCTGCAGGTTCCCTCGGAGTTGAAAATCCGCCAAGCAATTCGGGACAGACTGTAATGGCTTTGTTCTCTTCAACCAATTTATTTATCTTCTTATCTAAACTATGTGTACCGTTGTACCGTACTTCTAATCCAGCTAAACAAGAACTGACTACTATCATAAACTACACCTCTCAATATAATTACATATAATATTAATATTATTGTTCCATTAAATGCACCTTTACTTCAATAAGCAAAAGACCAATCCCTGTTCATTTAAGGATTGCACGAATAAGAACTATGAAACACAATCGCTTACTCTGATTTTCCAAATCATGTGATCATACCCCTTACCCCAATAGTCCTTTAACCAGTAATCAGGTTCTCCAAATTTCTTTTTCCATATTTTTTGTGCATTAATATACCCACTATCTAAACAAAATTCATCTATCCCTTTTTGCTGTATAGTAAAATACATTTTATTTAATAGTAAATTTCCTACGCCTCTCCTTTGGTAGTCCGGCAGAACAAAAATTGTCCCAACCTCCAATAGCTCTTTGAATTTATTGTTTGTACAAGCAGAAATTAGATCGCTTACTGGCCCTAATTCAATTGAACCAATAATTTTATCAACATCTAAAGCTATCAAAAAATAGCGTTTTTTACCTTTGCTTTCAAAATCACTTTCTAAGTATTTTTCTTTAACTTTAATTTCATCCTTAATATCATCCGACTTTTCCCCAATACCTTCCATAGTAAATGTATCTAAAATTACAATATTAAAAAATTCTTTTAACTGTTCAATGTCCTCAATTCTTGGTCTTCTTACTTCTATATTAATTATCCAAAACACCTCCAAATTCCTATAATAACGATTTAATATTTTACTAATCTTTTTAAAAGGAACCTGCTCCAATAGTTGACTAAGCGACTGCATCTTTCCCTACCGCACCCGTTACGTGAACGAGAAGAATGAAATTCCCACTCACTAATTACTAAGACGTTTATAGACTTAATGTTAATTCCTTTACCTTTCTAATTTCATCATTGCTCCAAAGTATTGTGAAGCCGTAGTGAAAGAAATAAATGCACACAGTTCACTAATTTCTTCCTCAGTCATGTATTCCTGCAAAATCTCAAAAGATGGGTCTGATATTTCTCCCTTTTGTTTTAAGAAGACCTCCGCAAACGCAACTGCAATAGAGGTCTTTTCGCCGAATTTATCAAGTTCAGGTTTACCTTTCGCTTTACAATACTCACAACCATTACTTTGAGCTAACGATCTTCTAACTTGCTCTTTCAACTCCGGAGAGAGTAAACCTTCTCTTTCTAATACAGTTCCTAAATAGGACCACCCTTTCATTACTTCTACATTGTGTCCTAAAAGTCTTTGAAAGGGTGTATCTCCAAAATTAGATTCCTTAATTCTTGCCATTTCATATCCCCCTTTTGTATATTTAATTATAGATAACAAAATATACAAATCACATAATGAAAATAACGAAAAATTTATTAAGACATTAAATAATTAATGAATAAAAGGGGAAATCATTTAAAAATGAAAATTGATGATATTGATAGAATGATATTAGATGAATTACATATTAATAGTCGACTATCCATGAGTGAGATTGGGAGGAGGGTTAATTTATCTTCTCCTTCTGTAACAGAACGAGTAAGGCAAATGGAGTCATTTGGCATTATCAAGAAATACACATTGGAAATTGATTATGAGAAGCTAGGTCTGCCTATTCAATGTATAATAGAGGCTACCGTTAAAAACGGGGATTACAAGGCATTTAAAAATTTTATTCAAAAGTTCTCAAACGTGCAATTTTGTTATCGTGTAGCAGGTAATGCATGTTATATGCTGAAAATGCACTTTGATACCTTTTCAAAAGCGGAGCAATTTATAGAAGAAGTAAACCCCTACGCACAAACGGTCACACATTTTATTTTCTCACAAGTACCAATAGAGCCACAAATTAACGGAGCAAGCTTCTCATGAAAATATAGGGAGATTGTTACACTAAACTGCTCATTTATTTGTTCCTCCAATTAGGATAAGACTTCCACCATTCTTCTGCTTCACTTAAAGAACCTCTTATCAGTATTGACATTTCATCAGTGTTATCTTTATTAAATTCAAACATTTCTATTATGTCTTTTCCTATTCGATGCCTATGCCAAGCCGAACCGCCTCCGATGTATGAGACTTTCATTTTAATTAGGTGTACAGGTATAGATGCTTTTAGTGGCCTTACAACTTCTAATCCAGAAGTTGCTTTAATTCAAAAAGCTATAATTAAACAATCTAAGAGAGTTATATTTTTAGGGTATCACTATAGAGTTGGCATCAGATCCTTCTTTAAAGTTGGCTCCTTAGATAAAGTACATACGATTATCTTTGATTCTAATGTTCCTGAAGCTGAAAAAGATAACTATAAAGAAAATCATAAGCATATAGAGATAATACAAACCTAGAGAAAAATCGTAAAAGGAGAATACCCATGAAATTAGAAAATAAGATCTTTATAAGAGAATTTGATCAAGAGTCTGATGATATTAATGAATTAACAAACCTTCTAAACATTGCTTATAAGCAATTAGCTGATTTGGGGTTTCAATATGTTGCTTCTTATCAAGGTCCAGAAACGACAAGGGAAAGAATTTTAGGGGCTAAATGTTTTGTCTGTTATAAAAGTAACAGATTAGTGGGAACCATCACATTATATAAACCGGGTATAAAAAAAGGTTGTGCTTGGTATGAAGAAAAACCTGTAGGGGTTGTTGGACAATTTGGCGTGTTACCAGCATATCAAGGAGAAGGGATCGGAACCATCTTATTAGATCATATAGAAAACCAAGCTAGAAAAATGGATATAAAAGAGATTTCCCTAGATACGGCTGAGGGCGCTACTCACCTTGTAAATTTCTACTGTAAAAGTGGTTTTACATTGGTAGCATATACAGATTGGGAGATGACTAATTATCGAAGTGCAGTCTTTTCAAAAAAGATACACTAAGATAGCTTTAGTACTTCTCTAATAATTAATGCTACATAGTAATAGTCTACTACGTATTAAGAAATGACGTTTTCCTTTTCCCCCCAAACTGCTCCGTTAGTAGAAAAGCGACTGCTCCTTGTTCAGCAATCGCACCCGTTCATACAATAAGAAAGCTCCCAAATTAGGCAGCTTTTGAATAACAGAATAGAGCAATTCGACTTCCTTTATATTACTTTTTTTCCATTACAGCGAAGTAGTTCTCTTCATTATCTGCAAAATTAAATACTCTACCAGATGGTATATTTACAATTTCTCCGACAGTGATTTTTTTATTTGTCAAGTCACAGTGTAATTGTTCGAGACTTTCAGAAAAAAACATTAAAGATGGTGTATCAAGATTTAACCCAGGAGACATTTTAGCAACGAACTCCTTATTGTGGAGAATGATGGTTGTTTCTGCTCCCTTTTTTGGAGCAATTTCAATCCATCTCATTCCTTGACCGTTATTTTCATCAGAAATCACAGTAAATCCTAATTTCTCTGTCCAAAATTTCACTGCTTCATCTTGGTTATTTACATACAACATAATTTGACCAATTTTACTAAACATAAGTCTTTCCACTCCCTTATAAATAATAAATTAATATTGTTATCTGGAGAGAATATCCTTGTTAAACTAACGCACCCATTAGCACAATAATGAATTACTAACTTTGTTTATGCTTTTTTAAGTGAATTCTTAACCAATATTGTACCAATTACTATTTGAACAATACTCAAAATATATGGAAACCATCCCATTATTCCATTAAGCACAGTAGCAAATTTTCCAGGAGGATTACCCCAACCTGTCATATTAGGAATGTACATTGCAATCGCTAAGTGCATAATACCCAACAAAATTGTACCCGACAAAATTAAGAAAGAACCTATTAGGTAAGACTTGTTTTGGTTCATATTTCCTCTCCCCTTTTTCTTGTAAATAAGAATTCTTCTTCAACTCTTCTGCTCCTTTAGTTTAACATTAATTTCCTTTTAATTAACAAAGAAAAAACATCCCTTGTTGAAGGAATGCACCCGTTAGCTTAATAAGATAACTAGTTATCCTTTTTAAAAGTCACTTATATCTAAAATCACTCTTTTCAATACATCAATTGATTCTAGTGGTTCCTCGTTAAGCTCTAGACTATGATTTCCACCTTCTACTACCTTTATTTCAAGTCTATAATTGTTTTTTAACTTTTCCATTCGTTCTTCGATAAAGTAGCTATCTTTATCTCCAATAATGCAAAGTCCCTTATTATTACTTTTAAGCATAGCCTTGAAAACATCATCTCTTTGTAATAATGGAGTCAACCATACTATTTTTGCATCCTTAAACATCAGATTACTTAGTAAATAACTTAATGCAATTGTTCCAATTGATTTTGCCACTAAATAACAATTATCATATTCCTTGTTTTTTGTTGCCTTATCAATTGCAAGCTGAACATTACTAGTAAAATCCTTTTCACTTAGAGCTGACAATTCTTGGCTATTATATTTATAGTTAACGTGTAATATATCGAATCCTTTATTGTAAAATAAGCCTGTTGTATAGTGTAATAATGGTGCCTGTGTCGTGTAGCCAGCTCCAGGTAAGACAATAGCTAGATTATTCGTTTTTTCTTTTTGCTCTATCATTCTAAATGGGATTCTTTTATAGTCATCTTTATTATTTTTCGCCAAACTTCTCACTCCTTTAGTGTGCATGTTAGTATCTCTTATCTCTTCTTTACTTCAATAAGAAAAAGACAATCTCTGCTTATTCAAGGATTGCACCCGTTAGTTAAGTAACTAATGAATTATTTCTTTTGCCTGAGGAGAAGGCATTCTCTAATATCATTGGTTTATTATCAAACAAAAGCTATCACTGTCAAAGAAACTAAAATAAAATTCTTTTTCACACAATCCCTCATTTCAATTCAATTCTTCAATTTTAATTAGGTGATTTAATAGAATAAATTGCTTGTTCAGCATCAAATCTATTTATTGTTTGCTCTAATTCCATTCCTAATCTTTCTAAGAGCCTACAAGAGGAAGTATTGGCAGTTTGTGTCTCTGCAATTACTTTAGAAAGTTTTAGTTCATTTAAACCATATCTAATCAATAACTGAACTACTTCTGTTGCATAACCTTTTCCCCACCAATTCGGTAAGAATTGATATGAAATCTCATAGTAAATGCCATCGTGGTGCGGGTCAATAGAAACTAACCCAATGAAACTATCTGTATGCTTTTCTCGAACAACCCAATAATAAGAGTTAGGACTCGAATTTAACATCTCGTCTAATACAACTTCTATTGAATTTTCCTGACGAGTGCCACCAAGAAATTTTCTTACCTCCTCATTTACATATAACTTTTTCACATCAATATAATCGGATTTTTGAAAGGTTCTAACAAAACATCTTTCCGTTTCAAACAATTTATTCATCTCCTAAAATTGAATTTAACCTCTAAATCATTATTTCCCTATCCTGCTCCGTTAGTAAAGGAAGCACTGCTCTTATTGAGCAGTCGCTACCCGTTTGTTCAAGTTCAATCTCACACAAATGATAACTTTAATTTTTATCAATCAATCCGTCACCACGCATTTGTCCTCCATCTGGTAACGATATCCAATCTAAACTGTAAATGTTATTGTTTGACTCATCTTGATGTTTTGCCGAAAAAGAAATAACGTACTCTTGGTTTTCTTCGATGAGATTATATACATTGGCATCCTTAATAAAGACCTTAAATGGTTCCTTTCCTTCGCTATCTTCATAAGCATTATAGCCAATAATCCACATTTGCTGATATTCGCCTGGTTTAACGTGGTGTTCTTTTTCCTCTATATACATCCCGCCAAAACTTTGTTGAGAATACACCTTCTCACTCTTATCTTCTATAAAATTATTTAAAGTTATTATTGCCATGGAGATTAGGACAATTACCAGGATTACTATCATTTTCTTATCCCTCATCATACACCCCTTTCTAAATCTTTTATTGAAGTATTCTGCTCCTTTATTTTAACATTAATTTCCTTTTATTAGACAAAGAAAAAGCATCACTTGGTGAAGGAATGCCCCCTTTACTTTAAGTAGAATACTTCACAATCTCATATATAAAAACAAGAGTTGGACAATCAACTCTTGTTTTTATGCTTCCTTAGATTTTCAAAGTATGTTTTAATGCTTCCCACTCTTCCCTTAATAACCCCATTCTGATAGAGTCAAAATATTCTCCATTAAAGTAACGACATTTTCTAAGTCTAGCTTCCAATGTCATTCCTAGCTTTTCTCCTACTTTGACCATTCTATGATTACCCGACCATGTGGTGAATCCTACTCTTACCAGAGATAAAGTGTTAAATAAATGGTTAATCCATAAAGTAAAGGCTCTAGTTCCAAATCCCCCACTCCAATATTGTGAATTTATTGTATTATTTTCCAGTTAGTGTTAAATAAATTTTCTAACCTGCTTCTTTATTTTAACATTAATTTCCTTTTCGTTTACAAAGAAAATAGCATCCCTTGTTAAAGGAATGCTACCCGTTAGCTTAACATTACTCAATTAATGTGACTTTTGATTTCGGTTAGCTCTAAATTCTGTTGAAAAATAAAATATAGCAATAAGAAATAAAATCGTTGAAAGAGCTAATACTATTCCATTCCATTCACCACTAAATATAGTGATATTAACAAGAGTAATCGAGTGCATTAAAGCTACAATGAAAAACAATATAATATAAGTTTTCAATTAACTTACCTCCTTACCTCCCTCTAAAACTCTAATATAAAAAAATATAACTATTATTAAACTCTACTGCCCTTTACTTTAAGAAGAAAAAGCAACCCCTGTTCATTTTAGGATTGCTACCCGATTGTTGAATATGATTCATTAAGTTCCTTTTATCATTTCTACTCTGTTACCAAAAGGATCTCTAAATTCAAATCTTTCATAGTTTGGGATTGGAACTGATTCTAACATTTTAATGTTGTTCTCTTCTAATACTTTTTTCCAATGAGCAATGTCTTCTACTTGATAGGCTAAATGAGCTTTCGTAGTTAACCGATCGAACCCTTCTTCTGTACCTACATGCACCTCTTTGTCTCCAACTTGTAGCCAGAAGCCACCTCGCCCTTTAAGGGAATCAGGCTTTTCTATTTCTGATAATCCTAATACATTACAATAAAATTCTTTACCTTGTTCTTCAGCGCCCTTTGGTATAGTAATTTGAGCATGATGTAATCCAATAATCATTTAGAGATCCTCCTTTAAAGTGAAGTTATTTCCATTATAAGCCATTATGATGATTTTTGGATTCTCCTTCTTAAATAAACTGCTCTGCTGTTTGTTCCAGTAAAGCATCAGTTGAATTGCTTCTTTCTACTTTTTACAAATCGCCATGATAACAACCAAGTAATGCCGATAAAAAATACATGGATTATGTAATTTTCAAAGTCATTCATATGTATCGCAAAAAATTGTGATGTATCGGCTGCATAAAAATAGATACCAACCCAACTGTAAAAAAGGATGGTTGATACAATGTGAATTATAATCCCTATCATCACTCTTCTGCTTATCCACGCCAAAATAGTTCCAAGAATCATAACAATTGGTATTGCAAGCACTTCCAAAACATATGGGTCGAACCAAGTAGAAGCACTTATCATGTAGTGCCACCTCATTTCTTATGTCTTATCTAAGTTAAACTGCTGCATTTAATGCGATAATCTAACTTCCTATGAAAGGATCCTTTTTTAGCATTAATTTCCTTTTAAAGAGATAAAGAATGTTCTCCTTGTTTAAGAAATGCATCTTTTAATTGAACACGCTTTGGTCATTCGGTTTCACTTCAAAGAGGCAAAGCTGTATGAAACCTAGTCTTCATAAACAGCTGGAAATTTAGATAAAATTCCCTCTAAGCCTTTCCTAAACTTAATAATGGAAGGTAAATCAGTCTGAAAATCAAAATTGAGAACTGAACCAATTCCAGCTGGATATTGAACATACCCTTTTACTTTAATTGTTTTACTCTTTTTGCAAATATAACTAAAGCCCAGCCAAAAATATGGCTCAATAGGATCAAGGTTCACTTTATCACGGTGAAGTGCCTCGAAAGCTTGTAACTCTTTAATAAAATAATCTAGTATGATTCCATTCAAAATAATCTCATCGACTTCACTTTTGAATCCAGGTAAACTCAGGTTCAAATAATTTCTGTGCCAATCTGCATCTACAGCATCTTTTGCATGAGGGTAAGCATACTTAAAAGAACAGATCTTAAAACAAGCTCTTCCATCCTGGGAACGCAATTCGGCAAATGGAAAGTGAGAAAAATAGTGATTCTTCACACCCTGCTCCTCCTTTAATAAAATCGAAAAAATTTACTTTTATAGGTCCGCTGTTAGCTTAATTATGGAAAATGTCTTTTTTTCTTTCGCTTCTCTAACCAAGGTCCAATCATCTTTTCATACATTCTTATCCCTATATATCCATCTACAAGAGCAACTAATAGTCCAATGATGACCATACTTATTCCAGTATGATCAGCGATAACAATTGGCTTAAGTATTGTAAAAATAACGTGTAACGCAATAGGCACAGTTAAACCAACCCATAAACCCACAAAGATAATAGCTATGTTATTCACCTCTTTATAGTTATCAAGCAACGAAATATCCCATTTGGATTATCCTTGTACGTTAGCATAAGAAGCAGAACGCTGGTCTTTATTAAATCAACCTACCATTACTTTAAGTACTTTTCTTCACAAACTTTACTTGTACCTTCAACCAACTTTAATCCCAAAAGCTATCCATCTTCTATCTATATCTTCAACTACGAATTCTTTATTATTGTAATCTGTATTAGTTAAAGAACGGACTATCTTAACATTAGAACTGATCAATTCTCCTTGAAGGTCTTCTTGATTTTTTGTAATAAAGTAAGCATCATACCCGTAACCATATAAATCTCTATTCGGAATTACCTTTTGTCCATTAGTTTTGGTTAAGATAATCTCTGTTGTATCACGATACAAACAAACATGGGGTTCATTCGCATTCAAATAATGAACAGCCTTAAATCCCATTTTCTCTTCATAAAAATTTGCGGTCTTTATTATATTCTGTGTTGGGAATATACAGTGTGATTCTATTAAAAGGTTCTTCATCTTCTTTCTCCTTAATATTGGTTGTTTTCATATCAATTTCTTTAATCATTTTGTAAATTCCTTCTTTAACTAAACTTCATTACTTTTACATCAACCACGATGGAAACTACCACTGCAAGAGTTCCCTAACTATTTCCTTCCATTTATCGTACGTTCTTCTTTCTCAGTAGAAAGAGCATTATACGTGTATAAATGAGCTATTTCATTACCTGGGATATCATTTTCAATATTCAGTTCAAGCCTTCTTCCTTTCAGATCAAAGTATTTCTACCTTTAACTAACAACTTTTCCTTTTAAAGCGACTCCCCGTTACTTCACTAAGCAAGTCATTATCGTATCACCAAATTTTCTAACATCTGCTAAATAATCAAAACCCTCGGGTGAACCAAAGCTATTAAAAGCACGTACGGCCACAAGATTACGAGAAGGTATTACCAAAAGGGTAACTCCTGTATATCCTAAAATTTGAAAGGATCTTTTAGGTACAAGTTCACCAATTTCTGTTCTTCTTGCAGGTAAATCTTTTACAAACCATAGGCAACCATTCTGGGGGAGGTCTGTATCTAATAAGCTTGTACTTTGGAGGGAGGTAGCTAGATTAATCAATTCACTTGCTATAATCTGCTCTCCATTTACATATCCCTGCTTAAGATGAAAGTACCCCCATTTAGCCAAGTCTCTTGTTGACACATACATGTTCATCTTGTCGCCGTCTGTCCCCTCACTTGTAATCCAATTTGGATCATTAGGTTTCCTTATGACCTCAACAAGCTTTTCATTTACTTTTCCATACCATCCAGTCTCCATTAAATGTAAAGGGTTCAACGCTTTGGCTTTTATGATCTCAGCTACCGTTTGACCAGTTGTGTCTTTAACAATCTGTGTTAGAATGTCAATTCCTATGCCCCGATATGCCCAGTGTTCCCCTGATGAAAACTCTCGATATACCTCACCATTCATTCTCTTTAAACCATGTGTATGTGTTAATAGATGTCTTATGGTTGTACCCTGTAATAGGGATATCTTTACCATGTTTAAAGGAAGATACTTCGTCACTAAATCATCTATTGAGTCTATATAACCTTCATTTATTGCATATGCAACTGCAAATCCTATGTAACATTTTCGAACAGATGCTACATGAAATTGTGTATCTTCCTGTATAGGTCTCGCATTAGCATCCTTAGAATGTCTCCCCCAATATTCTTCTGTAACTATTTCGTCATCATGAATAATAAAAACAGATGCACCAGAACAGTCAACTTCTTTAGAAGTCTTCCTTACATTATCTACAACCAAATCAAACCGATTATTTTTCTTTTCAGCAATTATCATATCGAAGCCTTTCTTTTTCAATTGAATACATTCAAAAGGATGTTCCGTACAAGATGTATACTAATTATTTCTTAACAATGAATACACATACGTGTCATGAGCTTTACCATGTTGATACATGTAATCTCTTAGAATTCCCTCTTTTTGAAACCCTATTTTGATAAGTAACTTGTTGGATGCTTCATTTTCTATAAATACTACTGCACCTATTCGAGTTAAATCCATAACCTCAAATCCATATGAGACTACCTTTAATACAGCTTCTGATGTATAGTTTTTTCTCCAGTACTCGGGATGAATTTCATAACCTATTTCTGCACGTTTATGTTTGGGCATCCAAGCGTTGAAGCCAATTGTTCCTATTAGTGAATTTGTTCCTTTTCGTTCAATCCCCCAGCGTATCCCTCTTTTTTCTTTATAGTTAATAGAGAAGGAATCAACTAACTTGTTGGCCTGCGCAATATCCTTTAATGGTTCCTGACCATAAAAACGTGTAACATCCTCGTTAGAAAACAAATCAAAAATAGTTGCTGCATCTTCTTCTGTGATTTCTCTTAACTTTAGTCTTTCAGTCTCTATACGTGGGAACATTTTTTCTCTCCCTCCAACCACCATTATTTTTATAATACAAATGGTCATTCCTTATTCTGTTCGTCAGCATAGTAAGACTACCTTTTCATTCTTTCAATCCATTCATCTTCTAATATACTCATTTCCCAAGTGCAGATAAGAAATATTGCGCACATACATTACCATATTATGTATTCACCTACCTTTAAAGTTAAATTGATTTAAAATAAAAAACGGTAGAATGCAGTTCTCCATTTGCCGATTTAGCATAATGAGGAATTTTTCCGGCCTGGTTATAACCGATTGAAGAATAGAGAAGATTAGAAGCATCTCCTTCTCTGGTATCGAGAACGATTAATGACCTTCCTTCCTGCTTAGCTATCTCTTCAGCTTTTTTCATCAAGTAGCGACCAATGCCATTGCGGCGATTGTTAGGGCGTGTCATTAATTTTGCAATTTCAGCTCTATGATGGCCATTTTCCTTCGTACATAGATGTAATTGGATACTACCAACTATCTGATTGTTTATCTTTGCGACCAATAGAAAAACATCTGGAGTTAATACATTTGCCCAATAATGATTAGCCTCTGTTCGTTGTAGTGGCGGCATAAACCCAATGGATGCCCCGTCCTCTACTACTTGTATCAAAAGCTCAGACAACTCATCAAGGTAATTTTCAATTGATGTTAGTTGCTCAATTTTCACATTTTTACTCATAGAATCACCTCAGAATAGAATTAGCTTCCTCAATGGCAGGCATATATAAGTTTAATTAGTAATTAGATCATCCTTTAAGAACATATTAGTGGAAGAAGTATAACATTTAGCTAAGTGCTTTCTCTTCCCATTCCTTCCTCAATATCCCCATCTTAATCGCATCAAAATATTTCCCATTAACTACTCGTGCCTCTCTTATTCTCGCTTCTTCCTTCATCCCTACTTTCTCTGCTACCTTTATCATTCGTTTATTTCCTGACCAAGTTGACATGCCTAGTCGGTGGATAGGAGTGGATATGAAGAGATAGTCAATCCAGAGCTCATAAGTTTCCGAACCATACCCACCATTCCAAAAATGAGTGTCATAAATCACAATACCCGTCTCAAGCCAGTTCGTATGTTGATCCACCCAATAGGCTCCAACATATCCAACAGCTTTCCCCTCACACTTTATGACGAGAGCATCAGGAATACCTGGAATTAATTCTTCTTCCCAGTTTCTACTGTACTCTTCTTTCGTTACTTTTTCTTCAGGAATATAGGGACCATTCCACTTCTTTGCTTCTTGATTCTTTTCTTCAAATTTCCAATAGTACAATTCATCGATATCTTCATTGGCTATCTGTTTTAATGTAACTTTGTCTCCAATGATTTCAATCATCATAAAGGGGCTCCTCCAACTTTATTGAGATTTCTCCAAGCCATTCGTCTATAAGGAATCGAACTGTTTGCCTTTTTTCAATATGTAGTAAGTGACCTGCTTGAAGAATAGCAAATGTAGAATTTGGCAAATACTCAAGAATCCTGTAATAGTCCTTGTAGCCACAAATAGAATCTAACCTTCCAGCAATTATTAGAGAATGACCCTCGTATCGTTTAGCTAATGGATCTTCTTTAAAAAAGTAACCAGCGTCTCGCCAGTTTGAAGATAAAAACTCCCTATCAGCTAAGATGCGACCTGGTTGGATCTCTTCTAAAAAGAGTTGTAGGTTTTCATCAGATTGATAGACCATTAAAGTTTCAAAAGCTGTCCGAATATCTGGTTCTACATTGGAAAGGGCAGATTTATTTAAGTTATAACTAATTTTTCTGGGTACATCTCGTTCTTTTTGATGAATGACTGGAGCGACTAAACAGAGTCCAGTAAGTTTATCGCTAATCAGTCCCTGAGCTATATAGCCACCAAAGGAATGCCCGATAATGGTAAAAGCCCTATCTCCAAGTAATTTAGATATAAAGGAAGATAGTAGTTGTCTGGTTTCTTCAGTTGATCTAATGTCTTTACAAACACTTTGACCGTGCCAAGGAAGGTCCACATAGATCCGCTGAAACCCATTTTTATCTTTGAAAATAGGTTCAATCCACTTTTTCATCGCCCTATGGTCGGTGCCTAATGCATGAAAAATAAGAACGGGATGCCCACTTCCTTCAATCCTGTAATATAAATAGTTATTATCAACATGATATTTCACTAAGCCCCCTACTTTCTTTGGAAAGTTAACTATTTACCTACTAAATCTTCTTAATCAGCTTAATATCCTATAACTAAATTACACATTTTTCGTAATTTTTTCAATTTTATATTACATTACGTTATGCAATATGATATTATCTACTAATTAAGAGTAGTTATTTTTTCCTATGCCATAAAGAATAATTAACTCCCTTAAAATTGCTTTTATAGTTCTATCATTTACCACAACATTTTAATCAAGCTGGAGGAATTTTTGTGAACACCCTACAAAAAATGTTATTAAGTGACATCAAGAAGAAAAATACACTGATGTTTGTTACATTTTCTTTGTCTATTTTAGCTGCTGCAGCGAAAACGTTACTTGATGAAGATTTCGGACAATCGATCTTCTATGGTGCTCAAATGATTGGCTTTGCATTACTATATTTCTTATTACAGTTCTCATTGAATAAACCGAAGCTTTTCCCATACATTAGTCTCGGTTATATTTATCTGTTTTCAATCGGCTCAATCTTTATTTTTGATGCTAGGGCTACAATGATTATTATTCTGCTTTTCTTATTATTAATTTCTGCCATTCATTTTAACGAGAAAATCTTTACTAGTGGATTTGTCCTTGGATTAATCGGTATCCTATTAGTAAATTTTCTTGAAATGAACAAAACAGAGCAAATTGCTAGCGTCTATTCGGCAACAATTATTGTTTACTTCCTTTCCGGGATCGTTTTAGGTGTCTTAATTTACTTAAATAAAAAACAATTCCAGCAACTTCAGCAATTTATCGTAGAGGCTGAATTAGAGACAAAGACAAAAGAAGAACAGAAACACCATTTAGAAGTACATGTTTCGGGGATCATTGATGATGTACAAAATGCTAATGCAAAAATTCAAAACAACTTACACTCACAAGAAGAAATCCGTCTTGCGATTAACGAAATGGCTTCAGGAAGCACGGTTCAATCCGAGCAAATTAATGATATCTCCAGTAATGCTCTAGATTCAAAAGACAATATGGTTCAATTACACGATGTAACGACGGAACTTAAAGAACAATCGGATCAATCGCTTCATGTTGCTAATGATGGCTTAACAAAGGCGACTGAATTAAATGTAGACATGAAAAAGCTTGAAGAAATCGTCCATGCCCTAAACGAAACATTTGCCGAATTAACGAAGACCATTGAGGAAACAAATACGTTTACGGGAACGATCAAGCAAATATCAGGACAAACAAACTTACTTGCCTTAAATGCTTCAATTGAAGCAGCTCGCGCAGGCGAAGCTGGTAGAGGGTTTTCAGTGGTTGCGGAGGAAATTCGCAAATTAGCAGAGCTGAGCAAAAACACAACCGATAAGATCAATGTTAACCTTTCGCAGCTGAATACGAAAAACTCCGAGGCACTTAATAAAATGGAGACGAGTAGCACATTTATCTCAAAAGGGATTGCTTCAACAGAAGATGTTACATCCTCATTTTTGTCTGTAAAGGAAATGATCGATTCACTTGATGGCAAAGTCCAGTTAATGACGAATCTGTCTGAAAATGTGAAGCAGCAATCATCAAATGTTGAGGCTTCAACAAGCGATTTAGCAGCGATTATTCAGCAATCCTCGGCAAGCTTAGAAGAAATGACAGCAACGATTGAAAATCTGGCTGTCGATAATGAGCTTGTGGCTAAATTAATGGAAGAAACAACAAATAAAGCTCAAGCGATAATGGGAGATAGTAAGTAAATTTCTTACTTGAAATTCCCTTTATACTATAAGTAAACCCCATTATTCATGACCAGTGGCTATGAATAATGGGGTTTTTGTTATCTATTTCCAAAAATAAATTGTTTATTTATATGTTAAAATGCCATAACAACAGTGCTTATGATAAATGAAGGAGGTTGTATATGCCGGACTTACAAAATCATGTCATTCTGATTACCGGAGCTAATCGGGGACAGGGAAAAGCGATTGCTCAACACCTTGCTGCATTAGGGGCTAAGGTAGGGGTAGGTGCTCGGAACTATGATGATGCACTAGAAGTAGCTAAGACGATTGGCGAAGATCATGCCTTCCCAGTTCAGTTAGATGTGACAAAAGAATTAGAATGGAAATCAGCAATTGATGAAGTCATACATAAATTTGGTAGGCTCGATGTGTTAGTGAATAATGCTGGGGTTCTAAAGCGCAAACCATTTACGGAGATAACGCTGGAAGATTACAATCAGCTCATTCAAGTGAATCAACTTGGGGTTTTTATGGGGATGCAAGCGGTGATTCCACAAATGGAAAAGCAGCAAAAAGGTTCTATTGTAAACAATGTATCCATTAGTGCATTTGCACCCATCAGCAAGTCTTCTGCTTATGCTGCGACAAAAGCATCTGTGGTAGCCATGTCTAAAGCTGCCGCTATTGAATTAGGTCCAAAAGGAATTCGAGTGAATATGGTCCATCCGGGTGGAATCGAAACTGATATGGCCACTCAAGGAAAGGATGTACCTACTTATTACGAATCAGTCCCAATAAAACGTATTGGCCAACCGATTGAAATTGCTCGGGCTGTAGCATTTCTTTCTTCTGATGAGAGCTCTTATTGCACGGGTACAGAACTAGTTGTAGATGGTGGAATGACGTTGGGTACTGCGGATGACTGAGTTAATAAGGAATATGGGGGCTGTCTCTCTATCACTGACTTACTTTTCAAATATCGACATAAGAGTAGATAGGGTGCCCCCCATTCCCTTTTACTCATTCAACTTGCCTACACAGTCTAAATTTTCAAATAATAACTCACCTAAAAAAGCACCTAATTACGTCTAAGTTGCGTGTTTATTGTTAGAGGCATTCACTTAGTGCTTGTTGCAACGTTCCTAAGACCTTGGTTTCTGAATTGAATGCAATTCCCAAGTCAGTAATATCTATTGCTACTTCCTTCCGTAATCCTGTTAATACTGTTGAGCAGCCCATCAATGAGATCCCATCAATCACTTTCAGAAATTCAGAGATAACTACTTGTTCCATATTAGCGAGACCTGAAAGATCTATTATTAACGTTTGAATTCGTAAATTTGATACCTCTGCCAATACTTTTTCCTTTATAATTTCAATACGATTCATGTCAATTGATCCTATTAATGGCAAGATACTAATATCGCTATTAATTGGAATGATTGGTACTGATAGATTTTCGACTAATTTTTTTTGTGCATGAAACAGAGCATCCTTGTATGTAGAATAACTAATGAAAAATTCATTTAAAAAAAGGTCTACTCTATTATTTATCTGTGCCTCTAAATTAAAAAAATCGTTACTAGTATATTGATTAGATTGATCATAATACTTATGTATAAAAATCCATAACGTTCTACGAATAGCTTGTACCCATTCCAACTTAAAAGATAATTCCAAAGAATGTGTTGCCCACGCTATCCCTTCCTTTTTCGCAAACCGTTTTAGTTCATTATCTTCGTTATTAATGATAAAAACCGTTAACTGATGTGCATTATTAACTAAATCGATATTACCAATTTTTAGTATTTCATTGATCTTACTTTTAACATTTACTGCTTCATCTAACAAGGTACATTCAAAATCATTCTTATTAGCTTCGAAGAATTCTCTTAGTTTAGATGAAGATTCTAAATAATGCTCCACTTTTCATTCCCCCTCCTTTTGTACTACTTTTATTATATTATTCTTGGTTGTCCTCACGCAACCCAGGTTTTTCTACGTACTGAACGCTTCCAAAGCATTTGTTAGACTTAACGATTGATCGAACTCAAATGTTCCTCTGGCCATTGGCGCTAAATATCTAATAATAAAACTCCCAATATAAAAGGTTTGCACATAAAATAACTGTAAAAACAATTGTCATTATCCAAACTCGTTTTTCACGTTTGCCTAAACATTGATTTTTCACCTTAACACTTAAATATCCACTATTAATAAGTGCTAGAACAATATAGATAAGATTGAGAGTTAAATATGGTTTGAGGATGGCATAACTGACCATTGATACTGTCTGATAACCAATCCAAAGAACGTTCATAACCATCAGTAGATTTAACACATGTTGACCAAAAAGGAATAGATGCAGGTGTTTTTTAGTCCATATCCTTCTTAAAGAAGTGACGATCACATAGATGAAAGAAAACAGGATAGCTAATACGGCTAGAATCATTCCTCCCCATTCTATGAGATGTTTATAATATGGAACGTAAAGTAAATCTGAATAGGTATTCGATAATACTTTTTTCATTTGTGGATGCTTTGAATACACATCTAGACTGTACAAGCTAGGACCATCCTCTGTTATGTAAATGCCTGGTTCTAGCTGCGAATAATGGAAGTCGTTCATGATTAATTGATGGGAGCCACTTTGCTCCGTTTTACCTCTTAAAAACAATCCATACACCTTACTAAATCCAGTGCTGGGTAACCGAGCTGGCTCATACATACCACTCCATTGAGATGCATTTTCCAAAATGACGTCACTTTCAACATGTGAATATTCACCAAAAATGAGTTCAGGTATTCCTGATGTGAACGTACTTTCATCTTTCATGTTGGTCAACACTAAAACTCCGATGCGTTCGTTTCGATCGACATAAAAAGAAGAGCTAAAGGCCTTCGAATTCCCACCGTGACCATACACATGCTGACTTTTCGAAGGTAAATAAAATAAACCGTTTGCGACCCTTGGGATCGTGGTTTCCGGATAATATAATGTTGGTTCAAAGATGGTCTCAATCGTTTCTGTATCGTTAAATAAAGGGACTCCATCTTCAGCTAATAGCGCTTGTAATACCTTTTGTAGATCCGTAACTGTTCCCATAGCACTCCCTATCGGATACAGCGGAATCGAGTAAAAATTAGGTTCAATTAATTCTAATCCATTTGAATATCCCTGCACCTCTCCCCTAGCCTCTTTCACCCAACTGTTATCTTCTTGTTCGGAACCGATTGAAGTCTTTGTCATGTGAAGGGGTTCAAAAATATTCTTATGTATGTATTCCCGGTAGTCTAGACCACTCACTTCTTCAACTATGTAAGCAGCAAGACCACTTCCATAATTTGAATAGGCCACAATATCACCAGGAGGAAATCTTTGCGTAATAGCTGCTTCTTCAAGGACTTCTCTTAATATGTATTTTTCGGTTGGACGATGAATCATTAAATCAGTATAACTATCATCAAATCCCGCTGTATGATTCATTAAGTGCCGCATCGTGATTGGATCTTCAAATGTTGTTTTGGAGCGGAAATCATTTGGCAAGTAATTGTCGATATCAGTTTCTAAATCAAGCTCTCCTTTCTCGACTAATTGTAAAACACTAATCCAAATCAGAATTTTAGAAACAGACCCCCATTCAAAAACAGTATCTTCATTAACCAGAATTTGTTTTTCTCTATCTGCATAACCTTCCATTTTGTAAATGACTTCATCTTCATCTATCACAATGGTTGCTAAACCAGCAATATCTTTCTTATGTTCTTTTAAATAGTCCTCTACTTTTTTTTCGGAAAGGATAGGTTCACTTGCAGAATACGTTGATGGAGGATGATATCCAAATAAAATCGAGAGTAATAGAAAACAAATGAACATCTTAAAAACCTTACTAGCGCTATTATTCACTATGTTTCAGACCCCTTTTAATCAATTGAACGGTACATTTTATAACACGAGAAAAGATCCATCTCTTATATGGTAAAGCACTCCCTGAGGTCTGGCCAAATGAAATTCAGTCGATTATAAGAACCAATTCTTCTACATCTTCACCACGTGCGTTAGAAAACCCACTGTTTTCACCTGAAATTGTCCTTGATTTCCATTAATGGCTCGAACAACAATATATTTTGTCACTACCTCTTAAAATTTCACGCTTAATATATTCTCTTTTTCTTTATTCATCCCTGCATGATCGCCATTGTCATCATAATGAGATACGCCATAGCTATAGCGAACACTGCCAGGCACTGTTCGCTTATATCTCTTATTATAAGATAAGCTCCCTTAAGTTAATAAAAAAGAAACCTCACTTTTATTGATTACTGACTTCGAAGTTATTAGTTACTATTCATTTTACTGTGTATAAATTTCTTTGCCAGTTAGATACTAATTTAAAGTGTTATTATTTAACAATTAAATCAATGTAGCGGGATATACATAGGATATTTTTTTAGTTTATTCTCAGGTTTACTTACTGTACCTTTATTTCCCAAAATTTTTTTTGTGTTTCTAACAAAATTAGCGAAATATATATTTTATGAGGTGTTTTTATGACTAAAGAGGATTTAAAGCTCACGTCTGCCGAAATAGGGACTTTGTGGGGACAATATGTTAATGGTACAGCAGTTGATATGATAAACAGGTATATGTTATCTATTATAGAAGATAAAAAAATAAGAACCATATTTGAGGATGCAATTAGTACGTTTGAAAAACAGAAGAAGCAGATCACTACGTTTATTGAAAACGAGGGATTTCCTGTACCCATTGGATTTACTGAGGCAGATCTTAATAAAGGAACAAAAAGATTGTTTTCGGACATATTTTGTTTACACTATTTACACGTCATTACGTTACATGGTTTATTGGCACACACGACATCACTAAGTGCCTCTGTAAGAAAGGATTTGAGATATTTTTATGATTCCTGCGATAATGACGGAAAAAGAATGTATCACCAAACGATAGAATTGTTGCTAGAAAAGGGACATTTTCAAAGAGACCCTAACTTTTATCCCGAAGCAACTCCTGAATTTATTTCAGGTTCACAATTTTTAGATGGTTACTTTGGGGATAAACGACCTTTAGCTGCAACTGAAATTATTAGCCTTTCGTTTAATTTAAAAAAGAAGATATTAGAAAAAACTCTTTCTATTGGATTTAGTCAAGTTGCTCAATCTAAAGAAGTAAGAAAGTTTCTGGAATCATCACATAAAATCTCGAATAAGCAAATTCAAGCACTTAGCAATATATTAAAGAAAGATAATTTGCCTGTACCAATGTCTTGGGAATCAGAAGTCACAACTTCTCAGGATTCTCCGTTTTCAGATAAGTTAATGATGTTTCATACTGGTTTTTTATTACAAACTGCACAAGCCTATCATGGAGCTGGACTTGCTTTTGCAATGCGAACTGACCTTGTCCTAACTTATGAAAAGATTATCACGAAAAACTTAATGGTGACAAAAGAATGGTTCAATATAATGACAAAGAATAAGTGGATAGAAGAGCCGCCTCTTGCTCCAAATAGAAAAGAACTTGCAAAAGAAGACAAATAATGGATCAATTAGCACCTCTTGTTGACGAGAGGTGTTTTATTTATGAAGCTTTTACTCAACGAAACCACTTAAAAAGTCTTACAAAAAAACTATATAAAGTTATTCCATAACAGGGAGTTTGTTGAAGGTCAAAAGCCTAATCTCATCCTCCTTCCTTTAAAAACCTAGCTATTTCCTATTCACTTTTCAATTCGTTGTTTTCCTTTTTCAGTTACAGCCATTTTTCGTGTCATCTTCTTGATTTTATCAACTGGTTTGAAACGCAATGCTGACCAATCCTCATCAATCGCAACTTGACGAACTGGCTCAAAGCCCTCATCTGCCAACAAAGCAGCCACCGTCTCACGACTACAATCTGCTCCTTTATACTTCTTAGATGATTTTTTCGGATAACAAAGCCATACTAATCCGTCTTCTTCAACATGCGCTAAGCCTTTCCTCGCATACCTTTGAATCTCTTCATTAGATGAACCGAATACTTGTACAAAGGAATATGAGCCTACCACACTCTCTGTATGTACTTCTGCTTCAAAGGCTTCTATAACTTCTGCGTATTCATTCGGCGCATTAAGGATCAAGATCGGTTTACTCTCATCTTTTAACTGTAATTTCCTAATGATTGCCTTTTGCTCTGTCATTAATTATTCCTCCCTTAGGAAACCTCATTTAGTGTTGTTTTCTTAACAAGTTGATTTTTTCTACCCAAGTTTCTCGCTTCTCTACCACTAATTTGTACGTTTCCCCATCAGTTGATGTAACAAGTAGTCCATTCGGGACAAGTAGCAATGTGTTTCTTGTCGTGACGTCGGAAATCTCCTTCAATGCAATGATAGTCTCTCCCCTTTGAAAATTACCTTTATGAGGACGATGAATTAATGCCCTTTTTGTTAAATATAATTTTCCACCAGTAGATTCAAATCCTTTGAAAAGATTGGCCTTTCCTTCGTACTCATATTCTTCCGTCATATTACCTTTCCCTTAATGTTTCAGCTGTTTTTTCTTACCTTATTAACGTCTGCTCCGTTAGTACAATCAAAAAAGTTGAAGTAACTCCCTGTTCATTTGATAAGACTGTTTTTATTCCGATCTATTTACTAACTCAAATGATTCTTCAAAATCACCCCATGACACAATAACCGGTATAACCTCATCCTTATATACTTTAGCTCCATTATCACTACTATTTGACTTGAATGTAATATCAGTGGGTGGTTCATCAAACTCTCTGCTTCCACTACCCTCTCCAGCAGATGTTTTATAATTATATTCTACTTTTTCTATTGTTTGTATGTCTTCAACGTTGCCTTTGTAGGAGAGTGTAAATGCATCGCTATTAATAGTAGAAAATGTTGTCCTCCCGTCTTTCTCCTTCTGTGTTTCTTCACTCTCAAAAACATATTCAGCCTCCCAGTACTCACCTTCACCTATAAATGTGAATTTGTCATTCACAACACTTTCATTACTACATGCGGTAAGTAAGACCGTTATCATAATGATTGAAACAAAAATTAAATCTTTCATCTCACACTCCCCTTTTCAAAAATCCCCTCTTATTTCAAAAAATACTAGTTATCGAATTTAATAAATCATAGCACCTGCTACCTATCCTATTTAGCTAGATGATCATTCACCGTTATTCAATATCCCCAATCATCAACGCGCCACTTATCATGTTTATCATCCCTAACGAGTATCCACTTCCAATTGGTTTCGGTTGAGTTTGGCTGGAAACTGCCATCACCACCAGAGGCATTCACATCAAAATTCGATATAAGCACAATCACATTTTCTTCCTCGATTCCGTTTGTGGAACCATTGCCATATGTCAGATAGTCTTTGGCATATTCATTTGATTGATTTTCGTCATACCATAGATCCGTCAGTTCGCACCCTCTAAATTCCTTGAACTTTCTCTTAACAACGGTTATGGCATCATGTATTTCTTCCTCTGAAAACGTGGTCGATTGTTCGATGCTCACTTCGACATTTTTGGTCTTCCCAGCTTGGATGTTGAACAGAAATAAAAATACAAATATGGTGGCACTAATAATAACAATCGTCTTTTTCATATGAATCCCCTTTAAATGTTTTATTCCTACACACCAACCAGTTAAGACATTTTACTAAACCACCACGGAACAAGGCTAATACATATCACACCCCAAATGATAGTAACGACGATAAACCTAACCTTCAAATTGGCCGTTGCATGTTGGTTGCTTTCTATTTTTCTATGAACGACTAAGAGAACGATTAATCCAATGATAAAAAAACCTATTGATAACCAAAGCAATACATCCATTTTATTCTCCTTTTCTACATTGATGAATGATGGAAAGCCATCGTCATTTCCGTTATATTCCATTACTATCATTACCATATTTTACTACGAGTGGCGCTAACTTTCATCTGATTCCATAAAAAAAACGATTGCTTTATACGAAGCAATCGCCAATCGTTCCTCTCATTTCCAGAGTTACTATTCGATGAACCGTTATCAGTAGTGGTTCTAAGTAATTAGATTAATAATAGTCTAAGTAAAAAAGGCTGGTACATGTCTAAGAGGTTTAACTCAAGATACGAACGAAGCGCTAATCTAGCGATGAACTATACGGAGACTTCTGCGGGGACTAGAGCAGGAGTGAGATCCCACAGGGCAAAGCCCGAGGAAGCTCACTAGCTCCCCGAGAAAAGCGAAGTTTAGTTCAGGAGCGACATACATAGATCACATCAATAATGTTTAATGTTCCATAAATAAAAATTTTACACCCACCACATATTACCTGGTTGTTCTCGGATTAACACAGACTGCAAATTCCTAACGGCTGTTGTGAAGCCTTCGTTGATCGACATAATCGGGTCTTCATGTTCAATGCTGACTACATAATCGTAACCATATATGCGTAATGCGCTGATCATATTTGACCATTCATGAACACTATGCCCTAAGCCTACCGAGCGGAAGTTCCACGCCCTCGTTTGGATTTCACCGTATGGCTGCATGTCGGTTAGACCATACATATTTACATTATCTTGATCAATATACGTATCCTTTGCATGGAAATGATGAATCGCATTTTCCTTACCGAGAATTTTAATGGCTGCTACTGGATCAATGCCTTGCCACCAAAGGTGACTTGGATCTAGGTTTGCTCCAATGGCATCACACGTTTGCTCGCGTAATTTCAGCATCGTGTGCGGTGTATGAACTAAAAATCCTCCATGAAGTTCTAGACCAATCTTTACAGAATGGTCTTGTGCAAACTGCCCAACTTCCTTCCAATAAGGGATTAACTTCTCCTCCCACTGCCATTTTAAAATATCACTGTATTCACTTGGCCACGGTGCAGTTGGCCAGTTTGGGTGTGTGGCATTCTCACTATCTCCTGGTGTCCCTGAAAAACAATTAACCACAGGGACATGAAGAAGCTCTGCTAATTGAATTGTTTTGATCAGTGTCTCATGGCTCTCTTTAGCAAATGCTTGATTAGGTGTTAAGGGGTTTCCGTGAGCACTGAGCGCACTAATCGTTAGCCCTCTAGACTCAATTGCTTGTAAGTATTTTTTCCGTTCCTCTTCTGAATCAAGCAGGACGTCTAATGGACAGTGATTGTTTCCAGGATAACCACCAGTTCCAACCTCAATCGCATCCACACCTGCTTCTTTTACGTAATCTAGCATGTCTTCAAACGACTTATCAGCAAATAAAACAGTAAATACTCCTAATTTCATTTTTCCAACCTCCTTTTACAGTTGTACAATCGTTTTTGTTTTCTTTGATTCTAGTGCAGCTAATATCACTTTCAAAGATTTATAACCTTCTTCACCAGGTACAGGTGTTGGCGTGTTATCGATAATCGCCTCAACAAATTGATCGATCACATGAGTTGTGGTTTGACCGCCAGCTTCATTGGATTGAATTTTGGCTAATTCATACTTAACGGTTTCCCCATTGTTATATTGCACGATCAGCGAATAGTTCGGATCGTCTTCAAGTCGGATAATCCCTTTTTCTCCATAGATAATGGTTGAATTATCAGCTTCAGGTGAATACGCCCAACTAGCCGTTAAGGTTCCGATAATTCCATCTTCCATTTTCAAAATACAAACCGCATTATCATCAACTGTCGTATCTTCCTTTGCGTTGGTCTCTACCATAGCCCCTACTTCAAGAACTTCTTTTCCGAGAATATAACGAATCAAATCAGACTTATGGACACCTAAATCACCCATCGCCCCAATAAAGGCCTCTTCCTTCCTAAAGAACCAGCTTTCCTTTCCGTCAATACTCCAGCCCTCAGGACCACCATGCCCGAATGCTGTCCGAAAACTATATACCCTGCCAATTTCTCCAGCTTCAATTAACATTTTTGCCTTTTGGTGCGAAGCCACAAAACGCTGATTATGGGCAATCATTAATTTTTTTCCGTTTTCCTCAGCAGCCATAATCATCGCTTCTGCTTCTTCCTTTGACGTAGCCATAGGCTTTTCACATAATACATGCTTTCCACTGTTTAAAGATGCAATCGTCACCTCTGCATGGAGATAATTTGGTAAACAAACACTGATCGCATCTAGGTCTTCATTTGCCAGTAACTCTTTATAATTAACATAGGCATTTCCCTTGTACTCGTTTGCGACCTCTACAGCACGCTCTTCATTAATGTCACAAACCGCAACAATATCCACCTGATCGTTTGCTTCGTATTCAACTAGATGACGTTTTTGTGCGATACTTCCACAACCAATAATTCCTACTTTTAATTTCCCCATAACAATTCCTCCCATGAACGAATTTATTTGATTAAGAAATCTTTCTGAGGCACTAAGCTTGGCTTTTGACATGTACTTTCTAGAAAGTAGTGACTATTTGTTTCCGAAGCCGTAAGCAATCCATGCATAATTTCTAATACATGCAAGGCAAGCTCTCCATTCGCTCGGTGCTCATCATTCTCTCTAATGGCCATCGCCATATTGCCGACACCAATTCCTCTGCTATTCTCGGTACATCCAAATAAGATTGGAATTTCTTCCCACATATCCGCCCCTGGTCTTTTTAATAGGATGGGTCCACCAAACGTATTAGGATCTGGAACACTTAACGTTCCTTCCGTTCCATGAATCTCCATCCTTGGCACCTCGGAACCCCACACATCAAAGCTTGTGATTAAGGTCGCCACTGCACCCTCTTCAAAATCAAGTACTCCTGATATATGAGTCGGCGTATGTACGTGTATCTTTTCACCATATAACGGTTTACTTTTAATCGTTCTCTCCCTAAGTGAGATACTTGCTGAAGCTGTTACACGCTTCACTGCTCCTAGTAAATAAATTAACGTTGTTAAATAGTAGGGGCCCATATCAAACAATGGCCCACCGCCCTCTTGATAGAAAAAGGCCGGATTCGGGTGCCATGCTTCAGGCCCATGCCCCATCATAAAGGCATTTGCTGCTACAGGCCTTCCGATCCACCCGTCATCGATCAGTTTCCGGCACATTTGAATACCCCCACCAAGAAAGGTGTCAGGAGCAGAGCCTACTAGCAGTCCTTTTTCTTTCGCTAGCTCTAGTACTCTTTTGCCATCCTCCACTTTAATAGCTAATGGCTTTTCGACATAGACGTGTTTTCCGGCATGTAGGGCATCCATACACAAGGAAGCATGAGCAGCTGGAGGGGTTAAAATAATGATTAATTCAACGTCCTTGCTATCTAGCATTTCCTGTACCGTGTACACATGTTCCACTTGATAGTTAACAGCTGCCTGATGCGCTTTTTCTAAGTCTAGATCCGCACAGGCGACTACCTCTAGTGCATCTACCTTTTTGCAATTGGTAAAATAGATGTCACTAATATTTCCACAACCAACGATACCAACCTTCACTTTTTCCACTCTTTTTAACTCCTTTTCTTCTAGTTAACAACTAGCCTTTCACAGCTCCTCCAGTAAGCCCTTTTACAACACGCTCTTGTGCTAGGATAAATAAAAGCAATACTGGTAAACTTGCAAGAGTTAAAGCAGCCATTAATCCTGGTACATTAATCATGAATTCACCATAGAAGTTTTGTAATCCTAAAGGTAATGTCATATTACTTGGACTTGAGATCAGAATTAAAGCAAAGATAAATTCAGTCCATAGGAAGACAAAGTTGTAGATGACAATAGTAGAAATGGCCGGGACAATATTTGGAAAGATGACCTTCCAAAAGATTTTCCAATGATTTGCGCCATCTAATTGCGCTGCTTCTTCTAGTTCCTTAGGGATCTCTTGCATAAACTGCGTTAAGATAAAAATTGAAATCGGCAAACTAAATGCGACATACGGACCAAGTAAGGCAAGTAATGTATCATAGACACCCATTCCTTGAGTCAACACAAAAATCGGAATTAAGGTTGCATGAATGGGCAGCATCATTCCCGCTACAAAAAGGAGAAATAATGGTCGATTCAAGCGGAATTTCATCCGACTTAATGGGTAGCTTGCTAGAGAAGCAATCATAACCGTAATAACCACTGCCGATACTGTAATGATCATGCTGTTTAAAAAGTAAGTCGATAACCCCATATCAAAAACAGAAAAGTAATGTTCGATTGTAAATGTCTCCGGGAAAATGAAGTACGGATTCACGAAAAACTCACTCATGCTTTTAAATGATGTTCCAATCATGTACATGAACGGATAGAACGTAAAGATCAGCAGCGAGATTGCTAATACATATAATAGAATTCTCTTTATTAGCTGTAATGGATTCATGTAAATAACCCCCGCTTCTTTCGCTGGTGTTCAAGAACCTGAATAATGATGACACAGATAAAAGCAATTAAAAACATAACCGCTGCAATCGTACTTGCATAACCCATACTAAAGTTAATGAAGCCTTGCTTATACATATAGGTTCCTAGTATTTCAGTCGCTCCTCCTGGGCCTCCTCCAGTCATAATGTAGAAAATATCAAAGGCTTTGAGTGACCCTACTATCGCTAGAATAGAAGAGGTAACAAATGTTGGGATGAGAGCTGGTAACGTCACATAGAAAAACTTTTGTAATTCACTCGCACCATCTATACTTGCTGCCTCATACAACTCATCCGGAATTCCTACCATTGCAGCCTTAAAAAGAATCATATAAAAGGGAGAGAACTGCCATATAACGACGATTAAAATCGCAATCATTGCTGTATTTTTATCAGCTAACCAAGGGATCGCATTAAAACCAAACAATTGAACAATTTGATTGACTGGACCATTAATTGGGTCATACATAAATATCCAAAGTAAACCAATTGCAACAGTTGACATTAAGTAAGGTAAAAAGAAAATGACATTCAAAAACTTTTTCCCCATAATTGGGCTAAAAAGAACCAATGCCATGATTAATCCAAGCGGGATTTGAACAAAGACTGACACTAATACTAGCAACATGTTATTCTGTAGCGCTTGCCAAAAAGTAGAGTCAGAGAACAACGTCGTATAGTTCGCAAGCCCGATAAACGTCTTCTCTGCTTGAACACCATTCCAGTTATACATACTGTAGTTAAAAGTAGCGATAATAGGATATAAAATAAAAACTGAATAAACTAAAAGTGCTGGCAAAACAAATAGTAGAATCGTTTTTGTTTTTTTTCGTTTGTTCTTTTTTTGCTCTGGATTAATTGTAATGACATTGGTACCAACAGCCGTCTTCATATCGCGTTCCCTCCCTGATACATGTAGAGGAGGGGCAAGAGCAGCTGCCCCCTCTCAAAGCATGATGTTAATCTAATGTTTCTTTAGCTTTTTGTTCCATAAGGTCTGCTGCTTCTTGGGGTGTCATTGTTTTACCGAATAATTCTTGCGTTGTATCTTTATGAAGCTCAGCAAGAACAGGAGGGAGAGTCTGATCGTATGGCATATGAATATCATTCGCTTCTGCTGCCATTTCAGCAAATTGTTGTACAAAAACATCGTCTGTTGGGACGTCAATAAGCGCAGATAAACTTCCAGTACGATTGACATAATCTTCTGCTGTCTCAAGTGTTGTTAATTCTTTCATTAACTCAATGGCCAACTCAGGATGTTCTGTTCCTGAATAAGCAGACCAAACTGGACTTGTTGCTCCGCCAACATTTGATGGATCACCTTTTCCATCAGGCAAAGTTGGGAATGGGAACATACCTAGCTTCTCCTCAAATTCAGGAGCTTCTGAACGCATATTAACTACAAGAGTGTTCGTCATAAGCATCATTGCTGATTGACCAGAATACAATAATTGTCTTCCTTGACCAGCATCATATGGAACACCGTTAAAGCCTGGGTTAAAAGCATTTCTATCAACTAGCTCTTGAATGTATTCTCCAGCCTTTACGTAGGTAGGATCATCAAATCCTCTTCCGTCTCTGTTAAAGGCACTTTGGAATAACTCCTCACTACCTAAGCGGTCAGCAAAATACATTAAATAATAAGCACCTGGCCATTTTGTCTGATTCGTTAATGTGATAGGGATCACGTCGTTTTCATTCAATTCGTCAATAATGGCCAATAACTCATCATACGTTTCAGGCTCCTCTAAGCCATGCGTTTCAAAGATTTCCTTATTGTAGAAGAAAAGTGTTTGGCTCAACCCTAAAGGCAAACCATATACTTTCTCGTCAAATGTCGTATTATTAAGGGCCATTTCTAAAAAATTTTCAAACTCAATATCTTCATTGGTAAGGTCTAAAACCTGTCCGGCATCAGCAAACTCTTTCAGCCATCCGCCACCCCAAGAAGTAAATACATCAGGAGGGTTTCCACCAGACATGGCTACAACCATTCGCTGCTTATAATCATCATTTGGAATTCGAAGCATGTTTACTTCAACACCTGGATTTTTTTCTTCAAAACGTTCTACAGCATCTTGATACACTGCCTCTTTATCCCCACTATCAATTTGCCAAAAGTCTAAAACGATTTTATCTCCAGTGCTAGCCTCTTCATCAGAATTACCTTCAGAAGTCGTTTCTTGATTACCTCCACCACAAGCAGTCACAAAAAGAGAAAAGATTAGCACAAACAGCATGACAGACCATTTTTTTCTCATATAAACGTCCCCTTTGACTTTTTTGTATTCCCTCGCATAAGCATGCTAGCCTTACAAGCAATACTAGAAAAATCCAATGTAACCGGTTACATTCAACTATACAAGGTTATGACTTTTTAAGTAATCGATACTGTTTTTCACACTTTCAAAGGGACGTTTCTTCGTCTGATCCTGCTCAACGATAAACCACTCAACTCCAGCATCCTTGCCTTCTTCAATAGCACTAAGAACATCCACACCGCCTGTACCTAATTCAGCAAAAAACTGCTCAGAGTCGTTTGTCATGTCCTTCAAATGGAGCAGCGGTGTTCTTCCTTTATATTGATTGATCCACTCCACTGGATTTTCACCAGCCTTTGTAAGCCAGTAAATATCAAGCTCTGCATTCACCCATTTCGGGTCGGTCTCATCCAATAGAATACGTAAAGGCTTGCTTCCATCTATTTCTTCTAATTCAAATTCATGGTTGTGGTAACTAAACTGGATCCCGTTATCTGAGCATACTTTTCCAATTTCGTTCAATCTTTGAGCGAATTGACTATACTCGCTAATGCCACCGCGACGGTCCTCTGGTAAGATTGGGCAAGTAATAAATTTACTATTAATTTCTTTTTGATATTGAATCACATTGTCTAATTCGTTCTCTAGCATGTGAAGGGGCACATGACTCCCTGCAGCTTGCAGACCAAGTTCATCGAGAAGCGCTTTTAATTCTCTTGCTTCAAGTCCACCCCAATTTCCCGCAAATTCAACACCGTCATAGCCTAATTCAGCTACTTTTTTTAAAGTACCAACAAAATCTTCTTTGCAAGCTTCCCTTAAAGTAAATAATTGAATGGCAACTTTCATTTTTAAATCCTCCCCCATATTAGTTAGTAATGTTGATAAAGATCTATCTATCTATCTATCTTTCTTACTCATCACCCCTTTCAAAGTGATTCGTTTACTTTTTTACAAGAATGCCTAATAACTAAATTGCTATTTAAGACCAAATGCATTTGTTCTAATGGTTTATCATCTAGTAATGTTAATAACATCTTCGCAGCATTGTTTCCAATTTCAATTGTTGGCTGTTCAATTGTAGTGAGAGAGGGTGTAACATATGTGGCGACATCAATATCATCAAATCCAATAATGGACATATCCTCAGGAATTTGAAAACCATGCTCCTTCAAAGCTTTCATTGCCCCAATGGCCATATTATCTGAGGCGGCGAAAATAGCAGTTGGTAATTGCTTTTGCAATAGGAGTTGATTCGCTAATTGATACCCTGACTCTAACGACCAATCTCCATTAAATATCAAGCTTTCATCGATTTCTAATCCATTTTGAATGAGTCCATTTTTATAGCCTGATAATCTCCTTCTTGCGCCTAATACGTCAGGTATACCACCAAAATAGGCAATTCGTTTGTGACCTAAGTTTGCCAAATAATTGACCGCTTTTTCTGCTGCTAAACGATTATCAATGCTGACAGATGGAGCAGTCGAAATGTTTTCACTCATATGATCAGTCGCTAAAACAATAGGAAGATCTTTAAATTTTTTATTAAATTCCTCCTCACTCATTACTGCCGATAATAAGATCGCTCCTTCGACAGTTCGATTTCTAATTAATTCAATAACAGATGGATCAACTCCATTGTAAGTCTCAACAAGAATCACTTGGTATCCCTCTTCTTTTAAGACTTCTTGAATCCCCCGATAAATGCTGGAAAATACAGCATTTGATAAATTCGGTATGACAACGACGATCATTTTCGATTGCATTTTACTTAGATTTCTAGCCAATGTATTTGGAACGTAATTTAATTCCTTGACTGCTTTTAATACTTTTTCTTTTGTCTTTTGTGTTACGTTACTCTCGCCTTTTAATACTCTCGAAACGGTAGCAACAGAAACACCAGAATATTTTGCAACATCTCTCATCTTCATTTGAATTCCACCTTCTACCATGTAACCGGTTACATTCATCTTAAATGTTAGTGCTTTAATTGTCAATATATTCTTAATTATTAATTTAATAAATTCAAACACCCAACTAGAATCGCACTACTTACGGAGAGTAGAGCTAGTAACCTTCTTTTCAATTCAATACCCCACTTCTCCATTTAAATGATCCAATGTTCACCTTTTTGCTATTCACATAGAATTCATCTCTATTCCATTATATAGTAAGTATATCTCTTCTAGGAGAGGCCAAGCAGACATATATTTCTCTTCTATTAGGATTCTCCGTCATACATACTTATCTAGGAAGTGGGCTTTAAAATGAATGGACATAATGAAAAAGATGGTGTTGTATTTGCCGTTCTCTCTTATATCATGTGGGGGCTCACGCCAATTTATTGGAAACTGACACAGCATCTATCTTCCGGAGAAATTTTAGCGCAGCGTGTGATCTGGTCGTTTGTTTTTATGCTGGTCCTCTTAGCTTGTTTAAAGAAATGGAAGATCTACCTTGAATTTGTAAAAGAAATCGTCCATAAACCTAAATTATTTTGGTCCCTTTTTCTTGCTTCTGTTCTTATTAGTTCAAACTGGGGGATCTTTATGTGGGCTGTGATGGAGGGCAAGATCCTTGAAGCAAGTCTTGGTCAATACATCAATCCATTAACGAGCATGTTAATTGGCGTCATCTTTTTAAAGGAAAGGTTGAATGGCTCTCAAGTTCTTGCCTTTGTATTAGCTGGAATGGGGGTTGTTACGTTAACCCTCTATTACGGGGTAATACCTTGGATCTCACTTAGTCTCGCTCTCACCTTTGGATTTTATGGCTTAGCAAAGAAAATGATCAAAGCAGATACAACGACCGGATTAGCTCTTGAAACGATGGTCGTATCACCGATTGCAGTCATCTATTTACTCTACATGATGACTCAATCAAACATCCACTTCTTTGATTCTTTTTCAACAAGCTTACTCCTAATGGGAAGTGGGATCGTAACCATTTTACCGCTTTTACTTTTTACGATGAGTGCCAAAAAGGTCACCCTATCGATGCTCGGGATTCTGCAATACATTTCGCCAACGATCGCATTAATCGTAGGAGTGTTTCTCTACAACGAAACCTTATCCCCTGCCCATCTTATCGCCTTTCTCTTCATCTGGGCGGCCCTTGCCGTCTATACAATCTCCTCGGTAAAAAAGCGAGGTCAAACGAATGCAGACCAGATCAAAAAAGAGAAAAGAGCGTAACAAAAGCGATGCTGTGATTAGCATCGCTTTTGGTGTTCCATACAGTCACAAGAATGTACCCTCTCTTCCTGGTTTTTATCGCCCGCTTTTTTTCTTATTCAACTAACGCACTCATTAATTTAACATTAATTTCCTTTTAAGAGGCGAAGAAAAAAAGCATCCCTTGTTGGAGGAATGCACCCATTAGTTGAGGAAGATAGTTGAGAAAAAGGATTCTTATTAGAGATAACGAATATTTAAAATAATACTAAAAAAGGTGGGGTAAAATGGTGAATCAGGTTTGTGTTATAAGTATTTATGTACCAAATTTAAACCAAGCAATTGACTTCTATACTAATACTTTAGGGTTTGAATTAAACAAGCAATATGAACCTAAAATTGCTTCTCTTGTACACGGAGAGTTACCGATAATTTTAGAAGAGAAAGATAATACAATCCATAGTCAAGATAACAAAACTACAAGAGTTGTATTGGGTTTGCGAACAGATAATATTTATGAAACGGTTAAATACTTAAGAGAAAAAGACGTGAATTTTATTATAGAAGAACCAACGGATTGCCCACCAGGAAAATATATTAGCTTTAGTGACCCCTTCGGAAATATATTAGAATACCTCCAATTTGAAAATATGTAACGAGCTAAAGTTCAACATACTCGTTGAACTTTTTTAATCTTCTTTTAAAACAAACCTCCTCCTTTAGAACATTAATTTCCTTTTTATTAACAAAGAAAAAGCATCCCTTGTTGAAGGAATGCACCCGTTAATACAATAAGAAAGCTACCTAATTTGGCAGCTTTTGAATAACAAAATAGAGCAATTTTCATTCCTTTATATTACTTTTTTCCATTACAGCGAAGTAGTTCCCTTCATTATCTGCAAAGTTAAATACTCTACCAGATGGCATATTGACAATTTCTCCCACAGTGATTTTTTTATTTGTCAAGTCACTGTGTAACTGTTCGAAGCTTTCAGAAAAAAACATTAAAGATGGTGTATCAAGATTTAACCCAGGAGACATTTTAGAAACGAACTCCTTGTTATGGAGAATGATGGTTGTTTCTGCTCCCTTTTTTGGAGCAATTTCAATCCATCTCATTCCTTGACCGCTATTTTCATCAGATATCACAGTAAATCCTAGTTTCTCTGTCCAAAATTTCACTGCTTCATCTTGGTTATTTACATTCAACATAATTTGACCAATTTTACTAAACATAAATCTTTCCACTCCCTTATAAGTAATAAATTAATATTCGTTATCTGGAGAGAATATCCTTCTTCAACTAACGCACCCGTTAGTTGAAGAACCTCACTTGCTTGGTTGACTTCCTTCTATATCAATTTCAACAAACCAAGATACAATTGTTGTGCTATCACGGACATTATTTTTCTGAATTTCTTTCAACAATCTCCATACACTTTCCTCATTTGTAAACTCATAAATTGAATTAAATATTTTTCTTGGATTTGCAAAATCCACGTTAGGGCATTCTACAAGACCATCAGTAGTTAAAAAAATATGATTCCTTCCCTGTCTAAGTTCTTTTGTACCTATACTGAAACAAGGGACTTCCAGTTCAAAAGTGTTAACTTTTCCAATCCATTCATAAAAGCTACGATGATTTTGTTGATATTCACTTAGGTTTGATAGTTCTGGATGATTTAGATAAAGAATACAGTCTCCAACTGAAAACCACCAAAGAAATTTGTCCTTTCTCACTGCACATAAAAACGCTGTTTCACCTTGAACTTTTTTACAAGCCTCTTTAAAACCTTTGCTTTCAAAAGTTCTTAATAGTAGTTTATATAGACAATCAAATGATTTTCGAGGTGAATGGGTCAATATGCTCTTTATATCTTCTTTAAGAGATTGAATAGTAGACACTACTAATTCTGCACTTTCTGCTGTTTGATGTGCATCTAAAAGCACCACGAACTCATAATTTAAATCATCATTTACCCAGACGATACATCCGTCTTCATTTTTATACTGACCAGCAGATGAATTACCTCCAAAACGCCCTAATACCATATGACTTATCTTATGGATGTTTATTTCATCTACGAAATTTTTTTGGCTTCCTACCCAACAATAATCGTTATTTTTGACAGCTTTACTCATATGGGTTTGTCTCTAAATAGGTTTTTATTCTATTGCACAACTCAGTTACTTCACTGTTTTTACCCATCCTTGCATTTGGAGAATCATAAACTGCAAATGGACCCCAATATTGCTCAGGTGTATTTGGGTAGCGAGCAACTAAGTGCATATGAAGATGAGGAACGGAGTTACCCGAGACAAGAGCATAAACATGCTCAGCATTCTCAATCTCTTTTAGTGCTTTGCTTAATCTCGCCATAATAACTCCAAATGCTTTTGCTTCGTCAGGATTCATTTCTGCAAGAGTGGGTACATGTCTCTTCAAGTCAATCATAATATGTCCTAAATAATTGGGTTTTCCGTTATTATCAATATGTCCAACATAAACATAATCGTCTTCATAGATGGTAGAGCCAGATGTCGTAATCGTTCCATGATGTTTGTTACAAATAAAACAATTTTCCTGCAAGATAAATCCCCCTTAATTATTGTATTTAATTAGCTAATAAAAATAAAAATCCTATCATCTCATAAAGAGACGACAGGATTAACCCTAACGTGGTACCACTCTTCTTGGTTCGCCTAAAATAAATTTGAACAAACCTTCTCAATTACTTTTTTACGGGAGTAAACCGTTTAGACCTACATATCAGTCTAACCACTCATAGGCGAGTTGGGGAATTTATTGACCACCTTTCAGCAAATGGTAGCTCTCTGAACAATAAAGTTTCCTTATTACTCCTAATCACAGCGTTTACCTTATGGAAAACTTTTACTAATTATACAGTTCACCAAACATTCAGTCAATAACTTTTGTGGGACTAACCTGCCCTTAAGTTTAACATTAATTCCCTTTTAATTGACAAAGAAAAAGCATCCCTTGTTAAAGGATTGCTCCCTATAGTTTAAGTGCATTACTTCACATAGTTGTACTTTTATTACAGGAATGCTGACCCGTTTGTTCTACAGACAACTAACTTATTTTTATAATCACTTACTAAACCAACTAGTCATCTCAAATTATTCCGTAACTTTTTAAAGCATAATGGATACCATCTTCATTAGACTTTTTTGTAATATAATCTGCAACGTTTTTCAACTTTTCATTTCCATTCCCCATTGCTATACCAAGCCCAACTAGTTCCACCATATCAATATCATTTTCACCATCACCGAAAGCAATTGCCTCCGACTTATCAATCCCGAAGAATTCTAGAGTTTTCAGTATAGCCAAAGACTTTGACACATCCTCCTGTAAAACATTCAACACATATGGATGCCATCTTTTAAATTTTAGATGAGGAAACCTTTGTATGTACTTCTCAACTGTTTCGTTATTTGCAAAAAGACACATTAAAAATACCTCCTGTTCATGGATTGATCCATTAGTAACAGGATAATTATCGAGAGGCAAAGTTTCCTTTAAGGCAGTTAAAATTTCATTTTGTGCTACACCATTCATACTAATTTCCTCAGTATAAAAAGACAGACCGTTATTCTCTAACTGAGCGAATTCCATGACTTCTTGAATAACCTTTTTATTCATTGGTACTTTATGAATAACTGATTGGCTGTGTTTAACGTACCCTCCATTTGCTGTTATGAAGGTTTCTATACCTAATTCCTGTAAGTCCCTACACATTGATAAGGGTCTTCCTGTTGCAGCAACAACCTTTATTCCTTTGTTTTTCAATGATTTAATAGCTTTAATAGTCGAGTATGGAATGCTGCCATCTTCATGGTTTGTAATAGTTCCATCAACATCAAAAAATGCGATTTTATAACTCATTATAGAAACCCCTTTTTTCAAAAAATAAAGCACCTTTTAACAAATTGTACCAAATGGATAAAGTTTATTGTTAAAATAATAAATATATTTTTTAGGAGGGGATAATTTTGTTAGATATGTTTTTATATAATTGGCAGGTAAGAGAAGATTGGTTTAAATGGTGTAAATCTTTATCCTTAGAAGAGTTACAGGCTGAAAGAATTGGCGGTATGGGAAGTATTTTAAAAAACCTTATCCATGTTATCGACTGTGAACTATTATGGATTAATTACATGCTTGAAGAACCTCATGACTATCCTGAAAAGGACTCCATTTCTAATTTGGACGATGTTATAAGGTACTCTATATTTACAAAAACAATAACAGAAACTTTCCTTCGTAATATGACTAATGACTATGAAAACAAAAAAGTACATATAAATGGTAAGGGAGGTATATCTTATTCATTCACTTATGGTAAGATAATCCGTCACCTCATCACACATGAAGTTCATCACATTGGACAATTATCAATTTGGTCACGGGAATTGGAACTTAAACCGATTTCTTCTGATCTAATTGTTAGGCAGTATGCTAAAAAAACAGGCTCCCTTTTCTAATGAAAAGGGGGAGCATTAATTTAGCTTTATTATTAAGTTAAACTGCTCCTTTACTTTAACATTAATTTCCTTTTATTTTGTGAGAAAAAGCATTCCTTATTGAAGGAATGCACCCGTTAGTTCAATAATACTCTTTCGTTCCTTATACTAACCAAAAAAATCAGTCTTGTATAATGTAAAAAACAATATAAGAAAAAATATTATTTGACTAATTGTAAACTTATAATCATTGGGGTTTTCTGCATATTTCCGTTCCATTATTGCTCTCACCATTTCAGAAACAACAATAAAAACTAATAGTATAAACCACGGTTGTAAAGCCCATATCATTTCCGTGGATCCTCTCATGATGGAAATAACATATCCTATAAAGATAGCGATTATAGTAGTAATTCTTATTGTCCAATCAATCTTTTTATGTTTCTCATTAATATGGTTATATGAAAAAAATTTCTTTTTCTCAACTCTCAACCATTTTCTCATTATTGTATTAAACAAAACCACCAATAATAATATAATGCCAAACACTATTAAAAACGTAGACACTACACCATACATAAAATATATCCTCCAATCCCCTGTTGTTTATTTTATTCATACAATTTTTTTACTAAACTGCTCCTTTAGCACCATAACAGCAGCGTCAGATTGTTAAACTATTGTTCACCGTTAGTTTAATATCAACGTTTTATCTGCAACTTTATAACATCGTGTTTATCTTTGAAGTTAATAGTGATTTTATATTCATCTTCTTCATATGTTTCAAAATTAACAGTACCAACTAAAAAAGAGATAGAATTACCCTCAATTTCCGATTCCATATCTCCAATATTACCTGTAATCAAACCATCTCTACCTTCAAATTCAATGTAAATATTATCAATTTCTTCCTGTGATAGCTCAAAATCTTCAGTTTCGATTTCAACCCAATTTATCTTTTTCTCTTCAAACAATCCTGAATTGTATATATAACTAACATTCCAATATTTTCCTTCCCCATAAAAGATTACTTCATCGGAAATAACCGTTTGTGTCGTTGAAGAACAAGCCGTCAAAATACCTATAAGTAAAATACCAAACAATACTCTCAACTTCATTTTTAAACCACCCTTTTGTTAATAGCTTCCTCCATAATAAAAACAATCCTTCTTGCACTATACTGCCCTTTAGTTTAACATTAATTTCCTTTTTGTTGACAAACAAAAAAGCATCCCTTGTTGAAGGAATGCACTCGTTTGTTGAATAAATAATATTTTATTTATTTCAGAATTTCAGTTGATTCAATAGCATTTCCACCCGAAGCTGGTGTCTTTGATAGATTATGACCTTGTTCAATTGATAAAAATAATTGTTTTCCTGGAATTTGTATGAAATTGTTTTCTTTTTCATTTGTAAGCTTCACTGTATATTTGTTATTTTCTGCCGAAGAAAACTGCCAACCAGCCCCTGGAACACCATTTAAAGATACATCATTAGAGAGTTTTACTACTGCATACTCTCCATCTTTATTAAGAAGTTCACTAATAAAATAAATTCGTTGAGTAGAATTGGCAACTAAAAGTTGTTCGCCTTGTGTAGTATTAACTAACATTATCCCACCACGAACACCATCTGCAAAGTCTTCCAATGCATTTTCTTGCGTGGAAAACGTTTCAGTTTGTGAGTCATTTAATATAGGGTCACTTTCACTGCATCCTACAATTGTTAAAATAGAAATTATCGCTACCAAGTACAATTTATAAACAATAATACCACTCCTTAATTATTTCTTTAACGTGAAAATCTTACTTTGCTTAAAATGGATGTTAAATTACATCTTTCTTATTTAACTCTACTGCTCCGTTAGTTTAGTAGAGGGCTGTTTATTGTTGGTTCCAACTAACGACGTACTCAATGTTTTCATTTCGTCTCTCTAACCCAGGTTCGTCTATGACCCAATTCCCGCTGATACCTAGCTCATCACAAGCCAATTCAAATTGGCACATCGCAATGCCCATATCTAACAGCTGCATTTGATAGCCTAATCCCTTACTGTAATTCGGTGTATGTTCGATGTAGAAATGACAAGTCTCACGGTTTTCTGAGAGAACGAGTCGCCACGGTTGTTTATTGGAGGCGGAAGGTCCTAATCTAACCATTTCTATAGGGATTTCTAATGAGCCAGCGTTATCGCGTTGTAATGGAGCGGCGAAAGTCCCATCATAAAACAATTTCTCCCACGGCTTCTTATTATCGGCCCTCACGACAAAACGCAAGGCTTTATCAAAGACACGCTGCTTTTCTTTTGGAAACCCGAGTGGTGTCACGCATGGAATGAATTCGTCTTCATCCAACTGTATTTCTTTTTCAAATGAGTTTCGGGTAAACGTCCCGCCCATCCAACACGTACCTATACCGAGCTGTGTTGCAAATAAAGTCATTCGATGAAAAATGTAAGCATACTCGATCAGTGGATACTTATCATTCACTGATGAACCAACTAAATACGCTTTAGGATGCTTAATAAATCCATACGTTCCAAGCTTGATTCCTTTGTCTGTCACATTTTTTTGAACCAATACGAGATCAATCCGGCCTTTTGCTCCGAAAGGTCCAATCAAGTTGCTTTCATCATTTAAATATGCCGTTAACTTATTGATGTCTCCTGCTGAAAGGTCATTATCATCAAACGTTCGAATCGACTGGCGTCTGCGCATGGTGTCAATGATTGAAGTAGAGAAAGACATGATACACCTCCTTAAAAACAGATTTGTATTTGCATGTTTGCATACGTATTTAGGGGGAAACCAACTTGAATTTTATCAGGCTTAGTTAAAAAACGGCACACTATTTACATCAATTGGTTGATAGTTTATCCGTGTCCCCCATCGCCAGAAAACGATTACTTATGACCATGCCCACCTCCACTAAGTGTAAATGTAGCGTCTGGCGCCTAAATGAGTGAGTTACTTCTTGTGCCACCAGAAAACAGTAGTTGCTATTTCTTCAGTTGTCCATAAAACCCCTTTAGGTAAATTTACCAAAGCATATTCTCTTCAAGTATTTTTAGGTATGTATTCAATTCTTTACTGAATCGTTGTATAGTATCTTGATATTTTCGTATTCCTCTTTTGTTTCAAATGCATATATTTGTTTCACTAAGAGAACATCCCTTGTTCAATAAAATCATTTTCCTCTTCAACTAAACTGCCCGTTAGTTTAAGGACAACCCTTCACAACCTCTCATTATTTTAACATAAATATCCAATTAAAAATTAGTGTTATTTAATCTGACCTGCTTGCATAATAAAATCTATATTCCGGAGGGTTTTGATAAAAAACGTCTAATAATATAAAACTGGAGGTGATTCTGTTGGATAAATTTTATGACCAACACCTAAACAATGATGAATTAGAAGAGTTTCTAGATGAAGTGGAAGAAACGATTGAGGGTTTAGAACGTATGAATGCATTGAATTATTTATCTCCGCTTCAAAAGTCAGCATACGAAGAAGTCAGCAAAGTAGAGCTTGATAAGATTAATGGCTATGTTGAACCAAATGTACCGTCATTTGAAATATGTGCTAAACGCCTGAAAGTGAGCGAATCAAAATTCAAGGATTTAATTTATGAAGTTCAGGAAGAGTTAGAGAAATTATTACGCAAAACCACATAAAAACCATTTCCTCAGTTAAGCTCAAAATCCACAAATACATGTGTACATATATAGTTCTTTCTGGTGAAATTTGATACCTCACATTAATAGTTAATGAATATAATCGTCATCTCCCTCAATTTTTAATTGATCTGCTAATTTATAAATCAATATTCTTTCCTTAGCAGACAGGCCCCCAGTACATTAGCACGTATAGCATTTTCAATTGAAATTAGCCAACCAAGTTTCTTCGTTAATAACCTTTATCCATTCATTCGACCTTTTTGCATTAAGAGAAAGTGTTATTTGGACAATCCCATCTGATCCTTAATTGTAACTAGATCAAATAACTAATGGAGAGTACCTATTAATGCTTAATTCACTCAATATTTCGGCTCTTTTTTAAAGAGTTCTTGAATGGTCAATTAGAAAAAATTTAAAACAGGTTAAATTACATTCTAAACCAAATTAGGTTTAGCTCTGTAAATAACAATACAAATATCAAAAGAAAACGCTTGGATATTAAAAATCCAAGCGTTTTATAAAGCCCACAATATAAGACATTAACCGATCCTGAATTTACCCAGTAAAACGAGACTAGAAAAACACATATACTACTACCCTATACTTACTACTACTGCTCCTAAGTTCATCGCTCTCTCCCTTTGTTAATGTAAATGTAAGGGTAAACCCCCTCCTAATTAGCCAAGGGATTTATATCTAAAATGTTAAAAGGTTAGATCGCACCTGTAGTTAAAGCGACAATCGTCATACAATTGTTGTTCCAAATGCCACTAAGAATGGCCACTCTTTTTTAATACATAAAGGAATATTAGTACGTTACAAATTGAGCGACAATTGATGTTTATTCTACTAACGATCTTATGCAAGCATCGACTTCATTTTTCGGACTATTAACCAAAGTTGATACTTCGTATGCATTCATATCTTTAGCTGGATATGGTCTTATAAGATCGTTTAAGATCTCTTTATCCTCTAAAGATGGATCTAGCCATACATCTCTTTCTTCTTCTCCTAAGATTACTGGCATCCTATCATGAATTTCTTTCATAGCCTCATTAGGCTCTGTTGTAAGAATTGTACAAGAAACTATTTCCTTATCATCTGATTTCCACCTATCCCACAAACCTGCAAATGTAAAAATTCCTTCGTTTACTGTTATTCGATATGGTTTCTTGTTCTTTTCCGTTCTTTTCCATTCATAGAAACCATCGGCCACAATTAAACAACGGCGTCGTTTAAATAATCGTTTAAAAGCAGGTTTCTCATCCACTGTTTCCCCACGAGCATTAATCATTTTATATCCGATCTTTGGATCTTTTGCCCATACAGGTACAAGACCCCATTTTAAATATCCAGCCCTCCTACTTTTTCCATCTGAAATTAAACTTAATACACGCTGACTTGGAGCTATATTGTATCTTGGTTGGTAATCCTCTAACTGAACACCAAGCTGTTCTTCAATCTGTTCTTTAGTTGCCGTCAAAGTGTATCTGCCGCACATAGAAACTTCACCTCTAACCACTAATATATTCTGTACTGTTTAGAGTGTCTTATATCCATTATTCTAATCAAGTTTTTCTTAAAGGATATGATTACAATACCCTACGATCGAAATATCTCCTTTAAGATTTTTAATGGTACTTAATAAATTTCATAAGCGATTGGCCCACACCGTTGCTACTATTCAATGCCGAAGTGACGTATATGATGAACAATTAGAATTAGGGTATGTACATTTATTACCTGAAGATTTCGATATGCAAGTTGAAAATACTGAAGAACTTGAAGTCAATCCATTAATAAATCTTGATTTAGATGAAGAGGATAGAATAGTGAATCGAATTATTTCAGCAAGGAGCTCAAATGGTAAAAGGTGTTCCCACTAAAAAACTGTACACAAAGAATAACCAGGTCTATTCATTTAGAATATCTAAAGACCCCGTTATGTTAAAGTATAGTTTCGCAGGTGTAGATTTCTGTTTTTCTGATAAACATTATAAAAATTTTGTAGGCTTTGATATTGTGGATGTGAGTATGTATCCACAAGAAAAACTGGATACATTACTTAAATAGTTAAGTAAAGTTCTTAAACTTTTGAGTCACAATTAACAGAAGTAAAACCTAGAGTTTAAAAGTAAACCCCGTACCACAAAAAATAGTGATTCGGGGTTTACAGCTTGATAGTTCCATGTCGGCGAAAGGATTTAAGATATTTTTATGATTAATTCGACAATGATGGAAAAAGAATGTATCACCAAACGAAAGATTTACTGTTAGAAAAGGGACAGGCTACCAAAAAGGATAGTGTTTTTACTGTTTTGATGATAATTAATTCATAATACAAAAAAGCATACCCACTTTAAACTTTCCTACATATCGTAAAATAAGGTTTTTACGATTGGGAGGCAGATTTATGTATAGACAACAAGCAAGAATACCAGGGAACTGTCCACCGGGGTTTTGGGGTCGGTACACCGTAATTCCAGGAGACACGTTCTATACCATTGCGCAGATATTCAGAGTAAGAATAGAAGCACTTGCAGTTAACAATCCACATATTCCAGATCCTAATGTATTATTCCCCGGGGACATCCTCTGCGTTCCGGGTTTAATTCCTTACCCCTGCTGTACGTCTTTACGGCCCCGAGGAAGAGTACCATTCGGTACAGGTGGCGTAGCTTATGTGAATTTTGGTCCAACAGGAGGTCAGGCTGTGAGCATTATGGTAACCTTACCGCAGCCTCAAGTTTTCGGTAATTTTGACAAGTATACAGGTGAAATCATCATTCCCGGGACTGGTAGCTTTGGAAACCAGTTATTTGCTACTCCGGAAGACCCACCTACTTGGTCATCACGAATAGAACTTCCTACCGCTGCATCCGTTACGCCAAACTCGCGTGTATTAGTACGCCCTTTTAATTCGTTGACTGGCACTTCAGGTGCTCCTGTCTTAGAAGGTATAATCCTTGCTGGAAATTGTCAATAACATTAATTCAAGCAAAAAGAGCTGTCCTTCGTCATGGGTGACTAAAAAGGCAGCTCCTTGCATTGGTTTTTAGAATGCACCAGGTCTCTCAGGAGCACTTCCCTATCGCTAATACGATCATTTTCATGAGATATAAATTCCTCAGAACTTTGCCCAAGCAAGAAAGGCTGAGGGGACATAAAACCTCTAAATTCCCTTCTGTAGCACGTTTCACGGTTGGGCGACAGTGTTGCCTTTTTGCATTATCCTTCTTATCAGTATCCTGCTCGTTACTTCAATAATAAAAAGAGCAGTCCCTGCTTCTTTAAGGATCGCTCCCCGATAGTTGAAGATAAAAGTCTTAAATAGTCCACTTATAATAAACAAACTTTAGCCTGTTTCCATTCATTACAAATTCTTCATCACTAGTTGATATATGGTTAAACCCGTTTTTTTCCAAGACTTTTTGTGACGGTATATTGTTAGTTGTTGTCTTCGCTAGAACCTGTTTAATACCTTGCCAGTTAAGAGTTTCTAATAATAGCTTCAATGCTCTATTAGCAATTCCTTTTCCAGTATACGCTCCACCTACTCTATAACCGATATAGCCTAAATTACGGGATTTATCGATGTCTACTAAGTTCATTCGTCCAAGGATTAAACCATTTTCATTCTTAATTAAATAATAATATGATTGCCCTTTAGTTTGTTCATCCAGTAAGGCTTCGTGCCTTATTTTAAAGGTTTCAAAGTTATAATAATCCTCTCCACGACTTGGTACCATTTTTTCAAAATAATCTCTGTTTTCAATTTCAAATTCATATAGCTTTTTAGCATCACCTGGCTGTAATTTTTCCAATGTAATTTCCATTATTTTTTCCTCTCAATGTTATTTCTTAGATTACCATTTAACCTATTATCCTTATCACGCTAAACTGCCCTTTAGTTTAACATTAATTTCCTTTTCATTAACAAAGAAAAAAGCATCCCTTGTTGAAGGAACGCTACCCTTACTTGAATAAAACTATTTCCTTATTTCTTTAATTCTCCTCAATAAAATACTAACCCCAATAGCGATACCCGCATTAAGCATTCCGAACAAAGGGACGATAAAATAAAGGCCTTCGAAATCTGATAAAAAGTTCCCTATAAAAAAAATGAAGGATAGTCCAAACAAAACTATTCCAAAAATGAATAAAAACTTATCCAAGAAACACCTCCACCTACAAACATTAAACAACCTTGATAAATGCTTATAAACGTTATTAACCTTCTTAAAATAACCATCCCCGTTAGCACACTAAGAAGACGCTAACCGTTGTTAAATCAACGTTCCGTCACTTTAATTCTTACTTGGTTTCATTAATTTGTCGACTTATTTTTGAAAGCAGTCTAATAATTTCAGCAATCCCTACCAAAAGAATCCCGCCAAACATACTACCTATACTTACCAATAAGACCAAGCCCTCACTCGTATCAAACTTGATTAGTACATACATTCCAGTTATTACTGCCACGATTCCAGGTATATATGTATAAAGTGCAACTGCATTCAAATTTTTCAAAGTAATTTCCCCTTTACGGTTATCTCATTTTTCAATATATATCCACTATCCTTATTAAAGCTTTGTTAGTGGAACAAGGAAAACGATGCTATGTTCAAGCATCGCACCCGTTACTTCAATATCAATTTATAATGATGGAGGGCTATCAGACATCGCATTAGTAAGAATTAAATATATAAGTATATTGGCAGGTAAAAATATAAATATAAGTCTTACCGCGAATGAAGAAATACCGAAATATTCGGCTATACCACCACAAACACCTGTTATAGACTTATCTGTTGATGACTTTCTTAACTTATATTCAATCCATATACCCCTCTTATATAATCTCTCTTTGCATACATTTTACCATATAAAACCAAATTCTTCTTAAACTCTTTGCCCCTTTCGTTTAACATTAATTCCCTTTTTATTAACAAAGAAAAAACATCCCTTGTTAAAGGAATGCCCCCTTTAGTTGTATAAATTAAATTCAGTTTTAAGGATTCCATAATAAACAAGGTCTATATAATCGTTTTCTTTTATTACATGCTCTCTTAAAATGCCTTCTTTTTTCATGCCTATTTTCTCATAACTTTTTCGGAAGCTAAATTGGATTGAAAGTAACGAGCAAATACTTTATGGTATTGCTTTTCAACAAAAGCAAATTCGAGTATAGCTTTAGCCGCCTCGGTAGCACAACCATTTCCCCAGTATTTTTCTCCAATCCAATAAGCAACCTCACCATTATTAAATTTTTGATGGTTAGTTAACGCTATTGCTCCGAGTAATTTTCCCGTAATCTTATCTGTAATAGCAAATTCATATGACTTGTTTTCATTAAAATTATCAAGATGATTTTTCATCCATGATAAAGCATCCTCTATGGAATATGGATACGGTAAATATAGTGTGTTCTTATACAGATTGTAGTTGTCACAAAGTTTGGCAACCTCTGTTGCATCCGTTTCTTTAAATAATCTTAGAAGTAACCTATTGGTTTCAACCGTTTTTCTCGTTTTACAGTATTTCATTATTCCCCCAAAAAATATAACGTTTTTTATATTCCTCTTGTTCAAGTTTTCTGCCCCGAGAGCACAAAAAGAAGTGCGTTGCATTTGTTAGATCAATGCTCCCTTTAGTTGAACAACTCTAACTATCCTTAGTTTTGTTATTTTCGATTTCAGTTAACTTTTGTTCAATATTTTTTAATTGCTTATTCTTTCTTATAGAAGAACGTATCAGCCATACAACTAAAAGAATTATAGAAATAGGAATTAATATAGCTATTATTTGATAAATCGCAGCACCCATGTAATTACCTCCTTTCGCAAATAATTATAGCTTAAAAATTAACTTTTTTTAGACGTTTTTCAAATTATTTCTTGCATTAAACTGCTCCTTAGTTTAACATTAATTTCCTTTTTATTGACAAAGAAAAAAGCATTCCTTGTTAAAGGAATGCACCCGTTAAGAGTAATAATTTCATAATATCTTCCTTCTTTCTGCTATCCACCTTATTTGAGTATCCTGCTCCTTTAGTTTAACATTAATTTCCTTTTTATTGTCACAAAAAAGTGCCTCTCTCATTTATGGAACGTGCCCGTTAAAATTCAAGTCTGAGATTATTCATGAGACTGAATGCTATTTTTTTTGATTCTGCAGGTGTCTTTCCCTTGGTTATAATATACCCTAACCTATCATCTGAACTTTCGGGTATCTTGACACAGTCACCCTCTTTTACGTTTATATTATATTTTATGATATTAGGTTCTTCCTCTAATTTGGTTAATCCTTTAACCGCCTTGACAGTTCCATTCTTCTTTGATGTCAAATATGCGATAGTAGAAGCTTTTTCATACGTTACATTTATATTAACTTCTTCATTCAGATAATAAGAGATAGTCGCTTCAAAAATATTAAAATTGTAGGATTGAATCAGTAAATCTGTAGAGATACGATCTCCTCCAGGTCTTCCATTCACTTCAATTATTATGGGTCCTGTCTCTGAATACTTTAATTCAACGTGTGCAGGACCGTTTTCCAACCCTATTGAATCTAACGCCATTATAGCTGTAGAAATCAACTTTTTTTCTTCTTCAATTGTTAATGTTCCTGCTGGTAAAGTATGAGCTTCTTCTACAAAAAATGGTAAAGGGGATGTGATTTTTTCTGTAACTGCTGAAAAAATGGCTTCTCCAGATTTAAGAAAAACTTCCACACTATATTCAGGGCCGTGGATATACTCTTCAATCAGAAATTCATCCCGAACTTGGAAACCCATATAAGTTTCTTTGAATGCTATTAGTTCCGTAAGCGATGAACATAAATCTTCCATAGAATTTATAAAATATACGCCTTGACTACTAGCACAATTAGTTGGTTTTAATACGATTGGCAGTCCTATGTTAAGCACTGCCTCCTTAGCCTCCTCCAAACTTTTAACCAGTTTAAACTTTACACTAGGAACTCCTTTCTGTATGAATGCTTTTCTTGCTAAATCCTTATTTCTGGCTTTGAAAGCTGCCTCATATGGAATTGATACCAAACCCATTTCTGACGCAACCTTTGCTGTAATGTGGGAGGCAAAATCGGTAGCCGGAATTAATGCATCAAGTTTTCTGTTAAACACTGAATCTTTTATCGCGTTTAATACTGATTGACTCTCTCTTATATCAGCTGTAATTAATACATGAAAATAGTTTTCATATCCATATATAACAGGGTTATTCTCTGACGAAACAATAGCTATTACATAATGCCCCATTTCAAAAGCGGTTTTTACGAAGCCAACACCATAAAAACTTGGTTCTACAAATGCAACTATTTTCTTAACCATATTATTCTCCTTAAGAAGTCTTTTTTTTGACATAACTATTCTTACTCAATTGCTTTTGAGTCATAATAAATAATAGCCCACCAAAAAACATCAATGTTGCCATAGCTAAAAACCCTACACCTGGATTAAATAGGTCCATTAAAATTCCTATACCAGAAGCTGAGATCGTCTGCAGTAAAAATGAAACCGCCATCCACACTGACATTGCTCTGCCCATGAAATGCTTAGGGACCGTTTGCATTAAATTTGTATTCATGATAATCCTTATTGTTGAATTGGATAACCCAATAAAGAAACTGCCTGCATATAAGACTAAAATTAAATTGTTAAACATTAAAGAAAGTAATACAGCAACAGCGATAGTAAAAAACAATAGAATTACTTTGTTCGTACGGAGTTTAGCGACCATTGGTGCTGCCAGAAACCCTGATAATAGCCCTCCAACTCCATAAAACATATCCGACACTCCAAATACAATCGCATTTGCTTTTAAGGTATCACTTACATAACTCGGAAGAACTACGTTAAATAACATTGTAGCTACTAACGGAATGACTGGAACAACTCCTAAAAAGAAGAGCTTTGGATTACCGAGTAGAAAATTCATTCCTTTCTTTAACGCATTTATAAATGACTCTTTTTTTTCAGGAATAGGAATGGAGTTATATCGAACTTTTGATAGAAAGAAACTGCTAACCATAAACACTGAAGAATTTATCAGTAAAATGATCTCGAAACCCCAATACTGATATAAAAAACCGGATGCACCACCAGCCAGGAACATCCCTACCTGTAAGCTTACTTCCACTAACGAGTTACCTCTTATCAGTTCTTTCTCAGTCAGCAATTCTTGAATTAGGCTTCTTGACGCTGATATGTAGACAGCCCACCCGATTCCGTTTATAGCTGAAAAGATATACATGTAGATCAAATTAAATCCATTCAAAAAAATTAATGCGGTAATAGCCAATATCACAATTGCCCTAACCCAGTAAGTCCATTGAATAATTGTTCTCCTTAGAAAACGATCAATAATCCCTCCTATCACAAGCGAGGCAAGAAACCCTGCAATCACATTAATCGACAACATAAACCCAACCACACTCGCTGCACCTGTTTGTTCTAAAATAAACCAGTTAGCACCAATAGTAGCCATCCCAACACCAAATCCTGAAATGATATCTGATAAGAAGAAGTATCTGAAATGACGATGCTTAAGCAAATTCATCATCATTTAATCTCTTCTGAAAAGAAAAGGTGTTCCTGTAAGTGGCGTTGGAATTTCGTGATATAAGGATCAAGTTCCTGAAGATTCATTGATGAATAGATCGAGAATGTTGGCAATTTGTTAAACCCACAATATTCAAATGTCTTATGAATGGGGAATAAAACTTGCTCTTCACTTAACCCTTCTAAAAAATCGTCTTTCGTACCCTTAAACTCTGATTCCCTTGCCCCCCACGAAACAGAAAGCATGTATTTCTTTTTGTTAAACTTTCCTCCTTGTCCAAACCGCTTAGACTTACCAAAAAATATACCAGGGATAAAAACATCATCTATATATTTCTTTAAAATACCCGGCAAACTAAACCAATAAATGGGTGTTTGGATAATGATGACGTCAGCACATTTAAACTTCACAATCTCTTCAGGTACTCGATAACCCTTTGCAATATCGGTAAGTACTACTTCAAATTCATTCGTTGTGAATTCTCCAATATACTTTGACATTGTGTTATTTAACTCCCCTTGCGCCCTCTCAAAGTAATCTTGTCCTTTAATTATCAATAATTTTCTCATCTAGTACCTCCTTGAATAATCTGTAAACTAAGGTTACACTAATTCTTGAAATCGTTACAGATGATTAATCCGATCAAAAGGATCGTTTTTTTCGATGGGAAGGAGTTAAAATGGACATCAAACATCTTCAAACATTTCTGGTTGCATGTGATACATTAAATTTTACAAAGACAGCAGAGAAACTTCAATATGCTCAATCCAGTGTTACAGCTCAAATAAAGAATTTAGAAAACGAATTGAACCTTCAACTTTTTGAACGACTTGGAAGAAAACTAATCCTCACTCACTCTGGTGAGCGTTTAAGGCAATATGCCTCAAAAATTGTGCACTTAGAAGAGGAAGCTAGGAACGCTATGACAACTGACCATAATGGCGGAACCCTTGTTATCGGCGCGCAAGAAAGCCAATGTACCTATCGTTTACCAGACTTACTACGGGACTTCAAACTGAAATACCCATCTATTCAGCTCATTTTTAAAGCAGCTCATTCAGATGAAATGGCCACCAAAAGTTTGATGGAAGGGGATATTGACTTAGCATTTATAATGGATACCAGGAAAAATAACCCCTACGTTCAATCGACACCTTTAATTCAAGAAAGGCTGATCTTAATTAGCTCACCAAATCATTCACTAGCTACAAAAAAAACTGTTACTCCTGATGACTTATTAACTGAAACAATCCTGTATACAGAACGTGGCTGTTCTTATCGGAACTCTTTTGAAGAAATCCTTACCTATTATAAGGTCACTCCCAAAACAACACTTGAATTTGTTAGCTTAGAAGCCATAAAAAAATGCGTAATCTCGAATTTGGGCATTGCCGTTCTGCCAGAAATGGTAGTTAAAGAAGAATTATTAGAAGGTGAATTGTTAGAGGTGAATTTAAAGGTTGAAATGCCCATTCTTATAACACAAATGGCATTACATAAAGACAAGTGGATAAACCCTCAATTGGCGGATTTTATGTCTATGACAAAGAAGTATTTTAAATAATTATGTATTGGATGAAGAGGGAATCATTTTTTACTGCGATTCTTCCTCTTTTCCTTATTTGCATGTATCTTATTCAGTTTAATACCACTCCAGTTATCAGCAAAAAATAAGCTGTATACGCAGCTTCCTGGATCTTCACCTATTGCTACCCGTAACTTAAATAATTTAAATTTCCCCCCTCACAAAAGGAGAAAATACAGAATAGATTGACCAAACAAGCACTATCCAAAAAGTAAGAGAAGTAATCCGGTCGTTCAAGAGTAGATTTTTATTAGATAATACATAAGTTCTAAATAACGTATATAAACAAAATAATAAAAAAGAAAGACCAAAGATAACACTACCCACATCGCCTAAATAAGATATACCAACACTTTCATATACTACGCTTAATACATTTTCTGTAAGAATAAAACCAATAAACAAAAAGATTACTATTTCAACAAATGTAATAACATACCCTTTCCATAGACCCAAAAAACACTCCGTTTTTCTTCTTGATTTACTATATTCCTTGTTCAATCATCAAGACGACAAATCCTGCAATCGAACTTAAGAACTTGTTAGTAACATTTTTGTTTAGTGATCATTTACTTCTTTTACGTTTTCTTTAGGTACCCAACCTTCTTCTGAATTAGTTAGCCTTTTAACCCATATCCAACCATTAAGTTCCTTAGATTTAATAAGCTGTTCATTAACATTAACCTCTAATTCTTTTGCAATATAATCCTCTAAAATTAACCCTTGCTCACCTTTTATATGAATTATTTGTTCGGGTACCCAACCCTCTAAATGTTTATCTTTAGTGTAACAATAAATCCAGTTATTCCAACTTTCGTTACCTGCATATTTTTTGCCGACAATAACACTCTGCCCTTTAAAAAGTCTAATTGGATTGGGATAGTTGCTTATATGTTGTTTGGTTACTATATAAACATTTTTATCTCTTTCAGCTCCCATAATTGTCAGCCCCTTTATTTAACTAAATTGCTCCGTTACTTCAATAAGCAAAAGAGCAGTCCTTGCTTCTTCGAAGGAGAGCACCTTTTTGTGGAGTAAGTTTTATTGATTTAATTCCTCCCACTTACTTAAATACATTCTCTCTGTAAGTCCTTTACGATTTTCCATTTTACAGATAAATTCTAAACTATTATCATCAGGATCATTAAAATGAATTTTAGCATGCGCATAATCCCTGTGAGGCATTACAAAAGGTTCAGTTGGTTCAAATCCAAAAGCCTCTCTGGGTGTATAGCCTTTAGTTTCAAGCCAGGTAACAGATTTCTTCAACCCTTCTAACGATACTTGAAATGCTATATGTCTTATGGAGGGATGATATTCTAGGTCGACTTTGTCCGTCTTCCATAAACCCAACCAACTTTCATTTTTTACAATCCATAAAAATGCCAACCTATCTTCAACGATATGGTCGAGTTCAAGCCCAAGGCCAGTGTAGAACTCGATCGAACGTTTTAAGTCTCGTACTGGTAAATGTGCTTCATATAATCCCTTTATCATCATTCAGAAACCTCCGATTTTAATTACTAAACAAATTTCGTTTGTTAATTTTAACATTAATTCCCTATTCGATAACAAAAAAAGCATCCCTTCTTGAAGGAATGCACCCGTTAATTCTATAAATTATTTCATTGACCTTGCAACTTGCAACGAAAAAACATAGAGAGATTTTATTCTTCCTATGTTTTCATTCCTATTATTTATCTGTTTGATTTTGCTTCTTTTTCAAATACTCCGCACGTATTTTTTCAAGTTGCTGCTTTTTATCAGATTTTGCAGACCTCTGTTTTTCATGAAACTTTGTCACAGCTACCTGACTTTTGGCATCCAATTGATATTTCCCCATTTTGTTCACCTACATTTCTTTTCTTTAAAGAGAATCTATTCAACAAATATAATATACCTTATTTTACTGAAGAAAATCTTATTACTTTATTAGTGTACTGCTAACTTTGCATATATCAATAAAAACTTAGTAAATATCAAAATAAAATGCCTTGACACTTGTCTTTCTGAGTAATCCTCATCCTTTGTGGGAATGGAATTCGTTAAATATTAACCATTCAATGAGTAAGATCAATTTTTATACATGGATAGTTCATGATACCTTATCTTTTCAATTAAATACTGTATTCCATACAATATATAGGCTTTGTAATGTAGAGTAACAAAGAATTGAAAATGGTTTAACCGATTTAAACGCACGATTTTAATCTTTTTAAGAAAAGGTATAAAGAGAAAAGCAAATGATGCATTAACAATGGCATTAAGTATAGCAAACATTTTAATATTTCCATAAGTCATTTTAAGTATCCACATAGATAAGGGAATGTAGGGACCCATATCAAAAGGGAGCTCATCCCTTATAAAGGACTTTGGCTTATCATAAAACTTCCACCATTTCCGGTTATGTCCGTATATATGATTGATCATTTCAAAAACACTTATAAGAAAGCTCGCTAAAAAATATCGTTTAATAGTCCGTTTACCAATGAAAATGACTGATAACCATGGAATGATTATGAGCGCCAAATTAAATAATAAGTGTCGCCTTGATGTCATAAATTAATCACCTCAAATTTGAATGGATTCATTCTATTTTTTATCGTTCCCAGATAAAATAAAAAAATCCATTAGGCAATCAACTATCCTCAATAGCGATAATAAGCGTACCTAGCTTCTCTACTTCTACAACAATATTTGCAGGTTTAGAGGTATCCTTAAATATATCTAACGGTATTGCCTCCATTATCCCATCCCTTGAAGCTTATCAACTGGGTTATGACCTTTACTGTTACGTCAAAAATCACCTGTTCTTGGAAGCTCCCCTAACTCTCTTTGTTACTTTTATCTTTGATTCGTAACAGCCGCAAGCCATTTAATGTTACAAGTAAAGTTGCCCCCATATCCGCCAAAATGGCAATCCAAAGGGTTAGCCAACCTGGGACTACTAACAATAAGGCAAGTAGTTTGATTCCTAATGAAAATGCAATGTTTTGCTTAATAATATTCAAAGCCTTCCGACTTAACATTACTGTATAAGGAAGCTTTGTTAAGTCATCACCCATAAGAGCTACATCTGCCGTCTCTAGTGCTGTATCTGTACCAGCACCTCCCATCGCAATCCCAACGGTAGAGGCTGCAAGTGCTGGAGCATCATTCACCCCGTCCCCTACCATAGCTACATTCCCATACTCTGAGCGTAATCGTTTTATAAATTCTAGTTTATCTTCAGGCATCAGTTCTGCCTGAACATCAGTAACACCTACATATTCACCAATTGCGTTCGCTGTTCGTTTATTATCACCCGTAAGCATGATCGTCTTTTTAATTCCTAAATCATGCAGTTTTTTAATAAATTCCTGACTCGTTTTTCTTACTTCATCCGCTACGGCAATTATTGCCAGAATTTCACTATCCGTTCCAACGATCATTGCAGTTTTCCCTTGTTGTTGAAGTGTTCGAACGTCCTCTTCTACTTTTGAAGGTAGATCGCCATTCAATAATTCGTCAAATAAGGAAGGGCTGCCAATATAGTACTCGGTTTGATCAACGGTCCCTTTAATTCCTCTACCAGTGATTGATGAAAAATGCTCTACAGCAATGTTCATATAAGGTATTTTCTCTTGTTCTACCTTTGTCATAATCGCAGTAGCAAGAGGATGTTGAGAACGATACTCTAAAGCAGCAATGATGGATAACAATGTTGCTTCACCGATCTGATCCTGATAACGAATAAAATCTGTAACTACAGGTTTACCTTTGGTTAACGTACCTGTTTTATCAAAAGCGACTGCTTTTAAAGCACCGGCCTCTTCTAGATAAACTCCACCTTTAACAAGAATCCCATTTTTCGCCGCATTTCCAATCGCTGTAACAATTGCTACAGGAGTGGAGATAACCAGTGCACAAGGACAACCAACAACCAGTACCGCTAAGCCTTGGTACACCCATAACTCCCAACTTGCTTGGAACAATAAGGGCGGAACAATAGCCACAAGCGCTGCTACAACCATAATAGCTGGTGTATAATACTTAGCAAATTTATCAACAAACGCTTGAGACGGAGCACGCTCACCTTGCGCTTCCTCAACTAGATGAATAATCTTAGCAATCGTCGTATCATTTACATGCTTTGTTACCTCTACTTCAAGTAACCCTTCTTCATTCAACGTTCCTGCAAAAATGTCATCATCTACCGACTTTTCAACTGGAACTGACTCTCCCGTTATCGCTGCCTGATTCACCGAAGAGTGTCCTTTTCGAACAACGCCATCCATCGCAATTTTTTGCCCAGGTTTCACCATCATGATATCGCCAACTTCAATCTCGTCAACCTTAATCATCATTTCTTGACCGTCTCTTCTAATTAGCGCTTCTTTTGGAGCAATATCCATTAACGACCGAATGGATTGTCTCGCCTTATCCATAGAAAAACGTTCAAGAGCTTCACTGATCGCAAACAGAATAACGACAATCGCTCCTTCTGTCCATTCACCAATAATCGCAGCACCAATCACCGCAACCGTCATCAACGTTTTCATATCAAACTGCAACCGTAATAAATTTTTAAACCCCACTTTAAAGAGCGAAAATCCCCCAATAACAATGGAAGCTACAAATAAGAGAACGGAGAAAACGTGACCTTCCCCATAAAAGGATTGTGAAACGTACCCAACTATCACAAGAAAAGTAGCTGCAATCACGTTTAAATATTTTAAAAGAAACGGCTCTTTCTTCTCTTCAAATTCATCTAAGTCATTCTCGGGAATGACTTTTAAACTTTCAAAGTCTCCGGCTTTTTCTAGATCCTTTACCGTTGTCTCACCGAAAACGGTCACCTTTGAAGCTCCAAAGTTTACTTTTGCGTCATTAACACCATCCAGGTGTTTCACGTTCTTTTCGAACGTGGTAGCACAGCCTGCTCAAGTAAATCCTTGAACACGGTAAACCGTTTTTTGAGGTTCTAGTCCCTTCGTTTCTTCAGTCACGTTTTTCCACCTCCTTCCCATGAACAACAGCTGTTTCAACTAACATTTTGACGTGCTCATCATCCAAAGAGTAAAAGACCAGCTTCCCTTCTTTTCGACTCTTGGCAATTCCTAAATTTTTAAGAAGACGTAAATGATGAGAAACGGTTGCCATTGTTGCACCAATAATGTTCGCAACATCACAGACACACAACTCCCCATCTTGTAATAAGGAATAGGCAATTTTCAACCTCGTTTCATCTGATAAAGCCTTAAAAATGCTCGCAACTGGAGCGAGGTTCTCTGCCTCTACAATAGATGAGACCCGCTTTACCTTTTCTTCGTCATAACAAAAAATCTCACATGTGTCGTGGTCCTGTTTTCCTTTTTGGCTCATTCCGTCACCTTCATTCAAATTATCATTTGATTATAGTCTATGCTTCGTTTTTAGAGCTGTCAATATTATATTCAAATGAGTGTTTAATTAATTTAGATTACTTGCTACACTACCATGTTCTTATCAAAATGGTAGATTAAATGAAATAAACTGCTTTCGCTCATTCAAGGTTAGACTCCTCTTAAGGAGAGTTGCTTACCGTATTAACCTAGAAATAAGCGTAACAAAAGCGATGCTTGATTAAGCATCGCTTTTGTTGTTGCTAACAGACACAAGAGTGGACCTTCACCCAGCAAATCACTTTGTGCTATCAGTTATTATTGTTCAGTATAAGCAACCGTTCCATCAACGAAACGAATCCTTCATTAGTTGTAAATAGGCGGCATTTGTTGCTGTTCATTTTTTAGGGAAACGTGAAGTTCTTGGTCTTCATTAATAGAAGCGAAGAAGACGCGATTTAATTGGGCAACCCGTCTTTTTTGTAATTCAGCAATTAACCATTGTCGATTTAAGCCTAAATAGAGTAAGATATCTTCGTAAATTTTCCCTTCTACAATTAAGGGGTAAGATAAACTTTTGCTTTTCTTTTTTACATTTATATCCTCAATCGTTACTTCTAATTTATTTTCTTTTTTTAACACACTTATTTGCCCATTTGCTTCGATAATGGCAATTTTAACATCACTTAGATCAAAAATATTTTTTTGACGTAACATTTGCAATACGTTATCGACGGTATATCTAATTCCTTTTAAGTTTTCTACTAAGAGTTTCCCATCTTGAATAACTAACGTAGGTTCGAACGTTAGTTTTTTTCCTATTTTCCGATGCTTAATGGATAAGTAGGCAGTTAATCTTTGGATGAGTGGAATAACGATAATAGCTAAATACGTATAAACATGATCTACTTTTGGATCAGCAATGTCAGCTCCTACCACATTGGCTAAAGTCATAATAATAAGAAAATCGAAAATAGGCATTTCTCCAATGGAACGTTTGCCCATATACTGTGTGATTACTAAAAATAACGGGAAGATCGTAAAAATTCTCGCTAATATGATAACTGACTCTTTTAAAACCTCCATATGTTTTCACCTATTCCTTTTTTGGGAGTACATAAGCAGAAAAAGATCTACTGTAAGAGTTTCATGATAGTTATCCCCAATAGGACTTACTGTTATTACTTTTGCATTCTTATGACCAATTGTGTTTAATAAATGACCCTTATTAATATCCTTTTTTGATATAAGATTCCGTTACAAATCAAACAAAACATTAACAACGTCGAAATCATCGACCCTAGAATTTAGAACCCTAATACTAATGGGATGATGGCCATCGGTGTCGATATTCCCTTTGGCTTTTTCTCTCTTTTATTCACTTCATCTAATTTATGATTACTAGCTTTACAGTTAAAAGCGAGATACCACCGAGCAAACAAAATATTGTAAATAAACTATGATTTTACTATACTAGTCTATGTTTACAGAAATTATTAAGGGGTGAAGACATTGAAAAGATTTAAAGGGATTTCGGCGATTTTAGGGTCTGCTTTTTTAGCAATGACGTTAGTAGCATGTTCAGACTCTACTTCTAGTGAGCCGGTAGAAGAAGAACCTACAGAATCAACGCATGACATCACAGAGGAGGAAGTTCTGGAATTACAGCAAAGCTGGGGAGAAGGTATTGTCCATATTGGAGAAGTATACAGCGAGGGGGGCGATTATGAAGCCGCTGCTTCTGAGCATATCGAACGTTTCTATGGGTATGACATCGGCAATGTTCTTTTTAAACCAACTTTAGCCAAAGAGGAGCGCTTCCGCGATACTTTTGAAGGCGCCTTGTCTTATTTCATAGGGGGAAATGAAGCATTTCCCGAGGATCATGGTTTTGCTATTGTACCTTGGACAGATGTACAGTGGGAAAATGAAGGAGTTATCATTGAAGGAAATAAGGCTGTAAGTATGGGCGTCTATTATTTCACACCAGCTAATGGAGGAGATCCTGTCGAAGTAGAATACAATTTCGCTTATACAAAAAATAATGATGGCGACCTGAAGATTGTCCTTCATGGCTCTCATTATCCATATAATCCTACTCAAGAAATCACAGAGGAGGAAGTTCTGGAATTACAGCAAAGCTGGGGAGAAGGTATTGTTCATATCGGAGAAGTATACAGCGAGGGTGGCGATTATGAAGCCGCTGCTTCTGAGCATATCGAACGTTTCTATGGCTATGACATCGGCAATGTTCTTTTCAAACCAACTTTAGCCAAAGAGGAGCGTTTCCGCGATACCTTTGAAGGTGCTTTGTCTTATTTCATAGGAGGAAATGAAGCTTATCCCGAGGATCATGGTTTTGCTATTACACCTTGGACAGATGTACGATGGGAAAATGAAGGAGTTATCATTGAAGGAAATAAGGCTGTAAGTATGGGCATGTATTATTTTACACCAGCTAATGGAGAAGAGCCTGTCGAAGTAGAATACACTTTCTCTTATACAAGAAATGATGATGGCGACCTAAAAATTGTCCTTCACAGCTCTCATCTCCCATATAGTAATTAATTTGTTTAATAGCTTATAAGAGATCCATGAACTATAAAGGATCTTTTAACAAAAGCGATGCTGATCACAGCATCGCTTTTTTGATATAAACCATTACAAATCAAACAAAAGCATCAACAACGTCGAAAGCATTGGCCCTAAAATATAGAACCCTAACGCTATTGCGATGATTACCATCGGTGTCGATAATCCCTTTGGTTTCTTCGCTCTTTCATTCACTTCATCTAGTTTCTGATTAATAGCTTTAAGCTCTTCAAGTATTTCTCGATTCGTTGGATCTGTCATATTTTATCTCCTTATGATTAAGTCCACAAGATTGTACCATCTCTTTTATGTTTATTACCAGCTGTTTCCATTAATTTTACTAATAGACCCCGTCACCACCCGTATTTTGTTAATTTAATCTCGACCTACTTCGGGTAGTAACCGGCACTTATCCTTATTTTGTTTGTACACAGTAAATATGGATTTAGAAGTAAAAAAAGCAATAGGTACAGTCTAATTAGACTGTACCTATTGCTTTTCTTTATTCAGATTTCGCTTTAAAAAACACTTTGTCTACATTGTACTTCGCCTTGAGTTCGTTAATTATAAACGTCTCATAGATTTCTCTATGTACAGGGCCTTCGACCATACAAACATCAATTTTAGTAACTTCATCTCTATGCATTTTGATTGGCGATACCGTATCCTCAAAATGTTTTTTGATTCTTTGTCTTAACTTCCTTGCTTTACCGACGAACAATAACTCTTTCTTATCATTATAAAACATAAAAATCCCACCCTTATCTCTAGGGATCAGATGAAAATCAGTAAATCCATAGATATTACTTAGCTCTGGATGATCCTGTTTGGTAATCGTTACATTCGGTGTTGGAATTGTTATATTTATCATGAAGGTTCACTTCCTTTTTAAATAGTGCTGTAAATGCTAGCATTAATCGATATATATTGTTATTTTTATAAAACATCTAGGTATTCTAGGCATTGTGTGGTATGCTTCATCTAACCATTTTACCACTTGTAGCATGTATGCCCCGAGGCTGACTAAACGTAAAATGCCAGATCCTTCAAAAGGGGAGGCATTTAGTAGTCAGCCTTTTTTTGTGGTTTGTTCCGATAATAAAAAAAGGACTCTAATCTAGAGTCCTTTCTCAATTATGCTTTGTTTACATTAACAGCTTGAAGTCCACGTTGACCTTGCTCAGTGTCAAATGTAACTTTTTGGCCTTCATCTAAAGATTTAAATCCTTCGCCTTGGATAGCTGAGAAATGTACGAATACATCATCTCCACCTTCAATTTCGATGAAACCGAATCCTTTTTCTGCGTTAAACCATTTTACTGTACCTTCTTGCATGTTTGTTTCCTCCTGAGGTGGATTACGTCCACCATTTATTACTATAGATGTTCAGTTATCAAAGGCGAAAAGTTTAACCACTTATTCGTTCCTAAAGATCGAACAAAAATAATTCTTCTTTAGAATAACAGATAAGATTCCAAAAGGCAAATTGTCATCAATATCTAACTTCAAACTCCCAGTTAATAAAATTAAATTTTAGAGACAAAATAAACATATAGATCTGTATTTAAAGTAGGAGGGTAAAAATGGTATCCCATTCTAAAATTAACTTAACATCAGCAGAGATGGCAACGCTTTGGAGTGCTTATCAAAATGATACTTTATCCATATGTATGTGTGAATATTTTTTAGCAACGAACGAGGATCCTGATATTGAGCCTATTATTCAAATGGCGCAAACACTCTCTGAGCAACACATTGCGTTTATTACTCAAGTATACAATACTGAGAATTTCCCTATACCAGTTGGTTTTTCTAAGGAAAGAGATGTGTTTCCCAATGTTCCCCGAATATATGAAGATACATTTCTTTTAATGTTTCTAAGACAAATGGCTAAGGTAGGAATGGCAACTTATAGTGGTGCATTATCATTAGCAGTTCGAGAGGACCTAGTTGAGTTCTTTCAAGATTGTTTAGTGTCTACAAGTCATTTATACAAGCAAACAACGGAAGTCTCCTTACAAAAAGGAGTTTTAATAAGACCTCCGTACATATCATACCCTGAAAAAGTTGAATTTGTTGAGGACAAGGAATATCTAGGTGCCAGTTTAAACCCTTTTACACGTCAAAGACCTTTAAATGCTATCGAAATATCTCATTTATTTATGAATACTGAAACGAATTTACTTGGTAGTATGTTAACGATAAGCTTTGCACAAATGGCCCAGTCAAAAGAGGTAAGAGAGTTTATGACACGAGCACAACAAATTGCACAAAAGCATATAAAGGTGTTCGGAAAAACATTGATAGATAGTGATATGCAGGCACCCATGTCGTGGGATACGAATGTAAAGAATTCCACAACACCAGCATTCTCCGATAAACTTATGATGTTTATTACAACTTTAATAAGTAATGCTGGAATGGGAAATTACGGATTGTCTGCTTCAGCAAGTATGAGGATGGATTTAGGAACTAACTATTTTAGACTGGCTTTAGAGGTTGCAAGGTTAGGGAAAAGTGGTGCTGATATCATGATACAAAATGGTTGGCTTGAAGAGCCACCTCAATCCGCTGATCGTAAAAAACTTACTCAAGAAAAATAACAAGGGTGGCCTATCAAACAGGAAAAAAGAGCGTAACAAAAGCGATGCTTGATTAAGCATCGCTTTTGTTATAAACAATTTACTCAAGAAAAAACACAAACAATATGGAAAGCATCGGTACTAAAATAGAGAACCCTAACACGATTGCGACAATGGCCATCGGTGTTGATAATCCCTTTGACTTCTTCGCTCTTTCATTCACTTAATCTAGCTTCTGATTAATAGCTTTTAGTTCTTCTAAAATTTCTTTATTCGTTGGATCAGTCATCGTTATGTCTCCTTATCATTAAGTCCACATGAGGGTATCATCTCAGCTATGTTCATTCTAAATTGTTAAACATTATCATACACCTTTGAATCTGAGTTTAAGAAACAAGTAATAGTAAAGCTATATATCCAATCGCTCCTAATGAGAATGCCCATGTACTGCTTTCTCGATCTTCAGGTAGTTCTTCTTTTAGAACATTTAATATAATGGCACCGGATAGAAAGGCAAAAAATAAAGCTAATACAGATTCGGGTATTTCTGTTAGGACACCGATTGCCCATCCCAAGAGTACAGCTAATGCTAGTACCCATCGACCAATTCGGTTGTAGATATCCTTGTGATGAGTACGTAAGCCATAATCGACAACAATAAAATGCAAGGCCATCGCAATGACATATAAAATCAAACTTAATAGCCCTTCTGAATCTCGATGAATAAGTAAATAGCCGATAAGCCCGTTGTAACATGCAAAGGAACTAATATGTATCCAAAAGGTTCCTTTTGTGGGTTGGTTTATCCCTCTGTCTTGCTGGTTTTTTCTCTGAGAGTCTTTGGCCATTTTTTCTAAGGCATAAAATACGATGAGGCCAAGCATTGCCAGTAAATAGGCATGATGTTCAAGGTAAGTAAGTAAAATGCCATGATGTTCTATTAACTCTTGATGTTCCTTTAATTCAGGTAGGATATGAATAAATACATACCCAACAGACACACCCCCACCTAAGGAAAGGAATCGACTTCTAGGAATGATTTGGATAAAACGCATATTCTTAGCAAAGATATGCATACATGCGAGTATGATGGCAAAGGCAAACGCTGATATCTGCATACAGAACCCTCCTCTGTATGCCTTTTCCCAAATCCCTTTAAATCTACTCCGAATAGCTATCAATTTTTAAAGTTAGATAATAGGACAGTATGAATGAATAGTTTCGGCATAAACTACACCTACCATGCGTTTTACACGACGAAAGGAATGATTCCAATAGAACAACAGCACGTTATAAAAATCTTAAATAAGTTACTTCAAGGTCAATATATGGGAGTACATTCTTATGAAGAGTTCATTAAGAATCTTGATGATTCTTCCCCGCTTCGCAATCGTTTCATAACTATACAAAAGGACTTAAAACACCATGCTGCTTTGCTTTCAGAACGAATTCAACAGCTCCATGGGACGCCTGCTACGAGTGAAGGAGTTATTGGTAAGATCGAACTTAACATCAGCCAACTACTTGATCATCCAAAAGATGAAAAGGATATTCTGAAACATGCAATTAAAGGAGAAAACCTATACGGAATAAAGATGACAGAGAAATTAGTTCGTGATGAACTTGATGAGGAAAGCTTGAATCTTGTGCATGAAATCTTGGACAAGCAAAGAGATCATGTAGATTATTTAAAGTCTGAATTGCACTGATTATAAAGCGGCTAAATGGGTCTGCCCCGACATCACCTTCTACTTTTAAATCACAGGTGTCATTTTGCTCACAAAAACAATTCATTTAGTCTTCCTTATGCAGTGGTTTATCGTATAAGTATGCTGGTTTCTCTAAGATGTCTGCTACCGCTTCAGAAAGCTCTAGTGTGCTTGTATCTAAGTAAAAACGTTCAGATGGTCCCTTATGTTTGAATTCCTCCATCAACTGCAAGCACCGGATTCCCATTTGATGTTCCTTCACTCTCAAGGAATCCCTTCTTAGTAATTCCTTTTCTTCCGTCCAAAGAACCACATATTTTATTTCAATCTGTCCCACTTCATCATTTATCTTATGGCTAAACATCTCTACATCTTTCTCAAAAGTAACATAATCAATGATCACATTCTTATTTGACCTTATAAAATTGCTACTAAGAGAAGCAATGTTTTCCCATACAAGAGCAAGAGATTCTTCACTTTCCCAAGGCGGTTTGTACCCACTTACAATCATCTGATGTATGAGGTCGCCCTCTATATATGCACTTTGATCAAATTGTTCTGCTAATTGTCTCGAAGTGGAAGATTTCCCTACTCCAGCTGGTCCGGAAACAATATAAATACTTGGCAATGGTTAGACCTCCAACTGATAAGTATTCCAATTATTTATCCTCATATTACTCACCTTTCTCACAATAATTCGAGTAAGTGCAAGGTGGTGGTATGATGAAATTATGTTCTTTTCATGTGATGATTATTTATTCGTAGTTAAAATATATTCACTCCCATCTTGCTCCAGATAAATCATATTCTCTTCACCCATCACCGAATAAATCTTCGTTCCGACTTCAAAAAAGTTCGATTCGCCGTTTTCAGTTGGGAGCTTTTCTTTTGGCAGCTTCCTTACGATCGTCCCTACAAACCCACTCTTCTCATATCCTTCATCATTTGTAGCAGCCGTATATTCTTGATCATTAAAATGAACAGAAATACTATATACCCCACTGCCATTTCCACCAGTAGATTCCTGCCCGCACGCACTTAAGAGGCATAAGATAAGAATGAAGCAGATAAGATGAAACATAGTGGCCCTCTTCACCATCATCACCTCGTATTGATTATTTGTGTTCACAAAAGCATAGGTAAATATGTTTTTAACTTCATAGACGTCCCTTTCTTTAATGGGATTTCCAGCTGTGTATCCCGCACTTCCCACAGTTTTTTCGTTCCATTTCCCTTCCACATACGTCATCACCCGAGACGTGTGCTGCGTTCGGTCAAAGCTGTCAAGCATGCGCAGAGTAAGGTCTTTTAATGCTAAAACACGTATTTTTATTATGGGAATGTATTCTCCCTAAAGGAACCAAAGTCCTGTTTTTCAGGGTAAAGAAGGAAGAATTCTTCCCCTTGGTGAATAAATAGAAATCAAAACAAACAAGGGTGACGGTATGGATGTAGAATTCATTTTAATCGGTATGATCTTGCTGGGCTTTATCATTATAGCCACGGCTTTTTTCACGAAAGAAAAAGACTTGGATGAGCTTTCTTTTTTCGGGGCAGCTGATTTATTTGTCTGGATTTATCAATTGCTCTTCAATGCTTCAGACATTTTTGCAAAACGGGTTCTGATCTTTCTCCTCGGTTTGGTATGGTCGGGGTTGTTTATTGCTGTGCTCATTTTAGGTCTTTACTGAGTATTGGCGGCTCTGACCTCTTCCACGGCCGCTTACTTCATTTCTTCCTCCTAAAATTGCACACAAATCGACAGCAAAATACCCCGGGAAATGACCCGGGGTATGATACATTGGCAGTTCTCCACGTCTTTTTTGATCTGCCATATGGGAAGTTCTTTTATGCCGTTTACGATCCAGTCCTAATGAGAAAAAGAAAATCGACGGCCAAGGATTTATCCTGCTTTTTTGTGATCGTTTTCTTCCGATGAATCTTTTATCGTCTTATCATATTTCTCTGGTGATTTCGCCACTTTTATGAGTGCAAATATGATCGTAATGCCCAAAATGACCGCTGGCACTCCGCCTAAATTAGAGAGCATTTTGATGCCATCGGTCTGAGCGAAGCTAATCATCACCCAAGCAACCACACTGATCGTTACACCCCAAATGGCCTTAATGAGTATACCTGGTTCAGGACTTTTCGGTGTAATGCCAGTCGAACTGATCCCTCCCATAGCGGCAAGGGTCGAGTCTGCTGCTGTCACAAAAGCAATGAAGACAATAAACAAATAAAGAGGGATGATAATCTCTGAAAACGGAATGGCTCCCATTACCGCATATACTAATGCTTCCGGTCCGCTATTCGTCAAAATGTCTCCTAGGTTCCCATCCGTCATTTGCATATAAATGGAGGTTCCGCCAAAGATCGTCATCCAGATCCCTCCGAAAAAGGACGGTAATACAAAGTTGACAATAATAAAGGATCTTACGGTATGACCATAAGCAATTCTTCCTAAGAATAATGCTGTAATGGCTGCCCATGAAAACCAATTGGCCCAATAAAATGTCGTCCACCATTGTGGCCACTGATCATCTGCTGCGGCACCTGTAAATAAACTCTTCTCGAAGAAATGAGTAATATAATGACCAAATGACTCTGTACCTAAGTTTAATAAATAGGCAGTCGGTCCAACTAAAAAGATAAACGCAATGATAAATAGAAACAATTTAAAATTGATATCTGAGAGAATCCGAATCCCTTTCATCAGGCCTGTTGACGCTGAAATAATAAAGGTAATCATCACAACTGCAGCAACGATAGCCCACAAACCGGGAGCACTCGCAATTCCTGATAAATAATTGACCCCACCAGATAAGTTTAAGATACTCGTACCCATTGCTGCAGCCATCCCTAAAGCTAACGTGTAGAGACACATCGCATCAATGACTTTCCCCCATTTACCATGGAGCTTGTCTCCTAATAAGGGAGCCAATGTCGAACTTATACTAAACGGTTGTTTCATATTGTAATAGGCAAAAGCAAACATCAAAGCCGGAATGCAATAGATCGCATAAGGCGTGATCGTCCAATGAAGGTACATCGTCGACATGGAGAACATTGCTGCTGCGGCACTATTCGGTTCTAGATTCATACTTGCTGGTGGCTCAGTCAAGTGATAGATCGGCTCGACAATCCCCCAAAATGTAATACCGGCTGCAATCGTCGTCGTTAACGTAATCGCAAACCAATTTCGAAAAGATAACAGGGGCTTCGCATTCTCCCCTCCAATCCTCACCTTTCCCAATTTAGAAAAATAGACACCCACACATACAAATACCATAAATAATCCAGCTAAACTAAACACCCAACCTACATTCGTAATGACCCAATCATTCGCTCCAGTAGTGATGGTGGTAAAAGCACCCTCATTCGTAAAACTTAAAATACTCGCTACGACTACCAATAAAAATGGGGGCCAAAACACCCAATGCTTCAGTGATTTCATGTTTTTCCTCCTCGAAGTTAGCGAACGAGAAAACGCGTAAGGTTCTCTCATCTTTCATAGAAATTAAGTTCCTCTTATATTTTGACTGCACATACGTAATGATGAACGCAGCTAAAATATACCTCTATGATTTCGATAGAGGTAGTAGACATGAACTAATTTCATCTTAGAGTTTTCATGCACCTTACCACCGAAGTATTGATTGTTCAGTATCCCATAATTTACCTCAAGCAACCTATCGCTCTTCTCATCTTGATAACTGATCAAATACCACTCTTACCATGTACGATAACACTCCCTTTCTCTTAGAAGATCACTTGTAAAGGCAGCATCTTTCTAAGAACCACTATTCATTCCCCCTGAGCATATAAAATAAAATACCTACGTCAATCAAAAAAGCTGATTCTTCCCCCGAGGAATCAGCTGGTCGCTCGTCTCCTACGTAGCTGCTTTTAACCTAACTCTCTTATTATACAATAGTTTCAGAAAATTGCTAATGTGGGAGGGATTGGGGGAGGTTCCGTCATCATACTAGAATTCGGATAGAGGTAATTTGTGTTGCTCCTCTAGATGGATTATTACTCATCCACTACTGATTACAGCCATAGAACTGTACCACCAGTATCATTTTTACCAGTAGTTGTCACAGAAATCACCACTTACTGTCAAAATCTTACCAATAGGAAGCATCAAAGGTTATGAAGTCAAAAAAGCCTAATCCTCTGTACGGAGGGATTAAGCTTACCGCTTACTCTATAGCGACAATGGTGGCTTATTATTAGTGAATATTATCGTTGTACTGTGCAGTAATTGCAATTTTTGAAACATTATTTTAAGAGATTATTTCCCGCATACCGCATGGCACGAGAGTTCATTTGGTATGTCTACGTTGGAACAAACATATAGAGAAGTCTTAATGGATAGCTTTCTTTTTACTATAGCTACACTTAGGAAACTCTTTACATCCATAAAAAACTCCATACTCACCTTTTCGTTCTACAAGCGATTTTCCACATTTCGGGCAGACCTTTGATATGTTTCCCGATAAAGTCGCTACCTCGCGCTTCTTTTCTCGTGTTGTATATTCCATTTTTTTGACTTCAGCAGTTTGAATTGCAGGTGCCAGAACAGACTCTGTATTTTCAAAACATGATAGCATTGTCATCAAATTATCCAATGATATCTCATTATTAACTGTATCGCGTGCAACTTTCACAGGCTTACAACTCCATATTTCCTTATCTCCTATAATATATAAACGGTATTTAGCTCTTGTGGCTGCCACATTCACAATATTTTTATTTACCCAGTTTGCCGCTTTTACAGATGATTTATCGCAACCAAGCAAGAATATTACTTCATCTGTTCCTTGTCCTTGGAATGTATGAACAGTTCCGATATTTTTATCTTTTAACCATTTGCTTACACGCGGTTCACGTTTATAGAAATCAGATTTGCTTAGTGTATCCATCATTCCCTTCTTCACGGATGTGAATGGTGTAATAATAAACAATTTCGGTATATCACTACTGTCTTTCTTGAATTTTTCTTCGAGAAGCTTTAGTACAATCTGACCTTGTGACGGTACATAACGGTTCTTATTTCCGGACTGTTCCTCACCTTTAACATTTATCCAATATGACTTATCCAAGATAAAGGACTTCACAGCGTTTTCCTTTGGTGGCGCTGTCTGCTGTTTCATAGTGTCATCATAAGAAAGGTGATTTGATATGCTATACATTGGGTCTATACAACGTCTATGTACAGTAAGCGGACATCCAACCCACTCTTTTTCTTCATCTTCTCCGAGAAAAGTGCCATAGCTATTAATGTTATCTGCAAAACCTTGTACAGATATTTTCTTGTCCTTATATGGTGTAAGTAAATCAGATGTAAGAAGACTTTTAATCATGTCTGTTTCTTCTGTCACCACCGGCTCAATTTGCTTAGGATCCCCAACAATTATAGCTCTTCTGCATCGCATCAAAGCTCCAACCGCCATCTGAGGTTGTGCCTGCCCTGCTTCATCCACTATAAGCGTTCCAAGTGTACCCGGACGCTTTATATCACGTAAGAAGGTCTGTGCAGACGCAAATGTAGTTGATATAACCGGGGTAATGAGAAATATATTCTGAATCAATGCTGGGAAGGCATCTATTCTGTCTTTCTCACCCATACGTTCATCACAATCATCATACATATCCCATGCGATCAAAAGATTAATTACATTTTGTCTAAATGATTTAGAGGAAATTACAAATTCCTTATGAAGTTTACAAGCATACAAGAACAGCTTTTCACGTTCCCTGTTGTATTGCTCTGTAAACCAAGGATTTATAACCTGTGCCCACGTTGATGCGCTCTCATCAAGCGATGCATATCCATCCATAAAAGATGAATCAATTGGAGTGAGCTTCTCAGCCCCTTCGCTATGTCTGCTTAAAAGATTATGATAGCTAGCAATTTTTGAAAGACCGTCTTTTTGCTTTTTCAAAACTTCGATCTCAATCTTTTTCTCTGATATTAAATTGTCTCGTGTAGAATCTTTCTTCAATCTTCCGAACAATCCCCTAGGTCTTGATTCCTCAAGTTCCATTACATATGCATAATTTTCTTTTATTTTTCTATCGAGATCATCCTCAGAAATATTCTCATTAGTCAATGGCAAAAAATTTGAATAGTCGCACAGGATTTCCAACTCTTTCTCAAGTTTCTTTACAACCTTAAGCTGTTTAAGAAAGCATTCTCTCTGCTCTACATATTTCTTTCGATGTTTCTCACGCACATTGTTAAGATTATAATCGTTAATAAACTCTTTAAGTACAGATACACAGTACTTGTTTATATTTGCACGTTTTCCAAATGGAGCTGATACAAGACCCCAGCAGTCATTTCTATTTAGGAGTTTATTAGCATACCGCGTGAAATAAATATCACGCACTTCTTTTATTTCACCAGATATCTTTATTTGCTCAATATCTTCTGATTTTTCGACATCAAACAAATCATGAACTTCATTCAATCCTGACGCCACCGATACATCATCATCTTTTGAAGGTTCAAGACTCTTGAGTATGTCATCACTTTTAGGAAGGTCTGCAGTGATATTTTCAACGGCCGAATTATTACATGATGCTACTAACATTCCATATTGATTGATTTTATCATTCTTTAGCTTGAAATAAGATGGTGCATACTTAAAATATCCCTTACTAACCAACGGTCCCTGTGTAAATGAACACCTCTCATAAGCATCGTCTGGATCTGAATGTGCCGCTTCCGCTAACAGCTCAGCTCTTTTTACTATATTGCTAGATACGATTTCTTTGAGAAGAGTTGTCTTTCCGGTGCCAGGAGGACCATTAACAGAAAATACTTCCGTGTCTGCTTTTTCATCTATCGCAAGATTTACTGCCACCTGTTGCATAAGAGCAGGCATGAATTTAGCAGGCCACTTTCCTAGTGGAGCATTTTTGATATTAAGGGTATTTTGAAAGAAATTCATCATCTTCTGACGTTCTTCCATTGGAGAAATAGATATATAATTTTCTGGAATAATTCCTGCAGTTTTATTATGTGCAGACAAAATATAATTTATCACTTTACGCTCATAATCAGAACCTTCTCCAAATTTTCCTGATTTGATTTCATCTATGAGCAAAACGATATCATTCAAAAAAAAGCTCTTACCTAAACTTGCATAGTCTTCTGGATTTTCGTCTTTGTCCTTTGCCTCATCACTTTTGTATCTGTCATAGATAAAGAGTCCTATATAATCAGTAGCAAGTTCCGGCGTTATTGTCTTCACATATGAATTATGAATATCTGAAAATACAGAAGGCAATACAGCAAATAACTCTTCTGCTTCCTGAAGCCAACTGTCATACTTTCTGGTCTCATCATCATAATCAATCGAGTTCAAAGAAAATCCATTGACTTTTTTATTCCATACAGAGATAGCCCACAAAAGTGGAGATAGCTGGAATGAATTCTTCTGATAAATGCCTTCCGAATCAGTTTTAAATGAGAACCATGCAATCTCGCTTCTTTTCGGATAGGCTATGTCTGGCTGCTCATCATGATTTTTCACAAATTTAGCAAGATAATCAACCATGTCATTTCTTTTAATTCTACCAAAAAGGAATGATAAATCTGTGCCCTCGCCAGGAAATCGAGAAAATTTCTCCTTGTCGGTTGTTAATTTATCAGAAAGATCAACCGAAGGCACTTTTAGACTGGTAAACATTGAAATCTTTTCCAATCTGCTATCAATCGGTTCACCTTTTTTAATCTTTTTTACTACTTTCTTATTGTCTTCACTATCCTGTGGAATATCTACTTGATTTAAAAGTTCTATCGTCTTCCAATAATCAAGTATTTCAAGTACTTTCTTCTTCTCTATGTTTGTCATTTCTACTCTCCTAAACTGAAAAAATCACTACTATTACTTACTGTTGTGACATTTTTCTTTTAATAATATCTTAAAAAAATAGTGTATTTTCACTCTTCTCTGTTATTATCCTAATATTTACAATCATTTTCAGTTTTTATCTCATTCCCATCTGGCAGAACAAGCGCTTGCTCAACTCTATTATCCTTTATATATTAGACAAATTGAAATTTGTTAATTTAGTATTATACCCATTTTTGGTGCTTCATTGGTGTGAATCTCAAACCTTCCTTTGTTTATACTATATCGGTATCTACAAATCCAAGTTTATGAATATCTCTGTTGCATAAGGTGAGATGAATTTACAGTGATTAATTCTGAGGTGAATAATCTTTATCTCCATCAACCGAAACAGATTTAACGAACCTGATGTTGTCTGTGCTTCACTCTTGTGACTTTTCGATTAACCACCACCAGAAAAAGCTATAAAACAATTGAAGCAATAAAAATACCTATAATTCCTAAAATACGAATTTAACGTTACTATTGATTATGTAAATAATCTTTTCTGCAAATGCCTGATAAATTCTAATTTGAATGTTTTTCCTCTTTTTCCATTATATCAAATCAATCAAAATCTCTCTTCAAATTCCTGCTATTGGAAGCTAAACAGGACAAATCCAATGACTTCAATGTGAAATTCTACTTAAAGGGGGTATTTATAAAAAATTATTTACTTTACCAACTATTTAACTTTGTTTCGGAAAGTTATCTAAAAAATGAAAATCTTTATTGCGCAGAATCAGTCTACTACGCAATACAAAAGTTAATTAGGTTAGTGGTAAACGGTCTATCGTTTATCGGTGCACTTTTTTTGGAATTTAATGTTAATTATTATGTTAGAGGTTGTTCATTTCAAGGGCAGTTATCACTCTACATCAATTAAAAAGATTCGATCACTAAATCCACCACGTTCTGACTGCTTTCTCATTCTTACTTGCTGAATCTCATCCGGCTGAACACCATGAATCGAACCGAGTGCATAAACAACTTCTAACAAATCAGCCATTTCTTCAACGACGTCTTTACGAGAAGTCGCTTCAAGCAATTCATTCATTTCTTCTTTAAGCTTCTCTCGTAATTGTTGGTCATAGCCTTGTGTATCTAGTATTTCTGTTCGAAAACCTTTCCCACTTCTTTCAATGATTTCAGGAATACGATCTCTTACTAGCTTGTTATATGTAGGCACAGCGATCACCTTTCCTTTAAAAGTAGAACTACATGCCATTAAGGACATGTAGTTCTTTGTATTAACTATAATGCTTAAGAAAGCAACCCAACCATCACCTTAAACACCGACGAAGGCTTTTCTTTAAGGTCCCTATACTCCACGACTTGCCTCTCATTACCCCTTACAAAGGCCACTTCCTCCTCCACCGTATTCATCTCCACAGAGATATCCTTAAAATGGAAATAATCGACTTGTCTTGCTTCGTTTACATCGAGTGAGTCGAGTTCGACCTTTATTCGATCTGATACCCTTCTTAACATCCTCCAGATGGCTACTTCTTCTGTGGATTTCATAAATAACTCTGGTAGTTCAGTTGCGCCCTTCAGTTGAGTTAATGTCGTCAACAAGCTCCCAGCAATCCCATAATTCACAGGCTTGATCACTTGCTTTAGATTTACCCAAGCTCTGACTGTAAATTGTACATGGTTTTCTAAAACATTCACTTCCTTTATTTCGCCATAGCACACAACGCCATTCTCTCGTTGAGTCGTTTGACTGACATAAAGTGCGAGATACTTCGCCTCTTGCCACCCTCTTTTTAAATGAGTAGCTGCTAGAGTGAAACGAGCTTCCTGCATACATAAGATGTATTCTTCCTCTGTTGAAACGACTCCGATTAGCACTCTTTCATCTACTGACGATTCCCACTCCCCCTGTATACCAATGGGGAGGATACCTTCCTCTTGAATCTCTTCAGGACTCTTCTCAATCAAGTTCCGCACAAATTGCTCCACCAAGTTCGTCGCAGAAGGTAGAAAAGGCAGTCCGCCAATATTCACTTCATTAATGCTCTTATAGAAATGATGATCCTGATAGGTCTCTTCTGAACCTAACGGAAATAATACATACGCTCCAAAGGCTGTTCGTTCATAAGGGCCATTTGACTTTGCGACAATCGAGTCTCTGTAGCGGTGCATCGTATTGATATCATCTTCAAGTGGACCAGGCTGCTTGTAGCGTCGCTGATAATAGCTTTCTTCTACCGCAAAATCAATTCGATATTTCGCATCAAATACGTAATTGAATTGATAGTCTCTGCCCTTCTTCTCAATGCTTAGCATCGTGTCCGGCTTTTGAGTGGTGGTGGGATTCCGTTTCGTCTTTTGATAAATCAACGTAATCCGCTCATCTGTAACTGGATGCTTGAACACTCTTTTGGCCGATTGGTTTGTGTCCAACCTTATAAACAGTCCACTGCGACTTACTTTGACGATATCCTGACTCACCTGCTGATAGTTTTTGCGAAGAATTTGACCAAGCTTTAGAAACGTCCAATACTCATATAGCTCAGCTACATCCTTCACCGACATTTGATAGTGCTTCCCTTGTAGGGCCAGTCCTTTTGAGACCGTCAAATAAATTTGAAAGGCATCTCGGTACCCAGGAGCCATCTGCATCACTAAGCTCATGCTAGGTTCTCTAGGCTCTTGAATCCCTTTCCAGAAAGGATTTTTCATCTTGCCACTCAGCTTTTTAATCATTGCCTCTACTTCATGTAGCAGTTCTTCATCCCACTCGACCTGTCTCCATGCATTTCCCGTGAGCTTTTGCTGAAGAAACGAGAGCTTATCCATCAATCGAAGCGTCATCCACTTCACATAGCGATTTTCAGGCGTATCATAGATTAACTCTTTTCGGACGTTTAACCCCTTACTTGGCATCACCATACGATCTGAAACAGGAATCCCATTTACCGTATCCACAAAGACTTGGGGGTTCTTCCGAAGGTAGCTTCTTGCACGTGAATCAAGCCGCTTCAGCTTGTCCCCTCTCACCTTTTCATAGGATTTCTCAAGCTTATGATGAGGTTGGCGCTCAATTCTCCCTAACGCTTGAATAAACGAGTTGAAATGATAAGTGATCAACCGATAAAACTCCGCTAAAGAAGGCTGCCCATCCAATTTCACTTGGGCTCCTAAGTACGTCTTCTTTAGAAAATGATAGGATAGGTTATAGATCTCATCATTTACTTCATCAATCAACCGCTTATAATCTTCCTTGTAATCAAGCTTTGAAGGATACACCTCCATCGTCACTGTGAGCAGCACCTTCGCTTCACTACGAATCTCGAATGTGGATAGTCCTACTTCATTTTGAAAGTTCAGGTTCCCCATTAATAAATAGGACCCGCCAATCTCAACACGACTAATCGCTTTTCTAAGCGTTGAATGCTCATGATAAAACGATAAGTCATCACTCTTTTTAGGTGAGACGAGCACTTGGTACGCACTATTTTCAAAGAAGATTGGACGTTGATTCATATAAGGAGAGAGACATTGCTGTTCCACATCATAAACCAATACCTTCTCAACTGCCTCACCAAAAGCAGCAAACTCCATCACATCATGCATATCAAGCTGCTGATATTGTTTCAAGCCTTCATATCTCTGGTGATACGGCTTTCCTTTGATCACTAATGAAAAATACTCTGTCTCAATGACGACCAGCTCAACTTCCTTAGGAGCTGATCCAGAAGGAAGTGAAGCCATCATCCTCTAACCTCCTCAGCATCTCCAATACCTTCTCTGCACTTTTCGGGTACTTGGCATCTTGGATATCTGATAGCGTGACATCCTGCGTGTCAGTTACTTCTTTATTCGTAAAGATGGTAAATAAATTCTTTAGGGCACGTTCAATTCGTGTATCACTTCCAGCAAGTCTCGGTAGGATCTTTTGCAGCAAGCTATTATCAATGGCTTCATCAAAACTTAAAAGGTTATGAGATTGGCTGTATGCCACATAGAAACAGACTTCATCACGAACACGGTAGCCAATATGTGATCCATTGAACTGTAAAATAGAATTGATTCGCACCAAAATACTGGTCACTTCTTCAACTAGTTCTGGCTCCTTCACGTAAAGATCTTTTAATTGGAGGTACTCTGAGGCAAATTTGTCATTATGCAAGACCATCGCAGCCTTTTCTTGTTGATCCTTTAAGAAAGCTAAATGATCCAATTGAACCCGGTTGAATTCAAGCGTATTGGCCCGGTCTAACACCTTCTTACTAAAAGGGTGAGTCGTCTCGTCCATATTAACGGTTCCGATTAAGTAGACATTTGAAGGAAGATACACCTCTGTGCCCGCTACTTCTACAGGTAATACATTCGATGTGACTTGCACGCCGTTCCTCCACTGCTTACTTTCCATGACACTTAACAAGTCACTAAAATAATGCTCCACCCGCGCTAAATTCATTTCATCTAACAAGACAAAATACGGATTAGTCGGATCACTCATTGCTTGCTTAAGCACATTTGTTAAAGGGCCCTCTTTAAACTCCCCTTTGATATCGATGTACCCTAATAAATCAGAGCCATCACTCCAATCGGGCCGAACAGGAATCAGCGCAAAACGACCATTCTTCTCCGTCGCCCCCACACTCTCTGCAAACCAACGCACCATCATCGTCTTCCCGGTTCCAGAAATTCCAGAAAGAATCACAAACGGCTTTGTCTTCAACGATAAATAAAGATTAATCACTTCTTCTCTTTCATAATAAAACCCTTTACTCGATATGTAGGAATGGATATGATCAACTGCTTCTGGAATCGATAGAGCGGCATGCTCATGTACCTGGTTAGAGTTTTCTATGTCTTTACCATAAATAGTAGGTGAACTCTCAGACAACGCAATGTATTCCTCATAATAACGAACCATGTTATGTAGATCCTCTACTAGTACTTCTTCTGGGGGGAGGTCGTTGGCAGAGTATTCGATGTAGGCAGCAGTTGACTCAGCATACGCGCGTGCTTTCTTTGAAACTCCTAAATGAATCTCATCATCCTTCTTGACTCTAGGATCCATGTCGATTAATTCACGGATCTCTTGTTTGACTTCAGCCATCTTAGCTGGAGTCGTTTCTGTCACCCCTTGAGCTAACGTTAAATAGAGACGATCCATCTCTTCACTAAACAAGTACACAATATAGTAGCCCCGTTGTGTGGAAGAAGTAACCTTTTTATTCATAATCGCAATCCATGGTATAACCGCCCAATTACCTTGCCCAACAGAACCTCCTACACTATAATCCTCGTTGATAAAAGGTAGCTTCTCGATCTCACCCCGAACCTCTTTCCGAACCACACTACCTAAAGGATGACCACCAAATGGCTGTTGTCTTGAAGTGAGGTATTCATTCATAATTCTTTTGAAAAGGGTGTAGAGATTGGTTTGCACGGTGGTTTGCTCCTTCATGTATGGGTTGTAGTCGATTGGGTTAAGATCCGATGCAACTAGATTCGTATATTCCAGCCAATTGACTAAGTAACGGATACGATCAGTACCTACAGAAGCCACCATTAAATTAGTCCCTTTTGAATTCCTCACTATTAACATAGCAATTTCTAATAGGTTTTTTCTTTTTTCGCGAGGGTGTTCACCTTCTAATAACTTCAGTACCTGCAACGTATCATTGAAATATTCATTGTTTAGAAGAAGGTTTCTTAAGAAAAGTTTCTTATCTGCAGCATCTTTATATTGTTGAAATAAATTATCTACTTTTTGATGGGAATCATCTAAAAAACCTAACATGCGTAAGTCTTGTCTTGCTCTTGTCTTCACACGATATAAGTTATTATCTTGATGAAGGTCTTTACTCAGAGTAGAAGGTGTATAGGTTCCTTTTATGATCTCCTCTAAAAATACAATAACCTTACTAGGCTGCTCAGAGGGAAGGTCGTCGGTGTTAAATTCTTTGAACGTTAAAGTTGCATTGTCACTATCTTCTACCTTAGATATAAAAGGAAAGTAAGCGAAGAAGCTAGCTATAAAAACATCAGATAGAGTGTTATCTATTTTAGATAAGTAATATGTACGGCGTTCTTGAAACTCTTTGAATTTAGTAAGTATTGCTTCATGAGTTAAAGCGAAGCTTGAGATGTCTGAGGTAAAAACCTCGATTTCCCCTTCATTTTGAGGCTCAACTTTAAAATGGTCATTTGATAGGATAGATTTAATAGTGTTTTTTTGAGAGAGTATTAACTTAATTATATTAAGCACGCTTAATTGCTCACCTTCTTAATTTAATATTGTTAAAGCACCCTGTATGTTAATTATTACGTTATTTATAGGTAATTCAACTCATTTAACATTGATCTAATTAATTATGTTTAAAAGAGGGAAATGATTTCGTATTAGTAGATAGTTTTGAAACAATTAGGCTTTCCGGCTAGAGTGATAAAATATGAAAAAGCCAATGTTAGGGTTTCTCTAAGCATTGGCTCTTGATTAACTAATGTAGTGATACCGGTGGTCGGGGTCGAAATAGGTTAATAGTTATTGAGTTTATAAGGTTTTTGAGGTGTGATGTGTAAAATTTGTGTAAAATGATTTGGATGTGTAAAAGCAGATAAAAAGTTTATTTGCTTTTTCACTACATTCAATATTGTTTGTACACCTTTATTCAGTATTTAACTCGTTCACCAAAGATTAGATTGTTAATAAATAGTTTTTAAATTACAGCTCTTAAACCCGGATATTTTCTACCCATTTTGCGAGTGAATATTACCCTTATCTATAAGTAGATTTATCGCTTGGTAGTGGTTTATTGCCTGGAATAATCACAACTACAATATTATTTGGATATTTATTTTTCAAATCATAAAGCGGTTCTAAGTGATCTAAATAAACTAATTCTCTTACATCATTCACTGGTTTATCTTTTTCATTTAAATCTAATAATACAAATATCCCGAGTTGTTGATATGAGTAAATATAAGAATGCACTTGTTCTAAGTATTTCTCTTGTATACTTTCTACAGAAATTTTTTGTTTAGTCTTTTTTAGTTCGATTGGAAATGTGTAATTATTTATTTTATATACTATATCTATTCTACCACCATCAGCAAAATTATTTTCTTCTTCTGATGCACCATAAGCAATAGGCGAATAATGGAAATGTTTAAGTAAACTATCTTGAAGATCTCTTTCGGTAGCCCTATCTCCTTTTCCACCATGCTTCTCGGTATATAAATAGCCAAACACTTCATCCCTTTTATATCTAACAGTTAATATCAGATATCTTATAACCTCTTCTATTATCTGCATAAATATTTGAAGTTTTTCGTTATCATAATTTGGTAGCTCTGTTCTTATAGATTTATATAACCTGTAAAATATTTCTTCTCCTACATCAAACCCAGTAATGTAACCAAAATTATTTGCATGTATTGACTCCGTGTACTGTGCTATTACCTTTAATATATCATCTAGATTTTCAATATCATGCGTTGTCTTAAATTTATTTATTAGTTCTATAATTTTTGATTCTTTAGTGTAACCTTGTATAAGGTTATCAATTTTTGCACAAGTTTCAACTACATCAATTTCATCTTTTTTTTTATCTTTTTTTCTAACTAACTCTAAAAGGTAATTCAAAAAAACATTTAAATTATGATCAGAACTATAACTATTTAATATTGTGGTAATTCTTGATTCATAATAGCGAAAGCTGTTTAAATACATATTTTGAGCAATATTCTCATTAATTTGATGTTTTAGCTTAGAAAGTAACCTTTTTTGAAATTCGTTTCCTGAAAGCGAACATTCTATAATTTCATAGTGATAGGTAGACAATTTGTTGAATTCATTATAAAAATTTATCCATTCATGATGACTATTTGTTGAATCAAAAATATGCTTTAAATTATATAAAATCTTATTTATTTTATATTCTACAGCCAGTAATTTATCATTTATATGAAATGCTTGTCTGGTATATGACGAATTAAATAACGATTCATATGATTCCTCTATCTGCTTCTCATTTGTTATAACTAAAGCTTCTATAAATTTAGTAACGTGATAAAAATATTCTGCATCTGTCCTGTTCTCAATTTGATTTCTTGAGTAATTAAACAATTGTATACTTTTATTTAAAGAATCTATATATTCTACCTTATTATTAAAAGTATTGCATTCTAAGAATTTTAATAGCCCTAATCTAAAATATGCTTCAGAAGATACTTCTGGATCCTCGTGTCCTTTTAGGCTATCTATTTTTTCTAAGATGTCATTCTGCTCTTCAAAGAACATAGTTAAGTACCTTAGCATAGTAATAATTACAAATGAATCATCTTCATTTTCTATGTCTAACAACATGTCTAGTGTAGATACTTTTCTAATTTTATTTAGAGTTGTTAAAAAAATCAGTGTCTCAATAGCAAGTACTTTTATATAGCCCACTTGTTCATTTTCAAGTATTTTTCTAAAAAACTTCTTTAAATCTCTTTCTGAGATGTTTTCTAAATTTCTTTCCTGAAAAAACCAATCTTCAATAAACGTAATCTTGTTGGACACCTCCCAACTTATAAAATCCTCATATGATATTCCCATAAATATCACCCTATATATATATTTAAAATACGCTTTCCCCTGGTTCTCTTGAATCCACTTTCTCCACAATACTAGCATTTTTTAGAGGTTCTAACGCTGTGCCAATAATTATCTGTAATTGATTACCAAAATTTTCTTCTAGCTGTTTAAATAATGAGGATAATCCTTCTAAGTCTTTGCTTATCACTTCTTCTTTCCCTGGAGAATCAATTATAAGCAGTCTAGGATGACGCCCTACAGAATATTTAATATCTAACTGTATTAAACTTATGAAGAAAGCTATTTTTGCCCTTAATTGTTCACCTTCATTTAGTTCATTAAATTTAGTTAGCTCCCCGTTTTGTAAATACTGAATATCTAAGTTTTCATTTATAATTACATCAGTAACACTAACTAATCCAAATGTATTAAGTTGATTTAAAATAAGTGTCTTAAAACTTTTAAGAATGCTTTCACTCATTCTATGTCTTATAGAATTCAAATGACCTATAGCAGAATTAAGAACATCTATAGTGTTCCTAATATTATCTGGAGTAAAGTCATCATCTTGTTTGTTTAAGTCTTTTATCTTAATTTCTAATGCGAGTTTTTCCTCAATAAGATTTCCTAATGATTCGATATCTTCTTCTGCAAAATTTACTGTATTAAATACATTTTCCATACTTTCTAGTTCACGCATTTTCACATCTTTCTCTTTTTCTTTATATAGACTTTCTTTAACAAGCAATTCAAATCCTTCGTTTAATTTTCCAAGTTGTTCATTTAGTTCCTTTAATTTATGCTCCATCATTTCTTTTTGATCTTCATCGATATCAGACATTTCACTCTCACAAAGCATACACCTATCTTCATTTTTTTCTATTGATTTCCTTTCAGGTTCAATATCATGATCACACCGCGGACAAATCTTGACTTCTAAGTTACTAAAGAACATTCCAAATTCTATTTCTTCTTCTAATCTATTAATTTGCTTAGTTAGTTGATTTTTTTGTTTTGCAATTTCTTCTTTATGAATATTAAGACTGTTTATTTCATCGTCAAAATACTTAATTTGATCAACCAATTCATTATATTGCTTTATGCTATAACTTTTTTGAAAAGACTTAATTTGATACTGTTTTAAAGCATCAATTTCATTGTTTATTTTGAATAATTTAGATTTTAATTCTGTATCATTAATAGGAGTTTCTTTGGAATTTAAAACAAATTCTTGTTTTTGGAGTTTATTTTCAAATTGGTCTCTGGATATTTTCAAGGAATTAATAGCAGAAGTTAATTGAAGCCCCAACAACATTTCGAGGATTTTTTTTCCCTGTCCACCAAAATCCTCACTAATAAATAAAACGTTATAGTCTTTTGACTCTAAATAAATAGACTTATAATAAGTTTTCCAGGAGGTCTTATTTTCTATTAAATCAATAGTATGTTTATTACCACTAGTCCATTTCAAACTATAATAAGAAAACTCATCAAAAAAGAAATTTTCCATATTTTCTTTAAAATATATCTCAGTATTTGCTTCAAAATGTATTAGATGAGATTCCAGTGGTAACTTTTGATCAAAATGTGTAATCAAATTCTCTAAATTAGTCCTATAAAGGCCACTTATAGTCCGTTTGCCTGTTAAGTTGATATATGTTGTATAAGTAACATTTCCAATGCTGAATTCTAGAAATATTATATGTAGCCATCTCAACACATCATTTTTTATAGAACTTTTATCCCCTGTGATAGCGAATTTGATTATTTTAAATATAGAAGATTTACCTTTACTGTTATCTGCAAATATTACATTTACCCCTTTATCGAACCCCTTTTCATAATCAATAATCTCATCATTGTTTTTTATTCCTTGGATTTTTAATTTATTTATCACCAAGCTTTTACCAAGTGAGTGGGGACTATCTTTCTCATACTCGTCTAATGATACTATGTTTTTAATTTCTTCGTATGTAAATTTATCACTATATTTATTATGTAAATAATCTACAAAATCCCCAAAGTAAAACATTAAAGTTCCTCCCCATATATCTTTATATACTTTTCTCTCACTTCATGCTGAATCCCTTGAATATATTGATTAATCGGTGTTGTTCTATATTGTTCATATTCATATTGTCTAGTTTTTAATTCAGTTCCTGAAAGATCTCCAAAAAACTCTTTGATTAACAACATTCTTTGTTGATACCAAACTACATTTTCTACATTTTGCAAGATATCTTTCTCAATTTTATCTATTCCATACTGACTGAGATAATATATCTTATCAAATACCCTACCTGATATATTTCTTCTACTTTCAAATTTAATGAACCCAAAAGAGACTAAAAAGGAAATAATATGATCTATTTCTTCATAGGCACCAAAGAAGTATCTTAACATATCTTCTCTCCTTAGTTCTGGCTCATTTGAACTAAAAATTAATTTTACATGTTGTTTAATTTGGTCTTTATTTATGCTTTTTTCTTCTACTAAATTTAACAGTTCATTTGCTAAGTAATCTGGGTATCTAATCAAAAAATCAATTTTCTGAATCTTCACTTCACTTTTAAATACTTTTAAATATTCAGGATATAAATCAGAAGATTCCTCAATTTCATTAGAAAAATAGTAAAAAATCAATAAAATTCTAAGTTTATCTCTATAAGAATTTTTGTTCATAGGATCCACCTCTATATAATATTACTATTAGTCTACCATACAATAATTTCCAAAGTGAAAAAATGGTTTAAATAAATTAAGTAATAAGGTTTTTCAGATTTTATTATTTATTCTTTCGGTTCTTTCTCTTTGCCATTTTTGTATTTTTCCTTTTAAGCTTATTTTTGTTTTTAATTTTTTTGCCTAGAGATTTTCTTTCAAGTTGAAAAACATGTTCACGTGATGGTTCGAAACCTTGTTTAATAAATGTTACCTTTCTCGCTTGATATACTAACTCTGAAACATTCATTAGTGATTGAAATATATTCCAGCAACTTTGTGCAAATTCTACTAAGGAGATTTTTGGAGGATTATCACTTTTTTCATTCCCCGAAGGATAATAGGTGATCAACTGATTTATTCCATCTACTTTATATGTATAATGACTAATTGCGTTGCGCAATTTTATATTTAAATTAGGATAAACTAAATTATCAAATGTTTCGTTTCCATCTAAGAACTCAACCTTTGCTCCTTTATTCTTCTTTGTATAATCTTCTAAGGTTGCAATATCCCTTCTTTTTGCTTTCATTGTTTTATAATTTCCACGGTGTTTTAAATTATTAAATGCTATCAATAGTTCTATCATTTCAGTTAAAATCTCATATACGTCTATATAAAATCTTTTTAAGTCATTAAAAGTTACTGTTGTAATCCCCTTGGTAGCATCAACTTCAGATTTGTTTTGATAAAAACCCAAACCAAAAACAGGTATCATAAAATTAAATTTATCTATGAATGTGTCTACACACTCGAATATTTTTTCTTCATAACGATGCAAATATTCAGAAAAATAATCAATGAGTTCACCAAACTCTTTAGGGGAACGTTCAGATAATAAGCCAATTTCATACTTTATTAATTTACTGTATTTATTAAAAAATTTATCATCTAATACGCATGACATAAATTCAATATTCATTTGATGTACAGCCATCATAAAATGCAATTCATTTTCTAATGGATATCTGATATTAGGGATATACTTTTTTAATTCACTGGTTAAATACTTATAATTATTTCTATGCCATAATTCATTAACTCTTCTATATTGAGGCCAGTAATTATTTTTTTTTATTAGAAAGCCTATCGTCCTTTGCTTGAATATTCCAAAGTCTTCTCCCATCATATTAATACCACTTGTAAAAAATGGAGGGAATAGAGTCTTTTCAAGATTATAAGGTTGTAGTTTTTCAGTTAATAATTCACCTGATGTTTCAATATAGAACTCTGTGGAATCTTCAGTATCATCCTCTTTAGCATTACTAAATTCAATAAGTGCGGTTCCTTCCGATTGATCCAAAAATAAGGTTCCGCTTATTAGAATTTCACAACTCCCACAATTAAATCGAACTGGATGTGAATCTAACCAACCTATTTGAATACGTACAAGTGTTTTCGAACCACATACATCACATTTAAGTACTTTTCTTAATGTAGCCAACAATAATCACCGACCCTATTCTATTTTATCCTTAATACCTGTAAAAAAGAGTCTACATAAAATCTGTAGACTCTCGATGCGATTATAAACCTATGCATTCTGTGGCCAATCTTTATACTGCTCTTTGGATTCTTCCATAATTGCTTTTGTGATGAATATAAGTTGTTGTCCTTTAATTCCCTCGTTCATTAAAACTTTCTTAACCGCCATGTTTACCTTAGCATAGATATTCTTCCGGTGTTCACTAGTCCAGTCCTGACTCAAGTTCTTCTTCAATTCTTTCCTACCTTATGAATAAGTTCCGCTAAAAACTTATTATCAAAGGCTTCCAATTTTAGTGATGTAATATCTTTATAGATTCAACTTCTTCACCTGATAATCCAAGGTCTTTACGAAAATCTGCTTCATCATCGACTTCGTTTTTCATGTCAGCCATCATTCGTACAACATCTGCTGCTTGTATTATTCGGTTATGGTAGTCTTTTAGGGTTTTCTCTAGTAGTTCACGCATTTGTTTTTCTTTAGGGCTATTTCGCTTGAAATCGACTTGGATATAGTCTTCAAGAAGTTTTTTTAGTAATTTCAAGCGTAAATCCTCATGAGCTTTTTTTCTTACAAATCCTTTAGGAACTCTTCATCAAGAATACTTATATCTAGTTTTTCAATGCCAGCAACCTTATATATCAACAGGCTCTTTGGTTTCCAAATGCCGATCAATTAAGGAATTTAGGCGCTCTCCAATCGTTTTATTTGAATTAAAATTATTATTTTGTCCGATAGAAATTTTCTCACTTGAATACGAACCATTTGATATTGTGTAACTTCATCTGAATAAGGAATTACCTTATCGATATGCTTGACCACCTTATATGGCTTCTCTAGTTTTACGCAATCCTCAACAAACGCTTCAGGATCTCCGTTTAATTTGTCTTTAACAATAACTGCAATAAAATCATCTTTAGATAGAGAGCGCCAACCATCAAGATAATCGATACTTACGCACTTCTTTCTTCTAATTTTGACTTCTACTGGCTCTAATTTTTTAATAGGATTATAATCTATTTATCAATCATATTAATTTACCTCAACTCATCACTCAAAGGCACAACAATTTCATCCAACGTCTTTCTCCACTGACGCTTCATCTCCGGCCCATATTTCAAAGGTTTTACATCTGGATTTATCTCTTTATATTTATCAAACTGCTTGCTATTAATAATTCCTCCGATATTCGGAATAGGTTCTGTTCCTATTACATATTGAATAGCAGATGAATGTAGCTCTCCTGCTTCCACGAACCAAGTATTTGCAAATTCTTCAATTGCTTTAATAAGCTCTTTAGTAAAGAAGCGTCTTTTCACAACAAAAATATCTTCTTCTGCGTCTATTTCTTTTTCATCGATACCGTCTAATATGGCATGGTACACATCTTTAACAATTTCTGCTTTCTTCAGCTTTTGAAGGGCTTTTTCAATCTCTTCCCGGATGTTTTTATTATTCGCTGAATATGTCCCTAAGAGTTGATCAATATAGGTTGAATCAATATCATAAATCTTTATCGCATTTTCTCCATAGAATTCAATGTCAGAGAAATCAGGTTCTGGCCCCTCATCGTCGCCTTCATCGATTAATGAACCCTTTACTGTGTTGTAGACACCTATATACTCCTCTACCGTCTTAACCTGCTCTTCAAGTGCTTGTGACTTCTCCATATCATCGTTATAATCATCATACGTAACTAGAGCTTCGAAGGAATTGTTTAACTCTTGGAAAGCTTTCACAAATTCAATTCGAGTTTCAAGTGAAGAGTGCTCATCAATCTCAGTAGGACTCGGGACGAGTGTTTTCAATGTTTTATGAGCCTTTTTGAAACGTTTCTTTGATTCTTCATACGTTGGATATACAAGAGTAGATTCCTCTTGTTCTTCAGAATATAATTTTGTTGCATCCTTTACACTTTGCTCCATTGTCGCAGGTTTTCGGAATGTTACAATCAATCCCTTTGTCTTTCCTGGATACGTACGATTCGTTCGTGAAAAAGCTTGAATCAAATTAGCATAACTTAAATTACGGTCTACAAACAAGGTTTGAATCGTTGGAGCATCAAATCCAGTCAATAATCGGTCTACGACAATTACAAGGTCAATTTGTTTTCCAAACTCTTTGAACTCTGCTTTTTTACGAGCCAAACGGTTATTGATGTCACCATTATAACGTTCTATATCTTCTATCGACCAAGCAGTATGATAATAATTATTATAGTCCTTAATAATTTCCTTCATTTCATCTTGGTTTTGGTTGGAATTTTCATCATTTTCTTGTAAGGAGTATGTGATAGCAATTCGTGGGAAGTCTGGATCTTCAATCGTACGACCTGTTCGGATCGGGTGTCCCGCAAATTCTTTTGTCAACCAATCCGGGTCTTTTGTCATTTCCTTGATTGCATGATAATAACTTTTCGCCATATCAATGGAACTTGTTGTTAAAATGGCAGCCTTTTGTGGACGCCCATTTTGGAAATCAAACTTGACATAGGCATTATCAGGTCGGAATATTTTATGAATGACCTTTTGAATGTGGTCATTACGTACATAAGTAGATGGTTCAAGATAGGTTTCCTTTTCTATCCCATCCATTTGGTCAATCATTTCGTTAATTTCATCGTCACTAAAAATTACATATTTTTCATTTTGTCGTAGCTGTTCAAAAATATGATTATATAATGATGTTGTTTCAATCGTATCTTCGTGTTCGACTTGGAATCCCAAAACGGCTCCATCACCTAAGGCGTTTTTAATCGTGTAAGTGTGCAATACATCTCCATATTGGTCGCGAGTGGTACGAGCTAAGCGTCCTTTAGCTTGTTTTTTATTTTCATTAAATATCGGCGTACCTGTAAATCCAAACCAAGTTGAATTTGGAAAGAACTGTTTTATGTCTTCCATTCCTTCAGCACTCAACGCACGGTGGCACTCATCCACAACAAAGACAATATGTTGCCCTAATAGTTTCTTAAAGCGTTGGGTTCCTTTTTGTTCCTCTTGCTTTTGAGCATAACGCAAAGCAGCATCTAATTTTTGACGAGTAGTAATAATTACTGTATTCGAGTTAGCATCAGACAGAAGAGTATCACTCAGCTCTTTCGCACTACCTGTTCCAACAATTAAACTATTTGACTTGGCATTACCTGAGGAAATACCCGTATTAAATTCGGACGCAAATTTAGTAAACTCTGTCGTTGTTTGATTATCCAAGTCTTTTCGATCAATGAGCATGATTGTACGATCCACACCTGGTTTACGAGCCAATAACTTTGTTGAAACAAAACTTGTCAACGTTTTACCAGAACCGGTGGCATGCCACACATATCCTGATTGATGTTTAGTAGCAGAAGTAAACAAAGCTTCAATCGCATGAATTTGGTATGGGTGCAGAACCATTAAAGCTTTATTGTCTTGCTCCTCACTTACAATCGTATAATTGGCAATTAAGCGATGGGCGTCTGGAATATTTAACACTTGTTTTACAAATTCATAGAGATTTTCTACTTTACGGTTGTCTGTTGTTCTCCAACTAAAGACAAATTTCTTATGCATGTCTTTCGGCAACGCATTCGCAAAATAGCGAGTCGTTTGTTCGTTTGAAATAACAAATAACTGAAGAGTAGAAAAGATATTATTTCGAAACATCCGTTCCTCTGCGTACTTCTTTACTTGATTATATGCTTGGAATACGCCGTCTTTGGCACTGACTTGTTTTAATTCAATTTGAACGATTGGCAGACCATTAATTAAGAGTGTCACATCAAAGCGGCGATCACGTCCATCTAGGTTAGTCTTTTGTTTAGCTATCTGATGAACAACTTCGTAAGTAGAAATCCCCCCCCCAATATCTTGGTTAGAATACAATACTAATGACATTGAACCGAGGGCCACATCCTCACGTTCAATCGTAATCCGAGCAATCCCATTTTCCCCTTTGAGCCATCTTGCAGCATCAAAAGGGGTCTGTGTTTTAGATAATAATTCTGTTTTAATCGTGTCAAATTCTTTATCAGTAATGGGGACTTCACCAATTTCAGATAAGTTATTTTGAGTAATTATTTTACGCAAGTTGTTCCAAAGGTCTTTTTCAAATTTTAAGTCAGGACGATAATTCCACTGGTTATACCCTTCTCCTAATACTTCAATTAGTCGACGTTCCACTTCAGCTTCATCGTTATGAGATATCTTTGTCATGTTTAGTCCCTCCTCTACTGTTTCTTAGACGAACATTTTTTGTAGGAATGCTTTTTTCGTTTCTTTTAATACTTCTAATTCACATTGATAAAGAGCGATAGTATCGTCTAGTTTTTTTAAGAATTTTCCAATTTCAATTTGTTCTTCTATTAATGGAAACATACTTTCAAATTTCAGAAGGTTCGTAACGCTAATACCAAATACCTTCATTCCTGTTCCCGTCCTATAACCATACTTCCTAAAAGTTGGTGAATAGAATAAATAGTAAAGAAACAAAGAATCCACTTGTTTTGATTTTGGTCTCAAAGCTATAGTATGAAGTCCAGATACTAGCTTGTATGGAATGTCTATGGTGATTACAGCAGGTGTGGCTATTCCTTGATAATCTTCCGAAGCATCAGCTAATACTATATCTCCCTTTTCCAGAGATTCATAGTTTCCAATTTTTATATCCGGGAGATTACTTGACTCATCTATTACACCTGCAACTTTCGTATGGATGTCACCATAATGAATATACTTATATCCTGTATATTCATTCGTCTCCACATCACGAGATAAAGAGTATGACTTTAACCTATCCACCATTGAATCCAACTTACGCTTTTCCCAATCCCTAGCAAATCCTGGAAAACGAACTTCCGGCATCGACTCCCCTTCTTTTGGAAACATTTTTTTCAAGAATCCCTGTTTTGTTTGTTTGAGGGTGGTTAGTTCTTGCTGATGAAGAGAAATTGAGTCGTCTATTCTACGAAGGAATTTAGCAATTTCCATTTGCTCTTCAACTTTTGGAATCGTAATGCTAATACTCATAAATTCCTCATAATTAATGTTAAGCAATCCATCCATACGTGCACCAGAAGATATTAGTTTCGATAGTTCTCTGTCAGGGAGTTTGGTTGCAAACATATACTCTATAAAGTCCGGACATGCTTCTTCGCTTGTCTTAAAGCTGTGGTACACCCTAGGTACAAGTGCTTCTTCGTATGTTCTTAATTTAAATACTGCACCATACTTAGCTAGTTTAGAATTACCATGATTATAAGAAAGCTCACCTTTAGATAAAAGTGTGTAATTTTTTTGTTCTTTCCCTGCTATGTTTCCAGAAAAACGTTCTCGTTGATCGAGCCAACCACTTCCTGCTGAAATGGTAAGAGTCGGTAAATCCATCCTTCCATCATTTCCTCGTACTCTTTCTGAAACTTCACCCAACTTACGCTGTTTCCATTCTCCAGTAATCCCTGGAAATCTTATTTCTGGTGTATGCTTATTTTTCACGATTAAACACCTCTAACGCTCCCTTAACCCATTCTTCATTTTTCTCCTCATATTGTAGCGTTGCAATCATGTCATAAAGGCTAGATTCTAGCTCAGCTTTCTCTTTTCGAATATCTTTAATGGTTGAGCCAATTGCAGCCATATCAACAGGCGGTTCTTCCACAAATGTATCTACGTAACGAGGAATGTTCAAATTGAAATCATTTTCTTTGATTTCTTCAAAGTTAGCAACATGAGAATATTTATCAACATTTTCTCGTTTTTTATACGTTTCAACAATCTTATCTATGTTTTCTTTAGAAAGCTTATTTTGATTCTTCCCTTTTATAAACTCCTTACTTGCATCAATAAATAAAACATCACGAGTGCTACGGTTTTTCTTCAAGATGATAACTGTTGTCGGAATAGATGTTCCAAAGAATAGGTTTCCTGGCATTCCAATCACAGCATCAATACTACCATCTTCTAATAATTTCTTACGAATGACCCCTTCTGCTGCCCCACGGAATAATACTCCATGTGGTAAGACGATGGCCATTGTTCCTGAATCTTTCAAATGATAGAAACCATGTAAAAGAAAAGCAAAGTCTGCTTTTGATTTTGGTGCCAGCTTTCCGTAGCGATTGAAACGAGAATCATCTAAGAATGTATCATCTGCAGACCATTTTGCCGAATAAGGAGGATTCATCAGGACCGAATCAAAAGTATAAGGCTCGTCCATCGGCCAATCTTTATTCAATGTATCCCCATTGTTTAACCGCATATCTTCTTTTTTTACACGATGCAAAATTAAGTTCATCTTCGCAAGGTTATAAGTGGTTGTGTTTAGTTCTTGTCCATGATACTTTACACTTTCTGGGTGGTTAATGTAGTTTCGAATGTTTAACATCAATGAACCCGATCCCATCGTTGGGTCATAAACGCTAAACAGCTTTTTCTCTTCTTGCCCTATTGCAGCAATACGTGCCATCATGACTGATACTTGATGAGGCGTATAGAATTCACCAGCTTTCTTGCCGGCTTCTGACGCAAATTGACCTATTAAGAACTCATAGGCATCTCCAATTACATCGCCATCGTGACCTATTACATCAACATCATTTAATTTTTTTAATACTTCTGTGATAGTAATGTTCCGCTGTTGGTCATCAGAACCCAATTTTTTTGAGTTTAAATCTACATCATCAAACAACCCACTGAATTGATCATATTTTGTAGATAAGTCGATAAATGCTTTATTCAAGTCATTCAACTGGAATGTGTTTTGTTTTGCTTGTTTCGTTAATACGTTGAATAAGTAGTCTGGCTCAATATGATAGCCTAATGTATCAACTAATGTTTCAATCAAGTCATCTTTTACATCTACATCTGCCATTAAATTTGTATATAATTGAGTTTGTTTCTCTTGTGTGTTGTATTCCTCTAGCGATTCATCTGCCTCTTCTACTACCTTGACTAAGATGTTATCAGATAAGTATTTATAAAAGATTAATCCTAATAAGTAGTCTTTGTATTCAGAAGCATCCATTTTGCTTCGTAAGTTATCTGCGGCACTAAATAATCTTGAGTTTAAATCTGCCATGTTTTGTTCCTCACTTTTTCAGTATTTTTCTATGCAAAGATGTACTTCTTGTAACAGCTTCTTACTTTACTAAAGCATCCGTTAGCATTTAAAGAGAGAAGCTTGTCCTCTCACCGTTATTCCAATTACATCCGAGCGTAAATCCATCATTTCAATAGTCACAGGAGTACATCGAGAAAACAACTCTTCTAGCACAGGTAATGTGACCTTTTTATGAGTTATTTTACTTTATTATACCATTATACCTTCATACTTGAATTTTACATTACAAAATCTTTTGTTTCTCCGACACTCTATAGTAATGAAGTGAAATAGGTTATTCCATGCGCAAGAATCAAGTTAAAAAAGGGATTCCAACTAAAATTTTTGTCTATTTAAATATTTTTAAATTAAGTCAAACGAATTAAATAACTTCAAAAACAAACTTTTAAACCCTATTAAACCTAGTACATTCTATTCATTTCTCCTTTGAAAAGTTGTTGCTATGTCTTGCAAAGCTTTTCAACACCATTTTTGAAAATGTTTGACTATGCAACTTCCGGTAGTGTTTACTGTTTCCATAATACAATTTTAGGAGATTCTTAAATGGATATAACTAATAAAACAATGACATATGAAGAGATGCTATCTTGGACTCGCACACAATTCTCAGAACTTATAGAATTGGTAGAGGAAGATGCAGGACAAAAATGTGTAGCAACTTTTATATATTCTAAATTACATATTATAAGTTCAGAAAATGAGGTTATTATTCGCTTTACAGAGGTGATTAACGAGATCGCAATTTCAGGAATATGTTTTAAGAATCATAGGAAGGGCTACTTAACTCGCTTAGTTTCTTTACTAAAAGATTACGGTAGAGCAAATGATTAGAAGGTAATAAAACTAGAGAGTTGCAATGAAAAGACAGCTAACTATGCTAAAAAACATGACTTTATCCAAGCATATGAACACAATTATTATGCACCAGTTTTTGAAGGTGCAAAACTTCCTAACCTTATTTACTATAATGCTGCAATTTTAGTCATGAACGAATATGCATCTAAATTTAAACTCAATAATCGTGAGGTTTGCGATCTCTTTGAGGAGGCTATTAAAACGGCAAGAAATGAAAACAATAAATAATATTAATAGAAGTGTGCACTCTAGTGCCCACTTCTATTTACTTTGTAATATTCATGCCATTAATGGGATCAACTGTAAAACTATTGAAGAGTATCGTTGTACTGCGAAGCAAATAGTTCTGGTGTTTTTCGTCGTTGAATCAAGATTAACGCCCTAAACAACAAAGAGACGCGTTATGAAATAAACGCGCCCGATTACGGAAGAGCTTTGCTAATATTTTATTGAAGAAACGCGGTCATTTTTAGAATATTATTACTTAAACCTTGTTAGGGGGAGACCACAGTTACTTGAATCAGTAAAGATTTGGTTTAATCATTTTTTTACATCTTATCCATATAACACTATTATTTACTAGAGAATATTTTAAACTCTTCATATATGTCATGTGTTAACTTCGATAGAGGCCGCTTATCCCAACTTTCCTTATCAATATTACTCATAAATATTGAATTAATTACTTCATTTTTTGACTGAAACAAATCAGGGAACTGCTCTAACAATTCATCAATTCTACTATCATTATATATAACTGCATTCCGAATAATATCCCTAACATAATCTTTATGCTTTTTATATAATAACTCAATTTTCAAGTATTGATTTAAATTTTCAACCTTACATTTTTGCTTTTCATCTTTACATATCACCTTTATATCAAAACTGTTACTTGCCCCTGTCCAGTATAAAAAATCATTATTAATAGGACTTGTTTGGAAAACTACACCACTCCCGAATTCATCCTCATAAGGATAATACAAATCATGCTCGTAAGTATTTAAATCATGCTTTTTAGAATTACAAATACTGCAACTAGGTATCAAGTTATACAAAGAAACCGACAAATAAGAAAAACGACTCTTGGGAAAAAAATGGTCAAATTGAGGCCGAATCCCTTCGTTTGCTAAAGTAAATGTATACTGCCTGTTACAGTATGGACAAACTCTAACACTTAACTTTTCCAGAAAGGCTTTTGACCAGACTCTATTGGTAAAATTTACATATAACCTATCAAATCGATCCATTTTTTCCAATGGGATTTCACCAATAGTTTTAATGATTTCAATTAAATCACTTTTATTTCCAATTATTAACTTTTTAAGTTTCTTTTCATCGATGCTTCCGGATTCATCAGAAAAGTAGTCATGTAATTTTTTATATTTTGATATTTCATTTACATCTTCAATAATGGACTTAATACTTTTTCTATTATCTTTAAAATGTTCTGTTTGAATTAGTTCCTTAATATTGTCATCAATTTCAATCTTTATCATTTTGTTTTGCCTCTAATTCATTTACATGTATTTGGAGTTTTTCTATTTGTTTCATTAAAACTTCAATTGTGTCTGAAATCCTTCTAGGTTCTTCATATTTTTTTAACTTCCCTTTCAGTTTTAAATTTTCATTATATAAATCAGTATAGTTTAATAGAAATTTGTCATTAAACATTTTCATAATTCTGTTTTGTATCAATGGCTCACCGATAGAATTAATAATATATAACCACTCATTTTTTTGTTCCTCAGTCACATCTTCAATTTTGCTATCATTAATTGATGAAATAACTTCTTTTATTGTATTAGTTGCAAACTCTCCCATTGTAGAAGACATAAAGAATCCATCTTTTAAAAGAGTGTGGATATTGGCCCCGAAAGTATTAAGTAGTCTTTTTACAGGCTTACAATAACCAGTGATATCCTTTTCTAAATAGATAATACTATTAGATTTAATGTCAGATAAAATAAATGGAGAATGTGTTGAAATAACAACTTGAAATTTCTTTTTATCCTCACTTAAATCCTTTAAAAAGAGTACCAACTCACTTATAAAATTTCTTGTTAGTTCAGGATGCATTCTTGCCTCTGGTTCATCTAATAAAATAATATATTTTTCTTTACTGGGTGTAAGTAGAGAAACCTGCTCATAAAGTGAAGCAAAAAATCCTAAATATGCAGTTTCACCATCACTTAGATTTTCAATTGAATAATCAAAGTAACCGCCAAACACAGTAAACATTTCATTAAATTCACTCTTTGCTTTTTCGTCAACAGTTACGTCAATAACTCGTAAAAGTTTATTCATACTTACTTGTTTTGTAATATCTATACTTATATAATCCTTGTGAAATTTAAAACTTTTGTTCATGGACAATTCGTCAGCTAAAGCCGTATAGCATTTTAAAACATGCTGAGTGCCGTCCTCTTCTTTAATGTAACTATCAGATATTCTTTTTATAATATTAAAATAATAATCCTTATATCCTTTCAGAGACTTTCTTTTTACATTAATTTCAGATAATAACTCTTCTTTGTTCACCTTTATCTCACTATTTTTAATATTGTTAATAGAATTAAAAAAGTACTGTACAAAGGATTCGAGAACCTTACATATTTCCTTTTCTCTTCCATTAAGTTCATTATATGAAAATTGCATCACCAGTTTGTTTTTATCATCGATACCATCAGTTAAATAATAACTGTTATAACTGATTTTCAGGGTATAGTTATCATTTTGAAACATAAGCCTTTTAGGTTTTTGCAATTGTTTATATAGCATTTGTACCTTCATAGCTAATAATTTTGATTGAAAGTATGCATTTCTTCTTGGTACAGAAATTTTGTAATCATCTTCTGGTTTAGTAGAACTATAATCATAATATTTATCGTTGAGATTTTCACGAAGTGATATTATGACAAGTTTATCCTGTTCACTTTTGTAATCTCCATAATATCTCATACCATCTGTTCTATATTCTCCCAGCCTAACATTTAAATCATATCTATGTATTAACATTTCCTCTCTATAATTGCATATTAATGCAAACCAATATTTACTCCTCCAATATTCAATATTTAATCCAGATTCAAATTTTATAATGCTTTGAAAACTCTCAATATCATTGCCCTCAAAGCAAAATAAATCTTGATCATTATCATCTTTGCCCATGTAGTAGATGAAAAAATAAATTGAATGTTTAATTTCAGCTTCAACATCACCTGGTATTCGATAGGGGCCTTTCTTTTTTTTGTATTTCACTTCAAATTCAGCGTTATTTTTACTCCTATCATTAGTTCTTAGTCCCAATACATCTAATAAATTTGTTTTACCTACGCCGTTTTTACCTACTATAGCATTAATATTGGTTATATACTCCGGATAAATTGTGATATGAGTTTTGTTTGGTGTTATTTTAATGCTTTTATTGGAATTATCGAATTTTATTATAAATTTTTCACTAAAATGTAGTTCAACGTCTTTATAGTTTCTAAATTTTTCTATCCATGCATAAACCAGCTCCATCCATTTCTCCCCCAAACTCTTTTTTAGTTACTATTGCAACAATCTAAAATATGCCTATATAGCGCACCCTTTTTTATTTCGACAATAATTTTAAATCCTTCAATTATATTTAATAATCTCATTATATATTAACTTACTGTAGTTTCCTTGATTGTGAAATTCATTTGAATTACATCTTTAAAGTTGAATCCATTGGCATAATAAGATTTATTCCACATAATGGCCCGATTTTTGAATGCCTACCAGCGATAAAATAAAACCTCTTTACTTTAAAGGCATTCGTTCTTAAACGAAATTATTTGTTATTTTCTATGAAATTCTTTCCTAGAAGAAAAAAATAATAAAAATTTTTCTGCCTCTACTAGGTTTAACTTTTTATTCTTCCCGTAAAAAAAACGAGCCCCTGGTATGTCATTCTTGAGAGGGTAATAACATTACACTCTAGCTTAAAGGCATACTTAATCCCTTCGGGTAATACCAAGCCCCCCTTCGGACAAAATATCCCACCACATAACTTTCCTTTGATGACCAGAAACAGCTATTAGAAAAACCAAAACCTCCCCCTCATACTTTCTCTTGATATGTTGTATATTCACTTATTACTTTTTTCTAACTTAGTTCTACACCAATAAGAAAGGATGCTTTTGAGTCTATCCCATAATCATTTCAAATACCTAAGAAATAACATGATTACAACTCTAACAGTTGAAAGGATGAATGAATAATGTATATTTGTCATTTTTGTCACACTAATACTTCAGAAGCTTTTGTAGGTTCAAAAAACCAAGCCAAGGTCTACTCCTGCTTTACCTGCTTCATAAAAACACTGAAGCCATTTGAGTTTGATGGAGAGTTAGTTTACTATCCACTGTTTGGCATTCGTGACATTCAAGCTAAAGATTCGGTTGCCTATTATGATAAAGAAGGTAACGAAATTGCAAGAGTATTCCTAAAATCCTATGAAGAAGGCTTTTTATGCTTTTTGAAGGAAACTATTCTTGAGGAAACCAATCTGACACCTGAGGACATTAAATTAGTCATTGAACCATTCGATATTCTTTTAAAGGAATAGTCAAGACAGGTAAGTGTTGCTTGTTTTCCCATAAAAAATAAGTGGAATATCATTCCCCTTTTAAACAACTTGGTAGTATCGTGGATACATATCCTTAGTTCAAGAAATTATACATTGAAGCTCCTCTTGGTCATATATTGGGTTCTCCAATAGATAAGGAATTAGTATAGAAGTTCTTGTGTAAAATATGTGTAAAACCAGTTCAAATTCAATCGTTTTCTATCGCAAACTCAATTAATACAAAAAGCTCGTAAACCCTTATGTATGAAGGCTTACGAGCTAATAATGAATTATTAAAATTAATGTAAATTATGTAGATGGTACCGGTGGTGGGGGTCGAACCCACTCTATATAAGTTGATTTATTCGGAAGGATATAATATTTCACTCAATAGACTCTAGCTATTTTTAGTTACATCATTTCAATATTATTGTAATTTGATTTAGATATAGAAAAACATCGCGATATTTAAGCTCATAATGGCTAGACACATTTTAGTAGGTCCTTATAACAAATAACAGTGATAACAAACTCCTTTTAATTAAAGTGTAAACTGCTCTTTATTTACTGCAATCTTAATCCAACATAAACTCCACTCCGACACATCTAAAATGCTTAAACATCCGATACTCACCTCCCCAACTCCAGCGGTATCCTCCCTCTATTGTTCTAATAAACTCAATGTCAGGGATTAATTCTGCTAATTTTGCACGAAGCCTAGATATAACTTTTTTATGGCTGCTTCTGGATTTCTGGACTGTTGTGAGAGTCTGGAAAAATAATGTCTTGTCTAGTTACTTCATTAGGATTTTTCATTAAGTACTCTAGGATAGCGGCGTTTCTAAGTGGTATTGATGTACTTCTTCCCTTATATGAAACTTCTGTATCGTTCAGACTGATCTGATTAAATATAAAAATAGGTTGATCGATGTCTGAATGGATATCGTATTCTTCTTCTGAAATGTCACTGTACTCTTTTCCATTTAAAATCATTTGGTATGGCTTTATTTCTTCCTGTGGTTCCATGCCTTCTCTTATTTCACTTAACAACAGCTTCAGTTCCTCGTTTTTTTCTAATTCTTTATACGGCATATCATCAATATGATCCAGAGATGCTTGAGCAATGATTTTACTATTTTTAAGTATGTAGTAATGCGCCTTTACTTTTTGTTCTGAAGTTAACTTCTTTCTTGTTTGAGTAGGATTTGAATGAGCAGCAAGGTAAAAGGTATCTAGTGACTTTGTTCATTCCTCTTCATAAAAGTATAGGAAACCAAGTCTATAGTGAGCACGTGCATTTTCAGGTTCTAACCTACCGACCTGCTGAAATGCTTTGATCGCTCTCTCATAGGAACGATCTTTTATTTTCAAGGACTCACCTTGCAGAATTAAGAGATATGCTTTTACTTCTTTGTAACCAATGTTGTCTCTATCCTTGGACGACAAATTTGTAAAAAGGCTGACTCCTTCGCTGACCCATCTTCTATCTGTCTCATCCTCTCTGGCCCACCATTCATCTTCTAATTCTAGCAATTCTTCTAATGTATATTCTGAGTATCTTGGCATCTTCTGCTCTACTTATCTAAAAGTTGCATCAATAATAAAGACTAATTCTATTTCACTACACATATCCCCTCCTTTCGTTGTGACAGAGCTGTCACAAGGTTCTTGCTACACTTATCTCAACAAAACAAAAGGAGATGGTAAGTATGAAGAAGGAAACATTGTTTGCACGTCATGTTTTTTTACAATCGGAACTAAACGAGGGATTAACTGGTGAGAAAAGTAAGATTGGTACCTTCTTGCAAGAAATGCTTGTTCATCTAGCTAACGATCTTAGGTTGTCACACGATATTGCAGAAGACATTTGGTCAGAAGCACTTGAACAGGCATCTCAAAATGTAGAAAGAATAGGTCGAGAAATGCTCATTGATCCAACAAAACAGGAGTTGCCTCTTGCAGAATTAGACCCCTATATTCGTGGGATTGTCCGTTGGTTGAATGTCTTAGGTGTCCATACAATCAGTTGCTGTGATGGTCATAATAGCCGACCTGCACATGTATACTTCAAGAACCATTTAACAAATACACAAATACGAATCTTAAAAGCTTGTACCTTACCAGACGTAAAAGTAAGAATAGAAGGTAAAAGAGCGGGCTTTTACTACAACCCTGGCAAGGTCCATAAGCTGCTTGATATTGCAGAACGTCTTTTTACCCTTGTAAAAGACCCTAAGAACATCATTGATTTAGAAGCTGGATTTTTTAAGTCTAAGATGATTGATTTATTGTCTATCTCCGGGGCTAGTGGAAACGAAAGAAGATTTAGAAACTACTTGCGTAAAAAATTGAAATCCCTGACGGACTATACGTATATGGATCGTGCTGGAAACCTTCTTGCTTATCTTTATTGTGGAGATGGCCCGACGGTTTTACTATCTGCTCATATGGATACTGTGGAGGAATTTGAATCAGGTCGCACTATCTTAGAAGAGGGAACGACACTCACTAGCTCAAAAGGCATTTTAGGGGCTGATGACCGCGCAGGAATCGCTGTGATTTTAGAGACCCTCTCACGCATTACCAAAACGAACTTTAATGGCACGGTAAAAGTTGCTCTAACAGTAAAAGAGGAAATTGGTTGTGTCGGCTCAAGAGCAATCGACCCTGAGTTTATTGAAGATGTTGACGGAGCCATAGTTGTCGACCGTAGAGGAAAACGTGATATCGTCGCATCAAACGGCGGCGTTTCATTTTGTTCTGTTGGGTACGGCGAACTATTTGAAGAAGCAGGAAGGTTAGCAGGCATGAATGACTGGAAGATGACGCCCGGTGGATTAAGTGATGCGAAAGTTTTTGCGAGTTTTGGAATCCCCTCTGTGAATTTATCTGCTGGGTATTGGAATGAGCATAGCGAATTGGAAGTAGTTGATTACAAAGCAACTTATGAGATGGTTAAACTAGTGGAAGGTGTGCTGAACCATCAGTTAATACCGTTTAAGGGGGAGAATTGGGTGAATATGATTTAGGTAAGATTTAATTTTGACTGAGCTGTATTTATTCTAACTTTTAATTACAAAGATGGCTACGCTAATACGTGTAGCCATCTTTGTAATATATTTAGAGACTTTGCCTTTAAAATTTAATAACGTTTCTTGAAATAATGATGAACGTGGTTAATCATTGGAGTATGTTGACTTCTACTTTAAGTTTCATTCAATCCTCAAAATAATCCAAGTCTACCTTCTTAACTACATAGTTGGTTACTTTAGTAACTCCAATGTCATATTTAAACATATAGTTTGCTAAATCAGGACCATTTAGTAGAATAATTTTCTTTTCAATACGATTAACGTATTCTTTTGCTCCATCAGTGAAATCTGAGGTTGTGATAAATACGCCCTTCCTAGCACGCTGCCCCTCCAGACTGCCAGCAAATTTCTGTATTTCTGGACGTCCTACCACACCTTCCCATCGTTTAGCTTGAATATAGATCATGTCTAATCCCAATACATCTTCCTTAATTATACCGTCAATTCCTTCATCGCCACTCCGCCCAATTGCCTTTCCAGCATCTTGAATGGACCCTCCATATCCCATAGATACTATAAGTTCGACAACTAAACGCTCAAAAAATTCGGGAGAACAACTTTTAACTCTGTCTAGTATTTCATCCTCTATCTGTTGTTCAATAATTTTATAACTCTGATCTAATTGTTCTTGTGGTGTTAATTTTTCATCCTTAGAGGGTGGATTCAAAGGGGAGGGCACTTTCGTGTTTGTTTTGTTAAACTCTTGAAATTCTTTATATCTTTCTAGGTATACCTTAGTTAAGTTAGTAACTGTAGGATCTTTCAACACTTCTCTACCACGGCTAGTAATAACAAAGGTAGCTCGCCTCACTGTATGCAATAGTTTGGCTTTTTTAAGGTATGTACGTGCCCAGCCAATTCGATTGTGATAAACCAATTGTTTACCGCTTGGCAACATTTCTTCCTTATCTTCATTAGTTAATTTAAAGTGTTCTGCAAGATATCCATATGCTTCTTGTAGGGTGTGTTCCTTTTCATCTCCTAATAATTGAAGCAACGGATACATAAATGCCTGATAATCAGGAATCGCCATAAGTCACCTCTCTAAATATGAAATGGTATTCTTCTTTATACATTTAAAGCTGATATATTCCTCACACATTGACTACTAACATAACACCTAGTTCTTTAATTCCAATTTTTTCATAGCTTTATATTACCATGATAAATTCGACCTAAACAACTCCCCTACTTAAGATGCGCTTATATGATATAATTCCCATAAATAGAAATGAAGGGAATGGTCTAACAAAATGGAAAAGTCTAAGGCTAAGAAGACATTAACGATTGCCAAGAACCTACGAGCATTTAAGCGAAATGAAAATAATATTATGATGAACATCGGAGGTGACTTGATCCATATTAAGCGTGATGATAAACCCAAAGCATTCCATGAGTTAAAGAAGAAACTAATAGAAGCTGAGATGTGGGAGATAAAAGATTAATATTTTCTATCTGAAACTATTATTTCAAAGTGAACAATGCCTGACATTGTTCACTTTTTTCATTTATCTAAGGAAATTCAGTAAGTTATCCCACTCTCACCATGGTATAATTCTCCTAAAAATCAATGGAGGTCGCTAATGGCTGATAATCAATTGAAATCATTAATGGAATTATTCCAGCATCGTCTTTTTCGGATTCCGGACTATCAACGGGGTTATGCATGGGAGGAGCAACACTTGCTTGCTTTTTGGGAGGATTTATCGAACCTTCAAATAGATAAAGTCCATTATACAGGTGTCTTGACGCTTGAATTAGTGAGTGCTGATATTTACTCTAAATGGGAAGAGGAAAGATGGATTATTAGCAGAGGGTCTAAGCCCTATTTTATTGTCGATGGTCAGCAACGGCTTACGACTTCAATCATCTTGTTGCAAGCATTGATGGATACCCTTGCTGAAGATGAATTGCTTAACTTCAACTCAAAAGAAGACATTCGTAATATGTACATATGCCAGCAAGCTGCAAACGGAATCAAAAAGGCTTACATCTTTGGTTATGAAAAAGACAATCCAAGTTATGAGTTCTTAAAGACCGAGATATTCAAGGACTATTCTTCCTCTAGTCAAGGCGTTGAGACCTCATATACGAGGAACCTTATAGAAGCGAAGAAGTTTTTCAAAGCGAGAATTGACCCTCTTGACCTTTCTCAAAAGGAAGTCCTATTTAAGAAAGTCACTCAACAGTTAAAGTTCAATGTATTTGAAATAGACAATGATCTTGATGTATATATTGCGTTTGAGACGATGAACAACAGAGGGAAACCCCTTACCAATCTGGAATTGCTCAAAAATCGATTAATCTACTTATCTACTTTATTACACGAGGATGAGGAGTCCAAGTCCATCCTTCGTAAAGAAATAAATGAAAGCTGGAAGACGATTTATGAATACTTGGGTAAGAACCAAGATAAACCACTTGATGACGATGTCTTCTTAAAGAACCACTGGATTATGTATTACACCTACTCAAGAGATAAGTCGAACGTCTATGCGGATTACTTATTAAATGAGCAATTCACAGCCAATAGAGTCCTGAAGAAAAACGTACAACTTACTGACATTCAGAGTTATATCCGCAGCTTACAAGAAAGCATTAAAGTTTGGTATCTCATTCATCATCCGCAGAAGTTTGAGCATGAAGAAATTAGAGCTTGGATGCACAAACTAAAGAGACTTAGTCTCGGAGCATTTGCCCCATTAATTATGGCCTCTCTTCTTACAAGTGATCACGATCAAAGTATTGTGAAGCTATTGAAAGCTGTTGAACGGTATGTCTTTATCTTATTTAGAGTGTCTTCTCGTAACTCCAATACAGGGGACAGTCATTTTTATCGAACAGCTTCTAGCCTTTATAAAAAGGAAACAGATCTTTATTCAGTCGTTAACGATATAAACAACTGGACATGGGATTATACAGATATTGAAAGCTTCAAAAAGCAAATCTCAGATAATTATAAGAAGAAGAAAAATGGTTATTACGGTTGGAGAGGGTTACGCTACTTCCTTTTCGAATATGAAATTCATTTACGAGAAAAGTCTGGGAGTAGCGTCGATAAGATTGACTGGGATCGATATGAGAAGAACTCAGATAGTATAGAGCACATCTATCCTGCCACTGGTACTGACGTCTATTGGCAAAGCTATTTTGATTCATTTGAAGTTGATGAAAAAATGGTGTTTCTACACTCTTTAGGAAATCTAGTAGCTATTTCTCAAAGTAAGAATTCTTCATTGAAAAATGCAAGCTTCCTAGAGAAAAAGAACCCTAGCAACAGTAATAAGGGCTATTACAACGGATCATATAGTGAAATCGAATTAACTCGCTTTAAAGATTGGACCCCTGAATTAATCAATCAAAGAGAACAAGAGCTATTGCGTTTCTTAATCGACCGCTGGCAAATCGACACAGATGGTATCACCACTCATGACCTTTCGTTTACGAATAGAGTGTTTGGTGTGGGGAATTAAAAAACATCTAAGAGCCAGTGCGCAGGTAAATTACCTGGCACTGGCTTTTTAAATTATTCTATTCTTTTTTAACATGCAACACCCTATTTCGATAAAGGTACGCCGTTAAGATATTCCTCTATTACCCATTGATGACTCGGGTTATTTACTCTGCCTGGCTTCTTAGTAATATGAAGGTATTTTTGATTATTATTAGGTTGATGATTTTTTGTCAGATATCTTCCAATTAATTGCCTAGCTTCTTTTAATCCTCCTTGTTTCATTCCATGAACGGTATATAACAGTCTAGCTTCCCCATTAATGTATTCGGTTATTTGATAATCACCACTCCCTCTATCTCCACAAATCTCAAAATAATTAGTGTTATTTTCCATAACATGCCTCCTAGGCATAAGTAACTTAATCTTTAACTGAGCAAAAACCCAATAGATTCCTATTTATCAATTAGTAAATTAACTCTATGATATTAATTATCCGCTTTTACACCGACGCAGGTGGTATGACCCACTCCTTTAATTTACTAGTATATTACATAGAAAAGCCAGTGCTTGGTATGAACCGAGCACTGGCTTTTGACATGTCTCACTATGCAGGTACTTAAGTATCCTTAAAGGGCACTAGTTATTAAACAACTAGTGTTTTTCATTTCTTTCCCACATCCAATACCCTAATTTAGTTATCAAATATAAAGTGAAAATAAGAACCATCGTCCTTGAGATAACATAACCATCAATAGCTAATTCGTATCCCTTAGGAATGAGTAGCTCACTATTGAAACTCAAGAAAATTAATCCTATGACAGGTAGTACGACTTAGCAAATCTACGTTTAATGATAGGATCCACTTAAAACACCCTTCGCAACAAATTAAGTAGAAATAATTATAAATATTCATAAATCTTTATCTTTTATTGTCCCTTGAAGGTAAATTAATTTCAAGAACCATTTTATTTAGTTTCTTTCTTTCCACAATATATAGAGACGCTCAAATAACGAAAAACCTTTGTACTTCGTTTCTTCGAGTTCTCTGATCATTACAGCAAAAGGAGCACTGCTGTTTTGCCATTTCTTCCTTTCTCGTGAATAAATTACTTCAACTATAAATTTCCTGCGTATAACTGATCGAAATCTGTGACTTTCCACCAATCCCCTTCTTGCTGAAAGAACAGTTCTAATGTAATCTGGTTATCTTCTCTCTGATTATTGTAAAGATTGACTGTGGAACCAGTCATAATAATAAAGGCACTCTCTTGTTCGACAGAATGGTAAACTGTCATTTCGTCTATTCGATATTCCATTTAGTATTGAATTTGTCCTTCTATTGCCACTGTTCTACTTTTTTCGCTTCTTCCATTTCTTTCTTTGCTTGTTCTTTTGTTTTTCCATCTATATAGTAAGCTATTGCTGCTTTACCTACTGCATAAGTTCCCGAATAAGCTATTGTACTACTGATAGCAGATCCCGAACCTGGGATTAATACATTTAAAAATTTCGCGCCTTGCTGAGCTACAAATCTCAATCCTAATCCAAACAACGCTACTCCTCCTAACGAAAGAATAAATTCTCTCGCCATCTTACTATCTATCTTTTGGCCACTTAGATAAGCTATAAGAGTAACTTCAACTATCTGTATAGGTATTAGAACTACAATATCACTTGCTGGTATCGGAGTAATTGCCACACCTGCACTAGCTGTGGAAAAGACTTTGACAAACTTGTTAGCGATTTTCTTAATGGCTATATCAAGCTTGTTGTTCAACATTAAATATACTGCGGCACGAAAGTCAATATTTTCTTCTAAAAAATGAACTAGCTTATCAATATTGTATCTTCCATCAAACTCAATCACTAGTTCCGCCCGTTCTTCTGGAGACAAAGATTCTGGGTCTTCGTGATTCCATTCAACATATGAAGAAACTGGAACTATAAAAGTATCTGATAATCCTACTTCTTCTAATACTTGACTAACCTGTTGCTCTTTTATCATAATGTTATCTTTTTTCTTTTGAGTATATCGTGTTGGTTCCTTAATTCTCGATGGCTCTATATCATCTATTCGAGTAATAACTGTCATTAAAGGGACAGTTATATCTAGACTACTATAGACTTCTTTAAGATACATAGCATCTTCTTTTAAAGTAGATCTATCAGCTCCATTGGTTAATAATAAAAAGGCATCTGGATCAAATTCTTCAATTACATTTTTTAAATCTTCTTCAGCAGTACTTGATAATGCCTTTAAATTTTCTTTGATTCCTCTAGTATCAATAATTTCAAATATTACTTCACCATTCTTTTTATATTGAAATACTTGAGAATCTTTAGTACCAACCTCTATAGCACTAGTTTCCGCTAGATATGAACCAAATATGGCATTAATAAGGCTGCTTTTTCCTACACCTGTGCGCCCCATTATAACTAATCTAGGTGGTCTTCTTTCTTTAATCCCTTCCATAATACTTGTAATTTCATCGGATTTTAAAGCGTTAATCACTAAATCTTTCGCTATTTTTGGAATAACAAAATCTAACTCATTAATTAATTCTTCAACAGAGTCCATCGTATCTGTAATTTGTTGCAACCTTTTGTCTAAAACCTCTTTGCTATTCATAACTCCACCTCCATTTTTCATACCTAATTCATATTGCACTATAAAACTCACAAGTATTCAAAATAGATTTTTATTTTAATAGGTGAATCTAATTTAGACGTAATGGTAAAGGGAAAATTACCCACTTATATAATATCATTATAGACTCTTTAAATATAATTAAATGTACTTCAATTACTTTTATCCATATTTAAAAAAAGCCAACAAAAGATTGGTAATGAAGCCAGAGAACCATATAATGATGACTCTCCCAATTTCAAAGATTTTAAACCTCATTTATTTATGTACGGTTCATCCTATTTAATATCATATAAATAGTACCTGGCACTACCCGTATAAAAAACGCAAGACCCTCTCCAAAGGCTCCTGCGTTTTCTTATGGCATTTCTTCACCTCATGTCCGCTTACTTATACCTTGCTTACCAATAATCCATCCCTCAATCTAATATGCCCATTAGATATTCCTTCACATCTGACTGCTCTATAATTTTTACTGTTTCCTCTTGTTCTTTGAAAGTAAGAATTGGTGTTTGGATCTCCTTTAGACGCTCTATTTCTGCCATTTTAATTTCCTTAACGAAGACAAATTGCTCTTGTTTCTTAAAGTCATGCTTCTCAACATCTTCATAATCTGAACTGAAAAGTAAGAAAGTATTTTGATCTACTTGTCTTTTGGTTATCGGTGAATATACTTCAAACCATTTATTTTGATAATAGACAAAGTGTTTAACTGTATATGCGTTATCCATTTCCTCTAAAGAAATATGTTTGATAAATATATTTGGGTAGACCTCTCCGTCTTCATCTACATACTCTCTAAAACCTTCTACCTTTACGCGGCTTTTAAGGAAATACTCGTTATCATTCATAACTAGAGGGAAATGTTCCCCTTGATAGACAGCAATTTTTTTCATAATCTTTAATTCCCCTTCCAGTTTTGAGTTATTTCGTTATATTTAAAATTCAGGAAAACATCTCCTGTTTTAGCATCTCTCACACTTAAAATATCCCCATTAATAAATTGCCTGTTGGATTGGTAGTATTCTGGGAGTACTAAATTTCTACTTCCAGTAAAACCTCTTCCTGTATATGGGTAAGAATCTGGAGTGGGAGTATTTCGAGGTATGGATACACCCTCTGGTTCCATTAATTTATACTCAATTACTCCATAAAACCTGTCTGGTGAGCCAGTTGACTCTGAAATGCCATCCACCCCTCTTGTCGTTTTAAATTTTGTATTATTGTAATCTAGTCTTGCTCCTTCATAATTATCTTTGAGAGTCTTTATATTTACTGAATGTTCTTTGACAGCAGTAAACCCCCTTACTCCACTATAATTTGGATTATAAAGATAATTATAAATATCACGTTGTGGGATTACTTTAGCCATTGGAGTATTTTTAGACGGTATGCCTATCTGCTCTCTAACAGAATCTACTATTCTTCTTTCAGAACTTGTTAAGACTCTATCTGGATGCAGTAACTGCAAAAATTCATCAACCGTATGACCGTTTTGAGTAATGACTTTCTGAATACTTTCACTTGTCTTAGTCTGATTAATACTATTAGTTTTTACCTCTTTCCTCGATGAACTTACTTTTTGGACTGGAGGCGTAGTTGGTGAATTTCTTAACCCGTTTCCCAGAACTCCTCCACCTAATAAAGATGCAAGTCCTATGCTATTAAGCCAGTGTTCTGCTGAGTAAGCATCATTTGGATTCACTGATTGCTCTGCCATACCTGTTACTCCAGAAGAGGTCCAATTTAAGACAGAGGACATAGATGGGTTATCTTTCATATCATTATAGCGATCTTGATACCCACTCCAGACACCATCAACTAACCCTAATGACAAATAATTCCCAAAATCAGTAAAGGAATCCCACTTCTTTTCGCTTCTATCTTTCATTCCGCCCCAAGCCATAGAACCTATCTCTTTAAAACTATCTCTAGACTTTGCAATAGGATTTTTTGTTTCTTCCTCACTTTCTGCTCGGAAGTTATTTAATCTTTTACAAGATGGATTGGTCCAATCGTTAAATTGTATTACTTGGTGCCAATCCACATATAAAGGTAAGGCGTTATTCGGAAAGCTATAGGAGCCAAATAGCAGGTTCTCGTTCTTTTTTTGTGTAAGCTTAGAAGTTAATAGGATGTGCGTTGATTGATTAGAGAGTTGAGTAAGAGTGAAAGCAGAAATTGAATTCTTACTCCCTTGAAACATTACTGTTATATCGTTTATGTAGCTCATCATAAGCTCAATATCCAACTCTAATGGTTCTAACACATGCGACTGCTCATAATCAAACTGATGCAGCTGCTCAATCGTTTGATCTTTTTCTTGCTTGGCTTTTTGTACATATTGCCTGACTTCATCGTCTTGCAGCGGTTTGAGGTAGACGATGTCTTGTACCTTTTGCATCGTCGCATTTGTTTGCGTGGTGAGTGCGGTTGTAACGAGCTCAACCTGCTGTAAGCCGTTTTCGACATCTTGTTCAAGGAAGCTTCCTTGAATTCTTCCATTTGATGCTGGTTCAAGTGCTTGCAAAGAGGACTTCATTTGCATAAGCAGCTGTTCGTATTGTGCGAGCGTCCCGGTTAAGTATTGGATAAACGGGAGGTGGCATTCTTGATAGAAACGACGAATGGCCTTCCCTCCCTCTCCTTTTAAGGAGTCACTTAAACGGACAATACCCATTACGGCCGTTTCAATGTGTTTAAGCTGTTCTATCTTTGTTTTCATTTCATCTATTCCATTATGTAAGCTAGACACGTCTAATGTTTTCATACATCACCTCTATTAAGCCAAGAAGGAATACTTTACCTATTATCTTAGTACATTCGATATCTGGATAAAATAGGAATATATGAGGATGTTAGTAGAGATGAGTTGTTGTCTTATATAAAAACACAGGACCCTCTCTCAAAGGATCCTGCGGGTTATTATGTCATTTCTCCTTACGATCCAAACCTCCTCGTATTATCTACCTTATTCCGATAGAGCTTCTGTCTGCTCGCCTTTCGCATTTCGTCTTTTTGCTCTAGTCTCATCAGAACATTTTCGGCTAGGCTGTAGACTTTTCTGAGGTTATCGATGTCTTCGATGAAGATTGGGCGCATGTGGCAGATATGGTTTCGGGTTATTTTGGTATGTGTGAAGTGGCGGATCTGGTCTTGGTTGAGTGGGATGAGATTGTTTAGGATGATGATGTTAACTAGGTTCGAGTACGTTGGGTCTTGCTTGATTTGCAGTGGCAGGGTTAGGTTGATGATTTTTTTCAGGGTGTGTTCAAGGTCGTATAGTAGCTCGTAGGCACGGACTGAGTGTTCCTTTTGTGGTTTCATTTTTAGTTCATCCTTTCAAGATTCGTTCTAATTCGATTTTTTTGGCTGCATGTAAGTGCTGTTGAATTTGCTCGATGAGGTTGTCTTGTTGTTGGTAGGCTCCGACCTGCTTGCCATCAATTCGTAGGCGGTAGGTGGGTGTTTCTGTGTTGGGTTTGGTGTTGGTTTCTGTGGTTGATGTTGTGTTGGGCTTAAGAGCTGGTAAGTGTAGGGCTTTTTGTAGGCCGATGAGATGTCCTTGGGTGATGGCATGAATGACGTTGGTGTCTTTTAGTTGTTTCGCATCTTGGGTGTGGTCTAGGAAGAGGTTCTCGGTTAGGATCGCTGGCATCTTGGTGAGACGGAGGACGGCAAAGTTGGCTTTCTTTTGTCCTCGATCCATGCATGCTAATTGGTTTTTAATTTGTGGATGGAGGATGTTTTGAATGTCCTGTGTGGCCTTGCCAGCGTTTGGATGAATAAAGGTTTCAAACCCAGTCCCTCCTCCTGCGTTGATGTGAATCGAGACGAAGCAATCTGCGCCCCACGTGTTTGCGAGTCGGGCCCGTTCTTCGAGGGTGAGGAAGATATCCCGATCTCTGGTGAGTCTTACTTCGACGTCATGATGATTCAGTAAAGCTGTTCGCAAGTTGCGGGCAATTGTTAAGGCGAGTTCTTTTTCGACCAATCCATTCGCCACCGCCCCTGGGTCTCTCCCGCCGTGTCCTGGGTCAATCATGATTTTCGTTTTACTCATCTTCATCACTTCCTCTTCCTTGGGTGAACTGGCTTAGGCGGTGGTCTGGACCAGTCATCGTGATGACTTTCGTATGCTGCATCATCCGCGAGAAGTTTCGTGCCCCAACTTTCTCTTGTAGAGCTTCCCCCCCTAAATTGGTCGTGTAAATCGTATGCTTGCCAATTCGGCCCTCAACGATTTCAAAGAGCTTCGAGATTGACCAGCTGCCAGCCTTCTCACTGCCTTGCTCGGCTCCGAGATCATCGAGCACAAGACAATCGGCTTCTTCTAGGAGCTGTAAGTAGCTATCCTCTGAGAATTCACTGTTTTTATTGTAGGTTGCTTTTAGTTTGGTTAGGAGTTTGGGAACAGAAATGAAAATGGAAGTGTAGCCCTCATCAATCAATGGTTTGAGGGTAGCCGCAGCTAAGTGGGATTTACCAATACCGTATGTGCCAGTAAGAAGTAGATTTCGAGGCTTGTCTTTTGTAAAGGTTTCGCTATAGTGCTTTGTCGCATCCATCGCCGTCTTTTGGCTTTCAGTACTTGGCGTATAGGTCTCAAAGCTTGCTTCAAAGAGATCGGGGTTCATCAGACTTTCGCGGTCGAATAGATTATAGATTCGCTTTCGTTCAAGCACTTTCCTTCTTTTGATTACATCATTTGCAATTCTTATATCTTCACAGCGGCAGCCATAGGTTAATTCTTGTTCACTCCCCTTCTCAGGTCCAAATGGAATGATCACACGACGGACGGTAATTTTCTCATGGCATCCTTGGCAATTAGAGATCTTAACTATATTAGAATCCGAAATCATAGCTTGAATAGTCGGTGGTAGATGCGCGCTTAGCGTTTTCATGGGCTTGTTCTCCTTTTTTCTTCATGTGGTAGGCTGCTACTTTTTGTTTTCTTCTCTCTTGCTCTGCTTTCACGTCGGCTAGGGTTTGAATGCCTTTTGAACTCCAGTCTTGGAGGATCTTCATCACGTAGCTCCACGTTCTCACATTTTGCATTAAAGAAATTTTCATCGCTTCAATGATCACTGCTTCTGGCTCTCTAAAGGTATGGTCGATGATCCAGGCATTGATCGATTCGGAGATAAACGGTGAAAGCATACCGAATCCATTTTCCTCATAAAAACGAAATGGGTTATTGTGTTTATTTATATCTTTATTTATTTCTTTATTAAGTTCTTTAACTAATAGGGAACGGTTGTCTGTAGAGTTGTACGTAGAATTGACTGTAGCCTTGTCTGCGTTGTAGTAACGGTTGACTGCTGTTTTGTGTGAATGAGGTTCAGTCAACGGAGTTAAACAATAAATCGCGGCCTGCCTTCCTTTCCTACTTTCATAGGTGAGATAGCCTTTTTCCACCAGCTCTTTTCTCACTAAGAAAAAATGGCGTTCGGTAATACCCGCTTTTAATGTCACGACTGTTACAGCCACTGTAAAGGGATTCTTCCACCCTGCTTTTTTGTACACCTGCATCAACGCATGCCAAACGGCAATTCCAGCTGGGCTAAGCGGCTTGGTTTCTAATTGATCATAAAATGCATTCAGTTGTTGTTCGTAATTCATCGAAATCCTCCTAGATTGGTTGGTTGGAATTTAGTGTGGTAGTTGTGGGAGTAGGGAGTCTGGTTGGTGCGAACGGTGAGTTAGTTTTAAGATGCAGTAAGACGTGCGTTGAATTTGGCGCTCAAAGGCCGGGTATGAAATAGAAATCTTCAGTTGCGTGGCGTTTCGAAAGGTAATGAGTGTATGCGTAGATGAATTTGGATCTGGGGTAAACGAACGGATATGGTGATAAAACATCCAGGAGCATTCAAGTCTTTCTGGCGAGTGAGTGGGAAAGGTATAGATATGGTTAATCGGATCAATGGGAATCGGAACTTTCTTTTGGGCACGAGTGATCTCGCTTATCGCAATCCTTCTTCCATTATAGGTGGAGCCTCCTTCAATGCATGCTCGTTTAATCATCGACATGCTAGACTCTTTGATGAATAAGGTCTCATCGCCTTCTAAGACAATCGTGTCATAATCGGTATGAAGTGCTGGCTGAATCGCAATCGTATGGCGGTTAATATCATAATGCGAGAGAATCGTAGGGTTCAATGAGGCACGCTCCTTTGTGGATATAATAGTGGGATGATGAGCTGTTGGTACGAAGTCGATACAGCAGAAGGGATGGGTCGGGAGAATAGATGAGGTGATCTATTCTCGATTTTCGTCTAATTTTTCTCTGATACTAGGATACACATCTTTAACTGCCTCTTTTAAGAGGATGGTAGGATCATCTAGATTTAGACCTGCAGCTAGGTTCATCAGCTTTTGAGTGGAAATGTTTCGTTTACCGTTCTCAATTTCACTGATGTAGGATACTTCAGTATCAGAGTAACCAGCAAGCTGTTCAATCGTCAGCCCAAGCCGATTTCTTTTTGTTCGAATGGTGATGCCAATAGCAATATCTAGTGGGTCTTTTCCTGGTTCTTTCAACAGAGTGGCTCCTTTTTTGACCATTATCTGTTTGAGAGAAAGGATCCACCATAGACGATAGCAGAACTTTTACCTAATAATTGGAAATTCAATCGTAAATATTTTGCTTTTCTAGATTGTCGGGACGGCTTCACTCAATGCCTATCGAACGGTTGGAAGCGATAGATGCTATGACCATTGCCACCTTCTTTACGAATCGTGTGATGGATCTCAATGATGGCTAGCTTCTGAGCTTTCCTTAGCATCCGTTCAAAGGTCGATCTGGAAATCCCTCCTTTTCGGTTATGCGTGGCTTGCACCATTTTACAAATTAGCGCATCCGATACACCATGATTTTTGCTGCTTGAGCGAATCAATTGATCCAGTGCGATGCGCTCGCCCTTTGTGAATTGTTCATAAGAAAATGCTAGATGCATCTGTACGGCTTTTTGAAACGCCTCTTCTGTGTAGAAATGCGCCTTCATGTCGCTTGCCTCCTCTCATTTGATAGGCATAGCGTACCGCACAGTGAGAGAAAGGACATCTTGGCAAAAAGACAAAATGAAGGGGTGCAAGCAGATCAAAATCTCATTTTGTCCTAGAGCAAAATAAGATTTTGATGGATGTGGAGGGGGTCGTTTTGAAGATATGGGTGGAATTGAAATTTTAGTAGAGCCTTTATGAAACCATTTTACTAATTTCCTCAAAATAAAGTCAGCTACCATGGCTTAGAAGGGCAGCAGTGGAAATCACGAGGGATTCTATGAATGAATGGCATGTACCCAAGCAGAGTTTCTCTTTTTACATATAGTAATCTTGTAAGTGACTTTCAAATAAAAGGAGGAAAAAACAATGTGGAACAATAACTATTGTCGATATTCGGATTCTTATGGTTATGGAGGAGATAAAAAGGGGTGCAATTGCGATACCTTTTTTAAAGATGTCTCACGCGGTGATGAAGTAAAGGTGTTTCTAAAAGGCGGCGGGTTTGTATTGGGTGAGTTTGTTGATACTCGTGGCGATTTAGTTTTTCTAGCAAGAGCTGAATGTCATGATCATAACCACCATCCTCACAAGCGCTGTGATAGAAAAGATAGAGTAAAGATTATCAAAATCTGTTGTGACGATATCGTTGCAGTAGAAGTATAATCGTCGCCTAAGAATGATAGGTAGTAGTGTTTTGTTGGCACCAACCAGGAGGCAAATTGCTCCTATCTAACTACCATCATTCCTCTCTTGTTTTATATCCTAACGATTGAAAAGCCCCTCTTGAAAAAGAGGGGCTTTTCAACATTTGATATAAAAAACTTGTATGTACGTGGTTACAAAGCAGTGCAATAACTCTAGTACCAACCAGCCCATTGGCAAGAGGACCATGGAATGTTTGTAGGATTGAAGTAGAATCAACTGGCCACGTTCATCCTTTGCCCCTTCGCTTCTACTATCTATCTACTGAAAAAAAAAGACAGCCAAACCATTTGGTTGGCCGTCTTTTGTATTATATTTTTAATGAAACCTAGAGGTGCTTTTTTCAACTCTGCTTCACACTTAAGATGGTCACTGTCACCAAGATGATCCCCATACCTCCAAGCTGGGTCATTGTAAGCAGTTCACTTAGAATCATAAATCCAAAAAGGGACGCAGTGACCGGTTCCACCATGGCAACGATCGAAGCTGAAGTCGGTGATGTTCGTTTTAAACCAACTACATACAAGAAGAATGACAAGCCTGCTCCGAAAATGCCTAAAAGGATCATCCAGAATAAGTCAGGTGAGTTAAAAACGGAAACGGCTTCACCGTGGTCAATGAAAAGCAGCGTTATGATCGTAAAGGCTAGGAATGCAATCGTTAAAATGCCCTGCGGCTGCCCATGGCGGGATGCATATTTAAAACCAAAAATGAACAATGCATACGATAATCCCGCACCTAAGCCTGTAACAAGCCCAAGTATCGTGATGCCATCAGAGCCAATGCTGTAAACCTCTGTCAGCAATACCACTCCAAGCATCACAAAAGCAATAGCCAGCCATTTAAATAATGACGCCTGTTCAAGACGGAATATAAAAGAGATAAGGAGAACAAAAATGGGCGCAGTATACATCAATGTTGCTGCTACGGCAATACTGCCCTCTGAGATACTGATAAAGTAAAAAACAAAATTCCCTGCTACTCCAATACCTGCAACAATAGACCATAATAGTAGCGGCTTATTCCACCGGGTCGGCTGGAACAAGAACCAAATAAGAATACATACAAACCCCACTGCTCCCCTGTAAAAGGAGATGACCAGGGGATCCCAACCTTTATCCATTAAGAAGCCGCCTAGTCCTCCGGCAAGGCCCCATAAAATTGCTGCTAAAATGACTAATCCTAACCCACCAAAACGCATATACTTACCTCCACATATCCATTTAACATCTGTAAAGAGAACTATACCCTTAGGAAAGGTTTTATAACTTCATTTTGGACATGATTTACCCGAAAGACGTTACTTTGGAAAAAACATACTGGGAATCCCACTTCATTTTGGTAAAGAACCTTCTTCTAACTATCAATCGTACTCCAATCTTCTAAAGATAGTTGGCTAACCACTTCATAACCGTTTCCTTGGCCTTTGGGTCTTAAAATAACTGTCCCCATATTTGGTATTTGACCTAAACCAATTCCTTCTGCAAAACTGTGAGCAACAATGACCTGATTTCTTCCCTCTTCTGGTATTCTTTCTAACAATGAATGTAGATTATTCAAAATCCTTATTTTATCACCACTAGGTAAATTTCCACTCAATCTATATACCTCAACCCAAAGAGGATTAACTTCAACATTACAACTTCCGAACGCTAAATGTGCTGTTTCTCTTGTTCTACAAAAAGGACTTGCGGAAACAGGGTATTTAATCGGTATTTGTAAGTATCGAAGATTTTCTCCATAGTAAATAGCCTGCCTACGTCCCTTTTCAGAAAGATTTCTTTGGGTTAAACAGTATTGAAAGTTTAAATAGGGTAAATCTCTTCCAACAGTCGCTTCCCCGTGCCTTGCATAGAGTATAAATCCTCCTTTTCTAAGGCAATGAAGTAAGCAGCTATTCAAAGCATTTCCTCCTCCCATGTAAACATTTTAGGTTACTACCAATGTATGTTTTTTAACATAGGTTATTAACCATAAAAAACAAACAGGAATAATTAAAACCTTTTCCCGTTTGGTTGGGAGTGTCAGCGACTGCTTGGCTTTTTCTCGTTAAAAGGGAGCTTTGTCTCTCACTATATAATTGTATTTTTTATTACGATCACATCACAAAAAAAGCATCAGAGGTTTATTACTCTGATACTTAATAGCTCTATTCAATTTCCGTCTTCCATTTTGGGCTTCCTGAACCGTTCCTCCCTATTTCTTTCTTGGCAATATAGGAATGGAAGAAAAATTCAAATACACCCATAACAGCAGCGGCAACAATAGCTGTTATGGCCATGGCTCCAATTGAATAACCATATGCTATACCCATCAGCCAAATAACAATAAAAGCCAATCCCCCGTCTGATGCGGTGGCAATCTTATTATTCGTTTTAGGCAAAATGATTAAGTCCCCTGCTATATAAGACCCTATACTTAACACAAGGGTAATGAACAGGACATATTCAAACGCCATGCCAAGCCCTAGCCCTAGTACCACGTACAAGAGGACCAGTGTTGCTACACCTTTGATGAGTAACGTTTTGACATGTTCCATCTTTATCTCCTCCTTGTATTTTTTTGGCTTACTGTTCTTTACACTGAGAGAAGAATATTAAAACATTTTAATATAAATTGGTTCAAATGGTCCATTATGGAAAAAAAGAACCATCTAGTTATTACTGTATTTTATTTTCGACATTAATTCCGACTGCTTTTTTACATATGCAAAGATGGAACGTTCAGCATTAAAACTTACGTGGGATAAACAACCACCAAATTTCACATCCTATAGATAGCAGGAGGTGAGATCATCATGGCTAACCAACAAAACCAAAACCAAAATCAACAACAAAATCAACAACAAAACAACCAAAACCAGCAGCAAAATCAAGGCGTTGCTCAAAGCATTAAGAACACTGCGGGTTCTGCATTTGAAACCATGCACAATGCTCTAGAAGCAACAGAAAACATTGCAATGAGTGCTGTTGACGGAACAAAAAATGCAGTAACCAAAATGACTGGACAAAATAAGAACCATCAAAACAACAACCGTAATAACCAGTAAAGAACAGGAAGACGCCTATTACTGGCGTTTTCCTCCCTCTAGAAAAAGTGTCCTTCTATACATAATAGAGGTGAACTCATATGTCTTTAAAGCGAACAGGGCCAGTCACTGTTCGCTTTTTTTCATCATTAATAATGTACTAATTGCAGTTTTAATGATTTCATAACTTAATACAAGGCCACCCATCATGTGGCCTTCAACTTTTTCCAATATCTTACTCCACTTGCCGAATTATTGCTAAGTTTCGTCGAATTATTACTGAGTTTCGTTGAATTATTCGCTACCTTGTTCGAATCAGGCAAAAATTTGGTCGAATAAATACCCCTGCTACTATTTCACTTAAAAAGCCAGCTGTCCGCTCACCTCAGCTTGATTTTTTCCTTTTGCGGACATATGCCTGATCGAGCATCTTGTTATAGAAAGCCTACGCTCCGTTCTTTATTATATTTACATGGGTAACTCATACGGCTGCCAAAAAGAAGAGTGATCAAATCAATCAACAGCAATTAGATGAAAATGAAGGCAAGTGATCGGATGAAGAATAGACAGTTAAAAATGGCTCGCATTGAGCATGACCTCTCACAGGAGGATCTGGCTAAAAAAGTGGGCGTTACTAGACAAACAATCGGCCTCATTGAAGCCGGGAAATACAACCCCACGTTAAATTTGTGCCTTGCCATCTGTAAGACATTAGGTAAAACATTAGATGAATTGTTTTGGAAGGAATAAGATACCAATCATAAGAAGACACAACGAGCGATTACTAATTATGGTAGTCGCTCTTTCTTCTATAAATAATAGTTAGAATGGTAAGAAATTTCCGGTTGTTCTGTCAGTATGGCTTTGTTACGATAAGTAGGTTGAAAATTTTTTAGTTTAAAACAGTAAAGTAAAGAAGTAGGAGTTGAAAGGGTTGGAAACGCAAAACGAACAATGGTCGTCGAAGCTAGGATTTATTTATGCGACTGCAGGTACAGCAATTGGTTTAGGAGCGATTTGGAAATTCCCTTATGTAGCAGGAACGAGTGGTGGTGGCGCCTTTTTCTTATTATTTATTTTGTTTACTTTGTTAATTGGCTTGCCTCTATTAATAGGTGAATTTATCCTCGGTCGCCATACAGGAAAAGATGCGATCTCAACATATAAAGAGCTGGCTCCAAAATCAACGTGGGTAGCAACAGGTTGGATTGGTGTGATCACATGCTTCATTATTCTTACGTTTTATAGCGTAGTTGGTGGCTGGATTTTGATCTATTTGGCCAATGCCGTAACAGGACAACTATCTGGTTTAAGCGTCGATCAACTTGGGGATCAATTAGGAAATAGTATTGCCAATCCATATACGACATTGGCTGCACAATTGCTCTTTATTTTATTCACAGTGATTGTCGTTTCAAAAGGAATTCAAAAAGGAATTGAGCGAGCAAGTAAACTAATGATGCCTGCATTATTTGTTCTGCTACTCGTTATCGCCATCCGTTCTCTTACTCTAGATGGAGCGATGGAGGGTGTACAATTTTTATTGCTGCCTGATCTATCAAGCATCACATCAGAGACGATTTTATTTGCACTCGGTCAGGCTTTATTTGCTTTATCACTTGGGATCTCGATTATGGTTACGTACAGTTCCTACGTGCCAAAAACGCAGAGCTTGCCGCTAGCAGCAGGTTCCATTGGGATTATGAACATTTTTGTTGCTCTTTTAGCCGGGTTAATTATTTTTCCTGGAGTGTTTACATTTGGTCTTGAGCCAAGTGAAGGCCCGCAATTAATCTTTGTCGTCCTTCCAGCGATTTTTGAACAGATGCTGTTTGGGCAATTTTTATTAATCGCTTTTCTTGTGTTATTTTTATTCGCAGCACTTACGTCGGCCTTTTCACTATTAGAAATCATCGTTGCCTCACGAGTGAAAAAAGATTCGACCAAACGCGTAAAAGCAAGCTGGATCATAGGACTATCAGCATTTATATGCGGCATTCCTGCTTGTTTATCATTTGGAGTGATGGCAGATGTAGAGATCTTCGGTCGGACCTTCTTTGATGCAGCTGATCAATTAGCGAGTAATATCTTAATGCCTTTAGGGGCCCTATTAATTTCCCTGTTTGTTCCACTTAAACTGTCTAAAACGACACTATTTAATGAATTAAAACAAGGTTCCTCAGTCGGGTCTAAGCTGTTTATCGCTTGGTATTTCCTCTTAAAATATGTGACACCATTCGCAATCATCATCGTATTTCTTGATGCTATTGGCTTGTTCTCATTTTGGAGATAACGAATGGATAAATGACTAAAGAGAATGCAGCTCCTGCATTCTCTTTTTTGTGTTCAGCGAAACACGCCCTCTCCTACTTTCCTCACAAAAAATGATTGACAGCTTTCTCAGTTGGTTTTATAGTAATACTCATAAATGATATTGATAATTGTTTTCAGTTAGATGGAGGGATTGGAGGATACATACGATGAACCGCTTATATACAGATGATTTGAGTATTGGTTACGGTGAGAAATTGATTGTGAAAAACTTGAGTACAGAGATTCCTGATAAGAAGATCACAACGATTATTGGCCCGAACGGCTGCGGAAAATCGACGTTGTTAAAAGCGATTACGAGGGTGATCTCCTCACAATCTGGTAACGTCATTTTAGATGGCGAGAGTATTTTCACGAAAAATACGAAGGAGCTTGCCAAACAAATGGCTACGTTGCCACAAACTCCTGAAAGTGCAAGCGGTTTAACCGTTGCCGAGCTTGTGTCATATGGTCGCTTCCCTTATCAGAAAGGATTTGGACGCCTAACAAAAAAAGACATTGAGAAGATTGATTGGGCTCTAACTGTAACAGGGACAATGGACTATAAGTATCGTTCGGTCGATGCCTTATCCGGTGGTCAACGTCAACGCGTTTGGATTGCGATGGCTCTTGCTCAGGATACGGAGATCATTTTTCTTGATGAACCGACGACCTACCTTGATATGGCGCATCAGCTAGAAGTACTTGAGCTTTTGCAACAATTAAACAAAGAACAAAGCCGGACGATCGTGATGGTGCTTCATGACTTAAATCAAGCTGCTCGTTTTGCTGATCATATCCTCGCCCTAAAAGATGGTGAGATCGTTCAATCAGGTACATGTGAAGAAGTGATTCGAAATGACGTATTGCAAAAGGTGTTTGGCATTGATGCTCTTATCGGCCGAGATCCGATCACCAATAAACCAATGTGTGTGACATATAACTTAATCAGAGGAGAAACCAACCATGAAAAAAACAGTCATCATTCCGTTCCTTATGCTCTTAGTGCTAGTTATTAGTGCGTGCGGCAGTAACTCAGAGAAAACAGCAACAGCAGAGGAAGAACAAGCAGAAACCTTTACGTATGAATCAGAAAACGGTCCGATTGAAGTCCCAGCTGACCCACAGCGTGTCGTTGTGTTAGCCGCTTTTAATGCAGGAAGTGTCATGGCACTCGATGTAAATCTTGTCGGTGTCGATTCTTGGGCGAAAATGAACGAACGTTACGCGCCTTATATTGAAGATGCTGAGGAAGTAACAGATGAGAGCTTAGAGAAAATCATCGAGCTTGATCCAGACTTAATCATAGCTGCTCCAACAAGCAATAACCTTGATAAATTAGGTGAAATTGCCCCGACGGTTACGTATACGTATGGTGAATTGGATTACCTATCGCAGCATGTTGAAATCGGCAAGCTGTTAAATAAAGAAGAAGAAGCACAAGCTTGGGTCGATGATTTTAAAGAACGTGCTCAAGCAGCTGGCGAAGAAGTAAAAGAAAAAATTGGTAAAGATGCAACGGTTACTGTCATAGAGAACTTTGATAAACAACTTTATGTATTTGGCGATAACTGGGGACGTGGAACGGAAATTCTTTATCAAGAAATGAAGCTTGAAATGCCTGAGAAAGTAAAAGAAATGGCCTTAAATGAAGGCTACTACGCTTTATCGGTTGAGGTATTACCAGAATACGCAGGGGATTATCTGATTGTTAGTTCTGATGGAGGCGATACCTCTTATCAAGAAACAGAAACATACAAGAACATTCCTGCTGTAGCAAATGAGCGTGTTTTCACAGCGAATGCATCTGAGTTTTATTTCAACGATCCGATCACGCTAGACTTCCAATTAGACTTTTTCACAGAGAGTTTTCTAGGTAGCAACTAATACATTGGGAGGAATCTTCGTAGATTCCTCCTCTTACTTTATATAAGAAGAGATGAATGCCATGATACATACAAAACGATTGATGACATCTAAATTATTCCTATTTCTCCTTGCTACAGCGGGATTGATCGCGCTCTTTTTTTGTGCGATGGTGTTTGGAGCGGCTGAAGTAACGGTGCGTGAAGTGTGGACGGCACTCGTAACAAATGCAACTGGAGATCAGCTGTCGATGCTGCGTGAGATCCGCTTCCCTCGTGCGATTGCTGCTATTTTTGTCGGGGCAGCACTTGCCGTATCTGGTGCGATCATTCAAGGATTAACACGGAATCCGTTAGCAGATCCAGGACTGCTTGGCATTACAGCTGGTGCTAACCTTGCTCTTGCGATTACAATTGCCTTTATTCCTGCTGCTAACTACTTTGGGCTGATGATTGCCTGTTTTATCGGAGCCGCTGTAGGAACGGTTATGGTGCTTACGATTGGGGCTGCGCGAAAAGGTGGCTTCTCTCCTTTCCGGATTGTCTTAGCTGGTGCTGCAGTCACCGCCTTTTTAGCAGCAATTGCTGAAGGAATCGGGATCTACTTTAAAATTTCAAAGGACGTTTCAATGTGGACGGCTGGCGGATTAATTGGTACCTCTTGGGGCCAGCTTCAAATCGTGATCCCCTTTATTATAGTCGGAACCTTAGTTGCGATCTTCTTATCGAAACAACTCACAATCCTTAGCTTAAGTGAAGAAGTTGCAGTGGGGCTTGGTCAGCATACGACGAAAATTAAAGTGATACTGTTTCTAGTTATCATTGTTCTAGCAGGTGCAGCTGTTGCTCTCGTTGGAAATATGGCGTTCATTGGCTTAATGATTCCTCATATTGTGCGCGCGGTTGTTGGGACAGATTACCGGTATGTACTGCCGATGTCAGTGATTTTTGGTGCTGGATTTATGCTGCTAGCAGACTTAGTGGCCCGAACGATCAGTGCTCCCTATGAAACGCCAGTAGCAGCAATCGTGGCGATTATCGGACTACCATTTTTCCTCTTTATTGTACGAAAAGAAGGGAAGGCATTTGTATGATTCATCCTAGTCTTATTCGAAAACAACGACTCATCATGGCGATCTTGGCCGCTCTAATTGTGAGTACATTCGTGATCGGCGCTGGAATCGGTCCATCCCCTCTCTCGTATGATCGCATCCTCCCTACTCTATTTGGTCAAGGCGAATTTAAAGAGGAATTCATTTTATTTTCCGTCCGGTTGCCAAGGATGATTATCACCTTGCTTGCTGGAATGGCACTTGCCCTATCAGGTGCGATCTTACAAGGGATCACGCGAAATGATTTGGCTGATCCTGGTATCATCGGGATCAACTCAGGTGCAGGTGTTGGGGTGGCCATCTTTTATTTATTTTTCCCAGTAAGTGATGGCAGCTTTGTCTTCTTACTGCCAGTCGTCGCCTTTGTCGCAGCCCTACTCACAGCGATTGCGATATACCTATTTTCGTATAACCGCAAGACTGGGCTTGAGCCGGTTCGCCTAGTATTAACCGGAGTCGGATTTTCGATGGCTTTATCTGGTGTAATGATCTTGCTCATTTCATCGGTTGATCCATTTAAAGTTGATTTTATTGCGAGATGGCTTGCTGGAAATGTATGGGGTGCCGATTGGCCTTTTATTTGGGCGATTCTCCCTTGGTTGGTTGTGTTAATCCCGTTTACTCTCTATAAAGCAAACCGGCTGAACATCATGGGGCTTGGCGAACCAGCTGCCATTGGTATCGGTATTCGATTGGAGCGTGAACGCTTTGTGCTACTTTTAACGGCTGTCGCGCTTGCCTCCTCTGCGGTTTCGGTTACGGGCGGGATTGCGTTCATCGGGCTAATGGCTCCGCATATCGCAAAAGCGCTCGTTGGACCTCGCAATCAGCTCTTTATTCCAGTTGCCGTCCTCCTAGGCGGTTGGCTATTAATCGTAGCGGATACGGTCGGACGAAACCTAGTCGAGCCGAATGGGATTCCAACAGGGATTATGGTTGCCTTGATTGGCGCTCCTTACTTTATGTATTTATTAATGAAGAAATAAACGAAACAAAGAGGTTGGGACAAAAGTATTTTCCATATGGAAAATCAAACATTACTGATGCGATCTATAAATACCGCTCCTGAAATATACTTCGCTTTCCGCGGGAAGCTGGTGAGCCTCCTCGTGCTACGCACTGTGGGGTCTCACCTCTGCTTTTCATCCCGCAGGAGGTCTACGTATATTTCATCCGCTAATTTAGCGCTTCTTTCGTATCCTGAGTTAAACATCTTAGATATGTCCCAGCCTCTTCTTCTTATTATTGATGAACAAGCTCACGGTATTCTTTTAAAAGATGATCCCGTGCTTCGTTTGCACGCTTTTTCAGATTTTCTAAGTCTACATTAAGCAGTTTTCCATCCTTTTTAACTGCCTTACCTGCTACATAAACGGAATCAACATTGGCTGGATTTAAAAATTGAACCACTGTACCAGTAGGGTCATTGACTGGGAAGATGTTTAAATCGGATGTGCGGACCATAATGAGATCGGCTTGTTTTCCTGGCGTCAATGTGCCTACTTTATCTTCAAGCATAAGAGCCCGAGCGCCCTCAATTGTCGCAAACTCTAGCACATCCCGAGCTAAGAGGTGGAGGTCTGGTCCAGGCATGACTCCTTTGACAAGTTGCTGTTGATTGACTCTGGCCCGCTCCGCTTGAAGCGCAAATTTCATTTGGGCAAACAGGTCTCCACCTGTAGAGGTGACCACATCCACGCCAAGTGCCGGCCTGACGCCATTTTCAATCGCCAATCCTACTGCTGGGTAGCCGTGCCCCATCATCATCTCCACTTCAGGAGTGACCGAGATACTGCCGCCTTTTTCGGCTAATAGCCTCATTTCTTCTGGACTCACTGCATTGGCATGAACGAAATTTAAGTCACTGCCTAATAAATCGGCCTCGTTTAACTTTTCAATCGAACGAGCGGTTGAACCCCATGTCCCGAATCCAAGATGCATGCTACATACAGCATCTAATTCACGGGCTAACTTGATCTCCTTGACACTTGTCTCCCACGAGCTAAACTCTGGTCCTCTAATGGCTAGGCCCATCGTTAACAGTTGATCACGGGATGAAAAATGTCCCTCCTTGATCTTGCGTGCATCATCGGCATTATCAATCGTACTTTCTGCATTCCAATACTCGATATCACCAGGACAACCGTGCGCAAAAACGGCCCTGATTCCAGCATCATCCAAGCCTCTAATCATCTCTTCTGTATGATCAGGTGAGATAATCATCGACCAATCGAGCATCGTTGTGACCCCTGCATCTAGAGCTTCAAGCGCGCCTACCAAATTGGCAATATAATCATCTTGTGGACGGCGTAAGGATCCATATCCTCCATAATAGATTTTACTGAGGTAGGTTTGTAATGACCAATCTGCCCCTATATTGCGAATAACAGATTCCCATGTATGTCTGTGCGAATCAACCAACCCTGGCATCACGATCATACCCGCTGCATCAATGACTTCACAATCCTCTGCTTCTATAGTAGCCTTCACATCTACAATGGTCGAGCCTTCTATCAGAATATCCGCTTTTTCAAAGTTTCCAAGCTTCTTATCTAAAGTGAGTACGGTGCCGCCTTTAAAGAGTTTTCTCATATCCCATCAACCCCTTCTAAAGATCTTAACCTTACTCAATACCTTCTTCCATTACCAGTCAAACATGGAAATGATATAATTGATTTTATATTTTTTTCTAGATACTAAAACCCGCTATAAATAGTCACTGGTTGTCTCTTTTTTGATGAATAGACCTTATATATCGCCAAAAGCAGACCCATAAGAAGACCCCTACCATAAAGGTGATCCAAACCCAATTTACCTCGTCGTCGAATAAATTGTAGACAAGAGTAAAAAGTAGTAGCCCTCCTGTAAGCATTATAAGCAGGTTAAGAAGGCGTTTTTGAAATGAGCCATTCATTCACAGCTATCCTCCTTTATCCTTGACATTTTATGTGTTCTATTCCTGATATAGGTGGATTTAAACCTATCTTGAGTATTTAAATTTCCTGAGAAATAGAAAAACAAGATCCCACTGACCATACAGTGGGATCTTACCTTTCACCTCTTATATTTCTTTACTCGTGTCACCGTCATGCCATCGCCGATTGGAACGAGAATGGATTCTAATAGAGGATGATTCGCTACCGTGACATTAAATTGCTTCATAAACTCTGTATAATGTTTAGGTTTAGCAGCCTCATCCGCTACACTACCGCCTGCGAGGACATTATCCGCAATGATGATGGCACCGGGTTTTGCCAGCTTAATGCCATACTCTAGGTAATTCTCATAGTTTTCTTTATCTGCATCAATAAAGAAGAAGTCGAATGTCTGCTGATCATTATGAAGCTTTTCAAGACTTTCTAATGCTGGCCCAGTCAAATAAGAGACCTGATCACCAAAGCCAGCTTTTGTTAGGTTGCTGTGCGCCAACTTTGCATAGCTTTCCTCTAATTCAAGGGAGGTTAATTTCCCTTCACTCCCGAAACCTCTCGCGATCCATATACCGCTATAGCCCCCAAGAGCTCCAATCTCAAGGATATTCTTTGCCCCAGAAATCGAGATCAGCATGCTGAGAAACTTTCCAGAAGAAGGTGATACGGAAATTGACGGCATCCCGTTTTCCTCAATCGACGAAATCACTTCCTCCATAAGTTGATCCTTTTGATGAAAGACTGAATCTATGTATTGGTTAATTTGTTTCATGGCGGTTCATTCCTTTCTGTTCTCTAATTTAGATGCATCAGGTCAATTGATTCTATAAAGCCTTTAGCAAGTCCTTCTCCGAATATCTCTTTCCTTTTTTGGCATGCTATAGAAGATTAATAAAAAGGTGGGTGACTTAGATGTATTTTTACAGAGAAGATTTAATTAATATGATTGTACCAGATAAGCCAGATCCTCATGCTGCTAAGGTGCTGCAAGAAGCTCTTGGTGGTCAATTTGGAGAAATGAGAACGTTGATGCAGTTCTCTTTCCAAAGCGCGAATTTTAGAGGAAAAGCGAAACAATATCGCGACCTTATTAGAGGGGTATTTTTAGAAGAACTCAGTCATGTTGAACTTGTTCAATCGACTATTAATCAGCTTTTAAATGAATCTGGTGGTGATATGCCAGGCAATCAAGCCTCTGATGGTGCTCCATTAGATGATGTCATCCAAGCTGGCGCCAATCCACATCATTATATTATCGGAGCTAAGTCTTCTTTACCAGTTGATGCAGGCGGTAACCCGTGGAATGGTTCATGGGTTTATGACCATGGAAATTTAGTTGCCAATCTCCTAAACAATGTCGTTCTTGAGTCTACTGGTGTCCTTCAAAAATCAAGAATTTACGAAATGAGCGATAATAAAACACTAAGAGAAACCATTGCTTTCTTAATTGTACGGGATAATGCCCACCAGAATGCATTTGCCAAAGCATTAGAAACACTAGGTGTGGATTGGGGGAAACTATTTCCGATTCCGAATTATGATCTTAATAAATACCCTGAATGCCGTAAGTATGTCGATATGGGCTTCCATAATGCACAGTTCAACTTCCGCTTAGATGATACCCGTATGGGAGAGATTTTCCAAGGTACCACTCCAAGTAGAAATGGGGGCGAATTATCCGTCACAGCCCCACCAAAAGGCTATCCAGTTCCAGAAATGCCTGATATGCCTAATGAGCATGCCCCAGGTCTTAGTGATCTTAATAATTAATTTGATTACGCCCTTATTCTTTAAGGGCGTTTTGTAAAGAGACATCTATGTATACTTGAGCGTTTAAACCACGCCCAAGCTAGAAGCCTTAGTCGTCACAAACCACCGTACAATTACCGATCATCACAAATATCACAGTGGATGGTTTTTAATCCCTCACCATAGCAAACTAAGGTGCAAAATGGTCCTACACAAACTAATTCACAGTTATCTGGAATCTCTCTTATAGGGATTCTTTTTATTTTAGAGAGTGAACAGAGTGTTGATAGAGATGTGTGAATTTGGTTGGAATACCAGCACTTCTTTTTCTTTTTCTTCTTCTTTGACATTTCTCTCACCTCCTTATTACAAAATATTCAATAAGGGAGACAAGGGTATGGTCGTTTATGAGAGAAATCAAAAAATAGGGTACGATGTAGTTCCCTGATCACTTTAGATAGAGGAAATGACTAATTCCAGGAAGGAAGCAGTCCAAGGTTGATAAAACACAAGATAAAAAAAGACCAAACCTCATGCGGTTTGGTCTTAAAATAAATGTATCATTTGCTATTTTAAGCAGGTTGACGATAAACACACCAAACCCTATCCCAAAGGAGCCATCTGGCACTAAATTCGGGTGACTCTTATAAGCTTATTCAGGTTTATTTGGGATACTCGGGTCTAGAGTGAATTCAGGTTCATATCCTTTATATCGTACTTCTGCCATCATTCCTGCATTTGCATGATGAAATTCATGACAATGAAACATCCAAATCCCTGGATTTTTCGCTTCAAATATAATTTCATACTCTTCACCTGGTCTTACGTTTAACGTATCTTTAAGGATAGGAGATCCAGAGATTGGAGAGCCATCTTTTGATATCACACTGAAAAACTCACCATGTAAATGCATAGGATGGTCTACCTCTGTATCATTTACAATCGTAAACTTCACAACGTCCCCCTCTTCCACTTCATAGCTTTCATGATCTGGGAATTGTTTATCATTAATCGTGAAGGTTTCACCGTTGTCATTCGTTCCAAGGGTCATATCGTACTCTTTTGTAACCGTACCATAATCCACCTCTTTTGATTCTCCGTACGAGGTCATATCAAAGAAAGAAATACTTGTACCAAAACTCTGTAGGTCACGCTCTTCATACCCCTCATAAATAACCGGAACGAATGCTTCTAATCTTTTTTGGTTCTCTTCTGCAAAAATTTGAATTCCCCATGCGCCAGGGTTATCCATTTCTATTTCAATGTCATAACGTTCAGCAGGAGCAATCCGAAATGAGGTATCGGTCATAGTCTCTGGTTCATTTACCGGCTGCCCATCATAGTGAGTTATTTTAAATGAATGGTTAGGTATTGAAACGACTTGTGTAAAGAGTCCCGCATTCACAAAACGGAGCTTAACTTTATCCCCTTCCTCAACTTGAACAGCTTCAATTTGAGGTGCCGTTTTTCCATTAATTAATGGCGTATCATACATTTGATTCATCATTTCTGCATGAGTCATACCACCGTCATTCATATTACCATGGTCCATTTCTTCATCATTCATATTACCATGGTCCACCTCTTCGTCATTCATGTTTCCATGACCCATTTCTTCATCATTCATATTTCCATGACCCATACTACCGTGGTCCATGCTTCCGTGATCCATCTCTCCCATTCCCATAGAAGACCATTCATCAATTACAACGACTTCATCAACATCGTACGTTTCCCCGTCATTAGGTTCTACAATAAAAACCCCGTAAAGCCCCTTATCCACTTGTTTAGCACCATCTTGATGTGAGTGATACCAATAGGTTCCAGGGATGTCTGCTTGATATTCATAAGTGAATGTTTCACCAGGCATAATAGCATTTTGCGTAATGCCAGGCACGCCGTCCATTTCATTTGGAACCGGGAACCCATGAAGATGAAGAGCCGTTGGTTCATCTAATGCATTTTCTACATTCACGAGCACTTTATCTCCTTCTTGCACTCTTATCTCTTCACCAGGTAAACTTCCATTGTATGTCCAAGCATCATCCATAACTTCATCATTGAACATCCAATGGGTTTCTTCTACAGTAAGATTGAAGACCTTCTCTCCTTCTTCATTTACTTCCGCTTGAATGGTTTGTTCATTTTCTTCTTGAGGTTCATCATGCCCCATTGTGGAATGATCAACAGATTCATTTGAGCAGCCTGCAATGACGATTGCCAAAGCTGCCGCTAATGAGGTTACAGTAAGCTTCCTCCCCATTTTCATTACCCCTTTATAAAAAAATATTGTTTTTTGGTATCTTGCAAAATCAATATAAACGAAAAATATTTAGAAAGTATGAAGATCATAAAAATAATTAAATCATTTTTAAAAACAGTAATTAATATACAATGTCTAAATGTCAGCTTTCTTTAGCAATATTGATTCTTCATTGTTTGTAAAATAAATACGAAACCTATCTCCTTTACGTATTCGGGCTCGTCTGATTATTTCTGAAGGAATACGAATCGACCCCTTCTCACTGACAACCATTTTATTTTCAACTGCAGAGGCTGAGCCTTTTTGGATCTGTATATCATTTGTTCCTGGTAGTAAGCGGATCGTTACAATCATTCCAGGTAGGATAAGTAATATATTTCTAATTGAGTTAGGAAGAGTGATATCCTGCCTGCTATTAAGCTTACAAAATAGGGCCGTCTCTATTAGTATCAATTTTTTACACCTCATATTTATATATAATAATTGAGTATAAAGGGTAAATATTTAGAAAGTATGAAGAAAGTAATGCTACTTAAAATACGGCAAAAAAAGTAGCAGGGTCTTATTCAGACCACTGCTACTAACAATTATTAGTTTGTTTTTGATGTAAACAACTGGGCATGTCGTTTACGTCATATAAATATCATGAATGTTCTCCGTGTTCAACCTCTGTTTGCGGGTGATCATTGTGCAGATCCCCTCTCTCAAACGGGTCTTCCCCCGTGACAAACCCATACCCAACCATCACAAGTGCCACATATACAACACCCACTAAAGCCCAATTTCTTTTACTGCTCATAATAGGCTCCTTCCTTTGTTACTTAGTAAATTTCACCTTCTGTAGCCGTAACGCATTTAACACAACTGAAACCGAACTAAACGCCATTGCAGCACCTGCTACCCAAGGTGCCAGCAGCCCAATAGCAGCAATTGGGATCGCTGCTGTATTGTAGATAAAGGCAAAGAATAAGTTTTGTTTAATATTTCTCATCGTTTTTCTACTCATGTGGATGGCATCAGCAACACTGTTTAAATCGCCGCGCATTAACGTAATATCTGCGGCTTCAATTGCTACATCTGTTCCTGTTCCAATCGCCATTCCAATGTCTGCTACAGCCAGGGCTGGGGCATCATTAATCCCATCACCAACCATAGCCACTTTCTTTCCTTGCTTTTGAAGCTTTTCAATTTCCGCACTTTTTTGTTCTGGGATGACTTCAGCAATTACGTTTGAAATACCGACTTGTTTGGCGATTGCTTTTGCTGTGCGCTCATTATCGCCAGTAAGCATAATCACTTCAAGCCCTAGATCGAGCATTCGGCTGATCGCTTTTTTTGACGTTTCCTTTACTGTATCTGCAACTGCAATGACTCCTGCAAATTCTTTCTCTATGGCAATTAACATCGCTGTTTTTCCTTGGTTCTCAAGCTCAGCCATTAAGGAGTCTGCATTCTCCATATGAATCGAGTGTTGATTCATTAACTTTCTTGTTCCTGCAAGAATTTCTTTGTCATCGACGATCGCACGAATACCATAGCCAGGTATTGCTTCAAAGTCACTTGAATCACTAAGAGATATCCCTTTTTCTTTAATCCCTTTAACAATGGCTTGCGCTAGGGGATGCTCAGAATTTTTCTCCGCAGAACCAACGAAATACAAGACTTCATTTTCATCAAAACGACCTGAAATGGAAATATCTGTAAGTTCCGGTTGCCCCTTTGTAACCGTTCCTGTTTTATCTAATACAACGGTTTGAATCACCTGTGTATTTTCTAAGTGTTCTCCACCTTTAAATAATAATCCCATTTCCGCAGCGCGCCCAGAACCCGCCATAATGGAGGTTGGTGTAGCAAGCCCCAGAGCACAAGGACAAGCTATGACTAAAATAGAAATCGTTGGAATCAATGCAGAACGGAAATCTCCTGGTGTCACCACAAAGTACCAAACAAGGAACGTAGCAATGGCAATAACCACTACGACTGGTACAAATATTCCTGATACTTTGTCTACCATACGTTGAATATCAGCTTTTGATCCTTGAGCCTCTTCAACTACTTTAACAATTTGAGAAAGAGCTGTATCTTTTCCTACTTTAGTTGCTTTTACTTTAATCGATCCATTTTTATTGATTGTAGCTCCAATTACCGGGTCGCCAATGCTCTTATCCACCGGAATACTTTCACCAGTAATCATAGATTCATCTATTGCAGAACGCCCCTCTAAAATCTCACCATCAACTGGGACTTTTTCTCCTGGTTTGATCACGACTGTATCTCCTGCCATCACTTCTTCAACAGGAAGTTCTACTTCTTCTCCGTCTCGAATAATTCGAGCTGTTTTTGCTTGCAAACCAAGTAGTTTTTGAATCGCTTGGCTTGTTCTACCTTTTGCACGTACTTCAAACAACTTCCCTAACACAATCAAGGTAATGATAACCGCAGCAGCCTCAAAATAGAGTTCAGGCATTCCTTGACTGCCTGCTATCATCCATTCCCATCCCAAATAAATGCTGTAAAAATAAGCTGCACTCGTACCAAGAGCCACTAATACATCCATATTGGCACTTTTGTTTTTGAGAGCCTGGTAAGCCCCTTTATAGAACTGAGCCCCTACGATAAATTGAACAGGTGTAGCCAGCGCTAATTGTACCCATGGATTCATGAACATGCCTGGCATATATAAAAAAGCAGTCATCTCAAAATGAGTTACCATCGTCCAAAGCAATGGTAGGGTTAAGATCGCCGAAAAAATAAACTTCCCATATTGTCTATCTATTTCTTTTTCTTTATGGTCAACCGTCTCTCTCGTTTCCTGCTTAGGAATTAAACTGAAGCCTAACTTTTTAATGACGTCACTCATTTCATTTGGTTTTACGACACGATCATCATATTCCACCGATAGAGTCTCTAACGCAAAGTTGACGTTGGCCGATGAGACACCCTCAAGTTTATTCATTCTCTTCTCAATGCGGTTGGCACAAGCAGCGCATGTCATGCCGGAAATATCAAATTCTGTCTTGGCATGAATCACTTGGTATCCAAGCTTTTCTATTTTAGCTTCAAATTCTTTTGTATCCACTACAGAAGGATCATACTTGATCGTTGTTCTTTCAAGGGCAAAGTTGACGTTAGCTTCTTCCACCCCATCCATTCTTGATAACCCTTTTTCCACTTTATTGGCACAGGCCGCACAGGTCATACCCGCTATATTTAACGAAACTTCTTTTTGTTCCATATTAGATCTCACCTAACTCCCATACCCCATATAGGTATATTTTTTTGAGAAAATAATCGTGCTCCACTAGTAAGCACGATTATCCTCTCAATTCGCTATTTATACGACGTCATACCCTTGGTCTTCAATGACTTCTTTAATCTTATCTAGGTTCACTTCATTGTCATTATAAGAGATTTCAACCTGACCTTTGTCCAAAGCAACCTTGACAGAGCTTACCCCAGTCAATTCGCCTACACTTCCTTCAACTGAACTTACACAATGCCCGCAAGACATTCCTTTAACTGTTAGTGTTTCTTGTGCCATATTTATAACCTCCAGTAATGATATAAGTAACCTCAACATCAATATACTATACACGGGTATAGTATTCAAGATATAAAAATATAATTAAGTTTATACTCCGAACAGATAGTAGTTCTCTTCCCAGTTCAGTTTGATTTAATTAAGTGATTCATTAAAGCATCTTTTTCATAACATCCATTAACTCATCAATGGCCTCTTCGCCATTATTATTTTTAATAGCACCTGCCACGCAATGACGAGTATGATCCTCTACAAGCCCCAAGGAGACCTTATTAATAGCAGCTTGAATAGCTGATATTTGGGTCAGAACATCCACACAATATCGATCATTTTCGATCATATTATGAATGCCTCTCACCTGGCCTTCAATACGTTTTAGTCTGTTTAATATTTGTTGCTTATTAGGTTGGACTGTTTTCTTAGGTTCCATAACCATCCTCCTCATACGTATACCCCGTAAGACTATTTTAACACATTAATAGAGGAATTCCTAATAGACTGAATGTCCATAATAACTTGCATACAAGCGGGTCAGAGCTTCTTTAACTCCCTCAATAGATTATATCATTCCTGCACTGCAGGCTGAAAATAAGAAGTAACTAAGAACCACTCTCTCACCTCAGATTACGTTCTTTTCTATAAGCCCTTAACCCTACCAGTCGTTAGATTTTTTAACATTATATGGTATTAATCACCCATGGTAAAAATCAGAAAAATCAGACGTTTAGTGGGTTAAAATCGTCTTCTATTATCGTTACCATTAAAGTAGACATGACGGTAAGCACAAAAAGTAGTTACTTAGTCCAAGTAGAAGGAGGTGCTTTTTTAGTAGTGGTTTTATCATAAAACTATAGGAGATGATGAGGAGAATGAGAATGAAGTTTCTACTATTTTCATTAATTGTAATTCTATCATTTGGAGCCTTTGGTTCTTTTGAAACGAAAGCCGAAGGTAATGATGCAAACATTACGCTTAAGGGTAGTCCTAAAGAGATCGGTGAGCAATACGGGAAGCAGGCTAAAGAACAAATCAAGCAAAATATTAGTCTCTTTCAAACAATGGCCCCTCTGGCCAATTTAACAGAAGTGGATCTTATTCATGCTGCTAACGACTATGAAAACTTCTTAGCAGTGGAAAACCCTGAGCTTCTTGAACAATTACAAGCAATGGCTACATATGCTGATGTTCGATATGAAGATTTACTAGCTTTTAATGCATTAGAAGAAGAGGTTATGGGAGATGGTTGCACAACGATGTTAGCAACTGGTGCTGCTACACAAAGCGGAAATGCGTATTATCACAAAACTCGCGATGCAAATAGAGGCTCTAAACAGGTCGTCGTTCAAGTAGAGCCTGACAATGGTTATACGTATATTGGGATTACGAGTGCCGGCTCAACAGGTATTGCCATGGGGATCAACGAAAATGGAGTATCTGTTGGGAATAATGTTTTATCAACATGGGATACCGGCAGCGGTTATGGTAATTTAGTGGTGATTCGTCTCGCTTTAGAAGCGGCTTCTGATGCCCAAGATGGCGTTGATTTTATCGAAAACCTTCAGCGTGCATCAGGTTCTGTCTATGCTGTGGCTGATCGTGATGAAGCTGCGTGGGTTGAAACAACTGCTAATCATTCAGCCGTTCATTGGGTAGTAGACGAGGCAATGGCTCATACGAATCATTATATCCTCCCTGGCATGGAGCAGTTTGATACTCTTGAATCGGATCCATCAAATGAAAGATGGAGTTGGTATCTTTCTACTCATAATCGCTTGGATCGAGCACAGAATCTACTAGATAACCAATATGGCAAAATCAATATCCAACGTTTAGTTAAAATTTCAGAGGATCAGGATCCAGCTTATGATGATAGCACGTATTGGATTGATTCTGATGCTGAAATCAATGGTGTGAAGATGGGATCTGTATCAACTGGTACATTCGATGGCAGCAAGGAACGTATGTGGGCTCAGTTAGGCCAACCTAGCGTAGCACCAGCCATCCCATTTAGTGTCGATCGCCCACACATTCCAAAACCCTTCAACTCCGGAAAACAAAGCGATCGAGTGGAAGAAACGGTTGGGAATCGAGGTTAACTAACGAGTAAAGCCATTGGAAACATCTAACCAAGAAAAAGGCTCCTTCTAGTTAACCTAGAAAGAGCCTTTTTTAATAACCCATTAACCCTCCAAAAACCCCAACAACTCCTCTAACAACAATTCCGGCACTTCCTCTGGAATAAAATGTCCGCATGGCAGTGCTTTTCCTTGTACATGTGTCGCAAACTTTCTCCATTCATCCAGCGGCTCGAAGCAATGATGAACGACTCCTTTTTCGCCCCATAGCACAAGGGTTTCACATTGGATCTTTCGGTTGGCTACAAGGTCTTCTTTCTCATGAACGAGATCGATGCTTGCTCCGGCTCGGTAGTCTTCACACATCGCGTGGATTGCCTTAGGCAGCTGGAAACAGCGGAGATATTCTTGATAAGCCTTTACGCTAAAGGGAGACTCGTTAATCGATTGGTATCTTGCTAGTTTTATCAGGTTTGTTTCAAGGAAGTATTCTGGGTTCTGTGAGATTAATTCTTCTGGATACGGTGCATCTTGAATCAAGAAGAACCAGTGATAGTAGTATCGGGCAAAGGTCATGTCTGTTTTTTCATACATGAGGAGAGTGGGAACAATATCCAAGGCGACGAACTTCGTGACCCGTTCTGGATGGTCTAACGCTAACCGATACCCGACTCTTGCACCACGGTCATGACCTACCAAATAAAATTCATCAAAGCCTAACTCTCTCATCACCTCTACTTGGTCTTTGGCCATGACACGTTTTGAATAGTTGCTGTGATCAGCCTCGCCTTCAGGCTTACTGCTATCCCCGTACCCACGGAGATCTGTCGCAACGACTGTAAACCTCTCGGACAATTGATCAATGACTTTATGCCACATCACATGTGTTTGTGGATAGCCGTGCAATAAAAGTAACGGCGGGCCAGACCCTCCTTTTATTCCGTTGATGGTGACCCCGTTCGTCTCGACGTTGAATGTTTCGTATTGTTGTAGCATAGAAACCTCCTTTGTTTTTTGGTAGTGATTCTTTTAAAAGTACTTAAATCAACTATTTACTGAGTGGTTGCATTCCATAAAGGGTCATACTTTCGGTAGCCTCTTGTAAATTGTGTTCCGAAAAGAGGGTCTGCTACAGCTTCCGGATTGAGAATGTCATCTCCCTCAGGCTTGAGCCCTTCTTCTACCCATTTCACAAGATCGTTGAACGCTTCTTGCTCTTCATTTTGTGTAAAACCACAGTGTTCTACTGAACGACTCACTCTTGTTACTAATAAATCAGCATTACCATTCTCATTAGCTCTTTGTGCATGAACCTGCTGCATATGAAATGGAACAAACAAGTCCCCGATATTATGAATCGAAACCATTGGAATCGTATGAGTTCCTTTCACTTTAGGAATCCCTGTAAGCCCTTGTTGTTTCGATTGAGGATCTGCAGAAACACGAAGCACAGCATCATTTAATGCTTGTTCTTCAGGAGAAAGGGAATTCATATCTTGATCAAATTGATATACAGAGTCTGTCGTATCAATGACATTCCCAGCAGCTACTAAAAACGTTGGATCAATCGTTAATTGACCAAATAAGAAGTTTTTATAACTCTCAAAAGCAAAATCATACAATGGTCGTTCCCCACCTGATAAATTCATCGTAACCGCTTTCAAAATTTCTCCTTCTTCAGTTAGAGTGGTATTAATACCAAGCTCTTTGCTTATTATCGGAACTACTTCTTCTACATACTCGTCATTTGCAGGGAATAACTGCTCGTCTTTCTCTATTCCAGCTAGTGTCTGAGCAACTAAATTATAGTCTGTGAAATAATCAAATAAAGCCGTATCACCCGTTACACCGCACATCGGCAAAGCGCCATCATAGGCATTTCGATATTGCTCGGCCATTACAGCTGTTACGTGTCCACCCATCGAGTGACCAGTAATGTACGTTTTACTAGGTTTTTGGACGATACCGTTAAAAAGGGTTCCTAGAGCATGTGTATCCTTTACCCCTTGTGCGACATCATAAGCATTTGTGCTGTAGGAAGAAGCCGCCCACGCATACCCTTTTTGAAGCAAGTGTTGTCGTAAGCTCGGATTGCTTACCGTTAATTCAAGGCCTGTCCCACGATATCCATGTGCATACAAAACAAGCTCTCCGTTCCAATTCTCAGGAACTTCAATCCGGTAACCTGCCCCTTTATGGACACCCCAATAACGATTTGTTTCAATTCCAGCTAAAGCATTAAATGACAATTTCGATTCATCTACATAGTATGGAATCGTCGCTTGGTTTTGCGTCTGATTTGAATTTCCTTTGCTTGTCTGTGCTGGCGTAGCAATAGCCGTCGTTGAAGAAAATACCAATGCTGTACCTAACGTAACAGCAAGTAAGGCTCTTTTTGTCCGTTTCATTAAATCCCTCCTCATATATCGCACTCTTTAATTATTGAATTTTCTGATATTATATTCAACAACTATCTACAAACAATTGACAACAATTTTAGACAAGTCTCGCATCATTCATCATGCTTAGATCTGTTGGGTTAGTTTGATTGTTTGTCGGGGAAGACTTCATCCGAGAAGCCTCTGTTGGTGCGGCTGCGGAGATCGTTCCTTCTATTACACCGGAGAAGTAAACAAGCCTAATTCCTGATGAATTAGGCTTGTAGTTTCCCGCTTTATTTATTCTTCAGGAAGTAAAACTATCTTCCCTAATTTTCCTGCTTTTTTAAAATAAGTTTGAGCTTCTCTTGCTTTTTCTAAAGGGAAGGTGCGATCTATCACTGGTTTAATTTTACCTTCAGAAATAGCTTGAAGCATTCGTTTAAACTCTTTCCTTGTGCCCAATACAGAGCCATAAAAAGTAATATGTTTTAAGTACAACGTTCTTAAATCAAGTTCTGTCTTCTGACCACCAGCAGATCCAGATGTGCAGAATTTCCCACCTTTCTTAAGTACTTGAAGGGAAGTTGAGAACAAAGCATCTCCTACAACATCTAGGACTGCGTCAACCGGTCCTCCATTCACTTCCATTATTTCTTCAGCCAGATTAGCTGATTTATAAGACAATACATGTGTTGCTCCTAGTTCCTTTAATTTTTCTTCCAACTCTAAATCGCCAACAATCGCAATCACCTTAGCACCAAACACGTTAGAGGCAATTTGTACATTAAGTGATCCAACACCACCATTTGACCCTGTTACCATAATAGTCTCCCCAGGTTGAACTTGAATTTGTTCTACCATATGCCAAGCCGTCAAACCACTAACAGAAAAAACTGCACTTTCTATATAGTTGGCAAGTGGCATATCAAAACATAGGTGAGCCGGCCATACGACATATTCCGCATATCCACCATCATATTCTGAACCAATAAAAGACATATCATCTGAAATATGTTCGAACCCTTCTTCTCCAGTAGATGTAAAGGGAAAAAGGACAACATTTTTTCTGAGCATCGATTCATCTACACGGTTCCCTACCTTCACGACGCTCCCTGTAATATCAGAGCCTGGTACCCTTGGGAAATCTACCCCTTCAGGTCGCCATCCAGACTTAGAACCAGTGCCGTAAGCGCCTTCCCTCATCCAAATTTCAGTATTATTTATGGCGCAGGCCTTTACTTTAATTAACACTTCACCGTCTTTGGGCTCAGGAGTAGCTTTTTGACCAATTTCTAACTTATTTACATCACCATATCCTGTCACTTGTACAACTTTCATGACCTATCACCTCTCTTGATTAGATAAGTTTAGAGTTTAATACATACCTTTTAAATATACAAACTTCTACACATAAATAAATATATATAAGATTTAGCGTTAAAAAGGGTTTTAGAAAAGCATAACTGAGTATTGAGACCGGGAGTATTTGTCATTCCTTAATAAAAAAAGCTCATCCCACAAAGTGATTAACCAACTTCATGGAATGTGCCTGATGATTATTAACTTGCTTTCTTTTTCTCCACATCTTGTGGTGGATTTATTGGTCCTTGCTCTTTTAGCTCTTGATTCAAAGCTTTGACTAGACCGTAGCACATCGTCAGAATAATGAATGTAAGTGGCAGGGCACTGACAATAATGGCCGTTTGGAGACCTGCTAGTCCGCCTGATGCCATCAGAACGCTCGTTGCTGCGACAAGGATAATGCCCCAAGTCGTTTTTACCTTAGTTGATGGATTGAGCGAGCCGCCTGTTGTCATCATCCCGAGAACAAAGGTAGCCGAGTCAGCAGATGTAACAAAGAATGTTGTGATCAACGCGATCGTTAAAATCGAAAGCAACACGCCTAGTGGCAGCTGTTGATAGACAAAGAATAGAGCTGTCTCTAACGATTGACCTGAAACATCAAGTCCTTGCGTTAATTCTAAGAAAATCCCTGTTCCGCCAAATACTGTGAACCAGATCGCACATACTAGTGTAGGAACTAGAATAACAGCCACGGTAAATTCGCGTATCGTCCGCCCTTTTGAGACGCGAGCAATAAACATCCCAACAAATGGCGTCCATGAAATCCACCATGCCCAATAGAAAACAGTCCAACCTTGTGTCCAAGCGGCTTCCGTTTCATCAAATGGAGATAAACGCAATCCCATTTGCAGCAAGTTTTGAGCATAGCTCCCTAAGGTTGTTGTAAACATATTGAGTAAGAATAACGTTGGCGCTAAAATAAGCATCGTAAAAAATAAGACGATTGCGATGGACATATTGATATTACTTAAGTATTTGATTCCTTTTGAGATCCCCGTATTGGCCGAGATCAAAAAAAGCACCGTGATGATTCCCATGATCACCATTTGAATACCGAAATGATTCGGAATTCCTGTCAAATACGACAATCCAGCATTGATTTGCTGAGAACCTAATCCTAATGAAGCGGCCACTCCAAATAAGGTTGCAAATACGGCCACAATATCGACCGTATGACCAATCGGACCTTTCACCTTTTCACCAAGCACCGGGTAAAGGGTCGCACTCATTAATCCAGGTGCCCCTTTTCTAAACTTTTGATAAGCAAGAGCCATCGCGACAATCGCATAAATCGCCCATGCATGAAGGCCCCAGTGCAGCCATGTGTAACGCATCCCCATAATAGCCGAAGTCTCTGTACTGCCTTCTCCCATTGGTGGGGCTGAAAAATGGGCAATCGGTTCAGATACTCCGTAAAATAAAAGCCCGATCCCCATTCCAGCAGAAAACAGCATCGCAAACCAAGTCGGACGACTGTACTCTGGTTTTGATTCTGGTGTACCAAGCTTAATTTTCCCGTATTTACTGAAGATCATAAACGCAGCAAATAATAAGAAAAACGTAGCTACGAGCTGATAAAACCAGCCAAATGATTCTTGTACAAACGCTTGAGCACTATTCATTGCCTCTGCCAATTGTGTAGGGATGACTACACCTATTAGCACAAACAATGCTGCTAACCCTACCGAAACTTTAAACACAATATTATCACTTTTAATCGCAAACACTCCCTCTATGTTTAGTTTGTAAGACCAGTTTTAGCGACCTTTTTATTAAACCATAGAACAAGATTAATATTAAAACAGCATTGAGCGTTAAAAATTGTGATATGCAATGAAATACTCAAAGAGATAAATAATAAACCTTCGAGAGGTAGTATTACGCTAAAATAGTAAGCGATCCTACATTTCCCTCATCTTTTCCTGTGAGAAACTAGGAGATAAGCAAAAAATCGCCATTCATCGATGTTGCCGATTCTTTATCAAACACCCTTTTTCTCATTCGATTTTTCGAGCAATTCAATGATTCGGTTGTTTTGCTCGATTTGCTTTCGATGGAAGGTTAGAGTGATGATCATCCATGTGACAACGATGATAATAGGGACTAAGTAGGCTAATGAGGCAAAAATAGAAAAGATCGTGTACATTTGGCGTACCCCTCTACTAATTATTTGGCTATCTTTTTATAATCAAGATGGATGTCACTGAGCACCTCAAGGCTAGCTCCTTCATCATATACCGTTCCATCGACTTCCGCTCCAATAGAAGCCTTTGAAAATCGTTTCAAGACAATATCCCCCTTTACTGGAGCGGCTAATTCTAATTTAGCACCTGGCAGTACCTTAATGTTTCCTTCGATGAGGCCCATCACCTTCGTATCCGATTCGATGACCACATCACCCTTCACTCTTTCAAAAAATAAATTCATTGCGACTTCCTTCCTCTGGACTCTTTTACCTATTTATACCCTATATTTATAAAGAAACTATGAAATTTTTCTACTAATTACCTATTTTTATATACATTGCGAGCTCCGTAATAGAAAAAAGCCTAGAGCAGTGAAGTTCACTACTCTAGACTCTAGTTACCCTACCCTCTCGAAAACAAATCCAACAACCTTGACCAGAATGTTTTCTCTTCTTCTACTTCTTCTATGACTTCTTCTTGTTCTTCTATTTTAATGCCCTCGGTCTTAATCACAAATTGAACGGAGTTGACGTTCTCGTTTTTGTCAGATACGAAAGATACCGCTTCGAAGTCCGATTTATCAAATTCTGAAATCATGCGATCGACTTCTTCTTGCATGTGTTCAGGTATGTTACTTGTTGCTTCATATAATTGATTGGTTCCGTTATGAAGCTCACCTGCTCCATTTTCTAGCTCAGTCGTCCCTCCAGTTAACCCGGACATTCCAGAGTGGAGGTCATTGTATGAACTCGATAATTCACCGACTCCGTTTGTATAGCTCACTAAGCCTGAGTGAAACTCCCCATAATTAGCCGACAAGGTGGACAACCCTTCTTCAAGTTGGGCGAGCGAATTCATCCCATCCATATCTTCAAGAGAAGTTGCTAGGCCGGTTGCAATCTGAGTTAATGTGCTACTCATTTCACCGATGGCCCCACTGACTTCCTGCAAGGTTCCATCTACAGCATCAAAGCCTTCTTTAACCGCTGAATACGTCCCTTTAACCTTTTGTGAAGCGGCATATGTTTCAACTAATTGATCAATAACCTCGGCATCTGCACTACTCTCATATAAAGCTTGAATCTCTTCTTCGCTGATTTGATGATCGGGAATCTCATTCATCGCCTTATCTAATGTGCTGTAGGCAACGGAATAATGTTCTCTTAAAAGAGATAATCCACCAGCAGCCTCATCAAGGCCTGAGGCGATTTGCGATAGTCCTCCAGGTAGGCTCTCAAGATCCCCTAAATCAATATCGTCGGTGACTTGAAGCGATTGACTAATGGTCGTCAATGCTTCGTCTATGGAAGAAGAAGCACTGACAAGCTCAGACGATGAATTAGCAAGCTCTCCAATTCCATTTTTGTATTGCTCTGAACCGTTTTGCAGGCTACGGATTCCGGCGTTTAATTCTGCTATCCCGTTTTTCAACTCGCCGACACCATTATGAATGTCTAATACTCCATCTGATAACGAGTTGATGTCTCCAGTCATTTCATCGAGATCTGGTGCATCGATTGACATTGAGGATGGGACTGCTGCGATTTCGATTCCCTCAAGTTCAAAGTCAACGACATCAGCACGTAGACTAAGCTCTTCTTCTTGCTCTGGCATCACGGTAAAGGTGATTTGTTTATTTTTCCCGGAGTTAGCGACAACGCCTTCTTCGGTTTCAATATCGCTATAGATCTCATCTTCAAGAGTAAGAGAGATTTGAACTAAATAGTTTTCGAAAAAGACTGGATCGACCGTTTCGTTGGCGGATGTTTCAATCTTCAGTTCTAAGCTTCCTTCTTTGCCCGCCAGCTCTTCGGGAGTGATTTCATCTCCATCAAGCAAATACGTAATCGAAAGATCCCATGGCAACTTACTTTCACCGCTCATATTGCCCTGGTAATAAAATCGACCTTCTTGCGCCTCGATCTCAACATGATCATCAGCTCGAATTAATTCAGACATGTCCGTTAAATTGTTGAGGCTGCTGTATGTGCCGTAATCGACAATCTCTCCAGCTTCGCTGACATTTAAAGTGTTGACGACATACACCTCTTCTAGCTCACCATTGGCATCTAATTTCGCATAGACAACTTCATCTTTTGACGTTACTTCTCCCTCAGTCGATGCCTGTTCATCTGTTTCAGAAGATTTAGTGGCCGGGGCTGCATGGACAAGTAAAGATGGGATCACAAGGGTCATAGCGAGCACCCCAAGCATGAATCGTTTCTTTTTCATGATCATTTCTCCTTATAAAAGTTCGCTTTATACGTCGTTTTGTTAATCACTTTATCTAATACCAACAGTAAGGCTGGTAGGAAACAAAGGACCATCACAAAGGCTAGTAACGCCCCTCTTCCAAGCAACAATCCAATCGATCCCACAATCGGATTGGTTGAAGTAATCCATAAAATGAATCCAATACTAGATAAAATGGAGGCTGATATCGAAATTGAAAACGTTTTTTCATCTATTGTTTTCTTCATCGCTTGCATGGCCGGCATCTCTCTGCGATGTTCCTTATAGGTTTCTGTAAATAAAATCGCATAATCCACCGTTGCGGCGAGTTGGACTGTGCTAATAATCAAATAGCCGACAAAATCAAAGGATGTATCAGTGAAGTATGGAACCGATAAATTGATCCAAACAGCAGACTGAATCGTCAGTAAGAGTACGATTGGGATCGTCACTGATTTAAACGTAATCAATAGTACGAGTGCGATCGTCGCAACCGTCATCACATTTACAAACGTATTATCTTTTTGCACCGTATTTTTAATATCATACAACGTCACACTCTCACCGAGACTTAACGTCTCATCGCCGTAGTAAGAAGCAGCTATCTCTTGCACCTGTTCCACAATCGCAAAAGGTACGTCTCCTTCTTTTGCACTGTTTGTATTAATAATAATGCGGCTGTAGTTGTCTGAATAAAATTCTTCTGTAATGGATTTATCGACATATTCAGATGGGATCCCGCTACCTACAATCGTTACATAGGAAATCACATTGGTTACTTGGTCAATCCTTTCTACCTCTTCGATTAGCTCGGCCTCTTTTACGACGTCCCCTTTAGGCACTAATAGAACAATCGGTGTCGACTCCCCGAACGCTTCCTCTATTGCGATCAGATCAGCCCCAGCACGCGTCGTTTCAGGCTGTTCCCCAAGACCGTATGTAAACTCGGTATTACTTTGTGCTAAAAAGCTCGGAATCAGAATCGAGAGTACAATGATTAAAGCAGGAAATCTTAGTTTCAATACACGCGCTCCAAGGCCTTTAAAGCTTGGAACAAAATTTCTATGCTGCGTTTTATCCATCCATTTATACAGACATACCGTTAACGCTGGCAGGAAGACCATCACACTTATAAAGCTAAGCAAAATTCCTTTTACTAAGCTCAGTCCAAGGTCTGCCCCAATTTCAAAATTCATCAGCATTAACGCCATGAATCCAAAGAATGTCGTAGCCGCACTCGCTGAAATCGCTGGAAAGGATTGTTTCATCGCAAGCTGCATCGCTTCTTCCGGCTCGTTCGTTTTTTTCCTGTGTTCTTGGAAGCTATGAAGAAGGAAAATCGCATAATCGAGCGAGACCGCGAGCTGCAAAATCGGCGCCACAGATTGAGTCACAAATGAAACTTCTCCTACAAAAATATTGGTTCCTAAGTTAATGAGGACGGAGACGCCAATGGCGGTTAAGAAAAAGAGTGGTTCAATCCATGATGTCGTCGATAGAACGAGAATTAAAATAATGATTGGAACAAGTAAGGCCGCGGCATAGAAGGACTCTGTACCAGCCATTTTTTGCGAAGTGGCTGTGTTGACGGCTTCACCCGCCATTGCATTTTCCTCACCTATTAGTTCATAGATCTCATCTGTAACCGCCAATTCCTCTCCACTCGGAATACTGAGTGAAAACAACGCTTTTCCATCTTTATAGTAATCTTCAACTGTTTCTTGATTTGCCATTTCTAGTGGTGTTTTTAAGTCAATAACATCATCTAACCACATCACATCAGAGACATGATCAATAGCAGCGAGACGTTCTTTATATTGAAGTGCTTCCTGTACCGTCACATCCTCAATCATGACGCGGGTATTCGGAACAGAGCCTGAAAATTCGTCTTCCATCACTTCGATAGCCCGGGTTGATTGGGCCTCATCCGGCAAGTAATCGACCATATTGTAGTTAACAGACACAAAAAATTGCGCGACTGTTGCGATCACTGCGATGAGCACAAATACGAAGACAATCGCTTTTCTCTTTTTTATAATTCGTGCTGCAATGCCTATCTTCATGCACCCTTTCTTGAGTTGAATCCGTTTTGACTATATCATTATATAAACACGGTGTTGCTTATACAACAAACAGTTACCGTACATACGTCGAGTACACAACAGAACGATTATATGTGTTGGATTACGCAAAAAAGGATGATGTATATGTCTTCAAAATTAGATCGTCGCAAGAAATATACGCGAATGGTGTTAAAGGAAAGTTTAATAACATTACTAAAAGACAAACAGATTTCCTCTATTACCGTAAAAGAGCTTTGTGAGTTAGCTGACATTAATCGCTCGACTTTCTATTCTCATTATGCAGACCAGTTCGATCTTCTTAATAAAATCGAAGACGAAATCCTAGAAGATATGAACCAAACGCTTGGTAGCTATAACTTTAATGAAGAAGAAGAAGCCCTGCAGATGACGGAGAAAATTCTCGAATATGTAGCAGCTAATCGGGATGTCTGTCAGACCTTATTAAGTGAGCACGGGGACCCTCAATTTCAACAGAAGGTGATGAGGATTACCTATGAATTCACCATGAAAAACTGGATGGAGATCATTAAATCGGACAAAAAAACGTCCGAATACATCAGTCTATATGTAGGCAGTGGCAGCATCCATGTCATTAAAAACTGGCTTGATAACGGAATGGATATGTCGCCGAAGGAAATGGCCGAGATCATCAATAATTTTACGAATAATGGGCTGGCATCGCTTCGTTCATCCTCGTAGTAGACCTGACTCTACAGTTAAAAAGAGGTTGAGATAAAAGTATTTTAACTTATGTGAATCCGAACATTATGGGTGCGACCTATGTATACCGCTCCTGAACTACTCTTCGCTTTTCGCGGGGAGCTAGTGAGCTTCCTCGGACTTTGCCCTGTGGGATCTCACTCCTGCTCTAGTCCCCGCAGAAGTCTCCGTATAGTTCATCCGCTATGTTATGTTCTGTTTGAAAAGTAATTTAGAAGGATTTGTTTATGCTTAGTTCAAATAATGATTCCTACCACTTTTTGCGCTAAGAAATCTCATGTGTCGTTTTAGAGTGGTTGATTTGCCATTGGTCTAAATAAGGTCGATGAAAGCCGCTTTTAATGAGTGGAGCTACTTAACTACATTTTCCCTCCGTTGATTGGAGCGTAAGGCACCGACTCCAGCGGGATGTGCGTGGCCAGGGAAGACCCCGCAAGAGCCAAGTGATGAGGAGGCTTCCGGACCGCCCGCGGAAAGCGAGTGCCTGCAGCGAAAATCAACAACTACTGTAGGGAGGTACTTTTTCAGTGACCTTCTTTAGCTCCCACAGTCTATATTTCATCCGTTAGAATAGCTCTTCGTTTGTACCCTTAGTCAAACACTCTAATTAAGTCCCAGCTGAACGCAAAACATATTGGCATGCTATCCACCTCTACCTAGAAGTGTGTCATGATTACAGATGCCCTCACCTGATTTGCACATACATTCATTAAAAATACCAGTCTTTTCATTGGAAGAAAGGTCTCCTATAGTTAAAAGCAAGCTATTATGAAGGAAAGGGGTTTTCATCATGAAAATCGATTCACCGAAATTACCTAAAGAACTTGCGAGCAAACATTTTAATGATATCTTCTCTGAGGAGGATCCTGAATTAGAGCATTGTCTGATTGTGGATGCTGCTTTTGAAGAAGAAACACTCCACCGCGCCCGCTTAAAAAATGTCGTGATCAAAAATGGACGCTTCAATGGAACGGATTTCTCCAAAATGGATCTACTCGATGTTCGCTTTGAAAACTGTGATTTCTCCAACGCTAATTTAAACATGGCTTCGATCCATCGGGTGGAATTTAAAAATTGCAAGCTACTAGGAGTGGACTTATCTGAATCGAGGTTTGGGAACGTGTTATTTGAGAACTCTCTGTTAAACATGGCAGCCTTCGCCAACTCGAAATTCGAGAAAGTGATCTTTCACGACTGCTCACTGATGAGCGCTGACTTTTATGATTGCAAACTTAAAAAAATCGAGTACCTCTCAAGTAATTTAAATGATACAAATTTCGAACAAACCTCACTGAAAGGCATCGATATTAGCACGTCTACCTTTGAGGAGATGACCATCTCGATCGAAAGTCTAAGAGGTTGCAAAGTATCCTCTTTTCAAGCGATTCAATTTGCTTCTTTGATTGGGTTGGTGATTAAGGATTGACCTTTGGAGTGGTCTCGCACATTGAATAGCCCGCGAATGTATAATTCACGGGCTTGAGAAGTCTGAATGATCACTCACTCATTTACGTACCTGATGATAAAGCTAGTGATGGATCTTTTTCATTAATAATCGTTCGAACGATATGAATGGAATCCCATTCTCCGGACGAAAAGAAGGTTATCGGGTATTTCTTTGGAAACAATTCCGCATTAATCTCTTCAGGGGCTTTCCCTTCTTCATACATATTTAGAATCGTCCCTTGCAGATCTAGCAAGTAATCGAGCTTCCTTTTCAAAGCTGTGCGTCCGTTCTTCAAATGGCCTGCATGACTACAAAACACCTCATCAAAATCATAGGTTAAGGTCCTCTTTAAAGAATCAATAAGCACTGGCATATTTTCTTCCCTCAGGACGACCTTTGTCTTTTCTTGACAATAAAGATCTCCTGTAAAAAGCTGCCCTGTTTCCTTATTGAGAAAGGAAAGATGATCAATCGCATGTCCTGGGGTTTTGATGACTTGCCATGATGCATGTCGGGATTGAAAGGTTTCACCTATCGGTTCTGCACGAAATGGTTTGCGTTTGCCCCAAAATAATTGGCGATAGAGTGGATAGTCTGCCTTCTTCCTACAGGCATTGAGCATCGTATCATCCATGAAGATTGGCACGTTACGCTCTTTTTGTAAAGAGGCTGCACAACCTGTATGGTCTTCATGAAAATGAGTGATGACGACTTTATCAATATCAAGATGCTTAAAAAAGGGCTTAAACAGCTTTTCTAGTGACTTTGCTCCTGTATCAATTAAAATACCATCCATGAAGTAGCAATGGACATTGAGTTTTATATTTTTAAAAGACATCATTCCGTGTCCCATCTGTACACCTTTCACGATCTTTTGCTCAAAATTCTTCTTCATTAAAATAACCGTTCCCCCCCTTCATCGTTTTATTGCTGATATGTGAGTATTCGATTCTATCACCTAAAATCCTTTATCTTTTTCAACATACAATCTACCTAAAAAAGAACACACCATTTTTCCGATGTGTTCTCCTCTACAAACGCGATGATTAATAATGATGATCTTCTTCGGCAGCCATCGCGATTTCTTTCGTTTCGTGAACGGTTCCAAATGAATGTTGCACCGGTGCGTAGATCGAATAGAGTTGATCCTAACAATCGAGGTGCCGTCGAATTTATATAGCTGCTTTCTTGAGATCGTTTTTTCATTAATACTTCCTCCAGCGAATAACTTCTTTTTCTAATAGCCGCTCTCTTATCCAATCATGAGCTTTTACGATAAGCTTTTCGATTACATAGGAGTTATAACCGAGTACCCGAATGATACACCCGTTATCAGGCAGCTTTGATATGCCAAATGACACATCCGCTTCTTCTGCCGAAAGCACTTCATATAATTTATTTATCCACTTTTTATCAACCCTTTGGTCGACCACCAAAAACATCCCTACATGAGTGAATCCATCCATCTGCATCAGACCGTCGAACTCTTCATCAGGCTCAAGCAATAAATGATCATACAAAATCATGCGATCATTTTTATACACTTCTAATTTCGAGCGGATCCAATCATATTGAAATAAACGTCCATCCTTTGCCCATCCTGGGGTAATAATGTCACTGTAAATGAGAGTAGAATCCTCTTCTAGATGCACCGTGGTTTGTTGAATGAACTTCGCATCTTGATAAGCAATTAAAGGGTCTGGGATATACTCAAGCACACTTTCTTTTCCCAACCGAATGTCTGTTTTTTGCAGGACAGGAGCACTTGGGGTGCGGTATACTTTGGTTGATGATTGAGTCGTCACAGACATCTCAGCTCCGTCCTCTAACTGAATTGATGTAAGGTATTCATCGCCGTTGACATACCCGCCTCCGACATGAATCAAATAAATAGTCGGTGAGTATGGGTCCAGATAGACCGGACGGGTAATCTTTAACGCTCCTTCATAAAAGCAAGATCTCAAGGTCGTTTTTTGTGCTTTCTTTGTAGCGGTCACCTCTAGGACGCCGGTTGCCGTCATGAATCTAGTCCGACTAACAGTGCTTGTGTTTTAATCCAATCGACCACTTCACTAAGCCCCTTATCCTCTTTTAGGTTAGTAAAGATAAATGGTTTCTCACCGCGGGAAGCGATCGTGTCTCTCTCCATCACCTCTAAGCTCGCACCAACATACGGAGCTAAATCAATCTTGTTAATAATGAAGAGATCAGATTTTATCATCCCTTGGCCTCCCTTACGAGGAATCTTCTCGCCTTGGGCTACATCAATAATATAGATCGAGAAATCCACAAGCTCTGGACTAAAAGTAGCAGCTAGGTTATCACCGCCACTTTCAACAAAGATGAGATCCAAGTCATCATGCTGTTCTTTTAGTTCATCGATCGCCGCAAAATTCATCGATGCATCTTCACGAATCGCAGTATGTGGGCACCCTCCTGTTTCAACACCAATTACACGCTCATCCGGGAGCACCCCATTTTTCATCAAAAATTGAGCATCTTCTTTTGTATAGATATCATTTGTCACAACCGCCATGCTGAATTCTTTTTGCATCGCTCGTGTAAGTCTTTCAACAAGCATCGTTTTCCCGGCCCCGACAGGACCTCCGACTCCAATACGTACTGGTTCCATTCTACATTCTCCTCTACACCTAAATTTAAGACATAAATAACCTGACGTGTAATCTCTCGTGGCGCATTTGAGCTACTTCAAGCCCTGGACTAATCGCGCCTAACTCTTCTTTTGTTAAGTGAAAAATCAATTCACCGACTTCTTTTAATAACGGCTGCAACTCCACCAAAAGCCTTTGGCCATCTGTTTGACCAAGCGGGATTCCCCGTACTGCATTTTGAACCAAGGAAGAAACAGTAGCAAATAAATAGGTTTCGATCATGATGCGCTTGTCAATCTCTAAGTGATAGGCAACGAGAGCATAAACCATTGCCGAATGGCCATGTGCCTTTTTTGCTTTGATACTTTCTAGATATCTTTTTAAAAGACTAGAGGGATACAGCTCATAGCATAACTTTGCCATACGCTCCCCGATTCTCTGATTCCCAAGCCTTGTCTCCTCTGCTAAACTGGAGGCGAACAAGAGGTGATCAAGGTTATGGAACTCGTCCCATTCTTCTAGGGTCAATGCCTCGAATGCCAGTCTGTTAGCCAGACCATCTGTAAATGCGAGCTGTTTACGAATGTAAACAGTCAAAGCTTTGGAGAAGGTCTCCTTATCCGTAATCACTCCCTCTTGAATATAGGTTTCTAGCCCAAAGGAATGTGAAAAGGCTCCAGAGGGAAAATTAGAATCACTTAATTGCAAGAGCGGAAAGATCTTATCAATCATGACTGTGTCCAATATGCCTGAAAGCTTGTTTTACTTTTCTCTTCTCTCTTTTATAGGGAATCGATAATTGTTGTAGTAGTTCTTCTACTAAATAATCATATTGAACCAGCATTTCGTCTCCTTCAAATTGTGCTGGTAAATGCCTGTTCCCTAGCTGGTGGGCAATATCCCCCATCTGCTGAATAGACGTAGGCATAATTGTCAATAAATCATCGTCTTTTACGGAAACGACAATCATATTTTTTTCATCCATATATAAAATGTCTCCGTCTACTAAATCCTGCTGGTCTTTTAACCTAATCCCAAGCTCCTTGCCATGGTCAGTAACTACGCGTTGAATGCGTTTAACTAATTGGTCGCTTTCTAAATACACTCTCTCCATATGGAGTGCTCGCATGTCTACTGTTTCTATATTTCCAACCACTTTTTCTATGATCATCTTTATCTCCCCTTAAAATAAGAAATATCGCTGTGCCATCGGAACCTCAGCTACAGGTTCACATGTGATGACTTCCCCGTCTACTTTTACTTCATACGTCTGTGGATCAACCTCAATTTCTGGCGTTTGATCATTGAAAAGCATGGATTTTTTCGTCAGATTTCTAACTCCCTTAATCGGCCTTATGATCTTCTCTAAGTTGAGCTCTTCTTTAATGCCTGATTCATATGCTGCTTGTGAAACAAATGTCATCGCCGTCTGATGCTTTGCTGCTCCAAAGGAAGCGAACATAGGACGGTACAATGCCGGCTGTGGTGTTGGAATGCTTGCATTTGGGTCTCCCATCACACTATGAGCAATCATCCCGCCTTTTAAAATCAAATCAGGCTTCACTCCGAAAAACGCTGGGTCCCACACCACAAGATCAGCAAATTTACCTGTTTCAATCGAGCCGACATATTCTGAAATACCATGAACAATCGCAGGATTTATCGTGTATTTGGCAATATAGCGCTTTGCTCTGAAGTTATCACTTCTTCCTGCTTCATCTTCTAAAACGCCACGTTGCTTTTTCATTTTGTCTGCGGTCTGCCATGTTCGGCTGATCACTTCCCCTACCCTACCCATCGCTTGGGAGTCAGAAGAAATCATACTGAACACGCCTAGATCATGGAGAATATCTTCAGCGGCAATCGTTTCTTTTCTGATCCTAGAATCCGCAAAAGCAATATCTTCTGGCACACTTGGATCTAGATGATGGCAGACCATGAGCATATCTAAATGCTCTTCAAGTGTATTGACTGTAAACGGCCTCGTTGGATTCGTGGAGGATGGCAAGACATTTAATTCACTAGCAGCTTTAATAATATCTGGTGCATGTCCTCCACCCGCCCCTTCTGTGTGATACGTATGAATCACACGGCCGCCTATTGCACTTAAAGTATCTTCCACAAAACCGCCTTCGTTTAATGTGTCTGTATGAATAGCCACTTGCACATCATACTCATCTGCCACCGTTAAGCACGTATCAATTGTAGCAGCAGTCGTTCCCCAGTCTTCATGAAGCTTCAGCCCCACCGCTCCAGCTCTAACTTGCTCGCGTAAGGCCTCTTCACCTGAAGAATTACCCTTTCCAAGAAAGCCGAGATTCATCGGAAACTCTTCTGCGGCCTCAAGCATGCGGTGAATGTACCAAGGACCTGATGTACAGGTTGTAGCATTGGTTCCCGTTGCAGGCCCGGTCCCTCCGCCGATCATCGTTGTAACCCCTGAAGAAAGAGCTGTTTCGATCTGCTGCGGACAAATGAAATGGATATGAGCATCAATTCCGCCGGCCGTGACAATCTTCCCTTCTGCAGCAATCACTTCTGTTGAAGCGCCAATAATCATATCAACATCATCCATCAAAAGCGGATTTCCTGCTTTTCCTATTGAGACGATATGACCGTCCTTTACACCGATATCACTTTTATAAATCCCGGTATGATCTAAAACGATTGCGTTGGTTAATACGAGATCCACACATTCCTCGCTTGTAGCAAGGGGATGCTGACCCATTCCATCACGAATGACCTTCCCGCCACCAAACTTCACTTCATCCCCGTACGTGGTATAATCCTTCTCAATTTCTATAAACAGCTCCGTATCCGCTAATCGTATGGTATCTCCAACAGTAGGGCCAAACATATCGGCATACTGTTTTCTAGACATTCGAAAACTCAATTCTCATCCCCCCTAATCTAGCTTTCCATTTAATAGATTGCTTAATCCATAGACTTTTCTCTCTCCTGTAAAAGGTACAAGCTCGACTTCCTTTTCATCCCCTGGTTCAAAGCGGACTGCTGTTCCTGCTGGAATGTTAAGGTGCATCCCTCTGACTTCCTCTTTTTCAAACAATAGGGCGTTATTTACTTCATAAAAGTGAAAATGCGAGCCGATTTGAATCGGGCGGTCTCCTTTATTCAGCACTTTGATCCTTTTTGTCGGCCTTTTATCATTGCATACGATCGGCTCGTTCTTTAAACGGTATTCTCCTGGAATCATAATGCTTGCCTCCTCTTACGTAATCGGATTATGAACAGTTACTAGTTTAGTTCCGTCTGGGAATGTTGCTTCTACCTGAATGTCTGGTATCATCTCAGGAATCCCTTCCATCACCTCTTCACGAGATAAGATGGTTGTTCCGTAGCGCATTAATTCAGCAACGCTCTGACCGTCTCTTGCTCCTTCTACTACTTCATATGTAATAATCGCAACTGCCTCAGGGTAATTTAATTTCAACCCTCTTGCCTGCCGGCGCCGGGCTAAGTCCGCCGCTGTTACGACCATCAACTTTTCCATTTCACGTGCTGTTAACTTCATGAGGTATCTCCTCCTCCGTCAGATAATATGACAAATATAGGTAAAAAAAGATAGCTAAGCATGTAGCTGCTTAGCTACTTTCGTGACTCTTATACACGATCACTAGATTGTTTTTTCTCGATAAAATATTCTACCCATGGACGAATGATCGTATAGACTCCTGCAATGACAAGCCAGGCGAAGGCAAGGTATGTCCATCCTTGAAAGAATTGAAGGGTGTAGTTATAACCGGTCAAAAACATAATGCCTGGAAATGCAAAGATAAACACAAACGTTAAACCCAAAGCCCAACGCGTACAGAGCTTGGCATCTTTTATCAACTGCTTGTCATCCATCTGCTACACAACCTCCTTCTCAGCAACTGGGATATACTCTTCCTCTTCTTCATCAAAGCTCTTAAACGAGTCTTTCATCGCTTCAAAATCAAATTCTTCGCTTGAAAGCAGTGCATGGCCGATCGATATAATGCCGCTGACGAGGAAGACGGTGATGTTACCAAACAGCATCGAATGCAGTTGACCAAGAGACTCGATATTTATTTGGCCATACATCATATAAGCAGAGACATTCCACACGGTCACACCAAAAATCATTCCGAATAAGGCACCGTAAAAACAACCGTTATTGGTCGCCCTCTTCCACAGCAATCCAATCGTCAGCGGAATCACCGCCCCACTTACAAAGATCCCCATAGCCATATACACAAATCCTAATCCTATCCCGACACTGAATAACAAAACAGAGAAAACACCCATCGCTAACCCGAAACTTAGCGTGACGAGACGCGATACTTTTAATGTCTTGGCACTGCTCGCTAAGGGGTTAATTGATTTCCGGTAAATGTCTGTCACAATGATGTTTGTGATCGCCGTTAATTCAGCAGCACCTGTAGACATAACTGCCATAAAGAGCATCACTAAAAACAGAATGGAACCTGTCGTGCCAAGAACATGAGCTGCCATTAATGGAGCTGAAGCGTCCGGGTCTCCGACGTTTAGTCCCAAACCAGCTGCCGTTACTCCTAAGAATGTGGCAATGGCAAAGGGGATGGAAAACCACGCGATCCCCCCGTATATGTAGGCTTTAGAAGCGGCGCTGTCTTTACTTGCGATAGCACGCTGCCAGTATGATTGATCGACAAATACGGTCCCGAAATTACCGATGATATTAATCATTCCAAACAGCAAACCAGGGATGGATGCCATCGTTAACATTTGCTGTGATTCTGGAAGAGAACGCAGGCCTTCATATACCGTTGTAACACCGAATTTCATGTACACCGCTGTTGCAAAGATCGTTAGAATCACAAAGATCATTGTTGTGTTTAAGTAATCAGCGATAAACGAAGCTTTTAAGCCCCCAATCATTGTATAAATCGTAAACGTTAAGGGGATCAAGAATGCAGCAACGTATATGTTCATTCCCGTAAGAGAGTTAAGCGCAATCGCGCCCCCTAAGATCACCATCGAAGTAACAATGATATTAGTCATTAAAGCAAAGACCATCATCAGCTTGTGATTCTTTTTATCAAATCGTTTTCCGATAAACTCGAGAAATGTATGAGCCTTTGGTGCCTTCCGCTTTAAATGGATTGCTACGATGGCAAACAGCAAGACTTGAATACATGCGCCTGCTGCATACCAATATGGACCACTGATTCCATATTGAAAACCTGTCGAGGAAGACATCATCAATGTGGCTGCCCATGTCCAAGCTGCAATAATAGATGCACTCGCAAGCCCTACTCCAACATTTCTTCCGGCCGTGCTAAATTGTTCTGCCGTCATAGCTGTCTTCCGTCTTCTCTGCATTACAATTGTAAGGATAGTAAAAAAACTACCCAAAATAAGTAAAATCAAATATCCGGTTGTTGTCGATAACATAATCTCTCTCCTCCAATGATTGCATATGATAGATAATCTTTTTACAATCCTTTCAACCAAAATAAATATCTGACTATTTAAAATTCTTCCAGTGAGCTTTAGTATACGAACCCTTATTTATATTTTCAAACGTTATGTGAGGTTTCCTGACATCATTTTTGCCCCTCTGATTCATTTTAGATATCATTCCAACCAAAAAAAGAACCAAGGACTAAGCCTCAGTTCTTTTGTTTACTCTCTTTAATTTAATGCTTTTTCTAATGTTTTAATATTTTCATTCATCATCTTTATATAATCTTTTCCCTCGAGGCGTTGCTCGGGGGTAAGGGCTTCTAGGTTATAAAAGTGTAACGGCTCGGCATTGACCTCATTTAAAAACATTTCTGCGATTGGGATCGTATAGTTTTTCTCAAATATCACGTATTCAATCTCGTGTTCGTTTGCAAAAGCCATTAATTCTTCAAGTTGCCGATAAGACGGTTCATTTGTCGGCGAGAAACCTGTAATCGAAATTTGTTCTAAGCCGTATCGTTCCGCCCAGTACGTATACCCTGCATGCGCGACTAAAAACTTTCCCTTCTCGGCCTTTTCCACCATATCCCGAAATGCTTGATCGAGTGCTTCTAGATCTGTTTTCAACATTTCAAAATTTGCTTGAAATAATTCTTCTTCCTCAGGCATTAGTTCAATGAGGGCACCCTTAATATTTTGAGCTAATGTTATGGAGCGGACTGGATCAATAAACACATGAGGATCATAATCATGACTGTGACCGTCTTCCTCACTATGATCGTGCGAATGACTATGGTCGTGGTCGTGTTCAAGCCCTCCCCCTATAAACTCTATTCCTTCTGATGCTTCTACCAGTAAGAGGTCCTCCTCACCCATTGTGTCAATCAGTGTTTCAACAAACCCTTCCATTCCCCCACCGTTGTAAATAAACGCATCTCCATCTCCAATCTCAATCATTGATCGAATCGTAGGTTCATAGGTATGAGCATCAGCCCCAGCAGGTATGATATTTTCAACTTGGACAAACTCTCTACCAATCTTCTCTGTGAAATCTTCTAGGGCATAGATGGTCGTATAAATAATAAGAGGTTCTACATCCAGTGGCTCTGAAGCTAGCACTCGATCATCTTGTAATACCTCCTCACTGATCTCCTCTGTTACTTCATCTGCACTGCCGCACCCTGTTATTAACAAGAATAGAGTGACGATTACACTTCCCCAAACCTTCTTCACATTCATCCTCCTTTAATCATTCCAAACTGAAAAGCGTCTTATTCTTATTATATTCTAAAAAGTAATAGAGCCTATTTTATTAAATGTTAGAAAAGTTTGTCAATATTGAAATTCGTTAGATTCCTTAGTAGTAAGAGGAACATCAAGTCAAATAATTCAACTTTTTTAAAAAAATGGTATAGTAAGGGAAAATAATTTATAGGAGGTGCTAGGTTATGAGATTTATAAGCTTTGTTTTACCTTTGCTGTTGGTTCTTTCGTTTTCTACCAATTCAGTCGCAGCAAACCATCCATTTTCCGATGTAAGAGATGATTTTTGGGCAAAAGATGAAATTAACTATTTATATCAAAATGGGATTATTAAGGGATACGAGGATGGAACCTTTCGCCCTAATCATACAGTCACACGTGCACAAGCTGCGATTATGATTGCAGGAGCACTCGAATTAGATCTAGAGAATAGACCTGCTCCCCCCTTCGTCGACATCCCCGAAGATAATCTCGACTACGACGTAATTGCCGCTCTAGCAGACGAGGGAATCATCACCGGCCGTGACGGAGAATTTATGCCAAATGCTCCTTTAAATCGAGGCCAGATGGCGGTAATTTTTGAGAGAGCTTTTCAGTTAGAGGGGCACTCTGATCAGGATTTTAGCGACATTAGAGAAGATCATGTTTTTTATGATGAGATTCAAGCTCTCGCTGCCAATAACATTGCAAAGGGGTATGCAGAGGACAACACCTATCGACCTAATGATTCAATGAGCAGAGCACAGTTCTCAGCATTCCTTGCCCGAGTTTTGGATGATTCCTTTCAACCAGTTAATGGGGAATTAGAGATTCATCATTTAAATGTCGGTCAAGGAGATTCCACTCTCATTTTAACACCTAATGGCAAAACGATTTTAATTGATGCAGGTACACAATCTGCTGGACAAAAAGTGGTGAATTACTTAAAACAAGCAGGGGTCAGCTCGATTGATAAACTAATCATTACCCATGCTCATGCCGATCATATTGGCGGAGCCGTTGAAGTAATGAGAAATTTTGATGTCAGCTTAGTCCTTGATAACGGTATCCCCCACACCTCACAAACTTATTTAAATTACTTAACGTATATTGATGATCATGATATTCCATTTGAAGTTGCTGCGATTGGAGATTCTATTAATCTAGATCCTGCATTAACCATTCAAATTGTAAACAGCGGAATACCTGGTGATCTTTTAAATGACGCCTCTGTCGCTTTGCATCTAACTCATAATGAATTTACTTATTTAATAACGGGTGATGCCGAAGAAAAGGCTGAACATAGAATCGTAGAACAATTTCAGGTAGAATCTGATGTCCTTCGAGTCGGTCACCATGGTTCAAGAACAAGCACAACCCCTTATTTTATAAAGAACGTTCTGCCTAAAGTTGCTATTGTCAGCTACGGCGAGGGCAACCGTTATGGTCACCCGCATCCAGAGGTGTTAGAATTACTTACTGCTGTGGGGGTGGAACGTATTTACGGAACAGCAGGCGGAGATGTAGTCCTTGTCTCTAATGGTGAAGATTTTGAGGTGTTAGGAGGAAATCTGATTAGAGATAATACATCTAATCCGCCTCCTGAGGACGGGGTTATGTATCCCATTAATATCAATACAGCTGATCTTGAGACTCTTCAACATATTACAGGAGTAGGTCCAACCATTGCCCAACGAATTATTGATTACCGTACTACTCATGGAAGCTTTACTTCAATCGAAGAAATCAAAAATGTTAGTGGTATTGGAGATGTATCATTTGAGAGAATGAAAGATGAAATTACAGTAGGATAAAGGAGAGTGCTATGCCAATATACACATTAGATCGTATTGTAGACGGGAAAATAGCTGTTCTATTATTAAGAGAAGAAGAATCAATAGAAACAACGTTATCTATAGATGAATTACCTTCAAAAGCAAAAGAAGGAGATCTTTTAAAACTCACTTTCACTAAGAATGAACAAGTAGCTAATGTGAACATTTTAAAAAAAGATACGGACGCAGCAATAAAAAAAGCTACTTCTCTTTTAGAGAAAATTAAAAAGAAAAACCACCCTACTAACTTGTAATGGGGTGTTAACTATCTACCTTTTTTCTTCAATGTGTTAAAAAAAGAACACATCTATTTTTAATGATGTGTTCTCCTCTACAAACGTGATGATTAATAATGATGATCTTCTTCAGCAGCCATCGCAATTTCTTTCGTCTCGTGAACGGTGCCAAATGGATGTTCAGGTGGCGCATAGATTGAATAAAGTTTAATTGGGGTGTCACCTGTATTCGTTAAGTTATGCCATTTACCTGCAGGAATGACAATCACATAGTCGTCAAAAACCTCTTGTTGAATATATAAATTATCTGGAGCATCCCCCATTTGCACGAGTCCTTGCCCTTCTTCAATCCTGATAAATTGATCAAGGTTCGGATGCGTTTCTAAGCCAATGTCGCCCCCAACCTCAATACTCATTAAGGTGATTTGCAAATGTTCTCCTGTCCATAGGGCAGTTCGGTAATTGGTGTTTTCCTTTGTTACCTCTTCAATATCAATGATGAACGGCTCTGGTCCGTAATCTTGTATTCGATGGCTGATGTCATCATGTAATGAACTTAGTCGTTCGGCATTTTCTTGTTCACCTTCTAAAGCCCAGAGAAAGCTATTATACACGTCTGGATTCTGTGGAAGTAAGCTAGCTCTGTGATAATCATTTACAGCTTCTATTTCCATTTCATATGCTTTTTGCAAGCCTTCTTGATAGCTATCAACAGAGAGCTGATCAACCCGATAGATAGGTTCTGTTCCTGTCAGATACGTATAAAGATTCGTAAAATGATCCAAATGTGCCTGCTTTACTTCTAATGCATAAAGAAGGTTTTCTTGATGATCAAAATCTGGTGCAGCATCGGCTAATCGGCTATAAAGATCAATCGCTGAAGCTTCTTTTTTCATCGCTACAAGTAAGGCTTCAGCCGCCATTTCTTGCTCTGTTCTGTACTCGTTATTGGCCCCTGTATTCGTGTAATAAGGATATGAATTCCCGTTTGTTTCATCATGCAAAGTGTTCATCCCCTTTTAAGGTTGATAAAGCATCATATGCCCATGTATAGAGAATGCAACTCCAATTACAAAACTTCACCTCGATTGGGCTACTGCCTACTTTGTCAAAATAAAAAAGAGCTGCTAAGTTAGCAGCTCCATTCATAGAAATTAAGTCGTTTTATGAGGGTAAGAATCAACCCATTTGGCTTCCTCTTCTAGCTTTCTGCGCTCCTCATGTGTCTGTGGGAATCCATTTGCGATCCAATCATTTCTGTGGGCAGAATCTAGTTGAGTAAGGCCTTTTTCTTCAGGTACTTTATCGGCATCTACACTTTCGAAGCGATCGGCTTCCCATGTGTCTCGATCTTTAATTGCTTTAGCCGATTCTTGTTGTCTTTGCTTATAAGCTTTCGTCGCTAACAAAACACCGCCGGCTGAAAGAGCTGATCCAACTATCATGTTCATTGTTGATGACCTCATCTGTATCCCTCCAATTAAATATGTTTCATCAATCGTGATCTTATTTAATGAATACCCGTATGAGCGATTGATAATGTTTCAATTCGTTTACAAATTTAATCCAGCCGAAATAAAGCACCACTTCTTAATGAAGCAGTGCCTTTTAAGAGAGATTCTAATGTTCTTTAAATCTCAATAATAATCGGGACGATCATCGGCTTTCTCTTTGTTTTAGAGTATACATATTCTCCAACTGACTTTTTGATTTGTTGTTTAATCGCTTTCCATTCCATTTTATTCTCCTCTTTTAGCTCGTTAATCGTCTGTTTGATGCGACGATTTACTTCATTAAGGAGCTCCTCAGACTCTCTTACATAAACAAAGCCACGAGAAATCGTATCCGGATCAGAAATCAGGTCTTTTTTTGCTTTACTCATCGTTAATACCACAACAAGCATACCGTCCTCAGAAAGTTGTTTACGATCTCGGAGAATGAGGTTGCCGACATCGCCGACACCGACTCCGTCTACATACGTATTTCCAGCTGGTACTTTTCGCGTATGGCGTGCTTCTTGGTGAGCAATATCAACAACATCCCCATTTTTCAAGATAAAGGTATGTCCTGGCCCCACCCCGACCGCTTCGGCTAACAAGCGATGTTGCACTAACATCCGGTATTCCCCGTGTATCGGAATAAAGTATTTCGGTCGCATGAAACTGAGCATTAGCTTCAAATCCTCTTGATACCCATGACCTGACACATGCATGCCTGTTGTCACACCTGATCCGTAAATCACGTTAGCTCCAAGGGCGTATAAGTTATCGACAATCGTTGTGACATTGCGTTCATTTCCCGGAATAGGACCAGCCGCTAAGATGACAGTGTCTCCTGGCAACACATCAATTCCGCGGAAGTTTCCTGTAGCGAGTCTAGCAAGCGCAGCCATTGGTTCACCTTGACTCCCTGTACAGAGGATCACTACCTTCTCTGGAGCATGTTCATTGATGTTTTGTTGATCAATCAGCATCCCTTCTGGCACCGTTACATACCCTCTCTCAATTGCCACACCTATTACATTGACCATACTTCTTCCGACAAGAGCAAGCTTACGATTCGTTTTTGCGGCAGCATGGATCACTTGTTGCACACGGCTTACATTTGACGCAAAGGTGGATACGAAAATTTTGCCTTCTGCATCGTTAAATGCTTTTTCCAAATGATGACCAACCATCTGCTCGGATGGCGTTAAGCCAGGACGTTCTGCATTTGTACTTTCAGATAGTAACAGCAAGACCCCTTCCTTGCCGATCTCCGCCATCCTATGAATATCCGAATGTTGATCATTAACCGGCGTTAAGTCGAATTTGAAATCGCCTGTATGTACAACCGTTCCTTCTGGTGTGCGAAATACAATCCCTAAACAGTCTGGAATACTATGATTCACCTTAAAGAACTCAACGTTCATTTGCTCAAATTGAACGTTTGAATCAGCGTTTATTTCTATCAGTTCCGTTTCTCTGAGAAGTTTATGTTCTTTTAACTTCAACTCAATTAATCCTAATGTGAATCGTGTCGCATAGACAGGTACATTTAACTTTTTCAAGAAAAATGGAATGCCTCCAATATGGTCTTCATGCCCATGAGTCACAATGAGTGCTTTCACTTTATCCTGATTTTCAACTAAGTACTGAATGTCAGGAATGATCAAATCAATCCCTAACAAGCTCTCATCCGGAAACTTGTTTCCACAGTCAACGACTACGATCTCATTCCCATATTGAATCGCATACATATTTTTGCCGATTTCCTGCATTCCACCTAAGCCGTAAATCGATAATACATTTTCATTTGTATCCACCTTACATTCCTCCAACCATAGGGATCATTTTAGCCTTAGTATGCCCCAAGTTGGAGGTGATTTATGATTTTTAAAACCCACCTCCCACATATGCCTTTATAGATGGTAAGATTTAGATAATAAAAGTTGTAAGAGGAGGCAAGAACTTTGCAAAATGATTTGTTTTATTACATAGCCGAATTTATTCTTTATGCAACAGGGATTGCTTTAGTGATTGTCTTTTTATTAAGAGCATACTTAAAGTCGAAAAAAGATCGAGAATGAGGGGAATGCTTTATGGTCCACACAATTAAAGAATATGAAGAGAAATCACGGGTTTTTAATCCTTCTACCCATATTAAATCGTGTATTCAAGAAATGGAGGGACATTCAGCGATAGGAGCAGAAATTGCGTCAACATGGAAAGACCTCTTGGACCTACGGCTAGTTAAGGAAACGTACCCAGTGATTCATCCTATTGGACAAGAAACATTTTCTTTGTATGCGGACTACCCAACAGGCGTGTTTGAGTATGCCCTAGACATTGATGGAGCCACTGCTCTCATTAAGAAGAAGCGCCTTGAGCCAAGCCGCTTCTCACCTTCAACGATTATTGAGGCCGTTGACCAAGGCAATATCAATCAAGATCAAACACAAATAAAACCTAACCATAAAAATCCTGTCATGGTCCTTCAAAGCGATTTTTTAACGGACAATAAACTCTATTGTATCAATGGAAATCACCGAATAAATGAAGCATTCAAAAGGGAAGATCAATCCATAGATGTCTATGTATTTAATGAGTTGGAATTTGTTCCTTTCTTTTATGACACCCTCAGTAAAGCGATGTACTTCCTTGAGTTAGATTACCATCATGTTGTGCATAGAGATGCTCCATTAATTAAAAGTGAAAGAGGGGCATTCGTTTATGATTTTAGAAACTAAAAGATTACGTCTAAGACCACTTTCGTTAGGGGATTATGAGAGAATAGAGGAGCTAGCAGGTGATTATGATGTAGCTAAAACAACCTCAAATATCCCTCACCCTTATCCCAAAGGGTCTGCCAAAGATTTTATTCGTAATGTGTTGGAAGCTGCAAACAAAGGAAAACTTGTCATTTTTGCTATTACCTTAAGGGGCACACATGAAATAGTAGGCCTTATTAATATTCATGTGAACCAAGCAAACAACCGTGGCGAATTAGGTTATTGGATAGGAAAGCCTTTCTGGGGGACAGGCTATGGTACGGAAGCAGCAACCGCGGTCCTCACAATTGGATTTAAAGAATTAAAGTTAAACAAGATTTATGCTCAAGCCTTCACTAGTAATCCTGGATCTTGGAGAATCATGGAGAAAATTGGTCTCACATACGAAGGCACATTAAAGCAGCATATTTATCGATTTGGAGAATATTTTGATTTAGCTGTTTATGGGATCGTAAGGGAAGATTTCAAGTAGAGAAAATTTCCACTTCATTTTCAATCTAAACAGTGATATACTATTCTAGCGATGAGCTAATTTGCATAAGACGAGATTGACGCGCCTTTTAGGCAATGCACTATGTGGAGTGCTGTCTCTCGCCGCAATACGCATAAAAGACGCCCTTTGGGGCGTCTTTTTTTATGTGCATATACCTATATGAACGAATTCCCTTGTTATTTAAATGAACACGTATATTTATTTACAAATAAATTAGTTTTTAAACGAAACAGGGCATTTTATTCACAAATGGTGTAAATATTTGGAAATTACTACCTTAACCACATAGAGAGCAAAAAACACTAAGCCAGATACCTTTGAATTATCCCCTTACATAAGCCCCTCCACCTCAGCAAATCCTTTTGTCTTTCTAAAAGTCATACGGTGGTTTTCAAGATTGGAGATCATATCGAACGGTTGAATCATCGCGAAATGGATGGGCTCAACCTCTCTACGGGTGACGTTCAGCGTTAGGATCACCATCTCTTTTTCTCTACCAACAGCCGTGTCTAATTCCTTTTTGTACACGTTGATGATCAACTCGTCAACCGGGGTGAGATCAAATAATTCTCTCATCACCCGTATGGTGACACTGCATACATGATTCGATAGCAGCTCGTAATACTTTGTTTTCGTCAGCTTCTTTTCCGATAGTTTACCAGTCTTCGTGAGGGATAATTCAAACTCTGGGAACTCTTCATCTAATAAGGCATAAATTGAGACGTGCCCTACCATCTTCCCGTTTCGCTCTTCTATCCCTACAACTATTTCTCTTGCCATTGCTTGATTACGATAGAAAGTAGACTTCGTTTGTATGAGCTTTTCTAAAGTAGCTCGATCCCCTTGCAAGACGCCTTCGCCTAGTTCTTTTTCTGCTAGCCAGTTTTCGTAAGCTTTCTTGTCTTCTTCCATAGCTCTTTGAATTTCTTGTTCTAATGATTTTCGTTTCATGCCTTCTAGTCTAAAGAGGCGAACGAAGAAGTTTGGCTGGTAATCGTTTAACTCCGCTCGTTTTTGTCTCTCTCTCGGGCCTATTTCACCTGCAAATGGAGAGTTCTGAATAACCTCATGCCAGTTAATCGGTGTGACCGACTCTTTGTGATAAGACTGGAGATCTTGCACAATCGCTTGGTAGTCGTTTAAAATCGCTTCGTTTGATGGGTGATCTACACTAGGCTTAGAGGTAGCTTTTCGCTTTGAAGCTCCCATCCGTTTTTCCATGTAAAGGCCGGTTCCAGGTAGGCTTGCTCTTGCTCTAGCTCCGCTTGGACCGACACCTACGCGCAAGCCTTTTACTCCTGTACTCATCCCAACTCCTCGTTTGCTGAGATTAAGGCGCACCCCACTGTTGCCAAGCTTGACGCTCTTTCTAAAATTAAGTTTCGCCACCGAATCATCCTTTCTTTATCCGTGCTTTTTATAGCTATCAAGTAATGTTTTTAACCGATCGATTTCATCATTTGAAAGCTCTTCTATTTTTTCAACCTGCCCTTTCATATAGACAACCGTTGAACTTTCTTGACCAGTGTTGCTTTTCATAAAATAAGAAGCTACTGAACTAGTAACTAGTCCTAATAAACCAATTCCAAAGATCATGAGAAAGACGGCAATCAATCGGCCCACTACCGTTACTGGTGAAATGTCGCCGTAACCGACAGTTGTAGATGTAACAATTGCCCACCATACCGCGTCATTGTATGTTTTAATAGAAGGTTCTAAATACTGAATAGGAATAGAGCTTATAAAAATAACAATCACTAAAAAGATGATCACTTTATCTAAATTATTCGTTTTTAAAATAGCATGAAGAGGCTGCATATAATGTTTTAATATTGCTAGTGCTCGTAAAACACGGACCAAACGCGCTAACCTTGCCAATCGAAAAATACTATCTAACGGGATGATCGCAATAAGATCAAGAGGGTTCTTTTTCAGATATTGAATTTTATTATCACTCCTAACTAATCGTACCGAAACATCTACTACAAAAATCAACCAGATGATAAAGTCTATGTTTTTAACCCAATGGCTATCATTCCAAATAAAAATGACTGAAATCAAAGCTAATATCGCCATTAGTAATTCATATAGAAAAATAATTTTATCTTTGCGTGGGAAAGTAGGTGAAATCGTTTGTTCTGCTTTTACTTCCATCAAAATGACTCCTTTTATTTATTGAAAATGTCCACGTACATTTTAACAGGATTTTATTGGAAAATATAGACTCAATTCCGAAGTATGTAAATGCCAGTAATTCAAGGCATAAATGAGGGGAATTTGTCGAGAGAAAATGCTTTTCTATTATTAAAGATGAATATATACTACCAATTATAGACATTGCACCCAATTTCTCGTGGCCACGATAAGGGAGTATAGTTCTGAACTGTTTTACTTGGGAAGCAATGAAGTATAGCCTTTATTTGGACACCTATGGCTATATGAAGCTAGTGGTGTAACCGGCCCTCCTTAGTTGATTTTTAACAAATTATTCGAGGGGGAAATTGGAAATGAAGAAGATAGTAATGGGGTTTGCAGCAGGTGCATTAGCACTGACAGTATTTTCAAGCTCTGCATTTGCAGCAGTAACGTTTGACTCTACAACAGGTACTGGCTTTGTTGGAAAAGGCGATGTTCAGAATGCTTTAGGTCTCAATAATGCTCAATTGCAAAAGGAAGCTGCAGATCTTAAATTCACTTATGAGTCTGTTGATACGTATGAAATTACTGTAGAGTGGACAACGGGTGAAGGCACTAGAGGGGAACAGACTCACACTGTAGAGCATAATAAAACCTCTTCACTAACTAGTGACATTAATTCACAGTCGAGAACGGCGAAGCAGATTAATGGGTTTAATTTAAATGGTCTGTCTAACACTATTGCAGAAGGTTCAATTCCAAAAGTCGGTGAGAATTTTCCAGGAAATTCCGGACATAAAGTTACTGAAGTTAACCTTGTTTCTAGCACTAATACTTACTATGTAAATGGTGTTGCATTAGATTAGGAATAGATAGTCTATAAGTTGTTCAAACTATAAATAGCATCAAACAAAAGCACCTCCCCATTTTAGACATGGTCTAAATGGAGAGGTGTTTTTATTAGTGATCAGACACTTCTATATACCTATCAATCTTCTTTCCTTCCAGTAACTATGCTTCATTTTCAACAAGAATGTTTCAAGTATGTGGAAATATATCCCTCCCAGCTTTATAATTTGGATAGTCGAAATATTTAAATAATAGGAGGGTTTCAAGATGAAGAAAAAATGGCTAGCACTATCGATGGCGGCAGTCTTAGCAAGTACCAGTCTTCCACTCACCCATGCAGAGGCTATTGGGAATGGACCTCATGTTAATGGGAAGGAGACAGTACAGACTGCAATGCTGACTACATATGATGAAATGGCTGATTATTTAAGTAAAGAAGCTGCAAAACAAGAGCAAATGGAGCTAGAAGTGATTGGGCAAACTGTAAAAGGTCGTGACCTTTTCCTAGTTAAGTATATTACAAACCCTGATAACCCAACTATTCTCTACCTAACACAGCAACACGGAAATGAGGCATTGATCACAGAGGGAGCGCTTGACTATATCCGTCATCTCGGTACCAATAACCGAAAGAAAAATGAAATGCTTGAGAATGTAAATATTCTTATTGTACCGATGCTAAATGCAGATGGGGCTATGGGTGATGTCAACTTCTCACTTGATAATTACATGGCAAGTGGTCGCAACTTGACCCGCTTTAATGCCGATCGATTAGATTTAAATCGAGATCATGTTAACAAAGTAGCACCTGAAACCAGAGCTTTGCATGAAAATGTTCTTCAAAAATATGATGTTGATTATATGATTGATTTTCACCACCAAGGAACACAAGAAGATTATTACGGCAAACTGACTTCTGGTGCTGTTCTTACTCCTCAGCATCCTGAAGTAAATCCCGAGGTTGTCACAAATTCAAAAAAGCTAGCCACCACTTTACTTGAAGGAGTAGGTTCTAAAGGTTGGGCGCATATTCTTAAGTTTGACGAGCCTAGTGAAAATCCAAATGTGGCCTCCAACGCCATGGCGCTGCAATATGATATTTCTGTTATTTTATTTGAAATGCGCGGTATGGCTGATCATTCTTATGAACCATTCGTTCTTGGTCAAAAGTCTAATGGCTATCTCATTAAGCAGGCATTTGAGGCTATGGATTCTACCGCAAAAGCAATCGCAGACGGTTCTATCAACACAGCAGACCCAGCAGTGTATGATAATCTACCGGAACAGCATTACAGCTATTAAAATAATGAAGAAACCTCCAGATTTTGGAGGTTTCTTTTACTTTTTATATTACGAAAAACCATAATCTTTCTTTAACCCTGCAAAGCTAGAAAATTGGATATAGAGCATTCATAAAGAGATGATCACTAGTGGCCTTGTTAAGGGTATTCTAGTGCATGAAATATAACCTTTTTAATTTATAAAGCTTTCTACTCTCTAGATTAAAAAGAAGAAGCCTTAAGCATATGCCATAGACTTCTTCGGTGTTCTTATTTTACTAACTTACCTTCCTATCCTTATGATTTTCATCTTCTACCATCACTTCTTTTGGCACGGCAAATAGGTAGGTAATCACAAATGCCGCCACAAAGATTAGGACGGAAACGACAAGATAAGCTAACAACTGATTCAAATCATAGATATACATGAGTGGAGAAAGAATAACAGCAAGACCATAGGAATTGGCTTGGATACCTAGTAATGATAGGATGGCTCCACCAACAGCTGAGCAAGAAATCATCACATAAAGCGGTTTCATGCTATAGCGCATCACTACACCAAACAAGGCCGGTTCACTGACACCAAGTAACTGTGTCGCGGTCGCACTTGCCCCTGTAACTTTTACTGTGCTCTTTTTCGCTTTCGTCGTAATGCCTAAACACGTACCAGCATTGGCAAATCCGTACATTGCACATAACGTGATCAACGGGTTAAAGCCTGTGTTAGCAAGCAAGGTCGTTTCGATCATAATAAATAAATGATGCATCCCCGTCATCACAGCTAACGGATAAATGAATCCAGTGAGTAATCCGCCCACCCCAAGCGGAGTTCCAATGAGGCCGGTTACTACTGACACTAATCCCATTTCGATAAAATGAAGCAACGGTCCTAAAATGAGTAGACCTGTGATCATCATCGATAGTAAAACAAAAAATGGGGTAAAGATCAGATCAAGCGCATTTGGCATGACTGCTCGTAGTTTTCTTTCAAGCTTTGCCCCAAGAATCCCTACAACAAGTGCTGTTAACACACTACCTTGATACCCAACAACCGGGATAAAGCCAAAAGCGATAATTGGTTCTACTCCACTATTGATATCTGCTACCGCATACGCATTAGGAAGTGCAGGAGACACAAGCATTAACCCAAGGACAAAGCCAATAATCGGCATGCCTCCAAAATTCCTAAATGCAGACCAACAGATTAAAGCTGGTAAAAACGCAAAAGCCGTATCAGTCAAAACGGATATAAGAGTCTGTAAGTATTCGGGAATATCATCAATGCTCATCCCGATTAAATCTAGGAAGACATCACTAAATAGTACACCTTTCAATCCAAGAAAGAGACCAGTTGCCGCAATAATTGGGATGATCGGAATAAAGATATCGGCTAATGTTCGTACAGCCTTTCTTATTCCTCTTTCCTTATGCTGAGATGACGGTTCTTTTGATCCTTGGTCATCCTCCTTATGAGGTTGCCCGTCTTTTAGAGCAGAATAGACTTTATTGACCGTACCTGTACCTAAAATAACCTGGTATTGTCCGGCATTATAGAACACACCTTTTACTTCATCAATGTTCTCAATGGCTTCATCATCAATTTTCTCACGATCTTTAACAGTGAATCGCAGCCTGGTTGCACAATGAACATACGATTCAATATTGTCTTCACCAATGACCTTAATGATTTCCTTCCCTATACGTTCATATTTAGTTTCACTCATAGCAGCTCGCTTCTTTCTTTTGAAGTACTAGTGCTTGATACGGTTTCAGCTCATATTGTTGATTTGAATTGAATGTATTTTTCTCTTTGTAGTTGTTTAATAAAACATCATACAAATGATTATTTAATTCAACTGGTTGACTCTTAGATGAGAAATTAAAATAGCAGACCACTTCTTGGTGATTGAGTATCCGTTTATACGCGATAATCGTTGGATGATCTTCTAAAACAGGTTCAAAATCGCCGTAAATTAAGCAATTTCTTGCCTCACTCGTCTGTCTAACTTTGATAATTTTTTTATAAAAGTGCAAGATAGAATTTGAGTCTTGCTCTTGGCTTTTAACGTTGATTACTTTGTAGTTTTCGTTCATTCCTAACCAAGGTTCAACTTCTGAAAACCCACCGTATGCTTGATCGTTCCAATGCATCGGGGTTCTTGAATTATCGCGGCTTCTTAAATTAATAAAATGTAGAGCTTCCTCTTCATTAAAACCTTCTTTTATAGAACGATAATACTGATCAACACTTGATATATCATCAAACTCTTCAATACTTTTACGAGTAAAGTTTGTCATTCCAATTTCTTGACCTTGATAAATAAAAGGCGTACCACGAAGATAGAAAAACATCGCTCCTAGCATTGTTGCCGAATAGAAGTTTCTATTTTTTTCTTCTTTAATATACTTACTGAGTGAGCGATTCTGATCATGGTTCTCCAAGAAGGTAGCTCCCCAGCCTGCTTTTTGAATTTGCTGTTGGCTCGTGAAGATTAATTTCTTTAAATCTAACACATCCCAATCGACTCGCTTAAACCACTCACTACCTGAAGCTACATCAAGATCTGCATATCTAAAATCAAAAATCATTGAAAAATAGCCATTCGCTCCAATGTAATCCCCGTATTGCTCATAAGGAACTCCAGGAGCTTCTCCTATCGTCACACAATCATACTTAGCAAATGTTTCTTTCTTTAATTCATGCAAGAATACTTCAATTCCTCGTTGATTACGCGTCTTCTTTGTGCACTTTACTAGTCCATCGACCCCATCAGCGGGAAGATTATCGTAACTCTGGTCTTTCTTTATAAACGTTATCGCATCAACTCTAAATCCAGCAATACCTTTTTCTAACCAATAGTTCACCATTTTATATAATTCTTCTCTTACATTTTTATTTTCCCAATTGAGGTCAGGTTGCTTAACCCCAAACGAATGAAAATAATATTCTTTCGTACCATTTAACGGCTCCCACACGCTACCACCAAAAACAGAGCGCCAGTTAGTAGGTGGCTCGCCGTCTATACCATCCTTCAAGATATAATAATTTCTATACTTACTAGTCTGTGGGTTTTCTAATAGGTCTTGAAACCACGGGTGTTCATCAGAAGTGTGATTAATAACAAGATCAAGGACAATCTTAACCCTTTTCTCTTTGGCCTGAGCAATTAATTCCTCAAGGTCTTTCATTTTTCCGAACTCAGGATTTAATTGATAGTAATCCGAAATGTCATAGCCATTATCCGCCATCGGAGATTGATAGATTGGACATATCCATACCATCGTAATCCCCAACGATTTCAGGTAATCTAATTTCTCTGTAATCCCTTTAATATCACCTACTCCATCATTATTTGAATCATAAAAACTTTTAGGGTAAATTTGATAAATCACTTCTTTTTGCCACCATTGCTTCTCCATAATTGTCCCTCCATCAGTTCATCTTTTCGATATGGTATCGGTTTCATATTGTCATAAAAAAATATGATATTGATTGTACTTATTAATTGTGATATTCAGTAAACTTGGGAATAAACTCAATATGGTATCGGTTCCATAATTGCTCAAAAAAATATAATGAAATCGTTTTATAAATCTCATTATATTTTTCATTCTTTTCTATGTCAACGCTTTTATTTTCACTTCGCTCTTTGGTTTCGTTTTAAAACTTATGTAGATTGGCGCACAACTAGTTCAATAGGAAGCTCGTAATTTTTTATCTCCATCCCCGGATTATCTAGCATTTCAAGCATCACTTCGATTGATTTCTCTCCCATTTGATCAACGGGCTGACGAATTGTTGTGAGCTTCGGATCTACTATTTCTGCAATTGGCTGATCATCAAATCCAATGATGGCCAGATCATCAGGAATCTTTAATCTATGCTCCTTCGCTTCAATCAACATGCCACTTGCTATTTCATCACTTCCCGTGAAGATCGCGGTTGGACGTTCTTTCATTTCTACAATTTGTCTCATGACTTGTTTACCGTCTTCAATTGTATGTTTATTAATAAAAATCCATTTCGGATTAATCTTCATTCCAGCTTCACTTAGTGCTTGTTGGAAGCCTTGGTTACGATCTTTTCCTTTGCCCTCTTCATCGAACAATCCACCTGTACAGTATGCAATTTTCTTGTGGCCTCGATCAATTAAATGCTTTATGCCAAGGTATGCACCTTTCGTTTGATCTAAGCGGATCATGGGAACAATTTCTTGATCAACATAATCATTGCATAGCAAGATAGCTCCGTAATCTCTATACGCCTTGATGACCTTCCAATCATTTTCAATCGACGTCATAATAATTCCATCTACTTGTTTCGTTTTTAATAAATTTAAAAAAGCTAATTCTTTTTCTTTATCTTCATAACTTTGACAAATCAACACTTGGTAGCCTTTTTTGTAGGCAGCCTGCTCAATGGCATTCACTAAATACGAAAAAAATGGATTGATGATTCTTGGAACAATAACTCCAATCGTTGTTGTTAGCTGTCCTCTAAGCCTTCTCGCAGAAGGGTTAGGCGTATAGCCAAGCTCTTGCATCGCTTTTTGTACTAGCTCTCTTTTTTTATCTGACACATACGGGTGATTATTGATCACTCTTGATACCGTCGTTTTCGATAACCCCGATAATTTTGCAACATCTGATATATTAGCCAAAGTCGATCACTCCAAGTCAAATAAACATGAAATCAGTTTCATACTTATTCTACTTTAGCAAAGAATGATAATGCAATGGCTTAATCAGAAGACGTCTCATATTTCGAACCCCAAAAAACCCCTGCATTTATCACAGAGGTCCATGTCACACTATTGAGTTCCATTATCTACTTGGTAGTTCTGCCCATGTTTCTTCTAACCATTTATCAAAGTCAGAGCCTTTATCGCCTTCGTACGTATCGTACACATCGACTCTCATTTTCTTCAACTTCTCTTTGAAGTCAGCATAAGAGTGATCCTTTGGTAAGCTTTTCTTAATACGAATGAAGATCTTCTTAGTTCCCTTGACTGCATCCTCATCCTTGCGAGGTGGCATCGTTACATTTTCACCAAGTCCCTTAAGCTGACGGTAGGCTGCTTCTTGCACAAGATACACCGAATCACCTTTCATGGCATGGTTCAATAATTCGATCGTCTCTCTGCTTTTATATTGGCCTAACTCTTCTACAGCATCTAGACGCTCTCTCCAGTTTGCTGTTCTATTTACCGATTTCTTTAATTCATTTAAATTCTCAGGTACTTCTGTTTTTACTTTATGATTACTCAAGCTATCCAATCTCCTTTATGGTCGAACCTTATTAGTAAAAAATGTGTTACAAACCATTGTAGCACGATTAGGAGATTTACATACGTTAAATTTGGTTTTCATGTCCACTTAGTCTAATTAGTTTTCTCCATAAAAATGTTGTCTTAGCTCTTCTTTGATCTCATCTGGTATCTCTTCTGACTGCTGGGTTTCGAGATTGAAATTCACATAGACCGCTTCATTTTTCGCACATACCTTACCATCTTGATGGATTTCCTCATACAGCTCTAAGCTTTTGTTTCCAATTCGCTTTACCCATGTCTTCACTTCCACGTCCCGACCATAATAAATCTGACTCACATATTCGAGCGTCGTTTTGACAATGATCATTTTCCAATTTTCAAAGGATAGATTAGGTGTAAATAATTTGAACAGTTCATGGCGCCCCGCCTCTAGCCAAACGGGTACAGTCGTATTATTAATATGCCCTGCCCCGTCCGTCTCTGAGACACGCGGTACAATTGTTGTTTGATACATCCCATTCACCCACTCTCTTATAACTCTTTATCAAAGAATTCTTCCTTGTAAGCTTTTTTCCTCCTAAAATCGTTCACCTATTATAAAACTTGAGATTATATGGTAAATTTAACTAAAAGCTATTAAGCTGAAGAAACGTTTAAAAGATTAGGTGTGATGTGATTGAAGAAAAGAATGATTGTGATCAGCTTGATACCCCTACTCGGGCTGGGATGTTTTTTTGTGGTAAATGCAATGAATGGAGATGCAACTGCGTTAAATGATTCCTTCACAAAGGAGTTCATTGCTGAAGAATGGGTCGAGGATGACTTTCACTTATTTGAATCGAAAACGGGACAATACAGGATGCTGTTTCCAGACCGATTTCAGATGATAAGTAAGCCTCCAGAGTTTTATGGGAGACAGGGTGATGGGTTTGAAATGTGGAGAGCAAAAATTATTGAAAAAAACGAGGACGGCATTAGCTATGACTTAGGAGTTACTTTAAGAAACGAGTTGCCTAATGTAGAAGAAGTTCGCTTACATACCATGCTTAAGAATTACTCTTATAATAACAAGTTTCAGGAAGTACAACTAAATGATAAAACAATTGTACACGGATCGTCTTTTTGGGACCCGGATGAGCCAAGAGGTGAAAATAAAAATCCAGAAGAATTCAGGGCAAATAACTTTTTTGGATTGGTTCAAGATCAAAATTCAAATCAATCAATAGAAGTTGTTTACTCCACTATCTGTATTAAAGAAGAACTAAATTGCGAAATAAATACTGAGGAACAGTATAAATTCGCTTTAAAGATAATGAAAAGTATTGAATTCCTTGATTAAGCGATGTGAGATCAGAGGAGAATTTAAAGATTAGGTGTGATGAGGGTGAAGAAAAGAACAATCATTGTCAGTTTCGTAGTACTGCTCACCCTAGCCGGATTCATTGCCTTCAAGACAATGAATAAAGAAGCAACTGCGTTAAATGATTCTTTTACTAAAGAGTTCATCGCAGAAGAATGGGTCGAAGATGAGTTTCACTTATTTGAATCGAAGACTGGACAATACAGAATGCTGTTTCCAGACCAATTTCAGCTGATAAGTGACCCCCCGGAGTTTTATGGGAAACAGGGGGATTCTTATGAGCACTGGGTTGGTCAAATTTCAAATGACAACAGCAAAGGAATAGCCTATTCATTTAAGGTAACTTTTAAAGATGAAAAAGTTGATTTAACAGAAAACCAATTATATTCCATGTTAAACAACCATGCTTACAATGATCAGTATGAAACAATTAATTCAAGCAATAAAACTATTTATCACGGTTCCTCCTCTTTGTTCTTTGAAGGTCCTAAAGCAACCATACATAATCCTAACTTTAACCAAGCCAATATTTTCTTTGGATTAATAAGTGATGAACATTCAAATAAAACGGTAGAGATATATTATTCACTAGATTGTATTGAAATAGAACGGGGATGCGAAATAAATACTCAGGGAGAGTATGAATTTGCTTTAAAGCTTATGAAAAGCGTTGAATTCTTGGATAAACAATAAATACATATTAGAGATCAGGCGGGATGAGATTGAAGAAAAGAATGCTTATTGTCAGTTTGGTAACCCTAGTCACGCTAGTTGGATTTATTGTGGTAAAAGCAATAGATGGCGACACGACTGCATTAAATGATTCCTTTACAATGGAATTCATTGCAGAAGAATGGGTCGAGGATGACTTTCACTTATTCGAATCGAAAACTGGTCAATACAGGATGTTGTTTCCTGACCAATTTCAAATGGTAAGTGCGCCTCCGGAGTTTTATGGGAGACGTGATACTAGGTTTGAGATGTGGAATGCCTTAATATATGATGATTCCGAGGATGGAATCCGTTATGACTTTAGAGTTATGTTTAGAAACTATGAAGCAGAAGAGTTAGTTAGAACACGGCTAAACATTATGCTTCAAGATCACTCTTATCAGAATCAATACGCAGAGATCAAAACAAATGACACTCTCATTTACCATGGTGCTTCCTTTTGGGATTCAAATGATCCAGAAGGCGGTTTAAAAGATCCGAATCAAAATGAAGCCAATAATTTCTTTGGGCTCATAAGAGATGTTCACTCAAATCGCTCAGTAGAATTCGTCTATTCTACTATTTGTTATAAAGAGGAGCTTGGCTGCAAATTAGACGCTGCAAAACAATACGAATTTGCTTTGAAGCTTATGAAAAGCGTGGAATTTTCAGATGAATAATAGATTCATATTAGAGGTGTGGTGGAGTTGAGGAAAAAAATCGTCGTTGTCAGTTTCATAGTACTGCTCACCCTAGCCGGATTCATTGCCTTCAAGACAATAAATAAAGAAGCAACTGCGTTAAATGATTCTTTTACTAAAGAGTTCATTGAAGAAGAATGGGTCGAGGATGACTTTCACTTATTCCAATCGAAGACTGGACAATACAGAATGCTGTTTCCAGACCAGTTTCAGATGGTAAGTGACCCTCCGGAGTTTTATGGGAGACGAGGAAGTAGTTATGAACATTGGTTAGGCCTACTTCGTGACGAGGGCATAAATTATTCATTTAAACTTACATATACAAACAGTGAAGCAAATTTTGTCAAAACTGATTTAAATAGCATGCTTAGAAATTTTGCTTATGATAATCAATATGAAGAGTTGCCCACAGAAAATAAGACGATTTATCATGGGTCCTCTCGGATAGTACTTGAAAATGGTAAAGGCATTATTAAGGATCCTACCAAAAATGTAGCCAACAGTTTCTTCGGTCTTGTTAGTGATGATCAGTCAAACCAATTAGTTGAATTCTATTATTCAGTAGACTGTTTTAATGAGGAGCATGGTTGTGAAATAGATGCAGAGCAAGAGTATGAACTTGCTTTGAAAATAATGAACAGCATTGAATTCTTAGATTAAGCCATATGCTTTTAGAGAAGAATTTATAGATTAGGTGTGATGAAGGTGAAGAAAAGAACGATCATTGTCAGTTTCGTAGTACTGCTCACCCTAGCCGGATTCATTGCCTTCAGGGCAATGCATAAAGAAGCCACTGCATTAAATGATTCCTTCACAAAGGAGTTCATCGCAGAAGAATGGATTGAGGATGAATTTCATTTATTTGAATCGAAGACGGGACAATATAGAATGCTGTTTCCAGACCATTTTCAGATGATAAGTGATCCCCCGGAGTTTTATGAGAGACAGGGGGATGGGTTTGAAGAGTGGGCTGCTCAAATTTATGAGTACACACAAGATGGTATCAGTTATCGCATGAATATTAGGTTTACAAATGAGGAAACTGACTTATCTGACAATATTCTGAGCCTTATGTTAACTAATTATGCTTATGAGAACCAACACAAGGAAATGAAACTTGATGATACAACCATTTACCATGGGCTGTCTCATTCATCTTTAGATGGTACTATAGCAACAACTAAAAACCCAAACGAACACAAAGCGAACAGATTCTTTGGACTTGTACTCGATCAACATTCCAATAGAAGCGTGGAATTCTTTTACTCAATCAATTGCTACAAAGAAGAACTTGGGTGTGGATTCAACCCTGAAGAGCATTATGAATTTGCATTGAAACTAATGAAGAGTATTGAATTTCTTTAGTGAATGAAGGGTACCTAATCAAATTTAATACTCTATTCACCTGTAACTATTTTACTAGATAACTTCATCCCACTCTTCTATTCCTTAGTTCAAATTCTCCATTTTCTGCTATAAATATTCCTATCTATTATAACAATTGTGATTTTATGGTAAATTTAGAGAGATATTATGTTCCGTTAAGATTTTAAAGATTAGGTGTGATGGAATTGAAGAAGAGAATCGTTATAATCAGCTTGATATTCCTACTAGGGTTGGGAGGTTTTTTTGTGGTGAAAGCAATAGATGGAGACGCAACTGCCTTAAATGATTCCTTTACTAAAGAGTTTATTGCAGAAGAATGGGTCGAGGATGAGTTTCATTTATTTGAATCGAAAACGGGACAATATAGAATGCTGTTTCCAGACCAGTTTCAGATGGTAAGTGATCCTCCGGAGTTTTATGGGAGAAGAGGATATGGCTTCGAAAATTGGGTTGCACAAATTTACGAGGACACACAAGATGGTGTTAGTTATCGTGTAAAGATTAGTTTTAGAGATAACGAAGCAGACCTATCTGATAACATTCTGAGCCTCATGTTAAATAATTATGCTTATGAAAATCAACACAAGGAAATGAAACTTGATGATACAACCATTTATCATGGGCTGTCTCATTCATCTTTAAATGGTACTACAGCAACAACTAAAGACCCAAAGGAACACAAAGCGAACCGATTCTTTGGACTTGTACTGGATCAACATTCTAATAGAAGCGTAGAATTCTTTTACTCAACCAATTGCTTTAAAGAAGAACTTGGGTGTGCATTAAACCCTGAAGAGCATTACGAATTTGCTTTGAAATTAATGAAGAGTATTGAATTTCTAGATTAAGAGGGTCTGTCATGAGCAAACCAACCATTAATAATCAAACACGAAATTATTTAACTGAATTACAATATACAGATGACTTTACAGTTGAAGATGTGAAATCGATTGTTAAAGAGCAAATGAATTATGTTTTAAATGATGTAGATGTGAAGATTTATCACAGTAATGATTTAGGCATAGGAACAGCATCGGGCTTCGACGGCTCAGCTATTCACTTTTATAACAAAGAAGACAATATTAACGAGGTCTATTATATATTCCGCGGCACCGCTAAGTTTGAAGACATATATTATAACGCTACTGGTATTGCAACTGCTTCAAATACCGAACAAATTGATGATGCTGAATTATTCTTTGACTCTGTTCAAAATTACTTACCTTCTAAAGAAGAACTTGAACTATATGGAGATGGACATTCATTAGGAGGACACCTGATCACTAGCTTGGCTTTAAAAAAGCAAGAATTTTCTGATGTCCGCGGTTTAAATGATGCTCCAATAAATGTTTATCAGATGGCTTCATATGATGAAGAGTTTGGTGGTTTTTTGGAAGCATCAACTGGTACCAATAACTATTCCAACATCAAAGAAGAAACCATCATTGCTCTTGCTCGTGATTTCTATAAAGAGCAATCCAAGGTCATTAGCCATACGCGTGTTAAGGGGGATCCTCTCTATGCGCAAAGCTTTCCTGGGAAATTATATATTGGCCAGCAGATTCATTATGTAGGTGATTTGGATATCATGGATTTCCCCAATATAGGTGAATATCCATTGACGCATCTCGCTAAATATTCCCCTATCCATTACTTAGATAAGCTACGTTATGAATCAAACGTGAGCGCTCTCTTTTGGATGATACGGGAAACGGATCAACGTGTTGGGATGGAGGGTGTTCAGTATACAATGACCAACTGGAAAGAGGTGCTTTCTCAATCGGCTAAAAGACCAGAAGGACGATTTGCGCTATTTGTTGGAGCACATGAATTAAAGAATAGAGCTTCTAGTGTGTTACAGAGTCCAGGCACTTGGTATCAAGCCTATGACGTGTGGTCTAATTTGGACCTTGTTCACAATCACAGCTTATCGACCCTCATTGATTACTACAATGCTCAAATGCACGAGAAGCTAACCTTATTCCAAGTACAAGACGCGATCTCTGGTAAGTATGTGATGTTAAACAAAAGTGACCTGAAGGAATTTAGTTTGCGATATGAATATGCTATTGAGCAAAAATATCAGATCGTACAAGATCTTAGAGCCTTTATGCATCAAGAGTTAGATGATCTATATGATGGCGTAAAACGAAATTTGCAAACAAAAATGCAGGCTTTAGAAGCTTCTCCAGGTTCATTGGTCTCTACTCCCAAAAGAAGCTATTCTGGAGGCGTGCTCGGTGGAAGTCTTTCTGAATTTAGAACGGTTGAACGGGTTGAGTTTGATCGTTATTTTGAACCGATTGATGAGTCGATGACAAACCCTATTAACGACGTGATTGTGCAAGTTGAAAATGAGATTAATCACTTAGAAACCTTCTTATCGTCGTTTCAGGCGACGTATAATGAAATGTTTGATACAGACCAATCGATTGCCAGTTCAATCGGAATCCATGCGAGGTGAGTCTATATGTTTCGCCGTACTCATACGTTTACGAACCATTCGAGTTCCCTTGTCGACGATCAGGCGAATCGTTTCAGAAAGATTATTGAACGGAATGAAGAAGCAAATCATACCATTTATCAAGCCAAACAACTAATCGAATCGCAATCTGGTGACTACATCGACTCACTCCTATCCTTTTCTAATCAATATGAACGTATTTCTACTTCTACTAGTCAACATCACCTCTTTTCATCTGTACCAGAATTTCAGATAAGGTCGCAACGCTTCTATCAAGATGCGCATAAGCGGAGATACTCTGTTTATTACACGTATGGGTGACAAAATAAAGAAAAGGAACCTCTATGCATGGAGATTCCTTTTCTTTCACTTGTCCTCTTCCTCCACAACATCCGCTTGTCCTTCTGATTCCACAACTGCGGTTTCTTTTTTCAATGTTTCTTTTATGTGTTGTACGTCCTCGACTTGATGCTTCTCAACTGTCACTTCATTTAGTTGAACAGGGTGTTTGCTAATGTCTATTTCCTCTTCCTTAAGAGGGATTCGAAGCTCTTCCTCACTTCCAGCTTCTATTACCATCTCTTCACGTTTGACCGGAATAGTAATTGTTTTTTGGTCTTCCACTACTTCTTTATGGATCTTTACTTCACCCGTTTGCACACGCTCTTTTTTGATATCGAGTTCTTCTTCTTTAAGCTGCATGGTAGTTTGGTGATCATCACTTGCTTCAGATGAGTGATTCTTTTTAGTCCAAGTACCAATGATCGCCCCAATAATTACACCAGCTATGATTCCCGTTGCCATAGTGATATTCATGAGCATACCCACTAAACTTCCTATGACTGCCCCAATTAAGATAAACTTTCCCACCTAACACTCCTCCTTGATCCATTTTGATTAGTTTGAGCAATTGAAGGAATAAATATCAAAAAAATCCCTACTTAACAAAAGCTAAGTAGGGAGGAGTGAGAATGACTAATTAATCCTCATTAATTATCTCTGCATCTCCATGGCCTTCAACATCTGCCACTTCTTTATGAAGCACGTCATGAACTTGCTGCGTTTCTTCAACTGAGCGTTTATGAGCTGACACTTCTCCTGTAACGACAGTGTGCTTCTCCACATCCACTTTTTCAGCTGTAACAGGAATGTGAACTGTCTCTTCTGCTGATATAGGTTCTTCTGATGGTTCACGGTCAACTGCTTTTCTTTCGATAATCACTTGATCGTGTGCCACCGGAACATTTACATTTTTTTCTTCCTCCACAATTTCCTTGTGAAGTTCAACATCACCCGTTTCGACACGGTGTTTATGAATATCCAACTCTTCTTGACGTAGATCTAAATGTGCTTCATTAGCAAATTCTGTATCTCGGCCTTCTTTACGAACTTCTTTTTGTTTTTCCTTATTCGGTTCTTCCTCTGCAAATAAATCAAAAAAGCCCATGTGGAAAACCTCCCCTAAAAAGTGTGTGTAGCAAACGTACATATACTATCATGACCTCGTTAAAGGGAAGTATGCTTGGAAAAAAGTACTGTGGTTTTTGTACTGGTGGACAGTATTTACCTATCCATTTCAAGGATAAGTAATATTTTAATGAGGATGCTAAATATAAAAAGAGTGCTTCAAAAGGTTTGAAGCCCCTTTTGAAACACCCTTCATTTATCTATTCTTCACGAGTTGATGTCGCCATCCTCCTGTTGCGGTAATGTCTTCGGCCGTTTCTGCTGCATAGGCTTCACAAACAAAGCCTGGTACTTCCTCTCCATTTTCTAGCTCTACTTTCCCAATACCTAATGGAGATGGAATCGATGCTGCAAATGCTCCAAATTCAGATAAGGGCATTTCCCACAGCTCTAATTCAATCGCCCCTCCTTTTCGTTCGTCTTTGATCATTCCAGGCTTTTCAGGGGTCGAAGCTAATTTCACCATTTGGTATTTAGGCGCACTCACTGCTTCACGAATAAAGGTGGCCCGACACTCCTTCATTTGTTTTTCCAGTGGGAATCCTCTCATATGCAAGCCACATACAGCAACTAATGTGGTCGCTTCTTCTTTTTTAGTATTATGAGGAAATTGTTCAGCCGTTCCCCAGATTAAGCCTTCATTTTCTGCTAAACCAAAGAGCGTAATGCCAAACGGAAGCTGCTCTGCAGCTTCGCCAGCTGGGACGGCAATCGCACATAAATCAAGGAGATTACAGTGATTCGTGTAACGTCCCATATCACTATTTGTTTGGATTGGTTGTGCTCTCACTTGTTCTCTTGTCCAAGTTCCCCCTGCTGTTGGCATTACCAGTACAGCATCCGAGAAAACACTCCTCGCCTTTAATTTAAAGGCTTGAAGCTGATGGATTGCCTGGAAAACGGACGGGGCATTGAAAGTTTCCTTTAATCCAGAACGGAGAACCTGTTCCGTTACTGGGAAAGTAACACCCGGATGTTCTTCTACAAATGAACCAACTGCAGCCCAACGCTCTGCTACCATTGGCCCCTCATATAAAATAGCGGAAGCTTCCTTTAAAAAGGTCGTATCTACATATTCAATCGGAAGGTTCGTTTTCTTTAATTGGTCTAGAGCAGCATCCCACGCTTCACTATACTCGTTGGCATAAGGTCCAAAGAAATCAATTGGATTCGATGGCACGATGAGTTTTGATGGCAAGCTTTGCTGCGGTTTGGCAACGTCTTTTGACCATGGATCGGACTCTTCCATTCCTCTTGCATAGCGATCCACGAGCATCGCCTCTTCTACACTATGAGAAAAGACGGTGACACAATCTAAGCTTGCACAAGCTGGAACAACTCCTTTTGTAGACCAAGCCCCTAAAGTCGGTTTGTATCCAACCAGGTTGTTTAAGCCAGCAGGGACGCGCCCGGACCCGGCTGTGTCGGTTCCTAATGAAAAGACTGCTTGGCCTCTTGCGACGGCAACAGCAGAGCCCGCACTCGACCCACCGCTTATTAATTCGGGTCTAAGTGAGTTATGCGTTTCTCCGTATGGGCTTCTTGTTCCGACAAGCCCTGTAGCGAATTGATCGAGATTTGCTTTGCCCACTGGAATCGCACCAGCAGCAATTAATCGTTCTACAACAGCCGCATGTTCAGCTGGGGTGTACGTATATTCCTCACAGCCCGCCGTCGTTGGCACACCTGCAAGATCGATATTATCCTTAATCGCAAAGGGGATGCCCCATAACGAAGCACTTTCTCTGTCAATCGTTTCTAGTTTTTCTATATAAGGTGTCATCAGCTCGATAGAAGGTGGCGTAATCCAAATGTTCATCTCAGTGTCTGCTTCAGCGCGTTTGATAATTTCTTCAGCTACTTCTTTTGGTGAGAGTGAATAGGCGAGATACTGTTCTCTTAACCAATCAACTGTTAATTGTTCAGGAAAGTTTATCTTCATCATTTGATCGACACCGCCTCTTCTTTTTCTTCCATAATTCCTACAATGAGTTGACCTGCATGGACCTCATCTCCCGGTTTCACATGGATCGATGCTACATAGCCATCACAAGTGGCATGCTGCGGGAACTCCATTTTCATACTTTCTTCTATTATAATAGTCTCGCCTTTTTTCACTTGTTGACCTGGTTCTACAAGCACCTTCCATACACTGCCCGGCATCGAGCATCGAACCGCTTCTACCCCTTCTGGGAGCTCTTCTTCTTCGTTTTCAACGACGGTTTCATGTTCAGAAATGTATTCAGCAACCCCCATTTTTCTCCAGCTTTCACGTTCTTCCTTAAATGCATCCTGCTGCTTCTTGCGGAAAACCTCGGTATCTTCCTTAATCGATTCTAAGAACTCCAAGTAGTCTCCAAGCTTGAACGTTGTTTCTGTAATCTCTGCTTCAAAACGTCCTCGTGGGAAATCTTCACGTAGCTTCGTTAACTCCTCAGCTGATACGGGGTAATATTGAATTTGATCAAAGAATCGAAGCAGCCATGGTTTCCCAGCTTCAAAGCTTTCAGTTGTACGGAATTTATTCCACATTTGTATCGTGCGTCCTACAAATTGATATCCACCAGGACCTTCCATCCCATATACGCACATATACGCGCCACCAATTCCGACTGCATTCTCAGGTGTCCATGTTCGTGCAGGGTTGTATTTCGTTGTTACTAAGCGATGTCTAGGATCGATTGGCGTTGCAACCGGCGCACCTAAGTAGACATCCCCTAAGCCGAGCACAAGGTAGCTTGCATCAAAGACAACCTCCTTGACCTCCTCTAAGTTTGCAAGTCCATTCATTCGTTTGATAAATTCTAGGTTGCTTGGGCACCACGGTGCATCTGGTCGGACATTTTTTTGATAACGGTCTGTCGCTAGCTGGGTGGAAGGGTCATCCCAAGAAAGCGGAAGCTTCACGATGCGCGATGGAACTTCAATTTCTTCAAGTGGTGGCAACTGACGATCTAGCTCGAGAATGGTTTCACAAGCCTCTAATACGGTTGTTTTGGTAGGGTCAATATGAACTTGCAAGGAACGAATACCCGGTGTCAATTCAATAAATGGAATATCCTTACTCTCTTTAATCGACTCCATTAAGACGTGAGCTTGAAAGCGGAGCAATAAATTTAGTTCCATTTCACCGTATTCAACAAGCAAATATTCATCTCCACAGCAACGTATTGTCATTGGAAAGCGTCTATTCTCGTGTTCATGAGCTAAGATTGGGTAGTTTGCTGGTAATTCCCTTTTGGCAGGGAGTCTACTTTCAAGCTGCAAGTCACTTCTCACCCCGTCCAACAACTTGGCGAGTTGTTCCTCCTGTGTTTGACGAAGCGCATCCGCATCCTCAAGTGTCAGCAACTCGAATCGAATGGTATCACCAGGATGTAGTTGACCTAATTTCCAAAACTCTGCTGAGGCGGTGGTGACCGGACATACAAACCCACCTAAACTCGGTCCATCTGGTCCAAGTAGAATAGGCATATCCCCAGTTAAATCAAGGGTTCCGACTGCATACGCATTATCGTGAATATTAGATGGATGCAACCCAGCATCGCCACCGTCTTCTCTTGCCCATTTTGGCGCAGGTCCCACAAGTCTTACTCCCGTTCTGGAGCTATTAAAATGAACTTCCCAACTTGTTTCTGTTAGCTGCTTCAAATAGTCAGGATCGAGAAATTCCTCTGTACAATGAGGACCTGGGATGACCCCAATCGTCCAAGTGCGAGTCATTTCTGGGGCTGAAGGAAGATCTAGTCCTATTCCTTCAGGCTGCTCTGCGCCTTTGTTGACATTCAACACATCTCCAGGGCGAAGAGCACGTCCACCATGACCTCCAAAGCCTCCAAGCGTGAAGGTTGCAGCACTTCCTAATGTATGTGGCATATCCAATCCACCAGCGATAAGTAAATATGAACGCATGCCTTTCTCTGCTTTTCCAAAGGTCAATACTTGACCCTTTTTCGCTAACACTGGTTGATAGAGTGTGACGGTTTCTTCATCTAATTGGGCGTTCATATTCGCTCCCGTTACACAAAACCAAATCTCATCTCTAAATTGATAGGAACCTCCACGTAAGGTCATTTCTAACCCAGGTGCTGACTCTTCATTCCCAAGAAGCTTGTTGCCAATCCTAAAGGACAACGGATCCATTGGACCACATGGTGGCACCCCAACATCCCAATGACCCACTCGTCCAGGCCAATCTTGTACCGTCGTTTGCACACCCCCATCTAAGACTTCTAAGGCATGTTCCCTCGGCTCAAAGTTCGCTAATAATTGCGTGTAAACCTCTCCACTTTGACATTCTTCTTTTTGAAGCAACTCTTGCAAGTATTGAAGATTCGTTGTGATTCCGTAGAAACGTGATTCTTCAAGTGCTTCTGTTAACTTACTAAGTGCGTCTTCTCGATTTTCACCGTGAACAATGATTTTGGCTAGCATCGGATCATATAAGGACGTCACCGTGATCCCGTCTCTTAACCATGTTTCCACCCGTGCCGTGTTAGAGAGTATGACTTGATCAATTTGACCAGCACTTGGTCGAAACTGTTGCAAGCAATCTTCGGCGTAAATACGAGCTTGAATGCTATGTCCAGTAGGCTTTTTCTCAACACCTGCTAAGCCCTCTAATTCTCCTGCTGCTTCTTTCACCATCCATTCAACAAGATCCACACCTAATACTTCCTCCGTCACTCCATGTTCCACTTGCAATCTTGTATTGACTTCAAGAAAATAGAAGTCCAATTTGTCAGGATCATAGAGAAATTCAACTGTCCCCGCACTACGGTAGCCTGCCTCTTTTGCTAAACGTTTCGAAGCGGCATACATGCGCTCACGAACTTCATCGGATAGATTCGGAGCTGGACTTTCCTCAATCACCTTTTGGTTCCGACGTTGGATTGAACAATCTCGCTCTCCTAATGCCACTACCTCTCCCGTTTCATTTCCAAAAATTTGCACTTCAATATGACGCGCCTTGGCAATGTATTTTTCTAAAAACAAACCACCATTATTAAAGTTCGTTTCGGCAAGATGTCGTACGCCTTCGTAAGCAGAACGAAGGGCAGATGCATCTTCACAGACTCTCATTCCAATTCCGCCACCGCCAGCTGTACTTTTTAAAATGACCGGGTACCCAATCGCTTCAGCTTCTTGCAGGGCTTCCTCTAGTTCCGTAATCAAATTCGTTCCCGGAAGCAACGGCACCTCAGCCTTTAAGGCTATCTCTCTAGCAGAATGCTTAAGTCCAAACATCTTCATCTGCTCTGGCGTTGGCCCGATAAAAACAATTCCTTTATCCTGACATGCTCTAGCAAACTCAGCATTTTCACTCAGAAAACCATACCCAGGATGAATCGCTTCTGCCCCAGTTTCAATCGCTGTTTGCAAAATGAGCTCAGCATTTAAATAGCTATCCTTTGCCGCTCCTTCTCCTATTAAAATAGCTTCATCAGCTTGTGAGACATGAAGACTATCTTGATCAGCTTCTGTGTAAACCGCTACTGATTTCACACCCATCTTTTTCAGCGTACGCTCAATACGTACGGCAATTGCTCCTCGGTTGGCTATCAATACTTTGGTAAACATGATAAAACCTCCACTCTCATATTTGATCGATCTTTTCTCGCTATTAGTCCTCCCAGATTAAGACGCGAATAGGGGTAGGGTTATATGCATTACATGGATTGTTTAGCTGCGGGCAGTTACTAATTAAAGCCGTCGTCTTGCATTCAGATCTCATTTCCACATACCGTCCCGGAGCTGAGACCCCGTCTTCAAATGTCAATCCACCTTCAGGGGTCACTGGAACATTCATAAAAAAGTTAATATTAGGTGCTAAATCTCGCTTCGTATACTTCCCGTCATATTTAGCCATTTGCAACATAAACGTATCTCGGCAATTGTGCATAGGTAACGTCTCATGAGCATAGCGGACCGTATTGCTTTGTGCAGAGCAAGCGCCCCCTAGTGTATCGTGACGCCCACATGTATCAGCTACAATCGTTAAAAGTGGTTTTCCGGATTCTGCTCTTAACACAGATCCTGTTGAAAGGTAAATATTCGTTTGTTCGGCGATCGTTCGAACGGCACTGTAGCGATCTTCAGGCTGGTCCGCATCAAAGAACAATGTGTCTGCTGCTTGATTTCCTTTTAAGTCGACAATCCTAAGTACCTGACCAGGCTTTAATTCATGCATCCAACCATCTCCAGCACCTATTACCTCATCATAGATTGCCGTTTCTGCCCTACGTTCACTTTCTACTCGATTAAAAACAGCCATGTTGACTCCTCCTTTTTATATTCCTAGCAGTTGATTGTACTCCCATGTATTTTCAAACGCGCGACGGTTTTCCGGTCGGTAATTTAAGCAATAATCATCTTCTTGTACCTCGTCTGCTGATAGCACTTCTATTTCGACGGGAACAGATGGGAAGGTCTCTTTTGAATCTAGTCGGTTTGGAGTGTTTGAAATCACAACAAGAAGATCCATTTCTGTTCGTAAGGTGACCGATGTTCCTTTCGCACAATGATTAACCTCAAAGTTCATATCACCCTGTTCATCACAAAATACTTTTGAGAACAAATTAACATTCGGCACGAGATCGCGATTGCCTAAACCATTTCTTACTAACTCCATCATGAAATTTTCTTCGCCGCTTCGGTACCATTCATTTCGTTGCTCTTGAAAGGTTGTTTTTCCATACTTTTTATCTGTTTCCACTCGTGTTGAGTAACCAGATATCGTGTCATGCCAGCCTAAATCATCCTCAATGATGCTTGCCATCGCGCGTCCATTATCACTCATTAGTACATGTCCGGTCGTTAAATGTGCCGTGTGCTGAGCTTTTAACGTATCTGGCATGTTGTACCTTTCATCTGTCTCTTTTAGATTAAATAGCAGCACCGAAAGATTTGCTCCTTCCTCTAATGCTGTAAATCGAATCAAATTTCCTTTCTTTACAGCTCCTGACCATTTACCACCAGCTGGAACCACCTTATTCCAAATGTGTTTATTCATAGCTCACTGCCTCCTTATTGATAATCTCGCAAAATAAAAATAAAAAAGGATAAAAGCCTGGGAAGTGAATCTCCCAGGCTTTTATCCCTCCGTGTAATATGGCTACCGGTTTCTCAATAGTAGCTATACCGCTTTCTCTTGGACCAGACTTGATGAATCATCACCAACGGAACCCTAGATAGCTTTTTTGTCCCCAACTCAATTGTGAGCACCTTTATGAAATTGATCTTGGTTCGTAGTATAGAGCACAAAAAAGCCTGTAACAACTATATTGTCAGAAAATTTAACAAACTTTATTCTAAGCAAAAGTTGTGGTGATTTAAGAGATCTTTCTAACTTAGCTAGTTTCAAAAAACCTTGTTAGGTTATGTTACACATCGGTTGAAATCTGGTCGGTTTTCCCACAAAAATAATCATCATAACCATTTAAGTCGAGTCGCGATTCCCATATTTATTTTCCGAGGATAGTATTTCCGTGTGAATTCAACCAATAAAAGGAGTGGCTAGTCGATGGAAAAAGAACCAGAATTAAAACGAACATTAACCTTGTTTCAAGTGGTGATGCTTGGTCTTGCTTGGAATACACCAATGATTTATTTTTCGGTATTCGGGGTTGCCTTTGAAGGAGCAAGTGGATTTTTAACACCAGCCTATGCAGTAGCGGTTCTTGCCGTATTGTTTACCGGGGCCAGCTATGCGGTGATGGCAAAGAAAATGCCGATATCAGGTTCTGCTTATACCTTTGTAAAGAAAACCATGAACCCTAAGCTTGGGTTTATTGTTGGATGGGTGCTCCTACTGAATTATTTATTTGCCCCAATCATTGCTTGTATTACATTTGGGATCTTCTTGAACGCTCAATTCCCTAGCATTCCTCCTGCTATTTGGATTATTGGACTAACGGCAATCTTAGCGTTAATTACGATTTCAGGGGTCAACTCTTCAGCGAATATTAGTAGTATTTTTGTGATCCTCCAACTCGTTTTCATTGTCATCTTCTGTGGGTTCATGATTTACGGTCTTGGAAACGGGGCAGGTACTGGAACGTTGATTTCGATCCAGCCATTTTTAAATAACGATCTATCTCTTTCGATTGTTCTTGCTGGTGCATCGATTGTGATCTTCTCCTTTTTAGGGTTTGACACACTGACAACATTATCTGAGGAAACCATTAATCCAAAAAAGACAATTCCAAAAGCTATTTTTATTATGATTGGAGTGGTCGGTGTTCTCCATGTGTCTACCTCTTATTTCATTCATCTAATCGTCCCTAACTTCACCTTCCAAAACCCAGACTCTGCCGCACTAGAACTCGTATCATTGGTTGGTGGAAGTTTTCTAAGCTCTTTCTTTATCACGGTATTGATTGCAGCGATCTTTACTCAAGGATTAGCTTCAGTGAATGCGGTCTCTCGTCTTTTATATGTAATGGGAAGAGATTCGATCTTGCCTAGTCGATTCTTCTCTTATGTTCATCCTAAGTATAAAACGCCCGTCTTCAATATTATCTTCTCATCTGTTGTGTCTTTATTAGCCATTTTTATTACGATCGACCAAGCCTTAAGATTTGTTAACTTCGGTGCCTTAACAGCTTTCTTTTTTGTTAACCTTTGTGTGATCACATTGTATGTATCAAAGAAAACAAAGGAACGCTCGGTAAAAGCGATGATCGTCAACCTGATCTCTCCTATCGTGGGAGCTGTTTTTATCATCTGGTTGCTCTTTTTACTCGATGTTCCAACCTTACTCGGAGGATTGGCTTGGGTAGCGATTGGCATGATCTATCTTGGCTACTTAACGAAAGGATTTAAAGGAGCACTCCCTCGTACAGTCCCTGAGAAAATAGAATTAGAGCTAAAGGAGAAAAAGGCCGTATCGTAAAAAGAAAGAGTACCCTCTTGTATACATCCAGTCCACCTAGGAAACAATGGTGACAAAAGCAGGTGTAGGAGGGTATGAACGTGAGTAAATCAGAGTCATCCAAGCAAATGGACCAAATAATGAATGATGTAAAACGCCGAAATGAAGAAGCAAAAGAAAAAGCAAATAAAGCACTAAACAAATAAAAGCTGACACTTATGTGCCAGCTTTTTCTAGGTTTTTTTTAGTTAGACGATGATCGTTTCGGAGGGCTTTTAACGCTTCTTCGCGCACCCGTTTATTTTTTAATTTGCGCTTATTTAGATAATGATCGGAGAGTTGTTTTGAGTAAGGCTTTACTTGTGAGGCTTGTCTCATTTTAATGCTCCCCTTTCTTTTTTGGATACGTCGCAAACTTGTTAAGGAGTTCGCAGCAAATCCATAGAAGTTCTTGCGTGATTGTTAAGTTTAGCTTACCAGTTTCATCCTCGACATTCAACTTGCCTCGATTCGAATGGTCAAGGTGGAGAGAAATAATCCATTCAGATCCATCTTGCAGAATTCTCTTCCAAGAGATGAAGTCCGGCAAAATAAGCGGGTCTTTTTGCGTTTTATTAATTGACCTTACATACTTATTTTTACCCTCACTGATCGGAATAAAAACGTCTAACTCTGCTTTATTGATCCCATACGAATCAATAAAGACTAAGTGGTCCTCATCAACCTGATAAAGCGAATAGCTCGTACCAAAGTCGATGTTATCCAAATTGAATTGATCGGTAACAAGCAAGTTCAATTTTGACTTGAGCTGGTAGATAAATTCAATTAAAAGATCATATTTTTCTTTAAATAATTCAGCTGATTCTTCTGTTTCTTCTAGCTGAACGAGCAATGATTCAATGGCGTCATCTTTTTTACCGATGTCTAGCTCTAATTGCTTCAATAGGGCTCTGCATTCTTCAAGCTCATTTATGCTGCCATCCTCTGCTCTCTTCTCTAATTCTAGGAACACTTCTTCTTTAAGTAGTTCGATAAAATCCTTCTCCTGCGCTAACGAAATTAACGAGTTGTATTCGGCTTTCATTCGCTTTTCATAGACTTCGATGTGAAACAGGTCACTGCCGATCCTACTCATCTCATTTAACACAAGCGTTCGAATGTATAAGAAAAGAACGACCAATCCTATTCCTAGTAATAAGCTGAGTGAACTGAGTGGTAATGCAAGAATCTGCTCAAACGCAGTGGTGGTTTCATGGATGATATAGCTAGGAATGATGATCAGTAGAACGTTGAAGAGCCCTTGTAAAGAAAGGAATGTCTGTGCTTTTCTTACTAAGAAGAGAAGGGCATTTTTCAATAGAAGCGCAGACGTTAATGGTTTATGTGTTTTTGATTGTTCATGAAGTTTATTTAGTAAGTCATTTAATTCTTTTGAAAGTATGGTTAGTCTCTGCCTCGTTTTCTTTTCTGCCATCTTAACCCCTTCCCATTACTGCTTTTCTAAATTATACCATTAGACTTCTGATGTGAGGGTATTGGGAACACATTTACTACTTTTGTCCCTCCCTCTTTATTACAAGTAGAAATATCACTTTTCTTTCATTGTATTTTCGGGTAAACAGGTGGAAGAATTGATTTAAGTAGGGAGTGTCATAATGAGCAATGTATATCGATTGATAGGAATTTTTGTTGCTTCTATTGTTCTTGGGTTTGCCTTTAACTTATTCTTACTGCCACACGAAGTATTAACGGGTGGCGTAACGGGACTTGCCATGGTATTTGGCTTATTAACCCCCTTGAATGCTGGGATTTGGATTTTCGTATTGAACATCCCGATCTTCATTTTAGGTTGGCTTGGACTTGGGAAAACCTTTATCGGCAATAGTGTATTTTCTGTAATGGTGACCTCTGTAGCGATGTTGTATATTCCAGTCGTTCAAGTGACAGATGACGCCTTATTATCTTCCGTATTTGGAGGCGTGATTGCAGGGGCTGCGATTGGATTTATCATTCGTTTTTATGGGTCTACGGGTGGCTTTGATGTGATCGGGCTTATCCTCACAAAAAAACGTGATGTTCCACTAGGTGCCCTGATTTTTGCCTTAAACAGTGTTGTCGTGTTTATCTCAGGGTTTGTATTTGCGTGGGACTTGGCCCTTTATACAATGGCTTCGATTTACATTACCGGGTTAGTCATTGATCGCATCCATACACGTCATATTAAATTGAGCCTTGTTGTCGTCACTAGTCGTAAAGACGAGTTAAAGAATGCGATGCTAGAAAATCTATATCGTGGGATTACAGTTATTGACGGTGAAGGAGCTTATTCCAAAGCCAAGCTTCAGGTGCTATATACTGTCATCTCTCGTTATGAATTAGCGATCATCAAACCGATTATTAAAGAAGTCGACCCAAATGCTTTTGTCAGCATTAACGAGACGATGGAAGTATTAGGGAATTTTAGACGGGGGTAGCGACGACTCGCTCCCCCTTTTTTAACAAATACTCTTGTGTTCCTCTCACTTCTTATGCCCCGCAATCAACTTACTCCGGTGCCTTGTCGTGCCTCCTTTTGTATAGGAGCTTGCTCTAAGAATTGCGGTGGAACCGTATTTCTGCCGGATCGCATCCATCACATATCCGAGCTCGCGTTTTTTTGTGACTTCTTCTTCATCTTCAAATAACGATAATTGCCGCTCTGTATCAGGGGTTACTTTGGAAAGACTGACATACACTTGCCGAACCGTTTCGCCGCGGTAATGTTTGCGCAACAGCTTTTTGCATGCTTCATAAATATCGAGCGTGTGGTTGGTCGGGTCCGCTATGGTCAGCTGTCTTGAAAAGCCTCCTCCGCCCTCATTTCGGCTATAGCCTAGCCCTAAGCTAATCGTTCGACCTACTGCCTGATTCGCTCTAGCCCGCCGCACAACTTCCTCGCACATTTCAAGAATGACCGTCATCAGCTCCTCTTCGCCGACATAATCCCTCAGTAAAATTTGTCCGACTGAGTAGCTTTTAGACTTAACTTTGGCAGGCTTATGGATATCACTCACATCAATCCCCCACGCATGCTGATACAACTGCTGCCCAATCACGTTGCCGAATCTAAATTCAAGCCTTTCTAAACCAGCGTTAGCAAGCTGACCCACTGTGCGAATCCCCATGTTCATCAACGTTTTCTCCATCCGTCCACCAATCCCCCACAGCTCAGAAAGAGGCTGAATCTGCCATAACTTTGTCTCGACATCTTTGTAATCCCAATGAGCAAAATGATCCTCTCGCTTTTTTGCTTCGATGTCTAAGGCGACTTTTGAGAGAAACATATTACAAGAAGAAGAACCAACAGCCAGGGTTAACCCAAAGCAATCTTTAATCGAACGTTGCAGCATTTCGGCAAACTCACGCTGGTTCTCCTCCCCTTGATGTCGTTTGGACGTTAACTTAATAAACGCTTCATCAATCGAGTACACAAAAATATCCTCAGGAGGAACATACTGCTCCATATGCAAAGTGATTTCTGTTGAAATTTTTAGAAACTCCTCCATTTCAGCATTGACAACGATAATATCTGGGTCCTTTGGAATTTGATACAGCCGTGACCCTGTTTTGATCCCCATCTCTTTAAGCTTAGGGGTGGAAGCGAGCACGACACTTCCATTACGCTTTGTGTCTCCTACTACAGCTAGTTTACAGACAAAAGGATGCAGACCTCTTTTTACAGCCGCGACACTTGCATAAAAGCTTTTCAAATCACAACATAAATAGGACTGTTTGGGGAATGCTTCATAATTAAACATTGATTTTTCATCCTTTCCTTGCCTTCGCTGGCTTTACTCGTTATGATCATTATAACCAGAACACCTGTTCTTATAAAGAGAAAAATAAAGGAAGTGATGACATGCAACAGTACCGAGGAATGATTAAGTGGACGCAATTGGCTATTCCGGAACATATGGACATGATTCGTCGCGAACGAACGATGCGAAACCTCCCGCAAAAACCAGATCTAGATCAGCAAGCACTAGAGGAATTGCATTATGCCTTACAGGAGAAAATGAATGATCAAGAAGAAGCGACGATCCATTACTGGGAGAACAATACGAACCAAACGATTAAGGGGAGAATTCAACCTGCGCCAGGTGTGAAGCCGGCGATAAAAGTTGTCGATAAGGCAGGTGTAAAAACAATAATAGAGGTTTCACTGTTGTTGAAGATGAATTGAACGGGATGGTTTCACTGTTCCAGTTTGAATCATTTTACTGTTTCAACTACTAGTATTGAAAAACCGACCCTACATGTGACTTCTTCACTTGTAGAGTCGGTTTTTTCATGCGAAGAATTCTTGCTAATCATGTAACATTGTCGCAATCTTTGTCGAACCCCTTAACATAAAACCTAAATTGATTTAAACTACTAAAGGTTGCCATTTACCAATTCATTGAATTCTGGCTAAATCAGATAGGAGCTTTAAAATGATGACTAAAAATCCCCTTATTCACACACTAGAGAGTCGGATTGAAGCAACACGTCAAGAAATGATTAAGATCGGTCTTACAAAAGGGCTTCAGCACCCTGAGACAATCAAACTTAGCCAACGATTAGATCTTTGTTTAAATAAATATAACCGTTTGAAATCACATTAATACATACTAAGACCTCTTATCAAGGCAAGAACCTTGCCAGAGACATAAGACCATAACATCAAGAACCTCTCATTTAATTATCAACTTTTGTGAACACACCTCAGATAACCATTATCCATTGCAAGGTCATTCTTAAGAAAACTCAATACAACACAAAAATGCCTCGCACTTATTATTATAAGCACGAGACCTATTTTCAGGTATGATTCTGTTTATTTATTCATTGAGTGAAGGGCTTCATCATATTCTCTTTTTAATCCATCTACTAACTCGGAAACCGTTTCTTCTTTTTCAATCACTGTAACCCCTTGACCCGCTGACCATATATCACGCCAAGCCTTCGCATCAACGAGATGGTCTAGGTCAACCGTTTGCTTACTCTTTAATGAAGATGGATCAATCCCCTCCCTCACCAAGCTAGGAATTAAGTAATTCGCACGCACTCCACTAAACGCATCTGTATAAATCAGATCATCTAAAGAAGAAGTAACAAGCATTTCCTTGTATGCATCAGTTGCGACACTTTCTTTCGTCGAGATAAACCTCGTTCCCATGTAAGCGAAGTCTGCTCCCATGACCTCAGCAGCTAGCACATCTTTTCCTGTAGAAATAGATCCAGCAAGAATCGTTACGCCATCCCAAAATTTTTTCACAGCTCCTAGAAAAGCAAACGGATTAATTTCACCTGCATGACCTCCAGCTCCACCACACACTAGAATTAACCCATCTACGCCCGTAGTAGCAGCTTTTCTAGCATGTTTTAAATTACTCACATCTGAAATCACTAGACCTCCATACGAATGCACAACCTCCAAAACTGCTCCAGGATGGCCTAATGAAGTGATGACAATAGGCGGTTGGTATTTCTTGATTAATTCAAGATCGCCTTCTAGTCGTTTATTAGAGGAATGAGCGATAAAGTTAACAGCCCACGGCGCTGCTTGTTTGCCTGTTTCTTCTTGAAAGGTCTTTAATTGTTGCTTAATGTCTAGTATCCACTCTTCCAATAAGTCTGATGTGCGTGCATTCAATAAAGGGAACGAGCCGATAATCCCTTTTTTACAAGACTCGATCACAAGAGCAGGGCTTGATACTAAAAACATAGGAGCCGCAATCACTGGAATTGAGACGCCATCCATTATCTTTTTCCACTTTTCATTCATTTAACTTCCTCCTACATTTGCTCATTTTTAGTAATTAGGCAAGCTTTATTGGTTACGTAGCGTTGTTTTTAGCACTTTCCCACTCGCATTTCTTGGTAAACGATCAATAAATTCTACTTCTTTAGGTAGCTTATAAGTAGCTAGTTTCTTCTTGCAGAACTGTAAGATCGCCTCTTCTTCAACATCGGCCCCTTCTTTTAGGACAACATAAGCTTTTGGCACTTCGCCTAGCACTTTATCTGGCACACCTACAATCGCAGCCTCTAGTAGTTCTGGGATCTCATAGAGAACTTCCTCAATTTCAACAGGATACACATTTTCTCCACCTCGGATAATCATATCTTTCTTTCGATCAACGATATAGAGGAGACCATCCTCATCAAATCGTCCAAGATCACCGCTGTAGAGCCATCCACCCTTTAAGGCTACATTCGTTGCTTCCTCATTTTTCAAGTACCCTTTCATGACTTGTGGACCTTTTACAATAATCTCTCCAACTTCACCGACCGGAACTGGTTCACCGAATTCATTGACGACACGAATTTCCGTCTGAGGCAGAACTTCACCTACAGACCCTACCTTATCTAGGGCATAGTGATCTTTTAATGTAGTGGCAGCTGGGGAGTTTTCCGTTTGACCATATAAATTCTGTACTTTTATGTTCGGATACAGTGCTTTTACTTTTTTGACTAACTCATAAGGCATAGGCGCTGCCCCGTATGTGAATAATCGCAAGCTTGATAGATCTAAAGTAGACATCTTAGGGGTATTTAGCAGGATGCTGTACATGGCTGGGACTCCAAAGAAAATCGTTACATTTTCTTCTTCCATCGTTTGAAGTGTTTGCTCAGGTGAGAAGGCTTCTTCAATAATGATTGTTCCACCTGCGTAGATAACAGGTAAACTGAATACATTACTGGCAGCACAGTGGAAAAGTGGTGCTACAATATGCATGCGATCGTCACTTGTAATCTCCATCGCTTCGATCCATATTTTTGTAGATGCTTCAATATTAGACGCAGATAACATTACGCCCTTTGGCTTCCCGGTTGTTCCGGATGTATAAAAGACAACCGCTGTATCATTGCCTTGATTATCTTTCTTTTCAACCGGAAGTTTCGGTCCATTTATAACATCTGCTAACGTATTCTCTTTTTCACCCACTACTAACACATCATCCATGCTGTTAATCGTTTCTTGTAATTCCTTTATTACCGTTTGAAAACGCTCATCATAAATGAGTGCTTTCGCTTCTGAGTGCGTAAAGATGTAATTAATCTCATTGGCCGTCAATTTATTGTTAACTGGCAAGATCGTGAAACCACCAATTTGACAAGCATAATAGCAAACTAAAAAATAATCAGAGTTATGTAAGTAAACAGCAATGATATCATTCTTTTGATACCCTTTGGCTTGGAAGTATCCTGCTACATTTTGAGCTTGTTGATAGAATTCGGCGTATGTTGTATCTCGTGTGTTATAGGTTGTAATCACTTTTGATGGGTTCTGTTCTGCACATAACGCTAATTTTTCTGATATCATCATGTTTTTTAACCCTCCTAAAATTATGTAAGCGCTTTATTAAATTTGTTCACCTTACTTTTTACCTACCTTAAAATCAGTATGCTACCGATCCTTCTGCTTTTTTGTAATTTTCTTACTATTCACTCTATAAATCCTCATTATAATGCCCTACTGCTGAATGTCAATACTTTTGAACCACGTATAAGTCTTAAACATATTAAAAACGATATCAAAAAAACACTATCCTTAAAGAGAATAGTGCTTAGTTTAATCAGTTAATAACTCACTTCCACAATCTGCTTCAAGTTATCAAACATCATGCTCCAGCCTTGTTCAGTTTGAATGTTGTATTCATGTAAAGCTTTTTCAATATCCTTTTTGGTCCATTCGGGTTCATGGGGAACGATGATTTCATGGGTGAATGTCATGAGGCAATTATTTTCCTGCTCGGCAAATGTGACTTGAATCGTATCTTCACTTTCACTAAATTGTGGCATCTTGAACGTGAAAACAAGCGTTGTTGGACGTTCCATTTTAACGTAAGAACCGATTCCTCTGTAGTCTGTGCCCTCTCTGTGATCAATGATCTCCCATGTACCACCTTCAACTGGCTCATTCGTGGCTGACTTGTTAGTTTCTTCGGTTGTAAACAACCATTTTCTCATGACATCAGGAATCAGCCATGCATCAAACACCATTTCCACAGGTGCTTGAATCAATCTCGTCATTTCTACCGTGGTTGTTGAATAATCGCTCATCCGCCTCACCCTTTCAACCTATGTAATATGTCTTCTTCTACCTATACCCTAATTTCCTTTAACTATTTGCGTCATTTTTCTTTTTTTTGAATTTCATGTTTATTCAAAAAAATAGAGTGGTATGAGTGTGAGTGAGCCAGATATAGCTATTATGCAGATATCTGAGATCTAGAAAATGGGAGTGTTGAAGAATGGAAGACTTTTACCCTTCAAGAATAAGCGAGCAACCGCAGATCATGAAGCGTAGAGACCCTGTGATTCATACCGACCGAAAGCATGATCAGGAGGCTCCACTCACGAAAGACCAGCTTAATTTCTATGAGGAGAATGGATTTTTACAAATTGAAAACCTCTTCTCGGATGAGGAAGTGGCTGCTATGCAAAAAGCGATTTTTGAATTACAGGAATCAAATAGCTCCGTACAATCCGAGAAGTTGATTCGTGAGCCTAATAGCAATGAAATCCGATCGATTTTTGCAGTGGATCAAGATGACGATTACTTCAAGGAAATTGCAGCTGATCAGCGCTTACTTGATATCGTCAATCATCTACTCGGAAGTGACGTATATATCCATCAATCCCGAATAAACTATAAGCCAGGATTTTCAGGTAAGGAGTTTAATTGGCATTCGGATTTTGAGACGTGGCATACAGAAGACGGGATGCCTAGAATGCGTGCATTAAGCATGTCGATTGCCCTATCAGACAACTATATACACAACGGACCACTAATGCTCGTACCAGGTTCTCATAAGTATTATGTGAGTTGTGTAGGGGAAACACCTGAAGATAATTACAAAGAATCATTGAAAACGCAAAAAGTCGGTGTCCCAGATAATGATAGCTTAAAGTGGTTAGTCGACAAAGGTGGCGGTCTATCTGTTGCGACTGGAAAAGCAGGAACCATTACCATTTTTGAATCGAACACCATGCATGCTTCAACAAGTAATATGACCCCGTACCCACGTAACAATTTGTTCATGGTGTACAACAGTGTCGAAAATAAACTCGTTGAACCATTTGCAGGTGCAGGAGAACGACCAGAATACATCGCTGTCCGCAAAACAACCGAACCACTCGGAAAAGAAAAAATACTTAAGTAAGAATATAGAATTCATTCATAAGAGAAGGCCATTCAGTCTGAGCTGAATGGCCTTTATCTATTTTCTATTTCAACAATCCTACCATCTTCAATCCGTGCACAATCCCATTTTCATCAACTGCTTTTGTCACGTATTTGGCTACTTCTTTTGTTTCGTCATGAGCATTGCCCATCGCTACCCCATGTGCAACAGTTGAGAGCATCTCGATATCGTTTAACCCATCACCAAATGCATAGACATTTTCAGGATTGATGTTTAATTTAGCAATCATCATCTCAATGCCTTTTGCTTTTGAGCCGCCTTTTGGCAAGATATCGACTGAAAGTGGGTGCCAACGGATGAAATCAAATGCTTCAAACTTTTGCTCGTAACGTGTTTCTTCACCTTGCTCGCAGAATATGAGCGTTTGATAAATCTCTTCCATTTTAAAATACTCAGGATCATGTGTGGGGAAGGCTCCTATTTTCATCGTTCCAATGCTTTCCACAATATGATTATGATGCTCGACGTTTGCTTTCATTTCCTTTTGTCCCATATAAACAAGCGGGTGATCATGTGTAGCAGCAAGTTCTGTTAGCTCTTCTAATTTATCTTGGTTAAGTGAGTTGCCGAAAATCAATTCGCGGTCTACTTCGACATATTGACCGTTGTAGCTGACGAAATTTTGAATGCCTAATTCCTCGCGCAAATCTTCATACATAAAAGGGCCACGACCAGTTGCGATTGCCACTTCATGGCCGTCTTTTTTTAGTGTTCGAATAGCCTCTTTTGTTGCAGGCGGTAAGTTCTTATCGTGGTCTAACAGCGTTCCGTCAATATCAAAGAAAATGATTTTTTTATCTGTCATGGTTCCACTCCTATAGTTCAAAATTTGCTTCTCTCTCTTCTTTATCGTAACAGAGAATGCTTCAAGATGGCAGTATCAGTTATCGTAATTTCCGCTTTTATTCTAGCAACTTCTGAAACTCTCATTCTAACTCATAACCTGTCAAACCATTTTCTTCGTACGGAATTTCCATCCCATATTGTTATTCATTTTATAATACTATATGATATACACTCTAAAGAAATCGGAGTGAGCTGATGAGCAACTTACTACAATCATTAACGACTGAATTACGCCGAGGAACGTTAACCCTTGCTGTATTAAGTCAATTGCGTACGCCTCAATATGGCTATTCCTTAGTACAACGGCTTGAGACATCTGGAATCACGATTGAACAAAGCACCCTCTACCCTCTGCTTCGGCGCTTAGAAAAACAAGAGCTTGTCACAAGCAGCTGGGATACTTCAGATACAAGACCACGTAAGTATTATGTTCTGAGCGAATTTGGGATCGAAATCTTAAGCGAGCTCAAACGAGAGTGGGAAAAAACAACACATGAACTCGATAAACTGATGAAAGGAAGTGAGGAGTGATGACCCTATTAGATGTCTATATTCAGGAGGTCACCAAACGGCTGCCAGCGAAAATGCGAGCGGATATCGGACTTGAACTGCGCTCTACAATTGAAGACATGCTGCCAGAGGATTATACAGAGGAAGAGTTACTTGCGGTTCTAGCAAAGCTCGGTGACCCTATGAAACTAGCAAATGAGTATCATGAAGGACCATCATCCTTAATCGGGCCAATATATTATGAGCTCTATCTTAGTACAATTCGCATGATTATGCCGATTGTATTAGCCGTTATTCTTCTCACCTTTGTCGCCACAAGCTTTTTACGATACAACGGCACAGATCTTTTTTCCTTTATGGTTGGATTACTTGGAGAAGGCATTTGGATGGCGCTCGGAACGGGGATTCATGTGTTATTTTGGGTGACACTCGTCTTTGTCATTGTGGAACGGGCAGGTGTATCCCCTCATTTAATGAGATCAAATGCAAAGGAATGGTCACCAGAAGAATTAAAGGAGATTGAACCAATTCCGAAGAAAAAGGCGATTTCAAAAGCTGAGGTCTTTGCCACCTTAGTCTGGACCGCAATTTGGGGAGCTTTGTATTTTAGTGCAATTGATTTAATTGGTATCTACACTCCCCGTGAAGGTGGCGGCTTAGAGCTTGTGACATCGATCTTTTCAAAAGAAGTGTTACTGACGTTTTGGCCAGTCATAATGTTAATCATTGCCGCAGAAATTGCTTTATCGATTATTAAATGGGTGAGCGGACAATGGACCATGCAGTTAGCTCTCTTCAATTCATTCTACAATGTGCTCTACACGGTCTTATTTATCATCATTCTTACGACTCCTACGTTGTTTGAGCCTACTTTTGTGAGCTATATGACAAATGTATTCGCTGATTCCACGAGCACGACTGTTGATCAATTTTTCACTTGGATCCTTGCATCAGCAATCATTACCCTCCTAGTTGTGGCTATCATTTCAACGCTTGATGGCTTTAGGAAAGCAAGATTGTAGACACCCTTCTTACCATGGTATAATTTTACAAATAAAGAAGGAGTGATGATAGATGAATGAAAATAAGCGCGAAGACAAAGATATGCTTTTGAGTACAACGATTGGCATTGTAGGCGATATTGTATTGTTCATCCCTCGTTTAATCGGAACCTTTCTAAGAGGGTTATCGTAAAAAGGAATTTATCGAGCTCATTTTGAAAGAAAATTCCAGCATCAAAGTATGGTATAATGAGCCATCAACACATTAGAAGATTTACTGGAGGTACCATGTTAACATTTGAAGAAAAATTAGCGATTATTGAATCATTCCCAGAGCTTGAGCGTAAAGATGTCTCGTTAGGCCGAGTGAATTTCCACTATAATGATAGCTCTTATGATAATAAAAATGTTGTCTATCACTTGCACCCAAATGGGAATGGCTTTGTCTATGCCGGAAGAATGACTGGCTATGAGACAAATGACAAAGGGATGGTTAACATTCGTGATTTCACTGAAAAAGCGCTTCGTGCGACAGTTCGTAAGTCGATCCTCTCTTTAACACCTAAGGAAGAAGCACCGACAAACGACCCAACAGAAGAAACGTGGATCAATGAAAACACCGTCACGTTAACGATTTTAAAAGAAGAAGATATTTGGAATGTATATGCCGACGATGATAGCCTTGACGGTACATTTAATTCCTATAGAGAAGCAGCGAATTACTTAGAAGCAGAAGGCTTTGATCGCGTGTAAAGAATGAGAACGACCTACTCCCATTTGTGGAAGTAGGTCGTTTTTTTATGCATTCATTTTATCTTCATCTCCCATTTTCCCCTTAGCACTACTATTCGCCCAAATGACAACCGGAATAAGTAAAAGCGCAAGAAAACCTCCTGCATATGAAAGAAACATAAAGCTAGTATGTGCAACGACAATGCCTGACATTGCTCCACCAGCTGCTCCAGATAATGCGACTGACACATCGACCGACCCTTGAATCTTGGCCCTGTTAAATGGAGTTGTTGCATCAACAATAAGGGCTGTACCACTAATTAAGCCAAAGTTCCAGCCTAGTCCTAAAAGGATAAGCGCAATTGTCAGACCTAGCATCGATTCAGGAGGAGCTACAGCCGCCAATATCCCTGAAGCTAGAAGAGTCGCACCTGATGCGATCGCCATCACTGTTCGACCCACTTTATCAACGAGATAGCCTGTAAGCAGAGATGGAAGAAACATCGCTCCAATATGAAGACTAATAATCAATCCGACTTGATTCATACTGTGACCGTGATGACCCATATGTATAGGTGTCATCGTCATAATCGCAATCATCACCATTTGTGTTAAAACCATAATCACAGCTCCAACAATGATACCTCGATTACTCTTAGCGATCGGCTGTGAATCAACATCAGCCAGATTACCCTCCTCTGCTCGTTGCCTCTCTGCCATTGCTTTAGCGAGAATGTATGGATCAGGGCGAAGTAATGCTAATAACACCAAGCCAGCCAAAATAAAACTTGCCGCTGCCAAAATGAACGGGCCAGCCAAAGCGGGAACGCCAATCGATAAAGCGAATTCACCCATCACTCCTGTCAAATTCGGACCCGCAACTGCACCAAATGTCGTCGCTACTAAGGCGATGCTGACGGCTGTTGCGCGTTGTTTAGCGTTTGCTAAATCGGTTCCTGCATAACGGGCTTGTAAGTTTGTTGCGGTACCTGCTCCGTAGATCACCAAAGATAGGAACAATAAAGGTACATGATCGATCACAGCTGCGACGATAATCCCCACTGCCCCAAATCCTCCGGCTAAAAAACCTGCTGCTAACCCTATACGCCGTCCAAATCGTTGCGACAGTTGTCCTACAACGAGTGCGGCCCCAGCAGATCCAAGAGTAAACAAGGCAATTGGAACGCCTGCAAAGCTATCTGTTCCAAGCATTTCTTGAGCTAGAAGGGCTCCCACAGCAATCCCAGCTGCTAATCCGGCACCACCGAAAATTTGTGAAAGGACTACGATGATTAGCGTCCTTTTGTACAGTCTCCGCTGCTTCTCTGGTGAGTCAATGTAATCCTCGATCCATGCAGGTTGATTATGTTGTTTTAAACTACTCATCTTGCCATTCCCCCTCAATCGAGCACACCTATTAAATCTGTTTCTAGTTTACCATATGAACGGCCGGGGGTATTTAATCATTTACTTCGATTGGTTGTGTGATGACTTTCGTTTCGCCATCCAAATTAATAAGCCTAATGATAGGAGTATAGGCAGTAAGAAAAATAAATTGCTGAAAATAAACTCAAGCATAGCTTCCCCTCCTACTCTTCCGCATTCATCTCATAAATCCGACCGATCTTTTCTCTCAGAGCTTCTATCTGTACAAAGCGTGCTTCTCTGATCACTTCTTTTCCTTCTACAAAGAAAAGAAGGGCTGGCACCGTAAAGATCGACAATCTTCCAGCAATTTCTTCAAGCTCATCTGCATTAACAAACCCTAATTGAATGTTTGGAAACTGTGAGAGTACCTCTTTCACTTGTGGCAGTAAAGCATGACATACACTGCAATTCGTCCGTGATACATAAATAAAACTAAACTTGTTCTCTTCAATAAATGTATCGACCTCATCAATTGCTGTTAATTCTTTCATAAGATCCGCTCCTATCTTTTAACCTACATTAAATAGTTTCTATTTTCTCCTTATAGTGTACCATGAGGAAAGCTTACCCATTCTTTTTCCATTAAGAACCATATCGAAAATAAAAATTCAATGTTTAACCACTCTCCTCCGAGGGAACCTTTTATACAACTGCAAATTTAGAGGAGTGTCAAAATTGACGAATAAAAATGAACAAGAAATTCCCGAAATTTTAGAAAAAGGTCTGCAACAATCACATGGAATTAGCCATCAAGAATATCTCCATGACTTAGATAAGAAACTAGAAGTGGAAAAAGCACGTGAAAAAGATTATCAAAAGAATAAAGAGCTTGAGAAAGAATTAAACAATAAGCTTTCTCGCTAATAAACCTACTAAAAATGAAGCTGCCATGCCCCTCCCCCGGGCATGGCAGCTTTTTTGGATTAGAAAAAGGGCAGCGACATATCTAAGAGGTTTAACTCAGGATAAGAACGAAGCGCTAAATGAGCGGATGAAATATACGGAGACCTCCTGTGGGGAACTAGAGCAGGAGTGAGATCCCGGAGTGCGAAAGCATGAGGAAGCTCACTAGCTCCCCAAGGAAAGCGAAGTATAGTTCAGGAGCGGCATACATAGATGGCATTAGTAATGTTCAATTTTCCATAAGTTAGAATACGTTTTTCTCAGTCTAACCCTTTATAATAGCCCTTATTCAGGAAGATCCTTATAACAGAACCACCAGTCAAAACACTCTATTTCATTAGCTTCTGCTTCCTCCATCCTCTCTTGTGCTTTCATCACATCAGTAGGTGGTGCTAATATTACCTTATCACCGATTAATTCATTATCCGGCCAATTTGCTGGCATTTTCACGTCATAGCCATCAGCAATTTGTAAGGCTTGAAGTATTCGTAGTAATTCATTCGTATTTCGCCCTACTTCTGCGGGGTAATTAAGAATAATACGTATATACCCAGTTGGATCGACAATAAAGACGGAACGAACTGCACGAGTACCCGCTTCTGGTGCAATCATGCCTAAACGATTCGCTACGAGCCCTAATTCATCAGCTATAATCGGAAACGTAATTGCGACACCGAGGTTATCCTGTATCCACTCAAGCCATTTCATATGAGCAAAGACTGTATCAATGGAAAGACCAATTAATTCCGTATTCAAGTCCTGAAATGCCTGTTGATTTCCTTGAAAGGAGACAAACTCAGTTGTACAAACAGGCGTAAAATCTCCTGGATGACTAAATAACATAAACCAACTTCCTGCATAATCTGCCGGGAACGTCTTTCTTCCTTGTGTTGTTTGAACAGTGAACGTTGGAAGAAGATCCCCTATTTTAGGTGGTACTTCACTTTGACTTTGCTGCTCCATTTCCATTCCCCCTCCTAATTACCTTCCCTTATATATATTTGCCTAGGTTGAATTAGGTGAATGATACCTTCTTGTATACAAAAAAGGCTGTCACCAAAAGATCGTTTTGTCACGACCTTTTGAGACAGCCTCTATTATTCATTGATTAACGTTGTTCTAATCGTGCAATTCGCTCATCAAGATCCGGGTGAGTCGAGAATAACTTCATCATTCCACCTTTTCCGCTGATCTTCATTGTTTGAACGGCACTATCATCTGTACGATCTTGAACCTTTGCACGGTCCACATATGTTTTTAATGAACGCAAGGCATGAGCCATTTTATCGCGGCCCGCTAAATCTGCCCCACCTCGGTCAGCATGGAATTCGCGATGACGAGAGTACGCACTGACAACAAGACTTCCAAGGATCGAGAATAGAATTTGGAAAATAATAATGGCAGCAAACTGAACAATCCATTGTAGCTCAGCACGTACAAAGCGGGACACAATAATCGCTGCAATACGTGAGAAGAACACAACAAATGTATTCACAACCCCTTGTAATAAGGTCATTGTCACCATATCTCCGTTCGCAACGTGCGCGATCTCATGGGCAATAACGCCTTCCACTGCATCATCATCCATCGTGTTTAACAAGCCTTGTGAAACAGCTACAAGTGAGCGTTTCTTTGAAGGACCTGTTGCAAATGCATTTACCTCAGCCGAAGGATAAATCCCCACTTGTGGCATATGCGTTAACCCAGCAGCACGAGAGAAGCGGTGTACCTTTTCCACTACTGCACGTTCTTCATGTGTCAGTTGACCATCCGGGTCTAGTACTTTCACCTTCATCATCATTTTCGCTACCCAGCGTGACATAGCAAGTGAAATAAATGAACCAGCAAACCCGACAATTAAACTAAATACCCCTAAGGCGACAAAGTCAATTCCAAGTCCGGGACCACCCGTTTGGAAAGACCCATTAATATTCGTAAATGTCGTAATCAACGACCAAACAATCACAATCGTCGTCATGACAAGAATATTGGTTCCAATAAAAAGCAACAATCGTTTACCCATTTCTCAGCCTCCAATATGTTTATATGTACTAGTTTAACATGAATTCCTCCCACTCGACATGAAAGAAACTCACTAGCCAGACATAAGCGTTTCACTTCCTTAAGCAGGAATCTAGAGAGAATATGTCCATCCCACCTATATTTACGTTTGACTCAGAAAAAGGTTTCAATTTATATGTCAAAATGATCTTTTCGTTCTTCACTTTACATATTCAACATCAAACTGGTCTGAGATCATGTCCCTCTCCTCTAGGTTCCATTCAAATGTTAAGATCGCCGATTGTTTCGATGAGTGAGATAAAAGATGCTCGCCATTTTTGATGACAAGGCTTTTCGCTTCCCAAAATAATACCGTTTCATCTTCTCCTGTTCGGTTACAAACAAATAAAGGAAGTCCTGTATCGATAGACCTTTGCTCCCATTCCCCATCTGGACCGTGTAAGCCTGGTCCCCAAGCAGAGGGGGCTATGAGAATCTCGCTCCCCTTTTCAAGCAACGTATTCGCTATTGCTGGGGTATAAGAATCAGCACAGATTGAGAGCCCTACCTTTATTCCATCTACACTAATAGGTTCAATAGCTTCACCCGATGACGACCAATCATCCGTCACGCTTGAAACCTTTCTTTGCGTTCCTAGCAATTGTCCGTTTTTACCGATGACAAAAACAGAATTGTAGTACTTGTCCTCATTTGATTTTTCAGGGCAACCGAGAAAGACATTGACCTGAAGAGACTTGACCAAGTCCATAAATCGAGTCATCCATTCATCTGGTTGCTGATTGATCCACTGCTTTCCAATCTTTCTTGAGAACTGTAATCCACTCACAGCGAGCTCTGGTGTGATGATCCAATCAACCTCTTTAGCTGCAGCACACCTAACAGCATCTTCAATCAGTTTTTGATTAGATGAAATGTCTCCTGCAATCGGCAGTAAGTGTAGTAAAGATATTTTAACTTTTCTCATACAATTCTCTCCTCTTTGATCAATTTGAGATGGTAAATAGCATTTTAATTTTCAGTAGAAATGGTACAATGGAAAAATGAGTACGTCGTTGGTAAGCTAAACGAAGTAAAAAAGGGTGGTGAAGATATGGATAAAATTTGTGGAGCCTGTTCGAAACAGGAGAACATGACAAAAGAAGAACGCATTCAATTGGCTATGTCCCGTCTGCCCAACACCATTTACACATGCCCTTTATGCAATGAAAAGCACTCCTATTCTGCACAGGAACAAGTCCCAATCACACCAGTTGAAATTGAACCTCCTCAGGAAGTCGTGGGCGAACCTATTAAAAAAACGAAATCAAAAAAATCGCCTGAACCAGAACAAGAGCAACTAGCTTTGTTCTAATTCTATTTAAATATAAAGCAGGGCAAGATGCTAGTATGTGCATCTTGCCCTTTCATTTAGCTGGATTACCGAGCTCGCCCCTGATCTTGATCGATTTTTCTCATCTCTAATTCTACTTTTTTATGCTCCAATTCTACTTCAAGCCTTTTAATTTCATAACTTTTCTTCTTATCATACGCATAGTACATAAGAGATAGTGCGACAATAATGGTAATGTAGAAAAACAGATCCAAGCCGGTTCCCCCCTCATAATTAATGTTTTTTTGTGAGAGCTGCTAAATAGAGCCCAATCTGTCTTATTTTCTCATCTGTTTGATTCTCGATCTGTTCTCGTTCTTCTGTGTAGCTAAAAACAGTATCGCCTGCTATTAAATGGTCCGATAGGTTTAATAGTCCAATTGCTCTTTTATTAAAATACTTTGCTACCGCTAGAGTGGTCGCCGTTTCCATGTCCACCCCTGCATATCCATTTCCGGCCCAATCATCAATCATTTCTCTCGTCTCAAGAAGCATCGCACTTGTTGAAATAATCGTTCCTACAACATAACGATAGCCTTTCTTTTCACAAAATTCGATTGCCGCGTTCACAAGTGTTTCATCTGATTTTACGGTTGTTTCGTTTGGTAAATACCAATGAGAAACACCGTCCTGCATGAGAGCTTCACTGACAATGAGAATATCACCATACTTTATATCTTGGGTTAACCCTCCAAAATATCCTGTCTGAATAAAAGATTCGGTGCCAATTGAAGCAAATTGATGCGTGATAGTAGATGCCATCGGGCTTCCGTATACATTTGCAAAGCCAATAGTTGTATCATCATGAGAGCCAATCACTGTATTCCATTTTGGCAGCCACATTTCATTTTTAAGTGTATGCTTCCAGAGCTTAATATTTTCAGTGTGCTCCCACTCCCCGTGGATAATAAAAGAGGTAGGGACTTTGTCTTCCTCTATTCCAAAAACATGTAGCCAATCTTGCTTTGTGAATTCGCCGTATAACTTCATCGCAGCTCCTTTGGATTTATGTAGTTCCTAACTAGGTTTAATAAGCAGCGCTCTTGCTATTGTTTTTACAATGGATTCTGTTTCTTTATGCTTTCTGACTTTATCTAAGAAAGGGAAATCATCTTGAGTCACGGATAACTTTGAAATAGGCTCTATAGTGCTTTCACAAACCCATTCATCTTTGATTCCACCTTGGCTAAAACGATCCTTCGGCAGAATGTAGATTGTGCCATCGATCCAGCAATTATCCTCCTGATTTTCATTTACAGAAAAATAATAATATCGTTTGATTCCTTTTTTTGTCGGAAGGGTTAAGCAGAGATTTCTGACAGATCCTTCATAATCTTTTTTGTTCATAACAGCAAAGAACATCGACCACACTCCATCCGATGCAGCAAAAACCGCTCTAACTGGTTTGCCATTAAAAAGGGTTTGCACCTTTGGCTCTAATTTTCGTATCTTTGAGTCATTTGAGCCATGAACAAGCACATTTTTATTTTCAATGAGGTAATGTAAAAACAAGTACTTAGGATACGCACTTTTATATTGAATGAAATGTACTTCTCCATTCAAAATATGTTTCTTTTACATTTCATTGAACTCTTGAATGGCTTGTGGAGGTAAATCTAACTCAGGAATCTTTAAAAAGTGGAATTTATCTAACACCGTCTTCATAATGAAGTTTTTCATGTTAAGTCGTTCCCCTCCGTGCTTCCTCATCCACCCATCCACATTTCTCACTAAAGTAGATTCTCGTACAATTCAATAAGAGTACCATCTGGGTCTCTGAAATGAACTACCTTAAGTCCCCAATCAGCTTGTTCTCTCGGTTCTGTGATAAAGTTCACCTTATCTTTAAGTTCTCTGTACTTTGCTTCTACATCATCTACTTTTAAGACTAATGTGACTCGGTCGACCTTCGTATCATCATCCTGATACAAAGCACCCACAGCATCAGCCATTTGTTTTCTCTCAAACAACCCAAGTTGAGTTGAACCAACCTTGAATTGTCCATACAAGGATTGGTCATCTCCCCATGACACCTCAAATCCTAAAACATCCCGGTAAAACAAAAAGCATTCTCTATATTGATCGACAAGCAAGCGTGTATGAGTCAAATCCATCACAATCTCCCCCTTGGCATATATGTTTTAATTAACCTAAATTATACTATATTTAACTTTGCTCATATGCCTAATTAGAAGAAACGAAGAGCGACCACTGTGGAATAATCGCTCTTCGTTGCTCTTTCAATTCATCTATAATTATCTCATCTCTTCAATGATCTCAATCGTTTCGTCTTTTGAAAGGGGTGCTTCAGGATAGAAGCTATACTGAATCCCGTCTTCTTGCCAGGAAATCATATTCAAAGACTCGTCCCAGATGATTAACCCTTCTTCACTTCGAATTTCGACCTCTTCTTCATTTCCAAAAACGGCCACGAGCGGATCACTTCGTTTAAACACTTCATAGGTAAAGAGGATTTGCCCACTCTCATCGCTATAGGTTAGATTGATCCCGATTTCATCTTCTTGTCTAGGATACGTACTCGCCTCATAAAAATGATACTCATCGGTTGGTGTTAAAAAAGAATAGTTTGCCATCTCTTGTGCCTCAGAGAGCTCAATTGATTCTAACGCTGATAATTCTTCAAGCGATACTTTCTCAAAATCAAGAGACTCATCGACCATAAAATAGGAATCCTCCACTTGGGGATTCAGTTCAAACATAACAGCCTCACTCGTCATCCATTCCTCATCGAATGCTAAATCCATTTTGAGGAGAACCCAATTTTCTTTATCAACCCAGATCTCCATCTCATCGTTGTTGCTTTGCTTTGACTTTAACTCTAGGACGAATACATCACGATCAAGTAACGACGTTTCCTCTTTCACCTCGATCTCATAATGATCATGCATCGCTTCAAGCATCTGCATCGTTGATTCACGAGGTGTTTGAGCAAGATACGTGGCGGCTTCTGGTGAATCATACGTCAAGATTTGTTCCTCTTGATAATCAAGCGTGACCGATCCTTCATCACTATAGAGGGAAACATAAGCGAGCTCCTCCCCCTCATACATTTCCATTCGATACCTTCCATCCGGCATCCGCCACTCCTTCATCGTGAACGGATCACTTTCATTTCCTTCGTAAACCGTCTCCATGTAATACGCTGTAGCTGATGGATCTGCCTCAATCATACTCGCCATTACTTCCGTACCACTTAAACCTCTCATCTGACAGCCACTTAACATAATAAGCGCAATCACGACAAACAATATTATCTTCTTTTTCATCTCATCCCCACCTTCACTTCTACACATGCTTTTTCAGGGCGAAATAAAAGCAGCTTCCCTCACCTTCTGTTGAGGTCACCCCAATAAAGCCTTCGTGCTTTTCGATTAACTGCTGACTAATGGCGAGACCCAAGCCTGCCCCTTTGCCACTATCTTTCTGCCTTGCCTCATCTGCCTGATAAAACAACTGAAATACTTTATTAAGGTCCTGCTTAGCGATTCCAGACCCTTCATCTTGAATCGCAAAATACAAGTAACCTTCCTGCCAAGGAAGATCCGCTGGGAGCATGTCTCGCTCTGTTGTCGTAATAAGCTCGATCATTTTTCCGCTTTTCGTATGTCTAAGTGCATTTGTAACAAGATTATCCATTACTTGGATTAAGCGATCGACATCACAGTAAACCTGGCACGGTCCCACTTCGATTCTCGTTTCTAGCACCATATCATGTTTGTTACAAAGCTCCTCGTATCCATCGACTAACACGTCCGCCAGCTCCTCGCCGTCAACCCATTGACAGTTGAGCTCTAAACTATTCATCTCTAACCTTGAATAGAGCAGCAGATCCTCTACAAGCTTCTCCATATAATTAGCCTTACGTACAATCACATCTCGGTACTCATCTTGCTTTTCAGGGTGATCTTTGAGCCCTTCTGCATAGGCCTTTATCGATGTGAGCGGAGTGCGTAAGTCATGTGAAATCGTCGCAACTAGACGCTGCTTTAATTGTTGGACCTCCTCAAGCTCACCGCTCATCGTATAAAAACGTTCTAAAAGTTCACGAAACTCATCATTTGCACGGTTATACTTTCGCTCGGTCGGAAAGTTCCCTGCACCAACCGCTTTCATTTCTCCAACTAATTGTGTAACAGGTTTAACGATTCGACGTTTCACAAGTATATGAGTGATCATTAATGTCATAAGAAGCACCATAACAATGAAGAAACCTGTAAAAAAGGAGCTCCTCTCAATCTGTTGTTTCAATTCAATTCGTTCTTTTTTTATTTCAAAGTAACCCATTAGCTCGCCTTCATAATAGACTGGCTCCTTGTAAATAAAATGAGAGAGCGTTTCGTTCGTTTCATAAAGACCTTTCATTAATTCACTTGCTGGGACTCTATTTGAAAAGAGTGATTGCCCATTCACGTTTAAGAGCACTTGACGATCTTTGGAATAGATATGGACGATCTCATCATCGTATATCTCATCTGCTAAAGCATCTTCTCCAACAGAGGGATATTGATACAGACGTGGATTGTCCTTTAAGGTCGAAGCGAGTTGATGAATTCGAATAGATGTATGGATATACTCAGATAATTGCTCCCGCTCATACCAATCATTGATGTAGCTTATAAAGAAATAGGTCGAAACAAATGGAACAAGCATGACTACAAAAATGAGGAGCAGCAACCAATTACGTATTTTCATGCTTTTGTCCAATAAATTTGTAGCCAATTCCCCAAACGGTATCAATAAAACGCGGGTGTCGACTGCCTTCCCCTAGCTTTCGACGAACATTTTTAATATGTACGGTCACCGTCCGAATGTCATCCGCATCGTCTTGCTTCCATACTTGATAATAAAGCTGTTCCTTTGAAAATACCTGCCCGGGTGAGCGTGCTAGGACACAGAGTAAGGCAAATTCTTTCATCGTAAATGTCAGTCTGGCGCCATCTTTTTCAACGGTGCGCTGATTTAAATTTATATGTAACCCATCAAAGGTAAGCACTTCATCTTCTGTTTGCTTGCCTATGTACCGATTGTAGCGCCGAAGTTGAGACTTCACACGTGCAACGAGTTCAAGCGGGCTAAATGGTTTCGTTATGTAATCATCTGCTCCTAGTCCAAGACTATGAATCTTATCAATGTCACCTTGCCTTGCACTCACAACTACGATCGGCACGTCGCTTTTTGTTCGAATCTGCCTACACACTTCAAACCCGTCTATTTTTGGCAGCATCAAATCAACGAGAACAAGCATCGACGACGATTCATGAAAATGATTAAGCCCTGCCTCCCCGTCGTGAGCAACAATGACGCCATACCCTTCTCGTTTTAAGTAGTCACGAATTATATTGCTAATTTCGATGTCATCTTCAATGACGAGTATTTGCTCTCTCATCTGCTTCATTCCCTTTACATCATTTACGTTTATTCCTTATTTTTCTATTATAGTCAATCAGCTGTCTTGCTGAAAGACCTGATTACGACTTCATACTTTCTTTATAAATCCCTTTCTTTTTCTTTATCATTGTTGCTTATAGTGAAAGGAAGCAAGACAAATCGATAACGAGGTGAAGAAACTGATGAAAAAGGTAACAGCCTTATTAGGATTAGCTGGCGTCCTCCTATTCTCAACTGCTTGCTCAATTGAGGATACGGAACAAATTATTGAAAATGCGGTAGAAGCACAAGAGAACCTTGAAAGCTACTATGCTGAGGTTTCCTCAACATTTAAGTATGACGGTGAAAATGAATCCTCAACGTATAAGGAATGGAACGTAAAACCGGATAAATATCGCACAGAAATGGAAGATGGCTACCTCCATATTTCTAATGGCGAGGAGTCATGGTCATATGATAAAACTGAAAATACAGTGACCGTCTTTGACACGTCAGAAGACCTTACAGAAGAAATGCCAAGTGAATCCGAGATCATTCGCGAAATGTTAACTGAAATGCTTGAATCAACAGATGTAGTCGTTAATGGAAAAGAAACGATTGCAGACCGTAAAACGATTCATCTTTCCGTTTCTGCCAAAGAAGGCGAAGAAGGATTTTTGGGTGACACAAGCTATGACATTTGGGTTGATGAAGAAACGTATATGCCTCTAAAAATGATGTGGATTAGCGAGGACTTCTCATCTGTTGTTGAATACACGCATATTGAATACAACATCGATATTGATGAAGCTCTTTTCACTTTTGATATTCCTGAAGATGCCGAAGTACTAACAATGGATGACTTTATGGTTGATTCGCTTTCACTAGATGAATTAAAAGAAGTCGCACCGTTTGACATTCCTGACTTAAGTGCGATCCCTGAAAACTTCGATTTTGAGGAAGCGAATTACTTTGAAGAAATGGATATGGCGACCATGCATTTTAACGACAACGAGCATTATTTAGTTCTATCTCTCACAACAGATAAAACTGAGATGCTTGACGAGACGGAAGCTGTTTCCACCGAAAATTTCGAGGGCTCTTATATGCACATGTTCGATATGCACTTCTTGTTCTGGTCACAAGATGAGGTACACATTGAATTGATGACAGATGCTGATGCTCTATCGAAAGAAGAACTAATTGAGATCGCTACACACATTCAATAAGAACGAAAGGATCCCCCTTCCTTTTATTCCATATAGTAAGCGACCCTATTGCCTAAAAAACAATAGGGTTCTTTTTTTTACTCTTGTGCATTCCCAAATAAATCCCAAAGAATAGGATGCTCGTGCTGTGAAATGATAAGAATGAGGTGATTGAAATGCGCGTGAATACGTTTTTGTTCTTTATTATTCCTTGGATGGTTGCAACGATCTTTTTTAGGAGACAAAAAAGGCTCTTTCGGCGAATGTTCCCTTTTGCTTTTCTACTCTCCACTTCCCTTTGCTTATGGGGTGACCATCACAAGTATTGGGTGTTAAAGCCCAAACTAAAAAGGTTTCAAGTCATGACCACTATGCCCCTTAACCTAGGTCTGTATCCTGTTCTTTCTACTCTAATGGTGTACTTGATCAAACAAACGAAGGAAAGTGCGGCTTCATGGATTTTAACGTTTACTTGTCTGACAACCATCTTGGAATTTTTAACGAAGCTCTTCGGACGAGCAACTTATGGCAATGGGTGGACCTTAAATAAAACCTTTATTTCTTATCTCATTCCTTATTATCTCATTCATAAATACTCTCAACTTTTTCTGAAATAATCATGTAAAACCCTACAGCTAGGGCTCTTTTGTGCGTAACTTAATAGGCACTCTCCCTTGCGCTGAACATATGATGCAGTAAAAGGAGTGATCTTATGCAGTGGCAACAAAAAATTCCTTACTTACTGAATCAGCCCATCGGCGTCTCTTTTGCAAATGGGACGGGAACTTCTGGCGTGTTATGCGATGCAAGTGAACGGACATTATATGTACTAGAATACTTGTACCACTCACAATTCGCCCTTAAGCAATATGATTATGCGACGATTCAAGACATTCATGGCTTCCCACCTTGTCAGAATCAAATAAGTACTAACTAACAAAGAAAGGGGCTGGAACATATCTAAAAGGTTTAACTCAGGATAGGAACGAAGAGCTAAATGAGCGGATGAAATATACGGAGACCTCCTGTGGGGACTAGAGCAGGAGTGAGATCCCGGAGTGCGATAGCACGAGGAAGCTCACTAGCTCCCCACGGAAAGCGAAGTATATTTCAGGAGCGGTATCCATAGCCCGCATCCGTAATGTTCGATATTCCATAAGTTAAAATATTTTTGTCCCAGCCTTTTATGAACCTTCATTGATCATCGACTTTAACACCTTAATTTTTTGTTTAGCTACTAAAATATAGAGAATGTCATCTGGTTGAATGATTGTTTCTCCATAAGGTGTGACTAGGTCTCCATTTCGAATGATCGCACTAATAAGAACGTCATTCGGAAAATCAATATCTTTTAATGCTTGTCCGACCAATTTATTTTTTTCACGAACGACAAATTCGATAATCTCGGCATTCGCTTTCCCAATTGAAACCAGCTCTAGGGAATGTGGTGCCTCTACTTTCTCAGGACCATTTAACCCTAACTTCTCTGCAATAATGGAGATCGTCGACCCTTGTATCAGAGCTGACGTTAAGACAACGAAGAAAACGACATTAAAGAATAATTGACTGTTCTCTACTCCCATCGTCATTGGGAAGGTCGCTAGAACAATCGGTACAGCCCCTTTTAGACCAGCCCATGAAAGAAAGACTTTTTCCTTTACATTGAATCCCATTTTAAATGTCGATAGAAATACGGCGATTGGACGTGCAATGAAAATTAAAATCATCGAGAGCAAGAACCCTTTTACAATGATATCAAAGGATAAAAATTGCGCAGGAAATACTAGAAGACCAAGAATGATAAACATTAAAATTTGCATCATCCATGCAAATCCCTCATTAAATCTGAAAATAGAGTGGCGATACGTTAAATCACGATTCCCTATTACAAGTGCTGCTACATACACAGCTAGTAATCCACTCGCTCCAACCAGATCAGTTAAGCTATAGGTTAAAAGGGCAAAAGCTAGCGCGAAAATAGGATAGAGACCACTCGAATCAAGATTAATTCGATTGATAGCAAAACTGGCAATCCGGCCAAACAAGTAGCCTAATGCAAGACCAATTCCCATTTGCCAGAAGAAGGACCCTACAAGAAATAAATAGGAAGAATTCTCGACTGTTAATAACTCAATAAGAGCTAATGTGAGAAAGACTGCCATGGGATCATTCGTACCTGATTCTGCTTCTAAGGTAGAACTTAATTTCTCTCTAATATTCTGTCCTTTTAATACAGCAAAGATAGCAGCCGCATCTGTTGAACCAACAATAGCTCCAAATAAAAAGCCTTCTAACCAAGTGATGTCAAAGATTAACTTTGCGGCAACAGCCACAACGACGGTCGTTAATAATACTCCTAAAGTGGCAAGTGACAAGGATGGTTTGGCAACCACTTTTACAGCAGACCATTTCGTTTGCAAACCACCTTCAAATAAAATCACAACTAAAGCAACAATTCCTACCAGTTGAGCGAGCTTCGGATTATTAAAAGGAATAAATCCTAATCCATCACTTCCCATCACCATCCCAACAAGTAAGAACAAGACTAGAGCAGGTACGCCAAGACGGGTCGAAAATTTCGTTGTTAATACCCCGATAATAAGCAATAAAGCCGTTAGTAAGATAAAATAATCAATATTTACGTACTCGAGCATTGATGGCTTTCTCCCTCCAATAATTGTGGTGAAATTTCTTATAAATTAACATCTATTTTTACCTTCACACTCTTTTTCTCAATTCCTATATAACGCAGTGTTTCAGCTTTCGTTGAATGATTAAAAATTTCTTGCAACAAGGAAATCGCTACACCCCCGCAATAGGCATGGTACCCAAATGTTTTCCTCAAAGTATGCGTGCCTATTTTTTCTCTCATCCCTACTTCTCTTGCGACTGTATTGATGATTCGATACGCCTGCTGACGCGTGATCGGTTGGTCATTTTTTCGCGACTTAAAAAGGAAGTCTTCTTGTTGTAGACGGGCTTCTTTTATATAGGAGAAGAGAGCACTTTTTACCTTTTGATTAATATAGAAGAGTTTTTCTTCTGCGTTTTTAACTTCCTTCAAAAGATAATAGTCCTTAATCGATTGCCCATCATAGACATCCTTCACTTTTATTTGGAGTAAATGACTGATGAGGATACCTGTGTTAATCCCAAAGACAAACAACACATAATCTCGTTTCGACTTTTCTTTAAGGACAGTTTTAATATGCTCAATCAACTCGATCTCTTTAATCGGCTCTACATATTCCATTTTCCACCTCAATGAACGTTACTTAATTATCATTTTACCATATGTTTTGTAACATTACTGACGTTATGCTCAGTAACTATTGAACAATTCATCACTTTTTACTATTAAAGGAGCAGAGAAGTAAAGATATCCCATCTATACTTATACGTGTATGTTATAGTGTAGGGAAAGATCTTAGGGGGCAGGTTATGATGCAAGCATTTATCAGTACCGAAACCGATTTGTATAAGGAAATCGTAGAAGGTACATTCGAATCAACCATTGTTCACAGTGATTATGAAGTGTTGTATGTGAACGAAGCTGCTGCACAGTTATTAGGTGCAGAAAAAGAAGATCTTATAGGAGCTCCGGTACTCGATATCTTCCCAGTTGATGCAAAAGAGAGAATTGCAGATAGAATTGAGAGAGGTCTAAGCGAGGGAATTGTTGGAGAACTCATTGAACAAACCATCATTACGTTAGATGATAGATTAATTGAAGTGGAATTATCGTGTCACCCTTTTATATATAACGATAAAAGAGCGATTCTTTCTGTTTTACGAAACATTACGAGCCGAAAAGAAATCGAATGGGAATTGCAGAAAAGAGTGAATGAACTCTCAACCCCGATCGTACCAGTGTGGGACGGAATATCGGTAATTCCTCTTGTGGGGACGATTGATTTTGATCGGGCAAAACAGCTTCTAAACACCTTACCGATAAAGATCAAATCGGAAACGGACCTAACAGACATCATTATTGATTTTTCGGGAATTTACAATATGGATGAGTTGGTGGTAGATTTTATCCTTAAAATCGATTCAATCATGAGGTTGCTTGGCGTCAAGCCGATCCTCACTGGAATACGACCTGAATTAGCTCAAAAGGCATTAGTAATGGGCGAAGGACTTCAATCAATTCAAACGATGAGTACGGTCAAAAAAGCCTTAGCTCATTTCAAATCAGCTTAATCGCTCTCAAAAGGCACAAGAATGCCGAAGATTCTTGGGCCTTTTTGGGCATTAAAGCATGATTAAAAAGCGTACTACAGCAATATAGTAGAAAGCCGTAAACAAGCGTGTAGAGAACGACTCTCCCTACCTTTTTCTTTTTCGTAGGATGCTTCGTTCCCTTGTTCATCGCATGACTAGGAAAAAATTTCTTTATTATCACAGACCCTATGAAAAAGCCAATGGGGATGCCAATCATTCTATTTTGGCAGAGCATCTCATCTTTATCTGAACTAACCAAGAGCATTCCAGATCCCATAAAAATAATAAATATCGGGGAAAACTGTAGCAGCATCTTGCACTTCAATGCCCCCCTTTATTCGATGTAAAGATTCTGCAATCGCCATCATATCATCTCGTTCTACACTGTATTGAACGCGTTTTGAAATCCTCTTCCAGGCGTTTTCTGCTTTACGTTGTTCTTGTTGCGCCTCTTCCCACTTTTCCGCTTTTACATAGACTTCAATCTCTTCAACGTATGATAATAGATCATCATCATCTCCAAAAGGTCCTTTTAACCACCCACCACCAGTCATGATCAGGAAAGAAGCAAGAACAAATAAACTTGGAATCAAATAGAGTAAAAATTTTTTCATACGTAAATAGCCCCCTTCTATTTCTCTTTTAGTAAGGACCTTTATAGTCACTAATGTTCATATCATCTCCAACATGATCATCATACTTATCGACATACAGTTGATCATTGGGCAGAACGGCTGCATAAGAAACTTCCTCTAATGAGTGGATGCCATGCATTTTTAATTGATTCATTAACCAGTCCTTGCTTTTCTTTCGCTGTTCTAAATTCTGAGCAATAACCTTGCCGTCATAGATTAATTCCGTCGTTAGCTTAGATGGTTGAAAAGGGAGGTTTAGATCACCTCGTTCTACAGGTCGGTATTGCGACTTAGGTAAAATCGAAACCGTTCCATCTGGTTCTAGGAGGGCCACTTCTACTTCAATAGGAGAAAAGATATTTTTAGAGCGTAACTGCTGCATAAGCTCATCTTTTGTAATCCGAGCTTTTTCTAGATTCTTCTCTAACATATTTCCTCTTTGCATTAATACAACCGGTTCTGAATCTTGAATTTTTGAAAGGTAGCGACTTTTCAATCCGATGAACTGTAGAAGAATGGTTAAAACCAAAAAGACCGTTAATGCGACCCAGTGGACGAGTGCTTTAGAAGAGATATCCGTAGCTAGTGTTGCCGCAATTGAGCCAATGGTGATGCCATTTATGTAATCAAACATCGTAAAATTGCCGATAAGTTGTTTACCAATCAACCTGGAATATAAAAGGATCGTGAAAAAGGTAATAACTGCTCGAACGATGACAACGAGAGGTTCTTGCATGACGAGGCCTCCTGTAAGTAGTAATACCTTTAATCTCCCCACTAAAGGTAGCTTTATGCTAGTCGTCCCATCAATCAATCCTCGTTTAATGCCTCATCTTTAAAGAAAGAAAAAAAGAGACTGAGACAAACGTATTTTATAAGGGAAATCGAACATTACTAATGCGATCTATGTATGCCGCTCCTGAAATATACTTCGCTTTCCATGGGGAGCTAGTGAGCTTCCTCGTGCTATCGCACTCCGGGATCTCACCCCTGCTCGGTGTCCTCAGACTTACTCATCTATTCCCCTACTGTTTTCGTTTCATCAAAAATACGAGTGCATAATAAACAATCGCCCCTCCTCCTGCAAATAAACGAAACTCCAATAACCTAGCTGGCGAATACTCTTCAATATAAAAGTTTGCATCAATGATCGAACTTAAAAACATGCCACCAAAGATGATGAACCCAATCATATACAATAGCTTCTCTGTGTTAACGGTCGTAGCTTCCATTGCTCGCTCTATGTTCCCCGCCTCCCCTTTATATTACTTCTCTCTTTTATACGGACCAACATACAAAAAGTTCCATATAAAAACAAGATAACTCCATCTGAGAGTTACCTTGTTTCTGTGCAAACACTTCCTACGCTTTCGTTAAAAATTCGTATGCATATTGAGGCAATGCATGATCGTCGGTCACTGCTTGTTTATCGTCATAAGATGCGTAGCTAAATAGATCTACACCTTTTTCTGTCGCTGATACTTTAATTAGTTTTTCATCATTATGACCTTTCGTTTCAAGTGTGAAGTCTATCAGCCCCACAGAAAGTCGGTACTCATTTAATACTAGACCAAGCCATTCATTCGATTTCTTCTTTGCATCTGGATGCTTACGAATGGAGTACGCGAGCTCCTGAATGTTAATTTTGTGCGTCTTTTCAGTTGGAAAGTGTTTGTGGAACTCATTTCGAATCGTGTTTGAAAAAGCCGTTATTTTATCAACTAGATGACTCATCTCATGTACACATCCTTCTTTTTTTATAGCTTGCTCCAATAAAAGGAGAATATAAAAAAAGAATTTACTTTATATACATTCTATAGACTAGGCTCCCCATACTCCTCCTTATAAAGCTCCTTCCACACTTCAATCATCTGATAAAAGCCTTTATTGTATGACCCATCCTCATCCACCGTCCAAGCCGTTGCTAACACAGTATGGCAGTACCCCCAAAGTAACAGTCTCTCCTTGTTTAGTGTAAGCTTCTCTGTAAAAAGGTCAACTCGTTTTTGAGTCACTTCTTTTATGCCATCTTCAGGAAGAACATTTAATATATATTGAATGAGATCATATTCCACTTCGCCGATTAATCCTTTTGGATCAATTGCCTTCCATCCGTCTTCACATTTCAAAATATTATAGGGATGAAAATCTCCATGCAAAAGATAGTGCTTTTTGGTTGTTTGGTTCATGTAGGTAAAGATCTGAAGTGCCTGATCGAGGGTTTGCTTTGATAGAGGTCCTAACCCCTCTGCATGCTTTTCGATGATGTTTCTTAGATTTTCTTCTCTTGCTTTAGTAGTTGGGATTCTTGACTCTGTTGGGGCATACGTGATGAGATCTTTCATGACATTTGCTGCAGCTAAGCATGCTTTTTCATCATCTAGGCTCGTCGCTAATGTGTATCCAGGGTTAAGTTTTTCTAGGAGAATAACCTGCATGTCTTCATCTGTATCGATAACATTCACAATTCCTCTTCCTGCAAACAACTTTAACGCTTCTACCTCAGAATCAAATCCCTCTCCAGGGATGCAAATTTTCACCACAACTTCTCTGCCCTCTTTAGTGGAAGCTGTTGCGACATAATTTATCGATAGCTCATACGCCTCACCAACTGTTAATGCCCACTTCTCCTCACAAGCCTTTATGATCGAAGGAATCTGCTCCAACCACGGCTTCGCCTCCTCTTTTAAATAAAGATGAACTGATTGCACAAAATGCTCTTGATAGATCATTTGATTCTCTCCTATCTAGTCATAAAAACAACCACTCATCTTAGATAAAGTGGTTGTTTTCGTTAGGTTTAGTCTAAGTGCTCAACAAACCATCCTTTAATATGGTTGAGTCTCTCTACTCGTAGGCTCGGATTGCCGCTTCTTGATAATTCATGGTTCGATTCTGGGAAGCGAACAAATTTTGTTGGCTTCTTTTGTTTTTTTAAGGCTACAAACAATTGCTCCGCTTGTTCAATTGGGCAACGGTAGTCCTTTTCTCCATGCAAGATTAGAAGGGGCGTCTCCACTTGATCAACATAAGCAATCGGTGAGTGCTTCCAAAGCTTCTCAGCATTATGCACAAGATCGCCTCCTACTTCCCATTCAGAGAAATAATAGCCGATATCACTCACTCCGTAGAAACTAAGCCAATTTGAAATCGAGCGTTGCGTAACGGCTGCTTTGAACCTGTTTGTATGACTGACAGCCCAGTTGGTCATAAAGCCCCCATAGCTGCCTCCTGTAATGCCAAGATTCAACGCATCGACATAACTCAAATGGGTTACTGCATAATCTGTAGCCGCCAGTACATCTTGATAATCCGCACCGCCGTAATCTCCTCTGACGGCATCTACAAAGGTTTGCCCGTATCCATGACTGCCACGAGGGTTGGTAAACACAACTGCATATCCTTGGGAGGCAAGCATTTGGAATTCATGGAAGTATGTATTTGCATACATCGCATGTGGTCCACCATGGACTTCAATAATGGTCGGGTATTTCTTTCCTTCCTCAAACCCAACAGGCTTCATCACCCAGCCATGAATATCCCAGCCATCAGGAGCTTTAAACGTGATCGCTTCAGCCGTTGACAGTTCAATTTCTACTAGAAACTCTTCGTTAACCTTCGTCAGCTGACTCTTTTCTCCTGTTGAGAGGTTTACTTTGTACAGATCTCCAGGATGTGTCGGTGTACTAATGGCGACAATCGCTTGATGTGAGACTGGATCAACACTTAATCCGTACACATGCTGCTCGTCAAGAATCGCTGGAACCATTTCACCTTCAATGGTTCCGTAATACACACCTGTATTTCCTTGATCACTTACTAAAAAATAAAACCCTTTGTTATCATTTGTCCAAATTGCTCCTGGGTTGACTGTACCCGAATGGAAATCGCCAATCGCCACATCACCAATTTGAACATCTAAATCTGCTGTTAAACAAATTAATTCTTCAGCCTCTACGTTATACAACCAAAGTCTAGATAACGTCGCACTTAAATAGTCTCGCTCATGACCAATTAAGGTGAGATACGTCCCATCTGGTGAGAAGCTTGGACTTCCAAATACCCCAGTGCCCGTCGTGATGGTAGTTACCTTCTTATCTTCAAGCTTCATCATGTAGACATCGGTTAAGAGATCATGATCAGGCTCCTCGCCTAAGTTAGCTGAGAAAACAATACTCTGACCATCTGGCGACCAGCAGCCAGCCGTGTAATCTCGATCTCCTTCTGTTAGTTGTGTGATTTCACCTGTTGTAACCGACGCGATACCGAGCTGCTGATTCTTATCATCTAAAAAGCCCACCCCATCTGACTTGTAGCGAAGCCGTTCAACAATCATTGGACTCAGCTTCGTTTCTTTTTCGCTTTGCTCCTCTTTATCTGTTAAATGCTGATCTGGTGCGACTGCTGCTTCAAATAAGAGATGTGCTCCACTTGGTGACCAGATCGGATTCTTCGCTCCATTCACACAAAAAGTGAGCTGTCTTGCTTCCCCACCCTCTGCACTAATTAAATAAAGCTGGGATTTCCCTGAACGATTCGATGCAAAAGCAATCGTTTTTCCGTCCGGTGACCACTTTGGAGAATGATCCTTCACATCGCCGAACGTCCACTGACAAATGCCTCCCTCTACCTCACCGATAAATAAATGAGATTGGTAGTCATGTTTATCATTATTGATGGCTGTTTGTACACATACAAATCGATTTCCATCGGGAGATAACTCCGGGTTTTTAATTGATGTTAAGTTATATAAATCCTCTGCTGTGATGCCACGCTTCGTCAATGTGATCCACCTCTTATGTATGTCTTTGAATATATTTCGGTTACGGAAATACTTTTCATCAGTATATACTATATGTAAAAGTTAACGCTATATTTTTTTATTTTTCTGACATATGATGAACGGTTTTGAAAATGTATAGAAAGTTAGTAAGAAGTGTTAAGATGAAAGATAATGGAAGTATCTTCAAATAAAGGAGTCTCACTGAATGGCAAATGAACAACAAAAGAACCTCAAGCCCTTTATCTCTCTCATTCTATCTACAAAAATCCCTAAGCTAGCACTCACTCTCGGTCTGATCGGAAGTCTTATTACGACACTAGTCGGTCTTTCTATCCCCTTATTAACAAGAGAATTAGTTGACGGATTCTCAGTCGATTCAATTAGTGTTGTTCTCATCGTCATTCTTGGAGTCGTCTTTATTCTGCAAGCGGTGATCGACGGGCTCTCGATGTACTTACTTGCCTATGTCGGGCAAAAAATCGTGGCGAAGTTACGGGAGAAAATGTGGTTCAAGCTTCTTCGTTTACCTGTAAATTATTTTGACAAAAAAACGAGTGGTGAATCAGTCAGTCGTGTCGTCAATGATACCGGAATTGTGAAGGATTTGATTTCACAGCACTTCCCTAATTTCATCTCAGGAATTATTACGATCATTGGTGCACTTATTATTTTGTTTATTATGGATTGGAAAATGACGTTATTAATGTTCATCTCGGTGCCTGTTACTGCTGCGATCCTCATCCCCCTCGGTCGGAAAATGGCGAAAATCTCACGTGGTCTCCAAGATGAAACCGCCACTTTCACAGGAAGTGTCCAACAAACATTAAGCGAAATTCGTTTAATGAAAGCATCCAACGCTGAGAAAATGGAAGAAGCAAAAGGCTTAACAGGCATCAATACATTATTAGGGTTCGGTTTACGCGAATCTCGTATCTTCGCAATGATTGGACCACTGATTTATTTAGTGATCATGGTCGTGATCGTCATGATTATCGGATATGGTGGGATTCGTGTTGCAGAAGGGACGATGACAACCGGTTCACTTGTCGCTTTTTTACTTTATCTGTTTCAAATTATCTTCCCGATTACGTCCTTTACGATGTTCTTCACTCAGCTTCAAAAAGCAAAAGGAGCAACGGAGCGTATCATTGATATCCTTGAGATTCCTTTAGAAGAAGGACAAAAAGGAATAAACACGGACATTACGAATCAGCCGATCCACGTAGAAAACCTATCATTCGGCTACAGTGAGGATGAACCTGTATTAAATGGGGTGACATTCGATGTTGAACCTGGTGAGATGGTCGCTTTTGCAGGACCAAGCGGCGGAGGAAAAACGACGATGTTTGGCTTGCTTGAGCGTTTTTACGAGCCAACTTCAGGTGAAATTCGGATTGGACATACACCAATCAAGGAATTATCGATGGCATCGTGGAGAAGGCAAATTGGCTATGTCTCGCAAGATAGTCCGATGATGGCCGGAACGATTCGCGAGAACTTTTGCTACGGGCTAGAAGATGCGGATACGATTTCTGATGAACGACTATGGGAAGTAGCTAAAATGGCGTATGCCGATGAATTCATTCAAGACTTCCCAGAGCAGCTCAACTCCGAGGTTGGTGAACGAGGCGTGAAGCTCTCAGGTGGGCAAAGACAACGAATTGCGATTGCACGAGCGTTCTTGCGTAATCCAAAAATCTTAATGATGGATGAGGCAACCGCAAGTCTTGATAGTCAATCAGAAGGGATCGTTCAACAAGCTTTAACTCGATTAATGGAAGGAAGGACAACCTTCGTTATTGCCCACAGGTTATCAACCATTGTTCATGCTGATAAAATCATTTTCATAGAAAAAGGAAAAATCACTGGAATCGGCACTCATCAAGAGTTAGTGAACTCACACGACTTGTACCGAGAATTTGCCGAGCAGCAGCTGACTTAGAGTTTGTTGACTGAGGAAAAAGTAGGGCATGGAGCCCTGCTTTTTTTGGTTAGATGGTGAGACGAAGCTATTTTTTCTTCTTCTCTATTGTGCCAATAGTATCTCCGTAAGCAAGATTATATAATCGACTTTTTGGTTCATATATTGTTTGAGATGGCCAAAGTCCGTGATGACCAGAAAAGATATAACTCGTCAAACAAGCAACAAAGAAAAATTCAATACCTTCTCCTCCAAACATCTCGATACTTAAAAGGAATGCTGCAATCGGCGTGTTCGCACCACCAGCAAAGGTAGCGACCAGACCAAGACCAGCAAGAAAAGACAAAGGTAAATCAATGAACGCGGACAAACTATTCCCTAAAGTGGCTCCCATAAAAAATAACGGTATAGCTTCCCCGCCTACAAAGCCACTGCCAAGGGTAACGGCTGTAAATACTAGCTTAGCGAGAAAGGCAAAGGGTGGAACATGCTCTTCAAAGGATTGTTCAAGCATGTCTAAACTACGCCCATTATACTCCTCAGTACCTAGGATCAGCGTTAAAGCGACAATAAAGCTTCCCCCGACAAAGGCTCTTATCATATGATTTTTCTTAAAATACGTTTCTGAGAAGCTTTGAATACCATGTCTCAATTGACAATAGAATACACTTAAAAGACTAAAGGTAATGGATAGGAGGATAACCATGCCGAACACAGTAAGCGAGCTCTCTGGTACTGTTTGGATAGTGAATGTTTCATGCTCGACTCCCCAAGCTGACTCAGTGATATAGTGACCAACAAAACTAGCTACAAGGCAGGGGACCAATGCTTCAAATTTCATTTTTCCTAAAGCAGTCATCTCCATCCCAAAAACTGCTCCTGTGATAGGGGTGCCAAAGGCAGCACCAAAACCTGCGCTAATTCCGCTTAGCAGTAGAATTTTCGTGTCTAGTAAATTTACTTTGAAGTAATGATTGACTGTTTCTGCTATACTTCCCCCCATTTGAATAGCTGCACCTTCTCTTCCTGTGGATCCGCCAAATAAGACTGTGAGAAATGTTCCTAAGTAGACGATAGGACCCATTCTACGTAACATTTTGGCTTTGCCATGAACCGCTTCTATAACGAGATTATTGCCTTTAGCAGAATCATTCCCCGCGTTCTTGCCATATTTCATGTATATGTAACCTAAGATTATACCTGCTAGTGGTAAAAAATAGATAGCCCAAGAATTACCTTGTCGCGTATCACCCAGAAAGTCATTTGTTGTTAATAGAAAAGCCGTTGTGGAGCCTACAAAGACACCGATAAGACCTCCCCACATTAACCATTTAGAAAGGGTTAAAATAAACGGTTTACCCCTATTTTCCACACCCATTTTATACCCTCATTTCAAATGATCTGGAGGTTCTTCTCCATGCTTATTATATTTAACTTCCTTAAATAGATTATTTGTCTGCTTTGATTCAGAACTTGGTGTTTGGATCGATGAATGAGGCAAGTATGCTTGAATCAACGAGACTAACATTTCAATATCTTCTTTCGTAGCATATTGTTTTTCAAGTTTTAGCTGGTATCCCAATTGTCCATTTGATTCTATCGTAGCCCATTGCACATCACTAATTTTTTGAATGCTTTGCTGCCTCAATCGGACTTCAAGCATATCTACTGTTAAACGTAGTTTTGATAAGTTTTTTTCATTAATTTCTCCATTTTCGTTGACAATGATTGATTTGCTGTAAAAAAACTTTTCTAGAGTGTCGGATTTCAATACGACATATTCAATCACAATCAGTGTCAGCACAAGTAGTAATGTAATCACCAAGGTAATCCAAATATTTCTATTGCCCACTGGTTGAATAATTAATGACTTATTCCATTACTAACGCCCTTATCTATATGTAGTGTAGTATCCCTCAGAGTGTAGAAGATTATGAACCACATCCACTCTTTTGGAGAAGCATAATTACACCGTACAGTAAGTGGTGTTGCATAAAAAAAATCGACCACACACTACTGGTCGATCTTACTGTAACTCTATGCCTCTATAGAAAATCTTCATCTGTATCTCTTTAACTTTGCTTTTTATCATCCAGTGTTTTGGGTTCATCTGTTCTTGATCTTAAAAGAGAGAGTGGGGCTCTGTATAATAAATCTAACCAATCTTTATAATTAAATGGGGCAAATGGAGAGGTATAATAAGACCCAAAGCTCCGCAAGCCAACCAAGTGAATATTAATTAAGATATAAGAGATGACAATCCCATATAAACCGAAAATTGATGCGGCTATCATAAATGAAAAACGAAGCATCCGTAGTGCAATACTAAAACTATAGGAAGGAATGGCAAAGGATGCAATCGCAGTAATGGCTACGACAATAATCATTACAGGACTGACAAAGCCAGCTCTAACAGCTGCATCACCAATGACTAACCCTCCTACTATTCCAATCGTCTGTCCAATTGCTCGTGGTAGACGTATTCCTGCTTCACGTAACAACTCAATCGTAATTTCCATGAGAAAAGCTTCAAGGAAAGCTGGAAAAGGCACTCCCTCACGCGAGCCTGCAATGGAGAGGGCAAGCGTAGTTGGTAGCATGCCATGATGATAGGTCACCATAGCAATATATAAGGAGGGTAGAAAAAGAGCAAAAAACGCAGCGAGGTACCGGATGATCCGTATTAATGTCCCTATATGCCATCGGTCGTAATAATCTTCTGGTGATTTTAACAGTTCTTGAAACGTAATAGGCGCAATTAATGAATAAGGCGTTCCATCAACTAATATAACCACTTGTCCATTCATTAAGGAAGCGGTTGTTTTATCAGGTCTTTCTGTATGCATTAGTTGGGGGAAAGGTGACATTACATTGTCTTCTATTAACTGTTCTAATGTACCCGTCTCTAACACTTCATCTATATCTATGCAAGCAATCCTGTACCGAATTTCATCCACTAATTTTTCATTAGCAATTCCCTTCATGTATGCGAGACAATACTTTATTTTAGTCCTTTTCCCAATCTCTCCTGTTTGTAAAATAAAACTCGGATTAGAGATTCTTCTTCTTAGTAAGACCATGTTCGTCTGTAAATCTTCTATAAAACCATCCCTAGGTCCTCGTATCACGACCTCACTTTTAGGTTCTTCTATCCCTCGCTTCTCGTACCCTCGTGTGCCTAATACTACTAATTTATCTATTCCATCAATTAGGAGTAAAGTATCCCCTGACATTAAAGAGTGTAAGGCTCGGTCAAATGATACATGTATACTAAATGATGAAAGATTAACCACATGCTGAGATAATTCCTCTAAGATTCCATCAGGAGTCATGCCATCGATCGTTTCAGGTGTGACTTGCATGATAGGCTTTATTACATTGTTATCTACCAAATCTATTTTACTTAAACCGTTTACATAAAAAAGGGTAGCCTTCATCTTATCCGCTATCTTAATATCACGCTGAACAACATCACTACTTTCGCAAATGATACTTTGAACAAATCCCACCATCTTGGATAACTCAGTAGAAACCTCAAATTGATCATCGTAACTACTCGTTAATGCTTTCATTTTTGATTTCTTTAGCAATTTTTTATACAAAGGATCACCTACACAAAGAAGATGCTTAATTTTCTAATCATAAATAATCAACATTTACTAGCTTGTTTTCTCTTGCGTCATATAGTGGCTAATTTTCACTTCTACGTTTACCTGAACGTTAGCCTCTTTAAATATCCCTGCCTCCCCTTCCCAATCTTCTTTTATTTGCTTCCAATATTGATACTCTTTTCTTTTTATAAGGGGGCCAAAATAAAAAATGTCACAATACCATTCCTCTTGCATTTTTTTTATAAGGCTAGTAGCTTGATTTTCTATTTTCTTGGATAAGATTTGTTCCATTTTTTTTATCGTTTCCAGGTTATTAATTTCCAATCCAGGAATCCAACTTTCGCTAAATGTACCTTCCGTTTTTATTAATACATTAAATATATTCTGGTCATTTTGCCTTTCGTAATTTACATTTGTAGCGTGTGATAAAATTTCAAAAATGAAGCTTTCTTTATCGTCTACAGTTGCTTCAACAATGCCATTTTTCGCTTCTCCCATCACCCAGTTGTACCCTTTAATATCTTCTTCATTTAACCAGGTGATCATTTTGTTATCCTCACCCTTCATAAGGGCTGCACCTGAAATGTTCATATCTTCTCTGTGCTCCTTATTAACACCAGAAATTAAATAGCTTTGATTTGCAGTCATTTTTTCGGAAATAGTCCCAATGTCTCTTGTCTCTATCATCTCAAGAGCTTTCGTATAGTTTTCATTAATCATCTCGATTGATATTGCCGGCATATCTTCCAGAGGTAATTTATCCATATAAACTTCCTTTGCTTCCCCTTTAGAGACTAAAACATGTGTTTTTCTTCTCATTTCATGATCTCTGGTATATAAATCTAACACACCAGTGATAAATGCTTGTCTTGCTAATTCTTCATTAATCACAATTACCTTCAGATGCTCAAAGTTTAAAGACCTACTTCTTCGTTTACTAATGTCACGAATCATATTAAAGTTTGTTACACCCGTTGAAGTTATATTAAAAAATGGGGAACCTTCCCCTGAATCCCCTTCTGGACCTCCACCACTAAAAGCAGAAGGCACTGCGATATGAAAAGTAGTATCAAATGTTTTAGGGTTATCAGGATTTGGATCGAACGCAATTCCTATAACAAATCCGACTTCTTCAAGTTCAGCCCGATCCCAGCATCCCGTTAGAGACAGTAAGAGGAGAACGAAAATAAGCATGAATTTTTTCATGAATAATACTCCTCCTTTTCGTTCTTCTTTTTTCTCATCCAAAAATAAAGGTAACCACACCCTAAGCTAAATACATACAAAGAAGTACCCAACCAACTAATCCACTCGCCAAACATAAAGGTTTCTGTAATAGAATCAGGTATGAACGCAACAATAAAAATGAAGAAGATACTGATCATCGGTATATAATTCGCCTTAGCATTCTCCTTCATAAAACTTTTCTGAAATAATTGAACAAAAATTAACTGGACGATCGAGATCGTGTTGAAAATGGTGATGAGCCACACTGTTATCATCAAGGATTCTAACCGTTCAAAAAAACCCCCTGGTATTTCGAGTTGTTTAGCTAATTCCACAGTAGGAAACGTAATTTGGGTAGTAGTATCAACTGTGAAATTTGCATAAGTAACGACTGTAACTAACAAATAAAGCAATGCAACCAACATGATTCCGGTAATAAGAGGGAACACTTTTATTTCACTTTTTTTCATGCGAGCCATTAAGAAAAACAAGATTTCAATGCCTAAGAACGAAAGTAACGTCACTTTTGTTGCAGCGAGGACTGGTAAAACCCCTTCAGGCATAACGGGAAGGAGATTCGTAAAGTCTGCCTTAATAGTGGTAAACGATATTAATCCAAGCAACACAAATACCACAATAGGCAGAAACATAAGGCTTAAATGGACTATCCCTTGCGTTCCTTTTGACACAGCGTAAGTGGTACATAAGAGCATTAACGCAGCTATCACTTCTGAGGGTGTTTGATCTAGCAAATACATTCGAATAAGTAAAGCTAAGACCCTCACTTCGTAAGCCATTAGGCATAAAAAATAGATAAGAAATAATAACGATATTCCTCTTGCAATCCACTTCCATACCTTCCCCTTCCCTATATACTCTAATAAGGTTTCGCCAGGGAAATGTTGTTGTAATCGTACATAAAGAATGATAAATAGTATAATAATGGCACCAGCTAGTATGATCGATATCCATCCATCAGCTAGGTTTATTTCAGATGCTAATGCTCTTGGTAAAGTGAGCACCCCAACCCCAACAATCATTGAAACCAAGGTTAAACACATCTCACCTGGTGAAATAGAATAAGAAAGCGGACTCTTCATCAGTTGCCTTCTTTCTCGCTTTGACCTTGATGTTGTTGTTTAATCGCTGCTATGAACTTCTCTTTATTCTGTTGATTCTCTTCTCTCATCCAAGGTAATTCAGCTTTCTTTACATACCAGTTAAAGAACATTTGAGTAAGGGCAGCAAAAATCGTTGTCAAAATAGCTGACCAAAACACCACTCCTGCAGGTAAAAAACTTAATACACGATCAGCAAATTCTTGCAAAATAATCACACCTTTAACTTCATAGTTATATTTTGTATTATCTGTTCTTTCTATCCGTTTTATGTAAGTAATGAGGTTATAGAGCATAATCTAGGCAACCTAAAAAGCGCAAGAGGAACCGTCGCTCTTTTGCGCTTTTTTTACTGGTCAACTGGTCATACTCGTGCTCTCTTGATAAGTAGAGCATCTTTTCCTGAATTATTTGACCGAAACAGTAGTTTGCTTTATCTTAAATTTAATAGCATTTCATACATATAAATATACGAAAAAGAAAGAAGGGGATTCGTTAATGAAGCTGGCAATCTATCAAATGGATATCATTCCTGGGAATCCGGAGAAAAATCGTGAGAAAGTAGAAGCATGGGTTGCTGAGGTATGTGAAAAAGACAAGCCAGACACACTCGTACTTCCTGAAATGTGGACAACAGCTTATACACTTGATGAGCTTCATGATCTTGCTGAAGACGAATCAAAAACTACGCTTACCTTCTTAAAAGAGCTAGCGAAGAAATGGCAAGTGAATCTCGTTGGTGGTTCTTTTGCAACAAAAGAAAACAATAAAATCTTTAATCGTGCAGTCGTGATTGATCGCAAAGGGAATCTCGTCTATCAATATGATAAGATGCACCTTGTGCCAATGTTAAATGAACATCTTTATCTTGATGGTGGCCAAAATAGTGCTACAACGTTTGAACTCGATGGTCAAAAGATGGGAATCGTCATCTGTTATGACTTGCGCTTCCCAGAATTGATGCGAGGACTTGCTCTTGAAGGTGCTCAAGCTGTCTTCATTGTGGCTGAATGGCCTGAAGCAAGAAGCAACCACTGGAAAATCCTTCAACAAGCGAGAGCGATTGAAAACCAAATGTATATCGTCTCGTCTAACCGAGTTGGAGAATATGATGGAGTTGAATTTTGTGGGAATTCGATGATTGTTGATCCTTGGGGTGATTTCATACATTTTGCCACTCAAGATCAAGAAGAAACGATTATGGCCTCACTTGATTTAGAAAAAGTAAAAGAAGTAAGAGAAAACGTACCAGTGTTCAAAAGTCGTACACCACAGTATTATTTACCGCATTAAACAAACTCAAATTGAAAAGGACCGTACACTTTATACATACAAGAGTGTACGGTCCTTCATATAATTATTAGACTCCTCTTCTAGCTATCATAAATATACACTCGGCTCTTCCCGGTACTTTTCAATTTATACAATGTTTCATCCGCTAGTCCATTGTGTGCCTTATCTCCACACCGACTTATATTTCTTCTGATACTTCGCCTCTTCCTCTATTTCAATTAACTCCAAAGCTATTTGTTTTAACTCTTCATCCCTCATTTGATCATAAAGGTGACGGAAATTTTGTTGGATATCAAATCGAATCAATGTGTAGTTTTTTTCATCTAAGCAATTCTTAAACCGATCGACTAGATGAGTCATGACTAACTGTTTTTGTTCGGGTCCTGCTAAAGCAATTCTCCAAATGGATTGAAGAGAATGTCTAGCTGTCACAAACTTAGGATCTTTCGTCACGGCCCACACCTTTGGGAAATCGTCTATGATTCTTGTTTCAGGATCACTGATTGCTAAATGACTGAGAAATTGTGCAGCTCTTGAGCGTTTATGAGCATCTTTATTTGTTAAATCTTCCTTCAATTGATCCCACACTTCATACGCCCAGTCTACTTCATGACGGGTCGCTTCAATCAGATGTTGATAGGCTTCATATTGGGCTTGTTTATCGGGTGATTCTAGATCGGTAAAATAGCGTTGGATGGTTGGATTCATTTCGGTTCAGCTCCATCGACTTTTACTTTATTATAGCAGTTGTTTAGGAATTCCCCATACTAACTAAAAAGAGGGTGAGACAAAAGTATTTTAACTTATGGAAAATCGAACATTACAGATGCGGTTTATGTATACCGCTCCTGAAATATACTTCGCTTTCCGTGGGGAGCTAGTGAGCTTCCTCGTGCTATCGCACTCCGGGATCTCACTCCTGCTCTAGTCCCCACAGGAGGTCTACGTATATTTCATCCGCTAGTTTAGCGCTTCGTTCGTATCCTGAGTAAACCTCTTAGATATGTCCTAGCCTCTTATTTGAAGGAATGTAAATCATTTTAAATCTCATCCTATAAATAGAAAAAGCCGGCACATTCGCAGCCGACCCTTCATTTATCCTTCTATATCTCGTTTTCGATAGCCGATAAAACCGGTAATTATGAGAGCTATAGCCATCATCGTGAGAACACATAATGTCACGAAATCGATCTCTTCCACCGGGTATTCAGGAATATGACCAAATGGTGAGATTTTCCCCATCCACTCTGGGAATTGGAGTAAGCTTCCTAAATAGACAACGAGGAAGGAGTAACCAAGGTATAACCAGCTTAAGCTCGTTACTTTCGGCAGCCACCCAATTGCAAAGACGGCTAGGCCAGTCATCACCCATATCGCCGGCAAGTAAACCATCGCTGCTTTAAACATTAATGAAAACGAAATCGCTTCCTCCATCACAGCATTTCCGGCACTCCATAAGCCGACTAATGCAAGAAACAGCATCACAAAGCCAAACAGTAAGGAAAGGAGTAGATAGCTCCCGAGCACTTGGTTTCTAGAAACGGCACGTGTTAATAAGTGCTCGATCTGTCCTTTCTTTTCTTCCCCTTTTAGCTTAAGCATAAAGAGTAGTGCCGGAACCGTACAGATCATTGAGATAACAGCCATTAACATCGTTAAAAATTGCTCCGTTAACGTTACTCCCTCTATTGGCGCTAGCATTTCGGTTAACATTTCATTATTCGAGAAAAACGATTCCAAGTCTCCTAATACAGAACCATAGGATACTCCTAAGACAAACATTCCGATTGCCCAGGCAATGATCCCCGTTCGTTGCAGTCTTAGCGCTAGACCAAATGGACTTAATAAGGAACGAGGCGCATTCTTTCTACCTGGCTTTGATGCGAGAAAGCCAGAACCTAGATCACGAATCGTCATTAAATAAAAAGCAATTAGTAAGACCACAATTGATCCACCAATCGTTAACACAATCGGCCACCAGTAATTGTTCACATACACTTCTGTTCCTAAAATCCAACCCAACGGAGAGAACCATGAGAGTGCTTCGTTGCTCACATCTCCTACTGCCCTGATCAAATAAGCAACGCCAAGCACGGTAAAGGAATAACCAATCGTTCCTCTTGAATTCTCAGATAGCTGAGCGAATAGAGCCGTAACGGCAGCAAAGAATATCCCTGTTGCCCCTAAAGCTGCCCCGTATAAAAGCGATGCCCCTAAATCCATACTCTCAATTTGTAAGCTAGCTAAGCCAAATCCCACACTTAAAGCTAACACGATATTTGCTGCGACTAAGACAATCATCGTTGAACTAAGATTAGCTAATGAGCCAACTGGTAAGGAACGAATCAATTCAATTCGTCCTTCTTCTTCATCCACTCTGGTGTGTCGAGTGACGAGAAGAATGCTCATGATCGCGACGACAATGGCGGTAAATAACAGCATTTGATGCGCCATCATAGGCCCTGCCGTGTAGTTATCAAGTCCATACCCTTGCCCAACCATCGCAGTCATTGCAGGATTTTTCATTGTCTCCGCTATCGCTTGTCTTTCCTGTTCATTTTGATACAAATCCGTAAAAGAGGTTGCTGTTGCAATGGTGATCAGCACTATTGAAATCAACCAAATCGGAAGACGAATTCGATCACGTCTTAAGACAAATCGAGTCATCCTTCCTGTTTGACTGAACTGTTTCTTCCACATGGTCACTCACCTCCACGACTAGCTGATCCTTCGTAATGACGCATGAACAGATCTTCTAATGTCGGCGGTGCACTCTCTACTTTCACTAGTCCAAACTGGCTAATATGCCTCATGACGAGATCCAACTCATTGGCATCCACTTGAAAGGAGAGCCCTTGATCTTTTTGTTCAATCTTATGAACCCCGCTTAGGTTTGCTAAATCAATAATTGGCTGCTTAGACTCTACGAACATTTGAGTACGTGTTAAATGACGGAGTTCAGCTAATGTGCCTGTTTCAATCATTTCGCCTTCGCGAATGATTCCGACCTTGTCACACAGTCTTTCTACTTCAGATAAAATATGACTCGATAACAGCACACTTTTTCCAGACTCTTTCGCATCAACTACACATTGTTGAAACACTTTCTCCATTAACGGATCGAGGCCTGAGGTTGGTTCATCTAAAATGTAGAGATCTGCATCTGAAGCAAAAGCTGCGACAAGCGCGACTTTTTGTCGGTTTCCTTTTGAATACGTGCGGCATTTTTTTGTGGGATCAAGCTTGAACGTTTCGATTAGCTCGTCACGTCGCCCCTCATTTGTACCCCCACGTAACTTCATAAATAAATCAATCACTTCACCGCCTGTTAAATTTGGCCAAAGGTTCACATCCCCTGGCACATAGGCGAGGCGTTTATGAATCTCTACAGCATCCTTCCATGCATCCTTTCCAAAAATCGTGGCTTCCCCGCTTGTTGCTTTTAAGATACCAAGTAAGATTCGAATCGTCGTTGATTTCCCTGCACCATTCGGCCCAATAAAGCCATACACTTCTCCTTTATTTACTTCTAAATGAACACCATTTAATGCCGTGAACTTCCCAAACTTCTTCGATAAGTTCTTCGTTTCTAAAATGGTCATCTAAGCTCCTCCTCAGTCTCTATCATCTACTTTTATAAATTATGAAATTTATTAACTCATTTAGTTCATAATATACAAAAAAGAATACCCTGACAAGAGTTTATGAACTAATTTATTTGTTTTATTACATAAATTTGATTACACTATAAAGAGAGGTGAACGACATGGACGGTTTTGAACGTAGGCGCGAACAAAAGAAACAACATATATTAGAAGCTTCCTTAGAGTTATTTATGGAGTATGGTATTCAAAAAGTCTCCATTTCTGAAATAGCTAAAAAAGCGAATGTCTCACAGGTTACGATCTACAATTATTTTGAAAGCAAACATAAATTGATTCATGATGTCTTTATTTATTATGTCGACCAAGCTTCTGCCACGTTTGAGGAGACGGTCTTCTCTGATATTCCATTTCCAGATAAAATTAAGAAACTCATTTTCAATAAAAAAGAAGTCGCCAAACAGATCAATGAAGAGTTTTATCAATATTTAATGAAGGAATACACAGCTGAAGGCAACTATATTGAGAAAATTTATGTAGAAAAGGCTCTTCCTTACTTCACTCATCTTTTTAAAGAAGGAAAAGAACAAGGGTATGTTGATCCGAACCTCTCTGATCAAGCGATTATCTTTTATATTCAAATGCTAAAAGAGTATGTTCAGCGTGAAGATGTCTACAAAAACATCCTCCCTCTAACAGAAGATATAACAAATATTTTCTTTTACGGAATCCTTGGAAAACGTGATGAGGAGTAAACGAAAAGGTCGACCCCCTTATTAGGTGGATCGACCTTTTTAGATTATTCCGCTCTTAGTTGAAACCATAACTCCGCATCGGTTCTTCTTTTAAAGGCTGCGAGTGGATTCTCATCATCTTTATCCACTAAAAAGTACGTGTAGCCTTCACGTTCAGCTCCAGAATATAGCTCATTGCTTAGGTCTGGCTCAAGCCCTGAAACTGAGATAAACCCATCATACGCATTACCCGTACTGCTTACCGCGTCAAATTGAGCATGATTCAAGTCGAATGGCTCTTCTTCAATTTCATGTGCTTTTACGTAAAACTTCGCTAATACATATTCCTCGTTTTCACCAGCTTCTTCATTAAATGGGTTGCCATCCTGAACACGTTCTGCCGCTTCATCTCCACTAATAACTTCAAGCAACTCCACATCCAGACTCACATTTCCATAAAATAAGTCATTATATTCTACCGTCACTCGCTCGCCTATCGCTAGTGGATTGTCACGAGTCCCAACATCACTTTTCCCTTCACTTTCTTCCGTTTCTTCTTCTTCCTCTTCTTCAGTTGCCTCTACTTCAGCATCTGCCGTCACCTCTGTAGCCTCTTCCGTTTCTTCTACTCTTTCCACTGACGACTCTTCCCCGCAACCTGTAACCACCATTGCCGCTGCTACAAATGATACAAAAAACTTGCCTTTTTCAGGTCTAATCCCTCCAATTGATTTGATATACCTAGAGCATACCAAGGAGAAATGACATATATTTGTCAGCGAACAGGTGTTTTTTGGTTTATTTTTGTAGATTAGTAGGCGGGAAGGTGATAACAATTATATTCACTCTTACCAGAACTTTAATACAAGAAAAAGATTAACACACTCGTAATGACACCTACCCAAATACTTAATAAAATACAATATCCCATAATATGTCTGATGTGTAGACCTACTACGCTAAGAATAGGCAATGCCCAGAAAGGTTGAATGAGATTTGTCCATGCATCTCCCCATCCAACAGCCATGGCAGTCATCGCTGGATCTACACCAAGCTCGATAGCTGCAGGAATTTGAAGCGGCCCTTGCAATGCCCATTGGCCTCCACCTGAAGGAGCTAGTATATTAATAAACCCAGCAGCCCAGTAACTAAATACATTAAATGTCTCAGGCGTTGCAACGGAGACCATTCCATTAATAATGGCATCACCTAAACCTGAACCACCTAATACGGCGATGATTCCTGCATAGAAAGGAAATTGAAGCACAATAGGTGAAATAGAGGTAACTGATTGTTTAAATGCTTGTGCAAATTGTCCAAGTGAACGGTGAAAAAAGAGACCAGCAGATAGGAAAAAGAGATTAATAAGATTTAGATCAAGGTCACGCCCTGTTGCAAACACTCCAACTGTATACACAACTCCAATCGCACCAATAAGCATTCCTAAAATAGGTGTATATTCTAATTTTTGCGCAGGAGTCATCGAATCTTTTTTAGGTTTATCAAACGTTACATCTGTTGATCGGGCTGGTGGTTGATAAGACGTAATGTCTTTTTTAGGAGCCATAAGAATAATAAAAAGGGGCATCGTGATGGCTAACACTAAAAAGATAATCACTGTTGATGGATGAAAAATCGTCGCTGAAGTGGGAATCACACCCATTGTTTCTTCTAGAAAATGACCTTCAGTTGCAATTGTTAATCCAATTGAACTTGAAAATCCTGCAGTATAGAGAACGGTTGGAGCATACGCCGCTGCAATAAGCAGTGGAAAATGTGCTTTTTTATTTCGTTTCCCAATTTCACGCGCAATGATCGCACCTACGATAACAGCTAAACCCCAGTTTATATAGTAGGCACCAGCTGCTACTAGAAATGTGATTAAATATGCTTTTGTAGGAGTGTTTGCGAAGTTGGCTAATGATCTTAGCCCCTTACTAATAAACGGAACCGATGCTAGCACCATTCCTGTTAATAACAAAAGGACCATCTGCATCGTAAATGCTAAATACGTCCAAAATCCGTCCCCCCATGCTTGAAAAACTTGAACTGGTTCCCTTGGATTAAACATAATGGCAATAGCAATGACCACAATTGTTAGAAGCACCGCAATGACAAAAGCGTCTGGCAAAAACCTCTGGATAACACGTGAGAAACGATCAGCTATTCGATTAAGCATAAATCTCCCCCCTTTGGTTTGTCTTATACTCATTTTATTTAGGGAGGAGAATCTTTATGATAAACCGTTAGTATCAGATCACAAAAAAAGAAGGCATTCGCCTTCTTTACTCAAACCTCTTAGCCGTCGCTCCAAGTGTTGCCCCTCGGACCATCTCAACTTCATCAAACTGGCTTAACTCCTCTGCAGTACCAGTTACGACCACTCCAATAATTTCTACATTTTCGGGAGCTAAGTCCTTCTCTCCATTATTCGTAATAGCGTTGATAACTTGATCGACTTCGTATTCATATTCATTCGATTGTTCTTTAACATATTCTAAGGTGTGAATGAATGATTGTGCTGATTCTTTTGCCGTGGATCCTTTATAAAAAGGAAATCCGTATGTGCCATAGCCCATAATCAAATGGTTAAAATGGTATTCTTCATCTTCTCTTACTTTGTTCATTTCGTTATGATCCTTTACGTCTTCTTCGGAATAGGAGTCGACCCAATACCACTCTAATTGGTCCCCAAATACATCCACTACTTCTTGAAGCGAATACGGTTGATCAAATGAAAAGGCCATCTCCGCAACCATGTAATCTGGGATATTCTCCAGTAATGGGCGATCATCATACACTTCTTGGTATTCAACCTCTGGATGATAAAACTCAATCACTCGTTCTCCTTGAAAATAAGGAATTGCCCGCTCTCCTGCTTCCTGAGACATATGAATCGATGTAACAGAGGAGAGGAGTTTTTTTGTGCCAAACATTGTATACTCTGTTTCCTCTGCTCCCCAAGCAAGCGACACGCCCCCGATCTTCTTCACTAGATCACGCGTTTCAATAGCTGAAGTAAAAGAATACGTGTAGGAAGCCCCAGTCCCTTCCACATTAGCTCCTCTAACCATACTCCACAGGGCATCATCCGTAGATTGATTGATTTGTCTTTGAATCACGTAACTTCCCGTCCAGTACAAGGAGAACAAAACCACTATGCTTACTACTAACGATATACTGATCGTCTTAATGAGCGATTTTCGTCTCGCTTTTTTTACGAGATCACCAAGCCCCGAGTCTTTCTTACTTGAAAATAACTTGTCATCTGTCATCGGATGGCCTCCTGTATTCTTTCATAAATTGATTTCTAGCTCGGTACAGATTCGTTTTTATCGTACCTTCTTTCATATTTAACAACTCCGCGATCTCTTGAATTCGCAAACCAGTACTGTACTTTAATAGGAGTAGCTCACTATACGATTTCTTTAATTTCAATAGAGTCGCTCTTACCTCCATCCCTTCCTCATGCCTGATAAAGGTAGACTCAGGTGTTGCCTCCTCCATCAACTGTTGAACATTAAAGGTGAGCAGAATGTTTCTTCTTCTCGTTTGTTTTCGCGTTAAATCATAATATCGATTGATTGCTACTCGAAATAGCCACCCCTCAACGTTATGAATATCAACGGAGTCTATATATAGAAGAAACTGATAAGCTGTATCTTGAATGATGTCCTCCGCATCTTCTTTTGTAGCCCCCATCTTCAGCAAATAGGAACGCACGATTCTCAGTTGTTCTTGCAGCATTTCACCTATTTGTGCGTCATTCATCCCTGCCCTCCCATCTAAGAAGCTCTCTTCTGTTTTTCATAATAAAGACGAATCAAACTGGAAAAAGTGAACAAAAAATTATGTACTTATATTTGATCTTGGTCTTAATTGGTCGTATGTTGTGGGGTTATGAGCGATCGCAGCTCAGTTATGTGCGAGAATCTAGATATATGTGCGATACGCACCAATTTAGGTGCGCTATTTTCGTTTTATGTGCGAGCTGCCTCTCAAAGTGGTCTATATGTGCGAAAGGGCCTTGTCACCTTACCTCCGCGCCGAGACTCCTAAAACCCACAAAACAGGCAGCAACCCGCGTTGCTACCTGTTTTCTTATTTCGATTCGTACACGCTCATCCATTTTGTCAGCATCTCTTTCATTTTCGCACGGTATTCGACTGGCTCAAGAATTTCTGCATCCATGCCGTATTGCATCAGCCATTGCATGAATTCGCGGTCGTGATTCAGAGTAACTTCAAACAATAAGCTTCCATCCTTATTTTCAGTCAGTCGCGGACTTACAAATAACTCTTCTTCCTTTATATAGCGTGCTACTTCTTTATTAAATAGCACTTTAAAATGAATTTTATCTTTGCCTTGAATGATCGACCACGTGTCTTTGAAGTACTTCTTCAAATTGAAATCTTTCATATCAAAGGTTTGATCTGTTTGATTCACTTGAAGGAAGCGGCTCATGCGAAAGGTTAGTACTTTTTGCTTCTCATGACAAAAGGCAATTAAGTAGAATCTATGATCGCGCGGAATTAAGTAATATGGATCTAGTGCGCGAGATGTTGTCACATCTCGGCTTTGCGTATGATAGACTACTTCTATCGTACGTGAGTTTAGTATCGAATCTATCACGGGAGATAAAAAGTTATTTTGCTCTTCTTGGAAAGCCGGTGTCCCCATTTGAATAATAGAAACCATTTTCTGAAGCACATCTTGTAACTCTTTCTTTTCCTTTTGGTGGGTCGCCATAACTTTTTCATAGGCTGAATAAAAGTCTGGAGGAAACAGATGCGTCATTTGCTCAATCACATTCGGAAGCATGCCAAAAGCAACGGCTTCTTGCTCCGTCCAGTCGATTGGATAAAAGGAAAAATTCCCTATGTATTCATATCCTTTACCATATCCTTCATTTGTGATCGGTACTTGAGCTGCACTTAATAATTCTAAGTCACGGTAAATCGTGCGAGGAGTCGTCTCACAACGGTCGGCTAATTCTTTTGCCGTAATTCCAGGACTTGATTGAATTAAGATGATGATTCGTAGAAGACGAATTAACCGTTCAGACATCAAATCTTCCTTTCTTGGTAATAAATGATAGAATTTGAGATTCGTGTTCATTGTACAGGTGATGGCAAAAGAATGGAAGGTTTATTTACTTCTAAATAAAAGACACTGTAACAGTTGAATTCACAACCATTACAGTGCCACTTACGCCTTAACCCGGAGCAGACATTTCAAGATCATCTATTTTACGTTCAACATATTTTGTATCTTTTCGTGCATTGTAACGATCTGCTTTTTCTACTTTAACTGCTACGTTGTAATCAGGGATTTTTGCTAGCTTTTCATATCTTCCTTTAGGTAATAAGAAGTTTCCTTCTGGGAAGTGGACTCCTAAATTTCCTTTAGTGATATCAGCATACTTCGCTTTCCCTTGGAATACACCAAATCGGTTATGGATGACAACTCCTTCCCCTTCAGCAATACTTAACTCGTGCGCATCTTCTGTATTAATTAATACATCATATCGCTCTGCATTATTAAATGGATCCGTTGTTTTATAAACCATCGAGTTAAACTGCTTTCCGCGACGAGTCGTCAGGATGAAGTTCCCTTCCTTCTTACCCATATCAGGAATATCGACTGGAAGAAGATTTCCTCTACCATCTGGAGTCGGACAAATGCCGTCTTCGCACAACCAAGCTCCGCCCCATTGGAAGACATCGCCTTGTTTTTTCAAATGCTGTACTCCCTCATAATTCGGGTTCGCAATCGCCATTTCATCACGAATGTCCTGGCCGGTCTTGAAATCGACTAAATGAGCAGTATCAGGCTTCACACGTTTCGCAAGATCAATGTAGATCTTCCACTCTGATCTAGCTTCTTCAATGTGATTTTTATTTCCTTCAATTTCAGGAGAATAGTAAACCATACGTTCTGTTGAGGTAGACGTTCCACCACCATCTTGCTCATAACGTGTTTTTGCGGGAAGAACAATAACCGCTTCTTTTGCTTCTACTAAAGTCGACGTGTTCAAAATGATATCTTGGTGAACACGGATCTCTAATTCAGACAATGCTTTTTCAATGAAATTCGGATCAGGCATCGTCTCTAGGAAGTTACCACCTGACATATAGTACATTTTAATTTTGCGCTCATGATCTTCTGGTAGAACGATGTTTTCTAATGTAACTCCAACTACATCGCCTTGCCATCTTGGAATATCAAACTTCCAAATCCCTTCCATACGTTGAATGTTTTCTTCAACGAAATCACCGCCTGGTAAAACGAATGGATCAGCACCCATTTCACCTGAACCTTGAACGGAAGAGTGCCCACGGAATGGCATCAAGCCACTGTATTTACGTCCTAGGTGGCCACGAAGAAGAGCAAGGTTTGCGACTTGAGATATATTATCTGAAGCGAAAGCGTGCATCGTTAACCCAAGTGCCCACGCATAGACTGCGTTCTTGCTGTTGGCTAATAGCTCTGATAGCTCGATGATTCTCTCTTTTGTAATACCTGAAGATTTGACAATTTCCTCCCAAGATTGTGTTTCAACATGAGCTTTCAGTTCTTCATATGCATTGACATGATCTCTGACAAATTCATGATTAATCGCCGAACCATGAGCGTTTGCTTCCATGTCAAACCAATGCTTCATAATACCCTGCATAAAAGCAATATCTCCACCAATGTTTACTTGGTAAAAATCATCAGCAAGTTTCGTTCCGAAGATGGCAGACTCAGCATTTGAGGGCACCCAATATTTATCCATTGCCGGCTCTTTATATGGGTTTACGACGATTATTTTAGCACCACGTTTTTTTGCTTCTAACATGTACTTTGATGAAACGGGAGATGCGTTTGATGCAACACTTCCCCAGAATAAGAGGACGTCTGTTCCAAACCAGTCTTGGTAGTTACAAGTAGATGCCCCTACTCCAATCGAACGCTTTAATGCCGTTTTACTTGGAGAGTGACAAATACGACTTGCATTATCGATATGATTTGCCCCTAAGAAGCGTGCCACTTTAGCTGCTACATAATAGGATTCATTCGTGATTCCTCTTGATGTTAAATAGAAGGCATATTGTTTTGGATCTAATTGCTTCATCTTCTCTGCAATTATATCCATCGCATCATTCCATGTTAGGCGTGAAAACTTATTCTCGCCTTTACGTCTGATAAGTGGATATGGAATCCGTCCTAATTTTCTTAGTTCTGTACTATCGTATTTTTTTAATTCATCAATATCAGCATGTAAAATGTCTTCTTTAATCGCCGGGGCCGTATTTAGGCGAAGGACATTTAAACGTGTTGTACACATATGTGGACCTTTCAACGTTTGGTCTTGCAGGCCTGACACACCTAGTGCACAGCCGTCACATACACCTTTTGTTAAAATACGGGAGGCATAACCTAAATTATCCTTGTTATCCCATGCAATTTTCATCGTATCACGAATATGTTTTGGCTTTACTTTTCCTAAACCAAACGGAATTGGACTAACCCAATGTTTTGGTTGAGGCGCTTTTGTTGCTTTAATAGGGCCTTGATGTTTTGTTTTTCCCATAGTTCTCACTCCCATTAATACTACTTACTACTCTTTATGCTCATTCCAATAAAAAAACCACCGTAAAAACCCTTTGATCTAAAGGGAATAACGGTGGTTAAGTCTTTGGCAGGATCGCTACTAAGTACCAAACCAGTTATACAATTCTCCAAAGGTAATGTGCAATGACCTTACTTTGATGAAAACTTCTCTTCAATATCTTCATCAAACACAAACACTGAAATACCAAAGTCTCTTTCAATATCGATATCTACAAATAAGTCTACGAACTTACACTGTAAAAATTCTTCCATTTCAACAGGTGGATTTTTACGGTACATTTCTTTTACCATTTCAGTTCTAGCAGCCTTTAGCATCTGCTTACCCTCATTAGCTGTTGCAATGAACTTCTCAACAGGTGATAGGTTGCCTTCCATCTCGCATATTGCCCATTTTTTGCAAAAGGTTGTACTGATCTTGCTTGGGCCCTTTCCCATATGCTTCTTTCGAAAGGAACGTACTATGTTGCTGAATTCCGCTTCATATTTATTCATTCACGTACCCTCATTTTCTATTACTTATTAAAAGAGTAGTTCGAGTGTATGAAAATGTCAAATGGTTTAACTAGCTAAACGAGCAGATTTATTTTTTTCTTTTAATTGCTTAATATCAATACGAATAACGAGTGAGACAATCAAGGCGGCAATAAACATAAATCCGAAGATATAGAGCGTTCCTGCATAGCTCTCTGTTGTTTCACGAATCCAAGATGCTAGAATCGGTCCAACTAAACCAGCTAGTGCCCAAGCTGTTAAAATATAGCCATGAATCGCGCCAAGTTGCTTTGTTCCAAATAAATCGCCAATGTATGCTGGAATGGCTGCAAATCCACCACCATAACACGTAAGAATTAAGAATAAAACGACCTGGAATAAAATTGCGTGTGTAATACTCGGCAAAGCAAAGAATGTGACAATTTGAATCGCAAAGAATGCTGTATAAACATTTGCTCGTCCCAAATAGTCAGAAATCGATGCCCAACCAATACGCCCTAAGCCATTAAATACTCCCATCACACCAACCATTGTTGCCGCTGCTGCTGCTGAGAGACCAGCAATTTCTTGTGCCATTGGTGAAGCAACAGACAAGATCGCAATTCCGCATGTGACGTTGATAAAGAGCATCACCCATAGGAACCAGAATCTTCTTGTCTTAACAGCTTCATTCGCCGTTAATTGAGATAGATCTGCTGCTACTTTCTTGCCAGTCGTTTGAACATCTGCCATATACCCTTCAGGCGGACGCTCAATGTATAATGCTGAAGCAAGCATAATCACAAAATATAGAATGCCTAGTGTAAAGAATGTGTTTGCAATCCCTACTGAATTAATTAAATTGGCCATAATCGGGCTGGCAATCATTGCCGAGAACCCAAAGCCCATGATCGCAAGTCCCGTTGCCAGTCCACGGCGGTCTGGAAACCATTTTACTAAAGTCGATACCGGGGTGATATACCCTACACCGAGACCAATCCCACCAAGTGCACCGTATGTAAAGTACAAAAGCCAAATCGACTCCATGTTAATCGCAAACCCTGCACCAACTAGTCCAATCCCAAAAAATGAGGCTGCTACTAAACCTGATTTTCTCGGACCATACTTTTCAACAAAATGGCCCATAAAGGCTGCTGACAATCCTAAAAAGACGATTGCGATACTAAACGTTAAAGATACCGCACTCAGATCCCATCCAAGTTGTTCTCTAATCGGGTTGGTAAAAACACTCCAAGCATAAACCGAACCAATGGAAATGTGGATCCCAACAGCTGCTAATGCAATCAACCAACGATTTTTTAATTTCCCCTGTGCTTCCCTCATGTCATCACTCCTTCTCTCTAAACAAAAAAAATCGACGTTCTTCTCAAAGGAAAAAATCATTCCTTAAAGAAACACGACGATTAGTCTTAAGCAGGTTTCGCTACTCTCGTACCAATAGTAATCGCTTACAATCTAGGAACACTTAATACCGAAGACAGGGTCGCTATCTCGATCCTTAAATGTTACAGATTTATGAATGCAAATAAATCATACCTTGTTTATAAAAAGAATTCAATCTTTTTTCAATATTTTTCTATTGTCAAAAAGACTTACTTATGATTAACTTCTTACCAATCACTCCCATATGTCTTGTAAGGGAGCGAAATTATGTTTATATTGGAATCGGTTCATGCTTTTTATCTAACAAAAAGGGGGGGATGGGTTGACTGATTCACTTAGTTCCACGAAGTCGATTGTCAAATACAACCAGAAACAGTTCTCTACGTTAGAGGATGAAATAGTTATCGAGTTCCCTTTGACTATTTATATAAATAACGAGGAATTTGCTACAATGGTCTGTAGTCCAAGAGACTTTGAAGAAATGGTGATTGGCTTTTTAGCTTCTGAGGGCGTCATTCGCTTCAAAAAAGAAATTAAAGATCTGACAATTGATGAAGATCGTGGATTTGCTTACGTAGAGTTGCATTCAACTGACATTAAGAATCAGCAATATTTCTCAAAGAGATTCATTGGCTCATGCTGTGGGAAAAGCCGACAATTTTATTTTCAAAATGATGTACGTACTGCTAAAACATCGATGTCTTCTACCACAATCACAGCGGAGCAATGCATTCGCTTAATGAAAAAAATGCAGGATTCAAGCCTCGTTTTTAAAAACACAGGCGGTGTTCATAATGCAGCGCTTTGCTCAGCTGACGAGTTAATTGTCAATCGCTCAGACATCGGAAGACATAACGCACTTGATAAGTTATACGGTCATTCATTGTTAAACGGCGTATCCGTTCGAGATAAGATTCTCGTCTTCAGCGGACGGATTTCATCTGAAATTCTCACTAAAGCTGCTAAAATTGGCGTTGGTATAGTCTTATCTAAATCAGCTCCGACCGACTTAGCTATCCAGTTGGCCGAAGACCTGAACATTACCGCCGTCGGTTTTATTCGCGGCTCGTCCTTTAACATTTACTCACACCCAGAGCGAATAGTTCTGGATCAAACGAAGGAGGAATTATCATGAGTTCATGTAAATTAGATCATCCCATTGAAGATGTCTATCAAAAGCTCGATTCACAAAAGGATTTTTTGCCTGCTGATCTCTATGCATCATGCCAACGTTTTCTAGAGACGAAGCCAAGTCAGCTTGAGTTAAATGAGTTGTTTCACTTGTTAAAGAAATACGATTTGACAACAGCGGAAGATCAACAATCGCGTAACGAAGCCATTACGAAACTTATTAAAGCATAAAAAAAGATCCTCTGCCTCATTCATTGAGCAGGGGATCTTTTCTGTTGGTTAGCCTCCGCTTACAGGAGGAATAAGAGCAATGACATCTCCATCTTTTAAGACATCTGTTTCATTGGCATAGGTTTCATTGATGGCTATCATCGTTTGGTCAAGTGATGTAAAACGGTATTCCTGCTTAAGCCAAGATTTTAATTCCGCAACCGTCAATCCAGCTTGATCAATCTCAACCTGATCTGTTCCAGCTTGTTCTTGAAATTCAGCAAACAGCAATAGTTTAATCATTGTCTTCCTCCTTCACGTCTGGCTTTCCTTTTGGATAAGCTGTCTGTTCAAGCTGATCACCGACCCATTTCGTTCCATCTTCCCAAAACTCTTTCTTCCAAATCGGAACAATTTGTTTAATTCGCTCCATCGCATACTCGTTCGCTTCATAAGCTGCCTTACGGTGAGGAGTTGACACTGCGATTATTACAGCGATTTCAGTAATATCCAATGTACCGACGCGATGGGTAATCGCAATCGTAGAACCTGGCCACTTCTCCTTTACCTCCTGCCCAATTTGTTCTAGCATCTTAATCGCCATCGGTTTATATGCTTGGTACTCTAGCTTTAATGTTCGCTTGCCATGTGTTAATTCTCTTACCGTTCCGATAAATGTTGCGATTGCGCCGCACTCTCTTCTCGTTACTTTACCTACGACTTCCTCCATCGATAGAGGTGTGTCCTGTATATCAAATAAACGTTCAGTCATCGTCATCACTCAATTTCTTTAAAATAAATTCACTGTAACTTACAGCGTCATCAAGATGATAGATTGGATAATCTACCTCCCTCACCTTTAATTCTTTCTCCCAGGTAATTGCACAAATGATATCGCTTGCCTCATGTAAAAGGGAGAGATCCTTCTCATCCCGTAACAACACAACTTTTGGGTATGCTTCCTTTTTAAAGCCCTCAACCAAAATAAGATCCGGCGAAAAGCTCTTATATAGACTCACCATTTGATCAAGGGACCAAGATTGATTTTTAATATGAATTTGCAAGGAACCGCCCCCTTCAACAGCAGTAACTTCGGCTCCTGCCTGCTGATGACGCTCACTATCTTTTAAGTTACTCTCTTGCTTTTGCGGGGTGTGATGACCATGATGCTTGATCGTCGCTACACGTTTTCCTGCTTTACTGCATCTTTGAATCAAGATTTCCATCAAAGTCGTTTTCCCACTATTTTGATAGCCGACTACCTGTAAGACGGGACAATATTGTTCCATGGCCATTCACTTCCTTGAGTACTCTCAAGTAATAACACATCAACCGCCATCCCTTTTTGATAGCCTCTTGTTCCTCCAGGCAACACAAGCAAACAATCCGCTCCGCCTAGAGAACTAACGATTCCTGACTTGTCGACCCCAGAAGGAGATACGATCAATTCACCATCCCCATAGCTCACCTTAGCTCGAACTAGTCTCATAAAGGGATTTACTTTTGGGAAATCGACGCCAAGAGTAGCGGTTACTTTTTGAAGATGAGGATGGGTGCTAAATAAAGACCTGCGAATGATCGGACGAACAAATAATTCAAATCCAACATAACAAGCAGATGGATTTCCTGAAAGACCATAGAATGCTTTTTCACCAACTGTTGCCACAGTCGTTACACTACCTGGCCGCATCGCTACTTTGTTAAAAAGCACGTCAGCTCCCAATTCGTTTAAAATAGCAGGGACATAATCATAATCTCCAACCGAGACACCGCCTGTTGTAATCAGCATATCAACTTTTGAAAGTGCTTCTTTTGTCGTATTTAGACATGTTTCCAAATCATCGTCGAGCTTTCCTACATACAAGGCTTCCCCGCCTGCGCGTTCGATTTGAGCGATAATCATGTAGGCATTGGAATTACGTATTTTCCCCGGAGCAAGGGGTTCATCAACATCTAGCAGCTCACTTCCTGTTGCGATCACACCAATGACTGGTTTTTTAGCGACTGTGACCTGATGATACCCAAAAGTGGCTAATAAAGCGACCACTCCAGGGTTGATTTGCGTTCCTTTTTCAACTAAGACCGTCCCTTTTTTCGTGTCTTCACCTTGATAGGAAATGTTATCTCCGTCTTTAAATCCACGTTTGATTTCTATTTTTTTATCACTGATTTCCTTCGTTAATTCAAGCATAACGACTGCATTACAATCCGTTGGAATCGGTGCTCCAGTCATAATTCTTACTGCTTGGAATGGCTTGACTTCCCCTTCAAACACATACCCTGCACCAATTTCTCCCACCACTTCAAACGAAATGGGGTGTTCAGAATTAGCTTCGTTCGTATCTTCTGCACGAATGGCGAAACCATCATACGGGGATCGATCGAACGCTGGTACATCGTGAGACGCTAGGAGGTCTTCAGCTAAAAACCTACCATAACTCTCATCAATTGAAACCATTTCAGTTTGTGGATGAACAACTGTGTGTTCCATCACTTTTTGTACTGCTTCTTCAACCGGGATCGGCTTTCGCTTCTCTACCATAGCACTCACTCCGTTTTATAATATTTCGACAACTACTCATTTTATCTTTCCAGACAAAAATAAATAATGCAAGGGGAATCCCTTGCATTATTCTAACCACCGATGTAAGACATTTCAATTTTTTTTCGATTTTTAACGGTTTCTTCTGTACGCTCTTCTGAATATTTATCGGTACGGCCAGTCCAAATCTCCGTAATTTTCGATTCAATCTCCGCATCACTTGCCCCGGATTGAACAAACTCTCGTAGGTCGTATCCCTCTTCGGCAAACAAACAAGTGAACAGTTTTCCATCCGCGGATATTCTAGCACGCGTGCAATCTCCGCAAAACGTATCCGATACAGATGATATGATTCCAATCTCTGTATTTGTCCCCTTATAACGATACCTGGTTGCGACTTCCCCTAACTCTCGGTCGACTTTTTCAATAGGAGCAATCGTTGACACTTTTTCTAGCAATTCTTTTTTTGTCACAACTTGCGAGAAATCCCAGCCATTCGTTTGACCAACATCCATAAACTCGATAAACCGCAATGTAATCTCCCGTTCTTTACAGTAACGAGCTAATTTTACGACTTCGCTTTCATTCAAGCCTTTTTTTACAACCATGTTGATTTTTACTTTTAGCCCCGCTGCGAGTGCAGCATCTATCCCTTTTAAGACGACTGCTGACGTGACTTTTCTGCCATTCATCTCTTGGAAAATACCAGTCGTCAAGGCATCTAAACTGACATTTACGCGCATGAGACCGGCTTGTTTTAAATCCTTAGCCTGCTTAACTAAATGCACACCATTTGTTGTTAAGGCAATATCTTCAATTCCATTTATTTGTGATAGTCGCTTAATTAGATCGGGCACATTTTTACGAAGTAACGGTTCACCACCGGTCAGGCGGATTTTCTTAACTCCTAATTTCGTAAATTGTAAAACCAAGCGTTCTATCTCATCAAACGAGAGTAGTTCTTCCTCTCGCATAAATACATAATCATCTCCGAAAACTTCTTTTGGCATGCAGTAGGAACAACGGAAATTACACTTGTCCATAATGGATACACGCAAATCTTGCAAAGGTCTCAAGTATTTGTCTTTCACCTGGTTAATTTCCATCTCCATCCCTCCTCTACGGTTACGTTCTTCACCCTTTATCGACAATTCATTTGATTGTATTTAAAAAAAGCTGTTACTATTGGTAAGATATAATGAATCATTCTAACACAAAAAAAGGAAGGTGACTGACTACTATGCATCAGATTGATACGTCCAAAGTGGTAAATGTTGCGATATTAACGATTTCAGATACTAGAAATAAAGACGATGACCGCAGTGGCCAAGCCATTCAATCGCTCTTACAATCCAACGACCATGCCATCATTGATTATAAAATTGTAAAAGACGAACGTTCTATCATTCAGGAAGAGATTCAAAATTGGGTAGAAAGACCCGAGGTGCAGGTGATTATTTTAAATGGCGGAACAGGTTTCTCACCTAGAGACGTTACGTACGAAGCCGTTTCTCAATTAATAGACAAGCAAATGGATGGATTTGGAGAGTTATTCCGGATGTTAAGCTATGAGGAAATCGGACCAAAAGCTCTATTTAGTAGAGCAGTGGCTGGAAGTAAGAAAGCGACTGCTATCTACGCATTGCCTGGCTCAACGAACGCGGTAAAGCTTGCATTAGAAAAATTAATTCTACCGACGATGTCTCATTTTGCAGATGAACTGGTCAAAAAATGAAGATATCAGGCATGATATTAGCCGGGGGTCAATCCTCCCGATATGGTAAGCCGAAAATGTTTGAACAGTATAAAGGAATTCCGTTTTACCGACATAGTGTAAGCGCACTTACAGGAAGCGGGATTGAATCTGTGTATATTATTACAAATGAACAACTTTCTGAGCACTTTGATCAAACGGATGTAAACGTGCTGGTTGAAAAAGAGAGTCATAAAGGCCCTTTAGCTGCTTTAACATTTGCAATGGACTCTATTAAAGAGGCTGATTGGTACATCGTCTTAGCAGCGGACATCCCTTTTATCACACCGGAGTTGGTTCGATCGTTAATAGATCATACAACTGATACTGATCCAACCATAGATGCGATCGTCCCCGTTACCGGTGAAAAAGAGCAACCACTGATTGCTATGTATCATCGTCGCTGCTTGCCGATCGCTTTGGAGCTACTTGAAAATAATCAAAAAAGCATGCGACCTTTGTTACAAAAAGGAAACGTAAAGTATATCCAATTTCCAGACACTCAAGTAGAATTTACGAATATTAACTACGAAAGTGATTGGAAAAAGATGAAAGACAAGGAGAGAAGAACATGAGTGAATTTTCCCATTGGAATGAAAAGGGTCGTCCAAAAATGGTCGACATTTCTCAAAAAAATGAAACAAAACGAAGTGCGGTTGCTCAGAGTACGATTCTATTAAAAAAAGAATTATACGACGCGATCCAAAATGCTGAAATTAAAAAAGGAGATCCTCTACAAGTTGCACAGATTGCCGGGATTATGGCTGCAAAAAAAACGCCTGACATTATCCCAATGTGTCATCCGATTCAACTGACTGGAGTTGACTTTCATTTTGAATACAAGCAAGTAAGCGATGGCTATGAGTTGATGATGCAAGCTGAAGTGACATGTAAGGGGAATACAGGGGTTGAGATGGAGGCACTAACCGCCGTCTCTGCCGCTGCTCTCACATTCTATGATATGTGTAAAGCAGTTGATAAGAGTATGGTGATTAAAGAAACCTTCCTGCTAAGTAAAACAGGTGGAAAAAATGGAGACTACTTAGCCAAAAAATAGAATGATTAGACCAACATTAATAGCGACCTTTTATCCATCTTTCCTACGGATAAAAGGTCGCTATACTATCGATTCCTCATTCATGTACTTGTTAATTCCTTTCTAATACAATACCCTTATCATGTATTTATTTCTGGTGAGTTCCCATGTATCGCATACCCTGATACACTTCGCTTTCGCTACGTCATTGGAATCAGTCCCTTCAAGTTCCCAATTTGGTGTAGCTTCTTATCTCACATAGCCTATCCCCTTTCTTTATTATTTCCTTTAGGGTGTTGGGGTGTTTCTACTTACTTAGTGTTGCTTGGTGTTGCGGTAGTGCTTGTCTTGCTTGTTCTTACTATAACTAATTATTTAACTTTTGTAAATATTCTGATAAGTTATTTTCGCTAGATTTCTCAGCCCATTCTCTTTCTTACTCTTTCTTTCGACACCTTTCTAAGTATTTCAGTTTTTTCTTCATTATTTTTTTAGCAAATTTTAGCGCCTATCTAGGACATATAGGCGCATGATGGCAGATTATATTTCACTAAAGATCTTCCCAGGATTCATAATTCCCTTTGGATCTAGTATCTTTTTAATTGCTTTCATCACTTCATAGGCAGCCCCGTGTTCTTGTTGTTGATACATGATCTTTCCTACCCCTACTCCATGTTCACCTGTGCACGTTCCACCTCGTTTTAGAGCATAATAAACAATACGTTCATTCAATTGCTTCGCTTTATTCAATTCGACCTCGTCCTTCAGATCAACCATAACAAGTGCATGATAATTGCCGTCACCTACATGACCAACAAGTGCTCCTATTAACCCGAGCTCATCCATTTCTTTTCTTGAATGCAAAATAGCTCCGCTTAATTCTGTTATGGGTAAACTCACATCTGTTACCATCAGTTTCTTTCCAGTAAATCCGTGAATAAAGGAATAAGCTAAGTTATGACGAGCTTCCCAAAGCAATGCACGGGATTTCGTATCCAGTTCAAAATGAATGTCCTTGCACCCTAATTCACTCACAATTTCTTTCATAAACTCTACATCTTGCTTGAGCCCTGCTTCATTTCCATGAAACTCTAAGAAAAGGGTCGGTTTTTCCTCATAGTTACTTTCGTTCGCTCGGTTCACTTGAAGAATCGAATACTCGTCTACAAATTCCATCCTTGCTACTGGAATATTGGCAGCTAGAATGCTAGTAACGGCCTCCACTGCCGATTTCGCATCCGGAAAAGTCGCTCGTGCTGCCATAATACACTCCGGTATCCCATGTACTTTTAACGTTAACTCTGTAATGACACCAAGTGTTCCTTCAGAGCCTACCATCAATCCATTTAAGTTATATCCCGAGGAAGATTTAGCAGATAATCCACCGGTATGAATCACGTCTCCATTGGCTAAGACAACCTCTAAATCTCGTACTTGATCCCTCATAATTCCGTATCGTACAGAGGTCGTTCCACTTGCATTTGTTGCAGCCATCCCCCCTAAAGTAGCATCAGCACCAGGGTCCACAGTGAAAAACAATCCATGTTTTCTCAACTCTTTGTTTAATTGGGTTCGCGTAATTCCCGGTTGCACCTTAATCAAAAAGTCTCCAGGTCTCACTTCTAGAACCTGATTCATTAACGATAAATCCAATGAAATGCCCCCGTGATACGGAATCGAATTGCCCTCAAGACTTGTCCCTAAACCAAAAGGAACAACCGGAATCTCATGCTCATTGGCAAATGATACAACTTGCTGGACGTCAGTAGTCGACATAGGAAAGACAACCACATCAGGCAAGCTAGGCGTGTGATAGCTCTCGTCGCGACTATGCTGCTCACGCATCGTTTGATTGGTTGTGACTTGTTCAGGAGATAGTATTTTTTTAATTTTTTCTTCAAGATTCATATCAAAATCCCCCTATTTATAAGTGATAAAGTCTATTATTCTATTCTATACCAATATCCACTCTGCTTCAGTTTTAAGTTTAAGTTTTCCTCGCCCCTCTCACATCCCCCACTGCCCTCACATACAATAATTCGAGTATATGCAGGGTGGTGGAGTGATGAATACAAGGACAAATCTAATGCTTTTTATGATCGCTACTCTTTCAATCTTATTTGTACTAACCATCTCAATTATTAGCCAAAGTAAGATTCTAACGGATTCCATTTTGTTAACTAGTGATGCGGCGATTAAAAACAACATTCAAAATGATGTTGATTCTCAGAATGCCACGGTTGAGAATTCAATCGAGAACAATGTGACGAACGGAGAAAACCATGCAATTGATAATGAGGTTTTAAATGATATTCATGTCAGTGTCGATGTGAAAGTAACGAATGCCATTGCAAACAACGTCGATGCTAATGGCATTCGTACTACGAGTGGTGGAAATGGCGACGACACAAAGGTAAATGGGGAAGATACGCCTGAGATCGTATGGGGTGTCGATTCTGCTAGTTTGACCGATGATGATTTATTAGCATGTGTCCGAGATAATTTTGGTGAACCCCAAGTATGGGGCCGATATCTTGGAGATAAAGATGGTGTTTCTTTTGGACTGACTCAAGAAGAAGTCGATCTTCTTCAGTCGAATGATATACAAATTCTTGTCATTTGGAATCAATTTACCGATGCGACTGGGTACGATAAAGGGCAAAGTGAAGCGAATGCTGCAATAGAAATGGCCAGAGATCTTGGAGTTCCAGAAGGCGTTGCATTATTTGCTAACGTCGAGCCAATCTATCCTATTGATGCACCGTTTATTTTAGGTTGGCATGATGCAATGAGCGATTCTGAATATAGCTCAGGTATATATGGTATTTTTGATCGGAGCGAAGAGCTTTATGTCGCTTATGAAACAGCAGCCGAGGAGAATAGCACTCTTTTAGATGAGTTATATATTTGGACTGCTTCACCTAATGAAGGCATTACAACGGAAGCGAATGCACCTGAATACAACCCTGAATATCCTGAAGGTGGATTGATTGGTGGTTGGCAATACGGGATAGACGCCGAAACATGCAATATTGATACAAATTGGTTCGATGGAAATGTATTAGCTGTTCTTTGGTAATGAAGAAACCAGCTATCATCGTTATCGACGTAGCTGGTTTTTGCTTTTTTTCAAGACTATTCTTTCTTCGTTTCTTCTGAAAGAGTTTTTAATGATTTTACTTTACCGTGTGGATGTTGCGTTTCTTTACGTTGACGCCATTGACGCGTTTCTTGCGATTTTGACTGTGACAACTATAATCCCACCTTACTAAAAAGAGTATTTGGTTCCTGATCTTATTTTGCCAAAAGCATTAGAAGCTATTCAGCTAACTCTTTATTACGTAAGATGTTAACGGCACTGATCATTAACAAAACGACAAGAATAAGCGTCACCATGACCGTCAACCAAAGATCTTCAAGTGTTCTACCCTCTATCAACAACGATCCAACATTTCCTGTTAGCTGTGCTGGACTCCACATCATCCACTTTTCAAATGTATTCGTAAGCACAGAGAGAACAATAACGGTTGCGAGCGTGGCAAATGCGACTAATCCCGGTACTTTGACAACGGTATTAAAGAAAATCGTGAGTGTGAAAATAAATACAAACCATAAAGCGAACAAGAGATAACTTTGCAAAAATGTTGCAAATGAAATTGGTTCAAATAAGAGGGTGACATAGTACCAACCCGCTAAATATCCTAAAAACACCGATACAAGGCCAACTACACTTAATCCAGCCCATTTTGCTGTTACATAGGACGAATAAGGGATCGGTTTTACTAAAATCATGCCAGCAAGACCACTTTTTCGTTCGGCAGCAATCGTCCCCATCGAAGCTAAAACGATGATGAGAACACCTAACAGATTCAGTTGCGACACCGTCATCATTAATACTTCTGGCGCAGAAGGAAGTGGCATTTCAAAAACGGCTCCCTCCGGTAAGCCACCTGACATCTCAAGGATTTGCGGCATGTAATATGTTGTTAGAGGATCAATCATACTTAATAAGATGAAGACAAGTGGAAGCCAAATTAATTTATAGTTTCGCGCCATCTCAAGTAGTTCCTTTTGAAATAAAACGAGCCACTGCTTCATCCTCTCACCACCTTCATAAATAAATCTTCAAGGGATGACTTCTGAACTTCAAAAGCGATGAGAGGGATATCTTTTGCGACAATATCAGCGAGCATTTTCTTCTTAATCGCCTCCATCTCAGTTACAACCACTTTAGCTGCATACTCCTCGTAAATGATTTCTGTGACCCCATCCCAGTCTTCCCACCCTTTAATTAATGGATGAATCGGCGCTTTGGTTTGTAAGGAAATCATCGGCTGCTGATGCTGTTCTTGAAGGGTATGGAGGCGTTCAGCAACCTTGATCTCACCTTGGTTAATAATAATGATGTCATCACTTACTTCCTCGGCATCGTTTAAGACATGTGTCGAAAATAGAATCGTTGTATCTTTTTTCAATTCACGAATCAGTTCTAACACTTCTCGCCGTCCAAATGGATCAAGTGCTGAAACTGGTTCATCTAATAAGAGAAGTTTAGGACGATGAATAATTGCTTGAGCAATACCCAAACGCTGCTTCATACCTCCAGAATACTTTCCAATGCGTCGATTTGCAGCATCAGCTAGCCCCATCATTTCAAGGAGTTCACATGCTCGCACCTTAGCTTCAGTAGGTGTGAGATGCGTCAGCTTGCCGACATATTCCAAGAACTCTTTGCCACTCATCCAATTATGAAAAATAGGATATTGTGGTAAATAACCGATTTGGGTCCTAAGATCAGCATTTTGCTCATATCCATCCATTTGAATCGTCCCACTCGTTGGGTTAAGTAATTGAGTGAGCATCTTCAGGGTAGTCGTTTTCCCAGCCCCATTTGGACCAAGCAATGCTACACAGCGTCCTTCTTCTAAGCTAAAAGAAACACGGTCGACCACTGTAGTTTCACCAAATTTTTTCGTTAATTGTTCTACTTGGAAAAAGGGCATTATTCTTGCCTCCTACCAATCACAAAATAAAGAATCGGGCCAATTATATTCACAAGCACAATAATAAAGAGCCACATCCACTTAGGACCATTTGTCTTTTCAATCTTAAACCAATCAACTAGTGCAATGACCATCAGAATGAGTTGAATGATGAAAAAAGGTAGGATTACTGCCAGATTCATCTGCTCAAGTTCTGCGATAATTTCGTTCATATGTTCACTCCTCTTTTACTAACATGAATTTATTAAGTATACGTTCTATAGTCTACAAAAGTTTCCAAAAGAAAGAAGCAAGGAAAATAATTTCCTTGCCTCCACGTACTTTACTCTGTTTTTCCCCGTTTTCATCCACATCCCTAGTCTTCGCCAACTTATTATCCCAAAGCTGTTCGTAAAATAAAAGCCGTTGCTCGAATAAAGAAACTTGAATCGTTCCTACTGATTTTTCATTGATAAATACTTTCACCCACTACTTCTTCAAGTTCTTTCTTTAGGGCTTTTTTATCAAGATTTTCTCCAATAAAGACTAGAACAGGATCTACATTTACACTTTCTTTGACCCTCTCAAAGGTTGGATGACCATATGAGTAATTAAATAAGTAAATACCTGGGGTTTCCGTAAGTTGAATAAAGCCTTTCACCCTAAGAATCAATTGGTTGCTTTTTTCTAACCATTCATTTAGTTTAATTCGATCAATTGAATTTTTTATCGGGATTGCACAGGTTTGAAGGTGTAGATGTTCAATATCCGTCTCTTTATCTTTCGTATTTTTTTGCGTCAACTGTTCTGAAAGACCCCCATCTAATAACGCGCAATCCATTTCTGAGTAATGCGTTGAAAGAATCTTCGCCTGGCCATTTGTTTCTTTGATTGAATCTCTTACAGACATTAGGCCACTTTCGTTTATTTGATCGATTTTGTTAATCAATACAATATCAGCGAATTTAACTTGGTGCTGTAATAACTTCTTCAACATATTGCTCAGTTTCTGCTCGTACCATTGTTTTGCATTCACAACCGTGATTACTGCTTTTATCTCAAGTTTATCTACTAATAATGGATGAGTGCAGGCATCTAGCACGTCTAGAGGGTGAGCAGCCCCAGTTGCCTCAATAAAGATCACATCAAGAACATGCTCCTCTGTTAACTCTTTTAATTGGACACCTAATTCGCCCTGCATCGTGCAACAAATACACCCATTTAGCATTTCCTTTAACGGTACATTTGCAGGTACACTAGCTGAATCAATGCTTATATGTCCTAATTCATTCATTAAGACGGCAATTGAGCGCTCTTTTTTCTTTTCATGCTCAATTAGCTTTTTTAATAATGTACTTTTTCCACTACCAAGAAAACCACTTAGTATGACAAGCTCTATCTTTGAAGCATTCAAAATTGTAACTCCTTCCCTGCTGCTACTTACTTTTTCCAATTATATGACTCGACATCAGCTAATACTTTATCAAGGGCTTGCCATGCCATTAGTGCACAATTATGTCGTGCTCTCAATTTATGGACTCCTTCAAGCGATAAAGCATCCCCAAGATCAATCTCTTCATTTGCTTGTTTCCCATCTCGTATCAGTTGCTCAAATTCGTTACGGAGAGAACTCACAGTCGTTATATCTTTATTTTTTATTAACTCCGTCATTATAGAGGATGAAGCCATACTGATGCTACAGCCTTCTCCTTCAAATGAGATGTCTTGTAGTTGCTCATCATCAATAACTACATATAAAGTAATCACATCTCCACATGTTGGGTTTTTGTAATGGATTTTCCTCACATCTTCCCCTTCAAGAACACCTGTATTACGTCTGTATTTTGCATGGTCCATCACGACTTTTCGGTAAAGATCTTGTAGCATAAGCTCACTTCCTTTCATGTAGCTTTATAATAAATCGTAATAATTACGATTTAAATAGTATACTTCATTTTCTTTAATCAATAAAGCCCCTCTATCATGATCCGAAGTGCAGATCCCACCCTTACCCCCTCAGCCGCTGCAGAGAGTGGCATAACTATAAAGTTTTCTTCTTTAATCGCTGTGACAGCTGTTAACGCTGGGTGACGCATTAATTGCTCTATTTTTTCTTCAGCTGTTGTCTCACCGTAGTCCATAACGACAATGACTTCGGGGTCACGTTCCACCACTTCTTCAAAACTCACTTCTCCCCAATTTTTATCAAGATCCTTAAAGATATTCGTTGCACCAGCCATCGTTATAATTTCATTTAAAAAATTACGGCCTACTGTAAGTGGTGCGGTTTCACCACTATCAAAGACAAAAATACGCTTACTCGCTTCACTCTCAGGGATTTCTTTTTGAAGACTAGTGAGCTCTTGCTCAATAGAATTAATTAATTCCTCTCCCCGCTCTTCCACGTCAAAAATCTTTGCTACATTTAAAATATCCTGAAAAATATCATCCATTTCTGGACCTACTAATGTAGAGGATTGGTGCAAATATGCTTGGACTCCAAAGGCTGCTAATTGTTCTACTGTTCCAATATTATCTTCGCGAAATGCACTGCCCCATCCGGCATAAGCAAAGTCTGGCTCTTTATCTAAGAAAACTTCTTGTGAAGGATATTGATCAGCAATCACTGGAATGCCATCATACGCTTCCTTAAATTCTGGTAATACCTCATCATCAAGATAAGCTGTGCCCACCATATGTTCTTCTAACCCAAGCGCAAGCATAACTTCTGTAACATGTTGATTAAGTGAAATAGCGCGTGTCGGGACTTCTGTAAAGGTAAGAGTATGGTCCCCGTTCTCTATCTCCACTACTTGATCAAGTTCTTTTGAATTCGTTTCTTCTCCGCTTACTTGACGCGCTTCACTACCTCCTGCGCAACCAACCAATAGTAAACTAAATAGACCAATCCCTAATACTTTTAGCTTTTTATTCACAACTTTCCCTCTTTCCTATTAATCTATTAAACTCAATAACCTTACTTTTGAAGAAATTGTTTAAATCTTTGATACCTAACATCCTCACTCATCCCATCTGAAATATACATCAGATGAACTTTATTCGTTTCTGGATGTGATAGAACCTTCGCTTTCACTTGAAATACGTCTTGTAATAACTCTTCAGTTAATACTTGTTTAGGGGTTCCATTAGTTACTAGATTTCCATCTTTCATGACAAAAAGCTTATCACAATAAGCTGCAGCTAAATTTAAATCGTGTAGGGCAGTAAGTATAGTAACATTTGATGCTCGAATAACATCTAACATATGTAGCTGATGGTGAATATCTAGATGATTGGTTGGCTCGTCTAATACAAGAAAAGAAGCGTCTTGAGCAAATGCTCGGGCAATTAACACTCGTTGCTTCTCCCCTCCTGACAAGGTGGGAAAGCTTCGTTCCTCATATCCTGTTAGCCCAACTTTTGATAAGGCTTCAGTAGTCTTTTCTAAGTCTTGCGCTGTCTCTCTTTCAAAATAGTTCTTATGGGGACTTCTTCCCATTAAGACAATTTCTTTTACTGAGAAATCAAAAGGCACAGACCCCTCTTGACTAACTACTGCCAAACGCTGTGAGAATACTCGATGAGAGAGTTGTTGAATATTTTCTTGGTCTAAGGAAATTAACCCAGCATCTGGTTCAAGGATTCGGTAGATTGTTTTAAGTAAAGTTGATTTCCCGCTTCCATTTGGGCCGATTATACCTACAAAGTCTCCTTCTTGAATACATAGATTTACAGACTCAATAATCTTCTTCTGGTCGATTGTCGTTGTAAGTTCTTCAACTTTCAATTTCATTCCGTCCCACCTGCCCCAAAGGAATATGTTCTGCGTCTTAGCAGCCAAATAAAGAAAGGTCCACCACATAATGCCGTAATAATACCAATGGGTAATTCTTGTGGAGCAACAATCGTTCTCGCTAATAAATCAGCCCAGATCAGAAAGATTGCGCCAACCAAAGCACTCATAGGCAATACATGACGATGGTCGGCTCCAACGATCAACCTAACCGTATGCGGTACCATTAAGCCAATAAATCCTATTGCGCCACTAACTGAAACAACCACTCCGGTTAATAACGCTGTCAATAAGAGTAATAGCTTCTTAAAGAAATTACTATTCAACCCCAAAGTTGTAGCCGTATCTTCCCCCATTAACATTAAATTAAGAGGCCTTGCTAGAAAAAACAGGATAGCAATCCCTATTGATAAACTTAAAAAGGGAATAAGTAATTGATCCCATTTTGCACCAGCTATACTTCCCATCATCCAAAACATAGCATCTCTTATTCCTTCTTCTCTTGGTGCAGAAATGACAATATAACTTGTCACTGCTGAAAGCATCATTGATACAGCAATCCCTGCAAGTAAAAGCCTTACTGTAGAGATCCTTCCATTTACTTGAGCCACTAGAAAGACAAGTAGTACAGATAATAACGCTCCTATAAAAGCTGCAGAGGAAAGAGCATAGTAACCAAAGAATTTAAAAGCTCCAAATATAATAACAAGCGTTGCCCCCACAGATGCCCCGGAGGACACACCTAAAATATATGGATCCGCTAATGAGTTTCGAACTAATGCTTGAATAGCTACACCGACAATTGCTAAACTTGCACCGACAATTGCTGCTAGTATCACCCTTGGAAATCGTATTTCCCAAATAATTTGTTCTTGTGACCTCGTCCAATCATTAATTAGATAAGGTTCGAGAAGTGGCAATTTAGACAACGCAATTTTCCAAACAATAGAAGGTGAAATGGTAATCGGCCCTAGCATAATAGCGAAGGTCATCGTAGCAAGAAGACCTAGTAAAAGGAGGGGATATATGATTTTATGAGGTTTACCCTTATTAGTATTAGGTTCTACTACGGATTGAAGAGTTTTCTGATTGCATTTCTTTTCTATAGTTTTCATCACACTATTACGACCTCATCATCATTTTTGACATATATAGATCAGCCTAGAAGAGTGGTTTTCATCGTATGGTGTCCCATCATAATGACCAAGCGTATGAATGACTTTTAAGCCGTTTTTCTCTAGCATCCATTTCAATTGCTCACTTGAATAGAGTTTCACCCGCTCCTCATATGTTCTGCGAGAACTATGATCTTCAATTCTAATTTTTTTCACGACTGTATCATTTTCAATTGTGCGATATTGAAAGATAGAAGTCTCCTCAATGACTTCTTTAGAAAAGGGAATGAGATTCTGTTTAATAAATGCCGGATTTAAATAATCAAATAGAAAATACCCATCTTTCTTTAAAGCCTTGTAGACATTTTTTAATACTTGCTCGTTTTCAATATCCTTTTGAAAATATCCGAAGCTAGTAAACAAGTTCGCAACAAGATCAAACTCCTCATCAAAATCAATATTCCGCATGTCACTTTGAATATAATGAATATCCCTACTCTGTTGAAATTTTTCAGCTTCATTTAACAGCGTACTTGATAAATCAACACCAGTAACTTTTAACCCATTTTCCCAAAACCAACGACTATGTCTTCCTGCACCACAACATAAATCTAATATTTTTTGGTCTTTATGATAAGGTATAAAACTCATCAAACTTTTAAGCTCCGATTGAGCTCGTGCATCATTCCGATGTTTATAGATCAATAAATAATCCTCATTAAAATGCTCTTTATACCAATATTCCATTAATAGTCCCCCCTACTCATTTTATAAATCGTAATCATTACGATTTATAAAATAGATCTTACCATTAACTCTGTTCCTTGCAAATAGCTAGCGTAAATAAAAACTGGTCAGAGTGATAAAAAGGGCTACTGGAGCGTAACCCTTTTAGTCATTATCCAACAATACACTCATTAAATTGCTTCTCAAGTTCTACTTTATCTAAGTTACGGCCGATGAAGACGAGCTCTGTTTTTCTCGTTTCTCCTTCTTGCCATTTGCGATCTGGCTTTCCGGAAAAGAGCATATGCAGCCCTTGGAAGACAATCCGTTCTTTCATGTTTTCTACATGTAGAATCCCCTTATAGCGAAGAAGATCTTCCCCTTTTTCCTGTACGAGGTAACTCATCCATTTATCAACTTTAGCCATATCAAGTGGTCGTTCTTCTTGAAAAGCAATCGATGAGACTCGGTCATCATGATGATGATGGTGATCATCAAGAAAATGAGGATTTACATTTAATTTGTGATCAATATTGAATGTATTGATATTAAGAATGTCTCCTAAAGACACTTGGCAATGTTCGACAAAAAGACGCTTGGCTGTAGGGTTCATTTGACTAACCCTAGCTTCAATTTGCTTAAGATCGTTCTCATTTACAATATCTGTTTTATTAAAAACAATCACGTCCGCAAAGGCAATCTGTTCTTGTGCTTCATCTTTTTTATTTAGATGTTTTGAAATATGCTTACTATCAATTACGGTGACAATACTATCAACTTCAAATGCTTCAGATAAAACCTCATCAACAAAAAAGGTTTGAGCAACAGGGGCTGGGTCTGCTAGGCCGGTCGTTTCGATGAGGATTTGATCAAACGAAACGTTCCCTTGTTCCATAGAATAAATGAGAGTTCGTAAAATCCGAATTAAGTCTCCTCTCACTGTGCAACATATACAGCCATTGTTCATTTCCACAATTTCCTCTTGTGAATCTACTACTAGTTGATTATCAATGCCTACTTCACCGTATTCATTCACTATTACAGCAACTTTCTTACTATGCTTTTCTGTTAAAATCCGATTAAGTAATGTTGTTTTACCTGCACCCAAATAACCCGTTAATATGGTCACTGGAATCTTTTTTTGCTTTTGAAATACCAAATCTACCACCCTCTTAAAATTGTTTAGAAACTCTTTCTACTTTGGACCGATTCTTAGCAATGCCTGTTGAAATTCCTTCTTCTCGTTTAAAACCTTCACCTGCAAATGTATGACTTACTTTACCGGTCATGTCCCTGTTTAGAATAAGTGAGTTCACGAATGCACTTGCATCCTCCGGTACTAAATTCTTGTACCATTCACCGGAAGGATAAACAACCGCAACACAACGGTCATCACACCGTCCATTACAACGTGTTCTCGTTGTATGGATAACATCATCTAACTCTCTTTTCGATATCTCATTCCTAATGGCTTGAGTGACCTCTTCCGCTCCCCAATTATTACAGCTTCCTCCGTTGCAAAATAAAACATGATGCCTTGTCGTACTTAAATCCCATGTCGCCATTTGAATCCTCCTAATTCGTAATCATTACGATTTAATATATATTTATAACCACTTTTGCTAGTAATATAACAACCAACCACTAATAATCGTAATCATTACGATTATTAGTGTAAAAAAGAAGAGATGTCAACTAGCTGTCGTCCCCTCTTTTAAACAGATCTAAATAAACCTCTAGATAAACTAGGCAGATAAGCCGATAATACGAGCGTTCTTGCTAATGTAAATAATAAAAAGGAGATCCATAGCCCGTGGTTTTGATAACTTGGAATCAAAAAATAAATGGAAACTAAAAACACTATCATTGAGATGATGAGTGAGTTCCGAACAGGGGCAACCTCTGTTGCTCCTGAAAAAACGCCATAAAGCTGTAAACCCCAAGCTGCTACCACTGGGAAGAGAACAACCCACAATAGATACTGACTAAGTAATGCTTGTACCTCCACTATTGAAGTAAAGATCGGCCATATAAGCGGAGAGGACACTAGGACAATTAATGAGGTAGCTACAGCGATTAAGAAGCCCCATTTAAATGATTGTTTAAGTGTCTGCCGGTAAAGAGATTCACTTCTTTCTCCTACTGACCTTCCAACTAGAATACTATTCGCATTGGCAAAACCATCTAAACAATACGCCATCATAAAGTGAATCTGAAAAAGGATTGCATTTGCAGCTAAGAGTGTATCACCCATTTGTGCACCTTTAGATGTAAATAAGGTCAATACTACGAGCAAGCAAACGGTGCGAATAAATAAATCACGATTCACTTTCAACATTTTCATAAATATCGTCTTCTCCCATAATGCTCTCCACTCAATCGGTATTCTTTTAATTACATTCAGTTTATAAAGAAGAATGATTCCAACAAGAGCCGCACCTATTTCCGCTATCAGACTTGCCGTGGCTACACCTGCTACGCCAAATTTTAGCCCATGAACAAAAAATAAATTTAAGAAGATGTTGCATACATTCATTCCGACTTGTAGATAAAGAGACATCCGAACGTGAGAAGACCCAATGAGCCAACCTAAAATGACATAATTGAGCAAAGCAAACGGTGCTCCGTAAATGCGAATATCGACATAGATCATAGCTTGTTCAGCTACCCTTGCTGTCGGTTGAATGAGCTGCATGGCGATTATTTTAATCGGATCTTGTAAAATGATAAACAGGATACCAAATAAAACAGCAATCAACAACGGGCGTATAAATGAATAAAATAGTTCTTTTTCGTTACGCGCTCCGTATGCTTGAGCGGTAAATCCAGATGTGCTGACTCGTAAAAACCCAAGGACCCAATATAATGTGTTAAAAAGTAAGCTCCCTACAGCCACTCCTCCTATATAAGCCGGATCAGGAAGATGCCCTACCACGGCTGTATCTACTGCCCCAAGTAGTGGGGTTGTCATGGTGGAAATGGTTAAAGGAATGGCTAGTGTGAGATACTGTTTATTCGATAGAGAAGATTGACCAGAAAGTGCCGGAGCTTGTTGTTGAAGACCCATTTCACACGCTCACCTCACTCATAACTTGCTGCTTTGATTAATGTTTTGGTATAGGGGTGTCGTTCATTTGAATAAATGTCATCTATCAGAAACTCATCTACCTTTTCTCCGTCTTTTAATACTATGATTCTTTCACACATAAACACGACCGCACGTATATCATGAGAAATAAATACGATGGACATCTGGTTTTTTTGTTGTAATTCTTTTAGTAATAATAGAATTTGCTTTTGGACCGTCACATCTAGACTAGAAGTAGGTTCATCGCATATTAACAATTTGGGACTTAGACTGATGGCCCTTGCGATGCCCACACGCTGCTTTTGTCCTCCACTTAAATCATCCGGAAACGCTTGAAGATATTGTTGATCTAACCCGACCATATTAAGTAAAACCTTTGCAATTTCGAGTGCGGAGTCCGGAGTATTATCTAGGTAACGAGGCTTTAAATTCTTAAAATTTTCAAGCGGTTCAATCACACTTTTCCAAATAGGCAACTTCGGATTTAGAACACTTGTTGCATCTTGAAAAACCATTTGAACATGCTGGCGAAAATACGCTTTTTCTTTTTTATTTTGTAGAGATACTGTTGAACCGAGAATAGAGAGATTCCCCTGATCCTTCCTTTCTAAGCCGACAAGCAATTTTGCAAGAGTGCTTTTTCCACTGCCACTCTCTCCAATAACCCCTACACATTCACCTTCTTGAACAGATAACGAGAACTGCTTAAGCGCTTTGACATTTCGTTCGTATGTTTTAGATACGTCTGTTAATTCAATGATGTTCATAGATCAACGACTCTCCTTGCAGACGTTTCTTTTTGTTTATCTGGCAAAGGAAGCAAAGAGGCGTAAAGAGACTTTGTGTATGCATGAGTAGGCAATCTTCTAATTTTCTTTGTTGGTCCCTCTTCTACAATTTCTCCTTGAGACATCACATAGAGCCTATCTGTGCGTTTGAATGCTTGAGTGAGGTCATGAGTAATCATTAATACACCACAATTGGTCTTTTTTCTAATCATGTCAATATAATTCATCACTTTTTCTCCATTAATGACATCTAGAGCCGTTGTCACTTCATCACAAATAATAAATGATGGTTGCAAGGCCATGATAGTAGCAACCGCGGCGCGTTGCACTTGTCCTCCACTAAGTTGAAAGGGATAGCTGTTGTAAATTCGTTCTTCAGGCAAATCCATATGGGAAAGCATGTCGAAGGCTATTTGTTTCGCCTCTTTTTTACTTAAGGAACTGTGGCTTCGAATTGTCTCCATCATTTGTTTCCCAATTTTTATATAAGGGGTAAAGCTCCCTCTATAATCTTGAGAGATGATAGCCATCTGTCTTCCAAGTAGGCTGTAACGCTGTTTTTTGGATTGAGTCAACACATTCGTTTCTTTAAACATAATTGACCCTTCAGACACCTTTACACACTCAGGCAATAGTCCGAGAATCGCTTTTGCTGTTAGGCTCTTCCCACTACCACTTTCTCCGATTAGACCTACAATCTCTCCTCTAGCGACCTTAAGGTTAATCCCTTTTATGAGAGACAACTCACTTGTTTGATTTGTCGTAATGATTGCGAGATTATGTATTTCTAGTAATGGTACACTCATCAGGACTTCCCCCCTTTCCTTGGATCCATGTACTCTTTCACACCGTCCCCTAAAAGATTGAAACATAGTACAGTAGCCATTATAGCTAAACCTGGATAGATCATTAAGGACGCATGAACTTGAAAGTACCCTCGTCCGTCATTTAATAAAGCTCCCCATTCAGGAATAGGAGGCTGGGCTCCAACCCCAATATAAGAAAGCGTCGAGATAATTAAAATCACTTTCCCAACATCGATGGCCGCCATAGCCACCACATCAGGGATAATTTGTGGCCACAAATGCCTGCGAATGATTTTACCTATGCTTGAATTAGAAATCTTTGCAGCGAGAATAAACTCTTTTTCTTTTTCTGCCATCACAAGTCCTCTTACAACCCTGGCATAAACAATCCATTTAACAAGGACAATCGCAATGACAATATTGGTTAAACTTGGACCTAATATACCAGCGATCGCGATCGCTAAAATAAAATCAGGAAACACAATAATTCCATCTACGATCCTCATGAAAAAGGCATCTAACTTGCCGCCGATATAACCAGAGATTAATCCAATTGGAACACCAATCAATAAGGCTAATAGAATAGCAATTAATCCTAATCCGACAGTTAACCTTCCACCATATAAGATTCTTGAAAAGAGGTCTCGCCCTAACTGATCTGTCCCCAATATATGACTCATTGATGCAGACTGTAAACGATTCGTCATGTTAATTTGAAAAGGATCATGAGCCACAATGATCGGACCAAGAGTCAACATGATCAAAAGAATCACGGTTAAAAACAAGCTGATTGTTAGAGTAGGGTATTGGATCAAACGGTGCTTTGCTTGGTAGATACTCTCCATTTAATGCGCTTCCTTTCACTGTTTCATCTGCGGGTTGACCACTGTATAAATAAAATCAACCATCATATTCGTCACAACAACAAGCAGCCCAACTACTAAGATGTAACCTTGAATGACGGGATAATCTCTTTGCATGATTGCATCAACAATCAACTGCCCCATCCCAGGCCATGAAAAAATGATCTCGACCACGGTGATTCCTCCAAGTAGACTTCCGATCGAAAGCCCAAATAAGGTAAGAATCGGGATCAAACTTCCTCGAAACGTATGAAACCAAAAAATACGTGATCGAGATATGCCGCGTGCCATCGCAGCTTCAATATAAGAACTAGTTTGAATACCGATTAGTCGTTCTCTTAAGAGGCGTATATACATGGGAGCCATTGCAATTCCTAGTGTGATGGATGGAAGTATATAATGAGCAAGCGTCCCTCTTCCTGATACAGGTAGAACATTTAATTTTAGTGAAAAAAAGTAAATTAAAAGTAATCCTAACCAAAAACTTGGAATCGAAGACCCTATAAATGCAAGTATTCTACTCATATAATCTGGCCACTTATTTTCGTAAATAGCACCGAGCATTCCGAGTGGGATCGATATCAATAGGAGAATCCCTAAACCTCCAAAAGCAAGAGCCAAAGTTGCGGGTAACCGACTGAAAATCATTTCTAAAACTGGCTTCTTAGTAATTAGTGATTCACCTAAATCAAATTGCACGACATTCCACAGCCACTGACCATACTGAGTGTATATGGGCTGATCAAAGCCAAACTCTTCAAGAAGAACGGCTTCATCTGTGGTCGATGTCACCATCTCATCTACTTTTAAAATGGTCCTAATTGGATCTCCTGGTGTAACCTTCATTAATAGAAACGTTATAAATGAGAGAACAAGAATCATGATGACAAGTTGCAACAATCGATTGAATGCGACTTTTAAAAGAGTTCGGGTGAGGGTTCCCATATAAAATAAATCTCCCTCCTTTCATATTAATAACGAAGTAGAAAAGTGAAAGCACCGAGAATCGATGCTTCCACTTTTTATTCCTTTACGTCCATCTCATTGGTAATTAAATAGTATTCTTCTGAACCAGGCTCCCAATTGGTCACACGTTCATTCACTCCGACAATAATATGGGGATGCAAAATGAACGATTGAGGCACTTCTTTTTGAATGATCTCTATAGCTTGTTGTTGAAGATCTTCACGTTTCTCTTGATCAATTGTTTGATTGATTTGTTCGGTTAACTCATTTAATTCAGTGATATCAATTTGTCCTGGATTCAGTGATCCATCAGGTAAGTAGGCGACATTCAAAAAGTATCCCCCGTCTCCTCTAGGTGCTGTTAAATTACTGTATGTAACGAGATCCCATTCATCTTGCTGCTCAAATAAATAACTATCAATGTTCTCAATTGTCACTATATCAAGCTGAATCCCAATGCTTGATGCTTCAGCTTGTAAATATTGCGCCATTAACGGTAGCTCCGGACGCCCTTGATAGGTCGCAATCGTTAAAGATAATGGCTCTCCATCTTTTTCAAGGATGCCATTTTCATTCATCTCAAAACCAGCCTCATTCAGTAATTCCTTCGCTTGTTCTGGATCATATTCTTCGGGGTCATTTTGACTTGCAAAAGCAAAATCAGGATTAAATGGTCCGTTTGCAGCTGTTGCATGACCGCTCATAATCTCATCTACCATCACAGGACGATTGATAATAAGGTCTAAGGCCTTTCTCACATTCTGATCCTGCAATAAAGGCTTTGATTGGTTATAAAGGACAAAATGCGCACGCAAACTCGGAACAGACTCTACTCGTAGGGCGTCACTACTCTCAATTGGCTCTAATGCTTCTGGAGGTAAATGATAAGCAATATCTACCTCATTTGACTGTAAGCTTAATGCGCGAACATTTGCATCAGAATTAAAGGTGATGTTTACCTTGTCTAAGTTAGCTGCCCCGTCCCAATACTCCTCATAACGCTCTAATTCAACCTTTGATTCAGGAGTAAACGATTTAACTTTAAATGGACCCGTTGCGATTGGTTGTTCGGTCATATCATCGGTATCAACTTTCACAATAGATGCATTAGTATGTACGAGCTCTGATAAGAAGGCAGGGAAGGTCTCCTCAGTTTGAAAAGTGACAGTTTGTCCTTCTGCTTCAATTGATTCAACTTTCAACATCGAATTAACAGAATCATTCACTTCAAGTAATCGCTCAAAGGAAGCTTTAACCGCCTCGCCATCTACTTTTGTTCCATCATGAAACGTTACATGATCATGAATTGTAAATTCCCATGTGGTGTCATCTATTTGCTCGTACGACTCAGCTAACCATGGATCAATTTCTAGGTCTCCATTGATTTTAACGAGCGTTTCTGCAATTCCAGCACGAACTCCCATCCAATCATGATGTGGATCGAGAGTGGAGGATGGGAAACTAAATAGTAATGATAGTGATTTTTCTGCGTCTTCACTAATTTCCCCTTCCTTTTCTATTGCTGCTTCTTCATTAATTGAGCACCCTACAAGTGCTAGAGTGCACAATAAAACAATTAAGGTAAACCAAGTAATTTTATTCATATTCTATTAATCTCCCTTTTCACCGAATCAAATCGTAATCATTACGATTATATGAACGAGGAAGCAAAAAAGTCAATAATTAAATAAGAATGATTCCTATTCTCTATAAGAACTCACAATAAAAACGTAGCTGCTTAAGCAGCTACGTTTTTATTGTGATAATTTATTAACTATTTGAATCAATTCATCATACGAATAAGCAGGCGATACCCCATCTAAATGAATTAGATACTCCGCAATCTCCTTTGCATTCAACCCACATTGACCCTTTAACCCCTTCATAATGGTTTGTAAATAAGGAATAGACGGTGGGAATTCTGTCTCTCCCACTGGTCTCTTTGGGTTTGTAAATGTGAAGACCGGGAAGCCTTCCACCGTTCCTACATTCATCATTTTCCCATATAACCCATTCAAAGTGGCTGTTTGATCATTTACCAAACGAGATATTTCACTTTCTACTTCTAGCAATCCATTCTCTTGTGCCATCACATCTAAATATTGTTCCATCGTAATTAAATAGCAGACAAAATGTGATTGCTTTTCTCCAATATCAGGATCAATAAATACCGGTGCCCCTCCCCAACGATCTGAGTAATGGCTAAAATACGCTTCATAAGGAAGCGTCAATGTCTTGATCGAAGTTGGTAATTCTTTATCCCGGCATCCTCTCTCTGTCTTCGTTGAGCCTTCGGGTCTTCCACCTTGAATATAACAATAAAAACGTTGAGGATTCATGTTTGACCCATAGCTTGCATACCAGACATGTGTGACCTTTAACACGTCCTGACTTTCCATGATTAGTTGTTGTCCATCTCGTTGCATCGTTCTCACACCTTTTAAAGATCATCATCTTCTATGTAGTTTCCTTTTGAATGGACCTTATCTTCACTCACTTCATATCCCCTCTGACGAATTCTTCCTTTTCCGTCAACATGATAATTGTAAATAAAACCAGGTTCATCTTCAAATGTCACTCTCAAATGATATGGATGATATTGTGGATAGGTCCGATGGTCAATCGCTCCTATATCCCAGTTTTCACTAGGATAACGATTTTCTAGATAATTGTCTAATAGCAGGGTTCGTTTCCCGATTTGCCAGTCTATCCAATGTGGCCTCGCCAAAAAGAATGTTATTGAAAAGATAAATATCACAAGCACTGCTATGAATCCAATTCATTTCCATTTATAAGGGAGAAATAGTGAAATTAAGAGTATACCAAAGACCACCACCCCTGCTATTCCATATTCTAGAATTGTTAGAGGATGCATTCGATCACCTACTTCCTTTCTACTTAATTCGCCGTATAACATATCATCCCTTTTGTTATTTGCCTATTGCCATATCCTTCTAATTAGATTATTATCTAATTAGATAAACATTAAAGGAGCTTTTGCCGTGCAATTAAATCGATTAGTGAACTTCCACAAAACACTTGGGGATAAAACACGTATCCAAATCATTGCTCTCTTAAGAGATGGACCTCTTCATGGGCAAGCGATCGCCGGGAAGCTAGGCTTAACCCCCCCTACAATCTCTCATCATCTAACGAAACTAAGAGACATTGCCATCGTCTATCAACGTCGGGAAAAGAACACCATTTATTTTCATTTAGATGAAAAAAAGCTTGAATCAATGGCCGGAGCCATCACTCGTCTTGGAGGTGAGAAGGAAATGGATCCTTTTAAAGTAGAAGATACTGAGAAGTACAAAGTCATTCAGAATTTTTTTGATCAGGCAGGCCGCTTAAAAACGATTCCTGCACAGCGAAAGAAAAAGCTTATCATCCTCGAGCATCTTGCAAGCAAACTGAAGGTTGGGACGACCTATAGTGAGAAAGAAATCAATGAATTCATTAAGCAATACCATGAAGATTTCGCAACGATTCGCCGCGAATTTGTAATGTGTCAGTTTATGCACAGAGATAAAGGACTGTACCAATTGAATCCAGAAGAAATGTGGCTTGTGTGATGAGCTGCTTTTCTTTTCTTACACTAATTAGATATATATCTAATTAACTTGCATTTATCAAAGAAAGTTGGTGAGGTAATGACCAAGTGGAGTGTTTGGAAAGAAGAAAGAGAGTATCGGAAACTCTTCCTAGCCGGAGTGGTGAACGGGGTTGGAAATCGCTTTACTCAAGTTGCAGCTTTAACCCTCCTTTATCAAGTGACTGGCTCAGGAGCGGCCATTGGACTGTTATTTCTAATTCGAATGATTCCTTTTTTACTAATTGCCCCTTTGGGCGGAATTCTCGCTGATAAATTTCAAAAAAAAGCACTGCTTGTTGGTATCGACCTCTGCCGTATACCATTTGCCCTTACACCGTTACTTGTTAACGAGCCTGGAGAATTGTGGATTGTTTATGTAAGCGCCTTTCTATTAGCTAGTGGAGAAGCATTGTATGCGCCTACACGAATGTCCTCTATACCGATATTGGTTCAACAAGAGAAGTTACTATACGTAAATGCCATTGAACAAATCATGGTCGGTATCGTGCTTATTGTGGGATCTACTGCTGGCGGGATGGTTGCTTACCTTTTCGGTTTAGAGATTGCGTTTTCCCTTAATGCTTTATCATTTTTATTGTCTGCTTATTTCTTACGGACAATCACTTTTACTAAGGATTCTTATTCATCGATTCAATCAAACCCCCCCACTACGAAACGCCCTTCCATTCATTGGATTGTAAGTTCATTTGCCGTAATGACCTTCCTATTGATCGAATGTACGATGCCCCTAGCCAATGGAATTGATAATGTCCTCCTGAGTGTATATGCACTTGATGTATTTGATAAAGGAGAGCTTGGAGTGGGGTTAATTTATGGATTTCTTGGATTAGGCTTTGTTTTTAGTTCCTTACTCTCTCCTTTCTTGAACAAAAATTTACTCGCATTCATTGTTTCTTTTATTGCTTTAGAAGGGGTTGGTCATCTATTTTTAAGTGTCGCTCCTACCTTTGCTTTAGCACTCTTATCTGTGTTGTTTATCACATTTGTCGGTGGTATTAGTAATATCTGTCTTAGCACCATCATGATGAAAGTAATACCAAAACCAAGACAAGGTATGTTCTTTGGTCTAACAACAATGATTTCAAATACAACTCTTGGAGTCACTATGGGGATTGGCGGCTTACTTGTGGAAGCTTTTGAACCGAGAATGTTAAGTTTAGCCGTTGGTATAGGGTACCTATTTCTCACCTTTATATATGCACTAGCTTTTTTCAAGCTTAATCTCAAGCGAGAGAAGAGAACATTAGCAAAGTCCGTACGTTAAATAACAATCATTTGACAGTTGCTTTCTTCATCAACAACTGTCAAGCTTAGAGAGATGCATTTTTGCAACTTTAGAGACCCGGAAGGTGACGTAAATGATTAAAGTTATGACCTCCCCGATTAGTGAGGGAGAATTTAATAGAGGGGTTTTCGCAACAGAAGATATTCCCAAAGGAACATTGATTCATGAAGCTCCCGTAGTACCTTATCCAAATGTCGAGCATATTTTAATCCAAGAAACTGCCTTAGCGGATTATGTGTATGAATATGGAAAAAACCATTCAGCTGTTGTGCTTGGGTATGGGATGTTATTTAATCATTCGTTCACTCCAAATGCTACGTATGATATTAACTTTGACCAACATACATTTGATTACTATGCGTACCGTGATATTAAAGCCGGTGAAGAAATATTTATCAATTATAACGGTGAGGTTGATGATGAAACACCACTTTGGTTCATGAAAGATAAGTAATCAACACTAAAACATGAAGCTCTCTTTAAAGTGAGCTTCATGTTTTTTAGTGTTCTTTAAGTAGACGTTTGAAACGTCCCTCTAAGCGGTAATTTATACATAAGCCTTTCTCTCGGAAGAAGGTCTTAATAGTAATATAGCTTTTTCACCTATATTTCTCTAACTTATGCTAAAATGAGTGAGATTTACTTTCGAAATGTTCGATTGAAAAGGTGCGAAAGGAACGATGAAAATGATCGAAACTCTATTAGCTAACATTCTCTTTTTGCTATTCGGGATGTTTATTTATCTCCTTATAATCGAATACAAAAAGACTACAATGGGAAATCAGGCCCTGTTAGTGTTGGTAGCTGCTAGCATCTTACTATTATGTATGACCTTACCCATTCCAATCGGTAACGGATTTATTTTTGATTTGAGATACATTCCTTTTATTATTGCCTCGTTATATGGTGGTTTTTTCGTTGCTATTCCACTATATCTTGTCTTAAATGTCTATCGATTTATCATCGGCGGTCCTGGCTTTATGCCCTCGTTATTACTATCAAGCTTAGCACTAGTCACGATCCCTTTTTTACACACGAGCTTTCTCGCTCTCAAATCGATTAAAAAGGTGATATTCGCAACAGTTATAGCCTTTCTTCACGTATTCTTCTACCTCTCATCATTAAGCTTTTTCTTTAGCTCCCTTACTCGAGAGTTTTATCAAACAGCTGCTCTAGTGACTGCATTACAAACGTTTGGTACTGGCTTTGTTATGACCTTGCTCGTATTTTTTCTGAATGCACGTGATAACTCATCTTAAAAAGAAGCACCCATTAAATGCGATGAGTGCTTCTCGTAAGCCCTACTAGTTGATTTCACTCCTATTTATCTTACCGTTTATGATGTATAAACTTACCCACGCCAACCATACGAGCCATAAAACCCCCACGACTTCGTTAACTTCATGCATCACTTGAGAGCCTTGCATGAGAAAAAACCATGACACACTATAGCCCCCTATATGAAGAAATCCTACAGTCATCCCAAATACACCAAATACTTTCATCTTAAAATCTCTAGCAATTTTTTTTGAATGAATAAGTAACCACGTGGCAAGAGATAGATTAGCTAGAATGTAAATACTCACGGAGAATCCGCCTTGCAACATCGTCCAATCATAAATGAGTGTCGCAAAAGCTTGCGCAGATGCATCATTATTAGATACGAACAACTGAAATGCATATTCAACCGTTACTGCCTGTAGCATTAAAGATAAGCTATAGAGCGTAAACCCTACCACTCCCGCCACTAATGCAAGCATGTTTAGTAGGTCGAATGCTGAATCTCTTTTTAGGATATAAAAGATTCCAACTGGTAAAACAATTGATAAAAGCATCATCAATGATTTACTCCCATGATCAAATCCTAGCAAACCTCTATGCTCACTATAATAAAGGATTCCTAGTTCCGCTAATGACTGACCGTCTTCTAATAGAGGAGCGGGATAGATCAAGTAATGAGATAGATTGTAAACGATCCACCCCACAATAAACAAAACATGTAAAATCCCTACCCAGCCAATCCATTTTACTGACATATGACCCACATCCTACTGATTTATCTACAACATATAACCTCTCAATTCTACCACATATTTCTAATTAATAGAGCTTCCTCACCCACTTCCAAATTACTTCCTATTAGTATGTTTATATAAAAATTTATTGAATATTTCCAATTTTAAACTTATTCTTAAATTAAATAGAAAGAATTTTCTTTCGATATACCCGACCTCTTAGATTGCACACCAAGCTTCATTAAAACAGACTATTCGATTTCTGAAAGGAGGCTTTGCACTTAGTGAATGGTATGTAACAAACAAAATCTATTACTATTGGAGGCTACCTATTTGAGACGATTATTTTTAGCTGTATTACTTGTAATCTTGATGGCAGTACCGGGACAAGCTGTATTAGCAGGAAATGCGAACGCAGAGGTAAAAGATTATTTAGTTCAATTTAATGGTGCAGCACAGAAAGGGTTAGTCCAAGCATTTGGTATTGATAATAAAGATATTATTCATGAATATGACCTCCTTCCGGTCATGCATTTGAATTTAACAGAAAATCAAGCTCGCGGCCTGCAAAATCATCCTCATGTTCAAATGGTTGAGGAAAATGCTGAGGTAACTAAATTAGCTCAAACGACTCCGTGGGGCATTCCTCGTGTACAAGGGACTGCTGCACAAGATGCAGGCTTCACAGGAAATGGTGTAAAGGTAGCGATTCTTGACACGGGAATCGACCGCAATCATCCTGATCTATCAGCCAACGTAAAAGGCGGACATTCTGTTTTTACTGATTCAGCCAACTCTGATCCATTTTTTGATGGTGATGGCCATGGCACACATGTCGCTGGTACTGTTGCGGCAGTGAATAATGATATTGGTGTTATTGGTGTCGCAAGCGAAGCTTCTCTCTATGCGGTAAAAGTATTAAACAATTCTGGTAGTGGTTCATATGCGGGAATTGCCGAGGGAATCGAGTGGGCAATCAATAATGATATCGATATCATTAATATGAGCCTTGGTGGCTCGCAAAGTTCTGCTATTTTAAAAGAGTTTAGTGATCTAGCATATGCTGAGGGAGTGCTTGTTGTTGCTGCGGCTGGAAACAGTGGAACACGCAGTGGTAAAAATGATACAGTCGGCTACCCTGCTAAATATGATTCAGTAATCGCAGTAGCTGCGACGGATCAAAACAACCAACGTGCAACATTCTCAAGCACAGGTCCAGCAGTTGAGATCTCAGCTCCTGGAGTAGGAATTCTTAGCACGACTCCAAATAACAATTATGCATCTTTTAACGGAACATCGATGGCTTCTCCACATGTGGCAGGAGTTGCAGCACAAGTATGGCAAGCTAAGCCACATTTATCCAATGTGGAACTTCGCAACCTTTTGAATGATACAGCAGTTAACCTTGGTACCTCTACTCAATATGGAAACGGGTTAGTACAATCCTTAGCTGCGATTCAACAATAGCATAAAAAAGCGTGGACCCTAGTGGCCACGCTTTTTTATACGTATCTTTACTAAGAATGAATGTTTACTTTCTCCATTCGTGGATTCGGGTTATATCGTCTGCCTGCTTTCGCTTCTGGTTCATCATCTAGCATCACATTATCCCCTGTAAAGCCAATCGTGAGCTTTAAGAGGCTCCCGCCAACACCGTATACATCTACGGGCGTATCATTTTTTTCGAATTCTTTAATGCGATCAGCAGAGAAACCACCACTAACGACAATTTGCACGTGATGATAGCCTTCTTCATTTAATGCTTCTCGTAATGCTTTAACAAGTGAGATATTTACACCTCGTGGGTCAAAGCTACCTAAAATATGCTGATTACGAATGAAGTATTGATCAATCATCGTTCTTGATGTATCAATCCGTACACCTTTTAGTGTCTCACCAAATTCACGTGCAACCTTTAAGGAATCAGTAATTACATCATTATTATAATCTACAAGTGCAATCAGATCATCTTCTGGATACGTGGCATGATAAGCCTTCGAAGCTTCCACGACATCTCCATTAAACAATTGAATTAATGCATGAGGCATCGTTCCAAGACCTTTTTCGCCCCACCACTCATTCATCGCATGTGTCGCTTGAGCAGACATTCCCCCTGTAAAGGCAGCATATCCATCTCCAGCTTGATTGCTAAAGTGATCATCACGGTCGCCCATGAAAATAACGCGCTTATGCTTGGCCGCTGATACAACTCGATAAACATTAGTTGCGACACTCGTTCGCCTTGCTAAAATGCCGTCAATAATGCCTTCTAGGTAGCCAAATTTATGATACGAACCTCGAATGGTTAAGACGGTTTCAAATGGCTTAATTTGATCACCATCATGGAGGGCATGAATTTCTAGCTCATCTGGATCTTCAGCAAACGTATGTAAAAGAGCAATTGACTCATCAATCCCACATAGAACGGCTTCCTCTTTTTGAAAAAACTGCATTGTTACTACTTTGTCAGGCTTGTACTTCTTAGCTATTTCTTTTGTTTTTAAAAAATAGACGGCTGAATACCATCCTTCTTTGATTCGTTTATCAAATTTAAAAGTTCGATTGGTTAGCCTAGAAAGCTCACCTTTCATCTTCATTTCAATTTCTTTTTTCATTGTATGCCCTCCATCTAGTTGGTTGGTTGGCTTGCTTCTATCAATACTCTTTATTTACTCTTTTTTCCTATAGTTTAACCCTATCCTAATAAGGATTTATTCAAAAAAACCACTTTAGGATCTTTTTGAAGCGTGCCAGTAAGCTCTGCTCTTTTCTTTTTGCATGTAGATACTTCTTTTTCGTTGTCTTTCTAACATATTCAACAGAGCATTTTTGAAACCCTTTATTCAAAAAGAAGAACACCCTCAAAAGATTAAAAGTTAATTGTTATCACTGAAAAGGTTTTAATTTATTCTTCCCTGCATTTTGAATACTCACTTTTACATTCACCTCATTTAATAAATCTTCTGTAAGAGGAATCTGACCATCTGTGTTCAACTTTTTCCATAATTGCGGGTCATGTTGATAGAGCTTGTATCCTAAACTATAGACGTCTATAGTTTCAGCTAAGGCTTTTTCATACGTTTTTCTAATTTCATTTTCAATTACTTTAACGGCCTCTTCCTCTAAAAATTGAAGAGAAACAGGTTGCTCCATCTCAATAACCGATCCTCCTATTTCCACATCTATTGTATATTTAGGACTTATTCCATCTGTGACTGGTATAATTTCTACTTTAGGATCTTGCATCATAATGACACTTGCAGGATCCCCTTGATGTTGAATGATAATGGGAGATCGGTTTGTTTTCTCTTGAAGCCACCTGTAACCGACCATGTCTAATCCGAGTAATTTCCCTTTATATTGATGGTTAGAAAATAAAGTAATACCCTCTGGATGGAGGGAATCAAACTCTTTTTCTCCATCAAACCAAACATCTTTCTTAATCGTTATGTGCGGAAGAGCCACTGTCTTACCAGGTTCATTATAATCAGATACAAATCTGTGAAGACGAATGGGTGGAATAAAAGAACTCTGTCGATAGCTATCTATAGGGTTGCCTAGTGTACCCAAAACAGGCGAGCCTTCTAGAATTGGAAAAGTGGTTAGAAGCTCTTTTATTGGACTCTCTGTAGAAAACAACCACACTGTATATCGTGTTTCATTATAGCGTGCAAATAAATCAATCGCCTCATCGATGCCTTGTTTTAACGCTTCCTCACTAAACACGATAACGGCAAGATGCCCCCAGTACATTCGCTGTGAAGTGGAGTGATACAAATTATGAAAGGCTGTGTTTATAGTTTGACCGCTTGCCATCCCAACTTTTGCATCAGCTTTATCTGTTGCACTCCCAGCTTCCTTCGCCATCGTAGCAAAATTTAAAACTTGATTATAAACCTCGTAGTGACCATCTACATAATCGATTCCAATTGCATGAATGTAATACATCCGTTCAATTTCTTTTGCATTGTTGCAAGCTGTAAGCAAAAGAATTATAACGAGCAACATCAAATATTTTTTCATGTTATCCCTTCTCTTTAACCTTTTAGGGTCCGTTACTTTTTTAATCTATTTTTTTCCAGGATGGACGGGTCGTTCTAGTAACAAGATTTTTCAAGGAGGTCATTGGGAATAGCGGTGTCAGGTATGGAATCCCAAAGGTTCTTAAATTAGCAAGATATACTATGATCATTAAGCCAACAATCATAAATCCAAACATTCCAAAAAAACCTGCCATAATCACCACTCCAAAACGCAATATGCTTATAACCCCAATTAATGATTGGTTCACTAACGTAAAATTGGCTACTAAAGCGGTCGCAATGACAACCACCATCCCGGGGCTCGTTAACCCAGCTCGGATAGCGGCATCCCCGATAATTAATCCCCCAACGACTGTTAAGGTTTGTCCAACAGCTATTGGCAAGCGCGCTCCTGCTTCTCTAAATAACTCAAATAAACCCATCATGATTAATGCTTCTACTGGAGAAGGCAGAGGAACACCAGCTCTGGCGGTCGATAATGTAGCCAGTAAGAGAATTGGAATCTGATCTTGATGAAAGGTAACTAATGCAATCCAAAAGCCTGGTAAAAACACAGCGATTAAAATACCAAATAATCTCAATAAGCGTTCAAAGGTGTTGTAGACAAAAAAATACTCCGAGTCTTCAGCACTCTTTAAAAGAAAGAATAAATTGACAGGACCAACCACTGCAGTAGGATTGCCATCAATAAAGATAGCAAACCTCCCTCTCATTAAAGAGTTAACAACAAAGTCTGGTCTTCCTGTGTAATCAAATATAGGAAAGATATGAAAAGTCCTCGCACTTATTATTTCAGCTAGCTGATTAGAACTAAATAAAGTGTCTACATCTATTTTGCTTATTCGAGTTTGGACTTCCTTTACTATTTCCGGATTAATAATATCGTCTATATATACTAATCCAACTTTCGTTTGAGACCTCGCTCCAATTGTAAATCTCTCATACTTCAAAGAACTGGTTGGAAGTCTTTTCCTAATTAAAGCAATATTAGTTGAGATACTTTCGATAAATCCATCTCGAGGTCCGAGTATGGAAACCTCTGAATTTGTTTCTTCTGTATTCCGTTGGGGAGGTTTGGCAATATTAATTTGATAACATGTATCTAACTTTTCAAAAAAAAGAATCAGCTTTCCTTGAAATACTTCAACAGCTAATTGCTCCTTATTCTCTATAAAAGCAAGAGAGGACATTTTCCATTCTTCTTTCACAATTTCTTTACTTAAATATTCATTGTTTTCAATGAGGTCTTCGAGATGAGGGACAATTTGTTTATTGATGAGTTCTGTATCAGCTAGTCCCGGTGAGTAAACAAATACAACTGTTTCAACATCATTGCTTTTTTCTTTGAATGGTATCGCTTCAATGATCACATCCTCACAACTAGAAAATAAGTGGGTGATCGTCTTGTGATTAATAATTTCTGGTTTAGGTTCAGTTGTATCCTGCTGTGCGCTTACTATGTTCTTAACTCTACTATGCTTTTTAATCAATTTATGAAATCTCATGCGTCCTGGAACCTCCTTTCTTTCTCTTAATAAGCACTAAAAGAGAAAATAACAATGATACAGCTACTATAAAAAAAAGAGTAACTGGTAGAAAGTACGTGGAAAGAATATAATGAAATTGAAAATCATTGTTTGGTAGTTGGGTAAGGATTATCATAGTAATAAAATATCCACCTAATACTTTCACTCGCTTTTTTTGATCAGTAAGGTTAAAGATTTCTGGAATTAGAAACATAAAAAATGAAATACGGATAAAGGCTCCTGTCAGCCATTGATAAATTGATAGAAAATCAACATGTTCTACATATCGACCAATGGAAACCAATGCCCATTCTTCATAAGCCGGAAACCTTTGTCTAGCTGCTTCAACGGGACCAAATTCGACAATGGCCCCTATTAACGGCCCAATGGTCAACCCCATTAATATGACCGTTGTTATAAGAAGAGGAATTAATTTAATTGAGCTATTGATCTTATGTTGGATCAAAAGGATAACGATGATTTCTACGAGTCCAGCAGCTGAAAAGACCATTCCTTTTAGTAAAGAAGCGTCAAACCCTTTTTCTAATACAGGAAAGAGCAGGGAGTAATCCTTGTTAGGCTGATTGGCAAACATTACAAAAAAGCCTAATGTCACAACAATAGGAAGCAGCACACCATTAACAATAGCAATGGTCCTTAAATTTGTAATAGCTGTTAAAAAGCATATGATTGAAAAGATTCCTATAATAAGTAGGTTGGGTGTACCTGGCAAATAAGTAATAATCGTCCATTCAGTCAGTTCAGTAATCGTCACAGTGGACTTTATTAAAAAAAGCAAACTAATTGAGCCAATGAGTAAAAAGGCGATAACTTTTCCTACTTTTTCTTGTAACCATACAAACACATTCTTTTGTTTAGACTTTCTCATGACAAAATAGAGTAAAGGGATCCAGCAAAGAGTAACAAAACCAGCTAGTAAAACAGATACCCAAGCATCTCTTCCGACTGCCTCTATAAGAACAGGAATCACCGTCACGTGATTAAATAGACCAACTGAGGTTATAGTTAACAAAATAACTGCAATTAAGCTTACAGAATCCGAACTTTTCATTGCTCACCTCGTTTTGTTATATTAAGGTTACTTTTTGCTAATCTGGCTAAATTATGTATCCTTGAAATAACTATTAAATAGTACTTTTTAAAAAGCATCTTACAGTTTCGTAAAAGTCCCCTATAGAGGAGACACTATAAAAAAAGTGCTCTCTATAGGGTGCTTTTTTGTATAATAAAAACATCACATTTGAAAGATACGAAGACGAGTTTAAAGAACATTTTGTTTCCGAATTCAATAAGGGAAAGGTCTCAAGACAGATCTTTAAGGAAGCAGGTTTTGACGTTGAAGTTATTGGAATGCAAAGAATAAAATCTGCTTCTGAGCGTTGGTGAGCTACTTATAGAAATGAGGGGATTTTGGGGCTTAAAGACAACAGACAAGATCGTTCTGGAAGAGCGCGAGTAAAAGAGCTTACACTGGAGGAGAAGTATGCAAGGCTAGAAGTAAAAATGAACCTTGTACAGGTAACGCTTTCTAAAAAGATGACTCCTGTACATACAGAAATCATCTTCTTCAAGTTACCTAAGCCTTTTTTTACAATGTCCTTTACAAAGGGTACACTTTAGGTTGGCTAGCCTACTTATTTTGAATGTTTTAGAGCCTTATTCTTTCCAATATGTATGATAATTATCAACCTACTCTTATTCAAAAAGGGAGATTTGAGGGTCTTTCCGGCAGCAATGAACGAGCATCGCATGAAGTTGGCCTCGATGGTGGTACAGATGAGAGACGATCTGAAGAAGCCATTCATATCTTGAATAAGTCGCTCCCCAATACGAAACCACCTTCTCTTGCAACTCTCTATCTGTATACGTCTGATACCTCTTTTCTAAAAATTGATAGTGATTAATAAGCGCCCCTTCTATTTCTTTGATCGTATGAAAAGAATGTTCACTGTAAAACGCTGACATCTCCTCTTCTGTTGCCCCATTACTAATCTTATAGTCTGCCTTAGGGAGGAGGGAGATGTGCTGAAGTAATTCACCAATCGAGTATTTCATGTCTGTTGGGCGACTTTGTAGATCATCGCTATTAAGCTCATGCATAATCGCAATGATCGAATTGATCGCAATCTGAATTTGATGAAGCGCACTTTTACAATATGCATTCATCGAAAGAACCACCATACACTTATAAGGGCAAAAACAATCAAAGCCCAAGCTAACACTTGCCAATAAGCTTTTCTTCTCTCTTTATGCATCTCATTGCCCCTTTATCTAAAATTTCAAACTAATTACTCACTTCAACATCCTCTCGTAAAATCCCTCCTAAAAAAGCACCTTACATGCCGTAAGATGCTTTTCCTTTTTTAGTTGTGGGTTCACAACTGTTTCATTTATCAACTTTATTTAGTTGAATCCTTCTAAATTACAGGAAGCGGTTTCATTTCTTTCATCGAGTTTTTGTAAGTTTTTTCAAAGCCCCTTAAGAGGTTACTTTTGAACTCCGCTTCCAACTAAACCATTCTCCGTGACCATCTGTTTCGGCTACCCTTTCACTCTGGAACGTACCGTTTTGATAGGAATCAAGATGAAGATCGCCATCACTCATATTATTGTACAAGTGGTAAATATCACGTTGTTGACCGATTTCTTCTATTGTTACTTGTAGACGTCGCTTGACCTCTTGTGGCATTTGGTTGGCAACATGAGTATGGAATACACAAATGGCAGCATCATTCGATATGTCAGCCACGATGGATGGGAGCAATTCTACTCCATCTCCTTCTATTAAATGCAATGACTCTTTATTTTCCGCTACACACATTGCTGCAGCATCGAATAAGGCTCTTCTCGTATGTTGCTCAGGCCAAATAAGAGCTTTAAGCCATAGATAATCATCTTCATTTGTTAGGTCATTAATGTGAAGGTCTATCCCATATCGAGCCTCAATTTGTGGACGATCCTTAAGCAACGCCGGTACATTCTCGCCTTTTACTTGTGAATGAATATGGACAGGTGAGTTTAGGTTGCCAAACTCTTCTGTTTCTTCATAGGAATAGCGATAATAATCCCATAATAACTGCAAACCAGCACTCGTACCAATTTCAATTAAAGCAAGTGGACGTTTCTCCTTTTCATAAATTGCCGAAAAACTCGGATACAAATAGCTACATCTTCTTACTTCATTCGTTTGCACCAACTTTGTTTGAAGAAGTGTCTGTATTTGTTCTTTATGGTTCTCACAGAACGTTTTAAAAGGAATGAATGCCTCTTTTGTACGTTTCGGTTGGGCAACTAAGCTCGGGTAATAGTCTGCTAGTACATCCTTCTCTCCACTTAACAAAAGATAATGTACCGCTCCAAAGAGAAGGTTAGGAACTGGCTGGCCAGCTCTTGCATGTGAGCATAGTGTTAATAACGCTTCGTCTTTAGCAATTTCTTTTGATAATGTCTCATATAGTTCACTTCGGCCCGCACATTCTACATTGGCAAAAATAATAAATCGTTTTGAAAGTTGATTAATATCCATACTTGTCCTCCCAGGATGTATAGTCTTCTTTTATACATTCGATTTACTTACCCTAATATCCTTTTTAAAATGAAAAGAAGGAGCTGCCATAGGCAACTCCTTTGTTCATACTTTTTAATATCTTCTAGCTTCAATTAGACGATTAATCCATGCAATATCATCATTCATTTCATATGTGACTACTACATCATTCATCACTGTTGCAAATACTCCTTCTCCTAAATAAATAGCGACAAAATCCGCCCTGCTTCCATCTGGCTCTTCGCTGAAGAACATCACATCTCCTCTTTCTAGTTCTTCAATATGGATCCAATCCCCGCTCGAACGAAGAGTGTGCAGGTTGCCTGATAATTCAATGTTCACAGCTTCTTGATAAACACTTTGAACAAATTCAATAGAAGATCCACTAAATGCTTCTCCGACATATCCCTCTGTTAGGGCTGCGACGGCTTCAAGATTTCCGGTTATTTTCTCATATGTCCTTGCCCCGTAAAACCTCGGAGGCCAATACGAACTCACCGTCAGGTCAACAATAGTTACTCCACTTGCTTGGGTTGCGACAACCATTTGATTATTTCCTATATAGACAGCAGGAATCAGTGATGTTCCTTCAAAGAATAATAAATCTCCTGGCTCTGCCTCACTAAGCGAAATTTCGGTGCCTTCTTGCCATTGCTGGCTGCCATAGCGTGGAAGTTCAAGTTGATATGCCTGTTTATAGATGTATTGGACAAGTCCTCCTGTATCAAATCCTTGATCCGGATGAGCTCCACCTAATTGATACGGGCTTCCAAGTACTTGATAAGCCTCATAAATAGCTGGATTATCGAGGCGAACTGAAAGATCGTCAAAACGTTTAACCCCTGTGAAATGTTCACGCCAGTACGAATTCATATAGGAAATTGTAGTCATCCCTTCTTCACCAGTTGCATGAATCATATAATCGTCCCCTAAATAAATGGCGACATGTGAGATCCCTTCTTGCCATGTGCCTGAAAAATAAAGAGCATCCCCGGGTCTGATATGGTCATCGAGGGTGATTTCTTCTATATTTGTCCCTTCTGGCAGAATGGTTTCTCCTACTTCCCATTGTCTATAGCTGATTCTTGGCAGGTATATTCCTTTTGCTTCTCTAAAGGATGTTTGAATTAAGAAAGAACAATCAAATGCATCTAGTGTGCTCCCAGTCATAAGGTAAGGAGTCCCCATATAATTCATTGCCTCTTGGATGACCGGATTTTCATGACCTACATATGTTTTAGGGTTGGATTTTTTTAAAATTTCTTCGGTGTAACGTACTGCCCCCACATAACGATCTGCATAATAGGTATGAAACTCTAGATGACGTTCCTGCACCCCCTCTGAAGTAGCGGTTATGAACTGATCATCCCCCGTATAGATCCCAGTCAGCCACTCCTCATTATTTAAAAAGAAAACAAGATCCCCTTCTTGAAGTTCATCACGTGCAATTTGAAGACCAGCTTCAAATTGCGGGAATGAAAGCTTTGAGAGCCAGCTCCCGGTTACTTCCCGATAAACATAATAAGCAAATGACCCTGTATTAAAGCCATCTTCTGGATTATCTCCCCTTCTATTATAAGGAGTCCCAATTAAAGAACGAGCTTTCTCCACAATTTCGTTTGACGAAGAAGGTGGAGTGAGACTTTCTTCGGTATAGCGTTTGGCACCAACAAACGCCTTCGACCAGTACTCACTCATGATTAAATTTCGTTCTGTTATTCCCTCACTTGTTACAACCACAAAGCGGCCATTTTCTATATAAATTCCTGACATTAAATAGGTCCCTTGAAAAAAGACCACATCACCAGACTGTAACTGATCTTGATTCACCTCTTCTCCAAGAAGCCATTGATCACTAGCGGCTCTTGGAAGCGCGAACCCTTTTGCTTCATTAAAAACATATTGGACAAACTCTGAGGTTATAAAATCATGTTCATTGACACCAATCATGTCTAAAGCTAGTTTCGCTACAGGCTCCTCTATCGTAATGGAGTCTTTCATATATCGATTAGCTCCGATATAAATACCAGACCAATAACTACTGGTGTCCAGATTCACTTGTGCTATCCCTGAGCTTGTCACAACGACAAAGCGACCATTTTCAATATAAATACCTGACATTAATGAGCTTCCTTGAAAGAAGAGCACATCACCAGCAACTAAATCATCACGTTCAATCTCTATTCCAATTAAACGTTGATCTCGTGCAAAGCGTGGAAGGTCAATATTTCTCGATTCAGCATACACATACTGAACAAATTCCGAAGTGATAAACCCTTGATCATTAGGACCGATCAAGTCTACTGCTAACTGAGCAGCTGGGTCACCGGCTTGCTCGGCTAGGGTTATAGAAGGATAGTAGCTCACCATCCATAACAAGATAAAGGTAAATAATAGATTATTTTTCAACAAAATTCCTCCTTTTTGTAAATCATATTAGCTTCTCTCTCTATTGTCTTTAGTCCATTTTGATCCATTAAAAAAATGAAGCAAAATACTTGAAAGTCAGAAAAGGTCAAAGTATAATAAAATCAATAAAGGTCAAAGTAAGTCAAAGTCAAACTCTTACCTTTCTTAATCTGAATTATAAAAATCGAGGAGGTTATGTAAAATGAAATGTCAAAACTGCGAACAACGTCAAGCGAGTGTAAATGTAAGTTTTCAATTTAATCAAGAGAAAAAGCAATTTAAGTTATGTCAAACATGCTATCTAGAAATGAAAACACAAAGCGGGATCCCATCAGGATTTGGGCATGGATTTTCTCATATGCCTTTCGATGATCTCTTTAAACAATTCACGAATCCTTCGATGGACGCACAGGAGCTTCCACAACACGCCCCTAATGAACAAGCGATGGGTGGTGGCAATAAAGGTGGCGGTTTCTTAGATCAATTTGGTCGAAACTTAACTCACGCAGCAAAAGCAGGCTTAATTGATCCAGTCATCGGACGGGATGAGGAAGTAGAACGCGTGATTGAAATTCTTAATCGTCGCAATAAAAACAATCCTGTGTTAATCGGTGAGCCAGGTGTTGGAAAAACGGCGATTGTAGAAGGATTAGCATCGAAAATTGTAGAAGGTAACGTCCCTTCAAAACTTTTAAATAAAGAAGTGATTTTATTAGATGTTGCCTCCCTTGTCGCGAACACTGGAATTCGTGGTCAATTTGAAGAACGAATGAACCAGTTGATTGCCGAACTGCAACAACGTAAAAATGTGATGCTTTTCATTGACGAAATTCACTTACTGGTCGGGGCTGGTTCTGCAGAGGGTTCGATGGATGCAGGGAATATTTTAAAGCCAGCACTTGCTCGTGGAGAGCTGCAAGTTGTTGGGGCAACTACACTTAAGGAGTACCGTGAGATTGAAAAAGATGCGGCACTTGAGCGTCGCTTCCAACCGGTGATGGTTAATGAGCCGACTGTCGAAGCTGCAATTGAGATCTTAAAAGGCATTCAAGGAAAATACGAGGATTATCATAAAGTAAGCTATACAGAAGAGGCAATTAACGCATGTGTGAGCTTGTCACATCGTTACATTCAAGACCGCTTCTTACCTGATAAAGCAATCGATCTACTAGATGAAGCAGGATCAAAATTGAATCTACAAGCAGGTGTAACAAGTCACGATGATATCGAAGCTCGTTTAGCTGAGCTTACCAAAGAGAAAGATCAAGCATTAAAAGAAGAAAAATACGAAGTGGCGGCTACATTACGGGATGAGGAAGAATCACTCGTTGCCCGCCTGAATGATACGGACGAGACAAAAGCTGTCGTTGATAAAGCTCTGATTGAAGCGATCATTGAAAAGAAAACAGGCATTCCGGTTGGAAAGCTTCAAGCTAATGATCAAGAGAAAATGAAACACCTTGCTGATCACTTAGCCGGAAGCGTCATTGGACAAGATACGGCTGTTCAAAAAGTAGCGAAAGCTGTTCGTCGTTCTCGTGCTGGTCTTAAAGCTAAGCATCGTCCTATTGGTTCCTTCTTGTTTGTCGGCCCAACTGGAGTCGGGAAAACCGAGCTGACAAAGTCATTGGCGAAGGAACTATTCGGAACAAAAGAAGCGATGGTTCGTCTTGATATGAGTGAGTACATGGAAAAGCACTCTGTCTCTAAACTAATTGGCTCGCCTCCGGGGTATGTTGGACATGATGAAGCTGGACAATTAACAGAGAAAGTTCGTCGCAACCCGTATTCGATTATTTTGTTAGATGAGATTGAGAAGGCGCACCCTGATGTTCAACATATGTTCTTACAAATTTTAGAGGATGGTCGCCTCACTGACAGCCAAGGTCGTACAGTAAGCTTTAAAGATACAGTGATCATCATGACAAGTAACGCAGGAGTCGGTGTGAAGAAGAAAACACTTGGCTTTGACGCAAGCGATGCGGTAAACGAAACATCGATTCTTGATTCGCTATCCGCTTACTTCAAGCCTGAATTTTTAAACCGATTTGATGCGATTATTGAATTTAATCAACTCGATAAAGAGAGCCTTGTAAAGATTGTGGACCTCTTGCTAGCTGACTTAGAAAACACATTAGCAGAACAACGAATCTCGATCGCTGTGACCGAAGCGGCAAAAGAAAAAATCGCTGAGCTTGGATATCACCCAGCATTTGGAGCACGCCCGCTACGTCGCGTGATTCAAGAGCATTTAGAAGATCAAATTACGGATCTCCTATTAGGGGACGAAAGTATTGAAGCTGTTTCAGTCGATATCCACGAAGATGCGATTAACGTGACAAAAGGCTAGGAAACACATGTAGAGCACCTGAATCTTCAGGTGCTCTTTCTATGTAGATTCCCTTCTGTTGTAGTGGCTACTAACACCCGAAAAAGTGTATACCAACCAATATAAGCACCTGTAACTAAAAACCAAGGATTTAAAAAAATGCCATGAATGCTTGTCATAAACACCTCATGATCTCTTAAGATCGTATGTATCGCACTTGCTATAATAAAACCAAACGTAACAAACGCTACATATGCTGCACCATTAAACACCAATCTCCCTACATACCAAAAACGATCTACAATTAGCATAAGAACCGGCACAAGGACTATACCAAAAGCTATTAATACTTTCATCTATTCACCACCACTTTTAATAGAGATTATTTTAATAGTATAGGCAGTGCAAGCTATAGTTAAACCTCTTCACGTTTCATATTGGTTGAAGCGAATCATAGAAATGATCCCTAAAATTGGACCAATCGCAAGAAGGATGAACACCCACTCCCATCCGAGGAAAAGCTGTGCGTATGGAATGAGATTAATAGAGAAAATGGTGATCAGAAATCCGACACACATTTGAAAGGTAAGAGCTGTTCCTATGTATTCAACATCGGCAAATTCTGAAACAGCTGCTGAAAATTGTGCTGAGTCGGCGATCACAGAAGCTCCCCAAATGAGCGCGATTATCCACGTTAGCCAAATTGATTGACCGAATGTAAATCCAATTGCCACACAACAAGCCGCACTAATCGCCATTGAATAAATCGTTAAACGAGCTCTCCCTACTTTATCAGCCACAAGCCCCCCAATCACACTTCCTAATCCACCCGCAATCCCGATTGCTAGAAAAGAAGCAAAAGAAACAAACGCGATTGACGTCGTCGGTGAATCAGTTAGGAAACTAGCAGCCAAAAACAGTGGAAGCCATGTCCACATCGCATATAACTCCCACATATGACCGAAGTAGCCATAGTTAGCCAGCATGACTGGCCTGTTTTTGATAACTTCTTTTATTAAATGAAAAGAGAAAGATGCTTTCTTTTGTGCAACCGGAGCATCTTCCAATAGCCAGTAAACAATACCTGCTGCCGCTAATGCAAGGAAAGAACTTGTCATAATGACGAGCTTCCAATTAACAGCAGAAAAGATTGTGACAAAAAACTGTGGGAGAGCAGAGCCAATTGTTAAAGCCGCTATTAAAACGCCGATCGCAAGACCTCTTTTTGTCGGAAACCATTGCGACAATAGCTTCACAGCCGTTGGATAAACCCCTGCCAATGTCATCCCTGTCAGTACCCTTACGATGATTCCAATTGCAGCATGGTCCGTCCAGAGCAATAATCCATTTAAACCCGCACCAATTAAGGCTGATAGCGCAAAGACCTTTCTCGCATTAAATCTATCGGCTAATCCATAGTATGCGCTAATCAGCGCTCCAATGACAAAGCCCACTGGAACAGCAGCTGATAACCAGGCTGAAACAGAAGAATCCCTAACACTCCAAACGTTGATTAGCTCTGGAGCTACAACCGAGCCGCTGAACCATAAGCTTAATGCACATAATTCAGCAATAGCTATTAATACTAATGCCTTCCATTTGCCATTCATTTCTCCACTCCTTTCTTCTATATTCCTACTCTAAGTGTACTAAAGATCCCCTTTATTCAGTCAAAAAAAGTGCTAACAATCGTAAGTTAGCACTTTTTCTACTTATTAAATTCCAAATACTAGAGTTGATACAATGGCATAACCGATTACAATGAGGAAAGTGTAAAATACACCTAACCAGCTTCTGCCACCTTTTTTGTGCAATAGTTCTTCTTGTTGCTCTCGGTTTGGTTCCACCGATGAGATTTTTTCTATTTGTTTTCTAGCATGGTGACGATACATATAATTGCCAAAGAGTCCAAGTGCCACTCCCATTCCAAGTCCGATGGAGTTATTTAACCTCATCAGCAATGCTACATTTTCTGGATCTGCTACTAAAAAAGTAACCAGGTCAAACACGAGAAAAATCCCGATGATTAATAAGACATATCCATACATCTTACGATAGCCTAACCAGAACAAGTGTAAGAAAAAAGCGGCAAAATTCCATGACGTTTGATTGTTCTTTCCATCAATCTTTGCCCATTTCTTCTCATAATAGGACGAGTATTTCTTCCCTACAAAAGCTGCCAGTTGATCCTCATTTTGGCCCAACTCTTCATTTGAAACAGTAACCTCGCTCATTCAACTCTTCCCCCTCATCTCACATTGATATGATAGTACCCTTATTCACACAGAAATAATCCAAATTTTTCTATTACAAGATAGTACTTTATCTCTATCCTCTCTTATTGTAAAGTGATGATGGTAAAAATAGGTTGATAGGCTTGTACAACACATAATATCCTTGATCTGCACATACTAAATAAAAATCTATAGTCCTGGTTATAATGACTTAGAGCTAGCTGACAGAATAATTTGACGAAAATTCCTTCCTCCTTTATGGTGGTAAAGAAGGGTCATTCGTAGAAAAAGTTAATGAAGGAGCGAGTACTCATGATCACCCCTGTAGCATTTAGACAACAAATTAGAGAGCAACACTTCACCGCAAGTACAGCAGGCTACTGCCAAGAATTCGTACAAGCCAATCTCGTTATCGTCCCGAAACAATATGCATTCGATTTTTTCCTTTATACATTCAGAAATCAGAAAGCTTGTCCCGTCATTGATGTTCTAGAGCCAGGCCAAGTAGAATCTCTTCTAGCGAAAGGCTCTGATATTCGTACAGATATCCCTAAATATCACATTTATAAAGATGGAACATTTGAAAAGGAAGTGGAATCGATTGAAGCTATTTGGGAGGATGATTTCGTCTCCTTTTTAATCGGCTGCAGCTTTACATTTGAGAGTGAAATGATTAAAACAAACATCCCACTAAAGCACATCGAATTACAAAAGAACGTCGCCATGTATCAAACAAATATCGAAACTGTTGCCGCTGGACCTTTTTCGGGACCACTTGTTGTATCAATGAGACCCATTAAAAAAGAGCTTGTTCAACTCGCTACTTCGATTACTGAGAAGTATCCGCAAATGCATGGTGGCCCCGTCCATATTGGCGACCCAGCACAAATTGGCATTAGTGAAATAGAAAAGCCGGATTACGGTGAATATGTTGAGATTGCAGAGGATGAAGTACCAATCTTTTGGGCATGCGGTGTCACTCCACAAGCAGCAGCTCAAAACGCTAAGCTTCCGCTCATGATTACCCATGCACCAGGGCATATGTTTATCACAGACTGGACGAATGAGGAATTATTAAATAAAGACTCGTAAGGAATTGACATCCCTTACGCTCGCTTCAACAAAAAAACAAGCAGGATGGAGCCTTAGCCCATTCTGCTTGTTTTTATTCATCTAGCTTCCTTTTAAGTACTTGTGCAGGGTCTTATGTTGTGATGATTTTCCAAAGGAATGAGTGACTTGCCAAATTTTATCGACTTCATTTCCATTAATCTCTGCATCAAGGTCATGGAAGATTCGATGTAAATAGCGCAGAGCCATCGCATCTCGACTTTCTGCGACATACATAAACGCACGAGCATTCTTCATATCATTTTTAACAAGTGAGTCGGCAAAGCCTTCATTATATAACCAATTAATATCATCTCTTAATTGATTCCATTCTTCTTCAGAGATCGTTGACTCGTAGTTTAAACTATCCGCTCTACCCCATCCTGCTAATTTGTTTAAGTAGGTATGTTGTGTGGCGATGATTTTATTTGCCTTCGTTTCTTGCCCTGGCTGATAAGCAATCGCTTCCTCATACTCTCCGTACTGTAAAGTCACTAGAAAGTCCGCTTCTTGTGCCATCAATTCTTGGTCTGGATGGTCACTGATTTCAACAGGCTTTTGATCATACTCACCATCTTCATCGTCTTCAATGCCTTCTTCTACCTGTTCTTCTGCTTGAACGATTACCTCTTCTTCAGTAGGTGTTCCAAACATATAATAAGAGACTGCCCCTCCCACCACCAATAGAGTCGTGACCGCAGCTACAATCATTCCTTTTTTAGCCATTTTACACTGCCCCCTTACTTTTACATTGGTCGTATCTATTAACTTCTGTAACACACTCCCATAATCCTCTATCTATTTACCTAACTAGCTTAACACATTAAGTTGTCCCACTTGTGTCAGCGAACAAAAGTTCGTTGTCGTATGAATTAAATAGATGGCCTTATGTGCGACATTAGGTGTTTATGTGCGCTATTTGGACGATATGGGCGGAATCAGAAATTTATGTGCGCTATTCCCACTTTAGGTAAGGAATCAAGCACCACTAAAAAACTCCCCCCAACTAAGTGGGCGGAGTTGAATTAAAAGTTTAGTAATTCTTTAATTTCATCTGCTGATAAGGATGAGATTTGTTGTTCTCCTGGTTGAATCACGGCATCAACCAGTGCTTTTTTCTTCTCGTGCAAAGCAAGGATCTTCTCTTCAATTGTTCCATTAGCAATCAGCTTAATGACTTGAACATTTTTTGTTTGTCCAAAGCGGTACACTCGGTCAGCTGCTTGTTCTTCTATCGCTGGATTCCACCACGTATCATAGAGAATGACGGTATCTCCTCCGGTGAGATTAAGCCCTGTTCCGCCTGCCTTTAGCGAGACGAGAAACAAACTGTTCTCTCCTTGATTAAATTGATCAGCAAGCCTCAAGCGTTCTTGCGCTGGCGTTTGTCCATCTAAATAGAAAAACTCCCACCCACGCTCATTAAACTCTGTTCGTATAATCGATAGCATCGAGGTGAATTGTGAGAAGATAACGATTCGTTGACCAGCTTCCATTCCCTCTTCCACATATTCCAGCAGTCGTTGCAACTTTCCTGACTCTACCTGATCATCTTCTACTACTAATCTCGGATGACAGCAGAGCTGTCTAAGCTTCGTCAAACCAGCCAAAATCTCAATTCGTTTCTTTTGAAATTGATCCGTTGAGATGGCGTTATCGACATCTGATTTTAGTTGCTTCACTTGCGCTAAATAGTACTTCTTTTGTTCTGGTAAGAGGTCCGTGTATTGAACGGACTCCATTTTTTCTGGCAGTTCCTTTAGTACATCTTTCTTTAGTCGTCTTAAAATGAACGGACGAATCCGCTTGGCAATCTCTTCATTCGACCGGTCCCTAAATTGCTTTTTCGTCCCAAATAAGCCTGGCAAGATCGTCTGCATTAAGGTATATAGCTCATCAAGGCGATTTTCAACCGGTGTTCCACTTAATGCAAACCGGCTTGAAGCTTTAATTGCACGAACGGCTTTCGTTGTTTTTGCTTGTTCGTTCTTGATCGCTTGAGCTTCGTCTAGGACAAGTGATTCAAAGGTAATCTCTTCATAGGCTTTGAAATCACGTTGCATCAAGGGGTAGGAGGTAATCCAGACATCAGCCTCTAGGAGCGCGCGAGCTTGATCTCGTTCTGATTTGACCCCAGCAATGACCACAACATCGAGCTCGGGCGCAAATCGTTTGATCTCCTTTTCCCAATTGTAAATCACGGAGGCAGGTGCAATGATAAGCGATTTACCATTTGTATTGGCTTCTTTTTCTGCTTGTAAATATGTGATGGTCTGCAATGTTTTTCCAAGTCCCATATCATCAGCAAGAATTCCGCCTAAGCCTGATTTTGCAAGGGTTCGTAACCATCTATAACCTGTTTCTTGATAGCTTCTCAGGTCTGCTTGTAAGCGTGTTGGGATCGACCATTCACTAAATTCCGGTGATTGAACGTCTTGAATCAGACGATGAATTTTTTTCGATAATTTTAATCCTGTTTGGCTCTCATCAAGAGAGAATGCTTTATGAAGCGGAACATTCATACTTTTATTCAAGTCTTTTGCCGAGGTTCCAAGGGATTGGACGGCCTTACTAACCGTCGTATATTGTTCTTCTTCAAGATGAATATAAGCTCCGTTTGAGAGACGATGGTATTTCTTCTTATTATATAGAGCGCGTAAGACGTCAATGATCTCCTCATCTGAAATTCCGTCTATGGAAAATGTCACATCTAGCCAGTTCGACTCACTCTCCACATCAACCGTTACAGATGGTGTTGCAGCAGGTTGGAACAATAATTTTTTCGCATCACGCGTTAAAAAGATATCTGCATAGGGTTTTAATTGTGGCAAATGCTCATAAAGGAATTCGACAATTGTATCGATTCGACTTAAAACAAGCTGGTGACCTTCTACTTCAAACGGAAACTGGTCGAGCACGTGTAAAATCGTTTGTTCCTTTTCCACATCTCGGACGATAATGGTCTGATTTGTTTCCGTTTCATTGGTTGTAAAAGGATTCCGTACTTCATGTCCATATCGAAAGGAAACATCAATGAAAAGCTCTTCGTCCTCATAGTCAATTTTCAACGAGGCTTGAAGCGGTTTTTGATCGATTTTTTCTTTTAGTCGTTCTTCCATTTCCACGGTTCCGTAATGAGAAAGGACCGGAAGAACCTCAGAACAAAAAGACTCTAACTGCTCATTTGGAATAAAATCTAGTGGCTCATCGGGCTCATATTCTTTTGACAAGATCTCAAGTGTTTTTGCTTGTTCCTCTGTCAGCTTATAAACTGTATCTTCTTTTAACACACATTTAAACTCTTCATCGATAAATAAAACTCTAGGTAGAAGATGCGCTTGAAGTTCAACCATATCCTCTACTTGTTCTAGTGTGAACGTAAAAAGCTTATCTGTTTTTTCAAAGGTTGACACGTTAAGCTTTTCTTTATATTCAGTCAAACTATCCACATGCAAAACCGTAGCCTGTGGTGCTAGGACATCAAGAAATTGATGCATATAGACGGCTGGGATGAGGAGATGGCGCTTTGTTGATTTGTGACCGTATGTATTTCTTGTATGGTGTTCCTCAACGGCTAACAACCTAAAAATAAGGTCAAACACTACTTCGTCCTCTTCTTTAAACACATGCTCCTCTGGCTGAAAGGCGAACTTATTCGTGAACGCATAAGAACGATTTTCTTTGACCGCTTTTAAGAAGGCATATAGATCTTTTACAACATACAGACGGTTCTCACCGACTTTCATCCCTAACTGAATGTAGTTAACCATATGTTGAAAATAACCACCAGCGGCCATAATGTTTACTTCAAATTCAACAAGTAAGGTTTGCTTTTTTTTAAGCGATGGCTGCTTCCATTTTTGAACCGATTTAAATTCTGTTAAGAGCGAGCTTTTTTTTGAAATCGTTTGTTTTTGTTTCGAAAATGTTGCCCCTCGTTCTTGTAGTTCAAGCAATGTGGCAACAACATGCTTACATGCTCCTGGATACGAATAAGAGGCCTCACAATCACAAGAAAAATCAAGGCTTCCATCCTCTTCGATATCTATTTCCACTTCATATATATGGGTGCCAACAACATCCGCTTCATACGAATTATAAAGTTCATTGTAATGGACATGCTCCACTAAGCCTGCTTGGTAATACTCTACCCCGCGTGTATACGTTGCTTGACTTGAGGCTAATTGTCGAATCAAAAATTCACTAAGTACAGTCGTCAAGGCTCGATCATCCTTTATAAGAATAGTCTTTTATCTATCATAGCATAACTCGTTTAAGGTAGGTCCGCCAATCCTTGTCATTTGCGTTTAACCCGCATTAATAAGGGAATAGTAAACTTTACGCATATAAAATTTCATAGAAGTAGGTGAAGGGGTTGCCTTATTTTCGCATAATATTAACAGGAATAGCCAAGATGCTAAGCAAAGTATTCAGCATGGCTACTCTGACATTCTTTGGTCGCATTCCCTCACAAGATGATTCTAAAGTAAGTTTCATGGGGCTTTTGTCTCTTTATTGGATATACATCCTTGTGACAACTGTTTTTCCAGATTTAGCGGAGACCTTTATCCCTCTCATGCCTGATGATGACACAATTGTCCGTATTGCCTCGATTGTTTTAATTGTGTTGCTACCACTCGTGAACGGATACACTTCCACTAAGATGAAGAACCGCGATCCATCATGTTCAAAAATCAAGCAGACCTTTATGGGGTATCCTTATACACTAATTCTTGGCGGCATGTCGATGGTACTGCTTGTATTGATTCCTATCATTAAGCTACCGAATGTTCTAAAGCTACATTCACAACAGCAATTTGCCATCATGATTCGTAAAGGAAAATATGATGATGTTTTAAAAGAAGTTGATGATACCTTATCAAAACACAATATCAAAACTCATATTCATGATCCAAAAAAGATTGTTTGGTTAAACTTTATGATGCTCTCCTATGTACTGGAACACATTTTTAACTTTACAATTGCGAAAAAAATGAAATATATCACTGCAACACTTGAAGAGAATGAAGTCGAGATTACCGTTCATGCCACAGATATTTCGATTGTTGGACCACGACAAGAAGTATGTGAAGTGAAGCATATCTTATCCGAAGAAATGCAGCCTATAGATTTTTATTTCACTTGGGATCATGGCTTACAAAAGCTTGAAGATAACATCCAAGAAATGAGACACCAACTTGAAAACGGTGAAGACATTAACATGGATGAATTAGAAAACATCACGGATGAATTACGAAAAGCTTCATTAGGCAATGAAGATTGGAATGCAATGCGCAGACAAATTTACAAGCTTGAGAGAGATTATTATAAGAGTAAATGTAAGGATGAGGCTGAATGAATTAAATAAATAAAAAGCTCTGCAACTATGCAGAGCTTTTTAGCTTTACTCTGAAAAGCAACCTCTTTGACGAAGAAGCTCTCGATTTAGCTCACTATTTTTTTCAAAAGCAGCACGACCATGTAGCCAAAATGTATTATTTAGGACGACTAGGTCTCCTACTGGTAAACTCAATTCAATCAAGGAAGGGTCATTTTCCATAGATTCTGACAAGCTTTTAAGATAATTAGCTTCTTCTATATTTTTTGGATAAGCAAATTGATCGATAAAGCACATGCAAGGTTTGTTGTTAATTTGAAAAAATGTTTTTCTCTTTATTTCTTTACTTACATTTTTACTTGAAGGAGCTTTATAAGTAATTTCTTTTGAGGCTAGTCCATGGTTTGAATAGATGTCTAGTTCATTCCAGTCATCTAGGTGCAACAACCGTGATTCTCCTCCTACTGCATTCTCTTCTTTCATCTTCATCATCAATAACCAATCAGTTGCTTCGTCAACAAAAGTTCCATCTGTATGCAGCGTAAAAAGTCTGTATGGTTGCCTGAGATAAGAATCACTATTATCAATATCAGTGACAGAGAATCTCGCATAATAATTTCCGGACATTGAATCAAAATTAGGCTCACCAATCAAATGAGTAATAGCAGTTGAAAACTTAACATAGTCGTCTGATTCAGATGTTTTTGAATTTGTACCAGTCGTATAGCCTCCTGTATTACGGTCATGAAGAATCGTTGTTAATACTTCTTTTAACTTTCCGTTGGTTAAAGAATTTAAGCGATCAGCTACCACAAAGCGCATGTATGGCACATATTCTAGTTGTTGAATAGAAATATCTGATGTATCTTCTAAAAATTGTTCAATCACATGGTCTCTAATATTAATTTGATAGAGTCGTTGACTTTGTGGATGTTCTGCCACCTCAAAAAAATCTGTTCGTTGAATAAAACCTTGTTCCCTACTTGATTTTACAATACTCATAATTATTACCTCCTAATAAAAATTCTTAATTTTTGACAATAAAAATAGCCAGCTATATTATGAGTACATCCATAATATAACTGGCTATCGTCTACAGGATCGCTTTACGAGAAGTAAAGTCGTTGCAAACTATACAGTTATCGCTACATGTAATTGGTAAGTATGGTTCAAGGAATTCACGAGTCTAGAAAAGGCTGTTATTCCAGAGGTGATTTCTTGTACTTATCATTACTATACAGGATGATTAAATAAAAAACAATCAAATTATTGAATATTCTAAATTTATTTACACGGAACTGTTTCTGTTTGTATTTGCAAATACTGTTTATGCAAATCCTTTATTGCAGCGACAAGAGCGTTACTGGCTTTACCAAAATAGTACTGTTGAATTTGGCTCACCGAATAATCGATTCCATCTTGTAAGCTAATTCCCTTTAGTAGACGCCCAATAAATTCTCTACCGTGAGCCGTCGCTAAAGTACATGAAGCTTCTAAAATGACTCCATACTTCGTTTCAACCTCAGCTGTAATGGTTAACGTATCAAATATGCTTTTTGCTGCCATACCTTGAGGCAACCTTGCATGACCTGCGATAAATATAATATTCTGATTAACCATACCTACCTCCCCTTTACTGTTAACTCAATTAATAAGATAGTGAACCGACTTATTTTCCATATCCTCAGCATGGAGATTGCTTAGAATGGACTTTCCAATTTCAATTGACGCAGTCGCAGCAGGAGATGGTGCATTACAAACGTGAATGCTCCTTTTTCCGTTAATCACATAAAAATCATCTACGAGTGTTCCATCGTTTCTCAACGCTTGCGCTCGTACACCGGCCGGAGCGTTCAGAAGATCACTTGCTTTAATATCTGGTATAAGCTCTTGAAGACTTCTAGTGAAGCTAGCCTTACTTAAAGAACGCTTCATTTCACTTGCACCTTCATTCACGTATTTACTGGCTAGTTTCCAAAAACCTTTGTTGCCCATTACTTCTGCAAAATCTTTCATAGAGAAATCTGTCTTCTTATACCCTTCGCGTTTAAAACCTAAGACGGCATTAGGACCAGCTTCTATTTCACCATTGATCATCCGAGTAAAATGAACTCCAAGAAAGGGAAAATTCGGATTAGGGACAGGGTAAATGAGATTCTTTACGAGATGTCTTTTTTCCGGTTTTAATTTGTAATACTCCCCTCGAAAAGGAATAATTTTCACATCGGTATGATACCCAGATAACTTTGCTACCCTATCACTATGCAATCCTGCACAATTGATCATATATTTCGCTTTAAACGGTCCTTTAGAAGTCTCCACCAGAACCTCATCTTTGCTCTCATGTACTTTCTCTACCTCGGTATTTAAGGAGATTTCACATCCAGATTCATTCACAAGCTCAGCAAACTTCAAGCTAACTTGCTTATAATTTACAATTCCTGCAGCAGGAACTTGAATAGCCGCTAATCCATTTACGTATGGTTCAATTTCTCTTAACTCACCTTTATCGATTAAACGAGTTTCTAAGTTGTTTTCAATGCTTCGTTTATATAAAGCATGTAAAAGGGGAATCTCTTCTTTTTTAGTAGCGACAATAATCTTGCCACAAATGTCATGGTCAATTTTATGCTTTTTACAAAACTCGGTCATAGAATGACTGCCTGCTTTTGCAAACCGGGCTTTGAAACTACCAGGCTTATAGTAGATACCAGAATGAATTACACCACTATTGTGACCTGTTTGGTGCATAGCCAATTCTTCTTCTTTCTCAATTAATAAAACTTTAGCAAGCGGGTATTTGTCATAGAGGGCCATACTAGTAGAGAGTCCTACTATTCCTCCGCCGATGATAATAAAATCATACATATTATTCCCCCTCTATTTAAGTAGAAAATGAAGCAAGCCATAATTAAAGGTGAGCCCCGCCATCCACTGTCAAGATGTGTCCAGTTACGAAATCACTCGCTTTTGAAGCAAGAAATAAGGCAGCTCCTTTTAACATCGTGTCATCACCGATTCTTCCTAGTGGTATATGGGATGCCACTTTTTCTCCTCTTTCTTCTAAAACTTTGTTTGTCATTTTTGTTTGGAAAAAACCTGGGGCTATTGAATTGACATTAATTCCGTATTGCGCCCACTTCATCGCTAAATCTTTTGTCATATGAATTACGGCTGCTTTACTTGTACTATAGCCAATCGCATTTAATACCTCTGATGGCTCAGCTTTAATACCAGCTACAGATGAAATATTAATAATTTTTCCCGTTTTTCTTGGAATCATATGCTGACCAACCTTTTGAGACATGAGAAACGTACCTTTAACATTCACATTCATTACTTTATTCCAGGCTTCTTCAGGCATATCTTCAACAGGTGCTCCCCATGTGGTTCCACTATTATTGACCAAAATATCAACCTTTTCGAATTGATTGATAGCCGCTTCTACTGTTCGATCGACATCTTCTTTATTTGTTACGTCACAAGATAAAGCTAGAGCATTTACCCCTTTGTTTTTTAATTGTTCCACTGTTTCGTGACACGCCTCAATCTTGCGCGAACATAATACGATGTGACATCCAGCATCCGCAAAAGCCTCTGCTATCTGTTTTCCTAACCCTCTACCACCACCTGTAATGATTGCCACTTTACCTTTAAGATCAAACAACTCTTCGTTTCCCACAGAACCCCTCCTTTGTTGGCTTTCCTATGAATAAACAGCTGCTTTTAACTCTTCTGTTAAAATTGGAATGATCTCAAATAAGTCACCGACAATTCCGTAATCAGCTACTTCAAAGATCGGTGCTTCTGGGTCTTTGTTAATCGCTACAATGACCTTAGAGTTCGACATACCCGCTAAATGCTGAATTGCACCTGAAAGTCCAACAGCGATATAGAGATCTGGCGTTACGACTTTTCCCGTTTGACCAATTTGGAGCGCATAGTCACAATAGTCCGCATCACACGCACCACGTGAAGCACCTACTGCCCCACCTAATAGATCGGCTAGCTCTTGAAGCGGTTCAAAGCCTTCTTTGCCTTTGACTCCACGTCCACCAGCTACAATGACTTTTGCTTCGGAAAGATCGACCCCACCAGTTGCCTTACGGACAACATCCTTAATCACCGTACGTAAGTCTTTCAACTCCACTGTGAGCGTAGACACATCGCCACTTCTTGATTCATCTTTCTCAAGTGGTACGATATTGTTTGGACGAATTGTCGCAAACAAAACCCCATCATTTACTTTCTTTTTCTCAATAGCTTTCCCAGAATAGATTGGACGTGTGAAGACAGCATCTCCACCGTCCATTTCAACTGAGATCGCATCTGAAATTAATCCAGCACCAAGCTTCATCGCCAGACGTGGCGATACGTCTTTTCCTAGGGAAGTATGACCAAGCAATACGCCCTCTGGATTTTCTACATCAAGAACTTGAAGCAATGCTTGTTGATAGGCGTCTGTGGTGTACGTTTTTAGATCGGCATGGTTGACCACGATCACACGGTCAGCACCGTAGTGAATTAGGCTATCAGCTAAACCGCTTACATCTTCTCCTAAAAGAACCCCTACAACTTCTCCGCCATCTGCTACTTCTTTCCCTGCAGCGACCGCTTCATATGATACGTTACGTAATTCTCCGTCACGAACTTCTCCAATTACAAGTACTTTCTTTGCCATGATAATCCCTCCAATTAAATGACTTTTGCTTCAGATTTTAGAAGTGAAACGAGTTCCTTCACTTGCGTTTGTGGGTCACCCTCTAATTGTTTACCTGCTTGCTTATCTGGTGGTAGGAAAATGTCAAGTGTCGTTGTTTTTGCTTCCACATCTTCTTCTTCCAAATCAAGATCATCTAAATCAAGTGTTTCTAATGGCTTCTTCTTCGCTTTCATAATGCCTGGTAAAGATGGGTAACGGGGCTCATTTAAACCTTGTTGAGCCGTTACAAGAACTGGTAGTGAGACTTCAAGTGTTTCTTCGTCTCCTTCTACATCACGAACGATTGTTGCTTGACCATCTGCAACATCAAGCTTTGTAATCGTTGTCACTTGTGGAATATCTAATAGTTCTGCTACACGAGGTCCAACTTGTCCGCTTCCTCCATCAACAGCTACATTACCGCCTAAGATGATGTCATACTCTTGTTCTTTTAAGTACGCTGCAAGCATAGTTGCAGTTGTAAACTGATCAAACTCTTCCACATCTTCACTATCAAGTAATACGGCCTTATCAGCACCCATCGCAAGAGCGGTACGAAGTTCTTTTTCTGCTTCTTCTTCTCCTACTGTGACAACGGTTACTTCCCCGCCGTGCTCATCCCGAAGGACAATCGCTTCTTCAATCGCATACTCATCATATGGGTTAATAATGAACTCTGCGCCACCCTCATCAATGCGACCGTTTGAGATCGCAATTTTTTCCTCTGTGTCAAATGTACGTTTCATTAAGACGAAAATATTCATGCTTTATTCCCTCCAATTTTTCATTTTTAAGATCTGAATTTAACTTAAATACATTTGTACGATATAAATGCACATAGTGTAGACAATGGTCATGAGGACAATAAAAGGACCGTTATACTTGATTGCAATCTCAAAATACGTCCGATTTACCAGAGTCGTAATAATGGCATTTGCTGCTGAAATAGGAGATACGATAGTTGCAATAATCCAAGCACTCATTAAAGTAAGGGCAAAAGCAACCGGTTCTAGCCCAACTACTAAAGGGTTTACGGTAGCTGCCAATGCGCTTATGGTCACAATCTGATGCACCCCAATCATTGAAAGGGCTGTTGTTAATAGAATAATAGAGAGAATCATTAAAAGGATGGAGCTTTCACCTATAACTAAAATAGCTCGATTGATATACTCACCTAAAGTCGTATTAGAAATAACAGATCCGAAAAAGCCAGCTGTTAAAAACAACACCACTTCATTTGAGCTTAATAAAATCGTTTTTTTTCTATACTCTCTTAAATGATTGCCAAAAACATGAATAGATTTTAAATAGATACTCCATATTGAAGCTATTAAACACGCAGCAATCGTTACACTTGTGATCATGTTAATGGTAAGAATCCAATCAATGATGAAGACTGCTAAGAAAAACAATATAAAAACCGTGATTAATTCATAGATCTTTTTCATACGAACTGCCTGATTCGCAATCAATGGGAGTTCATCATATTTTCCTATTCTAGAAAATAAAAGGTTACTAACAAAAAGATGTGTAATCGCAACCGGTATGGCGAATGGCAAATAGCTGTACAAAGAAACTCCCACTAAATTCAGAACCAATAAAAGTGATGCAAAAAACGGAGACCACAGGAGAGTTGCTGTGAACCCCTGCATATAACTTCTTGCTAGTAACCCTTTTGACAGTGAGAGCTTGTTTAAAAGATTATCTATCAACTTGATTGAACCCATGTTGATCACTGGTCCAATGATGAAAAATACAGTTGTAATGGCTAAAAATAATCGATTATCATTTCGTCCATATCGTTTAATAAAGTTACTCAGTTGTTTATCATACTTCCCAAACCTCAAAGGAAACCCTAATACTGGAACTGTTACTAATAGTACGACTAATGGTAGATTCACAATTAAGCTGTTTTTTACATTTTCATATTGCTCCGTGTACATAACAAGAATAAAACCAATTAGTAGCATCATAGAGCTAATGACTTTAGAGAAACCCTTTAACTTATTCAGTAAGAGTACAATCACAATAAAGGTCAATACTGCCAACATTTTATCTCCGTGAGGGATGACAAAGAAAGTATGAACTAAGTACACTCCAATTAAAATCTGCATAAACCAAGCTCGTATATGGTCCATCGTCATTACCCCAGTGCGTCACTAATCACGATTCCAATTAGATTTGTAGATTTTCTATTATGGTTGTAATCCCTTGCCCTCCACCGATACATAAAGTAACAACTCCATAACGTAGATTGCGTCGTTGTAGTTCATTTAGTAATTTCGTTACGAGAATGGATCCGGTTGCGCCTATTGGATGTCCTAGCGCAATTGCTCCTCCATTGATATTAATTTTATCCATCTCAATGTTCAATTTTTTAATAACAGCTAGTGTTTGTGCTGCGAAAGCTTCATTAATTTCAAATAAACCGATATCTTCCAGTTGAAGATTTGCCATCTTCAATGCTTTTTGAGTAGAATACACAGGGCCGATGCCCATAATGTCAGGTGAAACACCTACACTCGTATGAGCTAAAATTCTAGCCTTACTCGTTAATCCATACTTGTCGGCTGAATCTTTGTCCATCATTAAAATAGCCGAGGCCCCGTCATTTCGACCACTTGAACTTCCAGCCGTAACGGTCCCACCTTTTTTAAAAACAGGCTTTAAGCTACTTAGTTTATCTAATGTGGTTAATCTCGGGTGTTCATCCTCTTCAAATAAAATCGTTTGTTTTCTATATTTAACTTCATAAGGAACAATCTCTTCTTTATAAAGACCAGCTTGTATCGCTTGATCGGCTAGTGTTTGACTTCTTTGTGCGAATTCATCTTGTTCTTCTCTACTAATATTGTATTTCTCTGCTAGATTTTCAGCAGTCATGCCCATCGTTAAATCCTCACCATACTCTTCATAAGGCTGGGAACGTGGTTGGCTTTCTGTATTCGGATCTAGGAAGAGACCATTCCCAGTCCCAAAACCAAAGCGACCATTGCGAATATAATAGGGAGCGGTACTCATACTTTCAGCTCCTCCCGCTATCACAACATCAGAGATCCCTTGCTTAATTTGAAGATCAGCATTATTAATCGCTTGTAAACCTGACCCGCACTGACGATGAACGGTATAGCCTGGTACATGAATAGGAAGTCCGGCTCTTAGGAGTGACAACCTTGCCAGGTTAGGGGCATCAGCACTTTGTTTGGCCTGCCCTAAAATCACTTCATCCACTAATTCTTTTTCTAGCTGATTTCTTTTAAATAATTCAGCAATCACTTTCGATGCCAAATGATCAACCGTTTCTTCTTTTAATGTTCCTCCTAATTTACCAATAGCCGTTCTAACCGAGTCTACAATGACCGTTTCTCTCATTACGACACCTCCTATACCTTCATTTCATTTATTTTTTAAATTCTCTTTTCAACTCACCTGCAATGATATTTCGTTGAATTTCTGAGGTTCCTTCATAAATTTTTGTAATTCGCGCATCACGAAAATACCGTTCAATTGGATAGTCTTTCATATAACCAACTCCCCCATGAATTTGAACCGCTAGATCTGCAATTCGGTTATATACCTCAGAGCCGTATAACTTAGCAATCGCAGCCTCTCTTACGACCCTTTGTTTTTGGTCAGTCATCCAGGCTACTTTGTACGTTAATGCCCTAAGCGCTTCAATTTGCATCGAAATGTCAGCTAACATATGTTGAATTGTTTGGTGTTCAAAAATGGGTTTATTAAATTGTTTTCTTTCAAAAACATACTCCATACAATGCTCTAGCAATTTGACACACGAACCTAGATTTCTAGCTGCCAGGCCTGCTCTACCATTAGCAAGGATCTTTAATGCATTAACATAACCTTGCCCCTCTTCCCCTAACACATTTTCAGCAGGAACTTCCAAGTTATCAAAAAACAACTCGGCTGAATGAGAGCCTCGAAGACCCATTTTTTCTTCAACCGTACCTAACTGAAAACCAGGGAAATCTTTCTCGACGATAAAAGAAGTAATTCCTTTTGCACCCTTAGTAGGGTCTGTTACCGCCATTACCGTAAAGACGTGACCATCAACTGCATTCGTAATATAATGTTTTGAACCGTTGATGATGTACTTATCCCCCTTCTTTTCTGCTTTCGTCTTTAAATTAGCTGCATTAGAACCTGCGCTTGGTTCTGTCAGTGCAAATGCCCCAATCCATTCTCCTGTAGCCATTTTTGGTAAGTATTTTTGCTTTTGCTCTTCACTTCCTAATTCCACAATGCCTACTGACCCAATTCCTGTATGTGCTCCAATGAGGGTTGTATAGCCATTATGCGTCTTACCAAGCTCTTCATAAATCGCGCATTTGCCAACCATATCAAGTCCCAAGCCACCATATTCTTCAGGAATACTTAAGCCGAATAACCCTAAATCTTTTGATTTGTTTTTCACATCTTCTGGTATCTCGTTTGTTTCCTCAATCTTCATCGCAAACGGTTCAACTTCTTCTTTTACAAACTTACGGACGCCTTTTCTTAAAAATTCAATTTCCTCCGTCAAAGTAAAGTTCATCGTCTACTTCCCCCTTAAGTTCTTTTTTATTTGTTTCAATGGTATTGGTAGAAACCGGCACCAGATTTACGTCCCAACTTTCCTGCTTTCACATATTTAATTAACAGTGGACAAGGTCTATATTTCTCTCCTAGTGTGTGATAGAGGTATTCCATATTGCGTAACCGACTATCTAACCCAACAAGATCAGCAAGTTCTAGGGGTCCCATAGGATGGTTAAGTCCTAACTTCAGAGCTTTATCAATATCTTCTGCTGATGCCACTCCTTCCATCAACATATTCATAGCTTCATTTCCAATCAAACAGTTCATCCTACTCGTCACAAACCCTGGAAACTCGTTTACTTCTATTGTTTCTTTTCCTAAGTTGCCCCCTAAATCTTGAGTGATCTTTACCGTTTCTTCTGAGGTATCTAATCCTTTAATGATTTCAATTAATTTCATTTTGTGAACAGGATTAAAGAAATGCATCGCGATCACTTTATCTGCCCTAGACGTTGCTGCTCCGAGTTCAGTAGGGCTCATTGTAGATGTATTAGTAGCTAATACCGTATGGCTTGGGCATATTTCATCAAGTTGCTTAAAGATCTCTATCTTCAAATCCATTTTTTCTAACACTGCTTCAATGACAAAGTCGGCATTAATCGCAGCTCTCTTTAATTCCGTTGTATACTCTAGATTCCTTTTTGCACGAACCACTACCTCATTAGTTAGAAAGCCTCTTGCAATACTTTTTTCAAGTTCCTCTTCTATATAGACTTTCGCTCTTTCAAGTGCTTCCTCACTGATGTCTTGTACCGTAACTTGAAAATCACTTATTGCCCCAATATAAGCAATTCCTCTCCCCATAACACCTGACCCAATAACAGATAGATTTTTCAACTTCCTCACCTCAACAAAAATGACTTCAATATACTCTGTTCGTTTAAAATGCAATTTCCGTGCCACTTTTTATCAACGTGCGCATGCAACTTACAGTAGGTTTTTAATACACTTCATTAACTTAGTAATACATATTAGTATTGCGTGATTCATTTTTGTATCAAACACTTAAAAAAGACGTATTCCCACTACTTAGGAATACGTCTTTCTACTTCAACTTCAATTAGTTTTTAGGGCCACCAGCCACATATAAAACTTGACCACTAACAAACGAAGAAGTATCTTGTGCAAAAAAGAGGGCAGCATTTGCTATATCTTCAGGTTTTCCAGTTCTTCCAACAGGAATTGCAGAGCGCTTCTTATCAATTAGTTCTCGAAAATCAATCCCTAACCTACTTGCAGTCTGCTTTGTCATTTCAGTCTCTATAAAACCAGGTGCAATCGCATTAACGGTAATATTATACTTCCCAAGTTCTAGAGCAAGTGTTTTTGTGAAACCTTGGATCCCCGCTTTAGCTGTCGAATAATTGGCTTGACCTTTATTACCAAGTGCGGAAGTAGAAGATATATTAATAATTCTCCCGTACGTTTGCTTTACCATTTGTTCTTGGAAGATTTGACTACAAATAAAAGCACCTTTTAAATGAACACTTATGACTGAATCCCAATCGTCCTCACTCATTTTAAATAACAGATTATCTCGAATAATCCCTGCATTATTGACTAAAATGTCGATTCGATTCCCTGTAAGTAGTACTTCTTTGTAAACTCTCTCAATCTCTGATCTATTACAAATATCTACTATACGTGTGAATAATCGATTATTCTCTTCACTATATTCTTTTTTAACAACCTCGAGGCTCGATTCATCTTTATCAAGTACCCAAACAGTGGCTCCTTCAGATAAAAACAATGAAACGATTGCCTTTCCTATTCCTCGACTTCCTCCTGTTACACAAGCTACCCTTCCAACTAATGCTCCCAAACCCTCATCTCCTTACTGCACGTCTAACTGTGTATCACTTTAAATGTCCCAATCCCTTTTGACACTACTAATCCTTCTTCTGTCTTTAAGTCGGCTTCTACGGTTACAATTTTGTAACCCTTCTGGATAATGGTAGCTGTTGCTGTCAGCACCCCTTTTGAAACAGCTACCAGATAATGAATGTTTAAATTTAAGGTTACACAGTCTTTTCTCGTTAAAGCACGTATCGCCATCCCCATTACAATGTCCAGCATGGAGGCCTGCACTCCCCCATGCAAATTACCATTGATGTTAATGGCATGATTTTGCATCTCAAATGTTAATACCACACGGTCTTCTTCAAATTCGGTAATTTTAAATCCCATGTGCTTAAAAAAAGGACTACCCGTAATACTTTGTTCTACACGTTCTAGAGAGTGAGTCATCAGCTGCTCCTTTAACATTATTTACCAATGAAACTAGGCTTTCTTTTATCAAGGAAAGCTTCTGTTCCTTCATTCTTATCTTCGGAGGAAAACAAAATGCCTTGTGCAAGTTTTTCAATGAGCTGACCAGTCTTAATATCTGTTTCAGAACCATATTGAACAGCTAGCTTTGCTAACTTAATCGCTAATGGGCCTTTAGATAAAATTTGATGAGAGGTTTGTAAGACTGCTTCATATAGATGTTCGGTCTCAACCGCTTCTGAAATCAACCCTATCCGATGCGCTTCATCTGCATCAATGATTTTCCCTGTTAGGATTAGCTCTAACGCTTTTCCTTTACCAACTAATCTTGTTAATCGCTGTGTTCCACCGGCTCCAGGAATAATAGCTAAACTTAATTCAGGGAGCCCCATTTTTGCATTTCTTGAAGCAATACGGATATCACAAGCCATTGCCAATTCACACCCACCTCCAAGAGCAAAACCATTAATCATCGCGATCGTTGGCTTTTCATAGGCTTCAATCTCGTCATAGACTTCCTGCATCCCACCAGACTTAAAAACATCAATCATTGATTTCTGTTTTAACTGAGCGATATCCGCTCCAGCGGCAAATGATTTTTCTCCCTTTCCAGTAAAAACGACACACCCAACTGAATCGTCTTCTTTTAACTCTCTTAGTGCATTTGAAATTTCTGTTAATGTTTCTTTATTAAGAGCATTGCGTACTTCCGGACGGTTGATCGTAATAAAGGTTATTTGCCCCTCTCTTTTTATCTCAATATTCAAATAATTAATCATTCAACTTCCTCCTTTTTCTATGGCTGATTTTATCTTTCTAAAATAAGAGCAATGCCTTGCCCGCCACCTATGCAAGCAGTTACGAGACCTCTCTTAACATCTCTTCTTTTCATTTCATATGCAAGCTTTGTAATAAGCATCGAGCCTGTTGCAGCAATTGGGTGCCCATGAGCTATGGCCCCACCATTAACATTGACTTTTTCCATATCAAATGAAAGTTCGCGGTCACATGCGATTACTTGTGCAGCAAATGCTTCATTTAATTCAACTAGATCAAAATCTGATAGAGTCAAACCCGTTTTTTTCAATAATTTTTTCACAGCAGGAACGGGGCCAATTCCCATAATATTTGGATCTGTTCCTGCAATTGCCCAGTCTCTCACCTTAGCAAGCACCTCAAGATTACGCCGTTTAGCTTGCTCTTTAGACATCATAACTAATGCTGAAGCTCCGTCGTTAACACCTGAAGAATTACCAGCTGTTACAGAACCACCTTGTTTAAATACAGGATTTAATTTATTTAACGTTTCAATCGTCGAAGTAGGTCTTGGATGTTCATCTTTTTCAAATACCATTGTCCCTTTTTTTGAGGGAATTTCTAATGGTACGATTTGTTCAGCAAAAAATCCTTGTTCCACTGCTTCTTGCATTCTCATTTGACTTCTTAGTGCATATTCATCTTGTTCTTTTCTTGAAATCTCATATTTTTCTACTAGATTTTCAGCGGTGATTCCCATTGGAGGATCACCAATCCGTTCTGGTGATAGTTTTCTTTTTTTGAAAGACGGAGGCATACGATCAAAAGCTCTCGTTTGAGGTGCTAAAAGGTAAGGAGTTCGTGACATACTTTCCGTCCCTCCTGCGACAATGATTTCATCAGGATTTAACTTGATGCGATCTGCTGCAAGACCTACACTATTTATCCCTGATCCACACTGTCTATCAATCGTCAACCCACCTACACCGAGAGGTAAACCTGCTTCTAACAACGTTAAACGTGCTGCATTCCCACCACCCGAAAGGCAATTTCCAAATATTACATCTTCCACTTCTTCTCCTGTCACATTGGCTCTTTTAAGCGCTTCCTTAATAACTGGGGCCCCGTATTCATGAGGATCTAAACTTGAAAGAGACCCGCCCTGCTTCGCAATGGCTGTTCTGACCGCTGATACAATGACTGCTTCACTCATCTTCAAATCACCCTTTTCTTCGTTTTAGCTGTACGTATAAAATCCTTTTCCTGTTTTTCTACCTAACTCTCCTTTATTTACTTTCTCGCGGATAAGTTCAGCTGGCTTATCTTTTTCATTTCCTGATTCTTCGAAACGTTGCATCCGCACAAAGTAGTTCACATCAATTCCTGTAAGGTCCATTAATGCAAAGGGTCCAATCGGATGATTGAGAGCTTTTGTACAGACAAGATCAATTTCTTCATGTGAGGCATAACCGTTTTCAAGTAAAAATACTGCTTCATCCATTAACTTCCCTAGGATTCTATTGGCAATGAAACCAGAAATCTCTTTATTTAACAGGACGGGGGTTTTCTTAATGCTTTTGACAAAATCGTGCGCTATCTGAGCGGTCTTCTCTGATGTATGTGGACCTTTTACAACCTCTACTAACTCCATGACTAGAGCAGGATTAAAGAAATGAATATTACATACTTTATCAGGTCTGAATGTAGCATCTGCTACTTTTGAACTGACAATCGTGGAACTATTTGTAGCAAAAATAGCTTCTACTTTTACAATACTATCTAATTGTTTGAAAACCTCTCGTTTAATGTCTAACTTTTCCGTAGCCGCTTCAATAATAAGATCTGCATCACTTAAACCATGTAATGATAGAGTGGTACTGATTTTTGCAAATGCTTCATCTACTTGTCTTTCATCCAACCTACCTTTATCTATTCTCTTTTGCATTTGAGCTTGGAGTGACTGAATCCCTCGATCTAAACTCGCTTGACTGATATCTTGTAAAACAACGGGATATCCTGCTAATGCACAGACCATAGCTATTTGAGACCCCATAGCCCCTGCTCCGACCACGCCTACACGCTTAATTTGATTGTTCATTTATAACGCATCCTTTCTTGTGTGTTTAGCCAATTCACTCTCTACTAATTTTCTTTTTAGAAGCTTTCCTACTGTGTTGCGTGGTAGCTCACTGACAATTTCAAAAAAATTAGGGACTTTATAATTGGTTAAATTCCGATAACAGAAACCACGAATTTCTTCTGTATCAGCCTGAGTTCCTTCTTTGAGCACAATAAACGCTTTAATCATTTCCCCTTTCTCCTCGTGAGGAATTCCTACTACTGCTGCTTCTCGCACATCTTGATGCTCATATAGAACATTCTCCACCTCTTGAGGATAAACATTAAAGCCGCCGTTGATGATCATCTCTTTTTTTCGCCCCACAATATAAAAATAACCATCATCATCCATCATTGCTAAATCGCCTGTATACAACCATCCATTTCTCAATGCATGATTTGTCTCTTTCTCATTATTTAAGTACCCCTTCATAATCTGAGGTCCTTTAATAACTAATTCACCTACACATCTGCTCGGTAATTCGTTATTATCATCATCAATAATTTTACTATCGGTGCCTGGAAGAGGAATGCCTACACTTCCAATTTTCCTTATACCAACCGTCGGGTTTCGATGTGTAGAAGGAGAGGCTTCTGACATTCCAAATCCTTCCCCAATAACAGCCCCGGTTAATTTCTCAAACTTATTAATTATTTCTATTGGAAGAGGAGCTGAGCCACTCGAACAGAACTTTAGACAATCAAGCCGATACTTCTCTACTTCAGGATGCAAAACAAAAGAAGTATATATTCGTGGAACACCTGGCAGGAAGGTAGGTTGATATTTTTTGATCGTATCTAGTGCCAAGTTAATTTCAAATTGCTTTAAGAGAATGATCGTCGCTCCTATATAAATGCCTAAATTCATTGAAGCTGTCATGGCGTATACATGATAGAGGGGAATAGCCGTTAAAATTCTTTCGTTTCCTTCTAGCATCTTCTCTCCATACATAACACGGCTCTGCACAACATTCGCCACTAAATTATAGTGAGTGAGCATAGCTCCTTTCATTTTCCCCGTTGTTCCACCTGTATATTGAATGACCGCAACGTCTTCTTGCACATTTATTCTCGTATGTTGAACTTTATTTTCTCCTTCCTCCATTAGTTCTTCTAAGCTAAAATATCCATCGTGTTCGTTTGATCGAACCGAGTTACCTGTAATAATCACTTGATCAATCGAATGTAGAAATTGAACCTGTGTGACAGTATCCAGACTATCAGCTTCCACTATGAGCTGTTTCATTTCAGAATTACTAACAATTTGGACCAATTCTCTTGGGGTGTACCTCGGATTAACTTGAACAACTATCAACCCAAGCGCTTGTGCTGCGTAGAATGAAATAATATAATTGGGATGATTCGATAGCATCAAACCAATCGTTTCTCCTTTTTTCATGCCAAGTGACTTAAACGATTCTGCTAATTTGTTTACCTTCTGAAAAAGTTCTTTATAAGTAAGTGAATGATCTTCATAGATAATTGCTACTTTATCGCTGTAGGTTCCAGCGCTTTTCTCTAAGATGGAATACAGTGATACTAAGGGAATTTCAAGCTGATCTTCAACCTCTTGTGAAGCTTTCAACCAGGGACGTGTCATAATATTTCACCCTTTCTATAAAGATCTAATATGTACGCACATGCAAAATATAAGGGATTTTGCATGTGCTTTTTTTTACTCTATTGCCCCAATTTCCTCATAATATTGTCTAGCACCGGGATGCAATGTATCTGGATCTACCCCATCAAAAACAGTTTCTAACGTGAAATCAACCGCTCTAGTAGGAACTTGTTCTTCAAATATACTCATATTTTCCCAAAGAAGCTTTGTAAGGTCATACACGTAAGAATCTGGTAATTCACTACTGATTGTTAACATTGCAATGGTTGTGTATGTGGGAATTTCTTCATCTAAGCCTTTGTATGAGCCTGCAGGCAAATTATCGTAAGAAATTCCATATCCTTTTTCTTCAATGCTCTTTAATTTATCCTCATCGATCGGTATCACTTTAACTGCACGCGTTAACTCAATTTCTTGTAAGGCTTGCACTTGTGGTGCCCCTCCAGCTACAATGACATCTACATTCCCATCAGTAAGCATGGAAGCCCCATCAGAATAGTTACCATATGAAATGTTTCCGCCAGAACTTTTAATTACATCTTCATCAATTCCGTATTCTTCCATCATTCTCCAAAAAGCTACTGGTCCACCACCATCTTGTGGTCCAAGAAAAATATGTTTATCTACAATATCCTCGATACTCTCAATGCTATCATTATCAGCTAATGTGGCAATGGTTTGATAAACCGGATAAAGAGAAGCGATACCTGTTGGTTTTGTTAGGGTCTCTTCAAATGTTCCACTCCCATTTAAAGCATCGGCAAAGTCTGAGGTGAAGTTCATACTCATTTCAATATCACCAACTTCCATTGCGCGCAAGTTAGATACTGAACCACCTTCTAACTGTGAAACATTTAGATTAGAAAAATTATCCATATATACTTCTGATAGAATTGTAGTAATTGGGTACCAACCTGACCCCATCGGCCCCGAACCAATTCTTAAAAAACGTTCTGGGGCTTCTAGTTGCTCTACAGCAGAATCCTCTGCTGTAGAACTATTTACTTCTTCGCTTTCTCCACAAGCTGCTAACAAAGCTACTAATAAAAATAGTAGTAACGTACTTAAAATAATTTTCTTCATAATACCCTCCCGCTTTCTGATTTTTATTGAACGTCCTACACAACCATTTCTTGATTGGAATTTACTTTATTTGACCTTTTCAATACTAAAATCATGATCAATAAGACAATGCCTATAAAATCAGTGATCATTCCTGGAATAACTAAAGAGATCGCTCCCACGAATAATACAATTCGTTGGATTACGTTTAGGATTCCATTTAAATACCCCTCTACTGCTGCGGCAAAAATAAAGCAGCTAATTAAAGCGCTTACAGTTGTAAAAATAATCTCCCCCACTCCAGCTCCTTGCATCAGTAAGCCAGGGTTGTACACGAAAATAAAAGGAATAAAAAATCCACCTAATCCTATTCTCATCGCATAAAAAGCTGTACCATTTGGGCTTGATCCTGCTATACCAGCAGTTGTGTATGCCGTGATTGCAACAGGCGGTGTTAATCCAGAAAGCACTCCAAAATAAAATACAAACATGTGAGCTGCGATTAAGTTAACTCCAAGGTCCATTAAAGCTGGTACACCAAGTATTGATAATATGACGTAAGCTGATACAGTCGGCATTCCCATACCAAGAATGATTGAGGCAATCGCCATTAAGATCAGCAATACCAAAAGGTTACCACCAGCAAGGTCTACCATGAACCTTGAAAAAGTTAAGCCAAGACCAGTCAACGAAACTGCACCAACAATAATTCCGGCGGTGGCACAGGCTGCGACTACTGCAAGGGCACTTTTAGCACCATTTTCTAACGCTGCTAATATGCTTAATAGATTCATTCTCGTTTGCCTACGAACCCAACTGAGAATGACTGTGGCAATAATAGCATAGAACCCTGCTCTCATCGGACTATATCCGTAAACCATTAATCCAATAATGAGAAGGATCGGTAGGAATAAATAACTCTGTTTCAACAAAACTTCTCTAACGCTTGGAAGTTGCTCTTTAGGAATTCCAACTAACTTGAGACGTTTTGCATGAAAATACACAATAAAACCTGCGATTAAAAAATAAATAACGGCTGGTATTAATGCATACAACGCCAGTTGAATATAAGGAACTCCTGTTGCTTCTGCCATGATGAATATCGCCGCACCCATAATTGGTGGCATAATTTGCCCACCTTGAGAAGATACTGCTTCAACTGCAGCTGCAAATTTCTTATTATAGCCAAGTTTCTTCATCAGAGGAATCGTGAAGGAGCCTGTGATCGCAGCATTAGCAGCTCCATTCCCAGTAATAGTAGAAACTAATGCAGAAGCCCCAACAGCCGAAAGAGCAGGTCCTCCTGATTTGTTACCTAAAGCACCGAACGCAAAATTCGTAAAAAATTGACCACCACCAGATTTCATTAAAAATGAACCGAATATAACAAAAAGAATCAGCATCGTTGAACTCACATAGATTGGTGCACTAAATATCCCTAGGGTACTATTGAACATTTGGTCGATGACTTTCCCGTAACGGACCCCCGGATGTGCCAAAGCCCCGATAAAATATTCACCTAGGAAAATATAAATGAGGAAGAACAAACCTATGGCAGCCATAATAATTCCATTGGTACGCCTTGTCGCTTCTAAAATTAAGCCTAACAATACCGTCCCAACTATCATGTCATTAACACTGACGTTCCCCTGTCTCGCTTGTATTCCGGAAGCATCCATAATCATATATAACGCTGTTATTAATGTGACTAACACAAATAGTACATCTAACCAACCAAAGGACTTCCCTTTTCTAAAAGGAAAAATCATAAAGATTAACAAAATGGCCCAAATCAAATGTAGACTCCTATGTTGCCACGAAGGTAAGGTACCATAACCAGCTGTATACACATGAAATACTGACAATCCAATCGCTAAAATCGCAACCGCTAATGTTAATATTCTCGCCTTGTTCCACCTTTCCCCTCTAGTCATCCACAGCGTTTCAATTAAAGTTGGTTTTACTTCTATGGTTGTATCAATTTTTTCAGTTTTCTTATGCCCAGGCTCCACCTTTTCACCACCTCGCTGCTTATCAAAATATATTTACTTTCTACTTAGTTTTCTTCTAGAATTCTTCTAGAAATGATTAAACGTTGAATTTCATTTGTACCTTCATAAATTTTCGTAATCCTTGCATCACGATAAAAACGCTCTACCGGGTATTCCGCAATGTACCCAATACCACCATGTATTTGAAGGGCTTTATCTGCTACTCGGTTAAATACATCAGAAGCAAATAATTTAGCCATAGAGGCTTCTTTAATCACTTTCTTTCCTTCATCAATCATGACTGCAGCTTTCATTGTTAGAGCTCTTGCAGCTTCTGTTTCTGTAGCCATATCTGCTAACATCCATTGAATCCCTTGATTAGAAGCAATTGTTTTACCAAATTGAACTCTTTCTTTCGAATACTTTGCTGCTAATTCAATTAATTTATCACAAGATCCAACAGCTCTTGCAGCTAAGCCCACTCTGCCTTCACCCAAAATCGTTAGAGCCGACATGTACCCCATGCCTACTTCTCCAATTACGTTCTCATCAGGTACGATACAATCTTCAAAAATGACTTGAGAAGTATAAGAGCCCCTCAATCCCATTTTCTTATCTTTTTTTCCAATAATTAGACCTGGGAAATCTTTTTCAATTAGGAATGCTGTAATTCCTCCCTTTGCTCCTTTGTCTTTATCAGTTAGGGCAAAAACGGTAAAGACATCTGCTACCGGACCATTTGTAATAAAGTGCTTCGTACCATTTACGACCCAATAATCACCTTTTTTTTCTGCTCTAGTTCCTAGGTTAGTAGCATCCGAACCCGCTTGGGGTTCTGATAAAGCAAAAGCGGCAATTTTCTTACCAGCAGCCATATCTGGTAAATATCGCTTCTTCAAATCATCAGAAGCTAATCGAACTAACCCTGTACTACCAATTCCCGTATGAGCACTAATTAGTGAAACGAATCCATTATGTGTTCTTCCTAATTGTTCAAGAACGATGGCTTTACCTACTGCTCCTAATCCAATTCCACCATATTCTTCTGGGATACTCATCCCAAATAGTCCTAATTCTTTTGCTTTATCTACTAAATGCTCAGGAATAGCATCATCGTCTTCAATTTTTTGAGCAAGTGGTTCTACTTCCTTCTCTACAAAATTATGAATCATTGATTTCATTTGTTGAATCTCATCTGTGATAATCGCTGTCATTTGTTCTTCCCCCTTTTAATTTCCTACACTTAATTAGTAATGCAATACTCATGCCAACTAATTAGAATAATCCAAAAACTAGATCTAACTTGCTTCCTCCACTTGTTTATTCATCATCGCAAGGGTAAAAGAAAAATAGTCAATTCACGCTTGTATCTTTTTCAGTATCTACTTCGATACGAAAATAACTTAATCATTCAAAAATGAATCACTCCAAAAAAAGAACCCCTATTAATAGGGGTTCTTTTTTTACTTTTTAATCGATAAATTATATTTCTTTAGTTTCCTTACAATAGTAGGCTGACTAGTTTCAAGTCGTTTCGCAATATCATAGGTGTTATCGTACTTTTCTGCAGCTAGCGCAAGTACTTTTTTCTCTGCATTTTCTACCGCTTGTTTTAGTGTAAATGACTCACTTAAATCATCAGTTAGTTTTTTTGGATCTAGATACTCGTCTGGTAAATGCTTCAGGTCAATTTCTTCTTCGCTTGTTACTAATACCAATCTTTCAATTAAATTAGATAACTCTCTAACGTTCCCCGACCATTCACAACTATAGAAGAAATTTTTCAATTTATGACTGACCGTTTTCTTCATATTGTATTTTTGATTAATTTGATTAAGAAACATACTAATAAGTGGAACAATATCATCCCGTCGCTCCCTTAAAGGAGGAATTTTTATAGGAATCACATTTAACCGATAATAAAGGTCTTCTCTAAATGACCCTTCTCTTACCATATCCTTCAAAATTCGATTAGTTGCTGCAATCACTCTTACATTCACCTTTTTCGTTTTTGTCCCTCCTACTCTCATAATCTCTTGTTCCTGTAGAACCCTAAGAAGCTTCACTTGCAATGAAAGAGAAAGTTCTCCAATTTCATCTAAGAATAAAATTCCATTGTCTGCTAACTCAAACATTCCAGCTTTACCATTTTTACTAGCTCCAGTAAATGCTCCACTTTCATATCCGAAAAGTTCTGATTCAAGCAAGTCTGGAGGAATCGCGCCACAATTTACTTTAATGAAATTTCCTTCTTTTGCTCTTATACTGTTATTGTAAATATACTTAGCTAAAACATCTTTACCTACCCCTGTCTCACCTAAAATTAAGACAGTTGCATCAACATTGGCAATTCGATTAGCCGTTTCAAATATTAGCTTTAATTCTGGACTTGATATTACAACACCTGTCTCATCAAAAGTCTTTCCTTTCAGTTGTTCTAACTCTTTTTTGTAGGTTTCATTTAGTTCCATCGCTTTTCTTAAAGCTACTTGTAATTCATTCAATTCCGAGAGATCTCTTATATTCGTAACAATTTTTTCTATTTCTCCATTTTTATCAAAAACAGGATTACCTGTAATTAACGTCTCTTTCCCTTGAAAGTTAGACTGTACAAAAGAAACCGTTCTTCTTTTTCTAAGTACATGGTGTGTAACAGAATTTTGGAGAATCCCTCTTTTTATTAACTCATCTACTTTTTTCCCTATATAATACTCCTTTGGAATTCCTGTAATTCGTTCTATTGCTGAATTTGTCTTCAATGTCATTCCTGTATTATCCGTAATATAAATGACATCATACGAATTTTCGATAATTGCATCTAACTCTCTATTTAATTGTTCAGTGTCTTTTAACTTGATCATGAGTTTTTCGATACTATTTTCATTGGTGCTCAATTCCACACCGATATAGAGATACTCTATGTTGCTAGTATCGTCCATTTCACTTCTTATAAACAAATACGAATGATCATGAATGACCATTTCTAACATGTTATTATTGAAGTACCGTTTAATAGTGTGATTTCCATCCAAGACTCGATCATTTTTTTGGAGAACTTTATTCATAAGAGTATTGGGAATCATAATTTCACCTTTCTCATCTCCAATAAAAGATGGGAAGGGAATAGAATGCAGCGAGTCCTTATCGATTGAATATTCAGACTTAAACATGTGTATCACCCCTATTTCGAAACTCGAATTAAATAATGATAAAGGTAGACCCTTTTTTTATGTAATTGCACCATTACGTTATTTAATTAAAGACAACTATTCTACTTGTTTCCATAAAAATCGAGGAAATCCTTTATAAAAATCGAAAATGTTCCATTATACGTAAAGAATAATGATTTGCACCTGAAGAAGAAGCTGAATATAAATACCCAGCTTCTTTCTTATTTGTATTATTGGTCTAGATAAGGAATTCACACCAACTCAGGAACCGTCACAAATTCAAGTCCTTGCTCTTGCTAAGTTGGGATGATTTGACGTAAGGATACGATTGACATTTTGAGCTAGCCTCTTTTTTTATCCTACTTAGACCTTCCTCTGTTCCAGCTCAGCTAAAATAATGGGATAGTTGCGATCAAGCTTATACATCCACAGTAAGAATACTTGTAGAAAACATAACGCGAGTGGCAGGTAAATATTGAGGGTAAGGATCATCGTAATCGCCATTGTTGATTGCTCATTAGCTGCCCCAACATAACCGCCAAATGCTAGCAGCCACCCAATTAATGCACTCCCTACCCCGGTTCCGACTTTCATACCGAAGCTTGCAGCACTATTGATTAATCCTTCTGTCCGGAAACCATTTTTCCATTCACCGTATTCATTTGTATCATTAATCATCGCATAGAGCAGGGTCAGGACTGGGATCAAACTAAAACCTTGAATCACTGTACCTGCTAGAAAAACCGTAGCATTAGTCGGATCAATAAGCTTCACAAGTGGACCAAAAATAGCAATAACTGAGACAACTAGTGCGATATTTCGTTTCCCATATCGCTTAATTAATGGGGCAATAAAGAAGAAGCAGATGATGCTCGGAATAAACAATGCTAAACTTATTAAAGAAAAATAAGTTCCACTTCCTAATACATAAATGGCATAATACAGTCCTGCTCCTGTAAGTAGCGCATTCACTGTGTAAGTGACGACACAATAAGCCGTAATGATTAACCAGTATTTGTTGGTCATAAGCGCTTTTAAACCCAGATTTAACGGGACATCATCTTTTGGTTGCGTGCTAGAAGTTCCTACACGTTCTTTTGTTGCTCTAAAAGCAATGATGCTTGTCGTCACAATGATGATCCCTGCTAATACGGCAACAACCGTCCACCCGAGTTGTCCACCAATTGCAGAGGCTAATGGTTGAGCCATTGTCATCACAAGGAGCGTACTCGACATCGTGAAAATTCCTGTATATACATTTGTCATTGAACGGCCTTGTTGATCTTGAGTCATTAAACCGAGAAGGGTTTTATAAGGAATCGAGATCGCTGTATACACTAAAATTAATAAGATATATGTAATGTAAGCATAAATGATTTTCCCGGTCATACTGATATCTGGCACAGTGAAAAGCATGATCGTCGCAATTGCCAGTGGAAGTGTCATCCAAATAATCCAAGGACGAGCTTTCCCATGCTTTGATTTCGTACGATCGACAACCGTCCCCATTCCAATATCTGTTACCCCGTCAAATAGACGAGCTACAAGCATCAATGTCCCAACTACCCCAGCCGATATCCCTGCCACGTCCGTGTAGTAAAAAGTTAGAAAAGAGCCTACTAACGTCCAAACAAGGATGATTCCAAAGAAACCTAAACCATAATTCAACATTTCCTTAGTACCCGGTCTTTCTACTGCTTGAGCAGGTTTCAGCTTTTCTTGTTTCGCTTCTAACATCATTTCTCCCCCTTTATGTACGCGCTTTCATTTAACTCTTTAAATACTAACCGTTTAGTATGTTTATTATATACATACTATTCTGTTTATTTAAAGTCTTTCCCTTCATTCTTAGAAAAAAAGTACAATCAAAACAAAGGAAAGCCTGCTTCTTATTTAAAGAAGCAGGCTTTCCTTATATGTGTCTTACAGTAAAGACATAATTAAACTAATAACTACAATTGCCCCAATAATCATTAAAATTGTTCTAAGCATCTTTATCATCCTCTCTTATCTCTGTGCTTAGTAATATGTTCCCTCCATTTCAAAAAGATAAACTGGTTTAATGTGGGATATTGTTTAATATTCTATTAGCACCATGAAAAGGTTCCAATGATGTTGGTTTATTCGTGTATGTACATGAGCGAAGATTTGGAAAGGGGTTATTTTTTTATTAATGATACAAACGAAAAAATTAATATAAGTGAAAACGATTAGGAGGGTACTAAAACTTTGGAAGAGCTATGTTTTTATTGGCACCGATAATTTTGAAGATAAATATCACCATGCCATCAAAATGAGCATATAGAGAAAGCTCTTTGTCCTGACTACTATATAAAATGGCTTGATGGGATAAATGGTTGATTAATTAAAATAACAGATCGATCTTGGTCAAACACTCATCTACCTCTATATGACATCATTTAACTATTTAAACATTCTTTACTATAATCCCTAAAATAATTAGAACAATCATGGCTACAGAATTAAATACTGGATAATAGGTACTGCGAATTACATCAGGAAATTTCCGCTTACAAACCATGAGAAAAACCAAGATATTCCCTAAGTAAAGTACTACTATTAGAATGCCTGCCGTAGCAAAAGCTACCATTGAAGGGATAAATGAAAGAACAATGATTGCGATACCTGATACAGTAAGCATAGCTGTGATTTGATGCCAAGCAACCGTAAATCCTGCTTTTGCCAAATCGGTTATAGACGCTTGCTTCAACTCTCGAATGATTGTTTTTTCCCCCCATCTTCCATGTAAAATTGCAGTTGTGACTGCTGCTAGCCCTGCAAGTAAATACAAAACATTCAATTGATTTTCCTCCAATCTTTAATCTCTTTCTTTTCTTTACCCAATTTAAATAATCTAACCATAGTAAAAATAAAACAAACTTCCTTACAAGAGCAGTGAACTTGTTTTAAAACGAGGCAAAATTAAAAATGAGTCCGGTACAATACCGAACTCATTTTGAACAAGCTGCCTGACTTTAATAACCGTCTCTAAATTTTTAGGAATCTTAGAAACAGATTCAGTGTTTTAATTATCCTCTTCTGTATGGATTGTTTGATAATTGTTCTTTTGATACGGGTTGCCAGCCTTGTCCATCTACCCACTCAAGACGTACTTGATATGGCGACGTTTGCTGATCAGGCGCACTTACTGTTCCGATCACAGAGGTCGGACCGCCATTTTCTAAACGCCATGTAATCATGTCTTCTCCAAGACCCGTTGCATATCTAAGTGCACGCTCCATTTCATTCCAGTTCGTGCCACCTCTTGTAAAATCATGTGAAAAGTCACCTGATTGGTTTGTACCAACTGGCTCCCACTCTCCATCTTCTGCTGGTTCTAAGTCATCCTCTTCTGTACCTTCTTCGTCTTCATCTTCCTCTAAAGCATCCTCATCAGGTGCTTCTTCAGGTGCTTCAGTCGTTTCATCTGTTTCTGGTGCAGGTTCAGATTCACTCTCGATCTCTACACTTTCTTCTGATTCTTCATCTATTTCAAGTGCTACATCTTCTGTATCAGAAGAGCCGAGGAATATTTGCGCAGCAAACACGATAATTAAGACAACAACTAATCCTATAGCTACGTTTAAAACCGTATTCATGCGCTTCTTTTTTCGATGTTCAAAACGTGTTCCTTGCACACGAGTCACGTCCTCTCTCTTAATCTATGAAAGTATTATACAAAATCTTAAACAAAAAGGCTAATCAGTCTTACCTTTTTTATAAAAATGGACAAATTTATTGCGCCTATTTGCTTTACCTACTCTATAGTAGCAAACGTCGCATCTTCGTTGGGAATTTAACGAAAATCTACATATTTTTTCACGACTGAATCAAAATTGAGATCAATGAAAGGTTGAAGGTCTTCCTTTTGCGTTTTAATCTAACTTTGCGTATCCTATTTGTATGATTCATGAATGAGGAGGATATCCGTGTCTCAATTATTAAAGCAATCAAACGATCGAAAAAAAGATCTACAACCACTCATCACTCAATTTCATAAACGAGCTGCTAAGCATGATCAAGAACGAAGCTTTCCTTTTGAAAATATAGAAGAACTAAAACAAATCGGCTACACAAGTCTCACTGTTCCAAAACGTTACGGTGGAGCTGATATATCGTTATATGAGTTCGTACGTCTTCAAGAGCTATTAGCCCAAGGTGATGGTTCTACCGCCCTCTCAATTGGTTGGCATATGGGGATCATAAAAAATTTAGGAGAACAAGGAAAATGGGACCCGACTTTATTTAAAGAGATCGCTGAAGAAGTGTTGCGAGATGGCAAATTAATCAATGCTGCTGCTACTGAACCAGATACCGGCAGTCCTACCCGTGGTGGTAAGCCGCAAACAACTGCTTCACGGGATGGGAACGCCTGGGTCATAAATGGTAAAAAGACCTTCACGACGATGGCACCCGTCCTTGATTATTTCATCGTAACGGCCTCTCATAATGAGGACGATGGAATCGCAAACTTTCTCATCCCTCGTCAACTTGAGGGTGTAACGATTGAGGAGACGTGGAATACAGTTGGCATGCGTGCAACCGGAAGTCATGACTTGATTCTAAAAGATGTACGTGTCCCTACTCGTTATTTATTAGAACCACTCATTGGTGGTGAAAAGCCTGCAATGGGCTGGTTGCTTCATATCCCTGCCTGCTATTTAGGCATTGCCCAGGCAGCTCAACAAACAGCGATTGACTATGCTAAGACTTATTCACCAAATAGTATTAACGGAACTATAAGTGAACTTCCAAATGTGCAACAACGTATTGGGGAAAATGAAGCAAAGTTAATGCAGAGTAGGCATTTTCTTCATTCGGTCGCAAAAAAATGGGATGATACGCCAATAGAAGAGCGCGCATTCATGAAACCGGAGTTAGCAACGGTTAAGATGATGGTCGTTAACACGGCGAATGAAGTGGTCGATCAGGCCATGCGTGTAGTCGGAGCCAATAGTTTATTTCATGACAATCCATTGCAGCGCTATTACCGTGACGTACGTGCAGGGCTTCACAACCCGCCAATGGATGATATGACCGTCATCCAGCTTGCAAAAGAGGCGTTAGAACACTAAATATATTATTGGAGGAGGCTGGGACATAATTAGAGAATTTGACTCATGATACGAACGAAGCGCTAATCTAGCGGATGAACTATACGGAGACTTCTGCGGGGACTAGAGCAGGAGTGAGATCCCACAGGGCAAAGCCCGAGGAAGCTCACTAGCTCCCCGCGAAAAGCGAAGTTTAGTTCAGGAGCGGTATACATAGGTCGCATCTGTAATGTTCGGATTCACATAAGTTAAAATTCTTTTGTCTCAGCCTCTTTTCTTTTCACACAAAAAACCGCCACATCTGTGACGGTTTTCGTGTATCTTATTAATTAATTTCTAAAATTTCAATCGACATATCGCCAGCTGGAGTTTGTACGGTTACTTTATCTCCAACTGAGCGGCCTAGGATGCTTTGAGCCATCGGTGAGTCGTTCGAGATTTTACCTTCTGCCGGATCACTCTCTGCACTACCTACAATTGTATACTCTTCTTCGTCCCCATCAGGAAGCTCAACAAACTTTACACGCTTACCTAGTGATACAACATGAGATGAGCCAGCTTCTTCTTCAATCATAACAGCATTACGAATCATTTTCTCAAGCTGAATGATACGTCCTTCAACGAATGCTTGCTCTTCTTTAGCAGAATCATACTCGGAGTTCTCCGATAAATCACCAAAACTACGGGCAATTTTTATACGTTCTACGACCTCTTTACGTCGCTCTGTTTTTAGAAATTCTAATTCGTCTTCTAATTTACGCTTACCCTCTTCGGTCATATAATGCTTTTTTTCTTCTGCCATTGACTTTCACTCCTCGTCATATATATCCAATATCAGTTGTATATAGTATTCCCATCTACTAGAAGAAATTCTATACATATGTAGAAAAAGAAGCAAGGTATAAAAACCTCGCTTTCCTTATGCTATTACAAAATGGCTTTTTCTTCAATAATTGTGCGAATTTTTGTCACCATTAAATCAATTGCGACACGATTCTGACCACCCTCAGGAATAACCACATCGGCATAGCGCTTCGTTGGTTCAATGAATTGAAGATGCATTGGTCTTACTACAGTTGTGTATTGATCAATGACCGATTCAATCGAACGTCCACGCTCTTGTATATCACGGACTAATCGACGAATGATACGGATATCAGCATCGGTATCAACAAATAGCTTAATGTCCATCATATCACGTAAACGCTCATCTTCTAAAATTAAGATACCTTCTAAGATGATGACATCTTTTGGATCAATCACGATCACATCTTCAGAACGCGTGTGAATTTTGTAATCATAGATTGGCTTATTCACGCCCTCACCACGAGCGAGCATTTGCAAGTGTTCAAGCAACAAATCGTTATCAAATGCAAAAGGGTGATCGTAGTTTGTTTGCAGACGCTCTTCGAACTCAAGATGACTTTGATCCTTGTAGTAAGCATCTTGTTCAATTAACACAATTGATTGCTCATTAAATTGCTGAAAAATCTCTTTTGCTACAGTGGTCTTCCCAGAGCCTGTTCCGCCTGCTACCCCAATAATTATCGGTTTCTTCACCATTTATCGTACCTCTTTACGCATCATATTCTGAGGGTATACTGGACGGTCTACTTTAAAACGAATCGTCTCAAGTGGATGTCTAGCTGCATCTAACTCTTCCCCGTCTTCATTCCAGATCGTTCCTACCGTTTGTACAAAGTTTTCAATTTCTGGACCAAAAAATTCAATCTCATCACCAGGCTTAAAATGGTTACGTTGTTGCAATGTCACCATACTCGTCTCTGCCTCATAATCAAGCACAAGACCAGCAAAGTCAAACTTCGTACGTTTTGGATGAATGCCATACATTTGCTCTTCATAGGTTGGCTTACCTTCAAAGAATTGTGGGGCAAAGTCACGATTTGCACATTTTTCAAGCTCGTCCATCCAAGCTTTATCAATTACAAAGTTTTCAGGATCTGCACAATAAGCATCAATCACTTTACGATAAACGCTCGTTACCGTCGCCACGTAGTGAATCGACTTCATACGTCCTTCTACCTTTAAGCTATCAATTCCTGCTTCAATAAGCTTTGGAATGGCTTGAACAAGATTCAAATCTTTTGGACTCATCGTGTACGATGCATCATCTGGATTGAATAATGCCTTTTCGCCGTTTTCATTTGTCTCATACAAATCGTATTCCCAACGGCAAGACTGACAACAGCCACCGCGGTTTGAATCACGAGCAGTCATGTGATTACTTAACACACAGCGTCCAGAGTAAGAAATACACATTGCACCGTGAACGAATGTTTCAATTTCAATATCCACATTCTTCTTCATTTCAAGCATTTCCTCAAGACTGACCTCACGTGCTAATACAACACGGTGAAGACCTTCTTCTTTCCAATACTTCACAGCTAGCCAGTTTGATAGAGATTGTTGCGTACTTAAGTGAACTTCTACTTTAGGCGCGACTCGTTTACATGTTTCAATGATTAACGGGTCAGCAACAATAATTCCAGTTACGCCTACATCTTGCAAGTCGCGTAAATACTCTTCAAGTCCGTCCATGTTCTCGTTATGAGCATAAATATTTGTTGTCACATATACTTTTGCTCCATACTTACTTGCAAATTGAACACCTTCACGCATTTCTTCAATCGAGAAGTTGTCTGCATTCGAGCGTAATCCAAATTCACGTCCGCCGATATAGACCGCATCTGCACCGTAATGTACAGCGACTTTTAACTTCTCTAAGCTTCCAGCTGGTGCAAGAAGTTCAGGCTTTTTGACAATAATGCGTTTGCCTTCTTTTGTTTGTTCTGCAATCGTCTGCATCACGTATTCCCTCCTTAATAAACCGTTTCTTTAAAGAAAAATCCTGTATCTAATTTGCGATTATCTGGTTGAACTGCTTCAACTTGTTCGACAAATTCATCTTTCTTATCATCATAGGCATCACGGTCATCCACACATAAATCGATTGCTTCGCGATAAATCGCCACAACCTTCTCCATGTATTCCGTTGATTTTAGGATCCCGTCAATCTTGAAGCTATCGACTCCTGCATCAATCATTTCTTCAAGTTCATCAATAATCGAGATGTCATTTGGACTCATAATATGTGTACCATTTTCATCTTCAAAAATTGGGTATTTCGCATCACGTTCTGAGTCAAATAAAACCATATTACGCGATTGGTCCGTACGCTCAACAGCAAGATTTTTGCCTTGGAATGTCATGTAGTTGCCAATTAACGTACGTTTCGATTGGAACATACAGGTCATCCCATGAACTTGAACCTCTATTTCTACTTCTGCATTCTCTTTGATCTCGACGATCGAATCCATATTCAGCTCGCGTGCAAGTACAGCACGTTTAGCTCCTTTACGGCCCCAATAATTAGCTGTAAACCAGTTGGTTGCCGTTGTTTCTGTATTCCAATGTAGTTTCATCTCTGGTGCCACTTCTCTAGCCGTCATTAAAACAGCTGGGTCACCGAAGACAATCGCATCAACTTTTGCTTCTTTTAAAAAGGCAATGTAGTCAGCTAACTCACCTACTGTATCATTGTGTAGAAGAGCATTCATAGCTACATATACTTTCTTCCCCTTATCATGTGCAAGCTCTGTTACAGCTTCAACATCCGCTCTTGTAAATTCACCTGCAAGACGTAAACCATATCGCTGTTCGCCAATGATTAACGCATCTGCCCCTGCATGTAGTAATCGCTCTGCAGCTGCTACATCTTTTGGTGTAGCAAGCAACTCTGGCTTATTACTCATGTAATCACACCTTCCTACCACTTCATTTCTTAATACTTACTGCAAGACCATCGCCGAGAGGTAAAATTCTCGTTTCATACTCTGGATGCTCCATTAACCACTCATTATATATGCGTAGCTTCTTGGCAATCGATCTCAGTCTTTTTTCCTCTATCTCATCTTCGGCCACTAGACCTCTAAATAAAACATTATCTGAAAATACGACGCCATTTGGCTTAACCATTTTTCCGTATAAATCAAAAAAACGTTGATATTGCCCTTTTGCGGCATCAATAAATAATACATCAAAAAGGGGCTCTGATTCAAGTGTTTCGGCTAAATCGAGTGCATCTCCAAATCGTACCTGAATTCGGTCTGTTAACTCATTTTTGCGAATATTAACCAATGCTTCTTGATATCGATGTTCATCTCGTTCGATTGTCACAATTGTTGTATCCGGTAGAGCTTGTGCCATCCGAATCGCCGAGTACCCAATAGCTGCTCCAACTTCTAAAATACGAGCTGGTTGAATCAGCTTTAATTGTTGGAGTAGGCTCTCCATCCCTACTAAATCCATAATCGGTACGTTATGCTCTTTGGCATAATGCTCCATCGCCAAGACAAGTGGCTCTCTTGTAGGTACGAGTGACTTTAAATATTCTTCTACTTCAGCTTTAATCATTGCCTGAGCCCTCACTTTCGTTCACGTAGAAAGAGAGGGAGTGTGCATATGCCACATCCCCCTCTGCTTGTCCTACTCTGTCTCTGTTTCTTCTTCACCTTCGTCTTGTGCGGCTTCTACCCACTCTTGACGATACTGTTGGTGTGTTCTATTGTGTGCTTCGTACGTTTCATTGTAAATGACTTCACCGTTATAGCGTGCATAGAAGAACAAGTAATTTGTATCTTCTGGAGCGAGTGCAGCCTTAATTGAATCCTCCCCTGGATTGGCAATTGGTCCAATTGGAATTCCTGCATTTCGATAAGTATTGTAAGGAGATTCAACGTTAAGGTCATTGAACGAAGTCATGTATCTATGCTCACCAATCGCATAAGCGACAGTCGGATCCACTTCAAGCCTCATCCCTTTATCGAGACGATTATATAGGACTCCTGAGATCTTATAACGATCCTCTGAAGTTTGCGCTTCTCGTTCAATAATTGAAGCAAGTGTCAAAATCTCATGGACTGAGTAATCACTTTCTTCAATAGCAGATGCGTTCTGTTCAATAATTGCTTGGTTACGACTTAACATCATTTCGATTACCGTTTTAATTTCAGGCTGTTCCTCTTCAAAATCATAGCGAGCTGGGAATAAATACCCTTCAAGCGGATAACGAATCTCGTCTTGTAAAATGTCTTCTGTGAGCATGGAGTACTTACCAATGAGTTCTTCTAAATACTCCTCATCATTCAACACTTCCATCACATCGTCCGCTTCATGCCCTGTTTCATTGGCAATCATCGTCGCGACATCTTCTAACCATCTGCCCTCTGGAATTGTGAATACTAATTCAGGCTCTGCCATCACACGGCCTTCCTTTAATTCTTCAATCAACTCATCCATAGTCATAGATGTGGAGAGATCATAAGTGCCCGCTTGGAATCCAGATTCATTTTTATAACGAACATAATAGCGAAAGATCGTTCCGTTATTAATAAGTCCATCCTCTTCAAGGATTTGACCAATTTGAGAAGGTGAAGATCCACTTGGAATGGTCACCTCAACGGTTTCCCCTTCACCAGAGTCCACTGGCCCTAGAGCATTTTTAAAATAAAAATAACCACTTATAATGGTTATTAAGGTCATTACAGCTAAGCCGATGACACTATATAAGACGATTTTGCGAACCACTTTCGCCTCTGATACCCGTTCTTCATATACATTATTTCGTGGTTTTTCGTTGGAATCAGACATTGTTCTCCCCCTTCCACCGTCCCATTATACTATATTTCAAGCGTCTGTCAGTAAACAAATTGTTTAAGAGGCGAAAAAGCTCGCCTGCATGTGAGTAAATAGGGGGGATTTTCGCCAAGTTATAGGATAGATCATTATCTATAAGGCATAGCAATCAAAAATGTGACACTTTTGCGTCAGATTGAAAAAACCGTAATAAAACCGCCAAAAAGCCCTTCTGCTCAGCTTGAGCAAAAGGGCTTGTCTTTATGCGAAACTTACTCTTCTTCTTCACCAGAGAATGTGTTAAGCATTTCCTCAACCATTTCCCACTCTTCGTCTGTTTCAACTGGGTACAACGCGATATCATTATCAACGTCTTCACGGTCTTCATAACGGAATGCAAATACTTCAACTTCCTCTTCATCACTATCATCTTCGTTTTCTCCAACTGGAGTGACTAAGATATAGCTTTTACCTGTTTCATCAACAGTAAATTTGAAAAGCTCGTCAAATAGATGCTCATCGCCATTTTCATCTGGAATTACAATACGTTCTTTTTCTTCTTGTGACATACGTCTACACCTCTTCTATTCATGCTACATGCTTTTTCGATCAAGATACCCTTGAAGAATCATCACAGCAGCCATTTTATCAATAACTTTTTTACGTTTCTTACGACTCACATCAGCACTGACAAGCATTCGCTCAGCAGCAACCGTTGTCAAACGCTCATCCCACATCACCATTTCACAATCATAATGTTTTTTGAGCGATTCTGCAAATTCCTGCGAACGTTCACCACTTGGTCCTATGGAGCCGTTCATGTTTTTTGGCAAACCAATCACAATTGTACCCACTTCATGTTCTTTGGCAATAGCAGCGATCTTTTGCATATCATCCTCAGGGTCTTCCTCGTTGCGACGAAGTGTTTCAAGACCTTGTGCTGTCCAACCTAATTCATCACTAAGGGCAATTCCAACTGTTTTGGTTCCTACATCAAGTCCTAAAGCTCTCATTCATTCTCCTTACGGTGCTGTGACAAATAAGACTTCACTAACTGTTCAATCAGTTCATCGCGCTCAAGCTTTCTAATAAGTGCACGAGCATCCTTGTGACGAGGGATGTACGCCGGATCACCAGAAAGTAAATAGCCTACAATTTGATTGATCGGGTTGTACCCTTTTTCCTCAAGTGCCTCATATACCGAAAGTAATACCTCTTGGACGTCAACGTCAACGGAATCATCAGGAAAGTTAAATTGCATTGTCTTGTCCATAGAGCCCATCACAAACACCTCTCTCTTTCTTTACCTTTATTGACTACATGCATACAAAAAGGTTGTCTTCTTCTATTGTACACGAAATTGTTCAAATTAGGAAATTGTTTTAACGAATTCAGGAACATATGCTAGAGCCTCTGCTAACTGGTCTGGCTTCTTACCACCTGCTTGTGCCATATCAGGACGACCACCACCGCCGCCGCCACAACGTGTTGCGACTTCTTTTACAAGTTTTCCAGCATGATGCCCTTGGCTAATTAAATCTTTTGTCACACCAGCAACTAGATTCACTTTTTCACCAGACACTGCACCGAGAACAATCACACCTGAATCAAGGTCTTGTTTTAGTTTATCGACAATCGCACGGAGACCGTCCATATCACTAGCATTGACTTGTTTTGCAAGAACGCGAACACCATTTACTTCTACTGCTTCGTCAATTAGGTTTCCAGCTTCCATGTTGCCCAATTTTGCAGAGATTGATTCATTTTCACGTTGCAGTTCACGAATTTGTTGCTGAAGTGCTTCGATACGAGTTGGCACATCTTTCACATTTTTCGCTTTCACTAGATCTGATGCTTTTGAAAGTAAGCGTAATTGATCGTTCATAAATTCATAAGCACCTTGGCCTGTGACCGCCTCAATACGACGTACCCCCGCTCCAATACCAGATTCAGATACGACTTTAAATAGCCCGATCTCTGCTGTATTGGCTACATGGCAACCACCACAAAGCTCAAGAGAGTAGTCTCCAACTTGTACGACACGAACCGTCTCACCGTACTTTTCTCCAAATAATGCCATCGCACCCATTTCTTTTGCTTCAGCAAGCTTTTTCTCACTAATGTTTACCGAGATTGCATTCCAAACCTTCTCATTGACTATTTCTTCAATTTTCGTAAGCTCTTCTTTCGTTACTTGACCAAAATGAGAGAAATCAAAACGCAGACGTTCTTCTGATACGAGAGAACCAGCTTGGTTCACATGTGTTCCAAGGACATCTTTAAGTGCTTGGTGCAATAGGTGCGTTGCTGTATGGTTTTTGACAATCCCAATACGAGACGTCTCCTCAACTGTACTTGTTACCGTCTCACCTTCTGTTAACTCTCCCTCTTCAACTGTTACCGTGTGAAGATGCTGGCCATTAGGAGCTTTTGTTACTTCTGTTACGCGTGCTACTACTCCCTCGCCGACAATCGTTCCCGTATCGGCTACTTGTCCACCGCTTTCTGCATAGAAAGGTGTCTCACTTAAAATTAATTGAGCCTTCTCACCTGCTGGTACACTGTTTGCACGTTCTTTATTTGCGATTAATACGCTCACAGTACCTTGCGTTGATAGCTGCTCATAGCCTACGAATGTGCTACTCACATTAATATCACCTAATAGCTCATCTTGAACTTGCATCGATCCTGATTCTTGACGAGCTGCACGAGCGCGGTTACGTTGTTGTTCCATTTCTACTTCAAAGCCAGCTCGATCAATCGTCAAGCCCTTTTCTTCTACATATTCTTCCGTAAGATCAACCGGGAAGCCATATGTGTCATACAAACGGAATACATCACGCCCAGAAATCACGTCTTCACCTTTTGCTTTTGCTTCAGTCAGGATCTTATCCAAGATACCAAGGCCTTCGTTTAACGTCTCATGGAAACGCTCTTCCTCTGTTTTCATTACCTTTTGGATGAAGTCTACTTTTTCTTTTACTTCTGGGTAGAAATCAACCATGATCTCGCCAACAACCGGAACAAGCTCATACATGAATGGACGATCAATTTGAATCAATTTTGCATAACGTACTGCACGGCGAAGAAGGCGACGAAGAACATAGCCACGACCTTCATTTGATGGAAGCGCTCCGTCTCCAACAGCAAATGTGACAGTACGAACATGGTCAGCAATGACCTTAAATGCGACATCAGTTTCTATGTCTGCATTGTATTTAACTGGTGTTAACTGCTCTGTTGCTTGGATAATTGGCATAAATAGATCAGTCTCAAAGTTTGTAGGCGTATCTTGAATAACAGATACCATACGCTCAAGACCCATCCCTGTATCAATGTTTTTCTTAGGAAGTGGCGTGTATGTACCATCTGGATTATGGTTGAACTGTGAAAACACAAGGTTCCACACTTCAAGGTAGCGCTCATTTTCTCCACCTGGGTACAGCTCTGGATCATTCTCATCATTACCATAAGATGGTCCACGGTCATAGAAAATCTCGGTATTAGGACCACTTGGGCCTTCTCCGATATCCCAGAAGTTCCCCTCAAGACGAATAATACGCTCTTCTGGAACGCCAATTTTCTCTGCCCAGTAGTCATAGGCTTCATTATCTTCAGGGTGAACAGTTACGGATAATTTTTCAGGATCAAACCCAATCCATTTTTCACTCGTTAAAAACTCCCAACCCCACTCGATTGCTTCTTCTTTAAAATAATCACCGATTGAGAAGTTCCCTAGCATTTCAAAGAACGTATGGTGACGAGCTGTTTTTCCTACATTTTCAATATCGTTTGTACGAATTGATTTTTGAGCATTTGTAATACGAGGATTACTTGGAATGACACGGCCGTCGAAGTATTTCTTAAGTGTTGCCACCCCACTGTTAATCCAAAGCAAAGATGGATCCTCATGTGGAACAAGTGATGCACTTGGCTCTATGTCATGTCCTTTTTCTTTAAAGAAATCAAGATACATTTGGCGTACTTGTGCTGAAGTTAGTGATTTCATCATCGTCATCTCCTTTTTATTTACATACAAAAAAACCCTCATCCCAAAAAGAAGGGACGAGAGTTGTATTCACGCGGTGCCACCCTAATTATGGATGATCATTCATCCATCACTCGAAGCCTTAACGCGGCGAACGGCAGGGTTTTGCCTGCACTCAGGAGTAGCTTTCCGAATCCCTTCACACAGCAACCCTCTCAGCCATAGGGGTCACCTCTCTTAGTGCGGACTGATTCGTACTTCATTCCGTCAACGTGTTCGTTAATCGATCATTTGTCTCTTATTATAGAAAAGCGGTAATACTCTTGTCAATGACTGATGAAATATAGTCGAATATGCAGTAACGTGACTTTTAAAATCGCAAGGAGGGGAACAGCTACCAATAACCCAATGACACCACCTGCCTCAACCCCAATTACTAATGCCAGGATGATCAAGATGGGATGCATATGCAAAGTCCTTCCTACAATTACAGGGGAAAGTACATTACCTTCAATTTGTTGTAAAATTAATATAAAAACTGAAGTGATAAGAGCAAGTTGCCAAGATTCAAGTAAGGCGACTGCAACAGCAGGTACAGCTCCAATATAAGCCCCGAAATAAGGAATCATCTCAGTCGCTCCCATAAAAATTCCTAATAAAATAGGATACGGCACCCCAATAAGCCAAAAGCCCAGGCTAGAAATAATCGTTACTGCAAGCGCAACAAGAAGCTGTCCCCGTATATAGCTGCCAAACGTATGGTCTACGTCTTCTACATAACGTTTTAATCTACCTCTCCATTTTCTCGGCGTTAGATACCAAGCAACCCTTTGGACAAGATCAAAATCTTTTAGAAAATAAAATACTAAGAATGGAATAACGATCAAACTAAACATTGATTGAATCACCCATAAGGCGACAGCCTCTGTTTGGTCCAATGCCCTAGCTCCGAGTTGCTCTGCTTGAGTGGACCATTCTTCAATGTGAACTCTAATGGGAGAAGGAAGTGTTCGGACCTCACTTTGAATTTGAAACATGAAATCCTCTAATGCTCTAATTTGTTCAGGCAACCTTTCCATCGCATGGCGTATTTGTTCAACTAAAGCTGGAGCGCCCCATACAATCAAAAAACCTACAGTTAAAAGAAGGATTAAAAAAACAACTAGTACACTTATTGAACGTGGCAGACCCCAATCGTGCAATCCTTCAACAAGTGGATGGAGAAAGTATGTAAAGAGAACCGCTAAGGTAAGTGGGAGAAAGAGAGCTTTTATGACTTTGAAAATCGGTTCAAGCAAAGGAAGTAATTGAACTGCCATAAAGACAATCAGCAGCACTAATAACACAAGCACGAGCTTGTTGATCCACTTATACTCATTTAGCCGTTTCTCCACTATACACACCTCCTTGGGCTTCTCTACTTGTAGTGTGTACAATTTGAGTTTGTTTATCAGTTCAAACAAAAAAGCCTGCCTACAAAGTAGACAAGCTTGTCGCATTTCCTACGAGAAACGTTTCGCTAATTGTTTCTTCGTTTTTTTCCATGTTCGGTTGTTGAAATACTTATTCATATCCAACCCTTTAATTGGTTGAATGAATTGATCAAACTTCCGCTTGTTTTGGCGACTACTCATCGAATAAGCAGCAGCTCCCACTCCAACAGCTAGTAGAGACGTAAAAGCTTTCCTCATCGGATGACACCACCTTTTATATTGGATTACAGTCCAACATGCAGATCCTGATCTTCAAACAAATCATCTAAAGAACTGAGCGAGCCATCTTCCTCGACTTGATGTAAAGAAAGCTTCCCTTTTAGCAAGCTCATCTCAACAAAACAATTCCAGCAATAATATTGGTTTGTGCCTATTTTACCGATATCTTTTGATTTACAGTTTGGACATTGCATACGTAGGGCCTCCTTAAATCGACACGATGGCTTTGTCCTTGCCAACAATAAGAGGTCCCTTGGCTTTAATCACCTTTCGACCTTCTACTAAGTCAGCCACCAATCCATCGGTCACTTCATACCCTACGATTGTCCCCACTTCTTCTTCAAAATATACATCTTCTACCAGTCCTACCTTCTCCCCTTCAGTGGTTAGTAAAGCTAGACCTTGAAGACGTCTCTTCCCCAATTTTAAAGAATGAGAGTGGTGATCTTTTCTGTCGTAACGTGAGAGGTCTTCTTCACTCCTCACCATTACGCCGTCATAACCAAAACTCATAACCGCTTCAACCGGAAGAAAAAGATGATGATTTAGCCACCCTTTTCGATCGACTACAAACCCCTCAACCCGCTCTTGATCATTCACTAAGAGATCAAGGACATGACCACACTCTATTCCAGAAGACTGTTCAATCACAGGTAGTCCTTCTATGGTTGAAAAAGTTCGCAAAGTACTCCCCACCTTTCCGAACAGTCTTAGTATGTGGCTTACCTCATTCATTATGTTAGTCGACCATTTCCATTTTGAAAGTCAGATTGCGTTTCTTTTAAAGCGACAAGCTTATCCTTTAACATTGAGTGTCTAATTAATTCATCTTCTCTTGTCACTGCCGTATGAAAGGATTTCAATTCTCCACATAAGAGCAGAAATTTTTTCGCACGAGTGATGCCTGTGTAAAGTAAATTCCGTCTAAGCATTCTTGAATAATTCCGAACGACTGGCATGACGACAATCGGAAATTCACTTCCTTGTGATTTATGAATGGAGCAACAATATGCGTGAGTAATTTGATTTAAATCCTTTTTGTTATAAACGACCTCGGTTCCATCAAAACTAATGACGACTTGGTCTTGTTTTTCGGTATTTTCTTTTGCATAAAAAATCGCGACTATTTCCCCACGGTCGCCGTTGTACACATTCTCATCAGGGTTATTGACAAGCTGTAAGACGACATCACCTGTTCTATAGGCTAAATCACCATATAAAAGCTCCCTTTTTTGCTCAGTTTTAGGGTTAAATAGCTCCTGTAAAATCCGATTAAGCTCGGTAATTCCAGCTTGACCTTTATACATCGGGGCTAAAACTTGAATGTCTCTTGCCAAATAGCCTTTTTTCATCGCATTTTCACAAATTTGAGTGACTACATGTTGGACATGATCATTTGTACAAGGAAAGAAACGGCGGTCAGCCTTTGCTTCAGGTAAATCGTTTGGCATTTTCCCTTGTTTCATGTCATGGGCAAGCTCGATGATCGAGGAGCCTTCTTTTTGGCGATAGATAGCGGTTAACGGAACGGTTGGTACGACCTCTGAATCGAGAAAATCCTTTAATACTTGGCCAGGACCTACCGATGGCAATTGATCTTGGTCTCCAACAAAAACAATCTGCATGCCTTTAGGAATCGCTTTTAATAGTTGATTTGCGAGCCAAATATCTACCATTGATACCTCATCAACAATGATCAATTCTCCTTCAAGCTGCTCATGCTCTCCTTTTTCAAAGCCTCCATTTCCCCCTTTCCAACCGAGTAAACGATGAATTGTGACAGCTGGGAGCTCGGTGGCCTCACTCATTCGTTTCGCTGCTCGACCTGTCGGAGCTACTAACAGAATCGGAAAAGGATTAGACTTTGAATAAGCTCTAGGATCAAGGGATAGTCCATTTAACCTGGCATATGTTTCAACAATCCCTTTAATAACTGTTGTTTTCCCAGTTCCAGGTCCTCCTGTTAATAGCATAAACGGAGAAGAAAGAGCTGTTTGAATGGCTTCTTTTTGCTGAGGCGCATATTCAATTTTCAGCTCTTCTTCAAGCTGACCCAACGTTTTAAGAAACTCCGATTCAGGAAATTCATCTTTTACCTCAGTAGCTGCTAGACGCCGAACACTCGAGACGATTCCTTTTTCAGCAAAATACAATGACTTTACATAGACGCGATTGTCTTCTATTACAAGTGCGTCATCCTCTTCCATTGAAAGAAGCTCATGCTCAATTTCTTCAGCAGTAATGACATCTCCAGGAGAGGACAATAGGCTTCTCACATGGGGAATAAGCGAATCCTTGTCCAAAAACACATGGCCGTCTTGTAAACACAATTCTTGTACCACAAATAAAAGCCCCGCTCGAATTCGTTCTGGATGACTACCAGTTAATCCAATTGCAGCGCCGAGTAGATCCGCTTTACGAAAGCCGATCCCTTCGACATCAGCGATTAATTGATACGGGTTTGTTTGGATGATATCCAGTGCCTGAAACCCATACGCTTGATATACTTTCATTGAAAGCTCCAGACCGAAACCATGCTTAGAGAGCGTCATCAACACTTGCTCGACCCCTTGTTGGTCAACAAGCTGTTGATACAATTGATCCGCTTTTTCTTTTGAGAGCTTTGGTACCACTTTTAAAACAGCACGATCCTCTACGATCCGTGTAATCGCTCGCTCTCCTAATGTATCAACAATGGCTTCAGCTGTTTTTTTGCCGATCCCAGGAAAACGATCACTTGCTAAATATAGAATAATCCCACTTTTTGTTTGTGGCAGGTCACGTCTGAATTGATCAATTTGGTACTGCTTTCCAAATCGAGGGTGCTCTGTTACGGTTCCAAAAAATAAAAAGGTCTCTGCTACATCTAGCTGAGGGAGGATCCCTACTACAGCTATTTTTTTATCTTTTAATTCCTCATTTGTCTCATCGACACGTACTAGGGCAACTGTATACGCATTTTCTTCATTACGAAATACAAGGTGCAATACCTCACCTTTAATATAGCCTCGCTCGATTCCATTCTCTTCTGCAAGAGTTAGCTGTTCATCCGTCATCATTTATCACCCTTATTGCAAGGCTTGTTCAACCGTCTTCTTACCATTTGCTGCAAGTGCATGATCTGGTTGGATACGTAATGCCTCTTCAAACGCCCCAAGCGCTTTTTTTGCTTCTTCTTTGTATGCATACGCTACGCCAAGATTAAAATACGCATCCGCATGATTAGGCGCATCTTCTACAACTCGTTCAAGTTCGTTTACAGCTTCATCAATTTGTTCAGTTTGTGCCAAGCATAATCCATATTGGAAGCGAGCATCAATATCTGCATCATTTAGCTCTACTGCCCGTTTAAAATTAGCCATTGCGTGTGGAAGGGCTCCAAGCTGGTAATAACTCATACCAAGCATAAAAAACACATCCGCTTCTTCTAGCTTATGAACAAGTGCTTGCTTAAACATTTTCGCCGCTTCTTCAAATTGATCCTGCTTAAAATAAATCGTCCCTGCTCCGTAGTAAGCGGTACCCGCCTCTTCATCAAGAGCAATCGCTTTATCAAAGAAAATTAGCGCTCGCTCATTCTCATCGACTGCTCCGAGTAAATTGCCAAAATTAATAAACGCTGTAGCGTCTTTGGGGTTTTCTTCAATTGCTGCATTAAAAGCTTTAGCTGCCTCCTCATAATTTTGCTCATTCATATAGGCAATTCCTTTTTCATTCCAACTCATGCTTGCACGTCCTCTCCATACCTTTTCATTGCATTTATTATCTCACTCTTACACACAGAGAAAAAGGGAAAATACCAATTAGGCATTTTCCCACTTTTTAATCACGCGATCGATCGTTCCCCCGCCCATGCAGACGTCTCCATCATAAAAGACAACTGCTTGTCCTGGAGTGATGGCACGTTCTGGCTCGTCAAACTTCACAAGGACGCTTCCATCACTTTTAGGAATAACCGTAACCCCTTGGTCTTCTTGACGGTAACGGAATTTAGCAGTACAACGAAATTCTCCAGTCGGGTGATTCGATGAAATCCAATTCATCTTAATCGCCTCTAGCCCTTCTGAATAAAGGCCTTTATGATGGAACCCTTGTCCAACTAGTAATACATTACGCTCAAGGTCTTTATCAATAACAAACCAAGGCTCTCCAGCTCCACCAATTCCAAGACCTTGACGTTGGCCCAATGTGTAATACATTAACCCGTCATGCTTGCCTTTCACTTCGCCATCAAGCGTCTGCATCTCACCTGGTTGCGCTGGTAAAAACTCACTGAGAAAGTCTTTAAAGTTACGCTCCCCAATGAAGCAGATACCTGTGCTATCTTTTTTCTTTGCCGTAGCAAGATCGGCTGCGAGTGCCTTTTCTCGGACTTCTTTTTTCGGCATATGGCCAATTGGAAACATCGTTTTCGAAAGTTGCTGCTGAGATAAGGCATTGAGAAAGTAGGTTTGATCCTTATTATTATCGATTCCGCGTAACAATTTGAATTCACCATCTACTTCTTCAACACGTGCGTAATGCCCCGTTGCAACATAATCAGCACCTAGAGCCATCGCATGATTTAAAAATGCCTTAAACTTAATTTCTTTGTTACACATCACATCTGGGTTTGGCGTGCGACCTGCTTTATATTCTTCAAGGAAATAAGTGAACACTTTATCCCAATATTGCTTTTCAAAATTAACGGCATAATATGGAATGCCAATTTGATTACATACACGGATTACATCCTCATAATCCTCTGTAGCTGTACAGAAACCACTTTCATCTGTATCATCCCAGTTTTTCATGAAGATCCCGATTACATCATAGCCTTGTTCTTTTAAAACAAGAGCTGTCACAGATGAATCAACTCCACCACTCATCCCGACAACGACCTTTGTATCTTCTGGTCTTTTCTTCATCTTTTCCACCACCTAATGCTCCTAGCTTATGAATGCTTGTTGATCTTGAAGCCTCTTCACAATTTTCGCTATTTCGTTTGCAGCATAGTCTATTTCTTCGTCTGTGTTGGTTATACCGAAGCTAAAACGCACAGCGGAGTTGACTCGCTCCTGACCTTTCTCCCGGTACATAGCCTGCAACACATGAGATGGCTCAAGTGAACCTGCTGTACATGCGGAACCACTTGAGGCTGCAATCTTTGCCATATCAAGGGCAACGAGTAGTGCCTCTACTTGAATTCCTGGAAAACTCACATTTAAAATATGCGGCAACCGATCATTTTGGTCTCCATTAATCACAAAGTTTATATTCATGTTTGTAAATGTATCAAAAAAGACTCGTGAATAGCGAAGATAACGCTCACGTTTTTCACTGGCAGTTTCTAGCGTTAGTTCCAACGCTTTACTAAAGCCAACAATAGCTGCTACATTTTCCGTACCAGCTCTTCGCTTACGCTCTTGTTCTCCCCCAAATAATAACGGTTTTAGGGTGATCCCTTTTTTCGTATATAAAAGGCCAATTCCTTTTGGACCATTGATTTTGTGAGCGGATAAGGACACCATATCTACAGGTAGTTCATCAAGCTGTAATTCCACAGAACCGCAAGCTTGAACCGCATCTGTATGAAACACTGCTTGATGATCATGTAACAATTCACCAATTTCAACTATCGGCTGAATCGTTCCTACTTCATTGTTTCCATACATAATCGTTACAAGAATCGTATCCTCACGCAGCGCACTCTCAACTGCTTCCGGATGAACTTTCCCTGCCTCATCAACTGGTAAATACGTCACTTCAAAACCACGTTGCTCTAATTCCTTGCAAGCGTGTCCGACCGCATGATGCTCGATCATTGTTGTAATAATATGTTTTCCTTTAGCTTCATGTCCAGTAGCATAGCCTAGGATCGCCATATTATCAGCTTCCGTTCCTCCACTCGTAATCGTAAGCTGATTCGCCTTAGTATGAAGAAGTTCAGCCATTGTTTGGCGGGCTTCATCAACTGCTTGACGTGCAGCACGTCCGATATGATGAATGCTTGACGGATTTCCAAAATGCTCATAATAATACGGCAACATCGCATCAACCACACGAGGGTCGATAGGCGACGTTGCTGCATGGTCAAGATAGATAGACTCCATCGTTGATCACCTTCTTTATTTGTTAAATGTAGAACATATAATATTCTTGTTTGCCTTTGCCTTCATAATTCGCAAGATCATCCAATGTCGTGTTATCAAGTACATCTTTTACTGCATCACGAATTTTAATCCATAGATCACGTTTTGCTGGCTCCTCATCATCCATGACCTCAACAGGACTAATCGGCCCTTCTAGCACGCGAATAATGTCTCCGGCTGTAATCTCTTTTGCATCCTTTGAAAGCATATAGCCGCCATACGCCCCACGTACACTCTTCACTAACATTGCATTTCGAAGCGGTGAAATAAGCTGCTCAAGATAATGCTCAGATAAGTTATATTCCTTTGCTATTGACTTTAATGAAACCGGACCTTCGCCTGATTTTTTAGCTAATGCCATCATGATGGTGAGTCCGTAGCGTCCCTTGGTTGAAATTTTCATTTCTTGACCCTCTTTCTATCAAAATATCGACGATTCGCTGACATTGTGGCATCGTAAACCCTACTACTGATCCAATGCCAAAACAAAATAATAATGTTCCTATAAAAACAGGCCCACCGAGTAACCACCCAAATGAGAGTACAATCACTTCCATGGAACTTCGAACCCATTGTACCTTCCAGCCTGTGCGCATTGTAAGAGCAAGCATCAAGCTATCACGTGGTCCTGCTCCAAGACGTGGCGCAATGTATAAGCCAATCCCGTACCCAATCACTATAATTCCTATTACTAGCATAGCCAGTTTTAACAAGAAACCTTCAGGTGATGGTAAAATCCACAAAAAGATATCAATGAAAACACCGACTAACACCATATTAATGAAAGCGCCAAATTGTGGCCATTTTTTTGTTAGTGAGCTTGTAAGACCAATAATAATAAAACCCATGATGATCGACCATGAGCCAACTGTTAATCCTAGTTGCATCGTTAATCCAATGTGCAAGACATCCCACGGTGCACTTCCTAAATCAGCCCGAATCATCATCGAAATTCCAAACGACATGATGATTAGACCAATCATAAATACCGCCCAACGTACAAAAAGCTTACTTGGCTTTCTACTTTTCTCGACTCCGCTCAAAGGTTACCCCTTCTCTCCTGCTAATTCTTTGTCATTATAGCATGAATTCCGAGTAGATTGGTGTCTAATCTACTTGCCGATCGGTTTCATTGGCTTTTTACAATCATTCCGCTACACTAGTAAGAAATGTTGCGTGCAATGGAGATGATTAGATGAAAAAAGAACCTCTTGCATATCGAATGCGCCCTAAAAAAATGGAAGATATAATCGGTCAAACACATCTCGTTGGGGAAGGAATGCTCCTTCGTCGAATGGTAGACGTTGGTCAACTTTCATCCATGATCTTATACGGGCCGCCTGGTATCGGCAAGACATCAATTGCTACAGCCATAGCAGGGAGTACAGATACTCCTTTTAAATTGCTAAATGCAGTTGTTCATAATAAAAAAGATATGGAAGTAGCTGTTGCTGAAGCAAAAATGCACGGTCAGCTGATCGTGATCTTAGATGAGGTTCACAGGCTCGATAAGGCAAAACAAGATTTCCTTCTGCCTCATCTAGAAAAAGGCTTGATCATCTTAATTGGAGCCACTACCTCTAATCCTTATCATTCTATTAATCCAGCGATTCGTAGTCGCTGTCAAATATTTGAGCTCGAGCCTTTAACGCCTGAGGACATAAAAGTTGCCTTAACACGTGCAATAGACGATCAGGAAGTAGGGTTTGGTAAAGAAAAAATTGAGATCACAGATGAGGCACTCACTCACCTCGCTCATATGTGTGGGGGAGATGTACGCTCTGCCCTAAATGCATTAGAGCTAGCCGTTAAATCTACATTTGCAAACGAGGAGAGTATTAAAAAAATCCCTCTCAAAACCGCTGAATCGTGTATCCAAAAGAAAAGCTTTCATCATGATAAAGATGGCGATGCCCATTATGATGTGTTATCCGCTTTCCAGAAATCGATTCGGGGAAGTGATGTGAATGCTGGACTTCATTATTTAGCAAGGTTGCTTGAAGCAGGAGACCTCACAAGTATCGCGAGACGGCTTCTAGTCATCTCCTATGAAGATATCGGCCTCGCTAATCCTCAAGCCGGTGCAAGAACACTTGCGGCAATAGAGGCTGCTGAACGACTTGGGATGCCAGAGGCTAGGATTCCACTTGCAAATGCTGTCGTTGAGTTATGTCTTTCCCCCAAATCGAATTCTGCATATAAGGCAATCGATGCCGCACTTACTGATATTCGCCAAGGAGCGGTTGGTGATGTTCCTAAACACTTGAAAGATGCCCATTACAAAGGGGCACAACAACTGGGTAGAGGCGTAGAGTATCAATATCCACATAATTTTGAGCATGGCTGGGTAAAACAGCAATACCTCCCCGACAAAATAAAAAAAGCCCGCTATTTTGAACCAAAACGAACGGGCAAGTTCGAACAAGCATTAGCTGATATTTATACCAAACTGGATCAACGTTAAAAGAAAGACTGGCTGCATGTTGCAGCCAGTCTTTTATTGATACATCTTTACTTCATATAGGGGTAATTGAATAGTGAATGTTGTACCGACTCCCTCAATACTACTCACAGATATCTCTCCACCGAGTTCTTCAACAATACGGAATGAGGTCATCAACCCTAAACCTGTTCCTGTTTCTTTCGTTGTAAAGAATGGTGTTCCAAGCATCTCAACTGTTTTCTCATCCATTCCAACACCCGTATCTTCAATGGAGATTTCAATCGTTTCTCTTTCACTATTTTCAGTAGCATTAAGAATTAACTTTCCACTTCCATCCATCGCTTCAAGTCCATTTTTGACTAGATTCATGACGACTTGATGAAGCTTACTCCGATCAAGATACACCGTTGGCAATGGCTCTAGATGCAACTTCATTGCGATCTCTTTTTCCGTTGCTTCTGGTTTATACAATGTATAAATATCAGTTAAAAGTTCCCCGATATTCGTTTCTGCTTTGGTCGTGATCGATTTCGGATTAGCCATCTGCAGCAGTTCATCAATAATCGAATTCACTCGGTCAATCTCTTTGATGATCACATCGTAATGAACTTTATGCTCACCCTTTGTCGCATCTGATTGATGGAAAATTTGCATGAATCCCCGAATGGTTGTAAGCGGGTTACGAATTTCATGAGCGAAACCTGCTGCTAGTTGACCAACTAGTTGGAGCTTTTCTGAGCGCACTAGCTCTTGTTCCATTTTGCGTTTATCTGTAATATCTATGAAAATCAATAAAACATCTTCTAATTCATCTTCGTTATTAAGCTTCGGCAAAGTTGAGACACTTGCAAAGAAGATTCGTTTTTGACCATTATAATAAAACTCAAATTCATACTTTTTATTAAAATCTTTATTATGCAGCACATCAGCTAGCTTCGAGCTTTCAATAAATTGTTCAAATGCTTTATTCGTTTCAATCACTTGATCAAGTGTTGATCCAATGACTTGCTCTTTTTCAAGCACAAACAACTGCTCACACTGCCTATTAAACGTTGTAACGCGCTGACTACTTTGTTGAAAAGCAAGCACACCATTATCCGTTGTTTCTAATATGAGCGTAGACTTACGGTGGCTTTTCTCTCTTTCCACTAAGCGTCTTGTCATCATATTAAATGTTCTAGTTAACGTATCAACCTCATGATAAGCATCAGGTGCAAGAGGGTAGACTTTTTTGCCAAATGCAAAATCACTTGTAGCAAATACTAGTCGCTGAAGCGGCTTAACGATATAAGATGACAACTTTAATACGGCAAAGGATGTAATAAGAAGCACACAACCAAATAAGATCAAGTATTTTATAATGAGCTCATGTACCGGAGAATTAATACGATCCTTTGGTACAGAGACCCCAACATACCATTCGTTATCAAATCCTTGAGCTTTAGCGACTCTTGCAAAGGTTTGAATCATATCGTTGCTCTTACTATGAAATAAGTTTCGGTTTTGGACCAAGCTTAATAAGGCCTCACTTGTTAATTCATTTTGCTCCAAATAGTTATATGAAAGGATTAAGTTCTCATTTGGATGTGCAATGAGATTTCCTTGATCATTTACTAAAAAAGCATACCCATCTAATCCATGACTTTTTTGTTGCTTACCAAAGTGAGCCAAACGCTCCCATAAAAAGTTCACATCAAAAATGGCGGAGACCACACCCAGTGTCTCTCCTTCACTCCCTTTTACTTCATGTGCTAAGACAAGCGCAGGCTGATTAATCACATCTGAATAAAAAATATCAGAAAAATAAATGCCATTTCCTGAAATCGTCTCTTGATACCAAGAGCGATCATTAACATCCGTTCCTACAATGGTATTATCCAGGTCTACAGTGACAATTCCTTCTGTATTCACAAAAATAGCCCCGTAATATACCGAGTGTGCATTCACAAATAATCGCAATTCTTCACGAATCAACTCTCTTGATTGCTCCGAATCTCGAAGCGTTGGATTGTTTGCTAGAATAATAACATCTTTCATTCGTTCATTTACAATATCCTCTATAGAAACAGCGAAGTTATCAGTCATTGTATACATCGTTTGATGAAGCTGTTCATTCATATCGATTTTTTGCGACTGAAATGTAATATAGCCTACAAATAATAAAGGCAGTAACGTCGCAAAAAAGAAGAAGAACAATAATTTTGCTCGTAAGGTTTTTACCATTTTGTACCCCTCGAATTTTGTCGAAAACTAACAAATAATTTTACCTTCTATATCTTACACGTTTCCCCCATATAAAAAAAGGTTCTTTCATACTTTTTCATAATGATTAGGCTTTCTTTTTTAAAAAGATCGAAGGGTATCTCCATATTTTTCTATGAGCCTTGTATAAACCTTTCTTATTCTGACCATAGTAGCTAGTAACAAAAACTATTTATGGATTAGGAGTTGAACAGAATGAAAGTTAGACAAGATGCTTGGTCTCATGAAGATGATGTATTACTGGCTGAAACGGTGATTAAACATATTTGCGAAGGCAGCACACAACTGCAGGCGTTTGAAGAAGTTGGAGATGAATTGAATCGTACGTCTGCTGCTTGTGGATTTAGATGGAATGCTGTCGTTAGACAACGCTATGTAAGACAAATTGCTGAAGCAAAAAAAGAACGGAAAGAAAGAAAGCGCGCGATGTCTTATTCCTATTTCACTCAACGAAAGCCAGTGTGGAGTCCACCACCAACCATAAATGTACAACCATCACTACAACCAGCACCAAAAGAGATGTCACTAGATTCGGTGATTCATTATTTACAAAATCTTTCGCTCGAGTCAGACTCATCTTCTCTAGAAGAGGAAAATGCAGCTTTGATTAAGACAAATTTAGAGCTCATTAACCGTAATCGTGAGCTTGAAGGAGAAATTCAAAAGCTTAAACAAGATAGCTCGATCATTGAAGAAGATTACCAGTCTCTCATTCAAATCATGAATAGAGCACGAAGAATGGCAATCTTAGAAGATGAAGAAGCGCTCTCTAGTGCCTCCTTTAAAATGGACAAGAATGGAAATTTAGAAAAGCTCGCAAAATAGAGAAAAACATGCTTCCAATGAGTGGGAGCATGTTTTTTTTATTGATTAACGATTGATTTCAATGCCATCTAATAATTTCGTGATAACGTGACCAGCCATAATTAAGCCAGCAACAGATGGAACGAATGCATTTGAAGAAGGTGGCATCTTCGCCTTACGAATCGGACCTTCTTCAGCTTTTTGTGGAACAATTTCTTTACGGATATCTTCTCGTATTTTAATAGGCTGTTCATCAGAGAAGACAACTTCGATTCCTTTATGAATGCCATCCTTACGTAGCTTTGTGCGAATCACTTTTGCCATAGGATCATAGCTTGTCTTAGAAATATCCGTAATACGAAGGCGAGTAGGATCCATCTTATTAGCAGCACCCATACTTGAGATAATAGGGATTTTACGCTCTAAGCATTGTTTCATCAGGTGAATTTTATAAGAGATCGTATCACTTGCATCAACAACATAGTCAAGTCCATAGCTGAAGAACTGTTCATAGGTCTCTTCTGTATAAAACATTTTTAGAGCAATAACTTCACAATCAGGATTTATATCTGCAATCCGTTCTTTCATTAACTCTACTTTCTCGCGTCCTACAGTAGAAAGCAAAGCATGAATTTGACGGTTGACATTAGTAATATCTACATCATCCTTATCAACTAATACAAGACGGCCAACACCAGATCGTGCAAGTGCTTCAGCTGAAAAAGAGCCAACTCCCCCAATACCTAGTACCGCTACTGTGCTATTTTTTAATTGGTCTAATCCATCATGACCAATAGCTAATTCATTTCGTGAAAATTGATGTAACATGTATCGTTTCTCCTTCCAAGCAAAAGGTTTATTTACCAGCTAGTATACCCTTTTAGTAGCATACTAAAAAGCTATCTATTGTCGGATTTGAATATATCACAGCATGATGAAAAAGTCTAAGGCGTTTCGTCACAAAAAGAAGCTAAATTGTTCTATTGAACAATTTAGCTTCTTTTCCCAGTTATGTAGGATAAGAATCCCAACTATGCCGTATTTGACTTACGCTTTGAACCTGCTCTCACAGGTGGGTGCACAGTGCTTATTATCTTACTTCCTTCCAAGAGTACACAAAGGCCTGTAATCCAACAAACAACTACTTGCTCCCTTTTCAAAAGTGTTGGCTCAAAACACTCAGTTTTTACGTACAACGTAGGATTCTTATCTGTTGAACTAAATATAACATGACCAAAAACGACATGCAAGTGTTTTATCTAAATTTTCTGTTATTTATTTTTTTGTTCTTTTTTTATTCCTGTGGTACGGTAGATATAAACTTATTTAGGAGGCTTCATCTAGTTATGAAAAAAGCACTTGCCACCCAACGTTGTATCGAAATCAGTCAAGAAATTGGTTGGACTGAAAAGAGAATTGTTGAAACCTCGTATGATATGATGCTTTTTCCAGATCAGTTAACAGTAAAAGATGATCATTACCCTATTCAATCTATATTTGATATTTCATATCGTAAGAAACCTGAAAAAAATGCGATGGGCTTCTTGTATCTTCATACAAGCCGCGGAGTAAGGACTTATTATATTAAAGAAGAACCTACTGCTCTCATTGAAGCGTATCGAAATCTCATTAAACCCTAATGTGATTAGAGCACCTTACTATGTTGACGACTTTTCACTTGATTGAGGTCACCACATAATTGATAAACAGGCTGATGGAGGTAATCGACTGCAGCATCCTTCACAATCCATGCTTCTCCCTCTGCATGAGGAATGGATTCAATGATGTTGACCGAATGTGCCTCAGCCCAGTGCAAGCATTCTCCGTAGCTTGCTTGATTGACAAACACCACATCATAACTAGCACTCTCTTTTGAATCACTTTCTGCTATAACGACTCGATCTCCTTTGTAGCGTTTTTGAAAAAGATAATCTTCCACCATACTATTAGCGGTAGCAGCTCCTCCAGCCCCAGGCCCAACAAAAGCTAATTCATGAATATCTTCGCCGTAAATAACCACCCCATTTGTAACGCCATTAATGGAAGCTAATAGTTCGTCATTCACAACAAATGCCGGCGATACAATGCCTTTAATCTCTCCCTCTTCAAGCCTCGCATCTCCTACTAATTTAACTTGGCAGCCGATATCACTTGCCACCTCTACATGCCAATTTTCAATCTCACTCACTCCAAAACGACTGATCTGCTCAGGGTCAGCCCATTTCCCAAAACAGAGCCGGCTTAAGATGATTAATTTATACCATGCATCAAAGCTTTCAATGTCATCAGTAGGATCACTTTCAGCATAACCTAACTGCTGGGCTTCAAGTAACACATCCGCAAAACTGCGTCCTTTTTGAATCATTTCCGTCAACATATAATTGGTCGTTCCATTTAAAATCCCTCTTACTTGATTAATGGCTGTCGTTGCAAGTGTTCCACGAAGAGCATTTACAATCGGAACAGCTCCCGCCACAGCCGCTTCGTAACCATAAAAAGCTCCACCTGAAGTCGCTACTTTTTCAAGTTCTTCACCTTTTTTCGCAACAAGCTTTTTATTTGCAGAGATAACGGGAATTCCTTGATCGAGAAAATAGTGAGTGTACGTAAAGGCTGGTTCAATCCCTCCAATCGCTTCAAAGACGATATCGTACTTTTGATGAGCTTTAAACTGTTCCCACTCTGTCGTGATGAAGACATCCTTAAGGTTGGCACGATCTTTTTGACGGTCTTTTACCAAAATGGCTGTGATTTGAAACGGCTCATCTATTTGCTTTTCAATGGTTTTACGGCTTTTTTCTAGCCGTTCATATACGCTTCCACCTACTGTACCAAATCCAAGAATCGCTACTTTTAACATAACTCTCTCTCTCCTCGCCTCTTATCTATCTCGTCTTAGCTTTATATCAAGAATTAAACACAAAAAAACCTTTCACTAAGGAAAGGTTTTTCTGCCTTCCCTTATCTACCAGAATGAATACATTCTGCTGAACGTAGCACCTTTGTTTGTATGGCATACAAACCGGTTGCCGGGTTTCATAGGGTCAGTCCCTCCACCACTCTTGATAAGGATGAGATCTCTATCTCATATTGTTTCGAATTTTCTATTAAAACTGATTATACGCATCACGAATCGAAGAGTCAATGTTTTTTTTCGTTTGTGCGAAAACTTAATGCGATTGCCACATTCTAAAAAACCCCGCTTGCGCGGGATGCGCTCTAGCGGGGATCTATTTATTAAGCTTTTACTTTATCAGACTTCTTTCCAATGACAGATAAGTTTAAATCAATTAATTGATCTAGACTTACTTCACTTGGTGCATTGGTTAACAAGCAGCTTGCACTTGCTGTTTTCGGGAATGCGATCGTGTCACGTAAGTTTGTGCGACCTGCAAGTAGCATAATCAAACGGTCAAGTCCAAGCGCAATACCGCCATGTGGAGGTGTACCGTATTCAAATGCTTCAAGTAAGAAGCCAAATTGTTCTTTTGCTTCTTCTTCTGTGAAACCAAGTGCTCTGAACATATGCTCTTGGATCTCACGCTCGTAAATACGTTGTGATCCACCACCAAGCTCATAGCCATTTAAAACAAGATCATAGGCTTCAGCTCGGACAGCTGCTGGATCCGTTGCAAGAAGATCACGATCTTCTTTCTTCGGACTTGTGAATGGATGATGCAGAGCGACAAAACGTTTTGCATCTTCATCATACTCAACGAGTGGGAAATCAACCACCCATAGGAAGTTATATGCATCCTTGTTAATCAAGTCAAAATCTTTACCAAACTTCAGACGAAGAGCACCTAAGCTATCGAATACAACTTGTTTTTTATCAGCTGCAAAGAATAATAAGTCTCCTTCTTCACCGTTCATTGCTTCAAGTAAACTCTCTGCTTGCTCGCCTTCAAAAAATTTAGCCACAGGACCTTTAAGACCTTCAGCTTCTACTTTCAACCAAGCAAGACCCTTCGCACCATAAGGCTTCACAACCTCAGTTAAAGCATCAATCTCTTTACGAGACATTTTACTTGCTCCACCTTTTAAGTTTAACCCTTTTACAATGCCACCGCTGTTGATTGCACTAGTAAATACTTTAAAGCTAGAGTCAGCTACAACCTCAGAAAGCTCAACAAGTTCCATTTCAAAACGAGTATCTGGCTTATCTGAACCGTAACGATTCATTGCTTCATCATAAGTGAGGCGTTGCATCGGAAGAGAAATATCGATGCCTTTTGTTTCTTTCATTACTTTTGCCATCATTTTCTCAGTCATTGAAAGCAAGTCTTCTTTATCCATGAACGATGTCTCAATATCAATTTGAGTAAATTCTGGTTGACGATCCGCACGTAAATCCTCATCACGGAAACAACGAACGACTTGATAGTAACGCTCAAAGCCTGACACCATCAAAAGCTGCTTAAAGATTTGTGGTGATTGCGGCAGTGCATAAAACTCACCGTGATGCACACGACTTGGAACAAGATAATCACGTGCTCCTTCTGGTGTACTCTTTGTCAGCATTGGTGTTTCAATCTCAAGGAATGCTTCATCATCTAAGAAGTTACGAATTAGTTTCGTCGTTTTATGGCGCAGCTTAAATGTTTCTTGCATATCAGGACGACGCAAGTCTAAGTAACGGTAACGTAGACGAACATCCTCAGAAGCATCCGTATCTGCTTCAATTTGGAACGGAAGTGATTTTGAAGCATTTAGAACTCCAACCTTTGTTACATGAATCTCAATGTTACCTGTAGGAAGTTTATCATTTACTGTACGTTCCTCACGGGCTACAACTGATCCTTCTATCTCTAGAACATATTCATTACGAACACGCTCAGCTATTTCTAATGCTTCTTTGTTTACCTCGGGGCTAAATACAACCTGAACAATACCAGAACGGTCACGGAAATCAAGGAAAATGACATTTCCAAGATCACGACGCTTTTGCACCCATCCTTTTAGTTGTACCACTTCACCTACATGCTCTTCTCTTAACTCTCCACAATGATGCGTTCTACCTATCATCTTATTTGCCTCCCTCAACTTGCTCTTTCATATATGTGATAAAGGTATCAAGTGCAACCTCGACTTGCTCACCTGTTTCCATGTTCTTAACATTTATACGATTCTCAGCAAGTTCATTATCACCAAGAATGGCTGTATAGCGTACGTTCAATCGATCTGCTGCCTTGAATTGGGCTTTCATCTTTTTATCTAAATAATCTTTATCACAACGAATGCCTGCTTGACGTAATTGGTAAAGAAGTTCAACAGATTTCTCTTTTGCAGCATCACCTAAAGTGACCACAAAGCAATCCAGTTGATTACCGAAATCAGGCACTTTCCCTTGAGCTTTTAGTGCCATGATTAATCGCTCAATACTAAAGGCAAATCCAATTCCTGGTGTCTCAGGTCCTCCAAATTCTTGTACAAGCCCATTGTAGCGTCCGCCTCCACATAATGTCGTGATCGCCCCAAAGCCTTCACCTTCTGCCATTACTTCAAATGCAGTGTGGTTATAATAATCAAGTCCACGCACTAATGTTGGATCAATGACATATGGTAAGCCCATCTGATCAAGATGTGCCTTTACTTGTTCGAAATAAATCGCTGATTCTTCTGTGTAGTAATCATGAATCGAAGGAGCTGTAGCCATTAATGGATGCTCACGATCTTTTTTACAATCAAGAATACGCAGTGGATTCTTCTCTAAGCGATTTTGGCAATCAGAGCAAAACTCACTGATGCTTGGTTTAAAGTGATTAATAAGCGCCTCTCTGTGTGCATCTCGGCTTTCTTTATCACCTAAACTATTTAAGACAAGCTTGATATCAGTTAAGCCAAGCTCATAATAAATGCTCATTACTAAAGCCAACACTTCTGCATCAATGGCTGGGTCTTTACTGCCCAATGCCTCAACGCCAAATTGAACGAATTGACGCATGCGACCTGCTTGAGGACGCTCATAACGGAACATGGGTCCTGTATAGAAAAGCTTTGTCGGTTGACTTGCTTCACCATATAGTTTATTTCCAACGAATGAACGCACAACACCAGCCGTTCCTTCAGGACGTAGCGTTAAGCTTCTTTCACCGCGATCAGTGAATGTGTACATTTCCTTTTGGACGATATCCGTTGTTTCCCCTACGCCACGCGCGAACACTTCTGTATGCTCAAAAATAGGAGTGCGAATTTCTTTGTAATTGTAACGACTGCATATTTCTTTTGATTTTTGTTCAATGTATTGCCAGATTTCAATTTCACCTGGTAATAAATCTTGTGTACCGCGTGGGATTTGAATGCTCATCACTGTTCCTCCTGCTTGTTTACTCGGTCTTTTATCCACACAAAAAACTCCCGCCTCTGATGTTTAATACATCAGGGACGAGAGTTATATACCCGTGGTGCCACCCTAATTGAAGCCTAAATTACGACTTCCACTTTTCAACAGTTAACGCCTGTATACGTCATCTCCTACTTATATACATGTTCAGAGAAGATCCTCAAAGGTGTTCATTCATCAAGACAAATTTGGAGGGCTCTCAGCCACGACCTCTCCTCTCTGATTAACTTGCTACCTTGATTACTATGCCCCGTCACCGGAATAATGTAAATTTGTAATTGGTTTGTTTACTACTATACGAATGAAACTCATCTCTGTCAATAGGCTAATTTCGACCTAGCTTTTGCTTTAATGTGCGAACATCGCGTAAAGACAACCCAAATTCTGAAGCCAGTTCTAGATTTGAATTAGCCTGTTCTTTCTCAACAAAGCTATGAAAATCAACATGAAACATTTGGTCTGACTGTTGATGCAGTGATAATTGCCGCATGCTAGAGCGCATATAAAATCGTCCTTCCTCATTTTATCTACTTCTAGCATGACCCAATTTCATTAAAAACTTTCAAGGAATGATGATTTTGTTTTTACATTTCACAAAATCAGGTGGTTCCACTTTTCTTGTCTTGTTTCACCTTCTTGCCCTGCGGGTAAAAACGGTGAATCAAATGAAGTCAAAGGGCGACTTCCTATTGCTCCCCTTATTTTACCGCATGCCAAAACAGTCGGTTCCACTTTTCTTATTTTGATTCAACTATCAGTGTGACTGGTCCGTCATTGATTAGTGATACGTCCATCATCGCCCCAAAGGTTCCTGTTTCAACATGAATACCTTTATCACGTAACACTTGATTAAAATACTCATAGCGTTCGTTTGCAATATCAGGCTTCGCTGCATTCATGAAGTTCGGGCGACGCCCTTTTTTACAATCACCGTACAAGGTGAATTGAGAGATCGACAAGATGTCTTTGCCCACGTCTAGAAGGGAATGATTCATCTTCCCTTCCTCGTCTTCAAAAATACGAAGGTTGATGACTTTATCAGCCACATACTCCATATCTTCATTTGTATCTTCATGTGTGATTCCAACAAGTAATACTAGTCCAGCATCAATTTTGCCAACTACTTCTTCATCAACTGTTACGGACGCTTCTTTTGATCGTTGCAACACAACTCGCACTACCCACACCTCTACTTCAATTAATGCATAATTCGACGTACTGAATAAATATCTTGTAAATGTTTGATCTTCTCCACAACTTTATGAAGGTGATCAATATTTTGAATTAAGATGGTCATATTAATCGTTGCTACTTTGTTACGGTGATCACTCTTACCAGAGACGGCATTGATCATCGTTCTTGATTCTGTTACTGCTTGTAACACTTCATTCAATAAGCCATTGCGGTCATATCCACTGATTTCGATATCGACATTGTATGACTTCGATTGCTGATGACTACCTTCCCATTCAACAGGAAGAAGACGTGTTTTCGCCTCTTCTGTATTCACATTGGCACAATCGGAACGATGAATGGAGACACCTCGACCTTTTGTAATGTAGCCGATAATGTCATCACCGGGTACAGGTGTACAACAACGAGAAAGACGGATCAATAAGTTATCGACACCTTTTACACGGACCCCTGAGCTTGTCTTCTTTTTCGGTGTAAAGGACGGGATCTCAGAAATCGCTTTAGCCAAAGATTGCTCTTCTTGCTCTTGGTCGAGCTGTTTACGAAGCTTCTCGGTCATTCGGTTCACAATTTGCTTTGCACTAATGCCACCATAACCAGCTGCCGCAAACATGTCTTCCTCACCAGCAAAGCTAAATTTATTTGCTACTTCTTGAATGTTTTCAGCCGTTAATACTTCTTTTGGCTCAAATTCAAGTGCACGAATTTCTTTTTCAACGATCTCGCGCCCTTTTTCAATGTTCTCTTCGCGACGTTCTTTTTTGAACCATTGCTTAATTTTATTTTTCGCATGTGAAGATTGGGTAATCTTCAACCAGTCTTGACTCGGCCCATAGGAATGTTTTGAAGTCATCACCTCAATAATGTCTCCTGTTTTCAGCTCATGGTCGAGCGGAACCATTTTTCCATTCACCTTCGCACCAATACAGCGATTTCCGATTTCACTATGAATACGGTAAGCAAAGTCGAGCGGAACCGATCCACGTGGGAGATCTAGAACGTCACCTTTGGGCGTAAAGACAAAGACCATATCACTGAACAGATCCATTTTTAAAGATTCCATAAATTCCTGTGCATCATTGGTCTCATTTTGAGATTCAATAATATCGCGGAACCATGTAAGCTTGTCTTCAAATGAGTCTTTAGAAGAACCAGATTTACCCTCTTTGTATGCCCAGTGAGCAGCAACCCCGAATTCTGCTACTCGATGCATTTCTTCTGTACGAATCTGAACCTCTAGTGGATCACCAAATGGTCCGACAACCGTCGTATGAAGGGATTGATACATATTCGCCTTAGGCATCGCAATATAGTCTTTAAAGCGACCAGGCATTGGCTTCCAGCATGTATGAATCACACCTAAAACGGCATAACAGTCTTTAATGTTTCTGACAATAATTCGAACAGCTAATAAATCGTAAATCTCATTAAACTGCTTGTTTTGGAGCACCATTTTTCGATAAATGCTGTAAATATGCTTCGGTCTACCGTTTAGTTCAGCCCTAACATTCACATCTGTTAGATGTTCATTAATCGTATCCATTACTTGCGATAGATATTCTTCGCGCTCAGCACGTTTACGTTTCATTAGGTTAACAATTCGATAATATTGCTGCGGATCTAAATACCTGAGAGCTGTATCCTCAAGTTCCCATTTAATTGTTGAAATACCTAGTCTATGAGCAAGTGGTGCAAAAATTTCGAGTGTTTCGTTTGAAGTGATACGTTGTTTTTCTGGCGGCATGTATTTTAATGTACGCATATTGTGAAGACGGTCGGCAAGCTTAATTAAAATCACTCGGATATCTTTTGCCATCGCAACTAACATCTTACGGTGATTCTCTGCTTGCTGTTCTTCTTTTGATTTATACTTAAATTTCTTTAATTTTGTTACACCATCCACAAGCATCGCGACTTGATCATTGAATTCAGCTTCAATTTCTTCTACGGTCACATCTGTATCCTCTACAACATCATGTAAAAATGCTGCGGCCACAGTGTTTGGATCAAGCTCAAGTTCTACAATAATCCCTGCAACTTGAATTGGATGTAAAATATATGGTTCACCAGACTTGCGGTACTGGCCAGTATGAGATTTTTCAGCATATTCATACGCCTTACGTAAAAAAGCAATGTCATCCTCACTAAGATATTGACTTGCTTTTTCTAACACTTGATCTATGGTCATGAAATCACCTATTCACGATTCGATTTCTTCTTATTATCGTTAAGTTTCCACACGATGTAAAGAGATAAAGGCGAAAAATGTCGAGGAAGCATTGAAAATAATTTCCAACATCCTCCCTTTTTTTCATTTTTCTTAACTAAATAGTAGAAAAGAGCACTCATAATTTATGAGTACTCTGTTATTCTAGTCGTTTATTTATACGTCATTAGTGAGAAGAGCTCATATCCATCAAGACGGTCACGACCAGCTAGGTAGTCTAGTTCAATCATGAATGCAATCCCTACAACAATGCCGCCAAGTTCTTCTACCATTTTAATTGTTGCTTCAATCGTTCCACCAGTTGCAAGTAGGTCATCAGCAATTAAAACACGTTGCCCTTTTGTAATCGCATCGCGGTGGATTGTTAAACTATCTTTTCCATACTCTAAGCCATAGTCAACTGAAATGACTTCACGTGGTAGTTTTCCAGCTTTACGGACAGGTACAAATCCAGTTCCTAGTGAGTAAGCAATTGGACAACCAACAACAAATCCGCGCGCTTCTGGTCCGACAACAAGATCAACTGCCTTGTCTTTTGCAAATTCAGCCATCTCATCGATTGCTTCTTTGTAAGCCGCACCATCTTGCATTAACGTCGTAATATCCTTAAAACGAATGCCTTCTTTAGGGTAGTTTTCTACAATTGTAATATACTGTTTAAAATCCATCTTTACACCGTCTCCTTGATCTGTCGTTCATCTATTTCAGTCGGAAGAATTACGCGGTTGAACCATTGCTTTAATTCCTCATAGGAAGAATAAACGAATTGATTTTCTATTTTTGCTTGTTCTTGTTTTCGTAAATAACTTTTAGATTCATCTAACCCTTTTTTCTCAGGTGAATCACTAAGCGCGAGAATACCATTGTCTATTGTAACAAAACCGAGCTCTAAAAACACCTGTGACATGAAATCAATTGTGTGTTTTGACCAACCTTTATGTTTCGCTAAATCTAAACCATGTTTTTTCAAATCAAATGTTTTACGTTTCAGCAAAAACGCATAAAACCATTTAAATTGATCACGGTTAGGATTTGTTGTAAAAAAGGAGTCCTCTTGCTGATGAAAAATCGTATAAACCCGACTAGGTGTTCCTTGGCCCGTAAATAAACGGCTTAACTCATCCCTTGTATTCGGAACATCTAGTAAAATCACATATTTATCTTCAAACAAGCCCGTAGCATGAAAGACTTCTTCAGCCTTTCTAATATCTTCACAATGCAAGCCAAGTTGATTCGCCGATTCTTCTTGAAAAGAAATAATGATTCGTCTCTCTACTGGTATCTCCAACAATCGATCGTCTAATCGCTTTTGTTGAATACTGCGCCAATCAAATAGTTGCCATTCATTAACCGCAAGATCCTCTAACATCATTTGTGGTTTCACATGTCCATTCCACTCATTAATAGATAACGTCCCAATTGCGGATAGTTTAGCTGTTTGGCTAATTTCATCATGCAAGTGACCTAAATGAAAGCCAATGCCATCAAGACTAGCGCCATTTTGAGCGAAGCTTATTTTTAAGTGATTCGCCTCACTACCAATTCGACGCATCTGATCAATATGAACATTTTCAATCATGACTTTAGGTGTTGGGTTACTCACCCCAAATGGTGCCAGTGCTTCAAGTTGCTTTATGACCGATAAGGATATGTGATCGACACTTGTTGCAAGATCTATTTTTGTGAGAGGCTTGAAATCTTCTTCCGTTAACACTTCTTTCGCCTGCTCATTTAACCGTTCGCGTAACAGATCTAAGTCAGCTTCTTTCATCGTAAGCCCTGCCGCCATCGGATGCCCACCGAAGTGAGGAAGGATATCTCTGCTCTTTGATAACTCTGAGAACATATCAAAGCCTTCGATGCTTCTTGCCGAACCTTTAGCTAACCCTTTTTCTTCATCTATGCTAAGCACAATAGTCGGACGATAGAAGCGTTCTACAAGTCGTGATGCTACGATCCCAATAACCCCTGCATTCCAGCCGGGCTTGGCAATAATCAAAACGTCATTCTCAGAAGGTGGATAAGTCGTTTCAACGATTTCTACTGCTTCTTCTGTAATAGCATTTACAATACTTTGACGTTGTTTATTAAGAGCATCAATTTCAGCTGCTAAATGTTCAGCTTCGCTAGAGTCATTTGTAATCATCAATTCGACTGCTGGATCAGCTGAATCTAGTCGTCCGGCTGCATTAATACGCGGGCCAATACCAAAGCCGACATGGTCTCCATTTAAGGCATCTTGACCAACGCCACATACTTTCATTAACGCACGCAAGCCTGGCTTTGATGTGGATTGCAGAGCTCTTAAGCCCTCTTTTGCCATTAATCGATTCTCATCCACTAATGGAACTAAGTCAGCAATGGTTCCAATCACCACAATATCAAGCAACTCTTTTGGTATTCTTCCAAGTAAAGCTTGAGCTACCTTAAAAGCAACCCCTACCCCAGCTAGCCCTTTAAACGGGTACGTACATCCAGGCTTTTTCGGATTGACAATCGCATACGCATCAGGCAGTGTCGGTGGTGCTTCGTGGTGATCGGTTACAATAAAATCAAGTCCAATTTCTCTTGCCACATTGGCCTCATGAACAGCAGAGATTCCTGTATCTACTGTTACAACAAGCGTATAGCCTTCTTCTTTTGCACGGCGCAAAGCCGGCTCATTAGGACCATAGCCTTCTGTGAACCGATTAGGAATATAATAATCAAAAATAGCCCCTAGCTCTTTTAACGTGTAGATCATGACCGAGGTACTACTCACTCCATCAGCATCATAATCTCCAAAAATCAGGATCTTTTCTTGATTAGTAATAGCTTCATTTATACGTGTAATGGCCTCTTTCATACCCGAGAGTAAATACGGATCGTGATAAGTCATTTCTTCACTGTTTAAAAACGTTTTTGCAGCTTCTGGTGTATCAATGCCACGATTAATTAATAATTGCGCAACAAGTACATCTACACCTAGCTCTTTGACAAGACTCTCTACTTTGTTATCATCTTGCTCTTGTATTTTCCATCTTGCCTTAGGTTTTAACATAAGTTCACCCCTTGACCATCCTATTATACAGGAGCAGCCAAGGGGTGACAATGTCTGAGTTTATAATGATCGCTGTCTTTATTTGGGATCTTGATCTAATGTAGTATCTTTGATGACGGTGTTCTCATCACCATCAACTGTATCGACATCATGCTTTGATGTTGCAGCAGCTTCTTGATGGCCTTTTAATGTTTTTAGCTTCTTAAGTTCTGCTTGAAGACGGTATATTTTTACCATCCCTAGGGCACCAGCAACGATGGCCCCCATAAAGACCGAACCAAGAATAACCAGAATCAACGGCCACTCCGCCACTCCAAATAAATAATTTACACGAACCGCGTCTACATTAATGACGGCAAAGATGGCAATAATAATCGCCACTAACAATCCTAAAATAATATTCCATTGTCCCCTCATCCCAATAAACCTCCTCCATTAGTTTTTTTCTCTATATGGATTAATATGCACGAGTACATCTTGTACATTCTTTTCTTCCATTAGCCTTATTTTCACATTCTTTCCGATTGCATGACCTTCTTCTACCGTAATGTGCGGGTCTACGCCAATCTTAATATCAACAATGACGTAGTGACCGTGTTCACGAGCAAAGAATTCATCAATATTTAACACACCTTCTACTTCTGCTGCAGCTTGCTTCATCTCTACCGTATCTTCTGGGTGAAGAACATGATCAAGCGCGTTGTGAATCGATTGCTTCCCAAGGCTCCATGCCATCTTACCAATCAAAATGGCGACAAAGGCACTGGCTAGTGCATCCCCATACAAAAGCCAAGAAATATTCAACATTCCACCTAAAATCGCAGCCCCAATCCCTACAAGCGCAGCCATCGAGGAGAAGACATCTGAGCGGTGATGCCACGCATCCGTCATTAATGCTTCACTTTTATATTTTTTACCCAATTGATACTTATATCGAAACATTAATTCCTTTGTCACAATTGAAAAGACTACAGCATAGATCGCAATCATTTTCGGGACAACAACTGGCTCAAAAAAGGACTTGAACGCAGTAAGTGCGATTTCAAAACTAACAAGAAACAACAGTACCGCAACAATGATCGCAGCAACCGATTCTGCTTTTCCATGACCATAAGGATGATCTTCATCTGGTGGGAGTTTTGCAGCGCGTACTCCTATCAACACAACTACTGATCCGACAACGTCTGATGCCGAGTGAGCAGCATCTGCAATTAACGCTCGGCTATTTGCCATAAAACCAATAATGGCTTTGATGATAGCTAAGATAATATTGCCGATAATCCCAACCCAGGCAGCAAAGCGTACTTTTCGGTAGCGAATATCTGCTTCTTCCATATGCTCACCCCACTCTCTACTCTCTACATAATATACCAAAACCTGCCACTGCTCCACGTTATTGTTCCAAAAAAAAGATCATGGTATGCACCATGATCTTTTTTTCTATAATACTAAACGGTTGGTTCTTCTTCTGGTTGTTGCTTGCTTTTAAACTTTTGCTTTTTAAGCTGACGCGCTTTCCAAATTAACCACAGTTGAGAAGCGAGGAACATCGAAGAATAGGTTCCAGCTACTAGGCCAATTAACAAAGCAAGAGCGAATGAGCGAATCGCCTCTCCCCCAAAAATGAACAGGGCAGCAGCTGCAAAGACGACGGTTAAGACGGTATTAATGGAACGAGCAAGTGTTTGAACTAAACTTTTATTGACGATTGCAGCTAGGTCATCAAAGCCCTTCACTTTCTTAGCCAGCTTCATGTTCTCCCTAATGCGGTCAAACGTTACGATTGTATCATTAATCGAATACCCGACAATCGTTAGAACCGCTGCAATAAATGGTACGTTTACTTGAATTTGAAGCAAACTGAACACAGCAATAATGAAAAAGGCATCATGTAAGAGTGCCACAATCGCAGCAACCCCATATAAGAATTCAAAACGAATCGTTACATAAATGATAATTCCAACAGAGGCGATCAATACAGAAATCAATGCATTGCGCGCTAGCTCTTGACCAACTGTTGGTGATACTGTTCCGATATTTGGATCAGCTCCAAATCGCTCAGCGAAATGCGATTGAATTTCCGCAATTTCACCAGCATCTAGAACACCAATAAATCGTGCTGTAGCCAATTCATTGCGATCTCCACCTAATGTAATGTCATCAGGTGTATACCCGGAACCAATTTGAGCAAATTCTTCTTCAACTATTTCTGCCGTTAATGGTTCTTCTGATAAGATTTCAACTTGAGAGCCACTCTCAAAATCAATCCCTAAATTCAATCCCATTGTCAGTAACAGAATGACACCAATGAGCATTGAAGCGAGCGAGAACATGAAAAACTTTTTACGATGTTGAACAAAATCGATCTCGCGGTTGTGGAAATTAAAGCTCATCGATTTCACCTTCTTTCACACCGAACAAGCGTGGCTTTTTATTAAGCGCACGGCTATTCACCCATAAACCGAGTAATAAACGTGAACCGTAAACAGCCGTTAAGAAGCTTGTTAAAATACTAACGATCAACATCACAGCAAATCCCTGTACCGAACTTGTCCCATAGGCAAATAACACACCGGCTGCTAGAATAGTTGTAATATTTGCATCTAAAATCGTAGATAAAGAGCGTCTGCTACCTGCCTTAAAAGCAGACATAATAGATTTCCCAGAGCGAATCTCTTCTTTGATTCGTTCATACGTAATAATGTTGGCATCCACTGCCATACCTACCCCTAAAATTAAAGCTGCAATACCAGGTAATGTGAGGATCGCATTCATTAAGTTAAAAATAAGAAGTACTAAGTAGATGTACATGCTAAGTGTAACCACAGCGATCACACCCATAAATCTGTAATAGAAAAGCATATAGATAAAGATTAACGCAATCCCGATAAATCCAGCATAAATCGTTTTCTCCATTGCCTGTTCACCTAAAGAAGCCCCGACTGAATTCGAGTACATCTCTTCTAGTTGTACAGGTAATGACCCTGCATTTAATACTTCTGCAATAAAACGAGTCTCTTCAAGAGCGAAGTTACCCTCAATCATTACATCACGTGAATTAATCGGTTGACGTACGGATGCCGCAGATAAAAATTTAGGGTCGTCACTCATCATTTCAGCTTCATATGAATCGACACCCTCTTCAAAATCAAGCCAAATGACTAGTAAATTCTCACCAGGTGGTCTGTTTGAAATCTCTCTTGTAATATCACCAAAAAGCTGTGCATCACGGAGAGTGAGTGTCACGATCGGTTCATTCGTTTGGTCTTTAAAAGAAGAATTTGCCCCATTTTGCTGCAAATCACTTCCATCTAATAACACTTCATCATTTACATCACGAAATGTTAGGTTCGCTTCTGTAGAAAGTAGATCACGTGCTGTTTGTTGGTCTTCCACACCAGCTAATTGCACACGGATGCGGTCATCGCCCTCAATTTGAATATTCGGCTCTGATACACCGAGAACATTTACACGTTGATTGAGCGCACTAACCGTTGCACTTAGTGCTGTTTGATCAATTACATCTCCTTCATTAGCGGGATTAACTTGATACAAAATCTCAAATCCGCCTTGAAGGTCGAGTCCTAGCTTGATTTCCTTCGTAATCCCCATAACCGTCTGGCTAATCAGCCCTCCGAAGATGAGTACGATGAGAAAAAAAGCAATAATTCGGCCTTTTTTCACCATGTTGCTCAAATGCCTCCTCCTATTAACGCACTAATGCTTGTCTACTAAGAGACAAGCATTTACACAATAGTCTTATTATAGCTTTTCATGAAAAATCCTGTCAATTTCATCTAGAAAATTCTCACTTAAACCTCACTTTATGTATTCATGCGACCTACCCCAACGAGTCTTGTTTTTTAAACCAATCCTCGCCTTCACGGTAACTTTCTTTTGTTACCCATGTCATATAATCCTGGACTTTTAATGTAAGAATGACTTGAACAAAAGCATGAAGATGAATAAATTCTTTTGGTTTTCGCAAACGATCCATCACACAAGCCCACACTTGATCCACAGTTACTCGGTCATACCCTAGAAAATGAAACTCCTCGACCTTTGAAGCAAGTGCCGGTTCTACATCGTATCTCCAACTTTCAAATTGCTGTCTTTCCATCGTATCATGCTCCCCTCTATTAAGTTCCTTCTTACGTCTAAAAGATTGTATACATTACAGCGGCTACCCCAACACCAGCAATAACCACTCCTGTTGCAATGGCTAAAAATGCTGATCGTAAAGGGATAAAAAATAAGATTGCTGCTAAGCTTGCAGAATAGGCTCCTGTTGTCGGAAGCGGAACCGCAGTAAACAATATCAAGCCAAGCGCACCAAACTTCTCCACATTATTACTCTTTTTCATCGTGCGGTTATAAAGCCAATCATAGAAGCGCTTATATACCGAAAAACGGAGCATCCACTTACTAATAGGACGGAATAATAGCAGAATTGGAATTATCGGTAGTAAGTTTCCTAGTATCCCATAGAATAGAGCCTCACTGAACGAGAAGCCTAGTTGATGAGCAAGCGGAATTCCTCCGCGCAACTCCAAAATCGGCATCGCTGATATCACAATGACAAATAATTCAGGTGGCAAAAAGCCAAACGTATCAATTAAAAACTGTTCAATAGTGTGTTTCACTTAAACTCTTCCTCTCTCTTTACCAAGTACGATAAAACATCTTGTCATGCTTGCCCCACTACTAAGCATATAAATAATAGCGGAAAATATCCATTATTTTTTATGAAAGTAGGGCTGCACATGTCAAAACAGACCTTTCTAAAAGGGACGTTCATCTTGATCATAGCGGGACTTATTACGCGCTTTTTAGGCTTTGTTAATAAAATTGTGGTAGCTCGAATTATGGGTGCAGAAGGAGTCGGCCTATACATGATGGCCGTGCCGACATTGCTTCTTGTTATTACGATCACTCAACTCGGACTTCCTGTAGCCATCTCTAAACTTGTGGCAGAAGCCGAAGCAAAAAATGATCGAGGCAGAATTAAAAAAATCTTGATTGTCTCCATTGCCATAACAGGAACACTAAGCATTATTTTTACAGCAGCCATGATCATCTTCGCTCCCATTATATCAAAAACCCTCTTAACAGATGCACGGGCTTATTACCCATTGATTGCCATTGCACCAATTGTCCCAATTGTAGCTCTCTCCTCTGTCATGCGCGGCTATTTCCAAGGCAGACAAAATATGAAGCCGACTGCTTACTCGCAAGTGATTGAGCAAGTTGTCCGCATTACATTGGTTGCAGTAATGACAAGTGCCTTTCTACCAATGGGTGTTGAATATGCAGCAGCTGGAGCAATGATTTCAGTTGTGTTTGGTGAGCTAGCTTCACTTCTTTATATGATGTTCATGTTCAAGACCAATAAACGCTTCAAAATTCGTTCAGGCTTCTTTGGTTACGTAAAAGAAGGAAAACATACATTTAATGATTTAATGAGAATTGCCTTACCGACTACTGGCAGTAAGCTAATCGGTTCTCTTTCCTTATTTTTTGAGCCGATCGTTGTTGCACAAAGTTTGGCTATTGCAGGGGTTGCCACCGTAATGGCCACCCAGCAGTATGGTGAATTAGCGGGCTTCGTTATTCCACTTTTACTTCTACCAACTTTTATCACCTTTTCTTTGTCTGTTTCGTTGGTTCCTGCTATCAGTGAGGCAGCGGCAAAAAAGCAATACAAAACGATTCATCATAGACTCGGGCAAGCTCTTCGATTAGCCCTTATTTCAGGAGGGGTGTCAGTCGTTATTTTGTATGTGTATGCCGAACCGATTATGGATCTGATGTACGATGCACCATCTGTTGCAACATACGTTAAAGTCATGGCTCCTTTTAGTATATTCCTTTATTTTCAAGGCCCACTTCAAGCAACTCTACAAGCTCTCGATTTAGCGAAAGCCGCGATGATGAATAGCTTGTTTGGTGCAGTCGTGAAAATTGGAGCAATCTTAGCGCTAGCAACTCGTCCTGAATTTGGAATCATGGGAGCGGCACTCGCCATTGTGATTGGCTTTATCTTAGTCACCCTCCTCCATTTTGCAACAGTCGTTAAAACAGTGAGTTTCACCATCAACGTAAAATTAATTGTTAAAGTAACCTTACTAATCAGTTCATCTACTTGGATTGGGTACCTCTGCTTACATCATGCATTTTTAGATCAGTCATTGCTTACAAAAACGTTACTAAGCATTGCAATTACCACAACCTTCTATAGCATCCTCATGATCTTATTAGGCCTTATCAAACGCGATGAATTAAAACGCCTTCCATTCATCGGCCAAACAATCGCAAAATTTGTACCGAAAAGCTAAATAAAGGAATAGGAGCTTCAGCTATAGTGGCTGAAGCTCCTTTTGCTTTTCTTGTCTAGCTGCGGCTCCTTGTCCTGCGGGTAAAAACGGTGAATCAAATGAAGTCAAAAAGCGACTTCATATTACTCCCCCTTATTTTTCCGCATGCCGACCAGTCGCCTCCGCTTTTCTTGTCTAACTTTTAGTAAATCGATCGATAATCAGGTTAATCGCTCCGTCTCCGGTTACGTTTGTTGCTGTCCCGAAGCTATCTTGGGCCATATAGAGGGCGATCATTAACCCAATTGCCGCTTCACTAAATCCAAGCATTGATGTTAACACACCAAGGGCTGCCATAATCGCTCCTCCCGGTACACCAGGTGCAGCTACCATGATGAGACCAAGCATGAAGATTACTGGTAACATGTTTGCAAGCGTTGGTGCTGCTAGTTCTGGTGTAATCATCATTACAGCCATTGCACATGTGACGATCGTGATCACACTTCCTGATAAATGGATCGTTGCACATAATGGCACACCGAAGTTGGCGATATTTTCTTTTACGTTATTCTTTTTCACCGATTGCAACGTAACTGGAATCGTTGCTGCACTACTCATTGTTCCAATGGCCGTTGCATAAGCTGGTGCCATATTTGCTAAAAGCTTAAATGGATTTTGTTTACGAAGCGCACCTGCAGTTGAATATTGAATCACTAACCATATTAAGTGAAGAGAGATGGCTAGCACAAGAACGACAGCAAACAAGCTCAGCGTCTCAAATACTGTTCCTTCGTATGCAAGTTCTGAGAAGATCCCTGCAATATAGAAAGGCAGAAGAGGAATAATAATAGCTGCAATCACAAGCTCAATAATATCTCTACCTTCATCTAAGAAAGCTTTGATCTTCTCACTGCCGGTTTTCGAAACCCCAATTCCAAATACAAAGGCCATAACAAGAGCCGTCACAATGCCCATTAATGGTTCAATCTCAAGATTTAAAAATGGTTCAAGTCCACCAGCTTCCTCCACAACTTCATTTGGAGTCGTTAATTGAGGAATAATGAGAGATGCGACAACAAAGGCAAACAACCCAGCAATAACGGTTGATACATAGGCTAGTCCTACTGTGCTTCCCACTAATTTTCCTGAACTCTTTCCAAGACCCGCTACCCCACTTGCGATAAAGAATAAAATAATGAATGGAACAATAAATGTGATAAAACTTCCGAATAAGCTTTTAAATGTAACTAACACTCGCACAACTGATTCCGGAAAAAACAATCCAATTATAATACCGACAATAATACCAATGACTAATTTTGCTAAAAGTTTCATCTTCTACCCTCCAAATTGTCTCTCTAAGAAGAACAAATGTATACTGCTATTTTACATATTTTTTTTTAGAAAACAAGGATTCACGATATATTCAGAATAGTAAGTTTTCAAAAACAATTTAAAAAAGCTAACCTCTTTCTCAAGATTAGCTTCAAATATTCAGGATCTTACCACAAGAAAAAGGCACTAGCGAGGGCAAATCCTCCAATGGCGGCAAGCGCAATTGGGACCACATTATTTGATGGACAACAGGATGGTGGATAAGGTGGCTGGTAATAGCCATAACCATACCCTCCGCTACGATCATCTGATTCCTGTTCCCCAGCTTGTTCAAGTTCCAAGTAAACATGGCCCGAATCAACGTTGACTAATTTCCCTGTATAAGTTGTTCCCGAAACATCTGTAATCGTAACTCGCTGACCTTGATGTTCTTTTGCAAGCTCATAATAGTTAGACACAAGCGAACCTCCTTTTTGTCGTTCATATACAATATATGAACAAACCAAAAAGCATGTCTCCACCTATAACTAGTTTTAGCTTATTGTTCGTCTTTAAGATCCACAAAAAACGATTGATCATCTCTTAAAGCACAATACGATATCTTTTTAATATCTCTGTATCCAATTTTTCTCATTTCTTGCCTTAACCATAACGGTGTTTTATCGATTTTTTTCAAATGCTCCTCTTGAACCTTCCCATCTAGGATAAGGGGTAAGGGGAGATTGGAACCTTTCTTGTCAGCATCCTTTGATTTTTCAATAACGGAAAGTTTGCCAGAAGGTTCTAAAATGGCAAATTCAACATCAGAAAGCTTTCCTATTTTGTTCTGTCTTAGCTGCACAAGTAAGTCATCAAAGTTATAGCGTTGCTTACGCATTTCATGTTCATCGATCTTTCCTTCTTTTATTAATACAGAAGGCTCCCCATCCAATAAGTCACGTAATTTTTCACTTTTTAACGAGATAACAGCAAACGTAATTTGAATAATGGACAGTACAAAAATGGGAATTAATGAATGAATCATCGGCGCTTGAAAGTTATCAATCGAAATCACAGCAAGTTCAGCAATCATGATTGATACAACAAAATCAAGAACCGATAATTGCCCTATTTCTCGTTTACCCATTAAGCGTAAGACAAGTAGAATAATGACATACACCAAAACTGTACGAAGGATGATTGTCACAAAATCCATCGCTCACGCCCCCTCAATCTCAAACTCAGTCTTTATTGAGTAGTATGTGCAGAGATGGTGAGCTAATGAATTGAAGCTTTTGGAAAGAGAACTCCGTTAAAAATGAATTAAATAGCGTAAATAAATATAAATGCTTGAAATAACAAAAGAAATAAGAGCAATCGGTGCACCTACTTTTAAAAATTCCAGATAGCTAAATGGTTGCTTTGCTTTTAAAGCCATTCCAGCTACAATCACGTTTGCCGTCGCTCCAATAATGGTTGCATTTCCTCCTAAACAAGCCCCTAGAGCAAGCGACCACCATAATGGATCTAGATTCGTCATTCCATACTCTTGAAATTCCAAAATGACTGGAATCATTGCCGCTACAAATGGAATATTATCTACAAATCCGCTAAGGATGCCAGATCCCCATAAAATAAACATTGCCGTCTTAGGCAAATCACCGTCCGTATAATATATAATAGCCTTTGCAAACTCATCAATGATCCCGACCTCTTTTAATCCACCAACCAGCATGAAAAGTCCGATAAAAAAGAAAAGAGTTACCCATTCAACCGACTTAAATACCTCCTCTACATCTAGCTCATCTTGCGTGATTAACATCAGTAATAAAGCCCCTACCATTGCAATACTAGTCAACTCAATATGTAATAAAGGTTGAATCACAAAGGCAAAAGTAGTTGCTCCTAGAACAGTAACCGATTTAATTAACAAGGTTCTGTCTTTGATAAAATCTGCAGGTTGGAGCATTTTTAACTTCATCTGATGCTCAACTTTAACCGAAAGCTGTTTTCGGTAATAAAAAACCAATCCTGCCATCACTAATAAAAAAATGATGATAACAACTGGACTTAAGTGCACGATAAAATCATTAAAATTCAAATGCCCAACTGCCTGACCAATCATTAAATTAGGAGGGTCTCCAATTAATGTAGCTGTCCCACCAATATTAGAAGCCATGACAATGGATAATAAAAACGGAACCGCATTGAGCTTTAAAAGGGAGGTTAATGTAAAAATAATCGGTACAATTAAAAGCACCGTTGTCACATTGTTTAAAAAAGCAGAGCCAAAAGCAGTAAAAGTTGAGATCACAATAAGTAAAGGGATGGGTCTGCCCTCTACCCATTTCGCCATTGAGACAGCAACATATTCAAAAAAACCGCTCTGACTTGTGATGGAAACTAAAATCATCATTGCCAGTAAGAGTGTAATCGTATGCCAATCGATATGCTGCAAAAAGGCAGCTTCTATTTCATATACACCGAACACAAGCATCAACACGCCACCTAGACAAGCGACCACTGCCCGGTTCAGTTTTTCGGTCATAATAAAGAAATAACTGATAATAAAAATGATTAACGCAAAGGTTACTGCCATGTTTGTACTCCTCTCGTCCACATTTCTATCATCCTATGACACGCTTGATTTAAACATGTCCTTTATTCTGATTATCCAATCTTTTATGTCTATTTTATACAAGCCTGAATAAGCTTTAAAAAGAGGTTAAATACATGACAAAGGGGTGTGGAAAATTGGCTTCTAGAAGTTTTTTCCCAGCTGTATTTTGGGGATTAAGTGCAATTTTAGTAATTGCTCTGTCTTTTAGTTTACTTACTTCCTTATTTTTAACATTTACTTCTTATACGGAGGAATCAATCGGCTGGCTTATCATTGGAGTAGCGTGCTTATCAATGTTTATTGGCGGGTTTATGTCAGGAGCAAAAGCAAAGTCAAGAGGTTGGATGGCAGGTGCTCTAACAGCTTTGTTATTTACCTTAATAACTTTTCTTGTCCAATTCCTTGGCTACAACGAGGTATTCACAACTGGACAGTACGCCTTTCACGGCGCCTACCTGCTACTCGCAGCATTAGGTGGCATCATTGGAGTGAATATAGCAAGCAACTTACAAAAATAAAGAAAGCACAGCCAAATGGCTGTGCTTTCTTATGTATGACTGATGTCTAGCTTCGGCTCCTCGGTATGCGGGTAAAAATGGTGCATCGAATGAAGTCAAACTGCGACTTCTTATCGCTCCCCCTTATTTTACCGCATGCCAGAACAGTCACCTCCGCTTTTCTTGTCTAGCTGCACGATTCAGATAATCGGTGCCTTCACTTTGCCAAACGAAGCAAAAAGCGCTTCTTATTGTCAAACCTCCAGCCTCCTCATATCTAAGCGAATCATTCCGCTTTTCTTGTCTAGCTGTACGATTCACATAATCGGTGCCTTCACTTTGCCAAACGAAGCAAAAAGCGCTTCTTATTGTCAAACCTCCAGCCTCCTCATATCTAAGCGAATCATTCCGCTTTTCTTTTTATCAGTCTGGGTTGACTACTTCGCGGACTGCTGCGCGGTCAAACGTTAGCTTACGGTTATCGTTTACAAGAACGATGAGGACATCCTCATCGATTGCATCGATTACACCGTGTATGCCACCAATTGTGATGATTTTGTCACCACGTTGAAGGTTTGAGTGCATGTCACGAATTGATTTCTGACGCTTTTGTTGTGGACGAATAAGCAAGAAATAAAAAATCGCAAACATTAGAATTAGTGGTAATAATGTGCCAAGAATCTCCATTCATTTTCCCCCCTTTCCTTACTTTACAAGCTATATGATTAGAAGTTCTTTGCATTTGGCTTGTTGAAGCCGTATTGTTCAAAAAACTCTTCTCTAAAGTCAAGCAAACGATCATCACGAATTGCTTGTCTTACCTGCTCCATTAAGTTTAACAGGAAATACAGGTTATGATAAGTCGTAAGCCTAAATCCGAACGTTTCGTCACACTTAATTAAATGACGAATATACGCTCTTGAATAGTTTTGACAAACATGACAATCACAGTTCTCATCAAGAGGACGGAAATCGCGTGCAAACTTTGCATTTCGAACGACTAAGCGACCTTCACTTGTCATACAAGTACCATTTCTAGCAATACGAGTAGGAAGCACACAATCGAACATATCAATCCCACGAATCGCACCATCAATTAGTGAATCAGGAGATCCAACTCCCATTAGATAACGGGCTTTGTCATCTGGTAACCAAGGTGTTGTAAACTCTAACACACGGTTCATCACATCTTTTGGTTCGCCTACTGATAACCCACCAACAGCGTAACCAGGGAAATCCATTGATACGAGGTCTTTAGCACTTTGCTTTCTCAGCTCTTCGTACTCCCCACCTTGTACAATTCCGAATAAACCTTGGTCTTCTGGACGCTTATGAGCACTTAAACAACGTTCAGCCCAGCGACTCGTACGTTCAACCGATTTTTTCATGTAGTCATATTCAGCAGGATAAGGAGGACATTCATCAAATGCCATCATAATATCTGACCCGAGAGCATTTTGAATATCCATTGCGCCTTCAGGACTTAAGAAAAGTTTCTCCCCACTCATGTGGTTGCGAAAATGAACACCCTCTTCTTCAATCTTACGCAAAGCACTTAAACTAAATACTTGAAATCCACCAGAATCCGTTAAAATTGGACGATTCCAGTTCATAAATTTATGAAGGCCGCCTGCTTCTTTGACGATATCATGCCCCGGACGTAACCAAAGGTGATAGGTGTTACTTAAAATAATCTGAGCGTTCATATCATAAAGATCTTCCGGGCTCATTGTTTTAACTGTTGCAAGTGTTCCAACAGGCATAAAAATGGGTGTTTCAAATGTACCGTGTGGTGTGTGTACACGCCCAAGTCTAGCACCTGATTGTTTACACGTTTTAATTAATTCATAGGTGACTGCTGCCATAGCGTCCCATCCTCCTTGTCACTCTCATTTCTTATCTAACGAATAAACATTGCATCACCAAAGCTGAAGAAACGATACCGTTCCTTAACCGCATGGTTGTATGCCCCGATGATATGCTCTCTTCCGGCAAGAGCACTTACAAGCATGACAAGCGTAGACTTAGGTAAGTGGAAATTCGTTAACAATCCGTCAATTCCTTTAAATGTATAACCTGGGTAAATAAAAATTGACGTCCAACCAGATGCCTCACAAAACGCACCATGTTCGCTCATGATTGTCTCAAGTGTTCTAGCTGAAGTGGTACCGACTGCTACGACTTTGCCACCATTCTCTTTAACCTCTGTAAGTAACCGTGCGGTTCCTTCACTCATTTGATAATACTCTGCATGCATCTCATGGGATTCAACATCCTCCACACTAACAGGCCTAAATGTTCCAAGCCCGACATGCAAAGTGATAAAGGCCAAATGAACACCTTTATCTTGTAGAGTTTGCAGCAGTTCTTCTGTAAAATGCAACCCTGCCGTTGGAGCTGCTGCAGATCCTCTATTTTTAGCAAAAACTGTCTGATAACGTTCTTGGTCATCAAGTTGTTCTTTAATATAAGGTGGCAAAGGCATTTCTCCCAATTGGTCAAGAACCTCATGAAGAATCCCATCGTATTGTAACTCAACTACTCGTCCACCTTGATCGCTTTCAGCTACACAAGTAGCAGTGAGAAGGCCATCTCCAAAGTCAATCGTTGTACCAACCTTCACTCGCTTTGCAGGCTTCGCAAGAGTCTCCCATTTATCACCTTCAAGCTGTTTTAATAACAGCAACTCAATTTTAGCTCCGGTATCCTTTTTCACACCGTACAATCTAGCTGGTAACACTCTTGTATCATTCAATACTAAGCAATCACCTGGCTTCAAATAGTCGGTAACTGAAGAGAAGACATCATCCTTAATCGAGCCATTTTCTTTATCTAAAACAAGCAAACGAGACGCCGTTCGATCAAGGAGCGGCGTCTGTGCGATCAATTCTTCTGGTAAATAAAAATCAAAATCACGTACATCCATGTAAATTCACCTTTTCATCCGTTCTAAGACATCTTTTCTAGAATACCGAACCTTGTTTTATTAAGCAAGGAAAATTCATCTTGCTTACCGGAATCGTCCAAATAAAAATAAAATCAAAGAAAGAACGATACTTACGACAATCGAGGTCATGATCGGAAAGTAAAACGTGGAATTCTCTCGTTTGATTAAAATATCTCCGGGCAAGCGGCCAATTGATGTTTTTGAGAGTAGCGGCCATAACAACCCAACCACAATGCAAATAACCCCAATCCCAATCAACACTTTCGATACTGTACTCATTTAGTCGGCTCCTCAAGATTGAAATGTTCATAACAAGCAGGTGTGACCATTCTTCCTCTCGGTGTGCGCTGTAAGAAACCAATTTGTAATAAATAGGGCTCATATACATCTTCAATCGTTTCAGACTCTTCTCCTATAGTTGCAGAGATTGTCTCAAGACCAACAGGACCACCTCGGAATTTTTCAATCATCCCTATTAGTAATTTATGGTCAATATGATCAAGTCCTAGACGGTCAACTTGTAATTTCTCTAGAGCATCTGCTGCAAGTTCAACAGAAATTGTGCCGTTGCCCATAACTTGCGCAAAATCCCTTACACGACGTAGCAGACGATTCGCAATACGAGGAGTTCCTCTTGAACGTCTAGCAATTTCTACTGCAGCCGCTTCTTCTAATTCCGTTTCAAAAATAGCTGCTGTTCGTTTTACAATGACTGCAAGTTCCACTTCTGTATAATATTCTAAACGTGCCATTACTCCAAAGCGATCACGTAGCGGTGCTGAGAGCATCCCTGCTCGAGTTGTTGCTCCTACGAGGGTAAAAGGTGGTAAGTCTAGACGAACGGACCTGGCGGTTGGGCCTTTCCCAATCACAATGTCTAAACAAAAGTCTTCCATTGCTGGATAAAGTACCTCCTCAACCATGCGATTTAGGCGATGAATTTCATCAATGAACAAAACATCACCAGGCTCTAGCGCTGTAAGAATAGCTGCTAAATCACCTGGCCTCTCAATTGCTGGACCTGAAGTGGTTCTCATTTGTACTCCCATCTCTGTTGCGATGATACCAGATAAAGTGGTTTTACCAAGACCAGGTGGCCCATATAAAAGCACATGATCAAGGCACTCTTCACGCATTTTGGCAGCTTCTATAAAAACTTGCAGGTTTTGCTTTACTTTTTCTTGCCCAATGTACTGATTTAAATCCGTTGGGCGAACGGTTTGATCAAGTGATTCCTCTAAACCTTGAGCTTCCGCAGAGACCATACGCTCATCCATTCATCTCCACCTCCTCATTTTAGATTTTTAGCATTAATTTCAAAGCTTTTTTAATATAAGCATCCGTTTCCATTGCTTCCTCTTCAAGCTTAGGACGAACCTTTTTCAATTCTTTTTCTACATATCCAAGTGCCCGTAGTGCTTCAAGCGCTTCTTCAAGCTCTTCATTTACTTGGTTTACGGCTTGTTTTGATCCAGAAATTAATCCGTCTGAATCTGTGAATAAACTTGGAGCAAATTCATCAAGCTTCCCTTTTAAGTCTAAGATAATCTGTCTAGCTGTCTTTTTACCGACGCCAGGAAACTTCACTAATAATGCCTCGTCTTCTTCTTCAATCGCCCGCACCACATGCTCTGGTTGACCTGAAGCAAGAATCGCTAATGCACCTTTAGGACCAATTCCTGATACATTGAGTAATTTCTCAAATAAAGCCCTCTCTGCCTTTGTCTCAAATCCAAATAACCGAATAAGATCCTCCCTCACATGTTGATAGGTAAAAATCTTAATCTTCTCCTCTAATTGGCGCTGGAAACGGTAAGGATTCGGACAATACACCTGATAGCCTAACCCTTGGTGGTCCACTACGACATATTGTGTTTCGATGTCCACTAACACTCCATTTATGTAATCAATCACTTTGAACTCCCTCTCCATTATACGAACGTTTATTTCTATTTTAGCATATTTCCCCGACCTTCGTATAATCGCATCGTGTTCAAAATAAAAAAGCTGCCTGTTAACCAGACAGCCTTAAAATTCAGCTTCTTTATACTCTGCAAATACTTCTAACACTTCTTCATAATGATCCTTATCTCCAACAGGAATACCTTTAGCGAGCTCAGAATGTTGCTTACTTTTCAATTTCTTTGTATCGACTTGAAAAAACGACTGAATCACTTGTTCATCTTGAGGCACACCTTCAAAAATCGATAAAATTCCATCTTCAGTAATCCCAAAATAACCATTCATTTTTAAATCGGGAGAGATATCATCAATTTCTTTTTGAAAGACCATTCGCCCCTCAGATTGAGTTAGTAAATTCCACTCCTCATACTGCGCCCAGAAATCTTCCATTGCCCAAATTGTTTCTTCAGTCTGCTCTTCGATGACTTCTCCGTCCATGTAAAGGTATTGCAAGGTCACATTCATCGTCGTAGGACCCAAGACTTCAAACGCATTATTCTCATTAGAATCAGTTTGCACATGCCCTCGTTCTGTTTGAACAAACAGTAACGTAAAGGTTGTAACTAGTATCAACAGAAGCATGATGAGAATAGTGTTTCCCTTTTTCTTTTTCATTTCTTGAAGCACTTTCACCATGTTCACCACCGTTCAATTCATTAGTAAAATCATTATAATAGATAAAAACTTCCATTTATAAGTTCAGTCTCTCCGTAAATCGTTGTTTTATTCTTCAAAATTGAAAAAAGACAGGGAATTTCCCCTGTCTTAATTAAGGTTGTATTGTATTAACGTGAACGCTCAAACGGACGTTGTACAGCGCGACCTAAATCTTGTAGCATGTCATTAAATGTTGCTCCAACTTCGTTAAAAGCAGCACCAGTACGTAATTCATCATCCATTGTACGGATGCGTCCTACTGTATTCTTATCTGTTACAACGCGTACATCTTTTCCTTCAACTTGTTGTTGAACGACCTTTTGGACACGATTCTTGATCTTTTCATTGTTAGCATCTGTTTGAACACCTACTACGACGTCGTTTTCATGTACAATGACACGACAATCCTCAACACCTTCAATATCATCGACTCGATTAGCTAATTGTTGAGCCGTTTTCCCGTCATAATCTTTATGGTAATTAGCCGTAGTTGTGCGTTGACCCGTTAATGATTCCGCACCACGTCTGGCAGCACCCATTCCACGATTTGCACCATGCTCTAGTGCACCAGCACCTTGACGCACTCCTTGACCAAGAGCACCAGCACCTTGACGCACTCCTTGTTCAAGTGCCCCAGCTCCGCGGCGAACGCCATGCTCCATTGTTCCTGCACCACGATTTGTCATTCCTAGGCCTTCACCTGTACGGTTCATCGTGCCACGTTGACCAAAGTTCATTGCCCCTTGACGATTATGTGTACCATAGCGCGTATTGGCATGGCCACGTAACAATCCATCTTCATCAACCATACCTGGTCGATCATTTCCTGTGATACCAGCTCGTCCCATTCCAGGTCGAGTTTGGTTAGCACGGTACCCATCACGTCCTGCAGATTGGAACCCTTTGTCACGCGTTTGATAATTGTTTAAATGTGTGCGTGTTCTTTGTCCTGCAGGTTGATCGAGTCTTCCATAAGCGCCACCAGCACGACGATTATCAGGTGTCATCATATCTGTAACTGGACCTTGACCACCGTAACGTGAACTTGTATAAGCACCACTCATGTCTTGTGATTCAAAACCTGTATTTTGATAATTGTTGTTCATAGTTCTAGCTTGATTGTCTGTACCACATGCAGTCATACTACTTAAAATCATTGTTGCTGCGGCAACCGTCAATGCTACTTTTTTCATTTTTGAATTCCCCCTTTCAACAATTAATGTGGCTAAAATCATCTAACTTTACTCTGTTAGTTATTGGGGAGAAATGAAAATAATAAGCGAAATGTTTAAAAGAAAAAGCAGCCTAAGAATAGGCTGCTTCTAATTATTAATCTTCATAATCATCAGTTTCACGATATTGATTAAGATGTTGAAGTTGTTCATAATCATTAGCTGACATCATTTGCCCATTTGTTCCATACATCATTGGTTGATTCATTTGCCCCATCATTTGCATTTGTTGATTCGCTTGTGCCATTGATTGCATAGACTGATTCGCCTGTGGTCCCATATTCATTGGCATCATTGGCTGATTTGCCTGTGGTCCCACATTCATTGGCATCATCGGTTGGTTTGCCTGTGGTCCCACATTCATTGGCATCATCGGTTGGTTTGCCTGTGGTCCCACATTCATTGGCATCATCGGTTGATTTGCCTGTGGTCCTATATTCATTGGCATCATCGGTTGATTTGCCTGTGGTCCCATATTCATTGGCATCATCGGTTGATTTGCCTGTGGTCCCATATTCATTGGCATCATCGGTTGATTTGCCTGTGCCATCATTTCATAAGATTCATCATCGTAATCCCATTCAGGCATCTCATAAGAAGGTTGCTCATAATAGTCTGACCCACAGTTTGCACATCCAGGCATGACCGGGCTTATAGGCTGCCAACATCCGTGCATATTTTGGTGGGGCATCATATAAGGCATTTGTTGCATAGGTTGCATGTATCCCATATTCGGAGCTGCCATTGGAGACATATTAGGTTGCATTTGCGGGTACATGTTCGGCTGCATATTTGATTGTGCTTGCGGTTGCATGTTCGGCTGCATATTTGATTGTGCTTGCGGTTGCATATTCGGCTGCATATTTGATTGCGCTTGCGGTTGCATATTCGGCTGTATGTTCGGTTGCATATTTGATTGCGCTTGTGGTTGCATGTTCGGTTGTGCTTTCTGTGCTTGCGCCATTGGTTTTGGTGCTGGTTTTTGCTGCGCTTGCGCCATTGGCTTTGGTGATGGTTTTTGTTGTGCTTGCGCCATTGGCTTTGGTGATGGTTTTTGTTGTGCTTGCGCCATTGGCTTTGGTGCTGGCTTTTGTTGTGCTTGCGCCATTGGCTTTGGTGCTGGTTTTTGTTGTGCTTGCGGCATTGGTTTTGGTGCTGGTTTTTGTTGTGCTTGCGGCATTGGTTTTGGTGCTGGTTTTTGCTGTGGCTTAACAGGTGGCTTCTTCACTTGTGGAATCTGTTGAGCCTTTGGCTGGGGTGCTGGTTGTGGCTTATGGAAAAAGATGTTCATATTCGTTTCATAACTTTTTGATGGTGCTGGTGGTTGTGGTGCCTTTTGAACACTCGGCTGTGGCATTTTTGGCATTTCCATTTTCGGCATTTGCATCTGAACTTGAGGTGTTGGTGCAGGCGCTATAGGCGCTTCTTTCTTAGGCATTTCTTTTGGTGCCATAGTCATCGGCATTTCTTTTACCGACTGCTGTTGAACCATTGTTTCATTTTTTACCGGTACACTATCTGATGGGATTTTAATTTTCATACCAGGCATGATCATATCAGGATTAGAAAGCTGTGTATTAGACGCTTTCAACTGCTCAAAATCCACCCCATATTTTTTTGATAACTTCCAAAGTGTATCCCCTTTTTGTACAATATGAATTTTCACGTTCTTTCTCCCTCCTCTAACCATTCGTTACATCGTATGCCGACGTAGGCTTATTGACACTACTATTCGTCCAATGGCTTAAGCCATACTTTCATGAATCTAAACGGTATCTAGCACAATGTATGATGCCAAAATTAGGTTTATGCCTAGTTCAACGGATTTTTAACCCATTGCCACATAAGAGCTCTCAATCGCGTTTAGAGCGTGTTATACTATTAGTACATGAAATGCTAATGTTCGCAGGAAAAGGAGAAGTGGACATGATGAGTGAAAAGAAAATGTACGGTGAGAATCGAAGAGACCAAATTTTGTTGTGGTTAAAAGAAAACCGACAACCCTTAACTGGTAAAGAATTAGCCAATCGTACCAATGTTAGCCGCCAAGTGATTGTACAAGATATGTCGATCTTAAAAGCAAAAAACCACCCGATTATTGCGACCTCAAATGGGTACTTATATATGCAATCTGAAAAAGCAGTAAAAGAACAAAGACTCATTGCCTGCAAGCATGATCCGTCGCATGCGATTGATGAATTGTTTACCTTGGTTGATTTTGGTGTAACAGTCATCAATGTGATAGTCGAGCATCCGATGTATGGAGAAATCACTGCTTCGTTGCACTTTTCAACAAGACAAGAGGTGCAACAATTTAGCGAACAACTCACTCAAACAAAAGCAAGTCTTTTATCTGAGTTAACAAATGGCGTGCATCTACATACGATTGAGGCTGACACGTCAAAACAATTAGATGATGCGATAGCAGCCTTAAAAACAAAAGAATATCTTTTAGAAGACTAAAAAAATCAGCCCACATCAACAAGATGTTGGGCTGATTTTTTTTGATTCTACTTGGTAAGTAAGACATGGATAACTCCCTAAGATCTCTACTCCGCATCCTAGAGCCTCAAGTTCTGATTTCACTCCAGGTATAAGCACTTCATCTGCTAATTGATCGACATCGATTAAGAAAAAATAATTTCCTAGACCCGTTTTAGTCGGGCGCGATTCAATTTTCGATAAGTTCAACTTTCTCCAAGCAAAAGCAGATAAAACTTGGTGCAATGCTCCTGAATAATCAGCAGGTAGCGTTACCATTAGAGTGGTTTTATAGCCGTTATTGGCGGTTGGAATGGCTATCTCTGCTTCATGACTTGCAAGCACGATGAAACGTGTATGATTGTTGTCGTAATCATGAATATCACGGCTTACAATTTCAAGTCCGTATTCATCAGCTGCTAGTTCATTTGCAATGGCTGCAATCGCCTCACCTTGGTGAGTTGCTACTACTTTAGCCGCTTCTCCTGTCGAGTTCATATATTCTGTATTGACGTCAGGATAAGTACCCTCTAGAAAATCATGACATTGTGCAATAGCATGAGGATGTGAAATAACTTTTGTTGGCAGCGACCCTTTTGCAACTTGATCGGGATGCATAAGCAAATGTTGAGCAATTGGAATGGTAATTGTTCCAATAATCGGAAGTCTTTGCTTATGTATTAAATAATCAATCGTCAAATTAACCGAACCTTCAATCGTGTTTTCAATTGGAACGACTGCCACATCTGCTTTCTTTTCGGCGATGCTTTCCATACAAGCCGGGATCGTTTTAAAGGGCAGTCTCTCACTACTTGGAAATAACGCTTTCGCAGCCATTTCGGTAAACGTCCCCACTGGTCCCAAATAACTTACCTTCATACTCTCCACTCCTTATCAGAAACCCGAGCCAACGAGTTCAACCTTTTCAACAGATTCTACTTGTTCAACCTGCTCCATTAATTGATCAAGTTCAAACTTCATCGGTGCTGTGTCAATTGACAATGTAATATGAGCTCTCCCTTGAAGCGGGATGGTTTGATTAATAGTTAAAACATTTGCTCCCGTCTCAGCTACTTTCGATAATAGCTGAGAAAGCGTTCCAGAGCGGTCCACTAAATTAATCGAAAGGGTAATGATCTTTTCTTTAACCATCGTATTAAAAGGGAAAATCCCATCTTTGTATTTATAAAAAGCGCTACGACTTAACCCTGCGATCGTAACCGCTTCATTAATTTTTTTTATCTTTCCTGAATCTAATAGTGCTTTGGCATTTAGCGTCTTTTGCATGGCATCTGTTAGCATATCCTCTCGCACTAAATAAAATTGCTTACGCGACATCTTTTCCACCACCGTCATCGAAATCTTCTCCCTATTATAATAACGGCTCTATCGTTTTGACAACCGTTTTCTGACATTTTGTCCACACATAAAGAAAAACTGTCTCTTTGAAAGAGACAGTTTTTCTAGTCTAATGCGTTTCTAGTCAATAAATTCAAACTCAAATTTCAGTAGACGTACATAGTCGCCATCTTTTGCACCACGTTCACGTAAGGCATCATCGACCCCCATATGACGCAATGTTCTTGAGAAGCGGCGAATCGATTCTTCATGCGTGAAGTCCGTCATCTTAGCTAAGCGCTCAATTTCAGCACCTGTAATAACGAACGTTCCACTATCATCTCGGCTAATCACAAATGGCACTTCTTTTTTCTCGTGCTTGTACACAACACGTGTTGAGTCTTCTGTTTCCTCATGAAGAGGGAACTCAGGAGTTTGCTCAATCTTATCAGCAATTGTAAGCAATAAGTCGCGCAAACCTTGTCTTGTAATCGTTGAGATCGGGAATACTTGTACATCGTCCTCAAGTTTCTCCTTGAACACCTTCAAGTTTTCCTCAGAATCAGGCATATCCATCTTATTAGCAACGACTAATTGCGGTCGTTCTAACAAACGCATATTGTACTGTTTTAATTCTTCATTGATTTTCAAGTAATCTTCATACGGGTCTCGTCCTTCAAGAGCCGACATATCAATAATATGAACAATAACACGCGTTCGCTCGATATGGCGTAGGAATTGATGGCCTAATCCAACACCTTGATGCGCTCCTTCAATTAATCCTGGTAAATCAGCCATAACGAAGCTACGGTGATCTTCAGTTTCTACTACACCTAAATTAGGTGTAATTGTTGTAAAGTGATAATCAGCAATTTTTGGCTTAGCCGCTGAAACCACAGATAATAACGTCGATTTCCCTACACTAGGAAAACCAACAAGACCCACGTCTGCAAGAACCTTTAACTCAAGCACAACATCAAGTTCTTGACCTGGCTCACCATTTTCAGCAATCTCAGGTGCTGGATTTACTGGTGTAGCAAAGCGTGTGTTTCCACGTCCACCTCGTCCACCTTTGGCAATCGTCGCACGTTGACCATGCTCTGTTAAATCGGCAATAATCTGACCTGATTGATCATCAATAACCGTTGTACCAGGTGGGACTTTGACAACCATATCTGGTGAATTCTTACCATGTTGACTCTTTGAGCGACCATGTTCTCCACGTGGAGCTTTAAAATGTCGTTGATAACGGAAGTCCATTAACGTACGTAGACCCTCTTCCACTTCAAATACAACACTTGCTCCGCGTCCACCATCGCCACCAGCAGGGCCACCATCGGGGACGTACTTCTCACGACGATAAGCAACCATACCGTTACCACCGTCGCCACCTTTTACATAAACCTTGACTTTATCCACAAACATGTTTCTTCACCTCAATTTATTGTGAACGTAGTTTGGAGAACACATTCATGTTCGTTCCATTCTAGTACATTCACTTCAGGCACCAATTTTTTCACGATCGGTTGCCATTCTTCCTTCTTCATTTGTAATGTTCCTTGGTAGTCAAACGTAATTTGACATTCATTATTATATTCATTATTAGTAAATAAAAATGTTACGAGAAGATGGTTCTCAGAACTACTTGAACTAGATTCTGCCATTTGATTAATTAGCGTCTGGCAGGTTCTATACAGCATGTCCTCATGGGCTGAGAGGGGCTTGATATCACCAATAACATCTACATCAATCTTCATTTCAGTACACTGCCAATTGTATGTGAGCAAAAACGTAGCAACAGTAGGTGCACTAATCATAGATAGTTTGCTTTCATTTAAAGATTGAGCGGTGACCTCATCAATAATCTGTTCGATTCGATCATAGCGTCCTAACGCTAAGTTCCCCTTTATTAATTGAATAACATTCAGCCAATCATGACGAGTATGACGAAGTGCATCTATAATATCCCATTGTTTTGTCATCTTGGCTCTCCTCGGCTATCTATAGTCATTAAACTAATATTAAATTGTTCACGTATCGCAAGTAGATTACAACGCCTAGTTTACCACAAAGTTATAGAATGATGGAAATCGAACTAAAAATCAATACATTTCTTTTTTAGTAAATCACTTTCTTTCAGCTTGAAAAAACAATTGACACATTGTAAAACACTACATATACTAAAAACAACTAAAACCTACTAAGTTGATATGATTTATAAAATATTAATGTTTTTTAAAGAAAGGAGCTTCTAATGGCTAGCGTCTCAATTAAACAAGTCGGTAAAACGTTTGACAATAAACAAGACAATACCTCTTACACGGTATTTGAAGAAATAGACTTAGAAGTAAAATCAGGTGAATTCGTCTCATTACTCGGACCTTCCGGATGTGGAAAATCTACATTGTTAAATATTGTAGCTGGATTAGATCAAGCTTCAAAAGGATCTGTATTCGTTGGAGAAAAAGCCGTAAAAGGTCCAGGAGCTGATCGTGGAGTCGTTTTTCAGGAAGCTGCACTTATGCCATGGTTAAGCGTCTTAGAAAACGTAGTATTTGGTCTAAAGAAACAATATAGCAAAGAAAAAGCAAAAGAACGCGCGATTAAGTATTTAAAGCTTGTCCATTTAAGTAAATTTATTGACTCTTATCCTCATGAGTTATCAGGAGGAATGAAACAACGAGTTGCTATTGCTCGTGCCCTTGCCATGGATCCAGACGTACTACTTATGGATGAACCATTTGGTGCACTTGATGAGCAAACACGTTCTATGCTTCATAAAGAAGTTCAGTACATTTGGGAACAAACGAGAAAAACCATTCTTTTTGTTACTCATAACATCCGCGAATCGATTTTATTATCCGATCGGATTGTGTTAATGGGTACTCGCCCGGGTGGAATAATTAATGTCTTTGATGTTAATCTTCCTCGCCCTAGAAAAACATCTTCTAAGGAATTCGCTCTCCTTGAAGAACAAATCAATGAACAGCTAGCTGGAGAAATCGAAAAAGTAATGAAGGAGGAAATGGGTGATGATTATAATAGTCAGAAGGCTACTCTTCTTTATAGCTCTCATCGGAATATGGGAGATCATATATAGAGTAGATTTGTTCCAAACTCGTATGTTCCCATCTCCTCTCCTCTCATTTGTGGAGTTATATCGAGGATTTTTCGAGACCGGCATCTTAACGGCAGCTCTTACAACAAGTCTTGGTCGAATCTCCTTAGGCTTTGCACTTGCCGTCATCATCGGTTCTCTTTTAGGTATTATTCTTGCTACTTCTAAACTTGCAGATGAAACGCTTGGCTCACTTGTTGTAGCCCTTCAATCTGTACCTAGTATCGTCTGGTTACCATTAGCTCTTGTGATGTTTCAAGGTGGTCCGCTTGCGATCTTATTTGTTATCGTCTTAGGCGGAACGTGGCCAATGACCATGAATATGCGCATGGGGATTAAAAACGTTCAGCCGCTACTCATTCGAGCAGCTAGAACAATGGGTTATAAAGGTGTAGAGCTCATTTGGAAAGTACTCATTCCCGCTTCCATCCCTTCTGCTCTAACAGGTGTCAGACTTGCGTGGGCATTTGGCTGGCGCGCATTAATGGCAGCTGAGCTTTTAGGACGTGGTGGTCTTGGTCGAACATTACTTGATGCACGTGATTTCTTCAATATGGAACTTGTTATTGCCATTATGATTATCATTGCTGTTATCGGCTTAATTGTAGAATATTTAATCTTTAATCCAATTGAACGAAAAGTACTACAAAGATGGGGTTACTCAAAATAAAAGAGGAACACAGGAGGAGAAACAAGATGAAAAAATGGTTAAAAGCTAGCGGCATTGCCTTAACAATTGCAGCTCTTACTGCTTGTGGCACAGGCGGCTCTACAACAAGCGGAGGTCCAGCTGAAGAAATTAATGTAGGATACTTTCCAAATTTAGATCACGCTGCTGCAATCGTCGGGAAAGAAAAAGGATTTTTTGATGATGAGCTAGGAGATGTTGAGGCTGAATATACACACTTTCCTAATGGAAATGATTTCATTGAAGCCCTTGAAACAGGTAATCTTGATATCGGTTATGTTGGACCCGGCCCTGCTATTAACTATTTCTTAACAGGTGGAGATATCGTCGTCTTAGGAGCAGCTGCGAACGGTGCAACTTTAATTGTAGCGCGTGACGGGTCAGGAATTGAAACACTTGAGGACTTTGGCGGTAAGTCTTTCTGTACACCAGGTAACGGATGCACCCACAATGTACAACTTGAAATCATGCTACAAGAGCTTGGTTTAGAGTCAAACCGTGTAGGGGGTACAGTTGAACACCAATCAAGAATCGCACCAGCTAATATGGTTGCTATGTTTGAACAAGGTCAAATTGACGCTGCTGCTGCTCCAGAACCTTGGGGAACATATTTAGTAGAGGAACTAGGCGCTAATGTTATTACAGAATGGGATCAAGTTTTCTTAGGAGAAACCCTACCAAGTGTTGTCGTTGTAACATCAAAACGATTCTTGGAAGAAAATCCTGAAACCGTTGATGCTTTCTTACGAGGTCACAAAACGGCAGTTGAATACACTCAAGAAAACACTGAAGATACACTAGAAACCATTAATGATGCTTTGTTCAACTTAACTCAAAACCGTCTTCCTGAGACTGTATTATCTCAAGCATGGGAGCGTATGGTTGTGACAACTGAAACTCACCCTGAGGCTCTACAAGCTTGGGCAGACGCTTCTTATGAACTTAAGTTCATGGATAAAGAGCCTGATCTTGATGGATTTGTAGATACATCAAGACTCGATGCTATTTTAGCTGAATAAAACAATGAAAATCCCTTCATCACCGCGATGAAGGGATTTTGTTATATTACTGTATTAAATCACTCATCTATTTCCCTCAGCAAAAATCCGTACACCTCCTTACCTTTTAAGCAATTTCTCCTATAACCTCTTAATTACTCGATTCGTGCATTAGTTTATCAATAAAACTCTCAACCAAACAATGTCAATACCATTATCAAAAAAGACAAATAATTTTCACATTTATTATTTACAAGTAGAATAATATTGGATATAATTCCCTATGTAAACAAATTTGAGTGAAAAGGAGGCTGAACACTATGATGAACCAAATCGCAAGATTATCTATTATTCGTTTTACTTTACCTACGTCATGTTCAACACCTGCCATCTCACTCAAAATGATTAGTTCACAACCTTAATTAACATTATGTGTACTACATATTGAGTCTAAAAGCCGCAGGTGACGTATATACCCTGTGGATTTATTATGTCTATTAAGCCACAGGGCCGTCTAACTACCTGTGGCTTTTTTGTGCTCTTTTCAACATCCAATTTTTAACAAAGTTATCACCATAGCTAACTAAGTATTCATAAACTAACACTTTGAAGGGAGGTGATAAAGATGACCTTTACGATCCTATTTTTAACCGTTACGGTTCAAAACCGCAAGTATGAAGGAAAACAACTGGAAAAAGTGGTAAGGCAACAGAGATACGAGTCAGAATACAAACAACTTGTCCAAAAACTATATCAATAAATAGAAAAGAAAAAAGGAGGTAATGAGGATGATTAATTTAATGAATGGCAGTATCTTTTTAACTTGGTATGAGCAGGTGAAGGGCCTCACCTGAATGTCAGTATAAACTATTATTTCGGAGGCGAATTGGCATGACACTATCATTTATCTTTTTTACGATTACAATCAAAAAACGTCATTATTCTGGTAAGGATCTTGAACGTTTAGTCGAACAACAAAAATATGAAGACCAAATCCAACAACGTCTAGCTCGTTTTCAATATTGGAACTAATCCTAAACAGAAAAGACGAGGAGCTTGGCTCCTCGTCTTTTTATTAGATCGAATGTAAAATGCGCTCAGCTGCTCTCTCACCTTGATCAATACAATCTGGCAGCCCCACACCATCTAACCCTGCACCTGCAATATGAATGCCTGGTAAGTGGCGCGCAACATCTTCTCTCATCTTAGCAATCTTAAATGTATGGCCGACCTCGTATTGAGGCATAGATTTCTTCCAACGAGTCACTTCATAGAATAATGGCTCACCAGAGATGTCCATAATTGTTTTCAAGTCTTTCATAACAGCAGCCACTATTTCTTCGTCGCTTTGATGGACAATAGCAGAATCTCCAGCACGTCCTACATAACTCCGTAACAATGCATGACCACTAGGAGTCGAGTGACGCCATTTTTTATGCGTCCATGTACAGGCTGTAATATCAAATGAACTCTTTTTAGAAACAACAAACCCTGTACCTTCATACGGATTAGAAACTGCCGACTGTTCAAATCCAAGAGCAACCGTTGCGACGGTGCTTGCTTGCATTTCTTTAAAGTAGCTAAAGAAATCATATGATCTTAACAAGCCTGCAGTAATATGAGGAGGTGTGGTAATAATCACTTGATTGTAGGTCTCAACCTTCCCCGTATCAAACGTCACCCGATAGGCATCGGCTACTTTTTGAATAGATGTAATCGACACACCCTTATGAATTGAACCTGTATCAAGCTTTGCTTCAATCGCTTCAACAAAAGATTGTAGACCGCGACGGAATGTTAGAAACATCCCTTTCTTCTTTCCATTTGCATCTTTTGCTTGAGTTTGTGACCCGCGCGTTGCTTGCAGCCCTTTAATTAGACTACCGTGCTTTGCTTCAAGCTGTTGAAACTGAGGAAACGTCGCTTTTAAACTGAGCTTATCAAGATTTCCCGCATAGATACCCGACAATAATGGTTCAATTAAATCATCGACTACTTCATTGCCTAGACGTTTTCTGAAAAAATGTCCAAGTGAAATGTCTTCATCACGACCGACCACAGGCGGGATAAAGAAGTCACCAAGTGCTCGTAATTTCCCTAGAGGTGAAAATAAATTGGTTGTAGCAAATGGCTTAAGTTCTGTAGGAATACCCATTACAGCGCCACTTGGCATCGGATAAAGAGTGTCTTCTTTTAAAATATAAGCTTGTCCTGTGTCATTTGATAAAAGCTCGTCTTCTAATCCGACTTCTTTAGCCAGTCTTGACATGCTTTGTTTCCTAGCTAAAAATGAATCAGGTCCTCGCTCAATCACAAAGCCATCACGAACAATCGTTTCAATCTTTCCACCTAGACGGTCGCTTTGCTCAAATAAGTCATAGGTGATATCTTGATGAACTTTCGCTTGCTCTAACTTATAGGCTGCAGCAAGTCCAGTCATTCCGCCTCCGATAATCGCTACACGCTTCTTATTCTGCATAAGACGCTCACTCTTTCTCTTTTAACTTTTTAGAGACCACAGTTGCTAGGCAATCAAGGAATTCTTCTTTTGAATTAGGCATTTCAGGTCGGTAATAATCAATACCTAATTCGTCCGTAACCACCTTACACTCAACATCGTTATCAAAAAGAACTTCGAGATGATCAGCAACAAATCCAACCGGGCAATACACCATTGAGGTATATCCATGCTCATTGTAAAGGTCACGAGTTAGATCTTGAACATCAGGTCCGATCCACGGATCTGGGGTGTTTCCTTCACTTTGCCAACCAATTGTATAATTTGTAATCCCAGCTTCTTTTGCAATAAGGTCAGCCGTTTCACGTAATTGATCTGGATATGGATCCCCCATTGCAATAATACGTTCTGGCAAGCTATGAGCCGAGAAGATCACACAGGCTTTCTCTTTATCCTCAATCTTCTCCATCGCTTGTTTTACTTGCTTAGCCCAGTAGTCAATAAATTTCGGCTCATCGTACCAGCTATCTACACTATGAATAACTGGGCCACCAATTTTCTCTGACTCCTCATGAGCTCGACCGTTGTAAGACTTTACACTGAACGTTGAGAAATGTGGAGCCAGGACGATGCTAACTGCTTCTTCAATGCCATCTTCTTTCATTTGTTGAACAGCGTCTTCCACAAACGGATCAATATGCTTTAAGCCAAGGTACGCTTTAAATTCACGATCTTCATATTGTTCGTTTAAGTATCTTTCCAATCCAAATGCTTGATCTTCTGTAATCTTCGCAAGTGGACTAATACCGCCGATTGCTTCATAGCGTTCTGTTAAGTCAGCTAACGCTTCCTCTGAGGGCTTTCTGCCACGACGGATATGCGTGTAATAAGGTTCAATTTCCTCTTTGCTTCTAGGCGTTCCATATGCCATGACAAGTAATCCGTATTTTTTTTTAGCCACTCGTCTCACTCCTTAAGATGAATGTTTTTTTGAATATTCGTGTACAAATGCCGTTAAACGCTTCAATGTATCAGGATTTACTTCTGGGAAGACACCGTGACCTAAATTGAAGATAAAGTTATCAGATTGCATCCCTTGATCAAGAATCGCTTTTGCACGCTCTTCAATCACATTCCAAGGAGCAAGCAAGATTGCAGGGTCTAAGTTTCCTTGTACTGTCTTTTGAATACCACGCTCTCTAGCCTCGTTAACCGATAAACGCCAGTCTAAGCCAACGACATCAAGAGGTAAGTCATTCCACTCGTTCGCTAAGTGGCTTGCCCCCACACCGAACATAATAAGAGGTACATTCTCTTTCTTTAACTCAGTAAAAATACGTTGCATAACAGGTTTTACAAACATACGGTAATCAGCAACCGTTAAGGCACCAACCCACGAATCAAAAATTTGGATCGCTTGTGCACCTGCTGCAATTTGTGATTTTACATAAGTGATCGTCACATCACCAAGCTTGTCCATTAGCATATGCCAAGCTTCAGGCTCAGCGTACATAAATGCTTTTGTCTTATTATAGTTTTTAGAAGGTCCGCCCTCAATCATATAACTCGCAAGTGTAAATGGTGCACCACCAAAACTAATAAGTGGAACCGTTAATTGTTCACGAAGAAGTTTAATCGTATCAAGCACATATGGAACGTCCTCTTCCGGAGTAATCATTCCTAGCTTTTCTACATCCGCTTTTGAACGGATTGGGTTATCAATAACCGGACCAATTCCAGATTTAATCTCAACATCGACACCAATTGCTGGAAGCGGAGTCATAATGTCTTTGTACAAAATAGCTGCGTCGTTATTGTATTGATCAACAGGAAGCTTAGTGACGTATGCACATAACTCAGGTTGATGTGTAATTTCAAATAGCGAGTATTTCTTTTTAATTTCACGGTATTCAGGTTGTGAGCGCCCTGCTTGTCTCATATACCACACAGGTACATGATCATGAGCCTCTCCTCTACAGGCTTTTAAAAACGTATCGTTAAATGTTGGTTGATTCATTATGCCACACCTTTCTTCCAGTTCACTATGTACTAGTTTAATCGAATCCGAACAAAAAATCATGTTTTATACTTCTTTACTATAATGACCATCTCACACACTGTATAGCCATCCTTTAAAACTGTCATAAAATCGATGAATGTTTTTGTCTTATCCGTGCCAAATGCCTCTCTATATTACCATTTTCCCTTTCTAAGTAAGAAAAAAAAGAATGATTGCCACCGTAAGCAATCATTCTTATTCCTTAAGCTTAAAAACCGAGGCTAAATTCTGCTTCAGCACGGTTTGATGGATCACCCTCTTGATTCGTTAATGAATCAACTGGAGCTACCTCATACGTTTTGGAAGAGAATGGATTAAAGCGGCTAACAACATAGTTACTATCACCAACAACCGTTGCTAGTCGTTCTCGCTCCCCTTTATGAACCTCATAAACATGATAATAGACTCTCTCATCTTTAGAACCTGTCCAATCAAGCTCCACACTCATCAACCCTCTACCACCCATTTGGAGTTTAGCAGATAAATCATTTACAGTTGCTAATCGGACTGGTGGAAGTAATTCATCTACAACTTCTGGCTTCTCAAATGCAACGTTTTTTAGTGTTGGCTCTAAATCATTCAAAATATCCTTCATCATGACAGTTGGGTAAGAGCTTCCTCCTAAAAGGTAGTTATCAGTAGTCGTTAAATCATACCCCATCCATACAGACCCAACAACTGAAGGTGTATATCCAACAAACCACGCATCCATCGTTCCCCCCTCCACTCCAGGAAAAGATGTCGTTCCAGTCTTTCCTGCTAGAGGGGTATCCACTGTCCCACTTTTTGCTGTTCCTTCTTTCACAACCGACTCTAACATTCTTGTCATATACCAAGCTGTTTGCTCGGAAACAACTTCTGTTTCCTCCTCATTCGCTCGTCCAATTAATTCCCCATTGCGGTCATAAATAGCGGAGATAAAATGAGGTTCAATCATCTTCCCTTGGTTTGCAAATGCTCTGTATGCCTTCATCATCTCAAACGGGGTTACCCCATCTTCTAAGCCACCAAGGGCAATCGAAAGACCTTTATCAGGAACCTTCATACCAAGTTGCTCTAGAAAGCTGGTGGACTTTTTTACCCCCAGCTCATTTAACAACCAAACAGCTGGCGCATTCGTCGAGTGAGTGATTGCATCATACATCGTCACTTGCCCACTGTACTCACCGTTACTATTTCTTGGGGTGTAATCCCCGCCATATGTGAGTGCTTCATCTCTTAGCATAGAATAAGGACCATACTGCCCCTCTTCAAGAGCCGGTGCAAACACAGCAAGTGGCTTAAACGCTGAACCTGGCTGTCTCTTAGATTCGACTCGATTCAAACCACGTCTAACGTATTCTCGACCACCTTGAACAGCTAAAATGCCTCCTGTTTTTACATCCATAAACACTGCCGCAGCTTCAGCTTCTTCGTTGCCCTCTGGAAAATAGTCATCATTTCGAATTCTGTCATAGGTAGATTGCTGCAAGGTTTGACTCATCGGAACAACAATTCTATAACCTCCTGATAGAACTTCTTCATTGGTCAATTGATAAGTTTCTGCTGCTTCATCTAACACCATATCAATATAGGTAAGATAAGCGTCGTTTTCTGTAATTTTATTATGATCAACAGCAATCGTGCGCCCTTTGTATCTGACAGCTTCTTCAGCAGAAATATATCCTCTGCGCTCCATCACCGTCAATACCACATCACGTCTTTGTTTACTACGATCAGGATTTGAAATGGGTGAATAACTATTTGGTGCTTTAGGTAGTCCTGCCAAGAGGGCCCCTTCATCAACCGATAATTCATTTACCGGTTTATTAAAATATAATTTAGAAGCTGCTTGAACACCATAAGCCCCATGACCAAAATAAATTCGGTTTAAATACATTTCAAGCAATTCTTCTTTGCTATATTTGCGCTCAAGATTCATCGCAATCATGACTTCTTTTGTTTTTCTAAGCCATGTTTTCTCATTTGATAAAAAGACGTTTTTAGCTAATTGTTGCGTAATGGTACTACCGCCCTCAACTTTCGCCCCTGCTAAAATATCACGATAAATGGCTCTACCAATCGCACGAAAGTCTACCCCTTGGTGCTCATAAAACCTCGCATCTTCAATAGCGACGAAAGCCTCTTCAACATGGTCTGGTATATCATCTATAGAGACAAGCTCACGATTTTCTATATATAATTTCGTTAATAATTCTCCATTTTCATCAACGAGAGAAGTTGTGGTATTCATCACAAGCTTCTCATTGTCAATGGCGAAATTCCCAGCTAGCAGGATAAAGAGATACCCAACTAGCCCAATCAACACGGTTGAGAGGACGATAATAATGCCTATTGATAAACGTTTCAGAAGCATTTCATCCCTCCTTTTTTACTAGTATATCCCAAGAAAAAATTAGAAACTCCCCAAACAAAGTCAATTATACTCATTCAGCCACTGATTTTATTTTAAGCCTAATCGTCCTTTTTGCCAATAATCGAGTTCGTACGATATACTTTCTACGAAAAGATCAACATTATGTTTCATTTTATGACTGGAGGAGATCATTTGATGGATGCCTTAATTTTCCGAAAACAACCAACTGACACCGCCGCCTATGTCCACCTTGCACATGAAGAAGCGCCACTTTATTATGTGGAACGTCCAACAGAATCGCAAGAAGGGGATATGTATACATTCCTAAGCGCGAAAGGTCAACTTCCACCTCAAGGCTTTGTCGTAATGAATAATATTCCTGTTACTGAAACTGGGAGAGCTGCATTTGAAGAACGGTTTAATAACCGCGCAGGTTTAGTAGAAGAGGAACCTGGTTTTAAGGCAATTAGAATTTTGAGGCCTGAATCAACCGATACCTATATTGTGATGACCATTTGGGATAACCATGAGTCTTTCACTAAATGGCAGGAATCTAATGCATACAAGCATGCCCACAAGAAGCGTGGAACAAAAGAAGGTCTAAACACTTCGATTTTTCCTCGCCCTTCTTTTGTGACAACCTATACCATTAACTAAAGAAACCGACGCGAGTATTAATCGTGTCGGCTTCTTTATGTAACGAGGCGGTGTCGGTGTGCATAGATGGCAATTTGTGTACGATCTTCAAGAGCTAGCTTTTGAAGAATATTGCTGACATGTGTTTTGACTGTTTTTATGCCAATAAACAAATTCTCCGCAATTTCTTGGTTCGTCTTCCCAACCCCAATTAATTTTAAGACGTCCAATTCTCGTGGTGTTAGGTCTTCATGTAATGCCTTTTCCTTAGAGGTTCTCATGTGCTTCATCATTTTATTCGTTACTTTTGCTGCAAGGACGGACTCCCCATTTGCCGCTGAACGGATCGCTTGTGCAATTTCACTTGCAGATGATGTTTTGAGTAAATAACTAAAAGCCCCTGCTTCGATAACGGGATAGACCTTCTCATCATCAATAAAGCTAGTTAAAACAATAACGCGACTTTCCGGGTTCTCCTGCATGATGGCTCTCGTTGCTTCTATCCCATCCATTTTTTCCATCACTAAATCCATTACGATCACATCAGGTGAGAGCTCAAGCGCCATCTTTACTCCTTCAACACCATTACTCGCTTGTCCAACTACTTCTAAGTCCTGTTGTGTGGAAAGAAAAGCATGCATTCCCATTCGTACCATCTCATGATCATCCACTAGTAACACTTTTATCATCTTGGTTTCTCCTCCAAGCAATCGGGATTTTCGCTTCTAATTGCGTTCCTTGATTTGGTACCGATAATACATTTAATACGCCTCCTATATCATTCATGCGCTCTTTCATCGTCTGCAATCCATAAGAGTCAGCAGTAACTTTTTCAACATCAAAACCTACGCCGTTATCTAAAATTTTCATGTTCATCTCTTGATCAAGTTCTTTAAATTGAAACTCGACTTCCGTTGCCTCGGAATGTCTCAAAATATTTGAGATCGCCTCTTGAATCAAGCGGTAAATTTGATCTTCAATCCCTTTAGGAAGCTCGGTATCAATATCCATGGAGAATATCACACCAACTTGGTGCTTCTCTTCAAGCTCTAAAAACAGTTGGCCAGCTCCCTCTTCCAGACTTTTCCCTTCTAAATGAGCTGGTCTGAGATGTAAGAGCAATGCTCTCATTTCGGCTTGCGCTGTATTAGCCATTTTTTCAACCATCTCCAGCTGATCCTCTTGCTTGGTTTCACTTAGTCTAAGAGCTGCCGTCATCATGGAAATGGCAAATAATTGCTGACTAACCGCATCATGCAACTCTCTTGCTAAGCGTTGGCGCTCTTCTGTAACAGCTGCCTTCTTAACTGTTTCTTGCATCGCTGCCCTCTCTGTTGATAGACGTTGCAAAGAAGCAATTTGTTCTTCTATTTGAGCAGCCATTCGGTTCATTCTTTCCGCCAGTTCGGTTAACTCATCTTCCCCTTCAACTGTTAAGCGATGTGAGAATGTTCCACGCTCAAAACGTGCAGCCCCGTGTACCAGAGTATCAATCCTTTTTTTCAACGGGAGTGCTTGAATCGCACCAGATGTTACACCTACAAGTACGAATGTCGCAATCAACCAAATAAAAAGTGGGATTTCTAAAAAGTGAAGATCGAATAATAACAGCAAGCCACGTGGATCATGGTAGGTGAGGATAAAAGCAACAAAGATGGCCATCAAGGCTGCAATAAAGACATTGTGACGGATAAACTGCCATAGCAAACGAGCAAGTCTTTTTTTCATATCTTCCTCACCGTCACTTCACCAAGTACCATCGACAATACAAGCTTGACTCTTCTTTTCGATTGCTTGTAAGACATCGGGGCATGATTGATTTGCTGATTGATTCCGCTATGCTTCTCATGAAAAATCGTCATTTCACCTGCAAGTGAACTGGCTTGCACAGCCACAGCTAAGTCATCTGGAACATACACATTAATTTCACCAATCACTCCTTGAATGACAATAATGCTCTCTCCTTCTGGAATGATCGCTTTTGATAAATCCATTTTGACAGTACCAAGGCCTGACCAAATCGTGACATCGCGAAGCTCAAATTGCTTATCCATGTAATGAATATCGCCAAGGAAGTTTTTTCTGATAATCGGCTCATAACCGATATCGTCTCCACCATGAGAAGAAGAGAGATCTACTAGGGGTACAGTAGTGTTGAACAATTCCTCTATGTCATTCTCCTCTTTTGTTGTAGCGTATCTCAGCTTTTCTTCACCTTTTAACGCTGCTAGTCTTTTCTCTCGCTCTTTTATTGAGCGTTTTTTTGACCCTCTAACTAATTTCCAACCATAATAAAAACATAGAATAGCAAGTAATAAGCCTACAAAGTTCACTTGGAAAAGCTGATCCAATAAAATACTTCCACTAATAATGAAGAATACTGCAGCAATCACTTTCCGCTTATTTTGATAAAAATAATAGCCAAGAAAGAAGAAGATGAGTGGTGCAACAAGTCCCCCGGTTGCAAACCTAAGCACATTCAATAGCATCCATATTCCGATAATGACAATGATGATTCCTATTAATTTATGCTTGCTCATCTACTCTCCTCCTTTCTTTATCTACTGTTTTAAAATGCTCATATCTCCTGAGGTCGTAACGGAAGAGATCATATAATCTCCATCCCCTGCCGTTCCAGTCACTCTTCTTGATTGAAACCGTTGCTCTGTTAGCATTTCATCTATTTCAATATCACCTGAAGTTGTTTTTAAATCAAGTGTTGCATTTAGATCCTGTACTAGCACCTCAATGTCACCGGAAACGGTTTTGAGATGGGCGTCTTGATTACCATCTGTATATGTTACCAAAATATCTCCGGAAACGGTATCGAGATCTATGTCTCCATCTATTCCTCCAATCTCTATATCCCCCGAGACTGTTTTAGCTGCCGCCTGCCCTCCCATAAAGGAGTCTACTACCACATTTCCTGAAGTTGAGCTGAGAATAGCTTGACTAGCATTTATCTCAGTGGCTTCAATGTCCCCAGATGTGGTCCGGAAATGAAGATCACCCACTAATAATCGAGTATGACTAGAAACATCCCCTGACACTGTTTTGATCTCAAGTTTATCAAGATGTTGCTCTCGAATAAACACAATCATTTCTGTTTCTGGTCTAGGATTAAAAAAAGGAAGCGAAAAGCGATTTCCTTCAACCATTTTCACGGTTATGCGGTCCCCTCGTTCATCAAAAATCAGATCGTGATTTCTTTGTTTTTCTTCTACTTCAACGATTAATTCATTGCCCTCGGCCTTCTCAATTCGAATATCAATACTCGTACTCTCTAAAAGTAAGTGATGAGTTTCTTGAAGATCGATTCTTACCTCTTCTAGCTTTTCTCCACTACTAGAAATGGAAAAACACGAACCAAGAGTAGAAAGAAAGACAATTAGACCAACGACCATTAAAGTGACTCCAGCTAGTTTTTTCATACAAACCTCCCCCCTACGTCGCCTTATACACCATAAAGTATATAGAAATTTTTTCCTTCGACCAATAAAAAATCGATTTCATTTGAAAGAAAGCAAGGGCTCCCCCTTGCTTTATGCTTATGCTTAAGATTGTTTATCTAGCTTTTCTTTTAAAAGACGCAGTTCCGCTTCTACTTCAATTTCATGTTCCTCGTGGAGTTTTTTGCTTGTTTGACTAGTATACTTATAGGCTTTTTCCTCTGACCTCATCACTTGATCATCTAAATGTTCAAACTCTTCTTCAAGATCTAACGTATAGGACCTAGGCTTCGACGCCTTCATATGCTCACTCGTTTTTGTACCTTGTAAACGCAGCGATAATTCGATCTTTTTCTCACGTAGTTGTTTATGCTGATCCTTTAGCTTCTCAAGCTCTACTTCATAGTGATGTTTTACTTCTGTACTTTTCTCTTTAAATTGATCATAACGGAGGAGCTGTTGTACAAGATGTTTTTTGTCGACAAGTATCTTTTTAGCAAGTAGTTCTTCTGCGGCTTTTAAAGCCTCAACAGCTTGCTGCTCTCTTCTTGTAATTAAACGCTCCGTCATTTGTTTGTCTCGATCTAGTGTTTCTCTCACATACCTTTGCTTTTGAATGTTTTGCTCTGCCTTTTTAATCGAAGCTTTCACCTCACGAAGATGTTGCTTAATCATCATTTCAGGATTTTCAATACGATCTAGTCCCTCGTGAATTGATGCTTTTATAAAACGTTCCATTCTTTTTAATGCTGACATGTGTATTCCTCCTTAAGGTCATATGTTTATTTGTTCATTAAACGGTTAAATTCTTCATCAAGCGATCCATAGGGTGAGCTTGACTCCTCTGCAAAATCCTCTTCATCAACGTCGTTCGCTGGCATTAGCAATTGATACCCTCCGTAGACGAGTAAGATCCCAATGGCCAAGCTCACAACTCCTCCCATGCCCCCGAATAAGAGGACTGCCCCTAAGACGAAGAGTACAATGCTTGATAAAGACCAGCCTACTTCCTGCCATTTTGAATACCCTAGATACATTAGCCATGCACCAAGTACTAAGCCAATTACCCCTCCTAGATGAATCCCGACCATGCTAAGAAGCATACTTAATCCAATAAAAAGGAGTAAAATTCCTCCCAGTGCTTTAATTGTTCGTTTCACGATCATCCCTCCTTACCTGTTATTACCTCTATTGTAAGAAAAGACGGACATTCTGACCCCTTGCCACAGCATGGTTTTCACTCCGCCTCAAGACCGATCTTTCTCTCGGACCTTTGTCACTTCAGTGAACAAATGCCAAATGGGTGAAAAACTAATTTTATTTGGTATATACTTTGAATCAACAGTTCAAAAATGATTTCTATAAGAAAGAATGAAATGATAGAATAGTTTTACTTGCTCTTGCATGGACTAGTAGTAACGTTATGGAGGTGGCAAATATGTCTGAGGTGACAATTTGGCTTGCATTTTTAGCGGGGGTTGTTTCTTTTTTATCTCCTTGTATTTTCCCTTTGGTTCCAGCCTATCTTGCACAGCTAACTGGCTCTCAAGTAGAAGGCAACGCGGTCATGGCAGATCGCCGCTTAATCTTATCTAGAAGTATTGGATTTGTGATTGGGTTTACAAGTATCTTTTTATTACTCGGTGCATCTTCGACCTTTGTCGGGCAATTGTTCTGGTCAAACAGGCAGTTACTTGAGCAAATAGGGGGCATTATCATTGCGGTCTTTGGTTTACAAATGATGGGCGTGATCTCAATTCGTATGTTGATTAGTGAAAAGAAGCTATCAACAAAACCACGTAAAACAAAGAGCTTCGCAAACTCAGTTTTACTCGGGTTCTTATTTGGAACAGGATGGTCACCATGTATTGGCCTTGTGCTCTCATCTATTTTAATTATCGCAAGCCAAACTGATACGATGTGGACGGGGATGCTCATGCTCCTTATCTACTCCATTGGCTTAGGAATCCCATTTGTAGCAGTGGCGCTTCTATGGTCAAGATCTCTTGATAAAATGCGCCGTCTGAATAAATGGCTGCCTACGATCCAAAAGGTCAGCGGTGGAATTATGGTTGCTCTAGGTGTGTTATTATTCACTGGTCAATTCAGTGTCATTTCGGCCTACTTAGCTCGATTTGTACCATTTAATTTCTAATAAAAACGGAGCCGATCTAGTGATCAGCTCCGTTTTTTTCTTGTTCAAACATTCTTATTCTAAAACCATTCATCGCCGTTTCCCCTAAAATGTCAAGAAAATGATAATTAGCTGCTGCTCCGACAATCGCTCCAAATCCCGGGATCATCTGAAGCATTTTTGGTAAATCAATATAATCTCGGTACGTCAACTGAAAATCCTTCCAATCTACTTTTTCCATATACTCTCGCTTACTTGGAAGTTGATTATACTCATCTTCCCATTGGTCAATACGATTGAGTAATTCCACCCTCTTATCGCCGCTTGAGAATGCAAGTTGGAATAGAAGTAACACAAAGAGTCGCTCTCGATAATCTCTGACGTCATACCCATAAGTCGAAGCCACATCAAATAAGAATTTCATTTTGATTCCAAGGAGCAAAGGGAAATCTGCGAGGCCAAGAAAAATACCTCCTGCACCTGTACCTGCTCCCTCAGCAGCCGCTGTTCGTTTATAAGTCTTAATTAACTCTCTGACCTTTTCTTCTCTTTCCTCTAAGCTCACATCATAAAGAGGTTCTTTATTGGCTGTATGCTCTGATCCGGTTAATGTGACATGAACCATGTTTTTAATACTATTAGTCACGACCGAATGAAAGCGCTCTGGAATCATATTATTCATTTTCATTTGCCACTTTTTTGTGTAACGTCCAGCCATTGAAGGGCGTTTAAGCAATTTCCGTCTCCATCTAGCAACTTCTTCTTTGGCAGTTTCTTTGTACATCGATACACTCCTTTTACTAGTAGATCTCCCTTTTAGTAAATGAGAAAAAACGACTTACCATGCCTGTTTTTTGCGACGATGAATCCACTTCGTACTCCCTACATAACTAAATCCAAGACCTATGACGAGTCCAATAACGGTAATCAAATAGGTTGAAGTGACAAGTAAAACTCCAGTTAAAACGCCCGTCATCACAAGTAACAATCTAAAGCTAATCGTAGTTAAAGCTTGATTTCGCCCTTCTTCTTCAATCGGATACAAATCAACCCACATATTTGTATCGTAATGAAACCATAAAGTCGATAGCTGCATCATGACCATATGCATGAACAATAGGAGAACTGCAATCTCCATCCAACCATTTGGTAAGATAGCGAGTAAAAAGCTTGCAACAAGGACTAATCTAAAATAGACACCTAAATAATCATTTGCACGAATAAACGTGCGCGCAAACAAATAATGATACACACTCTTTTTATTTGCAGATAAGAATGGCAGAAGTCCATTTAAATACGAACGACTTCTTACTTGTTCTTTTAACTGAGGGACATCCGTAAAAGCATTCGCAATCCGGTAGAAGAACATTAACATGCGTTGTTCCACATTGATTAAGTGGTCCCATTTAATCGATAATTTCTTCACAACCTTTTGATAATATAATACATAGAGCAACCCCATGATTAAAAGGATGGCTGCAAGGTAAATAAAGTCAGCACCAGAGAATAGAAGATATGCAAACGCCCCGTTTACTAAGAAACGTAAAACGAAATGGGACATTCTTTCTTGATCACTTTGAAAACGTTGCTCCTGCCATGTACTCCCTACATTCCATGCTTTCACAACTAATAATAAGCCAAGCACGAACCAAAAGCTCCCTGTCCCATCCGTTAAGCGCAAAGCAAAAAGTGGCGCTAATACAATAAAGAGAACGGTCATCGTAAAGGCTTGCAAGATAAAGGAATAAATTTGTGACGATCTAAAATAACGATCAAGCTTCGTTTCATAAGGTAATAAAAAGACAACATCCGCCTGTTTTACAAAGGTTCGTATTCGTCCCCTTGTTAAAACAAGAGCAAAGACGATGGTAAACAGCCATAAAGAAGGAAATGACTCCGGCAACTCTTGAAGAAGCTGACTATAATAGAAGCTCCCAATCAAAATTAAAAAATAGACTGTAAATAAAAACCCACTATTTCCGATTAAGCGTAAGTACCTGATTGCTTCGTTCCAATAAGCACCTACCCTCTCTTTCCATAACGTCATCCCATCCCTCATACGATTTCTTCCTTCGTCATCTCAATGTAGATATCATCAAGTGTTGCATGAGGCATCTGTAGCTGTTGGCGCATTTCTTCGAGTGTCCCTGTTAAAACGACCTTGCCATAATGCAAAATTACAAACCGATCACAATAACGTTCTGCCGTCGCTAAAATATGCGTCGACATTAACACGGCCGCTCCACGTTTTCTCATATCAGCAATAAAATTTAAAAATGATTGAATACCAAGAGGATCAAGTCCTACAATAGGCTCATCCACTATATAAACGGGTGGTTCCACTAAAAACGCACTCATAATCATTACTTTTTGACGCATTCCTTTTGAGAAATGACTAGGAAACCATTTTTTCATCCTCGTCATCTTAAATTCTTTAAGTAGTGACTCTGCACGTTCCTTAAATACGCCTTCCTCTATTCCATAAGCAAGTGCAGTTAATTCAAGATGCTCCCATAGCGTTAATTCATCATATAGAACCGGTGTTTCAGGTATGTATGCATAGGCACGACGATACTCATTGGCATCTTCTTGAAAAGTTTTCCCTTCAATCGTCACCTTTCCATCATGTGGTTCTAGTAGACCTAAAATATGTTTAATCGTCGTACTTTTTCCAGCTCCATTAAGCCCAATTAAGCCAACAATCTCTTCTTCATTCACCGTAAAATTCACATTATGCAAGACTGGCTTTTTTGGATGATACCCACCAGTTAGGTTCTCGATCTTTAAGCGCTGGTTCATTCATCAGTCGCCTCCTTCGCTCCATTATCTTATCAAATTGAAGACTACCTTCTCCACTATTACCCTAAAAACCTCTAAATAAAAGAGAAGAAGTAACCGACAATCGGCTACTTCTATCCATTAAGATGCAGATGGGTGAGGTGTATCAGTAGGCTCTGCATAGCCTTCTTTATATCGCTCATCAATCAAATCACGTATTTCATCAACTGAGGTTCCGTTATCATACAGCTCCATAGAAGCATGAGCAATCTCTAAACAAACGCCACACTTTGCCCCGTGGTCATCCCACACAACAGAGCCATCCTCGCCTCTTTCATGAATGAAGCAATCGAATGTACTACGGTGACCAACTGATTCACCACATCCACAATAACATGGCATATGCTCTAGTAAGTCTTGGTAATGAGGGGTACGTTCATAGATATCACCAATCGCCTCATGATGATTGGCTAAAAATGTAGGCAACTCCTCAGCTGAAGCTGTTTTTTCATGCAGATCTCCCATCATCATATTATGATTGGCATGATCTTCCATAGCTTCTTCTTCCATATCATGACTCTGACAACCGACAACAGGAAATACAAGTAATATAAGCGCAAGGAAAAGTCCTAATTTTTTCATCTCACAAGCTCCTTTATCGAAGTTATTCCCCCGTATTATAGCACGATCCACCAACCAAAAAACCGCACAAAACTGTGAATAAAAAGAAAAGCGGAGGCGACTGTTCTGGCATGCGGATAAATAAGGGGGAGCAAGATGAAGTCGCTCTTTGACTTCATTTGATTCACCGTTTTTTCCCGCAGGGCAAGGAGCCGCAGCTAGACAAGAAAAGCGGAGAGGCTCGGTTAGGTATGAGGGCGGTGGAGCTTTGGCAATGAGAAGCGCTTTTTGCTTCGTTTGACAAAGTGAAGCGACCGATGACCTGAGCCACGCAACTAGACAAGAAAAGCGAAGGAGACTGGGCTGGCATGCGGATAAATAAGGGGGAGCATCAGCAACTCGCTCATAAAATAGCGTTTCGCTCATATATATTGAGGCTTGCACATATATCAAGAATGGCGCACATATATCAGCTGTACCGCACATATATCATAAACTTCGCACATATTTCTTTCGTACTCGCTCATATATCAATAATTCCGCACAAATCAACAAATCCTCATAAACTAGCAGCCTTCAATAGACTATAACTAACATGAAAAACAGCCCCACAAAGTGAGGGCTGTTGATTTTGATTAGTTAACCATTCTTGCTCCGTCTCCCCAATACTCTTTACGAATCTGCACCTTTTGAATTTTTCCTGATGCTGTTTTAGGAAGTGCTTCAGCGAACACAACGCTTTTTGGAGCTTTGAAATGAGCCATCTTGCTTCTTGCAAATTGGATCACTTCTTCCTCTGTTAACTGCTCACCGTCACGTAGGACGACCACCGCATGAGGGACTTCTCCCCATTTTTCATGAGGAACTGCAATAACAGCTGCCTCTAATACGGCTGGGTGCTCATATAATACACCTTCTACCTCAATCGAAGAAATGTTTTCGCCTCCACTAATAATGACATCCTTTTTACGGTCTACAATTTCCATGTAACCATTTTCGTCCACCGTTGCCATATCTCCTGTGTGAAGCCAACCCTCTCGGATCGTTTCATTCGTAGCGTCAGGATTTTTCCAATAACCTTCCATCACTCCGTTGGCACGAACAACAATCTCTCCAATGCTCTTACCATCAGCTACGACTGGCTCACCGTACTCGTTTACCACACGTAATTTTGAACCGATCATGGCATATCCCGTTTTTGCTTTCAAACGCGCTTTTGCCGCATCATCGAGTGATTGTTGCTCAGAACGGATTTGGGAAGTAGTGACGAGTGGGCTTGTCTCAGTCATACCGTAAACTTGAATGAATTCCCATCCTAGCTCTTCTTCTACTCTTGTTACAAATGCTGGAGGCGGTGCAGAGCCGGCAATCACAACACGCATGTTTTTATTTTTCGGAACGTTTTCTTGTTTGGCATATTCAAGCAACATATTTAATACGGTTGGTGCCATATGGGCTACGGTCACATTATTCTCTTCGATTTTGTCAAAAATGGCTTTTGGATCAATCTTACGCAGCATTACTTGAGTTGCCCCATTTGCTGTGTAATAGAAAGGAGAACCCCAACCATTTACGTGGAACATAGGCAAGATGTGAATCAACTTATCTTGATCGCTTACGCGTAAATGATGCTGCGTACTTAATGCATGCAAATAATTACTGCGATGAGTTAACATGACGCCTTTAGGATTACCAGTTGTTCCACTCGTATAAAGAATATTAGCAAGATCTGTTTCTTCTAATGGAACACGATCAAAGGTCTTTGTTGGAAACTGACTGAGCCATCGCTCATACGATTGGCCCTTTTCATGATCTTCATCTGCCCCATGAATGATAATCTTTTTAACGGTTTCTAGTTTATCTAATATTGGCTCTACTAAAGGGAACAATTCATGGTCTACAAATAAAACTTGGCTCTCACTATGATTTAAAATAAATAAATAGTCCTCAGGCTTTAAACGAGTATTTAAAGAGGTCATGACTGCCCCTACTTGAAATACACCATAGAACCCCTCCAGCATTTCTTCTGAATTCGGTGCTAAATAGGCAATTTTATCACCCTTATTAATACCAAGTTCCGTTAAACCATAGGAAAGTTGTTGCACTCGTTCATTTAATTGCTGATATGTAAGCGTTCTCTTTTCACCGATAATAGCTGGCTTCTCTCCGTATAGTTCCACGGCACGGTCTAGGAAATCAAGCAAAACTAAAGGTACATGCATAATCGTTCCTCCTGTGACTGATTTATTGTAATTTTCTAACTATATCATACCATATGTCCTAGTCTGTGCCAATAACAGAACAGTGAACGATGACTGTTACAAAACAGTTTAAGCAGTTGCATCGAGCTCACTTGCTAAGATATAGTAGAAAAAAGAAAATAAACCCATTTGAAAGGATGATTCGATGTCTCATGATTCAAACTGTATCTTCTGTAAAATTATTAAAGGAGAAATTCCGGCTTCTAAAGTATATGAGGATGAGAAGGTCTTAGCCTTCATGGATATTAGCCAAGTAACAAAAGGCCACACATTGATCATCCCTAAAGCACATCAAGTGGATGTTTTTGAACTTGATACAGACGTTGCAAGTCACCTTTTTTCAGTCGTCCCTAAGCTTGCAAAAGCACTTAAAGCTACATATAAGCCAGAAGGTTTAAATATCGTGAATAATAATGGTGAAGTTGCAGGACAAACCGTCTTCCATTATCACGTTCATTTGATCCCACGTTACGGTAAAGGTGATGGATTTGGAGCAGTCTGGAAAGATCATAGCTCTGAGTATTCTCCGCCCCAATTACAAGAGATGGCAGCTGCTATTTCAGCACATGTTACGAACTGACTTCCATAGTCAGTTCTTTTTTTCTGTAGATTCAGAAAATATCCTTACTTTCCCCTTCTTTTTTAAATAAATTATGGTACGATAATCGTATTAGATAGAAACATTACTGTGGTGCAGAACTAAAGGAGTGGAAGTAGAGCTTATGAGTAAAAAAGTGTATAACTTCAATGCAGGTCCATCAGCATTACCTAAATCTGTTTTAGAAACAGCTCAAAAAGAGTTAGTAAACTTTGAGGATAGTGGCATGTCCGTAATGGAACTTAGTCACCGTAGCAAAACGTACGAATCTGTTCACCAAGAAGCAAAACAACTATTAAAAAAACTGTTAAACATACCAGACAATTATCAAATTCTCTTTCTTCAAGGAGGAGCGAGCTTACAATTTTCAATGATCCCTATGAACCTGCTTAAAGAAGGTCAAAAAGCAAGTTATTTGATGAGTGGATCTTGGTCAGAAAAAGCCTTTAAGGAAGCTCAATTAATCGGTGAAGCAAGTATTGCCGCATCTACTAAAAATGAACAATATAAGTCAATTCCTTCGTATGACTCATCTACCATTGAATCAACCGATGCTTATGTACACCTTACTTCAAACAATACAATTTATGGTACACAGTGGCAATCGTTCCCTGACACAAAAGATGTCCCTTTAATTGCAGACATGTCTAGTGATATTTTATCTCGTCCTCTTGACATCGAAAAATTCGGGCTAATTTATGCAGGAGCCCAAAAGAATTTAGGTCCATCTGGAGTAACTGTTGTCATTGTGAGAAAAGACTTATTAGAACAGGAAAATGATAATATTCCAACCATTTTACGCTACCAAACTCATGCAAAAGCAGACTCCCTTTACCACACACCTCCAACGTTTGCGATCTACATGCTTCGTAACGTTTTAAGATGGGTGCAAGATCAAGGTGGTGCTTTGGCTATCCAAGAACTGAACGAAAAGAAGGCAAACTTACTTTATGAAGCAATCGACCAAAGTAATGGCTTCTACACAGGACACGCTACAAAAGAAAGTCGTTCACGGATGAATGTTACCTTCACTCTTCCTAACGAAGACTTAACGAAAGCGTTCTTGAATGAAGCTGCTGATAAAGGATTTGTTGGTTTAGGAGGCCACCGCTCTGTAGGCGGTTGTCGCGCTTCCATTTATAACGCTGTCCCTCTTGAAGCTTGTACCGCTCTTCGTACATTTATGGAAGAATTTCAGCAAACACACAGTTAACGAAAAAGAGAGAGCTGCTCCATAGACAGCTCTCTCCTAGACATATGATAAGAGCCATCCAGACACAGCCCCACTTAATACAGCAAACGTAAACATAAAAAATATTGTTTTTTTCCAATAAGTTCTCTCGGTAGACTCACCTGACTTTACCAACCTAGAGATTGCATAAATCAGTCCATAGATCATTAGAAGACAAAAGGATATAACTAATAAAATGAATGCGTGCATAAGTCATGATCCCTCCTTTTTTTATTCTATGAAACAAACTGTGTATACATGACGATCAAATACAATCGAGGTGAAATCTTATTATGAATTCAAAATCATTGCTCTATGGGATTGCAACAGGAATTGTCTTAGCTAGCACAGCTACTCTTCTCACCACCCCTGCATCAGGACGAGATTTACAACAGAGTTACAAAACCAAGATGAAAAAATGGCGCCAAGACGTTAATCAATTTTCTAACGATACAATTATTTTGAAAGAAAAAGTTACTGAAACCACTCAACTTGGCATTCAATCGATTAAAGAAGTTAGTGGCGAAGTAAAAGAGGTCATCTCAGATTGGAAAAAAGATGTTCAACCGAGCCTTAATCAACTAAAAAAAGATACCGATGCGTTGCAACAACGAGTCAAAGAAATGAAGCAGCTTAGTTAAGCTGCTTTTCATTATCCGTAGTGATCACTATATAAATATAGATTCATAGTGATTTATTAGAAAATTTCTAAAAACGAGAGAATTTCTCTTTCTTTTTAGGTGAACTCTTGTCATAATAAGTAATAAAAGTATTTAGAAATAGCAATTTTTACGGTATAGACTCACGTTGAAGATTGGATAGGGGGAGAAAAATGGAGCAAAATGAACCTTACTCTTTAAAACAGTCCGTTATTTTTAATCATAAGGTAGCTCAATTAAGCAAAGCCTTATGGAAGTCTGTAGAAAGAGATTGGCAGACTTGGATTAAACCATTTGATTTAAATATTAATGAGCACCATATTTTGTGGATTGCTTATCACCTCGATGGCGCTTCCATTTCTGATATTGCCAAATTTGGTGTGATGCATGTCTCTACAGCATTTAACTTTTCTAAAAAGCTTGAAGAACGAGGCTTTCTTACGTTTTCAAAAAAAGAGAATGATAAACGTAATACGTATGTCTGTTTAACTCAAGAAGGAAAAGATATGTTCTTAAAAACCTTAGAAGCTTATGAACCGAGCACGTACGGTGTCTATGGAGGCGCCTTGCCAATCAAAGAACTATACGGTAAATTCCCAGAATTCTCAGAAATAATGAGTATGCTCCGCCATATTTACGGACCAGATTTCATCGATATGTTTGAACAAACGCTTCAAAAGTTTGAAGAGGACTTTACTGAAGAAGGAGGTCGCCTCTCACCGAGACAAACGCTACTCGAGGAGAACGAAGCTAAAAAAGAAACATCTTAATCATTCCCTGATAAAAGGACCGGTTGGGTTATATCCATTCGGTCCTTTTTCCTATTTATGAAACCGTGAAAACGTTTGTTATTGTCGAAATCCTTTTATTTTTGTCAGAGGTATTGCATTATCTCCAAAAAGAGCGTAAATTAATCACTTAGATTGAGGAGGTGCAGCTTAGATATGAACTGCTGGAAAACCATTAACATTTCTCGTGATTACGGTACGTTGCGCCTAGTCATGTTTTCAACAAGTACTGTATTATTTTCGTTCTTATTTTATTATTTAATTATGAGTACGATTGTTCAAACAACAGAATTTACTCAATTTGGATTAGGTACTTTTATTATTGGCTTACTTCTACTAGTCATTTCACATAAAATTCTCCACTGCCTACCCATTTGGCTTTTTGGTGGACGTGCGATTATAAAATTTGGTAAATATATGTTTGTACCAACGATGACCATAAAGCTTAAAGAGCCACTATCAAGAAATGTCTACTTATTAGCTCTTATCTCCCCACTAGCCATTATTACTAGCTTGTGTGCAATAGGATCCATTATGTGGCCAGAATACTTGCCTTACTTTTCAATTCTTACTTCAGTCAACTTTGGATTAGCCTTTTACGATTTAGTTTATGCTTCACACTTATTGAAGGCTCCTAAGAAGTGCTTTATTGAAGATCATGATGAAGGGTTTCATATCCTTATTAAGCAAGCAGTATAAAAAGCAGAACCATGATAAACATGGATTCTGCTTTTTGTCTGTTTACCTATTATTCATTAACTAACATTTCAAAGACAATCTCATCTTCTTTTAAGTTGATCGTTCTAGCTCTAAAATCAAGTTTTGGATCCACTTCTATCTCAGTTACTTTTATATGGGCTAGACGGTCAGTTGGGTGGATCTCAACCCACTCAGGCAACTCTGCATAATCTCTAATCAACTGCATCGCTCGATCTTGAGGAAGCTGAAGAATGCCTACAGATACTGACTCAGCTAATAGTAAGACATCTCCATTGTTGCTCACTTCAGGCTTAAAGTTCATTTGTAGTGGAACGCGTTGACCTAGTAAATTAAATTCAGATCTAAATTGAATAAATTCATCACCAAGCTCCACAACATATGGTACTCCCGCATCCTGTTCCTCTATTTGATTCGCTATTAATCCATTAAGCTTACTTTTTGTCGTTTCAATAGTAAATGTGGCCTCACGATCGATTGGTGCCGTCTCTACAAAGTGATTATCCTCAATTGGACCTACTAGTCTCATGACGAAAACAAAGGCCAGAATAAGTAGAATGACATTAATGGCAGCAAGCGTGAAAAAAGCCCATTTAAACAAAGATCGATTCTTTGTATTCTCAGTCATAGGTTCACCCCTTTTTTAGTGATTGTACGTGCTTCTAAACCATTTTACAAATATCCTTACCCACTCATTCCCTTATACGGAAAAACTAAATCTTGCATACTTCTATCTTTTTTTAAAAAGTTTTGTTAAAGTTTAGTATAAGACAAAGCTAGACTGGAGGCAGTTGGATGGTCTTTTTCCTTGTATTATTTGCCCTATTTATTTTGTACATGATTAATTCAATGACGGACGCATTGTGTGAACGTAGAGAAATTCCGTCTGAAAAACAACCTAAAGTTTTTCGCACAATTAATATCCTTATGACAATTTTACTCACTTCCACATACGTAAAATTTATGTTTACCTAGAAGCGAAGGCGACTGGTCTGGCATGTGAAAAAATAAGGGGGAGCAATATGAAGTCGCTCTTTGACTTCATTTGATTCACCATTTTTATCCGAAGGACAAGGAACCACAGCTAGACAAGAAAAGCGGAATGATTCGCTTAGATATGAGGAGGCTGGAGCTTTGACAATGAGAAGCGCACTTTGCTTCGTTTGGCAAAGTGAAGGCACCGATTATCTGAATCATACAGCTAGACAAGAAAAGCGAAGGCGACTGAACTGACATGAAGAAACGTCGCTAACTCAAAAAGAATGGAGCGCCTTTGCAGCGCTCCATTCTTTTTTTATTTGATTATTAGCAGCACCAAGAAGCGCCGATAATCACTAGTAAGATAAATAACACGACAAGCAACGCAAATCCATTATATCCATATCCATAAGAGTGACCCATTGTGAAATCCTCCTCTCTGCTAGTAAAGTGTTATTCCGTAAAGAGGTGTGTAGTAGATGCTAGCACCAAGCTGCACCGACAATTACTAATAAGATGAACAACACCACGATTAACGCAAAACCACCACCATGATATCCTTGAGACATAAGAACACCTCCTCTTTGCTTTGTTAGGATATACTATGCAATCGCCTCGTTTAGGTACTAGGCGATTGCCCTAAATATCTAATTCACGTGTTCAATTCCTTTGGAAAACCTTCTTTAAAACCTCAATATATGGTATAGTATTTTCTGTATTAAGGTTCGACTACTCATTGTGTAAACCTAATTATTTATAAGCGAAACAACCTGATTCCTTATTAAATAGATGTTTCCAAAACACATGACTAGCGACAATTTGAGGAGTGGAATAAATGAATAAACGAATAATCGCTGCGGTAGGGCTAGCTTGTCTAACTGCTCTTGCAGCTTGTAACAACGAAGAAACAACATCTGATTCTGAGGTAGTTGTAACCGTTGAGGGAAATGAAATAACAGAAGCTGAGTTTTTTGATAAAATGAAAGAACGTTATGGTCAAGCTACTTTAGAAGAAATGGTTCAACGCATCTTGATCGCTGACGCCAAGGAAGAAGTAGGTGTTACAGAAGAAGAAGTTGAAGAAGGTATTGCAAACTTTAAGGGACAATTAAACGTGGAATCTGACGAAGAGCTTCTTGAAATCCTGGAAGCACAATTTAACATGTCGTATGAATCAATGGATGAATTTGTTGAAGACATGGTTGTACCGCCAATTGTTTTGGATAAGCTTGCGAAATCAGAGGTCAATGTGACTGAAGAAGACAAACGAGCTTACTACGAAGAAAATGAAGAATTATATGCTGAACAAGTTGAAGCAAGCCATATTCTTGTTGAAGATGAAGATACTGCAAACGAAGTTCTTCAGAAGTTAGAAGAAGGCGAAGAGTTTGCCGATTTAGCTGCTGAGTATTCAATGGATGGATCTGCTACACGTGGCGGAGAATTAGGGTTCTTTGGTGAAGGTGAGATGGTTTCTGAATTTGAAGAAGCTGCCTTTGCCCTTGAAGTAGGTGAAGTAAGCGACGCAGTAGAATCTCAATATGGATACCATATTATTAAAGTAACAGATCGAAAATCTAGTTATGAAGACTTTGCAGATGATATTGAACAAGCTCTTACTCAAGAACAATCAAAATCAACTGAAGAAGTTTTACGTGATTTGATCGACAACGCGGATATTGATGTGAAAGATCCTGAATTCGCTGACCTGTTCGACGAAAATGAAGAAGCAGAAGAAACAAACGAATAACATATAAAAAACAACGCTAGTGTAACTAGTGTTGTTTTTTTGCGTTTTGGAAGTAAGCCCAAATTACACATAAGCCTATGTCAAAAATTAGACACCTGCATACGTTAGATTAAGGGAGCACCCTAATTATGGATACGAAAGGATGAGTAGCATGTCAAAAAAAGGTCCAACACAAGGTTATGAGTGCGATTACGGCGATAACGGCTTTACATTAGTCGTAATTCTCTTTATCCTATTAGTCATCGTAGGAGCAACATTCTACTGTTAAATAGAAAAGCGAAGCTGGCTCGTTTAGGAATGAGGGCGATGGAGCTTTGGCAATGAGAAGCGCTTTTTGCTTCGTTTGACAAAGTAAAACGACGGATGACCTGAGCCATACAGCTAGACAAGAAAAGTGGAGGCGAGTAGGCTGGCATGCGGAAAAAATAAGGGGAGCAATATGAAGTCGCTCTTTGACTTCATGTGATTCACCGTTTTTACCCGCAGGGCAACGAGCCGCAGCTAGACTATAGCGAGGCCGAATAGCTTTACTCGCACAAAAAGGTCGTAGCTGATGCTACGACCTTTCTTTGATGCGGCGTGCTTTCTCTTCCGCTAGTCTTTCCATATAGACATTACCTTCTTTTTCAATCCATTCTTGCTCAAATTCACGCTCTTCCTTCGAATATTTCACCGACAAGTATCCACTAAGTAAAATCCCTGCAATAACGAAATAGACCCACCATGGGCTTGCTAGTAGAGCTGCTCCTATCGCTGTTTGAGTCAAAACAAACAATGTAGCTAAGATAATTAACAAAATCAGTGCTAAGCGTTGGTTCTTTTGACGTTTGTCCATCTCTTTTTCCCCCTTGCTTGTCTTCTTGTAGTAATGAATATGTCGCTAGGGGGAAAACTAGAACCTAGATATCTAATGGCGGTTCATGAAAAGTTGGTTTATAGAAACTACGGTTGTCTAAAGCCATAACACGTTCTGAGAAATCTCCTGGTTGGACACGTTCAAGTGCTCGGTCCATCATATTAATTTTCGCATCGACATTATCAATCATATGAAGCACTTCAGCTTCGCGAACGACAGGTACTTTTGGTGAGCCCCATTCGCCTTTTCCATGATGGCTTAACACCATATGTTGAAGAATTAATACTTCTTCCCCATCAAGCTCAAGCTCTTTAGCTGCTTCTCCAATCTCATTAACCATAATGGAGATGTGACCTAAAAGCTTTCCCTCAATCGTGTATTTCGTATCTATCGGTCCAGATAACTCACGAACCTTCCCTAAGTCATGTAAAATCACACCTGCATAAAGAAGATCTTTATCTAACGTTGGATAGAGGCTTGCTAAGTCTTTGGCAATTTTCAACATTGATACAACATGATATGCAAGCCCTGATACGAATTCATGATGATTTTTTGTCGCAGCTGGTGATTCAAGGAATGCCTGCTGATGCTTCTTTAATAAAAAGCGAGTTATACGCTGAATCGTGGGGTTCTTCATTTCAAAAATGTATTGTGTTACCTCTTCAAGCATATCTTCTGGTGATATCGGAGCAGAGCGCACAAAATCTGCCACCTTTACATTATCCATCGCCGTTGTTGGACGGATGCTGCCAATCTTTAGTTGAAGGCGTCCGCGGTATTCAATCACATCACCTTGTATATGTACAATGGCCTTACTAGCAAACGCCACTTCATCTTCAGGCGAACATCCCCAAAGCTTTGCTTCAAGCTCTCCTGTATGATCGCCTAGGATTAATGTTAAGAACGGCTTGCCGTTACTCGCAATTCCTTTAGTAGCTGTTTTAATTAGTAAATAAGATTCAATCTTCTCGCCTACTTTATGATAGCGGATTCCTTTACTCAACCGTTTCACCTCATTTTAATTTATATCTTTGCCTTATAGTATAGCATATTTGAAGAAGCCTTTTCACAAACGCGAAGAACCTACTCTCTTGTCTAGAGAACAGGTTCCTCTTGCTAAGCAGTTGATTTTATTGCTTGCTTTCGTTTAGCAAGCCAATAGACCGTTGCAATAAATGCAATAAACATCGTAAGAGCTCCCATACTATAAGGAAGGTACATACTCCACTCAAACATCAATCCAGCAAGCATAGCACCGACAACATTTCCTAGACTTAAAAAGGAGTTATTTAACCCCATAATCATTCCTTGCCTATCCCCTGCCAGCTTTGAAATCATCGTATTCACAGCTGGTCTGAGAATTGAATTTCCTAAGAAAAACAAACATGTTGTCAATATCACGGTTGGAAGGTCAAAGGCGAGCATCATTACGATGTACCCAACTCCACTTAAAAGAAGTGCGCCTAAGACTACTCTTTCATCCCCAAAGCGCAGCGTTAGTCTCCCGACAAGACCACCTTGAGCAACTGCTCCTATGACTCCAACCAACACCATAATAAATCCAACTTGTGAAGGTGAATAGTTAAATTGATGTAGAGCATACATTCCAAAAATCGTTTGGAAATTGGCTAGCCCAAAGCTTAAACCAAATACCAGTAATAATAAAAAACCTACAGGACTCTTAATCGCTTGCCACATCTGAACAAATTGATTGCTATGGTCAGCTGTAATTGCCAATTCTGCCCGCTTTTCTTTTGACAGTGATTCAGGTAAAAGGAACAAAGAGAAGATACCAGCAAGTGTTGCTGCAACCCCTGCAAAGAGAAACGGTAACGCTAAGCTTACTTCTGCTAACCATCCTCCTACCCCTGGGCCAAACACGATTCCTAACGCCATTGCAGCTCCAAGCATTCCCATCCCATGTCCGCGTTTTTCCGGTGAGGTGCGATCAGAGACATAGGCCATAGCAGCTGGCATAATTGCCGAACCGAAAGAACCAGCAAGCATTCTAGAGAGAAAGAGCATCCATAGCTCAGTTGCAAAAGCAAAAATAAATTCAGCACCAGCAAACCCAAACATACCAATAGCAATCAGAGGCTTCCTGCCATATTTATCAGACATTTTACCCCAAAAAGGAGCAAGCAAAAATTGCATAAAGGAGAAAACAGCAATAAGTAAACCTAATTCAAAACTAGATGCACCAAATGCTTCTACGTAATAAGGAAGAATTGGAATCACTAATCCTATCCCCATCATTATGACAAACATATTGATCATCAGCATGAATAAAGACTTAAATTCTTTATTTTTCATAGTATGATCCTTCTTTACATTAATTAGTGTATCGAAATAAGTATAAAATGAAAAAGAAGAAGCGTCAATCTATGACTTCTTCTCCTTTTTCTTTGTTCTATTGGCTGTTTGTTCTTTTAGATTTGGTGTTGGGAAGGTTATAACGAATTTTACTCCAACATCACTGTTTTCAATTTTAGGATGACCTCCATGTAACTCAGCGATTCGTTTAACAATCGCAAGTCCCAATCCAAACTTCCCTTTATTTCCTTTATAGAATGGATTAAAGAGTTGTGGAAGATCCGCTTCAGGAATATGCTCTCCATTATTTTCAACACTAACCTCGACACGGTCCTCAAACGATTTTGCCGTAACCCAAATGGTATCGACTGCATACCGAAGCGCGTTCTCAACTAAATTCTCAAGCAACACTTCAAGCTGTTCGACGTCTCCATGAATCTTTGTTTCAGGTCCGATAATCTTGATCTTAACATCTTCACGCTGTACGCGAAAACGCTCTTCTATTTGGAAAGCAACTGAACCAAAGATTATTTCCTCATGCTTAGGAGTTTCTTCTTTTAAGGAATCAAGCTTTGTGTAATATAGCATATCTACTACACGACGTTCCATTCGATTACCCTCTTCAATAATTACATTCATCGTTTGTTCCATATTCTCTTTAGGAAGAATACCATCCTTAACTGATTGAGCGTAACTTTTAATCACCATAATAGGTGTTTTCAGTTCATGAGAAGCATGTTGAATGAACGTCTTCTGCGCTCGATCATAGCTATTTAAGTTCTGACGCATTTTTTCAAATTGATCAGACAATCGTTGGAAATCCTCATCGCCATCCCATTTTAACGGCTCTTTCCAATCGCGATTAGCTATTTGTTCAAGGTGGTTTCCTAACACAATTAATGGTTGTCGTAAATAATGCTTTAGCCAAATTGCTGGCAATAGACTTAGACCACTAGTCAATAAGAGTAAATACAATAAACGTTCCCACAGTCTGTTAACCATTTGATCACGATACGTATCCCACATGTAAGAAATATGAAATCCAGGAGTTCCTTGCACCTGTGCTTTTGAAATCACATAAAACACCGTTGCCTCTCCATATTGAATCTCATATCTTCCCCGATTCGCTTCTTGCCTGTAGGCATTTTGAGCCATTTCAAGCAAGATATCAGGTGGAGGAAATGAATCACCGACCGGAGCACGTCCAACAGTATCATGAATAAAAAAGTGCCCAATATCTCCGGCTTCACGACGATCCATGAACCCTCCAGCTTCATCTCTTGGATCAATCAAATCGAGCAAGGGATACGCATATCTGGTTTGTGCTGTTTCAATTAGTCGATACGTTTCTTCTGTTAATGTTCCTTTAATCGAGATCGGATAAATAATAATAATCGATAAAGCAACTAATACAATGAGTGAAATAAAAGCAAGCCATATACGCTTGGCTAAGTTCACTTTGATCATGAAGAAAGAACCCTATATCCGTATCCGTATAATGTTTCTAAATGGATACGCGGCATCTTTTTACGTACACGACGAACTACATCATCAACTGCACGCTCTGAGCCAAAGTAATTCTCACCCCATACGTGCTCAATAATCTTCTCACGGGAGAAAGCTTTTCCAATCTCACCGGTTAATAACAAGATAAGATCCATTTCTTTAGTCGTAAGGTCAACAATTTCTTCGTCACTCACTTCTGAATCTACAACCGTACGCCCTACTGGATCAATGATATATTGATTAAGATCAATCTTCTTTTGGTCTTGTGAAGTTGAACCATATACGCGATTCACTAACTTTTTAGCACGAATAATAAGCTCTTGAGGTAAAAACGGCTTCGCTAAGTAATCATCACTACCCATTTCAAGTCCTAACACACGGTCAAGGTCTTGATCTCGAGCAGAAATAAAAATAACTGGCGTATCCCCATTTTCTTTGATCCCCTTCAACAATTGATACCCATCTGTACCAGGTAACATAATATCTAATATCCATAAATGAGGCTTGTCTTCTATTGCATCGCGAGCAGCGTCCCCATCATTAAATACGCGTACTTCCCAGCCTTCTTTTTCAAGATAAGCTTTTAATACTTCTGATAAGTTTTGTTCATCCTCAACGAGATAAACGAGATATTGTCCCATTCCCGCATCCTCCTTCTTGTCTATACGGACAAATTAATCATTTCCTACTAACTAATTTGTCTTTACACCTATTTTAGTACATTTTCCACTATTGGCCTAATTTAAACTAAGGCGAGAAATAATCCTCTAAAACATTCACTTTATTTGCTTGCATAATAGGGATTTTACCGTCGATTATTTCCCGGGTAAGAACATTTCCTGTCTAAAGCTGTATTTAAATGTTCTTCTCATTATTATCACGTAAAATGTAGTTCGAGACTATCTTATCATGACAAATAACATGAAATAACTAGATTTCCCACATTCTTTTCGCTTTCATTAAACCTCGTACGATCAAAAAAAGTGCCCATGTTGAGGGCCTTTTTATCTCTATATCTGCAATAAGGGGATTTCTGTAAGTAAGAGCTGCTAGCCGCAATAGGGACTACCATTTTCTCTAAAAAGTTTTATCGTACAAATGTCAATGAACTATTATCTGAAATAGGGGAAAGCGGAAGGTTTCCTCTTTAAAAAGAGGACTCCTAAAAATAAGGAGTCCTCTCATGGTTATTTTGTTACTTCTGTTTTCATTTGTTCAAATCTCACGACGGTAAAATACGTCTGAATAATCATAAATACATTTCCAACAACCCAGTAAAGAGAGAGCGCAGATGGTAACGTGACACCCGCTACTACAATCATGATTGGCATAATATAGATAATCATCTTCATCTGATCATTAAGCTGAAAAGATGTCATCTTCACCTGTAGGAATGTCGTAATCCCTGCTATAACCGGTAATAAATATAATGGATCAGGGGCACCTAAATCGAACCATAAGAAAGAATGCAGTGCAATCACTTCCGTACGCATAATCGCAAAATAAAAGGCCATCATCACAGGTAATTGAATAAATAGCGGTAAACAACCTGCCATTGGATTAACTCCGCTATCTTTATATAAAGCCATCAATTCCTTTTGCATCTTCTGTTGGTCTTTTGGATCACGCTTTGTACCTTGTCCGTACTTTTTCTGAAGAGCATCCATTTCAGGACGAAGAGCTTGCATAGCGCGGCTGCTTTTTTGCTGTTTCACCATTAGTGGCAATAAGAATAATCGAATACCAATCGTTACAACAACAATGGATAATCCGAAACTGCCATTAAAAAGATCCGCTACACTAATAAGTACCCAAGAAAGCGGATAGACAAAGAAGTGATTCCAAATCCCTTCCGTCTCTGCTGTAATCGGCTGCCCGTTCGCTCCGCAACCTGCTAATGCTGTGAGTAATACAATGATTAATAAAATCCACCCTACTTTTTTCACTATACATCCTCCTTGTTGTTTAAATTCTAAAAGTTAAACAACAAGTGAATGTGGCTCGTCATCGCTAGAGCCCTTATCAAAAACGGATGGTATCTTAGGTCGATACGTACTTGATGAAGGGCGAATAAGAGCTGCAATTACTAATTCAATGCATTCTGTTTGAAGCAGTTGCTTCTTACTCGCCACGTGAAATGTAAACCACACATTCACTACACTTGCTCGTGCAAAAGCAGCGACAAGTAACAATGTCATTGCTACACCTAACCAGAGCATCGTCATATCAGAAATAACCTCTATCATCTATTCGCCCTCCTTTCTGTTTAAGTTAGAGTTATCATATCACATTTTTTATCGGATACAAATTCAATCTAATTTCCAATTCAGTTATTCTTTTTTTGTCATTTGAATCGCTCGTTTAATATCTTTAAATGCAGAACTCTTTCCATATAATAATACGCCACCTTTGAAAATTCTTGAGCCGATAATGGCTAAGATTCCAATTGTCGAAACTAGAATTCCAACTGAAAGTAAAAATTCCCATAGAGGAATCGTTAACATTCCGACTCGAAGGAACATAATCATCGGACTAAAAAATGGGATAAATGAGGTGATCGTAATAAAGCTAGATTCAGGTGCATTGATCCCAAACATCGCAATGAAAAATGCCACAATTACTAATAGATTCATAGGTCCAATAACTTGATTTACATCTTCAATCCTGCTTACCAGCGACCCTAAAGTGGCAGCAAGCGTTGCATAAAGGAGATAACCTAACAAAAAGAATAATACAGCATAGCCGATAAGATCTAGCGGAATACTCTCACCTAGTAACGTTTGAATCATCGTGAAGCCGCCTTCACCCTCCTCTTGACTAACCACAGAACTTCCAACTGCTACAAGAAAAATAAGGCCATATTGCGTGAGCGCCAACAAGCCTATTCCCACTATTTTGCCGAACATTTGGGCCACTGGCGAAGCGCTCGATACGAGAATTTCCATCACTCGTGATGATTTTTCCGTGGCAATCTCTGTTGCGATCATATTGCCAAAGATTAGCACAGAGAAATAGATGACAAAAAGCAATACATATACAAACGACCTAGCTTGGTTCAACTCCCTCTCTGATCTAGCAGAATCGCTGACCGTCGATGTTTCAAAAGAGACCGGGGAATAGATTTCAGCCAATGCCTCACTGCTTAAACCAAGCTCTTGAGTGACCTGTGTTTCTTTAATATGTTGAAGCGCATTTTGAATTTGCATAGGGGTAAATTGCTGTGCTAGTGAATCTGAATAAAAGGTAGCTCGAGGTAATCCATCATTGGATTCCTGCACCACTAATGCGGCACCATATTCCCCATCTGAAACTGCTTCTAGAGCCTCTTCTTCATTTAAAGATGTTTCAATTAATTGAATTCGATCAGAGTGTGGTTCGAGTTGTTCAGATAAAGGCAAGAACCATTCCCCACTCTCTTCCACTAAAGCTACTTCTACTCCTCTACTCTCAGCATCCTCTTCAAACATCATGAAAATTCGGTCCATATTAATAATAAACATCATAAATACTAGTGTAATAGCTGTAGAGATCAAAAAGGCTTTTGACATTAATCGATTCTTATATGTATGAGCAAGAATGATACCAAAGTTACGCATATGCTGTCCCTACTTTCTCAATAAAGATGTCTTGAAGGCTTGGTTCTTCTACTTCGAACTTCCTCACATACCCTTCTTTTGCAACGTGAGAGAAAATCACCTTCGCTACTTCCTCATCTTCAACTTGAAGCCTCACACCTTCTTGCTTTTGTTTAAATTTAATTACGCCAGGTAGGTTTTTCAAAAAATCAAAAGATCTCTCTCCTTCAATAACAATGAACTTATTTCTAAAGCTCTGTTTAATTTCTCTTAAATTTCCTTGAACCACAGGACTTCCATGATGGAGAATACATAAATGCTGGCATAGCTCTTCTACATGGTCCATTCGATGACTCGAGAATACAATCGTTGTCCCTTGTCTTTTTAAGTCAATAACCGCTTCTTTTAATAACTCTGCATTAATAGGATCTAGACCACTAAATGGTTCATCTAGAATAAGGAGCTCAGGCTTATGAATAACAGAGGCAATGAATTGAATTTTTTGCTGGTTCCCTTTTGATAACTCTTCAATTCTTTTTGACTCATAATCTGTTATTTTAAAACGGTCAAGCCATTTTTTCATTTCTACTAGAATATCTTTTTTAGCCATCCCTTTAAGGCGACCTAAATAGATGAGTTGGTCTCTTACCTTTAGCTTAGGATATAACCCTCTTTCCTCAGGTAGATAGCCGATTACATTTGTCCTCGAATAATCAATTTTTTTACCATTCCACGTAATCTCTCCTTCAGAAGGTTCAAGTAACCCAAGCATCATTCTGAAGGTAGTTGTTTTCCCAGCTCCATTCGCCCCAAGCATTCCAAACATCTCCCCTTTAGGAACTTGAAGGGAGAGTTTATCTACTGCAAGTGATGGACCAAAGCGCTTCGTAATGTTTGTAATGTTGAGTGTCATTTCATTACCCACCTTTATGTCATTTATTCCTTATACGTGATTAGGCTGATTTGGTTTCTTGTTTTAAAATGACTCGTAATATTTCTCTAAGTTCCATTGCTTGAAAGGTGCTAATCGTAATCCCCAATCTTGTGAGCTCTTTTTCTGTTTCTCTTAAATTTGAGGTCAAACATTCGCATAATGGTCCCTGTTGAACAGCTGAGATTACACCATTCATTTGAAGCACCACTTGTTTATCTGCTTGGACCCAGATCCTCTTCCATGACTCAACGAGCGAATCTTTTTCAAATTGATTGAGTAATTGACCATCCTTCATAAGCAATACATAATCAGCTAGAGTTCTAATCTCATCTGAAGAATGAGTCGCAAATAAAATCGTTTGTTCCTCCCCACGCTCCATATACCGAACCATCTCGTCTTTCATTTGTTCTTGCCCTTCAAGATCGACGCCTGCTAGTGGTTCATCTAAAAATAAAACCTTTGACTCTCGCGCCAATGTTAAGGAGAGCATCGCTTTTTTCTGCATCCCGCCTGAAAGTTTTTCCACTTGTTTCTTTAAGGGCAAATCAAATAATGAAGTAAGCCTATTAAACTCATTACGATTCCAGCCTGGGTAGCTCATTTCAAAAAAATCAGCTAATTGTGCTACTGTAAACCCTTGGTACATAAGTGGTGTTTGCGGGACATAAGCAAATGCCTGCTTCCATCCATTTTGACTGCTATCATCAAAATAATATTCAATCTCCCCGCCTTCCTTTTTCACTAAACCCATTATTAGTTGAAATAAAGTTGATTTTCCAGCTCCGTTATTTCCAACGAGTGCCACAATATTTCCAGGTTCGATATGACATGATAATGGGCCAAGTTCAAAGCTTTTATCTACCTTTTTATAAATGTCTTTTAAAGAAATCATTTCTTACCCCTCCCTGTAATCGCTCTATTCCATTAAAGCTTCTTCAAATAAATTCCTCAATTCCTCATCCGTATAATTGTGCCTTCTTCCTACTTCTATTGCTCGTCTAAACGTCTCATATACAGCTTCTGCTTTTGCTTCTTTCTTAGCCCGTTCATCTATTTCAGCTACAAATGTACCTCTGCCTTGGCTTGTTTTTATATAACCCTGCTGCTCTAGATTTTGGTAAGCACGTCTTGTGGTGATTACACTACAAGCAAGATCTTTAGATAAGGCTCTTATAGACGGCAACGGCATTCCTGTACTAACATGCCCTGAAACAATGAGTGCTTTGATTTGTTCTTCGATTTGATGATAAATCGGAGTACGTGAGCCCTCTTGGACGCTTATTGGTAACTTCAATCAAAGACCTCCTTTCTAGTGGTAGAACAATTACAAATGATAATCTGTTGTATTTTCATAATACTTGTATGAAAAAATCCAAATGACCGTGGCAATCAACAAAAACAAGAGTGTAATCGCTAAGAGTAATAACGGATTTGTTTGTACGACATTTATAGACCAAATAATATAAGGAGCTCCTGCCAACAGATTAAATGCAGTTAGTAAAATAATAAGTACTACAATGTAAATGACACTCCAAATTACCAAAGCTACAGGTGAATATCTACCACCCGGTTCACCTGCTGCATACATTCCACCCCAGACACAGCTGATGGCCAGCCAGCTTATACCAAGAATGATTGCCTCAGCGACTGATAACCCTTCTCTTATACTGGTTGAGAAAACATAGAACAACATAAACACAATCGAATTAAACGTAAGGATATAAATCGCACTCATTATAAATCTGCTTTTCATAATGACTCGGTCAGCAATAGGCGTTTGTTTTAGTAAGATAAAAAAGGAGCTGGCATACAAACCTCCTTTTACATCTTGGATGTTAAATGGTTTGTATCTTACCGTATAAGCGATTGATAAAGCACTAAAAAATAAAAAGTCATAAATAACAGGTAAACGTCCGCCCCCGCTTACTTCATCAATAAACTGTGTCCCTAAAAAAACAATTAAACCGATCGCAGCAGCCATCCAGACATACTTTATGAATGGTGTATTCTTCAACTCGAACAAAATGATCTTCCTAATTAATTGATTTTCCGACATGAGCTTCACCTCTTAAAGTGTATTGGTGTTTATATCTATATACACAGTATATGACCACTTTATTTTAAAAGCAATAATAAAAAACAATAATTTCCATTTTTATTTCACTTGCTTATGTAAGCGTTTAATTTTACACTATTCTTACAATGGTGTAGGAGGTAATGGAATGAACGAATATTTTTTAACGGTTTATGAGCCGAATGGTGAAATGGTTTTTGAGGAGAAGATTGAAGCGGCCGATGACCAAGCAGCACAAGAAGTAGGAAAAAAGAAGTTAGATGAAAAGAACTTTACTAATCACACGCATCGTCTAACTCGCTCTGGTAAATTATTATTATTCCACGTCTAGTCTAATAAGCAAAAGCACAGTTCATTGAACTGTGCTTTTGCTACCTATTCTACTTGTACACGTAGCTGCTTTCTAAAAACCTCGCGAATCATGTAGGAGACACCGTTTTGCTTATTAGAACGAGTGATCCAGTCTGCAACATGTTTAACCTCATCTGCTGCATTCCCCATTGCCACTCCTAAACCAACTTGTTCAACCATCTCGACATCGTCTGCCTCTATACCTACAGCAACCATTTCTTGAAGAGAAATCCCTAGCTCTTGGCCCACTTGTTGCAAACCATTTAATTTCGAGACCCCTTCTGCTACAATTTCCAATTTGCCCTCACGTATGGATACAATATTGATTCCACTAACCATTTCATTGAGCTGCTTTAGAGCCGATTGTTGTTCCGCTTCATCAAAAAATTGAACTTGAATTTTCGGTGGGGCAATCGCTTCTTGCATTAAACGATCATAAACCGAGTCGACAAAAGAAACTGGATAAAACAGCGGGTCCCCTACTCCTATCGTCATTTTTGCGATTAATTGATTTTTTTGACGGGTTTTATTGCCAATCGCAAAACTTTCATGCAGCACGCGAATATGACAGTCATATTGCTCTAATAATTCAACAAGCTGTAGGGTCGTGTTCACACTGATCCTTTTTACATATAAAGGATCTTCAGGATCACTTGCCACAAATGCCCCATCATTCGTAATGAGGTATCCATCTAGTTTTAATGATTTGGCTATTCTTTTTGCAGAAGAATGAGGTCTTGAAGTAACAAGTGTGATATAGACCCCTTTTTGTCTTACATACTCAATTGCCGCTTTCGTTTGCTTTGAGATCTTAGCGTTAGAACCAATTAATGTTTCATCAATGTTCAGGGCTAGTAATCGGTACGTCATGATGCTTTCCCCCTTTTTCTTTACGACGACACGTCCCATTTCGGTCTGCCTGTCTGTTCTCTAGACTGTATGTATCATGACATCGCATTAGAACTAAAAGTAAATAGACGAATTCCTTTACTTTCGCTATACTTTTTTTAGACATTCAGTAAAAAGGAGTTTATATGAAGACTTTTGTTCAATTTTACTTAGTTGTTCCAGCCATTTTTATGATTTTAACGAGCCTTCAATTAGAAGGAGATACGATTAACCAGTATGCTATTGCATTGCTCGGTGCAGCATCTGTTGGGTTATTTGCGGGATTTGTGTTGCATATGGCTGTATTAATTGGGAAGAAGATAAAAGAACAAACACCCGGTAACTAAAAAAAGCGACAGGCATTTTCAATGCCTGTCGCTTTTGTATTCACTACTTATTGTTGACCTTCTGGGTTACCGTAGATCTCTTCAAGTGGTTCTGTAATAATCTTGTTGATATCCCCAATGATGACACTTAGACGTTGTTCTGCTTCCATTAGTTTTGAGATTAGCTCATGTTGCTGAACAAGTTCAAATTGTTGCTGAGCTTGTTGAGCTTCTTCTTCAGAAATCTGAATACCTTGCATTTGCTTTTGTTGAAGCTCTAACTGCAAGTTACGGAAGTTCTCAAGCATCTTTTTCGCGATATCATCCGCTTCAATTTGTTCATGCATTGATTGAAGTGCAGAGAATTCTTCACTTTCAGCAATTGCTTTCTTTAATTCATGAGCCTTATCGTATACATTTGACATTCTATAACGTCCTCCTAAAAAAATAGTCTTTACGACTATAACATGTCTAAACCGACAATTCATCCAATTAGGCGAATTTAAACAATATTTACAGTCTCACTCTCTCATAGTCACTTTACCCAAGAAACAAGACAACTAAACCTTGAATAAAGCCAATCATTCCACCTAATAAAGCTCCTAGATAAGTGATCATTTTAAATTCTCTTTTAGAAATCGTTAATACAAGCTCCTCTAAACGTTCTACAGAGAAAGCCTCCACCTGTTCCCGTACGATTTCTTCAAGATGTAATCTCTCTAACAATCCTTCTAGGTGACTAGCTAATAGATCAGAAGTTGCATCCACCATTTTCGGTACCCATTCAGTTAGCAAACGTTCTTCAAATGAGCCGGTCCACTTATAAAATGGCTGCTCGATCCATTGATAGAGCGGTACATTTCTTTCAATTGAAGACGTGACATATTGAATTATATCTTCTTTATTAAGGTGGGCTTCAATCATTGCTACATCTTTTTGCTTTAACTTATGCCATTCCTTGTGCAAAATATCTTCGATCATCCGTTTTGTTCCCGCATCACGCATAAACTTCATCAGTTCCGGCTGTAATTTATCGACAAGTCGCTCATTGCCAAGAAACATTGAAATCATATTTCCCAGTGTGCCTTTATTTAATAAGAAGCGGTCAATCATTTGACTTAATCGTTCTTTTCCTTCCTCGCTACTGAAGAGAGTTTGTCCTCTTTCTAGTAAGAAAGTCGCCACAAGCGGTACACTCTCATCTAACTTCTTACTTATACCAACAGGTAATACTTCTCCAATTGGTTGATGACGATTTTCTGAGAAAAATCGATTGTAACTTCCCTCAATGACCTCTTCTGTTTTTTGGACCAGTGCTTGCTTAGGTTGGTCCACTCCTAGTTTTTCTTCTAGTATGTTTGCTACAGTTTGCTCACTGCGGAGCAGCTTTTCTAGCTCAGAACGTAACCACTCATTCATCGCATCCATAAAGGCGGTGCTCTTCAACTTATTTCCAAGTCCTTCTGCTGTTAATAAGTACTGTACAACCATTTGGCCAAGTTGAGTTGCAAGCTCTTGGTGTCTTTTAGGGATTAAACCCGGTGTAAAAGGAACCTTCCATTTTCCAATTCGTTTTTCGGTATAAGGTCTAAATAACATTTTAATTGCTAATGAATTGGTCATGCCGCCAATAACAGCTCCAATAACCATCATAAATACAATAAACCATGCAGTATGCAACTAGTGTCACCCTTTCTGTGAATCACCCTATAGGCACATATCACATAGTATACGATATCAAGCTCCGTGTTTGCTAGTTCAAGATTAGCTTTAAACCGAATATTTGTCTCTTTCTTTTGATTAAGAAAAAAGGAGGAAACTGCGATGAAAATCGTTAGTCTATCGTATGATAACTGGGAAAAGTATCGTCGTCCACTTATTCGTTTTTCAAAAAGATATGATAAATCACCTCGACAAAGCGTCTATTCATGGATCTTCCAATTGAAAAAACATCATATTGAGGATGCTGGTACTTCTATTAAAATCGCTCTTTGGGAAGGTAAAATTATTGCCTGCTCGGTTGTCTCACATTATGGTTCGAAGTTATCTAGTATGCTTATCTCTCCTAAATATAAACAAACTCACTTGTTGGCAAACTTAACAGAGGCAACACTGCAAGACTTAGGTGTATTGTATAGACGAATTCGCTATAATGATGAAGCAGGAATCAAAATGGCTTTGCAAGCTGGACTTGTCTGTTTTTCTTATTTAGAGGATCGTGATGGGAAGGTGTATCTATGGTTTGGCGGTGGGCATTGGCATTCCGATGATATTTCTGAAAAGGAAGCCTAACACAATAAACCCTGGCGTGATATAGTAAATGTAATCGCTTTAGTACAGTCGCATCAGGGAGGTTTTTGAAATGATTTCTCATTTTCAGTGGAAAGAAATTCGTAATAATTTAGTCAGACGTGAATGGGCCTTTTCCTTTTTCCATCAAGGTCTTTATCATACGGGATCTTATCATAAAGACGGAACGATTGCGTGGAGTCATCCCATTCCCTCAGAGGAAAAGAAAAAAGAGCTTGAGCCTAAAATTCATGATTTAATGCTTTATCATGTATATGAAGAACATTAATGCATAGATTGTTTACTCCAAATCCATCCTAATTAAAAAGGAGGGATGAGCGATGTCAGAAAAGAAAAAAGAATCATGTAATGAAGGACGCGACGAATTTTTTATGGATATCGATCGGATGATAAATGAAGGGCTTGGTGGCGGAGTTGTCAATGAAACCCACGCTGGTATTATTGAAGAAACAAGAGAATTAGAAAAAGAAGATCGTCCAAACGAAAATAAATAAGAACCAGAAATCCTTCTCATTTAAATGTGAGAGGGATTTTGTGTTTTTTAGGCGGGCGTTGTTTGATATACTTCAAAAACAGACGGATTCAAACGAGGTGTACGGAACGATGTTAAACGACAAACTAAACCGCTTATTTGAAGGGGCTCTTGTCCCCCAAAAGCTAACCCCTCCCCATCCAGATGTATTATGGCTTGTAGATGAGAGTGGCAAGCCTACTGGCTTTTGGAGAAATCAATTAACGGAAAAAGAAAAAACACTCTTAATGCTTCTTTATAAAGAATACCAGCATACACCCACACCAACTAATGAGGTCGATAAGCAGTGGGCAGAATGGTTACTAGAAGAAGGTAACGTTCCAAATGGAGTAGAACACGTACAGTTGGTCCATTTTTACTTAAGTGAAGTACTTGACGATTATGAAGCCTTCACGTCTACCTGGCATGATGCATACCCCCATGTCAAAGCACTGATATGGATCAATCAACAATACGGTGTTCTTGTCTTAGACGGAGCAGACCAAGAAGACGAAATAGAATACGAAAACTTTGCAGAAGCGATCTCAACGGACTTCTACGTTGATTTATATGTTTTTATTGGTATCCAATCAAACGTATCCGACTCAAGAGAATCCTTTTTTAGGCAAGAGCAATCCTTTCACTACCTCTTGAGTACAAGTCGGACGAAGCATGTGTATCAGGAACACGAAGTCCTTCCACTTTACTTGATGCGCTTTGTTCCCGAAACAGAAATAACTTCATTACTTGATCGTTTAATTACGGCAGATTTACTTGAGGATAAAGAACTTCTATCAAGTATTACGACCTATTTTGAGCATAACTTAAATACAACGCAAGCTGCTAAAGCTCTTCATATGCACCGTAATAGTTTACAATACCGGATTGATAAGTTTGTTGAACGAACAGGAATCGATATTAAACAATTTTCCCAGGCTACTCTTGTTTATTTCCTTCTATTGCTCCATAACCATTCTTAAGTGAATAGTCAGAGTGCACAGTTTGAATAGAAAAGCTTGTGCACTCTGACTATAGCACACAAGAAATGAAAGGGGTTACAATGAGAGTACAAACAAGCAGGGGGAATTAACATGGCAGATATCCACTTAAAAAACATTTATAAAATATATGATGGTGATGTAACAGCAGTTACCGATTTTAACCTTGATATTAAAGACAAAGAATTTATCGTATTCGTCGGTCCGTCTGGTTGCGGTAAATCAACCACTTTACGAATGATTGCAGGACTTGAGGATATTTCAAAAGGAGATCTATATATCGGTGATCGCCGTGTAAATGATGTTGCACCAAAAGATCGCGACATTGCGATGGTTTTCCAAAACTACGCTCTTTATCCACATATGAACGTTTATGAAAATATGGCATTTGGATTAAAACTTCGCAAATTTAAAAAAGATGAAATTGACCGTCGTGTTCGTGATGCTGCAAAGATCTTAGGACTTGAAGAAATGCTTGATCGTAAGCCTAAAGCCATGTCTGGTGGACAACGCCAACGTGTAGCCCTCGGTCGTGCAATTGTTCGTGATCCACAAGTATTCTTAATGGATGAGCCATTATCGAACCTTGACGCTAAATTACGTGTTCAAATGCGTGCTGAGATTACAAAGCTTCACAAGCGTCTTCAAACAACGACAATTTATGTTACGCATGATCAAACCGAAGCAATGACAATGGCCTCTCGTATCGTCATTATGAAAGACGGCTTTATCCAACAAGTTGGTTCACCTAAAGAAGTTTATGATAACCCTGAGAATGTCTTTGTTGGTGGTTTCATCGGTTCTCCTTCAATGAACTTTATTAGTGGTCGAATTGATGGGGATACATTTAAAGTTGGAGATGTATCAATCAAAGTTCCAGCTGGTAAGCTCACTACTATCCGTGAGAAGGGCTTTGCGGATAAAGAAATCATTCTTGGAATTCGCCCTGAGGATATTCATGATGAGTTATTATTCATTGAATCTTCACCTGAGACGAAAATTACAGTGGACATTGATTTAGCAGAGTTAACAGGGGCAGAAACGGTGCTTTATTCTTCTCTACATGGCCAAAACTTTGTTGCACGTATCGATTCACGTACAGACATTGCAGGTGGCCAATCCCTTGATTTAGCATTTGATATGAACAAAGTTCACTTCTTTGACCCAGAAACAGAACTACGTATTCGTAACTAATCCAAACATAAGCGACTTTACCATCTTACTGGTAAGTCGCTTTTTTATGATTCCATAAAGATATAGATATAAGAAGACCTACACGCCTCACAGCCTACATAATGCGGGCATCCGTTCTCTTGAGTTGGGCTTTTCGTCTCATTTGTTAGATCATATTCCTCGTATGCACTGTAGTCATCTTGGTAATCATAAATACGTCCATAAATTTTCAAAGACTGACCACACCCATCGCATGCTCGCATAGATGAGATTAATCCATTACAAGCAGGACACATCGCCATCCTTTTTGCCTCCCATTATCTAGTAATTAAAGAAGAGGTGAGCGAACTCACCTCTTGTAAGCCATTATATTAGATTATTTTTGGTACCCACCCATTTGTTGTTCAGCCATTTGAACTAAACGCTTAGTGATTTCACCACCTACAGATCCGTTAGCACGAGCTGTAGCGTCTGGTCCTAGTTGTACACCAAATTCAGAAGCGATTTCATATTTCATTTGATCAAGTGCTTGTTGTACGCCAGGTACTACAAGTTGATTTGAGCTGTTGTTGTTAGCCATGTTTCTCACCTCCTTGTGTACTCATAGTTTGGTTTTTTTCATTTGACTTATGTACAGTATTTTAATTATTTTTTTGGTAATTAGCGGTAAATTAGAATGTAAAACGAAAAACGGATCAGACACGATGTCTCATCCGTTTTACTCCTATTTCTTCACGTTTTCTTTTAATTGCTCAATTTCCCTTAGCACTTGTGGGTTTTCTAGCGCTGATAGATCACCTGCCTCCAGTCCAAGATAAGCTGTTTTGATGGCACGACGCATCACTTTTGCATTACGTGTTTTAGGAAGGTCACTCACAAAATAAAGATCCTTCGGTTTTAATGCTTTTCCAAGTTTTTCGGATACAAGCATTAAAAGCTCATGCTTAAGAGAGTCAGACTTAGACAAATGTTTTTGAAGAACAACAAAGCAAATAGCAGCTTCCCCTTTCACTTCATCAGGTATACCGATTGTCCCTGCTTCTTTTACTGCCTCATGTGCAACTAACACCGATTCTACTTCGGCAGGCCCCAAACGCTTACCTGCAACATTTAAAATATCATCAGAACGACCTGTAATCGTCCATTGACCTTCATTGTCTTTAATGACCCAATCGCCATGAACCCATGTTTGGTCAAAGCGATTCCAATACGCATTCAAGTAACGTTCCGGATCGCCCCAAAACCCTTTTGTCATTCCAACCCAAGGTTTTGTAATAACTAGTTCACCAACCTCATTCGTAACCGGCTTGCCATTTGGATCATATACATTAGCCGCCATTCCTGGTAGAGGAGAATTAAAGGTAATAGGACCAATCGGACGCACTAACACATTTCCAAGAATGCCTCCTGCTATCTCTGTTCCACCCGAATAGTTAAAAATCGGGATCTTTTTCTTCCCAACACGTTCAAATAACCACATCCATGGCTCAGGATTCCACGGCTCACCGGTTGAACCAATTACTCGTAACGTTTCCAAAGAATGTTGATCGATATTCTCTTCATCTTGTCCCATTAAAGAACGAATTAATGTTGGTGAGATGCCTAAATGAGTAACTTTATGCTTAGCAACAAGCTCCCAAATCCGATCAGTCTTAGGGAAATCTGGTGTGCCCTCATATAACAAAATTGTCGCCCCGTTGACGAGACCGCCGTACACGAGGAAAGGCCCCATCATCCAGCCCATATCTGTATACCAAAAAAGGACATCTTCTTTTTTTACATCCATCCCTATCCCAGCATCAAAGGCTGCTTTAATTGGAAAGCCACTATGTGTATGCACAGCTCCTTTTGGCTTCCCTGTTGTTCCGGATGTATACAAGAGCATGAGCGCATCTTGGCTATCCATTTCCTCAGTCTCTTCATAATTCTCGGAGTTACGCATATCTTGCCAATCTACATCTCTTGTTTCATTCCATTCAATATTGGCCTTCAGCCTTCTCACAACGACGACCTTTTCCACAGAAGGCGAAAGCTCTGCTGCACGGTCGGCCTCTTCTTTCATCATCACAGCCCTACCTCGCCTCATAAATCCATCCGCTGTGATCAATACTTTTGCCTCGCCCGCGTTTAGTCTAGTTGCTACAGCTTCGGCACCGTACCCTGAAAAAACAGGAGCAAACACAGCCCCCATTTTTGAAATAGCCATCATCGCAATAACAGTTTCTGGAAGCATCGGCATATAGATTCCAACTACATCGCCCTTCCTCAAGCCAATCTTCCGCAATCCTGCTGCCACTCGGTCCATTTCTTCTTGCATGTCTGAAAAAGTAAAGGTCCGCGTCTTTCCGTCTTCACCTTCCCATATAAGTGCCTTCTTCTCAGCCATATTAGAATTCTCCGCCCACTTACCGATCGACAGATGAGCAGCATTTAGGGATCCATTTTCAAACCAAACAGGCCACTCAATTCCATTAGCATCATTCAATGTTTTCGTATAAGGCTGGTACCAAGGAATGTCTAATTCTTTTTCTGCTTCAGACCAAAACCAGGAAACATCCTCAATCGTTTTATTGAAAAAAGAATCATAATCTGAATCCCCTAGCTTTTTCATCCACTGATAAAGACGGGTCTTCTCTATATATTCTGATGTGGGATGCCATACTGTCTTACTCATCTTATATCCCCCTCACTTTTTGAAAAACGGACACATAGATTCGATGTGTCCGTTTAAATGGATTGTTTATACTGGGTAAACAGGATGCTTGCGGTGAGTGAAATCTAATTCTTTTGTACGGTAAGCTTCAAGACGAGTCACTAATTCCTTACGTAAATCATTACTTTGGACAATACCATCAATGACCATTTCTGAAGCAAGTCGATAAACATCAATATTTTCTTTATATTCTTTTCGTTTTTCTTCTACGAATGCTGCTCGCTCTTCTTCAGGAAGCTCAGTGATTTTCTTAGCATAAACAGCGTTCACTGCTGCTTCTGGACCCATAACAGCTATTTGTGCATTCGGCAATGCTAGGCAACAATCTGGTTCAAAGGCAGGGCCTGCCATTGCGTAAAGACCAGCACCATAAGCTTTTCTAACGATGATGGAGATTTTAGGAACAGTAGCTTCTGACATCGCAGAAATCATTTTAGCCCCATGACGAATGATTCCTGCTCTTTCTACTTTTGTACCGATCATAAAGCCAGGAATATCTGCTAAAAAGACAAGCGGAATATGATAAGCGTCACATAAATTGATAAACTTCGCTGCTTTATCGGCTGAATCATGGAACAAGACCCCGCCTTTAGCCCGCGGTTGGTTAGCAATAATTCCAACTGGCTTCCCATCCATACGAGCAAGTCCTGTAATCAGCTCTGGTGCGAAAAGCTTTTTAATTTCAAAGAATGATCCTTCATCGATCACTCGCTCAATCAAGTCATGCATATTAAATGGGGCATTTTGGTTTTGAGGAATGATCTCATCAATGCTTTTTTCAAATTGTTTCGGCTCAGCTGAAACCTTCTCAGGAGGCAATTCGCCGTAGTTTGCAGGAAAATATGATAAGTATTCACGTGCCATTGAAATCGCTTCTTCCTCCGTTTTCGCTAGCACATCTCCACATCCTGAAACCGAGCAATGCATCTTCGCACCACCCATTTCCTCAAGTGATACTTTTTCGCCAATAACCATTTCAGCCATTCGTGGAGAGCCAAGATACATTGATGCGTTCCCTTCCACCATGACAACAATGTCACAAAATGCTGGAATGTAAGCCCCACCTGCTGCAGATGGTCCGAATAATAGACAGATTTGCGGAACACGTCCAGATAGTTTAACTTGATTGTAAAAAATGCGTCCTGCTCCTCTACGTCCTGGGAACATTTCAACTTGGTCCGTGATACGTGCACCGGCTGAATCCACAAGATAAAGCATAGGAACGTTTAATTTTTCAGCCGTTTCCTGAATGCGGATAATCTTCTCAACCGTTCTTGCTCCCCAAGAACCTGCTTTAATAGTTGAATCATTGGCCATCACACAAACGGTTTGACCGTGAACTTTCCCAATCGCTGTTACGACACCGTCAGCAGGTAATCCATCTGCTTGGCAATTGGCAAACAAGCCATCTTCTAGTTCAACACCCTCGTCAAATAATTGCTCTAAGCGTTCTCGTACAAATAACTTACCTTTTTCTGCATTGCTTGCGTGGTATTTCTCAGCTCCACCTTTTTTAATTTCCTCTACTCGCTCTTGTAATACTTCTTCAAATGACATGCGAACGCCTCCTATTCTCCTTTGTAGTTCGGTTTACGCTTTTCTTTAAAAGCTTGTAACCCCTCTAGCCGGTCCTTTGTTGGAATCGTTTGCTCATAAGCTAGCTTTTCAATTTCAAGTCCTGATGCAAGATCTACTTGCATGCCAGCCTGAATCGCACGCTTCGCTTGTTTAATTGCAATCGGCCCATTTGAAGCAATCTTATCTGCAAGGGCATAAGATTGTTGCAAAAGTTGATCTTCGGGTAAGACTCGTTCGACAAGTCCAATGGCAAGAGCCTGATCAGCATCCACCCTCGCAGCACTAAAAATCAATTCCTTTGCTTTTCCAAGTCCAATTAGCCTCGGCAAACGCTGCGTGCCACCAGCTCCTGGGATAATCGCTAAAGCCGTTTCTGTTAAGCCATAGCTCGCACCTGCTTTTGCAAAACGAATGTCACAGCTAAGGGCGAATTCTAACCCTCCACCAAAAGCCCCCCCATTCATTGCAGCAATCGTTGGTTGAGGGAGAGCTTCGACTTTATCCATTAAGGTTCGGATCAAGGTAACAGTTTGCTTTACTTCTATTGCATTCATGGTCGCTCGCTCTTTTAGATCGGCTCCTGCACAAAATACCTTCTCACCTGTATTTGTGAACAGGACGACTCGAACCTCTTCATCAAAAACGAGCTCATCAAGTGTGGAATGCAGCTGCTTTAACATGTGAACAGATAGAGCATTGGCTGCTTCAGAACGATTTAATGTAATCAGAGCTACACCATGCTCGTTTTTTTCTATTAATACATTTGCATCCATTACACTTCCTCCTTACAAGAACCACTTGCTAATCGGGCTTGCAAATTATGACTAGGAAGCGCTCTCCCTACCTTTTGATGAATGAATTCTGCACTATCTAATAGTTGGTTAAGAGATACATCTGTGTCCACACCTAGTCCATTAAAAAGATAGATCATGTCTTCTGTTGCTACATTTCCAGCAGCACCCGGCGCATAGGGACAACCACCAAGTCCACCTACTGCTCCATCAAAACGACGAACACCTAGTTGATACGCCTGATAGACATTGGCAAGTGCCGTTCCTCTCGTATCGTGGACGTGTAGAGCTAATTTATCGATAGGAATGGTATGGGTTAAAGCTTTAATTACTTCTTCTATTTGATTTGGGGTTGCAACACCGATTGTATCTCCTAAGGATAGTTCATCGATGCCCATTTCCATTAATTTTTCTGCTGTATGTACTACTTGATCAATGGAAACATGACCTTCATATGGGCATCCAAATACTGTTGAGACATACCCTCTGACTGACTTTCCTGCACCCTTGGCATCATTCACAACCGATGCAAGAACCGGGAACGTCTCATCCATTGATTTGTTGATATTTTTTTTGTTATGCGTATCGCTTGCAGACATAAAAACGGACACTTCATCAATCTTAGCTTCTAATGCGCTCTCAAGACCTCGTTGATTCGGTACAAGAGCTGCATAGGTCACGCCAGGCTGTCTGTCTATTTGCTTGACTACATCAAGAGAATCAGCTAAAGCAGGAATCCACTTTGGGGGTACAAATGAAGTAACTTCAATATAGGAAAGACCTGTTTGGGATAATTGATTAATCCACGCCACTTTATCCTCGGTTGAGATCATCTGTTTTTCATTTTGCAGACCATCTCTTGGTCCAACTTCACGTATCAACACTTTTTCTTGTAGCACCAAAATCCTCCTTTATAGGGCAAGCTGAAGTGTTAAGGTCACTTCAGCTTGCTCATTTATTATTCAAGCTCGAGTAGAACCTCACCTTCATCTACAAATTCCCCTTCAGGCTTGTGAATCACTTTAACTGTTCCTGAAGCTTCAGCTGCAACAGGGATTTCCATCTTCATTGACTCTAAAATGGCTACATCTTGACCTTCTTCTACTTGGTCCCCTTCTTTCACTAACATCTTCCATACATTCCCTGCCATATTTGTTGTCACTTTCATCATGATCGTTTTCCTCCTTGGGCTGGTTGTAAATTTTCTGCAACGAATGCAGTCGTCGCTTCACCTCGTTTAAATACAGGGTGAGCTATTACTTCTTTTAACATTGGTATATTAGTTTTAATGCCTTCAATTGTGTATTCTCCGAGCGCTGCCTCTAATCGTTCAATCGCCTCGTCCCTTGTAGGAGCTGAGACAACAAGCTTTGCAATCATCGGATCATAAAATGGTGTCACAGCTGAACCAGCGCTCACCGGACACTCATGACGAATGTATGGTGCTTCTGGTAAGTTGATTTCTTTGATCGTTCCTGGTGATGGGAAAAATGTTTTTGGATCTTCTGCATAAATACGAACCTCTATCGCATGCCCCTCAAGCTTTATTTCCTCTTGCGCGAACCCAAGTGCTTCTCCAGCCGCAATTCTTAGCTGCCACTCGACTAAATCAAGACCTGAGATCTCTTCAGTCACTGGATGCTCCACTTGAAGCCTTGTATTCATTTCTAAGAAGTAAAACTCTTTATGCTCATCTACTAAACATTCAATCGTACCAGCGTTCGAATAACCGATTGCTTTTGCTGCAGTAACTGCCATTTCACCCATTTTCGCACGTGTCGCTTCATCTAAAAATGGAGATGGTGCTTCTTCTACTACTTTTTGATGACGACGTTGTACAGAACAATCTCGCTCCCAAATATAGACGGTATTGCCTTGTTGATCGGCTAATACTTGGATTTCAATGTGGCGCGGATTTTCGATGTATTTTTCAACAAACATCGCCCCATCTCCAAAGAAAGATTGCGCTCTTGTTTGATTGCCAGCAAAAGCTTTTCTACATTCTTCTTCATTGTGAACGATCTGCATCCCAATTCCACCACCGCCTGCTGATGCTTTTAACATCACCGGGTACCCAATACGTTCTGCTACTTCAGCAGCTTCATCGACATCCTTTAATGCATGTTCAATCCCTGGCACCACCGGTACACCTGCAGCTTCCATAGCTTTTCTCGCTTCTATTTTACTGCCCATTTTAGCGATAACTTCAGGAGATGGACCAATAAAAGTAAGACCTTCTTCGATGCAACGTTTGGCAAATGCGCTGTTCTCAGATAGTAGTCCATAACCAGGATGGATCGCCTCAGCACCGCTTTCTTTTGCTATTTCCATAATCTTATCCACTTGTAGATAACTTTCATTTACTCGCGGCTTTCCTACTAGATAAGCTTCATCAGCTAGCTTCACATGAAGAGCATGCTCATCTGCTTCAGAGTAAATAGCAACCGTTTTAATTCCCATTCGCTGACATGTTCTGATCACTCTCGCTGCAATTTCGCCTCGATTTGCAATTAATACTTTCGTAAACATCCTCTCACCTCTTAAGGAGGTCAGATGAATGCCGAAATGAATTCGACATCATCCGACCAATTTTGATAACGCTTACAATTTCATTCGTTGGTTACACGGCTAAATGTTTCTTCTGCTTGTTGTCTTAATTTAAATTTTTGAATCTTACCAGAAGCAGTCATTGGGTACTCATCTACAAACGCAATGTAGCGTGGAATCTTATAAGCTGCAATTTTACCCATACAGTCCTTACGTAATTCGTCAACTGTTGTCGATTCTCCTTCTTTTAATTTAATCCAAGCAGACACTTCTTCACCGTATTTTTTATCTGGAATACCTACAACTTGTACGTCTAACACTTTTGGATGCTGATATAAAAACTCTTCAATCTCACGAGGGTAAATGTTCTCACCACCACGTATGATCATATCTTTTAGTCGACCTGTAATTCGGCAATATCCATTTTCATCCATCACTGCAAGATCACCAGTATGTAACCAGCCGTCTTCTGTGATCGCAGCTTTTGTTGCTTCTGGATTTTTATAGTATCCTTTCATGACGTGGTAGCCTCTTGTACAGAGTTCACCTTGTACGCCTCTTGGCACTTCATCATTCGAACCAGGTTCAACAATCTTCACTTCTACATTCGGCAAAGCACGCCCAACTGATTCCACTCGTAACATAAGTGGGTCGTCCACTCGGGTTTGAGTAATAACAGGGGATGATTCCGTTTGGCCATAAGCAATCGTAATTTCATTTGCGCCCATTTTCTCAACTACCGCTTTCATTACTTCAATTGGACAATTTGAACCAGCCATGATGCCTGTACGTAGGCTTGATAAATCATATTGATCAAACTCAGGGTCATTTAGTTCACTAATAAACATCGTTGGTACACCATGAAGCCCTGTACACTTCTCTTTTGATACAGCTTCAAGTACAGCTTTTGGACTGAATTCTTCCACAGGTACCATCGTCGCTCCTACTGAAACACAAGCAAGAGTCCCAAGTACGCAGCCAAAGCAGTGGAAAAAAGGAACAGGAATACAAAGTCTGTCTTCATTCGTTAAATTCATACAACCAGCGATATTCACAGCGTTATTTGCTAAATTGTGATGGGTCAACATAACCCCTTTAGGGAAGCCTGTTGTTCCGGATGTGTATTGCATATTAATTACATCATCTTTATCAAGACTATCCATTCTCACATCTAGCTCTTCCTCACTAACCTTCTCTCCAAGCTCCATTAATTCGCTCCATGAGTACATTCCAGGTTGAGCTTCATCCCCAAGGAAAATGACATTTTTCAACTTAGGTAGTTTACTAGATTGTAAGTTCCCACGACGTGCTTCTTTTAATTCAGGTACGATTTCATATAACATCTCCACATAAGAAGCATCGCGGAATTGATCCATTAAAATAAGGGTTGTTGCATCAGATTGCTTAAGTAAGTATTCAAGCTCAGATGTTCGGTAATTGGTATTAACCGTAACTAGTACAGCGCCCATTTTTCCTGTGGCAAATTGACTTGTTAGCCATTCCGGTTTATTAGTCGACCATATCGCCACATGTTCTCCACGTTCAATGCCAAGAGCCATTAATCCTTTAGCGGCCTTGCGACATTCTAAATCAAATTCTTCATACGTATACCTTAAATTTCGATCTGAGTAAACAACGGCTTCTTTCTTTGGTTGTCTCTTCGCTACATCTTCTAATAGCTTTCCAATAGGCACTTGAATATCTGACATCTTAATCCCCCTTATCATTTAAGTGGAACTACCATCTCTTTTAACGGCAGCCTAGTTGTCTTGAAATAACTAGTCGTTGAATCTCAGATGTTCCTTCACCGATTTCAAGCAGTTTAGCATCACGTAACATACGCTCTACTTCATATTCGCGCATATAGCCGTACCCTCCATGGATTTGAATCGCTTGATTTGATGTACGAGTCGCAGTTTCAGATGCATAAAGTTTCGCAAACGCAGCTTCTTTACCAAACGAACGATTTTGATCTTTTAACCAAGCTGCCTTCATCACCATGTTACGAGCAAGTTCAATTTCCATCGCCATATCCGCTAACTTGAATTGAATCGCTTGGAAGCTAGAAATCGTTTTTCCAAATTGCTTACGTTCTTGTGAGTAAGCGAGCGCGCGTTCAAAAGCAGCTTGAGCAATCCCTACACCTAGAGCAGCAATAGAAATTCTTCCTCCGTCTAATGTGTAAAGGAATTGTTTAAACCCTCCTTGTGGGTCACCTAATAGATTCTCCTTTGGTACCCGAACATCCTCTAAAACGAGCTCACAAGTATTGGATGCACGAACACCCATTTTTTCATAATTACTATTAATCGTGAATCCTGGAGTGTCTGTAGGTACAATAAGCGCCGAAATGATGTTTTTACCTTTTTCGTCTTTACCTGTGACTGCTGTTACGATTACCGTTTTTGCAAAGCTCGCATTCGTAATCCAGCATTTTTCTCCATTAATCACATATTCATCGCCATCAAGTACAGCTTTTGTTTGTGTGCCACCAGCATCAGAGCCTGCATTTGGTTCCGTTAAACCAAATGAACCAAGAGTCTCACCCGATGCTAATGGTGTTAAGTATGTTTGTTTTTGTTCTTCTGTGCCAAAGTAGTATAGTGGGCTTGCTCCTAGCGAAACAGCAGCTGCATAACTTAACCCTGTTCCCCCACAAGCACGACCTATTTCTTCAACAGCTAATGCATATGAAACGGTATCCCCGCCAGAGCCTCCATATTGTTCTGGAAAAGGGATCCCTAACAACCCTAGCTCACCCATCTTTTTAAATATGTCTTCTGGAAACTCAGCACTTGCATCTCTTTCTTCAGCTCCAGGAGCAATTTCATTTTGAGCAAAATCTCTTACCATATCACGGATCATTTTTTGTTCTTTCGTTAAATCAAAGTTCATCGAATTTCCTCCCTAATCGTTCTCCATTTAATTCTGAGCGGTTGTTCAGATTTTAAGTAATAAAGCATTAAATGAAAGCGCATTCAAAAAATATGTCGTTTTTTATACTGACTAGTTAGTTTTTGAGTTGCACTCCTTTCCTTAATGAGATTCTCACCCCTCTTAATTATACAGATAATGTATGCTCAATTCAAATTTTTCTGAATGTTATTTTCTTTTGATTAAAAAGGTATTGTTCTTTCGAAATACCAATTAGCTAAACATCTCTTTTTACCTATAGAAGGATGTCATATATGCTCTCCATTAACTATGTCAGCATTTCTCTCATACCTCTTGAAATTAGTATTATAATCAAGTATCATTCACACGGAAATATCTATTAATACTTGTTCACATTCCTTTCTAAGCAGATTTGTATGAGAAATACCTAAAAAGTCAGAAGATTCCCTATTCACATTTAAGCTTTTATGCTATAGTAAGTTCACGAAATTATTTTATTGTATTAAAGGGGGAATACGTTGTGTCACTAAAGGAAAATATAGGTCGTGAGCAATGGGGCTCAAGGCTAGGATTTATTTTAGCTGCTATGGGTTCTGCAGTGGGGCTAGGTAATGTATGGCGCTTTGCTTATGTAACCGGAGAGAATGGTGGAGCAGCCTTTTTACTTATTTACTTAGCTTGTATTTTATTAATTGGTATTCCAATTGTTATGGCAGAGTTCACAATTGGACGTAAGGCAAAAAGTGATGCAGTAGGTTCTTTTGAGAAACTAGCACCAGGAAAGCCATGGATGATTGCTGGTTTATTAGGAGTCGGAGCAGCATTCATGATTCTTTCCTTTTATGGGGTCATCGCTGGTTGGATCTCTTACTATTTCGTTAATTACTTAACAGGAAACCTTTGGAGCCCTCCAGAAGGTGGATATGAAGGTTTTTTTGTAGACTTTATTACGAATCCTTATCACCCGTTATTATGGCAGTTCTTGTTTATGGCAGCCACTATAGCAATTGTCTTTATCGGAGTTAAAAAAGGAATTGAACGTTCAAACAAAATCTTAATGCCATTATTAGGTATCTTATTAATCGGTCTTTCAGCTTATGGGTTAACACTAGGTGGAGCAAGAGAAGGGTTAGCATTCTTATTTAGCCCTGATTGGAGTGCACTAGCAGATCCTAACATTTACTTAGCTGCACTAGGTCAAGCATTCTTCTCCTTAAGTCTTGGTATGGGGGCCCTTATTACGTATGGTAGTTATTTGTCAAATAAAGAACGCCTACCTGGAGCAGCAGCAAGTGTCGCTGGTTTAGATACATTATTTGCGATTGTTGCAGGGATCATGATCTTCCCCGCCGTATTTGCTTTTGGAATCGAACCTTCTTCTGGTCCTGGTCTTGTCTTTATGATTATGCCTGATGTGTTCGATAGTATCTCGATGGGTTGGTTATTCGGATTATTGTTCTTCTTCTTACTGACAGCCGCTGCGCTATCTTCAGCTGTTTCGTTACTTGAAGTTGCCGTTGCTTATTTCATCCGTCGCTTCCAGTGGTCACGTCAAAAAGCGGCAATTATTATTGGTTTAATTATTTTTGCCCTAGGAATTCCGTCGTCATTAGGTCAAGGTATCCTCTCTGATATTTCGATTATTGGCGGTCGTGACATCCTTGATTCCATTGACTTTATTGCTTCAAACATCTTTTTGCCACTCGGCGGTTTAATGATTGCCTTATTCATGGGTTGGGGATTTAAGAAAGCCGATGCTCTTGCTGACTCAGATTTTGGTGATACGTGGTTAGGAAATGCGTGGTTATTCTTGCTTCGCTACTTCGCACCAGTTGCTATCTTCATTATTTTCCTTAGCTCGGTTGGGCTATTAGATGTGATTCTAAACCTTTTCCGATAAGTAAACAAAAGCGTGTGAGCTATTCAGCTCACACGCTTTTTCTTAGTTGTTAGGAGTAAATATGAGGGTTTTTACTCTTTTCTTTTAATAACTCTAGTAATAAGCCCATGCCTTTTTCTATTTTCTCAGGCGTAGCATGCGTATAATTTAAACGCATCGTATTTTTTTGAGCGACATCTGCATAGAACGGTTCGCCAGGCACGTAAGCTACACCTGCTTCTACTGCTTCTGTTAATAAAGCCGTTGTATTGATCTCCGGAGCTAATTCAAGCCAAAGGAACATGCCACCTTTTGGCTTAACAAAGCGCAATTGATCAATATTTGCTCTTTCAATGCAGTTTACCATGACGTTCATTCGACTCTCATATACTTTAATTAACCCTTGGATATGAGCATCTAAATCAAAATTCACGCATAACTGATAAAGGGCTTGTTGAGAGAGTGAATTAGAATGGAGATCATTCGCTTGTTTAGCTTGAGCCATCATTCGAATCACTTGGAATGGTCCAGCAATCCACCCTGTACGAAGAGCTGGAACTGCCGTTTTTGAGAAAGTACTCGTGTACAATACTTGCGTTCCATTATCTAGTGCTGCAAGCGGAGTATAGGTTTCATCTTGACGGAATTGAATATCACCGTACGGATCATCTTCTAAAATGATCACATTCCCTCGTTCAGCTTGTGTCAGTAATTGTTGTCTTCTCTCTAACGACCATACTCTTCCTGCTGGATTTGAGAAGGTTGGTACCACATAGATCGCTTTTGGCTTATATTGTTTCATCTTCGCTTCTAAGTCATCAGGTAGCATTCCGTGATCATCTGAAGCGACTGCAACGACTTTTGCTTCATACGATTTAAATACTTGAAGAGCAGCGAGATACGTTGGATCTTCTGTTAAAATGACATCCCCCGGATTTAGCATCACACGCGAAAATAAATCAATCGCCTGTTGGGAACCTGTGGTGAGCATAACATTGTCCGCAGAGAAATCCGTTATTCCTTTTCTACGCATTCTTTCTAAAATGACTTCACGCAATGGTAAGTACCCTTCTGTTTCCATATATTGAAGTGATTTTTTACCACTGTCAAAAACACGACCAAATGCCTCCTCAATTCCTTCGATCGGGAAGAGCTCATCATCAGGTAAACCACCTGCGAATGAAATGATATCTCCTCTTCCTACGACCTTTAAAATATCACGAATGGCTGATGATTGTAGATGACGGACTCTCTTTGCAAACGCGTATTTCATCTGTGACACCTCTAACATTTTATATTTGGATAATAGTTCAATAGTATCTGATTTATTAGAAATGTCAATCAATTTCTCGCTGTTTGTAGTGGGAAAGCTTCTGCACCTTTTAATTTTGTCAATAAATCTGCAAATGGAAGTGGTTTTGTCCAAACAAATCCTTGCATTTCATCACACTCTAATCGTTGCAGGAGGGCGACATCATCAAAGGTTTCCACCCCTTCAGCAATCACTTTCATCCCCATGTTATGCCCCATTGAAACAATAGATTTGATAATCGTTTGATTGGTTTTCGTTTGAACCCTTAAAAACGACTTATCTATTTTTAATTTATCAATGGGATATTGACTTAAATACTGCAACGACGAGTAGCCTGTACCAAAGTCATCAACCGAAACAGCAACCCCTAATTCTCGAAGGGCAATCAGCTTTTCCATCACCTGTTGCTCATCTTCCATCGCCACGGACTCGGTAATTTCTAGCTCTAAGGATGATGGATTAAGCTTAGCATTAGAAAGGGCTTTTGTGATGATTTCTACTAGATTAGGTTGAACAAATTGAACTGGTGATAAATTTACCCCCATGCGAACTGGTCGATTTAATTCTTTTTCAAGGTTTGCAGCATAGTGACAAGCTTGTTCAATTACCCATTTTCCAATAGGAATAATTAAGCCAGTTCTCTCAGCAACTCCAATAAATTCCAAAGGGGATACTTGACCAAGTGCAGAGCTATTCCAGCGTAACAAGGCTTCGACACCGGATAACTGTCCAGTAGCCAAGCAGGCCTGTGGGTGAAAAGCCAATGAAAATTCTTGCTTCGATACCGCATGCCGTAGCTCGTTTTCAATAATCATCTCACGAATGGACCCTGTGCTCATTTCCATTTCATACACTTGAATAGATCCATGCGTAGAATCTTTAATCGTATGAAGGGCAACTTCCGCTTGTCTAATTAACTCATTCACATCCATGGTGACCTGATTAGACATACTAATTCCCGCGCAAAGATGAACATGGAAATAAAACTCATCTAATTGCAGAGGTTCATCAAAGCAATGCAGGACCTCTTCAACCGTTGAAAGGATAGACTCTTCCTCTATTTTAGTCGTAAAAGTTAGAATAAATTCATCCCCATCTAAGCGAGCTACAAGAAGATTCGGGGCACACTTTTGCTTCAGAATCTCACTTACTTCCTTTACTAACCGATTACCTGCTTCAATTCCCATTGCGTCATTTACCGTTTTCAAGCGATTCAAACCTATTGTCGCTACAACAACAGACTCTTCACTCTTAAGCTCACTAAGTTGTCTTGTTACTTTTTCTTGAAATGCTCGACGATTCATTAGCCCTGTCACTTCATCATGATAAGCTAAGTAGGTAATTCTATCTTCTTGTTGCTTACGCTCTGTGATATCACGTAGCGCAACAAGGCGAACTTCTTTTTTCTTATAGGGGTAAGGACGACCTTGAACCTCCACATAGATGGTCGAACCGTTTTTATGTAAACCTTTCAATTCGAAGGGCTCTTGTTTTCTATTAACAATTGCATCTTGAGCTTTAGTCCATTCTTCAGGGGAAATTAGTTCAAAGACGGATAAATGAATCAATTCTTGACGCTTATAACCAAACAATGTTGCTGATCTTTCATCAACGTCGATAATTTTACCAAGATCATGAATTAAGGTGCCTTCAAATCTCGTATTTACAATTTGCTCTAACTGTTGCTCAATTTCACTCATTAACTCTAAACGATTATCAGCAGGATAAAGCAAGAGATAGGAAAATCCTTTTATTTCTTCTAGCTGGTTTTTATAGACTATAAAAGCTTGTCCTTGTAATGTTAGTTCTTGCTTGGTCACTTGGTTTGGTGACTCAGCAAGTTGATGTAGAACCGTTTTTAACTGCATCATCGGATGAACCAACAACTTTTTTGTGCAGTCATTATAAGAAATGATTTTATTTTCATCAGAGACAATTGCAACCGACAAATTGAGGTCTGTACACACCTGAAATATAGGAGACCACTTCTCCCCCTTTTCACTTTCCATCTTTCATCCCTCCTTACATCACTTCTATTTCTATTCTGTTCTTACTCACCAATCTAATTCTATTATACCATGCAGTAAGACTTTTCTTTTACAATTAGTACAAGTATTTACATAAGAGGGGAAGAACCATATTAGCTAAAGCAAACGATGCTCCTGTCTCCTTTGTTACGAAAAGGCATATTTCTCCCCCACCTAACCACTAGCTTCGTCCTTATCGTATTTTGAGGAAGTGGTATCCTACCCATAGTGAATGAAAAGCTTTCATTCTGAAAAAAAGATCTCTTTCCCAAGAAAGAAGACCTATAAATGGCCAAGCCATTTATAAGTCTCCTTCACTTGTTATTCAGCTGTCATTGCCGCATATTGTGATTGGACAAGTTTGAAATAGATGCCTTGCTTTTTCATTAATTCATCATGAGTACCTGCCTCCATCACATCACCATGGTCAAGTACAATGATATGATCAGCATCACGAATCGTCGATAAACGGTGGGCTATCATAATCGCCGTACGATTATGTAGAAGCTTTTTCAGCCCTGCTTGAATCGTCAACTCAGTTTCTGTATCAATGCTTGCTGTTGCCTCATCTAAGATTAAAATTTTCGGGTCAGCAAGGAGCGCTCTAGCAAAAGATAATAGTTGCCTTTCTCCTACTGACAACACATTCCCTTTTTCCTCTACTTCAGTTTTATAGCCCTCTTCTAATCGTTCGATAAAGGAATGCGCCCCAATGGCTTTAGCAGCAGAAATGACTTCCTCATCTGTAGCAGTTGGCTTACCGAACCTAATGTTATCCATGATCGTACCAGCAAATATGAAGGTATCTTGTAAGACATAACTAACATTTGTCCGCAAATCATCTAATTTCAAATCTCGTAAGTCCACTCCATCTAATGTGACACTTCCTTTAGTCGGGTCATAGAATCGGCTCATCAAATTAACAATCGTAGATTTACCTGAACCAGTATGCCCAACTAAAGCAATCGTCTGCCCTGCGTTAAAAGTAAGATTGACTTCATGGAGAGCTTTGCGTTTGTCATCATATGAAAATTCTACACCTTTAAAGACAATTTCTCCTCTGACATCTTTAATCGTTTTAGCATTCTCTTTTTCTGGAACTGACGGTTTCTCATCAAGAAATTCAAAGATTCTCTCAGAAGAAGCCATCCCGACTAATAGCTGATTGTACACTTGCCCTAAGCGGGAAATTGGTTCCCAGAACATCCCTAGGTAAAAAGCAAACGAAACGAAGACCCCAATTGTCACAGCTCCGGTTTGATAAAGATGTGAACCATACCAAATAAGAACGACTGCGCCAATCGCACTTGCCATCTCAACAAACGGACGAAACATCGCGTTCATCTTCGTGGCCGTCTTCCAACTCTCAAAGTTATCAGTATTGACTCGATTAAAAAAGTCCATATTCTCTTTTTCTTGTGAATACGCTTGAGTAACACGAATCCCTTGAATACTCTCATTTAAATGGGAGTTCAGCTTTGATTGACGAACCCTCACTGTTTGCCAAGACCGACGAATCTTCCGGCGAAGTTGCGTAGAGATCATAAACATAATCGGAAGCACAATTAATACTAAGATTGCAAGCTCAGGGCTTAATGTAAACAAAATGATAATAATCCCCACAAGCATAATGATATCCATCAATAAATTCACTACACCATTTGTGAATAAATCTTGCATCGAGTTGACATCATTAATAACTCGAACTAGAATCGACCCGCCAGAGCGTTGATCGAAGAAACGGTGGGAAAGTCTTTGAATATGTTTGAAAAGAGCTTTTCTGATGTCATAAATAATATGTTGTCCCAGCTCATTCATCCATCTAATTCGAAAGACATTGGCGACATATGCTACAAGGTACAGCGCAAGAACAATCCCAGCATACGTATAAATTAGGGATAAATTATTTTGTTCTATCGCTCGATCTAATGCATATACCCCAATAAAAATCGGTACAATTAACCGAACGGCTGTGGCAAGTAACATGACAATAATCGTCTTTGGTAAAAGTGTCCAAGCATAAGGCCTCATGTAGCCTAACAGTCGGAGCATCTGCATCCAGTTGAAGGGCTTTTCGATCACTTGTTCCGTCGAATAATGAAACCTAGCTTTCTTTTCTGTATGTTGCATAATGGCTACACCTCCTTATGCTTGCTGCAACACATATTCTTGGTCTTGATTTTGGATATCATAAATTCTTTTATATAGACCATTTTCTTGTTTTAATAATTGTTGATGAGTCCCTCGCTCAGTGATCTCACCACGGTCTAGAACGAGAATTTCATCGGCATGCTTCACAGACGAAATGCGATGAGCAATGATGAAAGTCGTGCGTCCTTTCATTAACTCCCGAAATGCACGCTGAATTTTCACTTCCGTTTGCATATCAACTGCACTTGTAGCATCATCTAAAATGAGAATACTAGGATTCATAATAATCGCTCGTGCAATCGCAATACGCTGCTTTTGCCCACCAGACAAGCCGAGACCACGTTCTCCTAGCACCGTATCATAACCATCAGGAAGTTCCGAAATGAATTCGTGAGCATCTGCCCGTTTAGCTGCAGCTATAATGTCCTCCTTCGTAGCTTCTGGTCGACCATAGGCGAGATTGTCGCGAATCGTTGATGAGAACAAAAAGGTTTCTTGCATGACAACCCCGATATTTTGACGCAGCTGAGCTAGTGAGTAACTCTCAATTGGTTCTCCATCAATAAGAATTTCGCCTGCACTTTTTTCGTAAAATCTCGTAATCAATTGGGCAATACTCGATTTTCCAGAACCCGTGGCTCCTACTAACCCAATGGTTTTCCCTTCTGCTACATGGAACGTTAAATCCTTTAATGCAGCCCCTTCTTTTTCCCCGTAATGCAAGGAAACCTGATTAAATGATACTTCTCCAACTAAACGCTTCATCGTACTGCTCTCATTAGCCCCATCAAGGCGCTCTTCTTCATCTAGAATTTCTAACAACCGCTCTCCGGATGCTTTCGATTGAGAGAACATATTAATGATAAAGCCTAGGTTCATAATCGGGCCAATGATGTACCAGACCAAACTAAAGAAAGCAACAAGCTCACCAGGCTGTAAGCTACCTTGAATGACAAGATATCCTCCAAAGGCTAATAAGAACACAGCCGAAAGATTTCCGATAAACTCCATCAAAGGAAAATAATTTCCCCAGATCTTTGAGATATCTAAATGTTTCTGTTTATAGTCATCATTTGTGTGATCGAAACGGTGAATCTCTTCATTTTCTTGAGAAAGAGCTTTAACGGTATGAACACCACTAACATTTTCTTGCACCTTCGTATTAAGCTTTGCGAGAGATTTACGAATCCCCCGAAAGCCAGGATGGACACGTTTATCAAATTTCCAGACCACAATTGCCAAAAATGGCAGCATGGCCATTGTCACAAGCGTTAGTGGAACAGAATAATAGAACATAACCCCCATACTAAAGCCAACAAGTAAAACAAAGTTAACGAGTTGTGCACACCCAAAGGAAAGGAAAAAACGAAACGTTTCTACATCCCCTGTTAATCGGGACATGAGATCCCCAGTTTTCGCATTATCATAGTAACGAAAAGGTAAATATTGCAGCTTTTCATAGAGTGAATTCCGTAAGCGATGAACCGCTGTAATCCCAAATAAATCTCCTAAGTATTGATGAATGTAGACGGTAACCCCTTTGATTGCCATAACAATGACCAATCCAACAACTAAGTATGGAATTAAATCATAATTTCCAGCTAAAACAGCATGGTCAATTGTATATTGCAAGATGATCGGATACATAACCGTCATTCCCGTCACTCCAAGAAGGGCAACAAGAGACCAAATAAAATAACTCTTATACGGCCAATAAAAGCGCTTTAAACGTTTGAACGTCTCCATTGAACCACCTACCTTTTCCTATCCAATTTCTTTCAAATTCATTCGGTACCCGAATGAATCAGTGAGCAAATCTAATCATACTTGGAAAACAAGCCCTAAGTCAACAGTCTATTTTAAATTTTCAGTCATTGATTTCCACTAAAAAACGCACCACCGAAGTGATGCGTTTCATCTATTATTGATCTCCTTGATGCTTATACTCTTTTTCTGTACCATCTGTAAACTCAATATCTAGCTCAAGTTCTGTATAAGATGGATCAAGATTAAAGGCTGAAATAACTTGCTCAATCACTTCATCATCAATGGTTGACTGATCAAAATCTAATTGAGAGAAGTAAGCCTCTAGCTCTTGCATCGCTTCATCACCTTCAAGGTCGATTCCCTCTAAGTCATTACGATACTTTGCCTCCACACCATCTTGTTCGTTTTCATAATCAACATCAATCTCTTGATTATCTGGGTACTCAACATCTAATTCAAAATGTGTGAATGAATATGCCCCGCCATCTGCCATCTCGTCTGATTCATCAGCAGGAGCTTCTGCTTCTTCATTATCATCAAACATTGAGTCATCCTCTTCTACTGGTGCATCTGCTGGGGGCTCAGAAACCTCATCATTACCTCCGCAAGCTGCTAAAAACAATATCATACCTAAGCTTAATAAGAACAATTTAATAGCGTTCATGTATAATCTCCTCCGTTTTTTGTTTTCAATCATATACCCTCAGGACTAATGTACAAACCTTAGTGTAAACAAGAGGTGGAATGATTATACTTTTTCTCCAAAAGAAAAAAGCCATCTCCTTAAGAGATAGCTGCATAATCGATTATAAATACTTACGATGCACCTTTTTTCCATCATAGATAAAGACAATTCGTTTCTCATTAATAATCGATTCAATATGAACAGAGCGTCCCCACAATTGATGCATATATGGAAGGACTTTTTCTAAATAACTAACATCAAGCTCTGTTCCTTCAAACGAGTGGGTAATGTAGAGTTCTCCATTTTTTAAATAGTCTCCATCTGTGACCGTTAAGTAAGGGAAACCTCCATTAACACGAGAGGAAGCGAGTTGATCACGCACATGCTCCCACGCTTTATCGACTACTTTATACTCCGCTCCTTGTTTCTGGAACAAATACATATCCTCTCGCATGACAAGATCTTTCGTTAAATAGTTACGGATAAAAGAGATGTCAGATTCAATTTCTCGCACCTCGTACATCTTCTCTCGCCCACTACCTGGCTTTACCCTTTGTCGTTCTTGCATATCTTTTGTTGGGTTATTATAGCGTTCTTCGATGTCTTCAAATATCTTTAGTCCTAAATAATACGGATTAATCGATGTCTTAGAAGGTTGAACGACACCTGCATTTAATTTGGCAAATTCAATCGTTTCCGAACTGGTTAAATCCATCTCGCGAAGAATCCGTGAATGCCAGAAAGACGCCCAACCTTCATTCATAATTTTTGTTTCAAGCTGTGGCCAGAAATAAAGCATTTCCTCTCTCATCATCGTTAAGATGTCACGCTGCCACGGCTCAAGTTCTCTACTATACTCTTCAATGAATAAGAGAATATCTTTTTCGGGACTTGGTGGGAACTGACGTTTATTAACTGGCTTCATTTCTTCTACTTTTCCGTTTTTATCAAGTGTCCATAGATCATCATACTCGCCCCTAGCTTTAACTGGCTTCGTATTTTTATCATCATCTATACTCCAGGCAAGCTTTGGACGAACGAGACTTGGGTCAATATGTTCTTGGATCGCTAGCACCGCATCGAGAAAATTTTCTACTTCTTCCTTTCCGTATACATGTTCATAATGAGCAATGCGATCAGCAGTAGCACTCATACTTTCAACCATGTCTCTGCGGGTATTTGAGAACCGGACGTTGTTTTTAAAGAAATCACAATGAGCTAAGACGTGAGCGACTATTAGTTTATTTTGAATTAAGGAATTGCTATCTAATAAGAAGGCATAGCAAGGATCTGAATTAATAACAAGCTCATAAATTTTACTTAGTCCAAGGTCATACTGCAGCTTCATTTTGTGAAATTGCTTTCCAAAACTCCAATGTGAATAACGTGTCGGCATTCCGTATGCACCAAATGTATAAATGATTTCAGCAGGACAAATTTCATAACGCATCTCATAAAAATCAAGTCCGAAGCCTTCTGCAATTTCTGTTATTTCAGCAATTGCACGCTCGAGCTCCTTCCAGTTATCCATATCTAAATCCCCCTCCTTGAAACTTGCTTCCTTCATTTTATGAGAGAGTAAGACAATTCATGAGAACTATTGAACGGGTAAAAAGAAAAGCACTCAAGACTTTTTACTAGTCCTGAGTGCTCCACCATTGGAAACATATTAACTATTTGCATGAACGCGGTTCATAACAGCTTGTTCTAATGCTTGTAAGCTTTGTTTGCTCTCTTCATCTGTAGCTTTTTGAACGCCAAAGTAAAACTTTACTTTCGGCTCTGTTCCGGAAGGGCGAATGCAGAACCAAGAACCGTCCTCAAGTTTGTATTTCAACACATTTGATTTTGGCAATTCGATTGCACTGGCTTGGGCAATTGAAACATCTTTAGACTCGCGGGACTGATAGTCTTCAATATAGGCAACTCGAATTCCGTTTAGCTCAATAGGCGGCTCTTCTCTAAAGGAAGCAATAATCGAATTGATTTTTTCTACTCCTGCCTTCCCTTTAAGGGTCAATGACTGTAGAGATTCTTGGTAATAACCATATTTCTCATACATTTCAAGTAATCCTTCGTAAATAGACATGTTACGAGACTTATAGTAAGCAGCCAATTCTGCTGCTGCGAGACATGCTTGCACCGCATCTTTATCACGAACGAAGTCACCAATCAAATATCCATAGCTTTCCTCATAACCAAATAGGAAAGTATGTTCACCAGACTGTTCAAATTGACCAATCTTCTCACCAATGAATTTAAATCCAGTCAATGTATCCAATGCCGTTATTCCATAATGTTCAGCAATTGTACGCCCTAACTCTGACGTAACAATCGTCTTCATGACTATACCATTAGCAGGCAATGTACCCTGCTTTTCTTTTTGACTTAAAATGTAATCAAGTAAGAGTGCTCCTGTTTGATTTCCGGTCAGAACAATGTACTCACCGTCGTTATTCTTTACAGCAAGGCCAACACGATCGGCATCAGGATCTGTTGCTAGTAACAAATCTGCTCCTTCTTTTTCACCATATTCAATGGCTAAGGCAAAGGCTGCAGGCTCTTCTGGGTTAGGAGAGGTGACGGTAGAAAATTGAGGATCAGGTAATTCCTGTTCTGCAACAACCATCACATGAGGAAATCCTACTTCACTCAATACACGACGAACAGAAATGTTCGCTGTCCCATGTAATGGTGTAAAGACAATTTTCACATCTTGCCCTGCTTCTTTTAATAAATCAGGTTGAATAAGAATCGATTTTAATTCTTCGTTATATGCATCATCGATCTCATCAGAAATGACTTGAAGTAAGCGCTGCCCCTTTAATTCCATTTCATCTGCCACTTCAATCGTAAGTTCGTCTTCTATGCTATTGACGTAATTCACTAACTCATCTGCAGGACCCGGAGGCAATTGACCCCCGTCTGGACCATACACTTTAAACCCGTTATATTCGGGCGGGTTATGGCTTGCTGTAACTACAATACCACCAAATGCATTTAACTTACGTACAGCATAAGATAGTTCTGGTGTTGGACGCAGATCATGAAATAAGTATGTTTGAATGCCATGCTTTCCTAATGTTAACGCCGCAGCCATAGCAAACTCTGGTGATTTATGTCGTGAATCAAATGCAATGGCCACGCCTCTTTCTTTTGCCTCTTGACCTTGTGCACTAATATAACGAGCTAACCCTTCAGCAGCTCGGCGAATCGTATATGTATTCATACGGTTTGGTCCGGGGCCAATCTCACCACGCATACCACCAGTTCCAAATTCCAAATCCTTGTAAAAACAATCCTCAAGCGCTTGCTCATCCCCTTCGATCGTCGTAAGGGCATCTTTTAATTCTGTTTCTAAAGCAAAAAAGTTGTTCCATTTTTCATACCGAGCTCTCCAATTCATCTCGTGTTCCCCCTTTTTAATCGCATCTCCGACTAATAGTATATACTATTCCACACTATAGAGCCGAACCCTTTTAGGAATTTTCCATCCCCTACTTTATCCCTACCCCAGCACCCTCTACCTAAACAATATACCCAAAAAGAAAAGAGCACAAATTCGCTCTCTCTACATAGAAGGCTCTTCACTCACTACCGGTGTCCTCGCATAGTAGATTTCATCATTAAGTTCCTTCTCATACTTCTCAGTCACTTCTTCACTCCACTCAAACACTGCTTTCATATAGCGAAGGACCGCTTCTTTATTTTGAATTACCCAGTCAATATTAAAGAAAAGCGCCCCCGTTCTTCTATTAAAGAAATCAATCGGTGTGACAACCATCTCTTCTTCAATCCCATATCTTAATTGAGCAAGTAATTCTTTTGGAAGATGAAACGCTTCGGCATGTTTTTTTGTTTGTCTAAGCTTCGCGAAGACTTTGGTCACGTTTGAGCCATACAGCTTTGATAAGGAATACGCTTGTGCCTCGCTTAAGCCAAGACTCACCCCTTCTCTTGTATGCTCTTTTATAAATGATCCGAATTGATCGATGCCTCCAACATGTCCGCCTGACAATGTGATCGATTCAGTTTGACAGGTAACAGGTATGCCTATTTCTCTGCATACAGAATCGACAATACGCTCAGCCATTTTTCGATAGCCGGTTAATTTTCCACCTGCAATGGAAATCAATCCAGATTCAGATGTAAAAACTTCATCTTTTCTAGAAACTTCAGAAGCACCTTTACCCTCTTCAAAAATGAGCGGTCTTAACCCTGTCCAGCTTGATTCCACATCATTGGGTGTAAGGTGTAAGGACGGAAACATAAAGTTAGCTGCTGCTAATATGTAGTCTCGATCAGCGATGGTCATGCGAGGGTTCGCAATTTCCCCTTCAAAATAAGTATCCGTCGTACCAATGTAGGTTTTCCCATCACGAGGAATGGCAAAGACCATTCGTCCATCTTTTTCAGTATCAAAATATACAGCTTGACTGAGAGGAAAACGAGAATGATCCATTACAAGATGAACCCCTTTTGAGAGTCTAAGATGCTTTCCGATCTTTGAGCGATCTTGTTCCCGTAAGGTGTCGACCCATGGCCCTGCTGCATTAACGATTTTCTTAGCAAACACTTTATGTGCTTCTCCTGAAAGTTGATCAACCATTACTACACCGATTGCTCGTCCATCTTCATATAAGAAGGATTCAACCTTCATATAGTTAATAGCAATCGCGCCACGACGGACAGCTTCCTTCATCACTTCAATCGTCAATCTTGCATCATCCGTACGATACTCTACATACACTCCTCCCCCTTTTAATTTCTCTTTTTTTAATAAGGGTTCGCGCTTTAGAGTTTCTTTTTTACTTAACATATGTCGCCTTTCGCCTTTACGTACATCAGCAAGCCGATCGTAGACATTCAGACCAAGCGACGTCGATAACTTGCCAAATGTACCATCCTTAAAGATCGGCAACAACATCCACTCTGGCGATGTAACATGAGGGGCATTTTCATAGACAACCGCTCTTTCTTTTCCTACTTCAGCTACGAGTTTCACTTCAAGTTGCTTTAAGTACCTCAAACCACCATGTACCAGTTTCGTTGAACGGCTAGATGTCCCAGCTGCGAAATCTTGCATTTCTAATAAACCTGTAGAAAGTCCACGTGAAGAAGCATCGAGGGCAATACCAGCTCCTGTAATTCCACCACCAATAACCAGCAAATCTAGATCTTTTGTTTTCAACGCACTTACATATGACGAACGCATTTCACTTGAGAACGTATGTGTCACTCACTTCACCCCTCTACCCTTTAAAAAAGACCACAATCATTTACAGAGTCTCCTTCGCCCTGCTGAATGTTGTAGTCTCCGTGTTACCGAACTCTTTTTAATGTATAAACATTATAACGCTATTGGTATTATTTGAAAAGTATTATGGACTCGGTGTTGACATCGCTTCCATTTCTTTTTGTAAAAATTCTGGCAATGGTTGATCTAAAGTGAAATGATCACTCGGGTCACGACTTGTGTCGGCGATAATTGCTCCATCTACTGTTAAGAAAAATTGGTTTCGGTACACGTGTCCACCTCTACTCGCTTCAACCATGCCAATCCACGTACCAGGAAGAGAGAAAATGGCTTCCGTTTCGTATAAGCCGCCTTCTACACGATGCATCACTTTCTCCAAATGATGTACAGTTTCCGGTCTATCTAACACCAATGTAACATTGGCATCTTCTATCGGATGGCCTTGTTCATCTTCTAAAAATAGATGAAGATCAACAGCCTCACCCGTGCGATACAGCTCACTCAATCCCACTACATCCATCGACCAATTGGTCACTACCTGTTCCTTTGTTCCTCCTATTTGAAACAAAAAGAATATCGATCCTACCATAAATATAAAAAAGATAATCGGCGTTAATAGTTCAGGTTGCAGCAACTTCCCAAGCTTCATATCATTACCTCCCATTTATGTCTTCATCTTAACCAATAAAGGAGGCAACTAAACCATTAAGAGACAGTGAAATAGCCACGTGAAGCTTCACGTGGCCAAAATATTTAATCTTGTTTATAAACAATCTTATAGACGTCATGTCTACGATCGCGAAGTTGATTCACACTTCCGGCACGACGATGACGACGTAAGATTTCAAGGTCTACATCTCCAACGACAACTGTAGAGATATTTGGATTACACTCACCTACAATCCCATCACGGGCAAAGGTAAAATCAGATGGACTGAAGATGCCCGATTGCGCGTATTGAATATCCATATTTTCTACTTCTGATAAGTTACCTACTGTACCAGATAAGACGGTATATACTTGATTTTCAATGGCACGCGCTTGGGAGCAGTAACGTACGCGTAAGTATCCTTGGCGATCATCTGTACAGAATGGAGTAAAGATAATATTAGCACCTTTATCAACTGCAATACGACCAAGCTCAGGAAATTCTATGTCATAACAAATTTGAATCGCGATTTTCCCGCAATCGGTATCAAAAACATTGACACGATCGCCACCATGAATTCCCCAGAATTTACGCTCATTAGGAGTGATATGCAGTTTGTATTGTTTTTCAATCGTTCCGTCACGCCGGAATAAATAAGCAATGTTATAGATCTTGCCTTCTTCCTCTACAAAATGCGACCCTCCGATGATATTAACGTTGTACTTAACGGCTAGAGTCGTAAACAATTCAATATAGTCTTCTGTGAATTCCGTTAGACGACGAATGGCACGACTTGGACTCTTTTCTGGAAGAAAAGAAAGCAGTTGTAAAGTGAAAATCTCTGGGAAAACAGCAAAGTCTGATTGGTAACTCGCTGCAACATCCGTATAGTATTCACACTGAATCGCAAAATCCTCAAAGGATGAAATTTTTTTCATTTCATATTGAATCGTTGTAATCCTTACTGGGAAGGACGTTTTAAATTGGCGCTTCGGTGATTTCGGACGGTAATCAATATTATTCCATTCCATTAATGTCGCATAACGCATAGATGCTTTGTCATCTTCTAAATAGTTTTGGTTGATTCGCTTTAATGAAAAACCATTCATTACTTGGAACGTTAAAACTGGATCATAAAGATTATGCATCGTTACTTCTTCCACATATTGTCGGGGGGTTAGTTCTTTTGCATGAGTATGGTAGTTTGGAATTCTACCACCGATAATAATACTTTTTAAGTTAAGTTCCCGCGCTAAATCTTTTCTTGCCTCATAAAGCCTACGACCAATTTTCATACGGCGATATTTTGGGTGAACCATTACCTCAATCCCATATAAATTATAGCCTTCAGGATCATGGTTTGTAATATACCCCTCATCTGTGATCTCATCCCATGTATGCTGATCATCATACTCATCAAAGTTAATAATTAAACTCGAACAAGAACCAATGATTTCACCATCATACTCTACACAAAATTGACCTTCTGGGAAAATATCAATATGACTTTGAAGATGCTCTCTCTTCCATGGCTCCATGTTTGGAAAGCATAATTTTTGCATATTTATAATCGCATCGAAGTCTTTTTCTTCGATGGTACGGATAATCATTCTTTTCTCAAATTTGGAAACATCAATTTCTGACACTTTCATCATCTCCTTTACCATAACATCCATGAGTTTACCCGTTTTTTGTCGATTTGAACACTCTTTTCACTTAGAGAGCCAAAACAAAAAAAAAGATCTGCTCTATATAGCAGATCTTCTCAATGAATCATCTTCTGATACGGAAATATGAACTCGAATATCACCTATCGGACTTCCTAGTGGAACTGTAATATATGGATAGCTTGAGTGGAATTTCGATTCACCCTCATTGATTACTGGAGGTGTTACATCAATGATACATTCTTCTTTAGAAAGTTCAGTTGCCGTCGTCCCTGCAACCCAGTTTCCAAACTCTTGTACAGCACTCCAACCCATATTATCTAATTGTTGTACTTCCATACCACCCATCATTGCACTCACTATATTAATGGCTGTTTCTGTTGAAAAGGTGCAGATAATCTGACCTTTTAATTCCCCTTTCACTCCTAAGATGACTGAAATATCATTTGATGGAACGGACCCACTACCAGCAGATGGTCGTAATATATCTACTTCGACACCTAGATGTCCCGTTAAAATCGATTTTGTTGCCCGGCAAATTGCATTTACATATTGTACATTCAAAACGTCAGACCTCCTCTAATTAGCTAAAACCCTACGGTAACTTTCTTTCATTATTAATGATTATCTACTTCTTTGATGTCTTGACGCATGATGTACCATTGCTCTCTAGCCATTTCTACAAGATTGGCTTCTAGCGCGCGATTCTTATGATGAATCACTTCACTAAAGTAACGTATCGCTTCCGCTTGATTTCCTAGCTTTCTTAATAACTCTGCAATCAAGTAGAGAATGCGCATATCCGTCATCTGAGTCCCAATATAATCAGCATGTTGATAAGAATCTCTATAATATTTCAATGCTTGCGCTAAATAACGTTCCTCTTCCTTGTGGTTACTTGTTCCTCTATATAACCAAGCCAATCGTAAACAGAGCCCTGCTATCACAATAGATTTCTCTTTTTTTAAGGAAGCTGAGATTAACCCTAGTTTCATCGTTCGGATCGCATCGCTTGGCGTTCTTTCTCCACCAAACTCTTGCCTCTGCCAAAGAGAGAACTGATCTTTTATCGCTTCTTTTGTTCCTACAGGGAAAGTAGAAGAAAACATTTCTGTAGAAGCAAACCCGCAGTAAGGGCATACAGAAACCTCGTAATAACTCGGATTCAGACTAGGAATTTTATATTCTGTGAAAAAATTACTATGTATTTTTTTCACTTTCACAAAGCGAGTGCGTAGTCTTTTAGTTACAAACGTTTGGTTACAGGCCATGCATGTACATTCTTTGTCATAAAGCGGCTTTATCTCACCATTCACAAGCCTCACCTTAGTTCTATAGTTTTATATCTATATTAGTATAAAAGATGTGCGATTCGCTACTCATATTCTTATATCGACATAAAACAAATTATTTTTATAACTTTTTACCTAATTTTATTTTATTTATTTTTATTGCATTACTAGGAATGATAAGCGTTTGCACAGTCATAGAGTAGATAGGAAGAAAGGTTTGAGAGATTTTGCTATGTAAGATGACGGAAAGTGGGGTTGTAAAGATGACAACGAATAAAAAAGAATGTGTTGCTATGCTACTAGCTGGTGGAGAAGGAAAACGCCTTGGTTTACTGACTAAAAAAATGGCAAAACCCGCTGTCTACTTTGGGGGCAAGTACCGGATTATTGATTTCCCTCTTAGCAATTGCACAAATTCAGGAATTGATACGGTTGGTGTGCTTACTCAGTACGAGCCTCTAGCCCTTAACACCCATCTTGGGATTGGTACGCCTTGGGGTCTTGATCATAGAAAAGGAGGCCTCACCGCCCTACCACCATTTGTGGAGAAAGCAGGTGGCTCCTGGTATTTAGGGACAGCAGATGCCATTTATCAAAACATGTGCTTTATTGAACAATACGATCCGGAGTACGTTCTTATTTTATCAGGGGATCATATTTACAAGATGGATTACGATAAAATGCTCACCTATCACAAGGAAAAACAAGCAGATGTGACAATCTCCGTCATTGAAGTTCCTTGGAATGAAGCAAGTCGCTTTGGCATTATGAATACAGATGCTTACTATACAATTACAGAATTTGAAGAAAAGCCCCTTACACCTAAAAGTAATCTAGCTTCAATGGGTGTTTATCTCTTTACGTGGTCCTATTTAAAACAATTTCTTATGGCCGATGCGAGCGACATAGAGTCTGAACATGACTTTGGTAAAAACGTTATACCTGCCATGCTTGATGATCATTGCAAGCTTGTAGCCTATCCTTTTTCTAGCTATTGGAGAGACGTTGGAACCGTTCAAAGTTATTGGGAAGCTAGTATGGACTTGCTAGATCCAGACTCTCCTCTTCGTCTTAATGAAGATAACTGGAGAATTTATTCTGCGAACCCTAACCAGCCACCTCAATATGTAGCTAATTCAGCTAAAGTAAGTCAGTCCTTCATTAATGAAGGCTGTCTTGTATATGGAAGACTTCAAAAAGCGATTCTGTTTCACGGAGTGGAAGTAGGCAAGCATAGCGTGGTTAGTGGCTCAATATTGATGCCTAATGTCAAAGTCGGTCAACGTGTTCAATTAAAAAATGTCATAGTCACAGAAGGAACGACTATACCAGATGACACAGTTATCACTTCACAAAAAGAAGAGATTATCGTCATTGATAACGAAACAAAATTTGAAGCGTTAACGATGTTGACGTAAGGAGGCTGTTTATTCATTGAACAGATTAATGGGAGTAATTAACTTAGATGCTGAACAAGATTTACTTGGTGAGCTTACGTATTTCCGCTGCGGAGCCGCTGTACCATTTGGTGGGCGTTATCGTCTTATCGACTTTGTTTTATCCAATATGGTGAATGCGAATATGTCAGAGATCGCTGTCTTTACAAGAAGAAAATATCGATCATTAATGGATCACTTGGGGAATGGAAAGGCATGGGATCTCGATCATGTAAAAGGAGGCCTATTTATTTTACCTCCAGATTGGAATGATCCAACTGATATTTCTAAAGGGGAACTCCAGCATTATCATAATAATCGCGATTTCTTTGCTCGTGGCCATGCTGATCATGTATTAATAACAGGCAGTCAGCATGTAAGCAGGATTGATTTTGAGGAGGTATTTAACCATCACCTTCATACAAAGGCTGATGTGACGGTTGTTTATCAGCACAACCCAAGTATCTTGAGTGACAATCGTTTTTCTAAAAAGTTGGTTATAGATGAAAAAGGACATGCAACAGCTCTATCTAATGACTCAGATAACCCAAATCACTATATGAATACGTACGTCATTAAGAAGGATCTTCTTCTCGATTTAGTGGACTCTTGTATATCAAGAGGTAAATCATTTTTATTTGAAGAGGGGATTATGACGAATGCAGATCGACTGCATATCACAAGCTACTCCTATAATGGCTACTTAGCTGTTATTGATTCATTACCTTCTTATTATCAAGAAAGTATGAAGCTACTTTCTGATCAGCATTTTGCTCAATTATTTTTATCAGAAAAACCATTATTAACCAAAATAAAAAACGAGCCGCCAACGGTTTATAAAAAGGGCTCAAAGGTAAGGAATTCCTTACTCGCTAATGGATGTGTAATTGAAGGTGAAGTCACCAATAGCATTCTCTTTCGCGGGGTAAAAGTAGAAAGTGGTGCCATTATTGAGAACTCCATTATTATGCAACGGTGCATCGTTGAAAAGGGAACGGTGCTTAGAAATGTCATCTTAGATAAAGATATTACCCTCACCTCAAATAAGACCTTAATAGGCGCATATACGCAACCTTACGTTGTAGCAAAGCGAAAGGTGATCTAAATGCTAAAGGAGAGAAGCCTTCAATGAAAGTAGTCATGGTTGCAACAGAATGTACACCCTTCTTTAAGACGGGAGGCCTTGCAGATGTAATCGGTTCGCTCCCGCATGCTTTAAGTGCATTAGCTCATGAACTGATTGTCTTCCTACCAAAATCGACATCGATCCCAACTCCTATCTTATTGCAGCTTGAATGGGTTGAGACCTTTTCTGTTTCTGTAACATGGCGCAATCAACATTGTGCCATCCTATCCTATAAAGAGAAAAACGTGACTTACTTCTTTATCGAAAATGACTATTACTTTGATCGTAAGCCCTTCTATGGCCAAGAAGATGATGGCGAACGATTCACCTTTTTTACACACGCAGTCCTTGAATCGATGGAAAAACTAGCTCTCCATCCTGATGTACTACATTGTCACGATTGGCAAACAGGATTACTTCCTGCTTACATTAAAGCAGGAGCCTATTCGTACAAGGTTAAAACGGTCTTTACTATTCATAACCTTAGGTACCAAGGCGTCTTCCCTCATTCGATCTTTAATGAGTTGCTTCACTTAGATAAGCAACATCAAATTGGTCTTGATCACAACGGAGCGATTAACTTTATGAAGGCCGCTATTGTTCATGCTGATTGGATTACAACCGTCAGCCCTACGTATGCAACAGAAATTCAATCATCTGCTTTCGGAGAAGGGCTTGATTCTTTACTTAGAGAAAGGAATCATTCTTTGACTGGCATTATAAATGGGATTGATGAGGGATATTTTAATCCGTCGACTGATTTTCATATCCCCGTTACATATCATCATCAGCCTGAACGAAAACGAGAAAATAAAAAAGCCCTTCAAGATAAACTAGGCTTAACAATCAGCGAGCACACTCCACTCATTTCTCTTATTTCAAGATTAGTAGAGGAAAAAGGTGTATCTCTTGTCACTAATACGTTCGATGACTTACTACAAGCAGAAGATGTCCAATTTGTATGCTTAGGTTCAGGAGATCCTGTGATTGAAGAGCAATTTGAACAACTTGCACAACGCTACCCTGACCGTGTTGCTTTTTACCGTGGCTTTAATGAAGAACTTGCCTCATTTATTTATGCTGCCTCTGACTTTCTTGTGATGCCCTCTAAATTTGAACCATGCGGGCTAAGTCAATTAATTGCTCTACGCTATGAAACAGTGCCTATTGTACGCGAAACGGGAGGCTTAAAAGACACAATTCTTTCTTTTAATGAGTTTACAGGAGAAGGAAATGGCCTGAGCTTCACGAATTACAAAGAAGAAGACTTTCTTTATACGGTGAGGCGTGGCTTGTGGCTATATAGAGAAGAAGCACTGTGGAAGCAGTTGCAACACAATATATACACGTCAAAGTTCGACTGGAGTCAATCGGCAAAAGCGTATGAGGATGTCTATAAACATGTAGTAAATGAAGGAGCGTGGGATGAAACCGATGAATAAAGAGACCTTTGCAGCTCAATTCCAAGAAAAACTATTAACCACGTTTAGTAAGCGTCCAGATGAAGCAACCAACAAAGAAGCATTCCAAGCCATTGCCCTTCTTGTAAAAAAAGAAGTGAATAGTAACTGGCAGAAAACAAAGCAAGTTCATTTAAGTAACGACGAAAAACAAATGTATTATTTCTCAATGGAGTTCTTGTTAGGTCGTTTACTTGAAACGAACCTCTTAAATCATGGGTGGTATGACGTATGTTGTGAAACTTTACATGATTATAACTTTGAGCCAAGTGAGGTATTTAGTGAAGAAGCAGATGCAGGCCTTGGAAACGGCGGACTCGGTAGATTAGCTGCTTGCTTTCTAGACTCATTAGCTTCCCTCAACTTACCTGGTCATGGGATTGGCATTCGATACAAGTACGGTCTTTTTCAACAAAAAATGGTCAACGGCTATCAGGTTGAACTGCCTGACTATTGGTTGAAAGACGACTATATGTGGGAGACGAAACGGTCCGAGAAAGCGATTGAAGTTCGCTTTGGAGGAGAAGTAAAGCCAACCTATGTCGATCAAAAGCTTACATTTGATCATGTAGAGTACGAGCGAGTGTTAGCCGTCCCTTACGATGTGCCAGTTGTTGGCTACGGAACAGATAATGTGAATACGTTAAGACTTTGGAGCGCAGAGTCGACGACTAACCCCTTTCATTTCAATTCGGTTCACGGAAAAGACTATTACCACTACTTAGATTACAAACGGTCGGTAGAAAAGATTTCTGAATTTCTCTATCCGGATGATTCGTCCTATGAAGGGAAACTTCTACGTCTCAAACAACAATACTTCTTAGTATCCGCTGGCGTTCAAAGCATTCTCAATCAATTCAAAAAAACGGAACAGCCAATATCGGAACTACCAGAAAAAATATCTATTCAAATTAACGATACTCACCCAACGCTCGTTATTCCTGAATTAATGCGTCTTTTAATGGATGAAGAAGGATTAGGTTGGGATCAAGCTTGGGATTTAACAACTAAAACAGTTGCCTATACAAATCATACAACCTTAAGTGAAGCCTTAGAAAAATGGCCTGAACAAATGGTAAACGAACTCCTCCCTCGCCATTACATGATCATTGAAGAAATCAATGAACGTTTCTGCAAAGGAATTTGGTTTGATCACCCAGAACTGCGTGAACAGATTGCCGATATGGCGATTATTTCCTATGATCAAATTCATATGGCTCATCTGGCCATGGTCGGTAGCTATAGCATAAATGGTGTAGCTAAACTGCACACGGATATTTTAAAGGAACGTGTCATGAAGCCATTTTACACCCTTTTTCCAGATCGTTTCAACAATAAAACGAATGGAATTACACATCGACGTTGGCTTTTGCATGCCAATCCAGAGCTAGCAAATTTATTAAATGAAACCATCGGCAAAAGCTGGATTCATGAACCGAAAGAGCTTATTAATCTATTAAAATATGTGGCTGATCCTAGTGTTCAAGCAGAGCTGGCACGGGTCAAACGCAAAAACAAACTTCACTTAGCAAGTTACATTAATCAGCATTATGGAATTCTTCTCGATGAAGATTCAATTTTTGATGTTCATATTAAGCGGCTCCATGGCTATAAACGCCAATTATTGAATGTATTTCACATCCTGCATCTTTACCATTTATACAGAGAAAACCCATCACTAAATTGCACCCCAAGAACCTTCATCTTCGGAGCAAAAGCGGCTCCAAGCTATCACTTCGCCAAGCATGTCATCAAGTTAATCACAACCGTTGCAACAAAAATTAATAACGATCCTTTGATCAAAGATAAATTAAAAGTTGTCTTCCTAGAAAATTACAATGTTAGTCTAGCTGAGAAAATCATCCCAGCCGCTGATGTAAGTGAACAAATTTCGACCGCTAGTAAAGAAGCCTCCGGAACAGGAAATATGAAATTAATGATGAACGGAGCTCTAACCATCGGTACACAGGATGGTGCTAATGTAGAAATTGGTGCAGCAGTTGGCGCAGATAATATTTTCACATTTGGTCTGAGCGCAGAGGAAGTCTTTGAATACCAAGCAACCAACAAATACCGTGCAAGAGATTACTACAACAGTGACCAAAGGCTACGAACAGTCATCGACCAGCTAGTCAATCAATCTTTCACTCAAGATGACGTCGAGTTTAAAGACATCTACTACTCACTGCTTTTTAATAATGATGAGTACTTCGTCTTGCGCGATTTTGATAGCTATGTAGAAGCACAACAATTAATTGATCAGACCTATCGTGATCAAGCTTCCTGGTTAAAAAAGAGTGCCACAAACATCGCTCATTCGGGTAAATTTTCAAGTGATCATACGATTATGGAATACGCCAATGATATTTGGAAGATCAGTCAATCTCATTATTCGAAAAGCTGATAAACAATCTAGATATGTTTCTCATAGTAAAAAGGAGTGTCACCTCGGACACTCCTTCTTTTTTTATTTATCTCCTCGAAAAGATAACCCATCCAAAAAGAATCGACTAAAGAAAATGTAAATAAGCAATACTGGTAATGTGAAGATCATTGAGGCCGACATAACGTAGTTCCAAAACGACACGTTCTCTGATTGAAAGGCATTAAGTCCAACTGGTAATGTATACATGCTCGTTTCAGACATAACGATTAATGGTCTCATGAAATCATTCCATAGCGCCATGAATACAAATATCGCTTGTGCAGCTAGTGCTGGCTTAGCCATCGGCAGAACGATTCTAAAGAATGTTCCCATCCTACTTAGTCCATCAATTGCGGCAGCCTCTTCTACTTCTCTCGGGAAATTGATGAAGAATTGACGCATCATAAAGATAAACGTGGCATTAACCATAGCAGGAACAATCATCCCTTGGTAAGAGTTCAACCAACCTAACTCCTTCAAAATAAGATAGTTAGGAATCATGGTAACTTGACCTGGGATCATAAGAACGGCAAGCACTAGGACAAACAGTGTCTTCTTACCTGGAAAACTCAAACGAGCTAGTGCATAACCAGCCATTGAGTTAAATAGAATATTAAGCAATGTTCCAACTACTGCAATTACAACACTGTTGAATAACCAGCGGATAAAGAGTGGCTGGGTACTAATAATGTAGCGATAGTTATCAAGTGTCCAATTTTCAGGCAAGATGGAAAATCCACCTACAATCTCATTCAAAGGTTTGAACGAAGCAAAGAATGCCCATAAAAAAGGAGTAACTGTTACAACTGCATAACCTATAAGGATCGAATATAGTATGAACTTTCCAATTTTTAAATCTTTCAATGCTCTCACTCCAGACGTATTAATACACTTGTTCATCCTTTTGGAATTTGCGCTGAATGAGTGTTGCAGCTAAGATAATGACCGCTAACAAGAAAGCAAGCGCTGCTGCGTAACCCATTTGATCATACGTATTAAACGCATATTGATAAATCAACAAAACGATTGTCAGTGTCGAGTTATCCGGTCCACCTGTTCCGCCTGAGAAGATATACGATTGATCGAAAAGTTGGAACGTCCCAATAATCCCCATAATGACTACAAATGATGTGATTGGTCGTAACATCGGAACCGTAATATAGCGGAATTTTTGGAACGCTGATGCCCCGTCAAGCTCTGCAGCTTCATATAAACTTTCCGGTACATCTTTCAATCCAGCTAAATAAATAACCATATAAAAAGGAGCAGTTGCCCAAATGTTCATAATCATAATGGCAATCAACGCAACCGACGGATCTCCTAGCCAGTTATAAGTCGGTAAGCCAATCGTACTTAAAAATTGGTTTACTAGACCATTTTGATTGTTATACATGAACATAAAAATTAAAGCCAACACAGCTGATGATGTTAAGGTTGGTAAAAAGAAAATGACACGAAAAAGGTTCGTTCCCTTAATCCTTGCGTTCAAGCAAGCTGCAAGAATCAAGGCAAGGAGCGTCTGAACAGGTACAACTACCGCTACATAAAAAGCAGTGTTGCGTAGAGCAATTCCCGCCCGAAAATCATCTGAAATTCGAACGAAGTTATCAATTCCTACAAACTCAGAAATTCCTCCAAGTAAATTCACTTTCTGAAAGGATAGAATCACTGCATAAATGATTGGTAGTAAGATAAACACACCAATAGTCAGTAATGCTGGGCCCATGAATAGATAGCCCTGACCTGCTTCACGCATGTGCTTTTTTGACGGTTTTTTTATGGCCATGGTGGTACTCCTTCCCCAAGTCGATTCATCTCACTTCTACATACTAGAATCAACTAAGCGGTTTAATGGGTAGGTGGGAGGGACCCACCTACACCATTACGCTCTATTGAATTTCACGGTTCGCTACATCTTCTGCTTCTTCTAATGCCTCACCTAAATCACGTTGCCCTAAAAATGCACTAATAAATTGATTTCCAAAATTATTATTAATGATCGGTAAATTCGTATCATCTGACCATACTGTCGCATATGATGTTCCAGCTACAAATGGACCATAAATTTCATCATCCGTATAATCAAGCGTTTCAGCTACAGATGCACGCGTCGGCAGTGTTAATCCACTCGCCGTCCATGCTTCCATTCCTTCTTTCCCAGTTAAGAATTCAATTAATCTCCACGACGCTTCTTTTTTATCACTTGCTGCATTCATTACATAAGAAACAGTAAACGCCATTGTGCCTTGCTCTCCATTAATGGTAGGGATTTCAGCAACCCCGTAATTAACATCTGGGAAATTCTCATCAAGGAATGGAATCGTCCAGTTTCCTTCCATAATCATCGCTGCTCTTCCAAGTGCGAACATTTCTCCACCATTATCAGATCCTACTTCAGATGGCTCTGCTGCTGTTCCTGCTTCATTTCTCATATCAACAACTGGTTGCAACGCTTCAACCACTGCAGAATCGCCAAACGAAGCTTGGTTGTCAGTTACTACTTGGCCACCATTCGATTCAGCGATGAACATAAGACGAGCTAAATCTGGCACGACTCCGTAACCATACGTGCTATCGGTTGTAAGGGCTTCTGCCATTTCTTCTAGCTCCTCCCATGTTGCCGGCGGTGCATCAAATCCAGCTTCTTCTAGTAAATCTTTATTGTAGAAAAGAGCCAATGTGGATGTATCCTTTGGAAGTCCATAAATCGTATCATCGTTTCCACGGAATGCATCTAATAGCGGCTGTTCAAAATCATTCAAATCAAAGTCCTCTGAAATATACTCATCAAGAGGTTCAACCACTCCCGTTTCAATTAAGCCAGGAGCTTCAAATGCATCTAGATAGAACACATCAGGTCCATCTCCACCAATTAAACGAGTACGCAAGACATCCATGTATGAATCAGGAATTGTACTAATTGTTACTTCTATATCAGGATTTTGTTCCTCAAACAGAGCAATCGTCTGATCTAAGTACTTCTGCTCTTGTGGTGATGATTGCCAACCTGTTAAGGTGATTTGGGTGACTTCACCATCGTTTGAATTCTCTCCAGAAGTACTTTCCCCGCCGTTATTCCCGCAACCTGCAAGAACACTACCAAGTAAAACTGTGCTAATCCCCATTGTCATAAACCATTTTTTCATCATGCTTTCCCCTCTCTTGTTTCCTTTTTATATAGGTTAATTTTTAGATGACATCGGCTTTTTTTGATCAACTAATTGTATATCTAATCCTGTTGTATTCTTTTCAACAGTCACTTTCAATTCGTGATCTTCTCTACTAACTATGAGATCTAATTGTCCTGATGCGATCGTTACATCACGAAGCACTAGTTCATTCATGCTCTCTGGTAGCACGGGGTTTAGGGCGATTGTTTTCTTAAGTGTATCAGGATACAAACCGAGCATTGTTTGAACCATCACTAGAGGTGTACCTGCTGCCCAAGCTTGTGGTGAACATGCAACTGGATAAGGGATAACCGGCTTTCCATCTGAATAGCCACAGAATAATTCAGGTAGACGATCATTATCAAAGTATTGAGCAGCTTTGATTAATCCGTCAATGACAGCATTTGCCTGCGTGTGGTGGCCAAGCTTACCCATTCCAAGTAAAATCATGCTGTTATCATGTGGCCATACACTTCCATCATGGTAGCTCATTGGGTTATAACCCGCTTCACCTTCACCCATTGTACGAATGCCATAGCCTGAGAACATTTTATCTGAGACAAGCATGTTACTTACTGCTTGGGCTCTCCCTTCAGATAACATTCCTGCAAACAATACATGCCCTGGATTTGTTGTCAATGTTCCAACTGGCTTTTTGTCTTGATCAAGTGCGATCGCATAAAATTGTTGGTCCTCCATCCAAAAGGCTGCTTCAAAAGCTTCCTTCAGTTGGTTCGATTCATTCACTAATTGCTTTGACTTTTCAATGTTACCGACTGCCTCAAATAGCTCTGCCATTCCTTGTTTAGCTTGATACACATAACCTTGTACTTCTGCTAGCGCAATCGGAGTTTTAGCATAATCCCCATTACGGTGTACTACCGAATCAGCAGAATCTTTCCAGCCCTGATTAGCAATTCCTTTAGATGACTCTTGGTGGTATTCAACAAATAAATCACCATCACGATCCCCGTACTCATCAATCCACATCAGAGCATTTTCAACATTCTCTGTAAGCTCATTAAATAATTCAACATCGCCTGTCCACCTAATGTATTCAGAAAGCAGCATTAAAAACAAAGGCGTCGCATCGATCGTGCCATAGTAAGGAGTAAATGGAACTTGGTTCGTATTAGCCAACTCTCCTTTTCTAAGTTCGTGCATAATCTTTCCTGGTTGCTCATCTCTCCAAGGATCAAGCTTCGTACCTTGGAAGGCAGCCATAGTACGCAACGTTCCTTTTGCTACATCAGGTTGGAATGGGAGCAGTTGCAATGCTGCAATTAAGCTATCTCTTCCGAAAGGAACAGCAAACCATGGCAAACCAGCTACTGGAAATGATCCATATCCTAAATCCGTCAATAGTACACGCATATCTGAGACACCACGATCAACAAGACGTTGAAGCGGTAAATGATCCGTTTGAAGTTTTGCTATGTTGTTATCCCACTTTGCATGACTTTCTTTTAACTTTCGGCTAGCTTCATCAACAGGTAATATAACTGGATCTTCATTGTTTTCAACTGGTACAATTGCTAAAACGATTGACTCTCTTTGCCCATGAGCAAGCTGGAATCCGAATGTTAGATCGCCTAGATCTGTTACTTGTTTTGCTTGCTTGCTCCACTGGATCACCGTCTGTCTGGAGATTTGATCTGCCCCTTCATACATGAAGCGTAATTCGTTTTCTCCTTGTTTTACGCCTGTTTTGCTGCCAATCTCACCATGTTGAAATCCTCTTACGATGAACATATCTTGAAAATCAGCTTCCATATGAACACTTAAATCAAAAGAGACAGGCTTCGGGTAATAGTTGGTTACGATCAATTCCTCATAACAAACACCATCATAGATAAATCTCTCACGCTTCAATTCAACAGACTCGCGCCATAAAATCAATTGCCCGTCTTCCTCCATATGAGGATTCGTTAAGATAAACGATGAGCGGTAGGCATCATCAGAATTTGACGTGAGCAAAACCGGCTCTTGTTGATTGATTCGTACATCAAACTTACTCAAATAACGAGTGTCTTTCGTATAAAGTCCTGCTCCATATTCATGGCCTTTTGGGATATTTCCTTTTTCATCTGTTAAAAGGAATAGATCATTTTCTTTTATTACTCGATAGTTCATTTGTCTCTCTCCTCAGGATGATTTCTTCCAAAACGTTTCGGACTATGCTTTAAAATAAAATCCAAAACGTTTTGGATTTAGTGTACAAGAAAGTTTATGCTTTCTTGTTGTTAAAGTCAGTAGATTGACGTATTTTTAAATTACTCTTTAAGATCCGAGCATTATTGGTTTCTTTTTCTGCTAATAAATCAATGAGAAGACCTGCAGCCTCATAACCTATTTGATATTTGTCTTGTGCTACTGTTGTTAGACTTGGAGTCGCGTATTCAGCTAGAACGATATCATCATATCCAATTACGGATAATTGGGAAGGCACCGGAATGTTCAATGTTTTAGCTGCTTTTAGAACGCCTAATGCCATTAAATCACTTGCACAAAATATAGCGGTTACATTCGAATGGTTTCTTAAAAAGTAAAGAGCTACTTTTTCTGCTTGCTCTTCGCGGAATTCTCCATTTAAGATCCAATCCTCTTTTATAGGGATTTCATTTTCCTCTAGAGTAGCAAGATAGCCTTCCTTACGCTTCTGACTTACAAAGGCCTTTTTATGACCATTCATCATCGCAATTTGTTGATGTCCTAAATCAATTAAGTATTGAACAGCCTTTTTAGCACCGTCTACATTATCAGTAGACACATAACCTACTTTATTACCTGTAATCGGAACATCTACTACAACGCAAGGAATATCACTTTCAATTACTTCCTCTAGATAAGGATCATCTGTTTTGATCCCTTGTAAAATAACTCCTTCAACTCGGCGTTCACGACATAATTGCGTATAGCTTTTTACCTTTTGCTGAGCTGAATTGGTATTAAATAAGATCAGATCATAATCAAGTTCTGCCACACGATCATTGATCCCACACAATACCTCAAACGTAAAATTATCTTTTGCCCCTTCACGACTTATCTCTGAGACGAGAAGGCCAATCGTTTTCGAACGATTCATGACCAGACTTCTAGCTACAGCATTCGGGCTATACTTTAATTCTTTCGCCACTTCCTGTATACGCCGTCTAGTCTTTTCACTCACGTCACTATACCCGTTTAAAGCTCTCGAAACGGTTGTGATCGAAACGCCAGCCACCCTCGCAATATCTTTTATAGTAGTCACGATAACCTCCAAAACGTTTCGGAAACATTTGATAGTGATAACGCTTTCTTAGTGATGAGTATACTAGAATCCCTCAATAAATGAAAGCGTTTTTTAAATGTTCATTATAATTTCTTTAACATTTCTAATTTAATCCGCTGTACGTAATACTTTTGCTTTGAACAAAATAATGAAGCAAACAACAGCTAAACCAACTGCACTAACAAGCATGATCAGCTCTATAGCTATGCCTATCGCTAAAAATAAAGACGTCACCAGATAGGAAACTGGTAATAAACCCATTGAAGCAAACGATGTTAAGCTCATCACTCTACCTAAGTATTCTCTCTTTGTATGGCTTTGAATAACGGCAATCAACGGTATATTAGTGACACTAATGGCGACTCCCAGTAAAATAATGAAGAACATACTGCTTATAAAAGTTGTTGAAAGGCTAAAACCTAGAAACATTAGTCCTAAAGAAGACATCGCCAAAATGGAAATTAGCCCCCTCCTCCGTTGAATATTTAAAAGCCCAACGCCCACCCCACCTAAAAGCATTCCAACAGCAATTCCTCCATTTAAAAAGGCATACGTTACTTCATCCCCGTTTAAAATACGAGAGGCAAATAACGGCATCCCAAGCTGCAAGGGGCCACTAAAGAAAAAGTTCAAAAAAATGGTCGAAGTCATTAATGCTAATAAGAAAGGACTTTGCCTGACATAAGCCAATCCACCTTTAATGGCTTGAATCATCGTCTCTTTTCTTTGTACATCCTTTGAATGGTCTGCTTCTCTTTTTTCTGGCATCTTCTTCTTAATAAGAAGATCAATCACCCCAGCTATTATGAGAGAGACCGCTGTGATTGTAAAAATGAGGACGTATCCACCAGTTGCTAGCATCGTTGCTGCAAGAAGAGGTCCAATGATCATTGATCCTTGACGAGTCATATCAATCACAGTATTAGCCCGAGTCAATTGTTCTTCTTTCACTGTTTCTGGCAAGATTGCACTACTAGCAGGCCAAAAAAAAGCATCTAATACACCGAAAACGAAAGCTAATGCAACAAGTGGCCAAATCGTATAAGCATCATAAAACAATAATCCAATCACCCCAAGGAGTAAGACACCTTTAAGAAAATCAGAAAGAAACATCACCCATGCTTTACTCATCCGATCAGCAATCACGCCGCCAATTAACATAAAAAGAAGCCTTGGAACGCTGGAGGCGAAAAATACAATGCCAAGCATCGCTTCTAACCCTAAATAATCAACAACATACCAATTCGTTGCTACCATAAAAAAAGAAACACTAAAACTAGAAACGAGTAAGGTTAGAAATAATAGAACAAAGCGATACTCCTTAAATACAGAAGGAACTTTTACTACCTCTGTTTCATTTATTGTCGATGCTTCTCCCATTGTAGCCACCCCTATTTTTACATCAGTTGTATAACAATTTCTACCACCATCGAATGTTAAACTAAAAAAATAGATGAAGTTCTCATCTATTCAGTTAACATTCGTTCTAAAGACCTTATTACCTGCCCAATTTCCTCTTGATTCACTTCATAAAAAACTTTGTTCTCTCTTCGAATTGCTTGCACAAATTGTCTCGAAACCAAAGCTGACAAGTGATGGGAGATTGTTGAATTGGATACTTCTAGGTGTTGAGCTAACTCATATCCATACATTGGTTGTTTCTTTAATAGTTGTAGCATTTTAAACCGCTTCTCATCTGTTATCGTCCTGATCGCATCTAATGTTTCCTTTTCACCCCTGCCAATATCCTGAACTTCGAGATGACGCGCACCTATAATAAAAGCGGTTAGATTCATCTTTTTTACCGACATAAAGAGCATCGAATAATCAGCAAAATAAGATGGAACGACAACAAGTTTTTCCCACTCCTTAACATCAATACCATACTGTGTAATCAACCCGCTCATATAGCTTTCATTTCGTTTTAAACTCAGATCTCCTACATTCGTCAGCCACACCTGTTGTTTCTTTAAAACATCAGCTTCAATTGATTCATAATAATGATAATAAAACCGTTCAATCAGTTTTATCAAACGCTGTTTCGTTTTTGAACCATCAAAAATGAGATAACTCAGCTTCCACTTTTCTGTTTCAGGCAAGTTCAACTTCTCTAAGAAAGAGATTACTTCACTCGGTTCTTTATAATTGGTTAACTCTTCATCGGGTCCATAGCCTGTATGTGTAAAATGAGTAAACAGTTCCTCATCACTCAAATTATGCATCGCACTTAGGAACGCATGAACATCTTTGTAAAGCCCTTCTTTAATTACCCATGGAATAATCGTAATAGCTAGAAAACTTTCCTGGTGAAAGAACGTTTCTAACTCATGCTTCATCTCACTAGGGAGCTTTTTTCTTGTTTCTTCAATCCACTTTTCCATTTCCTTTGATACTTGCCCGTTCAAGTCCTCTAATTCATTTAAATATTCATGACTCACGACTCTTAACATACTAACTAATAAGTCGACAACCGGCGATTGTAAAAAAGTTACTTTATTTATTGAACCCATCCAAACACCTCCAACTCATATCGAATCAGATGTTCGATATATATAGAATTATATGTAAGACAAAGATGAAATGTCAATTACTAAATGGAAAAAATCCCATAATAAAAAACGATAAAGAATTACTCCTTATCGTTTAATTGCTCTCGTACTTGCAGGGCAAGCTTAGGGTTGTCAGTAAAAATCCCTGCACATTCCCACTCCATATACATTTTTAACAATCCCTCGCTATTGACTGTATAAGGCCTGATCTTAATTCCAGCATGAATCAACGCTTTAGCTTCTTCTTCTAATAGTAAAGGAGACATAAAATGATACCCCGAAACACCTACTTCTTTTACATATCTTTCTGGCATATATAATGCTGCTGTCACGATGACTGCGGATTCAAGTTCTGGCGCTACTTTTAGAGCTTTATGGATCACATTGTGGTCAAAAGAAGAAAGAATGACACGCTTTGTTAGCTCGTACTCATGTAAAAGAGGCAGAATGGTCTTCACGACATGGTCACGCTGTGTGATCGCCCCTTTTAGTTCAATGTTCAATGTCATCTCTTTATCGCTTGCCCAAATAAGCACTTCTTCTAACGTTGGAATTTTTTCCTCAGTAAACGCCGAGTCAAACCAAGAACCAGCGCTTAGGCTTTTTAATTGTTCAACGGTATGAGCACCCACATAACCTGACCCATTCGTCGTACGATTCAAGGTCGCATCATGAATCACAACCGGCACTAAGTCTTTACTTAGCTGGACATCAAATTCAATTCCATCCGCCCCAAGCTTATACGCTGCTTCAAAAGCAACCATTGTATTTTCTGGATAATGAAGCGAAGCTCCGCGGTGGGCAAATATAGCTGTTTTATTCACGTAGAGGTCTCCTTTTCTAAATGGAATTCAATACTCTTCATCTACTTATCTTTACCTTTTTTTAATCTTATTCCCATCCCTAGTTAGAAATCAACCTTCTGTCCATCCTAATATGAATATCTTCTATACAATCAAAAGAAGCCTCCCTTTTAAAGGAAGACTTCGTTTAATGACTTACCCTGTACATACTACTGATTTCTCTGTTTCTCAGCTCGCTTGTCCGCTTCATTCATTCGAGCCATCGCTTCTTTATCTTCTGCATCTGCTACTTCTGCTGAATATTCAACATCATCATACGGTCCTTGTTGTTGGTATTGCTTATTCTCATTTTTTTTCATCGTTATACCCTCCTAAATTTGATAAGCAGATCTGTTTTCACTTATCGAAATTAGTATGTACGAGGATGGAAGTAAACTATTCAGCTACTTGTTATTAGCCAAAGAATAGGAATCCAAACACACCAAATATCAATGTTGAAATCACCACAATGACAACCCCGATTAATGTTTCATACGGCAGGAGTTTAAAACGCTCTTTCATTGCCATTCCAACACTGGCTCGTGTAATGTGGAAAAATGTTCCGTGAGGCATGTGATCAAGCACCGTCGCTCCAGCATGAACCATCGCAGCTCCTGCTAAGGCATGAATGCCCAGTTCTAAAATCGTTGGGGCAAATACATTACCGGCTACTGCTGTAGCGGCAGCTGTCGACCCAGTAGCAGCAGACATTGTAATACCAGCAATCGGTGCTAGGAAATAAGCAGGTAAGCTTAGTGCATCAATTCCATGTAATATTTGATCAATTAGAGCGGAGTGGGCGATTATTCCCGCTAACGTTCCTGTTCCGAGTAACAAAATCGCCACTCCTGCCATTTTCTCAAGTCCAGAATGGATATAATGATTTAAATGTCTTCCTTTACCCATCACAAGTGCCCCTATTACACCACCTATTGGTAGAGCAAAGAGAGGGTCAATATGTATGCCAAAGAGAGGTTGCAAAAGCAATAGAGCAATCGCTACTCCTGGAGCGGCAAGAGCTTTAGCTAAAATTGGTGATTCACCGACAACTTCATTTGGAAGTTCATTCTCCTCCACAGCATCTCCAACATTACGAAGTTTACGTGCTAGCACGTAAGTAATGGCGATTCCGCCTAAAGCTGGGACAACCCCGACAAACATCACAGACGTTAAAGGGACTTGAAATGCTTCTGCCGCTGCGATTGTATTTGGATTGGGTGAAATGATATTTCCAGCTTTTCCACCTCCAGATATGGCAAGCAAGACCGCCATCTTTGACAAGTTTGCTCTTTTAGCAATCGATAAGGCAACTGGGGCCACGGTTAATATGGCTACACCAATAAATACGCCTACACCTGTCAACACCATTGTCGCCCCTGCAACAGCAAGTAAAGCCTTTGTTTCGCCAAGCTTATATAAGATCGATTCAGCAATTGTTTTTGCAGCACCAGATTCGATTAACACTCCGGCGAGAATACCCGCAGCCAAAACCCTTAAGACAACCCCTACCATCCCTTCAGCGCCGCCGATCATTAATTCAACCGTTTCAAGTATAGTGGCGCCACCAATTACTCCGCCAATTAAAGCCCCAGCCATCATTGCATAAGCAGGTGCTACTCTTATTAAAATTAATCCAATTGTCGCAACCAATGCGAGTAATGTTCCAACTATTGTTAACTCGATATCCATCTTTTACTCACCTAACGTCCTCTTCAATTCTCAAAACTTAATAGTACTTCTTTTCTATGAAAAAAACTAGTTATGTTAGAATACCTTCCAAACTAGTTGAACGTCTACATGTTGATTGCTAATATGGCAACTAGCTTGTCTTTTAGCCAAAATTTATTTTGAGCTTGACAAACTCGTCATATTTTCGGAATATTAATACTATTAATGCAATTAAAAGGGGGGTTTATGATGGAAGAAGAAAGCCGATTAATACAGACGATTAATGAGATTAGTGGGTTCGTATGGGGCCCACCGCTTCTGATCTTATTAGTCGGAACAGGTATTTATCTTACATTCCGTCTCGCATTTCTTCAATTTTCTACTTTGCCTTATGCACTAAAGCTTGCTTTTAGTCGTAAGCAAGACAAAAAATCAGAAGGAGATATTTCTCATTTCCAATCTCTTATGACTGCACTCGCTGCTACAGTTGGTACCGGTAACATCGCCGGGGTAGCAACCGCTGTTGTCATCGGGGGGCCGGGTGCTGTGTTTTGGATGTGGCTATCTGCCATTTTCGGTATGGCTACAAAATATGCAGAGGCTATTCTAGCTGTTAAGTACCGTGAAAAAGATAAGAACGGTCAAATGGCTGGTGGACCAATGTATTATCTTGAAAAAGGTCTAGGAATGAAATGGCTCGGTGTAACCTTTGCCATTTTAGCTGCTATCGCTGCCTTTGGTATTGGTAATACGGTTCAATCAAACTCAGTAGCTGCTGTTATTGAGAGTAATTGGGGTATTAACCCTTGGATTACCGGTATTCTTCTTGCCATCTTCACAGGTCTTGTTTTACTAGGTGGGATTCGCAGTATTGGTCGCGCCGTTGCTTTTATCGTACCTTTAATGGCTTTATTCTATGTTGGTGCTGGTCTTATTTTAATTTTAAGCAATGTGACACTTGTTCCTAGTGCAGTAGCATTAATTTTCTCTGATGCCTTTACTGGTCAGGCTGTTGCGGGTGGAGCGATTGGGGTCGTTATTCAATACGGGGTAGCTCGTGGTGTATTCTCCAATGAAGCTGGTCTAGGTTCTGCTCCGATTGCTGCTGCTGCTGCAAAGACAGATTATCCAGGTCGTCAAGCGCTTGTATCGATGACTCAAGTCTTTATTGATACGATTATTATTTGTTCAATCACTGGTATTGCTCTTGTAATGGGTAATCTTTATACAGGTGGAGAAACGGGTGCGGCGCTTACCTCTGCGACATTTGAATACTTCTTAGGACCAGCAGGGGCCATTGTTGTTGCTGTAGGTTTAGTATTCTTCGCCTACTCGACGATTCTAGGCTGGTCGTACTATGGTGAAAAATGTTTCTATTACCTTTTTAAATCACAAAAATCTATTGTTGTGTATCGTGTGTTATTCGTATTAGCAGTTGCATTAGGTGCAGGTGCAAGCTTAGACGTTGTTTGGGGCGTTGCCGACATTATGAATGGTCTTATGGCTGTGCCAAACTTAATTGGTCTTCTTGGTCTCTCAGGTGTCGTTGTAGCTGAGACGCATCGTTTCTTAAAACAGATGCGACAAGAAAAGGCCGAGAGTAAAGCCTTGAAGCAAGAAGGATAAAACAAGTAACCCGCCAATTTAGAGTTGGCGGGTTTTCTATTAGTGAAAAAAAGGTAGGGTGAATGAGAAAGTCGTCCCCACTCCAATTGAGGATTTTACCCAGATCCTTCCTGCATGTGCTTCTACAATACTTTTTGTTATAGCTAGTCCAAGCCCTGTTCCTCCAAGGTCTTGAGATCGTGACTTATCACCACGAAAAAATTGATCAAATACAAAAGGAAGGTCATCTTTTGAAATTCCTAGACCATTATCTTGGAGGTGGACCGTTATTTCATTCAACGAAACCTCTTGTTCAAAGGATAGTTCAATCTTCGTTCCCCCATACCGCACAGCATTGTCTATTAAATTTGTCATCACTTGATTGATTCTAACGGGGTCAATATTCATTAAAACAGAAGGGATGTCTCCTGCTACATCTATCTGAACTTCTTTTTCACTAACATCCAATTGAGCTTCCTGGACGACCATTTGGAAGAATAGTCGACTATCTAACTGTTCCTTCATCATGGAAAATTGACCGAGTTCTAGCTTAGTGTAATCGAACAGATCTTCAATTAAGTGGTCCAATTGAATGGTTTTTGCTTTAATCACATTTAAATACTTCTGCTGCATCTTTTCATTTTGTATCACACCGTCCGTTAAACCTTCTACGTAGCCTTTTATAGAGGATAATGGTGTTCGTAAATCATGAGATATACTAGCTATCAGTTCCTTCCTAGCTTTCTCATATTGTCTTTTCTTAGCATCTGCCTCTTTCATATGTGTTCTCATCAGGTCAAATCCACTTATGAACCGTCCAATTTCATCGTTTCGTTTATACGAAACCGGATAGTCGAGGTTCCCTTGCCGCATTTCCTCAGTTGCTGTATAGATCTCCCTTATCGGATACAGAACAGTTCTAGAAAAATACCAGATCCACCCACCTATTAAAGTGATCAATACCACTATTCCTGTACCTATACTAATAAGAATGTACCGAATAACATCACTAAACATTGTAAAAGGAGCTGTGTCTGAGGAATTTGAGATCACTTCCACATTTACAAGCTCTCTCGTTGCGGTTGCAACTTGGAGGTGAAAGGGATTAACTTGTGACCAACTCTTTTCTTTTTGGTTAGAATGAAATTGACTTGAGTCAAATAACCTTTCTCCCTCTATAGACGTAATTAAAATATCCATTTTATATGTCTCTAACAAAGGCCTTAGAGTTTGATAATCTGAGTTTAGTGTTTCTTCTTCAAAAGATAATGGTCTAATTTCACTGCGAAGTTTTGAGAGCAATATTTCAATTTGTTTATCCTGTTCTTGAGCGCTGCCCTCCAAGTTAGAAGAATAGAAAGACAACATTAAGAATGACGAAAGAATGGGAAGGATAATAGTAGATAAAAATGCAAGTAAGAGTCTGCCTTTTAACCCTTTCATTTTACCGAAATCCCGTCAAACTTGTAGCCAATACCCCAAACTGTTTTGATGTAGGCTGGCTTCGATGGGTCGACCTCAATTTTCTCACGAAGTTTACGAATGTAAACCATTAAACTATTAAAGTCTCCTACATGATCATATCCCCAAATTTGTTCAACCAAATGTTCTTTTGTAAAGACTTGTCCCCGGTGAGCGGCTAGAAACTGAAGTAATTTAAACTCCGTTGCTGATACCTCTCTATTTAAACCTCTAACAGTCACTTTATATTCTCTCTCATTAATGACAAGGTCCCCTATTTCTATTACCAGAGAATCTTCTTCCTTGCCTGAAGAGAAGTGCTTATATCTTCTAACCTGTGCTTTAATACGCGCCACCAATTCACTAGGACTAAATGGCTTTGTCAAATAATCATCAGCTCCGATACCAAGACCAATGATCTTATCCGTTTCACTTTGCTTGGCACTCATCATCACAATTGGGATCGTTGATTCTTGACGAATACGTCTGCAAACTTCTATACCGTCCATTTTCGGTAACATGATATCTAAAACAACAAGCAACGGTTTCTTCTTTTTAAATAAGTCAAAACCTGATTCACCATCTTCTGCTAAACAAACCTGAAACCCCTCGAGTAACAGGTAATCCCTTACTAATTCACCTATTTCTCGCTCATCTTCTACAATTAAAATGAGATCTTTACTCATTCCACCCCACCTATCTACCTTCCATTACGAAAACAAGAAAACCAACGAATAGGTTTTCTTGTTTTCACCATTATACTGCAACGTCTCTTCTTTTAAAAATGGCCCATGAAGTCATGATCAAAAATATAAAATAAAGGCATAATATAGTAATTGAAAAGGACAAGCTCATACCCTCCACTAGAGGTGTACCGTTCACATATTGCTGTAAGTCGGTATTTGCAAATAAGACATACTTCACCCAATCATATTGCGCCAGAAGTTGAACAATTTGCGGACCTGTAAACATTAAAAATAAAGAAAGACCGATAGCTAGCGAGCTACTTCGAAACACCGTAGAAATTGTAAAAGCAACTGTAACAACCATGATCAGATCAACACTCCTAAACCCTAATAACCGAATGATGTGAAGCAGCATATTTTCTTCCACTACTTCCCCGTTCCTATAAGCTAGATAAGGAATTTCAGCACTACTATAACCAAACAAGGTAAGCCCGATGAGGTAAGAGGCACTAAATAATAAAAGGAGCATAAACAAAGCAAATAATAGTGTCGTAACGTATTTAGACAAAAGAATTCTTGCTCGGCTGACAGGTCGAATTAATAATAGTTTAATTGTTCCAGTTGAAAATTCATTGGCCACAATCCCTGCGGCAATCACAATAGTAAATAAAGAAACAACGGCACTAAAAGTTGTTGCGTCGATCATAAATCCCCATAATGAATCTGAAACTTGCGGCGCTAGATCATGTGTAAGTCGGTACTCATTCAGTTCTATTTGTTGCTTCACATATTGAGTACCCGCCATCATGGCTGGGTGATCATTCATCGATTCTTCAAACTGTTGATTTTCAGTAATAAGCTGCGTTCTCCACTCCTCACTATCATCTGTTGCAAAGACAAATCTAGTCATCATTCCAACTAATAAAATGACCCCTAATAGAAGGCCCACCATTATCCATGTACCAAGACGTTTATAGATTTTTATGTGTTCATTCTTAATTAAGCGAAACAACTGACTCATCTAATTCCCCTCCGTCATTTCTAAAAATTTCTCTTCTAGTGTTGTCTCATGATTTGACACACTATAAATTAGAAATCCTGCTTTAACAATTGTTTCTATTAATAATGGTATTTCCACCCTCTCACAGGTAACTTCTAGCTTGTCATTAATAAGCTTAAAATCGTACTCTTTAATAAATCCCCTCATATATTGATAGACTTCCTCTGCTCGATCAACTTCAAATCGAAAAACGGCATTGGACTTAGAATTAACGAAATCATCAACCGTTTCGACACTAACAAGGCGCCCCTCTTTAATGATTCCGATTCGGTCACACATTAGCTGCATTTCCGATAAAAGATGACTAGATACAAATACCGCCAGTCCTTCTGTATGAGCAATATGTCTAATATATTGGCGAATTTCTCTAATACCCGCTGGATCTAATCCGTTTGTCGGTTCGTCTAATATTAACAAGGAAGGTGAATGGAGCAGAGCTTGCGCCACTCCTAACCGTTGACGCATTCCAAGTGAATACCCTTGCACCTTTTCATTAATTCGTTCTTCTAATCCTACTAATGTGACGACTTCCTTCACTCTCTCTTCTGAAATTTTATCGGGATGCATTCTTGCATAATGAACCAAATTATCATACCCAGTTAAGTATTTATACATTTCAGGGTTTTCAATAATGCCTCCGATGTGCCTGATCGCCTCTTCAAACTCCTTTTCAATATCAAAGCCTTGAATAAGGATTTCTCCTTCTGATTTTTTCATTAGGCCGACAAGCATTCGAATCATTGTCGTCTTTCCTGCTCCGTTCGGTCCAAGAAAGCCAAACACCTCACCAGGATACACATCCAATGAAATCCCGTGAATAATTTCTTTTTTACCAATCTTCTTTTTTACATTTCTAATTTGAGCAACTGGTTGTTTTTTTGTCACCTTGATGTCCTCCTTTAACACTTCTATCCGCATTATGACACCCAATCTTTAAATCATTCTTATGAAGTTCTTAAAATAAGCTTAAAATAAAAGACCGAATAATGAGATAATAAAAAGAGCGTAGTTATTTTCAAAAATAACATGGCAAGGCCTATGTCCCTTATTAGCATGTATTAACTTTAAGGAGGTAAACCGATGAAACACTCAGATATCATTCCTTTTTACGGGGGAGAACGTCCAGAACTGTTCGAAATTGAACGAAGATGCATGGATAGGCAGGGTAAAGTAATAGAAGCACTAGATCATCTGTTACCAAATGGAATGGTTCTAGATATTGGCGCTGGGAATGGTTTCACAGCAGAGAAGCTACAATCAAATCAGCGCACCATTGTCGCTATCGAGCCTGACCCATTAATGATTGATTCGACTAAAGCGATCATCTGGTCAAAAGGCACAGCACAAGATGTTCCCTTTCACACAAATACATTTGATGCTGCTTACTCTACTTGGGCCTTTTTCTTTGAGGGTGTTGCAGACCTTGAGAAGGGTCTAGATGAAATGAAGCGGATCGTGAAAGAGGACGGGCTACTAGTCATTATAGATAATTACGGTGAGGATGAATTTTGCTCCCTTTCTAAAAATCCAATCGCAAGTAATGTGTATTATTGGGTCAACAAAGGTTTTGAGTATCAAATCATTCATACTTCCTTTTCTTTTGATTCGGTGGAAGAAGCACGAAAACTACTGAGCTTTTACTTTGGTGAAAATGCTGCTTCAATCGACAAAACCGAATTCGAGTATAAAGTGGCGATGTTTATAAAGAAAAACACTAAAGAATAGAAAAGAAAGGAGCCCATCAAAAATGGCTCCTTTCTCCTTTCTTATTTCATTTCAACGGTAAACCTTCCTTTGCACTCTTCTCCCCAATAGAACTCAAAATGGTCACCATCTTGAATCGGCCCTACTCCTTCAGGGGTACCCGTATAGATGAGATCCCCTGCACCTAAGCCAAATACATCCTGACATTCCGTGATGATCGCTTGAAAATCAAACATCATGTCTTTTATGGTACCCTCTTGTACCGTTTCACCATTTTTCACTAGAGAAAATGTAAATTCTCTACATTCCTCAACTCCCGGAAATGGAAATGGATCAGTTGTAATCGCAGCATTCGGAAATCCTTTTGCTCGTTCCCACGGTTGTCCTTTTTTCTTCAATTCACTCTGAACATCACGTAAGGTAAAATCAATCCCCAGCGACATAGCGCTAACTACATCCTCAACAAGATCTCCCTTTTTCACCTGTTGATCGATATGTAATACAATCTCAAGCTCATGATGAATCTCCCCTTTATCAACAGGAAATGCAATCATATCGCCTTTTGCATAGGCCAATGAGTGTGTAGGCTTTGAAAATAAAATAGGAGAATCAGGTACTTCATTTCCTAATTCCACTGCATGTTTTGCATAATTTCGTCCAATACAAAAAATATTCTTTACTTCGCTCATCTCTAACACTCCTACCCTTATGTAAGTTGCTTAATTCTTGATACTATTTCATCTGTCACTTCACTTGTCGTGGCCTTACCACCTACATCGGGTGTTTTAATCCCAGCTTCTGTGACATCCTCCACAATGTTCAGTAGCTGTGTCGCAAGTTCCGTTTCTCCAAAATGGTCTAGCATCATTTTACCTGTCCAAATTTGACCGATTGGATTGGCAATCCCCTTCCCGACAATGTCAGGTGCCGATCCATGAACAGGTTCAAACATTGAAGGATAGCTTCCATCAACATTCAAATTGGCTGCAGGTCCAATTCCTATACTTCCCATCACAGCTGCGCTAATGTCTGTTAATATATCGCCAAATAAATTACTTGCTACGATGACATCAAACTCACTAGGCTTCGATACAAGAAAAGCAGATAAGGCATCAATATGAGCCGAGCGCTTTTCTACATTTGGATAGTCTTGTCCAACTTGATCAAAAACTTCATCCCAAAATGGCATCGAAAACACGATTCCGTTTGATTTCGTCGCACTGGTGACGTGGCCTTTTCTCGTTTTTGCTAATTCAAAAGCATAGCGCATCGCACGTTCTGTGGCCTTTCTCGTAAATACAGCATTTTGAACGACCACTTCATCCTCTCCTGAGTGAATACGGCCTCCCACTTCACTATATTCCCCTTCACTATTTTCACGCACAACAATTAGATCAAACCCGTTAGGTTTAGTTACCATAGGGGTAATACCTCTTAACTGCTTGGCATGACGTATATTTAACGTTTGCTTAAACCCTCGACGAATATTGATTAAGAGCCCCCATAATGAGGTATGGTCAGCTACAAGATTTGGATTTCCTACTGCCCCTAAAAAAACGGCATCATGTTGACTCAGTTGGTCAAGTCCATTCTTAGGCATCATCTCGTCGTGCTCTAAATAATACTCACAGCTCCACGGATACCATGTATGCTCAAATTTCAAGCCACCATGCACTTGGGCGATTGCATCTAACACTTGGGTTGCATATGGCATAATTTCTACTCCAACCCCATCACCTGGGATTACACCTAATTTTATCTTTTTCACACTAACACTCCTCTCCATGTTGTATTTTATAGAAAAATTCAAAAAATTGAAAGCGCTTTGTTCCGTTCAATGAATAAAGCGCACAGTTTCCTTTAAACTGTGCGCCCGTTAGATTAAATACCTGCAGACCGTTGCAAACGTTTAACAATTTCATCAAAGTCTTCTTGTGAAATACCAGGTGCAAATTCTTCCGGAATCTCTTCAAAATCAGGCATCGGCGCTCCAGCAGGTGCACCAATTATTACTTCTAACTGACCTCCTTGTAAGGGGTGATCTCCTTTCCAGATCTTCTCAATATCTCGGTAATCCGTTGCACTCCACGTATATAATTTACGATGAACTCCTTCAGCTTCAAATTTACGTGTGGTTTCAAAAGCAGCGTTGTCTAAGTTCGGAATTGGAAGCATCTTTGTCATATCAACACCTGTTGCAATCTCAATCGCTTTGGCATAAGCCATAATATGAACCCCACCGCGAACAAGTAAGTATCCAATCATTTCACGAGCAACCGGGTTACTTGTCATTTCATACACGCGCATCTTATGGGTTCTCGCTCCGCACTCTAAGAAGAAGTTGTGCAATAGGTCAAGAATTAAGTTTCCGCTATTAAACACATAGTCTCCGCGCCAAGAACCTCCCATCGAATCCATCGGGTAGGACGTTTGAGCGGTTTGAATAAAGTGGGCCGTGTTTCGCTTATCCGTTGCCGCTCTCATTGGGGCAATATTAGGATCACCCGGGAAAGTCGTCCCTTCAATCATCAAGTTAATTGTATTGGAAACAAGCTCTACATGGCCCAATTCTTCTGCTGTAATACTTGCCACTAAATCAAAAAAAGGCTTTAACTTTTTCTTATTCCTAAAATTAAACGACTGAAATAAGTAGTTGTTCAAGGTCGACATTTCCCCAAATTTCCCACCAAGTAGTTCTTGCACAGCGGCTGCTGCATTGGCATCAGGAGCTTTAGGTTTTGGTAGTTCAATAGCTAAGCGATTATAGCGAGTAAACAAAACAACCCCTCCTATTCACATAAAGTAACTCTATATCATGTATGAGAGAGATTGTTTGTCTTATAACCTTTTATTTAGAAAACAGATGAAGAGCACCGATTCGCTCCATCGCTTCAGTTAATGTCGCTTCATCAGCCAGCAATCCGATCCGTACGAACCCTTCTCCGTATTCTCCAAATCCAATACCAGGCGCTACAACGACCCTTGCTTCATTCAATAAAATGTCCGCAAATTCTTCAGATGTATAGTTTTTTGGCACAGGGAACCAAGCAAAGAAAGACCCACGTGGTGCTTCCACTTCCCAACCTGCTTTGTGTGCTGCATCTACTAATGCCTTACGACGTGATTCATAGGTAGCAACAAGATCAGTCACACATTGTTGATCAGAAAGCAATGCATGAGCAGCAGCCTCTTGAATCCCACCAAATATACTGCAGAAAAGATGATCTTGTAGCTGTTCAATCGCGCGAACGACGCTTTTGTTTCCAACAACAAAGCCGACACGCCACCCTGCCATATTGTAAGACTTAGATAAAGTCATTACCTCTACGCCGACATCTTTTGCCCCTTTTAACTGCAAGAAACTAAGAGGCTTTACTCCATCAAAACCAATGGCACCGTAGGCAAAATCGTGAACAATACAAATATTATGTCTTTGTCCAATTTCAATGGCATCTTGAAAGAGCGTCGGCGTCGCAACAGCTCCTGTTGGGTTGTTTGGATAATTCAAGAACATCAATTTTGCTTTCTTTAATGTATCCTCGCTAAGTTTGGAGAAATCTGGGTGGAAGCCCAATTCTTCTAATAAAGGCATCATATGCATGCTTGCCCCACTTAACTCTACGCCTGACCAATAATCTGGATAACCGGGATCAGGAACAAGAGCAAGATCTTCTGGATTTAACAAACACTGGCTTAATTCAATAAGCCCTGTTTTGGCCCCACCGAGTACAGCAACTTCAGTCTTAGGATCAATTTCTACTCCGTACTCTCTGTAATAATAATCGGCAACCGCTTCCTTTAAAAAGGAGTGACCCGCAAACGGTGCATATTTATGATGAACAGGATTTTCAGCAGCTTCTTTTAATTTATCCACAATGTGAGTAGGGGTTGGCTGGTCCGGATTGCCTTGTCCTAGATTAATCACATCATCATGCTTACTACTGATTTCATTTACTTTTTTCACTAGCTTCGCGAAAAATTGACTGGGCAATCGTTTCATTGCCTCAGATTGTTCAAACGTTTTCATCTCTCTCACCTCTATGATTTCATCTTTCAATAAAAAAAGAGCCCTTTTCAAATTCTGAAAAAGGCTCTTGTCCGAATAAGACAATTCGCTTATCTCTCAGAATACAAGATTCTGCAGGAAGGAGCACCTTTCCAAATGGCGGTTGCTGGACGTCGTCGGGCCTGTTCCCTCGGTCTCTCTTGATAAGTGATGATTATTCATTTTTTGTCTAACGCTCTATGAAAGCGCTACACATTATGTAATTACTCTTTATGAATGAGAGTTTACAGAATTGTTAGCGATTTGTCAATCTTTGTTGCTAGAATAAAAAAATCCTTGCTTCTTTAAAAATGTATCTAGATGAGCTCGCTTTGGTGTTGAGAAATGCCCTGCCATCATTTCACTCCACGTAGTCATGCGTTTTCCGCTTGTTCGATCTGTATAGTAACGTTTCATTTCTTGATCATATTCTTCTAGGGCTGCATCAATTTGCTCATGGTTATACGTTTCATAATGCACAGAAGCCGCTTCAGGTAATCTTGGTTTTTGGGCAGGATCTTGATTAGGCTGTCCTACACATAACCCCATCACCGGGAACGTATAATCTGGTAGAGAAAGTAACTCACTTACTTCATCTGGCCGGTTACGAATGCCGCCAATCATCACTCCACCCATTCCATATGACCTTGCAGCTACTAACATATTTTCAGCCACAAGCGCCGCATCGACAGCACCAACAAGCACTTGCTCAATTCCACCAACTTCAAAACTTTTCTGATGAAGTTCACTTGCTTTTTTCAAGCGACTAAAATCTGCACAAATGACAAAGAAGACAGGACATTGTGCAACATATGCTTGATTTCCGACTAACTCTGCTAGCTTTTCTTTTTTCTTTGGATCTTGAATCACAACGATACTATACGCTTGAACATGATGAGAGGTTGGTGCCCATCTACCTGATTCTACAATATTCTCGATTTGCTCTTGGCTCACCTTTTCATTTGTAAATGATCGGATAGAGCGATGGCTTTGAAGTAACCGTATTGAATCATTTTGCATCATCATCAACCCTTTATTAGTATTTATTCATTAGTTTACATGAAAAAGGCTGATCAATAAAAGAAGAAGGCTCATTACTTTTAATGAACGAACCCCTTGTTCGCTCATTAGAAATATTTTACAATGAAGCTATTCGTTTCAACTTCAGCTTATTAGAAAAGGAGAAAACCTCATGACCACACGAGCAACTTCGATCCAAGATAACGAACGAATTGCCTCTCTTGATATGATGCGTGGCCTCGCATTGCTAGGAATTCTATTAGCTAATAGTCTTCATTTTCAATACGGTCTATTTTTGATTCCTAATCTACATGATTATTACCCACTCGGTATGATTGACCGGATTACTGAGAACGCCATCTTATTCTTGGCAACAGCTAGCTTTTATACATTATTCTCCTTCTTATTTGGTTATGGTATGGCTCTCCTGAAAGAAAGACTCGAACAACGAGAGCTTCGTTTTGGCACCGTCTATTTTAGAAGAATGAGCATTTTGCTTGTCGTTGGATTCTTGCATTATCTTTTAATTTGGGATGGCGATATCTTATTAACCTATGCGCTTGGAGGCATGCTCCTCTACTTCTTCTTACGTCTAAAAGAGAAGGGGCTTTTGGTTTGGTCATTAATCCTTCTTTTGTTGATGGCCACTAGCATTGGCATGCCAGAAGATGAATCGACCCTTGTTGTGGAAGATTCATTAGCTTCCTACTCAGTTATTGAAAAGGAAGTGCTCACCTCAGGAAGTTATGCGGAAGTTGTTCAGTTCAGGTTAACGGAGGATATGTTTGGTCTAGGAGGTTACGGTCAAATCCTTGTCATCCTTAGTGCAATGATTGCCGTGATTGGCATGTTCTTATTAGGTGCTTTTGTCGCAAGAAAGAAATGGCTTCTTAACATTGATCATCACCGTACAATGCTGAAAAAGGTTTGGTGGATTACTCTTCTTGTAGGGTTTCCGACTAAAATCCCGCATGCATTTATCGGAGATTCCTATCAATATGAGATGCTCCATATGACGATTGGTGGACCCCTTGTTGCGATGTTCTATGCAACGAGCATTGCCCTACTTGCCACGAACCCTACAGCGAGAAAATGGTTACAGCCTTTTGCTATGGTAGGTCGTTTGTCACTTACGAACTACTTGATGCAGTCGATCGTTTTCACGACCCTTTTCTATGGATACGGATTTGGACTTTTTAACAGCCTTGGTTATTTTGTAGGAGCTATCCTTGCGATTGTGTTCTTCTTATTACAAATTCTGTTTAGTATATGGTGGATTACACGCTTTAAAATGGGACCGTTTGAGTGGTTTTGGCGCGCTGGTACGTACTTAGAAATCCCAAAATTAAAACGAGAATCCTGATTAAAAAGCTGAGGGTTACACTCCTCAGCTTTTCTTATAGATAAAGGTCTCAAGAACTAACCCTTCGGTGGTCCGTTCATTTTTAAAAGGTTGAAACCCTGCACTTTTGTATAAGTTTACAGCAGGAAGATTGTGACTAGCCGTCGTTACAAAAATAGGTGCCTGAGCTCTCTCTTTTACTTCTTGTATGAGTCTTCTGCCAATCCCTTTCCTAAAAAAAATTGGGGAGACAATCACTTTATTTAGCTCCCAATAACTTGGCTTCATATCAATTGCTACAGCCCCCATTACATCATGGTCGTTTGTAGCAACATACCACTTTAGAGAATCAACTAAAAGGTCTTTGGTTGTTTCCGCTAGAGGAGGTAGTTTCGGATAGTTTATGAGAGCCGCTTCCACTTGATAGGCTTGCTGCTGTAACTCTATTAATTTTGAAGCCATGTCTTCGCTTAAATTTAAATAATGATTTATTCTCATCAAAAGCTCTCCCTCGGTTTATTCGGACTCTTCTTCCTATTATTCGATTTCAAACGTAACCTTTCCTACTTTTGACAAAAAATAAGACATCCAATTTTCTTGGATGCCTTACTTCATTTTCGGACAAGACGTACACATTACCTTGTCTGCTGAACATTTATAAGCAAAACAGCAGGTGAGCCTTCCCTCTTGTTCCTGCTTCTGATAAAAGGGTGCAAAAGGATTTTTTCTCAACCCGAACAAGTCTCCTCCCGCTTGACCTATCCATTGAAAATCTTCTTGCACACGATTAGATTCTGCTTTTTCAGGCAAAACAGTGTGATAGAACCACTTTATATACGCAAATGCATTCTCCCATAGAGTGGCAGTTGGAATACCTGTTTGCTTATGAAGAAGTTGCCATAAAGGAGTAAGATGTTCAGCAAATAACTGAGTAAATAACGTCTCAATTTGGCTTGAACCTTCCTCACCCTTCTTTATTTCTTCATAGTTTATTTGAGCGATATGGATAGAAGGTAACCACCATTCCTCAGAAGCTGAATCCGAAAGCTGCAAATCGTCTTTGCTCCAGGCTAAACGCTTATTGTAAACCGTTAACATTAAAAGGGCCGGTAAAGTGATAATAAGACTGTATCGCTTAGAAAACATCGAAGCAGCGACTAGTAAGTCAGGAGCATTCACTTCTTTTCGTACATCTTCTAAATATTGGATAAGAAATTCTTCATCAAATAACTGATGAACAGCACACGATAAAGGATGAGTTTGTTTTAAATTAATCGTCAATCGAGTCGATTCAAGGGCACTAATTTCATCAGCTAAGAGCTTTGTAAGGACCAAACGAATCAACCTCCTGTTTGACAATACATCTCCCTCTACCATGCGGAATACATAAAGGTGTTCCAAATAAAGGATCTGCAGTCACTTGGCACTCCATTTTGAACACATCTCGGACTAATTCACATGAAATCACGTCCTCCGGTTTCCCTTGTGCATAGATTCCTTGATCTTGGATGGCAATAATATGATGTGCGTAACGGCAGGCTAAATTCAAATCATGTAACACCATTACAATCGTCCTATTTTCAGTTTCATTTAGTTCAAAAAGCAGGTCTAAAATTTCAATCTGATGAGTCATATCAAGGTAAGTAGTAGGTTCATCTAATAAAATGATATCTGTATCTTGAGCAAGCGTCATTGCGATCCAAGCACGTTGACGCTGCCCCCCTGATAAGGAATCTACAGGCCGATCTGCAAGCTCTGTTAAATGAGTGGCTTTTAACGCATTCTGGACCTTCTCTTCATCCTTTTTTGTCCATTGTGAAAACAATCCTTGATAGGGGAACCTTCCTTGTTTGACTAACTGCATAACAGTCAAACCCTCAGGGGCTTCAGGCCCTTGCGGTAGGATAGCTAGCTGTTTGGCTACATCTTTAGTCGATTGCTTATGAATCGATTTCCCTTCAAGGATAATGGTCCCTGCTTGGGGTTTTAAAAGTCTTGCTAATGAGCGCAGTAAAGTAGATTTCCCGCATCCATTTCCACCAATAAAAACAGTGATTTCGCCAGTGGGAATCTCTAAATCTAATTGATCAATCACCACTTTTTCGTCATAGCCTAATGTTAATTCATTTGCAACGATTGCCTCTCGCTTCATCCTAAGCCACACTCCCATCGTTTAGCCATTATGTTTTTCTTAGTAAATATAAGATATATGGGGTTCCAAGTACTGCTACCACAAGACCTGCTGGAATTTCTTTTGGTGCTAAAATAAATCTTCCAACAAGGTCAGCCGCTACTAATAGAATTCCTCCAACAAGCAATGATAAAGGAATTAAGCGTCGATGTTCCACTCCAACAAGCCTACGTACAGCATGAGGAGCTAATAGACCAATAAAACCTATGGTGCCGACAACTGAAACACTGGCAGCCCCCATTGCTACCCCTAAGGCGATCGCCATGAGCCTCGTCCTTCCAACATTCATACCAAGCCCTGTTGATACATCATCACCAAATGCTAATAAATCTAGCTTTCTAATAAGTAACCAACCAAGCGGAATCGTGATCACTGCCATAAAAAACACAATTTGCAGCTCTGACCAACTTTTTGCATACGTAGAACCCGCTAACCAAGCGAGAGCGGGTGCTACACCCATCTTCGCTTTAACCACCATAATTTGAATAATCGCTGATCCAACAGCTGAGACGGCAACCCCCATTAAGGCTAAGAGAATTGGCTCCCAATTTGACCTCCACGTCACGAGCAATATAATGGCAATTGATAGTGTAGCACCGACCATTGCAGCAAATGGTAGAAGTTGTATCGATGCTGCTGGAAATATAACAAGAAAGACCATTGCACCAGCACCACCACCAGAGGTGATACCTAATACCGTAGGATCTGCTAAAGGATTTCGCAGCACTCCTTGTAGTAAAACCCCACACATCGCCAGTAACATTCCGACCACAAAAGCAGTGATAATACGCGGTACTCTAAACTGCCAGACAAACGGTGATAAATAAGCTTTATCCATCCAGTCTTGTAAACTAAAAAATGAGCCAGCCCCGTACGAAACAGAAAGTAAAAAGACCCCTAGAGCTAAGGCAACACTTCCAGCTACTAATAATGAAAAGGGAGCAGCAACAACATTTCCGCCTAACTTTGTTTGTCTTCGAGAATGCTTTCTCCCAGTTTTATATGCCAGGTACATTAACCACGGCCCCCCAATTAAAGCGGTCATCGCCCCAACTGGAATTTCTTGTCCGGGTTGAATCCATCTTGCCAGAATATCAGCAACAATTAATAGAATCGCTCCCCATAGAAAAGAATGAATCAAGATTGCTCGGTGTCCTTTTATCCCCATCATTCGAACAAGATGAGGAGCAATAAGACCAACAAAACCTATAGGGCCAACAACACTGACCGTTGTTGCAGCAAGTAAAATCGCACTAACCCAAGCAAAACCCTTCACACGCGTAACCGGTTGACCTAGTGAGGTGGCGACATCTTCACCTAAAGTAAGCACATCCAAGCTTCGTGCATTCAATAGAGCAACGACAACACCTAGCATTATCAGACCGGTAGCAAATTGTACTCCTGACCAATCAAGCTGAACAAGTGTGCCTGCTCCCCATAGAAACAGCCCATTTGTCTCGTTTTCAAAGATTAGTTGCAAACTTCCTGTAATAGAAGAGAATAGTAGTGCAACAACCATACCTGTTAGAGCAACACGCACTGGCTCCATTGCCTTTCCAACTAACATCATCACTAAAATGGCTGCTGTAGCTGCTCCTAGAAAAGCGACAAGAAAAGGGTAGCTCCCAAGCGTCGCTGGGAAAAAGACAATCGAACCGATTACAAATAAATGTGCTCCAGCATTCATTCCGAGCGTACTCGCTGATGCAAGCGGATTTTTCGTAATCGTTTGCAACAATACGCCCGCAACAGCCAATGCACCTCCCGCTAAAATCCCGATTATTACACGAGGAAGACGAAGTCCAACTACTACATCTTGCACACGTCCAACACTCCACACCTCGGTTAATAGCGTCATAATCGAATAACCCGCCTGCCCTTGACTAAGGTGAAGCAGGCTAAATAAAAATAGGAGAAGGAAGCCCCCTCCAAAAAGGAGAATGGACTTCCGTCTAGTTGTTGAATCGAACATGCTATTCTTTATCCACTACTTCAACAATACGGTCAACAAGCGTCATTGCTGATAGCGGACCTCCAAACAACCAAGCATCGCCACCTAATGGGTACAGCTGATCATTCTGAACAAAGTTTAGATTTTGCCACACACTATTTGATTGAAGTTGATTTTCAAACACATTATCTTCATCTTGGACAACATAGAAGAAATTAGCATCTTCAACCGCTGGTAAGGCTTCTACATTCACTTCAGCATAGCCATACATTTCAAATTGACCAGAATCATAGACATTCTCTAAGCCAACTTCCTCAAAAATCTTCGTTGCCATTGCATTTGGTGTAAACAAGCGGAGTGTAGGTGCTTGATTTGCACTAAATGCTTGTGTAAGGACAAATTCATTCGTTTCTAAGTTAGCAGCTTCAATGTCTGCTCTTGCTTCTTCATATTTAGCATCAAGCTCTTGAAGAACGCTTTCTGCCTCTTCTTCCTTTTGAACTACTTTTGCAATCGAACGGAATGTTTCTTCCATTTCATCATATTGACTCACCGATTCATCAGTAGGGTATGGATCAAAAAACAATGTCGGTGCGATAAACTCTAGCTCCTCTTGAATTGCCTCATGACGGAAGCCAGCTGTAATAATTAGATCTGGATCAAGCTCTGCGATCATTTCAAGATTGGGCTCTTGACGTGTACCAACATCTACGACACCTTCATCCAACTCTTCATCAATATCGACCCAACTGTTATAACCTTCAATGTCTGCTACCCCAACAGGCTGAATACCTAAAGCTAGTAAATCTTCAACATAAGTCCATTCTAAGGCAACCACTTTTACAGGTGTCTCTTCAAATGTCTTCGGACCAAACGCATCCTCAATTGTAATTGCATCTGTGCTTTCAGTTTCTTCGGTAGAATCTGTTTCTTGTTCCTCTTCTACAGCATTATTTCCCCCACAAGCAGCAAGTAAAGCCATTAGAAGAACGAATACCGCTAAACGAATGATGTTTTTCATTGTATAATCCCCCGTACTCTATGTATATTATGATAATGATTATCATTGACATTGTAAGTATACTCCGATTATTACCTAGGATCAATAGTTAATTGAGATAAGTTATCATTATCACATATTTAAAAACCATCCAGCATTTATACTGGATGGTTCAACATTACGTCATAGCCCCTTCTTCCTCTTTCTTAAAGAAGGTTTTCATCGCGTGATAAACATCGCCTTTTTCCTTTAAAATATGATGACGGAAGCGTGGGTCATCAATATTTTTATACGCACTCATTAAGGTGGAGTGACGGCTGTATTGATTGACTTCTCCGTAGCCAAACATACTGCTCTTCTCCATTAATTCCTGCACTAATTTTAAGCACCTAGCATTATCACTCGTTAAGTTATCACCATCTGAGAAATGAAACGGATAGATGTTATAGCGCTTAGGGTCATACTTCGCATTAATAATCTCAAGTGCTTTTCGATATGCAGATGAGCAGATCGTCCCCCCGCTCTCACCTTTTGAGAAGAAATCCTCTTCTGACACTACTTTTGCTTCTGTATGATGGGCGATAAATTCAATATCAACCGTTTCATATTTTGTTCGCAAGAAACGGGTCATCCAGAAAAAGAAGCTGCGTGCCATATACTTTTCCCAGCGTCCCATACTACCACTTGTATCCATCATCGCAAGTACGACAGCTTTCGACTCTGGTCTAATTGTTTCGGTCCAAGTTTTGAAACGTAAATCATCATTATAAATAGGGATAAGACCTGGTCTACCTTCTAGGGCATTCCGCTTAATAGCTGATAAGATCGTTCGCCGTTTATCAACATTGCCCATTAATCCTTTTTTACGAATATCATTAAAGGAAATATCCTCTACAATAATTTCAGCATCTTCCTTCTTCTGTAGGTTGGGCAGCTCTAGTTCTTTAAATAGCATCTCTTGTAGCTCCATAATCGACACTTCAGCTTCAAAGTAATCCTCTCCGGCATCTTCACCAGCACCTTGACCCTTTCCAGGTCCTTGCTGTTGCTTTTGGGCATTCGGATCGCGAGCTACAACATCGCCTACTTTACTATCACCCTTCCCTTGACCAACATGCTTATTTTTATCATAGTTATAGCGTATTTTGTACTCATCTAATGAACGAATTGGAATTCGAATTACTTCACGCCCATTAGACATAACAATGTTTTCTTCACTCACTAAATCAGGAAGGTTTTTCTTAATCGCTTCTTGTACCTTCTCTTGATGACGTCTTTGATCTTGATGTCCCTTTCGATGGAGGGACCAATTCTCTTGAGACACGACAAAGTTATGTTTATTAGAATCTTTCACACCATTTCCCCTCCTTGTATACTCCATCCTTTTTATGCAAAATCAAAACCGATTTCATCAACGGAATGTGTCACATATTTTCCAATTCAACATATACTGATCTCGAATCGCCCCTTTGTTTAACTTACCAATTAGATAGGGGCTTATAATATCCTATGCAGACAGGGATAAGAGTTGCTAATAAATTCTGACAAATTATCTTGTACAAGCAAAAAAACCTTATTCCATCCTATTATTGTAACGACCACGTATCACGTATAAAAGAAAATGTCATCATCTCACATTAGAGATGATGACATGGCTATTTAGCGATTCAACAAGCTTCCTACATAACGTAATAGTTCATTAGCCGAAGTAGAGTTATAACCGTGTTCATCAATTAAGCGGGCAATAACCTCATTTACTTTCTTGAGTTGTGATTCATCTGGTGTTTTCACAGATGTGGTAATCTTCACAATATCCTTCAAGTCAGCAAATAGCTTCTTCTGGATCGCTTCGCGTAAACGCTCATGCGAGTTGTAATCAAATTTTTTCCCTTTACGGGCATAAGCTGAAATGCGGATAAGAATTTCTTCACGGAATGCTTTTTTCGCATTCTCTGAAATGCCAATTTGCTCCTCAATAGAACGCATTAATTTCTCATCTGGCGTCATTTCTTCACCCGTTAATGGGTCACGTAATTTATTCTTGTTGCAGTATGCTTCTACATTATCTAGATAATTGTCCATTAATGTTTTCGCAGACTCATCATAAGAGTAGACAAAGGCTTTTTGAACTTCCTTCTTGGCAATCTTGTCATACTCTTTTCTCGCAACAGCAATAAAGTCCATGTAACGCTCACGGTCTTCTTGTGAAATCGATGCATGCTGATTAAGTCCCTCTTTAATAGAACGCAACACATCAAGCGCATTGATCGATGTTAATTGTTTTCTAATAATCGCAGATGAAATTCGATTAATGACATAACGGGGGTCAATTCCACTCATTCCCTCATCTGGATGCTCTTGTTTCAATTCTTCTAGGTCCTGAGAATTAAAGCCTTCTACACTTTCTCCATCATATAAACGCATCTTCTTTACGTGGTCGACACCTTGTTTCTTAGGGTCTTTTAAACGAGTTAAAATCGTGAAGATCGCAGCAACCTTTAGGGCATGTGGAGCGATATGAACATGCGAGAGATCACTATCTGAAATCATTTTCTTATAAATTCTCTCTTCCTCACTCACTTTTAAGTTATACGGAATCTTCATCACGATAATTCTGGAGTGAAGGGCTTCGTTTTTCTTATTGGAAATAAATGATCTATACTCCGATTCATTTGTATGAGCAACGATGAGCTCATCGGCTGATATCAAAGCAAATCTTCCAGCTTTGAAATTCCCCTCTTGAGTGAGTGAGAGTAAATGCCATAGGAATTTCTCATCACATTTCAACATCTCTTGAAACTCCATCATTCCTCGGTTTGCTTTATTCAACTCTCCGTCAAAACGATAGGCCCGAGGATCAGACTCAGAACCATACTCAGCAATCGTCGAAAAGTCGATACTTCCAGTTAAATCGGCAATATCTTGTGATTTCGGATCTGAAGGGCTGAAGGTTCCAATTCCTGTTCGCTTATCCTCTGAGAAGAAAATTCTCTCTACCATCACATCTTCAATCCGGCCACCATACTCTTGTTCTAACCTCATCATATTTAAAGGTGATAGATTCCCCTCTATCTTCACACCATACTCGTCAAAGAAATCAGCACGTAAATGTTGTGGAATTAAATGCAGTGGATCTTCATGCATCGGGCATCCTTTTATCGCATAAACTGCCCCTGTATCTGTACGCGAATACTGCTCAAGCCCTCTTTTTAACATTGTGACAAGAGTCGATTTACCACCACTTACAGGACCCATTAACAGCAAGATCCGCTTACGAACATCGAGCCTTTTTGCTGCCGAGTGAAAATACTCTTCTACTAACTTTTCAATTGACTCTTCAAGACCATAGATTTGATCACTAAAAAATGAATATTTTTTTCCGCCGTTTTCTTCTTCCACACCAGCATCTTTAATCATATGATAAACGCGGGAGTGTGCCGTTTGTGCAACATACGGTTTTTCTTTTAGTAATTCTAAGTAATCAGCAAAGGTTCCTTCCCATTTCAACCGCTCTTCTTCTTCTCTGAAATTTTCAATCTTTTTTAAGATATCCATTATTATTTACCCCCATCCTCGTGGTCAAGAGAGATTAATACACTTTATGCACAGGCCCAAGTGAACATGCATCCCATTTCAGAAATTGACGTTTTTCCCAGTCTGCTCGCTCAATTCATCACCAAACTACTCACAGTCATGTTACAATCATGATTGATTAATAGGAAAAGAGTGTAAAAAGATGAAAACATTTTTAGGTTGGTTCCTTATCATCCTGCTGTTTACTGGTTTTTCTTTTTTATTTGTAGAAGCCACTGCAGAAATCAAGGATATTCAAACACTAAGTGAAGTATTCGAGGAGCATGTTGTGATCGATGAGATCCATTTACCTGCGAATAGTTATATGTATGATCGAAATGGCTCGGTTATTTCAGAGATTTATAACGAGGGTAACCGAGAGTATGTAACATATGAAAAAATTCCTCAACAAGTCATTGATGCTTTTATCGCAACTGAAGATCGTCGTTTTTTTGATCATAAGGGATACGATGCCACTGCCATTATTCGTGCAATTGTCATTAACACTAAAAGCAATGAGATTGAAGAAGGTGCAAGCACAGTAACTCAGCAACTTGCTAGAAATGTCTTTTTAAGCCATGAGCAAAATTACAACCGCAAGTTAAGCGAGCTCCTATATGCTCATGAAATTGAAAAACAATATACAAAAGAAGAAATTATTGAACTCTATCTAAATACCATCTATTTTATGAATGGTGTCTATGGATTTGAGGCTGCAAGTCAATTTTATTTCAATCGACCAAGCTCAGAACTCACTCTTGCTGAAATTGCTTTCTTAAGCGCAGTACCCAACAATCCGACCCACTATGACCCAATCCAAAAAAGTGAGAATACAAACTTAAGAAAAGAATGGATCATAGAAAAGATGGTAGAGACAGGCGTTATTACTAGCGCAGAAGCCGAGAAGGCAATAGCGGAAAAGGTGGCTGTGAGTCCGCGTGAAAAAATTGATCAATTTCCTGACTATGTCACCTACATCCATCACGAACTACAAGAATTAATCGCCAACCAAGAAGGATTTGATAAGCGTTTAAACCAAGCTGGCTCAGAAGAACAAAGAGAAGCTATCGAACAAGAATTATATGTACGAGTGAACACCCTTTTGCAGCAAGGCATCCACATTGAAACAGCGCTTGAGCCTTCGATGCAAATTAAAGCAAATCAAGTCATTCAACATCGCTTGCCTCAAAGTGATGTGCAATCTTCTGCAGTCATTATTGATCATTTACGAAATGAACTTGTGGCCATGACTGCAGGAAAAGAGTATCAGAAATTTGACTTCCACCGGGGTTTCCAAATGTATCGCCAACCAGGTTCAGCTATTAAACCAATTCTTGTATATGCACCTTACATAGAGGAACATGACGTACCACTGCAAAGCTCCATTAATGCAGATAACTTTTGTCATAATGGTTATTGTCCAAAAAATTTCGGAGGAGCTCAATACGGGAATGTGAATATGACAACCGCATTCAAGCATTCCTACAATACACCTGCTGTTCGTATTCTAGATCGAGTAGGAATAGAGAAGGCTTTTTCTTATCTTGATCTGTTTGAATTTGAAAAAGTAGTAATAGAGGATCAATCGTTACCGTCCGCATTAGGCGGCTTTGAGCATGGAATGTCACCACTCGAACTAACACGATCATATACGTCCTTTGCTCGAAATGGATTCTATTCTCCTGCTCATGGTATCCGTGCTATTAAAAACAGCGAGGGTGATATTCTTTATAGTTGGGAGCAGATCGAGCACGAGCTTTGGAGTGCTCATACTACGGAAAAAATGAGAACATTATTAGCTGAAGTTGTGAAAAGTGGAACAGGAAAGCATGCTAGTATTTCATCGAGCTACGTTGGAGGGAAAACGGGAACAACTAATGATTACATTGATATGTGGTTTGTAGGGATGAATGATCACTACACAACAGGGGTATGGGTCGGGAAAGATCGATGGGAATCTCTTTCTTCCATCTACAGCCATTATCCACATCTTACCATTTGGCGAGAGATTATGAAGTAGCTCAACCAGGACAATGTCTGTATGTGTGGGAAAGCATAGTAAAGCTATTAGAAACGCCGGATATTAAAAATCCGAGCGTTTTTAATTTATTTTTATACCGTTTCCTTAACGCTTCCTTAATGCCCCCTTTTTATACTCCCATTCAGAGAAAATAAATTAATAAAAAATTCTTCAAAGCGCACAATATCTTCTGTACTGCCTTCCCAATCCAATTTGGGGTTGGCATACTACTTTGGAGGTGCATTACCATTAATGGAATGTTATTCTTCTGGTTATTTTTAATTTCAGCTGTGATAATTGGGGGCATTTATATGATGAGAAGAAGAACAGAACCGGAACCTATCTACCTTCCTGTTAAATCTAACCCAATTACTCAAAACAATTTCAAGGAGGAATTTGCAATGGAAAGAGACACAGAAAAAACACTAAAAGAAGCTGAATCAACAAAAAAGACTGCTGCCGAAAAAGCAGTTATTGAAAGAATTGCTCAATCAAAAGTAGAAGCTGAAATTGGTGATGAGTTACAACCGCTAAGAAGCCAGCTAGAAACTATGCAAAATGCCTTATCTCAAATGCACTCTGCACAACAAAGCAGCGGAAACATGAGTAATACCACTTCCAACCAAACTACACAGTCTTCAAACGAGCTTCTACAACAAATGCAACAATTCAGCACACAAGCTCAACAACAACAACAAAAAACGTTCCAACAATTACAACAATCAATCCAACAAGCATCACAAACATTAGGAAGTGTAGAGCAATCACTACAGTCTTTCAACATGTTAAACCAAATTAGTCAACAAATTAATCAATCACAACAACAATTACAACAACAAAGTCAAAGTCAAAGTCAAGGTCAAAACCAAGGCAATACCACATTGCAATAAACCAAAATACAGCTGATGACTTAGTGTCATCAGCTGTATTTTCCAGTAGAAATCTTCTAGCTTACCTTAGCATAGCCTTTAATTTCACAATGGTAAGCTCGCCATAAAGCTATTATAAAGTTTTACTAAGGCGTAAACGATAGCCAATAAAAATGTACTCCAAAAAATAACGTGAAAAAAGATCAGACCAATTAAGCCCAGTACTGAAAGGGAATCACTCACTTTGTAAACAAAGTAGATAAAATAAACAAAACAAGCAGCCACAAAGATCGCGATTAAGTATAAGATATCATGAGTAAGGGCAAGGGAAGCGATACTTAATGCCATAAAGATTGCAGAGCCAGTTCTAATTTTATTTAGCTCAACCCCTTCTTCATCTCGCGAGAAAAAGAGCATTGATAATTCTACAGTTGTGTCTGCAATAAGCTTCAATGCTGAGAACACCATAAAAAAGAATAACATTAATAAAAATAATAGCGTTAATTTAATACCGTTCTCAGAGAAAAACTCCCGCATCCCCTCATACACACCGAGCTCAACAAGTTGAGTTAAAATGAAAGACTGAGTGTACAAAGCAAACGTTAAACTAAATATCAAGATGGATATTAGAGGGAAATGACTAGTAATATAACGGTTAGACATCTAACATACGTCTCCTATCTCTTTTATAAACAAACGATTCAAAAGAAAAACAGCAGGTTAGCCTGCTGTTTAGGATTGATGAATGACCGTGTAGGCATTTAATTCGTTTCCTGTTGTCGGTCCTTTTTCCTTTGATTCACGCTTTTCTTTATGTGCATTCTTAAAGGCATCACTATGTAACCATTCTTCATAATGTTCTTTTGTTTCCCACTTAGTGAAGACCACTTGCTTTCCATCTTCATCTTCATTTCCTAAAAACATAAATTCTAGACACCCTGGAACTTTCTTCATGTTCTCAGCAGCATTGCCAAAACGGCTGGAAAGATGGTCTTTGGCTTGTTTTGGAACATGTAATTCGTTCATTACAACATACATCTAAATTCCTCCTTTGTCATTCGCTCCCTTTTAGTATAACGGTTTCATTGTGCGTTGCAAGCCAAACGAAAAAATAACATGAGCGTCATAAGCTTGACAAACATTTTGTCCTGCTTTTATTTCATTCTCCAACAACTTGCTTTATAATAGAAACTAATGTTGACTCACAAGGAGGAATAATCATGGGTACAATCCTAATCCTTGGTGTCTGTGTAGCATTTTTAGCGGCAATTTTTGCAGCTGGCTACGAAGACAATCCACATAAGAACTAACAAAAATCGACCGTACTCTTGGAGTACGGTCGATTTTCGTTTTACGATAATCCTTTAAAGCCTTGTTGACGAATCGCTTCATAGATAACAATTGCAGCTGTGTTTGAGACATTTAACGAACGTACTTTGTCAGTCTGAGGAATCCGGAAGCAACGCTCAAGATTACGGTCAATAATGTCTTGAGGAATGCCTGTCGTCTCACGACCAAATACAAAGAAATGATCTTTCTTATCATTTGAATAATCAAATTCACTAAAATTCTTTGTGCCGACCGTTTCTATAAAATAAAATTCGCCGTCCTTATATGTCTCAAATAACTCTTCAAGTGAATCATAATAATGAATATCAACACTTGGCCAGTAGTCACATCCAGCTCGTTTGAGCATTTTATCATCTGTTGAAAATCCAAGTGGTCGAATTAAATGTAAGGAAGTATTTGTACCTGCGCAAGTTCTAGCGATGTTTCCGGTGTTTGCTGGAATCTCAGGCTGGTAAAGAACAATATGTAAACCCAAATGGCACACCTCTATTTCTACATTTTCATTTTCAGTTAACGACTTTCAATTAACCATTTTTACATAACTAATAGTATACCACTTACGTCTCTATGATCAAACAACAAACCGCCTGTCAGAAGACAGACGGTTCGACTTATTCAACTACACTACAATATGAAAAAATTTATATTTGATGTTAGGCGTCCATGCTGTTGAATCCTCATAAGCCCAGTAACGCATTCGACTATTCGTTGTTTGCGCATTTACTAATGGTTCCCCGTTACCATCTTTAGCCACCACAATGGTAGTATGCTGCCATCTGCCGTCCCCATTAAAATCATAACAAATCACATCTCCAACTACGAGGTCACGAGCACGTTCCCGCTCTACTCCTTTTAAGCCCGTTTTGGCTCCGCTTAAATACCAGCGAAAAGAATGCGCCACTGACCAACTGTAGCTCCAATTATTCTTTTGCAGCCACCATCCACTTGCCCGATTCCCCCCTCCAGTCATTGGGGCACCTCCAGCTCTAAGGCATTGAGAGATATAATTGGTACAGTTATCCTTGAACTTCTTATATGCTGGATTATAATCATTCCACCAACGCTCGGCGTATTTTACTGCCTCTAGTCGATTATAGTTAGATCGATGCCCTGTTAGCTCTCTAGTATCTAAAAACGTCAATGGTGAAGACTCTACTTTCTCCTCCTTAGTTTGTTTTTTAACTATCCTCTCCTTATCCTCTTTCAAAACTTCTTTTTCGAAAATGGCACGACGCTCTTCAACCATTTCAGTTGAATGGATTTTCTTTTTAATCTTGATAAATTGCTCATATTTCACCACATAATCAACGATTTCTTTATCGCCGATTTGTTGTTTACGTAAAATCGTTCCCGCAGCTTTAGAACGAATGATCTCGCCTCCACGCTTTTTTAGTGAATCATGTCCACGGACCCACCTGCCATAATCTTCATCGCTTTCAATGATTGAAGTTTGGTCTTGGTCTCGCTCCTCATTAAAATGTGTAAGCTGGACATATCTCTCGTTTTTTCTCTCAATCAACTCATGGATCGGTTGAACCAAGCGTTTCTCCATCTGCTCACCTCGCCCACACTTCTTACCTGCTTCATTTTATGATGCAACCCTTGTACTTCATTCCACTCCAAAACAAAAAGCCCCTTAATAAAGAGGCTTTATTTTATCTATTAAGAAATTTTCTCGATTGCTCCCTCGAGACTTAGTAACAATTCTTTTTTATCTAATCCTCCACCATAGCCGACCATTGCACCGTTACTGCCAATCACACGGTGGCAAGGAACGATAATCGGTACGGGGTTCTGATTATTGGCTCCACCAATAGCACGAACCGCTTTCGGCGCTCCAATTAATTCAGCTACTTGTTTATAAGAACGTGTTTCACCATATTGGATCTCTTTTAAAGCACCCCAAACCTTCTGTTGAAAAGGAGTGCCAGCAAGATCAAGAGGAACATCAAAATCTACTCTGTCCCCATTAAAATAATCCTGTAATTGTTCACACACTGTTTTCAAAGTATCTTCACATTGAACAAATTCGCCTGTGATACCTTGCTTTCGTAACCTAGCCTTAAGAGCTGCCGTACACGTATTAAGCTCACCGAAGTGAATATGACAAACGCCACGGTTTGTTGCAACGATTGTAAGCGTACCAAGTGGACTATCCATTTCATTAACAAAAAGCCTTGATTGCGTTGCCATGTTAGCCCTTCCTTCCAACTGTCCAGTTTTCATCATCTTACCTTATAATTAGGTATTTTTACCAATCATTCGATTTTCATTTTCAAGCATATTTAGCGCTTTTTCGATTTCACAGAGCACTTCATCGTCTTTTTCGCGCTCTTTCGCTAATACAAGCCTATTTTCCTCTTCCTTACATCTATTCGCGCTGTTTCGACTAATCTTTCCAATTGCCCATGCAGCCGTTCCACGAATGACTGGACGAGGGTCATTTTTCAAAAGATCTGCCAAAATCGGCAATGCTGATACATCTTTAAAATGTGCTAATGCAATGATCGCATTTCGTTGAATTGGTTTTTTTCCTCTCCAAGAGCCCGAGACGTGACCAAACTTCTCTTTAAACTCACGATTACTAATCGTTAGAAGCGGCTTAAGAAGGGGTTTTGCTATCTCTGGGTCAGCTTCCATTTCAGGGTGGTGATGAAAGTCTTTCCCCTTATTTTCAGGACACACCTGCTGACATGTATCACATCCATACAAACGGTTCCCCAGTTTTTCTCTATATTGTTCAGGAAGAAATCCCTTTGTTTGTGTTAAATAAGCGATACAAGCTTGAGAGTTTAATTGCCCCCCTTGAACGAGTGCATCAGTCGGGCAAGCCTCGACACATTTATTACATGTGCCACATTGATCCGTTAGCGGTATATCAGCTTCAAAGGGAATTGTAGTAACGACCTCACCTAAGTATACATAGCTGCCAAACTCAGGTGTGATAATGGCACAATTTTTCCCACTCCACCCAATACCTGCTCTACTAGCAACTTCTCGATCAGAAAGTGCACCTGTATCAACCATCGATATTGTTTTTGCATCCGGAATCTTATCTTGTAAAAATTGCTCAATCTTTTTTAAGCGATCTCGCAATACATCATGATAATCTTGACCCCAAGAAGCCCGACAAAATATGCCTCTACGCTCCTCTTTCGTATTTTTGGGAGCACCTTTCATCTTTGAAGGATAAGCTAGTGCAATCGAAATAATCGTCCTAGCCTCCTCTAAATTTCGATTAGGGTATACCCGTTTTTCTATATCAGGCTCTTCAAAACCAGATTGATAGCCTAGTTCTTGTTGAGTAAGAAGCCGGTCTTTTAAAGTCAAAAAAGGATCGGCGGTCGTGAAACCGATTTTATCAACTCCGATAGTCTTACTATATGCAATTAGTTCTTCTTTTAATTGGGCGAGTATCATGCCCCATCACCTTTCTTCTACCAATTCCACCTTTATGCTACAATACGTACAAAACTATTGGTGGAGGTAGTCCTATGTTAACAGTTCAAATTGATCCAAGCATAACTTCCGTGATCCCTACGTTTAAGCTTGGCCTTATATCATACCATTCTATCGCGATTAGTGATTCACCTCAAATGTTAAAAGGGCGTTTACAATTTTTTCAAGAAACATTACAAATGGATTTAGATGAGAAAGAACTAACTGAATTTCACGGAGTCAAAGAGTGGAGAGAGGCTTTCAAGACATTAAAGATCGATCCTTCTAAATATCGTCCTTCTCATGAAGCTCTTTTACGTCGAATAAAAAAAGGCAATTTCCTGTCTTCCCTTCAATCAGCTGTTGACCTTAACACTTTCTTTTCCCTTCAATATCAAGTACCGTTTGGCATTTATGATCGAACTAAGTTGAAGGGGGACCTTTCTGTAAAACTCGGTCAAGAAGGTGATGGCTACGAGGGTGTGAATGGTCGATACAATGATATGAAAGGAAAATTGATTACGATAGATCAACTCGGTCCTTTTGGTAGCCCGATTGTCGACTCTAAAAGAACAAGTGTGTCAGAGCTTACCACTTCAGCTATACAACTGATCTATTTAAAGCCTTCAATGGAGGTTGCAGAAGCTGAACAACTTGTTCAAGCAGTAGCTTCAATGTTTACTCAAGTTCACGGCGGAGAAGTCCTGCAAGAATCTGTGATCCATTCGTGAAATTCCTAAACATTGGAAAAAATTCTTGTTCTTATGTTTAGTAGCACGGTATTATGGGTATGTATAAAGAGACTATTACAAAGAGAGGACGATGTTACATTATGAGTCAAGATAAAGTTTCAGTCATTCTAAACAAACAAATTGCCAACTGGAGTGTTCTTTTTGTAAAACTACATAATTATCACTGGTATGTAAAAGGTCCACAATTCTTTACATTACACACAAAATTTGAGGAGCTCTACAACGAGTCTTCTACGTATATTGATGAGTTAGCAGAGAGATTATTAGCTCTTAAAGGTCACCCAGTTGCGACAATGAAAGAGTTTTTAGAGATATCTTCTATTGAAGAAGCAAAGTCTGGTCTTTCAGCTGAAGAAATGGTCAGCGATTTATCTCAAGATTTCACTACGTTAATTGATGAATTAAAAGAAGGTATGGATGCTGCTGATTCTCTTGGAGATGAAACAACAGCTGATATGTTACTTGCGATTCACCAATCACTTGAAAAACACAACTGGATGTTACGTTCATTCTTAAAATAAGATCTAACGAGTTTGAGGGATGCCTCAAACTCGTTTCTTTCTTCAACAAAAAGGGTGCTCTTCATCTGAGCACCCTTTTCTCTTATTCAAAAGCAAGTGAAATGTATTTCACCTCTAAGAATTCATCCATCCCATGATGACCACCCTCACGTCCTAATCCACTCTCTTTAAAGCCCCCAAATGGCGCTTGTGGAACAGATGGTAAGCCGTCATTAATCCCAACAATACCGAATTCCAGCTCTTCACTTAAGCGCACAGCCTTTCCAATATCTCGTGTGAACAAATAAGTCGCTAATCCAAATGGAGTGCCGTTCGCCCGTTGGATAACGTCCTCTTCTGTTTTAAAAGTCGAAATGGGAGCAAGAGGACCAAATGTCTCTTCCCTCATACATTTCATCTCTTCAGTGACTCCACGTAATACAGTTGGACCAAAGAATTGACCCTCTGCCTCTTCTCCTCCAAACACAACTTCTGCTCCTTTTTCTTTGGCATCTTTAATGTGCTCACGTACCTTTTGCACAGCACCTTCATCAATCAACGGACCAAGATCGACACCTTCTTCAAGCCCATTACCGACTTTAAGTTCAGAAACAGCTTCCTTCGCTTTTTCCACAAACTGATCAACAACATCTTCATGTACATAAATTCGATTAGCACATACGCATGTTTGCCCCGCATTGCGATACTTCGAAGCAACGAAATGAGAAACAGCAGAATCGAGGTTCGCATCATCCATGACGATGAATGGTGCTTGACCTCCCAATTCCAATGAGATCTTCTTCATTGTCTTAGAAGCACCTTCCATTAGAATCTTTCCTACTTCAGTGGACCCTGTGAACGTTAATTTACGTACACGAGAATCCTCTTGCCATACACCAGCAATCTTTTTTGCATCGCCGGTGACAATATTAATAACACCCTCTGGTACTCCAGCTGCTACAGCCAATTCTCCTAAACGAAGTGCCGTTAAAGGAGTTTGTTCAGCTGGTTTCACAACAACCGTACAGCCTGCAGCAAGAGCTGGAGCTACTTTTCTTGTAATCATGGCTGCGGGAAAATTCCAAGGCGTAATAGCTGCAACCACTCCTACTGCTTGGCGTTGAACAAAGATTCGTTTATTCTCTGCTGAAGCAGGAATCGTTTCACCGTAGATTCGCTTTCCTTCCTCTGCATACCATTCAATAAATGAGTTAGCATAGCTAATTTCACCTCTAGCTTCTTTCAAAGGCTTTCCTTGTTCTTTTGTCATGATCTCAGCTAGCTCTTCCGCTGCCTCTTCAATTTTACGGAACCAATTCATAAGCACTTTACTTCGTTCGTTTGCTGTTTTCTTCGACCACGTTTTAAAAGCTTTATGTGCAGCATCCACTGCGTCTTTCGCTTCCTTCTCCCCTCCATTTGGGGCCGTACCTACTTGATCGCCAGTGGCAGGATTCGTGACCTCAATTACGTCTAGATCCTCCCCAACCAACGAACCATCAATTAACATTTTCATAAAATCATCCCCTCTTTTTTCTTCACCAAGTTAGTATTCGACATATACTCTTTCTGTTCCTTTTCACAAAACGCTTTAAACCGACAGCTTAAAAAGAGGGGAAGATTCTTAATAGATCATTTGCCCTAATGGACCGTCTTCATCGATAATATCTTGAATCTCATAGACTGAAATCACAAAATAAGGAATCCCAAATGCGTAAGGTACGAGATCATACAATTGAAAATAAATAACTAATGCTTTATCAGCTAGATAAAAATATTGATTCGGCGCGATACCTTGAAAGGGTGATAAGAGGGGAAGATCACGCTTTTTAATTTGTTCCCGAATGATATTATTCACTCGCTCTACATAGGGTGCACCTCGGTTAAACAGCTCCTTTAAGCGATAGACCTTCCCAGTTTGAACATTCATGGTTAGTGAACGTAAAATAGTAAGTCCATGAGCACCACCAGAATAAGAATAGTGACTATTTGTTAAGCTCACAATGTTGCGCTCATTGGTTTTAATTTCGTATCCTCCTGTAATTTCGGTTTCAGGATTTTCATAAAAGCCCTGCTTTTTAATCATCGTTTCAACTTGCTGATAAATTCGTTCATTTAGTTTTCGTTCAACCTTATGATCCACTAAGCCTACAAGTTGCGGATAATATACATCTAACCTTGGCTTGATCAAATGGCGGGTAACAATATCCACAGGCAATATCGATATATTCACATGATTCCCCTCCCTTTTCTTATATTTAATGTCTATGCATCACTCATTAGCTTCAGGTCAAACGCAAAAAGAACATTGCGCACGGCAATGTTCTCTAATTAGAAATTAATTAAACGCTGGATGTTTAACGGCTTCAAAGCCTTTAAACTGATCACGTTCACCCTCTACTGTTACTTGCTCACCGTGGAGGGAAGGATTTGATACGAGCCCAAATGCCTTACGATCTTGTGGAGCGAGTTGAATGATCATCATGTTTTGAGTATTTGTTTCGTTCGGATCATCTGCAATTAATACACTTAGATCATCATAGAAGCTCGGAGCTAGGGCAACATGGTTTTTAGAACGAGCATTCCCTACCACATAGCCTGTTACTTTGACTTCTCCTTCAGCTTGACTTAGGGCATCAAGAACAGATAAAGAATCTCCTGGTTGCTCTTCTTCATCCCCAGGCTCCTCTACTGTATCTTCTTCAAAAGTGAAAGCAGAAGGATCTCTCATACCTGGTGTACTGAAATAAGTTTCAAGAGAACCTGTAATCGACACATATTTGCCTACATGACCAGGATGAGAAACTAAGTTTAATCCTGTTCGAACCGTGTTCCCACTCGGTAATTGTACAGGTAACATCTTCGCTCGATCAGTCTCATTTGGGTCATCTGCTAATAGTAGATTAGAAGGAGCGTGTGTACCGTCTCCTAACACCACTTGACTAGAATTAATTGAACCTACAATATAACCACGTACAGTAGCTATCCCTGTATTACTCGAAATAGCTTCAGCAACCGTTACAAAGCGGTCTCCATCCGGAAGGTCTACCCCTTCAATAGAAATACGTGTACCTTCTGTATAATCAATTGACTCTTCTTGATTCTTAATGTATTCCACCGTTGCTTCCCAAACGGTTCCCTCTGATTGAGAAAGAGTCGATTCATTTAAACGGTAAAAACTTTGACCATGCATATAATCGTTGTAAGCAACCGTGTAAGTTGCATCAAGATCAAGCTCTGTCCCATCTTCATTAAACAATAAAACATCTTGCATGCTAGAACCATCTTCAGCTGGAATTAATTGATAGTGAAGACCTGACACTTGCAAATCTACGCCACGGTGGTAACTAGATTGAGAAAGGATGACTTCCTTCATTTTAGCACCCGTTGCTTCAACCACCACTACTTCATTAGCAAAACGATCAAGGGCTTCAATTTGCTTATCTGTAATGTAACCCGCTGGAATTTCACCATTTACTGATGATCCATTTAGTAGGGCAATATCAGCATCTGCCTTATAACGAATCGCATCTGTATAAAGATTTCCCATTCCAACATCAGCAAGCTTCTTATTCGTTGAGAAAAGACCATTTTCGGTTGTTCCAATAACCTCACCAGGCATCGGACCACTTGGGTCGATCGTAATCTTAATACGGCCTTCTCGTACATAATTAATTGCTTCTCCATTAGCCGTTAGTTCTTTTGCGTATTCAATCATAGCTGAAGTCATTTGACCCACTAAAGGATCAGTTATCGTTCCTTCAAACTCATAACCAGAACCACCCGTTCCAATATAGTCAGGAACAGCAATCGAGTAACGCTCATCCAAATCAAGAGCTTGTCCATCTTTTGTTAGCTTAACATCTAACAGATTTCCAACTGGACCTGCGACAATCTCATATTCTAAACCAGAGACTTGCAAGTCGATTTGGTTACGGTCTCCACGAGAATAAGAGAATGCTAGCACATCTTTAATCGCGTGTCCTGTCATTTCATAGACCATAATTTCATTGGCAAATGGCTCAATCGCATAAATATCACCAACTGTTATTTCACCAGCAGAGATACTATCGCGAATCCCACCGTTGTTTGTGATCGCAAAATCTGTATCTGCATATGCACTCATAGCATCAGTCCAGAAGTTCCCAAGAGGAGCATCATGCTCATAACGACCATCTCTTGATAACCCTGTATCTGAATGGCCAATGACTTCACCTAATAGTTCATCCATTTCATCATTGTATTCATCAATAATAGCTTGAACGTCTTGATCAACATTTGTTAATTGACTTACGTTTTGAAGAAAGCCTTCTGTTAAAACGACTTCTTCTGTTTCAGTATCAAGTTGGAGAGTTAAATTCCCAACAAAATTAAGGTTGCCATTCGTTTGAACGATAGGTGTACCGTTCACTACAACTGGAGAGTTAAGGAGAGTATGACTGTGCCCACCAATAATTACATCGAAGTAATCCACTTCCTCTGCTAGGCGACGATCATCAGCATTTCCGATATGAGTCAAAGCGACAATAATATCAGCGTTGGCTTCAAGTTCCTCTTGATAATACGTTGCCACAGCTGCGTAATCAGGATCAAACTCAATGCCAACGATCCCCGCAGGAGCTGTTGATGGAGGTGCTTGAGTTAGGGTAAAGACCGCAACGTCTACTCCGTTTACATCTAAGATCTCATATGGTTTAGGTTGCTCAATAGGAATGCCAGCATCAAATACATCCATATTTGCAGCAAGCCAAGGAAAATTAGACTCACTCATACGCTCAGCAAATACTTCTTGTCCATAATCAAATTCATGATTCCCAATCGTCATGGCATCAAGACCTGCAAGATTCAAGATGTCAATAATCGGCTTTCCATAATTTAAGTCCACTACAGGATTCCCACTAAAGATATCCCCTGCATCTAAATACAAGGAATAGTCCTTATCTTGACGTTGTTCTTTTATATAAGCTGCCGCTTTTCCAAAACCATCAATACTTGCATGAATATCATTTGTATAAAGAATCTGTAAATCTACTAGATTAGCATCAGATTGCTCAGCTTGAATTTGATTAAACGAAAAAGGAACGGTTAGCAGAACTAAACAAAGTACAGCAGCCATCAACTTTTTCCAATGAACTGAATTGAATGTGCTCATTAATTTACCCTCCATTAAATTGTAATATGAATGGCAATGCCCCAACCTCCTTTGAAACCTTAATCGATATTCCAATCATGCCTTTATTCGACACTTTTTACCATTCGTTATAAGTCTAGCATTCATTTTTGTTAATTTGGTATAGCCTAAATTAACTTACAATTACAGATTTTAGGGTCAATTTACCAAACTGTTACACTACGTAGGGCATAGATAATGGATCGAAAGAATCGATTTTAAATTTATTAATCTATACTGTTAAGTCATCTTCATCTTAGAATTAAAAATAATAATTTTATTGATAGTTATTGTTAGATAGAAACATTCTTCATAAAATATGGATTTCTTTAGAAAACTAAAAAGTATTGTTTTTCAATACTTATCTCGGTATGATTAAGGTCAAATAGACTATACAAAAGCTTTTTTGTCTTTACTAAGAAAAGAGAGAAGGCGACTGTTACATGAACTATAAAAAGAAGATGTTGATTCTATATATTATTCTAGGTGTACTCTGGATCGTTGCAACCGACTATTTAGTCTTACAACTTGATTTAGACACCTACCTTAATATCCAGAAATTCAAAGGGATTACTTTTGTTATTTTAACTGGCTTATTTATTTACTACGCCTTAGGTAAAAAAGAAGAAGTAGAACTCATAAAAAATGAAAAAGAGAAACTTAATACCCTCATTAATTCAATGGTAGACTTTGTAAACTTCAAAGACGGAGAAGGTCGGTGGATCGAATCAAATGATTTTGGATTAAAACTCTTTCAATTAGAAGGGGTCGATTACCGAGGAAAAACGGATGCAGAGCTTGCACATTATACAGACTTTTACTACGATGCTCTCAATTATTGTATGGAATCTGATGAAGAGACGTGGAAAACTGGTACAGTTACACGTTGTGAAGAAGTGATCCCTTTACCGAATGGATCAGAAAAAACATTCGATACGATTAAGGTCCCTTTATTTAAACAAAATAATGAACGAAAAGGGTTAGTCGTAATTGGAAGAGATATAACACAACGTAAGCAAGCAGAGCAGCAGTTAAAGGAAAGTGAGTTAAAGTACAAATCGCTTTTTAAATACAATCCTGAACTAGTCTTTATGGTCGATTTATGCGGGTCTATTACCGATCTAAACCCTAAATTCGAACCACTCACCAACTATCAAAATCATGAAGCTATTGGCAAGCCGATCTTTCAATATATTTGTGAGCAAGATAAAGAACGAATCTATCAATCATTTAGAGCAGTTGTGAAAGAAAAGAAAGCAAAACGTGATCATGAAGTTCATATTTGTCATAAACAAGAAAAAAAAGTAGTCGTTCATTTTGCTTTAGTTCCTATTATTATTGACGATAACATTACAGGAATAATCGGCTATGCTAATGATATTACTCAAATTTTAGAAACTGAAGAAAAATTAAAAACGACTGAAAAACTTGCAGTTATTGGTGAACTTGCCGCTGGAATTGCTCATGAAATTAGAAATCCTCTCACCTCTTTAAAAGGGTTCGTCCAGATGTTTCAATCAGAAAGCCAAAAGGAAAACTTTATTCATAAGATTATGTTAGATGAATTAGAGAGAATTAATACGATTGTGAGCGAATTACTTGTCTTATCAAGACCACAAGAAATTACTTTTTCAAAAAAGAATATCAATGATTCAATAAAAGATGTACTAACGTTGCTTGAGTCCGAAATGAACTTACATGGTGTCACTGTAGACTTGAATATAACAGAGGATCCGCTGCTCTTAGATTGTGAACCAAATCAGTTAAAGCAACTACTCATAAACATTATCAAAAACTCAATTGAAGCTGAGGCTACTAATATAACAATCGGAGTTTTAAAGCAAAAGGAATCCGTCACATTAAACATTCACGATAATGGCCAAGGAATTCGTGAAGAACGAATTAAACGATTAGGTGAACCTTTCTATTCTGAAAAAGAAAAGGGAACTGGATTAGGCCTCACTGTTAGCTTTAAAATTGTAGAAGCTCACGGGGGTAAGATTAAATATGTAAGTGAAGTTGGCAAAGGTACACTCGTAACGATAACATTCCCACTGAACAAAAAAGACTAGAACACATATGTGCTCTAGTCTTTTTAGGGCCTACTTATCCTCTCCAAGCAGACATTCCACCTTTCACATTGGTTACATGTGAATAACCTAATTTCTTTAAAGTACCACATGCTTTATTACTTCTCATCCCGCTTTGGCAAATGACCATTACTTCTTTATCTTTAGAGAGTTCATTTTGGCGCTGCTTAATTTCGTTAAGTGGAATATTTTTCGCTTGCTTTATGTTACGACCTTTATATTCCATCGGTGTTCTCACATCAATAAGTTGTATACTCTTGCGATTTAACTCGCCTTTTAATTGATCAGTCGTAATTTGTTTAACGCCTTGAGCCGGCAAGATACGCTTCACGACAAACCAAACAACAAAAGCAATAAACACTCCTTGAATAACTAATTCCATCTTACTTCCCCCTATTTTCTCAGCAGGTTCATCTACTGTACCATTATTATAATACTTTAAATGAGTACCCTTCCTCTTTAAGTTCCTTAATTAAAAGTGGTAGAATACGTAAAGTTTGTTCAAGCTCGTGTAAAAGAACAATCGAGCCGTTTCTTACACGTTTTTTAACCATATCAATAATTCGTAGTGCCTCTCCTTTAAATAGCCAATCAAAAGAAGCTACATCCCACATCACCATCTCCAACTGTAGATCAGATAGGACATTCAACGTTTCTTCATTAAACTGGCCAAAAGGCGGTCTGAAATACTTAACTGTTTGACCAGTAATCTTCTCGATTTGGTGTTTACTTGTTTCAATTTCTCTTCTTTGATCAATTGCCTGTAATGTAGAAAGATTAGGATGTCTGTGTGTATGAGCACCAATCACATGCCCTTCTTCTAATAGGCGGTTCCATGGTCTCTTATGGTGAAGCAGCCGTGTTTGGAAAAAAAACATAGCCTCGATTTGTTCTGAGGCTAGAACATCAAGAAAATCCTCTAAATACTTACTAGGCCCATCGTCAAAAGTTAAAATTACTGACTTTTCTTCTCGTTGACTAAGAGAACAACCATTAGTAATCATCTTCTTGTTTAATGAGTTGTACACAACTCCAGTAAGAGTTTCTACTCATGGACTTTTCATCATCAATCTCACCTCAAGTGTTGTTGACTATACTCCATACGGCTCACGTTTTTCTTTGCAATCATGTCGGTTGAGATCATTCTTAATCGTAAAGCCTGCTACTTTAATGCCTTTTCGCTTTAAAAAGCGTGTAGTCATATTGATTTCAAATTTCTCTGACCCAATTAGAAATACAGTTTCCCCTTCAATCTGATCATAATGTCTTTTTAAATAGGCTAATGGAATATTTATAGTTCCTCCCACAGTTAACTTATGGGCAACTGGAAAGTCACGAACATCGAGTAGGAGGATGTCATCTTTTTGTCTTACTTTTTCAAGCTCACTACAATTCAAGCCAAATACAGGAACATATCTTTTATATAGAACATACATGGTTACTAGTAACCAAAGTATGAAAACGATCGCCATCATAACACCTCATTTTGATACCGTACCAAGTATCAATTTACGTATTTAATAATAAAACAGAGTAATATACCATAAATAATATCAGAATCATAAAAACGACCACAGTCATATAAACAATAATTTTAAAAGACGAATGAAAAGTTTGAGTATTAATGGTTTTTCGATTACGAAAATAAATATAGGTGGCTAAAATGATCGTTAAAAGTCCTAAGACTAGTGAAAACCCACTAATAAACATTGCAAGTGCGTTATCCATATATTCGTGCAACGGTGTGTTAAAATGCAGTGTTGTTGCCAAAAAGCCTATTCCAATAATAGCAATGGCTGTTCTAATCCACGCTAAATATGTTCGTTCATTCGCTAAATGCTGCTGAATATATTTTGATTCATTCGTTTGATTCATAAGACCCTCCGAACTAGTGCAACCTCTTATAGTTCATCTACCTAATAAGAGGTTGCGCTCTATTCATTCGTGTATTAAAAGAACCCCAAAAAATATAACCCAGTGTTGTAAATAACAAAGATAGCTCCTACCAGGAACCATAAGTAAACAGCCGGTCATATAGGTGGTTTTGATTTTAGTTGCTTCTCACCGTCTGTCTTACTCTTTGTTATGCCTCAATGTGTAGTGTTACATGTGTTCTTTTCTTGTTTGGACATACCTAAGCCCCCTTACTCATTAGTTTATTATCTAATTTCAGTTGTATATAACCAATATTATATACCTATATGGGTATAAGGTCAAATAGTAATGTCTCTTAAAATAAGAGAAGCAACCTTTTACGGTTGCTTTAAGAAAGCTATGGTTAATAAGGCATAAATCCTTCTTTGCTAAATAAAATCTGTTCTGTTGAAAAAGCTTTTTTCATTTGTTCGTAGGCATATTCATGTGTCCTTTTTCCATACCATCTCTCTTTCTCATCTTCCGAGTACAATTCTTTAATCTTAAGTCTCTCGGTTCTCTTACCGTTACTACCATCACCTGTATAGAAATCATCAATAACAATTCGATCTACAAGTTGAGATAAAGTCTCAGGAAATTCCTCTGAAAAAGGAAGAACAGGAGCTATGGCCACTTGGACTGGTAAATGGTGTTCTCGGAGTTCTCGTATAGCTTTTAACCTTGCCTGAATTGGAGGTGCAGATGGAGAGAATGTTTTACGTATCGTATCCCTATCTGTTTCAACCGTTATACTAATTCGCAGGCAATCTTTCAATTTTAAAAACAGGTCGATATCTCTCGTAATTAGCGGGCTACGCGTTTGAACAAAGAGAAAATCAGGTGGCGATTCAATCATTGCTTCTAATAAAGCTCTCGTCACATTTTCTTTGTATTCAATTGATTGATATGGATCTGTAGCAGAAGACATGAAAATGGTTACCTGTTTATTTTTCTTTCTTATATTAGTCATTTCACGAGTTAATTTTTCTTTTATTCCTTGCTTTACATCTACCCAACTACCCCACTCCTCTTTCCGAAATAATCCTACTGGGCTTTGTCTCACATAACAATATGAACAACCAAATAGACAACCTGTGTAGGGGTTTAGGGAGTGAGTATACCCATGTAAAAAACCACTAGTAGGAGTTAATATCTTTTTAGGCTCTTTATATTCGATATGATTTTTCTTATCCAATGTGATCCCTCCTACTACTTTAAACGTATATGAAATTCTATCAAATAGTATGCATATATGCCAATAACCTTGACTTCAGTTCCGCAAACTAAAAAAACGTAACCAATTACAGTTACGATTCATGACTCCTGCTCAAATTAAGATCTCGCCCTTTGCGGACCTGATCTTCAAATATCCTTTACATGGCCGATCTTATTAAATTCCAATTTGACAGGTTTAGAGACAAATAAAAAAAACCGCCTACATAGTAGCGATTAACGATTCTAATTAATTTATTCAAGTACCGGTGGTCGGGGTCGAACCGACACTCCAGAAGGAACACGATTTTGAGTCGTGCGCGTCTGCCAATTCCGCCACACCGGCATAAAAAAATGGTGCGCCCTGAGAGATTCGAACTCCCGACCTTTTGATTCGTAGTCAAACACTCTATCCAGCTGAGCTAAGGGCGCAATATATGGTGCCGAGGGCCGGACTTGAACCGGCACGGTAGTCACCTACCGCAGGATTTTAAGTCCTGTGTGTCTGCCAATTCCACCACCCCGGCACGGCAGAAAATCATTGGAGGCGGCACCCGGATTTGAACCGGGGATAAGGGTTTTGCAGACCCGTGCCTTACCACTTGGCTATGCCGCCTCAATTAAACAAAAAAATGGAGCGGAAGACGAGATTCGAACTCGCGACCCCCACCTTGGCAAGGTGGTGTTCTACCACTGAACTACTTCCGCAAAAAAATGGCTGGGCTAGCAGGATTCGAACCTACGCATGACGGAATCAAAATCCGTTGCCTTACCGCTTGGCGATAGCCCAAAAATAAAAATGGGGCGACTGATGGGAATTGAACCCACGAATGCCGGAATCACAATCCGGTGCGTTAACCACTTCGCCACAATCGCCGTAATAATATATTGGCAGGGGCAGTAGGAATTGAACCCACACCGGAGGTTTTGGAGACCTCTGTTCTACCTTTAAACTATGCCCCTATATAAATGGTGGAGGGGGACGGATTCGAACCGCCGAACCCTGAGGGAGCGGATTTACAGTCCGCCGCGTTTAGCCACTTCGCTACCCCTCCAAACAACAATAACAATAATACATCATCATCTATTGTTTAGTCAATACTCAATAAATAATTTCAGTTAAAATAAATGGTGGCTTGGGACGGAATCGAACCGCCGACACATGGATTTTCAGTCCATTGCTCTACCGACTGAGCTACCAAGCCTAATTTGTAAAAATGGCGGTCCGGACGGGACTCGAACCCGCGACCTCCTGCGTGACAGGCAGGCATTCTAACCAACTGAACTACCGGACCATTTTGGTTGCGGGGGAAGGATTTGAACCTCCGACCTTCGGGTTATGAGCCCGACGAGCTACCGAACTGCTCCACCCCGCGTCGTTAAAATATACTTATAAGTTATTGAAATGGTGGAGGATGACGGGCTCGAACCGCCGACCCCCTGCTTGTAAGGCAGGTGCTCTCCCAGCTGAGCTAATCCTCCATCGCAGAAAATAAGTATGTATAATTGGTGACCCGTACGGGATTCGAACCCGTGTTACCGCCGTGAAAGGGCGGTGTCTTAACCGCTTGACCAACGGGCCAATCTATTAATCAAAAATCATCTGGCGGAGAGCGAGGGATTCGAACCCTCGAGACGGTTTTACACCGCCTACACGATTTCCAATCGTGCTCCTTCGGCCAACTCGGACAGCTCTCCTAATTGGCTCCACAGGTAGGACTCGAACCTACGACCGATCGGTTAACAGCCGATTGCTCTACCACTGAGCTACTGTGGAATAATATTACTGCCTGGCAACGTCCTACTCTCACAGGGGGAAGCCCCCAACTACCATCGGCGCAAAAGAGCTTAACGACCGTGTTCGGCATGGGAACGGGTGTGACCTCTTTGCTATCGCCACCAGACTATGATTTACTTCAGATGATCTTCACATTTCTTCGTCAGCTTCCTTGTTCATGTCCTCACGTATGCTTGATACGCTCCGGGCATTCACTTCGTTGCTTTCTCGAACTGTTCGATCCTCTTTGTAAATGTTTGAGAGTGGTTCTCTCAAAACTAGATAATGCCCACAGGACGTGGGTACCAGGCGTTGCGACAGGACGTCGCGAACTTAGCGTGGTTTCCGTAAACATGTGTCAAGAATAATTTGGATAAGTCCTCGACCGATTAGTATCTGTCAGCTCCACGTGTCACCACGCTTCCACACCAGACCTATCAACCTCATCATCTCTAAGGGGTCTTACTGGATTAACTCCATGGGAAATCTCATCTTGAGGGGGGCTTCATGCTTAGATGCTTTCAGCACTTATCCCGTCCACACGTAGCTACCCAGCGATGCTCCTGGCGGAACAACTGGTACACCAGCGGTGTGTCCATCCCGGTCCTCTCGTACTAAGGACAGCTCCTCTCAAATTTCCTACGCCCGCGACGGATAGGGACCGAACTGTCTCACGACGTTCTGAACCCAGCTCGCGTACCGCTTTAATGGGCGAACAGCCCAACCCTTGGGACCTACTTCAGCCCCAGGATGCGATGAGCCGACATCGAGGTGCCAAACCTCCCCGTCGATGTGGACTCTTGGGGGAGATAAGCCTGTTATCCCCAGGGTAGCTTTTATCCGTTGAGCGATGGCCCTTCCATGCGGAACCACCGGATCACTAAGCCCGACTTTCGTCCCTGCTCGACTTGTAGGTCTCGCAGTCAAGCTCCCTTATGCCTTTGCACTCTTCGAATGATTTCCAACCATTCTGAGGGAACCTTTGGGCGCCTCCGTTACTGTTTAGGAGGCGACCGCCCCAGTCAAACTGCCCACCTGACACTGTTCCTGAACCGGATCACGGTTCGAGGTTAGAATGTCAGCACAGTCAGGGTAGTATCCCACCGACGCCTCCATCGAAGCTGGCGCTCCGACTTCCAAGGCTCCTACCTATCCTGTACAAACTGTACCAACATCCAATATCAAGCTACAGTAAAGCTCCATGGGGTCTTTCCGTCCTGTCGCGGGTAACCTGCATCTTCACAGGTACTATAATTTCACCGGGTCTCTCGTTGAGACAGTATCCAAGTCGTTACACCATTCGTGCGGGTCGGAACTTACCCGACAAGGAATTTCGCTACCTTAGGACCGTTATAGTTACGGCCGCCGTTTACTGGGGCTTCAATTCAGAGCTTCTCCCGTAAGGGATAACCCCTCCTCTTAACCTTCCAGCACCGGGCAGGTGTCAGCCCCTATACTTCGCCTTGCGGCTTCGCAGAGACCTGTGTTTTTGCTAAACAGTCGCTTGGATCTTTTCACTGCGGCTCTCTCGGGCATACACCCTAATAGAGCACCCCTTCTCCCGAAGTTACGGGGTCATTTTGCCGAGTTCCTTAACGAGAGTTCTCCCGAGCGTCTTAGAATTCTCTTCTCGCCTACCTGTGTCGGTTTGCGGTACGGGCACCTCTCACCTCGCTAGAGGCTTTTCTTGGCAGTGTAGGATCAGGAACTTCGGTACTAAATTTCCCTCGCCATCACAACTCAGCCTTCACGAGAAGCGGATTTACCTACTTCTCAGCCTAATTGCTTGGACGCACATATCCATCAGTGCGCTTACCCTACCTTTCTGCGTCCCCCCATTACTCAAACGGTGAGGAGGTGGTACAGGAATTTCAACCTGTTGTCCATCGCCTACGCTTTTCAGCCTCGGCTTAGGTCCCGACTTACCCTGAGCGGACGAGCCTTCCTCAGGAAACCTTGGGCTTTCGACGGAGGGGATTCTCACCCCTCTTTTCGCTACTCATACCGGCATTCTCACTTCTAAGCGCTCCACCAGTCCTCTCGGTCTGACTTCGCAGCACTTAGAACGCTCCCCTACCACTGACACCTAAGGTGTCAATCCATAGCTTCGGTGATACGTTTAGCCCCGGTACATTTTCGGCGCAGAGTCACTCGACCAGTGAGCTATTACGCACTCTTTAAATGGTGGCTGCTTCTAAGCCAACATCCTGGTTGTCTGGGCAACTCCACATCCTTTTCCACTTAACGTATACTTTGGGACCTTAGCTGATGGTCTGGGCTGTTTCCCTCTTGACTACGGATCTTAGCACTCGCAGTCTGACTCCCGAGTAAAAGTTTTTGGCATTCGGAGTTTGACTGAATTCGGTAATCCTGTGGGGACCCCTAGTCCAATCAGTGCTCTACCTCCAAAACTCTCAACCTCGAGGCTAGCCCTAAAGCTATTTCGGGGAGAACCAGCTATTTCCGAGTTCGATTGGCATTTCACCCCTACCCACACCTCATCCCCGCATTTTTCAACATGCGTGGGTTCGGGCCTCCATTCAGTGTTACCTGAACTTCACCCTGGACATGGGTAGATCACACGGTTTCGGGTCTACGACGGCGTACTCATGCGCCCTATTCAGACTCGCTTTCGCTACGGCTCCGCCTTATCAGCTTAACCTTGCACGACATCGTAACTCGCCGGTTCATTCTACAAAAGGCACGCTGTCACCCATTAACGGGCTCCAACTAGTTGTAGGCACACGGTTTCAGGATCTGTTTCACTCCCCTTCCGGGGTGCTTTTCACCTTTCCCTCACGGTACTGGTTCACTATCGGTCACTAGGGAGTATTTAGCCTTGGGAGATGGTCCTCCCGGATTCCGACGGGGTTTCACGTGTCCCGCCGTACTCAGGATCCACTCTGGAGGAAATAGAATTTCGACTACAGGGCTGTTACCTTGTCTCGCGGATCTTTCCAGATCGCTTCGCCTATCCTATTTCTTTGTAACTCCGTATAGAGTGTCCTACAACCCCAAGAGGCAAGCCTCTTGGTTTGGGCTGTTACCGTTTCGCTCGCCGCTACTCAGGTAATCGCATTTGCTTTCTCTTCCTCTGGGTACTTAGATGTTTCAGTTCCCCAGGTCTGCCTCCTCATGCCCTATGTATTCAGGCATGGGTACTATTCCATTACGAATAGTGGGTTCCCCCATTCGGATATCCTCGGATCAAAGCTCACTTACAGCTCCCCGAGGCGTTTCGCCGTTCGTCGCGTCCTTCTTCGGCTCCTAGTGCCAAGGCATTCACCGTGCGCCCTTTCTAACTTAACCAAAATTTAAAAAAGGTTGTTGAATTCTTGACATGCTCGTTCAATCTTCTCTATTTAAAGAGTCCGATGAACATTTCATGTTTACATTTCATTATCTAGTTTTCAAAGAACCCACTGGAAAGAAAAAAATTCTTCCAAAACTGAACAAAAGACCAAAGCGTATATGATCGTAAGATCATATATCGACTAGAGTTAAATACTCCATAGAAAGGAGGTGATCCAGCCGCACCTTCCGATACGGCTACCTTGTTACGACTTCACCCCAATCATCTGTCCCACCTTAGGCGGCTGGCTCCAAAAGGTTACCTCACCGACTTCGGGTGTTACAAACTCTCGTGGTGTGACGGGCGGTGTGTACAAGGCCCGGGAACGTATTCACCGCGGCATGCTGATCCGCGATTACTAGCAATTCCGGCTTCATGTAGGCGAGTTGCAGCCTACAATCCGAACTGAGAATGGCTTTATGGGATTCGCTCAACCTCGCGGTTTTGCAGCCCTTTGTACCATCCATTGTAGCACGTGTGTAGCCCAGGTCATAAGGGGCATGATGATTTGACGTCGTCCCCACCTTCCTCCGGTTTGTCACCGGCAGTCACCTTAGAGTGCCCAACTGAATGCTGGCAACTAAGATCAAGGGTTGCGCTCGTTGCGGGACTTAACCCAACATCTCACGACACGAGCTGACGACAACCATGCACCACCTGTCACTTTGTCCCCCGAAGGGGAAAGCCCTATCTCTAGGGTTGTCAAAGGATGTCAAGACCTGGTAAGGTTCTTCGCGTTGCTTCGAATTAAACCACATGCTCCACTGCTTGTGCGGGCCCCCGTCAATTCCTTTGAGTTTCAACCTTGCGGTCGTACTCCCCAGGCGGAGTGCTTAATGTGTTAACTTCGGCACTAAGGGCATCGAAACCCCTAACACCTAGCACTCATCGTTTACGGCGTGGACTACCAGGGTATCTAATCCTGTTTGCTCCCCACGCTTTCGCGCCTCAGCGTCAGTTACAGACCAGAGAGTCGCCTTCGCCACTGGTGTTCCTCCACATATCTACGCATTTCACCGCTACACGTGGAATTCCACTCTCCTCTTCTGTACTCAAGTCTCCCAGTTTCCAATGACCCTCCACGGTTGAGCCGTGGGCTTTCACATCAGACTTAAAAGACCGCCTGCGCGCGCTTTACGCCCAATAATTCCGGACAACGCTTGCCACCTACGTATTACCGCGGCTGCTGGCACGTAGTTAGCCGTGGCTTTCTGGTTAGGTACCGTCAAGGTGCCGCCCTATTAGAACGGCACTTGTTCTTCCCTAACAACAGAGCTTTACGATCCGAAAACCTTCATCACTCACGCGGCGTTGCTCCGTCAGACTTTCGTCCATTGCGGAAGATTCCCTACTGCTGCCTCCCGTAGGAGTCTGGGCCGTGTCTCAGTCCCAGTGTGGCCGATCACCCTCTCAGGTCGGCTACGCATCGTCGCCTTGGTAAGCCATTACCTTACCAACTAGCTAATGCGCCGCGGGCCCATCTGTAAGTGATAGCAAGAAGCCATCTTTTACCATCCCTCCATGAGGAGGAACGGGTTATCCGGTATTAGCCCCGGTTTCCCGGAGTTATCCCAGTCTTACAGGTAGGTTGCCCACGTGTTACTCACCCGTCCGCCGCTAACATCAGGGAGCAAGCTCCCATCAGTCCGCTCGACTTGCATGTATTAGGCACGCCGCCAGCGTTCGTCCTGAGCCAGGATCAAACTCTCCATAAAAGTGTTTGATTAAGCTCACTTGCATAAGATACGCTAGCATCTTGTTTTGAAAATTGACGAGATATCATGTATCTCTATTTCGCTTGGCTTTTGTTCAGTTTTCAAAGAACTTGTTTGTCGTTGTTGGCGACTTCATCATCTTATCAAATCGTCATTTCGAAGTCAACAACTTTTTTAAAATAATTTGTGTGCGTAACAACTGTGTTGTCAGCGACAAGTAATAATTTATCACGCACACAAACTAAAGTCAACACTATTTATCCATTTTATTTTAAGATTTTAGTTTATAACGAATGTGATGAATTCCTTTAGCTTTTGATTCTTGATGATCTATTAATAGGAATTCCTTTTCTATTAAGAAGTTAACAAGCAATTCAAGGTCAATTCGATAATCTTGCACTTCAGGAATTTCCATCATTTCAGCTATCGTCCAGCTTCCATCTCTAGAAGCTAGTAATGTCAGGAAATGCTGCGATCCAATTTCAGTTTTTGAACGAACCGCTAATTCTGTAGCAAGGATTAATAGTTCAATTCGTTGCTCTAATGATTCCTCACTCATCAATAACTCTTGATACAATTTATAGGTTTCAGGCTCAATCTTCCTAACTTGCTCCCACACTGTTACCTCAGGATAAAACCCATGATTAATGACTGCCAGTCTGGCTAAATGATGCAGAGAGTGCATCATATTACTAAAAGCATCGAAGGAATGATTATTATGGAACAACGTTTTGCCTTCATCAAATCGTCTTAACATTTTCGTAAATTGAATCGTCATCTTTTTGATTCGATCGCCAGGAGGAAAGGTTTCAATCCGTTCTTTAACCCCTTGAAGAAATTCATTTCGATCAAAAACAATCTTTCCATGAAAAAGCCAATCCACTAAACGACGGTGCGTGCCTGCGATTAAAGAATGATGCATCGTGGTTTGGCTCAAAGAGTGCAAAGCTACCTTCATCGTTCCTAATTGATAATGCTTTACATGCCAATCAACTTCAGGATTATTTTTTATTACAAGTACAATTGCATCGAATCCATCTAAAATTGATAGCGGTGATAATTCTTTTTCTATAACTAATATAGCCAATGTATCATCCTCACTAGCTCGATCTTGATAAAGTTGCCTTAAAAACATATCCATACTAACTCCTCCTCAATCGCCCACACACTTTGCCAGGAAATTCTCGTGTACTACTTTCGACAAGAACTGGCGATATCCTTCACAAAGTAGTGAATTTCTTCTCTGTTCCATAGGTTGTTCCCCTTCTCTATGCTATACTCATAAATGGGAGGGACGAATATGGGAATTAAGTATACAAATAAAATAAATAAGATTCGAACGTTTGCATTGTCACTAGTTTTTATTGGGATACTCGTTATGTATATCGGGATTTTCTTTAGAGACTCTCCGATCCTAATGACCATCTCTATGCTGATAGGATTTTTATTTATTATCGGAAGCACAGTCGTCTATTTTTGGATTGGCATGCTCTCAACTAAATCAGTACAAGTTGTATGTCCTAGCTGCAATAAACCTACAAAAATGTTAGGACGCGTCGATGCTTGTATGCATTGCAATGAACCTTTAACTCTTGATCAATCTCTTGAAGGTAAAGAGTTTGATGAATCTTATAACAACAAATCTAAACGAAGCTAATTAGCTTCGTTTTTTGTTTATAAAAAAGCACCTTAAGCTAGAGGAGCTTAAGGTGCTAATAGAATTAATGTTGAACTTTCTTTGTGCACTCTGTACATGTTCCGTAGATTTCCATACGGTGACTATGCACCTTAAATCCTGTCACATGTTCAGCAAGTGTTTCCACTTCATCTAGTCCAGGATAATGGAAGTCAACAATTTTACCACAATCTTGGCAAATCACATGATAATGATCAGATGTAACACAGTCAAAACGACTTGAAGAGTCTCCATAAGTCAACTCTTTTACAATACCTACTTCTTTAAAAACACGCAGATTATTGTATACTGTAGCGACACTCATATTGGGGAAACGACCTTCCAATGCTTTATAAATATCATCAGCAGTAGGATGGATTGAAGTTTCATATAGAAATTCTAAAATAGCATGACGTTGAGGCGTCATACGAACACGGGTGCTTTTAAGTGCATCAATTGCATCTTGCAAGCGATGGTTTGACATCGTCATGCACCTCTCTTTCAAAAGACATTCTTACTTTATAATCTTTATAAATAGTATAATATAATCGTTGCCACCAAGTCAATATTGTCCTAGGATAGAAAAGGCATTGCATGAGATGCATCTACTAAAAATGAAGTGTATCGATGGTCGGTTTTTGATTTCCTTTTCTTTTTTACTTCTAATGACAGACACGCATCTTTCAATGCAGCTTTTAGATTCTCTAGATCTGTTTCTTCTATTCCAAAGAGAAACGTTGTATTCCCCTTCTTTAGAAAACCACCTGTACTAGCAAGCTCTGTCATTCGGTAGCCTTCCTCTCGCAACTCCCTCTCGACCTCACTCGCATAAAAATCATCAATAATACAAACTAGAAGCTTCATAACCCGTCCCCCTTTTACAACTAATAGCCTTTAGTTAAATCTATTCGATTAATGAAGTCATCGTTCCCTTCAATGAACGTTTTTAGATTTTTTTTCACGATCTCAAATGCTCTTGTTTGATATTCAGATGAAATTCCAGATATATGCGGGGTAACTGTGACCTTCTCGTGATTCCAAAAAGAGTGATTGCTAGTTAACGGCTCTGTTTCAAATACATCTAAACTTGCATGTGCAAGATGCCCTTCCTCTAGCACTTTTTCTAAAGCTTGTTCATCAACCGTTTTTCCACGGCCAATATTTATAAGATAAGCGTCTTTTTTCATAGCAGAAAAACGTTCTTCGCTCATAAACTTTTGTGTTTTTTCGGTATGTGGAAGAATATTAACGACAAAATGAGATTTCTCGAGTAGCGTTTCAACAGTCTTTTCAGTATACATTTCATCTATATATTGAATACTTTTTCCCGTACTATTCATTCCGAGAGTTTTCATACCAAAAGCCTGACTTAAACGCGCAACTTCTTGACCAATAGCACCTGCCCCAAGAATTCCAACTGTTTTACCGTTAAGCTCCATCATAGGGATTTTCCGATTCCAGTTGGACTGTTTTTCGCTCGCTATCAACTCTTTCGTCTTTCTTGCCATTTGCAACATCATGCTAATCGTATATTCACCCATTGGTTTAGCATGAATGCCACGACAATTCGTCACCAAAATTCCTTTTTGTAAGAGGGTATCAAAAGGTATTTTTTCAAGCCCCGCAGCAATAACCATAATCCATTTTAATTTTTTAGCTTCTTCAATTCTCTCTGAAGTGAGGTCTTCTCCGTATGTAATGAGCACTTCGCATGAGCTTAGATCTTCTCCAACCTCATTCATTTTTTTATAGAACATGAAGTCAACTTCCGGGAAATCGTTAATCATTTGCTGCTGAATATCCTCTTTAATTCTTGCTGACGATACAACCTTCATCTTCTCACCTCATTAGAGACCTTTTCTGTTTTCAAAAAAGCGAGAGTGATCCCCCTCGCTTTTAGTCTTTATGCTTCAACTTCTTCTTTTATAAATGTTAATGCTTCTTCGACATGGTCTTTGACACGTACTTTACGCCATTCTCTTACCAGTTTACCTTCCTTGTCAATGACAAAAGTCGATCTCTCAATTCCCATGTATTCCTTGCCAAAGTTTTTCTTCAATTTCCAGACGCCATATAACTCAGCAACCTCATGATCTTCATCTGCTAACAATAGAAATGGCAAATCGTATTTTTCGATAAACTTCTCATGACGAACTAATGGATCTGGACTCACGCCTAGAATAACGGTATCAAGTGATTCAAAAGATTCTACTCGGTCACGAAAATCACATGCTTGAGTCGTGCAACCTGGTGTCATATCTTTAGGATAGAAATACAGTACTACATTCTTCCCTTTGAATTGACTTAATGCTACTTGCTCACCACTACTTGCTTCTAATTGAAAGTCGGGTGCAACTTGTCCGATTTCAAGAGCCATAATGTCACAACCTTCCTTGTTTATAAAGATTTATTTATCGTAACGAATCTTGTTTCCTCTTACAACTATTCTACCTTATTTTCAAATCGAATAACAGTTGTGACCACAAAGGCCGCCGGCAAAAGATAACCAAATAAAGCCTGAATGATAGCAAGAATTCTACCTACTCCGATTGGGACAATATCACCATACCCTACTGAAAGCAATGTAATGGCACTAAAGTAGATAACATCTGAGACAAGATGCGTTAACTCCCCACCGACATTACGACTTGCTTCTGCCAATACTTGAATACCTAATAACTCAAGAATCATATAAATAAGAGCAAATGCTAGCATAACAGTCACATAAACATTTACTAACATCATAAAATGGCGAAGAGATACTCGGTGTCGCCCTCTAGTTGGCCGGTAACGTAAAAGCAATAAAAAACTCATTAATACCCCACTTACTGCAATAAACATACATATATATAAAAGCCAATTTACCATTAGCTCACCTCTTACCTTTTTAGGACTGCCTGTTACAAAAGATATGAGGATTTCCTATTAATTAGAAATGAATAGAATGATTTTATCTCTAAACTACTTATGAAAAAATTTTTTATCAATCGTTTAAAGGGGATCTTACTATTAAAGAAGAATAATACATATGAAAATTATGTATGATCACATCAAACAACTTTGACTAAATGATCCTCCGAGAATTTTGTGAATCACATCGCGAATAAAGGAGGTTACCACACTTGGAAATACTAAATGATGAAGTGTTAATCCAAAGCTACCATAAAGCGTTAGAACTCAATCTTCATCAGGATTTCATTGAGTTACTATTTCAAGAAATATGTAAACGTAATCTTCATTCCTTCTCAAACGATCTTTCTTCAATGAAGAAAACAACCGATTAAATTGTGATCTATTAAAAGAACTACGAACCTTCTATCTTTTTATCTCTTCTCGTATCCCTCACTCAAAAAAAGAAAGCCTCATCTTCTCTACTACCTATTTGCCTTTCACTTGTTCTAAACCCAAGCTTATGATTGAATAATGAATAGTATGAAGTGAATACATAACGGTATGGAGGAATTTATCACATGAATTTCAAACAATCAGAAGCCTTATACGATGAGGCCCAAGAACATATTCTAGGCGGTGTAAATAGTCCTTCACGCGCTTATAAAGGAGTCGGAGGAGGAACGCCCGTTTTTATGGAGCGTGCTAATGGGGCTTATTTTTGGGATGTTGATGGAAATCAATATATTGATTTCTTAGCAGCTTACGGACCGATCATCACCGGTCATGCTCACCCTCATATTACCGAAGCAATTACAAAAGCTGCTGAAAATGGGGTATTATATGGTACACCTACAAAGCTTGAAAATCAATTTGCCAAAATGTTAAAAGAAGCCATTCCATCTCTAGAAAAAGTACGCTTTGTTAACTCAGGTACTGAAGCAGTGATGACGACTATCCGTGTTGCCCGCGCCTATACTGGTCGTGATAAGATCATTAAATTTGCAGGTTGTTATCACGGTCATTCAGATCTAGTCTTAGTAGCAGCAGGTTCTGGACCTTCTACATTAGGCACACCTGACTCTGCTGGTGTGACAAAAAGTATCGCTAAAGAAGTCATCACCGTTCCTTTCAATGACATTAATGCTTACAAAGAAGCGCTAGATAAATGGGGAGATGAGATTGCTGCGGTTTTAGTGGAACCAATCGTCGGCAATTTCGGAATTGTTGAACCCGATCCAGGTTTCCTCGAAGCTGTTAATGAACTTACACATCAGGCCGGGGCATTAGTCATCTATGATGAAGTAATTACGGCTTTCCGCTTTATGTACGGTGGAGCTCAAAACTACCTTGGTGTTGAACCAGATATGACCGCCTTAGGTAAAATCATTGGTGGCGGGTTACCCATTGGAGCTTACGGTGGACGTGTGGATATTATGGAGAAAGTTGCCCCACTTGGACCTGCTTATCAAGCTGGAACAATGGCTGGAAATCCTGCATCGATGAGTGCTGGGATTGCTTGTTTAGAAGTATTAAAAGAAAAAGGTGTCTACGAAGAACTGAACCGACTTGGAGCCGAATTAGAAAAAGGTATTCTTGAACTTGCTAATAAACATAAGGTCGAAATCACAGTAAACCGTTTAAAAGGCGCTTTAACGATCTACTTCACAAGTGAGACCATTCGTAATTACGAGCAAGCCGAACAAACCAACGGTGAGCAATTTGCGATTTTCTTTAAAGAGATGCTTAATCAAGGCATCAATCTTGCTCCCTCAAAGTACGAGGCATGGTTCCTTACCACTGCTCATACAGATGATGACATCAACAAAACATTAAAAGCAGTCAATCACGCTTTTAAATGTGTATCTCAATCTCAAAAATAAAGTGAAAGCGCTGGTTTAATCTAGCGCTTTTTTTAATACACTAAAAAGGCACTATAGAAAATATCGCTAAATAAACAAACAAAACGCTTACATTATTTCTTTTTATAAAAAGAGGTTGATTCTAATGGAAAGTCATTGTATAGTACGTTCGGTATGAATTTATTAATGGATGCTATCGCCCCTACTCATTCTAATTTGTAATCATATTCAGGCGATGAGCAGAAAGGATAATTAGTTACCATGAAACTTGGAGCTCGTATATTTAAGACGGGTCTTGCCATTATTGTCTCACTCTATTTTGCTATTTGGGTTGGGCTAGAGCCACCGATGTTCGCCGCTCTTGCCGCAGCTTTTGCGATTCAACCTTCAATCTACCGCACCTTCCAAACCAGTTTGGAACAAGTTCAAGCTAACGTGATCGGTGCTGTCTTAGGAGTCATCTTCGTTATGACATTTGGGCATGAACCATTTGTTGTTGGTTTAGTCGTAATACTAGCTATCGGCATCATCCTAAAGGTGAAATTAGAACCTACTACCATCCCCTTAGCAATTGTGACTATCATTATTGTGATGGAAAGTCCTGCAGACAACTTTATTGAGTTTGCAACGGGACGCTTTATGCTTATTATCATTGGTGTGTTTGCTGCATTTTTAGTTAATTTATTGTTTATTCCACCCCGCTATGAAACAAAGCTCTATCACAAAATGTTAAAAGCAACGGAAGATATTATTCAATGGACTATGCTCTTTTTAAGAAAAGATGCTGATCCTCGCATGCTTAAACGTGATATTAGTCGATTAGATGAGCAGATGGTTAAAATAGATAACCTATTCCTTTTATATAAAGAAGAACGAAATTACTTTCTTCGTAATAAATATGGAAAAGCTAGAAAAATTGTCTTATTCAGACAAATGTTGATTACCACCAAAAAGTCTTTAATTGTGCTTAAAAATCTCGAAAGACGTTCTGAGGAATTACATCAATTACCTTGTGAGATCCAAAAAGAAATTGAGCTCCAATTAAGCCGATTAACTCAATATCATGACCGAATCTTACTACGTTACGTTGGTAAAGTTCAATCTTTGCCCACTGATGAAACGATGCAAGAAATTAATGATGGTAAAGCGGCTTTAACAGATCTTTATATTAACCTTTATAAAGATCCTGAAACAGTGCGTACTCAATGGCTTCACATTCTCCCCGCTGTTTCACAAATTGTGGAGTACCAAGAACAACTTGAACACCTCGATCACTTAGTTGATTCCTTCTTTAACTTTCATAAGAAGGAAAACCAAGTGAAGGTACAAGAACCAGAAGAAGAATAAATCGCTATACCCAAAAAAGACGTCCAGCCTCGTGTACCGGACGTCTTTTTTTATGATAATTGCTGCACATCAAATAACTTTTGATAATGCCCTTTCTTTTTCATTAACTCATCGTGCTTACCACTTTCTACGATTTCCCCATTCTCGATTAAAACAATTCGATCTGCATGGGTAATGGTAGATAGTCGATGCGCGACAATAAATGTTGTACGGTTACGAGCAAGCTTTTCAAGTGCTTCTTGAATATAATGTTCACTTTCTAGATCCAGTGCAGATGTGGCTTCATCAAAAATTAAGATCGGTGGGTTCTTTAGAAATACCCGTGCAATCGCTACTCGCTGCTTCTGACCTCCAGATAATTTCACACCACGCTCACCAACCTCAGTATCATAACCATTTGGCAAATTCATAATAAATTCATGAGCATTTGCTGCCTTAGCAGCTGCTATCACTTCTTCATCACTTGCATCTGGATTCCCCATTAATATGTTCATTTTTACAGAATCACTAAATAACACATTATCTTGAAGAACCATCCCTATTTTGTCTCTTAAGTTCCGAACTTGATAATGCCTTATATCGACACCATCTAAAAGGATTCGACCACTAGAGACATCGTAAAATCTTGGGATTAAACTAATAAGTGTACTTTTTCCTCCACCACTCATCCCAACAAACGCAATCGTCTCTCCTTCTTTCACATCTAGAGAAACATTCTTTAATACAGGTTGTCCCTCATTCTCATAGTGAAATGAAACATCCTCAAATTGGACTCTTCCTGCAGCCGATTGAAGTGGTAAGGCATCTAAAGAGTCTTCGATATCATACTTCTCATCAATAAATTCAAATACACGATCCATTGAAGCAATCGATTGTGTCAGTGTGGTTGATGAGTTCACTAATCGACGAAGTGGTCCATATAATCGCTCCATATATAATACAAACGCCGTCATCGCTCCAACTTCTAAACTTCCCGTTATCACAAAATAGCCTGAAACGACAATAACCAGTAATGGAGCAAGATCAGTGATCGTATTTACGACTGCAAATGTTTTCGCATTCCAACGCGTATGGTCTAGTGCTCGATCGAGAAAGTTTCCATTACGTTTTGCAAATTGATTCTGTTCATGTTCTTCAAGGGCAAAGCTTCGAATGACATTCATACCTTGTACTCGTTCATGCAAATGCCCCTGCACCTCAGCAAGTGCTTGCGAACGCACCCTTGTTAAGTGCCTCAGCCGCGCATAAAAGAACTTCACAGAAAAACCGTAAAGTGGAAACATCGAAATCGCCACTAGTGTTAGCCAGACGTTAATATTTAACATAATTATAATAGCAATAATAATCGTAAATAAATCGAGCCAAATATTCATCAAACCCGTTATGACAAAGTTCTTCGTCTGCTCCACATCATGGATGACACGAGAAATAATTTCGCCTACTTTTCGATTTGAATAAAAACGAAGACTTAAGCGTTGTATATGGGTAAATAATTGATCACGAATATCATAGAGGACTTTACTTCCGATCCATTGCGCATAGTATTGCCTTAAATATTCAATTGGTGGTCTTAACACAAGGAAGATAAAGAACATTCCACCCATTATCCAAAATAAAGTTGATATCTTCTCATCTTGGGCCATTCCTTCGGCAAAGATGATATCATCTATCACATACATCATGACTAACGGTAATAATAAGGGAATACCGAATTTTAAAACCCCTATCATAATTGTCCACATAATTTGCTTCCAATAGGGTTTAACAAAGATCATATACCGTTTAATACTGTTCAACCAGACACCCCCTTTTTCTTAGTATGACGGAAAAGAAAGCCTGGTAACCAGGCTTTCTACTTGTGTTTTCTACAAATTATTTACCTATATTGCAAAAAGCGTTCATACCAGCTCTCTACAAATTGGGGGGCAAATGGACCTTTTCTCTGATGAATCCAAGAGATTAATTCATCTACGCTTCTTTTTAGAATTTCATCTATTTCAGGTGGATAATTCATCAATTTACTATGCAGCTCATATTCATCTTCATCTAACAGCTTAAAGGTCATATCTGGATACACTTTAATATCAAGGTCATAGTCAATGTATTTTACTGCTTCCTCATCCCATGTGAACGGGGTTCCAAGATTACAGTAATAGTAAATTCCATCTGATCGAATCATACCGATCGTATTAAACCATTGTTCGGAATCAAAATAACAAATCGCTGGTTCACGTGTTCTCCAGTTTCGACCATCTGATTCTCTAACAAGAATTCGATCATTACCTCCGATTACAACCTTTGACGTCCCTTTAAGCACGATTGATTCTTCCCAAATCCGATGAATTGATCCATTGTGTTTATAACTTTGGATCTGAACACTACTGCCTACTTTGGGAAAATTCATAAAGATCTCCTTTCTTTTAAAAGTTTTGGACGTCAGTAGGTAGAGTAGCTAAATGCTTGTACGTTCCTTTTGACTAGAAAGGATCTACCCTACAAACTACTTCTCGCACATTCCAATACAGTAACTTTTCTTTCATTCTTTTCTATTATACAGTGTTCCCCACCTTTTTGAAACGGTAAGCGCCTGTACCAAATAAAAATGGTGTATGTACTCTCTTTTCATGCTGTTTCTATCTTTCCTTCCACACGAAAAAACACCCTCTAGACGATAAGTCAAAGGGTGTTTTTTCATCGTTTGATTAACGATTTTGTTGGTTTTGTTGTTGCTTATAGTTTGTAGAAGCTTGGTTTTTCTGTGCTTCAGATTGAGCGTTTTGCTGACGAACTTCTTGTGCATTCGTTTCGCTAGCAAACTCAGTGTTATAGCTGTTCCCTTGTGCAGAAGCAGCATTTTGCTTTTGTACTTTTTGAGCGTTTGTTTTAGACGCTTGTTGCTGTTGTTGGTTTTGTTGTTGGTTGTTCATGTGATATCACCTCCACAAAGATTAATATGTACCGAGGTGACTCATTTTATTCAAAAAAATTTTAAACTAATAAAGAAATTCCTCCATCAACAATAATCGTCTGGCCACGAATCATTGTTGCTTGATCTGATAATAAGAACATAACTGTATCCACTAAATCATCAGCTTCAACGATTCTCCCTGCTGGTGTACGTTGCGCTGCATCAGCTAGGAGCTCCTCTCGATTTGGAAAGTGAGTGAGTGCATCTGTATCGACTGCTCCACCAGACACGGCATTAACGACGATGTCCTTTTCAGCAAGCTCTACTGCGAGGTATCTCGTCAAAGCTTCAACAGCTGCCTTTGACACTCCAACTGTGGTGTAGTTCTTCAAATAACGAATCGAACCCAATGAACTAAGGCTTACCATCTTCCCGCCACCTGATTTCTCCATACGTTTTGCAGCTTCTTGCGCGCAGAAAAGCAAAGCTTTACTATTAATATCCATTGTCCAATCCCAATGACTTTCTTCAAGTTCCATTAATGGACGTAACACACCTGAGGCTGCATTGTTAACGAATATATCAAGACGACCATATACTTCATCAATTTTTACAAACAACTCTTTGATTTTTTCGGGTTTACCTACATTCGCTTTGACAACAAGGGCTTTTCTCCCTAATGCTTCAATTTCAGCTGCTGTATCTAATGCCGCTTGCTTGCTTCTTGCATAATTAATAACAAGATCATATCCTTGTTCTGCTAACCTTAGCGCAATACGCTTTCCGATTCCTCGACTACTTCCTGTAACAAGTGCTACTTTTTGTTCCATTTGTATATCCTCCATCACATTCAGTCTCAACTTATTATATCGTATAGACTGACGATCGAACAGAAACACTAATGAAAACTTCGTTTAAATGATTTTGCGAAGTATTGAAGGAGTGGTTAGGCATGTACGTAGGTAGAGATATGACTGAATTAACGATGATTAGTAAAACGGAGTGGACTGATAAGGAGCTTGCCTATTTTCATCACGGGTTGCAACAGATGACCCCCTATTTAAACCTTGAAGGCACAACCATTCATAGAGAAATCATTGAAGAAATCGAAGCCAGGGGCGGATTAAAACAAGAAGCATCTTGGACACAAGGTTCTGAAGTTCATTATGATTAAAGATAAGCTGCGGCTTATCTTTTTTTGTGTCAAAACAACCACTAGGTTTTTTCTGACTATTCAGCTAAAATAGAAGGAGAAAATGATAGCAAAAATGAGGAGAGTTACATATGTTTTCACCATCAAAGAAATTAGATCATCTGCAAACAAGTGTGTTTACAGATTTATCACTCCGAAAAAAAGAGAAAGAATTAGAAGGAGCTTCTCTTATTGATTTAAGTATTGGAAGTCCCGACCTTCCCCCTCCACCCTTTCTAAAAGAAGAGCTTATGAAGGCAGTCGCCAATGATTTTGATTATGGTTATGCTATTACAAGTGAGATCACCTTCCGTGAAGCTGTCTGTCATTTTTATCAGAAGCGTTACGATGTGACTATTGAAGAAAGTGACGTGCTGCAACTGATGGGGTCCCAAGATGGACTAGCTCACCTTGCTCTTTCTTATTTGGATGAAGAGGATATTATGCTCGTTCCTAACCCAGGCTATCCCATCTATGCAGCTAGTGCGGAACTAGCTGGGGCTACCTTACATCCCTATCCGCTAAATGAAGAAAACAACTACCAATTCGATTTCTCCTCACTTTCAAGTGAGATCGTTAAAAAAGCAAAAATCGTGATCCTTAGCTACCCTAGCAATCCTACTGCAGCTACAGCCACTAGAGCTTATTTAGAAGAAGTCATTGCATTTGCAACAAAACACCAGATTCTTGTTGTGCATGACTTTGCTTATTCAGAACTTCTCTATGACGACCTGCAACCCCTTAGCATTCTTTCTATAGAAGGAGCAAAAGAGGTAGCGATTGAGTTTAACTCGATGTCAAAAAGCTTTAACTTTGCCGGTGCACGTATTGGCTATGGTATCGGACACCCTGAACTTTTAAAACCTCTTGCCATTGTAAAATCTCATATTGATTATGGGGTATTTAAACCGATTCAGCGGGCAGCAACAATTGCCTTACAAAACCCAGGCACTTTCTTAGAGGACCAACGATCAGTTTATAAAAAACGTCGAGACACCCTTGTCCATTCACTTCATGACATAGGATGGGATGTTCCATCACCGAAAGGCGGTATGTTTCTATGGGCAAAAGTCCCTTCTCATTTTGATTCGATGTCATTTACATTAGCCGCTCTTAATCACGGAGTAATCGTAACACCCGGTATGGCATTTGGTAGCGAGGGCGAAGGATTTGTTCGAGTAGCACTTGTACAAGACGAACCAAATTTAAAAGAAGTAGCTAAAAGACTAAAACCACTTTTCACATCATAAGGAGATGATTGATTATGCGTGCAATCCAATACAAAGAATATGGTGACCCCTCTGTTTTATATGTAGGCGAAACAGATAAACCGACATTAATGAAGGGTGAAGTGCTTGTTAAAGTTGGAGCAAGTGGGGTAAATCCAGTCGATACGTATTTTAGAAAAGGCATTAGAGAAGTTCAAAGCTTCCCGCATATTCCTCATTTTGATTTAGCTGGCGAGGTTGTCGAACTTGGCGAAAATGTAACGAACCTAGCCGTCGGAGATCGAATTTGGGCAACAAATGCCAAGGGAGCTTCTGCTGAGTTAGTTGCAGTTGAAGAAGCTAAGGCCTTTCCACTTCCTGCTCATCTTTCATATGAAGAAGGAGCAGCTGTAGCGATGGCTTTCATGACTGCTCACTTATCCCTCTTTTACCGAGCCGCGCTAAAAAAAGATGAGAAAGTATTAATCTACGGAGCAGCTGGCGCTGTCGGTCAAGCGGCTGTTCAACTTGCGAAACAAGCTGGAGCGTTCGTGATTGCAACAGCGGGCAATGAAGATAAAGCAGCCATTGCTATTAAAGCTGGAGCAGACGTGGTTGTGAATTACCACGAGGAAAATGTTCTTAAAAGAGTACAGGAATTAACAGATGGAAATGGGATTGATGTCATTTTGGATATGTCTGTTAGTGAGAATTTAGATGACAACCTAGATATGATTGTCAATGGTGGGCGTATTGTTACCATTGGTTCACCAGTTAATAATCAACCTACCTTACCATGGAGGAAGCTCAACATGAAAAATGCCTCTCTTTTAGGTATTCTGCTTTTTACTGTTAATAGCGCTGAGCTTGTTAAGGCTGGAAAGGCAATTTCAGAAGGTCTCGAGTCTAAAGTTTTATCTGCACATGTAGGTGAAGTGTTTTCACTAGAAGAAGCAACTAAAGCACATGAAACGATTGAAGCGAAGAAAGTGGATGGACGGATTATTATTAAGCATTAATCTTTTTACGTTCAGTTTTTTGAATAAGAATGATGTTTCTTCTCTTTTTGGAGAAAGTAAGAGTAACACTTCTAAAAGGAGATGAAACAATGGATAAACAATTGTATTATGTCAATTTGAACCCTATAAGTATGGATACAATCAACCCGACAAGAGTCAATGATGGGCAACTCATTGAGTATGAAATTGAAGCAAGCGAAACAGAGAAAAAGGCGTTAGAAGATCTCTTACATGAAGTTCAATCTCATGATGTCGAGCTTGGCAACTTATTTTCTTTTCGTCACTTCGATGACCAAAAAGGAGACCGAGATAAAAATGAGTATCAACGTGGACTAAACGATGTGTATGAAGCCTTATATAATCTAGGCACTCCTGAGACTAAAAGTATGATTAAAGAAATTCATCTCGTAAACAACGATCAGTAATGAAAAAAGGAAGGCGATCGCTCGCCTTCCTTTTTAAAAGTTTGCATTTGATTGGCCACCATCGACATTCAATGTAGCTCCTACTACCCAAGATGCTTTGTCAGATGCTAAAAATAATACTGCGTTTGCTACTTCTTCCACTGTTCCAAATCTTCCCGCTGGTATTTCATGTTCAATAAACGCTTGGATTTTCTCCGGGTTTTCATCTAGACGCTTTTGCCAATTACCTGTTGGGTGCAAAATAGAACCAGGAGCAACTCCATTCACCCGTACCCCTTCTTTGATCGCTTCATCGGCTAGAGCTTTAGTAAAGCTGATCATAGCTGCCTTTGCACTATTGTATGTCGGTTTCCCGCCTGATTCTCGTCCGAAAATGGAGGAAATATTAATAATGCTTCCGCTTTGCTGCTGCTTCATCTCTCTCAGGGCAAGTTTACTGAAGTGTACAGCTGAGAAGTAGTTTAACTCAAAAGCTTCTCTAAAGAGAGAAAGCTCTGTTTCACTAACGGTAGAACCATTACTTCCCCCCACGTTATTAACAAGAATATCAATTTTACCCGCTTGCTTAAGTACTTCAACCATTACTTTGTTACGCTCATCCTCATTCGTCAAATCAGCTTGAACAGTCGTTATACCTTGTTTACGATCCATTTCTGCGAGCGTCTCTTCTCCTCTCGCACAAACAAACACTTGGGCTCCTTCATTCACGAATGCCTCAGCGATTGCACGGCCAATTCCTTTTGTCCCACCTGTTACAAGAACGACTTTATTATGTAAATTTAGATCCATCTTCATCACACTCCATCGAAATAATGTTTAATGATCTTTTGATGTGAGACTGGGAATGCAAATTCTTCAATTTGATGATGATCCACCCATCTATGTGTTGCATCCTCACTCCCAACCGCTTCAATTTTAGCTTGATACACTTCAATATCCCAAATAATATGAGAGAAAACATGCTCCACTTTTTGAATACAATCACCTAATATAATCGTTTCTCCCACTTGTTCGCTTAAGCTTAGTGCCATAGTCTCTTTGTTGAATGAATGACTATCCACTTCAACATTAGGAAACTGCCACAATTTTGCTAATAGTCCTGTTTCTGGTCGCTTTTCAATCAAGACCTGTTCTTTTTCATTCACAATTACAAAAGCAGCCATTCGTTTTCGTTTTGCTTTCTTTTTCTTTGACTTTATAGGCAATGTGTCTTGAATACCTTTTTTGTACGCACGACAATGAGTACGTACTGGACAGAGCAGGCAACCAGGTGAGGTCGGTGTACAAATGAGAGCGCCAAGTTCCATCATACCTTGATTAAAAGAGGAAGGATCTTCTTTTGATATGAGCTCATAAAGAACTTCTTCAAAGGTTTTACGCGTTTTAGGCTTAGCGATATCTTCATCAATCTCTAACACACGTGAGAGAACTCGCATTACATTACCGTCTACAGCAGGTTCTGGCTGCCCATAAGCAATGCTTAAGATCGCCCCTGCAGTATATGGACCGACTCCTTTCAATTTAGAAATTTCTACTCGCGAGCGTGGAACAACCGCATCATACTCTTCTACTACCTCACGTACAGCTGTTTGTAAATTTCGGACTCTAGAATAATACCCAAGCCCTTCCCATGCTTTTAAAATACGATCTTCTTCAGCATACGCTAAGTCTTCAAGTGTCGGAAATTCCCTCATGAAGTTTAAGTAGTAAGGGATCACTGTGTCGACCCTTGTTTGCTGTAACATGATTTCAGACACCCACACTCGGTAAGGGTCTTTATTTTCTCGCCAAGGGAGAGTCCGTTGATTTTCTTTAAACCATTCGATTAAATCTGTTTGAAAGTTGTCGACCTGAAAGTCAGTTAGTTTCGTGTATTGCACAAGCTTCCTCCTATATCTTCTTCTGTTTAAATGCCCAGCAATGAATTTTCCTCGCACCACCATCTACAAACAATGCGAATTCTTTACTAAAATGATTTTCCTCAGCTTGGCGTAATGATTTAATTGCCTCATAGTGCTCATGCTTGTTAACCTTGAACATTTCTACATACAAATAAGGCTGATCATTTGCTGCTTCGAACCATTTTATGTCATAGGCACCGAAGGTCTCAAGCATTCTTTTAACTGTAGGCATGTACTCTTCATATTGTGTCACATAATTTTGATCAATTTTATACTCAAGAAAAACGTCTATTACTTCATCCATTGCAATTCCCCCTTTTGAATCATTTACAATTCGGGTATAACTAAACTATATCATGACATCTACATAATCAATTGTCTTGAAATTTGCATGAGATTCTGTATGATTAATACACACAATACTTAATGAGAGGGAGGTGCCAATGAATGGATACAGGTACACATGTAGTAATGGGAATAGCGCTTGGCGGACTTGCAACCCTTGACCCAAATGTCGCGGGTAATCCCACAATGCAAAGCGCTGTGATGATTGCAGCAATTGTTGGTTCACAAGCTCCAGACTTTGATACAGTATTAAAACTCCGGAATAATGCAGTCTATATTAGGAACCATCGAGGGATTACTCACTCTTTACCAGCACTACTCGCATGGCCTGTATTGCTAACTGCTGGTATTACCTTATTTATGCCAGGTATCAATTGGTTCACCATCTTTCTATGGTCCCTCTTAGCAGTTGTATTACATGTGTTTGTAGACATTTTTAATGCATATGGTACCCAGGCATTAAGGCCGATCTCAAATAGATGGATTGCTTTAGGTGTTATTAATATTTTTGATCCGTTTATTTTCTTTATGCACTTAGGTGCTATCGCGATGTGGGCTTTAGGTACAACCCCTGGATTGACCTTCTTGTTACTATATTTCGTATTAATTCTTTATTATATTTGGAGGATTTACGAAAAACAAAAAGTGGTGAAGCATGCTCGTCGGCTCCACCCAAATGCTAGCCATATTTTTGTGTCACCAACAATTAGATGGAATCAGTTCCACTTAGTTATTCGGACACCAACTACTCTTTATGTAGCAGAATCACGTGATAACCACATTAACTTCTTTGAAAAGTATTCTTTTGATCCAATCCCAGACGATCCAGTCATCAATGCTGCTAGGAAGGATAAAAATTTAGCTGCTTTTCTATCTTTTTCCCCTACGTATCGATGGGAAGTTGAAGTAAAAGAAGATGATATTACTGAAGTTCGCTTCGTTGATCTACGTTATCGTAGTAAAGGTCATTATCCTTTCGTAGCTATTGTTCAACTTGATGATGATTTAAATATTTTAACTTCTTATACAGGTTGGGTCTTTAGTGAAGAAACCCTTCAAAAGAAATTAAACTTTATGGAAGAACAAACATAAGTAATGAGTAGAGCCTCCACGCATAACGAGTGGAGGCTCTACTTTTTTTAATGCTTTGGTTGGTTGTCTTGATTTAAATGCGCAAACTTTTGTTGTTTAGGTGCATATTTATGAAGATGAGGGCCGTATTGTTGAATCCATTTCAACACAACTTGTTCCGTCATTTCCTGCCCTTTGTATTCACGTCCAGACTTTGCACGAGTCGACTCGAAGTCTTCCCATAATCCTTCTACCCAAGTTCTAGCTGCCTCTGCTGATAATTCCTTATTTACAGTCAACAATTCATCTGTTAAACGTTTAAAGATTGTCTCCATTTGATCCCTTTCCTCCATTAACAACATTTGTGTATTATCGTTTGTTTCAAAGTCGCCCATACTACTATTGAGCCGATAAATGATTGGCTTAGTGACAAAAGGAGGTTTCCCTCACGATGCGTAACAAAGCGAAAGACTTCCCAGAATCAATGAACTTTACCGAAAAACCAAAAGAAACGGATGCTACCTTATCAAAACGAGCGGATGGTACGATCAATGATCATCCCCAAGAGCGAATGGCACGTTCAAACAAAGAGCAATAGCAACTAGGTTTACGGAGGTGTAGATATGGGCAAGCCAAAAAAGTTTCCATATAAAGATCCTTTTTGTTCGCCGCGTGCTAATCCAAAGCATGCTTTCCATCAAGTAAATGGTGAAACCGAACAAAGCCAACACAATATCGTACTTGAAGTGCAGACACGTAAGCGTTCATAACCACTTACAGTATGCACATTAATAAGGGAAATGCTTCTGGCATTTCTCTTATTTTTGTTTTAATAATGAGATCGGTACCGCATCAAGGGATGTCTCATTGTTGCGATAACCCCATGCAAATCGTCCATTCATATACGAAATTTGGAAAGTCGACTCATCATCTGTTAAGCTGTATAATTCACCAGGCTTGAAGTCAGCTGGATCTAGTAAGTAAGCCTTTGCCATTATCATTTTTCTTTCATACACCGCAAACTCGTTCATCATTCCAAGCTGCTCTGCTTTCTTTGCTTTTTCATTTATCCTTTGTATTTCTGTTTGAAGCTCATATGTTGTCATTTCACTGAAGCGTTTCTCATCCACTATAACGGCCTCCATATTCTTTTTCTTCTACAAGCTTTCTTCTATAAATAGTATAGCAAAGTTATTCAAGTTCACCATCGTCACTTTTTGATAAATACGATGTAATCATTTCAACGGAAAATCCCTTTTGGTACAGCGCTTGTTTCATTCTTTGCTTGTACTGCCATCCTTCATATTTTGAACGGTATTTTCTCTCTAACTTCTCTGCTTGAAATGTTAGAGCTTCCCATTCTTCTGAGGGCTCTACTTCAAAACTCACTTCATTAAGAGCTGTCTCAATTACAGCTCGTGTAAAGCCTTTACCCATTAATTGTGTAGCCAGCTTTTGTTTAAATGCTGATACCGATTGTTTAGGCTTTCGATTTCCTTGCTTATCTAACCACTTTATCACTTTATCGATTTGTTCTTCTTCAGTAAAAGTAGCTAATGCCAAATCAATCTGTTCTCGTCCTACGCCTTTTTGATTAAGCTCTTGTTTTAGCTTCAATGGCCCTTTCATTAAAGTTAGCTTTTTCGACTCAATATACGCCTTGGCAAACATCTCATCATTCAAAAGATTTTGCTCTATTAACTTTGATAAGACAACTTCAATATGCTTTTGCTCTCGTTCTTTCTTTTTTAGATAATCAGTCATTTCAGTAATAGACCTCATTCGATATGAAAGAAAATGAATGGCTAAATGATGAGTCTTTTTTTCTTCATCTTTATCAAGAATCTCAGTTAATTCTTCTTCATCTAATTCAAGGCCTTTCTTTAAACCAAGCTTTATTAATATATCTGCATCCACACTAAATCCATATTCTTCCCCATTTCCTCGGTCTACAAATATGTTATAGCGTTCTTTGCTTCTTTTTTGAACAGATATCTTTGTGATTTTTATCATCGAGTCACCAAATCCCTTTACTCACTTATTCTTGATTATAATATAAGAACCATATTCTAAAGACTAATGTTACGTGTTATTGGGTACAGTCTTATATAAACAAAGAAACGAAACCTATATTTAACAGGAGGTCTATTATGAAAATTGCTGTTACAGGTGGAACAGGCTTTATCGGATCTAAACTAACCTCTGCTTTAACTGAACTAGGTCACTCTGTATACATCTTAACAAGAAACCCAGACAACAAACCAGAACAACCGTCTGTAACCTACGTGAAATGGCTAAGTGATGATGCCAAACCAGAACTTGAATTAGAAGGTATTGATGCAATTGTTAATCTTGCAGGCGAATCGATTGGAGAAGGTCGCTGGACCAAGGAACGTAAAGAAAGAATTAAATCAAGTCGTATTGATGCCACTCGTGAAGTGATCTCAATCCTTCAGAAATTAACGAAAAAGCCAGATGTACTTGTTAACGCTTCTGCAACGGGATATTACGGTAATTCGTCTAAAGTAACCTTCACTGAACAATCTCCTCCAATTGAGCGTAATTTCCTTGCAGATGTTGTCATTGATTGGGAGAGTGAAGCGAGTAAAGCTAAAGAGCTTGGAATTAGGACGGTTTATACTCGGTTTGGTATCGTGCTTTCCAAAGAAGAAGGTGCCCTTAACCGCATGTTGCTTCCCTATAAACTATTTGCAGGAGGACCATTAGGATCAGGAACACAGTGGTTTTCTTGGGTTCATATTGATGATGTCATTGGATTGATTTTATTCTCTTTAACCAATGATGCTGTAGAAGGCCCTCTTAATGTCACATCGCCAAACCCAATGCAAATGAATGAGTTTGGTAAGACAGTGGGTGAAGTGCTTGGTAGACCTCACTGGATCCCCGCCCCTTCCTTTGCTCTAAAAATAGCACTAGGCGAAATGAGTACCCTTGTATTAGACGGTCAAATTGTCCTTCCAGAAAAAGCTGAAAAATTAGGGTATAACCATCACTATAAAGAGTTGAAACCTGCCCTTCTAGACCTCTTAAAATAGTGTACGAATTTGCAAAAATTTCTTCATAAATTTTTTACAAAAAACAGTATCTTTTTCGAGAAAAAACATTTAATATAAAGAAGGATTAAGGAGTATATGAGCGAATTACACTCTTATACCATCACTCAACTACTCTAAAGCGATAATATCGCATTATTTGACCTTATAAACAATTATATAAGCTTTGGGAAGGCAATTGGTGCGCCACCATTTCACTGGTTCTAGTGGGTTCGATTCCCACCCCGAATTTGATACTTCATTATATTAAATTCGAGGGTGGAAGAACTCATCTGCCCTCTTTAAAAAGGAGGGCTTTTTGTGATTTTAAAGAGACGAGACGTCGCTGATTCTCATGCTTTGTTCGAACTGTTGGTTGACCCGGCTGTATTTCCATATGTTCGTCATAAAGCTTCTTCCTATGATGAGTTTGCTTTCTTAACAAAGCAAACCATAGAAGCTGAGGAGCGCGGCGAACTCATATCCCGAACGATCGTCGACGAGTGGGGCGAACCGATTGGTACCATTAATTTATTTGATGTGGCAAACCAAAGCGGGTTTTTAGGAACTTGGATTGGCAAACCATACTTTGGTAAAGGCTATAATCAATTAGCTAAAGACGCTTTCTTTGATGAGCTGTTTTTTCAGTGTGAGATTCAAACTGTTTTTATGCGAATTAGAAAGGAAAATATCCGTTCTCATAAAGCAGCAGAAAAGCTTCCATACACGACTTTAGCCAATGAGCTTAGACCCGATATTTATCAACAAATAAATAAACAAGCAGATGTGTATGATTTATTTCAAATAGAGAAGGACCAATACCACCTACACGTAATGAGAAAAGACTTGCAACATACACAATCATTTGAAGTAAAAGAAGCTTAATTGGATTATTTTCCTATTCTTTGCCCACACTATGACTATCCATGAGTGAAAGTGAGGGGATTTAGATGGAAAGTAAAAAGCGCCATGCTACCGAAGAGCGTAGTACATTACGTAAAGCTCAAGAAGTTCGATTTGCCTCTGAATTTAGAGCAGCAGATCGGGCAGCAAGAAGAGCTTCCAAAAGCTAACACTAATAATTAAACAGATCACATCCATACTAAAGGTAGATAAGCAACGCACTTGCTTGTCTAACATATCAACCTTTAGGGGGAATTGATCATGGGTAAGAAAAACCGCAACAAACAACAACAAGAAATGCAACAACATCAGCAACAACATCAGGCTGAGTTTGCTAACGAAATGGACCCTGCTGGTCATAGCGAACAACAACGTCAACAGCAACAAAAGGCTGCTGGAAAACGCTCTAAAAAGAACCAACAATAATTTTACAAAAAAAACAGATAAGTGGCTTTGTTCCGCTTATCTGTTTTTTGATGTTATAAAACCTTCCATACCCTTTGTGCTAAAAGGGTTTATGTCTTTCACCCTCCTTTTTTCTGACTTTTTAAAAATATCAATTTGTTAGAATACTTAACGATAACGTAGTATTTAAAACCTTCATAGCCCTTACCTACCTTCATCCCACCTAAGCCCTATTTAAGCGGAATAATCCTTGTTAAGCTCGTTTGCCATCCTTATCTCATCATCATATGATTAAATACGTATTAGTGAGGACCAAAAAGAATATTTTAAGGAGGAAACTGACATTAATAGTCAACAAGCAACTACAACTGCTAAAAAAACAAATCATATTAGCCTCTTAAAACCAACAGTTAATGATGGAGCAGCAATGTGGGAGTTAGTTAACAATTCTACATTGGATCAAAACTCTGCTTATAAGTACATTATGATGTGCGATTTTTTTGCAGAAACATGTGTTGTTGCCAAAGATGATGAAGAAAAACTAGTTGGCTTCATCACTGCTTTCATCCCTCCCACTAAACCAGATGTCGTTTTTGTATGGCAAATTGGAGTGGATCCCTCTCAACGAGGAAAAGGCCTTGCTTCTCAAATGTTAAATGAATTAGTACAAAGACAAGGTGCTAAGGATATTCGATATGTAGAGGCCACTGTCACCCCATCCAACAAAGCGTCACAATCACTGTTCCGCAGATTAGCTCGTGATCACGATACAAATTGTGAAGTTCTCGATTGTTTCTCTGAAGAATTATTCCCTGGTGACAATCATGAAGAAGAATTAGCGTTTCGAATAGGACCATTGCGGTAATTAAGTATTTAGGCAATGGCTCAAGTTACCTGCGAGTTCACGATATACCCACACAAATTAAAGGTATTGGATTTATTTAAAGGAGGAGAAAGTAACGATGAAACAAACTGACATGAATATATTTTCACAATTAGAATCTGAGGTAAGAAGTTATTGCCGTAGTTTCCCTACTGTTTTCACCAAAGCAAAGGGCTATAAGATGTGGGATGAGGCAGGTAAGGAGTATCTCGATTTCTTCTCTGGCGCCGGTGCCTTGAATTATGGTCATAACGAAGAAAGCATGAAGCAAAAGTTAGTCGATTATATTATGAGTGACGGAATTACTCATTCACTTGATATGGCGACAGCTCCAAAAGCTGACTTTCTAGAGACTTTCAATAACGTCATTTTAAAGCCCCGTGGTCTAGAGTATAAAGTAATGTTCCCAGGACCAACTGGTACAAACACAGTTGAAAGTGCATTAAAACTGGCACGTAAGGTAACGGGACGCACGGACATTATTAGTTTCACGAATGGTTTTCATGGAATGACGATTGGTTCACTTTCTGTTACAGGAAACTCTTTCAAACGTAAAGGTGCAGGAATTCCATTACAAAATACAGTAACAATGCCATACGACAGCTTTGTAAACGATGGCCTCGACACTCTGGAGTATCTCGAACGTTTCCTAGAGGATAGTGGTAGTGGAGTTGCGATCCCTGCTGCAATGATTCTCGAGACAGTCCAAGGTGAAGGCGGTATTAATGCTGCAAGATTCGAGTGGTTACAACGAATCGAAGAGATTTGTAAGCGTTGGGGCATTTTGTTAATTGTCGATGATGTTCAGGCTGGTGTCGGACGTACTGGTACATTCTTCAGCTTTGAGAAAGCTGGAATTAAGCCTGATATCGTTTGTATGTCTAAATCTATTGGTGGGTATGGTCTTCCACTTGCCATCACGTTAATTCGTCCTGATCTTGATATCTGGGCACCTGGTGAGCATAACGGTACGTTCCGTGGAAACAACCATGCTTTCATTACAGCAACTCAAGCTCTTGAGTTCTGGAAAGATCCTAACTTTGAGAGTGAAATTCAAAGACGATCTGAACGTATCTACTCATTCTTAGAAGAGATTGTAAATAAATACCCTGAAGTCAAAGGTGAAGTACGCGGTCGTGGTTACATGGTTGGTATTGCAACTAAAGTGGATGGCTTAGCTGAAAAAGTTGCCGCTGAAGCATTCAATCGTGGCTTAATCATGGAAACATCAGGACCAAAAGATGAGGTGTTCAAGCTATTTCCACCATTGATCATTGATGATGCAGGACTAGAAGCAGGATTTGAAATTATAGAAGCGAGTGTTAAAACAGCACTCGAAGCATCTGAGGTTGTTCCTTCATAATTTAGAGGGCCTCTCAAGGGGGGGGCTATTGACTAACATAGCCCCCCATATCAACTAAGACATTAACACTAACAATACGGAGGTATGCAGACATGAAAGTAGTAGCACTTAAAGACATTATCGGTTCAGAACAAGAAGTTAAAGGGGAAAACTGGACAAGCCGTCGTCTTCTTCTAAAGAAAGATGGCATGGGGTATTCGGTACATGATACGGTGATTAAAGCTGGTACTGAAACACATATCTGGTATCAAAATCATCTTGAAGCTGTTTATTGCATTGAAGGTGAAGGTGAAGTAGAAACACTTAAAGATAATAAAGTGTGGCCAATTAAAAAAGATGAAATCTATGCGTTAGATCAGCATGATGAGCATCTCTTACGTGCTAAAACAGATATGCGTATGGTTTGTGTATTTAACCCACCTATCACAGGTAAAGAAACGCATGATGAGAATGGTGTTTATCCAGTTGATGAGGATTAATCAATAGTTATAAAAAAAGCCCCGTAAAAGTTTAATTTTTACGGGGCTTTCGCTATAAGAAGTAAAGAATCTGCTTCTTTAATGTATGAGCATTTGTTTAAATTCTACATCAGCCTCATCTACACCTAGCTTCGTCAAAAACAAGATCGCTCCGGACAAATCATCTACCGGATATTGAGTCATACAAATATTCGATGCTTGCTCAAGATTGACTTGGAATAGCGTATCTTCTCTTAATTCATCCTTCAATTCAAATAATACTTTTAAAACATCTTCATCTTTTTCAAACGTTACATACCCATCGCGTTCATTGAAATAGACGATCAATGGAATTTGAGTATGCGGATGAACAATATGAGCTTTGAACAGATTCATACTAGCTCCCCCCTAACTTTTCCATCCTTGGTACTTATACATGCTTTATTTAGATATTTACTACAGTATGATTAGCTTCTGCTTCAATTAACTTCTTTTTTAATACACACCTAATCCTCAGTTAAGCTCATTTTACCATGCGTCCATTCAACTACCCTCTTTTGCCATAATTCAACCATCCTTTTCTTACTAGTTTAAATATATCAGTTTTTGAGACCAATTGGGACAAAAGTATGAATTTCCATGCCTAATCGTTGGAAATAAACATATCTTTACCATTTTTATCATAAGTCTACTAATTATTTTCAGAAAATTTCATTTTATGTTATAATTCTGTAACATAGAGTCTTAAGCAATCCTACATATGACTCTTATATAAAAAAAGGGGGAATTTGATGAAGAAGAGTTACTGGAAATCCATATTGTTCGGTGGTCTACTACTTGTAGCCACGGCCTGTGGATCAAGTGAAGACACTAGTAGTGAGGCTGAGGGAGAAGCTACAACAGACGAGGCTGAAAGAGAATCTTATGTTGTTGCAACAGACAATGCTTATGTCCCGTTTGAATTTCTTGATGAGGAGACAGGAGAACTTGTTGGATTTGATATTGATCTAATGACTGCTATTGCTGATGAGGCAGGGTTCGATATTGAATTTGAAGCGATGGAATTTGATGGAATTGTTGCCGGGATTGGTTCTGGTCGATTTGATATTGGAATCGCTGGTATGACGATTACAGAAGAACGTAAGGAAAACATCGATTTTTCTCAACCTTATTATGAGGCTGGATTGATTGTTGCGGTTCAAGCTGATAATGATGAGATTAATTCGGTTGATGATCTAGATGGGAAAACAGTAGCAACTCGTACTGGCTCAACTAGCGAAACGTATATCCGTGAAAATACAGGCGGCACACCTGAAGCATTCCCACAAATTACAGAAGCGTACCAGAATGTCATTCAAGGTCGTGCTGATGCAGTCATTTATGACATTCCAAACGTTCAGTATTATGCCTCTACAGAAGGTGGCGGCCAATTAAAAACAATTGGTGAACCATTAACAGGTGAAGAATACGGAATTGCTTTTCCAAAAGGATCTGAGCTTCGTGATATAGCAGATGAAGCACTTACTACTCTTATGGAAGATGGCACATATGCTGACTTATATGAGAAATGGTTTGGTGAGCGTCCTGAAGGCATGTAAATAAATAGGTGGCGCGACAATAAGTGTCGCGCCTTTTTTATTAAATCCTACCAAATATAAAAAAATTTGAGGTGAGAACGTTGACAACATTCGCATTCATCAGTCCTCATTATATGAATGTCCTTCCTTACTTACTAAAAGGTGTTCAATTAACCTTACTCATTACACTTGTCGGGGTATTAATTGGTTTTGTCATTGGTGCATTTGTTGGACTTGCTAGAATTTCTAATAACAAATTCATCTACGGTCTTGCAACGGTTTATGTAGAAGTCGTTCGTGGTACTCCTATTTTAGTACAGATCCTATTCATTTATTTTGGTTTTCCAGACTTACTAGGGATTACATTAGATAAAGTGACAGCCTCTATTATTGCCATTGCTCTTAACGCTGGTGCCTATATCGCAGAAATCGTTCGTGGATCCGTTGAATCAATTGAAAAAGGACAACGTGAAGCAGGTCGCTCATTAGGTTTAAGCTCAACTCAGACGATGCGTTATATCATTTGGCCTCAAGCATTAAGAAGAATGATCCCACCACTCGGGAATCAATTTATTATTAGTTTAAAAGACACTTCTCTCTTCTCGGTAATTGCTGTTGGAGAGCTGTTGTATCAAGGTAGACAATACTCAGCCGCAACGTTTACATATTTCGAACCGTATTTAATGGTGTGTGCACTCTACTTACTCATCACCATACCAGCAAGTGTATTTTTACGCCGAATTGAACGGAGGTTAGATCGCTAATGATAAAAGTAAATGACCTACGAAAATCTTTTGGAGAAACAGAAGTATTAAAAGGTATTACGACCGAGATTCATGAAAAAGAAGTAGTTTGTGTGATTGGGCCTTCAGGATCAGGTAAAAGTACTTTCTTACGTTGCCTCAATTTACTTGAAGATGTTACAGCTGGTGAGGTTATTGTCGATGGTAGTAATTTAGTTGATCCAAAAGTAAATATTAATGATGTACGTTCTAGAGTGGGAATGGTATTTCAGCACTTTAACCTTTTTCCTCATAAGTCGGTGCTAGAGAACATTACATTAGCACCTATCAAAGTTAAAGGCATGGCGAAGTCTGAAGCAGATACACTTGCTAGGTCCTTACTTGATAAAGTAGGACTATCAGAGAAAGCCGACGTCTATCCTAATAGCTTATCAGGCGGTCAAAAGCAACGGGTAGCCATTGCTAGAGCTCTTGCAATGAATCCCAAAATTATGTTGTTTGACGAACCAACCTCTGCCCTTGACCCAGAGCTTGTAGGAGAAGTGCTTGAGGTCATGAAGGAACTTGCCAAAGAAGGAATGACGATGGTTGTCGTCACCCACGAAATGGGCTTTGCCAAAGAAGTTGGCGATCGTGTCTTCTTTATTGACGAAGGCATTTTCATGGAAGAAGGCGAACCAAACCAAATCTTCGATGACCCACAACACCCAAGACTAAAATCCTTCCTAAGTAAAGTGCTGTAAGAAAAGCGGAAGTGTTCGGTTAAGTAAGAGGGCTGTGGAGCTTTAGCAATGAGAAACGGAATCGATAAAGGGAGAAAAGATGCCTTGGCGTCCTTTCTCCCTTTTCTTATTTTTTCGTCATTTGATCAATAAACCGTATCAACATCTGTGGTGCTATATCCGTAAAGAACGGCACATGCAGTCTCTCTGTGCGCTTGTGCGCATCTTTTCCATAAGGTCCGATATTTACGGTTGGCATTTGCAACTTTTGCATTGCATCTAGGGGTAGGTCATACCCATTTGAGAGCGTAGGCATTTCTTTTTCAAGCGTTTGTTTGACTGATAATCCATCCTCTATCTTCCCATAGCTTACATCAGAAAGTCCTGGGAAGTAATCTTTTTGAGTAATCACCTCACCAAACCTTTCTCCAGTCCATTTTTGCAATCCCCCTACTTCCTCTAGTAATCTCGCCTCAAAAGGTTCTTGAGCATTTAAACGGACCGCTGGGTAATACGGTGGTGCTAATGTGACGAGATAAAAAGGAGCAAGTTCTATAAAGTAATCCCCGACCTCTTTAGCTAATGCGATCGTAACATCACGCGTATCTCCTCCATTATGATAAACACGCTTTGAAATGGACTCCAATCGGTCGAGAAACGTTTGCCCATACAAGGTGATCCCTTTTTCTTTTAGCTGACCATATGTATAAACGGAGATAGGTGGATTTTTCTGCTTAACATGATACCTCTGATACTGTTTTTCTAAGCGCTGATCCATTTTCTCTCCACACTCTTCAGCCACTTTCTTCACTTCCGTTAATACCTCTTTAGCCGTTTTTGTGTAGGTAAGGACATTGAAGGTGGCATAGGCAAACGTCGGGGTTTGCACATTATATTCATATTTCAAATCACTTAAACGTAATACAGTAGGTGGTGGGACTAACTCATCTTTACTCTGCTCAAAAAAACGATCAGATAGCTCCATCTCACTGACCACTTCAGAAATCATCCAAGAAGCGTTCACCCCAGCTAGTGGTTCTCCTACATGCGTTTCCTTTCCTACCGCACAGACAAGAGGCAACATTTTTCCAACCGAGCCCGTATAAATATATTTAGCTGTGTCCCCAGGAAAGCTAGTGAAGCTAGGTTCAGAACATAACCCTACTATATGCTGATACCGTTTTGATTCTTTTAGACGAGCTAACCACTCAATTGCAGCTAACATCCCTTCTGAATTGCGTTCTTCATCAGGTGTGGAAAGTAATATTAAATTTACTTTCTTCCTTTGTTCAATCGCATCAGCTAAAACAGCCATTTGAATAGCTAGCCCTGCCTTCATATCCATCACACCTCGCCCAAATAGCCACTCGCGGCTTTCAATATCTGCTGCGACCTCTGGTGAGACATCTTCTAACTGCTGCATTTGCTTGGTGTAACGGTCACTATCAAACGCTATATGTTTGTATTGACCAAAGTCATCAATACCTACTACATCAAAATGGCTGAGTAAGACATACGCTTTTTGATCATTGGGATCGCCTTCATATATAGCGGCAACATTAAATCGATTCCAATGATCGTTTTTAACAGGAATACGGTAGACCTTGTCTTGATATTCTTTGAAATATTCAATCTCTCCAAGTAATTGTTCAATCTTCTCTCCCATTTCAACTTCCTTGGATGTTCCTACTACACTTTCAACTGTTGTTAGTTGTTTTAATAAGCTTATAAGCTCCTCTTTTGTGCTCCATTTTCCTTTCATAAAGCCACCCCAATTTCAGCATAATCTCTTATGTCAGAATATCACAAGTATTCTTACTTTGATATGCAGCAATACAGTATTTAACTCTAACTCTATGATAAAATAATGATTACTAATGAATGGAGGAAAAATATGAACTACTTAATTGTGACTGGTGCTTCTAAAGGATTAGGCCAAGAGATTGTAAAAACCTATGCAAGTGGTAACTCTCATATCATAAGTATTGCTCGCACTGAGAATACTGATTTACAACAGTATGTAAGTGCGAAAGGTGGGACCCTCTCACAATTTTCCTTTGATTTGGCTAATATTCATGAGATCGACTCTCTCATGAAACAAGTATTTGATGTGATCAACCTGAAGGATGCAAAAAGCATTCATTTGATTAATAACGCTGGAATGGTGGCCCCTATTAAGCCGATTGAGAGATGCGAACCAGAAGAAATCATTAAAAATCAACATGTAAACTTATTAGCTCCTATGTTAATCATCTCGTCCTTCTGTAAAATAACCTCTTCTCTCCCTATTGAAAAGCGGATCATTAATGTGTCTTCTGGTGCTGCTAAGAAACCAATTTACGGATGGAGTAGTTATGGAAGCGCGAAGGCAGGACTAGATTTATTTAGTCAAGGTGCTGCTCTCGATCAACAAGAAGCGGAACTTCCTGTTAAAATCATCTCTTTTCATCCTGGGGTTATGGATACCAACATGCAAGAAGAAATTCGCTCCTCCTCACAAGAAGACTTCCTGAATGTCGAGACCTTTCAGAATTACAAAAAAGAAGGAAAGCTCCTTCCTCCACAAAGAGTCGCTGATGTTCTCGTCTCACTAGTAACGAGCGAAACATTTCCTAATGGCCAAGTTGTAAGTGTTCAAGATTATCTATAAAAATTGCCCTCTAAGCGATCACTTAGAGGGCTATATGCTGTTTTATTAAGGGACGTCATGTCCCATTGAACTGTGTAAAATCTCAAACCATTGATCTAGATTTAATTCCATATTTTTAGAATCTATTGCTTGTTTGATACGATTAATATTACCTGACCCCACAATTGGCATCATCTTAGCTGGATGTTTTAAAAGCCAAGCATAGGCAACTTGATCAATACCAGTTGCTCCTATTTCCTCTTGTACTTTAGTTAGGGTCTCACGTAGACGAAGACTTTTCTCGTCCGTCCCAGTGAAAAGCTTTCCTCCTGCAAGAGGTGACCAAGCCATTGCGGTTAGGCGCTCACGCAGACAAAGATTAAGCGTGCCATCATCCATGTTCTCTAGTTCATAAGGCGAGACTTCAATCTGATTTGTCACAAGCTTCTCTTCTAAATAAGATTGTAGCATTGTGAACTGATGGTCTTTGAAGTTCGACACGCCAAACGCTCTTACTTTTCCGTCCTTTTTCAAGGTGGTAAAGGCTTCAGCAACCTCAATCGGGTCCATCATTGGATCAGGGCGATGAATTAAGAGCACATCAATATAGTCAGTTTGTAAATTTTTCAATGAGCGTTCAGTGGAAGCTATAATATGTTCCTTAGACGTATTATAGTGATGAGACTGATGCTCTGGTCGATTCTTCGATTCAAGTACAATCCCGCACTTTGTGACAATTTCAATCTTCTCACGCAAAGAAGGATTCAATGCTAAAGCCTCACCAAATAGCTCCTCACATGTATAACTCCCATAAATATCAGCATGATCATACGTTGTAATTCCTGCTTCATATGTCTTTAAGAGGAGCGACAATGTCTCTTCCTTTGTGAGATTCCAATCTGATAATCGCCATAGACCATGCACAAAACGAGAAAATGATAAATCTTCTGTTAGCTGTATGCGTTCCATTCGTTAAATCCCTCCACCCTTTTCATCGTCTCATTATAACGCGCTTACCCTTTAAAAGAAAATCTTTTCATTTGGAGACCCAAAAGAATAAAATACTCTTTTCTGACATACATAATGATGTACTGCCTTTTCATCCCATCCAAATGTACATCAACTTAGAAATGAGGCGATTAGATGTCACAACCCGTACAACCGCTAAAAAATGCTGGTCTTGCAGCAGTATTAAGTGCATTATGGTGCGGTCTTGGTCAGATCTATAATGGTCAAATTGGTAAAGGGCTATTATTCATGTTCATTCAATTTATCAATGCGCTGCTCTGCTTTGTTATCATTGGCTTTATCACCTATCCCATTATGTGGATTTGGGGTATGGTTGATGCCTATAAGCAAGCAGAAGAGCTCAATCAACAACAAACAATCATTACTCAACATCAACCCGAAGCTTAAGCAAAGACAAAGTCCTCTATGCGAATCATTGCATAGAGGACTTTTTTTATGGTGTTAATAGAAGCTGCTTACTTTCCGTTTGATATTCTTCAGGGTTCAATAATGTTTTATGGTATCCTGCTGATGTCCAGTCTTCAATTTGATTGTGATACCAAGGACTCCTCGCATGTCCTGATTGACCAGGACCTACCACATGCTCACTTCTAGATAAATCAGCAAGGTCCATCACACCTCTCCAACCTGCTCCACTTGTAACCTTTCCTGTTTCTGCATTCCAACTAGCTGCCATGACTGTTACTCGACTTCCACTTAATGGAGTTGGCTCTTGGTTAAAGAGTAAGTGTAACGGCTTAACACTTGAAAGGGGATGTGCAAACGCAATGGAATGAAATTCACCCCAATTCCAATCATTTGCATCCCTTCCTTGAAGATCGATGATACGGTCTGTTGTTTTCAGCAAGGAGGTTAATAGCAACTCCTCCATTCCACCTTGCGCTTCGACCCATTGACTCTCCTCGCCTCGATTTACCCGGCGAATTATTTCATCAACCGCTCCAGCTCGGTTATCAAATAAGTCCATCATCGATTCATCAATTCGCTCTTGAAACAACTCATCTGATAGTTGCTGCATCCATAAATGGAAAACAAGAGGTGCACCTAAACTTTTATGATCTTTAAAATCCCATTCACTCAATAAGAGTAACGCATCTTCATCTTCTTCTCTTAGTTCTGACGATTCGTTAACTCCATCAAGCAAAATAGGAAGCATTTCTTCAGCTTGCAAGTTATGAATATCATTTTGAAGCATTTTCATATCCTCTGTGGTGAGCATATCTCCATTTTCTAGCACATCATAAATTCGTTGCTGCCTGAAAGGTTGGGCCCACGTATGAGTAAGGTGATGAGGGTATTCATCATCCACAATTTTATTATTAGCGGTTGCGATAAAGCCTTTTTCCGGATTTACTAGAGTTGGCAGTTCGTCCCACGGGATAAACCCTTCCCATTCATATTCACCAGTCCAGCCAGGCACAGGAATCAAGCTATCTCCTTTTGAGCGAATCGGAATCAATCCATTTGCTCGGTAAGCGATCGTCCCGTCCGTTGAAACAAAGACAAAGTTTTGTGCAGGGGTATGAAATGATTCCAATGCCTCCATAAATGTATCCCAATCTGTTGCCTTATTAAATTTCAACACGGCTTCTAACTCTGGTGATGGAAGATGAGCTGTCCATTTAAGAGAGAGAGCATATTCATCCTGCTCATCATAAGCAAACTCTGAGATGATCGGGCCATGTCTTGTCACTACTACCTCATAAGGTACATCTTCTTGGTCTTTCACTTTAATATCCTCTTGAAAAACAGTCGCTTCCTCCCATTCCCCCATGTATTCAAAAAGGTAAGCGTTTTCCTCATTTCGTTTTTCTATATATAAATCCTGCACATCCGGTCCTACGTTTGTCACACCCCAAGCGATATCTTCATTGTGCCCTAAAATAATGCCAGGGACGCCAGCAAAAATAACACCCGTTACATTCTGCTCAGGCGACTGGAGGTGGCTTTCATACCAAATCGCAGGAGTTGCTAGACTTAAATGTGGATCATCAGCAAGTAAAGGTAACCCACTTTCCGTCTTCTCTCCGCTTACTACCCAGTTATTACTACCATTGAACGGATCGGGAATAACCGCTGCTAAAAAACGATCTCTCAGATCCAACTTATAAGCTTGCAATTCCTCAATCACGAGAGCCCCTTCTTCAGGGTAAGTAGGAAACAACTCAAGCGCTTCTTCATGAGAAAAATTTTGTGCCAGATAATAACGAAAGGCTTGCCCTTCCCAATGCCCCCCTAAATCAAAGGCCATATACTTACCAATCGTCAGCGAGTCTGTAGCTGTCCACTCCGTCGGTTCATAACCTAGGATCCTAAACTCAATAGGCAATGTTCCTTTATCTTTGGCTTCACCAATAAAAGCATTAACCCCAATCGCATAAGCTTCAAGAGCTTCTTTAGCTTCATCTGAATACAACTCAGCAGATGCCACAGCAGCTCTTCTTAATCCAAATGTCCGAAAAAATTTATCGGTATCAAGTGCACCCTCACCAACTACTTCACTTAACATTCCAGAAGCTTGTCTACGACTTAAGTCCATTTGAAATAAACGATCTTGAGCGGTCACATACCCTTGTGCCATATATAGATCTCTATCACTACTAGCTTCAATGTGTGGGACCCCTGATTGATCTCTCCACACAGATACCGGAGCAGAAAGAGCTGACAAGGTCACTTCTCCTTCAACGAGCGGGATCGGTTTCATTACTTGCATATACGTCCATATACCTATTGCCACAAGGATCAACAACACCCCTGCTAGCGACCAAGCGAGAAATTTCGGCCACCCCTTTTTTGTTTTTATCGTACTTTGTTCCACACTCGTCTGAGTCGCCAATTGAATCCCCCTCTACTCTTTATAAATACTTATTCATAATAGAGAGGCTATAATCCTCTTAGTCCTTCACTTTTTCTTCACAAAAAAAGAAAAAGAGCAATTAGGTAGTTACTCCTAATTGCTCTCTATTATGTTCTGGTTAAAATCGTCACACTTTCAACTTGTGCTGTCCATGGGAACATATCAACTGGTTGAACATTTTCAACCTTAAATCCCTTGGTTCGTAAATGCTCAATGTCTTTAGCTAAAGTAGATGGATTACACGAAACATAGACCACACGTTTTGGCTTCACTTCCACGATTGTTTTTAATAGCTTCTCATCACAGCCTGTTCGTGGTGGGTCCACCACAACGACATCTGGTTTCCACCCTTCTTTTACCCACTTAGGTAGCCACTCTTCCGCTGTGCCTACTTCATAGGTGAAATGCTTATAGCCATGATTATCAGCATTTACTCTTGCATCAATAATCGAAGCCTCAATCACATCCATCCCTCGAACTTCAGAAGCACCGTCCGCTAACCACAAGCCGATCGTCCCTACTCCACAATAAGCATCCACCACTTTTTCAGTACCTGTTAACTTTGCTGCACGTTTTGCTTCATTATAAAGCTTAACTGTTTGAATAGGATTTAGTTGAAAGAAAGCTCTGGCGGATAGTTCAAAGGAAATATCGCCTAGCTTCTCTTCAATTACTTCTTCTCCCGAAAGATGAACCGTTTCCTCACCAAAGATTAACGAGGTTTTCTTCCCATTAATATTTTGCATAAGCGAATTAACTTCAGGCAAACGCTTTTGTATTTCATCAAGCAAGACATCTTTTCTTGGAATTTCTTTTTCATTCGTTACCAACACAACTTGGACATGACCAGTCTCAAATCCTACTCGTGTAACAATCGTGCGAATGACCCCTTGATGCTTACGTTCATCGTAAATCGAAATATTTAAGTCTGCTAAAATTTGTTTCATCACTCTCGTCACTTTGTTCGTTGTCTTATGTTGGACCATACAAGCAGATAAATCGATTAACTTATGAGAGTTCATCGCGTACAATCCCGCAATCACACGCCCATCTTTCTTAGCTACTTGCAGCTGGCTTTTATTACGGTAGTACCACGGGTCATCCATACCAATCGTTGGTTGAATAACGAGCTTTTCCATCTTAAGTTTTGTGTGTCGTTCAAAAGCTTGCCTAATAATATCTTGTTTCTCCCGTAATGTTGCTGCGTATTCCATATGCTGCAGCTGACACCCTCCGCACTGGTCGTAAATTGGGCAAGGTGGCTCAATTCGCTCTTTTGATTGTTTGCGGATCTTCACAATTTTTGCTTCTGTGAACCTCGCCCCAGCTTTTGTTACCTCGGCAACAATTTCTTCGTTTGGAAGAGCACCTGGTACGAAGACTACTTTCCGCTTGAAATAGCCTACACCTTCTCCATTTATTCCAAGGCGTTTTATCGTTAATGGCATCTGTTGACCAACTTTTAATTGGACTGACTGCTGATCCTTTGATGGACTTTTATCGTATTTTTTATGTGATGATTTCATGTTATCAACTCCGTCCTCTTTTCCGGCTCCTATTATAGCATGTATCACCCATTCTTCCTAAACTTACTAGGTCGATTCACCTGTTATCTCTGATAGAATAAATGAAGGAATCACATAACGGAGGAGAGATTGGTCGTGTCTATACCAACAGATGTTGCATCCCTACAAATCATGGCTCATGTATACAAACGTGCTAGCCTGCAATCGATTTTTGATAAAACGGTGGAAAGCCTTGTTGAACAAGTACCGTACATCGATTGGGTAGGGATCTATATGTATGAAAAGCTAGATCATAAGCTAGTAGCAGCTTCTTGCCTTGAAGATGATCTAAAGTGGGAATGTAACGGTGAACTAAAATTCCCAATTAAAAATGCTGCAGGAGAAGAAACCGGTATGTTGGTTGTACGTACTCGTCAACCGATTGCCTTTGATGTAACAGATGTAACCACCTTAGAAACGATTGCTTCAGCTATCGGTGAGGAAAGTTTAGCAAGTTAAAGAAACCACCCGTCTACACATATAGACGGGTGGTTTTACGTTTACCTATTCTACTTATAATTAGTTAGTAACGAGCCGTCATCATTTTTCTTTTCGTATAGAAGTTTACTCCATCTTTCCCATTAGCGTGTAAATCGCCATAGAAAGAATTTTTCCATCCAGAGAATGGGAAGAAGGCCATTGGTGCTGGGACATTGACGTTCACACCAAGCATGCCGACCTCTATATCCTCACGGTACTGACGCACAGCTTTTGCACTATCCGTATAGAGTACTGAACCATTCCCAAAGTCTGACTCGTTGGTAACTTCAATTGCCTCTGCTAAGTCCTTCACCCGCACAATCGATAACACAGGAGCAAATATTTCATTTTTCCAGATGTTCATTTCTGTTGTAACATGATCGAAAATTGTTGCTCCTAAGAAGTACCCATCTAAGTCTTGTCCATCCTTACGTCCATCTCGAACTAAGGTTGCGCCTTCTTCGATTCCTTCTTCGATTGCTTGGTGTACTTTGTCTAAATGAGATTGACGAATGACCGGACCAAGATTTACAGATGTATCACAGCCATCACCCAAAACTAACTGATCAGCCGCTGTTGTTAATTTTGAAATCAAGGTATCAGCAATATCCTCTGTAACAACCACGACGGAAGTTGCCATGCACCGTTGGCCGGCACTTCCAAAAGCTCCTCCAACAATCCCTTGAATCGTTTTTTCCATGTCACAATCAGATAAAACGATTGAATGATTTTTAGCACCTGCAAGAGCTTGTACCCGCTTGCCATATCCAGCTCCAGTCTTATATACATATTCAGCTACTGGTTGCGAGCCAACAAACGAAATCGCATCGACATGCTTGTGCTCAAGCAAGCCATTTACCACATCATGTGCACCATGAACTAAGTTTAAGACACCCTTAGGCAATCCAGCTTCTACAAATAACTCTACTAGTCGTTGTGCCAGCAATGGTGTACGCTCAGAAGGCTTCAAAATGAAGGTATTACCACAAGCAATCGCTAGTGGGAACATCCAGCAAGGAACCATCATTGGGAAGTTAAAAGGGGAAATGCCTCCTATTACCCCAACAGGATATCTGTACATACTAGACTCTATATCTGTAGCAATATCAGGCAGTACCTCTCCCATCATAAGGCTAGGTGCCCCTGCTGCAAACTCCACACACTCAATCCCACGTTGAACTTCCCCATAAGCATCGTCATAGCATTTCCCATTTTCCTTCGTAATAAGACGAGCTAACTCATCATAATGTTCCATCAATAACTGATGATACTTAAATAAAATACGTGCCCTTTTTGGCACAGGAGTCTTCTTCCATGTTTTAAAAGCTTCTTTAGCGGTTTTTACCGCTAGGTCTACATCTTCTTTTGTTGATAATGGCACACGTGCAATCTCTTCACCATTTGCAGGGTTTGGTACAATTTCGACTTCAGAAGATTTAGATGCTACCCAATCGCCATTAATAAAATTCTTTAATAAAGCTGTTGTTTGCACTGTCATAAGAAAAACTCCTTTTATAGTTATAGTTTAAAAGATAAAAAGTAATCAGTTGTTGCCCATGTTTATACGGTCTTAAGCGAATACTCAAACGTATAAGCATGTCTATATAAAGAAATAATTTCTTTTTCATCTGGTACCTTTGGGTTGTTAGCTGGACTTCCACTAAGAAGCGCATCCTTTGCCATTCTCTCTAATGCAGCTTCAAACTTTTGTTCTTCTACACCCCATGTTTTAATATTTGGTATATTTAGTTGATGGCATAGGCGTAATATATGAGAAACGACTGCATTGGCAAGTTCCTTTTCTGTAACCCCTTTCATATTTGGGTATAAGAATCGACCGATTTCAGCTAATCTCTCTTGGCAAGCATCCTTGGTATAATCTAGAATGGCTGGTAATAGCATTGCATTAGAGATTCCATGAGGAACATGGAACAAGGCACCTAATGGTCTCGACATTCCATGTACTAAACACACTGATGCGTTAGAAAAGGCCATACCTGCCTGCATTGATGCGTATATCATTTTATCTCTTGCTTCAATATTCGCCCCATTATGGTAAGCTTCTAGAATATTTTCTGTTATGAGTTTAATAGCAGAAAGCGCCAGGTGATCGGTAAAAGGTTGAGCCTTCTTAGAAATATAAGCCTCTAGTGCGTGTGTTAGAGCATCAATACCGGTAGCAGCTGTTGTATTTTTTGGAGATGAAATCGTTAAAACAGGATCAACTATAGCAATTTCAGGCATAAAAGCTGGTTGCTTAATCATCATCTTTACATCATTGCTCGTATTCGTTATAACCGTAACATCAGTCGCCTCCGAACCGGTCCCAGCTGTAGTGGGAATCGCAATCAGCGGCAGAGGCTTATTTGTAGCAAGTGTCTTTAGATTCATATAATCACTGATCTCGCCCTTACTCGTTGCTAACACAGCAACAGCTTTTGCCGTATCAATGCAACTTCCTCCTCCTAGTGCAACGACTACATCACAATTTTCCTTATGTGCAAGCATTAATGCATCGTAAACATATTCATCTGTAGGCTCACTCGAAATATCAAGAAAATCTACATAAGAGATGTTAGCTTGTTGTAAGTGAGTATGGCAGTTTTTTAAGTTTCCTAGTTTCTCCATGACACGATCACTAATAATTAATGCTTTCGTTCCTAGTTTAGCTGTTTCTTCCCCAACTTTTCCAAAGCTTCCTTGTCCATAGTAAATACTTCTAGGTAAGTGCACTGTTGAAACATTCATAGACAACCCTCCCTTTGTTCTTGCTTATATACATTGCAAGGGACGTGCCAACTTTTCAAATATTGAAAATATTATACTTGTAGTTAGTAACCTTAAAAGGATGTTGCTATTACACTACACTGAATCAACACACTGTCGCTTTTTCGCTACACATTAAGCCGATACTGTTTCATTTTTTTATAAAGGGTCGTTCGATGGATGCCTAGACGATTAGCAGCTTTTGTTTTATTCCCGCTCACCTCCAGTAATGTTCGTTCAATCATTTCTTTTTCATATTCTGAACGATCTGACCTTAATGTATGACCCTCTTTAGCTTGAACTGGCTGATCTCTTATTAATGGAGGTAAGTGCTCTACACTGATTAACTCTCCCTCAACTAAAGTAATTAATTGCTCAGCTAAGTTAACAAGTTGACGAATATTACCAGGCCACGCATAGGAACGAATCAACTCCATCACTTTTTGGTCCATTTTCTTTTCTTCCATATGATATTCTTCGGTGAACTTTTTTAAATAATGAGAAAATAATACAGGGATATCCTCTCTTCTTTCTCGCAATGGCGGAACAGGCAGGTGAATTACATTTAGACGATAATATAAATCTTCCCTAAATTCTCCATTCTTAACTTGCTCTAATAAATCTTGATTTGTCGCAGCAATAATTCGCACACTTATAGGAATACTTCTATTCCCTCCCACTTTTACAACTTCGCGTTCTTCTAGCACTCGAAGCATTTTCGTTTGCATATGCTTAGGCATATCGCCAATCTCATCTAAAAAGATCGTTCCATTATGAGCCCTTTCAAACTTCCCTTTGCTTCCTCCTCTTTTAGCTCCTGTAAACGCTCCTTCTTCGTACCCAAATAATTCTGCTTCCAGTAGATGCTCAGGAATGGCTGCACAATTGATAGCAATAAAAGGGCCATTTGCTTTCTTACTGGCTAAGTGAATCGTCTTTGCAAACACTTCTTTCCCCGTTCCACTTTCTCCTGTAATTAAGACCGTCGCATTTGTCCTCGCTGCTTTTTTAGATAGTCTTTTACACGCATATATTTCTTCACTAATGCCAAGTATTTGATTAAATGTTACACAAGATTGGTCCTTTACTTGAGTCAGTTCTTGCTCCGGTTTCATGTTTAACTCCAACCTTTTAGAGGAGGCCGTTGCATTCTCTAGAATACGATATAACTCACTAACTCCTTCAAAGATCAACATTCCAATTGCTCCGATTAACTCGTTATTTTGCCATATTGGGATACGATGAACAATCATTTTTTGGCCACTAATAACCTGTACTTTCCCCCTCTCAGGGACACCCGCCTTTGCGGTGAAATGTAATTGAGTGTTATCAATCACATCTGTTACATGTCTGCCCACTACATCATCAGTAACACCTATAAAGCGACGATACGCCTTATTCATCTTAACAATAAAGCCATTCTGATCTACAACTGTCACTCCCTCATACGCATTATCGAGAACCACATCGATCATATTCACATTATGTTGGATGGAACGGATAAGAAAATCTTGAGCCTTTAACAATTCGGACGGCTTAAGAGCACCTACAATTTTTTGTTCCTGATCAATAACGGGTATAACCACACCTTTAAAATCGATCGCTAAAATCGTATCCTTCGTTGAGACAGTTTTCGCTACTTCAATCCAAGAAGGATCAAATGGTTGATCTAAACGATATCCCTGTAGAAGCAACTCAAATATCCTATCATGTTGTAGAACCCCTACAACATGATGTTCCTCATTAATGAAAATCAACTCCTCATTTCTTCGTTTCATAGCTTCCATCACTTCTTTTAGTGATTGATGATTAAACATAAGAACATGCGGAGTGGTCATCCAGTGATGAACGTCTAATTCAGACTTTAAATCATCTTCATTCATTAAACTTATCTGATTAGCACCATACATTTGATTATGTCTCCTTTCTTTTGTAAAAAAAGAGGGCATTCGGTATTTTCTTCTAACTTTATCACACTTATTAGGCCCAAAATTAAAAAACCCTCATTTTATTATGAGGGCTTTTGAGATCTCTTTTTTAGGGAAATGGAAGTTGTTGGATCTGTTTTGTAAACATATAATCATCTAAACTTTTAAATGTATAGCCCTGTTTTCTGGCATCCTCAATGACTCTAGGTAGAGCTTCTGCATTATCCTGTGAGACAGAGTGAATTAACATAATAGCGCCAGGGTGAATTCGTTTCATTATTTGATCATAGGCATATTGCCCACCTTTTTGTTTATCAACTTCCCAATCTTTATAAGCCATTGACCAAAAGACATTCGTATATCCTAGCTTTGAAGAAAGAGCTAAGGAGCGTTCACTGAACTGCCCCCGTGGCGGTCTAAGATAATGCATCTCCTCTACCCCCGTTAACTCACTGAAGGAATTTTTCACTCGTGTTAATTCATCCATTAATCGTCCATCACCGACTTCAGGTAAACTGGGATGATGCCAAGAGTGGTTTCCTACAATATGTCCTTCATTTACCATTCGCTTAACAAGCTCAGGTGCCGTTTCAAGATAATGGCCTGTAATAAAAAATGCTGCTGGTACGTTTTTTTCTTTTAAGATATTTAAAACATCTTCGGTAAAACCATTTTCATATCCATTATCAAATGTTAAATACAATTCTTTTTTCGACGTGTCCCCAATAAAAAAGCCACCTGTTTGTTCAAGTAATTGAATATAATGAGGTTCTGTTGTCACTGGTTTATTATCTTTCTCTGGCTTATAGTTCCAATTATACGTTTTTGAATCATATCCATGGGCTTCTATTCCAGAACCTAAAGAGAAACATACGAAGAAAAGACATAGGAGGACTGCTGTTTTTTTCATCATGATGAATCATTCTCCCTCACTTTTTTCTTAGTTTGTCTCTCGTTTGAAGCAATATGTATGCTATTCTTTTACTTGTACAAACAAAAAAGGGTAGCAGTCGCTACCCTTTTTATTATTTAAATACCGGCTCTTTAAACTCAGCCAATTTCTCAAGCGATGATTTATCAACATCTGCATGTAAGCTATTTCCATGTGAATCCATCGTTACAATCGCAGCAAAGCCTTCTACTTCTAGGTGCCACATTGCTTCTGGGATACCAAATTCCATTAGGTCAACACCCTTGACCCCTTTAATACAGTCAGCATAATACTGAGCTGCACCACCGATAGCGTTTAGGTAAACACCACCATGCTCCTCAAGAGCTTTTAGCGTTTTAGGACCCATTCCACCTTTACCCATTACAGCACGGATACCGAATTTCTTCATGATATCACCTTGGTATGGTTCTTCACGAATACTCGTTGTAGGACCTGCCGCTTTTACATGCCATTCGCCTTGCTCATCTTTAAGCATAACTGGTCCACAGTGATAGATGATTTGACCATTAAGATCAATTGGTGCTTCATGGTCCATTAAATGATGATGAATCGCATCACGACCTGTGTGCATCATGCCATTAATGATGACTACATCTCCTACTTTAAGTTCACGAATTTTCTCTTCTGTGATTGGTGCTTCAAGTACAACTTCACGTGCTTCTGATTTCACTTCTGCAGCATCAGAAATTTCTTTACTTTCTGTGTTAAGGTTAACATTTTCTCCATCTTTATATAACCACTCACGAATCTCGCCAGACTTTTGATCGAGTACCACACCTAGGCGGCGATACGCCCAGCAATTATAGGCAACTGAGACAAAGAAACTAGCTGGTAAGCGGTGCATCACTCCTACCTTACAGCCTAGTAACGTAGCTTCCCCACCAAATCCCATTGTTCCAATACCTAATTTATTGGCATTTTCCATTACGTAATCTTCAAGCTTTTGCAGATCTTCTATAGGATTAACATCATCTACTGTACGGAATAATTGTTCTTTCGCAAGTGAATAACTCGTTGTACGATCTCCACCAATTCCGACGCCAATGAAGCCTGCACTACAGCCTTGCCCTTGTGCTTGATAAACCGAATGCATAATACATTTACGAATCCCATCAAGATCACGACCAGCACGACCCAGACCTTCTAACTCTGCTGGTAAGCTATATTGGATATTTTTATTTTCACAGCCGCCACCCTTTAAGATAAGACGGACATCAATTACATCTTCTTCCCATTGAGAGAAATGAATAACAGGTGTTCCTTCACCTAAGTTATTTCCACTATTTTGTCCTGTTAGGGAATCTACAGAGTTAGGACGCAACTTTCCATCTGCAGTTGCTTGCTCCATAGCTTTATGAATCGCTTTTTTTATTTCAATTTGATTCACGCCTACAGGAGTTTTAATTTCAAAAGTAGGCATACCAGTATCTTGACAGATCGGTGACACCTTCTCATCTGCCATTTCAATGTTTTCTGTAATCGTTGATAAAGAAAGCGCTGCACGAGTACCTGCATTTTCCTGCGTCTTTGCTTTTGCAATCGCACGACGTACATCATTAGGTAGATTCGTAGACGTTTCGACAATTAATTCATAAATGCTTTGTTGCAATTTCTCCACTTCTGCCAGCTCCTTTTCCGTTCTTCTCTATACTTGTCATTCTCTATTATACTGCTAGTCCAAACATTCCGAAAGTCCAAATTGAAAGCGTCTACAGTTTATTCACCAAAAAAAGACAAATAAAAAAGGACCCCTATAAGGAGTCCTTCTTTTATATTATTACTTAGTTACGTTAGCAGCTTGAGGTCCACGAGCACCTTGCTCGATATCGAATGAAACAGCTTGACCTTCTTCAAGTGATTTGAAACCGTCACCTTGGATAGCTGAGAAATGTACGAATACGTCATCTCCACCTTCAACTTCGATGAAACCGAAACCTTTTTCTGCGTTGAACCATTTAACTGTACCTTGTGTCATTGAAAATTCCTCCAGCGTGGATTTTATCCACAAATATATTACTACCCTTGCTCATGTAATCTAATAAGAAGAAAACTACTTTTAAAAGAAAGTCTTAACTTTATCGAGACATCCGAACAGGAATAATTAAGTTCATCATAACATGTTCAAAAAATAAAAGCAAATTTATGTTGTAATTTGTTCTAGTTCCTCTTCAAAATAGAAAGTGTGTGGGTATTCCTTTACTGTGTATGAGTATCTTTTCATATTAGCCACGTAGCTGAATTTGCTCACCGTGACCGTTTCATTTAGTGACTTTAAGAGCACCTTTTCATTCGTTTGGAACTTATTTTTTCTCAACTTTTTTCCCACTTTCTATTTTTAACGTTCCTTCTATTGTCTCACATATCTCATCGATGTAAACAGCTAAGGATACGGTTAAACGAAAAAGCATTAAGGAAACCCTGCTCCCTAACGCTTTTTTGTATACCGATATTTTTTTATAATAAGCCCATTTTTTGTGAAGCAATGGCTTCTGTTGTTAAGTGATGGTCACGATTCACATAATGAAACAATGGCTTCCATGACTTGGTCCATTCAATATGTGTCACACTTGTATTACCAATTTGAAATGGTCGATGAACCTCTCCCCAATTCTCTCCTAGCATGAGATACATCAGGAAAATACTAATGAACCCGCCATGGGATACAATCGCTACATCATCTTTATAATGCGCTCTTTTTAATTGATCTACTATATACGCACAACGTTTAGTCAGCTCTTCCACTGACTCTGTACCCTCTAACCCTGAAGTTAGAATAGACTTTTCTTTAGCTTGTGGAAACTGTTCATAAATTTCTTTTCGAGTTAACCCTTGAAGAGGTCCAAGATTCACTTCACGTACCTTTTCCCATTTATGAACGGTTTGATCCTTGTAACTTCCTATCGCAAGGGCTGTGTCATACGCTCTAGTTAAATCGCTACTATAAATGTGATCTAAATGTATGTGTTTAAAGAAATTCCCAAGTTGTAACGCTTGTCTCTTCCCTAGATCTGATAAAGGGAAATCATGCCAACCTTGAATCTTTCCTAATCGATTTCCTTCTGATTCTCCGTGACGGATTAAATAAAGATTCACTATGCTGCCCCCTTATTCAGACCAGTCATTCCGAAATTGTTTACATTTTAATTCGATATCATCAAGCATCGTTAGCAAACGATCAATTTCTTCAACCCCTGCTTCTTCAGGATCAATTGAATCTAAAACATTCATAAGTAAGTCTAATCGACGATGTAAATAATCCATCTGTTCTTTTTTATCATGAATGGCTCCACCCACAAAAATCGCTCCTTCATATGCGTACTATTCCTTAACGTTACGCGCTCATTTCCGAAAACTGTTTAAAGTTTAACAGATTCATTTCATCCACACAACTAGACCCTCTTCATCTGTAACGATAAGACTTTTTCTTATCTCGCATTTACGTTATGATTAGACAGAACAACTAGAGGTCACAAACTTCCTCAAAGCAGATATTTGCCAACATAAAAGGAGTTCGATTTTCTTGAATCAAACATTACCAAAAATAACGCCTTCTTATGATCCGTGGGAGGCATATGAAGATATAAACTCTTTCGGTTATCTTAAATTAACGAATATTGAGTTTACGACGACCACACTTTGCAACATGAGATGTGAACATTGCGCCGTTGGATATACATTGCAACCTAAAGACCCTACCCCACTCCCATTAGAATTACTAATAAAGCGTCTTGATGAGATACCTCATTTGAAAGCTTTTAGTATTACAGGTGGGGAACCAATGCTTTCAATTAAATCTGTAGATCATTATGTAGTGCCCCTCTTAAAATATGCTCACGAACGTGGGGTTCGCACACAAATTAATTCAAATCTTACACTCGATTTAAAACGGTATGAGAAGATCATTCCTTATCTTGATGTTCTTCATATATCTCATAACTATGGAAGTGTAGAGGATTTTGCCGACATTGGATTTGCTGTTATGGACCGAAAACCTAGCTTCGAACAACGTGCTGCCTTGTTTGATCGCATGGTAGAAAACGCAAAAGAACTAACAAGCCGCGGAGTCATAGTTTCTGCTGAGACAATGATTAATAAACGCACGATCCCTCATTTGGATAAGATCCACCAACAAATTGTAGAAATGGGATGTCAACGACATGAAGTTCATCCTATGTATCCGAGTGATTTCGCCAGCAAACTTGAAGTTGCTACATTAGATGAGATTCGTAACGGAATCCACCGTCTACTAGATGTGCGCAACCCTGATACTTGGATGTTATTTGGTACATTACCTTTTTATCCATGTAGTGATAACCAAGAAGACCTAGTCCTTCAAAAGCGCTTGCTTGAAGAAAAGAATGTCACTGTCCGCAATGACCCAGATGGTCGTTCAAGATTAAATGTAAATATTTTTGATGGAGATATTATTGTGACTGATTTTGGTGATACACCTCCACTTGGAAATATTCAAGTTACCTCTTTAAATGAAGCATATGAGACTTGGAGTAAGACGAGTTTAAACCAATCCTTATCATGTCATTGTCCATCTGTTAAATGTCTTGGTCCTAATGTACTTGTAAAAGATGCCTATTATCGTGATATTGACTTTACAACTAGAAAAACAAACATTTAAAAAAGTCGTCCGCTACGAAGGGGACGACTTTTTTTGCTTATTTAGGTTGATTTGCTGCAACAAACCCAAAGGATAAATGATCTTGAACTGGAATCCAAGCTCCCACGCCTTGTTGAGTTACATTTTTCACTTCAAGCTTTCTTTTTCCACCTTTAAAAGAAAGATACACTTCACCATACGTGACCTTTCCTTTTTCATTAGCTGCTGGAACATAGCTGTGCAAATAACCAACCTGATTTGGTGCGATGTTGTAAGTATTATTCTTTCTTGTCCCTTGCCCAATAACTGTATCAAATGAGAGTGGTAAATTCGTGTGTTCAGCAGCTTTAATCATCATCATCTTTTTAACTGCTTCACTATTTGGAATCTTAGCTGTTAATCCGCCACTAACCCGTTTTTGTTGCTCCTGGGTATAAGCAAGCTTTTGGGGAGCACGTCCACCTCGATTATCCACATAGTTTGTGTTTACTTTCTGATATTCCCAATTCACTTCAGTCCCTTGAGATTCATAAGCAAGAGGCCATTCCCCTAAATAGATGGATGCTCGAAACCCAATCGCAAGTTTCGAATCATTGATCGTTGATTCATTAAAAATTCGAATGAGATCTGGATTCTCAATTTTCACATCTGTTGAATCAAGTAATTCTTGTGCAAGTGTACTTGGCTGAAGATAAGGCAGATCTTGAGTAGGGTTTGTATACGTGTTTTCTTTTGAGATAGGCAAGACTGAACTTGGGATGGTAAAGTCTTTCTTACCTTCACTTTCGCCTTCTGCCATTGCTTGAAGTGGTACACACAAAATGAGAAACATAACAAGTGCAAGAACGATCCGCTTCATGATCCATTCCTCCTTAATAGGTTGATTTTTTTCTGTTATCGGTAGTGTAAACCGCAAGCTTAAAAAATATCCGTTACTTTCCGTTTGCTCTTCTTTTTGATACCGTATAAGAAAAAGAAAGGATGAAGAATATGCATATTTTATTTATCGGTGCCGGTCGAATGGCTGAAGCTATTTTTTCTGGAATACTAAACAAGCACAATAAAGAAGTAACGATTACCGTTTCCAATTTATCGAACAAGGAAAAATTAGTGAACTTAAAAGAAAAGTACCCAATAGAAATAACAGAAGATTGGACGGAGGTAATCGATCAAGCTGATACCATTCTTTTGGCTTGTCCTCCAAGTGCTCATGATAAAGTTTTGAACCAACTTTCACCCCACGTAAAAGAAAAATTTGTCGTAACCGTGGCTGCTGGTGTAGACCCTACCTTTTTAGAAGCCCATTTACCAAAAGGGGTCGCTGTTGCTTGGATTATGCCTAATACAGCAGCAAGTGTAGGGAAATCCATGTCTCTTTATACATATGGACAACATGTTACACCTCTACATAAAGAAACAATGAAAGTCATTCTTGATTCGATTGGTCAATCAGAACAGCTAGCTGAAGAACAGGTTCATAATCTGACTGCTGTAACAGGAAGTGCACCTGCTTACTTATATTATTTTGTCGAAGCTCTCGCCGATGTTGCAACTGAATATGGACTTACGTCAGAGCAAGCTCAGAATCTAGTTAATGAAATGGTCATCGGCAGTGCGGAAATGCTTAAGACCTATGAGGATCCTTCGATCTTGAGAGAACAAGTTACCTCTCCCGGGGGCGCAACAGATGCAGGATTAAAGTCATTACAAAAAAATCATTTTCAACAAGCGATTATTGAAGCAGTTAGAGCAACAAATGACCACGCTAAAGCGAAAAAAAACTAAGAAAAAAACAAAAAGGTCTGAGCTCCCACTCAGACCTTTTTGTTTACTATTATGCTTCCTTTGTTCCATAGACCATTCTTTCAAGTTTCGGAAAGAAGAATTGAATTAACGGACCAATTAAAAAAGTAACTAATATTGTCCCAACTCCAATGGGACCTCCAGCAGCAAAGGCTGCTATTAAAGCGGACACTTCACCAATCGTTTTCGCTACCATTAGCCTTACTCCAAACAAGTCCTGAAGCACAAACATAAAGCGATCAATCGGAATAACTGCAAATTTCGCTTGTAAGTAAGTCGCTATCCCTAAAGCCATCATGACAATCCCAATGGTTAAAACAAGATATTGCAAGACAACTCCTGTTATAAATACATTTGGAAAAATGAATAACAACCAAAAATCGATAAAAAAGCCAAGTATGACGATCGTGATCAATGATAAGATCTCCGGTTTCCTTTTAGATAAGATCGCATTTAAAATAATTAAGAAGATCCCAACTAAAATAACCCAGTTCCCTACTGTAAATGGAGTCATTAGTGAAAGCCCTACATTTAGAGCATCCCATGCCCCTGCTCCTAAGCCTGCCAAAATGGTCATCGTAATCCCGAATGACAAGATCAATAATCCAACAAGATAAAATAGTCCTCTTTTAACTTTTACTGACATCTACTAATTCCTCCATCAATGTATCAACTACTACTTATTTTGTACCCTCTGTCTGTTTTGCAACATCTTCACTTATTTTTCGCCAATTTCCGAGGAAATAATAGCTCGCTGCAATCACACTACTGACGACAAAGCTCATCCCCATACCAAGGGCTATCCCTCTTTCTCCAAACCATTGGGCAAATAAGAATGTTAATGGAAAGCGTAAAATCCAAAAAGAGATGATATTCAATACAAGAACTTGAACCATCGCTCCAGAAGCTCGAACAATCCCATTTAACACAAAATTAATTCCTAAAAACGGATAGAAAAAGGCAATCGTCTGAACATACATTTTCCCAAAAGCAACTGTATCAGGATCTTGTATGAATAGTGACACGAAGTACTCTGCCCCAATAAACATAATCGTACTAATAATGAATGTTACCACCACAATGAGAGTCACTGCTTCTTTTGCAACCTCTTTTACTCTTGCCCATTGTTGTGCTCCTATATTTTGCCCAGCCATACTGTTAACAGCAGAGCCGAGTGTTAAGGCTGGCAGCATAATTAAGCTATCTAAGCGCTGCGAGGCTCCAAATCCAGCAACAACATCTTCACCGAACCCTGTCACCACCGTCATGATCGCTAAAATACCGGCTGATATCGCCATCATAGATAACCCAGATGGCAAACCCATTTTAAATAAAACAAGGAAGTACTTCTTCTCAGGTAGGGTTGGTATACTAAACGGAACTCCTGCACGGTAAATAGAATAAATCAACCCATACAAAAAAGCGGTTCCTTGCGCAATGATGGTTGCATATGCTGCCCCATCTATTCCGAGGTTAAATACGCTTATAAACAAAGGGTCAAGAATTGCGTTTAAAATAACCGCAAGCATAACAAAACGAATAGGTGTTTTACTATCACCTAACGCCCGTAAGACAGTACCTATGAAATTATAACCAAATAAGAATAAAATCCCAACAAAGTTAATTTTCAAATAAGACTCTGCATACGGGAGAATCCCTTCTGGAGTCCCCATTACACGCAAAATACTCCCTGAAAATATAAAGCCAATGGCCCCAAGCAATAGAGCGAGAGAACCTAAAACAAATACAAATGCATTTAAGGATTCCTTTAATCCTTTTTCATCATTGGCCCCTTTTCGTTGAGAGAGGACCGTTAATGTCGCTCCGTTGACTCCAATAATAAACGACAAGATCGTAAAAACAACAGTAGCGGATATAGAGACTGCACCTAATGCACTAGTACCTAGAAGATTCCCTACCCATAATGAATCAATAAATTGGTAGGATGCTTGGAGTAAATTAGCAAAAAAAATCGGCCACGAAAAGAGTAGCATCTTACGTCTAATACTTCCTTCTGTAAAATCAAGCTGCTTTATTTTTGCCGTTTTCATATGTATCCCTTCTTCTAATCATGTAAGCTTTATTATAGTATGATCAGCTGGTAAATAGAAAGAGAAAGCCCTACTAACAACATAAGTCAGTAGGGAACGCACCTCTTAATTCAACTCAAAGGATTCTGTAATATTGATGCTATCTTTTACTGATTGTACCATTGAGCAATTCTTACGAGTAACTTCTAATGATTTCTCGATTTTTTGCTCTGTTGTATCACAACCACTAATCGTAAAATGCATGTGAATGGCTTGGATCTCTTGCGCTCCTTCTGGATTACGAGTTATGTCAGCTCGAACATGAATATCCTCATACGGAATTCGTTTCTTTTCTAATACTTTACGTAATACACCACCACTGCACACAGCTATCGAGGATACTAATAATTGATAAGGTCTAAACCCGTACTCCGCATTCCCTGAAATCTGTAAGCTTCCATATTCCACTGTTGTTTCAAAACCGTTTTCCTTCATCGTAAATTCCATTGTGAACGCCTCCTTTTTTCCTTCTCTATTGTACCGATTTCTGAGTGATCCGTCATTTGTTTCGTTTAAGATAGTCATTCCCTTACATACAATGTACAATAGTCTTTGTGACAAATCATCAAGATAGGAGCATGATGATACGATGACTGAAGGAAAAGCAGCTGAAAACCGTCCTTTATACAGATTGATTGTATTGATCATTATGGTTGCCATTGCAGGATTTGCTCAAGGCATGCTCTTGCCTCTTCTCGCAATCATGTTAGAAGATGCTGGTGTTTCCTCGTCCTTAAATGGATTAAATGCAGCCGCTCTATATATTGGCGTTTTACTCGCCTCCCCATTTATTGAACATCCTGTTAGAAAATACGGCTATAAACCTGTCATTACGATTGGATTAGTCTTAATGATCACCTCACTCCTCTTACTCCCTTTATGGCAAGCTTTTTGGTTTTGGTTTGTCCTAAGGATTATTATTGGTATTGGTGATAATATGGTTCATTTTGCGACACAAGTATGGATCACTACAACAAGTACCCCGAAGAACCGCGGACGAAATATTTCTCTTTATGGACTCGCTTTTGGTTTAGGCTTTGGAGTTGGGCCTTTTATGACCCGATTACTTAGTATCAATGAATGGTTACCATTTTTACTATCTGCTGGATTGAGCACGCTGGCCTGGCTTTTAATTTTGCAAATGCGAAATGAATTCCCGGCAACAGATATGGAAACTGGAAGTCAGTTATCAACTTGGAAGCGATATAAGGAGGTTTTCAAACTGGCTTGGTTCGCTTTCTTGCCAGCCTTTGGATACGGCTTTCTTGAAGCTTCCTTACATGGTAATTATCCGGTCTATGCCTTGCGCTCAGGAATGACCATTGAACTGGTGTCCATATTATTGCCAGCTTTTGTCATTGGAGGGCTGATCACACAGCTTCCTCTTGGATTACTAAGTGACCGAGTCGGACGCAAGAAAATCTTGCTCTTTTTATCGAGTTTCGGAGCGCTTTGTTTTTTTGCCATGATTGCTTTTGAGAGTTCGACCACGATCTTATTCATTTTATTTATCTTAGCTGGTGGTTTTGTAGGTTCATTTTTCTCACTAGGCGTGATGTATCTGGCTGATCTTATTCCTACACATTTATTGCCTACGGGTAATGTGATGATGGCTATAAGCTTTGGGGTAGGCAGCATGATCGGACCACTTATTGGTGGGATATTTATTGATATTTTTGAGTCAGGGAGTATTTATTATTCTATTGGTGGGATGCTCGTCTTTATTTTTATCACCGGCATTGCCTTTAAAAATAAACAAGCGTCTTCTCCTACTAAAGCAGTAACTGAAAGCATATAAAAGCCCTCGTTCAAGAGAACGAGGGCTTTGAATTAATGGTAACCATTTTGTTTATTAGCTGAACTACTTGTTTTATGATTGTTGGCATGCTTATGCCCAGAGTGATGAGCATTTGCTTTTGGCTTCTTCTTTTGGCTCATGTCATACACCTACTCTCATCAAAGTAATGGAGGTGACCGACGCAATGTGGTCACCTCCATTCACCAACCTAGAACAGATATTCTTTATTCAATGAACAATCTGGGGTCGAAACGATGTTTGTCTTTAGGAGACACCTCACTTCAATATTGTTTACTAACAATCCTGAAAGTCTATGTTATTCTCCTTCAATGTAATCACCTCAATTAAGGTTATCACTACAAATTCGCAACTTGCCTATTGTATCTCTGAACAACTATTTGTTCTAGAGTCGGTGTTAAGCACAGCAGATTATCTGCCGTCCTTAAACATTATAATGTCCGATTTCTTTTGAGTTATGCATGAGGTTTATTTTTTAATTGCTTTACTTCTGAGGCAGCATCCTTTGTAGCTTGAATAATCTCCTCGGAACTTTCTTTGAGGTGAGAAGCAGTCTCTGATATCTTTTTCACATCTTCACTAATATCACGAATGACTTGTGAAACTTCTGTTGCAGTATCACGAACTTGATCAAAGATTTGCTCACGGTTTTCACGAATAAAGGTCAAGGCTTCAGTTGTACCCTTTTTTAATTCAGACGCTTCTTCCTTTAACTTCTCGCGCCATTCTTTCTTTGCAAGAATTACCGTAAGGGCAACAGCACCGCCAATCCACAATCCTTTGCATAGCGTTTGACAAGGTTTCTTTTCCATTTCCATAACGCTTTCCTCCTCATAAGTGGCCTCTCTTATTATATTACCAATAAATTCAGAGAAATAAAAAGGAATGTTAATTTAAAATTATGAATGAATAACCATTCACTTTATCTCGAAATACGTGAGCTCATTTTCATGCCGTTCGACAATAAGGTCGTCTTCCATTAAAAGGTCCAAGTGACCAAACACTTCAGAAAATGTTAGTTCAGGTTGCTTATGGTGACTACGCCCAAACATTTTAGCACCTAGCTCATTAACCGTCATTTTCCCACTCTTTAAATGGTCATAAATCACCCGCGCCCTATCTTCTTGAGCTGTTAGTCGAATATCAATGAGCGTAGTCACATCCGTAATCGATGGGCCGTGTCCTGTGTGTAGTTCGCTTATTTGTAAGTTTTTTATTGTTTCAAGAGATTCACGATATTGTAATAATGTTCTCGGTCTTTCCTGCCCCTCTAGAGGAGCTTCAAGTAAAGCATTCGAAGAGACTTTAGATAATAAAACATCTCCACCAATTGCAACTCCATCTGACTCCCTTAGAAACAACAGATGACTTTGTGCATGACCAGGCGTTTCTATGACTCGCCAATCACTTAGACCTGGTAACTTATCTCCTTGTGCAACAAACACGTCAACACTCGACTTATCCACAAAGTGAAGGTACCCTAGACTTGATCGCTCAATCACTTTAAGCTGTTCCGCGTTCAATCCATGTCGAAGGTAAAATCGTTTAAAAAAGCGAGCATATTGCATAAAGAAGTCAGGATCGCGCGAGAGCCATAATTGATTTAACTGATGCCCAATTACCTTTGCCTTGCTAAATCTTGCGACTAACCCCACATGATCAGGATGATGATGTGTTAAGACTACTTGCTCTACATCATCGATTGAATACCCAATTGACTCAATACCACTCTTTAATAACTCCCAACCTTCATCCGTTTTCGGACCAGTATCTACTAGCGTTAACGTTTCACCTTCAATTACATAGCAATTCACAGGACCAACAAGAAATGGTGTAGGAATGGTAAGACAATGAATCTTCTCTGTCTTCACGGCCATAACAATAACTCCTTCCAAAATTCACTTCATTAAAAAAGAGAGATGTTTAACAATTGTTAAACATCTCCATTTTAACATTAATTGTATGCTTGTGTAAGAAAATGATCTGTCTCAAGAGGCTCGAAGCCTTCTTTATCAACTTTCTTCAACTCGTTCAATTCATGTGTTAAACTCTCAATTTTTCTCTGTAGATCTTCATACTTTTTCTTTTCTGATACTGTCATGCCTCTCTCCTCCTAGTTGTTTCTCTTTATTTTGGGAATGTCCTCCTCACCATCGAACAACCGTTCAATTAGATGAGGAACAACTCCAATAGCTTTCTTTAAATGTTAAAAATATTCTAACAATTAAACAACCTCTTGTAAACACCTAAATTTTATGGTAAGCGCTTTCATTTAAGATTAATTTTTTCCAGTTCTTTTTCAGCTAAAAAAAGCATACCAGCTAAATGATATGCTCTCCTTTATTCAAACCTTTGCAGTTGCCTTAGTAACAATTCTTCGTATTGCATTTGGTTATAAATAATTTGCAGTGATTGATGAACATAAAGCGTTATGGTTTGATTCATTAACTTCATCATTTGTACTTTCCGATATTCTAATCGCCTTATTTGAATGTAGAGCCCTTCCTCATATGTAGAAGGCGGCCGGAAAATTTCTTGATCTACTTCAGGCCAACGTCCATTCATTTGATAAAACAATCCTCTAAGCCAATCGTAATGACTTCTTCTACTTTGAAGAACTTGCCTCCATAAAAACGAAGCCTCCTCCCTTGTCGCCACTACAGATAAATAATCAATCATTAGCACATCTGAACTTTCTGTTTTCATCAATTCTTCTATGATTGAATTGGTTTCGGCCAATTGTCTTAAGGCATGACTATTCATCAAACCACCCTTTCACTTTTTTACATCTTATGTGAGAGAGAAATACATTAGAAACAGTCGACACAAACCGTCAAATTTCACCTTTTTCAAAAAATTGTAACAATTTAACCATCATATACTTTCTAACCTTGGTATAATGTAAGTACAGCAAGCCTGTCTTGCTAGTCATACGAATAAGGAATGGTGATTAATGAGACGTCAAGCCATAAACTTCGATAAATTAGTTCTTGAAAATAAAAAACAGCTTTTAAATGATCCAGAATTTCTCGCTAAAGTCGAAAGAAGGATTGAAGAAAGAAATACTCCATCTAAAACAGTCAAAGCCAAGTAATCATCCCTAACGAAACCATCTCATATTGAGGTGGTTTTTTTGCATTTGGAAAATTTAGTGCATAATCCCATTGATCACAACACAAAGTAAATGCATGGAATACATCAGCTAGAAGGGAACGATCGAGATGGATAACGTTTTATTAGCACGCAGCTTATTTGGATCGTCGATGGCGTTCCATATCATATTTGCCACATTAGGGGTTGGGATTACTCTAATGATATTACTCGCTGAAATTTTGCGTTTACTAAAGAAGGACGAAGATTACGGACTACTAGCAAAAAGATGGACGAAAGGTGTTGCAATTTTACTTGGAGTTGCAATTCCCTCTGGCACAATTGTTGCAATTATGCTTTCACTATTATGGCCTGGCTATATGGAGATTGTTGGACAAGTTATTGCTCTGCCGTTTCAAATTGAGATCTTCGCCTTCTTTATTGAAGCATTATTTCTCTCTATTTACGTGTATGCAGCTGACCGGCTCACTCCTACAATGAGAATTGTAAGTGTTTTTTTTGTAGCTCTAGGCGCAACTGCATCTGCCGTTCTAATTACGGATGCACATGCTTGGATGAATACACCAAGAGGATTTGATTACGTTGATGGGGTCGTTTCCAATGTCCGCCCACTCGAAGCTGTATTCAACCCCAGCATCTATGTTACAGCGATGCACGTGATTGGGAGTGCTTATATGGCAGGCGCATTCACGTTAGCTTCTGTTGCCGCTTATAAACTATTTCGCGGCGGGTTGACTGAACGCGAGACAACTTATCACAAAAAAGGATTAATGCTGTCGCTAGGTGTTGCTTTAATTATGTCATTTTACACTGCGAATAATGGTCATGATACGGCGATTATGCTTCATGAGGAAATCCCCGTTAAGCTTGCAGCAGCTGAAGGTCTATTTGAAACTCAACCTAATGCTCCTCTTGCTATTTTGGGTACACCAGACCCTGAAGCTGGTCGTGTAGTTGGTGGAATTGAAATACCTGGGATGCTTAGTTGGTTAGCAACAGGAACCACAGATGGAGTTGTTCAAGGCTTAAACGATTTCCCACGGGATGAGTGGCCGCCATTATTTGTGCACACCTTATTCAACTTAATGGTAGGAATCGGTACAGCTCTACTTGGATTAGCTGCCCTTTACTGGGTATTTTGGTTTTTGGGGCGTAAAAAACAAAAACCTCTACCTAAATGGCTTTTAGGTGCCCTTGTTCTTGGAGGTCCTCTTGCCATGATTGGAATTGAGACAGGATGGATTTTCAGTTGTACAGGTAGACAACCTTGGACAATCTTCGGTGTTCAACGTACTGCAGAAGCAGCTACAAATTCAGGTAATTTAGGCACGCTCTTCATATTATTTCTAACCCTCTATATTAGCCTATTGGTCTTAACCGGGCTTGTCATGCATTTCTATTTCAAACGTAATCCGGTTACCCATGAACTTGAACAACCTTTATCAACTACGTAGTTTTCACTTCAAAAAGAAAGGGGATCAAACATAAAAATGGAGAACGTTTATATTGCCATTATCATTTTGTGGATCTTCTTATTCGTCTACGCCATTGCAGGCTCGATCGATTTTGGAGCAGGCTTTTGGGCAATGTTCTATCGAAAACGAACGGACACAAAAGCAGCCAGCATTGCGAATCGTTACTTATCCCCTTCATGGGAAGTGACTAATGTTTTTCTAGTGTTACTGGTTGTCGCGCTTGTTGGTTTCTTTCCTGGTGCGGCTTCCTCTCTAGGAACAATTTTAATTGTCCCCTTTTGTCTCGTCTTAATTTTATTGACAATCAGAAGTGCATTTATGGTGTACTCCTATTCAGTTCAAAAATACACGAATATGCTTGTGATTATTTCTGGAGTGACCGGGCTTTTAATCCCCGCCCTTCTTGTCAGCATTTTACCTGCAGCAATAGGAGGTTTTGTTGAAACGGTTGGCGACCGGCAATATGTATTAGTGAATCAACTTTTCACAAGTCCAACATTCTACACCCATATCGGCTTTGGAATAAGTACAGAGCTTTTCTTATCTTCTCTCCTTTTAAGTGATTATGCGCGAGAGGCCAATTCTGAAGAAACCTATCATGTCTACCGTAAAAATGCGATTGTTCTAGGACCGATAACGTTAGCGTTCGCCGTTGCTGCTATTTTCACCTTGATCCCTGAAGCTTTTTGGATGTTTGAAAACATGGCAAATGAATGGCTTTGGTTCACTTTATCTCTACTTGCCTTTACCATTGGCTATAGTGCCTTATGGTGGCCTTCTAAAAAAGTAAGTATCGGGCAACCGCGAGTAGCTGTTCTATTGATCGCTCTCCAATTTGGTTTAGCTAGCTTTGCCTATGGTTCTGCCCATATGCCTTATTTCTTATATCCAGACGTAACCATTTATGATGCCTTTACAAACGATACCATGTTTCAGTTGTTGCTAATCGGATATGGGGTTGGTATGGCGGTTCTAGTTCCAATTTTTATTTTCTTTTGGAGATTATTTATGAAAGATAAACGTTATTTAAAGCAAGAAGAATCTCATTAACAGATAAAAAAGAAGGATCAAATGATCCTTCTTTTTTAATGATCTATTTTAAATGTTTTAACAAGTTGTTGTAATTCTTCAGCCATTGTAGTTAATGCATGGGCTGATGAGGTTACCTCTTCCATTGACGCTAATGTCTCTTCTGCCGAGGCACTGACGGTGGAAGTGTGTTCAGCTGATTCTTTGGCAATGCTCGTCATGTTATTGACCGAGTCAGAAACGACCGATGACTTCTCAGCCATTGCTTGAGCTGTTCGATTCATCTGTTCTATTTGCTCATTCATCGACTCAATTGTTTCACTAATAGCCGTAAACTTTTCATCCGTTTTATTTGCTGTTTCAAGTCCAACACGCACTTCTTCCTTTACAAGATCCATCATGGATACTGAAAGCTTCGTTTCTTTTTGCATGGCTGAAATTAAATCATTGATTTGCAGCGTGCTATTTGAAGACTGTTCAGCTAACTTTCTCACCTCATCTGCTACGACAGCAAATCCTCTCCCATGCTCACCTGCTCTTGCTGCTTCTATCGCTGCATTTAAGGCAAGAAGATTTGTTTGATCAGCAATGCTACGAATGACATCTAAAATACCACCAATCTCTTCAGCTTTTGAAGACATTCCTTGAATCGCTTGATCAGAATCTTTAACAGATTGATCAATGGCATTCATTTTTACAACGGTTTCTCGTACGAGCTTGCCACCATCAGCTGCGTATTGGCGGGACACCTCAGATTGCTCCTCTACATTTGTCGCACGTGCTGCAATTTCTTCTACACCATTGGCCACTTCACTTAACAGCACTCTACTTTTATCAGAAGCATGCAATTGATCATCTGTCCCCTTTGCAATTCTCTCTATGGCTGAAGCGGTATGCTCGGTTGCGCGTGATGTCTGTTCAGCACTAGCTGATAACTCTTCTGAGGAAGCCGCCACTTGATCTGAGTTCGTTAATAATTGACTCACTAATGTACGAAGCTGTTCCTGCATTAATCCAAATGCAGTTGCTAAAGCAGCCATTTCATCATTGCCTCTCACTTTAGCAGCCGTCACTGTTAAGTCACCACTTGCCATTCGTTCAGCAGCTGATTTCATTCGTTTCAGTGGTTTTGTAATAACTGTTGATAATATGATACCTAATCCAATAGCTACAATAAATGCAATGATACTAATAATGACTGTTAAAACAATCGACTGTTGTACATCACTTGCTATTGCATCTGCTCTTTCTGTACGATAGTCGGCAATTTGATTCGTAAACTCTTCGGATTCTGCAAGTATTTCCCTAGCAATGGGGAGGACTTCAGTATTTACAATCTCAATTGCTCCTTCAGGATTCAATTGAAATTGATTAATTGCAACATTTGATTGTTGCAAGTAATCGCTATTTAGTTGGCTTAGTAGCTCCGTTCTCTCGGCTACATCTCCATCTGGTATTAATAGTTTAAGCTCTTCTATATACACATTCACTTGACCATTATATTCATAGAAGCGTTCAAGCATCTCTCGCTCACCTGTCAACATGTATCCTCTAAGATTACTGCTCGTCCGATTTAAATTACTTTCCATTCTTAAAGAAGCCACTTCTAGATCTCGAAATAAACCAGTTAACTCCTGGTATGACTGGTCAACTTTCTTAACATTTATGTAGGAAAACAAACTAGCAATACTGAAAATAATAGCGACTAAAACGAAACTAGCTATCAACTTTTGACCTACTGAACCTCTCCCCATCTACTTCACCTGCCTTATATATTTGCAATTTTTGACGAATTCCATTGATTGCAAATATATCTTACCATAATATCTCTAAAAAAAGATATAAAACATTACCTTTTATACCGGTAATAAAGACCTATTTAAAAAAACCAAGAAGCAACACTTTACTTCTTGGTCATTTATACTAGTTATCTGTTAACTTCATAAATTCATCCACATCGGCTAAGACAACATTAATTGCTTCTTGCCAGAATGTCTTAGTTGATAAATCTACTTGTAAGTGTTTTTCAGCTAATTCTTCAACACTCATACTCGCTGTGTCTTCGAGCAGAGAAATATAATCATCTTCAAATGAACGACCCACTTCAAGAGCACGCTTATAAATTCCCATACTAAATAGGTAACCAAACGTATAAGGGAAATTATAGAAAGGGACACCAGTAATATGAAAATGAAGTTTTGAAGCCCAGAAAGTTGGTGAATAGGTTTCTAGTTGATTTCCATACGCCTCGCGCTGTGCTTCTTCCATTAGTTGATTTAACTCTCCTGTTGAAACGAGCTTTTCTTTACGAGCCTCGTAAAAGCGAGTTTCAAAGAGAAATCGAGCATGAATGTTCATAAAGAAAGCAAGTGCTCGGTTCACTTTATTTTCAAGTAAAGCAAGTTTCACCTCTGCATCTTCGGCCTCACTGACCAGTGCATCCGCTACAATCGTTTCTGCAAAAGTCGAGGCTGTTTCTGCAACATTCATCGCATAACGTTGGGCAAAAGGTTGTTTTTCTTTTAAGCAGTGACTATGGTAAGCATGACCTAATTCATGCGCCAGGGTAGCAACATTGGCCATTGTCCCGTCATACGTCATGAAAATGCGTGATTGCTTTGATAATCCAAACGAGGTGCAGAAACCACCAGGACGCTTACCAGCGCGATCCTCAGCCTCTACCCAGCCATCACGAAGAGCCCCTTCTGTGAACCTAGCAAGCTTTGGACTAAATTTATTAAAATGCTTAATGATTAAATCACAAGCCACATCATATGAAATCGTAGCATCTTCCTCTGTTGGAAGAGGAGCATGAACATCGTTAAGCGCAAGTTTTTTTACACCTAGTAATTGTGCCTTGCGTTCCATAAATTCATAAAAACGAGGTTTATTCTCTGTAATAGCCTCCCACATTGCTGAAAGTGTTTTCTGACTCATTCGGTTTATAGCAAGTGGCTCTTTTAACACATCATTCCATCCACGTGCTTCGTACAGCTTTAATCGGTAACCAGCTAAATGATTGAGCGTCGATGTAAATAACGGTGCTTCCTTTTGCCATGCTTCTTCAGATACAACAGATGCTTGTTCCCTAGTCTCTCGATTAGAGCTATTGAGACGATTTTGAAGCTGTCCTGCTGAAAGAAGCTTTGTTTCTCCATTCTCCTCAAAAGGGATTTGCATACGACCTACTGCCTGGTTATACACTGCACCCCATGCATGATACCCATCAATTGCTAGTGCAGCAGCAAGCTTTTCTTCAGCGGGATTTAATTTGTCATCTGCTGCATCCTTTCTTTCTTTTAAATTAAAGCGAACCTCTTTTAATGATTCGGTTTCAATTAACGTGCTCCATTCATCAGGAGTGAGAGCCACAAGTTTTTCTTCAAGACCTACCACAAGATTTTGGACAGCTGTAAATTGTTCTTGTACCTTCCCCTGCCATAATGTAGCCTGTTCATCTTTTACATTTTGAGCAGTTAAACAACTAATAAATGCTCCCGATTCTCTCGTATGCTGCATCACCTCTTGAAGATGATGAATAACTGTTTCAAGTTCTCTTAATGATAGAGACTGATTTAATCTTTGAGTAAGCTCTTTTAATATTTGATCTGTATTCTGAACAAATGAATGAAGCTCCTCTGATGTACTCCCCCCTTTAAAAAATGATTCTAAATCCCAATTCTGTGGATAACTCATATGTATATTCCTCCTTAATTATTTCGCTTCTCGTACTATTATCACTTTATCAAACCTTTCTTTATATCGCTATAAGATTTTGAACATTTAAATAAATTTAAAATAGGGCTCCCCCGAAGGATAGCCCTCCTTGTCATCAAGCACCATGCCCTAAAAATAATCCCCCATAAAGCAAAGCTCCTGCAATGACAAAAGCAGGATGTACTTTCCACTTCTCAAGCAAAAGCCAACTAATAATAATTAAAAAGCCTGTTTGTAACCACCCTGTATTCACCACAGATGTATCGAAAAATTGAAACGCTAATACTCCAAGTAAGATGGCAATGGTTGGTTTAATTAAAGCAGTCATTCGTTTGACACGTGGTGAATCTTTAAATTTATAAAGGATACCAAGTAAGAAAATCATTATGACTAAGGAGGGAGCGACTGTAGCAAATAAAGCTACCGAGGCACCCATCACTCCACCTACTTCATATCCAATATATCCCGCCATTTTTGTTGCAATCGGACCAGGCAATGCATTTCCAATGGCAAGTAGTTCTCCAAACTCTTCAACCGTTAACCAGCCGTAACGATTAACGACTTCTGTTTGAATAAGCGGTATAGACGCAGGACCCCCGCCATATCCGACAATCCCAGGAATGAAGAAAGCTAAAAAAAGTTCCCAATAGATCATGAGGAAGCCTCTCCTTTCTTTTCACCTTTTGGACGAGCTAATAAGCCATAAGCAATTAATATTCCAATGACAATAGCCGGATGGATGTTTAAGAATTGATAAGCGATTAAACTAACAATACTTAATGCCAATGTTATGAGTAGCCCTATCCCTTTTTTCGATTGCTTCAAAAATTGCACAGTTAGCACAAATAACATTACACCAACAACGGGTGCTACAGCAGCTGTCATGCCAGCAACTATTCTTGAATCACGATAGGAAGAAAGAAGGCCGATTAGTCCAATCATTAGAAGTACAGTCGGTAGAACAGTTGCGATTAATCCATTTATAAGACCGACCCAACCTCCCACTCTATAGCCAATATACCCCGCCATTTTCGTTGCAATCGGACCAGGTAATGCATTGCCAAGGGCTAATACATCAGCAAACTCTTGATCATTCATCCATTTAAAACGCTCCACTACTTCCTTGTGTACAAGTGGAATCGTAGCAGGTCCCCCTCCATACCCAAGCATCCCTGAACGAAAAAACGCGATGAACAGGTCACGCTGTAAGGAAATATCCATTCTCTCACTCCCAACAAAAAGATCATATTATTTTCTATTTTTATAATTAATGATTACATTTTACCTTATATAACTTAACAAATGAACTATAAATACATATTTTTATTTCATTCCTGCATTAGACAACCTACAACCCTACCTCCTTATTTTTTAAAAGCAAAAAGTGACAGATGCACCTTGCTTTTATATAATGAAAGAAGCTTAAAGAATAAGTGGTGACTACGATGAAAATAGATGCGACTGATCGAAGAATTTTAGCTTTATTAACAGACAATGGACGAATGTCTTATGTCGATATCGCCAAGGAATTAGGGCTCTCACGGGTGGCCGTAAGGGAGCGAATCCATCAGCTAACTGAAGAAGGCGTGATTGAGAAATTCAGTGTCGTCATTAATTCAGATAAAGTAGGTAAGTCGGTTTCTGCTTTTTTTGAGGTTGATTGTGAACCGACCTCGCTCGTACGGGTAGCAGAAACGCTAGCAGAAAATCCAAAAGTAGCAAGTTGCTATCAAATGACCGGGCCAAGTACTCTACATATGCATGTTTTAGTAGAAGACTTTGATGAGTTAGAAAATTTTATTAATGAAGAACTATATGCATTAGAAGGAATCACCCGTGTAGAGAGTCATATCTTATTACGACGCTTTAAAAGCCGCAGTGGCTTAAAGTTATAAACTTATTTCTAAAGATTATAAACAAACAAGGAAAGGGCTCAACCTTAACGGATGAACCCTTTTTCTTCATTACCAGGCCGCCACTTCACCGTCCGTACGATGCTCTGTACCACCGGCTAGTACGCCCGTTTTAGGATTTCTCCAAATAATCTGTCCTCTTCCAAATGGCCCTCCATCAAGAGCCACCTGAATATCATGTCCTCTTCGCTTCAAGGCTTGTGCTAAATGAGTTGGCAAACTCCCTTCCACGTGAACCGTTTTACCTTCTGACCACATCCAGCGTGGTGCATCTAGAGCAGCTTGTGGATTCAAGTGAAAATCAACTGTATTCATAACCACTTGCACATGTCCTTGAGGCTGCATAAAGCCACCCATCACCCCAAATGGCCCTACTGCTTCATTATCTTTCGTTAAGAAACCTGGAATAATCGTATGATAGGTTTTCTTTCCGGGCTTCAAACAATTATCATGATTCTCGTCCAAAGAGAAATTATGTCCACGGTTTTGCATGGCAATCCCAGTGCCAGGAATCACAATTCCAGATCCGAATCCCATATAGTTACTTTGGATAAAGGAGACCATATTCCCCTCACTATCTGCAGTTGCTAGATAAACCGTTCCTCCTTTTGGTGGAGTTCCTGGCTCAGGATTCATTGCCTCCTCCCCGATTAACGATCTTCTCTCATTTGCATATGCTTCTGAAAGTAAGGCTTCTGGAGAAACTTTCATCTCTTTAGGGTCAGTAATATAATTCATCCCATCGACAAAAGCAAGCTTCATTGCCTCTATTTGCTTGTGAAGGGTGTCCACTGAATCTTTCTCTGCAAACTCATAACCTTCCAATATCTTTAAAGCTTCTAATGCAATGAGTCCTTGTCCATTCGGAGGAATCTCCCATACATCGTATCCACGATAACAGACTGAGATCGGTTCCACCCACTCTGGTTCGTAAGCTTCTAAGTCTCCCTTACGCAAGTAACCATTATATTGCTTGAAATAGGAGTCGATTTCATCTGCAATCTCTCCCGTGTAGAAGGCTTCTGCGTTGGATTCTGCTATTTTTCTTAACGTATCTGCATGACCCGGTGAGCTCCACATCTCTCCTGCTTCTGGTACCTTCCCGTTAGGAGCAAATGTGGCAAACCATGACTTATACTCTTCCCCTTTAAAGAGCTTCGAAAATGTCTCGAATGCTCCTTTCCAATATATAGCAAGTGTTGGTGAGACTGGGAATCCATTTTCCGCATACTCAATAGCAGGCGCTAATACTTCTGTAAGTGATAGCTTTCCAAATTTCTTTGATAACTCCGCCCAAGCTTTAGGTGTACCAGGCACTGTAACAGGTGTCATTCCGAATTTAGGTAATTCTTTATCGTAACCTGCTGCTCTAACCGCTTCAATTGATAGCGACTCTGGTGCTTGTCCACTTCCATTTAAACCATGTAGCTTTCCATCTACCCATACAAGAGCAAAACAATCTGAACCAATACCATTAGATGTTGGCTCTACTACAGTCAAACAAGCTGCAGTAGCAATCGCTGCATCAATTGCATTCCCTCCTTGTTTTAAGATATCCAGCCCTGCTTGAGCTGCAAGAGGTTGGGACGTTGCAACCATCCCTTTTCTTCCATACGTCACATTACGCTTTGATGAATACGGATAACACTGTGGATTATATTGAACAGTCATTACTTTTCCTCCTTGTTTGTAAAAACCTTATATAACTGACGAATAAAAGTGAAAAATTATAATTTTCTTTCAATATGTACTTTTTTTATTATATTACTAGTTTTTTTGTACGTAAAGTTTTAATCTTTATTTACAAATCTAGTTGCTCATGAAACTAGAACCATGGTAAGGTATATAGAAATTTTATCCATCAGGAGGGTTCACTCATGTTTCTCTATCAAATTCGTAATGACCTCGCATTAAAGTTAGTTTCTATTCAAGATGCCGAAGAAACCTTTCAATTAGTGGATAAGGACAGGTCTTATTTAAGAGAGTGGCTTCCTTGGGTTGATTCTTCTAAGACGGCTGAAGACACGAAAGCTTCATTTCTCTCATTCCTGAAAAATTATGGCGAACAAAAGAGCCTTACCACTGTGATTATGTACCAAGGAAAAATTGTTGGTATAGCTAGTTTTAATAAAATTGATTGGACGAATAAAATTGCGTATATTGGCTACTGGCTAGGAAGTGAGTATCAAGGAAAGGGGATTATGACCGATGTTGCAAAAGCATTGACCGCTTATGCCTTTAGCGAGTTGAAATTAAATCGAGTGGAAATTCATGCAGCTGTAGAAAACAAAAAAAGTCGCGCTATCCCCGAGCGTCTAGGATTTAAAGAAGAAGGTACTGTCCGTCAGACCGAATGGCTCTATGATCATTATGTCGATCATATTATCTACGGGATGCTTAAAAGCGAATGGGAACAACCTATATAAAAAAGATGAGTCTAAGATTAGACTCATCTTTCGTTTATTACAATTGCTTCAACTTCTCCACATACGGAGTAATATCTTTTCCCAGAGAATCCGCTAAACGCTGACCAAATTCTTCATCAGCACGATAGAAGTTACAGATTGCAAGCATTACCGTTTGCTCTGCTACATCTTCAAGGTCAGCAGTTATATTTTTAATCACTGCATCTTGCTCTTCTTTAGAATAACGTCTCCACACTTGACCTGCTTGACCGAAATCATTTGGTTTATCAATCGGTTGACGACCTGTTACCCCTTGGATTGGTGTTTGTGGATCAGCATAAGCACCGTCTTCTTTCGGTGTATCTTCATAACGGTTTGGTTCATAATTAATATGACCTGATTGTTCCTTAAATGTCATCGCACCATCACGCTGATTGTTATTCACTTGCGCAAATGGGCAGTTAATTGGAAGCTGTAAGTAGTTTGGACCCACACGGTATCGTTGCGTATCTGAGTATGAGAATAAACGGCCTTGTAGAAGTTTATCTTCTGAAGGCTCGATACCAGGTACGACAACACCTGGGTTAAACCCAACCTGCTCCGTTTCAGCAAACACATTCTCAGGGTTCCTGTTAAGAGTCATTGTCCCTACAAGCTGATAAGGGATATCCTCTTCAAACCAATCTTTTGTAGCATCTAATGGATCAAAATCAAATTTGTCCATATCAGCCGGATCTAGAATTTGAACATATAGATCCCACTCTGGATAGTCACCCTTTTCGATCGCCTCATATAGATCTTGTGAAGCATGATTAAAGTTATCAGCTTGCACCTTAGCCGCTTCTTCCATTGAGAGGTTCTTCTGACCTTGCTTTGGTACCCAACGGAATTTGGTGTAGACCATGTTGCCATATTCATTAATCAACTTGAAAGCATGAACACTTGATCCACGCATATGACGGTAGCTCGCCGGAATCCCTTCATCCGAGAATAGATGGGTCATCATATTTGTTGATTCAGGACGAAGCGTCATGAAATCCCAATAACGATCAGGGTCTTGAAGATTCGTACGTGGGTCAGGCTTTAAGGAATGAACCATATCAGGGAATTTCATTGCATCACGAATAAAGAATACAGGTAAATTATTACCAACAAAGTCCCAGTTCCCTTCTTCTGTAAAGAACTTGACCGAGAATCCACGCGGATCACGCAAAGTCTCAGGGGAATGCTGACCATGAATAACCGTAGAAAAGCGAACAAATAATGGTGTTTCTTGTCCCTCATTTTGGAACAAAGCAGCTTTTGTATAACGCTTTAAACTATTCTTCACCTTAAAGACACCGTGAGCACCCGCACCACGTGCATGTACGACACGCTCTGGAATACGTTCACGATCGAAGTGGGCCAGCTTTTCGATTAATTGGTAATCTTCAAGTAGCGTTGGGCCTCTTTGACCTGCTGTACGTGAATTTTGGTTATCATAAATGGGAGCACCTTGGTTTGTTGATAACTTTTTCATGATGTGAATTCCTCCTAATAGGCTTAAATATCGTTTGAAATTCTATCTTCTTCTAAAGAGTTTGAGTTTAAGAGAATTACTTCTGTTCATTTCCTAATACACGATTCACACGTTTACGCAGCATATCCATACCACTTCCGCCAGCTTGGAAGTGACGAAGCTTTCCTTCTTCATCAAATACATAGTAAGCAGGGACATATTTATTCTCAAATGCATCTGTTAATTTGTGTTCACTATCAATAAAAGTAGGCTGACTAATGTCATGACCTTGTGCCATCGCTTCAATAACAGACAACTCAAGATCTTTTTCTGAACGTGGCATGTGTACTGCCACTACATTTAATTCATCCTCAAATTCATCACGGAATTCATTGATCTCAGGCATAGCTTCCTTACACAATCCGCAACTTACAGACCAAAAATGGATTAATGTAGCTTTCCCACTTGATAGCAATTCTTCCTTTGTAACTTCATCATTTAACCATTTTGTTGCACCTGTTAATTCTGGCATTTCTTCACGTAATTTCATTTCAATTCTCTCCTTCTCTCTGAATCATTTAGGTTAGAGAAAGGGACAATCTGCCCCTTTCTATTTAATTTAAGATATTTTTATTAAAGGTTTTCTTGACCAGGCTTCCAGTTAGCCGGGCAAAGTCCACCCGTTTGCAATGCTTGTAAGACACGTAATGTTTCATCCACATCACGCCCAATGTTGTTATGATTAACGACCGAATACATTAATTCACCTTCTGGACTGATGATAAATAATCCACGAAGTGCCACTCCTTCATCTTCTACAAGAACGCCATATTCACGTGATACTGTGTGATTCGTATCAGCAGCTAATGGATAGTTCAACTCTCCAAGACCATTGTCATCACGAGATGTATTGATCCATGCTTTGTGAGTATGAACTGTATCTGTTGATACCCCAATAACCTCTGCATCTAAATCTTCAAATTCATCAAAACGATCACTCATAGAAGTAATTTCAGTTGGACATACAAAAGTAAAATCCATTGGGTAGAAAAATAATACTGTCCATTTATCGTTTTTCATATTTTCTTCAAGGCTTACTTTCGCAAATTCTTTATTAGTCATAACAGCTTCCATTTCGAATCGGGGAGCTTGTTTTGCTACCATACGTTTGTCAGTCATTGTTAGAACAACTCCTTATTTATAATTATTATTATTTGATTACAGTTATCATTTTACCCAGGTAGACAACTGATGTCAACACTTATTAATAATAATTTTAATTAAATAATTAACGTTATTAAATTTTCACTATAATCAGCATGCCAAATAGCCATATAAAAGGATTATAGGATAAGGTCCTCTTATTATCACTGTTTTAATTTTATCAATAACTGCTTATTAATGATAAATTATATGCTCACTGAAACCAAAAAAGATCATAGTCACTAGACTATGATCTGGGCTCTTTTCTATCAAATTGTTGAAAAACGGTATTTGACTGCAATGGATAAATCTCATCACCAACAATTGAATTGATAATGGTTTGGTTCCGTCTAACGGATAGTGCTAGATTTGTCGCACTAGCACCATGAGAATGCTCTAGATTAGTAAGTATGAATATATGGTTGGTACGTTCATTATGAAAGGCTAATCGATAATCACGCGTGACGACAAATTCTTTTTCACTTTCCCATTTAAAGTCATCTTGCATATTTAACAACCACTTTGGCATATACGGTTTATAGCCCGTAGCAAAAATAACCTTTTCTGATTCATGTGTAAATTCTTCTTCCTGTTGCCATTGTTCGCATTTAAGTTTATATAACCTTGGCTCTACTTTCACTACATCATTCACAGCAGTCATAGCTTGGATTGTAACGGCAAGATCTTCCCTATTGATCGAGCGGTGGTACAGAAGGTCATAAATAGCATGTAACGTTTCTGCTTCAACGCCATTTCGTAATCCACCAAGCATCGGCAAGGCATCTTTCCTTTTGTCATAAGGAAGCTTTTGAAAATAATCAACATAATCAGGAGAGAATACTTCCTGCCCTAGCTTGCCTGATTCAAGTTGAAAGAACCCCGCCGAGCGGGTGAACCACGTAAGTTGATAGTGATTGTCTACTTGCGTTTGCAGAAGATCATAAAACACTTCAGCTGCGCTTTGCCCTGATCCTACCACAGTTATGCTTCTTGCCTCTTTGAAATCTTGTTCATAATGCTTATATCGACTTGTATGAATAATATCATCATTGAGCTTTTCGTCAATTGGACTTGGGATCAATGGAGCGCTTCCCGTTCCTATCACAATATGTTCAGCCGTACACGTAAACGTTTCTTTTGACTGTACAGCCTGAACCTCTACTTGATAAATTTTATTTCCCTCATCATACACTACATCCGTAACGAGATGACCAAACTGAAGATTACCAAGCTCTGATACGACCCAATTGCAGTAATCATTGTATTCAAGTCTTGGCACATCAAATCGTTTGAAGAAATAAAATTGGTACATGCGATTGTGTACGTGCAAGTAATTAAGAAAGCTGTATCGGCTTGTGGGATTTGCAAGGGTAACTAGATCTGCCAAAAATGGTACTTGAAGGTCAGATTGCTCAAGCAACATTCCAGGATGCCACTGAAACACCTCGGATTTATCAAAAAAGACGGCTTTCTTATCCGTTCTCTCTTCAAGCAATGCAGCTAATCCTAGATTAAAAGGACCCACTCCAACACCGATAACATCGTAATGACTATCTTTCATTTATGATTACCTACCCATCTTAGATTTTCAACGAGCTAATTCATTAATTTGCGCAATACCTTCATCGTTAATTTACCTTGTTTATATCTTAATGGAAGATCTACTTTTGTGGATTGCTTCAATATACTCTTGCGATGGGAGAATGTACGGAAGCTTTCCACTCCGTGATAGGCACCAGTCCCACTCTCACCTACACCACCAAAAGGTAAGTAAGGAGTAGCTAAGTGCATTACCGTATCATTGATGCAACCACCCCCAAAAGATACGTTTTCAGTAATTGTTGCTTCAACCTTTTGGCTTTCTGTAAAGACATATAGAGCAAGCGGGTTCGCTTTTTCACGAACTTTATCTAATACTTCATTAAGTGATTGGTACGTAAATATCGGAAGAATCGGTCCAAAAATCTCTTCTTGCATAATGGATGAGTTCCATTCTACATTTGTTAAAATCGTTGGTGTTAGTGTGCGGTTCTCCACATTGTAATGACCACCTAGTTGGACTTCACCATCATGTATAAACCCTACTAACCGTTCTAAATGACGCTCACTTACGACTTGCGGATAGGTTCTTTGCTCCAACGCTTTATCAAATAATGCTTTAGTATGCTTTTTGATCTTTTTCAAAAAGGCAGGGTACACTTTTTCATGTACCAGAACATAGTCAGGTGCTACACAGGTTTGACCAGCATTTAAAAATTTCCCCCAGGCAATTCGCTTAGCAGCAAGGTCTAACTTCGCATCATCAGAAACAATAGCTGGACTTTTGCCACCGAGCTCAAGTGTTATGGGAGTCAAATTCTTTGAGGCTGCTTCCATTACGATCTTTCCGACTCCTACACTTCCCGTAAAGAAAATATAATCAAATGGCTCTCTTAATAGAGCTTGACTCACATCAACCGCACCTTCTACCGTTTTGATGTACTCTTCATCAAAGGTTTCATCTAATAGTTTAGCAATTACTCTAGATGTGTGTGGGGTTAACTCTGAAGGCTTAACGATGGCACAGTTTCCAGCAGCGATTGCTCCGACTAAAGGAGAGAGCGCTAATTGAAGGGGATAGTTCCAAGGAGCAATAATTAAGGCCACACCATACGGTTCATAATGAATTTTTCCAATTGATCCGACATGAGAAGCAGGTGTTTTAACCTTTTCTGGTTTCATCCATTCTTTTAGATGCTTAAGCGTATGCGTGATTTCCTGATACGTTGGGCCAAGCTCTGTTAAAAAAGCTTCTTCATTCGTTTTATTAAGATCTTTTTTCAATGCTTCAAGCAACTCATCTTCATTTTGCTGCATGGCTTCTTTTAACCGTTCTAATTGCTTTTTTCGGTAGCGGTATTCTTTTGTTTGACCAGTATAGAAGAACTGCTTCTGCTTTTCTCGTAACGACGTGTACATAGTTGGCCCCCTTTAATTAGTGTTTTCTTAACTATAACTTTATTTTCTTCCGTAGTCTGCTTTGATCTCTCCCCATTTTTCCGTGTGCCATTTTAAGATTGGGTTTTGATAATCATTTTCCTGTAACCATTTTTCGGCACGATCCATAAGGGACCAAATATATGCCGTTCTCTCGTTGCGATCAAGTGTTGATTTTGCTTTCTTTTGTTTGACCCATTTAATAGCAGTCATCGAATCTGAATAAATAGGTTTATTTGAACCTTGCTCTTTTAAATAGGCTAATCCATGGACAATCGCCAGAAACTCACCCATGTTATTAGTCCCGATATGAATTTCATCATGAGCAAATAAAATTTCACCCGTCTGGGTGTGAACTCCTTTGTATTCAACAATTCCAGGGTTCCCTCTACAACCAACATCTACTGAAATGCTATCCCAGTTCACTTCTGCTACAACATCTACTTCTTTTTTTGCAGAAGTGCTTCTTTTGGTTTTTGATGGCGATCCCGATGTTGTTCCTCCGCTAAAAGCTGCCTTTGCTTCAGCTTCTGACTGAAAGGACTTAAAACGAGCTCCTGTGAAGCCTTTTACTTGTGCTTCACATTCTGCCCAAGTGGTAAAAATACCTTTTTTCCGTCCATTCCAAACCACATAATATTTCTTTTTGGCCATCGTGACACCTTCTTCGTATAAGTTTTCGCTTTAATCAAATAGTAACAATGAAACCATAATTACACAACGAAAGGAGTACTGGTGATGACTAAACGTAATAAGCAACAAAATAAAGCACTTACTAATAACCAAACACCAACAGAAAGCATGTTTAATCAAGAAGTAGCAAGCGAAATGATTGATAATGGATCGAATAAAGCAAATCGTAAAGGGAAAGAAAAGTAATTGAAAGGATTTTAAGAACATCAAAGAGGAGGGGGCCAATCCCCCTCCTCTTTGATGTTCTTATGTTGATGATCTTAAAAACTACTATCTCTAATAATTAATTCCGTCGACAAAGTTACCTTTTTCGTTACTACACGATCTTCAGTAATTCGCTCTACCAATAAATCGACAGCTGCTTCTCCCATTTGTTCTGTAAACACTTTAACAGTCGAAAGAGATGGGTAGACATATTTAGATAAGCTAATATCATTGACTCCAATAATATTCACTCTCTCAGGTACGTTAATTCCTTCTTCTAACAAAGCTTTTACACAACCAATTGCCATCGCATCATTCCCAACGAAAAAGGCAGTAGGCAACTGATCACCATGATCTTCAATCGCTTGCTTCATTAGCTTATATCCATCATTGACTGAAAATTGAAGAATATAGACCCAATCTTCGTTCAAGCGATCTCTTTCTCTTAAATACTCTCGAAACATTTTTTCCCGTGGATCTTCTAGTACAGTTGTCTCATTGCGAAACGTTTCATGACCACCAATATAACCAATTTCTGTATGCCCTTGTTTTTCAAGATATTCAAGTACTTTATATGTAGCTTTCTCAAAATCGATCACAACAGAATCATACTTATCACAGGGAGGGCTGTAATCAACAAAGACAATATTTTCAGAAACCGCATTCATTTCTTTAATTTGCTCAACACTAAATTTCCCTACTGCAATAATGCCTTCAATTCCGTTCTTTTTCATTTTATCTAAATCATCATAGTAGAATTTCACAAGCTCTAATCCTTGTTCTTCACACTGCTTTTCTACACCTAATCGAATAGACATATAATACAGATCATCTAGCTCTTCTTTTTCTGTATACCAATGGAGAATCGATATCTTCCTTGAAGAAGCTTTTCTTTTTTTATATTTAGTGTAAGAAAGCTCTTCAGCCGCTTCGAAGATCCGCTTTTTTGTCTCGTCTCCGACCGACAATGTAACATCATAATTAAGAACCCTTGAAACCGTTGCTATCGAAACGCCTACTTTTTCTGCGATATCTTTTATTGTAGCCATAATCATATACCCCTTTTACATACGGTTTACAGAAAACGCAAAGACTGTATTTGAATGGTACCGTTCTCCTTTACGAACAATTGGTGATGTGAATCTCTCATTATGAATGGCATTAGGAGGACTTTGAGTTTCTATACAAATCCCGCTATGTTTCTTTATGTTTTTTCCATTTACGACAAAAGAATGTTGAAGATGGTTACCTGTATATATAACTGCTGCTTCAGCGTCTGTTCGTACTTCTACCTGACGACCTGTTGCTGGATCTTTTAGGCTCACCTTCCGTTCATCTCGATCTAATAAAAACGGATGATCTATGCCACCGTTGGCTAAATCTACTTGCTTATTGTTTCCAACCAATACATCCTCGATGGCCTTCTCTGTTCTAAAGTCAAAACAACTATCATCTAAACCGACATGATGCTTAGTTCCTCTAGGCAATGAATTACTCATTAATGGTAAAAAATGATCACTATTAATCATAAGTTTATGATTTAAGATAGAGTTTTCAACCTCACCTGACAAATTAAAGTATGTATGATTAGTCAGATCTAATAAAGTATCTTCATCTGTTATGCCTTGATAGGTGATAAGAAGTTCATTATTATCTGTAAGGATATACGATACACATAAATCAACGTTTCCAGGGTAGCCTTCTTCCCCATCCTTACTCGTATAAGTGAATTGGATACCTAGTTGTCCTAGAGAATCCTCTATAAACTGGCCATTCCAGATGACTTTTGACAAGCCATTCACTCCCCCGTGCAAGTGGTTACCCTTTTCATTCTTAACTAACTGATACTCTTTATTGTTTAAAGTAAACGTTGCACCAGATATTCTTCCAGCAACCCGACCTACCACCGATCCTAAATAATGAGTATTTTCATAGTATTCTTTGATATCATCGTATTTTAACACTATATTCTTAAAATTCCCCTCGCGATCGGGAGTCACTATGTCCGTTATTGTGCACCCGTAGTTTAGAGCTGTTACTTTTATCCCTGCACTATTTTCAATGGTGAAAGCCAATATACTCTCACCATTGAATTCGGCAACTTTTTCTTTGTATTGTTTATTAATCATCATTCGCCCACCTTATTGTACACGATCTAACGTGTGGACGAATGTTTGAAAGGCTGATTGGCCAATACTCGTTTGCTTAAACACCCCTGCATCTTCAAGTACCCGAGCAAATTTTCTCCCTAATTCATCTTGTATGATCTGTTCAACATTTTCTTTCATCAATGTTTGACGGTAGCGATCCTTTAACTCTTCAACCCAGTTGAGGTGGTAATCTTTTACTTTTGTAGTTTGATCCCCCATCAAGTAAGCTTTTATTTCTTCAAGTTCATCTTTAAGACGCGGAGGTAAAACGGCTAAACCCATCACTTCAATTAATCCGATGTTTTCTTTTTTGATATGATGAACATCTGGATGCGGATGGAAAATACCTTCTGGAAATTCGTCATTCGTTCGATTGTTTCTTAGAACAAGGTCTATTTCAAACTGACCGTCTCGCTTTCGCGCAATAGGTGTCACTGTATTATGCGGCGTTTCACCAGTATGACTAATAATCTCTACAGTATCATCGTTATATTCTTTCCACTGTGAAAACACATGTGTACTTGCTTGGATCAATTCCTCTTTATTAGTAGAACGTAATCTAATCACAGACATCGGCCATTTCACCAAATGGCTACTCACATCTTTGAATTGCCTCATATTAAATGAATAGGTTTCCGGTGCTTCTGCCATGGCAAAGTCGTATCTTCCACCTTGATAGTGATCATGAGATAAGATAGATCCTCCAACTATTGGAATATCCGCATTTGACCCTGCAAAATAATGTGGGAAAGTCCCAACAAAGTCCAAGAGGCGCTCAAACGTTTTTGTACCAATTTTCATATCTCGATGTTCAGTGGAAAGTAAGATGCAATGCTCGTTGTAATACACATAAGGTGAGTATTGCAACATCCAACTCTCACCTGCTACCTCTGCGCGCACCATACGATGATTCGCTCTTGCAGGGTGCCCTACACGACCTTCAAACCCTTCGTTTTCAATACAGAGTAGACATTTCGGATAATTCGTCTCTGGCTGATTTTTTGCTTTAGCAATGGCTTTGGGGTCTTTTTCAGGTTTAGAAAGATTAATCGTAATATCCAAATTACCATATTCAGTTTCAGCTTTATAATGAATATTTTTAGCAATTCGCTTCGTTTGAATATAGTTACTACTTCGACTCAGTTTATAAAAATAGTCTGTCGCCACTACTGGATCTTCTTTATATTTTTCATAGAATATCCGGTTTAACTCTGACGGACTTGGCATAAAACAGTCCATGATCTTTGCAGCTAAAACCTCTTTATCGTCTAACACATCTTCGGTTATATTCTCACTCACAGCGTAATCTACTAACGCATCAAGCAAGTCTGGAATTGTGTGATCGGTTGTGAACACTTCCTCATTAAATGTATCTAAACGTAAATGACTTAGAATGCGATTACGACAATAGATCTCGTCCATGGGATCAATTAATTGTTGGTCAATTGCTTGTTTAAGTAGGGATGTAATCGTTGAAAATACATTCATCTTCTCATCTCCTTTAATTGTTATACCCACGTGGATGACCCTCGTGCCAATTCCAAGCATCTTGGATAATTTGTTTAATCGATGTACGTTTACCAGACCAGTTTAAGACACGCTTAGCTTTATCTGAAGATGCAATAAGCTTACTAGGGTCGCCCTTCCGTCTCTCCCCTATTTTTAGCGGGATAGGGTGCCCAGTGACTTCTCTCGCCGCTTCAATAATCTCTAGTACAGAAAAGCCTTGGCTGCTCCCTAAATTAAACACATCACTTTGTCCCCCATCTATTAAGTAATCCAACGCAAGGATGTGAGCATCAATAAGATCTTCCACATGAACGTAGTCTCTTACACAAGTGCCATCTGGCGTATCATAATCATCTCCAAAAATGATAATTTGTTCACGTTGTTCCAAGGCAGTTTGTAAGACTAGGGGGATTAAATGAGTCTCTGGAAAATGGTCTTCTCCGATTGCTCCATCACTTCTAGCCCCAGCTACATTGAAGTATCTTAATGATACATAGTTAATTCCGTAAGCTTCTTGGCACCATTTCATCATTTTCTCCATAATTAATTTTGTTTCACCATAAGGATTTGTCGGAACTGTGGGCATGTCCTCTGTAATCGGAACATGCATAGGTTCACCATATGTCGCAGCTGTTGAAGAGAAGACGATCTGATTGACACCATGCTTATTCATCACCTCTAAAACAACTTCGGTTCCAGTGACATTATTATTGAAATATTTAAGTGGCTGTTCCATCGACTCCCCCACTAGAGAGTTCGCCGCAAAGTGGATCACAGCTTCAATCTTTTCTTTCTGAAAAACGCTATCTACCCATTCTTTGTCACGAATATCACCTTCATAGAACGTAGCATCTTGATGAATAGCTTCAAGGTGACCTGACTGCAAATTATCGATGACAACGACATCGCGACCTTGCTCAATCAGTTGATAAACAGCATGCGATCCGATATACCCTGCTCCACCCAGTACTAAAATACTCATATATGAACTCCCTCCTTCACTTCTCTAGCTCCGTCTCCAATGCTCGCTATATAAAAAGTCGCTTCATAACCAATCTTTTCTTCATATATCTTACTTACGTTTTCAATAAACGCTTCGATATGTTCTTCTTCAACAATCGCGATGGCACATCCGCCAAATCCAGCACCAGTCATTCTTGCCCCTAAAACTCCAACTTGCTCCCAAGCAGCTGAAACAAGGGTATCTAATTCAATTCCAGTTACTTCATAATCAAACTGGAGAGAGCGATGCGAATCATTCATTAACTCTCCAAATTTCTTAAGGTCCTGATGCTTTAATGCCTCTAGTGCTTTAATCGTACGTTGATTTTCATATACGGCATGCTTGGCACGTTTTTTTATTGTCTCATCTTCGATCACAGAACTTACTTCTTCGAATTGTTGCTCTGTCAATTGTCCTAAAGAATCTATGTTTAAGACGTTTTGAATATCGGCCAGAGCTTGCATACATTCGCTTCTTCGTTCATTGTACTTGGACTCTGCAAGTTCACGCCTTTTATTTGTGTTGATGATTAAGATCTTTCTATTTTCAAGGTTTAGCTTTGCGTACTTGAACTGGAGTGTTTGACAGTCTAGTAGTATCCCATGCTCTTTTTTTCCCATGCCAATAGCAAACTGATCCATAATTCCACTATTTACACCAATGAATTCATTTTCTACTCTCATTCCGATTTTCACTAAATCTAAACGGTCCAACTCTAAGTCAAATAGTGACTCAAGCATTGCTCCTGTAACAAGCTCTATCGACGCTGATGATGAAAGCCCTGCACCATTTGGTATGTTCCCATAAAATAACACGTCCATACCAGACCCTATTTCATGGTTTTCTTTCATGTATTTAAGCATTCCTTTAGGGTAATTTGCCCAGTCATGACGTTCATCATAATCTAAACTGTCTAAATCAAACTCAATGACCCCTTCAGCTGGGAAGTTAGTTGAATACAAACGTACTTTACGATCTGATCTCTTATTTGCAAGAGCATACGTACCGTAAGTAATCGCACATGGAAATACGTTCCCCCCATTATAATCAGTGTGTTCGCCGATCAAATTAATACGACCCGGAGCAAAGAATACTCTCACATTTTTTGAATGGAATAGTTTTTCATATTCAACAACTAACTCTTCATACTTCATACCATTCGCCACCTTCACTCACTCGTAACACCTTGTATCCATATGGCTCTAGCTTTATGGATTGGAATGTTTCTTCTACCCCGTTATGGTTAGTCAGCATATAATAATCTGTGCCATCTACTATTCTTCTTACCAATTCCACACCTTCAACAGTTTCAACGGTCTCCACATGTACAGATGCCGCTATATCTTCTACAAGGGCATTTAATGCCTCGTCTTCTAATGCACCACCTACGTAGATCGCTTGCCCTTTACCGAACTTATTCACTGTGACACATGCGTAATCCTTATAGAATGGGTCATTGTATGAATAAAGTGCTTCTGCTGTCGTCGGGGCTACAAGATCGCGCCACACTGTACAAGATGTCACTCTTCCGTCTCCACGATTGGATCTAACTTGCACACGTTGGCCCTCATGTAAAGACTCTGATTCTTCTATTTCAATTCCTAGCAAATTAGTTAAAGCACCTGGGGTCATTTCACCTAATTCTAGATTATTATCCTTGTTCTTCACTCCTGCTCGATAACTCATAATGACCGTTCCGCCGTTTAATACATATTCTTCTAAACGTCTTACGAGATCTTTGTCTATTAACTTCATCACAGGTACAAGGACAATTTTGTAATCTGAAAAGTCTACATCGTAGCGAATCACATCTATTGAGCTATTCAAATGATGAAACGGACGATACAATCGTAATAATTCATTCGTAAAGTTAAATTGAGAGCTTTGTTGTTGATACCTCCACGACCATACGTTATCAAAATCATAGATCGCTGCAACTTGACCCTTCATTGGAGAATCCACAATCTCTTTTCGGGAAGAGATCTCTTCAAAGAACTGTTGGACTTCTTTATATTTTCGAGTTTCTTTATTATTCGCATCAACTATTCCCAAGCAGTATTGTTCAGCACCACGTGTCATCCCACGCCAGCGGAAGAACAACATATTGTTACATCCATGAGCAAATGCATGAAATGCCCATGCTTGAGCTTGCTTCGGTCTAGGAAGATACCCAATGACATCATGCCCTTGTGCACCCATTAGTTCTTCTACAATCCAAAAATTCTCTTGCTTCAACCCTCTTACGAAATCTAATGTCATCGATAGATGACTAGGAGATATAGGTTCTTTCAATCCACCCCAAACTGGATAATTATCATAAGAGACGAAATCAAGATCACGAGAAAAGTCATTATGATCAAACCATTTATCGAAGAATCCACCTGGAAGATTTGTAGTCACAGTTTGATGATCGCCTTTTAATTCACGCACTGTAGCAAGATGTCTTTTCGCGAACTCACTCAGTGAATATGAACGGAATCTCGCCCAGTCGAGAAGTAAACTTGGATTATGAACAGTAATTGTTTTTGTTGGAATTACAATCTCTGTAAAAGAGTTGTACGTCTGTCCCCAGAAAATCGTTCCATAACGGGCGTTTAGTTCATCTATCGTTTGGTATTTTTTCTCTAAAAAGCTTTGAAAGTCAAGTTCACATTGGGAGCAATAGCACATATCACTACCTTCATGTCCAAGCTCATTATCAATTTGCCATGAAACAATACTCTTTTCATCTTGATAATGAGCTACTAGCTTCTGAACAATCTTTAGTGAGTACTCATTATATACAGGAGAGTTATAGCAATACTGTCTTCTTCCGCCAAACGCCATCTTCTGACCATGTTCATCACGAATAAAGATACTAGAGTCCTTTTTAGCTAACCACGCTGGGAAGGTTGCTGTCGGAGTTCCAAACATCACAGTAAGTTCATATTTTTTCGCTTGCTCTATCACATGATCAAAAAAAGAAAAGTCATACTTTCCTTCTTCCGGTTCCATTAAGTGCCACGCAAATTCACCGATCCGAATCATGTTAGAGCCCATATCTTTTATTCTTTTAAGGTCTTCCTCCATCATCTTTACATCCCAGTGCTCTGGGTAATAATCCACTCCTAGAAACATCCCTATCACCTATTTTTCTATTTTTAAATAATACACGTTTGATTGGAAATCTCCGCCACGTTCGGCTTTTGAGGCATTGACTCCGTTAAACTCCGTGGTAAGTGGTATTCCTCTGTTCATTAATTCGTCGCCATAGTATGGACGATTTAAACCTTCTATTTGGTATGAAGCATTTTCTATTAATCCCTTTAATCGTACTGTCTGCTCTTTACGGTTGTTCGGTGTCGCTAGCACTTTATACCACCCTACTAACGCTTCACTTCGGTCTTGACTCACAACCATCCATGCCGTTTCATTCGATTCAAATGGGCTTTGCAACCGGTAAAATTCCCCTGTACGAATCAAATGACGATAGGTTTTGTAATTGCTTATTTGAGCTTTTACCATGTCTTCCTCTTCCTGAGAGAGTTCTTGAGGATTAAGCTCATAACCAAACGTCCCGAAATAAGCAACATTCGCTCTCGTTTCTAAAGGGGTCGAACGCAACGTTTGATGATTAGGTACAGCTGAAACATGCGAACCGATCGAGTAAAGAGGGTAAACTAATGAAGATCCATATTGAATTTTCAATCTTTCCATAGCATCAGTATCATCACTTGCCCACGCTTGTGGTGCATAACGGAACATACCAGGATCGAATCGTCCACCTCCACCGGCACATGATTCAAATAACACATGTGGATAGTTCGTCGTTAATCTCTTATAAAGATCATAGACACCTAAAAGATAACGATGGAAAAACTCATCTTGTTGATGCACCGCTAAACCTCGTGAGTAAGCCTCTGTAATATTACGATTCATATCCCACTTAATATAGCTCAATTGTGTACGCTCAATAATGTCTGACATTTTTTCATAAATGTAATCGACAATTTCTTTTCTAGTAAAGTCTAGAACAAATTGATTCCGTCCATATGAGCGCTCTCTTCCTGGTGTGCCAATGGCCCAATCTGGATATTCTCTATTTAATTCACTATTAGGACTGACCATTTCTGGTTCAAACCATAAGCCAAATTCAAGACCAGTTTCTCTTACTTTTGCAGAAAGTGACTCTAGACCCTCAGGTAACTTGGACCTGTCTTCCCCCCAATCACCTAATGAAGTCGTATCATCATTTCTCTGTCCAAACCAACCGTCATCTAGGACGAAAAGCTCAATCCCAAGCTCTTTTGCACGTTTGGCAAATGAGACTAATTTCTCCTCATTAAAGTCAAAATAAGTTGCTTCCCAGTTATTGATTAAAATGGGACGGTTTCGATTTCTCCAGTACGGAGCGATGAGATGTTCTTGGTAAAATTTATGAAAAGATTGACTCATGCCGTTCAACCCTTGATCAGAATAGGTCATGACTACTTCTGGCGACTCATATACTTCATCTTTACTCAAGTTCCACTCAAAACGAGTTGGATGAATTCCTACACTCACTCTCGATTGCTCATAATGATCCACTTCTACTTGAGCAAGAAAATTACCACTATACACTAAGTTAAAACCATACACCTCACCTTGATGTTCCGTCGCATCCATTGTTTGAAGTGACATAAATGGGTTATGGTGATGAGAGCTTGCTCCTCGTAAGCTCGAAATCGCTTGAATGCCTGGCTCTAGCTTTCTTTTGTGAATATGACGCTCTCTAGCCCAAGTACCGGAAAGTTGTGTCATGATGAGATCCTTCGTTGGAAAATCAATACTTGCACTCATCATTCTTTCAATCGAAAATGCTTGATCGCTGTTGTTTTTTAACTTGGCGCTTCTTGTTATGATAGAATGTTCTTCAAAAATGGTATAAATAAGAGTTAGTTCAGCATTTAAGATGGTATCTTCTAACACAAGTTCTAACGTAGATGCTTCTTTTTCCTCATTTACAAAGGTTGATGGCAACTCGCGTAATTCCTTCTTCCCTGAAGTCACCTTATAAGAGACCAACTTAAAATCTGTAATATGACTACCATTCTCTTGGCGAATGCTAAGAGCAGGTTCTCTGAAGTCTGAAGTGCCATAGACTGGATACTCCTGTTTTACTGTTTCAAGACTAAAAGCAGGATCATCAACATAGGTATGGCAACTTGCACCTGTTGGAACATCAGTGATTTGAAAGTGGGAATAATCTTCATCGATTCGCAATGCCTTGCCGAAGTATAAATGGCCAAGGTGTCCATTTTTTAATTTATTTATGATATAACTTACTTTCCCATTAGTTAAATGAAATTGCGTCTTTTCTTGATTTATAATAATTGGCATAAGATACTCTCCTTACCCTAACTCTGGCTGGTCTGTGAATGTTACAGCATTCGAATGATGACCTTCTAACTCTAAAACTACGATACGGTTCTTACCGCGCTTTAACAGTGGGCCTGGTATAAATAATGTTTTTTGAGGACCCACTTCCCAATATCTACCTATGTTTGTGTTGTTCACATACACATTACCTTTAGTCCAACCTTCGAGATTGATAAACGTATCTGCTACTTCATCCACTTCTAATTCACCATGGAAAAACTTCGGGAACCGTTCGTCTTTATTACTATTAAAATGAATGCTACAATCGTCAGTCAACTCAAGAGGGTACATCTCCCACCCAGAATGAAACCTTCCATTAATCCAAAGGTTATCGATTAGCCCTTTGCTATCTTTCATCTTTTTTCCATAATTTACTCGGCCCATATTTTCTACAAAAAGTTCCAAAGTATTACGGTCTTCTGGAAACTCAATAGATATTGTTTTATCAGGGTCATTTCGATAAACTACTCTCTCAAATTGACCATTCACATATAAGTAAGCTCGGTCTCTAATTGGTGTGGTATCAACTTCATAAACACCTTTTCCTGTAATTTGAACTCGATACAATGTATAGCCATACGCTTGATCTAATTGTTCCATCGATAAAGGACGAGGATGAATCACTGGTTGTGTTAAGGAATCAACCAAATCGAATAGACTGATAGATTCTATTAATCGCAATTCTCCATACGCTTTTTTCTGAATTGGCTCTGGCAACTCATTCGAAACGTTTGTATACTTCCTTAATACATTTTGCACTTGTTTATACTTTTCAGTAATCTCTCCACTTTCACTTAACAAAGCGTCATAGTCATAGCTTGTAATTGTCGGCGTATAGGCCTCATAATGATTGGCACCGTTATAGAACCCAAAATTTGTTCCACCGTGAAACATATAATAATTAACACTCATATTTTTTTCGAGCATTTCTTCAAAAACAGCTGCTACATCAGCTGCATTTCTTGTATGATGTTCTCCACCCCAGTAGTCAAACCATCCAATCCAGAACTCCATACACATCTTCGGTGATATTTTTTTGAAGCCCGTTAACTCTTTTAGGGCATTTTCGACTCTCGATCCAAAATTAAGTGTCGTCAATACATGAGGCAGGGAACCTGCTTGAATCATATCTGGACCATCTGATGTAAACAAAAGAACATCAATCCCACGGTTTTTCAAACCTTCTTCTAAATGAGTTAAATATGCTTCCTCATCACCAAAACCGCCATACTCATTCTCAATTTGGACGGCAATGACCGGGCCCCCATGAGAGGATAATAACGGTTGAATGCGCGGAATAAGCTCATCATAATATTCATCAACATGCTTCAAATATGTTGGATCTGAACAACGCAATTCAATGTTTTTATCTTTTAATAGCCATGCTGGTAATCCACCGAATTCCCATTCTGCACAAATATAGGGAGAAGGACGCAAGATCACGTATAACCCGACCTCCTCTGCCACTTTCACAAATGATTCAAAGTCTGCGATTCCATCAAAGTCAAACTGCCCTTTTTTTGGTTCGTGCAAGTTCCAAGGGATATAAGTTTCCACTGTATTTAAACCAAGAACTTTAAGTTTTAATAAACGATCCTTCCAATAGGCAGGCACCACTCTAAAATAGTGGATACTTCCTGATAACACACGAAACTCTTCTCCATTAAGTAAAAACTTATCTTGGTCAGTCGTTAACATTTAGCATCACTCCTATTTAATAGCACTACCTAACATACCCGAGATAAAGTGCTTCTGAAGCACAAGGAAAAACACTATGATTGGAACGGTTGCGATTGTAACACCTACCATCACTTGCCCGTAGTCAACATAAGAGAAGCCCATTAGACTAGATAAAGCGACTGGGAACGTGTACATATCTTGTGACTGAATAGCAATTAACGGCCACATGAAGTTGTTCCATTGCATCATAAACAAAAAGATCGCCGTAGCCGCCAAAGCGGGTTTCATCGATGGGAGAACAATTTGTAAAAATACACGGAATTCAGAGGCACCATCAAGACGAGCAGATTCAAGTAGCGCTTTTGGAAATGCTAAGAAGTTCTGTCTCATTAGAAAGATCGCAAACGGATAACTAAGCATTGGTGCAATCAAAGCAAAATATGTGTTTAATAGATTGAATCTCGCCATTAATTGAAATAATGGAATTAACGTTGCTTGATATGGAATCATCATCGACAGTAAGAAAACTAGAAAGATTATTTTGTTCCCTTTAAACTCAAACTTCGCCAGAGCATATGCCGCCATTGTACATACAGCTAAGGCAAGCACCACATACAGTCCAGAAACTAGCGCCGAATTAAATAAAACTCTTCCAATTCCCACTGTATTATTTAAATTCGTTAAATTGGTCATAAACTCTCCACCAGGTAACAATGTTGGTGGACTGGAAAACATTTTCCCTGATGTGTTCGTTGCCCCTATAAACATCCAATAAAAAGGAAAGATCGAGATTATTGTAAAGAGCAATAGTACACTATACAGACCTATTTTCTTTCGAATAGTTTTTCTTCTATTTGCACGAGGAGTATTCATCTTTTTTCCTGTTTTTTGGGGATTGCTTACAAGATTACTCATTTCTTTTCCTCCGTCAATTTGAATTGTACAAAGGCAAGGATTGCTACTAAGACTACAACCGTATAAGCAATTGCCGATGCATAACCAAAATCAAAATACTCAAAACCACTCTCATAAATGTATAGACCTAGTGTCATTGTTGAATTACCAGGTCCCCCACCTGTGAGGTTAAATGGTTCATCGAATAATTGTAAGGTTCCAATAGTTGATAGAATTGCTACAAATAAAATCACTGGTTTTAATTGTGGGATGGTGATATAGAAAAATTGTCTAATTTTACCTGCTCCATCGATGTCTGCCGCTTCATATACATCTGTCGAAAGATTTTGTAGAGCTGCCAAGAAGATCACCATGTTATACCCTGTCCAGCGCCATGTCATGGCCATGATAATTGAGAACTTTGCCCAAAACGGATCAGATAACCAAGGAATAGAACTGAGACCTACCATGTTTAAAATGTTATTAAATAACCCCTCATCTTGGAGCATGATTGAAAACAATATAGAGTAAGCCACAAGAGAGGTAACTGCTGGTAAAAAGAAGGACACTCTAAAGAATCCCTTAAGTTTTAGTAATTGATTATTCAATGCTGTGGCAAGAATTAATGCCAAAAATATCATGATTGGCACTTGGAAAATAAAAATGATAAATGTGTTTGTTAATGCACTCGTAAAAATTGAATCATTAAACAATCGAGCATAGTTCGCTAACCCTACAAATACATACTCCCCCTGCTCCATTCGCTGAAAGCTAAGGATCAAGGAGGCTATGATGGGGTAGACAGTAAACAAAGCAAATAAAATTAGAGCCGGTGCGAGAAAAAGATAAGGAAAATATTTTTGTTTATTCATAATGCCCTCCGTCTAAAATACAAGGGTTGATACTAGTATCAACCCTCTTAATAACTATTAATTTCCGATACGGTTTTCTACCTGTCTATTTGCTTCTTCTAGTGCTTCTTCAATATCTTTACCATTTGTAATTGCTGATTGAGCCTTGATTGATTCATCTTGAGCAATGGCGAAGTTACCTGTGTAATTCACGCCAGGAATATCATCCATCTCATCGGCGAACAATGTCCAAATCGCTTGATTACTGAAGAATTCATCTTCTTGAGTAAATAACTCGTGCCCATAAATTGTGTTAAGCGAAGGGAATAATCCACCTTCCATTGCTTCCAATTGAACTTCATCTGTTGTAGCAAAGAATTCCATGAACTCATAAGCTAAGTCTTCATTATCTGTTGCAGATGGAATCACATAGTTACTACCACCTAAGTTAGAAGCCCGGTTGCCACCTTCTTCAAATGTAGGAAGTTGCATCACACCCCAGTTCCCAGCTGTATCAGGACCTTGTTGTGTAATAGAACCATACAACCAAGCTCCAGATGGTGCAATCGCGACGCGTCCTTCTACCATTGATCCAACCCAGGCATCCCAACCTACTGTATTTCGTACTAGCCCTTCTTCATGAAGTCGTTTGTTGACTTCCATTGCACGTTTAGACTCTTCAGATGTTATGTTAATTTCACCTTCATCATCAAAGTAAAAAGTACCCTGTTGGTTCAGCATCATACGGTACAAACCATCATCACCATGTAAATCAAGTCCGATTAAATCTACTCCAACATCTTCTTTAATTACTTTACCTGCTTCAATTAAGTCGTCCCAAGTTTCGATCGCATCAGCGTCGACACCAGCTTCTTCAAAGAAATCTGTACGATAGAAAACCCCAGTAGGACCACCATCAAATGGGAATCCATACACATCTCCATCTACAGTTAAAAGATCTAACTTATATGAAGGGAAATCAGAAGAATGCTCTTCAAATCCTTTTTCGGAAAGATTCATGAATGAACCTGGGAAAGAATTTAAGTATCCTTGAACACGATCATCTTCAACTAATACAATATCAGGCAGACCTTGACCGCCTGCTTGTAAGCCTGTTGTTAAACGTGAATACACATCAGATGTTCCCATTTCAACGACTTCTAGTTCAAAGTCTGGATTCTCTTCTGCAAATTTCTCTGCTGCTAACTCTAGTACTGGTACGTTTACATTCCAAGCCCAAGCCGTTAACTTATTATCACTACCTGATCCTGTGGAATCTGAACCGTTTCCACACGCTGCTAAAATCATCGTTGCTCCGATAATACCCGCCATTATTTTAAATGTTTTTTTCAATTGAATCCCTCCAAAATCTCCTCGAATCTTTTTGTAAACCCTTTCATAAGTAGATTAATTGTTTTAAGTAAAATAGTCAATAAAATTTTTACTAATATTTTTTATTTTTTAATTACTTTAGTTACCATCTATATAAAATAAGAGGAGGTTGTCCAAAAAGATCGCTTTGCAATCTTTTTGGACAACCTCCTCTATATCAGATTAATTAGTTATACGGTTTTCTAATTGCCTCTTTGCTTGCTCTAGAGCATCTTCAACATCTCTACCATTTACTATTTCAGACTGCGCTTTAATAGATTCATCACGAGCAACTGCATAATTACCAGTATAGTTCACAGCAGGAATATCATCCATTTCATCTGCGAACAACTTCCAGATCGCTTGGTTATTAAAGAACTCATCTTCTTGAGTAAACAATTCATGATCATAAATTGTGTTTAGTGTAGGGAATAAACCACCCTCCATTGCTTGCAACTGAACCTCATCAGTTGTTGCAAAAAATTCCATGAATTCATAAGCTGCTTCTTCATGGTCTGTAGCTGTTGGAATAAGATAGTTACTCCCTCCTAGGTTAGAAGCACGGTTTTCACCTTCTTCAAATGCAGGAAGTTGAATCACACCCCAATTCCCAGCTGTATCAGGACCTTGTTGTGTAATCGAACCATACAACCAGGCACCAGATGGAGCAATCGCTGTGTTCCCTTCTACCAAAGAACCAACCCATGCATCCCAACCTACTGTATTACGGACTAGACCCTCATCATACAAACTCTTCGTTACATTCATTGCACGTATAGATTCCTCAGAATCAACATTAATTTCTCCATTCTCATTAAAGTAGAATGTACCTTGTTGGTTTAGCATCATCCTGTAAAAATCATCATCACCATGTAAGTCTAATCCAATAAAGCTTACGCCTACTTCGTCCTGGACCTTTTTGCCCGCTTCAATCATTTCATCCCAAGTTTCAATGGCTTCAGCGTCTACACCCGCTTGCTCAAAATAATCTGTACGATAGAAAACGCCTGTTGGGCCGCCGTCAAACGGGAAACCATATACATCCCCATCTTTTGTTAATAAATCTAGCTTATACGAAGGAAGTTTATCTGTATGAGCGTCAAAGCCCAATTCAGATACATTCACAAAAGCATCTGGGAAAGAATTTAAATAGCCTTGAATTCGATCATCCTCCATCAGAACGATGTCAGGAAGCCCTTGTCCTCCAGCTTGTAACCCTGTTGTTAGGCGTGAATACACATCAAGCCTTCCCATCTCTACTACTTCCAATTCAAATCCAGGATTCTCCTCTTTAAATTTCTCTGCAGCAGATTCAATAACAGGAACATTAATATTCCATGCCCAAGCTGTTAATTTTACTTCAGCATCAGTTTCTGTTTCTACACTACCTTCCTCAGCCCCATTACCACATGCAGTTAACATTAAGGATGTGGCTAAAGCCCCTACCATCAATTTGAGTGCTTTTTTCAATTAAAACCCTCCCTACCTCATTATGTAAGCCTTTTCATTAATAGATTAATTGTTTTTACTAAAGTAGTCAATAAATTTTTTACTAACTGTTACTTACTTCAACTTACACATATCTAGCATTGAGAGAGCAGAATCATTCTCTGAAAAAAGTAAAAAAAATTGAATAAAAGTCTCTCTCTTTGGGCATCCTGTTTTAAAAACGGTAGGAGGGGTCTGGATGAACATCACAATCAATCGAAAGCGATCTGTGAAGGAAGTGGGAGATCTCGTAAGCACAAAAAGTAATAAGCTCTATGCGATTATCGAGGATAAGGGTGAAAAATATCCTTATCACCTCCTATGTCTAGAGAGCTTTACGATTATCGAAAGTTATGATGAGCTCCCTTCGAACCAAGAGATTGAAGAAGATATAGGTGAGAAGCTTGATGGCATTTACCAGCATCGTGATTCCCATATTACCTTAAATTAAAAAGGCTGTTTCAAAAGTGACCTGATCACCTTGAAACAGCCTTCTTCTATTTTCCTTGAGTTAATTCAACCTTCACACGTTCTTCAACCACACGCAGCCTCCATAATAGGGCCGCTGCACATACGGCTAAACCTGTGATCAGCCCAATCCAATAACCAAATGGACCGTATGCTGTATAGTTTGCTAAAACATAACCAGTCGGTAAACCGATCAGCCAAAATGAAACGAGCGCCATTACAAATGGAATGTTCACATCTTTATGCCCACGTAAAACACCTTGGATAGGGGTGGCAATCGCATCTGATAATTGGAAGAAGATCGAGTATATTAAGAAGGCTTGAATGAGTCTTGCTACAGTTGGATCATTCGTATACAGCCCAGAAACAGGCTCACGTAAGCCATAGATAATTAAACCAGCCACAACCCCCATTCCCACGGCAATCCAGATTCCCATTTTACTGTATTGCTTCGCATCGTAGAAACGCTTAGCCCCTACTTCATATCCAACAGCAATCGTTAATGTAAAGGCGATACTGAGTGGGATCATATATAAAAATGATGCAAAATTAATCGCCGCTTGGTGTGCCGCAATCGTCGCTGTGTCAAATTCACTCATTAATAATGTCACCGCTGCGAAGATACTCGTTTCAAAGAAAATTGTAAAGCCAATCGGTAAACCGAGTACTAATAATTCTCTCCATTTGGCAAGCGACACACCGTAAAAAGTTTTAAATATACGGTAGATCGAAAAAGGCTCAACACGTGAGACGAAATAAACAGTGACCCAAAAAATACACCAATACGTAATAGTCGAAGCTATGCCTGCTCCGACGCCCCCTAGTTCCGGGAAACCCCACTTTCCAAAAATCAGCACGTAGTTAAAAAATATATTAATTGGCAGTGCAAGCAAGGTGATAAACATCGTCACCCTCGTCTGCCCTAACGAGTCAATAAAACAGCGCAAAACAGTATGCATGAATAAAGGTATGATACCAAAACCTAGTGCGATCAAATAGTGATAGGCGATACGATGAACTTCTGGCTCAAGCGACATCAAACCAAGCACAGGTTTAAGAGCAAGTCCACCAAAGATGATAATGACAATGGATAAAACAAGAGCTACGTATAACCCTTGTACGACTGTAAACGGAACCTCTTCTCTATTGCCTGCTCCTATACTTTGAGAAATCATCGGAGTGATCGCTAATAACACACCACTTAAACCCGTAAAAACAGGTAACCACAAGCTTGAACCAATTGCCACACCCGCTAAATCATAGGCTCCTGCTTGCCCAGACATCGTCGTGTCAAAAAAGTTCATTGCATACAACCCTAGCTGTGTGATAAGAATAGGCAACATGACTACTAGGAGCAGTTGTACTTTCTCCCGAATCGTCTTTGTCTCTCTCATCCAATCCCCCCTTGCCACTCTAGATCAATTTAAAACTATGTCATTATATCACTACCAACCAAGTCGGTCACTCTTATTATCTCCACACTAAAAAAGCTATCAACATCTATATGCTGATAGCTTCGTACTATATTATAAAGACAGAAACATTCTCTCAATTGCAAGCTGCGCTTCCCTCGCTACGTCTGGTTCTACACGAATAACATTCTGTGGTGTTCCACTAGCAATCACATCAAGGGTCCAGACGAAATGGGGCAGGTCAATCCGGTTCATCGTTAAACAAGGGCATAAATCAGGATTTAGTGATTGAATTGAGAGGTGAGGGTTATTATTTATTAATCGTTTCACTAAATTCATCTCAGTTCCTATCGCCCACTTGCTGCCTCTCGGTGCAGCTTCAATCTGTTCGATGATGTATTTAGTGGACCCTGCATCATCAGCTGCTGTTGTCACTTCCCATGTACATTCGGGATGAACAATAATTCTTCGATCAGGTTCTTCTTTACGAATCTGCTCAATATGTTCTAAGCGAAATTTCTCATGAACCGAGCAATGCCCTTTCCACAAAATCATCTTCGCTTCTTTCATTGGATGCATGTTCTCTAATTGCTCTGTCTTCTGGTTCCACACGACCATCTCTTCTAGGTTCACTCCTAGTTGATAAGCTGTATTTCTACCTAAATGCTGATCAGGCAAGAATAGAATCCGTTTCTTTTGTGCAAAGGCCCGCTGCAACATTTCTTTTGCATTCGATGAGGTGACCGTCGCGCCTCCATGCCTTCCCACAAAGGCTTTGATCTCAGCAGATGAATTCACATACGTAATCGGAATAATCGAGTCGCCAAATTGCTCAGCCAGCTTTGCCCAGGCGATTTCAGTCTGCTGTCGTGTGGCCATATCAGCCATTGAACAGCCAGCTCGCATGTCAGGTAGTATGACGGTTTGATCTTCGTTTGTTAAAATATCAGCGGTCTCAGCCATAAAGTGGACACCACAAAACACGATATATTTTGCATGGGGATTCGTCGCAGAGACTTTTGCTAGTTGAAGAGAGTCGCCTGTGACATCGGCAAACTGAATTACCTCATCTTTTTGATAATGGTGTCCTGGAATAAATAAATCTGGGCCTAACTCATGTTTTCGTTTATGGGCACGAGCAATTAGCTCTTCATCACTCATCTGCTTATAGTGTGCAGGTAGCATCGTTTGCGCCTGCTCGAAAATATCCATTTTAAGCATGGGTGACACCTTCTTTCACGCTCACATCAAGACTAATATCAAGTGCTTTGACCGAATGAGTCAGAGCACCCATTGAAATATAATCGACTCCACTTTCGGCATAGGCATGCAAAAGTTCATGACGAATGCCCCCCGATACCTCGACGATAATCGATGGTGGAACAAGCTTTTTCCATTCTGCCGCTTCCACCGGACTGCAGTTATCAAACATGATCACGTCTACTTCTTCTACAATGGCTTCTAATACTTGATCACGAGACTCCACCTCAACCTCAACTTTAACCATATGACCAATGTTGCTTCTTACCTTCTGAATCGCTAGAGAAATCGATCCACCACATTGAGCAATATGATTGTCTTTGATTAATACGGCATCATTTAGCCCAAAACGATGGTTGAAGCCACCCCCACATTTGACGGCATACTTTTCTAACATTCGTAGCCCAGGCGTCGTTTTTCGCGTATCACAAATACGCGCAGACGAGCCCTTCACCTCTTGAACAGCCGTATAAGTCTGTGTAGCAATTCCTGATAGACGTTGAATAAGATTAAGAATGACTCGTTCAGAACTGAGCAAATCAACAATCGGACCTTGTACCTCAGCCAGAACGTCTCCAGTCCTCAGCTCTTCTCCATCTTTTTTATGAACCTTAACCTCTATAGTCGGATGAAAAAGCTCATAAGCAGTCTGCAAAATAATCTCGCCACAGAAGATGCCCGCTTCCTTTGCACGAAACAAAGCAATTCCTGTTTCGGCATCAAACATCGCTTCTGCGGTCACATCTCCGTGCCCAATGTCTTCACAAAAAAATGTTTTTAACTGTTCTTTCACTAATAATCGGTTCATCCCCAACACCCCTCCTATGATATGACCGTCTGTACGTCCCTTACCACATGTAGCTTCCCGGTATCACTTCGTTCATGAGCACCACAACTCACTTTTCGATCGAGTGCGGCTGTTGCTAATAAACTTGCGACGATTCGCATATTGTCACTTGTGATCTTTTTCCTAGACCACAAGGTTCGATTATACTTTTTCTCACTTAGCGGCTCATATTGACTCAACCAGTGAAGTAGCTCTTTCAGATCCGCTTCATTCCGCGTAATATTTAATGCATGTGAGACTCGCTTTTTTACTTCATTCACATTCGGAAGTTTTGGCGTTACCTTTTGCTCCTTGTGGTTTACTGAGAACAATGTTGGTAACTTTGGTCTTAGTGCTAAATTTGCTAAGTATTCACCTAATCTCTCACCGAAAACAATCGCTTCTAATAATGAATTACTCGCTAGACGATTCGCCCCATGCACATTGTTTCCAGCAACCTCTCCCACTGCATATAAATGAGGGATAGACGTTTTGCCAAATTCATCCGTTTCGACTCCACCCATATGAAAGTGAGCGCCTGGTCGAATAGGAATCCTCTTTTGCGAGAGATCTACCTTCCCTTTTTTACAAAGCGCAGCTATCTGCGGGAATCGCTTTTCAAACTTGTGAATCATTGAGGTATCAAGAAAGACTTGCTCACCACGATGAACATACCCTTGAATCACACGAGCCACGACATCTCGAGGGGCTAAATCTCCTAATGGATGTACACTTTCCATAATTAACTGTCCAGCCTCACTAACCAAAAAGGCCCCTTCACCTCGCAAGGCTTCTGATGCCAGCCCTATCACCTTACTTTGTGAATAAATGAGCGTAGGATGGAATTGAATAAACTCTAAATCTCGTAATGTAGCTCCTGCGCGCAGCGCCATCGCCAATCCATCTCCAACTAGTGTTGGGTCATTTGTTGTCGCTTCAAATAATCCACCAATTCCTCCTGTTGCTAGTACAGTAGCACTTGCCCGGATTGTTACCACTTGACCATTCGGTCCGTGAAAAGTTGCCCCAACACATTCATGAGCTCCTATGACCAAATCAATGGCTTGATGGTTTTCAAGAATCGTCACATCCCTTTTTTCAAGTAGCTTCCAAAAGTACTCCATACATACCTTTCCCGTTTGATCACCATCGTTGTGAACAATTCGACGCTGTGAATGGGCCCCTTCTCTCCCGAGTGCGAGGGTCCCATCTTCTTTTGTATCAAAAGCAAGGCCTTTTTCCATCCAATGTTTTAACCGTTTCGGTCCTTCGTGAACAAGAATTTTGACTAGCTCAGGATCATTTTGATCACAGCCCGCCTTCATCGTATCTTGGTAATGGAGCTCGGGGTGATCGACTGATGAAAGAGCAGCGGCAATCCCCCCTTGCGCTCGCCATGAGTTTCCACTTTTCCTTGACCCTTTGATTACTAGAGTTACTTTATAACGCTCAGAGGCCTTTAATGCTGTCATAATAGCAGCAAGGCCTGCGCCAATAATTAAGATATCTGTTTTTAACATGTAATCACCTATTCTTTACATGTGTCTTGACACCTATATTTACATAAAACTAAACTTATGACAAGAGCTAACTAATAGGAGGAATGAAATTGATCTATTTAGACCATGCGGCAACGACCCCTATATCAAAGGAAGCCATTGAGGCTTGGCTAAAAACAAGTGAACATTATTTCGCAAATACAGAGAGCCTGCATGAAGAAGGAGAAAAAGCACGGCAGCTCTTTTACACTTGTAAAAAAGAACTGGCACGAGTCGTCAACGGAGAGTCTGAAGCTGTGTATTTTACTGGGAGTGGTTCAGAAGCCAATCTACTTGCATTGGAGAGTCTATATAAAGCGAATAAACATAAAGGCAATCACGTAATCACCTCCTCGATTGAACATCCGTCGGTGCTTTCCTTTTTTCAACGTTTAGAAGACCAAGGGAGAGACGTCACTTATTTGCCTGTTCAATCCGATGGTACGATCTTACTAAATACAGTGAAGAATTCTATTCGTAAAGATACGATACTTGCTTCCATTCAACATGTGAACTCTGAGATTGGAGTGATTCAATCAATAAAAGAGATTGGTCAACTCCTCCGACGTCACCGCATCATTTTCCACAGTGATTGCGTTCAATCATTTGGCAAGGTACCGCTTGACCTTGAGAATTTACCTGTTGATACGATCACCGTCTCCAGCCATAAAATCTACGGACCTAAAGGAATCGGTGCCGTCATTATGAATAAAGATACGCCATGGCAACCTGTCCATCCGCTCACTTCACATCAGGAAGGTTTCCGTCATGGGACGATTGACTTACCAGGAATTGCTGCATTTACTACGGCAGCTGTCCACATCCATGAGCGGATGGATAAACAATTAGATTCATTTTGGAAGTTGCGAAAATATTTATTGAAGAAACTTAAGGATAGCGGTATTCAATTTACCGTCGATGGTGGGGAGGATGTTGACACACAATTGCCGTCCATTTTAGCCGTTTCCATTGCGGGAATCGAAGGTCAGCTTATGATGCAGAGACTCGATCGTTATCATATCGCTATTTCGACAGGTTCAGCCTGCCAATCTGGGAAACAAGATCCCTCGCGGACAATGGTCGCTTTACAAAAAAACAAACAAGAGATTCATCGCTACTTCAGACTATCGTTTGGAAAAAATACAACCAAAGCACAACTTGATGAATTAGCGAAACGATTAGTAGAAATTGTCCAAACCGTGGCCGTTTAAAATAAAAATAAGGTGGGGGAATAATTCCCTCACCTTACTCAAGTTTTTCTCCATCTAGCCGTACAAATTGATACCCCTGTTCCCGAAGCTTCGGCACCGCTGTTTTGACACCAGCAGCTGTACCGCTTTCCGGCTGATTCATATGCAACAATGCAATCGCCCCATTCTCTGAACCAAGTAACGCACTCTCCACTTGCTTAGCAGTATAGGTAGCACCTGCATCACCTAGGATATCAAAGTTGACCACTTCATAGCCTAAAGCATTAACCAACTCAACTGCTACTTCGTCATAAAAAGCCGTACCAGAACGGAATAGCGACATCTTCCTTCCTGTTAATTCCAATACTCGTTCATGATTGCCTAGTACTTCCGCCTTTACTTCTTCAGGACTTTGGGTCGCTTCTATTCCCCAAGCTGCTCCCCCGTTCACCGAAAGAGGGACATGCGCTGTTCCATGATTCTCAATTTGAAACAGTGGATTTTCGGCAAGCTCTAAAAATAACTCAGATTGTTCTTCAATCCATCTTTGATTGATAAATAAAGTAGCAGGTATTTGTTCTTCCTCCAGAAACGAAATAAGCTCTTGATCATAACCATTTCCATACTGCCCACCGCATGCATCAAAAGTGAGTGCCATTTTTTTCTCTTCTGTATCAATTCGAGTCTTAACCCCATCGACATTCTCGCCCCACTGCTGGGCTTCACGATTATACTCTTCTAGATCAATTGACTGACTCTCTTCTACTTCCACACTTTCATCCACAGAAGGCATCTCGTCTCCTGCAAACTCCCCCTCTGAGGTTTCTTCATCTTCTGTTATTAGGTCTTCTTCTACTATTGGCTGCTCTTCACTTGTACACGCTTGAGTGAGTCCAACAAATCCTATCGCTACAAGGATATACACCAGTCTTCTCAACATTCTTCAACTCCATCGCATAAGTAACCCCCTAAGCCCAACACTTAGGGGGTATCGCGTTATTCATTTTGTGCAGATTGTTCGGGCTCTTTCTCTTCTTGAACTTCATACCAATCATCAAGTACTTTCGCATCCAAGATTCGTGCTTCCACATAACTTAATTGTTTATCTGTAAACATTGGCTTCCAGTCCATTTCATTGTCATCCAATATACTCACAACCGTTAATAACTCTTGCCATGCTACGTATCGTTTATACCAAAAGAACTGAGGTTGTTCGGTCATATAAGGGTAAAGATCGTCAAATTCCGTGTGTTTACAATCAATTGTTCTCTCAAATTGTTGCTTTGCTTTTTCTAATCGTTCACTTAGATAAGCTTGAAATTTGTTATTCTCCATTCTGTCCCCTCCTCATGATGCCACCTAATGCATCTATCTATTTTTTCATTTTAACATGTTATACGCATTTGAAAAACATAAATGAATCAGAAAATTTAGCCATTTAAGAAAAAATAAAAAGAAACGGTCATGATAACCGCTCCTCTGCTTTAATTAAATATACCAATCGCATCAATAAATACCACAATAATGGCAATCGGTGTAACGTATTTTAAAAGTATATACCACACGATGAATACTTTTGAACCAACGGATGATCCTTGCTTTAATTCTGCAAATAATGCTGTCTTAGATAATTTCAGCGGAATAAAGATAGAAATAAGCAGCGCTCCAAAAGGCATCAAAATATTACTAGCTAAATAATCAGCCGCATCAAAGAAGGTTCGACCTGCAATGGTCACATCAGCCATCGCTCCATAAGATAAGCAAGCTGGAATCCCTAGTACAAAGATAAGAAGACCAACTGCCCAGCTGACACGAGGGCGTTTTTTTATATCTTTTTTCACTCGAGTTGCCACAATAATCTCAAGCATTGAAAAGGCTGAAGTTAAAGCTGCAAATACAAACAAGATGAAAAAGGCAACTAAGAATAGTTCTCCAAAGACCATCTGCTCAAAAATGGCTGGCAAAACAACAAAGATAAGTGGCGGCCCTTCACTTGGCTCAAGACCAAACGTAAATACACCTGGAAATATAATAAGACCTGATAAAAGAGCTACAAATACATTCATAACCCCTATTGAAACGGCTGATAATGGAAGACTCTGCGTTTTCGGAACATAAGAGCTATAGGTTACCATAATCGAAACTCCTAATGATAGCGCAAAGAATGCTTGTCCTAATGCAAAGAGAACTGTATCAGAGCTTACATTTGCCATGTCAGGGAGTAATAAAAAGCGTACGCCATCCATCGCCCCTTCTAATGTAAGAGAACGAATCGCAATGACAATTAATAAAATAAAGAGAGCCGGCATCATAATTTTACTTGCTCGCTCAATCCCTTTTTGAATCCCTTTTGCTACCACAACGATGGTTAACACAATAAAAAGAAGTTGAGCTCCTAGTGTAGGAATTGGATTTGAAATAATTTCTCCAAAACGCTCTCCATATTGATCAACAGTTAACCCTGATAATTGCCCGGTTATCGCATGAAACAAATAAAGTAAACTCCAACCACCGACTACACTGTAAAAAGACAAAACAATAAAGCAAGTGATGACCCCAATCCAGCCGGTAATAGCCCAAGCTGACTTAGGTGCTAATTGTTTGTATGTCGATATTGCATCTTTTCCAGTGTGACGTCCAAGTAAGAATTCACCGATTAATAGAGGCAAACCAATTAACACAGTAAATAAAATAAATAATAAAAAGAATGCACCCCCACCACTTGTTCCTGCAACATAAGGAAACTTCCAAATTGCCCCAAGGCCGATCGCTGTTCCTGCAGTCGCATATATAAACCCTAACTTCGACGACCATTGTTCTTGTTGTTTCAACCTTTTCAACTCCAATCTTTGCTGACTATTCTTAGGTGACATGATCTTTCTTTATCACTTCAACGCGGCCACCTTTTAAATGAGTTAATAAATAATAACTTCCCTATAGTAGCAAAGCGTTACTGCAAGAACAACCGGAAATTTCTTACCATTCGAACTATATTAAGAAAGAAAACGCTCTCTCTCATTACTAGTAGGAATTCTACATACTTCTCGTTTTCCAAAGAGGCGATACCTTTGTTTGGCAAATTGACGATATAATCCATCACGCACAGGTTTAGGAAGCCATTTAATTACCTTTAGAAAATGCCATTTCTGTTGCAGACGGGGCACAATTTTAAGGGCAGCATCACTATATGTATAAGCATGCCCATCTTCTATTACAATAATAGAATCAACGGAATCCAAAATTTCATACTTTCGTTTTATTTGAGCTCCTATCTCGGACTGAAGAGATGCGAATTGATAATACTCATCTTTTTCATTTCTTAATATAAAATCAACCGCTACATTACATACATTGCATACGCCATCGAACAAAACAACAGCTTGTGTATCTTTATTTTTCAAGAAATAAACCTCCTAATAATTAGTGATCCTCTATCCTTTTCTAATTTTTCAGCTATTGCGAGTCTCTCAATTCCTGTAAAGAAAAATTTCTTTTTATTGACCTTAACAATCAAAAAAAGCTATTATGATACCGTCTTATTCTTGACGAAAGGAGGACCCTCATGCTTACCGTTAAAAAAGTACTGAATAACAATGTGCTTATTGCAGAGCATCCAGACTATGCTGAAGTGATTTTGATTGGCAAAGGTCTTGGATTTGGTAAAAAACCTGGTGAACCCGTTGCGGGCGATGTAGCTGAAAAGTTTTTTGTGTTAAAAGAAGAAAAAGAGCAAGAGCAGTACAAGCAATTACTTGACTATGTTGATGAAGCATTTATTGGTCTGATGGATGATGTTATATCAATGATCGAAGAACGCTTTAAAGTACGCTTACATGAACACATTCATATTGCTTTGACGGATCATTTATTTTATGCACTCAAGCGCCTACATCAAGGTTTTGATATAAAGAACCCCTTCCTTCCTGAAACGGAGCTAGCATATCCAGATGAATTTGAAATGGCCTCTGATATTATAAAATACATGAACAAAGAACTTAACCTTGCCATCCCACAAGGAGAGATTGGTTTTGTAGCTCTTCACATCCATAGTGCGCTAACAAGACGCCCACTTCAAGAGGTAAACCGTCATACACGCCTTATCGGAGAACTGGTACAGGTAATTGAAGGCTCCCTTGCGATTGAGATTGACCGTAAAGATGTTGATTACTTGCGCCTTGTCCGTCACCTTCATCATGCCATAGAACGTATTAATAATGAACAATATGATGACAATCAAGAAGCTTTAAAAAGTGTCTTGCAATCTGAATATCCTGTATGCTACAATCTGTCTTGGAAGCTGATTAAGATTATGCAACAATCACTTAAGAAAACGGTTCCAGATGCTGAGGCAGTATATTTGACTCTTCATCTCCAACGTTTATCAAAACAATAATAATTTCATTAATGACGTTTCTTTTTAACGTGTTACTGGTTATGCAGGCATGAGAGGAAAAGAAAACGAACACATGAATTGAACGAGAAGTACGTCTTCTATCAATTGATGTGTTCGTTTTTTCCACTCATGTCTTTTTTGTTGTATAAATCACCTATTTCAGCTTTGAAACTATGAAAAATTGGAGGAATGTCACATGTTTAAACAGTCTTTTAGTGTGCTGCAACGTGTAGGTAAAGCGTTAATGCTTCCGGTTGCATTACTTCCTGCTGCAGGTATTCTACTTGCATTAGGTAATGCCATACAAAACCCGGATCTAGTAGCAAGACTCCCTTTCTTAACAGCGGAGTGGATTGTCTTACTAGCTAGTGTGATGGAAAGCGCTGGAGACATCGTCTTTGCTAACTTAGCATTATTATTTGCAGTCGGTGTAGCCATCGGTCTATCAAATGGAGATGGGGTTGCAGGCCTAGCCGCTCTAATTGGTTACTTGATTATGAATGTAACGATGAGCGTCCTTGGTGGTTACGGAGAATGGACGCCAGAAATGATCGGAGCAGATCCTGGTATATCTTCCGTATTAGGTATCCCAACTTTACAAACAGGCGTCTTCGGCGGAATTATAGCCGGCTTGCTCGCCACATACACCTATAAGAAATTCTTTAACATTGAGTTACCATCTTACCTAGGCTTCTTTGCAGGTAAGCGTTTTGTTCCAATTGCAACAGCATTTTTCGCACTATTTATCGGTGTTATTCTATATTGGATTTGGCCAACCATTCAAATAGGGTTGAATAATCTATCGTACTTGATGGTAGAGTCTAATCAAACGTTATCGGCCTTTATTTTCGGGGTAATAGAACGTGCATTAATTCCATTTGGTCTTCATCACATTTTCTATTCACCTTTCTGGTTTGAATTTGGTCAATACACTAACGCAGCTGGTCAAGTTGTTCGTGGTGATCAAACGATCTTCTTTGCTCAAATTCGTGACGGTGTAGAGCTTACAGCAGGTACATTTATGACGGGTAAATTCCCATTCATGATGTTCGGTCTTCCTGCAGCAGCATTGGCAATCTATCATTGTGCTCGCCCTGAACAAAAGAAAGTTGTCGCAGGAATTATGGGTTCAGCGGCCCTAACATCATTCTTAACAGGGATTACTGAACCAATCGAGTTTAGTTTCTTGTTCGTAGCACCAGTACTTTTTGCTATTCATACAGTATTTGCCGGTCTATCCTTTATGATTATGCAAATTCTAGATGTTAAAATTGGAATGACCTTCTCTGGTGGGGTTATTGACTTCTTCTTATTTGGAGTACTTCCCAACCGTACAGACTGGTGGCTCGTTATTCCTGTAGGTCTTGCTTTCTCACTTATCTACTACTTTGGATTCCGCTTTGCGATTAAGAAGTTCAATCTTATGACGCCTGGTCGTGAAGAAGTAACAGAAGATGAAAGTACAACAAGCGTTTCAGCTGGAGACCTTCCTTACAACGTTCTGAAGGCACTTGGCGGAAAAGAAAACTTAGTCAACCTAGATGCATGTATTACACGTCTTCGTGTCAGTGTAAAAGATGTGGCACATGTTGAAAAAGATACATTAAAGAAACTCGGCGCATCCGGTGTCATGCAGATGGGTAACAACGTTCAAGCGATCTTTGGTCCTCGTTCAGATCAAATCAAAACACAGATGCAAGACATCATTAGTGGACGTACACCGATCATCGAAGATACACCTGAGGAAGTAGAAGTTGTCGCAGGAGATGTTGATTTTGCCATGCCAATCTCAGGTAAAGTTGTTCCTATCGCAGAAGTACCTGATCAAGTATTCTCACAAAAAATGATGGGTGATGGTTTTGCTATCGAGCCTACAGAGGGCATTGTCTACTCACCAATCACTGGTAAAGTCGTTACACTATTCCCAACAAAGCACGCTCTTGGACTTATTACGGAGGAAGGAAAAGAAGTGTTGATTCACGTTGGGCTAGATACAGTGAACTTAAAAGGTGAAGGATTTGAGGCTCTTGTAACTGAAGGAGATCAAATCAAACAAGGCCAAGAATTGCTTCGCTTTGACTTACGTTTTATTGAAGAAAATGCAACGTCTATTATCACACCTGTCGTATTTACAAATTTAACTGATCATGAATTCGTACAAGTTAAAGAGACTTCCACAATGACTCACGGTGATAAAAACATTGTAACGATTAAACAATCTAATTAATTTTAAAAAAAAGATTTATTTTTAGGTTTTAATTGAAATAGTGCGGGGTAATTATTAAGTAGACAGGCGCTAAGACGTACGGATTGAGCACCGTACAACTCCCCCGCCTAGCCTAACAAGCAATGAGCATCACCCTCCCCCACCTTATGTGGAAAGACCTAGCCCAGGCTAGGTCTTTCTTGATTTTAATGACCTAATAAAAATACAAAGCTAGGCTTTAATCCATATTTACCCTCTTCATCTCGATAAGCAGATAAACCTACATCCAAAGACCCTTCAAACCCCTTATATTAGCAAGGTTTGGAAGAATTAGCGCAAAATCTAAAACAAGTCCCATACATCTCTCATATTCTTACATAGAAGATAAGCGTTATGCCCCTTTGATTCTATTTAAATGCCTGTTACACTAGCTAACTATGAAGACTTTTAAATGAAAAGTTGGTGAATACTATGTGGTCGAATGCAGAAATTGGAATTGACTTAGGAACAGCAAACATACTTGTTTATAGCAAAGATAAAGGTATTGTATTGAACGAGCCTTCTGTAGTGGCATTAAACACCGAAACAGGTGATGTGCTTGCAGTTGGTGCTGAAGCAAAAAGCATGGTAGGTAAAACCCCTGCTAATGTTGTGGCGGTACGTCCGTTACGTGATGGTGTTATTGCAGACTTTGATGTGACAGCTAGTTTGTTAAAGGAAATCATGAAAAAGGCAAGTAAGCAACTGGGACTTTCTCTTAGAAAACCTAATGTAGTTGTTTGTGCCCCGTCTGGTTCAACTTCAGTTGAACGCAGAGCGATTTTAGATGCAGTGAGAAGCTGTGGAGCCAAAAATGTTCACATTATAGAAGAGCCTGTAGCAGCAGCAATAGGCGCGGACCTTCCCGTTAGTGAGCCTGTAGCAAACGTGGTAGTAGACATTGGTGGAGGTACAACTGAAGTTGCGATCATCTCATTTGGTGGCGTTGTTTCCTGTAATTCAGTTCGAATTGGTGGAGATAAACTTGATGAGGCGATCATTCAGCATGTACGTAAAAATTACAATGTCTTAATTGGTGAGCGTACTTCTGAACAAATTAAGATGGAAATTGGGTATGCTCCGATCGAACATGAAGAATTAACTATGGAAGTTCGTGGACGTGACCTAGTAAATGGTCTACCTAAGACAATCACACTGCGTTCTTCTGAAATTCAACAAGCATTAAGCGAGTCACTTCTACAAGTGTTAGAAGCTGTACGTGCAACGCTTGAAGATTGTCCTCCTGAATTAAGTGGAGACATTGTGGATCGTGGCGTCATGATTACAGGTGGTGGTGCCTTATTAAACGGTATGCAAGACTGGTTCTCACAAGAAATCTCAGTACCTGTTCACTTAGCGCCAAACCCTTTAGAATCTGTTGCTGTAGGGACTGGTCGTTCACTTAAATTTATCGACAAGTTACAAAAAGCAACAGTATAAGTTAATACCTTAAACGTAGCAAAAAAACGACTCATCCATGGATGAGTCGTTTTTCGTTATTTATCTGATTGGATTTCTCTTTATGAACTTCTCTACTTCTTCTTTTGTGGGTATCGATGACTGAGCTCCTTTACGAGTTATAGCGATCGCTGAAGCTGCTGTAGCAAATTGAAGTGCCTCTTTTATTGTTTTAGCCTCCATTCTAGCAGCAACAAAAGCTCCAATAAATGTATCACCTGCAGCTGTTGTATCGACCACGTTAGTTACTAAGTGTGCAGGAAAATGAATGATTTCTTTTTTTGACGCGTACATACATCCTCTCTTTCCTAAAGTCAAAAGAACATTTCTTACCCCTTTTGATAATAAATGGGCAATTAAATCTTCATCTGTCCCATTATCGGCATCCACATCCGCTACAACCTTAGCCTCATGTTCGTTTACAACCAAAACATCTATTAAAGGTAAAAGAGCACTAGGAATTTTTTTTGCCGGGGCTGGGTTTAGTAGCACTTTCACCCCTTCGGCTGCCGCTAATTTAATCGCCGATTCTGTTATGCCCCACGGGATTTCATTTTGGACAATTAGCCATTCCCCTGACTTAAACACATCCTTGCTGTTCCATGTTACATATTGATTAGCACCTGTCGCTAATATGATGCGATTCTCACCATTTTCTTCTACTGTGATCATCGCAGTCCCTGAGGCCCCCTGGACCACTTTTACATAGTTGACTCCAACTAGATTGACTCTCAATGAATTCATTAATGCCTCTCCATATGGATCATTACCAACCGCTCCGACCATTTCTACAGTCGCGCCTAAGCGTACTGCTGCAACAGCCTGATTCGCCCCTTTACCACCAGGATACCAAGAGAAGTCTGTTCCCCTAAGTGTTTCACCAGCTTTCGGATAACGTTTAACCGTAACGACTAGGTCACTATTTATGCTACCTACTACAATTATATTAGCCATATGACCTCACTAACTCCTTTTATATTTCTGTATGTGAACGCCTATTTTGATATTCCTCTTGTAGACCGAGTTCCTTATTGATCAGCCATTCCATCTCTTCTAAATCTTCTCTCAGCACGATTGGGTCATACTCTGACCACTGAATGACATAAACAAAATAATAAGATCCTATCTTGCTAAAAATAACTGGAGAATCAGGAAAATGATCAAAAAAAGCTTTTAACCGATTTCTTTTCATATACGAATAGCGTTCAAGCTTCAAATTATCACCTACTATCTCCAATAGAAGTTCTTTCACATGCACATTTATTATACAACTTGTATAATAAAATAAAAACGAAGGTGAGTTATCTATTATGAAGAATTTTTCCATCTATCGCATTTTCACCATCGTCTTTATGAGTAGTAAATTTTTCTTTCAAATTATGAACTTTCAACGTAAACATCGTAATAAGTGGGATCATGAAAAATGGAATAACCTGTTGCTCGCACAAGCACGGGAGTATAAACGAAAAGCATTAAGACTTGAAGGTCTTCTCATTAAACTAGGCCAGTTCTTAGCTACACGTGCCGATCTATTGCCGGAGGTTTTTTTACAAGAATTAGCTGATTTAGTTGATCATGTACCCCCCGTACCATGGAATGAAACCAAAAAGGTACTTGAACAAGAGTGGGGGCAACCTTATAAAAATATTTTAACAAGCTGTACCGAAGAGCCAATCGCATCTGCTTCGATTGGACAAGTCCATAAAGCAACCTTACAGTCAGGAGAAGTTGTCGCGTTAAAAGTTCAACGTCCAACGATCTCAAAAGTCATCAAGGCAGACTTACGAGCATTATCAATCGTAATGTTTTTAGCCGGTCGCTTCACGATCATTGGCAAAACCATGAACACAAAACAATTATTTTCAGAAGTTGAACGTGTCATTTCTGCTGAACTAGATTTTAAGCAAGAACTACAAAACGGGTTACTGTTTCAGGAAAAATATGCAGACTCAGAAGGTGTTCACATCCCTAGCTTCAATGAGAGTTTAACGACTAAGAAAGTATTAGTAATGGAATGGATTGAAGGAACGAGCGTGATTGATAAGACACAGATTAAATTACTACCTTTTTCAAAGGATCAATTAGCCCAAAACTTACTTGCACTATTTTTAGAGCAGCTATTACGAGAAGGCATTTTTCATGCAGACCCTCATCCCGGCAACATTTTATTAAAACAAGATGGAACGATTGTGTTAATAGACTTTGGGATGGTTGCGTCAATTAAAAAGCAAGATAGCAAGGAACTACAATTACTCGTTGAAGGCCTTGTATTAAATGATTATGAACAAGTCGTTCATTCATTAGATAAGCTACACTTCCTTTTACCTCATGCTGATAAACACCAATTAGAGCGTATGTTTAACGATTTTTTGGAGGTAGCTCTCACAGCTAATGTGAATGGTTGGGATGAGGATGTAATGAATCACCTTTTAGCAGATTTTAGACTTTTATTACGTGATTTGCCTGTTCAGATGCCTAGTGAGTTCGCTTTTTTAGGTAGAGCCGTATCTACATTAACGGGGGTTCTGTATAGTATAGACCCTAAACTAGATCTTTTTAAACTCGGCAAACCGATTGTTCTTGATTGGCTTGAAGAAAATAATCGAGACGAAGAAACTGGTACACCATTTGGAAATAAATGGTTTAAATCTTTATCACGTACCTTAATCTCCTTACCAAAGCGATTGGATGCACTACTAGACGAGCCTAAACTTCTTCGACAACAGCAACAAAAACATCACAATGAGAAAAGGCATACTGACTACAAACGATGGTCTAGACACTATTCTTTTGTCTTCTTTTTACTAGGCGTCATTAGTACACTAAGTGCACTATTACTTGAGCATCATCCCTTTTTTATCGGGAGTAGTATTGTTTTACTCGTAGGATTGATTTCATTTTTTATTTCAAGTAGAAAACTACACTCATAGGAGGAATTCAGATGAATGAAAAGAAACTTGAAACAACGGAGAAAGTAGGAATAAAAGAAATTAAGTTAGAAGGATTAGAAAATGGTTACCGCCTTACCGTACAAACGGATGAAGAAGAAGTCCGCAAGCACCGCAGGATTGGAGGAGCTTTCATTAACTTGCTTCGCCAATTTGAAAAAGCAGGCTATAAACTCCCTTTCCCATTCTCTTGGATTTTGAACTTCTGGAATCGCTATAGCAAGCGTCCGAATTAAAAGTAAAGAGAAGCGCCAACAAAGCGCTTCTCTTTACTTTCGTATCATGACTTTACTCATCATAGCATCTTCCATTTTCTCTACCCATTCAATGGTGTTCATCTCAACTAGCACCATTATTCTCCAAAGAAAAAATGGAAAAGGAAGGTGAGGCTCTCTCCCATATATCTCTCCTACTAATTTCGCTACGAGACTTTCTTCGTTCTCCTCCATAAGCGTTAAAAGTTTACTATCGTAATAAGAATAATCAAGATGATCGTAAATAAAGTCAGCCCTTCGAATTCTAAGATCACTCTCTTCTTTTTTTAATTCGTTCCATGTTAGCTGAAGCTGCCTAATTGCATCACTAGATAATTCAATCGGTAGAAAATGCGCTTCAAGCCTTTCAGGAGGTAACTCTCGAACTAATAAAGGTCCTCTGACACGATTTAAAGAAAGGCATGTAGCTTGATTAACTAAATCTAGTTCCTCTATCAAATACATCATCGCGATCTCATCAGCCGCTTCTTCGCCTACCCAAAAAGTTATTTCATGGCCTCTATTTACAGCATCTTGTATTTTTACAACTTGTTGTTGAAATTGCTTTAAAAGTGCTCCTCTTTCCTCTTCACCTGCTTTTATTCCAAATATCACCGATAACTCTTTCATTCGTTTTCTCTCATCTACTAAAGACCCTAGTTGGAGATAAGGCTCGGATACTATCACCTCACCAGAGAAAGGAATGATTGTCTCTTGGAACGCTTGTGTAAATGTAGCCTTAGCCGCATGTGAAAATAGAATATGTAGCATCTCTCTCTCCCTTCTTATAAAAAATGCCTCTAATTACGACCAGAATATCATGCTCTTATCTCACTGCCAAATCTCTTTTCTTGAGCTTTCTTTTAAATTTATTTCGATTTTTAAAATTTTTTCATTACGAAATAGATTTCATTCTTCCTAATAGTGAGTATTGAACCTGGTCAAAATACCCACTTGTGATATTAGTATATTAATAATTATTGTAAAAAAAGAATAATCAGTAAGAATTTTGCTGATTTTAACTTGCGAGACTTTTGACACAGATGTCTTTGTTATCATCTCATTCTACATAAACAGGCACTAATACTCAATTTTGGTAAAGTATGAAGGAATATGTAACATTTAATAGAATATTGCCATTATAACGAAAATAGTCGTGTGTTTAGTGCGGATCCCACTAGAGCTCTATTATTTTCAACTTACTAAAAGGAGATGAGCTATTTTATGAAACGAACCTTCCAAACGTTCGTCATCTATACACTGGTACTTGCACTTGCTCTTACTAGTTTTGGGACGGCGTCATTTGCGAATAATCAAGGAGACCTTTCTCTTGCAGAAATAAGGGGAGAAATTGATACAAAATCTTCTGCTCCTACTACTGTGATTGTTGAGTTAGAAGAAGAATCAATTGTTGAAGCAAAGCATAAAGGTAAGAACCAATCTAAGCAAAATTTAAAAGCTAAGCGTGACCAAGTTAAAAACAACGTGCTGAAAGAAACATCTTCTAGCAAAATCGGACAAGAGTATGAGTACATATTCTCTGGGTTTGCTGTTGAGTTAAAAGGTAATGAAATTCCAAACCTCCTTACGATTCCAGGAGTAAAAGCCATTTACCCTGATGTTGAATATACGACTACAACAATTGATGAAGGGCTTATGATTGAAGAGGATGCTTACAGCCCTTCTATGTTTGACAGTGCTCCTCACATTGGTTCAAATGATGCATGGGAGGCAGGCTTTACAGGCGAAGGCGTAACTGTTGCCGTTATTGATACAGGTGTCGATTATACTCACCCTGATCTAGCTCACGCATTCGGCGACTACAAAGGATGGGACTTTGTTGATAACAATAATGACCCTCAAGAAACACCACCAGGTGATCCACGCGGTCGTCAAACGAATCACGGAACTCACGTAGCTGGTACTGTTGCAGCAAATGGTTTAATTAAGGGTGTAGCACCAGATGCCACACTTCTTGGTTACCGTGTACTAGGTCCTGGCGGAAGTGGTACAACTGAAAATGTCGTAGCTGGTATTGAACGTGCTGTTCAAGACGGCGCTGATGTTATGAATCTATCTTTAGGAAACACATTAAATAGTCCTGACTGGGCTACAAGCATTGCACTTGATTGGGCAATGGCTGAAGGTGTTGTTGCTGTTACATCAAACGGAAACAGCGGTCCAAACAATTGGACAGTGGGCTCACCTGGTACTTCTCGTGAAGCGATCTCTGTAGGAGCAACTCGCTTACCATACGAAGTATTTAGCGCAGATATTTCAACTGACTCTGATAAGACATTTGAAAGTGCAAAAGTGATGGGCTTTTCAACAACGGAAGAATTATTAGCACTAGATGGCGAAGAGCTTGAGTTTGTATATGCTGGACTTGGTGCTGCATCTGATTTTGAAGATAAAGACCTCACTGGAAAAGTCGCCCTAATGGTCCGTGGTGAATATGCCTTTGTTGATAAAGCAGCAAATGCGAAAGCAGCTGGAGCTGTTGGCGCAATTATTTTTAACCACCTAGATGGTGAAATGCCTGATGTTCCAGGTATGGCTATTCCGACAGTTAAATTAACTAATGCTGACGGACAACTATTATTAGATGACCTTAAAGATGGCAATGATCAAGTAAGTTTCTCAATCAAATTCGATAAAGTCGTGGATGAAACAGTCGCAGACTTCTCATCTCGTGGTCCTGTCATGGATACTTGGATGATCAAACCAGATGTCTCTGCACCTGGTGTAAACATTACAAGTACAGTTCCGACTCACCAAGCGGATAATCCGCATGGTTATGCTGCTCTTCAAGGTACGAGTATGGCCGCTCCTCATGTGGCAGGTGCAGCAGCACTTATTCTTGAAGCGAACCCAAAATGGGGTGTAGACGCAGTTAAAGCTTCACTAATGAACACAGCTGAAAATTTATATGATGCAAATGGCAACCGCTACCCTCATAACACACAAGGTGCGGGAAGCATCCGCGTACTTGATGCCATCCAAACAAACACTCTTATCACACCTGGCAGCCACTCTTTTGGCGTGTTCAACCTAGATGGTGAGTTACAATCAGAACGTCAACACTTTACAATTAATAACCTTTCTAACGAGCGTAAAGCATATTCGTTTGATGTTCAATTTGATAAAGGTGCAGAAGCAATCAAAGTAAATACAAGCAATAACTTACGTGTTCAACCAGGTAGAACTCAAAAAGTAAACTTCAATGTTGAAGTAGATGCTAGTAAGCTTGCTCCTGGTTATTACCCTGGAACGATTATTGTAAGTGAAGGCTCAAATTCATTTGAGGTTCCGACAATCTTATTCGTACAAGAACCGGATTACCCTCGTATTACATCTCTTGGTTACAATCAGAACCCTGCAACTGGTAATCTTGTAGGTTCAGCTTATGTACCAGGCGGCGCTGAAGAATTAGATTTCTGGGTATTTACTGAAACGTTACAATCTCCAGTAGGCAGTGTATTTGTAGATACAAATATTGGTGCTGGATATTATGATTTCACTTATGATTTAACGATTAATGGTGAAACATTAGCTCCAGGAAAGTATCGTCTTGTTGCATTTTCTACGAAAGCCGGTAAAACAGATTATTCTTACGGCGATATTTTTACAGTCCAATAAAACCAAAAAGGCTCACTCCACCCTTTGGAGTGAGCCTTTCTATTTAAAACAACTTACCGTGACGATACAACAGTCCCGTAAGTCGTTCTAATGATAAGGTAAAACACGTATTTCTCATCGTTTGATCTACTGAGGAGAAGTACGAATCATACACATTTTTGAGCGTTTCAATCATTTGTTTCGACATGTCTGCAATAATTTCTTCCTCGGTGAACAGCTCAGTCACTCGACTTTGCTTCCACTCTAAGTAAGAAACAATAACCCCACCAGCATTAGCTAATATATCTGGTATCACAATCGTTCCGTTACGTTCAAAATAATCATCAGCCTCAAGAGAAATTGGTGCATTGGCACCTTCTACTAACACACCCGCTTTAACCTCTTCCATATTGTCCTGGTGAATTTGATCTTCAATCGCTGCTAAAATTAAGACATCTGTATCAACTATCAATACATCGGTAACAGGCTTTATTTCCGCTTCAACACCTGCTTGCTTTAAATGTTCACTATTTGAAGGGAGATCGCGTCCCTTCTTTGTATATTCAATCAGTTTCTCTATATCCAGACCCTCACTATGGTACAAAGTTGTAAACCGATCTGATACAGCTACTACTTTGTGTTGGTATTTGGAATATGTGTAAGCCTCTAGTGCTGCTACACCACCCACATTACCAAAGCCTTGAACTGCCACTCGGATTGGCTCCCCATTCTCTGTTTGCTCTCTTAATGACTTCAATGTCTCCCATTGTTTATGGCGGTTAATATCGTTCCCATTCGCATGCAAACCTGCCCATTCATCAAGCATCCATGAGTAGCTTAAAAAGGTTCCTCTACCTGTTGCTTCTCTTCTTCCACGCGCTCCACCATTTTCTACACTCTTTCCTGTAAATGAACCTAGATACTGCTCACCTGGATGAATCGTTTTAAATTCTCCGACCATCCAGTCAACAATCTTTTCATTCGTCCCTAAGTCAGGAGCTGGAATATCATGATTTGGACCGATATCACGTGAGAAGCGTTGCACATATTTCTTACTAATGAGGTTTAATTCTTTTTCTGTAAACTTTCTAGGATCAACATGCACCCCTCCTTTAGCTCCTCCATAAGGAAGACGGTGTAAAGCATTTTTCAGGGTCATTAGAATCGCTAAATTCTCCACTTCTGCTTCATTTACAAACTCGCTAAACCGGATCCCACCTTTATAGAATCCGCTAATATTATTATGCTGTACCCGGTAAGCAGGAATTCGTACAATCCCATCTTTTTCAGTAGAGACACGTATGTAGCTTTTGATCACTTTATCAGTGGTCTTTAAAATCTCTTTTGCTGAGCCACATACAAACCTCCTTTTCTCATCATCCTCAATTCCTAAAAAGTCACTTCTTTCAGCTAAGCCACTCATTACCGATTCAATTAGAGCTTGCGTTTCTGTACGTTTCAATTGATCCCCTCCTAATGAACATTCTCCATTACTTATTCCCTATTTTACCGTTTGAAAACCCTTACGTATCAAACAAAGCCCCCTAACAACTTAGGAGGCTTTTGCATCTGCATATAGATTATTTAGGTTAAAGATCTTGTTTTAAAAAACTGTGGATACGATTTAGCTAAGAACAAAAGTAAAGCCATTGTAATCAGCATTTCAGGTACTAAATAAGATAAGTTATAAAAAAGTGAATAAATAGCTGGATTCATACCCTCAGGAGCGTATTGGCCAAACCAGATTACCCCTGATGAAAAATGACTTAAAAATCTCAAAGAAGTTGCAAGCAATAGACCGACGACAATAATACTTGCTTTTGGAGCCAGTTGACCTTTTTTAGCAGCAAAGATTCCAGCCACTCCAAGGACCATATAAGCAAGTGGATAATCAAGGACTAGCTGCACAATGTGAACGATCGTAGGACCTGTTACTAACCCTAGCAACCCCACTAATAGACCCGTCAAGATTCCCACCTTAAAACCACGGCGAAACGCAATTAAAAAGATTGGTACCATAACTAAAGAGATGGATCCTCCCATCGCCCATAACGCCCCAAATTTCACAAAACTTAAGACAAGTGCAAGACCTGCCATCACTGCTACTTCAATCATAATTGTTAAACGTTCACGATCCATCAAAAAAATCCCCTTTCGTTCCACGAAGGGGATGTCATGTACACATAAGAGACAACGAGATTTGATGTGCCACACCACTTCCCTACGCTAGTTCAAGCTAGATCAGGTTATAAGAGTTGAGGTTATCCTCTCTCAGTCAGCTACACTGACACCCCTAGTGGAAATCATTCAATTATACGTATAGTTTACCATAAACCTATTCTTTAATCGATAGTCGGGCTTAAAGAGAAGGTGGTCTCCTTGCTTTTGTCGCTTGTTCATATGCCTCAGCTATTTCTATAAGGAGAGGTTCACCCCAAGCTTTTGCTGTGAATGTGACCCCAACAGGCTCTCCTGCTTCTGTATAACCTGCAGGCACTGTTAGTGAAGGATAACCAGCTTTAGCTGGAATAGCAGCGCCAAGATTATTAGGGAAAACAAGAGCATCAAGCTCATGATCTGTTAGCACGACATCAATTCCAGCTCTTTTCGAATAATAGTCATCCTCATATAAGGCGTTAAGATAATCTGTTTCAGTTAAGGATCCCGAGGTCAGTTCCGATAGCTCAAGCAAAGATTGTCCATACGCTAAAGCTGTTTCTTTATTTTCACGATTCCACTTAATGATTTCTTTTAATGTCCTGTTAGCTACAGAAGCATCAAGTCTTGCTAAGTATGCGTTTAAATTAGCTTTAAATTCATGAGTGAGAACATCATAGCTCCACTCACGAGAGGATGAAGGTATGCTTACATGATCAATAACATTTGCTCCTGCATCCTCTAGTTGTTTTAAAGCCTTCTCATACACTACTTTTTTATCTTGATCTAACGCATCCATTATTTTAGAGTTACGCACAACCCCTATTCGTTTCCCGACTAGGCTAGCATCATTGAGTGCCTCTAATAATTTAGTAGAAGGATAGGTACATGTTGACGTAATTACGTCCTCTTTATCATCCCCGACCATGACATGAAGTAAATGGACGGCATCACGCACTGTTCTTGCCATCGGTCCCGCCGTATCTTGAGTATGGGAAAGCGGAATAATTCCAGACCGGCTAACCAGTCCAACCGTTGGCTTAATCCCGACTAAACTATTCTGGCTAGCCGGGCTCAAAATAGATCCAGAGGTTTCTGTGCCTACAGCCGCCACAGCCAGGTTGCTTGCAATAGCTGCTCCTGAACCCGAACTCGATCCACCTACATCAAATTTACCTGGGCCATATGGGTTGTTGGTTTGGCCTCCCCTTGCACTATACCCACTAGGCATTCCTTCACTAGACATGAAATAAGCCCATTCTGACATATTGGTTTTTCCTAAGATAACCACACCTGCATCACGTAATTTTTGTACAAGAAAAGCATCCTTTTTCGCGTAAGAATGCCCAAGGACAAGTGTTCCAGCACTTGTATGCATCTTATCACCTGTGTCAATATTGTCTTTTAGAAGAATAGGTATTCCATGCAAAACACTTCTAGCCCCAAGTCGTTCACGCTCTACATCTAGGGAAGCTGCAATATGAACAGCCTCGGGATTTATTTCAAGAACAGATGATAACGACTGATCATAAGTGGCAATTCGTTTTAAATAATACAGCGTAAGTTCTCTGGCTGTTACTTCTTTTTTATTCATTTTTTCTTGAAGATCTTCTATCGTCGCTTCCAGATAGTCTGTTATGTCCTTCATTTACTAATCCCCTTATTATCTTGACCTGTATAGATAAGTATATAGAAAAGTCAGACATATCAACAACTGTTTTAAAATAAACAAAGACCAAAGCTTTTCACTTTGGCCTTGCTTATTTATAGTACTTTTTTCTTTAACATCCCTAACATTAGCGCGGTTATCACAGAACCGATCAAGATTGCTAAACCGTAAAGTAAGAACCCACCTTCTACTAATGGAATAACAAAAACTCCGCCGTGTGGTGCTCTAAGTCCAATTCCAAATAATGCGGTAAGAGCACCTGCTACTGCTGATCCTGTTATAACAGCCGGAATCACTCGACCCGGATCTGAAGCCGCAAATGGAATCGCTCCTTCTGTAATGAAAGAAGCTCCTAACACATAATTAGTTTTTCCTGCTTCTCGTTCTTGTTTTGTGAATTTCTGCTTAAAGAAAGTAGTTGCTAACGCAATCCCTAATGGAGGAACCATCCCCCCTGCCATAACAGCTGCATGGGGTCCAAAATTACCAGCATCAATCATCGCAATACCAAAAGTGAAGGCAGCTTTGTTGATCGGACCACCCATGTCAATCGCCATCATTCCGCCAAGGATCAACCCTAATATCACCATATTCGTCGTGCCCATACCACCAAGCCAATTTTCAAGACCGTTATTAAAAGCGGAGAGTGGCGTGACAAGGATAAGCATAATCATACCTGTTAAGAAAATGTTTAATACAGGATAGAACAAAATAGTTTTTATTCCTTCCAAGAAAGCCGGTAAACCTTCTAGTACACGTTTCACTAAAAGAGCAATATAACCTGCTAGGAAACCAGCAATTAACCCTCCCAGGAACCCAGCTTCACCATTCAGAGCAATCAACCCACCAACCATACCCGCTGCAAAGCCTGGACGATCAGCAATACTCATCGCAATAAAGGCAGAAAGCACTGGTATCATAAGGAAGAAAGCATTTCCTCCACCAATTTCACTTAACATCTGGGCAAATTGGTTATCGGAGTCAATACCAAACATAAATGAAATCGCAATTAAGATACCACCTCCAACAACAAACGGGAGCATGTTTGATACACCATTCATTAAATGCTTATAAAATCCACTTCTCTTTTGGGCTTCACCACTACTCTTTTGTTTAGAAGAGCCTCCACTAGATTGATAGATTGGAGCATTGCCAGCTAAGCCTTCTTCAATTAATTGTTTAGGTCTTCTAATTCCATCTGTGACCCCAACTTGTATGACTGGCTTACCATCAAATCGATCCATCTCAATTTTTGTATCTGCTGCAACAATGATTGTTTTTGCCTGTGTAATTTCTTGATCTGTTAAGCGATTTTTCACTCCACTAGATCCGTTCGTTTCAACCTTAATCGAAACACCTTGCTTACGAGCTTCTTCTTTAAGGGCATCTGCAGCCATGTAAGTATGTGCAATACCGGTAGGACACCCCGTAACAGCCAGTAGGTCAATCTCATGATTACTAGATGTATCTTGTCCCTCTTCTTCCCCTTCTTCTTCAATTTCCTTATCGTCAATCGCTTTTAAGATTTCTTCTTCTGAAGACGCTTGCAAAAGCGACTGACGAAAACTTTCATCCATTAAATAGGTTGAGAGCCTTGATAATGTCTCTAAGTGCTCATTATTCGCCCCTTCCGAAGCTGCTATCATAAAAAATAGATAACTCGGTTGGCCATCTAACGCTTCATAATCCACACCTTTTTTCGAACGACCAAAAGCGATAGCAGGCGTAAGTACTGCAGACGTTTTCGCATGAGGAATCGCTATCCCTTCCCCAATCCCTGTTGTGCTCTGATCTTCACGAGCTTGAATCGCTTTTTTGTATTCGCTAGCATCTTTTAATCTGCCAGCACCATCCAAACAACGAACCAATTCATCAATTGCCGATTCCTTCTCAGTCGCGCTCATATCAAGTACGATTGTCTCTCTCTTTAATAAATCAGAGATTCTCATCTACATTCACCTCTCCCCATTTTTTCACATCAATCGTTTGACTAAATTCCTCTACTTCTTTTCGTTGACAAAAACTCTTTGAAAAGGCTGTCGCACTCCCTGCTGCTACCGAAAAAGAAAGTGCTTCTCGATCCGTCTTACCCTCTTGCATAGCAGCGATAAAACCAGCTACCGTTGAGTCACCGGCACCAACTGAATTTTGAACGATGCCACGAGGTGGTGTCGCAAAATACATCTCTTCTTTTGTCGCAAGAAGAGCTCCTTCGCCTGCAAATGATACAAGTACATAGTCAATCCCTTTTCCTACCAAGTCCTTTGCATATGGAATAGCTTGTTGTACTTCTGTTATGTCAACACCGTACATCTCCCCTAGTTCATGATGATTCGGTTTGATGAAAGATGGCCTTGCTTGAATCGCTTTCTCCAATGACTCTCCACTTGTGTCCAAACAAACAAATGCACCTTGCTTTCTAGCGATTGAAATCATATCTTGATATAGGCATACAGAAAGAGTGGTCGGGACACTCCCTGCTAATACCAAAACATCTCCTTCAGTTAACTTCTTCAATTGAGACTCTAATTGTTGAAGTTGTTCCTTGCTGATTTCTGGAGACGTTCCATTTAATTCGGTTTCCTCTTCGCTGTGCACTTTTACATTGATTCGTGAATCTCCGTTTACTTTAATAAAGTTTGTTTGGATTGCTTCATCACGTAGCGCATCTTCAATAAATCTTCCTGTAAATCCGCCGATAAATCCTAAAGCTTCGCTTGAATATCCTAGCCTTTTTAATACCCTCGAAACATTAATCCCTTTTCCACCAGGTGCTTTGCGTTCTCCTATAGAACGGTTAACTTGCCCTAGCGTTAGTCCGTCAATTTCGAGAAAATAGTCTACAGCGGGGTTTAGTGTTACCGTATAGATCATGCAGGTGTCACCTCGACTTTCGTATTACGAAGAAGCTGCTCGATCATATCTTCTTCTACTTGATTACTCGTAATAATGGTTACTTCGTTTAAATCTGCAAATTTTGAAAACGAAATTTCTCCAAACTTTGTATGATCTGCTAATACATAGCTTTGTGAAGATCGTTTGATAGCTAGCTCCTTAATAAATGCTTCTTCAGGATCTGGCGTCGTACACCCATCTTGAATACTAATTCCATTTGCACCGATAATCGCTTTATCAAAACGGTACCCCTCTAAAGATTGAATAGCTCCTCTTCCTACGAAGGCCCTGGTTCCTTTTTTTACATAACCCCCAACAACATGGGTCTCAATCTCAGCCTCGAGTAACTCGCTAATATTCGTTAATCCATTTGTAACGACAACGATATTCTTTCCTTTAAGGAATGGAATCAATTCAACTGTACTCGTACCTGCATCTAAAAACAGACAATCTCCTTCTTCAATAAGTTCAGCCGCTTTTTGAGCGATTAAACGTTTTTCGTGACGGTTTTTGACTGTTTTTTCTGCAATGGTTGGTTCTACTAATTTTTTTTGAAATAAAGTCGCCCCACCATGTATGCGCTTTAATTTATTTGATTGCTCTAACTCCTTTAAATCTCTTCTAATCGTTGACTCCGAAGCACCTGTTTCATCAACTATTTCTTGCATCTTTATAGTTTGCTGCTCCTTAAGCATGGATAAGATCAGCTCTTGACGTTCAAATGTCAGCATCTTTAAACACCTCTAGCTTTCTTTATTACTATGAGTATACAACCAAAAACATTCATATTCAATCAAAAACATTCAATCATATCAAAAAAAAGTAACGTCTATACCTCCTTAGACGTTACTTTGATACATCAATACTTGGTTTCTTCCATTTCTTTTCGCTTGATACATCGCTTTATCTGCCCAATCAAAAAATACTTCAATGCTCAGATAAGTGTGATCTTCCTTTACCGCTACTCCTACACTGACCGTAACAACATGATCTACCGGTGAGTTTTCATGAGGTATGTTTAATTTGTAGACCGTCTCTTTTATCTTCTCAGCCAATCTAATGCTTTCCTCTTTAGTCGCATTGCTCTTTAGGACTGCAAATTCTTCACCACCATAACGCGCAAGAAATGCATCATCTTTTATAACTACTTCTTGGACGGCGGTTGCTACTTGTCTCAAACAGTCATCTCCTTGTTGATGGCCGTAGGTATCGTTGTAGTTTTTAAAAGAGTCTAAGTCAAACATAATCAAGGTTAGGGCAGAGCTTTCTTTTATACTCTTATCCCATTCTCCTTTTAATGTTTTATCGAAAGAACGCCGATTCGCAATGCCTGTTAATCCATCTATCTCAGATTGTCGTTTAAACATCAGATTCGCATCAAGCAATTGTTGTTCGGTAAGCTTTTGCGCTGTGATATCTGTTATCGAAAATAAGACGCCCATGATTTGGTCTATTTCATCGTACAAAGGAGCGGCGTTAACAGAAATTAACGTCTTTCCCCCATCTTTTCCCTCCATCATGTGTTCGACTCCAAAGACAGACTCTTTCGTATTCATCACAATTGAAAAAGGAAGTTCATGATCTTCCATTGGTCGACCGTCTAAATGTCGATTCTTCCATTCTGGGGCATTGTAAACTATTCTTGACTGGGCATCTAAACGAGAATTCAGTATACTTTCTGCTAACTTATTCGCAAAGATGATTTCCCCCTCACGGTTCATCATCATTAAACCACTAGGAACTGTTTCGATCACTTGGTTTAACTTCGCTTCACTTACTTTTAACCTTTTCGAAATCGCTTTTTGAATTGAAAGATCTCGAACTTGTATAAGGTAATAAAGTGATTGATTCTTTTCATTTGTCACAAGGGAAATCGTTAGCTCGGCCCAAGTATTTTCTGACTTCTGATCATGTAGCATGACCTCTTGATTAACATACATGGTTTCCTGATTTAGTAAGGTATTGAGTGAGAGCTGAACCTCCACTTGGTGATCTTGGTGAATATGCTTAATAAATGGATGTGATAAAATTCCTTCCATTGCGCAATCTAACATTTTACAATAGGCTCCATTCACTTTTAAATATTTCCCATCCATTCCGACTAGCACTAACCCGATAGTCGAAAAATGAAAAGCTTGCTCAAACAAGCGATCACCATTTATAGATGTGCCCATATCTCTCACCCCTCACTCATACCCCTACTTTATTATCGGTAATTTATTACTATATTGTATCGCACTTATACAATTTAGCGAGGGTTTTGTACAATATTTATATAACTTTTTTTAACCTTTCATTTCTTCAATCATCATCGATAACTCTTCCCAACGTTCCATTAAGGCCTCAAGCTCGCTCTCTAACTCCACTTTCTCCGCCATTAAATCACTAATCTTTCCGTAATCACTTCCAGCGCTGGTTATCGATTTTTCTAATTCTTCTTTTTTCATTTCTAGCTTTTCAATTTTTTCTTCAATCCCGTCCCATTCCTTTTGTTCATGGTAAGATAGCTTTCGTTTAGTTTTTTCAGCTTTTCGATCGTCTACCTTTTCAACGTTTTTCTCATTAGAATTGACTTGAAGCATTGATTGTAAATAATCACTGTAATGTCCTTGAAAACGTTCAATCGCTCCATCACCTCTGAACACTAATAAGTGATCAACAACTCGATCAAGAAAATACCGGTCATGGGATACCGTTACCACTACTCCAGGGAATTGATCTAAATAATCTTCAAGCACAGATAACGTTTGAGTATCTAAGTCATTGGTAGGTTCATCTAGAAATAATACATTTGGTTCCCCCATCAGCACCTTAAGTAAATACAACCGACGCTTTTCTCCTCCTGATAAGCGTCTTACATAGGTATACTGCATCGACCTCGGAAATAAAAACCGCTCAAGCATTTGTTCAGCGGTAATGACCTCTTTATCAACCGTATGCACAACCTCCGCTATCTCCTTAATGTAATCAATCACCCGTAAGTTACCATCAATCTCTTCATCTTCTTGAGTATAATAACCAATTTTGACGGTTTCGCCGACAACGACCTCTCCACTACTAGGAGTTTCTCTACCAGCAAGAAGTTCTAGTAAAGTCGTTTTTCCACTTCCATTAGGACCAACAATTCCAAGTCGTTCTCCTTTAACAATTAAATATTCTAGATTTGTTATTAAATGCTTATCCCCAAACTCTTTTGTTAACCCTTTAACTTCAAGCACTTGCTTTCCTAACCTAGTAGAACCAATTGCAAAATCAAATTCTCGGTTAATAAATTCTGGGTTGTCTTCCTTTAATTCGTCCACACGCTGTATTCTGGCTTTTTGCTTTGTTGTACGCGCTTTTGCTCCACGATGAAGCCAAGCAAGCTCTCTTCTCAATAAATTTTGACGCTTACGCTCTTGTGATAACTCCTGTTCTTCCCGTTCTGCTTTTAACATGAGGTATTGTTCATAATTCCCCTCATATTGATTGAGGTTTCCTCGATCAAGTTCAATCATTTTATTCGTCACCCGCGTAAGGAAATAACGATCATGGGTAATCACCACAAATGCTCCACGATATTGAGCCAAAAATCCTTCAAGCCATTCAATCGTATTATGATCAAGATGGTTTGTAGGCTCATCTAGCAATAAGAGATCAGCTGGCTGAATCAGTGCCTTTGCAATGGCAACACGCTTCTTCTGTCCCCCTGATAGAGTGTCGACTGAGGCTGTATAGTCACTTACTCCTAGCTTCATTAAAATGGTTTTTGCTGTTGTATTTGCTTCCCACGCATCTAATTCATCCATTTTTTGTTGAAGCTTCATAAGAGAATCAAGTTTTTTCGCATTCGAAGGATCCTTCTCTAGCGCTAATACCATTTCCTCATAAGCTCGCATCGTTTTCATAATCAAGGAGTCACCATAATAAATTTGTTCTAAAACGGTTAGCCCCGCTTCAAGCTCCGGCTGTTGTGGGAGGTACTCTACCTGAAAGTCATTAGCATGAATTAATTCTCCTTGATCCATACCCTCAATCCCTGCAAGAACTTTTAACAGAGTAGATTTACCAGTTCCGTTAATCCCAATTAATCCTATTCTCTCTTTCTCTCCAATAGTAAATGAAAGATCATTGAAAAGCGTTTTTTCACCGTACGTTTTCGTTAAATGTTCTACTTGTAAAATACTCATATTCGTCCGCCCTTTACTGTTCGTCTTCTCTACCAATTCATTGTATCGCAACGTTCTTCAACATGCACCTTCACCCTCCATAAAAAAACATACACTCTTATTGTTCTTTCAATAAGAGTGTATGTTTTTAATCATACGGTAGGTCTTGATAGAAGTAGTTTGGAGTCAAAACTTTATCTTCATAATCTTTATGAAAAATATGAGTGGTCGCTGGTGAAACTGGCGGGATCAACCAAGACCACGTCCCTGTTACAGCTCTTCCTGCTTCATGTTCCCTCTCTTCAAAATGCTTAAACTGTTTAGCAGCGGTATGATGATCGACAATACTAACGCCTGCTTTTTTGTAAGAATAGAGAACAGCACGATTTAATTCCACTAAAGCTTCATCACGCCAAAGGTAGGATTCCTTCCGACAATCAAGCCCTAAAAGTTCTGCCACTTTAGGCAGCATATGATATCTAGTCTCATCAGCAAAATTTCTTGCTCCAATCTCTGTTCCCATGTACCACCCATTAAAAGGTGCTGCAACATAATCAAGGCCCCCAACCTCAAGCCTCATGTCAGCAATAAACGGAACCCCGTACCACTTAAGCCGCAAGTCACTAAACGAATCAATTGTAGGATGAGTAATCGCAACTTCTACAATACACTCTTTAGGAATATCAAACCATTTTGGCTCTTTACGATCACATTGGATAACAAGAGGTAATACATCAAAAGGAGTTCCCTTCCCCTTCCAACCAAGCTCTTGACATTTTTTCGTAAAAGTAATTGAAGCGGGATCTCCAATGATACCCTTTTCACCTTCATAGCCTGCATAACGTATTAATTGGTGATTCCAAATTCTCACCGGGACCTTTCCATTATGTACAGGCTTAAATACAGTGATCGTAGGGATAATCTTTCCCCCATTTGTTGCATAGCTCAAATGATAAAAAAGAGCCTCTGCTATTTGCGCCTCTGTTGTAGCTTCACGTTCATCCAGTACATGCATTGATTCCCAAAACAAGCGACCAATGCAACGATTGCTATTTCGCCAAGCCATTTTTGCTCCATGGCGTAATTCTTCTTTTGTATGTGTATAGGTGCCTGATTCCTTTATTTCCCCACTAACTTCTTGAAGCCGACTTTCTAGCTGCTTAGGGGAATAACCAAGCTCCTTGTAACATTGGCTTAGAAATACTGTTGCTCTATTTAGTATTTCATCATTCTCACTCACCGCTCCACCACCTACCTACACCGTTCTACTTATCATGTCTATTTTACCGACAAAAAAGCTATCTGGAACAAAAAAATGTTTCCAAATAGCTACTTTTTTAATTTTATTTTTCAAGCAACTGCTTGATATCTTCTTCCATTTTTTCTGGAGGTGTATTAGGTCCAAAACGTTTCACAACATTTCCTTTTTGATCGACAAGAAACTTCGTGAAATTCCATTTGATCTCTGAGCTCAGAAGTCCTTTTTGTTCTTTTTTTAAATGCTTATAAAGAGGGTGAGCGCTTGACCCATTAACATTTATTTTCGCAAACAAAGGAAAGGTTACCCCAAAGTTTACTTTGCATGCCTCAGTCATTTGATCATCACTTACTGGTTCTTGATTCATAAATTGGTTACAAGGAAAACCTAGAATAGATAAGCCTCTATCTTTGTATTCTTGATAGAGTTTCTCAAGGCCTTCGAACTGCGGAGCTAATCCGCACTTTGTAGCCGTATTAACAATAACGATTACATCACCTTCATACTTCGATAAAGCTACTTCTTCACCTTTTGAGGTTTGCACAGAAAAGTCATGAACAGTTGTCATGTCTACTTCCTCCTTTAGATCCTACTATTTACATTCATTATACAAAACCCAAACGTAACCTCCTAACAAAACAACTTAAAGAGAGCCCAATCATAATTGATTAGGCTCTCTTCTCTTACCTCACTCGTCTGGCAAAGTCTACAAAACGAAATTTATCTGGTCTATGTCTTGATTCAGTATATTGAAAAAGTCGTGCATCATCTAAATAAACATGACTTTTAACGACCACAATTGTTGAATAGCCTTCTAAATCTAATAATTTCAGGTCTTCTTCTGTCGGCTCTTCTACAGTAATTTCCTTTTTCGCAAAACTCACAACCAGCCCGAGCTCTTTCTCCAAATACGCATAAATGGACTGTTCACACACTTCTTTTGTTAAAGAAGGGACAATCTCAGCACGTAAGAAGTCTTTATCAAGAATGATTTTTTCTTGATCGATCTCACGCACACGCGCTACAGACCATACTTCTTCACTTTCTTGCGTTTGAAGATGTTCTTTTAAGAATTCATTAACGCGTTGACGCTCTATGGATACTACCGTCGTTCTTGCACGTTTCCCCATTTTATCCGCTAGTTCCTTAAAGCTAACTAGCCCCGAGATCGGAAAATCAATTTTACTAATATCAAGCACAATCGACCCTTTCCCTTGAACTTTTTGAATGTACCCATGTTCTGAGAGCAGCTTTAACGCTTTACGGATCGTTTCACGAGAAGCTTGATACTTCTCTGCAAGTTCATTCTCAGAAGGTAGAAGGTCATTGGCTTTTCTTTTTCCTTTTTGGATCTCTTGGGCTAATTCATCATAAATTAATCGGAATTTACTTTTCGTCATTATTTACCACCCATCGTAGTTTATCATGAATTTTTAATTTGATAAACGAGTGATTCATAAGGGCGTAGCGTTTTAAGTTCGGGTAATTCAGCTGAATCTGTGTAGTTCGATACTAAAAGCTTCGACTGTTCAAATTCGTCTAGAACTTGCTCAAGATCAATCGATGCTTCTTGTCCATAGAAGTTATTAACAACGACTAATTGTTCATCTTGGTAAGTACGTACATAAGCAAAGATTTGATCATCATTCTCTAAAATTAAGTTGTAATCACCATAAGTGAGCACATCGTATTGTTTACGTAACTCAATTAACTTTTTGTAATGATAGAAGATGGAGGTTGGATCGGCTACGGCATTCTCGGCGTTAATTTGCTTGTAATTCTCACTTACACCAATCCACGGTGTTCCCGTTGTAAAGCCAGCATGCTCACTAGTATTCCATTGAACAGGTGTTCTTGAGTTATCACGGGATTTACGCTCGATGATCGCCATAATTTCACTTTCAGCGATCCCTTTTTCTTTCATGATCTCGTAATAGTTAAGAGTCTCGACATCACGGTACTGATCGATAGACTTAAACTTCGGGTCAGTCATTCCAAACTCTTCCCCTTGATAAATATAAGGAGTTCCTTGCATCATGTGCACAGTTGTCGCAAGCATTTTTGCAGATTCTTTATGAAATTCTTGATCATTTCCATAACGAGTAACGACACGGGGCTGGTCATGGTTGCACCAAAATAATGCGTTCCAACCTCCACCTTTATTCATTTCAACTTGCCACTTTGTAAGGATTTGCTTTAAGGCTTTGAAGTCAAAATCAGCAAGTGCCCACTTTTCTCCGTTCGGATAATCAACTTTTAAGTGATGGAAATTAAACGTCATACTGAGTTCGTTACGCTTTGGATTTGAATATTTAATACAGTGATCAATTGAAGTTGATGACATTTCTCCAACCGTCATACTATCGTATTTTGATAAAACTTCACGATTCATTTCCTGTAAATATTCATGAACAAGCGGTCCGTCTGTGTAGAATTTCCGCCCGTCTCCAGGTGCAACAGAACCGTCATCATTAGGGAATGATTGATCTTTGGATATCAAATTGATTACGTCTAACCTAAAGCCATCAATTCCTTTATCAAACCAAAAATGCATCATCTCATAGACATGTTGACGCAGCTCTTCGTTTTCCCAATTCAGATCAGCTTGGCTCACATCAAATAAGTGTAAGTAGTATTGCTCGGTTTTCTCATCCCACTTCCAAGCATTTCCTCCAAATTTAGATTGCCAGTTAGTCGGCTCAGCCCCGTCTATTGCATCTTTCCAAATATAAAAATCACGATACTTATTGTCTTTTGATTGCTTAGATTCTTTAAACCAAACATGCTCAGTCGAAGTGTGATTCACGACTAGATCCATAATTAGTTTCATTCCACGCTTATGCGTTTCTTCTAGTAAACGGTCAAAGTCTTCCATTGTACCGTATTCATGGTGAATCGAATAATAATCACTAATATCATACCCGTTATCCTTTTGAGGGGATGCATACACCGGCGTTAACCAAAGTACATCTACTCCTAAATGCTTTAAGTAATCGAGCTTTTCAATGATCCCTTGTAGATCACCTACTCCATTTCCTGTTGTATCATTAAAGCTCTTTGGATAAATTTGATATACGACTGACTTTCTCCACCATTCATTCATGTGTTGTCACCTTCCTTATCACATTTAAAACTTAACTTGTATATACAAGTTAAGTTTACCTTTTTTCCTATTAAAAAACAAGAAAGCCATTCGTACTCAGCCTTTATTCACTTATGAATAAGCTGACCTACAAATGGCTCCAATCATTACTTCCAACCCTTAAAGATTAGGCTTACGTACTTTCGCATATAGATACGTTAGGACGATTGGTACTACAAATGCAATAACCATACCGATAGAGAATACTAACCATTTTCCGCCTTCAATCGAGAATACCGCTGGCAAGCCACCTACACCAATGGCAGGAGCTGTTACAGCATTAATGGTAATCCACACAGCTGCAATCGCTGAACCGATAATCGCGCAAATAAATGGGAAACGGTAGCGTAGGTTAACCCCGAACATAGCCGGTTCAGTAATCCCAAGATAAGCTGAAACAGCAGACGTAAACGATAAACCTTTTACTTTGTCATCTCGTAAAACGAAGTACATAGCAAGAGCTGCAGAACCTTGAGCAATATTTGATAGCGCCACAATCGGCCACAAGAATGTTCCACCGGTGCTTCCAATTAATTGCAAATCAACTGCAAGGAATGTGTGGTGCATACCTGTAATAACAAGAGGCGCATAAATAGCTCCGTATAATAAACCGCCAACAGCAGCAAAGTTACCAAAAATACCCACAAACACATCTGTAATTCCATTACCAATAGCAAATGTGATAGGACCGATAACGATGAAAGATAAGAAACCAGTTACAAGCAACGCGATAGGAGCAACGACTAATAGTTGGAATCCGTCTGGAATACGTTTTTTAAGAAATACTTCAATTTTAGCAAGTACAAACGATGCAAATAAAATCGGAAGAACTTGTCCTTGATAACCTACTTGCGCGATATCAAATCCAAATAAGTTCCAATAAGGTATTTCTCCAGCTTCTAAGGCCTCTCCATATGCCCAAGCATTTAGCAAGTCTGGATGAACGAGCATTAAACCAAGTACTACCCCGAGTAATTCATTTCCACCAAACCGCTTCACTGCGGACCAACCAATTAATGCTGGCAAGAAGACAAAGGCGGTGTTTGCAATTAAATGAATAATATTAGCAAAATCTGCCCATTGCGGAAACATTTCAACAAGTGATTCACTTCCAAAAATACCAGGGGCCGTTAAGATGTTATTAACCCCCATTAATAAACCAGCTGTTACAATCGCAGGTAAAATCGGGATAAAGACATCCGCTAATACTTTAATTGCACGTTGTAAGGGATTTAAGTTTTTCGATGCTGCATTTTTAGTATCTTCTTTAGAAGACTGTGAAATACCAGCTAAATCACTCAATTCCTTAAAGATCTTATCAACAAGTCCTTGTCCGATAATCACCTGGAACTGGCCGTTCGTTGCAAATGAACCTTTAACAACATCAATATTTTCAAGCTTTTCTTTATCTACTTTCCCCTCGTCATGTAGGGCAAAACGTAGACGTGTTACACAATGAGTAGCTGATGCAATATTTTCTTCGCCACCAATGGCTTCGAGTATTTGCTTAGCAGCTTCTTTATTAGCACTCATTTCTTTTCCCCCTCTGTTAGCGTTTTCATTTCGAATATAAAAGATGAGGCTGATTAACATTTATTCCTATAGTGTCCCAATCTCTTCGGGTAAATATGTGTCATTCTCATACCTTGTATATACATGTCGTGATTACGTTTTCATTTTATCTTGTATATACAAATTCGTCAATTGTTTTTTCGACAATTTTTTTACCTTTTTTCATTTCCCTATACCCTAAAAATAAAAAAGATGAACACGGTTGTGCTCATCTTTTTCAATCAATCATCATGGTCTTTCTTTACGCAAACCAATGGTTAACCCAATTTTTTTAGTAATTGTCATATAATGCATGAGAGTAAGCAATACTGCACCGAGATTCATCCCAATAATAATTCCCCCCATGCCAAATTCCGGTCTTGAACCTAGCACAAACATGAGAATGAAGGATAATGTGGTCGCCCATACCGCATGCCAAAATGCATCTTTCACAAGTCCAAGACCTATTAAATAAGCCTGCATTGGCATCACGAAATAGTGAAATAAGAAATAAGGCACTAACAATTGTAAATAACCTGCTGCAGGAGATTCCTCAAAAAACAAATTCGTAAGGGGTTCAGCATAAAAATAAAAAACATATACAGCTGGAATTCCATATGCAAAGGTTGTGAGCATCACTCTTCTTAATAATTTTTGAAGGCGCACTAGATCTCCTTTAGCGTAAGCTTCAGAAACCGCTGGAATTAAGACAATTAATAAAGAATGGGCAATAAAAGCAGGAAAGAAGCCAATCGTAAAAGCAACCCCTGCTAGTTTTCCGTATTGAATCATCGCCATCGTATCGATCATTCCAGCTCTGACTAGCGCCTCTTTAATTAGAAACGGCTTGATTGCAAAAGATGCTGCATGAAAGATTCTAAGACCGGTTGTCGGTAAAGATATTTTCAGTAAGGCTTTTCTCACTTTTGGCCCATCAAGCTTTGCTTGTGGGTGTTTTTTCAATTCATTCATTTGTAAATAAAAAGCAATCATTAAGTACGTTAGCACAATCATTTCTGTGGCTATTAAGGTACATAGCGAAATGAAAATAGCTGTGGGAGTGTCAAAAGAGAAAAATGAAAAAACAAGAACTAAGAGGATAAGCTGACCTGCACGTCGCAAAAAATTTGCAATCGCAATTTTCCGCATATCTTGAGCTCCCATAAAGTATCCTCTAGCAACAGACGAGAACGCTATTATCGGAATTAAGATGATAAATAGAAATGGAGTAGCAGGATGATAACGATCAAATACCGGAATAACTGGTAAAATCACGAACGAAATGGCACTAAAGATGATTGTGCACCCCACTGCAAATCGTAAAGCGTGAACAATCATGCTTCGATGAAAAATAGCTTCCTTCTCCGCTACAAATTTAGAAATCGATATCGGCAACTCCAAACTTGCGATCACTACGACAAATAACACAGTAGGCAAGATGGACATATATAAACCAAGTCCTTCTTCACCTAATTCTCTTGCTAAGACGATGTTTATTAAAAATTCAAGACATTCACCTACAAATGCGACGATAATGAGTAAGATCGCACCTTTTACAAACGTATTCATACAAGCCCCACTCCCTCATCTTTTATATATGAGACAAGTTGAGAGATTATGGTTGGTTTTTAAAATGAAAAACACCTATCAAAAATTGATAGGTGTAATCCATGTGATTTATTGACGTTCCTTTTCTGCTTGCTCATCCCAACATTCTGTATTTTTTAATCCAGTTATATTTTTAGCATAGAAAACAGGATTTTTGCCGGCTTTTCGTTGAGCTGTATAATCTTTTAGAACATCAAGTGCAATCTTACCGATTAGGAAGATTACCACTAAGTTTAATACAGCCATTAAGCCCATAAATAAATCAGCCATATTCCATACTAAAATAATTTCAGCAACTGAACCAAATAACACCATTAATAACACTGCTACTCGGTACACCATTTTCCATGAAGAGCTTTCACGAATAAATTCAATATTTGTTTCACCATAATAATAGTTGCCGATGATCGAGCTAAAGGCAAATAATAAGATAGCAATGGCTACAAAACTTGGTGCCCATGAGCCAATATGTTGGCTTAATGCATTTTGAGTTAACACAATCCCGTTGGATTCACCAGTTTGGTAAACATCTGTTAAAAGAATCATAAAAGCAGTGGCAGAACAGATAATCATTGTATCGACGAATACACCTAATGATTGTACTAACCCCTGTTTTGCTGGGTGACTTACATTGGCAGTCGCTGCAGCATTCGGCACACTACCCATACCAGCTTCATTCGAGAATAATCCACGACGTACACCTTGCATAATCGCAGCCCCAATTCCCCCACCAATGACTTCATTTAACCCAAAAGCATTAGAGACGATTAAACTAAACACAGCTGGAATTTGCGTGAAGTTCGTTAACACAATAAAGAAAGCAATAACTAAATAGATAATGGCCATCACAGGTACGACAATCTGTGTAACGCTTGCAATTCGCTTAACGCCACCAAAGATAACTACCCCCGCAATAGCGGCTACAATAACTCCAATGATAAGACGATCAACATTAAATGCGTTTTCAAAAGCTAATGTGATGGTATTTGCTTGAACCGCGTTAAAGATTAATCCAAAACAAAGTGTAATTAAAATAGCAAAAGCAATGCCTAAACCTCGCTTATTTAAAGCCTTCTCCATATAATAGGCAGGTCCACCACGGAACTGATCACCATCACGCACTTTATAAACCTGAGCTAAAGTACTTTCAATAAATGCTGTTGCCATACCGATGAGAGCTACCACCCACATCCAAAATACAGCCCCCGGACCTCCAAGAGCGATCGCAATGGCAACCCCTGCCAAGTTCCCTGTCCCAACACGGGAAGCTGTACTGATGGTGAAAGCTTGGAATGCAGATATTCCTTTATCTCCATCCTTTTTCTCACCGATTACACGGAACATTTCTCCAAATAATCGTACTTGTACAAAATTCGTACGAACCGTGAAGTAGACGCCCAATCCTAGCAATAAAGCGATTAACACATACGTCCACAGTAGATTATTCCCACCGTCAACGACCCAATTTAATCCTTTCAAAATGCTTTCAGTCAATCTGCTCACCTCAACTTTTCAGTATCTATTTATTATAACAACATAAAGGAAAAACATTATTTTTCTGAAAAATACAATAACTTTTACATACCCTTGACAGTTCCTTATCCCCCCTTCTAAAATAATAAGTATCATATATCCAAATCAAAACCTATGCCTATAGGAGTGGATTTTTCTAAGAGGTTTTTCTCTTATTTTCGCCACACAGCTACAACAAGTAGCTGTGTGGTTTTTTGTTTGTTTAGGCTACTCATTATAATAAGGAAGGAGCTTTCCTCGATGAAATTATGGATCTATCCATTACTTGTTTTTATCGGTGGTTGTTGTCTTGGTATTTTATCTACCTTTGTAAAGCTTGCTTATAGTGCTGGTTATACCCTTAGTGTTGTGACATTGAGTCAATTTATATTTGGTATCGTTTTCCTTTGGATTATTTTCCTCTTTTCCCCTAAAACCAAACTACCTTTCAAAAAAATAATGTTGATGTTCATTGCGGGTGTTCCGATGGCCCTTACAGGCTTATTTTATTATCAGGCACTACAAACATTAGACGCATCTCTTGCTATTATCTTTCTTTTTCAATTTGTTTGGGTTGGTTCATTACTTGAATGGGTCCTAGTGGGAAAACGACCAAGCAGACTAAAGCTACTATCCATCGCTATTTTATTGTTTGGGTCGTTACTCGCAGCAGGAATATTTACACATGGAGGTACTTCTTTTACATGGAATGGCGCTTTCTGGGGGTTTCTTTCTTCGATTACGTTTTCTTTATTTGTTTATTTAAGCGGAACGGTTGGCGTATCTCTTCCGCCTATTCAACGGAGTACGTTATTTGCAACAGGCAGTTTAATCTTGGTACTGTTTGTATTTCCACCATCAACTTTGCTTCACGCAACTTTATCAGCTGATATTTTGTTTTTTGGGTTTATGTTAGGGTTATTTGGAGTTGCCTTGCCACCATTATTATTTTCAATTGGCATGCCCCATATCGGATCAGGCTTGGGGACGATCTTAACCTCTGCCGAACTCCCAGTAGCTGTATTCATGTCCTTTATCGTTCTTGGAGAAGCCGTCACTCTTGTTCAATGGGTGGGAGTAACAATTATCTTAGCAGGCATTTTAGTAGGGAATAAAGAAAGGACAATAAAGCACCAAAATGAAAAGAAGGCTGCAAGTTAGAACTTGCAACCTTCTTTAATTCATCGAGTTAAATTTCCATAAGTCTTCTCTAGATGTTGTGATCGCCCGAGCTCCTGCTTCAAATGCTCGCAAGACATCTTCCTTCGTCTCAATTAAGCCTCCCGTAATCACTTCAGTCTTCGTATCTTTACGAACTTTCTCAATGTATTGAGGGATGACTCCAGGCAATACTTCAATACAATCTGGCTCAATTTGTTCGACTAATTTATAGCTGGTTTCTAATGCAATCGTATCTAAAAGAAATAAACGTTGAATAGCTAATACATTATTTTTCTTCGCTGTTCTGAGCACGTCTCCTCGTGTTGAAATGAGACCAGCAGGCTTAATTTGTTGGCATAGAAACTCTGTTGAATATTTGTCATTTCGTAAACCTTGGATCATGTCCGCATGAAGAATCACTTTTTTTCCAGCTTTCCGTACATGACTCATAACAGCACCAAGTTGAGCGATATGAAGATCTAGCATAACCATATATTCATCATCATTTGAAAGCACCTTCTCAAAATCCTTCATCCTTTTAATAGCAGGTAAAACCTTTTGACCATTAAAATCCATCTTACTCACCCTCACTATGACATGATTGATAATTGTATCACGAATAACCTCAGAAAAAAAAAGAGGCCACAACTAGACTTGACTGATTTACCAATCAAAAGTTGTAGCCCTCTCCTCATAGACTATTTATTAACTTACAGCAAGTATAGCAAGTCTCTTTGTGAACGTAAATGTTTGCTAGTGAGCGATTAGGATTTAGAGGTTGGTTTAAAACCCATTGTTGACTTTACAGCCTGCTTCCAACCCTCATATAATGGCGTGCGTGTTGCCTCATCCATCTGCACTTCAAAAGAACGATCCATTCTCCAATTCGTTGCAATCTCTTGTTTATCTCCCCAAAAACCTACAGCAAGACCTGCAAGGTAAGCCGCACCAAGAGCCGTCGTTTCATTTACAACAGGGCGCTCAACAGGAACGTTCAAAATGTCACTTTGGAATTGCATTAAGAAATTATTCTTAACGGCTCCACCATCTGTACGCAGTTTTCTTAGGTTAATCCCAGAGTCAGCCTCCATCGCTTGCAAGACATCCTTTGTCTGATAAGCTAGCGATTCAAGAGTGGCACGAATAAAATGCTCTTTTGTTGTCCCTCTAGTTAAACCAAATACCGCACCACGGGCTTCACTATCCCAATAAGGAGTTCCAAGTCCAACAAATGCCGGCACCATGTACACACCCTCTGTAGAATCGACTTTAGAGGCGTAATCTTCTGTGTCAGCTGCTTGATTGACCATACGCATTCCATCTCGTAGCCATTGAATCGCTGAACCCGCAACAAAAATGCTTCCTTCAAGCGCATATTCTACTTTTCCATCAATTCCCCAAGCAATCGTTGTTAGTAGTCCACTTTCTGATCTAACTGCTTTTTCTCCAGTATTCATTAACATGAAACAACCTGTACCATACGTGTTTTTTGCCATTCCTTTTTCAAAGCATGCTTGTCCAAATAAAGCAGCTTGTTGATCACCAGCAGCCCCAGCAATCGGTACTTGTTCTCCAAAGAAGTGGTAGCCTTTCGTTTCGGCATACACTTCAGAAGAGGAACGAACCTCAGGTAACATGGATTTTGGCACATCTAAGATTTCAAGTAATTCCTCATCCCACTTTAGATCATAAATGTTATACATCAACGTTCTTGAAGCATTTGTATAATCCGTAACATGAGCTGTTCCGCCACTTAATTTCCAAATGAGCCATGTATCAATCGTGCCGAATAATAAATCTCCTGCTTCAGCTCGCTCACGTGCTCCTTCTACATGATCAAGTAACCATTTCACCTTCGTCCCGGAAAAATAAGCATCAATGAGTAAGCCTGTTTTATTTCGGAATAAGTCATTATGACCATTTTTCTTTAACTCTGTACATATCTCAGCTGTTTGACGCGACTGCCACACAATCGCTTTGTGGATTGGCTTACCTGTATGCTTATCCCAAACCACAGTCGTTTCACGTTGATTTGTAATACCAATTGCAGCAATCTGATTAGGCTTTATATCTGACTCTGACAAAACACTAGCTATGACAGATAAAACAGATCCCCAGATTTCATTTGCATCATGTTCCACCCAACCAGGCTTCGGGAAATATTGGGTGAATTCTTTTTGAGCAGAATGAACAATCTCTCCTTTCTCATCAAATAAAATAGCACGCGAGCTTGTTGTTCCCTGATCAAGTGATAGAATGTATGTTTTTTCCATTTTTATTCTCTCCTCTTTTTGTTTATGAGATTTCTTTCGCATTATTTTGATAGTGTGTGGTTATCTTTGATGTAGTCGGCATCATTTTTGAAGCTGCACTTATAATTAATAAGATAGCAATTAAGACAAAGAGCGGGATGATTGATCCGCCATTAAACATAATATGATAAAATTGTGCGCCTAGCACGCCACCCATTACTGGCCCAACAATGGGTACCCATGCATACTTCCAGTTCGACGTTCCTTTTCCTGCAATCGGTAGAAGAAAGTGTGCAAGTCGCGGGCCCAAATCACGAGCAGGATTAATTGCATAACCAGTCGTTCCTCCTAATGAAAGTCCAATAGCAACAATTAAGAACCCAACAATTAATGGATTAAGTCCTTCTGTGAATTGGTTTGCACCGATAGCCAGTAACCCAAATAATAAAACAGCAGTTCCAATGGCTTCACTAAGTAAATTGGAAGGTGTGTGAGCGATCGCTGGATCTGTAGAGAATACAGCCAATTTAGCTCCTTGATCTTGTGTTTCCTTCCAATGAGGCAAGTAGTGAATGAAGACAATAACTGCACCTATAAAGGCTCCAATCACCTGAAAGAGAATATAGCCTGGAACTAAGCTCCATGAAAACTCCCCTACTGATGCTAAACCAAGTGTAACAGCCGGATTAAGGTGGGCTCCACTAATGCCACCTACCGCGTAAACCGCAAAAGCTACTGCAAACCCCCAGCCAAATGTAATGACAATCCATCCAGAGTTCTCTGCTTTTGATTTCTTTAAAACGACACCTGCTACAACTCCTCCTCCAAAAATAATTAAAATCATTGTACCAATTAATTCCGCTAAATAGACACTCATAGATCTTACTCCTTTCGTGGAAGCGTTTACCAATAAGGACAAAAAAAGAGACAGCTTTTTGCGAGGAACGATCTTTAATGATCACTTCTCGCAAAAAGCTGCCTCTCAATTGAACTCATCAGCTTCATTATAAACTTGCCTTTTAATATACATGACTCTATCAATCTTGTAAAGGGGATATCAATCCTACTAAAGATAATTTTCAGAAAAATAAAATAACAATCGACAAGTTCTAGTTTATTTAGTACACTAGTTCTAGGAGGTGGTACGAACAACTTCTATGCCCTTTCACCTTAGACTCTTCATCAGTACGTTTATTTCTTCGCCAGTTAATTCACGCCATTGTCCATATGGCAATCCACTTAAAGTAAGATTCATAATTCGAACTCTTTCAAGCCTTGTCACATAGTACCCAAATACTTTTGTCATTCGTCTAATTTGACGATTTAGACCTTGAGTTAAAACGATTTTGAATGTTTGATCGTCGACTCTAGTCACCTTACATGATTTGGTCACCTGGTCTAATATTTCAACACCAGATGCCATACTCTCCATAAAGGAATCTGGAAAAGCACGATCAACTGTTACAACGTATTCTTTCTCATGGCCATTTTCAACACGCATTAGCTTGTTAACAATATCTCCATCATTTGTTAATAAGAGCAGACCTTGAGACTCTTTATCCAACCTACCTACTGCAAAAATACGTTCTGGGTAGTTCATGTAATTGATTAAGTTATTTTTCACTTGCCGTTGAGCCGTACATATAATGCCCGTTGGTTTATTTAACAAAAGGTAAATATTACGCTCTTTCATCGGAATAGGCTGACCATCTAATAAAATACAATCGGATGGTTCAACAAATGAATCTTTCGTAGCAACTTTGCCATTAACTGTTAGACGACCAGCAACTAATAATCTTTCTGTTTCTCTTCTTGAGCAGTATCCTGTTTTACTTATATACAATTGAATTCTCACATGGGTAATTCCTTTCTAGACAGCTCTATTACGTCTATATTAGCATGTGTTTGTTTAACTTTATTTAGATAGTTGTTTTTGTAATCGCTTTCATTATCTGTTATTTAGGTCCTGTGCTCATGGGCCATTCTCTATCAATCTACTTTTAGGAGGAATTTACATGGTTTATAAAAATCCAAACACAGACGGAGCACTAATTAACTTTAAGGATCGCTATGAAAATTATATAAATGGTGAGTGGACAGCTCCTGTAGGCGGTAACTACTTTGAAAATATCACACCTGTAACAGGTAACGTTTTTTGTGAAGTGGCTAGATCGTCTGCTGAAGATATTGAATTGGCACTTGATGCTGCTCATGCCGCAAAAGATAGCTGGGGTAAAACCTCTCCTGCAGAACGTGCCAACATCTTAAATAAAATTGCTGATCGAATGGAAGAGAACCTGGAAATGCTTGCGGTAAGCGAGACTTGGGAAAACGGGAAAGCTGTGCGCGAGACATTGAATGCTGATATTCCTCTAGCGATCGACCATTTCCGGTATTTTGCAGGCGTAATACGTGCTGAAGAAGGAAGTCTATCTCAAATCGATGAAAACACCGTTGCTTATCACTTTCAAGAGCCACTTGGGGTAGTAGGACAAATTATTCCTTGGAATTTCCCGATTCTCATGGCTACATGGAAATTGGCTCCAGCACTTGCAGCAGGTAACTGTGTGGTTCTTAAGCCAGCTGAACAAACACCTGTTTCGATCTTTGTATTATTAGAATTAATTGAAGACCTCCTGCCAAAAGGCGTATTAAATGTCGTCAATGGTTTTGGCGTAGAAGCTGGGAAGCCACTCGCACAAAGCAACCGAATTGCTAAAGTTGCCTTCACAGGCGAAACAACTACTGGTCGCCTCATTATGCAATATGCTTCAGAGAACATCATACCAGTCACGTTAGAGCTTGGGGGAAAATCACCTAATATCTTCTTCTCTGACATTATGGATAAAGATGATGCATTCTTAAATAAAGCTGTGGAAGGCTTTGTCATGTTCGCACTAAACCAAGGGGAAGTTTGTACATGCCCATCTCGTGCGCTAATTCATGAGTCTATCTATGATGAATTTATGGAACGTGCGATTGCTAGAGTAAAAGAAATTAAGACTGGAAATCCACTTGACCCAGATACGATGATGGGTGCACAAGCTTCACAAGAGCAATTAGAAAAGATCCTCTCTTATTTAGATATCGGCAAACAAGAAGGTGCAACTTGTTTAACAGGCGGTGCTCGTAATCAGCTGAAGGGCGATCTTGAAAATGGCTATTACGTCCAACCAACCGTCTTTGCTGGTAAAAATGATATGCGTATTTTCCAAGAAGAAATTTTTGGTCCAGTTGTGTCTGTGACGACGTTTAAAGATGATGCTGAAGCCTTAGCTATTGCCAATGATACGCTTTATGGATTAGGAGCTGGTGTGTGGTCTAGAAATATTAACACTGCTTACCGTTTCGGTCGTGAAATTCAAGCAGGACGTGTTTGGACAAACTGCTACCATGCTTACCCTGCTCATGCTGCGTTTGGCGGCTACAAAAAATCAGGAATTGGAAGAGAGAATCACAAGATGATGCTCAGTCACTACCAACAAACGAAGAATATGCTTGTAAGTTATAGTGAGGATGCACTTGGATTTTTTTAAACAAGAATGGAGGGATACAGATGGTTGAACGAGTCGTCGCAACCGATGCAACTCTAGAATTTATTAACCATCTAAAAAAAATTCATGGTCCTTTAATGTTTCACCAGTCTGGTGGGTGCTGTGATGGAAGCTCTCCGATGTGCTACCAAGAAGGTGAGCTCCGTGTTGGAGAGCAAGATGTTCTTCTTGGCCACATAGGTGAATCCCCCTTCTATATTGCAAAGGATCAATATGCTTATTGGAAGCATACACAGCTTATTATTGATGTCGTCGCAGGCCGCGGAGGAATGTTTTCTCTTGAAGGTCCAGAAGGAAAACGATTTTTAACCCGTTCACGAGTGTTCACGCCAGAAGAGAGAAAAGAATTAGGACTATAAACCAAAGAAAAAGGGGCTGGACATGGAGCCCAACCCCTTTTTTCTACTAGATTACTTTTCTATTCTTATCTTTAAAAGTATGGATCGATGAGGTTTCATCTCTTCTAATAGGTAAAGAAATAGACACTGTTGTGCCAACAAACTCTTTACTTTGATAAGAGACCGTCCCTCCCATCGCTTCGATAATACGAATCGAAACCATCGTTCCAAGCCCAGTCCCCTTGTCCTTTGTCGTATAAAAAAGTGTTCCTATCCTACTTAATTCTTCTTTATTCATCCCTTTACCAGTATCAGAAATATGAATCGTAACCAGATCGGTTGACTTCTGAACGACTAATGTCACATTCCCTCCATTTGGGGTAGCTTCTATTGCATTTTTAACAAAGTTAACTAATGCTTGTTTTAGTTGATTTCGATCCGCCCTGACCACGAGATGATCACTAATTTCAATTAATTCATTTAAATGAACCCCATCCTTAATAGCATAAGGATGTAATAGAGCATGAATTTCATGAATGTTTTCGAGTAATTTTACATCTTCCACACTCTTTAATTCCGGCTTAGCAAAGTTCAAGTAATCATTAATGATGTTTTCCGCTCTCCCTAGTTCATTTAATACTAAAGAATAGTATTGTTGACTTGAATCCTTATTTTCCTCTTTCATTAACTGCAAAAACCCCTTAACAACTGTAAGAGGATTTCGAACCTCATGAGCAATAGAAGCAGCAAGCCCAGCTAATGTATTAAACTTTTCTGCTCGAATAATTTCTTCTTGCATCCGTTTTTTTTCATTAATCGCTTCATGCAATAATGTAATAAAACCAGCTGCAATCATAATAACGATTACATAATAAAATAAATAACGACCTAAAACAGACTCGTCAAAAAAGTGTAAGACTTCTTCCCGTATGAGCAGACTGACAATTGAAATTTGAATCACTACGGGTACTAATGAGAGAACAATAGCAATAAGCGTTCTTCTCCATTTTGATAATATATTTTGATATTTAGTTTGAAAGAAAAAGGCAGTGAGGGCAGCAGATGTAATACACACATAAGCAAATACTAGATGGTCTCCTCCCATCATTGTTCGTGTAATCATTACTGTTGCAAAGACCAGCCAACCCGTTTTCATTCCTCCATATAAAAAGGCACATACAACAATAACATAACGAAGGTCCCAATACAGTCCAAACGTTTGATAGGAAAAAACAATACATAGTACACCTGCAATAGCATAAAACACCGTCAAAAACGGGAACCTGGGTTCTTTTTTACCATTTGAAATAACGCTATAAACAAGTACCGGAGATAACACAATAAGCACTTGAAGTAACAATTTTTCGATTATCATCTCTCAAATCTCCTAATTTTTTCTCTTTTCGTACATTCGACAAAGACTGATTGATTCCTCTCATTTTTATTACACATCTTTCGACAAAGTTCGTAAATGATTCATTTTCTATACTAAAAAAGCTATGCGCGGAAGGACCTACATAGCTTTTCGTTTATAGTTCTACTCCATTATATAATTTTTGGTAGAATCCTTTTTTCACCGATAGTTGATGATGAGTCCCTCGTTCGATAATCTTTCCATCAACAAGAACTAGAATTTGGTCAGCATTCTCAATCGTATTCAATCTATGAGCAATGACGAAGCTTGTTCTACCTTTCATTAAGCGTCTGAGGGCTTCTTGGATTTTCAATTCTGTAACCGTGTCTATGCTACTAGTTGCTTCATCTAAAATCAAAAGGGAGGGGTCAGCTAATAGTGCTCTGGCAATAGATAATAATTGCTTTTGACCTTGACTGATTCCACTTCCATCTTGAGAGAGGCTTGTCTCATATTGGTCTTTAAGTCGCATAATAAAGGAATGCGCATTTGCCTCTTTAGCAGCTGCCTCTACTTCTTCATCTGTGGCGTCTAATTTACCGTAGCGGATGTTCTCCCGAATCGTTCCTTCAAACAAAAAAGGATCTTGAAGCACATAGCCCATCTGACTTCGCAATTCTTCTCTTTTAAAGGCGTTAACATTTTCTCCTTCAAAAAGAACCTCACCTCCATTTGCATCATAAAATCGTGAAATCATATTAATGATCGTTGTTTTTCCAGCCCCAGTAGGACCGACAAAAGCAACCGTTTCACCAGCACTTGCCCTAAAACTTATATCATCAATGATTTTTTCACTAGAATCATATGAAAAGGAAACATGTTTAAATTCCACATTTCCTTTTAATACCGGAGCTTTCCTATTGTTTTGATGGTCCTTCTCAATTGGTTCATCAATCATTTGAAAAACGCGCTCTGCCCCTGCAACAGCAGATAAAAGCGTGTTGAATTGGTTGGCTAAATCATTTAACGGACGAGTAAATTGTCTCGCATACTCAGCAAATATAACAATCACACCAATTGTAATCGCATCTTGAAGCACTAATATGCCCCCAACCCCTGCAATCACGGCAAAACTCATATTGTTTAATAAGTTCATCAGTTTTGGAATGAACCCAGAGTATGTCTGAGCCCAAAAGCCAGATTGTTTCAGCTTTTGATTTTTTCTTTCAAACTCATTAACTACTCTTTCTTCTTGAGAAAACACCTTGACTATCGATTGACCCGAAACGGTTTCTTCGATAAAACCATTTACTTCACCAATGTTTCGTTGTTGCTCCTTAAAGAAGATACTTGTTCGTTTTGTTATCCATTTTAGACCAAATACCATGACTGGAATAATTGTTAAAGTAAGAATAGTCATTAATGGACTCAAGTAAATCATCACAACTAAGATACCAACAAACGTTAATATGCTCGAGAGTATTTGAATAACAGAACTATTTAACGTAGAACTAACGTTTTCCATATCATTCGTTACTCTACTCATTAGTTCCCCATGTTGACGTTGATCAAAAAAAGGTATCGGCAGCTTCTGAAGGTGCGTAAAAAGATGCGAACGAATTTCGTAGACGGACTTTTGAGCGATGTCTACCATCCAATAATTTTGCAACCATATGCTAACAGAATACCCTATATAAATGAGGACTAAAAAAAGGAGCATTCTGACTAGACCGTTCATTTCATTCGTGACGATAAATTGATCAATCGAGATTCCCACAATAAAAGGTCCAAGGAGACTTAAAACCGAACTTGCAATGACCATAAGGACGACAAGAATCAATTTCATTTTATAAATCGATAAGTATGTCCACAATCTCTTTAACGTTCCAGACCAATCTCTCGCTCGTTCCTTTTTCTTGCTTTTTGATTTTGGTTCACTCTTTTTCCAGTCAATTGGTTTATACCGAAAAGGACGTGTGAGGGGATCAAGCATGATTGATCGTCTCCTTTCCAAGCTGTGACTGAGCAATTTGCTGATAAAGGGAAGACTGTTTGACTAATTCTTCATGTGTGCCGACAGCAAGCAATTCCCCCTCATCTAGTATGATGATCCGGTCAGCTTCCATGGCTGTTTTTAACTTTTGCGTAATAACAAGGGTCGTACATGAGTAAGCCTGTAATGCACGTAAAAACTTCTTCTCTGTTCGCATATCTAAGGCACTCGTACTATCATCAAGCAACAAGATACGTGGATAGCGAATAAGCGCTCGGGCAATCGATAATCTTTGCTTTTGACCGCCAGATAAATTTACACCCTTTTGACCGATCTTCGTTTCATATTGTTTAGGGAGTGCTTCGATTGTGTCATGAATCTGAGCAGCTTTTGCGGCTACTATCATCTCTTCTTCCGTAACGTCCTCCCGCCCCCAACTCAAATTCTCTTTAATTGAGCCAGAGAATAGAAGCGACTCCTGGGGTACATATCCAATCATTTGACGCAGCTTTTTCATATTCCATTCCCTCACATCTTCCCCGCCCACTAATACAGAACCAGTGCCCACATCATAAAGCCTTGGAATTAATTGAAATAAGGTGGACTTCCCTGACCCAGTTGCACCAAGTATCGCAATCGTTTCACCCTTATTTACGGAGAACGTAAGATTTTGTAAGACATTCTGATGAGCATTTGGGTAACGGAACGACACATTTTGAAAATGAAGATGAATGTCATTCTTAGTATCAGCCTCCGTCACCTCTCCATCTTCCATCCCAATATCGGTTTCAAGCACTTCTGCAATACGGCTTGCAGAGGCTCTAGCTCTTGAGAAGACAATGATAATCATTGAAAAGACAGTAAGTGCCGACGTGATTCTTGTTGCATAGTTAATAATTGCCACAACTTCTCCTACCTGTGCTTGATTTGCTCCAACATCAATTGCACCGAACCAGAGTACACCAATGATCGCTCCGTTCATTAATAGTAAAAGAATCGGCATTGTGATCTCCATCCATCTTAACGCTTGAATGGTTCCATCCTTTAATCCTCCATTTTCTTTTTTAAAACGTTCTCCTTCATGCTTTCTTCTAACAAATGCCTTTATTATTCGAATTCCTTTTAAATTTTCACGCATGACATGATTTACTTGATCAAGCTTAGCTTGAACATCTCGGAACATTTTTCCACCCTTTTTCATCATCCAGACTAAAAAGAAGATAAGAACAGGAATCGTTACCACTAGAAATAACGCGAGCTTCACATTGACCAGTAACGCCATAATTGTTCCACCAATGACTAAAAGCGGTGCTCTCATCATGATGCGCAAACTCATAAAAATAGTGTTCTGAACTTGTGTGACATCATTGGTCATCCTCGTTATTAAAGACGATGTTTCAAACTTTTGCAGTTTCGAAAAAGCAAAAGATTGCACCCGACTATACATACTGTGACGCAGATCGTATCCTGTATTTTGAGATACATGAGCCGCATAAAATGAATTAATTACCCCTGATAAAAAAGCAAGAAACGACATTCCTACCATGATCAATCCCCAACGTACAACCATATCAAAATCACCTGTCATAACTCCTTCATCAATGATTCTCGCTAAAAGTAATGGATGAAAAAGTTCAACAGTGAGTTCTACTAGCATTAATATGATGGCTATCCACATCGGAAAACGATATGGTTTTAAAAAGGAAAAAACCTTTCTCATCAATCGACACCCCAACTAAGTTTGTTAGCTAAACGAAATAATCTATTATCTATGATAGCGCAAAAATAAGATTTTCACTAATATGAATAATAAAATAATAAAAAATGATCAGAACACTATAGGTCTGATCATTTTGGTGTCTACATATACATGGAGGCAAGCATAATACCTACTGCATCCTCATAAATCTGAGGGTAATCTGAAAAAGGTAAAGGATTCGTTCCGAGACCAAGCTCTACAGTAAATCCTGGCCTTCTCCATTGTTTAATAAACCAATCTTTGTACCCTGCATAGCTGTCTGTATATTGAATCGGCCTAAATCCACTAACTCGGGCAAACTCATTAATGATCACCTCCGATTCTGGAGGCTCTAACCCTTCAAACCCCCAAAAAATAACTTGCCCCTGTGTATGAAAGGCTAGAACACGGCTAAAATCACTATCGAGTGTAAGACGCGCGATCGCGATCGCCTCAGGTTCTGTTAAAGGGGCTCTCCCTGGATAGTCTCTCGGTGATGGTTGGCTGGGCTTTAAGCTTACTTCTTGTTCCCACTTAGCAGGGTATTGATTGTTTAAATCCACCCCTCTAATATTTGCTCTCCAACCAGAGAAATCGGTGCTACCATCATTGATCTCAAGTACTTCGCTTAGGTAAGGCTCTGAAGTTGGCAAACCATTAATCACTAAATCCACACCATCAGGGTTCACCATCGGTACAATCGATAACTCTACATCATTGTAATAAGGCAACATAGACAAGCCACGGATGGGCGTCTGATTTGTTAAGGCTAATGCATAATCATTGATAAATTCGACTAAAACTGGCGTAGTAATCCATTCATGAGCATGGAAAGAGCCATTAAAATGAACTCTTTTTGACCCATTCCCAATACGTATTTCTTCAATTGGCTTTCCCATGACACTCGTTCCAATCACACGTCTTCTGATGAAAGGATAGGCTTCCGTTAATTGGTCAAGATCTGTTGTTAATACCGTCGAGTCGTATCCGTCCGTTTGAACAAATCGTTTATTTGTGATCCTACTTGGCATGAACAACGCTTGCCCCACCTGCAAAAAGTTAGGATTAACTTGCTGGTTTACTAAAAAGAGCTGATCAATGGGGATGGAAAACTTTCTAGATATACTCCAAAATGTATCTCCTGTCTGAACGGTGTAACGATTTAGCACGTAACCTGGAATACGAATAACTGTCCCAACCATTAAAGCTGTAGGGTTGCTACCTCGATTTGAATCCAGTAATAGTTGAAGCGGGATTTGGAAAAGTTGACTATAATACCATACATTATCCCCTTGTCTTACACGAACCTCCATGTGCCTCCCCCATTTCTATAATTGAGAAAGTCGATGTAACAGAATATGAGGAGGTTTCCTTTTTCATGAATCTTAAAGCTAACTTATTTAATATATAGTCCATTCATGTAGATGTCCGTCAGCTGTTCTCTTAATTGGGCAATCGAATAACGACACTCCCCAGTCACACACTCCCACATAAACATTTCATTGGCGTAGAACCAGCCTCTTGCAATTAACTCCGGATCTAAATGTCTAGAAGCTAATCCGTTTGATTGAGCATAGGAAATATCAACAGAAATTCGATGAATAAACTGCTCACGTATCTCGCTCCACCGTTGATCAATCACAATCGATGCCCCTCTAGCCTCTTTTAATACACGCATGAGTTGATGTTCTTTTTGGGCTAAAGTTAAAAACATCCCAACTTGTTCTTTAATACACTCTGCTGCCTCTGTCACTGACTTTGGAACAAAAGACCTTTCTGCCACATCATAAAACTGCCCCATCAACTCATCTAGTAACTCAACAAACAATTCATCTTTATTTTTAAAATATACATAAGCTGTTCCATACCCAAGTCCAGCTCTCTTTATAATTTGGGAGATCGTCGTCTTAACAAAACCTCGATCAATAAATAATTCTTCTGCACATTTTAGGAGACGTGCTCTTGTTTGAGTCGCTTTCTCTTCTCTCGTTAACTTTTTTTCCACTCCTAACAACCTCCTTACTTTGTCATTTCAAATAGTTATTTCTTAACTGACATAATGTCATTGACGTTATGTCAGTTTCTTTTATACAATAGTAACAAAAGTATTCATAATTTTCACTTGTTTAACAAAGTAAAGGATTAAAAGGAGGTCCATTATGGCTGAACAACTTACTTATACATCAGCAATTGAATTAGATAAAAAAGATTCTCTTGCTCCTTTTCGAAATGAATTTTATTTAAATAACTCGCACATCTATTTAGATGGAAACTCTCTAGGTTTATTATCAAAACGTGCTGAGAAGACCCTTATCACTCTTCTTGAATCATGGAAAACATTCGGGATTGATGGTTGGACTGAGGGGGATCATCCTTGGTTTTATCTATCTGAATCATTAGGAGATCAAATCGCACCACTCGTAGGAGCTAAAGCTGAAGAAGTGATTGTAACCGGTTCCACGACAACAAATCTTCATCAACTTATCGCGACCTTCTATAATCCTTCGGAAGGACGAACAAAAATCCTTGCCGATGAATTAAATTTCCCAAGTGATATCTATGCTCTGCAAAGCCAAATCAAGCAAAAAGGATTAGATTTTCACGAACACCTAATTAAAGTGAAAAGTCGCGATGGTCATACGTTGGATGAAAAAGACATTATCGCTGCGATGACTGAAGATATAGCTCTGATCCTACTGCCAAGCATTCTTTATCGCAGTGGTCAAATAGTAGATATGAAACGCCTTACACATGAAGCACATAAACGGAACATTATTATTGGCTTTGACCTTTGTCATTCGATTGGTTCCATTCCACATGAGCTGAGTGAATGGGGTGTTGATTTTGCGTTTTGGTGTAATTACAAACACTTAAATGGTGGACCGGGTGCTGTAGGTGGGCTCTATGTTAACGAAAAGCACTTTGGCATTTCTCCAGGATTAGCTGGATGGTTCAGTTCAAGTAAAGAAAAACAATTTGATATGGAACACATCCTTTCTCCAGCTCATGATGCAGGTGCATTTCAAATAGGCACACCACATGTATTAAGTGTTGCTCCTTTAATTGGATCACTTGAACTATTCTCTGAGGCAGGGATTGAAAATATTCGCATTAAATCTCTTCAGCTCACCCGTTTTATGAAAGATTTAATCGAGCAAGAGATCGGAGATGCACATTTTATTTTCAGGAATCCAGATGAAGATCACCGCCGCGGTGGACATTTATATATTGAGCACCCTGAAGCTGCTCGTATTTGTAAAGCACTAAAAGATAAAGGTGTTATTCCTGATTTCCGTTCACCAAATGGTATTCGACTTGCTCCAGTAGCATTGTACAATTCCTTTGAAGATGTATGGAACAGTGTACAAATCCTAAAAGAGATTATGGAAAATCAAACATATAAAAACTACGAAAATAAACGAGGTGTGATTGCTTAATGACACAGTCTAAATGGATTGATATTTCACAACCGTTAGATTATAAGCTCGCACATTGGCCTGGTGATACACCTTTTGAATACGTAACAGAATATACAAAAGAGCAAACAGGTTCCGTTAATATTGGAAAGATGACGACAAGCCTTCATTCAGGCACTCACATCGATGCTCCTTTTCATTTTGATAATGAAGGCGCCCGAGTGCTTGATTTGGACATTAATCGCTATATTGGAGCTGCTCGTATCATTGATGCTTCTTCTTTTAAACAATTAGACGAACACACCTTCAGTCAATTTGATCTAAACGGTGTCACACGTCTACTCGTCAAAACATCTGTTTCAAATAATCCCACTCACTTCCCTCAAGACTTTCCATCGGTCTCTGCATGCGGGGCAAATTATTTAGGGAAGAATGGAATTAAGTTAATCGGAGTCGATGTCCCCTCCGTTGATCATCCTGCTAGTAAAGAGCTAAGTGGACATCACGCACTTCTTAAAAACGATGTTGCCATTCTAGAGAATGTGATGCTTGATCTTGTACCAGATGGTGATTATGAATTAATTGCGCTCCCTCTTCCGATTCGAGATGGAGATGGTAGTCCTGTTCGAGCTGTCATTCGTCCACTAATACAGATCCAAAAAGGAGAATAACCATGACAAAAGAACCTTATTCTACAAAAACAACCGCTAATGAAAAAGGCATCCATACTGATTTCCAAAACAACATGACCTATGGTGAATATCTCAAACTTGATCTCATTCTAGCAGGGCAAGAACGTTTATCTGATCATCATGATGAGATGCTATTCATTATTATTCATCAAGTAAGTGAGCTTTGGATGAAGTTAATTCTCCACGAAACAACAGCAGCTATTGAGTCTATTCAATCAGGTGACTTACAAACGTCTTTCAAGCGACTAGCGCGTGTATCAAAGATTCAATCACAGATCATTCAAGCATGGGATGTGTTATCGACGCTAACACCAGCAGAATATATGGAATTCCGTGATTCTCTTGGACAAGCATCTGGATTTCAGTCTCATCAATATCGCCTAATCGAATTTGCTCTTGGTTATAAAACACCACATATCTTAAAGATTTATGAGAAGGATGAAGTTCTTCATAAAGAATTAACGGAGGCTTATCACAGCCCTGGTCTGTATGACGTAGCAATCAAAGCCTTGGCTAAAGCTGGTTTTAAGATCAATCCTGATATTCTTAATCGTGATTATTCCAAGCCTTACGAGGAAGATGAAAGTGTTAAAGATGCATGGCTTACCGTTTATCGAGATGTCGAGCAGTATTGGGACCTCTATCAATTAGCTGAAAAATTAGTAGATATTGAAGATTGGCTTCAACAATGGCGTTTCCGTCACATGAAGACGGTAGAACGAATCATTGGCTTTAAAGTTGGTACAGGCGGTTCTTCTGGTGTAAATTATTTAAAGAAAGTTCTTGATCAACGTTTCTTCCCAGAATTATGGAATTTGCGTACTGAAATTTAAAATCTTATCATTATAAGGGGGAGAAACAGATGGGAGAACAAAGAGAACAGTGGTCTTCTAAGATTGGATTTATCCTTGCTTCAGCAGGCGCTGCCATAGGCTTAGGTGCTATCTGGAAATTCCCTTATGTAACGGGCACGAATGGTGGAGGAGCTTTCTTCCTCCTCTTCATTGTCTTTACGTTGCTTATCGGACTTCCGATGTTAATTTCAGAATTTGTGATTGGACGAGGGTCAAAAAAAGAGGCCGTATCTGCTTATCAAAAGCTTGCACCTAAAAGCGGTTGGACGTGGATTGGGAAGTTCGGCTTAGTAGGATGCTTTTTGCTTCTTTCTTTTTATAGTGTAGTAGGTGGATGGGTACTAACCTATGCAATCCTGGCAACATCAGGACAAATTATAGGGCCAACTGCTGATTACGGTGCATTATTTGGGTCAATTACTAGCACACCTTGGATCGGTTTAGTTGGGCTTGCCATTTTCTTAGTTATTAATGTTCTCGTTTTATCACTCGGAATTCGAAATGGGATTGAGAAAGCTAATAAATTTCTTATGCCACTTCTATTTGTCTTCTTCCTTATTTTAGTCGCTCGATCACTAACTTTAGAGGGCGCTAGCGAGGGGATTCGATTCTTTCTACAGCCAGATTTCTCTTCCATTACTAGTGAAGGAGTACTTTATGCATTAGGGCAATCCTTCTTTGCATTAGCAGTTGGCTTTTCATGTTTAGTTACATATAGCTCTTATTTAGACAAAAAAGAAAGCATTCCTACAGCTGCTGTTTCCGTCGTTGGGATGAACCTTTTTGTCTCTTTATTAGCAGGACTCGCTATTTTCCCAGCCATCTTCGCCTTAGGATTTGAGCCGACTGAAGGCCCTGGATTATTATTCATTGTCCTTCCAGCTGTTTTTGCAGAGATGGTTTGGGGAGAACTCTTCTTGGCCTTATTTCTCTTATTGTTTCTTTTTGCTACGTTGACCTCTTCTTTTAGTTTATTAGAAATAATTGTGTCAGCCTTCACAGAAAGTAAGAAAAGAACAAGAAAAAGAGTGGCTGCTTATTCTGGGCTAGTAATTTTTTTAGCTGGAATCCCTGCAGCTCTAAGCTTTGGCGTCCTATCAAACGTTCAATTCTTTAACTTATCCATTTTTGATGCTACTGATTTTCTTGTTAGTAATATCATGCTTCCACTAGGTTGCCTATTGATCTCTTTGTTTATCTCGCTTCGAATGGAGAAAAGATTGATGGAGCAAGAATTTTTAAGTGGAAATCGACTTACTAACCGATTCTTTACGGTTTGGTTATTCTTAATGAAGTATGTCGTGCCACTTGTCATTATTGTTGTCTTCATTAACACTTTAGGAGTTTTATAAGCCACAGATAGGAAAAAAGCTCGATCACCCATGTGATCGAGCTAATTCAAATAAGACATCTGTACACACATCAAGTTGCTGGATGTCGACGAATTCATCAACTGCATGAGCTTGGTCAAGGTCACCAGGCCCAAACACAATAATATCTTTATTTCCAGTTCGCAAACTAATCATACTTACATCCGTATAAGCCGGAAACCCTGATTCTTTTATTTCCTCACCGACAACCTTTTCATACGTAGATCCCATCATCTTTACTAATGGACTAGCCATATCCGTTTCAATTGGTGGACGTTGCCAACCATAATGTTTGATCACTGCTTTAGTCCCTGTTACTTGTTCACAACCTTCTTTGACACATTGATTAATGATGGTATTAGCTTCTTCTTTTGTCATCGGAGGGACTAGACGAAAATCTAGCTCTACCCGACATGACCCTGCGACCATATTTGTTTTGTTCCCACCTGAAATCGTGCCTACAGACAATGCTGGTTTGCCAAACACCTCATGATTATATGAAAGGTCGGCCACTTTCTTTTTTAACCGACTAATAATTTCAGAAGCTGCATGAACAGCATCTGCCCCTAAATGTGCTCGGCCTCCATGGGAGCTTTTTCCTTCGATATTCAGCTCATACCAAATGGTTCCTTTATGCGAAGTGGACATGGTAAGACTTGTAGGCTCCATTGCTACTAATAACGCATCTTCCGGAATGAATTTCTCTTTCTCTAGAGCTACTGCTCCTTTCATAAAAGGACCTTCCTCATCAATGCTAGCTATGACAATAAGATCTCTTTCAAGCTCTATTCCTTTTTCAGATAACCTTTTTAAAGCAATTAGGGCACAAGCCAACCCACTCTTCATATCACAAGCTCCCCGGCCGTAAAGTTTACCATCTACTATTTGCCCTCCAAATGGATGGTAACTCCAATCACCTTCTACTGGAACTGTATCCATATGACCGATATATACTAATGGGCGCTTAATCGGTTTTTTCGCTTTATAGGTTGCGATAATATTTTGTCTGCCCTCTTCTACTTCTTGGACTTCAATGTTAATCTTATCTACTTTTTTTAACCAAGATTCAATATAAGTGGCACAAGCTTTCTCAGAACCGATCGGGTTTTCTGATGGAATTTGAATGAGTTCTCTAGTTAATGTCACCACTTCTGTAAGATCTTCCAATACCATCACTCCACTTCGTTCAGCTTATAATGCTTCGCGTTTTTTATCTGAATGATTCTCTTCTACTAATTCGGGATGATACGCTTTGTTGTAATCATTTCTTGCCACATCAAAGCGATTGACCACTTCCTCATCTGTACGCTTAAGCGCAAGACTAATGGTCACAAACAAAATCGCATTAATGAGAAGCCCCCATACCCCTGCGTGGAACCCTAGAGGATTTTTCAACACTGGGATAAAGGTAAATAGCAAGACAACTGCAATACTCACTACTAAGCCCCAGATAGCAGCCGTTGGGTGAGCACGACGCCAACTAATCGCACCTATAGTAGGTATTAATAATTGAGCGGTTCCTGCAAGTGCTGCAATCCCGATGGTGACGAGTACACCCGGCACAACTAATGCCATAATATAAGCAATTAAAGAAAAGACAATCAATGACCATCTACCAACTTTGATAATACTCTCTTGACTTGCTTTAGGATTTTGATAGCGCTTATAAATGTCCATCGTCACAATCGTTGAAATCGCATGAATTTGAGAATTGGCAGTTGACATAGCGGCTGCAGCACCTGCTGCTAATATAAGCGATGCTAATGCAAACGGCGCATATTCCATTAACATGACCGGTAAGATTTGATCTGGATTTGCTAAGCCCGGTTCAAGTAACACGCCTGTGAAACCGGCTAATAATGATCCCATGTAGGCAATTGCCGCAAATCCTAGTAAGAAAGGCATTAAATTAAATAACTTACCACTCTTAACCGAGTACATTCGAAGCCATATCTGTGGCCCCATAAATGCCCCAATAGCTGTTACGGCAAATAATGAGAACCACATTGGATAGCCCATCGCCCCTAATGGACCTGGCAGCGTCAAGTGCTCTGGACTTGTTTCTAATAATCCATTAAACAACCCCGTAGGTCCGCCTACATGTTGGGAGATGTAATAACCTGCATACATCATTCCAAAGAATAAGAGAGCCCCGTAAATGATATCCGTCCATGCAACAGCACGAATCCCTCCTACCCATACATAGGTAACAATGATGAAATAAAACATTAAAGCTGAAAGCCAAAATGGAATGACCCCACCAGAGGCAACCTCAATCAAATAGGCTCCACCAGTTAATTGAATTTGCAAGTAGGGAATCGTAAAGACTAGCAAAATTCCGGCCACGATGATCCTAAGCTTTTCATTGTTATAAAAATCCCCTATTAGATCTGAAGCAGTAATATAGTTAAAGCGTTTCCCTAAAAACCAAACACGCTTACCTACCCAGTAATACATGAAGCCAAATAATAAATTCCAAGCGAGAGCAGTTAAATAAACAGGCCCGTTCGTATAGAACGTTGCATTGGATCCTAGAAAAGCAAATGAACTCCACCACGTCGCAGCTACTGTGAAGAAAACGGCAATCGCTCCCATTCCTCTTCCCTGAATAAAGAAATCTTCACTAGTCTTCGTCGATTTTGTTGCGGCAAAAAAGCCAATAACAAGTGGAATGATCATAAATGCCGCAATGATTAATACACCAATAGTCAATTGACTCTCCCCCTACGATTCGTCTATTACCGTCTCAGAACTTTCTTTACTTCCCCAGTTGATTAAATATCCAATCAAAAACAAAGCAGTTAAAACAAACCACCATAAGAGATTCCAAAAAAGGAAAAATGGCATACCAAGTACAAAAGGCTCGGTCGTATTTGCTAATAAAATGAGTGGTGTCTCCATGACAATAAAGCTGAGAATGATTAAGCTATATAAGACCTTCTTTTTTGTAGGATATCGCTGAAACATGTCCCGTCCCCCTCGTTTATAATCAATCTCCTTCTTCTTATTCCACCACTCGCTTCACTACTGTTTGATACAATAACTCCGCCCCTTTAGAGATATCTTCAAACTCCGCACTCTCTTTAGGATTATGGCTAATTCCGTCTTTGCAACGGACGAAGATCATTCCATAATCGCATACTGTAGACATCGCAATCGCATCATGAAAAGGTCCACTCATTAATTCAGGAACAGCTTGCCCGAATATCTCTTGTGCCGACTTTCTCATATCATCCATAATCGCTTCTGAACAATATCTAGGTTCACTTTCTGTATCCACGCGAATCGTACTAGTGACTTGATGCTTTTCACAAATATGATCGATTGCCGGATAAAGAGTGGCCTCGATATCCTTTCTTCTTTCAAGATCAATATCACGAAGATCAATCGTAAAACGAACACGTTCTGGTATGATATTTCTAGAATTCGGGAATACCTCCATTTTTCCAACCGTTGCTACAGTCGGAGCTTCAGGGTCCATGGAGGCAAGCTCGTTTAATGTAAGAGTAATTTCTGCTGCAGCCACAAGTGCGTCCTGACGATAAGACATTGGTACTGAACCCGCGTGACCTGCAAATCCTTGTAGTTCTACTGTTAGCCAAAGAGGGCCTGAAATCCCTGTTACAATCCCTACAGGAACATTTCCTCGATCTAGAATGGGTCCTTGTTCGATATGCATTTCAATAAACTCACCAATGCGTCCTTCTGCATAAACCGATGCCTCTAGCTGATCAGGATTGCAGCCAAATTCAATCAATGCATCTCGTCGGGAGATCCCATCACTATCTACTCGCTCAAGTTCGCCTTCTTCAAGTTGATTTAAGATTCCTCTAACACCGAATAACCCTTTATCAAATCGACATCCTTCTTCATCTGAAAAAGCGATAACTTCGATTGTACGTTTAGGCTCTAATCCTTTTTCTTTCATCGTTTGAACTACTTCTAATGCCCCGAGCACTCCTACCGTGCCATCAAAACGGCCTCCATATGGCTGACTATCTATATGAGAGCCGATCACCAAAATAGGTAGAGTATCTTCTTCACCCTCCCATTGACCAATCAAATTACCAAAGTCGTCAATCCTTGTATCAAGGCCAGCTTCCTCCATCCAATCTTTCACTTTCAGAACGGCTTGTTTATCTTCTTTTGATAAGGTCAGTCTACAAACTCCCGTTTCACCAATCTTGCCAATTTCAGCTAATTGCTCAAGTCGTGATTGCAAGCGTTGATGATTTATCGTCAAGCTGGAAACAGAAAAAGCCGTTTTCATTATGAATCCCTCCAAATAGTCGTTTGACTCTATTTTATTCTAAATATTCAAAACTTTAATTATACAACTTGTTTCTATTTATTAGTGAGTCATTTTACACTTTGTAAAAAAAGCTGAATTAGTAAGGGCTCTAGCTGGCAGATCATTTGACAAAAAGGTTGATTTTCATGTCTTTTAAATTTAAAAATACTCTATCAAAATCTGATAGAGTACTCTACTACTTAACCTAATGTTTTCATATAATCATGCAGTTGATGAATAATCGTCGCTAATGTATCAAGTGTTGCCGCCACATTTTTGACTAATGTCGCTTGTTCAGTCGTTAATCCCCTAATCGTAGATAGACTGTTCACTGTAAGGTGAGAGTCCTATTTTATCTCGTTTTTTCATTGCAATTAATGAAATCATCTCAAAAGCAACCGCACTTGCTAAATAAGCAGTAATATCACCATGATCATAAGCTGGTAAGACTTCAACTAGATCAAACCCAACAATATTTAAGTTTGTTAAACTTCTGATGTACTCCAATGCTTCATGACTTGTTGGACCAGCCACTTCAGGCGTTCCTGTACCTGGAGCGTAAGCTGGATCCACAAAATCAATATCAAAGGTAACGAAAACTGGACGATTAGAATTCCCCACGCGGCTTTGAATCCTCTTAATCACATTCTCTTGGCCAAGTTTTCTCATGTCCCGCATTGGAATAACTTCAAACCCTAAATCTCGTGCATCTTCAATACAAGTTGGACCGTATAGTGGTCCACGCATCCCTACCTGAATTGAGTGCTCAACATCTATTAATCCTTCTTCAACAGCTCGTCTAAAAGGCGTACCATGCATATATTTCTCACCATAATAATGATCCCAAGTATCACCATGTGAATCAAAGTGAACAAGTGATATCGGTCCATATATTTCAGCCGTAGCACGTAGGTGGGCTAGTGAGATGGAATGATCGCCACCAATCATTATTGGGATGATTCCTTTTTGAAGAAGAGGAATGATTCCCTCTACAATTCGGTCATACGTTCTATGAATATTGCCTGGAATAACATCAATATCTCCGTAATCAACACCCGAACAATATTCGAAAATATTGATTTCTTGGTCTGGATTGTATGGTCGCAATAAGACCGAAGCATTTCTGACATGATCAGGGCCATAGCGTGCTCCGACTCTATTAGAAGCTGCCGTATCAAATGGCACCCCTACAATAGCAAAATCGATGTCATCTGTTGTTTGAATATGCTCTAATCGCATAAATGTTCTTATCCCACAAAAGCGTGGGGATTGGGAGGAATCTTTCGGTTGATACTTCATTTTTTAAGCTCCTTACCGATTATTTGATGGTTGATACTTTTCTTCAAGGTAAGTGACAATCGCTTTTTCAAGCATGTTTAAGCCATCGTCAACCTGTTGTTTTGTCACACTTAAAGGCGGAATCATCCGTATTACTTCTCCTTCATTTCCACAAAGGTAGAACAATACGCCTTCTTTTAAGGCGAGATCTAATATACGGAGCACAGCTTCCCCATCTGCTTTATTTGTCTTTTCATTAATAATTTCAATCCCAATCATTAAACCAACACTCCGAACATTTCCAATCATTTCGTACTGGTTCTTCATTTTATTTAGTCTTTCTCTTGCATAGGCCCCTACCACTTTAGCATTATCTAATAGGTGTTCTTCTTTCATGACCTCAACGGTTGCAAGAGCTGCTGAACATGCGAGTGGGTTTCCCCCAAATGTCGTGCCATGACTCCCTAAAGGCCATTGTTGCATTAATGTATGGTTTGCCACTGTAGCGCTAAGAGGCAAACCGGAGGCAATCCCTTTGGCAATTGCCATAATATCCGGTGTCACACCAAATGTTTGAGCAGCAAACCATTCTCCCGTTCTCCCAAATCCAGTTTGTACTTCATCAAAGATGAGTAACATCTGATGTCGATCACAAATTTCTCTTATCTTTTTTAACCACGAAGCAGGAGGAATAATATAACCACCTTCACCAAGAACGGGCTCCAAAATAATGGCCGCTACTTCCTCAGGAGAGACATGATACTTAAAAAGCTTGGTAAAGTCTTCTTCTAGTAGATCAATTGCTTTTGCTTCAACCACTATTCCGCTCTCATCTAGTATTCTCGGATCATATGGATTAAAGTATGGAATTTGGTAAGTTAGCCCGTTCGGTTGAAGAAATTTGCGGTACTTACTCTTTGAAGTGCTTACACTAAGAGCACCTTGTGTTCTGCCATGAAAACACCCCGTAAAGGAAACGATATACGGTCGTTTCGTCACAAATTTAGCTAGTTTCAGTGCACCTTCAATCGCTTCTGTTCCACTATTAGCAAAAAAGAAACAATCAAGATCACCAGGAAGTACCTCAGCAAGCTCATCTGCTAAACGTAAAATAGATTCATATTGTATGACTCCAATTGGTCCGTGTGTAAGTGAATCAGCGGCTTCTTTGATTGCTTCAACAACTTTAGGATGACGGTGTCCAACATTTGTTACCGCAATGCCCGAGGTGAAATCTAAATACTTTCTTCCATCGACCCCGTAGTAATAACACCCTTCTTCTTTCACAACGGGCAGGTTCGGATGATCTTTTGCCATACTTGGAGCTAGACGTGTTGCTAGCTTTTCTCTAAGATGATTCCAATCTTGAGACATCCTCTTCACTCCTTTTTTGTTCATAAAATAGGTTTAAAAGAATAAAAGATGTGCCATGAGAACAATGATCGGCAACGTGATAATCGTGCGTTGAAAAAATACGATCACTAGATCTAGAAAACTCAAAGGTATTTTTGAACGAAGTAATAAGATGCCAATTTCAGACATGTATACAAGCTGTGTAAGAGATACAGCCGCAATGACAAACCTTGTTAACTCACTTTCAATGCCACTTCCGACTACTGCTGGTAAGAACATATCTGCAAAACCAACTAATAAAGCCGGAGCAGCTGCTTGCGCTTCTGGAATTCTCATTAACTCTAGAATTGGTACGAATGGATAAGACATATATACGAAAATCGATGTGTATTCAGCAATTACTAGTGCAACAGTCCCAAGAGCCATAACAAGAGGGATCAATCCAAACCAAATATCTAATACATTTTGAAATCCTTTCCTAGCTACAACCGAAACACCCTTAACTTGTGACGCTTTAGCTACTGCCCTTTCTAATGCCCACTGTCTACTTGTCTTGCCTTTGGGGACATCCTCTGAGATTTGCTTGCCTACCTCTTCATAATACGTATCTTGCTTTCTTGAAAGTGGGGGAATCCTTGGACAGATAATTGCCGCAATTAGACCCGCTACCATAACCGTCACATAAAATTGAACAAACATATGATCAAGCCCAATGAAGCTAATAACCACTAGACTAAACGCAATCGAAGCAACGGAAAAGTTAGTAGCAATGACAGCTGCCTCACGCTTTGTATAGTAACCTTCTTCATATTGTTTTGTTGTAATTAATACACCCACTGTTCCACTTCCCATCCACGAAGCAACCGCATCGATAGACGATCTACCTGGCAGGCGAAACAAAGGTCTCATAATATTTCTTAGTGATGTTCCGATAAAGTCCATTAAACCAAATTCTAATAATAAAGGCATAAGTAGTCCTGCAAATAAAAACCACATTGTTAGAACAGGTACGAGTTCATAGAGCACGGTTCCACCAGTGAAATCATTCCAAATAAATGTAGGACCAACTTTCAGAATTACCATAACAGCAAAGATCGCACCAGCAATCCTCATGACGAGCCAGAAACCACTAACATGAAATAAACCTTTTAAAAAGTCTGAATTCATTACCCATCTTGGTTCGGCAAATCTTGCTACCAGAGTTAACAAAACAGATAATACAAGCACTCCTACCATAAAGCCGGGAAGATAATCAGCCGTTAAACCTTGCGCAGACTCTGCTAATATCCCTACCCCTATTGTCCACTTCCCTCCATAATTGATCGGGATTAAGAATAAGAATAGACCAAGCAAAGATGGTACAATGAACTTTAATTTATTCATTGTAGTGATCTTTTCCTTTGGTTCAACTTCTGAAATCAAAAACTCCTTCTTCTCTAACTCCATACTCAACACCTCACCTTATCAGTATTTTTAATTTCATCTAGTTACGCTCTAGTTGATGATCTAATAATGATTAATGCAATAAACATACCAATTCATTAGTTAATTTTATATTTTCTTAGTTTTCTGACTACTGTAGGTTGACTAATCCCTAGATTCTTTGACATCCTAACGGTTGTTTTATATTTTTTTTTGGCTTCTTGCAGCACTTCCTTTTCTACTTGCTCGATTATTTCCGGTAGAGTTTTTTCTTTTTGAATAAAATCTTGTCCATAAGTTAAGTAATAGGTCTCTGGTAAATCTTTAATCGTTATAATTTCCGAAGTAGAAACGACGACCAATCTCTCAATCAAGTTTATTAATTCCCTGATATTACCTGGCCATGGTTGCTTGAACAATTGTTGCTTCACAGCGTCATCTAAAATGCGACTTCGTTTGTACTTACTAGCAAATTCACTTACAAAATGGTCGATTAAAGGGAGTATATCTGTTGTTCTTTCTCTTAAAGGTGGAATACGAATAGGAACGACATTCAAACGAAAATAGAGATCCTCACGAAACTTTTTTTCTTTAACCAACTGTTCTAAAGGCTGATTCGTAGCAGCAATCAACCTGAAATCAACACTTCTAGGTTTTGTTCCTCCAACACGATAAAATTGTTTTTCTTGAATAAAACGGAGCACTTTCACTTGAAGTGGTAGAGAAAGCTCTCCTATTTCATCTAGGAAAAGGGTACCTCCCTCTGCTAACTCAGCTAAACCTAGCTTTCCTTTTTTATTTGCACTAGTAAAAGAGCCTGCTTCATACCCAAAGAATTCTGATTCAAATAGACTTTCAGGAATTGCCCCACAGTTCACTTCAATAAAAGGTTTATCCTTCCGTGCGCTCTCGCGATGGATTAACTTTGCTAAGTGAGTCTTCCCAACACCTGATTCACCTAGTATTAATACATTCACATCTACTTCAGCCACTTGTTTCGCTACTGATAAACACTTCTTCATTTCATAAGAACTACCCACAAAACCAGTATTTTTCATCTGCTGATTCCTTAGTATTTCTAATTCATTACGAACTCGCTCCATCTCATCTTGCATTTCAGATAGAAAGTGCTTCATATTCACCATTTCTGTAATGTCATGAGAATAAGAAGCAACTCTGTGAACCTCTCCTTTCCCATCAAAAACAGGTACACCTGTAATAAGCAGTTTTCTCCCTTTATTCGTTGTTTGAATAACATTCACACGTTCTTTTTTCTTCAGTACAAGTGGAGTTACAATCGGTGTGAAGATCCCTTGTTTCTCTAATTCGTAAACTGAAGCACCAATGATGTTTTGACCTTCAACCCCATATAAACCCTTCGTTATGTCGCTAACATATATAATCCTCCCATCTCTATCTGTCACTAATAAATCATCCTTCAAAGCTTTTAATATTTCTTCACTCTCATTTACTTCTTCAAAAAACATCATGTTTCTCTCCTCTCATTATTCAATATTGAATAGAATGCATGTATATTTATCTTTATTTTCTGACTTTTATTTATCATACACCACATTATTCAAATATGAATAATAAATTCTCATTTGAATAATGCGCACAAAAAACTCTTCCACGTTTAGTGAAAGAGTAACTCCTACACATCATAATTTTCTAGAATTCCATTCCTTAACATTTCCGTATTAGAATCTATTCGCTTCATTGACCTCCTACTTTCCACATTTTTAACCATAGAGCAGGCGCTTCTCCTGTTTCTTTAATAACACAACTCGAAAACAAAATGCGGATTTTATCTATTTACATGTCTCTTGTCTATGCAACTTATTAATCTTTACGTACACTGTATTATTCTTGACGAAAAGGAGAGACGTTAAGAAGACACAACATTATCTTTTATCTTATTCTTTCATTGTTGTGTACATTTAACTCTCCACCAAACCCGTCATAACCTCCTATTTTTGGCGTCCTCATCAGGGCGCTTTTTTTGTTTTCAAAAAGACCACTCCTCTTAGACGAGAAGTGGTCTTCCTGATCATTGATTAAATAGACTTAAATCCCAACGATCTGAGATTTTCTTTAATAAACGGATACCTGCAATACTATTATTATGTCGGTTAAGGTCTGGGCCTAACACACCGATTCCCATTCGTCCCGGAATCGCGGCCATAATGCCTCCTGAAATACCACTCTTTGCTGGAATTCCTACATCAACAGCAAACGCTCCCGATTGATCATACATGCCACATGTCACCATAAATGTTTTCAATACTTTCACTACTTCTCTTGGAATAAGTTGCTCTTTTGTCTCAAGGTCTTCCCCGTAATTAGCAATCACTGCAGCTATCCGAGAAAGCTCTTCAATTGTCATCTCAATTGAAGTCATCCTCCAATAAATAGGAAGCACATCCTCAAGCTCGCCATCGACATACCCACCATAACGGTTATAGTAGAATAGAGCGCGGTTCAAGTCATGTCCCTCTGCTTGTACAATTTCACGATTATAATCGATCTCTTTATTTCCAGCTAATTTTCTTGTTAAATCAAGAATTCTACTAAACTTATCATCAACTGAATTCCCTTTAATTTGGCCAACCACTGCAATTGCACCTGCATTCACCATAGGATTCAATGGGCCACCATCTTCCTGCAACTCCATCTTACTTAATGAGTGGTAAGGGTCCCCTGTAGGCTCTTTACCGACATGCTGAAATAACTTTTCCTCTCCTTGATCCATTAGAGCAACAGCTAGTGAAATGACTTTTGACATACTCTGGATTGAAAATCTCCCTTCATCATCTCCAGCCTTAACGCACCTTCCATCAAGCCCGGTCATCGCCATTGAAATAGCCCCATGATCCTCATTATCTACTTTCTCAATATAATCAGGGATTTTCCCATCCCTTGCGACTTGCTTTTCTTCTTTAATAATTTTCTCTAAATAAGCCTGTATATCTTCTTTTATTTGATTCATATCCAGTCCTCCCCTGTATATTTTCATTAATTCCCTGAACAGACCAGGCTTAACCAACTTTTTCATAAAAAAGATAAGACATAATACATTTGTTTAAAATAAGACAGTATCAATCTATCAGACTTTTTACTCATTTGAAGCTTGATAGGTTTATAGAATTTAAAAGTTGGCAATTATATAGGTAACATAACAAAAACAAAGACTAAATATAAAAACACTACACACAAGGAGGAGTTATCATGAGTTTAAAAGAGTATATCCAATCAATAAACAATATGTTAGAGGAAGCTAAGAAAGATTTTGTTTCTACACAGAAGTAATTGAGAAACATAAAAAAAGCCAAGAGATCAGCTTTGGATTAAAGCTAAACTCTTGGCTTTTTTGTTGCACACCTTGACCCTGCCACCGTAAAGGCTGTCTTAAATCTATTATTTTATTTTGCGATTCTTGCTCTATTTGGTTTTATATTGTATATATTAGGTAGTTGATTTTAATTTATTTATCTCCTTAACATTTGCATATATCAATTTCTTGGAATATATCGCTTTTTAATACGCATCTTCTACACTTCTATTTGGGCACAGGCACCGTTTTCGCTAAACCTTCATTTAAAAAATGATGAAGAGATCCGCATTCCTACTTGGTATCTACTCTTCATTAAACGATTAAATGACCATCTAGATATGATTGCAAATTGTATTAGAAGAAACAAAAGAAAGCATTCAGATGAAAATCCTCTGAATGCTTTTTGTTTTTATTCACTTATCTGTTTAGCAACTACAGCTATTCCTTGAACCATCGCATTCCATTCATCTGTAGACTCTAGCGTCACTTGAACTGGCAGCTCTTCGCCTTCACGATAACTTACTATCCAAATTCCTTCCTTACCAGGCAAGAAAAATGTAATGTTCTCAAGGGTAGGATCCTCATCAATTGATGGAATATGAAAGAAAGAAATATTGTGGAGAATCCATGCATGATGATCTAGATCCGTTAAAAACATTTGGAAATGGAGCTCTTCTTCAGGAGATAGGTTTGTCACCCTCTGAACCTTCTTTAAATTTCCCCGCACACTTAGTAAGTCAAATGCTTCTTCAGTTAAAGTAAAGGTCCTCTGAATGTCTGGATGCTTTTCACTAAATGCATAATAATCTTTTATCACTTCGGGCGTCTCATCTACTGTCATATAAGCAAATTCATGAATGATATCTCGGTCGATTGAATGAATCAGCCATGTTTCCCCTTCAATATGATGCAAGATTACTGCATGTTGATTTGGCGCATCTGGAACACGAACCATATATTTTGACTCAACATAGGATTTGATAAAGGTCTGCATCTCCTCGCTTAATGGAATCTCCCCGTTCCGTTCAGCTTCTTCTACCCAAAGGTCTTTGACCATTAATTGATGAGCAGTCGCTTCCATCACAGCATCCCACTCTTGTTGAGTTTTTGTCCCTAGTCCTGCCTCTAGAATTCCTTTTGCCACATTCGGAAATCCGTTTAATGATACGAGCAGCGCCAGCTCCTCAGTCGAGCACCTCATAACAAAATTCATTTGCCTATAACACATCCTTCGGTATTGCTTTATATTTCAATGTACTCAATCATTTGATTAGACATCATTCTATTCCTTTTATCTTAAACTAGTTCAATTCCTAGCACTTTCACTATTGTTCTTAGAACAAGCCAAAGTAATCCGTATGCAACAAAGGCTCCTATGCATATACCGATAAAAGTAAAAAAGTATAGGACTTTTGCTGTTAACCAATTATGTTTCTTATAACGCTTATAAAAGTAGGGACCTATACCAAAGAAGCCTTTCATTATCGCATTTGTAAGCTTTTGAAACCCAGTCTCAGCCGGCCTAAAAACTCCCCATTCATAATACTCCACTATGACAGACCCTAAAATTAAAACTAAAAACGCATAACTAATCTGTGTGAGAATAGGCGAGGCAATAATAATGATTAAATTTGATACTTCTGATTCCGTCATTGTACTCCTCGTAGTTATTAATTAGGAACTCTTCCATATTTGTATGCTTAATTGTTGATCAGATTAATACTTTTATAATTATTCTTCCTATTAACCTGATTAAACCAATTAAAATTAGACCAAATACAGTCAAACCAATTAATGTAATTAAATAATATAGTTTTCTTTTTAGAAAACTGTATCTAGAAAAACGATGATAGAAATAAGGACCTATACCTATAATAGATTTCAAAAAGAAATTGGTCGCTTTCTGAAATTTCGTTTCAGCTGGCCTAAATATTCCCCACTCGTAATATTCAATTATAGTCGCCCCTAATATTAAAACTAGAAATCCATAAGAGAGTTGAGCCATAATAATATATGCAAAAAACAACTCAAACCACTCAATAACACCTTCCGACAACATATAAATATCCCCCCTCCAATTACTACTCTTCAGCGTAGTACTAATCAATTAAACCATTTACCTATTGTTGTGGGGGAAAATCCTTTGCTGATATTTTTATATGTTGATTCCGCAACTGAACCTACTTTCTCACCTAAGTTCTTAACCTTGTCTCCTGCTGCTACACTAATAACACTTCCTGCTAACCCCCCTAATGCACCACCGACTATCACTCCAACTGGGCCACCAACACTCCCTATAATTGCCCCAGTTTTTGCACCTAAAGTTATTGCTCCAGCATCTGCTAAGAATCCAGCTGAACTTCTTCCCAACTTTTCACCAAAAGACTTATTTTCATTATTTGGACTAGTAAATTCTGATAAATGCCCTACAAAAGAAACCCCTGTACCCACAATCGGAACCCTTCTCCCTACACTTTGAAGTCCTTTGGCATCAAATACCTGCTTCACAACCTCTTTCGTTCCGGTTGTCAGCCTTGATTGGAAGCTGGTTTGCAGAGTTGAACCTACAATGGATCCGGTGTGGTTTTTCGGGAATCCAGCTAGGTGACTGAGCATATGCGATGGGCTGTTGTAGCTTGCTGCAAACCGCTGGAGCCCCTGGGCCATTGAATTCGTTGGCTGTGACCTTGAAAAATCCAATAAGAAATTTGCCGTTCTTGAGCTGTGCTTGCTTTTACTCGTCCACGACTCATGCGCTCCTACAGAAAAGCGGTAATCACCTTTTAATCTTTGCATAAGAGGCGGCGTTTTTTTGGGAAGGTAGCCAACTTCTAGCTTTCTAGTTAAAAATATCGTTGAAGTCGTCATTGCAGCCTGAGATCCTACTACAGCTAAATCAGAGAAGCCGATCGTTTGATTAGCCGTATTAAAATAGTCTAGTACTCTTCCTACCCAGGAAGGTGATTCGTCTTTATGTTGTAAACTTTGTTCCATGCTTTGACCAGTTTTAGATAATAAAGCCTCGTTAACCATTTTATAACTAGCATCATCCTTTAATTGACCCGATATAAAGGATGAAATCGCAAATCCTTGCTGTGCAAACATATTTGAGATGGTCATCAGGTATTGAGACATCATTCTTAAACTTTGTTCCACCGGATACAAGGCATTTGTTTGTTCGTAGTCGAGATGCATAATGTTCTCACTTGTCTCAGTGACATGCCTTTTCGTCTGATCAATATGCATCAGCACATCCTCATCACTTAATCTGGGCAGCTGCACAATATCAGACACACGCTGCATAATTGAGTTGGCCTGGTCTGTGAAATACATAGTTGTGCTTCTAGTTTGCTCTAACCCCTGGTTTAATTCATCATCTAAAAATTGTTGATGAATGAAGCCATTCGGCGCTGGTTCAAAGAAATACATTGCTCCCTTGATCTGATCAAGAATTGTTGAATACTCATCAATGACCGCTTGAAATAACAATAAAAATGGCTGGTGGCATTCTTCGTAAAACGCACGAATAGCATCAGCCCCGCTCCCTTTAAAGGAATCTTGAAGTGATGTGAATGATTTTATAGCCTGTTCAATTTGTTGGATTTGCTCGCTTTGCTTCATTAGAGTGCGTTTTGTTTCTTCTATTGCTAAATCAAGTGCACTCACATCTAATACTTTCATTTCCCCCATCACCCGCTTTAGATTTTTAAAGAGACGCAGCTTTAAACAGTTTACGATCTATTTTTAGATTTTCCCTTAAATTCCACTTCTTTAGAAATCGTTATTTTTTCACCTTTTTAGCATCTTTTTAACTATAGCACGCTCAATTTATAAACCAATGGGTTAAATGGATTAAATTGTATAGAGAGGATATGACCATAGAACCAATTCATTTAAAGGACACCGAATATAGCACAAGTGTTCCGTACTTATTTGCTCACTTATTCGTTTTTGCTCGCTTAAACGTAAAAAAGAGAGTCAATCGACTCCCTTTCTCTCCATTACTTTATAGACTTTATTGATATTCCTTCATTAACTAAAGTCTCTCTCAAATTTTGGGCAAAAGCCAAAGCATTCTCACCATCTCCGTGGATGCAAACGGTATCAGCTTTTATAGAAATGGTAGAACCATCTACTGCTGTAACCGTCCCTGTTTGTACCATTTGCAACACTTGCTCAACCGCTTTATTCGTATCATGGATTAAGGCATTTGTTTGCGTTCGAGGTGTTAACGACCCGTCAGGCTGATAGGTGCGATCAGCGAACACTTCATTAGCAACATCTAAGCCAAGCTTTTCTCCTTGTTTTGTTAGCTCACTACCTGATAGTCCAAATAATACAAGGGATGGATCGGTATCATACACTGCCTTTGCAATTGCTTCTGCAATAACTGGATCTTTTGCGGCCATATTAAACAGTGCTCCATGTGGCTTCACATGTTTCATTGGTACATCATGTAAGTGACAGAATCCTTTTAAAGCACTAATTTGATAAATAATGAAATGATAGATATCTTCTGGAGTCGTTTGAATCGCTCTTCTACCAAACCCCATCAAATCTTGAAAACCAGGATGAGCACCGATGCTCACCTTTTTTTCCTTTGCCATCTTAACTGTTTCAGCCATTACATTGTGGTCACCTGCATGATAGCCACAAGCTACATTGGCTGAAGAGATATGGTCTAAGATTAATTCATCTTGACCAATTTTATAAGCTCCAAAGCTCTCCCCTAAGTCACAGTTCAAATCAACTCGTTTCATCCTCTCACTCCTATTCTTTCTATATTATTGGAATAATTGTGGAATCATTTGAGTTAACGTATGGATTCCTAAATACGTCGTTAACACTACGATAATTGCGCCAAAGATTGTCATCCAAATTGGGTGTTTGTAATCTCCAACGATCCTCGAACGATGTGCTGCCAGTAATACACATGAAAGTGTTAATGGAAGAATTAAGCCATTAAATGCTCCCGCTAAAATAAGTAATGTAACCGGACGTCCAATGAATGCAAAAATAATTGTTGAGAACACAATAAATCCAATCGTCCAGTAATTTTTATTCTTTTCAATGCTTGAATGAAAGGTCGTTAAGAAAGATACAGATGTATAAGCTGCACCAATAACAGATGTAATACCGGCAAACCATAGTACTAAACCGAAAATGCGATAGCCAACCTCACCTGCGGCAATTTGGAAAACAGAGGCGGTTGGGTTGTCAGCGTTCAAAGCAAAACCAGCTGTGACCACACCTAGCACTGCTAAAAATAAAATAAAGCGCATGATAGAAGCAACAATAATCCCTGATACGGCAGTCTTCGTTACATGACCGATATTTTCTTTCCCAGAAATACCCGCTTCAAGTAAACGGTGACCACCAGCAAAAGTAATATATCCCCCTACAGTCCCTCCAACAACAGTTATTAACGCAAGAAAATCCAATTCGAGTGGTACTACTGTACGGAGTGCTGCCTCTGCGTACGGCGGATTACTTACAAACATCACATAAAGAGTAAGTAAAATCATGACAGCGCCTAGGTATCGTACAATTTTATCCATTGCTACATTTGCTTCTTTAAGAGTAAAGATAACGATACAGATCACACCGGTCATCACAGCCCCGATTCTTGGATCTAGCCCCATTAAAGCATTGACCCCAAGTCCACCGCCGGCTACATTTCCGATATTAAAGGCAAGTCCACCTAATACAATAAAAAAGGCTACAACGTACCCAAGACCGGGGAGAACCGCATTAGCGATTTCTTGACCACGCATTCTTGAGACGGCAATAATTCTCCAAATATTCATCTGAGCTCCAATATCTAAAATAATGGAAGCAAGAATGATGAAGGCAAAGCTTGCAAGCAATTGTTCCGTGAATACGGCTGTTTGTGTTAGAAATCCAGGACCAATGGCTGAAGTTGCCATTAAAAAGGCAGCCCCCATCATCGCACTTAAACGTTGTTTAGCTGTCATGTTTTCTTGTTGGTCTTCAATTGGATTTTGCTTCATTTTATTCACCCTTTCATTTTCTTATTTGAAATAGCTCACTTCATTCTCAGATGTAGACAGCTACGAACTCGTTTAATACAATAAATGAAATAGATAACCCATAAATAAAGGAGCGTTTCTTTTGCAAAACATTAATAAAACCGTCGTAAAATCCATGAAGCTCCTAGATCTTTTTCGTACTCAATCGTCGCTTACTCTAAATGAAATGGTTGAGTTATCTGGTCTTCCTAAAACTTCTACCCACCGTATGATTGTCTCTCTTGAAGAAGTAGGCTTGCTTCAAAAAGATCATACCGGAACGTATTCATTAGGTATGATTTTTCTTGAATTTGGTCAGCTTGTTTCTGATCGTATTGATTTAAGACAACTTGCTCTCCCAATAATGAAAGACCTACGTGATGAGATTGGTGAAGCCGTTAATTTAACCATTAAAGATCGAGCAGAAGCGCTATACATTGAAAAGCTCGACACATCGCATCCGGTTAGACTGTTCACAAAAGTAGGAAGACGTTCCCCTTTATATGCAGGGGCTTGTTCGCGAATTATCCTAGCTAATTTACCTGAAGAAGAAATTGACACTTATTTAAATGGACAAGCCTTACTCCCTTTTGGAGAAGGTACCATCACAGACCCAAACTTACTTCGTGAAATATTAAAAACATCAAGAGTAGAAGGCTATACAGTGAGCCATTCAGAGCTTGAGAATGGAACAACAGCTCTGGCAGCTCCTATTTTTAATTACCAAGGTCACATTGCAGGTGGGCTAAGTATTGCAGGTCCTTCTGATCGTTTTGATGAACAACAACTTGCTACGATGATTCAAAAGGTCAAAGCTTCAGCTGCGAAAATCTCCCATGCGCTTGGCTACAGATAACCCCCGTTTTTACGGGGTCTTTTCATGTCTCTTTACTAACATTCCTACCCTAACGTCATTTAATTCCTTTTCACGACCGATATACAGTTCTTCTGCTTCCATTAAGCTTATTTTTTTAAACGATAGGGTGTCTCCGGGCTTTAATTGTGCGAGAAGCGGGATGTCTACATTAATGACTTGTCCCATTCTAGGGTAACCTCCCGTTGTTTGACGATCAGCTAAAAGGATGATAGGGTTTCCATCTGCAGGTACTTGAACAGTCCCTAATGCTACCGCTTCGGATAGGACTTCAAATGTCTCATCTAGCTTCAATTCAGGACCTTGTAATCGATAACCCATCCGATCAGACTGAGGAGAGATCGTAAACGTTTTCGTAAAAAATTGCTCTTGTGAGTCTGAGTCGAATTGTGTATAGTGCGTTCCAGTGAGAACACGAATAACCGTTTCTTTCTTTTGTGGCTGAATTGAAGTTCTCACCCGCCAAGCCGGCGCATAAAATGATTTTTTTGTATCCCTCGAAAAAAGTGCTGTAAAGTGATCGGCAAGTGGTGATGTTTGGTTATTTAAAGATAGGATGTCTCCTTCTTTTAAGGTACGACCTTTATAGCCACCAATTTCCGCACGCAAATAAGTGCTTTGGCTTTCCATTACCTTCTCAATATTAAATCCTCCAGCAAATGCTAGGTATGCCCGACACCCACTTATACATTTGCCGAACCTGATGACACTACCTTTTTTCACAAAAACCGGTCGCCATGAGGGTAGTTGATAATTCCCAATACTTGGTGAAAGATGTCCTCCGGTAACCGCTATTAACGTATCTTGTTGAACCTCAAGTGCAGGACCGGCCATAGTGATCTCAAGAGCTCCCATTGTTTCGCTGTTTCCAACTAAGAGATTTGCCATTCGCAGTGCGTAGGCGTCCATCGCCCCGCTAACGATCACACCATATTTTTGATAGCCAACTCTTCCTAAATCTTGAATCGTCGTAAGTAGTCCAGGGCGAAGTACTTTTATACTCATGTAATCTTCTCCTTGTACTCGTTATATTCTGCTAAAGTGATTGGTTTGAACTGAATTTTATCACCAGGTTGCAATAAAGTAGGGGGATTATCATTGGGCCAAAAAAGTTCTAATGGTGTGCGTCCTATAATCTGCCAGCCACCTGGTGTATCTAGTGAATAAACTCCCGTCTGCTCGCCTGCGATACCAACCGATCCCCGTGGAATAGACGTTCTAGGATTTGATCTACGAGGGGTGGCAATTTTCTTCGACATCCCACCTAAGTATGGGAATCCGGGGGCAAATCCAATCATGTAAACAAGATAGTCACCTTTTGAATGGATATTAATCACCTCATCGGTAGTTAAATTATTATGTCTTGCAACTACCTCTAGATCTTCTCCATATTCTCCCCCATAAAAAACTGGGATCTCAATCTCTCTAGTCTTTTGCACGATATCTCGTTCCATCTGATTCAGACCATGCTCTACAAAAGAATGCACGATTTCGTATGCAGAACGTAACTCAGCATCCCCTCTATTTTCTCGAACTATTATTGGGTCATAAAAAATGGTTACGCTTGTAAACGCAGACACATACTCAATAAATCCTTTAAAAGGAAATTGATCAAGATAATGATTAAATGCCTGCACTTCATTATGTATCGAAGAGTTAATTTCCCTTCCAAAGGTCACGATAATCGATGTATCACTTAACGGTTCAATCGTTCTATTTTGTTGTATGCCTCCCATGCCCAACCCTCCTATTCCACTATTCGGAACAACCATTCCATATTTAATCATGTTAATTATTATAATTGTTTGACAATACAAAAGCAAATGCTTGAGGAACCACTACATTATCCCCTGTCTATTCATCCCCTATGTAGCTTTCGTGCAAACAAAAAAGCCTTTCAATAGGAGAAAGACTCTATTTTTCAAGATATTGCTTCATTAAATAAAAAATTTGGTCTCTTAGTTGTTTATGTTCATTCATTAACTGGTGATTAGCCCCGCTTACTAAGATAATGTTACTTTCAGGAAGCTTTTGGTGTATAAATGCGCAGTTAAATCTCCAATCGACTGTTCGATCCTCATCCCCTTGGATTATTAGAACGCTTTGGTCAGACTTTGCATACACCTTTACTTTCTGATTCCATAAAAAGAGCGCATTTAACCATTTGAGAGAGAGTTGATGATGTTGCAGTGGGTCCTGTTTAACAAATGAGTGATACTCTTTATTGGAGCTGTTCTTTCTATAATACCGTTTCGTATGTTTAATAAATGGAGGGATCATTTTCTTCCCTACTATCGACGCATGCCAGGCGTAAGAACGAACTAATGGAGCGAGCATCACAACTTTATTAAAGGTATGAGGTTGTTGCGTGAGGATATTCAGTGAGATTGCAGCTCCTGTACTGTGTGCAACCAAGTAGGTTGGATGGTATTCGTTCATGACATACTTTTCACTAATTTCAACCAACACTTCTTGGTAATATGAAAAATCATCAATTGAGATACGGTCACCATCAGAAAGTCCATGACCAGTTAAATCATAGCTCCAGACATGATAGCCATTAGTGGTCAAAAAATTGATTAGGTGACTCATTGATCCTGTATGATCAAAATAACCATGAACAAGTAATATAGTCGCTTGAGGTCTCTTTGGTTTAAAGGATTGCAGAAAGATCTTATACTGATTAATCATTACATAGCCATATGAGTGTTTAATATCGGTTAGCTTGACTCCGTAAAATGTTGTATATGTATCCATTGCTTCTTCCAATGCATCTTCTTGACAAGGAAAGGAAATATTCGTTTGTTGGATGGTAGCTAATGCTTTTTCAATCGGCCTCATACCTATCCCCTCACTTAATCGCTTGTAATTGCTTAAGGCTCACTAAGACATGATCAATAAATTCCGGTAGTTGCTCCATTTGTTCTTCATTAATTTTTGTTGGAAATGTAACAATAACCGTATTATGATAACTTGACCCTTGTTCCTGATAGTGAAATTCAAGCTTTTGCCTGATAGGTTGCTCTAGCTCTGGTTTCCAGATTTCAGTTAATATTTCTTCAATTTCTCGACACTGACGATCCACATCTTCCACTTTCAAGAAAAACTTCACCTTTAATTCACAGCCAATTGTTAAGTTATTACAATCAAGAATCTCTGCCGCTAAATCCTTCACAGATGCCACTAAGTTAATTTCCGCTTCTGGTTTGGAGCGTTCCCTAAGCGAGAATCGTAGCGCAAACTCCCGAGCCATCACAGCCATTTCAAGTCGATCAACTCTATTATGAATTTGAACGATTTGATCTAGGTTATCTAAGTCATAAATATGGTTTTCAATGGCCACTTTCAAGTTTTCAAAAATCGTTGGATCATACATCCATTTCCCTCAATTCTAGAAGTTTGTTCAAATCTTACCATAGTCGCTATAGGATTTCACCTTCGTTAAATAAACGTTTAATTAACGTAAAAACAGGTACTTACTCTCGACATAAGAGCAGTACCCGTTTAATCTACTTTGAAATGTGTTGGTTAAGTTCCCTTAGAATGTCTTCTTTGATCTGATCTACTTTATTGAAATCCATCGCTTTAATATAAATGGCTTCAAGCTGATCTCTTAACATTTTGGCATTTGCTAAATAGGTGATAGCTTCTTTCATTTTGTCCTTATACGATTTAGTCGTTCTTGCTATTTCCTCTGCGTACAACTCATCTGTACCTGGAGTGATGCACCGTTCATATACGTCAACGATATGATCCCCCTCACGCTCCGGGAAGTATTCATGTGGGGCTGTGCTATCAAAGATTGCAATGCTTTTCTCTCTAATAATGACCATATCAAGACTATTAGGATCAAATCCACAGTGATAGACTTCAACATCAAACCCTTTTTCTTCACCAGCGGCTGCAATCTTCTTTAATATCGTTGATTTACCAGAGCCTGCCCGCCCTTTAATAAAGTAACGATCTTGAATATCAGCTGTTAAGTTTTGAATATGATCTACTGCTCCTACTGGTGTAGCTGCACCTAGGAATCGATGTTTCACATTAGCATCTTTCCCTAGATTGTCGTCTCCGTAAAATAGATTGATTAGTTCTGTGGCGAGTTGATCAGCTTTGGCAAAATCCATATTGCTTATATATATGTCTTCAATATCATCGTGAGCTCTTAAGGAAGCAGCAAATGTATCATAAGCTGTATGGAACGCATGAGAGATGGCGGTATTCAAGGTAAGAATCTCTTCTTTATGAGGCATTAATTTATCAGTATCCCACGCCACACCTAAATTCACATATTCTTCTACTACACCAGGCGCCTTGGGTTCAATCACATGTGGGGCCGTGCCATCAACCATTCCAATTCCGTATTTAGGCACAATGACGCCATCGATTGAATTGGTATCAGAGGAGCAGTGTAAAAATTCAATATCAAATCCTTTATCGACCATTTCTTGGCCGATTGCCTTCATTAACGTTGATTTCCCAGTACCTGGACCACCCTTTAAAATAAACAATCGATTCAGTCCATCAATAGCCGAATCATAAAGGCTATAGAACCCCTTAGCTGTGTTCCCCCCAGCATAATAGTTCCGAATTGATCCCTTCACCAAATCACCCTCTCATAATCTTTTAATCAGTTTATGTAGGTAATCTAACAAAGGTTAATGCCTATTTGAGTGAATTTCGGTCTAATAACTTAAAAAGCACCTACACGCTAAGTGCAGGTGCCAAATTGCTTATTCTTCTATAGGGAACCAGCCAGGAGTGTTCATAATCGCACTCCAAAGAACATCCGGCACAACTAATTTTTCTTGATCATTCTTGGTTACGGTAGTCTTAATTTCAGACTCTCTGCCTGCTTGTACTTTTTCGACCCATTTAGGTTCCATAATTAACTCTCTTCCTAAGCTTACAAATGGCACTCCCGAATCTAGAGCTTCTTTTACTTCGTCTGGGGTATGAAGCGATCCAACTCCGATAATTGGTACCTTGTCACCTACACGTTTCGAAATGAGGATAACACGCGACTCCTTATCCTCTTCATCCCGAATCGAGCCTTGCCAGAAGTCTTGAACAGAGATATGAAGATAATCAAGGTCCTGATCTGCTAACACATCAACAAATGTTAATGTATCCTCTATTGTAATCCCAGGGCTCTCTATTTCCTCAGGAGAAATTCTGTAACCTATAATAAACGGCTCTTTGGCATGAGTCGTTACTGTTTCTTTTACTGTCTTAATGACAGCAAGAGGAAACGTCATTCGACTCTCTACACTTCCTCCCCACTTATCGTTGCGACGGTTTGAGTGAGGGGAGAAGAATTGTTGAATGAGATACGTATTGGCACCGTGAATCTCTACTCCATCAAATCCAGCTTCAATAGCACGGCGAGTTGCATCTCCGAAAGCTTGAATAATCGTTTCGATCTCCAAATTTGTTAGTTCTCTTGGTGTAATCGAACCTGGTCGCAGAGCAGCCACGTCACTTGCACTTACAGGCTGATCTCCTACAAGTTCTTCTTTAGGAGCCATTCTTCCCGCATGGAAAATTTGCAGAATAGCTTTCGCTCCTTCTCCTTTAATCGTGTCTGCTAATCTCTTTAAGCTTGGGATCATTTCATCTGAATCGGCACTAATTTCATTTTGAAATCCTTTTCCATCACGTGTTACGTAAGCAACAGCCGTAATAACCGCTCCTACACCACCTGAACGTTCTCTATAGTAATCCAATTCAGCATCAGTTACCTTTCCCTGTTCATCAGAAGCAAAGTTCGTCATAGGGGCCATCATAACTCTATTTTTCAACTCTAATCCACGTTTAAATGTATAGTTAGTAAACAAAGATTTATATTGTTCATTCATCTTACATTCCTCCTAACGATTAAATCCTTTTACGGTTTGTTCTATCATAAAGAGGTTTTATCTTACTTTCAAATATTTTGCTTAGCGAAATAAGATCAAAAAAGATAACAAAAAATTCAAATAATTAGTGTAAAATGATCTAACATAGTTTATAATAGGCAATACATTATCAATTCAACGCTTTTAAGCGTTAAAGATTTAGTAGGGGGAGAGAAGATGAAAAAGAGAAAAATCTTATCAGTCGTATCAACAGCTACTTGTTTACTTTGGTTAACTGCGTGTGGGGGCGCAGATAGTGCTACATCTGAAGCTGAGGCTGCAGAAAACAGCGCAAATGATGACGTAATCACTTTAAAAGTAGGACATATCGCGCCACCTGAGGAAGCTTATTCCCTTGGTTTTGAGGCATATGCAGAAGCCGTAGAAGAAGCAACAGATGGCCAAATACAATTTGAGATTTATGGAAACGGGGCGCTTGGTGGAGAGCGTGAATTATTAGAAGGTGTACAATTGCAGAACTTAGATATGAGTGTTATCACCACTGGAGTCGTGACAAACTTTGTACCAGATGTTACTGCCATTGAATTCCCGTTTTTATTTAGAGACTTAGATCATGCTTACAACACTCTAGACGGAGAAATCGGCCAAGAATTGCTTGATAAGATGAGTGATGCCGGGTTAAAAGGGATTGCTTTCTGGGAAAACGGGCAACGTCATATTGCCAACAATCAACATCCAGTACTTACACCTGATGATCTTAAAGGCTTAAAAATGCGCACCATTGAAAGTGATATTTTACTAGATACATATAGCGCGCTTGGAACGAATGCAACACCAATGGCTTTTCCGGAAGTATACGGAGGATTACAACAGGGCGTTATTGACGGATCAGATTTCTCATACGGGGTGATTTGGAGTACGAATGTTTATGAGCAGGTCGACCATTTTACAGAAGCGGGTCTTTATTACGCATCTGCTACTCTTTTGATGAATGATGACTTATACACATCACTACCCGAAGACATCCAGGAAACGATCATTACTCTAGGGAAAGAATTCGCCCAAACTCAAAGAGAGATTTCTCAAGGACTTGAGGAAGAACAAAAACAACAATTACTAGATAACGGAATTGAGATTGTTTCAGCTGAGGAACTAGATTTAGAGGCCTTCCGCCAACAAGTTGAGCCTGTGTATGAAAAATACGAAGAACAATACGGTGACATTTTAGAGAGAATTGCAAACGTAGAATAAGAAAATGCCTCACCGGCTTGGTGAGGCGTTTTACATGTTGATCGGGGTGCTGAGGCGAATTGAAACCGCACATTTAACGCTGATAAGAATACAATAGTACTCAAGTTTAACGTATATCCTCTAGACTCAGGCGCAATAACTTTTGCTGAAAATCCTTAGGAATCTTTGGCCACTTCTGTGCGGCTTTAAAGTCAATCACAGACCTTCAATCACCTTACCTTTTACTTACAAAGAATTTAAACGTTTACCCAAAAATATTCTGCATAAATTGGCGTACAACGTCTGCTCCTCCAATAACTGTGCCTAGCGTACTACCGAGATTGGTCAGGACAACGACTAGCAAAATACGTGTCACATTATTGCTCCAGAATCCTTTTACCGAGTAGACATCATCTGATAAGCTCTCAAAGTCCGCCACTTTCGGCCTTCTTATATACGCCTCAACAAGTCCTGCGAACCAACCGGCTGCAAGTAACGGATACAATGAAGTCAGCGGAGCTAAAACGAGTGCCGTTACAATCGTCAATGGATGACCAAGCGCAACGGCTGCTCCAATAGCTGCAAAAGCACTATTCCATAGCACCCAACTTAAGGTTAGATTTGCTCCTACTTCAGGATTGGTATAAAAAGCATATCCAATCATACCTAAAATGAGCAGTGGAATCATCCAAGCAATAATGGTCGGAGCTACTGACTTTTTAGGTCTTTCATTTAATTTATCTAGATCATGGTTTTTCTTAATTTGTTCTTTAATACCCGGAACATGGGCAGCCCCTAGAACCGCAACAACTTTATCCCCTGGTGCTTCTTTAATCTTTTGAGCAAGATACTGATCTCGTTCATCAATTAACGGCTTTTTAAGTCTCGGGAATGAGACCGTTAGATCATGTAGCATTGTGTTCAGCATATCTTCTGTCTTCAGACGTTCAAGCTCTTCTTCTGAAATCTCTTCATTGTTAAAAACACTATAAACGATCGACATTAGAAGCTTCGCACGGCCCCATAACCCGACCCCATGCCAAATTCTCGAGAAGGTAATTTGAATATTACGATCTGCAAGCACAAGATCTGCTCCTACCGCTTTTGCTGACTCAATACCCTGAATCATTTCTTGCCCTGGCTTAATATCAAATTGCTTAGCCATTCGTTTTTGGAAAGATGAGATAAATAGGTTCATTAAAAGGAGAGTCGCTTTCTTTTCCTTAATCACCTTAAAAATGTCCATATCTTTCCACTTACTACCAGCTGTAACCGATTGATAACGCTGTTCATCCAATTCAATACATACCGAATCCGGTTGTTCAGCCTCAATGACTTGTTTTACTTCCTCAGCACTCTGCTTAGATACATGAGCTGTACCAATTAAGATAAGCTCCTTACCTTCTAAGTTTATCCTTGTAATGTTCTGCTCGGACATATGTACCTTCCTTTTTATCCATTTCTACCAATTTGTTATTGCTTTATTATCTCAGATTCAAGGGGGAACTACAATTATTCAATTATGTACAACTACAGAACTTCAACCTGAAAATAATAATTTACATTCCTAAACATGATTAGGTAGAGGTCTTTTGGCCTTCAAAGAGCCTTTACCAGTTTTGGTAAAGGCTTTTTTATACCTGAGGAGGAAACAATGAATACTTAAAAACGAAACTATTCTTTTTCTCCTAAATACCTTCCATACACAAACATCATAACAGCAAAGAGTCCGAAGCTAATAATCAACACCGTTCCTCCTACAATGTAGAAGATGAGGCTGAATGTTTCTGGTGCCCATTCAGGCTTAAAGTAGTGCATCCACATGCCAAATGTCAATCCAAAGCTTCCGATCAATGCGGTCCAAACGTGTGCTGCGGCAAGCTTAGAATGCTTTGGAATAGCAAATACGGCATAGAAGATCGCAAAGGCAAATAATGAAAGCCAGCCCACTAGCAAAATGTGGGCATGAATGGCTCTAAATAACATGGAACCTGCTCCTGCCATATGACTTCCTAAAAATGTTCCAATTAACGCGTAAAGGGCTGAAAATCTTAGTAATACTTTCGTTTTATTCATTATGACACCTCTTTTGTTTGTTCTTTCTTAGCCTTAGACGGCCACCAATTCCATTGTTTTAACAAGGTCACAAGCGCTGGAACAAGCATGCCTCTTACTAAAAAGGCATCAAGCAATATACCGATTGAGACAATAAAACCAAACATAAATAACTCTAAAATAGGCTGCGTCATTAATACACCAAACGTTGCTGCTAGTATTAACCCGGCTGATGAGATTACACCGCCTGTTAACGCTACTCCACGTTTCGTTGCTTCTCTTATACTATAGCTTCTGTTCTCCTCCCGAATTCTTGAAATAAGCATGATGTTGTAATCGACTCCTAGTGCGACTAGGAAAACGAATGCATAGAGCGGAATCCGGTAGCTCATCCCCTCATACCCAAAAAAAGTTTCAAAGAAAAACCAGCTTAGTCCTAAGGCTGAAGCATATGATAGTAGGATCGTCGCCATCATATACAATGGTGCAACTAGTGATCTAGTATGGAAAATAAGCATGACAAAAATAACAAGCGTGACCGTAACGATAATAACGAACGTATCCCAATTACTTAGTGCTCGGATGTCAGCTGATTTAGCTGTTTCGCCGCCTATATAGAGTTCATACTCGGCACCAAGTTCGCTTTCAAGGAGCAGCTCACCTCTCCTATCAATTAACTCATCCACTACATCAAGTGACGCCTGATCATAAGGGTTCATCCTTAAGATCATATCAAACTTCAATGCTTCTCCTGTTTCATTTAATACACTTCCTCCATGTGCACTCCCTTCTCTTATTTGCTCTCTATCAGGCAGAGAAGTCGAATCTACCCCATCAATTAGGAGGAGCTGTTCATTTAAAGCTTCAATGGAGTCAAGCTCTGCATCTGTCAATAAAAATCCTTGTTCTGCTTCTATTAAAATAGAGATCGGCGCCAGCTCTCCAGGAGGAAAACGTTCTTCTAGCTGTTCAAACCCTATTCTTGACTTCATGTCTTCAGGAAACGATTGAATAATATTAAATGAGTACTGAGCATTAAACACATTAGACGCATTCACTAATAAGAAAATAAGCACTAAGCCACCTGCTAACAGAGGCTTTTTAGTCACAAAGGATCCGATCGCTGTCCAGAAGCGATTTTTCTCTAAAGTCTCTTCTCCCACTTTCGGAATAAAAGGCCAGAATGAACGGCGGCCGACAATCGTGAAGAGAGCCGGAATTAAGGTTAATCCTGCAAGCAGAACAACAGCAATCGTAATCGCAAAGACGAGTGAAAAGTTTTGATAAGGCCCATATTGAGCTAGTAACAAAACAAGCATCGCAGCAAATACCGTTCCTCCGCTAAAGAAGATCGGCTCGGCCACTTCTTTGACAGCAGCATCCATTGCTTCATGTTTATTTTCTCGCTTTCTTAGCTCTTCACGAAAACGTGAAAAGACAAATAAACTGTAGTCTGTCGTTGCCCCAAATAGAAGGATCATGACAATCGATAAGGATTGTGATTCAATCGTAAGTGCTCCTTGGGCAGCTAACATACCGAGCACTCGATCCACCACCTGATACACAAACGCAACAGCTACTAATGGAATAATAGCAAGCAATGGTGAACGATATATCACAATTAATAAGATCAGAACTAATACAATCGTTGAAAATAATAAAACGAGATCGGCATTCGAGAAAATAGCAATTGTGTCTGAAGCAATCCCTGCTGGTCCAGTGATCATCAGCTTCCCATTATCAAGAACAGTTGAACTGTACTCTTCTATAGCTATGACAGTCTCATTGATTTCATCCATCTCAAGTTGGTCTGCAAGCATTAAAGGAAGGACAAGCGTCGTACCATCTTCTGATAAGAACATCTCCTTCGCATGAGCTGGAAACTGATGAAATGGTATAGCAGACTCTAACCGTTCTTCGGGGATTTCTTCCCCAATCCACTCACTTACTTGATCGACCTCTGTGAACGTAGATTCCTCAAACCCAGATTCATTTTGAAAAACGAGTAAGCCGAGCATTCCCTTATCCTCAGGAAAATAGTGGTTGATTTTCTCTTTCGCAATTACCGATTGGGCCTCTTTTGGAAGATCATTTTCACCAGTATTTACCGTGTAGTCATTCGCAGAAGGTGCGAGACTCAGCACTCCTGCAATAATGACCCAGGTAAGTAAAATGATCCACACCCCTTTTCGGTTCGAGGCAAATGTAGCAATCGTTTTCATGTATTCTCCTCTTTTCTTTCAGCAAATTTCAAGCTTGTATAATTTCTAGCTTCCTAACTTCAAATATAGATTATCACTCTAATATGAACACAAGATGAACAAAAAAAGGCTAGCTATAAAGCCAACCTTTTCTATACTCCATCTTTCTTATTCGATTGCGGCAATGTAAACGTGAAGGTTGTTCCTAATCCCACCTCACTTTTAACATGAATGGAAGACTGGTGAAGCTCAATTATCGATTTAACGATCGACAGTCCTACTCCCGTTCCGACTTTTTTGGAGCGAGCTTTATCAGATTTATAAAACCTTTCCCATATGTAGAAAAGATCCTCCTTTTTGATACCCTCTCCTACATCCACGATGCTCACTTTTACTCTCTCACCTGCCTCAGTAATGTGAATGTATATAGGCTTTTCGGGCGGTGAATGATGGATGGCGTTTTCTATTAGATTAATCAGCACTTGCTCAATCCGGTCTTGATCCGCAAACACAAACACATCGCGAGCTTCTTCCTCTAGTTCAATAAAGAGCTCTGAAGCTTGAAGCTGCGGCTCCATTTTAGCTGCAATTAGACGAACTTGTTCGCTCAAATTATAAAAACTTGGCTTGATCTTTATATGTCCATGTTGAAGCTGTGACATATCTAATAGATCATTTACCAGCTTGCTTAACCGTTCAGTTTCATTTTTCATGATCGTATAATAGTGATTTTTGCGATGCTCCGTGATCGTGCCATCAAGAAGAGCAGTTAGAAAACCTTTAATAGATGTGAGCGGCGACCTTAAGTCATGGGACACATTTGTAATAAAGTCCGTTCTCATCTGTTCAATATTCTCGAGCTCTTTTGCCATGTAATTAAAGGTCGTTCCTAACTGGCCAATCTCATCATTCGTAGCAACTCGTACATGTTGAGAAAAATCGCCTTTAGCTAATTGAAGGGCAATTTGATTCATCTCTCTTAAGGGAGCCGTCAGCCTTGTTGAGATAAACCAGAGAATAAACCCTGTAAGTGACATAGTGATCGTGAAGGTTAAACCAATCATGATCAGCACTTGTTTATACTGATGATCTAATTCATAATACACCATGACCATGACATGAGGTGTGGGGGCATTGACATCAATCGGTTCGGCTAACGTATAAACAAGACGGTTATCCACCCTCATCCCTTCAGCTAGTTCCCCTCCGCTAAGCAGGTCTTCAACCATATGTACATTGACTTTAAGGTGTGGGGCTTGATCATAGCTCGATTGATATACACGGTTTGCCTCTGAATTGTAAATAAAGATGCTATTATTCATTTGACTCAAACTGATGTCGAGTGAGGCATCAAGGACCTCCTCACTCCAGCCTTCCGTTACTGCCAAATCGAAGTGTCCTTCAATCTTCGCTTTTGAATAATCAAACCCCTCTTTAAAGTCATCATACATGTTCACATGAAAAAGATAGAGAAAGATTGAACTAAATAAGAGAAATGAGACAAGGATTATCACAAAATAGGTGACGAACAGCTTTGTAAAAATATTTTGATGTCTAATCATTTTGCTTCTCCATAAACTTATACCCTACGCTACGAATCGTTTTGATCGTCCATTTCGCATCAGCTTCTGTTAACTTCTCGCGAATACGTTTAATATGAACATCGATTGTTCTTGGATCTCCATCAAACCCATAGCCCCAAATCTGATCTAGTAGCTGCTGGCGAGTGAACACTTGATTAGGGTGACTAGCAAGATAATAAATCAAATCCATTTCCTTAGGCGGCATCATCATCTCTCTACTGCCAACAGCTGCCTTATATTGCTTCCTATCAATAACAAGCTCTGAGAGAGAGATAACCTGTTCCTCATCATTTAACAGATCGGCCCTTCTCATAACCGCCTTCATTCTAGCAACCAATTCATTTGGATCAAAAGGCTTCACCACATAATCGTCTGCACCGATGTCGAGCCCTTTAATCTTATCCTGGCTTTCTCCCTTTCCCGTCAGCATAATAATAGGAATCTTCCGGTTATCCCTTCTAATGTCTCGGCACACTTCCCACCCGTTTACCTTGGGCAGCATAATATCTAGGAAAATAAAATTAGGATAAGAGTCAAAATACGCTTCAAGACCTTCTTCCCCGTCATAGGCAATGAGCGTCAAATAGCCTAGTTTCTCCATATATATTTGAATCAGCTCAGCAATATGAGGATCGTCCTCTATAATTAATACCGTTAATGCCTTATGTTTCATCTTCTTACCTCTGTTTATTTAGAATACGTGCTCACTCTATTATAACGAAGGTTTATGAACATAATATGAACAAGCTCTCTTACACAATTTCAGCAGGTGATTGCTTACTCATCTGTACTTTAGGCTTTGTTGCCTTATACCAATGCAAGCAAAGGATGAAAATAATGATGATATCAACAGCATCTCCGCCGTAATACATTAACATTCCTCCACTTTCCGCTTGGGCTCTTTCCACTCCTTGAGGAGGGTTAGCATAAATATATTTTGATAAAATCCCATGGCCTGCTAGTGCAAGGACCAATACTACTGAACGATAAAGATAGCTCCTTATATGAGGCATCGGATCGATATAGATCATTGAAACCGTAAATAGATATCCAGCTAAAAAAACGTGGAAATGAATAAAGATATGTAGAGCCACAATCTCGTGCATCATCAGATAGAGGTCTGTCGTATAGAGAATCCAAAGTCCTCCTACATTTAATAGAGAAGCAATAATTGGGTCTGTAAAAAACGCTGCTACTCTCGTTCGTAATACGTTTGTTACCTTTCTAGCAGCATGGGTAGGCAGTGTACGTAAGAACAAGGTCATAGGCGCTGCAAGAACCATGAAGAGAGGTGCGAGCATTCCCAAAAATAGATGCCCGGCCATATGCCAAACAAAATCCCCATGAGCAAGCTTAGCTAACGGACCTAGAACAGAAATGACCGCTAAAGCTGTTCCAGCCGTCCACAACCCAATTCGATAGACGGGCCATTTTTTATGAGTACGATTAGATATCATGACAGCGGCTAAATATAAAATAAAGAGTACAATAAAGGGAGAGGCTAAAATCCACTCAGCTAGGACAAACCCGTTCTGCTCCATAGCGTGTTGGTGATGATGATGACCTTCCATGAATTATTCCCCCTTTACTTGTCTTGATTGATTAGATCGCTTAACAAGAACAATACCAATAATGATCATGACAATTGCTCCGATATTCCATACCAAATCATACACAATGACATTTTCCACATAGCGAATCTGGTGAATACGCATCACCTTATGCTGAATGATCCCATCATACAGCTGAAACACTCCGGCACCAAGAAAGACCCCGCCCCACCACCGTTTAATATTCACTGCATGACGGCGTCTTAAATCAGCAAATAAGAAAAGGCCGCCAATTGTTGCAAACCAGCTAAAGGCATGAAATAACCCATCTGAGATCAACCCGATATCTGTAGTCGACAAATCGTAAAAATGATGCCAGTTCAAAAGTTGATGAAATACCATTTCATCAATGAAAGCAATTAAACCTAAACCAAATAAAATACCGGACCAGAAATTACGCCTGGAGTAAGCGTGCATGTTATTGATAGAGTTTGAATGTTCCATAGTAACCTCCTTTATGGTATTAATTTCATTTAATCTACTAACTCAAACCTCTCTATGTATTTATTTCCATTATTCTAAAAAGTAAACCGAGCTTTTTATCACCCTCTTTATACACCTAGGCGAGTCTCTGTATAGATCGCTGATTTGGTAAATATCGCTTTTTTTAAATTCTTTTTTAAGATTAATAGCTAACCACTTTTACTTCACCTCGCGAAAAAAGGGACCTATTCATAGGACCCTTTTTTGATAACGTATTCTATTACAATAAGATTTAGTAAACTAATTAAAAGGTATCTGTTCTACCTTGATAACTTGGGTACATATGAGAATTTCTTGTGTTGTTACTTGTATAAGTATTAAACACATTTTCTTCTTGTGTTTTATCAGCTTCAACTAGAATTACAATATGCCCTTCATTCAAATATTTATCATATTCTTTTGCCTGATCTTCTGTGAGACCTGCTCCAGTCATTGCTCCTACAAGACCACCACCACCAGCGCCAATTAAGCCACCTTCAATTGCTGCGGCAATCGGACCAGCTGCCACGATTGGACCAGCTCCAGGAATAGCAAGTAAACCAAGACCAGCAATACCACCTAATACAGCACCAGCTCCCGCACCAATTCCGAATCCTTTCCCTGCCTTTTCGCCTCGATTATTTTTTTTCTTAGAATCTCCTGAAACCTCAATATCTGTTTTTTCTTCAATTGCCTCTGAGATCCCGTCATCTTTAGCGAAAATAGAAATATCTTTCCGGTTGTAACCATTTCTTTCTAATTGCTCAATTACATTTACGGCATCAAATTGATCTTTAAATACACCGCCAATAATTTTCTTTTCCATGAAATATACCTCCTCGTTATTTTTTTTTATCTATTTCATCCAATACCCGACTCTAGAAATTGTTAACCATTTAGTTATTTTTAAAGAATTATTCTATCTATAATTTAGTGTGCCGTTGATAAGTCTTCCCAATAATTTGATCAAAAAGCAAATTTATAAAAAAAGCCGGGTAACATTCTTTTCAAGGAGCAGTGGATATGACTTAAAAGGTCTTTTATTTTCTAGTCATAAATAAAACACTCCTCACCATAAGGTGGGGAGTGTTTTTAACTACAATAACGGTCTCACTTTTTATCGGTATAACCTTTTGCCTTTCTAGAAAATTATCATCATATAATTTTAATTGAGCTAACCTAGATGCTACTAATTATCTATTGGAAGGAGTCGTTTTTGTTTAGATTGTTCGGCTAAGATCGCACTTAAAACCTTTTGTATGCGCCCAGTCAGTTCTGTAGCATGTTCAGGGTTGGCTAAATTTCTTTCTTCAAACGGATCTTGAGTAAGATTATATAATTCAAATTCATCAGGCACTTGCTTTCTTGTTTGATCATCATCGAACTGAGGATTGTCAAAATATCGGGCATACTTCCAGATTTCCTTCTCGCTTCTCTTTCCACTCGGAAGTTTAGCAATAACCGCTTCGATATGATTAGGCTGAAGAACCGACTGATAAGGCTCTCCTCTAGCGGTTGTTTGATTCAGGCCCTTAGTGACATCGTCATCCGTCATAAAGTAAAGAGGTTCATCTGCCTCTTGAAACGCCTCTGACCCTTTTATTAACGGGGTTAGATCCTTTCCAACCAAAGGCCTTACTTCTGTATGACTTTTTGCAAGCTTATCCTGCACCTTTTCTACCTTCACTCCTGATAACCCTAATAATGTAGGCAGAATATCAACATGACTCGTCAGCATATCCGTTTCCTCATCCTGCTCGAAAAGAAGCGGATTATGAATAATGAGCGGAACGTGGATAGATTCTTCGTACATGTTATACCACTTTTGATGCAATCCCCCATGTGCCCCTAGCAGTTCACCATGGTCAGAGGTAAAGATCACAATTGTATCTTCATAAAAACTAGATTGTTTAAGAGCTTTAAAAACCTTTTTCATCTCTTGATCTGCTTTCTTTTGTAGGCTGTAATACAGCTGTCTGTAAAAATTATTGTCGATAATCGGCTGAAGGGCTCTAGGGTAAGTGTAACGATAGCTCTCCTGTGCTCTCGGTTTAGTTGTTAATGACTCCTCTACCGTAGGAGCTGGCGGAATAAATGGCAGTGTTTGATCGACCTCAAAATGAAAAGTTGGCTGTACAGCCGTTAGTACACCGTACAAAGCGATATCATGAGGATTTACCAATGAACACATAATAAACCACGGCTTTTGTTCTTCTATTTTTTGACTCTTCTTATCTAAAGACTTTATCAGCTTCACCGTATCTTCTGCATAAACCTGATCACGCCCACTCATACCCTTAGCCGCAGAAGAAGCAGAGTTACGCGGGTCTGTTCCATGAGGTTCAGGTCCGATCCAGCTAGAAAATCCAAAAGCATCAAGGCGATTTGCTTGTTTATACATTTTTACCTTGTCTTTCACAGGGACTCCCGTATTTGTGTTATAGCTAGAATAGGCATCATGAGTACCTGGAATTAAAATATCTTCATCCGATGCATGCCACTTACCTTTCCAAAAAGTATCATATCCAGCTGCGCGAAAATAATGCCCCATGGTCGGTACAGTATTAGGATCGAGCCAAAAAACATCTGGGTTAAATGCTCCCTTAGCGACCCCAGTGGTTTGAGTGACTCCGTGCAGGGAAGGGTATTGTCCCGTATATAATGTGGTCCTACTCGGGGAACAGGCGGTACTACCAGCATAATGATTTTTAAATACCATCCCATTTTTACGTAACAGTTTTTGTGCTGTTAAGTTTTCTTCACACCATTTTTTTAATTCGTTCGTTTCATACACTGCGGGATACCGTTGCTGGTCCACCATTAAGATAAGAATGTTCGGCTTCTTTCTCTTCTTGTTTCTCATGTGATCGCCCCCTGCATGTTAACTCTTTTTATACGATGTAAACTTTATATACTATATGCTCTATTGGATAAAGGCAGTATCCATTTCTTATTTGAAATGGACATTTAAAGAATAAGAAAAAACCTTATCACATGATGTGATAAGGGCGCAGTTTATTTCGTTTGATGAGCTTTCCTGTAAGTCTCTCGAAGCTCTACTTTTAAGACCTTGCCAGATGGGTTTCTTGGCAACTCATCGACAAATTCAATCGTTCTTGGTTTCTTATAACTGGCTAACCTGCCATTACAAAATTCAATCACATCTTCACTTAAAATCGATACGTCATCCTTTGGTCATCTCCTACAGAAAATTACGGCTGGCTTATATTTAAATTTCTCAGCATTTTGCTTGAAAACCGATCCAAATGTAGGCACAAAAAAGTCAGTGCTTCCCTCGATAAGAAAGAGTGCATCTGACTTTTAACAAAGCATTCCGCTATTTAAACCAACCCTTCTCTTTAAACCTCGAAATTGCTTCGATTCTGTTACCTACATCAAGCTTATCCAGTATGACTGAAATATAATTGCGCACCGTACCATTTGTCAGATAAAGCTCACTTGCGATCTCGTTAGTGCTTTTCCCTTCAGCAATTAACTCCATGACCTGCTTTTCACGATTCGTAAGGGGATTTTTATCATCGTAAGCCAAATCGATTAATTCTGGGGCATAAATCCTCCTGCCGTCCATGATGATACGAATCGAGTTTGCTAGTTCTTCACTAGGACTATCTTTTAACAAATAGCCGCTCACCTCTGCATTTCTGGCCCGTTCAAAATAACCGGCGCGTGCAAAGGTGGTTAAGATAATGACTTTACATGGTTGATCGATCAATTCTTCTGCTACATCAAGTCCACTTTTCATTGGCATTTCAATATCCATGATACAAATATCAGGTTGGTGCTGCTTCACTAAGACTAAAGCTTCTTCACCGTTCCGTGCTTTCCCAACCACTTCCATATCTTCTTCCAAATCAAGTAAAGAACTGAGAGCCCCTAGCAACATTCGCTGATCTTCGGCAATTACTATTCGAATCAAGTCAATCCCCCCTATGTCCTTTGTTGAATGATATTTGGTACTCGAATATCAAGAGTAGTCCCATCTGATGCTGAGATGTCCACACTGCCATTTACAAACTCTAACCGTTCTCTAATTCCCCTCAGTCCATTTCCTTCCGTTGAACCCTCGTCCTCTGATATCCCAATGCCATTATCTTGTACAATAATTTGAAGTTCTTCATCTAGCTCTTGGATCACTAATTTACAAGAAGTAGCCTGACTATGCTTAATGACATTGGTCACTGCCTCTTTCAAACACATACTCACGACATTTTCGACTAACAAGGGGGTATTCGATAATTTGGCATTCCCTTCAAGGATGAATTCCATTTGGGCTGCTTTTAAAATTTGCTGCATATGAATGATTTCATCTTCTAGCTTTGCCCCACGCATATCAGACACCATTTCACGAACTTCTTTCAATGCTGTCCTCGCTGTTTGATTAATATCACTTAATTCAACTTTTGCATTCTCCGGGTTGATCTCAATTAATTTCTTAGCCAAATCACTTTTTAACCCAATAAGAGATAATTTTTGACCAAGTGTGTCATGTAAATCACGGGCAATCCGTTGCCGTTCTTCAATAACGATAAGTTGAGAGATTCGTTTGTTTGCATCTTCTAATTGTCCTTCCAACTTTTCACGTTTGTTTCGATTATACGAATTAATGGGCAACAAAATCACACCGATAATCGAAATAATAATAAAAGGAAATTGAGCAAAAAACAGTTCATTTTGAGTGAAAAAACTTAAGCTCGCTGCAATAATCGTTGTTAACAAGTGCGTGACATAAAGGGTGAAAAAACCCACTTTACTTTTAATATTCCCTATGAAAAAGGCGAGGAAAAGAGCAAAATAAACATACCCGTAAAATAAGCTCATACCAATACTTATCGCCATCTCAATTCCTACCCATAAATAGACGAGCCCACCTTTAGAAATAAACGATAGACGGTACGAAACAAAGAACAATAAGATCATAATAATACCAAAGATGATTTCTATAGCCGAAGATGACCTAAAGATGAAGTAGAATGGTAATAAACAAAAAATAATCCATACGTACACGCTTAGCCCCGTATTTTTAGGGAAGATATTATACCAACTTTGCATAATGACCTCCTTTCTTTATTTAGATGATACTTTTATCATACAATAAATTTCCTTTTTTTGTCCTTGAAGCAACGAAAAACCATTCAATGGTGATTGAACGGCTTTTCATTGAACTATTTATTATTAGTTTGAAGGTTCGTTTGCCTCTTTTTCAACTCTACATTTGATTTTGCCTTAGGAAGTAGGTGTGCTACTTGTTTAAAACTCACAAACGTTTTGCTTTTTTGGTCATATAGACGGAAACGAATCGATTGTAAACTTGATCCCACAGTAATCGTTGTCGCTTGTTGCAGTGGTGGTGTTGTTTCATGAACTTTTTCTAAGTTGTAATTCGGAACTCTAGGACTTAAATGATGTACATGATGGTAGCCAATATTCCCTGTCACCCATTGTAATACTTTTGGGAGTTTATAATACGAACTTCCATCTATAGCAGCTTTCACATAATCCCACTCTTCTTCATTTTCAAAGTAAGAGTCTTCAAATTGATGTTGCACATAAAATAACCAAATTCCAAGTGAACCTGATACGAATAAAATAGGTGTTTGAACAAGCAAGAACGCCTGCCATCCAATTAACCAGATGAGCACGGAATAAACAGCCACGACTGAAACGTTAATCAAATGTGTATTTAGTCTTTCTTTCTTTCTAGCATCTTTACGATTGAAGCGATTTGTAATCAAGAACAAGTAAAGTGGACCAAGTCCAAACATCACAATTGGATTGCGATATAGACGATATGCCAATCTTTCCTTAAATGAGGCTGATACATACTCATCTACCGTCATAATCCACACGTCACCCGTGCCACGTTTAGCTAAATTACTGCTTGTTGCATGGTGAATCGAATGCTCACGTTTCCACTTTTCGTAAGGGAACATCGTAATGACACCCGTAATGGTACCAACTATATTATTAAGCTTTTTACTTTTGAAAAATGACCCGTGACAACAATCATGAAAAATAATGAAGATGCGAACAACAAATCCTGCTGCTACAACGGCAAATGCAAAGGTTAACCAGATTGAAATGGATAAACTTTGATACGCTAAAAACCATAATAAGAAAAACGGTGGAACCGTATTCAATATTTGTTTTAAGCTTGATTTAATATCTGATTTTTCAAATGGCGCAATACTTTTTTTGAGTTGAGATAACTTTGAATTACTACTCATGACTTCCCCCTTGATAACAGCTTTTAATTTATTATGGGAACTATTTAATTAACTTAATCATAAAAGAAACAGATGCGGCAAAGAAGTCATGAACGTCAAGAAGCAGATATGACAGTTGTCATATCTGCTTGGTTATAAGCTATTAAAAAGAAGTGTATACGCTCCTCCTTATGCAAACCATTTATGCCACATACCATCATTTCTTCCCCTTGCAAAACAATCAATCCGGTTCAATCCCCATGACACAGCTCCTGGGGAAGAACGAATTCCTCCTTGTGGGGCTCCGAGGTTCTCCCAGTTACTCCACCTTGAGCCGTTCCACCATTTATGCCACATTCGATTGTTCCTAGCTCTTACAAAACAATCTAGTCGGTTAGGTGCCCAAGAAGAAACAGCCGGTGAGCCATCAAACCCTCCCTGTGGTGATCCGAGATCTTCCCACCCACTCCACCTTGAGCCATCCCACCATTTATGCCACATTCGATTGTTCCTGCCTCGAACAAAACAATCAATTCGATTTGGTCCCCAAGAGACAGCACCTGGGGAACCATTTAATCCTCCCCTTGGAGCACCGAGATTTTCCCAACTGCTCCACCTTGCCCCGTCCCACCATTTGTGCCAAAGGTTGTTATCGTTCCCTTGTACAAAGCAATCTAATCGATTTGCTTGCCATGAGGCCAAAGCAGGTTTCCCTGTAAATCCAGGCCGAGGAGCTCCAAGATCTTCCCATTCTCTCCACCTTGAACCGTCCCACCATTTATGCCACATCGTATCCCTTCCAGCTCTTGCAAAACAATCAATCCGATTTGGTCCCCATGAAACGGCCTCCGGTGAGCTTCTTAAACCACCCCTTGGCGAACCTAGGTCCTCCCAATTATTCCACCTTGCCCCGTCCCACCATTTATGCCACATATTATTGTTGTTTCCTCGAACGAAACAATCAAGTCGGTTAGCCTGCCATGATGCTACAGTAGGTGACCCCCTAAATCCACGTGGAGGGGAACCGAGATCCTCCCACTCTCTCCAACTTTGACGCCAATCAAGATTGTAGCTCTCATGTTGATCATAATAAGTCGGAGTATATGGTTGATGTGTGTATGGATTATTTTGCAACTCGTATCCTTGTTGAAGTGTGTATGGGTTGTATTGCAGTTGATACCCCCCTTGTTGAAATGGGTATGGGTTATATTGCACCTGATACCCTTGTTGAAATGGGTATGGATTATATTGCGGTTGATCATCGTTTTGGTAACCATAACCCTGCCATTGAGACGAATGGTAAGGACTGTTCCTATACCAATGTGTATTCCATTCTGGTTGAAACTCATTAACCATCTTACACATCCCCCCTCGTATTGTTTTACTTATTCAGATTATGACTATACGAGGATGTACCATGACAAAAACACTTCACTAATAAAATTTACGTAAATTCAGTGGCATCCTTCACTATGTGCAGAAATGCAAAAAAGACACCCTACATGGGCGTCATATTTTGCATATAGTGGTCGCTGTCTGTGGCCCTTTAATCATTTGCAGTACCCCAAATCGCAACATTTTGATTCTCCAGCCCGAAGTTTTGACCATTCCACCCTAAAGTGTTCAAGACATACCCAAGAGAGTCAGCATTGTATCTCCCTGCAATTTTTTGATAAGCAAGTAGCTCATACACACCATCTGAATTAAAATCGACTGGATATAGACCACTTAAAGGATTGACAAAACCGCTGATCGGACTGAACAGCAAACCGTTTTCATCATATATTTCATTTAAATAATCACTATCTCGAGTTGAGAGATCAATGATGTATTTTGTATTATTTATGAGGCTAATGACTTCGACTTTATAATAATCTTGGTACGTGACTTCATATTGATACTGCTCATTATACACATTAAAATCAAACAGCAGTTGAGCCTTGTTATCAAGGTAGGAATAAATGAAATGATACATAATCGCTCCGCTGCCGCCCGTATTAATACTTATAAAAATATCATCAACTCCGTTTCCGGTAAAATCGCCTAAAAACAAAGTAGGATCATAGCCCGTATTATCACTAAGTGCGACACTCGACATGAAGCCTGTACTCCCGTCTTGAACAACTAGAGTGATATTCTGTATAAAAGGACTATCAGGCGTTTGTATACCAGTTAAATACACCTGATCGATAACACCGTCTCCCGTTACATCTCCCTGTGCATAAGCTACAACTTGCACTTGACCATTCGTAACCCTAGAATAATACATATTATACGCCTCTCCTCCTGCTAGACTCCTATCCTTATCCTATGGGCTATATGAAATATTGCTACATGTTTAGGTTAATATGGTACGTTTATTTTTTATCGATTACATACTTCTAACCGATTCGGGTAAGAATAATGTTTTCTACATAAAAAAACCTCTAAAACCCCGGCAAATATAAAGCCTAGCATTTGTTCAAACACGGACATGTGATACAATATTCTCTATTACACAGTGTATGATGGAAAAACATTCTATACACAATTCATAATAAGAAAAGGCGTGAAAAAACATGGAACATACTTCTTCCAATTTTATACGAAATATCATAAAAGAAGACTTAGATTCCGGCAAACGAAACCATGTTATGACTCGTTTCCCACCAGAACCAAATGGTTACCTACATATCGGACATGCTAAATCGATCGTCATTAACTTTGATCTAGCAGATGAATTTGATGGAAAAACAAATTTGCGTTTTGATGACACGAACCCACTCAAAGAGGATTCAGAATATGTCCATGCCATTAAAGAAGATGTGAAATGGCTCGGCTATGACTGGGATGGCCTCTTTTTCGCTTCAGATTATTTCAAAGAGATGTATGAGAGAGCGGTCTTGCTTATTAACAAAGGAAAAGCATATGTCGATGATCTTTCAGCTGATGAAATCCGTGAATACCGAGGAACATTAACAGAGCCTGGGAAAGACAGCCCTTATCGCAATCGTTCAATTGAGGAGAATTTAGACTTATTTGAGCGCATGCGTAAAGGCGATTTTGGAAACGGGGAAAAAGTATTACGTGCAAAAATTGATATGAGCTCACCTAACATCAACCTAAGAGATCCTGTTATTTATCGTATTTCTCATACAACACACCACAACACTGGGGATGAGTGGTGCATTTATCCAATGTATGCCTTCGCTCACCCATTAGAAGATGCAATTGAAGGTGTAACTCATTCAATCTGTACAACAGAATTTGAAGATCAACGCCCTCTTTATGATTGGATCATTGAACAATGTGAAACCCAAAGTGTACCACAACAAATCGAGTTCGGCCGCCTAAACATTACAAATACGGTTATGAGTAAACGTAAATTAAAGCAGCTCGTTGATGAAGGATTTGTAGATGGCTGGGATGACCCGCGTATGCCAACGATTTCTGGTCTTAGAAGAAGAGGTTATACACCTGAGGCAATCCGTACATTTGTCCGTGAGACTGGTGTTTCAAAAGGATGGGGAGCAGTAGACTCTCAAATGCTTGATTACTTTGTACGAGAGGACTTAAAATTGAAAGCTCCTCGTACAATGGGCATCCTTCGCCCGTTAAAAGTAGTCATCACTAACTATCCAGAAGGACAAGTTGAAATGCTTGATGCGGAAATCAACCCTGAAAACCCAGATATGGGAACAAGACAAATCCCATTTTCAAGAGAAATCTATATTGAACAAGAAGATTTTATGGAGAACCCTCCAAAGAAATACTTCCGCCTCTTCCCTGGTAACGAAGTTCGTCTAAAGCATGCGTACTTCATTAAGTGTGAAGACGTCATCAAAGATGCAGACGGAAACGTGGTTGAAATCCATTGTACGTATGACCAAGAGACAAAGAGTGGATCAGGCTTCACTGGTCGTAAAGTAAAAGGAACATTGCATTGGGTTGAAGCAACTCAAGCCGTTCCAGCTGAATTCAATCTATTCGAGCCACTTTTACTGAGCGAAACGCAAGAAGAAGTAGAAGAAACAACAGAACCAGCAGAGGAAAAAACGTTCTTAGATCAAGTAAACCCTAACTCTCTGGAAGTATTAAAAGGCTTCGTTGAACCGAATATGAAAGACGTAAGTCCACAAGAGAAGTTCCAATTCTTCAGACACGGCTACTTCAATGTCGATCCAAAAGAGACAACGAAGGGTCACCCTGTGTTTAACTTAATCGTTTCATTGAAGAGTTCATTTAAGCTTTAATCGCCCTTAGTTAAAAGGGAAAAAGACCTGCAATTTCGATTGCAGGTCTTTTCGTATGTGGAGTTTATTTTAATTTAATTAATAGTAAAGTTTGTCCTAGCTCAAACGAACAACTATTTTGCTAACGTCACCATTACGAACGGCAACTGCTAGGTCCCCCACTACTTCAGTAGGTTCAACGTGCTTAGTTGTACCATCGTCAAACGTAATTTCAATACTTGTTGGAGAGACGCCATCCACTCCATACGTATTGACCCTTTCTTTATTCACATAGACCACCTCTGTCACTCCAAGGAAGGTAAAGGAGACTTCCCCATTATCATCGAACATCCATCCTGGAAGCGTCGGTGACAATTGACAGGAAAGTTGACCTTCTTTGAGAAGGAACGGCTTCTCACCTGCCATCATTACAAACCACATATTCATGAATTCAATGGTTGAACCACTTAGTCGCGAAACAAAACCTTGGCCATGTAAATCGGCATTCGGATTTGCACTGCTTGCAATAAACGAAGAGTTTTCAAGAATGCTTCTGCCATAGACTTCTGGATCTAAGAAAGGGATTAACGCTTTTTTCATATCCTCAAAAAACTCGTCAGTTAAACCTGCTTTTAATGTAGCTAACAGATACTTATACTCCATATGCAAGAAGATCGATTCGTTTTCCAACCACCCTGGAGTAAAGGACTTTGCCCGCCCGAGCTCTAATGGTTCCTCAGCAATACTCATCGATGTTTTATACATGCTGAGCTTCTGATCATAAATATCCGATTTCTTTACCGTATCATAAAGCTCCTTAGCAAGCTCTGACTGTTCCGTCACCTTCAGTTGCTTTACAACACCTTCTAAAAATGGTGTAACTGCTCTAGGCAACCACTCAATATCAGACCGGTCGACCGATACATCAGTTATATCTGCCTTCGGTTCAAAATAAAAGTATGTTGGAATTAATGGATCAGCATCAGACTGAACTCTCTCAATTCCTTTTTCCACTCGTTTTTTTAATACCAATAAGGATTGCTTCATTTCTTCGAGTGTATAGGAAACCTCTTCTCCGCTGATGCCAGCGTAGATCGTTTCACGATAATGTTCTCTATGTGACGTCACCTTATTCCAATAGCGAGACTCGCTTTCATCAGAACCTGGTCCACCATCGAGTGTCGTTAACTCTTCTACTATACGACCAAGAAACTCACTTACTTCTACTGGTAACGCAACTTCATCACCACTTTCGACACGTAGAAGCATGTCAATTAATCGCTTAAGCTCGAATAACTCTGAAGTACTTGCTCCAAACATACCTGGCAAGCCATTTAGAGAATCATTCCATCCTGGTTTGTCTCCTTCCATTTCAATTCCCAAACCATAGGGAGCTATCGTTGCTGTTTTAACTAACGCGAGAACAACGAGTTTTGAATAGAGACTAGTATAATAAATATCGCCTTCGCCAAAGTTATTCTTTATCCATAGTACGCCATTATTTGCAGCTGCCTTTTCAACTTTTTCTTTCATTTTTTCCACAGCATGGTACTGACGTAGCTTTCCATTACTAACTACATACTTTTCCTGACGATTCTTTACTCTTACAGGACTTTCAAAATACTTGTACGATTTATTGAAATAGAATGGCTTTTCTTTATCAGGATAAATAGCCAAATAGCTATCCACTAAATCCAAATTATAAGTCCAGTGATCCATCCAATAACCTTCGCCAAACTCTGCTTGCTCAAGTTCATCAGAGGCTACCAAAGCACTCGATAAGAGCTTTTCAAAAGAAGAAGTTAATGGAATGTTTTCATCTTCTATAAAATGCTTTAACTCCCCAGGTGTATAACTCTTCTTGAAAAACTCATCTAGCTTTTCCTCTCCGTTATCAACAAACTCCGAGACTGGAAAGTGACCCTTTATCATAAATCGAACACCTTTAACAGCCAATGGATTATAGCCATCTAGTTGAATAAGATTCATAAATAAGTTGACGTTGTAATCTTCCACCTTAGGCTCAAAAAATACATCACAACGGCGATTCTGATTAATGTCACGATAGTTTCCATTTCCTTGAGAATAATAAGTAGGACTGATAGAGAAAAAGTTATAATCCCTTTCCAAGTCGCCATGCTTCCTTGAAAACAAGTAATAGACTTTATTCTGAGCTTCCTTTTCAAAGATGATTGGAAAACCACCTCTTAAGCCATTATCTAAAAAGCTCTGTTGTGCGTAGGCATCAAATAACGGTTGCCCAGTGCGGGTCTTAATCTTACTCGTAATTGAATCAGTGATATCCTTTGCCCGTTCCTGCATCTCTTCTAGTTTTGAAATAGTGAAAGTATCTTTCACATAGGATTGGACTGTATCTAAATTCTTTGCATATCCAATGACCGTGTGGAATTCCACTTGTTCATTTGAGCCAAGCTCCACTTTTTCAGCAGAAAAACCACAGGATACTTTATTTGTTGTTTGATTGGGCTGCTCTAATAATGTACTTATCGGTTGATTTAAAAATTGATGCGGAACCTGTAAGGACGTATCAGAACCAAAGATAACCTCTCGATCAATAATAGGTTTAAGCAGTTTCTCTTCACCTTGAGGACTACGAGAAAAGCTCATATAGAAATTCCCTTGATGAATTTCTTTTACTTCAGAGGAGTCTTCGATACTACCTCTTAATCTATAAAAAGGAATATTCTCGTCTACATTCACAACATCAAACCAGCTTTTGACCGTATTTCCTAACTCTTTATAAGCCATATTAGGCACTCCGCTTGGGAAGATTGCCGGTAAACCATCTAAAATCTCGATGTCTCTCGTTTTTTCAGAAAGGTTCGTTAAGGTAACCTGTCGGACAAGACCAGCAACTGCGGCTTCCGGTAATATAAAGTATTCTACCTTTAGCTTCAATTCAAGTGTTTTATGAATAAATTCAAGCTCTAGAACATTTTCTGAAATGGTCATCTTTTCTTCGATATTGTTCTTTTTATTATTCTGTGAAGAAAAAGGCTCTAAAAAGCTTTCTTCGCCATCCTCTACTACTTTTATAAACGTTCTAAATCCTTGAACTTGTACATTCTGATAAGACTTGTCAGCAGGCATGAACTCTAACATTGCATGGTCCTTGTCTTGAATACCAAAGCTTGCGATGCCTTGTCCTCTGTTTACATAGAATACCCACATAGGAATCCCATCTACCCCTGCAATACCTGGTAGGAAACTAGAGAAAGGGGCTTGCTCCTGGTAATTATCTATTTTAAATGTTTGATCCTTATTTAACTTGTACACTTTCTCACCTCATTATTAGGATAATTTTAGCTTGGGCATAACGTTTTCAAAACACACTAAAGCGCTTTCGTAAATAGTTAAAAAAATATAGTAAGAAGATGGGTAGACCAATATACTACTGAATTGGTCTACACGAACTTCTTTCAATGAGCGTAACAGGTATTTTCACAGACATAAACTGCTTTTGCTTAGCATTAATCTGGTCTAGTAAAAGACCTGCTGCTGTTTTGCCAATAAGGGATGTATCCTGTCTAATGGTTGTTAATCCAGGGGTCATATATCGTGCAATTTGAATATCATCAAAACCGATAATCGAAATGTCATCCGGTACATTCAGCCCTTTTTCTTGAATAGCAGCAATTGCACCTAGGGCCATTAAATCACCTGCTGCATAAACAGCAGAAGGCCTCTCCTCTAATTGTAAAAGCTGTTCCATCGCTTTTTTACCACCTTCGTAAGTAAAGTAACCGCCTTCTGCGATGTACTCCTCACGAATACTAAGGTTGTTTTTCTCCATAGCACTAATAAAACCTTTTAATCTATGAACACCAACATATAGCTGCCTATGTCCTGCAATATGTGCGATATTTCGATGGCCTAATGAGTACAAGTAATCTACCGCTAGTTCACTTCCATGGATATTATCACTAAAAACGACACTAGCACCTCTTATATCTAAGTCAATAACAACAGAAGGGAGATCAGAATCCATTAGCTTTTCAACATGAGGTGAATCCATCGTAGAACAAACAACCACAACCCCATCAACACCACGATATAAAAAGTGATCTAAATATGATTTAGGTTCATTGCCAATTTTATTAGAAGCAAATAAAAGATCGTACCCTTCTTTTTCAGCAGATTTCTTAAAGCTTTCAATCACCGCATTAAAGAAAGGATGCTCAATACCAATACCAGAATCCTCAACGAAAACCACACCAATGGTCCAAGATTTTTTGGTAGATAATGTTCTCGCACTAGAGCTTGGAAAATAGCCTAGTTCTTCAACTGCTTCATTAATGATTTTCTTTGTTTTTTCTCCTACATCGGAGTAGTTATTTAACACCTTCGAAACAGTGCTTATAGAAAAGCCCGTTTTCTTGGCAATATCATATATAGTAGTCACTTTTCATTTCCCCCCCTTTTGCTTTAAATTTCAGTTCCTAGATTTGCTTAAACCGCCTTATATTTTTTAAAGAGAGAATAATTTATGCTCATTAAAACATAAGCAAATACACTTATACCAATACCGATAAATATCTTAGGATAGTTTATCGAGATTAGGAAATAAGCGAACAGCCAAATCAGTTGGATCAGTGAAATGAAAGGATGTGCGAACACTAAGCCTGCAGCCACTTTAATATAATGTAGTGTTTTATATTCAAAATGTGCCATGACTGAAAATACATTTAAAAAAGTCATGAGAATGATCGCTCCAACACTAAAAATAACGATATAGATGTATAGCTGGATTGATTCGTAATAGAAGAATCCTACAAAAGAAAAGTTCACATAAATAATATAAAACAATACAAGAAAGATTGCACCAACTAGATTGGAACGAATAAATTCACCTTTGAAATATTTTAGATAACTAGAGAATAAAGGAACACCTTTTTCACCTTTTATCCAGTCTCTAATCACTTGAAACAGTCCTACGGTCGCTGGCATAAATCCAAAAATACCAAGCCCCAGAACAAAGAATACCAACCAAAGAACATTTAATGCTATAAACTTATAGATGAGCTCAGCGATTTGAAATATAATTCTACCCAACGTTATCCTCCGATGTTATTGTGGTTGACTCACTAGATCTGCTTTAGGTAACTATGAGTCAACCCCATTGTATGATGTGTAAAACCTTAAAGCCGCACTTTCGCACCGCCCTGGATTCCGTCCGTATTCTTATTATTCTTCAATCTGAAGCTTTCACTAAGTTGATTTGATAAATTTTTTAGCTCTTCACAGCACCTTCAGACAAGCTTTGAATAAATAAACGGTTAAATAGCAGGAACACTACAAGTAATGGTACTGTAGCCCAGAATGTTCCAGACATAATCATACCATAATCCATTTGACGAGCGTCATTTAATGCACGCAATGCAACTTGTAACGTATGCATAGACGGATCGCGCAACACAACTAATGGCCATAAGAAATCATTCCATACGTGCATGAAGACGATGATTCCTAACGTTGCAAATGCAGGTAACGTCATCGGCACGACAATATTCCAATAAATGCGGAAGTTTGAGCAACCATCAATTCTTGCTGCCTCAATAATTTCAAACGGCACCCCGTCTTTAATATACTGCCTCATCCAAAAAATACCGAATGCATTGATCAAACCTGGAATAATAAGGGCTTTGAAATCATTCAACCAGCCTAATGTTGTTATAATATAATACTGTGGTATTAAACCCAACTGTGGTGGAACCATCATTGTAACTAGTATCATAACGAATAGAACATTTTTCCCTTTAAACTCTAGCTTTGCAAACGTATAACCTGCTAATGAACAAAGGAAAAGTGTCCCGATTGTAATCGTTGTAGAAACGTATAGCGAGTTCCACATCGCTCCGAAGAAATCAATATTACTTGTTACCTTTTGAAAGTTTTCCACTAAGTGTCGACCCGGCGTAAAAGGTGGTGGAACCTGGTTAATTTCTCTATTTAAGCGAGTGGCCATGACGAACATATAATAAAATGGAAATAGGGAAACTAATGAACCGGAGATTAGAAATAAATAAACCCCCATTTTTTTGATTGAAAATTTCCCTTCTCCAACCTCTTTTTTCGCTGCCATTTTAGTCCCCCCTAACTAATCTTTTTTGAACGGCCGATTCGATTTGTAATGAATAAGTTAATTGCCGTTAATGTGATAATGATTAAAAACAGAACGATTGCTGCTGCAGAAGCTGTTCCAAAGGAGTTGTAGACGAACGCATCTCTCCATAAGTAAGCTACCATCGTAATACCCTCTTCACGTAAGTTTCTTCCTAAGAAAATAAGAGGCTCAGTGAACAATTGAAAGCTTCCGATTGTTGCTGTGAAAACAACGAACATCGTGATCGGCTTCAGCATTGGTAGAGTAATTAAACGTATTTGTTGGCTAAGTGTAGCCCCATCCATTTTTGCAGCCTCATAGAGCTCTTTTGGAATACTTTGCATACCAGCTAAGAAAATAATTGTGTTATACCCTACCCATCTCCAAAATACCATCGTGGCAATCGCAATTTTTACCGGCCAATACTCAGCGTCCCAACGGATTGGAGCTATATCAAACAAACTGAGAAAATAGTTAGCGAAGCCGAATGGTTGGTTGTTAAATACCACACCAAAAATGATAGCTACCGCTACGATTGAAGTGATATATGGTAAGAAGATAAAGGTTCTAAATGTATTACGAAAACGTATAAGTTGTGAATTTAATGCAAAGGCAATTAAAATCGCCACGATAATTTGTGGCAGCGTTCCCATAATTCCAATAATAAACGTATTCTTTATGGACGAGAAAAACACTGGGTCATTAAAAATGAACTCAAAGTTTTTGAAACCAACATAGGTCATTGGATTTAACCCATCCCAGCGAAAGAATGATAAATAGAAACTGAAGATCATTGGGAACAATCCAAAAATGGCAAATAAGATGAAGAAAGGAGAAATGAATAAGTAAGCTGATAAAGCAGTTCGCTTTTTCTCTGTAAGCCGTTTTGTCTTCTTAGTGGTCTCCAATTGTTTGTACCCCCTTACGAAAATGAATCTTTCCTTCAAAATACTTATTGGTTTTCGAGAATGGCTTATATAAACGTTTGTTTAATAGTCCTTATAAATGGTAGAAGCCATCCTCGAAACGGAAAAACCTTATCAGGAACCAACAAGTTTAAATTAATAGGGATGCCATATAAATTGACATCCCCATGAAATCAATTACTGTCTATCAATGATTCTTTCCATTCTTTCAATTGCAGCTTCCCACTCTTCTTCCGGGTCATTACCTGCTGCAACGTTATCAATAGCTTCTTTTACTTCACCATCAACTGGATAGTAGTTTCTACCTTTGTATACAGGAACAACTGCTTCTGCTGCTTCAGAGAACACTTGAGCCACTGCAACCCCACCAAAGTACTCGTCTTCGTATTCTAAGAACTCAGGCATTTCATAAACTGCTGGAGCAGATGGGAATAATCCATAATCTAAGAATGCTTTTAATTGTTGTTCTGGAGCAGTTAACCACTCGATGAATTTGTAAGCTTCTTCTGGGTGTTCGCTCTCAGCTGGAACAGTTAAGTATGAACCTCCCCAGTTACCAGCACCCTCAGGCATTGTTGTAAGAGACCATACTCCATCTTCTGGGCTATTATCTTTAATTACACCTTGCATCCATGCTGGAGCTAGCATTGTTGCGTAGTTACCTTCATCCATTCCAGAGAACCATTCCGGAGTCCAAAGTGGAATATTTCCAATTAATCCTTGGTCAAGTAAACTAGCTACATATTCATAAGCACCACTAATTTGATCGTGCTCTTCAACGATTAACTCGTCATCTGTATTAAAGTATTGCTCAGTCGCTTGGTCACGTCTTGCATTGTAGACAAGTTCTGCACCATCAACCATTTGCTTGCCAGTTTTTTCATTGATTTCTTTCGCTACATTTTCAAAGTCTTCCCAAGTAGCAACTAGGTCTGAAACGGCTTCTGGTGAAGAATCGAAACCGGCTTCTTCAAATACATCTGTACGATAGAACATTACAGTTGGTCCAATGTCAGTTGGTAATCCAAAAACGAAGTCACCATCAGCATTTTCACCGTTTTGCCATACCCAATCAAGATAGTTATCTGCAACTTCTTCTGCGCCATGGTCATAAAGATTCGTAAATGAACTCTCTGCATTACGATATCTTTCAATTTGAGCTTCCTCAATCATCGCAATGTCAGGAGCACCCGAACCAGCAGAGATGGAAGTAAATAAGTTATCATGTAAGTCATTCATGTCACTATTTTGTAGGTTAATGGTAACTTGTGGATTTTCTTCCACGTACTCTTCAATTAATTTATCATATCCAGTGTTACCAAATTCCCAAAATACTAATTCGATATCACCATCACCAATTGCTTCAGTAGATGTACCTTCTTCATCGCCTCCAGCGTTCTCCTCTGGAGCATCATCATTTCCTCCACATGCTGCAAGTACCGAAAGAGCTAATACCGTCGATGCTGCTAGCTTAAAAAATTTAGACATAACCTTTCCCCCTTAAAAAATTAGTTTTAGTTTTTATATGGCCTAACAACTAACCCGAAAGCAATTTACTACTCCCTCACCTCCTCAAAAGACTATACTCTCAGAACAATCTATCATTAGAATCAATTATCTCCTAAATTTCTCTAGTTGCACTAAGTCCTTCTTGCTGCTTTTTATATTGAACAGTAAGCGCTAGAAGGTGAGGTAGCAAATTGCCCTACTTTTAAATCACTAAAGCGCTTTAGTAGTTTTACAAGAGAAGCCTTTAAGATTAGCATCCATATTAATACTTCCTTCTGCTAGCTCCTTACACTTCAAAGAAATTATTCGCTATCGTTTGTTTATACCAATAGAAACTATCTTTCTTAGTACGTTCTAGTGTTCTATAGTTTACGTGTACAATCCCAAAACGCATTGTATACCCTTCTGCCCACTCAAAGTTATCTAGTAATGACCAAGTTAGATACCCTTTAATATTCACACCCGATTCCATGCTTCGATGTAAGGAAACTAAATGTTGTTTAAGGTAATTCGTTCGTCCTTCATCTTTCACTTCACCATCCTCTGGGCCGTCATTATAGCATGACCCATTTTCAGTAATATATATTGGGATATCGCCATAGTTGTCACTAATATACGTAAGTACTTTATAAAAACCTTCAGGGTACACATTCCAACCAATATCAGTTTTTTGGTAACCTGTATCCACTGTTTCGTGGTCAAATACCCCTTCGTTTTCCTTGTACCTTCCAACACTTCCTGAGTAATAGTTAATTCCAAGAAAATCGATTGGCTGCTGGATGATTTCCATATCGCCTTCTTCAATCATCAATTTAGCACCCTTCTCCTCATACCATTCCACTAAAAATTGAGGATACGAGCCTCTAAATACAGGGTCAAAGAACCAATCTAAGAAATATCCATTCACTCGTTTACACGCATCAATATCTTCTTGCTTATTGCTATATGGCTCGTTCCATTCAACGTTTGGAGCGTATCCAATTTGCCCTTCCATACCTAGCTCTCTAAAACGGATAACCGTTTTACCGTGCGCTACTAGTAGGTGATGAGCGACATTTACCGCTAATTGAAGATCTTGTTTCCCTGGGGCATGAGCTCCAACAAAGTTCGATAAGAATGACACACACCAAGGCTCATTAAGGGTAATCCAATGTTTAATTTTACCTTTAAATTCTTTGAACATTAGTTCAGCATAGTTAACAAATGCCTCGATCGTTTCACGATTATCCCATCCACCATTATCTTGTAGCTTTTGAGGCAGATCCCAATGATATAGTGTACACATTGGCTCAATGCCCTTTGCTAATAAGCTATCAACTAATTTATGGTAGTAATCTAGACCTTCTTGATTCACTTCACCTGTCCCATCTGGAAAAATTCTTGGCCAAGCAACAGAGAATCGATAAAAATCAACACCTAGGTCTTGCATGATCTCTACATCTTCTTCGTATCTATTGTAACTATCGCAAGCAACATCCCCGTTATCACCATTTACTACTTTTCCAGGTGTTTTGGAGAATGTATCCCAAATGGAAAGTCCTCTTCCGCCTTCATTAACTGCGCCTTCTATTTGATAGGATGCCGTAGCAACACCCCACTTCATATCTTTTGGAAATTGAATAATAGACATTTTGAAACTCCTCCCATAAATCATGTTCATACTACCATACGACAAAAAGCGCTTTCGTAATTACTTATACTTCTGTACCTGTTTTTTATATTTCCATAGTGATTCCAATGCGGCTTCTTAGCAGGATTTGATGTAATAAACATTTTATCCAGTCATTCAAGATGACATTTATTATTTTTTTCTAAGTTATCCGCCTAAGAAAGCCCTTTCGTAGATTATTATATATGCTCACTAATTATTATACAATCTTTTTTTCGAAACCGCTTTCTTTTTTTAGATAATTTAAATACTACTAGTCCGTATAATCCTTTTTCTACAGCGCTTTGGATCGATTCCTAATTTTTTTAAATTGAAAATTTTTTTTGTAAAAAAGAGCCCTTCCTTGTATTATAAGAAGGTTATTAAGATGTCACTGTAATAAGGAAAGCTCCAGGCGGTTGATCCTGGAGCTTTTGTTTATTAAAGAGGTATAACCAGACTTGAACTATACAAAAAAATCGACAACTTCAGCCAGTATTGAAGTTGTCGACTCAAATATCCTTACCACACATCCTTCACATAACGCCCTTCTTCTTGAAGATTATCTAGCCACTTTTGCGCATCTCTCTCTGATTCATTTTTAATAGTGACATAATTCTTTTTTAACGTTTGTTCAACGTCCGGTGCCATCTTACTTCCTTCCCCACAAATATAAAGGTATCCTCTTTCTTCCTCAAGCAGTCGAATTAATTGATCTGCGTGTTCATTCATGAGATCTTGTACATATGTTTTAGGTCGGTCTTCCATACGGGAAAACGCGGTATGCAGGGAAACGATGCCTTTTTTCTCATACTCTTTTAACTCTCGATCATATAAATAATCATGCTTCTCATGACGACTTCCAAAGTAGAGATGTGCTTCCCCAAGCTCTGTGCCTTCTTTTTTCATCGCATCTCTCGCTTGTATAAATCCTCTGAAAGGGGCAATCCCTGTACCTGGTCCAACCATTATCACGGGAAAACTAGAGTCTTCAGGTAACTTAAAGGCACGTTGAGTTCTAAAAAAGATCACTACGTCATCGCCTTCTTGAAGCTCCATCAAATAATTAGAAGCCACCCCTTTGTATTCTCCATTACCACTATATGCGTCTCCCCTTACCACACTAACCGTAATGCTTACATGCTCTCTCTGCACACTTGGTGAGCTTGAGATGGAGTAGTATCTAGGTTTTAACGGTGGCAATAAAGATAAAAACCGCTCAAACTCCATTTCACATGCTTCATACCTTTCTAGAAAATCAAGCATAGAGATTCTTTTCTTAGAAACTTCATTACGATAATGCTCATCTTCTAGCAACTGCTCCAACTCCATTTTATGAGGAGGACAAGTTGTTTTTGAGGCCATTTCTCCTACTTGTTTTTTGCTAGCAGGTTCTTGTAATTCAACACTATAGCTAAGAAGATCGTGGATGCTTACTGGTTCTCCCTTTGGTAAATGAGCTAAACTGCGTCCACTCCCTTGCAGAATCACTTTTTCTGTTCCTTTCAAGTTAAACCGTTTTAGGACACGCTCCACCAAGGATTGATTGTTTTTTGGTATGATACCTAAGTGATCACCTTCGCGATAATGCAACCCTGTCGGTACAGCTATATCAAGGTGACGGGTGTAACGCCCACTTTCCTCACTTTGAAGTTCACGGTTTTCTATAATCTTACTTTCCTTTGCTAAATGATTATTCGCTATTGATGCCTCAGCAATACCACTCACATATTGAAGGTCAAGATGCGTGCCTTGATTCAATAAATCTTCCTTCAGCTCAATATCAAATTCATCTAGAACAACAGGCCACATGGCTCCGTGCCACTCCTCGAACTCCATTTCAAAATCAGCATTTGCGTTCCCTTCACCACGTTTATAGACTCGTGAAGCCCCTTTTCCTTCTAACTGTTGGTCAATTAGTACAGGTACTTTCTGATACGTACTTGCCCAGTTGGTATCGCCACACCCGAATACGGCATACCTCACTCCATCAAGTGAAGCATCAGTCTGATCAAGCCATTCCATAAATTCCTCGGCATTCTCAGGTGGTTTTCCATTATAAGAGGCTGACACAATAAGAACAAGCCCCTCCTTAGGCAAGCTTCCTTTAAGCTCATTTAAAGTCGCTACATTGCAATCGAACCCTTGAAGTCGTCCAGCCTCTGCTAAATCCCTCGCTACTCCTTCTGCGGTACCCATCACAGAACCATATAAAACGAGTAAAGGGGTCTTGTGATTATTGCTTTCTGCCTTTTCTTCTACCGGCTGACTTTCTCTCTTATTAACAGAACGTCTCGGGCTTGGCATCATGATATCTTTTCTTTCACGTACTTTGGCTTTCATTTTAAACTCATGAGGCTTAAGAGTTAATGTTTCTTTAACTTCGAGTTGGTAATCAGTATGGTCAATAAAGTCAAATTCTCTTAAGAGCATACCTAGCACCAGTGTTGCTTCATGCAGGGCAAACTGTTGCCCGATACATGCTCTTTTACCGTTACCAAATGGCTTATACGCATTCTCAGGAACTTTAGTCGGATCTTCAAACCTCTCAGGTTTAAATGAATCTACATCCTCTCCCCAAGCTTCCTTATCTCGGTGAAGGGCTGTAAGAAGAACATTGACTGAATCACCTTTTTTGATTTCATATTCTCCCTGTAGCGTTGTATCCTCTAGTGCATAAAGGGAAAACGCTGGTGCTGTTGGCCAAAGACGTAAGGTCTCCTCTAAAATCATTCGTATATATTTAAGCTGACGCACTTGTTGATAGCTTGGTAGTTCATGTGTTAGAACCGTTTCCACTTCTTCTTGGGCTTTTTTTAATTTATCTTCATTTTTCAGCAAGTAATAAATGGCAAAAGAAAGAAGCCCACTTGTTGTTTCATGACCTGCGATTAAGAATGTAATCATTTGATAGCGTATATTCTCATCATCTAACCCTTCTCCAGTTTGAGGATCTACTCCTTCAAGCATTCGAGATAGGAGGTCGCCCTTGTCGATCTCATCTGAGCGTTTGCGGTCAGCAATTAATTTATCTACCAGTGCATACATCGTATCAATATCTTTTTTAAATGTGTTCTTCTTTCGAATACTTAATTTATCTTGTATTTCAAGGCGATGCAATTGATTCATTGCTTCATCAAGCGCACTAACCATACTTTCAATAAATGGGTGATTTTTTTCAGTATAAAAACTATTAAACCGATAGTTAAACCCACATAAGCCGATGGTATCAAGAGTTAGACGTGTCATATCTTCCGGCACATCAATTGCTTCATCCTCATTGAGCCTTGCCCATTTTTGAATTAATTGAAGTGCAATATCGAGCATTTTATCGTGATAGCCTTGCATCGCTCTTTGGCTAAAGCTAGGCAACAATATATTATGAGCTTTCTTCCAATTATCTTCATGCGTCCAACTCGTGAAAAGCCCATCTCCTGAAAACTCCCTTACATTTTGTAATGGCTTCCATACATTTTTCGCAAACCTGCTCTCATCACTAACCTCTTCGACAATCTTGTGTCCAGATACATACAATGTATCTCTTCCAGGAAGCTGCATTCTGAAGATATGCCCATACTTATCCGCTAACTTAGCAAAGGACTGTGTAGGGGCATCAAAATCTACCTGTGGTAAATTTAATAAGGGCCCATAAGTACGCGGCTGTGGTATTTCGTCTCTTGTTTTAAGTTTTTTCATTTATCTTCTCTCCCTTTTAATCAAGACGGAATGAATATTCATTCCGTTTAATGTAAAGAAATAGCATCCCAACAACATTTTTTAAATTCTTCCATTAAAGCGTCTGTAGCAGAAATATGACCACGTTGAATAAATTTGTAATATCCTAAAAACGCCCCAAATACCATAACAATTAAAACATATGAAGGAAGCGGCTTGATTAAGTTATGTTCTTGCCCTTCTTTTATAAAAGAGTCAAAAAGTTCTAGAAGGGAATGGTAACTTGCTAGACTTTTGGCATTTAAACAATGATCATTGCTATGAGAATCAATAAAATAAAGAGCTTGTAAATGTTCATCTGCATAGGAAACCATTGCTAAAAAAAGATGGTTAAACTTTGTTTGAACATCAGCTTCTTCAGTCGGATAATTTTGTAATATGGTCTGCTTTAGCTTTTCAATGTATTCCTGAAATAACTCATTAACCAGCGTTTCTTTGTTCTCAAAATAGCGATAGATCGTTCCTGCCCCTACCTTAGCCTGATCAGCAATCATCGGAATTGTAGTAGCGTGGAATCCTCGCCCGGCAAATAAATGAACAGAAGCTTCTAAGATTTGAGCGCGTTTATCTTTTTGCATAATAAACTCCTTTATTTAAAGTCATACAATAACTCTATTCACGTATTCTTTTTAAAAAAAACATGTCCTCAACAATAATAACTAATATTGTAATCTATCTTCCTAAAAATTAGAGTTGAAAAGATGTTACTTCACGATGAGCCCAGCATATTATTTTTCTGGTCTTACTGGTTCATTCTTCGAAGTTATGTTCTTATTTAAGTTGTCTGCTGAGTTTTTAACTATCGCCTGAAAAATAGATTGATAATACTCCAATTCCTTTTTGGTCTTAGCACGTCTGAGATTCAATTTTGTTCTTCTTAGAAGTTCGATTTCCTCTGATCTCAAAACATCTACTGGAGCAAATTTTCTGCTCATTCTCTCAACTCCTTTTTCTAATAATTATTTATAATAGCCAGCCGTTTTTAGATTCACTCAACTCAACTTTAACACTATATTCCAATTAATGAGTTAATAGCTCTCTTTTTCTACAATAATACATATACTAAAAAGCATGCTTATATCACTTCGATAAGCATGCTTTAAAAATACAGAGTCAACTCTTTACTACCTATTTTGACAGAAATCATATTTAATTGTTGTTCCCTCTCCCCTAATGAATTAGTATGCCTTTTCTTAAAGAGGATGGCACGATCCCAGATTACATCCATATGCCATACTACACAACTTCAATATCACTAAACCCATTACCCTCCAATATAGAGACAAAATTTCCTCTTCTCTCACCATACCCACCAACCCACATGCTGTTATCCAATTGTTTCATCCCCTCTCAGTGGATGCTAAAAATTGCTTCGGATGAATGTATGAGGGGGAGATGTGTAGATATGCGCAGGAGTGCTTGTTCTAATAAGACGAAACATAAGAAAAAGAGCCTTTAAGTTGAAAAGGCTCTGCTTCTGTTTTCCTTTTATTTGAACGGGACATTTCTACTGTTCCTGCATTTCATCTTGATTCTTTACTTCAAATTGATCAAGCAATTCTCGTACTTCATCTGTTGATTCTGTGTTCATTAGTTCGTTTCTTAATTGACTTGCTCCTCTAAATCCTTTGACATAAATCTTGAAAAAGCGATGAAGAGCCTTGAACGGACGCAGCTCTAAATGTGAGTATTTATCATAAAGGTCTAAATGCATTCTTAAGAGATCAAGCAATTCCTTACTGCTGTGGTCTTTCGGCTCCTTTTCAAAGGCAAATGGATTATGGAAAATCCCACGGCCAATCATCACACCATCAACCTCATATTGCTCAACAAGCTTCAAGCCAGTTTGACGGTCAGGAATATCTCCATTGATTGTCAAAAGTGTATGTGGTGCCACTTGGTCACGCAGTTTTTTAATTTCCGGGATCAACTCCCAATGAGCGTCCACTTTGCTCATTTCATTTCTTGTACGCAGATGTATTGAAAGGTTCACAATATCTTGCTTAAATATGTGAGTCAGCCAATCCCTCCATTCTTCTACTTCCGCGAAACCGATCCGTGTCTTAACACTTACAGGCAGACCTCCTGCTTTTGCTGCTTGAATTAATTCGGCAGCCACTTCAGGACGGCGAATCAGGCCGCTACCTTTCCCGTTCTGAACCACATTCGGTACAGGACAGCCCATATTAATATCCAGGCCTTTAAAGCCGAGTTCTGCCATCCCAATACTCATTTGACGAAAGTATTCAGGCTTGTCCCCCCATATATGTGCGACAACCGGCTGCTCGTCCTCTGTAAAAGTCAAACGCCCACGCACACTTTTCATCCCATCCGGGTGACAATAGCTCTCGCTGTTTGTAAACTCTGTGAAAAACACATCAGGTCTAGCCGCTTCACTCACTACATGACGGAAAACAACATCCGTCACTTCTTCCATTGGCGCCAGGATAAAAAATGGACGCGGTAGATCAGCCCAGAAGTTCTCTTTTATATTTAAATCCTTATTTATGTTTAAATCCATTTATCTTCACATCCATATTTATAATCAAATTTTCCTATAATGGAATTTAGACTAACCGTATTATTCCAAAATGGAAAAGTAGAATGTCCCAGTTTCTTTTAAATTTATACCATGGTTAGGCACGTTTTATCAAATTGAAAATTATGTTTATGTTAAGTTCGTAATCTTTATGCTTTAACAAGTCAACCTTGATAATATTTATTAAGTCAAAGATATACAAACTATGTGCTTATATTTTTTTCAGAATAACTCAGGCTGCCGATAATTTTTCGACAGCCTATCTTCATTTCACAAACTCACCATAAATGAAGGCAACTGGTATCGTAGTTTTATATTTCTAAAAGAATATAATACCTTTTTTTACTGTCTCTTCTTCCCTCAACCAAAGAACACCCTCGTCTGAACAAGGTCTTGGATCGAGCCATCCATGGCACTTCTCGTATACACTAGTAGTTCACCTCTATTTGTTGTTGGCTGCCGGTCAAATCGTATACTATCTCGAAAACGGCTATAGGAGGGAGCTCCGTACTCTGCGGTTGTAAAGGTTTCATTTGTGACAACGACCTCATTATCATCAACAACCTGATAAAGTACATTGGCTTCAAATGCCCTCGCATATCCAGCTATCACTTGATTATCACGAATCATGGACCCAGGAAAAGGCTGTGTTACAACTATATTTTTTGACATTGGGAGTGGAATGATAAGCCTCATTCCTGGAAAAAGAACATCTGGCGACAAAGTTGGATGACGGTTATTCACTTGTATAATTATTGACAAAGCAACCCCAGTTCTTTCTGATATCGACCTAAGAGAGTCTCCTGACTCTACTTCATAAATAACTGCAGGAAGTTCAATTTGTTGATAAGGAAAAATGAAGTTTGGGTTATGAATGGTCTGGTTGATACCAATTAAAAGCTCCGCAAATGTAGAAAACCGCTGCGATATCGTTCCAACCGTATCTCCTCGTTGAATGACATAGAGGGTGATGGTTTCATTAGAAATCACTTTGGGGATGACTAGTAATTGATTAGGATAAATCACGTATGGATCGACGAAAGGCGGATACAATGCATTAGCCTGAGATATTAAATCCACATCACTTTCGTATTGGCCCGAGAGACTATAAACTGTATCGCCAGGTTGAACCGTATGGAGAATATGGGTTCCAAACATTATGGGCATTTACACCGCTCCTTATTTATCAATACTCATAGGTATGATAAAAGATTGCGGAGATATTCCTGGCTTTATATGTTAGAAGGAATTATAAAGTAAAAAGGCTTCAAACTTAATTACCACCTAAAAAAAGAGCCCAATTTCGGACTCTGCATAGTGGTATTTAATTAATTTTTAAATTCAATCAATGCGACATTTTCTATATCGTTTATCATAAATCTTAATGGGGTGAGCCAAATAAAATATTTTTCAATAAGTGCTTCTTCTTAAGATTCTTTGAGCTCTTCATTTTAGAATCAACCCTAATCTTTATTCCGAGGGAACATAAAGCACACTTCAATATTCAACTGAATCCATTAGACCTGTTGATACCAAGCTATTTTAACTCCATCATCGCTACCGTCTCCACGTGCGTACTATGCGGGAACATATCCACCGGCTGCACTTCTTTCGTCTTATACCCACCATCTTCTAGCACTCGCAGGTCGCGTGCTAGAGTTGCTGGGTTACAGGAGACATAGACGACGCGTTTTGGCTTCATGTTTAAGATCGTTTCAAGAAGCTTTTCATCACAGCCTTTACGCGGTGGATCGACGACGATGACATCTGGCCGAATGCCTTGTGCGTACCACCACGGCATGACGTTTTCTGCTTCCCCTACTGCAAAGTCGACATTAGTGAAGCCGTTGATTTCAGCATTTTTCTTAGCATCTGAGATCGCTTCTGGCACAATTTCCACACCGTAGACATGCTTGGCTTTTTGAGCGAGGAATAGAGATATTGTTCCAATGCCGCAATAGGCGTCGATCACGGTTTCGTCTCCTTTTAAATCAGCATATTCTAATGCTTTATCATACAGCACCTTCGTTTGATCCGGGTTAACTTGGTAGAATGAGCGGGCAGAGATCGCAAAGCGGATATCCCCTATTGAATCATAAATGTATTCGTCGCCCCATAAGACAATCGTTTGATCACCAAAGATAACGTTTGTGCGCTTTGGATTAACATTTTGCACAATAGACTTCACTTTAGGGATCGCTTGTTGAATATCTTCTATGATATTTTTCTTATTTGGTAGCTCCTTGCCTCTTGTGACGAGGACGACCATGATATCTCCTGATTGTTTCCCGTAGCGTGCAACGACGTGTCGAAGCGTTCCTTTATGCTTGTCCTCATCATACCCACGAATGCCGTATTTCTTCGCAATCTCTTTCACTTTGCTTACCACATCATCATTTTCCTGATGCTGAATTAAGCATTCATCCATGTCAATAATGCGATGGCTGCGCTCTTGATAGAAGCCTGCGATCAGTCCGCCTTCCTCTTCTCCTACCGGCACTTGCGCTTTATTGCGGTAGCGCCACGGATCGTTCATACCCAGGGTTGCATGTACAAGAATATCCTTAATCTGACCGATTCTCTCTAGTACGTCTTTCACTTGCTTTTGTTTGTACGCTAGTTGCGCCTCATAGCTCATATGCTGCAGCTGACACCCTCCGCACTGATGGTAGATTGGGCAGGGCGGCTCAGCGCGGTGTGGGCTTTCTTCGATTGTTTCCATTACACGTGCGAAGCCGTAGCCTTTTTTCACTTTGACGACCTTCGCTTTAATCTTCTCACCAGGTAGAGCTTTTGGGATAAACAAAGCGTAGCCATCTACTTTCGCTACGCCTGCTCCGTCGTGGGTTAAATCTTCTATTTGTACTTCTATGATTTCATTTTTTTCAATTGGTGCTGGTTGTTTACTCATGTTATAGCCGTCCTTTTCACTTTTGTTTCTGTAGTGATTGTAGCATGGTTTGAAGGGATTACGAAACGGAACTTCACTGTGGAGGTTAATTTCCATATTCTTGATGTATTTGTACGAAATCATTTGATTTGTATTCGAATTAATGGAAGGTTGTTACGATTAATTCTTCATTCTGAGCGAAATAACACTGCTCAACATCCTTCCCAAACATAAAAAAGCTGCAGAAATAGCTGCAGCCTTCAAATTTACGCACGCTTCTTTCGATCTTTCGGTGTAAGCATTTGAAAATGTTGATAAAGGTTAACGAACTCAGCAGGTAATGCACCACCGTGTTCACCGTCTAAGTTAAGTTGCATATCGCTTTCGACATGCACTTTAATCCGGTTCGCTTGGACATACATCACTTTTGGATGAGTGAGATGCTCCCCTCGCATGGCGAGGGTTGTTAGATGTAAGAACTCTGGAAATGAAATCTTTTTAACGACGATAAAATCAAACATTCCATCTTGTAGGGATGCTTTTGGTGCAAGGCGCTCGAAACCACCGACGGAATTTGTATTTGAGACTAAAAACATCATGATTTCACCTTCAAATAGCTTGCCGTCGTATTCGATCTTTACATGAGTAGGCGCGACTTGAGGTAATTTCTCTAGCCCTTTAATGTAATAAGCAAGCTGTCCAACCATTGTCTTCATCTTACTTGGCACTTCATACGTAAGCTCCGTTAACGTACCTCCTGCAGCGATGTTAATAAAATATTTATCGTTCACTCGTCCAATATCGATCGGTTCAGTATGTCCGTCACATAAGATATCACATGCTTTTTCAATTTCTTTGGGAATGTGTAACGCACGAGCAAAATCATTCGTTGTCCCCGCTGGAATCAATCCAAGCATTGGACGCTTGTCAAGTTCTGCAAGACCGTTTACGACTTCAAATATCGTTCCGTCACCACCAGCGGCTATCACAAGGTCAGCTCCACGCTCTGCAGCGAGCTTGGCAGCTTTTTTGGCACACCCTTCACCTGTTGTAGCATGTGCAGATGTTTCATATCCTGCTTTTTCAAGCCGTTCTAGAACATAGGCAAGATTTTTACGAATCTGTTCACGTCCAGACGTTGGATTGTAGATAAGACGTGCTTTTTTCATTGCGATCCCCTACTTTAATTAAATTGAGTAAAAACCACTTATTGTCAGTTATTGATGAGTGTATTGTAACCTACTTAGAGAGAAAAGGACAATGAATATTGCTTATCTAAAGTGTATGTGAAAATAACTCGTACATGCTTAGCTCTTTCACTTAATTCTCACGCCATCATCTCTTCTTCAAAAAATACACCCATCCCACAATAATCAAAAGTCCAACTAAAAGATAACCGTAAATCACTCGATTCACTTCCTCTCATCATGAAAAAACGAGTGGTTAACCTACAAGGTTCTCCACTCGTCTTTGATCCCCTACGTAGGAGAGTACATATTAACGTTTTTTAATTTCTTCTAATAAAATCTTGTTTACCATTTGAGGGTTGGCTTTCCCTCTAGAAGCTTTCATAATTTGACCAACAAGGAAGCCAATCGCACGTTCTTTACCGTTTTTGAAATCATCAATTGATTGCTCGTTGTTATCAAGTACATCTGAAACCATTTTAAGAAGTTCGCTTTCATCGGAAATTTGGACAAGCCCTTTATCTTTAACGATTTGCTCAGGGTCTCCGCCTTTTTCAATCAGATCCTTAAAGACCTTCTTAGCAATTTTAGATGAGATCGTCCCTTTTTCAATGAGTTGAATCATTTTGGCAAGGCCATCTGGCGTTAGTGCTACATCATTAAGCTCTTTTTGCTCAGCATTCAGGTATTCATTTACAGAACCCATCAGCCAGTTCGATGCCAGCTTCGCATCCCCACCTTGTTCAACCGTAGCTTCAAAGAAATCAGCCATTTCTTTTGTAATTGTAAGGACTGTTGCATCATATGCTGGAAGTCCTAACTCTTCCACGTAGCGTTTCTTTCTCGTATCAGGAAGCTCTGGGATTTCAGCACGGATTCTATCTTTCCACTCATCATCAATATAGAGTGGGATCAAGTCCGGCTCTGGGAAGTAACGATAATCATCCGACCCTTCTTTTACACGCATTAGAAGCGTCTTGCCGGTCGCTTCGTCAAAGCGACGAGTTTCTTGTTCGATGACTCCGCCTGCAAGTAGAACTTGCTCTTGGCGTTTCACTTCATATTCTAGACCTTTACGTACGAAGTTGAATGAGTTTAAGTTTTTAAGCTCAGCTTTAGTACCGAATTTCTCTTGTCCTACTGGGCGAAGAGAAATATTAGCATCACAACGTAGCGAGCCTTCTTCCATCTTACAATCCGATACATTTGTATATTGAATAATCGATTTAAGCTTCTCTAGATACGCATACGCTTCTTCCGGTGTGCGAATGTCGGGCTCAGATACGATCTCAATTAACGGTGTACCTTGGCGGTTGTAGTCACAAAGGGAATAGCTGCCTGAGTGAGTCAGTTTACCAGCGTCTTCTTCTAAGTGAAGACGAGTGATTCCGATTCGTTTTGTTTTTCCGCCTACTTCGATATCGATATAGCCGTGTTCACCAATTGGCTTATCAAATTGGGAAATTTGATAGGCTTTCGGATTATCCGGGTAGAAGTAGTTTTTACGATCAAATTTTGTATCAGTTGCAACTTCACAGTTAAGAGCCATCGCAGCTTTCATCGCATACTCTACTGCGCGTTTATTTAATACAGGCAAGACACCAGGATAACCTAGGTCAATAACACTTGTATTGGCATTTGGTTCTGAACCGAAGTGGTTCGGACTTGATGAGAATATTTTTGATTCTGTTTTTAACTCGACATGTACTTCAAGGCCAATAATCGTTTCAAAATTCATCTGTCTATTTCACCCCTTACAATGTTGGTTTTTTTGTATGATAGTCCGTTGCTTGTTCAAACACATGCGCCACACGATAAATCGTACTCTCATCAAAATGCTTCCCAATAATTTGCAAACCTAATGGTAAGCCGTCTTGGAATCCACAAGGGACAGAGATTCCTGGTACGCCAGCCAAGTTAACTGGGATCGTGAGAATATCATTTGCATACATCGTTAATGGATCATCTGTTTTCTCACCAATTTTAAAGGCAGGGGTTGGTGTTGTAGGCCCAATAATAACATCATAGTTTTCAAATATTTTCTCGAAGTCTTGTTTGATTAATGTACGAACTTGTTGTGCTTTTTTGTAGTAAGCATCATAATAACCCGAGCTTAAAGCAAATGTTCCAAGCATAATACGACGTTTCACCTCGTTACCGAAGCCTTCCGCTCGAGTTTGCTTGTACATATCGATTAAGTTATCTGCATTATCCGAACGGAAACCGTAGCGCACCCCGTCAAAGCGAGAAAGGTTAGCAGATGCTTCTGATGATGATAGTAAGTAGTACGTCGCTAGGGCATATTTAGAGTGAGGCAGAGACACTTCCTCCCACGTTGCACCTTGGGATTCAAGTACTTTTAAAGAATCAAGAACAGACTGCTTAACGTTCTCATCAACACCTTCTCCTAAATACTCCTTAGGCACAGCAATTTTAAGCCCTTTAATATCACCTGTAAGGGCTGATAAAAAGTCAGGTACATCAACCGGTGCAGACGTGCCATCCATCGGGTCAACACCAGAGATAGCTTGCAGTAAGTATGCATTGTCTTCAACATTACGAGTAACAGGACCAATTTGATCAAGAGAAGAGGCAAAAGCAACTAATCCAAAACGTGATACTCGACCATATGTAGGCTTTAAACCAACTACTCCGCAATAAGCTGCTGGTTGACGGATCGACCCACCCGTATCTGAACCAAGCGTAAATGGCACTTCACCTGCTGCTACAGCTGCAGCAGAACCACCACTCGATCCACCAGGTACATAGTCAAGATTCCATGGGTTTTTCGTTTCTTTATATGCAGAGTTTTCAGTTGAAGAACCCATTGCAAACTCGTCCATGTTCAGTTTACCGATTGTCACAGATTGTGCATCTCTCAACTTATGAACAACGGTAGCGTCATAGATTGGATTAAAGTTTTCTAATATACGGCTTGAGCAAGTTGTGCGTAAGTCCTTTGTAACGATATTATCTTTTACCCCAATTGGCATACCAAATAATAAACCGCGAGATGCATCTGTTCCTAGAGCTTCATCTAACTCAGCAGCATAAGAACGTGCTTTTTCCTCGTCTAATGATAAAAAGGCCCCTACCTTGTCATCCACTTTGGCAATACGTTGGTAGGACTCATTAACAAGCTCTGAAACTTTCACTTCTTTATTGTGAAGCATCGTATGTAAATCTTTCATTTTGTGGTCAAATAACGACATGAAGCTTGTCCTCCCTGTTAATCCAAGATAGACGGCACTCGAATATGGCCATCTTCATGATCTGGTGCGTTTTTAAGTACTTCTTTGATTGGTAAACCTTCCGCTGGTTTATCTTCGCGCAGAACATTTTTCATATCAAGGACATGAGAGGTTGGCTCCACTCCTGTTGTATCTAGCTCATTTAACTGCTCAGCAAATGTGATGATTGCATCTAGCTGCCCTTGGAACATTTCGGCTTCTTCATCTGTAATAGCAAGTCTTGCTAAGTTAGCAACATGCTTAACTTCATCCGTTGAGATTCGTGACATCTCAATCACCTCCAGTAGTTTTACGTGCATGTAGACAATATTCATTATGATACCAAATTACGCTCTTATAGGCAACAAAGCCCAATAGTATCAATACTTCTTTATCACTTTAAAGGAACCCACCAAATTATATTCACATAATAAAAAAAGAAGGCTGATCCCACTTTCAGATCAGCCTTCTATCATTTCTTTATTTTAATTCTTGATCAACTTGTTCAAATTGAGCTTTAATGTCTGCAGATGGTTCTTTATCGAGGATACTAAATACCATTGCTGCAATCCACGCTAAAATGAAACCTGGAATGATTTCATATAAACCTAAGATTGGGAACTGATCAGCACTTAAACCAAACCAGCGATCAAGCTCAGCCCACACAATAACAGTGACACCACCGACAATCATACCAGCAAGCGCACCGTTACGTGTCATACGTTTCCAGAACAAGGATAGTAATAAAACTGGACCAAATGCTGCACCAAATCCTGCCCATGCATAACCAACTAGCTCAAGTACTGAGCTCTCAGGGTTATATGCTAGTGCAATCGCAACTAAAGCGATCACAACTACCCCGATACGTCCTACCCATACCAACTCAGTTTGTGAAGCGTCTTTACGGATAAATCCTTTATACACATCCTCAGCTAGAGCACTTGATGATACAAGTAGCTGTGAGTCAATTGTAGACATAATGGCTGATAAAATGGCAGCAAGCAAGAATCCAGATACCCAAGGGTTAAAGAGCACTTGAGTAAATAAGATAAACACAGTTTCATGTGCGCCTTCACCAATCGCAGCACCAGCTGGACCATTTACAGAGAAGTAAGCAATCCCGATAAAACCAGTGAAGATGGCTCCAAATAACGCAAGGATCATCCAAGTCATCCCAACAAAACGAGCTTTAGGAATTTCGTCGACTGATTTTACAGCCATAAAACGAGTGATGATATGAGGCTGACCAAAGTAACCAAGACCCCAAGCAAGCAATGAAAGAATCGAGATGATTCCAACACCTGTGAATGCATCAAGATACGATGGATCAATCTCTCCAACAGCGTTGACTGTTTCACCCCAGCCACCCATTTCAAAAATGGCTACAATAGGGACAATGACTAGGGCTAAGAACATTAGAATCCCTTGAAAGAAGTCTGTCCAACTTACAGCTAGGAATCCTCCTAAGAAAGTATAAGAAATAATGACAATAGCACCAATCCAAAGTGCTTGAGTGTACGTCATTCCAAATGATGATTCAAAAAGCAATGCTCCACCTACAAGTCCTGAAGAGGTGTAGAATGCAAAGAATACTAAAATTACAAGTGCAGAAATAATACGAAGCGACTTAGACGTGTCATGGAAACGATGTTCTAAGAAGTCCGGTAGAGTAATGGAATCATTCGCAATTTTTGTGTACATACGAAGACGTGCCGCCATGAACTGCCAATTTAAATAAGCACCAATTGCTAAACCAACCGCGAGCCATATTTCACTCATTCCTCCAACATACATAGCGCCCGGTAGACCTAGTAAAAGCCAACTACTCATATCTGACGCCCCTGCACTTAATGCGGCAACACTACCGCCAAGACGACGTCCACCTAATACATAATCTGATAAATTATTTGTCATTTTGTATGCTACAAGTCCGATGACGAGCATACCAACTAAATAAACGATAAATGTGACAATCGTAGCTAATTCCAACGTTATCCTCTCCTCCTATTCAGTAACGAAACTAATGAAAACAAAATTAATAATGGCATCGGGATGTACAAAAGCAACCAAGTAGCTGTTGTTAATCCATAGTCCATCCAATCACCTCCATTTCTAAAGATAGATTTATACAATGAATATGCATTACTTATTTTACACTCACGCCCCACTAAGACGGAACATGAAGGCCACATCAACTTTTCCGAAATTAATCATAACACAGTATTTTTATTAGAACATTCAGTTTTTTATTTTTAAAATTTATATATGTATAAATATGCATGATTTTCGCTTCTGTAATCGCTTTCTCTTCTATATAGTGATATATATTCATTAAAATAAATGATCATTAATTTCTTTATCAGAATAAAGGAATCATAGATTTTCCCATATTTCTACAGAAGCTGTCAATTCTTATTCGTGATTCTTGAGTAGTTTTCCTTTTTTGTAAATGGTTTATGCTAAATAATCTCTTTATTAGAATAAGGTGTAATAACTAATAAAAAGCATTACATCAAGTCAAAAAGACCACCTTCTTTTAAAGAAGATGGTCTTGCTTGATTATCTTGAACCTTTAATATAAGGCTTTCCGATTGCTTTGGGTCCTTCAGCACGCCCTACAAACCCTGCTAAAGCTAGGATCGTTAGAACATACGGAGCAATCAATAAGAATACTGGTGGCACATCAGATAGCAATGGAATTTGTTGCCCTGTAATACTTAGAGCTTGAGCAAGCCCAAAGAATAAGGCGGCTCCAAGCGCACCAAGTGGATTCCATTTTCCAAAGATTAAGGCAGCAAGTGCCATGAACCCTTGTCCAACAATGGTTGTACCAGAGAAGTTACCTGTTACCGTTAATGCGAAAACAGCCCCACCAAGTCCTGCAAATGCACCACTTAGCATAACGCCAATATAACGCATACGGTTAACATTGATCCCCATAGTATCAGCAGCCATTGGATGCTCACCTACTGAACGAAGGCGAAGTCCAAACGGCGTATAAAATACGATAAAGTAAACCACTACGGCTAATAGGATAGCTACATAAGATGTCACGTAAGCACTTGAGAAAAACAATGGTCCAATGAACGGAATATCACTCAATACCGGTACATCCATTCTGTAAATACGGTTGGAAATGTAATCTGTTTGACCTTTGTTATATAGTAAACGCACTAAGAATACTGTTAAACCCACAGCAAGGAAGTTAAGAGCTACCCCACTTACGATTTGGTCGGCACGAAATGTAATCGAAGCAACCGCATGGAACAACGAGAAAACCGAACCGATTAAAATGGAGATAATGAGCGCAAGAATAATGACCATCATCCCGCTCATTCCCATCCCTTCTAATGTTAAGGTTGTAATAATTGCCGTAAAAGCTCCCATTACCATTAAGCCTTCAAGACCGATATTTACGACACCCGCACGTTCACTAAATAGTCCACCTAATGCTGTTAAAATAAGTGGCGCCGCTGCAAAGATCGCAGCTGGAATCACTAGGCTAAGAATTTGCATAATATCCATTAGATGTCCTCCTTCTTCACACGGTTCATTACCCAACGAATGATATAACTTGAAGCTACAAAGAAGATGATTAAGGCAATGACAATTTCAACTAATTCTGTTGGTACACCCGCTTGTGATTGCATATTTAATGCACCAATTTTTAAGCCCCCAAATAAGAAGGAAGCAAGGAGAACACCGACCGCTGTGTTTGCTCCAAGTAGGGCAACAGCGATACCATCAAATCCAAGCCCAGAGAACCCAGATAAAATACTCATATATCCGTAAGTTCCAAGTCCCTCCATAGCACCTGCAACACCGGCAAAACCACCACTTATTAACATCGATAATATAATGTTACGTTGGACATTCATGCCCGCATATTGGGATGCATGTTGGTTAAGACCAACTGCACGAAGCTCGTATCCTTTTGTCGTTCTCCATAAAATAAACCACATAATCAGACACGCTAAGACCGCTACAACAAATCCCCAGTGTAATCGTGAATAATCCGTTAATGATTGCAAAAGAGGTGAAGAAAGTGAAGCCGACTGATTGATAGATCCTGTTCTTTCCCCAGGAACAAGCAAATAAGAACGAATGATAGCATTAGCTGTATATAGTGCAATATAGTTCATCATAATCGTTACAATAACTTCATGTACTTGGAATTTAGCTTTTAATAAGCCTGGTATGAATCCCCATAACGCACCAGCAAGAGCACCTGCTAAAATAGCCATTGGTAAATGCAGAACGGCTGGTAAATCAAACGTAATTCCCACATATACTGAAGCTAACCATCCTACGATTAATTGCCCTTCAACTCCGATGTTTAATAAGCCTGTACGAAAAGCAAATGCAACTGCTAACCCTGCTAGGATTAGCGGAGTCATCATACGAACCGTTTCACCGAGATAATAGGAGTCGCTAAAAATCCCTCTAATAAGTGCTGAATAACCCGTAATTGGATTGTATCCACTGACTAGCATGATAATCGCCCCAATAAAGATACCTAGAAAAACCGCAATTAGGGGGATTGACCAAGATAATAATCTTCCTTTAGGAAGCAATTTCGCCATCACTTCGCTTCACCTGCTTTCTCTTTCTTTCCTCCAGCCATAAGTAACCCGAGCTCTTTCTCATTTGTTTTATCCGCATCGACGATGTCCACGATTTGACCTTCATACATAACAGCAATTCGATCACTAACGTTTAAAATTTCATCTAATTCAAGCGACATTAATAAAACCGCACGGCCTTTATCACGTTCTGAGATCAGACGTTTATGAATCGATTCGATTGCCCCAACATCTAGCCCGCGTGTTGGTTGCGCAGCAATAAGAAAGTCCGGTGAACGATCAACTTCACGAGCAATGATTGCCTTTTGTTGGTTACCACCAGAGAGAGCACGAGCTGGCGTGTGTTCTGAAGGTGTACGCACATCATAGTCTTCGATTAAATCTTTAGCCTTCTTAAAGATGTTAGGATAATTTAATACGGTATTCTTTGAATAGGGTTGTTGATAATAGGTCTGCAATACAATATTCTCACCAATTGAAAAGTCTAATACTAGACCATGCTTATGACGATCCTCTGGAATGTGACCAATTCCGGACTCGGTGACCTTACGTGGCTTTAGACCAACTAATTCTTTGTTATTTAATTTAATCGATCCTTTGTCTGTTTTACGAAGGCCCGTAATTGCCTCAATTAACTCAGATTGTCCATTCCCATCTACTCCTGCAAGACCTAAAATTTCTCCTGCTTTAATGTCTAAGTTAAGGGCTTTAACTGCGTCTACGCCACGCGAATCTTTTACTGTTAAATCCGATACAGCCAGTACAGTTTCTTTTGGTATAGCTGGTGTTTTCTCCACTTTAAAGTTCACTTCGCGTCCAACCATCATCGCTGCAAGCTTGTCCTGGTCTGTTTCACTGACATCAACCGTTCCAATCCCCTTACCACGGCGGATAACCGTACAACGGTCACAAACAGACATAATTTCCTTTAATTTGTGGGTAATAAGAATAATGGACTTCCCTTCAGCCACTAACGTTTTCATAATTCCAATTAGTTCTTGAATCTCTTGAGGGGTTAAAACTGCCGTGGGTTCATCAAAGATCAAAATATCTGCTCCACGGTAGAGCGTTTTTAGTATTTCTACACGCTGCTGCATCCCAACTGAGATGTTTTCGATCTTTGCATAAGGATCAACAGATAAACCATATCTTTTAGAAATGGCTTCTACTTCTTTTGCTGCTTTTTTAATGTTTACTACACCAAATTTTGTAGGCTCATTTCCCATTACGATGTTTTCAGTAACCGTAAATTTGTCAACCAGCATAAAGTGTTGATGTACCATTCCGATACCTAGCCGATTAGCAATATTCGGATCTGTAATTTCTACTTTTTCACCTCGGACTCGGATCTCGCCTCGTTCAGGTTGATACAATCCAAATAACACGTTCATTAATGTTGATTTCCCAGCTCCATTCTCACCTAGTAGAGCATGAATCTCACCTTTTTTAAGCTGGAGTGTAATATTGTCATTGGCTACAATGCCAGGGAATTCTTTACGGATGCTATTCATTTCAATCACATAACTCATCTAATTCACTCCTTACAATTTAAGAGAAGAAGGTACGTTGACCGCTATTTCTTTGAGAACTGTTTTAGCCAAAAAAGAGGCAATGATGGATTGTGCAAACAGCAATCCGTCATTGTCCCTTCGTACTAAGAGATTGTCATTTCATACCAGTTACCTCTTCAAGGTAAAACAAAGGCTAGCGCGATACTAGCCTTTGCTTGTGTACTATTTTATTTTTTATTCTAAACCTTCAAGGTACTCATCGTACTCATCATCAGTTGAAGGTACGCTAATATCACCTGATTGAATTTGAGCTTTGTAATCTTCAACAGCAGATAACGCTTCCTCAGATAGGTTATCTGTAGTAGGAGCAATACCTACAGCATCTTCTTCAAGACCATACTCAAGAATTTCTCCACCTGGAAATTCGCCATTCATTGTTTGCTCAGAAACGATTGCTACAGCAGTATCTACACGTTTAACCATTGAAGTAAGTGTTACTGACTCATCACCATATGCACCTTCATCATGTTGGTCACGGTCTACACCGATAGCCCATACAGCTTCACCGTTACGTGCACGGTTAATTGCTTCTGTGAATAATCCGTTACCAGTTCCACCAGCAGCATGATAAATGATATCAGCGCCTTGGCTGTACATTGTGTTAGCGATTTGAGAACCAATTGATGCATCATTGAAGCTCTCTGCATATTGTACTAGGATTTCAGCATCTGGGTTAACGGCTTTAACGCCAGCTTTAAATCCATTCTCAAATTTCTTAATTAGACCACTTTCTACCCCACCAATGAAACCAACTTTATCACCTTCAGTGTGAAGGCCAGCAGCTACACCAACTAGGAAAGAACCTTCGTGCTCTTTAAATGTAACGTTTGCAATATTATCATACGTGTTCTCGTCTGCATCTAATACAACCGTATCGACGATCGCAATTTGTGCCTCTTCAACTTGCTCAGCAATCGTACGTACAGCATCTTCCATTAAGAAACCAATACCCCACACAAGGTCAGAATCTTCACGAACTAAACTACGTAGATTTGGTTCAAAGTCATCCATTGTAGCAGATTGAAGGTAACGATATCCTGTTCCCTCTTCTAGACCAGCCTCTTCGCCAAATGCAGTTAATCCTTCCCAAGCTGATTGGTTAAACGATTTATCATCAATTCCCCCAACATCGGTAACCATTGCTACTTTAAAATCATCAGCTTCAACAGCATCCTCAGATGGAGCATCTTCACCTTCACCAGTAGGCGTTTCAGCAGCATCGTCCCCCGAACCACAAGCAGTAAGAGCAACAGCGGCAGCAACAGACATTGTTAACGTACGTAACCACTTTTTCATTTTATTTCCCCCTTATAAATGTTTGCATGAGAGCACCTCAAATTAGTATGACACATTAATAGGCTCATCAATCTATGACCTTAGACTCGATCATACCTAATTTACTATTACTTGTCTAACTTTTTGTAAGCGCTATCTTACAGGCTTGGCGCTGGTAAGACATCAGACTTCTTATCTCTGTGTACAACCTCCACCAAACGAGATAAATATATCATGATATCAGACATTAATAAATACTTTTTTTCATTGTTCACATCTTTTTGCCACACTTTATCGAAGAAAACGAATTCAATATGATATTGAACAGATAAAATATGGATATAGCGTTCATATATAGAAAAAAAAGACCCCGATTAGGAGTCTTATTCAAACACGTGTATGAATGGTTCTTCGCCCGGATTACGTACGACCATACTTTCCTGTTTTCCAGCAACAGACGTTATATACAAATTAACTCTTATATTTTGATCAGTAATTCGCTGGCTAATGATATCTGCAGCGTACTGTGTTAAAGCCACAATCTCTGCTTTACCTTGATAACGCAAAGGTACTTCAATCGTTAACTCTTGTAGTTGGTTGTCAATATAATAGCCACGCCCCACCACACCGACAAATGTATCAAAGAAGCTTTGAATATCATCTTTCACTTGTTGGAATTGAGCAGCATCATTGCTTACGTCCTCATTTGCAGAACTAGATGGAAATAAGTAATATCGTTCATTCATACGTTGCCAACGTTCAAGCCCTTCACCAGGAGGGGCTGTTGCTTGCATGATGTAATTACCTGGAATCGCCGATTGCCTTGGCTGTTCTTTAAACATCGCAACTGTTATTGGGATATTATTAAAAATCCCTTCTTCTCTTGCTGAATCACGAAGCCTCTGGACAATAATATCAGCTATTCGTTGTCCTTCACGCTCCATATCCTCTTGGCTGATCGGTGTCTCATATAAATGATAGAGCCCTTCATCAGTTTCCACTCTAAAGTTATAGACACTATTCATCGATAAGCCAATGACGATCCCACCAAGCTCATAATTACCATTTTCATTTTCAACTAAATAGTTATGTTCAAGAATATGGGATAAGTAGCGTGGTTGACTTTCTTCTTGCTCACGTAGAGTTTCTCCCTCGCCTAGTTCCGGGTTTAACCCTGCTTTATTCCCTTCTTCGTCATAACGCATCAACCAATTATTAAGCTCGTTCCTAGCAATAAACTGCCCTTCCCTAAAAAAGTATTGCTCAGGGTCGAATTGTTCTTTAGCAATTTGAGTTAACCCTAATTCAAGCTGATCTAGGTCTAGACGGTTGTAAACCACAGAGTTCCCGAATCCTCTTGATTGTCCATGTAAATAAGAGCCATCATAGAGAACACTTTGGTAATAATTTTCTGGAGTAGATACTCGTGGGACAATGTCCACGACCTGTTCTTCTTGCTGCGGCTCTTCTACAATAGGATCTTCCTCGTCTTGTTGAAACATCGGAAAACACCCTGTAAGAAACAATAGCCCCGTTAAGGAGAGTAATCCCCACCGTTTTAACATTAAATCTTTCCTCCTCTCCATCCATAGAAAAGAGCTACTTAAGCCCTTCTACCAATGCAGCCTCATCCCAAATTTCAATTCCGAGTTGCTCAGCTTTCTTTTTCTTTGAGCCAGCATCCTCACCTGCAATTACTATATCAGTCTTCTTACTCACACTACCAGTGACTTTTCCACCAAGTGCTTCAATTTGTTCCTTCGCTTCTTCTCTTGTTAGTTCATGCAACTTACCAGTTAATACAATGGTCTTATCTGCAAACGGACTACTTGCAACTTCTGTCGCCGCTACAGGTTTCGGTCCCTTATACGCTGTGTTTACACCAAGTGATTGAAGTCTGCTAACAAGCTCTTGTGCCCCGTCTGTTTCAAAAAAGCGCACAATAGAGGAAGCCATTTTCTCTCCGATTTCATTAACTGCTACTAATTCCGCTTCTTTTGCCTCAATAAGAGCATCAATTGTTTCAAACTCCATCGCTAGAGTTTTAGCCGCTTTTGAACCTACAAACCGAATACCTAGTCCAAAAAGAAGCTTCTCCAAAGAATTCCTTTTTGACTTTTCAATCGCTTGAAGGAGATTATCAACAGATTTCTCTCCCATTCTTTCAAGGCGTAATAGCTCTTCTTTCTCTAATTGGTAGAGATCGGCTACGGTTTGAACTAGCTTGTGATCAAATAATTGAGCAATCACCTTTTCACCTAATCCATCGATGTTCATTGCTTGTCTTGAGACAAAATGAATCAACCCTTCACGTATTTGTGCAGGACACTCTGGATTGATGCAACGAAGAGCTACTTCTCCTTCTAACCGAACAAGCTCACTCTCACATTCCGGGCAATGAGTTGGCATACTGAAATCTCGCTCTGATCCGTCACGGCGATCTGTTAAAACATTAACCACCTCTGGAATAATGTCGCCAGCTTTTTTGACAATCACTGTATCTCCAAGCTTAACATCCTTCTCTCGAATTAAATCTTCATTATGCAAAGAAGCACGCTTAACCGTCGTTCCAGCTACAACTACAGGCTCAAGAATAGCTGTAGGTGTGACAACGCCAGTTCGCCCAACACTAAGCTCGATATCGCGGAGGGTCGTGACCACCTCTTCAGCTGGAAACTTAAAAGCGGTTGCCCATCTAGGGCTTTTAGCGGTAAAGCCAAGACTTTTTTGTTGCTCAAGTGAATCAACTTTAATAACTATCCCATCAATCTCATAAGGAAGTTCTGCTCGTTTTTCTAACCATTCATTTGTGTAGTCGATTACTTCTTCAATCGTCGGACAATGTCTACTTTCCTTATTCACTTTAAAGCCAAGCTCACTTAAAAACGCTAAGCCTTCATGATGCGAAGCGAGGTCTTGTCCCTCTGCGTTACCAATTGCATAAATAAAGATTGATAAATGACGCTTTGCTGCAATTTTAGGATCAAGTTGACGAAGAGAGCCAGCTGCTGCATTACGTGGGTTAGCGAACTTCTCTTCACCTGCTTCCACCTTGGCCACGTTCAAGGCTTCGAATGATTTCTTAGGCATATACGCTTCCCCGCGAACCTCTACGCTTACAGGCTGTTTTAGACGTAGTGGAATCGCTTGAATGGTTTTCAAATTATTCGTAATGTCCTCACCAATCGTTCCATCGCCACGTGTCGCTCCACGCACAAATTTTCCATCCTCATAGGTTAACGAAACAGCTAAACCATCAATCTTCAACTCACAACTATACGTCACCTCATCACCAACACGCTCACGAACACGTCGATCAAAATCAAGTAACTCTTGATCATTAAAAGCATTGCCGAGACTTAGCATTGGAATTTGATGTTCAACCTTTACAAAGAAAGGGAGAGGCTCTCCGCCCACACGTACAGACGGAGAATCTTCACTTACTAATTCAGGATGCTCTCCTTCAAGAGCAATGAGCTCTTGCATAAGTTGATCATATTCAGCATCTGTAACAAGGGGGTTATCTAATACATAATAATGGTAGCCATACTCTTCTAATTTCTCACGCAAGGTTTGAACTCGTATTTCTGCCTCTTGTCGCTCCATTCTGTTCTTCCTTTCTTACTGCTTAGTGATCGGGGCAAACTTAGCAAAAAGTCGTTTAACACCAGTTGGTTGTGGAAATGCAATATCCAGCTCCACAGATTCACCCGTACCTTTTATGCTAACAACCGTCCCGACTCCCCATTTTTTATGCTCAGCTTTATCTCCAACCGCCCACGAAAATTGATCGCCACCAGTAGATGTCGTTACCGAAGCTCTCACTTGTGGTCTTGCTTTAGGAGCAGGAGAAGCCCCACGAGATGTTTTCATCCACGCTGGTGTCGCTTTTTGTTCATTCATTTCATCTAAACACTCTTCCGGGATTTCTTTAATGAAACGAGATGGTGGGTTCGTATTCGTCTTACCGTACAATGTACGCATTCTAGCATTTGTTAAGTAAAGCTGCTTTTCAGCCCGAGTAATTCCTACGTATGCTAAGCGACGTTCCTCTTCCATTTCTTCTTCCTCAAAAAGGGATCGACTATGCGGAAAAATTCCTTCTTCCATTCCAATAAGGAAAACAAGCGGAAATTCAAGACCTTTTGCTGAGTGAAGTGTCATCAAGGTGATCGCATCTTTAGGCTTTCCACCTTCGTCATCTTCTAACTTATCAATGTCAGCAACAAGTGCTAAATCTGTTAAGAAAGCGACTAGAGATTTATCATCATTACCTTTTTCAAACTCATTGGTAACCGTAATAAACTCATCAATATTCTCAAGGCGACTTTGTGCTTCAATCGATTGCTCGTTTCGTAACATCTCACGATAGCCTGTCCGATCAAGTAATTCTTCAACTAGTTCTGTTACCGAAAGATATTCTTGCATTTGAATCCAATGTGCCAATTGATCTCTAAATTCTTTTAACTTCGTAACCGCACGCGCAGTAATACCTACTTGCTCAATTTCTTGTAGGGCAGCAAACAGAGAGATCCCTTGCTCAACCGCGTACGCTCCAATTTTATCAACGGTTGTTGCACCGATTCCGCGCTTAGGCACGTTGACGATACGCTGCAAACTAATATCATCATCTGGATTTGCAATCAAACGTAAATAAGCGAGGACATCTTTAATTTCTTTACGATCATAGAACTTTGTCCCTCCAACGATATTGTATTCAATGTTAGATTTAACGAAAAATTCCTCAATTACACGAGATTGAGCATTTGTACGATATAAAATCGCAATATCAGAATAAGAATGTGAGCCGTCTCTTGTTGCTTCACGAATTTTCTCAACCACAAACTGTGCCTCTGATTGCTCTGTATCAGCGCCATAATAACCAATCTTTGGACCAGGTTCATTTTCAGTCCATAAATTTTTAGGCTTACGATTGAAGTTGTTTTCGATCACTTTATTTGCCGCTTGTAAGATCATTTTTGTTGAGCGGTAATTTTGTTCTAGTAAAATAACCGTCGCATTAGGATAATCTTCTTCAAACGATAGAATATTAGCAATATCTGCTCCACGCCAACGATAAATCGACTGATCAGAATCCCCAACTACACATATATTTTCATACTTATCACTGAGCATTCGCACAAGCATATACTGAGCTTTATTGGTATCTTGATACTCATCCACTAAAATGTATTGAAACTTGCGTTGATAGAATTCCAACACTTCTGGAACAAGCTTAAATACCTCAATCGTTTTCATAATCAGATCATCAAAATCAAGGGCATGGTTTTTCTTTAATTGCTTCTGATAATCGACGTACACTTCAGCGGCAGTCTGATCATAAAGACCAGTTGCTTCGTTCATACAAGCATCCGGTTTTTTCAATTCATTTTTCCATCCACTAATCGTACCAAGCATGCTTCTTGGATCGAATTTCTTCGGATCCATGTTTTTCTTTTTTAAGATCTGTTTAATCACAGATAATTGATCTGATGAATCGAGAATCGTAAAGTTGCGATTATAGCCAATTCGGTCAATATCACGTCTTAGGATCCGAACACACATCGAGTGGAATGTCGAGATCCAAATATCTTCAGCTACCGGCCCTACTAGTTTTGCGACACGGTCCTTCATCTCTCGTGCTGCTTTATTCGTAAATGTAATAGCTAACACATTCCAAGGTGCAATCGCTTTTTCACGTAACAAATAAGCAATACGGTGAGTAAGCACGCGTGTCTTCCCACTTCCCGCACCAGCCATGAGTAATAAGGGTCCTTCTGTATGAGTTGTTGCTTGCCTTTGTTCAGGATTCAACCCTGAAAGCATCTTCTCAATTATTTTCTCTTGCATACCTTCACCACCAAACAAATGTTCTTGTTATTAGTTTACAGCTCTACAACCGTTGATGCAATCAAATCTACTATTAAGATTGAACAGCTTTTACTGTTTTTAAAGCCGCTTCTAAATTATCATAAAGGATGTTCCCTACGACAATCACATCAGCTACCTCTGCCATTTTTTGCGCTTGTTCGAGAGTTTCTATGCCACCACCGTAGACAAGCTTCGTCTCATCTAAGACATTTTTCACTTTTCTTACTAAGTTGGAATCACCATATGTGCCACTGTATTCCAAATAGAAGATTGGAAACCGGTAAAGGCGCTCAGCCATCCTTGCATACGCGATGACATCTTCATCACTCAAATCCGTATTCGCTTCGGTTACAACCGCTGCTTTAGCTTTAGGATTTAGGATGCAATAGCCTTCCATCACAATTTCATCCCAGTTCATAATGGCGCCATACTCCTTAATAGCCTGATGATGCAAGCCAGAGATCCAATCGATCTTTTGACTATTCATAACCGAAGGAATGAAATAATAATCAAATCCTGGTGTAATTGATTCAAGATTGGAGACTTCTAATGCCACTGATACCGAAAACCGCCTTACACGAGCAAGCAACTGTAACGTATTATCTAGGGTCACTCCGTCAGTCCCACCAATAATTAAGCCATCTGTCCCTGACTCACAAATGGCTTCTAAATCTTCGTCTGATAACTCTTTATTTGGGTCTAATTTAAACACATGCTTCCATTCTGTAAATTCAAGCATGAATCTTCAACTCCTATGTCATTCCCTTCAACAAATTAAAAAGGGATTAGCTATGTTAAATCACATGATTCTGAACGTCATTATATCAAAGAACAGGTTGCTTGTCGCCCAACAGAAGGAATGGGAGATCTACATCATTTATCTCACATTCAACAAAAAAGCTTCTCCCTCTTAGTATTTACTAGTAGGAAGAAGCTTTCGTTCATTAACTAATTTTCTTTTCAGCTTGTAAAGGGTCAAGATCTTTATTTTTTCTAGACCAAATCGATACTAGGGCAGGTCCTGATACATTATGCCAAACTGAGAAAATGGCGCTTGGAAGTGCAGCTAATGGAGAAAAATGAGCTGCAGCTAGTGATGCTCCTAATCCCGAGTTCTGCATCCCTACTTCAATTGAAATGGCTCTTCTTTTCGCTTCATCGAGTCCACAAGCCTTCGCTGTTACATACCCCAACAGTAACCCAAATCCATTATGTAGCATGACAGCTAGAAATACGAGCAATCCAGTTTGAGCTATATTTGCTTGGTTTACACCGACTACAGCTAAAACAATCGCTAAAATCGCCACAATCGAAATAATTGGTAATGTCTTTACTCCGCTTTCTACAGCACGTGGGAAGAATTTTCTAACTAGTAAACCAAGTATAATTGGAATAATGATAACTTGAATAATCGATTGGAACATCGCCCCTGCATTAACAGGTAACCATTGACCAGCCAATAATAGAAGAATAGCCGGTGTTAATAGGGGTGCTAAAAGTGTAGAAATTGACGTCATTGCCACCGAAACGGGTAAGTCCCCTTTCGCTAAATACACCATTACATTTGAGGCCGTACCACCTGGACAAGCACCAACAAGGATTAAACCTACTGCTAGTTCTGGTGGAAGTTGCAATAATACAGCTATTGCATAGGCAACAAGCGGCATAATTAAAAATTGCGCCACAACCCCAATCACGACGGGAATTGGCTTTTTCGCTACCACACTAAAGTCAACAGCCCTCATCGTCAGACCCATTCCAAACATAATCACACCAAGTAGCAGCGTGATGTGAGGGGCAATCCATGTAAATAACTGTGGTACAGAGAACGCAACAAAACTACATAAAATGATAATAAGAGCAAAATACTTACTCATCAACAAACCAACTTTTTCAAGTGTTTGCATCCAACCCCTCCTTTTTAAATATTTCAACAATTCTAACTTCAAAAGGAGAGGAATGCAACCTTATTTCGCGAAGTTATCTCACATTATTTGAAAGCGGGCTTCCACTCAACTCGAAAAAGCGCTTGATTGTCTCATTGGATACACCTTTGCCGAATCTTGCCATCATAAAATTATCCTTATAATTTATCACATCAGGCTCATTGGTCAGTACCTCTTCAAAGCCGCTTTTTTTCAGCAACCTTTGAAGGAGCTCTTTGTATACAGCACTGTCGCCTTTAACAAAATCGAGATCCCAGTGCCAGCGATATTCCACTGAAATAAGGATGTTCTTCTCATAATCGCCTTGATCGAGCAAGGCCTTTATCAACGAGCTTGCTACCTGTTGATTTCTACATTTTGATACCACCTCGACTACCCCTAATACCCGTATCTCCTTCATTTTCACCCAACGTTCATCAGGTTCTGGCGGTAAAATAATAGCATAGCCCACGATTAACTCATTTATGTAAGCTAAGGCTAAATTTACGTTCAATGTTTGAAAAGCATTTAGCATCGCTTGCTGCTGTTCACTAGGCAACCTGAATTGCCCTAAACCAGCATGAAACTGGCCTTCTTGCAACAGCCGACCAACGAGGAGGCGGTCAGCTGTTACAGATATCCTCTTTTCTTTATAGTTCATCAAAGCCGTTGTCACTTGACACCTTCGCATATTGGCGAGATTTTTGCTCAAAGAAGTCACTTTTAGCGGCATTTACATCCTCGTAGGTTTTTATCCATTTAAAAACATTCGTCCGGTGCTCAGGAAAAATATGATCATAGCCAAGCTGTTTTGCTCTTTTATTCGCAATAAACTTCAAGTAGGATTCCATTTCATGAGATGTAACGCCTTCAATCTGCTCACCAATAATATAGTTGAACCATTTCAATTCAAGCTCCACTGCGGTCGTTAAGGAATCTTTGACGAATGCTTCCATTTCTCTATTCTTTAATTCAGGGTGCTCTTCAAGTAATTCCTTAAACACGTTCGTAAATAGATACACATGAAGCTGTTCATCTCGGTTAATATAATTAATCATTGTGGAAGTAGATACCATCTTCTGGTGACGAGCGAGATTGTAGAAGAAGGCAAAGCCTGAATAAAAATTAACTCCTTCTAAGATCACATCGTAGACAATTGATCTTGCTAATGTGTCGGGTGTAGGATTAGCAGCAAATTCCTCGTACCCCTCAACAATAAATTCATTTCTCTCTTTTAATACCGGGTCATTTTTCCAGTAATCAAAAATCTCATCCTGTGTCGCTTTTGGCACGAGACTTGAGAGGACATAGGAATAGCTCTGGTTATGAACCACCTCTTGAAAAGATAGCACACTCATTAACGCAACGAGCGATGAATCCGTCAAATAATCGGCTACCTTCAATGAGTAATCGGTTTGAACACTGTCTAAGAAAGCTAGAAGGCCGATAATTTTTTTAAAAGCCTCTTGTTCTGTCTCTGTTAGATTCTGAAACTGTTTGGCATCATGGCTCATATTTATTTCAAAAGGAGTCCAGAAATTAGCGAGCATGTTTTTATAGAGCGGATAAGCCCAGCTGAACCTTACATCATCCCAATTCAGCACATTTGAGCTTTCCCCATTAATAATGCCTGTTGAAGCATTAGGGGCATGTGGGTTATAGAGCTTTCTTTTTTGAAGTGTCATCTCGTTTCCTCCTCTTAACTTGAACAACTTTCACAGTCATCTACTGAAAGTGATGTTGAGCGCACATAATAAGTCGTTTTAAGCCCTTCTTCCCATGCAAGCAAATGAAGATCAAGAAGTTCTTTCGCTTTTACGTTATTAGGAACATATAAATTAAATGAAATCCCTTGGTCTACATGACGCTGACGAGCTGCATTTTGACGAATGCTCCATGTTTGATCAACTAGATGGGCTGGCTTGTAGTACCAAGTAGTTTCAGCATTTAAATCAGGTGCCACAACAGGAATACGATAATTCTTCTTCTCTTCTACATAGTATTTTTGAAAGATAGGATCGATTGAAGCCGTTGATCCGGCGATTAGTGAAGTTGTAGCGTTCGGTGCCACAGCCATCACATAGCCGTTTCTCATGCCATGTTTTGAAACCAATGTACGGATCTCGTTCCACTTCGGGCCTTCATAACCACGTTCAGTAAAGAAATCACCTGTCTGCCAATCAGAACCCTCATAATGCGGGTAGGCCCCTTTTTCTGCAGCTAATTCCGCACTGGCTTTAATGGCCGCTTGATTAATTCGCTCATATACACGCTCAACTTCTTGAACAGATTCCTCCGTCTCCCATACGATGCCTTGCTTCGCTAGGTGATGATGCCAGCCGTACGTCCCAAGTCCAATTGCTCGATACAATTTATTCGTTTTTTCTGCTTGTTTTACACCGATGGTATTTTGATCTATCACATTATCAAGCATCCGTACTTGAATCTTTACTACTCTCTCTACCACATCATCCGAGAATACTTGAGCCAGTGATAAAGAACTGAGATTACAGACAACATAATCTCCAGGGTGTTTTTTGATTGAGATCGTATCGTCTTCGAGCGTTTCTTCTACAACCGTTGTCGCACTCATATTTTGCATAATTTCAGTACATAGATTAGAGCCGTAGATCATCCCTTTATGCTTATTTGGATTTAATCTGTTTGCTGTATCACGGTAAAACATAAATGGACTTCCTGTTTCAAGCTGAGAGAGCATAATTCGTTTCATGACTTCAATTGCTGGAATTTCTGTACGGGATAATTCTGGGTTTGCTACGCACGCCTCGTACCTTTTTCGAAACTGGCCATCTCCTTTTTTCTCGTCGTAATAATCCTCAAGGGAGAATTCCATTTTCATTCGAACTTCATGAGGATCAAACAAATACCAGTTATCTCTCTTCCTAACAGCCTCCATAAAAAGGTCGGGTAAAGATACAGCTGTGAATAAATCATGTGTTCTCTGACGCTCATCCCCGTTGTTTAATTTAGCATCGAGGAATGCAAAGATATCTTTATGCCAGACATCTAAGTAAACGGCTATAGCCCCTTGCCTCTGTCCGAGTTGATCTACACTGACGGCTACATTATTTAATTGCTTCATCCAAGGTATGACACCTGAGGAGACATTTTTAAATCCACGAATCGAAGATCCTCTCGCACGGATTTTCCCCAAATACATGCCAAGCCCGCCACCGTTCTTACTGACGGTTGCCGCATCGGTGCAGCTATCAAAAATGGACCTAAGATCATCTTCCACCGTATCAATAAAGCAGCTAGAGAGCTGGCCTCCTGCTTTACCTGCATTACTCATCGTCGGTGTAGCCACTGTCATATATAGATGAGAGAGAGCCCAATATGCTTCCTTTACCAATTCAAGACGAGCCCCTTTGCGTTCTTCTTCCATCAAGGTCATTGCGATAACCATCCATCGCTCTTGTGGAAGCTCTACTATTTGATCATTAAAATCCTTTGCTAAGTAACGGTCTGCTAATGTTTTAATTCCTATATAGGTGAACTTTTGATCCCTTGTCGGTTCAAGCGTTAATGCCAGTTCATAAAGTTCCTCACTCGAATAAGAATATAGTCTCTCATCGTAGATTCCTTTATTAATCTGCGTTTTAAGATACTCAGGGAAGCTCGCGCTAAGCACTTCTATCTCAACACCTCTTTGTAAGGCTATCTGTTCTCTTATATGATTGATGTAACAAGCAGCAGCCACATATGTCCAATGAGGCTCTTCAATAGAAAGCTCGTTTAATGCATGTCCAGCACGCTTTTCCCATGATAGATGAGAGGTTTGCTCTAACCAATTGTTATCTACCTGCACGCCAACTGTGGTATCTTTTTTATCTTTTACGTTAATCTCCATACTCGTCACACTCCTTGATTAAGTTACAAACAAAATAACTTTAAAATAAAAAACGCCCTACCCCTCAATTCGAGGGATAGGGCGTAAAACGGCTTCGTTGGTCGTTGTAAACTAAACGAGCAGTAGACAGTCACTTAGTAAATAGCGCTTGTCTCACCGCTGCCGTCTCACTTCTCATCCCCCGAAGATAGCTGACTGAGAAATTATGGCAGGTCTCCTGACTCGTGCTTCTTTTTACTCTGAGCCTTCCCGTATAAGCACCTTTCAGCTCTCTTATACAGTGGTTATCTCATTTCATCCACACTTACAGTTGCGGGGACAGTTCTGGATTTTCACCAGATTCCCTATTAAGCTGCCTAGCAGCACCAACATTTCGCAATAGAATATTTAGTTAAGTATTAAAACACAAACACAATATATAGTGATAAACCTTGTCACCACTACGATATATTGAAATCGTAACGGAAACTAATAGAAGATGCAAGTCTTTTATTTTTCACATTCTATCAAAAAAGCCTTAATGCAGTTCTGCATCAAGGCTTCTCGTTACTCATTTATTTTCACAGCCGTGCCGTAAGCGATAATTTCAGCTGCAGAACCCATGACCGTTGAAGACTGCAAACGCATGCCAACAATAGCATTGGCCCCTTTTTTCTTCGCATCCTCTACCATCCTATGAATAGCAAGCTTTCTGGCTTCATCCATCATCTCGTTGTACCCTTTAATTTCACCACCAACAATACCTTTAAGCCCCGCTGTAATATCACGGCCGATATGCTTCGTCTGAATCGTCCCCCCTTTAACGTAGCCAATCACTTCGGTAATCTCAGATCCCGCAATCGAATCAGTAGTCACTATCTTCATAATCAATCTCCTCCTCTTTTTCTTTTTTTCGTTCAAGTATAAAAACGAGCAACACCGCTAGAAGACTAGCTACATTTCCTGCAACCGCTAGGAGAGCCCACGTAATATTAATAAATGCAAAAAGAATGGTCAGCAGTTGAAAAAGGACCGCTAGACTAATAAGAACGAATTTCATGCGCCTATACATAGTTCGCCAACCAATCTCTCATCGTCTTTGTTAGCTCGTGAGAGAGGGGCTTTGTTCCAGTCTGTTTATATGCTTTTTTAAGTTGAAGAATGGAGTAATCCTCCTCTTGGTCTCTAAGCATATGATTCATCCCTTGAATAATCTTTGCCTCTACCGGTCCCTTTACAAGCTTCTCTACTTCAAACACTCGCTCCGGTATCACCTGTAGATCCTTTGCACCTGTAACGGCAAGGACTGGACATTCTACTTTCTTCAATGACTCTCGCACGTTAAATTGATAGTGCTCTCGGAACCATTTCGCATTTACTTTTACCCCTTGAAAACGAGTTGTTACAGCATCCGTCTTCATCATCTTCTCATCAAATTTTGGCCCCTGCTTTTCCGCTCTTTCTATTACTTTAAATAGGTTTAGAAGCTTGCCCCTTATTCCTTCCATACCTTGTAAGCCTCTCACCATTTGATGCCGCTGATAGGAAAGGGCCTCAGCCATTGATTCAGCTGCCCCAGCAAGTAAGATTAATCCTGATACCTTTTCACCTTCTATAACTGCTGGCGCAAGCATGGCTCCCTCACTGTGACCAACAATGAACACACGTTTTGGATCGACCTGTGGGTGTCTTTTCAAAAAACGAAGTGCTGCCCTCGCATCCTCAACTAAATCCCACATTCCCGCTTCCATATAGCTTCCTGTTGACTTTCCGACTCCCCTTTTATCATAGCGAAGAGTGAGACACCCATTTTTCACAAGAAAAGTGGAAAGAGAATTATACAGATTAAAAACTTGTTTACCTTTGCCATTCCCATCTCGATCAAGTGGACCTGACCCAGATAAGATCAAAACAGCCGGATAAAGTGGTGGCCCTTCACTAGGTATATCTATCGTGCCACTTATCTTGATATCACCTTTCTCAAATGAAACTTCTTTTGAACTCATGACTCCGCCTCCGGTATCATAATGGTTGCCAATGTTCTGGCACGTCTATTTTCATTCGGCTTCTTATCGACCGCTTCTTGAATCAACCGACCTACCTTTTCACCAAACTCTAGAAGTTCCTCATCACTTAAATGAAGCGTAGCTTGCCAAAATCCTAACCCATCTTCTTTATATGATTGAGGTTCTGCACTCATGACATAACGTTCAAACTCTTTCAGTAAATTCGCTTGGTACGTCATAAAATATTGTAAATACTCTTCAGGAGCAGTCTCTTTTATTTCTTCATCGGAGATAGTCAAGTTATCGGTCACTACTGCATATATCTTCTCGACCGTACCTCTAACCTTATTCGTTTCCACTACTTGAATAAGTCCAGCATTTAACAGAAGCTTTAGGTGACGATACATGGTTGCTTGCGGCACATCTTCAAGATGGTTGATCAAATGTTGCACCGTTTGGTTTGGTGTTTTAAGAAGCTCTTGAATAATTCTCATACGGATTGGATGGAGCATGATATCTGCCTTTTTTCGTGACATGTCGTACCCTCCACTTCATTATTATCATTTTATATAATGATAATAATATATTTGGATTTCTTTGTCGAGCTTACCCACCACTACCTCCAACAAAAAAAGCCCCTGCCTATATGACAGGAACTCCCAATAAATATATTAGCTTGCTTTTTTCACTGAACTTGCTTTAGCAGCTTCGTAGAAATTATTAAAGTAATCATTCGTTTCAGCCACAATGACTTTCCACAGTAATAACAAAGCAATTAAGTTTGGAATCATCATTAAGGCATTCGCCATATCTGCAAAAGCCCATACAGTTGCAAGGTTTGCCACTGTACCAACACCACAAGCTCCGATATAAACAAGACGGTATCCAGCAATTCCTCTTGATCCAGCAAGATACTCAAAACATTTTTCCCCGTATACATACCAACCAACAATCGTTGAGAAACCGAAGAAAATAACAGAGAACGCGACAATGTATTCTCCTACAGCACCAAGAACTGAACCAAATGCTGCACTTGTTAATGCCCCACCTTCAAGAGACGGATCATGAGTGACACCTGAAAGTACGCCACCAGAAGGATCCCAGAAGCCTGTAATAAGAAGGGTCAGACCAGTCATCGTACAAACAATGATGGTTACAATAAATGTACCAGTCATGGCTACAAGCGCTTGTTTAACTGGGTGATCAGCACGTGCATTACCTGCAATTAATGCTGCTGTACCAAGACCTGCTTCATTAGAGAAGATACCACGAGCAACCCCATTACGAATTGCTTCAGATACGACTACTCCAAGGAAACCACCAGCTGCAGCAACAGGATTAAAGGCATAATAGAAAATTAGTTCAAAAGCAGGAATGATCATATCATAATTTAAAATAAGAATTAAGGTTGCACCGCCCATATAAAGGAAAGCCATGATTGGCACAAAGAAACTAGCAACTGTACTAATACGTTGAATTCCACCAAAAATAATAACACTTACGAGTACAATTAAAATTAAACCAGTTACCCAATTAGCCATACCAAAACTGCTGCTCGTTACATCAGCAATGGTATTAGATTGTACACTGTTTCCGATTCCTAAAGCGGCAAATGCACCGAATACCGCAAACGCAATGGCTAACCATTTGAACTTCCGACCGAGCCCTCGCTCGATGTAATACATTGGTCCACTCGAATACTCGCCATTATCATTCTTGACACGGTATTTAACCGCAAGTAATGCCTCGCCGTATTTCGTCGCCATACCTAGTAAACCAACAATCCACATCCAAAAGATTGCTCCAGGTCCACCTAGTGTAATGGCTGTAGCTACCCCGGCAATATTACCATTTCCAATTGTAGCCGCAAGCGCTGTCATCAAGGCTTTAAAATGACTTACATCCCCTTCAGCAGCTGCATCTTTACTATCTTCTTTACCAAAGCCAATCTTAAATGCATAAATGAGACGACGGAATTGTAACCCTTTTAAAGCGATGGTTAAAAATAAGCCTGTCCCAAATAATAAGATTAAACTAGGAGGCCCCCATAATACGTTATTAATCTTTCCTAGTATGTCTAAGATGTCCATAACTTTCACTCCCCACAGATAACGCTTTCATATATTATAATAAGAATGTATATGTTATTCTAACATGGCAATGCAAGCTTTTGTTTGTGAGAGCACACAAACTGAAAACGCTTCACTTGTGATTTTCGACAAAATACTGATGACTATTTTCCTAACTATAGATAAGGAGTTTTCCTATGACCGACAAAAATCACCAATCATTTAATCGACAATTTGACTCGCTAGAAGAATTTGTTGACGCGATTAGTGAACGCCTGCAATGTCCGGTAACGATTGAGGATTCTAATCATCATTTACTCGCATACAGTTCACATGATGATGGTACAGATGCTGCTAGGATTTCCACGATTATTGGCAGGCGCGTACCCGAGAAAGTGATTAATCGTTTTTGGAAGGAAGGCGTAATCCCTACCCTTAACCAAAGCGACGAACCACTCGTCATTCCACAAATTCACGATATTGGCCTTGGTAATCGTGTCGCGGTCTCTATCCGTAAAAACAATGAAGTGCTCGGATATATTTGGGTACTTGAGGTGGGGCGCACCCTTACGAAGGAAGATCTTGCTGACTTAAAGCTTGCTGCTAGTAAAGCTAAAAATCAACTTCTACAATTAAATATGCAAAAGAAAAAGAAAGAAAAGAATCATCAAGAATTGCTGTGGCAAATGATCACAGGTGATGCAAGAAATCATCAAGTGATCTCAGAACAACTCTCTAAAATTGGTATAAATCCTCAAAAACCACTTGCGGTCATTTTGTTCAGCTTTGATGTTATGAGCGATGAACTTTATAAAAAGCTAGTATATGTAGCCAAAACAACTCAAAAGATCAATATTCTCATTCAAACACTAGACGAAAATCAAGTCGTATTCCTGATCTCCTCACACATTCAAAATGACTTTGTGAAAGAGACCAAAGACTTCATCGAAACATTTAAAACGCAAATAAGAGAACGTTTTGGTATTTCTCAGATTTGGTCAGGATGTGGGTATGCGTATGATAATTATGAATGGATTAAAAGAAGTTATGATGAAGCGACAAAGGTGATTTCTCTAAAGCAGAGCTTTGATCAGGAGTTAAAATCAGCTACCTTTTATCATGAGCTGGGCATCTTTCGCTATATAGATATTTTGCAACAAGCTGAACAAGTCGAAGATATTACCATCAACCCTGCTATTAGAAAGCTCGAAACTTATGACCTTGAGCATCGTACTAACTTATTAGAGACGTTAGATGTGATTCTTAACAAAGACGGGAACATGAATGAAGCAGCCAAGGAGCTTCATTGCCATGTAAACACGTTAAATTACCGACTAAAACGCATTCAAGAGATTGCCAATATCCAATTAAAGGACCCGGTGCAAAAGCTAGGCTTATATTTAGATATGAAGCTTTTTCGCGGACGCTAACAAACGATTAAGACGATTTGTTAAATCAAACAAAAAAACGTTTACATTTTCAACTTTACACACAATGCGTTCCTCCTTTTGTGGATTTATACTAACGATATAACAAACATCCGATTTAGGAGGACGACAAACATGATTATTGGTATTCCAAAGGAAATTAAAAATAACGAAAACCGTGTTGCAATTACGCCAGCTGGTGTTGTTGCTTTAACTAAAAGTGGCCATGAGATCTTAATTGAGCAAGGTGCTGGAATTGGTAGTGGATTTGAAGATACTGATTACACAGTAGCAGGAGCTACAATTATTCCAGAAGCGAAAGATGTATGGGCAAAAGCTGAAATGGTCATGAAAGTTAAAGAACCACTTAGCTCTGAATATGGCTACTTCCGTAAAGGATTAATCCTATTCACATACCTACACTTAGCAGCAGAGCCTGAACTTGCTAAAGCACTAGTAGATAGTGGTGTGATTGCCATCGCTTATGAAACAGTTGAAGTAAATCGTACACTTCCACTACTTACTCCTATGAGTGAAGTTGCTGGCCGTATGGCTTCTCAAATTGGTGCACAATTCCTGGAGAAATCTAAAGGCGGAAAAGGAATTCTTCTATCAGGCGTCCCTGGTGTGAAGCGTGGAAAAGTAACAATCATCGGTGGTGGTGTTGTTGGTACAAACGCTGCGAAGATTGCAGTTGGTCTGGGAGCTGATGTAACTCTTATCGACTTAAGTGCAGATCGTCTTCGTCAACTTGATGATCAATTCGGTAACGACATCCAAACTCTTATGTCTAACCCACTTAACATCGCTGAAGCTGTTAAGGAATCTGATCTAGTCATTGGGGCTGTATTAATTCCTGGAGCAAAAGCACCTAAGCTTGTTACAGAAGAAATGATCAAATCTATGTCACCTGGTTCTGTTGTTGTTGATGTGGCAATTGACCAAGGTGGTATTATCGAAACAGTTGACCAAATCACAACTCACGATAATCCAACATACACGAAGCACGGTGTCGTACACTATGCAGTAGCGAACATGCCTGGAGCAGTTTCACGTACTTCAACAATCGGCTTGACGAATGTAACAATGCCGTACGCATTGCAAATTGCTAACAAAGGCGTTGAAAAAGCTGTAGCTGAGAACCCTGCATTAGCACTAGGCGTTAACGTTGCAAACGGTGATGTTACTTACAACGCTGTTGCACGTGACCTTGGCTATGAGCTAGTATCTGTTGTGGATGCACTTAGTAAAACACCTGTTCAAGCATAAGAAAGTACTATAAAATAGATATAAACATACCCCCTCGGTCTCCTGACTGAGGGGGTCTATTAAAAGAAAAGAAGAATTTAAAGGAGTTTGTCAGATGAAGACGAGCAGTTTCAGACATACATATGCAGATATTTCATTACGTGCCATAGAAGAAAATGCAACGTCGTTTAAAGCCTCCTTACAAACGCCTGAGTGCAGATTGATGGCGGTTGTTAAAGGTGATGGGTATGGCCATGGTGCAGTCGCTGCTGCAAAAGCAGCCTTACGTGGTGGGGCGACTTATTTAGGCGTTGCGATCTTAGATGAAGCCATCGAGCTACGTGAAGCAGGGATTGATGTTCCTATCCTTGTTTTAGGCTACACAGCCCCCCACGCCTTACAAGAAGCCATTCAACATAATATCACAATTACAGTATTCTCTACAGATGTGCGTGATGCCCTACTTCAACTCTCACCCACTTTAAGCGATCCTATTAAAGTTCATATCAAAACCGATACTGGTATGGGACGAGTCGGCCTGCAAACAAAAGAAGAACTACTTGAAGTCATCACACCATTAGCTCAACATGAAATGATCGAGGTTGAGGGATTGTTCACTCATTTTGCAGAAGCAGATGCTCCTACTTCTACTTACACAGATGAACAATTTGAGAAGTTTCTTTCTTTTATCAACGCTATAGAAAAAGAAGGAATAATGATCCCTATTAAACATTGCTGCAATAGTGCTGGTACGCTTTTTCACCGAGATAAACACCTTGATATGGTACGAGTAGGTATTAGTTTGTATGGATTAAAGCCAGATCCTGCCCTTAGATTTCCTATCAAGCTGACTCAAGCTCTGCGTCTTTATTCCAGTATTGTTTCATTGCGCACCTTACCAGAAGGGTCGACCATTAGCTATGGTAGAACACATAAGCTTTCAGACCAAAGAATCGTAGCGACCATGCCGATTGGGTATGCGGATGGGTTATCCCGAGCCTTATCAAATAAAGGCCATGTGCTTTTTGGTGATCAACTAGCCCCTATTATCGGACGAGTATGCATGGACCAAACAATGATTGATGCAACCGACTTAACGGATATTCAGGTTGGAGATGTAGTAGAATTTCCAATTGATGAAATGGCTCAATTGACGGATACGATCAATTATGAGATCGTTTGTGCGATCAGTAAGCGTGTACCAAGATATTATGATAAGCTCTGACCCTCTTCGGTCAGAGCTTTTTTAATTACCCATTTAACTTACTTTTTTTTAAAAAACTAGATGATAAGGATTATATTTAAAGGGTGAGGGTAAAGGGTAAGATGGGTAAAGAACTATCTTCGATAAAGAGAGAGGGGGAGGCTTATGTACCTTACGAAAGAAGAGATTTACATGATGTTGCTTCATTTAAATGATGAGCAACTCGTAAAGGTCTATCATTATATTAATAGATTACAAAAGGAACAAAAGATCACTTCTTCCCTAGACGTGAACACAGATAGTAAAACTCCCAAGGAGTAAACAGGTTACGAGTATGAATGCTCGTAACCTCCTTTTTTATAGGGAAACACTTTCACCTTCAGGGTTAATATGAGAGAAAGTAGTAACATCAAATAAACCTGTATCTGTTAACTTTAGGGATGGGATGACTGGCAGGGCTAGAAAAGAGAGAGTTAAAAAAGGATTCGATTCGCCTGTATAGCCCAACTCACCTAAACCACGATCAACTTGCTTTAACTGTTTCATTACTACCTCATGCGGTGCAATCGACATTAGTCCACCAAGCTCTAACGGAAGAGCTGCAAGAACCTTTCCTTTTGAAACAACAACTAACCCTCCTTGGATACGTTCAAGCTCTTTTATAGCAAGTGTGAGGCTCTCATCATCTACGCCACATGCAATAATATTATGAGAATCATGTGAAATCGATGTTGCAATCGCCCCCTGTTTGAGACTAATCCCTTTTACAATGCCAACTCCAAAATGTCCAAGCTCATGATGTCTCTCTGCAACAACTAACTTTAGTTGATTTTTTTCGATTGAGGGTTTAAAAAGCCCATCTTCAATCGTCACTTCTTCACAAAGAGATTTCGTTACAATTGATCCAAATTCGACGCCAATTATTTTTGCTTTCTCCGAACCTAATCTGAGCTTTAGCGCATCTGGCCCCCAATTTTTCATGCGTACACTACTTAATAAAACTTCTGGCGGTTGCAAGGAATCTCTTACTTCGCTTATTAACTGACCTTCCTCAACTACCTTTTCACCTTTCACATACACTGCTTCAATCGTGATGTTTTTTAAATCAGATAATACAATAAAGCTCGCTTCGTATCCTGGAGCAATGGCGCCTTTCGTTTTCAAGCCAAAGCACTCAGCCGCATTTAAGCTAGCCATTTGAAGAGCTTGAATAGGATCTATTCCAAGCTTAATTGCTTTTCTTACACTCGCATCAATGCTCCCATCTTCCACTAATTCATCGAGATGTTTGTCATCTGTGGCGAACACAAACCGTCTTGCGTTATAAGGAGTTACCGATCCAATTAAAGCTTCCATATCTTTTGCAGCTGTTCCTTCTCTCATCAATACATACATTCCACGTTTAATTCGTTGCTTTGCTTCCTCCGAACTCACTGCTTCATGATCATTTCGTATTCCTGCTGTTAAATAGGTGTTCAATGCCGTCTCATTCAGTCCAGCCGCATGTCCATCAATCACACAGTCATTTTCGTGTGCAGCAAGAAGTTTTTTGACCATCTCCTCTTCTCCTTTAAGTACAGCTGGATAATCCATTACCTCTGCTAATCCATGCACTTCACCATTTCTTAAAAGCTGAGATACTTCTTTAGCTGATAGGTCTGCCCCGTTATGTTCAAAAGGGGTTGCTGGAACTGAGGATGGCGCCATCATTTTCACATCGAGTGGTAAGCCTTTAGATGCTTCAACCATATACTGAACAGCAGGAAGGCCACCAACATTTGCAATCTCATGAGGATCGGCGATCACCGTCGTCACACCGTGTGGAAGAACAACCTTAGAAAATTCTTCCGGCGGCACCATGGCTGATTCGATATGAACATGGCCATCAATAAATGAAGGAGCTATATATTTCCCATTCAGCTCTATCTCTTTTTCACCCTCATAGCCGCCAAGTCCAATAATCACCCCATCACAAATGGCTACGTCTGCTTGAAACGTTGTGACGTTAAATACATCGACGACCATCGCACCTTTTAGAACAAGATCTGCTTTCTTACGCTTTGATGCTGCTGCAATTTGCTTTTTTAACCTTTCTTTCTGCACCGCGCCACACTCCTTTAAACATTTTTACTATTGTAGAATAAATGAATGATTTATGCACCATTTTTGAGAGGGAATATAACGTAAATTCATTGCTGAAGCAAAAAACCTCTCCTAATTATGATTATTAGAAGAGGAAGTATTTCACTTAAGTATGCTCTTTTCGATCTGATGTTCGGCCTGAGTCATTACCTTTGATATCTGCTACTTTCATCGAATCAATTTCTTCTAGCGGTTCTTCATCTCTAGGTTCAGGATTGTACCCATCTTCGGGATTTGTTAAGTCTGAGGGAGAATCTGAAGTCCCATGTTGACTTATATCTCTCCACGTATCTTCACGGTCATAAATGACTTTGTCTTCTCCTTCGCTTAATTCGATAGTTGGATTGACTACTTCTTCCTCTATCGGTCTCCTCGGTTCATCCTCTATATTTACATCAGCATGCTCTACTCGACGTCGCGCCGTTGGTAGCGCCTCTAGCCTTTCATACGGTATTGGTTCTCCGCACACTTCACAAATTCCGTACGTATCATTCTCGATTGCAGCAAGTGCTTGATTAATGTCTTCGAGTTCATCTTTAGAATGTTGATCGAGAGCAGCTTCTAGTTCCTTATCATGAAGTTCAGTAGCAAGATCACCCGGGTGATTGTCATAGTTTGATAATTCTCCAGTATCCTCTCCACGATTTTCTAAGTCTGCTTCACTCACATCATCTGATACTCGTTCTTCGATTTCCTTTTTCATATGAAGCAGTTTATTTTCTAATGTTTTAATTTGCTCACTTGTTAACATCGTATATACCTCCAAATTGGTTTCCTGACATTACTAATCTAATAAATCATTTGTTAATTAGGTAATACACGTAATTGAGGAAATGTAAACATTTCGAGTACACAAAAAGGCATGATGTCTTAAAATAGACCTCATGCCTTAACTACTTATTTTTCTTCTACTGGCTCTTCTTCTTTAATTCGATCTAAAGTCATTTTATAGCCGTCGTTGCCGTAATTCAAACAACGCTTCACTCGTGAAATTGTTGCGGTACTAGCACCCGTTTCCGTTTCAATTTTATGGTACGTATAGCCGTTTTGTAACATACGTGCTACTTCAAGACGCTGTGCTAGCGACTGAATCTCATTAATCGTACAAAGATCATCAAAAAACTCATAGCACTCTTCTAGGTTATTTAAAGACAAGATCGCGTTAAATAATTGATCAAGCTCTTTCCCTCTTAATTTATCAATTTGCATATAGCCACACATCCCTTTATTAAAATTAATTGTATGACACACTTTCATCCATACTTGGTGAAGTAGGAACTACATTAATCCAAGTCATACCTGGTTTTAGCGGCATTTCATTCCCATTCTCATCAACGGGTAAGATTCTACCATCAATATTCTTCCAATTTACTTCATTGGCAATCCCACTCTGAAAAAGAAGACCTCTCCCACCTGAAGTAAGGTTAATATCACGACGCCCAGCTTCATCAAGGACGTTATGTTCTGATTCCACAATGAACAGATTAGCGACCAACAGAGGTTCATTTGTATGATAATCAACTGTTTGCGAGTCCCCATTGAACCTGTGGTACTTCCCTGTTTGTTCATCAAATTGGTAGGACACTTCATTTCGATTCAAATAGTTAACAACAATTGTAGAAACAGCATGTCCAACTACTTGAATATCCTCACTTGTATAAAAAGAAAGCGGGGGTACTTCTTTTTCCCAGTCATACCCTTGCTCCTCTATCCCTTTTTGAATATTTTCAAAAGTGATATAGGAGTTATGAGGTGCACGCCTGTCAGTTGAGCGTTGAAATAACGTGCCATCATAGTGAAGCCCACTCAAATAATCTGCCTCCCCGGCCTTTAATCTAGCCTCAGCACCTGGGCTCCAACCATGAGTAATAAACACCGCATCATACCCATTCGCTAGGTCAATATAATAATCTCGGGCACTTCTAACCGGACCTACCACTTCTGGAAAAGTACTATGGAAAAGAGCGAGAAAGCGAGTCATTTCCCCTTCCGCTAATACTTCATATACAACATCAGCATCGACTAATCCAGATTGCGGTCTAGCAGCTGGATGATTATTAATCATCACCCCAACCGGCCGGTGATCAAGTTTTATATCGCTTTTATCACCCGTTAAAGGATAAGTAAACGGTTGTTCTTCTTCAGCGTGTTCATCATCTAGTGTATCTGGAGTTGATTCAATTGCTTCGCTTATCTCGTCTGCCTCGTTGTTACACCCTACAAGAAGGATTGAGGCAATAAAAGCTACTGTCATCCACCGTTTCATGTGACGTCTACACGTCCTTTTCTTCTTAAAATAAATGTCATTCTAAGGCAGAACTCTTTTATAGTTTAACGCATAATCGAGGGAAAGAGTACCGTTTTCTTATGAACGTCATAAATTCCATTTTGTGTAACACGAATATAAGGTAAGTGCGTAGAAGAGAAAAATAACAAGCTGTAAATAGGGTCTTCATGCTTATAACCACGTTCACGCAGCAGCTTGACAAATACTTTCTCGTCTTCCATCACATCTTTCATTGATTTAGATGAAAGGATCCCAAAAAGGTTCAAGGGAATAGAACCGATGACTTCACCTTCTTCAACCAGTGTCATTCCGCCACCTTGTGCTTTCAATGCATTGAATGCTTTTACCATATCGGAAATACTCTTACCAATTAAGACAATATCACCTGTATTTGAGAAGGAACTGGCAAAGCCAGAGATCTGGTTAGCAAATCCTTTCAGCATCGATGTAATCAACCATTTTCCATTCTTATCTAACATCACGAAGAAACTTTCATCATGTTCATGACTTAGCGTTCGATCAGTGCATTCGATTGGAATCTGATAAGGTTTTAAAATAACGGCATTAACCATCTCAATTCCCATCGGCATCGAGAAGTGTAAGTCATCTTCAGACAAATCCCAATCTAATTCAAGAGAGCCGATCCCATAATCTTCCCACGGGAATGATTCATACCCTTCACATTGACGTCCATCTCTTACAACCCATTGTCCTTTTGCTATAACAGAGGTCGGTTTCGGATCATTTAAATCTGTTAAGAAATTAAGATGAGCAACACGGCCTGGTGCAATCATTCCTAGTTTGTGATCAAGATTGTAATATCTCGCCACATTGTAAGTAGCCATTCCGTAAGCATCAATTGGGTCAATGCCTGCATCAAGCGCAATTTTTATCAATTGATCCATTACACCATCTTCATAAAAAGTAGGAGTAGAACCATCAGTCGTCATTATGCAACGATCAAATACATCCACACCAAGCTCTTGCATTTCTTTTAGCAACTTCGGTAAATCTGGGCGAATGGAAGAATGTCGTAGTGAAGTTGTATACCCTAGATTTAACCTTCTTACTACTTCTTCACCTGTCATTGCTTCATGATCACATGTTACTCCAAGAAGAGCCATTTGTGAGAGCGTCTTTTCTGATGCCCCTGGTAGATGTCCTTCAATTGGTTTTCGAAGACGTGTTGTTTCTTGCATCCAATGCAAGGTCGAGTCATCTCCATTTAAAACTTTTGGCCATGAGGTAAGTTCGCCACCTTGAATGACTAAGTGATGTTCAAGCCATGCTTTCATTTTCGAATTCGAGAAAGCCTCATCACTTTTTAATTCTGTCTGAGCATCATAGCGACACCACCAATACATCGAGGTTGGCAGCTCATCAAGAGCTTCAATCAAAGAAAGCGCTTTCTTTTTTTCAAGATTCAAAAAGAACATTAAGTTATCATTAATCAAGGTTGTTGTTCCACGTGATGCTGCATATTTTGCAAAACTGTGGGGATTATAAAGTTGAAATGGGTGAGCATGATGCTCAATATAACCAGGGACTATATATTGATTTGAACAGTCCACCACTTCCGTTTCAGTTAATACGTTAGGCATTTCGTCTCCAACGTAGACAATACGATCTTGTGCAATCCATATATTTGCCTGTAACCATTTTCTTCTCGCATGGTTTAAGTAGGTTGCATTTTTTAGGACGAGCGAAGGCGCCTGCTCTCCTCTAACAACTTCAAGTTGTTGGCGTAAACGTTTTTTGGTCCAGCGATAAATTCGCTCCGTCATCTCAATTCACCCGTTTCTATCGTTGCTTTTTTTTGTAAATTATCTATTGTTTCTATCGTACCATACAATCACTCATTAACTCACTAAAGTTGTCAAATCTTTTTACATGTTTTTTTGACAACTCGGTGAACAAACACACAGAAAGGCAGTTGTTTTTAAATGAAACCTAATATTGGTCGAATCGATGCATTAATTCGTATTACAGCAGGCTTTACCGTTCTTGCTTATTCTATTGCAAAAATGGTACGTAAACCACACAGAAACCGTTCTCTACTAGCAGCAATGCTTGGGGGCATGAAAGTGGCAGAAGGCATCACACGTTTTTGCCCTCTTGTCTACTTAGCCAAAAGTGAAATGATGCACCCTGGCCATGACCAGCAGCATGAAGAAGATCATCACCAAGACGGAAGAGTCATGAACCCATCATAGAAAGAAAAGTGGTGTTGGCTCGTTTAGGTATGAAGGCGGTGGAGCTTTGACAATGAGAAGCGCTTTTTGCTTCGTTTGACAAAGTGAAGCGACCGATGACCTGAGCCATAAAGATAGACATGAAAAGCGATGGCAACTGGTCTGGCATGCTAAAAAATTAGGGAGAGCAAAATGAAGTCGCTCTTTGACTTCATTTGATCTACCGTTTTTTAGCAGGACAAGGAGCCAACTAAAAATCAAAAACCGTATAAGTTTAACACTTATACGGTTTAACATCATCACTGGAGGTGACGACATGTTCAGTATTCAAGAGTATGCAACAGACTCGTTATTTATTTATATTTTATTAATTGGAAGTGTTATAGCTTTTCTTTATGTGTTCATAAAGAAGAAACGCGTGAAATAGCTTTATTTCCTATATCTTGACGATAAAAAAGACCATCACTTTGAATGCGCTCAATTTCGTGATAAACAGACTCTTTAGCCAGACTAAGTGTAGGTTGTTTAGAGGCTGCTAAGAGGACACGACCACCGTCGGTCAGCCATTTTCCATCTTGCTTCTTTGTTCCTGCATGAAAGAGCAATGATTGCTTACTTAATGAATCCAGCCCTTCAATAACTACACCTTTTTGGTAAGATCCCGGATAACCTTTACTTGCCATCACGACTCCTACTACCGCATCATCAGACCACTTAAGTTCTGGCTTCTGACCCTTTAATAGTGTTAAGATCACTTGCTCAAGATTTGACTCTAATCGAGGTAGAACGACTTGTGTTTCTGGATCACCAAAGCGGGCATTGAATTCAATGACTTTAGGACCAGCCTGCGTCATCATTAATCCCGCATACAATATCCCTGTAAAAGAATGCCCTTCTGCGATCATGGCATTTGCAGTAGGTTTAAGGATTGTCTCTACTGCCTCATTAATCTGTTCATTACCAAACTGTGGGACAGGAGAATAGGCACCCATTCCTCCAGTATTAGGACCCTCATCGTTATCAAAGGCTCTCTTATGGTCTTGAGCTGCTACCATTGGAATGACGGTATCCCCATGAACAAATGCCATTAATGAAAGCTCTTCGCCCTCTAAATACTCTTCAATGACAACAGAAGTACTCGCCTCACCAAATGCTTGTTCATTTAACATTGCATCTAATGCTCCTACAGCCTCTTCTTCAGTCATAGCTACAACAACGCCTTTACCTGCCGCTAGACCATCTGCTTTAATAACAATTGGTGCACAATGTTCTTTTACATATTGAACAGCTAATTCATAATTTGTAAAGGTTTGATAGGCTCCTGTTGGAATGTTATATTTCTCCATGATCTCTTTTGCAAATGACTTACTACCTTCAAGACGTGCAGCTTCTTTCGATGGCCCAAAGGCAATTAATCCCGCAGCTTTAAAGTGGTCAACCAACCCTGCTAAAAGTGGAACTTCAGGACCAACGATTGTAAGTTCGACTTGATTAGCCTTTGCAAACTCCACAAGCGCATCTTGATCGTCTTCACTTATCGGAACCGTAGTTGCAACATCGCTCATTCCATCATTCCCGGGTGCTACAAAAACAGTTGCTACCTGCTCACTTTGTTTTAATTTCCAAGCAATAGTATGTTCACGACCACCGCTCCCAATTACAAGCACATTCATGATACACGCCTCCTCTTAATGTTTGAAATGACGCACTCCTGTAAATACCATTGCAATGTCATAACGATCAGCCATCTCAATTGATTCCTGATCACGAATCGATCCACCTGGCTGAATAATTGCACGTACCCCTGCTTTAGCTGCTGCTTCAACTGTATCACCCATTGGGAAGAAGGCATCTGATCCCATAACAGCACCTTCCATACGATCACCTGCTTGCTCTAGTGCAATAGCAGCTGCCCCAACACGATTCATCTGCCCTGCACCGACACCTACCGTCATTTGCTCGTTAGCAAGAACAATCGCATTTGATTTCACATGTTTTACGACTTTCCAAGCTAGCTTTAATGCTTTCCACTCATCTTCTGTTGGTTCGCGTTTTGTAGGAACAGTGATCTCTGCTTCATCAAAACTATGCGTATCTTCATCTTGTACAAGTAACCCACCATGAATCGACGTAAGAGTGGCTTCTGCTGCCTTAGCTTTGGTTGTGTCTACCGTTAATAAACGAAGGTTTTTCTTTTCTTTCAATATAGTTAGTGCTTCCTCTGTAAACGCTGGCGCAATAATAATTTCCAAGAAAATTTCTTTCATCTTAAGAGCTGTCGTGTGGCCAACCTCTTGATTTAAGGCTATGATTCCGCCAAAAATAGAAACAGGATCAGCTTCATATGCTTTATCATAGGCTTCTTCGATCGTTTGACCTGTCCCAACCCCACAAGGGTTCATATGCTTAATAGCTACAGCAGCTGGCTCAGTGAATTCTTTTACAATAGCAAGTGCTGCATTAGCATCATTAATGTTGTTATAGGAAAGTTCTTTACCGTGCAATTGAGTGGCAGTAGCTATTGAGCCATCTTTAGCAAGAGGCTTTTTATAGAACGTTGCCTTTTGATGAGGGTTTTCCCCATAGCGTAAGCTTTGTTTTTTCTCATATGTAACCGTAAACGTCTCTGGGCTTTCTTCCCCCACTGCTTCTGTTAAATATTCAGCAATCACAGCATCATAGGCGGCTGTATGGCGATATACTTTAGCAGCAAGACGACGGCGTGTTTCAGTTGTAACACCATCTTTTAATTCAGTTAATACGGTGTCATAATCCGCAGGGTCGACAACTACTGTTACATGTTTATGATTTTTCGCGGCAGCACGGAGCATACTTGGTCCACCGATATCAATATTCTCAATCGCATCTTCAAACGTTGAATCTTCTTTTGCAATAGTTTGTTGGAACGGGTAGAGGTTTACAACAACCACATCAATCGGTGTAATATGATGTTCTTGTAGTTGTTCTTGATGCTCTTGCTTTTCACGCATGGCAAGTAGACCACCATGAATATTAGGATGGAGGGTTTTCACACGTCCTTCAAGAATCTCTGGAAAGCCGGTAACTTCTTGAATGCCCGTTACGGCTATCCCTGCATCTTGGATCGCTTTTTTCGTCCCACCTGTTGAAACAACTTCAAACCCTGCATCGACAAGGCCTCTTACAAATGGAATAATCCCTTCTTTGTTCGATACACTGACTAATGCTCTTCTCTTCATTTGCTTTTAACTCCTTCCAGCTTCATCGTGTTCCCCCACGCTGCAATGGTTTGTGGATAGAGACGATGTTCTACCGCTTGTATCTTTTTTGTTAATGTTTCTATTGTATCATCTTGTTCAATAGTGATCGTTTCTTGGGCGATGATTGGTCCTGTGTCCATCCCTGCATCTACTTCATGAATCGTTACCCCTGTTTCACTAACACCAGCCCTTAATGCCTGCCCGATTGCATCTAGTCCTGGGAATTCCGGCAAAAGCGACGGATGAATGTTTACGATTTTACCTTCATAAGCAGATAGAAGTGTCGGTCCAATCAAGCGCATATATCCCGCTAACACAACGAGGTCAATTTGGCGTGACTGTAGCTCAGCTACTATGTCTGATTCGAATTCATCCTTATTCGTATAATTAGACGGCTTGAAACCAAATGTAGCTATACCAGAGGAGCTAGCACGAAGAAGAGCTTTGGAGTTTGGCTTGTCACTTACAACTAAAGTCACTTCTACATTAATGTCTCCACTTTGAGCTTGATCAATAATCGCTTGTGCATTCGTCCCATTCCCTGAGGCAAAAATGGCAATCTTCATCAATCAATGCCTCCAATAGTAACTCCAGTCCCTTCTGTCACTCGGCCAATGATGAACGCTTTCTCTCCTTGTTCTTCAAGCAATCGAATCACATTTGTATGAACTTCTTCCGGTACCACTGCAATCATCCCGATACCCATATTAAACGCACTAAACAAATCTTTTTTAGAAAGTTTTCCGTATTCTTCAAGTAAAGAGAAAATTGTCGGGATCGGCCAAGAACCATAATCGACTTCTACCTTACATCCAGCAGGAAGCATGCGTGGGATATTCTCATAGAATCCACCACCTGTGACATGAGCAAGGCCATGAATCGGATAGGTGCGAAGTGCTTGAAGTAAAGGTTTTACATATATTCTTGTTGGTGTTAAGAGCTCTTCACCAAGCGTCCCTTGAAGTCCAGGAAGACTTTCATTTAAAGATAATTGATGTTCATCAAGGAATACTTTGCGGACCAAGGAGAAACCATTACTATGAAGTCCATTCGAAGAAAGACCAATCACAATATCACCAGGCGCTATCTTCTCACCAGTGAGTAGATCTTTCTTTTCAACAGCTCCTACAGAAAATCCAGCTACATCATACTCGTCTTCCTCATACATTCCAGGCATTTCAGCAGTTTCTCCCCCTATTAATGCACAACCAGCTTGCTCACAACCATCAGCTATCCCTTTAACAATTGCTTCAATCCGGTTCGGGTCTGCTTTTCCTACAGCTAAATAATCAAGAAAATAGAGAGGTTCTGCGCCTTGTACCACGATATCATTTACGCACATCGCTACAGCATCTACACCGATCGTATCGTGTTTTTCTGCCATAAAGGCAAGCATTAGCTTTGTCCCTACCCCGTCTGTTCCTGATACGAGTACCGGCTCTTTCATGTTGAGACTTGAAAGATCAAACATGCCTCCAAAGCCACCTAATCCTCCCATAACTCCTGGACGATTCGTTCGATTCACATGTTGACCCATACGTCGTACAGCTTCATAACCAGCCTCAATGTCAACACCGGCTTGCTTATATGCATCTGACATCATCAGTTCCCCCTCTAAATTCTTTTAAGTCTTTATACTTTTGCATGTGGATGTAGGGTATCTGCATAGATCTCGGTTGGATAAGTTCCTGTAAAGCATGCTAAACATTGTCCACAGTTTGGTGATTGATCATCACGTCCGATACCAGTCATTAACCCTTCTGTTGATAAGAATGCTAGCGTGTCAGCACCCATCATATCGCGCATTTCTTCAATTGAATGGTTTGAAGCAATCAGCTCTGAGGTTGTTGATGTATCAATTCCGTAAAAACAAGGATGCTTGATAGGAGGTGAACTTATGCGTACATGCACTTCTTTTGCTCCTGCTTCACGGAGCATCCGTACAATTCGTCTACTTGTCGTTCCACGAACAATCGAATCATCAATCATCACGACACGCTTTCCTTCAACGACACCACGCACAGCTGAGAGTTTCATTTTCACCCCTTGTTCTCTTAACTCTTGAGAAGGTTGAATAAATGTACGACCGACATAACGATTTTTGATTAGACCAAGTTCATATGGAATACCAGTCTGTTCTGCATACCCAATTGCCGCTGAAATACTTGAATCAGGAACACCAGTGACGACATCTGCTTCGACTGGAAATTCTAGAGCTAATTGTTTTCCTAGGTTCTTTCTAGCTGTATGAACGTTGACCTCATCAACATTGCTATCTGGTCTTGCAAAATACACATACTCCATACTACAAATTGCTCTTGAAGTTGCACTAACAAAACGCTCTGAACGTAATCCGTTATCATCAATAATGATTAGTTCACCTGGCTGCACATCACGTTCATAAGTTGCTCCAATGATATCAAACGCACATGTCTCACTCGCCACCACATAGGCATCGCCTAGACGACCAATGGAAAGTGGACGAAGCCCATTCGGATCAAGAGCTACCATTAATTGATCTTCATTCATTACAGCAAAAGCATATGCCCCTTTTAACATCGCTAATGCATTTTTCAATTGGTCCTCAAGAGTGTAATAACCACTACGCTTAATAAGGTGAGCTAACACTTCAGTATCTGAAGTAGACTGAAAAATACTCCCTTGACTTTCTAATTGATGCTTCAAGTTGTTTGCATTCACTAAGTTACCGTTATGTGCGAGCGCTAACCCTCCACGTTGAGAGCGAAATAATAGCGGTTGAACATTGGCAAATCCGCCTCCGCCTGCTGTTGCATAACGAACATGACCGATTGCAGCTTTTCCGTGTAAAAGCGTTAGGTCTTCAGGACGGAACACATCATTAACTAGACCCATCCCCTTATGAACCGAGAGCTGCTCCCCGTCTGTTACGACGATACCAGCTCCTTCTTGTCCTCGATGTTGTAAACTATGGAGACCGTAATACGTAATTTGAGCAGCATCCTTATGGCCCCAAACAGCAAATACACCGCACTCTTCATTTAAACCTTTTATTTCAGCAAACATGGAATGGCTCCCTTCCAAGCCTTAGACATTTCATCCTTTTTCGCATTAATTACGAAATGCTCTGATGATGTACGTATAACAAGTGCATCCTCGTTCATCACTTCACCAATCAGTGTTGCCTCTACTACTTGTTCAAATTGAGCTTGATTTTCAGGTTTGACCGATACGATGAAACGCGATTGAGACTCTGCAAATAATTGTGAGATAATCTCACCATCTAACGTCACATGTGCCCCTACTTCTGTATCGATTACACTCTCTGCCAATGCAACAGCTACTCCGCCCTCTGCTACATCGTGAGCAGATTCTACTAAGCCTGACTTGATTGCTTGTAAGAGCATTGCTTGAAGTGCTTTCTCTACGTTTAGATCAAGCGTCGGTGCTTTTCCAGAAATAGATCCATTGACCATCTTCTGAAGTTCACTGCCTCCAAACTCAGGCTTTGTTTGTCCAATAAGATAGATTAAATCGCCTGCTTGTTTAAAAGATTGGGTGGTAATATGATCCACATCTTCAATGAGGCCAACCATACCAATAACCGGTGTCGGGTAAACAGCTACTCCATTTGTCTCATTATAAAGCGACACATTTCCTCCAATAACCGGTGTTTCGAGCACTCGACATGCCTCACTCATTCCATCAGTTGATTTTTCTAGCTGCCAGAAAATCTCTGGTTTATCAGGACTACCATAGTTTAATCCATCTGTAAGACCTAATGGTGTAGCTCCTGAACATATAATATTACGAGCTGCTTCAGCTACTGCAATCTGACCGCCCACTTCAGGATCTAGATAGAGATAACGTGAATTACAATCGGTTGTCATTGCCAGGGCTTTACGTGTACCACGAATACGTACAACCGCTGCATCAGATCCAGGTGTTACGACTGTATTGGTTTGAACCATATGATCGTATTGATCGTAAACCCATTCTTTACTTGCGATCGTCGGTTGAGCAAGTAATTGAAGCAACGTTTCTTTTGCATCTTCAATGTTAGGTACCCAATCAGCCTGCTGTTGGAACTCTTCATAATAAGCAGGAACACTTGATGGCTTGTGATAAACTGGTGCTTCTTCAGCAAGGGCATCTACTGGTACATCTGCTACAACTTCACCGTTATGAAGAAGACGAAGACGTTTGTCGTCTGTTACGACCCCTACTTCAGCAGATAATAAACCCCAACGATCAACGATATCTTTTATTTCTTGCTCACGCCCTTTTTTAACGACGATCAGCATACGTTCTTGAGATTCTGAGAGCATCATTTCATAAGGCGTCATCCCTTTTTCTCGCTGTGGGATTAAATCAAGATTCATTTCAACTCCAGATCCTGCTTTACTAGCCATTTCTGCTGATGAAGATGTCAGTCCCGCTGCTCCCATATCCTGAATACCTACTAACGCATCGGATTGGATCAATTCAAGACATGCTTCAAGTAATAACTTCTCCATAAACGGATCACCAACCTGTACAGCAGGTCGTTTTTCATCCGAATCCTCATTTAGCTCCTCTGAAGCAAATGTTGCCCCGTGAATCCCATCACGACCTGTGCTTGCACCAACATACATCACAGTGTTGCCAACACCTTTTGCCTGACCTTTTTGAATGTCTTTATGGTCAATTAAGCCAACACACATGGCATTAACTAATGGATTTCCTTCATAACAAGGATCAAACTGCACTTCTCCACCTACAGTCGGTACACCTATACAGTTACCGTAACCTGCAATACCTGCTACAACTTCTTCAAATAAGTAGCGGACTTTTGGTGATGTCAATTCACCAAAGCGAAGAGAATTTAGTAACGAAATTGGACGAGCTCCCATTGAAAAAACATCACGTAAGATTCCACCAACACCAGTTGCAGCCCCTTGATATGGCTCAATTGCAGATGGGTGATTGTGACTTTCAATCTTGAAGACAACAGCCTGTGAATCACCTATATCGATGATCCCTGCGCCTTCTCCTGGACCTTGGAGAACTTTCTCTCCTTCGGTAGGGAATTTTCGTAAAAGAACCTTTGAGTTTTTATAGCTACAATGCTCAGACCACATGACAGAAAATAATCCTGTTTCCGTATAATTTGGTGTGCGTCCTAAAATGGATTCAGCTAGAACAAACTCTTCATCTGTTAAACCCATTTCCAAGTAGAGTTTCTCTTCTTTTACACGTTCTGCTGTAGGTTCAAGTAGTAGCGACATGAGTTTCCCTCCAATTTCGTACAATTGATTGAAATAAAGCTAAGCCATCTTCACTTCCAAGCAATGCTTCTACTGCACGCTCAGGGTGTGGCATCATACCTAATACATTTCCTTGTTCATTCATAATTCCTGCAATCTGGTGACGAGATCCATTGATATTATCTCTATAACGGAAGACAATTTGTCCGTTTTTCTCAAGTTCATTAAATGTAGCGTCATCACACTCGTAGTTCCCTTCACCATGAGCAACAGGTATCATGATTTCTTGACCTTTCTCATACCCTGAAGTGAACATCGTTTTTTCATTTTCAACCGTCAGTACTGTTGGTCTACAAATAAATTTCAACCCAGCGTTTCGCTTCATCGCACCCGGAAGAAGTCCAGCTTCTAGTAAAATTTGAAACCCGTTACATACTCCAAGAACTGGCTTTCCTTGATTTGCAGCATCAATTACAGCTTTCATAATAGGTGCAAAACGAGCGATGGCTCCTGAACGTAAGTAGTCACCATGAGAGAACCCACCTGGTAACAAAATCCCGTCAAAGCCTTCAAGAGATGTCGCGTGATGCCACACATACTCAACTTCTGCCCCTAGTGCATCACTTGCTGCATGATACATATCAGAGTCACAGTTTGAGCCAGGAAAGACGATTACAGCAAATTTCATGATGGGACAACCTCCTCGACTTCATAGCGATAATCTTCAATCACGGTATTAGCTAATAACTTCTCACACATTTCTTTTACTCTCCTATCTACTTGCTCTGTTTCAGCTACGACTAACTCTAAGTACTTACCAATGCGGACATCTTCTACTTCTTTATAATTCATTGTGTGTAAGGCACTCTTCACCGCTACTCCTTGTGGATCTAGTACACTCTCTCTTAACGTTACATACACCTTTACTTTGTACATGATGGACCTCCTAGTCGAGTTAAAATTTCTTGATAACCAGCTTGTAAGTTTCCTAGATTTCGACGGAACAAATCTTTATCGAAGCGCTCATTCGTCTTTTTATCCCACAGGCGACATGTATCTGGGGAAATTTCATCAGCTAAAAGTAGCTCTCCATCAGCGGATCGACCAAACTCCAACTTGAAATCAACTAAACGAACACCGATCGTAGTAAATAATTCAATAAGAAGCTTGTTTACTTTCTGAGCCATTTCTTTTAACTGCTCAACTTCATCTACTGTAGCTGCCTCTAGTAGAGCAATATGGTCTTCTGTAATAAGCGGATCACCTAGCACATCATCTTTATAATAAAATTCAACGATAGGCTGTTTGAGCTCTACCCCTTCTTCCAATCCAAGACGTTTAGCCATACTACCGGCTACCACGTTTCTTACAACCACTTCAATTGGAACAATCTCCACTTTTTTCACTAGCTGATCCGTCTCAGATAAACGTTCAACAAAATGACTTTCGAGCCCTTGTTCATTTAGCTTCGTAAAAATGAGTGCTGAGATTTCGTTGTTGAGTCTAGCTTTTCCTTCAAGTCGATCCTTCTTCTCTCCGTTAAAAGCAGTAGCATCATCTTTATAAGAAATCCATAGAATATTCTCATCATCTGTTCGATAAATCTTTTTGGCTTTTCCTTCGTAAAGCTGCTCTCTTTTCTGCATTATCCACCCTCACAATCGGAATATTGGCAATCTTCTTGCTAGAGAAGGAGCTGCGCTCACTTCTCCTTTTCATTTAATTGTCTTTTAGACCTAAGCGATTAAAGATTGTGTCGACATGCTGCAAGTGGTAATTGTAATCAAAGCAATTATCAATTTCCTCTTTTGAAAGAACAGCTGTAATCGCTTCTTCTGCTTCCACTAACTCACGGAACTGAATGCCCTTCTCCCATGCTTCCATTGTTTTTGGCTGAACAAGATCATATGCTTCCTCACGAGCCATCCCTTTATCAATTAAAGATAATAGAACGCGCTGTGAGTATATCAGGCCATACGTGCGAGTCATATTGCGCTTCATGTTTTCAGGGAAGACAGTTAAATTCTTAACTATGTTTCCAAAACGATTTAGCATGTAGTTCAGTGCAATTGTAGCATCCGGCAAAATAATACGCTCAGCTGATGAGTGAGAAATATCACGTTCATGCCATAATGGGACATTTTCATAAGCTGTCAGCATATGACCACGAATCACGCGAGCAAGTCCAGTCATATTCTCAGAACCAATTGGGTTACGTTTATGCGGCATAGCTGATGACCCTTTTTGACCTTTTGCAAAAAACTCTTCAACTTCACGTGTCTCACTCTTTTGAAGTCCACGAATCTCTACAGCGAACTTTTCAATTGATGTTGCAACTAGGGCCATAGATGCCATATATTCAGCGTGACGGTCACGTTGCAATGTTTGTGTAGAGATCGGTGCTGCCTCAAGGCCAAGCTTTTCACAAACAAGTTCTTCAACACGAGGGTCAATATTGGCATAGGTACCAACTGCACCAGATAGCTTACCAAAGCGAACTCCTTCAGCCGCATGTTTGAAGCGTTCGATATTACGTTTCATTTCCTCATACCAAAGTGCAAGCTTCAAACCAAATGTTGTTGGTTCAGCATGTACTCCATGAGTACGACCCATCATGACCGTGTACTTATGCTCAATTGCCTTATCTTTAATAATTGATAAGAAACGCTCAAGGTCCGCTAACAAAATTTCATTTGCTTGCTTTAGTAAATACGATAAAGCTGTGTCTACAACATCTGTTGACGTTAGACCGTAATGCACCCATTTGCGCTCTTCTCCAAGTGTTTCTGAAACGGCACGTGTGAAAGCAACCACATCATGTCTTGTTTCTGCTTCAATCTCATGAATACGCGCCACATCAAAGCCAGCATTTTCACGAATTTTCGCTACGTCTTCTTTAGGAATGTCTCCAAGTTCCGCCCATGCTTCACAAGCAACAATCTCAACTTCTAGCCATGCTTTATAACGATTTTCCTCTGTCCAAATGGCACCCATTTCAGGACGTGTGTAACGTTCGATCATCTAACCATCCTCCACTATTGAAGTAAAATACCTTACTCATTCTAGCACATTCACTTTGTTCTTCGCTTGAGCTTTTCGAGCGCTTCATCAACCGTCTCACCTAAAGCCGTTATATGCCCCATTTTCCGGTTGTACTTTGCTTCTTTCTTTCCATATAAATGGAGTTTTATTTCTTTTAAATAATCAAGTTCTGAGATTGCTTCCTCTAAATGTTGGCCTAAAATATTCTCCATCACTGTTGCTTGATGTAAGTCTGTTGATCCAAGAGGTAACCCACATATCGCTCTAATATGTTGTTCAAATTGTGATGTGTGACAACCTTCAATCGTGTAATGACCAGAGTTGTGAGGTCTTGGTGCGAGCTCATTCACGATCACTTCACCATCACTCGTCACAAACATTTCTATTGCTAATATGCCCACTAACCGAACGCCATCAGCTACCTTTTTGGCAATAACTTGGGCATGACGGACCCACTCATCGGGTACCCTCGCTGGCACAATCGACTGGTGTAAGATGTTGTTGACGTGAATATTTTCACTTGCCGGAAATGTCTTCACTTCTCCATTAGTTGATCGGGTAACGATAACGGAAATCTCACTATCAAAAGGCACCCAACCTTCAAGTACAAGTTCACCCACCTCAAGGAGTCGTCTTGCTTCTTTAAGAAACATTGCTTCATCCTTGACGACTGCTTGCCCTTTACCATCATAGCCACCTTGACATGTTTTTAAGACTGCTGGAAAACCCACTTTTCTAGCTGCTTGCTGGCAATCATTTAGCGTTTTAATGACTGCATAGGGGGCGACTTTAACACCAAGTGATGTGATTGCTTTTTTTTCACGCGCTCTATGTTGAGATGTTTTTAATAACTCAAAGCCTTGAGGAAAATATGCTTTCTCAGTCAAAAGAGCTGCCGTATGTGCATCAATATTCTCAAACTCATACGTAATCACGTCTGAGATCTCTGCAAGCTGTTCTGCTGCTTCTTGGTCGTCATAACGAGCTTTGATTACCACGTCAGCCACACCTTGGCAAGGTGACTCTAATGTCGGTTCAAGAACGACCGTCTTATAACCCATTTGTTTTGCTGAGATACATAGCATTCTTCCTAATTGCCCGCCACCTATAATTCCAATGGTTGAACCTGGTCGAATGACTTGTTTCATAGAGTGTCACTACTTTCTAAGACTGCTTGTTTTGTCTCCTGACGTTTACTAATCAATCTATTTTGAATCTCTTTATTGATCGTACCTAGGATTTGTGCTGCTAGTAGTCCTGCATTTTTTGCACCGGCACTTCCTATCGCTACAGTTGCAACCGGAACTCCGCCTGGCATTTGAACGATCGAAAGTAATGAATCTAACCCTTGTAAAGCCTTAGATTGAACAGGTACACCAATTACTGGTAATACCGTTTTAGCAGCTACCATCCCTGGTAAATGAGCTGCTCCTCCGGCTCCTGCAATAATTACTTGTAACCCTCGATCGATGGCAGCTTCAGCATATTCAAACATCAATTCTGGTGTCCTGTGTGCCGATACCACTTTCTTCTCATATGGAATTTCAAGTTCTTCAAGCATCTCACAAGCATGCTTCATTGTGTCCCAATCGGACGTACTCCCCATAATGACTCCGACTACTGGCTTCATTCTATCCTACTCCTTTAGCTACATATCTAATCAATAAAAAAAGCGCAGAATTAGCTATCTTTGTCTACTCCAGTTGAGAGAAAGGAAGCTAATTCCACGCTTTCATGACACTTCCAGAATAATTGATCTTGAAGTGACACTTTCCCTCATAGTCCAACGATTTACGGTCATTGGGTAGAAACTTTCGGGCCTTATTCCCGTGATTATATGAGGTGATATTCTGTTTTCTCGCTTATTCATCTTCATCTTACAAGCACAAACGATATATGTCAACAAAAAGTCGAACGTTCGAAAAAAGTCAGACTATTATTGTTCGCTTTCTACTAACTTTCCTTCAAATATGATTTTTTGTCTAATCGGTACATACTCGACTTGCTTCCCTTTCTTTTTCTCCTCAAAAACAGGCTCTTCCATACGTCGCACTGGCTGATAGCCCTCTTTTTGCATTCGATCTAAGCAATCAGTGATCGTTTCATTTTCTCCAACCTCGAACTTCAATTTTTTCTTCTTTTTCATCTTTTTACCTCCGAATTCCTTTTACCCAGAATCCACCGAAAAATGCTTTTGGCTCATGTGAGATAATAAAAGCTTTCGGGTCTAACTCTTTAACGGTTTGATAAAGGTTATGCTCTGACTTTCGTGAAGTTAAAATTTCCATCATCAAACGTTCTCCTTCACGCCCGTACGCAACCCAGTTTGTTACCCCGTATCCTTTATCCCGCAGTGCATTTGGAATGTCTGGTTCATATTCTTTTGTAATCACATTTACTGTAATATACCCAAGAGCAAGCTTCTCTTCAACCTTCATGCCAATTATAACACCGATACCATATCCAATTGCATAAGCAATCAGATTTTGCGGCTGATCGAGGTTGTCTAGTACCAAACTTAAACCAATTACATAGACAAGAATTTCAATCACACTAACACTCGCAGCCAAATAGCGTTGACCTTTCAATGTGAAAATCATTCGAATCGTAAACAAAGTAACATAGACCACATTGATCACTAAAATAATGAACACCATTGTTAACGCGTTTTCCATTAGCAGTGTAAGCATCCATTGCACCCCCTATTTCTCTCACTCATTCCCGGCAAGCGTAACACGTAAAATTCGCTTTAGAACATAGGAAGTTTTGTTGAAAAAAGAGAGTTTTTGTCTCTTGATAGACAGAAAAATAGACTAGCTAAGCTAGCCTATTCATCGTAACTAGGGACAAATCGCCCTCTATCTTTGAAGACTTCCTCATAATTCGTAGCTTCTTTTAGCGCTTTCTCTTCTTCTCTAATTCGTACGCGCAAGATCATCACATTTAAAATTGAAAAGATGAAAGCCGTCCAATAGGCTTGAAAGATAAAAGGAAGTGCGAGGATTTCCATTGCTACAATCACATAATTAGGATGACGCATAAAACGATAAGGTCCCTTAGCAACTACCTTAGCTCCTGGTAAGATCATAATTCTCGTATTCCAAAAACGCCCAAGTGATGATAAGGCCCATACACGAACTACTTGAGTAATTAAAAAGATGATTAATGGGATTATAGACCAGCGAACCACTTCTGTGCCCATGAAAGAGATTTCTATAAGAAGGGCTACAAAAAAGAGAGCATGCATCGCCACAATGTATTTATAATGTTCAGCTCCCGCTTCATATCCACCCTGCTTTTTAATCCACTTAGCATTTTGATTTGCAATGATGACTTCAATTACCCTTTGGAGCATGACAAAACCAATAAAGAGATAAACGAAAACCATTATTGCATCGCCTCCCACTGAAGTAAAACTAACTCAGAGCAAAAGCCTGGTCCTAATGCAGCCATTAAACCGTATGAACCTGGCTCCATCTCTTGATTCATAAACTGTTCAAGTACATATAATACGGTGGGGGAAGACATATTCCCATGCTTATTTAAAACCTCTCTTGAAACCTCCGTCATTGATTTTGGAATTGATAAGGTTTCCTCATAAGCTTCTAATACCTTCTTTCCACCGGGATGTGCAACAAAAGCATCGATCTGACCAGCTTCAAGATTGTTACGCACTAAAAATTCCTCGACATTTGGCTTCAACCAATTCTTAATTATGGAGGGAATGTCACGAGAAAATACCACATGCAACCCTGTATCCTTTACATCCCACCCCATTACTTCCTCTGAATCAGGCATGAGTGTGCTCATCGTTTGACGAATTACCGGACGTACAGATCTGTTGCTGTTATGTACCATTGAAGAATGATCACCAGATACTAAAGCACACGCAATCCCATCAGCAAATAGTGATGTCCCTACTAAGTTACTTTTTGAACGATCATTTCGCTGAAACGTAAGACTACATAATTCAATACAAACAACTAATACATTGGACTCCGGATAGGCTCTACAATATTCATACGCACGACTAATTCCAGCGGCTCCCCCCGCACACCCTAGTCCCCAAATCGGAATTCGTTTGGTATGAGGAGAGAAAGGTAAGACATTCATGATGCGAGCATCAATACTAGGCGTAGACATTCCAGAACTTGAAACGAGAATAATCGCATCAATTTCTTTTACATCAACTTCTTCTTTTAAAAACAAGCGATTGTTTAGACAATTTTTAATGGCCTCGGCCCCATATTTTGTAGCTAATTCAATATACAGATCATTCTTTTCTTTTAAAGAGTGATCTTCTTTAAACCAATCTATTGGTGCCGCAAACTGACGCTCACTGATCTGACCATTAGCAAATACAGTTAGTAGTCTTTCTATACTCTGAAAATTTTCACTAAACAACTCACGAGCAAACTCTGTTATCGTATCTTGAGTAAATGTATTTGGAGGAGCATATGTGCTAATTGAAGTAATTGAAGGCATCTTTTCACCCACCTTATTGTTATGAGTTTATTTTGTCCAAATTCACTTCTTCCATTCCCTTACTTTAATGTAAATAAACAAAAGAACCCTTTCAGTAGAAAGAGTCCTTACTTGATTATGAGCTTTTTACGAAATGCCTCCTGCCATTCTAAAGCTAGTTCCTTTAATTCGACCATCGCTTCTAATTGTTCTTTAGTAGCATGAGGATTATGCCGACACTCGTTTACTTCCATAACAGTTGGATGCTCATTACGTTTTTCAATTCGTATGAGCTCATTAGCTAAGGAGGCTTCTCCTTCTTTTACTACTCGAAAATAATAACCACTAAACCCAGTTTCTTTCACCCATAGTGGCATCCTTGGCTGTTTATGCTTAAGTCCTAATTTGAAGCATGGGTGTCTTGGCTGGCTTACTTGAATGATTGCACTTCCAAGTTCAAAGACATCTCCAATATGAACGTCTTTTTCCAACCAGCCAATTAATGTTAGGTTCTCTCCAAAAGCCGATGAGCCAACATCTTGACTTAACTTATTTTCCCAAAACGAATAATGCTCATATGGGTAAGCACATATCGCTTTATCCACACCACCATGATGAATGAGATCAGCTTGTGTATCCCCATTTATTCCAGTGGAGTGTATTGAGACTACGTTTTCAGTGGGTTCTTTAAAGATACTTGTCTTTATTATTTTACTTCCATGCTCTATTTCACGTGGTATCCCCAGGTGAATGGCTTGAATTGACTTTGACATACCTACACTCCAATCTAGAATTATAAAGAATTAATTGTTTTTAATGCCTGAGTTATTTGTTGACTACTAACGTCATAATGAGTGGTGAATCTAACAACAGATGGGCCAAATGAAACTGCCTTAATTCCATTTTCAGAGAGTTTATCAATATATTCAGTTGAGCTCATTCTTTTTCCAGATACATCGACCAACACGATGTTTGTGTCGACATTATTTATTACCTCTAGACCAACGACTGCACCTATTCCCTCTGCAAGAACCTTAGCATGATGGTGATCTTCACTTAAACGATCCACCATCTCTGTTAAAGCAATAATCCCAGGAGCCGCTATCGTTCCTACTTGTCGTAAACCACCACCGAGTCGTTTTCTCCACTTGCGAGCTCTTGTAATGAATTCTGAAGAACCTGCGATAAGTGAGCCTATTGGTGCCCCTAACCCTTTAGATAAACAGATTTGAACCGTGTCGGCGTTTTGAGTAAATTCTTTTATTGAGCATTGCTTAGCGACAGCTGCATTAAACAACCTTGCTCCGTCTAAATGAACAGGTATTGCATGCTTTTTTGCTACGTCATACACGGCTTTCATATTCTCCAATGAAACGATTGCACCACCTGCACGGTTATGAGTATTCTCCATGCAGATTAAACCAGTCTCTGGCTCATGTATATCATTTCCACGGATGGCTAACTCAAGTTCATCCGAATTCATTTCCCCTCTTACTCCAGATAATGTCCTTGTCTGAACCCCTGCAAAAGCAGAAATAGCCCCACCTTCATAATAAAAAATATGCGAATCTTGCTCAAGTAATACTTCATTTCCACTTCTACAATGCGTTAACACTGCAATTTGATTACCTTGAGTACCACTTGTCACAAAAAGAGCATCTTCTTTTCCTAATTTACTTGCTGCTAATTCTTCTAGCCTACAAACGGTTGGATCTTCTTTGTATACATCATCCCCTACCTCTGCATTATACATAGCGTCTCTCATAGCCTGAGTCGGTTTTGTAACGGTATCACTTCTTAGATCAATCACTCTCTCACTCCTCATTCATATAAAAAACCTCTAGCATTAGAGGTTTCGTTTACTATTTATTATTATAGAGGACTTATTGAAACAATGTCTTCAATCTAGATCAATAAATTTTGAAAGGTAAGTTATGACTCCTTTTCTTCCTAGAGATTTAATTGCTTCAATCGTTTCAATGACTTGATCCAACTGCCCTTTTTCTTCTAATAAGATAATGACTTTTTGAATGCTGATCTTTTTGTTGGTTTTAGGTGAGATTAATTCATCTTCTTTTAAAATACCAAATTGATCTTCTAGATATTCTGTGAACAACCTCATCATCCCTTTCCGTGTTGTATACCTATCTATTTAAAACCCGATTCTTTTCATTGGTGATGTTGATCTGATCTTAACTTATTAAAGCTTGTCTTCACCACCCCTGTGATAGTTTATTTCTCAAAGAAAAAGAAGATTTTTTCTGCTGCAAATTCCTCTTTTAAAAGTGGGACACATTACATCTTCCAAACATAGGATAACTAAAGCCTCAGAGTCGATTTACTAACATTATTATAGTCGGACGGGCAATCAACTTTTAAGTCATAAAAATATATCAAAAGAAAGGAGGAACACAGTGTTAAAAGAACTCCAACCCCTCATTTTATTTTTCACTCTTTTCTTATTAATAGGTTTCAGCGTAATGAGCTATTTAGGTTATCACATGATTGAGACTAAAACGGAGAGAGTGGTTTTGCTTAAAGAAGAGATCATAGAAAAACACGAAGCAGGAGGCTCTGTTACAAGTGAATTGAGGCAATATACACACGAAATGCAAACGTTAGAGAAGCAGCATCGTTTATTATATACATGGTACTTTAAATACCTTTTTGAATACCCTGAGCTTACACCAATGTATTGGGACAGGCATAACTCAGAGTTATTAATAGGAGAAAGGTAGCTAGTTGATATAAGAGTTGTTTTCTAAGAAGCTTACCAACAACAATGAAGCATCGACTTAGTTAAGACCAGTAAGCTCTATTGCGCCCCTCTACCTTTTATGCATCAAAAAAAGCATTCCATAAATGGCATGCTTGATCGCCTGGCAACGTCCTAGCTCATTCTTTCTCTTCTTCGGGGATGGCTCTGCATACCGCTTTGCTCCACAGCTTTTCACGTAGCTTGATGAAGAGAAAGAACTCGTCTCACAGGGGGAAGCACGAAGTCTCTCTTAGAAGCTTCTTCATGATGAAACCAAGGAGGCAATCAAAGAAGCCGCTGTTCCTTCGGACCAGTAAGCTCTATTGCGCCTTTATACTCTTTATACATCAAAAAAACCATTCCTTATCGGAATGGTTTTAGGTGCCTGGCAACGTCCTACTCTCACAGGGGGAAGCCCCCAACTACCATCGGCGCAAAAGAGCTTAACGACCGTGTTCGGCATGGGAACGGGTGTGACCTCTTTGCTATCGCCACCAGACTATGATTTACTTCAGATGATCTTCACATTTCTTCGTCAGCTTCCTTGTTCAAGTCCTCACGTATGCTTGATACGCTCCGGGCATTCACTTCGTTGCTTTCTCGAACTGTTCGATCCTCTTTGTAAATGTTTGAGAGGGTTCTCTCAAAACTAGATAATGCAAAATAGAAGGGTCAAGAATTGTTTGGATAAGTCCTCGACCGATTAGTATCTGTCAGCTCCACGTGTCACCACGCTTCCACACCAGACCTATCAACCTCATCATCTCTAAGGGGTCTTACTGGATTAACTCCATGGGAAATCTCATCTTGAGGGGGGCTTCATGCTTAGATGCTTTCAGCACTTATCCCGTCCACACGTAGCTACCCAGCGATGCTCCTGGCGGAACAACTGGTACACCAGCGGTGTGTCCATCCCGGTCCTCTCGTACTAAGGACAGCTCCTCTCAAATTTCCTACGCCCGCGACGGATAGGGACCGAACTGTCTCACGACGTTCTGAACCCAGCTCGCGTACCGCTTTAATGGGCGAACAGCCCAACCCTTGGGACCTACTTCAGCCCCAGGATGCGATGAGCCGACATCGAGGTGCCAAACCTCCCCGTCGATGTGGACTCTTGGGGGAGATAAGCCTGTTATCCCCAGGGTAGCTTTTATCCGTTGAGCGATGGCCCTTCCATGCGGAACCACCGGATCACTAAGCCCGACTTTCGTCCCTGCTCGACTTGTAGGTCTCGCAGTCAAGCTCCCTTATGCCTTTGCACTCTTCGAATGATTTCCAACCATTCTGAGGGAACCTTTGGGCGCCTCCGTTACTGTTTAGGAGGCGACCGCCCCAGTCAAACTGCCCACCTGACACTGTCCCTGAACCGGATCACGGTTCGAGGTTAGAATGTCAGCACAGTCAGGGTAGTATCCCACCGACGCCTCCATCGAAGCTGGCGCTCCGACTTCCAAGGCTCCTACCTATCCTGTACAAACTGTACCAACATCCAATATCAAGCTACAGTAAAGCTCCATGGGGTCTTTCCGTCCTGTCGCGGGTAACCTGCATCTTCACAGGTACTATAATTTCACCGGGTCTCTCGTTGAGACAGTATCCAAGTCGTTACACCATTCGTGCGGGTCGGAACTTACCCGACAAGGAATTTCGCTACCTTAGGACCGTTATAGTTACGGCCGCCGTTTACTGGGGCTTCAATTCAGAGCTTCTCCCGTAAGGGATAACCCCTCCTCTTAACCTTCCAGCACCGGGCAGGTGTCAGCCCCTATACTTCGCCTTGCGGCTTCGCAGAGACCTGTGTTTTTGCTAAACAGTCGCTTGGATCTTTTCACTGCGGCTCTCTCGGGCATACACCCTAATAGAGCACCCCTTCTCCCGAAGTTACGGGGTCATTTTGCCGAGTTCCTTAACGAGAGTTCTCCCGAGCGTCTTAGAATTCTCTTCTCGCCTACCTGTGTCGGTTTGCGGTACGGGCACCTCTCACCTCGCTAGAGGCTTTTCTTGGCAGTGTAGGATCAGGAACTTCGGTACTAAATTTCCCTCGCCATCACAACTCAGCCTTCACGAGAAGCGGATTTACCTACTTCTCAGCCTAATTGCTTGGACGCACATATCCATCAGTGCGCTTACCCTACCTTTCTGCGTCCCCCCATTACTCAAACGGTGAGGAGGTGGTACAGGAATTTCAACCTGTTGTCCATCGCCTACGCTTTTCAGCCTCGGCTTAGGTCCCGACTTACCCTGAGCGGACGAGCCTTCCTCAGGAAACCTTGGGCTTTCGACGGAGGGGATTCTCACCCCTCTTTTCGCTACTCATACCGGCATTCTCACTTCTAAGCGCTCCACCAGTCCTCTCGGTCTGACTTCGCAGCACTTAGAACGCTCCCCTACCACTGACACCTAAGGTGTCAATCCATAGCTTCGGTGATACGTTTAGCCCCGGTACATTTTCGGCGCAGAGTCACTCGACCAGTGAGCTATTACGCACTCTTTAAATGGTGGCTGCTTCTAAGCCAACATCCTGGTTGTCTGGGCAACTCCACATCCTTTTCCACTTAACGTATACTTTGGGACCTTAGCTGATGGTCTGGGCTGTTTCCCTCTTGACTACGGATCTTAGCACTCGCAGTCTGACTCCCGAGTAAAAGTTTTTGGCATTCGGAGTTTGACTGAATTCGGTAATCCTGTGGGGACCCCTAGTCCAATCAGTGCTCTACCTCCAAAACTCTCAACCTCGAGGCTAGCCCTAAAGCTATTTCGGGGAGAACCAGCTATTTCCGAGTTCGATTGGCATTTCACCCCTACCCACACCTCATCCCCGCATTTTTCAACATGCGTGGGTTCGGGCCTCCATTCAGTGTTACCTGAACTTCACCCTGGACATGGGTAGATCACACGGTTTCGGGTCTACGACGGCGTACTCATGCGCCCTATTCAGACTCGCTTTCGCTACGGCTCCGCCTTATCAGCTTAACCTTGCACGACATCGTAACTCGCCGGTTCATTCTACAAAAGGCACGCTGTCACCCATTAACGGGCTCCAACTAGTTGTAGGCACACGGTTTCAGGATCTGTTTCACTCCCCTTCCGGGGTGCTTTTCACCTTTCCCTCACGGTACTGGTTCACTATCGGTCACTAGGGAGTATTTAGCCTTGGGAGATGGTCCTCCCGGATTCCGACGGGGTTTCACGTGTCCCGCCGTACTCAGGATCCACTCTGGAGGAAATAGAATTTCGACTACAGGGCTGTTACCTTGTCTCGCGGATCTTTCCAGATCGCTTCGCCTATCCTATTTCTTTGTAACTCCGTATAGAGTGTCCTACAACCCCAAGAGGCAAGCCTCTTGGTTTGGGCTGTTACCGTTTCGCTCGCCGCTACTCAGGTAATCGCATTTGCTTTCTCTTCCTCTGGGTACTTAGATGTTTCAGTTCCCCAGGTCTGCCTCCTCATGCCCTATGTATTCAGGCATGGGTACTATTCCATTACGAATAGTGGGTTCCCCCATTCGGATATCCTCGGATCAAAGCTCACTTACAGCTCCCCGAGGCGTTTCGCCGTTCGTCGCGTCCTTCTTCGGCTCCTAGTGCCAAGGCATTCACCGTGCGCCCTTTCTAACTTAACCAACATTTAAAAAAGGTTGTTGTCGACTTTTTCAAGTTCGACGTGAATTCTCGACATGCTCGTTTGACCTTCTCTTATATAATAAGACCGGTAAACGTACATTTCGTTTCTATTTGCATTATCTAGTTTTCAAAGAACCATTGGTGGAGCCTAGCGGGATCGAACCGCTGACCTCCTGCGTGCAAGGCAGGCGCTCTCCCAGCTGAGCTAAGGCCCCACTAAAATATATATGGTGGGCCTGAGTGGACTCGAACCACCGACCTCACGCTTATCAGGCGTGCGCTCTAACCAGCTGAGCTACAGGCCCCTATCTAAAAAAATGATAGAGTATAGAGAGTATGTTCTCTCAAAACTGAACAAAAGACCAAAGCGTATATGATCGTAAGATCATATATCGACTAGAGTTAAATACTCCATAGAAAGGAGGTGATCCAGCCGCACCTTCCGATACGGCTACCTTGTTACGACTTCACCCCAATCATCTGTCCCACCTTAGGCGGCTGGCTCCAAAAGGTTACCTCACCGACTTCGGGTGTTACAAACTCTCGTGGTGTGACGGGCGGTGTGTACAAGGCCCGGGAACGTATTCACCGCGGCATGCTGATCCGCGATTACTAGCAATTCCGGCTTCATGTAGGCGAGTTGCAGCCTACAATCCGAACTGAGAATGGCTTTATGGGATTCGCTCAACCTCGCGGTTTTGCAGCCCTTTGTACCATCCATTGTAGCACGTGTGTAGCCCAGGTCATAAGGGGCATGATGATTTGACGTCGTCCCCACCTTCCTCCGGTTTGTCACCGGCAGTCACCTTAGAGTGCCCAACTGAATGCTGGCAACTAAGATCAAGGGTTGCGCTCGTTGCGGGACTTAACCCAACATCTCACGACACGAGCTGACGACAACCATGCACCACCTGTCACTTTGTCCCCCGAAGGGGAAAGCCCTATCTCTAGGGTTGTCAAAGGATGTCAAGACCTGGTAAGGTTCTTCGCGTTGCTTCGAATTAAACCACATGCTCCACTGCTTGTGCGGGCCCCCGTCAATTCCTTTGAGTTTCAACCTTGCGGTCGTACTCCCCAGGCGGAGTGCTTAATGTGTTAACTTCGGCACTAAGGGCATCGAAACCCCTAACACCTAGCACTCATCGTTTACGGCGTGGACTACCAGGGTATCTAATCCTGTTTGCTCCCCACGCTTTCGCGCCTCAGCGTCAGTTACAGACCAGAGAGTCGCCTTCGCCACTGGTGTTCCTCCACATATCTACGCATTTCACCGCTACACGTGGAATTCCACTCTCCTCTTCTGTACTCAAGTCTCCCAGTTTCCAATGACCCTCCACGGTTGAGCCGTGGGCTTTCACATCAGACTTAAAAGACCGCCTGCGCGCGCTTTACGCCCAATAATTCCGGACAACGCTTGCCACCTACGTATTACCGCGGCTGCTGGCACGTAGTTAGCCGTGGCTTTCTGGTTAGGTACCGTCAAGGTGCCGCCCTATTCGAACGGCACTTGTTCTTCCCTAACAACAGAGCTTTACGATCCGAAAACCTTCATCACTCACGCGGCGTTGCTCCGTCAGACTTTCGTCCATTGCGGAAGATTCCCTACTGCTGCCTCCCGTAGGAGTCTGGGCCGTGTCTCAGTCCCAGTGTGGCCGATCACCCTCTCAGGTCGGCTACGCATCGTCGCCTTGGTAAGCCATTACCTTACCAACTAGCTAATGCGCCGCGGGCCCATCTATAAGTGATAGCAAGAAGCCATCTTTCACCATCCCTCCATGAGGAGGAACGGGTTATCCGGTATTAGCCCCGGTTTCCCGGAGTTATCCCAGTCTTACAGGTAGGTTGCCCACGTGTTACTCACCCGTCCGCCGCTAACATCAGGGAGCAAGCTCCCATCAGTCCGCTCGACTTGCATGTATTAGGCACGCCGCCAGCGTTCGTCCTGAGCCAGGATCAAACTCTCCATAAAAGTGTTTGATTAAGCTCACTTGCATAAGATACGCTAGCATCTTGTTTAAAAATTGACGAGATATCATGTATCTCTATTTCGCTTGGCTTTTGTTCAGTTTTCAAAGAACTTTTTCGTTCGTCGTTGTTAGCGACTTTATTATCTTATCAAATCAAGATTTTAAAGTCAACAACTTTTTTTGAAATAATTTCTTGTTGCTGTTTGTCTTTCTTGGCAACAGAGATTACTTTACCAGTTTTTTTGACAACCGTCAACACTTTTTATAGATTTTCCACTGTGAATATTCCTACACAAGGATATTCTCTCAAAAGCGTATAGTTTTAAAAAGTAAAAATACGATCAGTTGGGCTCCCAATAATAAATTGTTACTACTTTCTCTTCTATATTAGTGAGGAATCAACTTCTCTCCCCTCTACAGAATTGCTCTTGAAAAAAACATCCCTCTAAGAAGATAACCATAAAGTAACATATGAATACAAATTAAAAAGCACAACCCGATTGGATTGTGCTTTATCGCCTGGCAACGTCCTACTCTCACAGGGGGAAGCCCCCAACTACCATCGGCGCAAAAGAGCTTAACGACCGTGTTCGGCATGGGAACGGGTGTGACCTCTTTGCTATCGCCACCAGACTATTTAATTGAGAGTGGTTCTCTCAAAACTAGATAATGTGTAAACATGTGTCAAGAATAATTTGGATAAGTCCTCGACCGATTAGTATCTGTCAGCTCCACGTGTCGCCACGCTTCCACACCAGACCTATCAACCTCATCATCTCTAAGGGGTCTTACTGGATTAACTCCATGGGAAATCTCATCTTGAGGGGGGCTTCATGCTTAGATGCTTTCAGCACTTATCCCGTCCACACGTAGCTACCCAGCGATGCTCCTGGCGGAACAACTGGTACACCAGCGGTGTGTCCATCCCGGTCCTCTCGTACTAAGGACAGCTCCTCTCAAATTTCCTACGCCCGCGACGGATAGGGACCGAACTGTCTCACGACGTTCTGAACCCAGCTCGCGTACCGCTTTAATGGGCGAACAGCCCAACCCTTGGGACCTACTTCAGCCCCAGGATGCGATGAGCCGACATCGAGGTGCCAAACCTCCCCGTCGATGTGGACTCTTGGGGGAGATAAGCCTGTTATCCCCAGGGTAGCTTTTATCCGTTGAGCGATGGCCCTTCCATGCGGAACCACCGGATCACTAAGCCCGACTTTCGTCCCTGCTCGACTTGTAGGTCTCGCAGTCAAGCTCCCTTATGCCTTTGCACTCTTCGAATGATTTCCAACCATTCTGAGGGAACCTTTGGGCGCCTCCGTTACTGTTTAGGAGGCGACCGCCCCAGTCAAACTGCCCACCTGACACTGTCCCTGAACCGGATCACGGTTCGAGGTTAGAATGTCAGCACAGTCAGGGTAGTATCCCACCGACGCCTCCATCGAAGCTGGCGCTCCGACTTCCAAGGCTCCTACCTATCCTGTACAAACTGTACCAACATCCAATATCAAGCTACAGTAAAGCTCCATGGGGTCTTTCCGTCCTGTCGCGGGTAACCTGCATCTTCACAGGTACTATAATTTCACCGGGTCTCTCGTTGAGACAGTATCCAAGTCGTTACACCATTCGTGCGGGTCGGAACTTACCCGACAAGGAATTTCGCTACCTTAGGACCGTTATAGTTACGGCCGCCGTTTACTGGGGCTTCAATTCAGAGCTTCTCCCGTAAGGGATAACCCCTCCTCTTAACCTTCCAGCACCGGGCAGGTGTCAGCCCCTATACTTCGCCTTGCGGCTTCGCAGAGACCTGTGTTTTTGCTAAACAGTCGCTTGGATCTTTTCACTGCGGCTCTCTCGGGCATACACCCTAATAGAGCACCCCTTCTCCCGAAGTTACGGGGTCATTTTGCCGAGTTCCTTAACGAGAGTTCTCCCGAGCGTCTTAGAATTCTCTTCTCGCCTACCTGTGTCGGTTTGCGGTACGGGCACCTCTCACCTCGCTAGAGGCTTTTCTTGGCAGTGTAGGATCAGGAACTTCGGTACTAAATTTCCCTCGCCATCACAACTCAGCCTTCGCGAGAAGCGGATTTACCTACTTCTCAGCCTAATTGCTTGGACGCACATATCCATCAGTGCGCTTACCCTACCTTTCTGCGTCCCCCCATTACTCAAACGGTGAGGAGGTGGTACAGGAATTTCAACCTGTTGTCCATCGCCTACGCTTTTCAGCCTCGGCTTAGGTCCCGACTTACCCTGAGCGGACGAGCCTTCCTCAGGAAACCTTGGGCTTTCGACGGAGGGGATTCTCACCCCTCTTTTCGCTACTCATACCGGCATTCTCACTTCTAAGCGCTCCACCAGTCCTCTCGGTCTGACTTCGCAGCACTTAGAACGCTCCCCTACCACTGACACCTAAGGTGTCAATCCATAGCTTCGGTGATACGTTTAGCCCCGGTACATTTTCGGCGCAGAGTCACTCGACCAGTGAGCTATTACGCACTCTTTAAATGGTGGCTGCTTCTAAGCCAACATCCTGGTTGTCTGGGCAACTCCACATCCTTTTCCACTTAACGTATACTTTGGGACCTTAGCTGATGGTCTGGGCTGTTTCCCTCTTGACTACGGATCTTAGCACTCGCAGTCTGACTCCCGAGTAAAAGTTTTTGGCATTCGGAGTTTGACTGAATTCGGTAATCCTGTGGGGACCCCTAGTCCAATCAGTGCTCTACCTCCAAAACTCTCAACCTCGAGGCTAGCCCTAAAGCTATTTCGGGGAGAACCAGCTATTTCCGAGTTCGATTGGCATTTCACCCCTACCCACACCTCATCCCCGCATTTTTCAACATGCGTGGGTTCGGGCCTCCATTCAGTGTTACCTGAACTTCACCCTGGACATGGGTAGATCACACGGTTTCGGGTCTACGACGGCGTACTCATGCGCCCTATTCAGACTCGCTTTCGCTACGGCTCCGCCTTATCAGCTTAACCTTGCACGACATCGTAACTCGCCGGTTCATTCTACAAAAGGCACGCTGTCACCCATTAACGGGCTCCAACTAGTTGTAGGCACACGGTTTCAGGATCTGTTTCACTCCCCTTCCGGGGTGCTTTTCACCTTTCCCTCACGGTACTGGTTCACTATCGGTCACTAGGGAGTATTTAGCCTTGGGAGATGGTCCTCCCGGATTCCGACGGGGTTTCACGTGTCCCGCCGTACTCAGGATCCACTCTGGAGGAAATAGAATTTCGACTACAGGGCTGTTACCTTGTCTCGCGGATCTTTCCAGATCGCTTCGCCTATCCTATTTCTTTGTAACTCCGTATAGAGTGTCCTACAACCCCAAGAGGCAAGCCTCTTGGTTTGGGCTGTTACCGTTTCGCTCGCCGCTACTCAGGTAATCGCATTTGCTTTCTCTTCCTCTGGGTACTTAGATGTTTCAGTTCCCCAGGTCTGCCTCCTCATGCCCTATGTATTCAGGCATGGGTACTATTCCATTACGAATAGTGGGTTCCCCCATTCGGATATCCTCGGATCAAAGCTCACTTACAGCTCCCCGAGGCGTTTCGCCGTTCGTCGCGTCCTTCTTCGGCTCCTAGTGCCAAGGCATTCACCGTGCGCCCTTTCTAACTTAACCAACATTTAAAAAAGGTTGTTGAATTCTTGACATGCTCGTTCAATCTTCTCTATTTAAAGAGTCCGATGAACATTTCATGTTTACATTTCATTATCTAGTTTTCAAAGAACCCACTGGAAAGAAAAAAATTCTTCCAAAACTGAACAAAAGACCAAAGCGTATATGATCGTAAGATCATATATCGACTAGAGTTAAATACTCCATAGAAAGGAGGTGATCCAGCCGCACCTTCCGATACGGCTACCTTGTTACGACTTCACCCCAATCATCTGTCCCACCTTAGGCGGCTGGCTCCAAAAGGTTACCTCACCGACTTCGGGTGTTACAAACTCTCGTGGTGTGACGGGCGGTGTGTACAAGGCCCGGGAACGTATTCACCGCGGCATGCTGATCCGCGATTACTAGCAATTCCGGCTTCATGTAGGCGAGTTGCAGCCTACAATCCGAACTGAGAATGGCTTTATGGGATTCGCTCAACCTCGCGGTTTTGCAGCCCTTTGTACCATCCATTGTAGCACGTGTGTAGCCCAGGTCATAAGGGGCATGATGATTTGACGTCGTCCCCACCTTCCTCCGGTTTGTCACCGGCAGTCACCTTAGAGTGCCCAACTGAATGCTGGCAACTAAGATCAAGGGTTGCGCTCGTTGCGGGACTTAACCCAACATCTCACGACACGAGCTGACGACAACCATGCACCACCTGTCACTTTGTCCCCCGAAGGGGAAAGCCCTATCTCTAGGGTTGTCAAAGGATGTCAAGACCTGGTAAGGTTCTTCGCGTTGCTTCGAATTAAACCACATGCTCCACTGCTTGTGCGGGCCCCCGTCAATTCCTTTGAGTTTCAACCTTGCGGTCGTACTCCCCAGGCGGAGTGCTTAATGTGTTAACTTCGGCACTAAGGGCATCGAAACCCCTAACACCTAGCACTCATCGTTTACGGCGTGGACTACCAGGGTATCTAATCCTGTTTGCTCCCCACGCTTTCGCGCCTCAGCGTCAGTTACAGACCAGAGAGTCGCCTTCGCCACTGGTGTTCCTCCACATATCTACGCATTTCACCGCTACACGTGGAATTCCACTCTCCTCTTCTGTACTCAAGTCTCCCAGTTTCCAATGACCCTCCACGGTTGAGCCGTGGGCTTTCACATCAGACTTAAAAGACCGCCTGCGCGCGCTTTACGCCCAATAATTCCGGACAACGCTTGCCACCTACGTATTACCGCGGCTGCTGGCACGTAGTTAGCCGTGGCTTTCTGGTTAGGTACCGTCAAGGTGCCGCCCTATTCGAACGGCACTTGTTCTTCCCTAACAACAGAGCTTTACGATCCGAAAACCTTCATCACTCACGCGGCGTTGCTCCGTCAGACTTTCGTCCATTGCGGAAGATTCCCTACTGCTGCCTCCCGTAGGAGTCTGGGCCGTGTCTCAGTCCCAGTGTGGCCGATCACCCTCTCAGGTCGGCTACGCATCGTCGCCTTGGTAAGCCATTACCTTACCAACTAGCTAATGCGCCGCGGGCCCATCTGTAAGTGATAGCAAGAAGCCATCTTTTACCGTCCCTCCATGAGGAGGAACGGGTTATCTGGTATTAGCCCCGGTTTCCCGGAGTTATCCCAGTCTTACAGGTAGGTTGCCCACGTGTTACTCACCCGTCCGCCGCTAACATCAGGGAGCAAGCTCCCATCAGTCCGCTCGACTTGCATGTATTAGGCACGCCGCCAGCGTTCGTCCTGAGCCAGGATCAAACTCTCCATAAAAGTGTTTGATTAAGCTCACTTACATAAGATACGCTAGCATCTTGTTTTAAAAATTGACGAGATATCATGTATCTCTATTTCGCTTGGCTTTTGTTCAGTTTTCAAAGAACTTTTCATTCGTCGTTGTTAGCGACTTTATTATCTTATCAAATCAAGATTTTAAAGTCAACAACTTTTTTGAAATAATTTCTTGTTGCTGTTTGTCTTTCTTGGCAACAGAGATAACTTTACCAGGTAATTCGACAACCGTCAATAGAAAGTTCAAAAAAATTGAGTGGGGGCAGATCCAATGATTAAATCGATCCTACTCGAACTAGGTCTACCTCAAAAATGATTGTGAGCTTATATAGAAGGAAACGTCATCGCCCCCCTAGTCACTTTGTAATAACAGATGAAGAGATTGATTTACTAGCAACAAAACACAATCATACCTCCCTAGCCCGATCGAGTTAGGAAGGACATTCCCCAAATTCGTTTTCACCATCTAAAAAAACGGACACACCCTTAAATACGTTTAGTAATAGTAGAAAAATTACATTCGATACGTTAAAGCTGTCCTACTACAATTCGTCAAGTTTTATAGTAGATACGGATAAACAAAGGTCAAATTTAGAAATGATCTTGATTACCTTAAAAGTAAAAAAGCCAAGTCATATGACTCGGCCTTTTAGTAAATCCTTCTATTCAGTTAAGAAAACAAAATAAGCAAGGAAGACGAAGAATAATCCATACATAATTGGGTGAACTTCTTTCCCTCTCCCTTTAAACAACATCGTAATTGGGTACATCACAAAACCTAATGCAATACCCGTTGCGATACTATATGTTAGTGGCATCGTAATAATCGTCAGGAAAGCAGGTACTGCAATCTCGAATTTCTTCCAATCTATGAAGCCAAGTGACGATGCCATTAATACACCGACAATGATTAATGCAGGTGCAGTTACTTGCTCTGTCACTACCGCTAGTAATGGAGAGAAGAATAACGCAACTAAAAATAGTCCTGCTGTTACAATCGAAGTGAATCCTGTTCGACCACCCGCTGCAACCCCTGATGATGATTCAATATAAGCAGTTGTGGTCGATGTTCCAAGAATTGCACCGATTGACGTTGCACTTGAGTCAGCAAGTAATGCCTTACTAGCTCTTGGTAGTTTGTTATCTTTCACGAATCCAGCTTGATTCGCAACAGCGTATAATGTACCCGCTGTGTCAAAAAAGTCTACAAATAAGAAAGTTAAAATAACAACTAATAATTGAATGGTAAAAACAGAAGACCAATCAATCGCAAACGCTTGACCAAATGTTGGAGCCAAACTCGGAACAGCGCCAACAATTTGATCAGGCATACCGATGATGCCCGTTGCAATCCCCGCTAAAGATGTGACAATCATTCCGTAGAAGATTCCACCCTTATATCCACGAACCATGAAAATAACCGTTATGACAAGTCCAAATACCGCAAGTAGCGTCGGACCAGCCATCATATCACCCAAGGTAACAGCTGTTGCTTCATAAGGAACAACGATTCCTGCATTTTTTAACCCGATAAAAGCTATGAATAATCCAATACCTGCAGCAGCCGCATACTTCAACTCTGCGGGGATGGCATTTATAATCAATTCACGAATACGAAGTACAGTAATAAGAATAAAAATAATACCAGACATAAATACGCCAAATAGTGCTACTTGCCAATCAATTCCCATACCAAGAACAACAGAATAAGCAAAGAAAGCATTTAGTCCCATTCCTGGAGCAAGAGCAATCGGATAGTTAGCCACTACACCCATAATGAGTGTCCCTAATGCTGCAGCAAGAGCTGTAGCTGTAAAGACGGCTCCCATGTCCATCCCTGTATCTGCTAAAATAAGCGGATTCACAAACAGAATATAAGCCATCGCAAGAAACGTTGTAACACCCGCTACAGCTTCTCTTCTGTAGGTCGTTCCACTTTCTTTAAATCCAAAAAAACGATCCATTTTCTCTTCCCCCATATCAAATGTGATCGTCATATCGCATAAAAAAGCTTTGAGTATCAATCTACCCAAAGCTTAACCACCAAAAAATTCATGACATCTCCCACTTAAGCAGAAGAGTACCTGATTTTTCGTAGTCAAGCTATTTCCGGTAGCTTGGTAGAGACTCGCAGGCCCTATTCCTGCAGTTATACGAAATGACATCTTTTATATCTAAAAGAAGTCTATCAATCAGGTCGAATTTTGTCAATGCTATTTCCGAACATTAATTAATTTCCAATTAACATCGTTCGCTTATTCCCACTCAATTGTCGCTGGTGGCTTAGATGTAACATCATACACAACGCGGTTCACATTCTTTACTTCATTTACAATACGAGTTGAAATTAACTCAAGTACATCCCATGGAATACGAGCCCAATCAGAAGTCATGCCATCGATCGATGTAACCGCACGAATACCTACTGTGTAGTCATACGTACGAGCATCTCCCATTACCCCTACACTTCTCATGTCAGGAAGCGCCGTGAAATACTGCCAAATTTCGCGATCTAAGCCAGCTTTCTTAATCTCTTCACGTAAAATCGCATCAGACTCACGAACAATCTCAAGCTTTTCTTCCGTAATTTCACCAAGGACACGGATACCAAGACCTGGTCCCGGGAATGGTTGGCGCCATACGATTTCATCAGCAATACCTAGCTCTGCACCTAATTCACGTACTTCGTCTTTAAATAATGCACTTAAAGGCTCAATCAGTGTGAACTTCATATCTTCAGGTAAACCACCAACGTTATGATGTGATTTAATCGTTTGAGCTGTATCTGTACCACTCTCAATAATATCGGTATAAAGAGTTCCTTGAGCAAGGAAGTCCATATCAGTCAATTGACTCGTTTCCTCTTCAAATACATAGATGAACTCGTTTCCTATAATCTTACGCTTCTGCTCAGGGTCAGACACACCTTTAAGCTTTGATAAGAAACGATCTTGGGCATCAATTTTAATGACGTTCATGTTGAAACCTTCACTAAACGTTTTCATTACTCCTTCTGCTTCATCCTTACGTAGAAGACCATGGTCAATAAACATACACGTTAATTGATCGCCAATCGCTTTGTGAATTAATACTGCTACAACCGATGAATCTACCCCACCACTTAGTGCACATAATACTTTTTTATTACCAACTTGTTCACGGATTTTCTCTATTTCAACTTCAACAAAGTTCTCCATCGACCATTCACCCTTACATTCACAAACTTCAAATGCAAAGTTTTTTAACATGTCATCTCCAAATTGTGAGTGACGAACTTCTGGGTGGAATTGAACACCATAGAAACCACGCTCTTCATTACTCATCGCCGCTACCGGACAAGATGGATTGAATGCATCTACAACGAACCCTTCAGGTGGCGCTACAATTAAATCCCCATGACTCATCCATACTGATTGCTCAATAGGAAGGCCTTTGAAGATATCAGATTGGTTTTCAATCTTAATGACAGCTTTACCATACTCACGGTGATTAGCAGCTTCTACCTTTCCGCCAAAGTGATGCGTCATTAATTGCATACCATAGCAAATCCCAAAAATCGGAATACCTAAATCAAAGATAGCAGGGTCAGCTTGAGGCGCTCCTTCAACGTATGCACTATTTGGACCACCGGAGAAAATAATCCCTTTTGGATTCATTTCTTTAATTTCTTCTGCCGTTAATTTGCTAGAGTGAAGCTCGCTGTACACACCAAGATCGCGAATACGACGTGTAATTAGCTGATTGTATTGACCACCAAAATCGAGTACCAAGATCATTTCTTGATTTAATTCATTCATGTTATCCACCCTTTATTTAGTAAGATTGTGACAAAACCTCTATATATAACAAAAAGCCAGAATTCACCTGCTCGTCCAAAAGAAACGTACAAAGGCAGAATTCTAGCTACATTAATTCTGCCTTCATAGTCAGATTATTTACGGCAATCCGGTAGAGACTCTTAGGCCATATTCCTAAGGATATACGAAGGTTCAATCTATATTCACATTTTTAGCACGGATTTATTTTAACAATGACCTATACCCCGGTCAAGAATTGATTTGTCCAAGTATACGAATCCAATTGTTTTTGAAATGTTCCCAACTTTCGCTACTTTCTTTCTGACCATAGTAGATACGCTCATATTCCTCTGTTAAACTCACCATGTCATTACTTCCTAGAGATTGATCAATCCGAATCGCATACTCTCTTAGTGTTTCTCCACTTTGGCGTTTATATCCAATGTATCCAAGCAGCCACAACAACCTATGATAGGCTTTTTGAAACACTCCATCTTGATTCGCTTTGTATTTAAATTGAAGTAAGATGAACAAACGTGCTATTTTTTTACGGAACACCCCCACAAGACTAGCGAAAAGCAATGTGAATATGATTGTAACTAATGTACTGCCCGACAGCTTTGCTCCATTTGTTTGATTAGAATTATTAGCAGGAGATTCCTCTGCACCTTCTAAATCAGCAAAAACATCTTCGACCTCTTGATCTTCTTCTTGATCTGTATCAGGTAATTCTAGTTCATCATTTCCCTCATCTTCTGCTTCAAGGAAATCATAGGTAGAATCAAAACCTCTTGTTGGTTCAAATGGCACCCAACCCACTCCTGGGAAATGAACTTCTACCCATGAATGTGCATTTCCATTTGTTACTTCATATACTTCAAGGCCATCATCAAGAGCTTCAACTTCCTCACCTTGAGTAAATCCTTTTACCCATCTGGCTGGAATGTCGAGCGAACGAAGCAAGACAACCATTGAGGTTGAAAAATTATCACAATACCCTCTTTGTGTTTCAAAGAGAAATTGATCAACATAATCTTCTCCTTCTTCTGGCACGGGAACATCCTCTGTTTCATACGTAAACTCTGGACTTTGGAAATATTGTTCAATTGCCTTCGCCTGGTCATATCTAGTTTCTTCTTCTTCTGTTAACTCTAGGGCTAACTCTCGTACTCGATCTGGAAGCTCTTCTGGAAGCTGAGTATAGTAATAATCAAGATCCTCACTCTCGCTGCCGCTCGCTTCTCTTAGTCCTGCAATATCATACTCTGGATATGCATATTCGATACGATAATTATCTAATTCGACCGGCGTTCCGTTACGAGACGTATCAACTCGTTCAGTATATTGGTCTTTTAATAGATCGGCATTCTCTACTGTAGAATAGTTGAGCAACGTACCTCCATAGAACAGATGGGGATACCTTCTACTTGTTTCACCGGCAAAAATAACTTCTGTTTCTCTTCTAAAAAAGGTGGCTCCATCAGATTGCAATTGTTCTAAAGATGGCTCTGATGCAGATTCTGTAGGAGTCGTTGTTTCCCAACCTCTACCTGTATAAAAGTCTTTTGTTTCCCCTCTCCAATAATGACCTTCTTGCACAGCGGCATAAAAGAGTGGAGTATTATCATCTACAAACCCTCCACCAAGCTGTTCATCGTTATCACCATAGCCAATTCGCTGTTCTCCTTCTCCTCCCTCTTCAGAGGAATCCTCTAATCCCACCGCAGCACGAACATATGGAATAGGGTCATCCCACTGTGGTTCTGGTTTTGGCGAAAGAAGACCAAGCGTACTAGCTGATGCGATTAATACGATAAGTACTAGACCAATCTTAACTGGAAGAAAGGAGGGAACATAATTGAACTCTTCTTTTTCCGTGATTCGATAAACCGCCACAAGTCCCATCAGTAAAAAGCCAATAACAAAGGTCCTTACAATTGCATAGGTAGCATCATATAAGGTAAATGTATCAATAATGGTGACATAAATAACGGTGAAAACAAGGAAGAATAAAACTCTTCTCGCATACACCGTCCAGTAGAAAAGGAGATAGCTCATAATGGCAAGTAAGATAAAAAAGAGAAGGCTACGAAATAGATCAGTCAGTGCATACCACTGACCAGAGAACATGTAACCAAGGTTCAGCCAAAAATCAGCTATAAGTAGCTCCAACCATTCTGTTGTAAACAATGGACCTTCAAAAAAGACTAGAAATAAGCCATAAACCGTAACGAGTGCCTTAATCGGTAAAGAAACATAAACGGGAAGTTGCAAAAATGTCAAAATGAAATAAAGGGCCGTTACTAAAACAAAGATGTTGATAAACCCAGTATTTGTAATGTGCGGTAAAGGCCAGAGCCATTCAAGTAATAAAACAAAACTTAGTCCATATAAAAAGAGATCACGGCTCAAATCGATTTGTTTCTTTTTCATAATTAATTTCATTACCCAAGATCACCACTCATTCGGAGAATATGAGTTTGAACACCTTTTTGCTTCAACTGTTGAATCATAATCTGATCATCAACTACATCATCTGGAAGGACGACATGAGGTAATACCTTTTGTTCCTTCATCATTCTCATTGCCCCGACTACATCAGCATTAAGTTCAGAACAAACGACGTAAGCCGTCTTTCCGCGCCAATCCCGATACATTTTATGAACACTTGGTATCGTCGCACTATCAGGCTGCACCTTGGAAAGTAAGCGCAAGGCTTGGGCGAGAGTGGCATTAGAAACGTCATAAGCTTGCCAACTAGATGTTCGAATCGAGAATGTTACTTGAGGGTTTCTTTTTACTGCTGTAGCAATCAGGGAAGCCGCTAATTCTATAGACTGTTCAAAGGTTCTGCTAGATGCTTGATTGACATAGGGATCAAACAAAATAACTGCTCCGTCATTACGAAACGTCTCAAACTCTTTAGTCATTAATTTTGCTGTTCTAGCGGACTGTTTCCAGTTAATACTCGTTAACCGGTCACCAGGAGCATAACTACGCACCCCAGCAAGGGACCGTTCTTCATCTATTGCTTGATCAGGTCTTATCCCTTCTTCAATTTGACTAGTAAGAAGACCAGGCAACTTATCTAGCAACTTAAATCTTGGATAAACAAGAAATGTAGAATTAGAATCTACTTTGTATTTCTTTTCAAAAATTCCAAATAAGTCACCAAATGAAAACTGCGTAGTAGATAGCTGATGTTCTCCTCTTCTCAATTGATTAATCTTGTATTTAAACCGAAGCTTATTTGTAAAAGAAAAGAAAAAAAGTGCTCGTTGATGCGACGATGTGCCAATGCTTCTTGGAACCACGTCATACACCCTCACATAAAAAAAAGGCTGATAACGTTTCTTGTGTACTATGACTTCTACTTCAATCGATTCTCCAGATTGAAGCGTGGTTGCCGAAAGTTTCCTCTCGACTTTATATCCTCTTAAGGTAAACATAGCCACTACTAAGGTGAGAGCGATAATAGTTAACACACTATAAAATAGGAACCAGCTAACAAATCCCCCTTGAAACATCGCATAAGCATACGTACCCGCCACGACTACAACAAGGATTAGAAATTTTAATGCGGTTCCTATCAGCTTTACTGCTTGTCCTATCACAATGTTGCCACCTTATCACCCATTACCGGCACACGCACTTGACTTAGGACTTCTTTTATAATTGACCTAACGTCCATATTAGACATTTTTGCTTCTGGGCTTAAAATGATTCGATGTGACATCGCCCACTTTGCTAGATGTTTAACATCATCCGGAATCACGTAGTCTCTTCCTTTCAAAAGAGCATACGCTTGTGTAGCTTTCATTAAAGAAATTGATCCACGAGGGCTAACTCCAAGTTCTACAGCACCATGTTTTCTAGTAGCTTGAACGAGATTAATAATATACCCTTTTACTTGATCATCAACCATGATCGTAGCAACTTTCTTTTGGATATCTAACACCTCTTCGATCGACATAACGGATTGAATTCCATCTACAGGATGGCCATACTCAACACGCCTTAATACTTCAAGTTCTTCTTCTACACTCGGATACCCTAATTGAATTTTCAGTAAAAAGCGATCAAGTTGAGCTTCTGGAAGTGGATAGGTGCCCGCATATTCTACTGGGTTTTGGGTAGCCATCACAAAGAAAGGCATTGGTAATTGGAGGGTATCGCCGTCTACTGTCACACTTCCTTCTTCTAGCGATTCAAGTAGAGCTGCCTGTGTTTTAGGGGATGTACGGTTAATTTCATCTGCTAGCACTACATTTGCCATAATCGGGCCTGGTCTAAATTCGAAAGCTTGCGTTTGCTGATTATAAATAGATACACCTGTAACGTCAGACGGAAGAAGATCTGGCGTGAATTGAATTCGTTTAAAATCTGCTCCTAATGACCTGGCAATAGCTTTAACCATCACAGTCTTACCTACTCCTGGTACGTCCTCTAGTAATACATGGCCCCCGGCAAATAAGGCAACTAGACTCAGTTCAATCTCTTTTCGTTTACCTACAACTACACGTTCTATATTAGCGATCATTCCATCTATTTTATCGACTATTTCTTGCATGCAACTTCCTCCATTCGTTCATTTTCTCTCTATTCTATCTTCAGTTTCTTTTTCACGTTTCCATCATATCATTTATAGGTCTAAAAGTACGTTACATTTGCTTTACCAAATTGACCCGTTTTATAAACCAATTTAAACGGCATAAAAAAGAAAGAGCTCTAGTAAAGCTCTTCCTCCAAAAAGCATTAATAATAGTACGAGTAAGGATAATATGAGTAATATGGTGGATAAAAATAAGGCGCATAGCCATACGGTTGATACAAGGCACTTCCTAGTAGACCACCTAGTACCCCACCAACAAAAGCGCCGCCACCATAACCTTGGCCACCCCATCCTGGTCTACCGCCCCATCCAGGACGTCCACCCCATCCTGGTCTGCCTCCCCATCCTGGGCGTCCACCCATCGGTCTTCTTATATCTTGAAATTGGTTTGGATTCACACTTGTTTCCTCCCTATTCTTCAATAGCTTTGAGCCTTTTAGATTTCAGAGGCTCCTACCTAATTTAGAAGTGGTATCACTTTACGATATGCAGTAATACCTGGGTAAGTGACGAGGATTAATAGGAAAAAAGTGGTTTTTATGAGAATGAAAACGAAGTATGATAAGGGTAGGGAGGCGAGATCATGAAAATTAGACCCGCAGGTGAACAAGATGCTACGTTATTACTCAACCTAATGAAGAAGCTCGATCAATCAAAAATGATGTTATTTGAACCTGGTGAACGCAAAGAGAGTATCGAACCGATTAAGTCAATGATTAATCATCTCTCCACTCAAGAGAATGCTATGCTTTTCGTCGCTGAAATGGACGGACTATTAGTAGGTTATTTAACCGTTCAAGGAGGAACAGTTAAACGAATCAAACATCGAGCATACATTACAATTGGTGTAGATGAAGAGTACCGCGGGAACGGCATTGCCACATCCTTATTTGACTCTTTATTCAAATGGGCACCAAACTACGGGATCAGCAGATTAGAACTAACCGTTATAAAGCACAACAAACCTGCTTTTGATCTTTACCGAAAAATGGGGTTCACACTTGAAGGTGAAAAGGTTCACTCTCTCATGATCGAGGGTAAACCCGTCAATGAATACTATTTATATAAGCTGATCTAATGTTAAACAAACGTTTAATTAACTTTTTCACTCCGTCCTTCCCATCGACTTTTTGTATAATATCATCCACTCATCAACGGTGACGGACGCTACTTTCTCAGACTGGATTTCTACTTGAAAGTAATCGTGAACTCTTTTAGATGCTTGAAGGATATACTGATGAACTCCGTTAACTTGAGCAGAACTCGTAGTTGTTCTCTCCACCCAACCAGGAAATCGGTACGTTTTCTTTTTTTTGAGACTGCGTACCTCTTCCATTTCCTCTCCCTTTAAGTAGGACTCCCATCTGGATACAGGTAAGCATGCAACATGGCTCTCATCCCTCATTTTTTCAAATGTATTCATAAACGTTGCTAACTCTCGGTCTTCTGGAACAACATTATCAATCATAAGAAATAGTCCACCAGGCTTTAATACTCGAGCAGCTTCAGAAATAAAATCTTTAGGCGTCGGAAAGTGGTGAGGAGCAATACGACAAGTGACCACATCAAATGTCCTGTCAAGAAAAGGTAATTTTTCTGCATCGGCAATAACAAATTTTATATTTTCAAAAGACTTTTTCAGATGTGTCGAAGTGTTCTCAAGCATTGCTTTTGTTAAATCGGTTGCAAACACTTCGTTTACATGAAGAGCAAGCGCTTTAGCTACATGTCCTCCCCCAGTAGCAATATCTAACACACTCCACTCTTTATCTGGTTTAATCCAATCTACTAGTATTGCTAAATCCTCCCCCTTAGCATGGGATTTACTTGAGACATACTTAGAAGCATTTGCCCCAAATTGCTTCATTACTTTTTCTTTTTCTTCATTCATATTATCGCTCCCTTTCCTTCTATTTGTCCTATTACAAATCATTCACCAAAAAGCTCTTATTTCCTCTTAATACAGTTAAAGCCCCTGCTATTTCAATTGAAATAGCAGGGGCTACTAAAAGGAAATTACCCAAATTGTGCATAGTGTAGGCGACTGTAAATACCATTAGACTCAATCAGGTCTTGATGTCGCCCTTGTTCTGCAATTCCGTCTTTGGTTACTACTAGGATTCGATCAGCATTTTTTATCGTAGCAAGTCGATGGGCTATTACTAGCGTAGTTCTACCTTTTGAGAGTTCCGCTAATGAAGCTTGAATTGCTCTTTCAGTTTCTGTATCAAGAGCAGATGTGGCTTCATCTAGAATTAAAATAGGGGGGTTCTTTAAAAACATCCGGGCTATAGCTAGTCTTTGCTTTTGTCCACCTGATAGTTTAACCCCTCGCTCACCAATGATTGTATCTAATCCACTAGGTTGCGTTCGTACAAATTCATCAAGCTGGGCTTTTTTGGCTGCATTTAGGATTTCCTCATCCGTTGCATTTAATTTTCCATAAGATATATTTTCACGGATAGAGCCAGAGAATAAAAAAACATCTTGTTGCACAATACCAATTTGACTGCGCAATGATTCTAGCGTTATCTCTTTTGTATCAATCCCATCAATGCATATACTTCCTTTATCTAGCTCATAAAAACGTGGAAGTAAACTGCAAAGAGTTGTTTTTCCAGCACCTGATGGTCCAACAAAAGCAACTGTTTCTCCCGAACGAATGGATAAGTCTATCTGATTCAGCACCCTTTCCATTCCTTCATACCCAAAAGAAACACCTTTGTACTCAATATCACCTTTGAGACTATAATGCATTGCATTTGGAGCATCAGAAATATCTGGTTCGGTGTCTAATATTTCAACGTACCTCTTAAACCCAGCAATCCCTTTTGGATAACTTTCTATAACAGCATTTATTTTCTGAATTGGTCCAATTAAAACATTCGATAATAAAATGAAGGCTACGAATTCCCCGTATGTAAGACTTCCATTTATAACAAACCATGTTCCAAATGCGAGGGTAAATAATGTTACTAATCGCATAAGCACATAGTTAGCTGTAATATTTTGCGCCATAATCTTGTAAGAAGATAATTTTGTTTTACGATAGTTAGCATTATTTTCAGCAAATTGACGTTGTTCAAATTTTTCATTAGCAAACGCTTGTACCACCCGTATTCCACCGATACTATCTTCAACTCGAGCATTAATGTCTGCTACATCATTAAACATTCTGCGGAAGGTATGAATCATTTTTTTGTTGAAATGTATAGCTAAAACCATAAGTAAAGGTATAACTAGAAAAGAAAGAATAGCCAGTTTCCAATTTATCGTGAGCATAATGATAAACGCACCCGTTAAAGTCATGAGTGCCACAAAAATATCTTCAGGACCATGATGAGCGACTTCCCCAATCTCTTCAAGATCCTTTGTTAATCTTGAAATGGAATGGCCAGTCTTATTGTTGTCATAGTACCCGAACGATAGCTTTTGCATATGTTCAAAAAGCTTTCCTCGCATATCTGTTTCAATATTAATTCCAAGCATATGTCCCCAATAGGTAACAACAAAATGCAGACCTGTATTTAATAAATAGATTGCTAATAGACCTACACATGCCCATAAAATAATTGTCCAATTTCCTTCAGGAAGCAAACGATCTATAACCTGGTTTACCGCCAAAGGAAATGCAAGTTCTAGCAAGCCTACAAGAACGGCACAGGAAAAATCTAATATAAATAACCATTTGTATGGCTTGTAATAAGAAAAAAATCGTTTCAACACCTTTATTCACAGCCCCCTACACTAAAAACAAACTAGAGGAACATGAGGGTTCGTTCCTAAAAATCTGTTTTTGCGCCTAATTGATAATGATAATCAATTATAATTGAGTTAAAGAAATGTTGCAATAGCCGAAACGAAAAAGCATTAGGTTATACCTAATGCTGAACCATGCTATAGTTGCATTTTCATCGTTTCAACAAATATATCAATATACTCCTCATATCTAAAATCCATCGCTATTTTTGCTCCTTGTTGCGTCTCTTCTTCCTCCTCTGCAGAAAGAGGTCTGAAGTCCGCTACGCTTAAGCCCTTTACACTCTCATCATCTACAACGGTCACCTCTCGCTGAACAAAATCAAATAACTCAGGATTTGTAAGAGCTACGAGTGTGACCACATCATGAAATGGAGCCCCGTCTATTCCTGGTACTAGTTCCGCGTAAGCATCCGCATAATAATCAAAAATTGGTCGTATTAATGGTGTAAAAGCATTGTATTCTTGATCTGTAATCGACGAGATAATATCCTCTGTTAACACCGCATAGTTGGTCACATTTAATGGAACAATCGTTAAATTCTCTGCACGGGTCGATACAACATTAGCAGCAATTGGATCCCCGTAGAAATTCGCTTCAGCAAGAGGAGTTACATTTCCAGGCACAAGAAAGGCTCCGCCCATTACATAATAAGCTTTTATTTTATCCATCACGTCCTCACCTAAAATAAAAGCAGAGGCTAAAGAAGTTTGCCTGCCAACGTCTACAATAACAAGCTCTCCTTCATACTCATCAATAATCGTGAACACACGTGAAAAGTTCTCTAGCGTTCCACTAATGGTATCAGGGGGTCTGATCGGTCCCAACCCTTCTTCTCCATGAATTTCAGGATAATACACAGCAGGTTCCCCGGATAAAGGAAATGCAGCAGCACCTATTAAAGGAATATCCGTTCTACCTGCTAATCCAAGTAAATAAGCTGCATTATTTGTAGCCTGTTCTTTATCAACATTTCCATAACTCGAAACAATCCCTACTACATCAATATTAGAATGTAACAAAGCAAACATAATCGCAACTGAATCATCGATACCTGGGTCACAAAATAAAAGTGCTTTCTCCATGTGATCACCTCTTCTACATATATATACACTTGGAGGCTTTTCAGTCCGAGAAAAGATGGATCGCTCTACTGCAAAAAGAGAACAAGCCTAATGGCGTGTTCTCTTCATAGTCATTTTCGTAATAAACTTAAATCAAATTCCGGCACAAGTCCCTCCGCCCCAGCTCGTCCAAGTAAACTAGCGACAGCTGCCATTCCATCTTCCCCAAGATCAGCAGTAAATGAGTTAACATACAGATCAATATGGGATCTTGCGACCTCTTGAGAAAGTTCTTGAGCGTGTTGCATCACATAATCGACTGAAGCTTCTGGATTTGCCCAAGCATATTCTACCGAGGCTCTTATCCAACTTGTGATTTCTTCCTTATTTAGTGAACGATGAGCGATGATGGCACCAAGTGGGATCGGTAATTGTGTATCTTCTTCCCACCAGTTTCCAAGGTCGACTAACATATTCAAATGAAATTCTTGATAAGTAAATCTTGCTTCATGGATGACCAGACCGGCATCAATTTTCCCGTCACGAACTGCAGGCATAATCTCGTGAAAAGGCATCACAACAATCTCTCCCACACCTCCAGGAACCATGTCGGCTGCCCATAGTCTAAACAGTAAATAGGCAGTTGAACGTTCGCTAGGAACCGCAACTCTTTTCCCCGTCAAATGAGAAGGCGACTGATCTTTACTTTTGGTCAGTAAGAGCGGGCCACATCCCCGACCTAGAGCTCCCCCACATGGTATAAGAGCATATTCCTCCAACACATACGGCAAAGCTGCATAAGATATTTTCTGAATCGCTGGTCCCTTACCCTCCGCTGCCCAATAGTTCGTCTTATCAATATCAGCATAGGTAACGTCCAGCTTTGGAACAGTTGGAATTAAACCATGTACAGCGGCATGAAAAACAAACGTATCGTTCGGGCAAGGAGAAAATGCAATTTCCATTATAAAACCTCCGAAATTATTTTACTTGCTTCTTCTAATTCAATTAATGCTTCTTTTATTTTCCATGATTCACGGTCTCTTGGTCCGATTGTATTAGAAATAGATCTTATCTCAAGAACCGGAATCCCACATTTTAAGGCTGCCGTTGCAACACCAAATCCCTCCATGCCCTCTGCTACAGCATCAGGAAACCTATTCATTAATTGGTCCGTTGTTTCTTTCGTGCCGGTTACTTTAGAGAGAGTTAGAATCTGACCTGCAACTACTTTTCGGTTCGCTTGTTTAAAAGCTGTGATGATTTTATTTTTTACCACTTCATCTACTTTTACTGCGGTGGCCCCTAGGCCAATCTGATCTAAGGGTAAAAAGCCCTCATTCGTTTCTGTACCAAGATCGGCACAGATAATCTCATTAGCTACTACTAATGAACCCACATCTGCACGTCCAATAAATCCGCCAGCTATACCGGCATTAATGACTAATCGATGAGGCTGACTTGATAGAGTGATTGCTGTTGTAGCGGCAGCCGCAGCTACTCCGACACCAGCCACTACAACATTGAACATTTCGTTATTCTTGCCAATTCCTCGCAATACCGCTTCTTTTTCAGCTTCTACTGAAACCACGATTAATACCTGATTAACCATTTTCCTTACTCCCCCTCGCCCTATATAAACCTTATTACATCCAGTCTAATGATTAATTTTCAAATTGGCTAGCAGTGTGTTTTATAGTTAATAGTAACACTAAAGAAAAAACGCCTAAAACATAGACGTTTTCCCTTCATTATCCATTCGACTCAGAAATAGCTTTCATTAATAAATGCGGCAACTGGAGTGTTTGACTATCAAAAATGAATGTCTGCTGATCTTTATGATCTTCCTTTTTAAATTGATCAACTTCCTTGTGAATCCTTTCCATTTTTCTGTCGAGTTCAGCAGCTGTATAAGCTGCTTCTTTTAATTCCTTAAGCAAATGTTCTGGCACTGTTTTTTTATACTTATAGTAGATCTTATGCTCTAAACTTGCCCAGAAATCCATCGCCACAGTTCGTATTTGAATTTCTACTTTCACATTTTCTTCTCGGTCAGACATAAAAACTGGAATTTCTAGAATGAGGTGCAAACTCTGGTACCCATTAGGTTTTGCATTCTTAATATAATCCTTACATTCAATTACTGTAATATCTTTTTGTTGCTGGAGCATATCACTAATCTTATAGATGTCTGATATGAATGAACAGCTAATACGGATTCCTGCAATATCATGTATGTTTTCTTTAATACTGTCTAAAGAAATTGGCAGTTGTTTCTTTTGAACCTTTTTAAAAATACTCTGTGGTGTTTTAATTCGAGATTTTGTATGCTCAATAGGATTATAAGAATGAATATACTTAAATTCCTCTTGTAAAATATTAATCTTTGTATTCATTTCATCTAAAGCAAATTTATACATCATCATAAATCTTGTAAGCTCTTGTTTAACAGCTTTTAATTGCTCCACATTCATGCTCGTTTGTTGAGTCAATTTAATCTACTCCTCATAAAGTGATAGATGGTTTATAATGACCCCATTTGTTTCACAGCAGTTTTAGCCTTTTTACCATATACTTTGTTTACAATAGCAGGCGCTTTTTGAAAGAGCAAAATCCCCATCATAGCTGATGTGAGTATAAAGACACTACTAAATGCTTTTATAGATCCGACCGCCAAGCTTGCTATAATAATGGAAAACTCACCTCGTTGAGTTAAAGAAAGGCCAGCCCGCAGTGACATTTTCTTCGATAGCCCATACCACTTACCCCCAAAGAACCCAACAATAATTTTAGCTACTATTGACCACAGCAACACTAATATAAGCAAAGTAACCATCGGTACCCCTTCACTGAAACTAATCGTTGTACCAAAGTACAGGAAAAATAACGGCATTAACAAATCTCTAAATCGCACGACCATTAATTCCAATTCATGCGTTCGTTTCACCTCTGCAAGCATGATTCCAGCCAGGAACGCCCCTAATACTTCTGATAGGTCTAAATACAAAGCAAGACCACCGTACGTCAACGCAAGACCAATGACAAACAAAATAAATAGATCATTTTTCATATGACGATCGAAGAAAGGACCAAGCTTCTTAAAGAGAAAAGTGCCAAGGATTATAGCACCAGCTACTAAAGCTACTACTTTGATAACTAACACTGACATAGACCCTGCAGTTAGTGCCATTCCAGCAGTTAAACCGACAAGAACTGCAACTAAAATAGGAGCAACTAAATCCTCAAATATTAATAACCCTAACATAAATTCTGATTCAGGATTCGCCATCCGCTTAGAGCTCTCAAGCATTTTTGCTGTAATTGAGGAACTTGTTGCATAAGCTACCCCACCAATAATGAGTGAAGCAAGGAGATCAAGCCCCATAACTAAACAAATAGCGGTCGTCACACCAAAACTTAAAACTACATCTAATATTCCTGCTCTTAAAACCCTCTTTGCTATGGATAAAAGTTGCTTTATCGGAAACTCCATTCCTAACATAAAAAATAATAAGACGATCCCAACCTCGCCACTAAAATGGAGAAGATGAGACCCAGTGAGCATTCCACCTACAACGATTCCAAGTAATATAAAGATAACAACATCTGGAATCTTTATCTTCATCCCAATAAATCCAGTAATAAACAAAAGTAAAAGAATAACACCCGCAGAAAGTAGTTCAGGAATCACCATTATTACTGATTCTCCTTACACGAACAAATCTCTTCAAACTTTTGAACCGCATCGCGCTTTCCTACTATCATGAGCGTATCCCCTTTTTCTAAGATAAGAGTCGGTTCTGGATCTACTAGCATTTCTTCATTCTTAAATACACCAACAATGGAGATCCCCTTCGGTTTCATTTTATCTATTTGAGCCATATTTTTACGGATGATTGGTGAACTTTGCGTAATATCAAGCCACTCCACGACAACTTGCTTTCTGACCAACTTTATTCGATCAATTTTTTCTGTATCAGCTGGGTTGAACACCGCCCCTAGTAACTGTGCTCCCATTTGTTTTGTTTCTTCGGAAGATAAAGTAAGGGAGAAGCTTACCTCATCATCATCTTCATCATTAAAGAAATACAACTCCCTTTTACCTGTATGGTGAATAACTAATACAATCATCGAACCTTCACTTGTGACAAATGATATCTTTTTCCCTACACCTGGTAGGTCTCCACTTGTAATCTTCATTGTTGCTCTCCTTTTTGAGTATAAATTTAATTTCGTTTAACATGTAGACTAATTTTCCGTATCGACTATGATCGTTGTTAATTTTTCTAAAATGGTAGTGAGCTGCTCAATTTCTTGATCAGTCAACTGAGAAACATACTTTTCCATAATCGTATTTCGTTTGTCCTTTGACGTTTTCAAGGCCAGCTTACCGGAGTCTGAAATACGTAGATAAACCACTCTGCGATCCTGTTCATCACGTTCTCTTATCACGAAATCATTTTTGGATAAACGATCAATCATAGCTGTAATTGCGCTTGGTTTAACTTGAAGCTCTTCTGCTAAATGAGAGGATGTAATCCTCCCAAGTTGATCAAGCGTATTTAATACAAAGAACTGCTCACCCGTTAAGTTATGTTCTAATTTCTCATATACTTTAGGTCCAATTGTTTTCATCGTTTTATAAAATGCTTTATCTAGCCTTGTATAATGTTGATACAATTCATCCTTATTCATCCATAAACATCTCCCGTCATTTATTTCATCTAGTTAATTATTTATTTCATGTAATTAAATATATATCTAGTGAAGTATTATGTCAAAGAAAAAAGCAGCTCTAAAGTTTAATTAGTGCTGCTCTCATAGTTTATTCCTCACTCGGATTTGTAATCGGTGTGTGAGGATCATTCCCCCATTCTTGCCAAGACCCCTCATACATTTTTAGGTGATCAAATCCCATAAGTCTTAATGTAAAGTACATATGAGATGCCCGGTTGGCTTTTTGACAATAGATGATGACTTGCTTATCTTTGGTAACACTTGCTTGAAGAAGCATCTGTTCAATGTCCTCGCTCATTTTGAAAAAAGGGACCCCGTCTGATAATACTTCTTTCCACTCTATATTTACAGCTGTTGGTATATGTCCACCCCTTTTAGCACGAACATCCTCACCTTTATATTCTGCTCTTGAGCGAACATCCAAAATGATTTTATTAGGGTTATCTATTGCTGATTCGACATACTCTTTCTCTACTTCTATATGTGGAGAAGTTTTCGCTTTGAAATGACTCGTTTCTACTACGGGAATAGCTGTGGATTGCTCCCCTTCGGCTGCTTTCCATGCTGCATATCCACCATTTAACACTCTTACGTTATGATGACCATAAAGCTCCAATGCATAGAAAAGTCTAGTAGCGGCTGTATCTAAGCCATCATCATAAATCACTAATTCATTTTCGTTTTTCACACCTAGATTCATCATTAGCTCTTCAAAGGGTTGCTCCCTGATTAAATATCCTTCCACTGGATGTGAAGAATCTACTAATGTTCTAGTATCAAATGAAACTGCACCGGGGATATGTCCTTTTTCATAACCATCATTCCGTGCATCGATAATCATAAAGCTTGGATCGCTCAACCTCTCTGCTAGTTCCTCCACACCTATAAGTAAATGTTGATTAGGATACGTCACTTCACTAGCACTCCCTTCCATCGTTAAACTTGTAGACTGGATGAAGAACACGATAATTAAAAATAGAAACGTCCTCATTACGTCACTCACTCCTTGAACCGTTTAGTGCTATTATTATGGCCCAAGAAATAAAATCCATGAAAAAAAGCAAGCGTCCTAAGCTAGAACGCTTGCTACATTTAGGCTCTTCTGCCTGTTAAGAGTTGAATAACAAAAACGACTAATGCGACAACTAAAAGTAAGTGGATTAATCCACCTCCGACTTCAAGGGAAAATCCAAGTAACCATAATACAAATAATACAATTAATACCGTCCATAACATAACTGCTTCACACCTTTCTTTAACCGTTTTTAACGATGTTTGTCCTGTGCTTATTAAATGCCCGCAAAATGGCTATATGAAACCTCCCTCTAGCAAATAAGTTAAATAGCACTGAGCTTCCTATCAGCAACTTCTATATAAATGAAACCTTCTAACTAGTTACTGAATCAAAGAATTTGGGTAGGTGATATGCTCCCTTCTTACTCATGTTTTAAAGCCTCCTTTTACGGATATATAGGTGATAAGAAAGACAATGCTGACAAGGAGGCGATTATAATGAAAAAAGATGTAGATGTGGAAGAACGACATGTCGAGAAAAAGCAGGACTCAAGTAGAGTAGCCTCTACATTCATTAAATACTTTGCATACATCATTATCTTTTTTGGTTTCTTATGGTTCCTAGTTCAATACGTATTTCCGATGTTTCAGTAATTAACTTTTTATCAAATAGTTTTTGCCCTTTTCTTATACAATACCAAAAACAGCCCCTGCATGAGTTAGACCACTCATGCAGGGGCTCTTTCTGGGTAAAGGAGTTTAATTAAGGGATAAAGCGACATTGATACCTTTCGCTTCTTCTGCCTCTATTTTAATTCGATAGGTACCTTCTTTTTGTTCAATGACCATCTCGCCTGAATGATCGGCAAACACTTCTTCACTCCAAACCGTCTCTCCATCATTACGTTCTACAAACAAAACAAATGAACCTTCCTTTACTGAGGCAACATAAGGCAGGGTGACTAAATCATTAGTAGCTCCCTCTAGATTGAACGATTCAACTTCATAGAGGCCTCTTAGAGAACCAATAGACAGTTCGACTTGACCGTTAACATTTGTTTGGGAGACATTCGTAACAACATTATTTGAAAAAAGAAATAGAAGGATAGGAACCATCATCATAAAAACCGCAAAAGCACTCCCTATCACAACCCATTTCTTTTTTGTTATTGGTGTATGACTTTTTGCATTAAAGATAGATTGATAGATAAACGTATTGATTTTATAAACCAAACGAAATAATAAAGGGAACAGAAGGAGAGGTATGATAAAAAACCACTCACCCGTCACCACTAACAAAAAGATCGTCATAATAAGGCCAACAAAATAAAAAGCGACAACAAACCAATAGAAAAAGAGAAAGAGTTTACTTTCACGATAAGGCTCACCAAATAGTAAGGAAATGAGATTCATTTAACACCTCGTTAACAATTTAAAGGGTTTATTAATCTTCTGTATGATATTCAATATAATGTTCTTTAAATCTTACATACGCTTTGTTTCTAATAAACATGGCTATAAGCAATAAGGGAATTGTCACAACTAATCCTAAAAGGACATAAAACCCATAAAATAAGGATAGTACAATAAAGGTGACCGTTATAACAATTAATAAGCTAAACAAGAATAAGAAAAACGCATTAAAATGTACCAAAGAAAAGTATTTTGACTTTTCCTTTTTCCCCCTGACGTTTTTCATTTCAGCCCAATAGTATTTGATATCGTACATAGAATCTTTAATGGTACTTATTAGCGTCTTCATTATTCTTCATCCTTTAGCCAAATATTGCTTGAGGGAATCTTCTCTAGCGATTAAGCTTTTCATACTCGTTTCCACTCGCTTAAACTTCTCCTACTGTGAATCTAAGTTTGAAATATCCCCTTCTATTTTGTCATAATTTGAGAGCTCACTTGCTGATCTGCTTCTTTCATTGTTTCTAGAGCTTGACGCGTATCTTGTTCATTCTTTAATAAAAGTGCCTGATATGCTTCAACCATCTGATTCATTTGTTGGTTTAATTGATTCATCCGATCAACTACTTCTAAAACATTATTAGCTCCAATTGCTGTGGGCATCGAAGGATCAAGCGCTTGAATTGAATTTTGTAACTTTGCTAATTCTTGCTCGACATCAGCATATAAAATTTTAATTTCGCTCATTTATGTCCCTCCTTAACGTGCTACCATTGCTGCTTTTGCGGCGATGATAGATTGTTGAAGTGAAATAATCTCTTGCTCGGTCTGTGAAATCTTTGATGAGAGAGTTTGAAGAGAGGTTTCGAGCTGACTTCCTGGAAGTTCCCGATAACTTGATACAAGGCCGCCTTCACGTAGGTTTTCAAAACGATCTGCCAAACTCCCTGACCATGTTACAGGAGACAAACTAGGACTCTTGCATAAGTGTTCATTGCTGTAGAAGTCTTCTCTACAACTTGTTAATTCATTTCGGCACGCCCTAAGCCTTGCTAGTTCGTCTTGCTTTTGACGCAACCTCAAATATAAACCCGTCAATGGCATAACCCTTCACACCCTTCTTTTCATTCAGGATAAGTGTATAACTTCATTATCTTTTTATAATTGATCGTATTTAGTCGGCTTTCTTATTACTTTAGGAATGACCACAATCATAAGAATGGCAATGATCAATATAACGCTAATTATTAGGAGTGTACTCACTTGTATGAAACTAGTAGTTGATTCTACTTGTGCGCTCCTATTAACCGGAATTGAATCTTCTCCTCCACTAAACAATTGTAGCTGTTCTGCCTTCGTTGCAATGGTATTGGTATCTAGATTTGATTGTAAAAAGAGTTGGTCGTAAACATCAGTGAAGTAACTTAGTTCTCTTTGATTAAATGTCAACACTCGTTGTTCCTCAGGAATTGCTTGACGTCTTTTTTGCTCGTCTTCTCTGTAATAATTAAGATCTACCTTGATATTTCTTTCTTGGTATTGCTGTGGTTCTGCTATCTTTGCTTCTTCCGCCAAGATGATTGACGGAAGAAGCATAGCCATAAAACAGAATAAAAGGGTTAGAGTGATCTTGCTATTAACCTTCATAACTCTCATCTAGATCGACCTCTTCTTTTTTAGAACGACGCATTTTAATTAAGTAAGGAAGAGCCACTACAATTAGGCTTAAAATAGATGTTATTAATACCGCTGGGATAAACAACGATTGATTTCCAAACTGAATCGACATATACACCTGAGAAATCGGGTGATTCATGCTAAAGTTTGGCATAACTAGATCAAGTAGCGGGGTAACAAAGTATAACATCAGCCCAACAATAACTAACCCTCCTGTTATAAGACCAAAGGTTAACCCTAAATGAACAAGTCCAGATGCTGCGATTAAGAATAGAATCGTCACAACTGTCCACTGGAATGATTGCATATCATTCATTGGATAAATATTTAACCCATAAATACTAATAATTAACCCAACAGCTAAATTCAATAAGGCAAACATTGTAATATTTAACATGGTCGGGACATAAGAGAAGTAATAAACAAAAATCCCAATCACTAATGCAGAGATTAATATAATGATTAACATTACGACTGGAGGTGTATGATTGACTCTCTCTTCAGGAGCTTCACCACTGATCTGAACCGGGTTAGATAAATAATCGTATACATAAGGGTTCGGTTGGCCATCCACCACTGCATTTCGTAAAATACTGTAGATATCATCTTGAACAAGTTGAGTCGCTTCAACATTGGTTGCCCAATTATTATTTAACTCATTAGCCCGGCTTTGCACCGACCCGACCTTTTCATACAGCTCATCTGTGTATTCATTGACATAACCAGATCGGTCAGAAAGTGAGCTTACTAAGTTCGATACCTGCTGAATGTTCGTTATCGCATCTTGTTGAGAAGAAATAACGATCTCACCATCCAACCCATCAATTGGTGGCGTCTCTACTTCTGGTGTAGTTGTTCCTTCTCTTAATGCAGTTGTTATTTGAGCAGCATTTCCTTCTATTTCCTGTAGTTCTGCTGCAATGAGATCTTGCTCTTGTTGAACCGTTTCATTGTATTCATCAATGAATGTATACACACTTTCAATGAAACTTTCAAAATCTCTTTCAAGAAGATCCAAGTCCTCTCTCGATTGGTCTAAACCTAATTGGAGATCACTAAATCCTCCTTCTATTTCTTCAAAAGTTTCTTCAACAGCCGTTCTATTCTCATGATTTTGTAAGATATCTAAGATTACCTCCTCTTCAAGTTGAGAGGACTGATTCGCCCGTTCATGATAAGCAGAAAGATACGAATAATACGTAAGTAACTTTTCAAGATCGCTACTGCGGATCGTTGATTCAAAATATGGAGCAAGCCTTTGTTTACGATTACTTGTTAAATAATCCGCAGCTAAAATTTGTCTCTCCGTTTCCCTGATTTTTTCTCTTACCACCTCATCTACTGGTGTTCCAGTTGGCGGTGCTGTTCCTGGATTGTTTTCAAGCTCTTCTATTAGTACTTGAATAACTCTCTCCCAGTCTTCTTGGATAGAAGCCTGCTCATTTAACAAAGCCTCTACTCTCTCAACTTCTTCTTCAAGAGCATTTGCTGCTGCTCTTAACTCCTCTATTCTTGAATTTCCATTACCTTCTGACCCTGATTCTTCTTCCGTTTCTTCTGTTTCCTCAGTCTCTCCTAATTCTTCTGTATGTCCCCCCTCATCTTCTACTTGTTGTGCTACTACGTTTTCTTCACGTGGCACCGTTTCGATAATGACCTTCAGTTGAGCAAGTTGGGCCTTTAACTCATTTAGAGCTTCAGCTGTTACAAGCTCTCCTGTTGGCAGCTCTACCTCAACTTCAGGTGGCGAATAATCCTCATCTTCCCCTTCTTCCTCGGGTACTTGATTCGTTAATTCATTACGGATAGGAAGCATAGAGGCTTCTAGCTGATTAAAAGACTGACTCGCACGTACATTTCGAAATTCACTCAACATGTCTCGTTGAGTAGATTGGATTTGACTAGCTAAACCATCAACAGTTTCTTGCCCGGCAGATCCTCTTAAATTAGTCAGGAGTGAACGATTCGTATTGATTGAACCTTCAACAACCGACAGACTGTTAGAGAAATTCGTTCCATCATTCATGAATGTTGGTCTTGGAGTTTCTCGTATTCTTACGATTGTATCGAATCCTCCAGACATCGTAGATTCATAGGTTGTTAGACCTTGTTCAAGTAACTGCTGATTCTCAAGACTGGTGGTCAAAAGTAATTCCTTTTGCTGTTCTTGATATTCTCTGTATGACTGAACATTATCTAAAAAAGAGGTTAGTTGTTGTTCAGAGGTTTCAATACCTGCAATGGTCTCTTCAGAAGTAGCTTCTGCATCAGAAGAAGAAGCTAGAAGTTGTTCTAACAATTCCTTCTGTTGCTCTACTTCTTCAGCAATCGTTTGTGAGCTTGGTGCGTAAAAGGAATACATCGCTTCTTGGAAAGCGATCTCTCGCTCTACAATCGTATCGAATTTCTGACGAATATCATCGACTTCTTGAGCGACAACATCCCAATAAATACTCGTAACTTGGCGATTTATTCGGTTTCTTGCATTTTGCAACGAACGTTGGACTCTCTCAATATTACGTGCATCTAAATTGGGTTGTATTTGATAACTTAATGCAGCTCTTTGCGGTTCATCCTCTTTAAATGTTAGAACATTTCTAGAGAAATCAGAGGATAGATAAAGAATCCCATCGTACTGATTGCGCTCTAGTCCTGACTCGGCTGCATTTCGGCCAACCACTACATAACTATATTCCGAATTCTCACCAAGCGATGAGATGACAGCCTGACCAAAATACATTTGTTCCCCTTGAAATTCAGCTCCTAAATCTTCATTAACAATGGCGATCTCACCTGTCGATCGTTCTGTTTGCTTCGTCGGGTCTTGCCCAATATAAGCAAAGAACAAACTTGGCAAGACAAGGATGAGGACAACCATCGCAATTAATTTAATTAAATTCTTTTTTTCGAACATCATTTGCCCTTCTTTCCCCCATCAGCATTTAGGAATCTGCAATCTAGTTGCGACCCCGTCTGTAATGATATAACCAAAGCCCGGTTGAACCTCTGGCTCATTTCGCGTAAATGGTAGAGTAATTAAACTTTGATCTGACTTCTTAGCTAACAAAATTGCTTGTCTTATTTGCTTTAATTCATTCGTAAGTGGGTCAAATCCTTTTGTGAAATCATTTGTATTACCAGCCACTATTACCGCAAACCCGAGGTGGGTATATTGTTTCATTAAGGTTGATAACTTTGTTTGGATTGGTGCATCTATCGTTTGTTGTAGTCGAGAGATACTATCTACAATTAGGTAAACAGGTGCAAAAGAAAGCCCAGTTGCTTTTTGACCTATTGCATCTAGATAGTCTTTTTCCCGGCTTCGTAGTTCTTCTTCCACCTGGTTAATCCATTCATTAATTTGTTCTTTCGTTTCAATGTAGTCGACTGACTTACGTGTAGCATATGAGGCTAAGCCACGGTCCACCCCATCAAATACCCCAATACTCGAATGTTCCTGTCTAAAGATTCCTTCAAGCACCGCTCTCACAACATTTGTTTTACCTTTCTTACTTTGACCTACTACTAGGCAATGTTGATTACTCATTACATCAACAGATAATGGGGTTACCGTTTCTTCATCTAGCCCAATAGGTAATTGACCTTGCTTCATATTCTTTACATATGACTTAACGAATGTGTTGTAATCAAGTTTTGTTGGAAGCATTGGAATCTTCTCAGGAAGACGGCATTCTTTGTATAATTCCTTTAACTGTTCAATATCAGACTTCATTTCAGCAAGTACCTCAAAGTCATCTTCCCCTGATGCAGGCAAATAGATTTGAGCAAGAGAAACTTGGTCTTTTATGATTAAGGCACGACCAGGAATGGATTCGACCTCATATGGTGTTCGACCAATGATCGAAAATTTCTCATTACTATCCATTAAATAGTGAACAATTTTCGTTTTTAGTGAATTCATAAGAGGTTGTCTGACTACATTTATTCTTGTCGCCGTAAGTATGACCATAATTCCAAGTGATTGACCATCACGTGCAAACTGGATAAATTGAGTTTCAATATCAGGAAGCTCCTCTTTTACAAGGTCAAAATTATCAATAGTCAACACGATCGTTGGTAACTTTTCTTCAGCCAAGTGATTATAGTGCGTAATATTACTTACCTCATGATCAAGAAATAATTGCTTTCTATGCTCTATTTCTTTCTTAATAAATGCGATAAATTTCTCTATTTTGCGTTGATCATCGAACCTAAAGTAATCTGCAGTATGTGGAAGTTGCCTTAATGGCAAGAGCGAGCTATTCCCAAAATCAAATACATAGTAATGCAATCGTTCTGGACTAGATGCCCTCGCGAATTCTAGTAAATAAGAAAGGATAGTAGTTGATTTACCATACCCTGACGAACCAAATATCCCAATGTTACCATCCTCTAGCCATTTATAACGATAAGGTGTCTGGCTTTGCTTTTCTGGTTCATCTTTTAACCCAATAAGAAATTCACCTTCTACTTTTTTACTCACTTCCACACGAGGGAGGCGTGATTGAAGTGGCGGCAACCAAGGACTTTGGAGCTTGTTAATTTGCATTTTTTCTTGAGTGCTCGCAATTTCTGCTACAATCGCTTCGATTTCCGTTTGCTTCTTTTGTTGTTCACGTCTTACCTTCGCACTAACATTCGATAGCTGAACCAGACCTAAGTCGGTCACAAGAGAAATCTCCTCTTCAGTACCTACTGATTCTTCCATATAAGGCGCTCCACTCCATGCGGATTGAAACAGCTCATATACCTCGTTATTACCGACTTGAAGGTAACCTCTCCCTGTAATCGTAAGGTTTGCTGCGTCTGAGTTCTTCAACACTTCCTTACTATCTGTTGCATCCTGTACTTTAAGAGCAATCTTAAATCTGGCATTACTCCAAATTTGATTATCAATCACTCCACCAGGCTTTTGAGTAGCTAGTATTAAGTGGACTCCTAAACTTCGACCGATTCGAGCAGCACTTACTAGTTCACGAATAAATTCAGGCTCTTCATTTTTCAACTCCGCAAATTCATCTGAAATCAAAAACAAATGCGGCAGGGGCTCTGTTGCCACACCTTCTTTATATAGATCTGTGTAATCATTAATATGATTGACTTCATATTGATCAAACAAGCGTTGACGTCTCTTCATTTCGCTATTGATTGAGGCAAGAGCTCTTGTACTGAAATTCTGACTTTCATTTATGTTTGTAATCGTTCCTAATAGATGAGGAATTTGCTTAAATGGTTGAGCCATCCCTCCACCTTTATAATCAATCAATAGGAAGGCTACTTCATGAGGATGATAGTGCACAGCCAAACTCAAAATATATGTTTGAAGCAATTCACTTTTACCTGATCCAGTCGTACCAGCTAATAATCCATGGGGACCGTGTGCTTTCTCATGTAAATTCAGGAGGGCAAGATCCTTTTTCCCTTTTAACCCTATCGGCACAGCTAACGATTTAGAAGATTGATTTGTTAGCCATTTGTTTTCAATTTCTAATTCCATTACATCACGTGCATTAAATAGATCTAAAAATGAGACCATCTCAGGGATTGAATTATTCATTCCTTTTAGGTGATTGAGGGAACGTAGTGTTCTGGCATAGGTTTCATTTCCTTGCTGTAGGTATTGATCTAAGGCGAAATTTGTATGTGATGCTTTTTTGTCTTGAATGAGAATCTCACCTTGTTGGTTGTTAATGTAGCTAACTAATGTATGAATTTTTTCAGAGAGATTTTCTTTCGTCTCCGTTGCAAAGATCGTGGACATCCCTATCCCTTTGTCCTCACCTTCAAGGTACTCCATGATTAAATGCTCTGATATCAATGAGCGGTTTGTGACAATAAAAACGAAATGAGGGTAAAATTGCTTCTTATCTTTCTCCTCATCCATGTCTCTTTCTCTCAGCATTTCGTAAATCGATGATAAAAGCTGATCCCTTGTTCTCTCGTTATAGACTAAACCTCTTGCAAATGAGTGTGGCAATTGAAAATGAGGGAGCCATTTCATCCATTCCCATTCTGGATACTGTTCTTCATCAAAAATGGCAACAAATCGGACATCATGATAGCTATGGAAGAAAGCTAGCTGACCAACAATTTGTTGAATCTCCCTTTGTACGACTGATTGTTTACCAATTAGTCCAATCGCTCCATTTGAGACATCAATCGTGAGTGGGACGTTTTCTACTTTGTTATACACTTCTATCATTTCTTGAGATTTCTCTACCAAATCGTCTATTTCACGGTTGGCAAAATCTAAGTTCCCTACAGCAACTTCATAGCTTGCAGGGACGGTTGCTCTCCCTACCCTGAAGTGAAGGAAATCTTCACTATCAAGAGTACGCTCAAAAATTCGATCACTAATATTACTCACTTGAGATTTAATTTTTTCAAAAGAGGGAAAGTGATAATACAACACTTTCTTTTGATGATCATTTAACTGTTGTAACTCTTCTCTTTTTTGTTCGAGGTAACGGGTGTAGACGCGCAAGCGTGTTTCTTGCTTGATTTTCCTTTTTTTCTTCTCTCGGAAATATTGAATAGTTGATGTAAAGATCGTTGTTGTAAACATGACAATAGAGATGATAATGAATACACCTCTTGGAATTAATAGTGCAACCATTCCCATAACAATAAGCATCATCAATGGAGGCAGAATCAATAGCCAAAGGGCTCTTTGGTTGTCGTCTCCTTCTTGAGATGGAAAGGAAAATGTCACTTTTTCTTCAGGGAGATCATAGATCATCCGTGGTGTACGACGATAATTGGGGTATTTCTTTTTCATCTCTGAGGTTGGTGGGATTGCTCTTGTAAGAGAAGTCTTAAATGTTTCAAGGCTTTTTATATGCAAAAGATCCTCTTCAATAAATGTCATAGATAAATATGAATAAAAAATGACATCGCCATTAACAATTTCTTTTTTTCCTTTTACTTGTTGACCATTCACATAAATCATTTGATTTTGCATAGTTGATAGGCACCACTGACCATTAAAGCGATCTAGTATAAAGGGCATATCAGTTTCTTCGTTATTAGTTTCTAGAAAGATCATAGCCTCTTTTTGGTGCCCAATTGTAATCTCATCATGGTACCCAACATAGTATGTGGCCGCTGCTTCCGTATCACTTTTTATTACGAGAGTTAAGCTCTCTCCCTGTTCAGATACAGTAACAGATTGACTTGATGATAGTTCACCAAGTCGTTTCTCTCCTTGATAGACTTCATATCTCTCTTCTACTTTCTCAATTGAGATTGCACCCCTTTCAAAAGGAAAGGTGTAAACCGTGAGTGTATGCTCCTCCCCTCCTCCTATCGTGACCTTTTTATGATCATGTAGGAAAGGGTAAAGTTGATATGTACTTTTATAAAAAACAAATAACTGTTCCATTTTCCCCACCCTTACGATTCGGAATCATCCTCATCGGTTTCTTCATCGACTTCAGGCTCACTAGAAGACTCTGTTACTTCTTGGTCCTCCGGTTCCACCTCAGTTTCTTCTTGTTCTTGTGCCTCTAGCTCTTCACGTTCCCTCAAGTATTCATCTATTTCATTTTGGATAACTTGTAACTCTTCTTCTTTCTCCTGACCTGAAAGTCGGTCATCAGCTTTGATATCCTCTCTATATTTCAGCAAACCCAACATTACCAAGTCACGATCTTCTAATGACCTAGCCAAATCAACAGCTTCCTCATTTTCTCCTCTACCAATATGAATCCAATAATTAAAATAACGTTCATCTGATTGCAAAGTTAGCGTGTTTTGAATGGTATTACGTTGATCCTCTGTTAGCGACTCGTACTCAACATAGGAAGTGGCTAGTTGATATTTCGTGACATGAGGCATACTCTCAGGGCTGTAATAATTTAATTGATTAATTACTTCACTATAATTAGTTGTTAAAAATGCCTCACTACTTTGAATAAATGCTTCTTGTTTTGGCTGCACAAAAAAGAATGAATAAATGCTATAAGCGATTAAAGGGATTAATAGAGCAGCAACGGTAATCAAGCTATATTTTTGAGTAAGCCACTTCTTCTTTGGAAGATGCACAAGAGCTTTCTCTCGCTTTTCAATTTCTTCAATTGTACCTTCGATAAAGTCAGCTAACTCTGTTAGGCTTTTCAACGTGTAAATTTCTTGGACAAGCGGACTTAACGATAAAGTAGTATGAAAGTGATAGTATTCATGAAATGAATGAGAGTTATCAATTAGCTCACTCAACGTCGCTTTAACCTCTAGCAATAGGTTGTCAGCATCAGAGCTATACGGTGGTAAACTCTCTTTTACTCCATAATGTAAAAACACGGGGTTGAAACTACGATCAAACACAATATTATCTGGACACACGATTAATTTCAGCCGTAGATAAGAATGTGACTCTACAGCTTTAATAAGTTTATGGGCAAATAACCATTTGCCGTAAGTCGGTTTTCTATTTAACATAGTAAAATTCAATATAGACTTAGGCCTTTTCATAACGATTTTCAGTTCATCTTCTGTTTCTTCTATGACTCTTTCAATTGGGTCATTTAATTGAGCAATCATTCCGATCTCTAAATGATTTTTCAACTTGATCTTTGCTTTTTGAAAAAGAAAAACATGTTGACCTTTTTCTTTCGTTACAGTAGCTTCTATTTGTTTTTCTAAGTACGATAGTCGTTTCTCTTCCATATAGGTACTCCTTTATAAATTACAGATAGGTTCATTAGTACAACTATTGCAAAAGTTAAAAAGTCATCTACAAATCTAGATGTATTTAAATAATGACAATTTTATCCCCGTTCGTTACACCATTTGTATGAAGTGAAGCATAGCCAGGTAATACTGTCCCTTTGTTTTCAATTCTGACCCAATTCCCTTCACGAGGTTGTTCTTTTATTTTTTCTATTTGCCATACGATATCAATGACCTTTTTCACAGAGTAGTAGTCCGATAATCTCAAATCAAAGCTTTCCCCTGTATAATGTCTTAAGTCTATAGTTACCTGTATATAAATAAGTACCACCTCTAAACAGGAAAAAAAGCGCATAAACAAGTAAAATTGTCAGCGCTCTTTTCCAAAAATCATTTCATTGTGCTAATTTAGTAAGTATTTAACCACGAATTTGACTAGCAATCTGGCGGTCAGTATCTTCTAGAGTTTGAGCTGAATTAGCAAGTTGCATAGATACTTCATTTAATAGAGCTGCCATTCTATCAAAAGATGGGCGTAATTCTTGATATTGTTGTGCAAATGCTTGGCTAGATGCACCTTCCCATACATCTTGAAGATGACTACTCATACCATCAAGACGAGTAAGTAAATCGTAAATATTACCACTCTCTGCATCGTACTGTCTAGCTACATCGCGCAGTTCGGCTGGTGTTAATCGAATTACATCTGACATTTCAACAACCCCTTTAAATTTAATATTGTCTCTTCTAGCTTACCAACTATTTTTTTACAGTCAACGCATCTCCACCTTTTAGTTGAAATTAATAGAAATTACCTATAAATCCACTTATATATTTTATCACTCCTTTATAATTATAAGGAGAATATAACTAGCAAAATAAGACAAATAGTGACTAATTACTCATTTAATTAGAATGGTTATTAGTATACTAACTTCTAGATACCCATAAAAATAAAAAATTATGCATATAAACCAAATATTGTTTAATGTTTTTCCGCTCAAAAAAACATACAAGGTCCCAGTAGGTTCCTTGTATGTTCACTTAATTAACGAATTGTTAATGGAATATCCTCATACTTTTCAGGATCAATTTCATAAACTGATTCATCTGCCACCCCTTCAATTATTCCGTAAAGGCCGTCCTCTACTGCCTTCACTAACTGTCCTCTCATTTTCTGCCCGAAACTTTGAGTTTGGCCTCGAACTTCAAAAAGAACTGTTCCGCTTCCATTCAAAGCAAACGATCCTAATGCCGTACCCGGTAGATCTAGTCCTTGTTGGTAGAGTGAAATATTTTTAAATGGTGAGTTGCCGATTTGCAATGCATCATACACTGCAACATTTAGTTGTCGTGAGAAATCGTAATCATAATTCTCAGCATACTTATTATATTTTTCTCCAGCAGCCGTATTAGGATCTGGAACAAACTGACCCGAAATAGACATAGTCACATCATCATCGGTGCCCTCAACTGTCATAAATGGACCTTGGTGGTGTAAGTCGACAAAAACGTCAACCTTTCCAAATTGGTTTTGCAAATCTAGATAAACATCTCGGATGGTTTGTGCTTCAGGTGTAATAAACCAACCAGGTGAAGCCGACTCCCCTGGAAAATCTTCTGGTTTAGGAGTATATTCTAGGTCAGGGTTAAAGTCTCTATTTACATCAAACCCTGGACGTTCAGCATAATTTGTCCCTTGAAGCGTGCGTGTATAGTAATTCCAAGCAGGAGCAGAAGCCTCACTAAGCTGCGGGAATGCTTCTACTACTTCACTCCAAGTCATATCATTTGCTCGTCGATCTAATTCTGCCGAATCTGGATTCACCTTAGGTAAGGCTACGATTGTCACTTCCTCACGAATTTGTTTAGCTTTCGGAGAATTACTTGAACCTAAAAACTGTAAAATATTTAGCAGTGCCTCAGTTCCTGTTTTTTCATTTCCATGAATTTCACTCTCAATTAAAATAACGCGATCACCTGTACCAACTGTTGCTTTGTAAATTTCCCGTCCTTGGTTCGAGTAACCTACAGCTTCAACTTCCACACGCCCCTGACTATTAGAAACTATCTGATCTAAGCGTTTTGTCATTTGCTCATATGTCATGAAACCAGAGATAGATAAATTCTGTTGGTTTGGTACCGCCGGTCCGGTATTGTTTTGTGCAGCTTGTGCCGGTGACATGAGTAAACTTGCTGCTAAGAAACCTGTACCTAAAGTCATTACTAGTTTTTTCATCTACATAATTCCTCCCTAGTCTTTATAATGCCTTTACGAAATTCTCTAAATAATTAGCTAAACCTTCTTAGATTGACTAATATTTAGAGAAGCGTAATAATGACCTATAAAAGGATTTACTTCGACAAAAACCACCAAACACTTTAGTAGCATGTTCTTTATTCAAAAAAAAAACATTAGGATAAAACACCTAATGCTTTTTTATATCACTCTTATGTAGACTAGCCCTCAATAATTTCAAAACGGAGAACCTTATCCATGTTCACATATTCGTTTTTATGATCAAACCACTTAGCAGACTGAATCTTTTCAATTTGTTGGTTTAATTCATAACCACTTTCTAGTTCAAAGACAACACTTTCTCCTCCAGTGAAATAAAATGTAACAGTATAATTTTTCATACTTAATCCCTCCTATTATATCTATTCCCAATCGGAAAAGTCTTTAATCTTCCACATTGTAGAAGAATGTAAAAAAATCTATTAAGCTAGTTAAGGAGTTTTTAAATTTATAAGAACATTAAAAAAGCACCCCCTTTAGGATGCTTTAAATAACAACTGAAAGGTCTCCTCGACCGAAATAATCAAGTAGTTCTGGACCGTTATAGACTAGATTAACAATATCGGCAATTCGATATTGCTCTTCAGTAATCGTCATTCGTTCTTTATCTGGATAGGGAATAAACACGCGAAACCCATCTACTGCAACGGTATGGAAACGCTCAATCGGAACTCCGTTATAGCGAAGATTAAAGAACTTTTCATAAGCAATATCATCTTCATAAACCGAAATCCAATCCTCACTAAAGCCTTCGCTTGGAACCGTAATATCTGAATCAATTGTAATTGATATATTATCCTTTAATACATACACACTCGTGTCGTGATCATACAACCAATCACCAGGTCTCGAATTGATAAGTGCTAATTTAAATTCTTCATATCTCATCTTCGTCATCTCCTTTGTATGACTAATCCCCTCTCTTATTAAGTCTGAAACCTAGACAATAGATACAACCACAATCTTACAACCTTGATACTTCTTTCATTTGAGATGATAATAAAAGGGAATCTAGATAGAACTAATAAAAAGGGGAGCTTCTATTGAATCTATTTCAACATAATGCTTATGAAAAGTTCCTTCTTAAACCGAATGTTAAAATTAAGCTGAAACTAAAAATGATTCTTTTAATTGGTACACTTATTTCGCTTATGTTCATTACAATGGGTGTGTTTCTCCATTACTTCTTCTCTGATACGATCGAAACTCAATTGGGAGAAAGAGCCTTAAGTGTGGCGACAAGTATTTCTCACATCCCTGAACTACAAGAGGCTTTTGCAGAGCCTGATCCTGCCTCTGTTATTCAACCTTTAGTTAAACCGATTCAAGAAGCTACTGGTGCAGAGTTTATTGTTGTAGGAAATACAGATGAAATCCGCTACGCTCACCCAGATTCAGAAAAAATCGGCTTAAAAATGATTGGTGAGGATAATGAGCCTGCTTTAATTGATGGTGAGTCTTATGTTTCTAAAGCAATCGGGTCCTTAGGCTATTCCATTCGAGGAAAGGTTCCAGTGTACTCAGAAAACGAGATTGTCGGTGTCGTTTCAGTAGGATACTTAATTAATGATGTACAAAGCTTAATCCATACATACAGCAGAGAACTTTGGTTCGTTCTTTTCTTAATTGTCAGCTTGGGTATCATTGGTGCTATATTCATTGCTCATTATATTAAAAAGTTATTATTTGGTTTAGAACCTGAGGAAATCACCCACCTATTATTGCAAAAGGAAACCATCTTACAATCTACACATGAAGGGATCATTGCTGTTAATCAAGAAGGAATGATCACTCTAGCTAATCACGCTGCCCTGAAGTTACTTTATGATCAACATAAGGCATTAATAAGCCCCATCGGCAAACCTATTAAAGAGGTTTTACCTCAGTCCGCCCTGCCACAAGTTCTTCATACTGGGGAAAGTCATTTTGACAAACAGATGTATATAGGAGGCATCACAGTTTTAGTCAACCGTGTCCCTATCTTTTATCAAAAAAAGTTAATTGGGGCTGTTTCAACATTTCGTAATAAAACAGAAATTGATCAACTTACGAAAGAACTAACTAAAACAAAGCAATATGCAGATGCCTTACGTGCACAAACTCATGAATTTTCGAACAAGCTTTTTACCATTTTAGGTTTGCTACAATTAAATAGAAAAAAGGAAGCCATATCGTTCATTAAAAAGGAGAACAACATTCAACAAGATTGGATTCATTTCTTACTAGAAAAGGTTCCAGACCCAATGATCAACGCGATCCTTCTTGGTAAGCTCAACCAAGCTATGGAACAAAGAGTTGAAATGGTGATTGAAGACGGAAGCCAGCTAACCTATCCATTAGAAGAACATAAACGCGATTTACTACTGACTGCTTTAGGCAACCTTATTGAGAATGCAATAGATTCTGCTAAAACAAATCCTCATTCCACTCGTCAGGTGAATGTGTTTTTCACAGATATCGGTGATGATATTATTTTTGAAATTGAGGACTCTGGTAGAGGGATCCCTCCGTATTTAGCAAATGAGATATTCACTAAAGGATTCTCAACTAAAAAAGGAGCTCATCGCGGATTTGGCCTTGCTCTTACTAAAGAGGCGCTCCTAGAAGCAGGAGGAAACATTTATCTAGAAGAGAGCGACCTTGGAGGTGCTTGCTTCGTTATCACAATCCCAAAAGACTCAGAGATTTAAGGAGGCAGACCATGAAAGAATTATATAAAGTTTTAATTGTTGAAGATGATTTTCGTGTAGCGGAAATCACTCAACGCTTTGTTGAAAAGGTGGAAGGCTTTGAAGTTATTCGTATATGTAAAACAGGTGCTGAAACCGAGTTACTTCTATCTAATCATCCGTTGCCGGACCTTGTGTTATTAGATGTTTATATTCCTGATGTAGAAGGGCTCGAACTGTTCTGGAGTATTCGCAGAAACCAACCGAATGTTGATCTTATTATGACTACAGCTGCAAAAGAAGTACCCACATTTGAAGAAGTCCTTCGTGGCGGTATTTTTGACTATATCGTGAAGCCTGTTGATTTTAACCGGTTTAAAAGCACGTTAGAAAGATACAAAAAGCAACGAACCACACTGGCTGTAAAAGATCAATTATCTCAAGAGGAAATCGATCAATTGACTGGTGTTGCAGGCTCTCACCCTTCTTTTTCAAAGGAATACGATAAGCTCCCAAAAGGAATTGATAGCTTGACGTTAGAAAAAGTACAAACCGTACTCAGTATGGGAAAAGAAGCAGGACTGACAGCCAGCGATTTAGGAGAAGCAGTTGGAACCAGCCGTTCCACCGCAAGACGGTACTTAGAGTATCTAGTCTCCATTAACCAAGCAAAAGCAGAATTGAAATATGGTGATGTAGGAAGACCAGAAAGACGTTATACTACTCCGTGAACAAAATGAACAAAATACCCAAAAAGAACATTATTGCATTAATGTTCTTAAACTTCCCCCCTCTTATTTTTCATGATAAAGTTCTGTAATATCAGACAAATCAGAAAAAGAGGGGTATTTTATTTAAGGGGAAATGTATCCGCTTTCACCCCCCCCTCTTTATATCACATTATAAGGGGAGAGAATTATGCTTAGTATCATTGGATTCTTTACAATCTTAGCCATTGTCCTATTCCTGCTCAGCGGGAAAATGTCACCTATTATAAGTCTTATCACCATTCCGATCATCGGGGCTCTTCTAGCTGGCTTTACAATAGCCGATATCGGACTATTTTTTAACGAAGGTGTTAATCAAGTGATGAGCATTGTCATCATGTTCATCTTTGCGATTCTTTATTTCGGAATTATGCAGGATGCAGGATTATTTGATCCAATTATCAACAAAATCATCAAAATTTCTAAAGGTAATATTGTTGCAGTGGCAGTAGGAACCGTCATTATTGCAGCGATCGCTCATTTAGATGGATCTGGAGCTTCTACTTTCTTAATTACGATCCCCGCACTCCTTCCATTATATAAACGCTTGAAAATGAATCCATACTTGTTACTCCTATTGGTTGGGGCTAGTGCAAGTATTATGAATATGGTGCCTTGGGCTGGACCGATCGGACGTGTCGGCTCTGTTCTAGGAATGGATCCAACCGAGCTATGGAGACCTCTCATTCCGCTTCAAATCATAGCACTCGTTCTCTTGGTGGGTATGGCCTACTTCTTAGGATTAAGAGAAAAGCGTCGTATTCAAAAACAGACATTTGAATCTGATCAGCAGTTAGAAGTTGCTGCAGCTATTGATTACTCAGATGAAGAAGTTCCTCATGTGAAAGATAGCAGTCTTGCAAGACCTAAGTTACTCTGGGTCAATCTCCTGTTAACACTTGGATTGATCGCTATGTTAGTTTGGGGAATTCTTCCGGCAGGATTTATCTTTATGATTGCGTTAAGTATTGCCTTACCACTTAACTATCCTAAAGTAGATGATCAGATGGAGCGAATCAAAGCCCATGCTCCAAACGCTCTCTTAATGGCTGCTATCATTTTAGCAGCTGGTTCATTCCTAGGTATTTTAGGTGGATCTGGTATGCTTGATGCTCTTGCTACCGGTCTTGTTACCTTGTTACCTGCTTTTATCATTCCTCATCTCCACTTGATCATAGGTTTTTTCGGAGCCCCGTTTGAATTAATCTTGAACACTGATGCATATTATTTTGCTCTCTTGCCAGTTGTGGAACAAATCGTTACTTCATACGGAGTTGAGTCTACCTCCGCTGCGTATGCAATGGTGATTGGTAATATTATCGGGACCTTTATCAGCCCGTTCTCACCTGCTCTATGGTTAGCGCTTGGGTTAGCTGGACTGGAGATGGGTAAACACATTCGCTACTCCTTCTTCTGGATATGGGGCTTCAGCGTGGTGTTACTAGTGATTGCTATAGTGATTGGAATTGTGTAGGTAAACAAAAAAGCTTCCCATTCAATAATGAATGAGAAGCTTTTGCTTTTAGAAGTGTGGTGAAAATGTAGTTATTCTCAACCTACACTAATTAGATGGAAGCATAATTTCAGGCTTAATGAGCGCATGAATTACATCATGCCGCCCATTCCACCCATACCGCCCATGCCGCCCATGTCAGGCATGCCGCCGCCTTCGTTTTCCTCAGGCTTATCAGCGATAACAGCTTCCGTTGTTAAGAACATTGCAGATACACTCGCTGCGTGTTGAAGTGCAGAACGTGTAACTTTAGTAGGGTCAACGATACCCGTTTCAACCATGTTTACCCATTCGCCAGTTGCTGCGTTGAATCCGAAGCCAACTTCTTGTGACTTAAGGCGCTCAACGATAACAGAACCTTCAAGTCCAGCATTGTGAGCAATTTGACGAACTGGCTCTTCAAGTGCACGTAGAACGATGTTAACACCCGTTGCTTCGTCACCATCTGCAGCTACAGCTTGAACTGCTTTGATTACATTAATAAGCGCTGTACCACCACCAGCTACGATACCTTCTTCAACTGCTGCGCGAGTTGAGTTAAGTGCATCTTCAATACGAAGTTTGCGCTCTTTCATCTCTGTTTCAGTTGCAGCACCAACTTTAAGTACCGCGACGCCACCAGCAAGTTTTGCAAGACGTTCTTGTAATTTTTCTTTATCGAAATCAGAAGTTGTTTCTTCTAATTGTCCTTTGATTTGGTTTACACGAGCTGCAATTTGATCAGCTTCGCCTGCACCTTCTACGATTGTTGTGTTTTCTTTCGTTACAACAACCTTACTAGCACGACCAAGTTGAGTGATGTTCGCAGATTTAAGATCTAAACCGAGATCTTCTGTGATCACTTCTCCACCTGTAAGTGTAGCGATATCTTCAAGCATAGCTTTACGACGGTCACCGAAACCAGGAGCTTTAACAGCTACTGCATTGAACGTACCACGAAGTTTATTCACAACAAGCGTTGCAAGAGCCTCACCTTCAACATCTTCAGCAATGATTAAGATTGGCTTACCTTGTTGAACAACTTGCTCAAGAACAGGTAGTACCTCTTGAATGTTAGCAATTTTCTTATCTGTGATAAGCACGTAAGGATTATCAAGTACAGCTTCCATTTTATCAGAGTCAGTAACCATGTAAGGAGAAGCATAACCGCGGTCAAATTGCATACCTTCAACTACTTCTAGCTCAGTAGAGAATCCTTTTGACTCTTCGATTGTGATAACGCCGTCGTTTCCAACACGCTCCATTGCCTCAGCAATGATTTGACCAACTTCTTCATCAGCAGAAGAAATTGCAGCAACTTGTGCAATAGACTCTTTACCTTCGATTGGTTTAGCAATGCTTTTAAGCTCAGCTACAGCAGCAGCCGTTGCTTTCTCGATTCCTTTACGGATAACCATCGGGTTTGCACCAGATGTAACATTCTTTAAGCCTTCACGAATCATTGCTTGTGCAAGTACAGTTGCCGTTGTTGTACCGTCACCAGCGATATCGTTTGTTTTGCTTGCTACTTCAGCAACAAGCTTAGCACCCATATTTTCGAATGCATCTTCAAGTTCAATTTCTTTTGCAATCGTAACACCATCATTTGTAATTAAAGGAGAACCAAATTTCTTTTCAAGAACAACGTTACGTCCTTTTGGTCCAAGTGTTACTTTAACTGCGTTTGCAAGTGCATCTACACCGCGTAGCATAGAGCGACGTGCTTCTTCGCTAAATTTAATATCCTTAGCCATGATTTCGACCTCCTAGAAAATTGTGTATATAACCCTAGTTTATTTATTCATTAACCAATAATTGCGAGAATATCGCTTTCACGAAGGATCAAGTATTCAACTCCACCGTACTTCACTTCTGTACCAGCATACTTAGAGAAAATGATAGAATCGCCTTCTTTAACCTCAAGTGCAATACGCTCTCCGTTGTCAGTCACACGACCAGTACCAACAGCAACTACCTTACCTTCTTGTGGCTTTTCTTTTGCAGAGTCAGGTAATACAATCCCGCTCGCTGTTTTTTCCTCAGATTCGATTTGCTCAATGATAATACGATCACCTAATGGCTTTAACAAGGAAAACACCCTCCTTCAAGACCTATGTAATAGACTTATTAGCACTCGGTCACATTGAGTGCTAACACAATTATTATAATAATCATTACACTCTCGTTTTGCAAGCCCTTTACCATACTTTTTTTGATTTTTCTTAGTGATTTACTTTTAGAGTCGGATATGAGTACACTTAATTGAAACCACTACTATGTATTCGCGTTCATCCTAAGCATTCCTTCTGTCTTTCTAAAGTAGCTATGGTAAAATATATAGATTGAATAGATAAGAAATTTTTAAAAAGGAGTTAGCATATTGAATATTCGTTATTGGTGGATCCTTATTACATATGTATTAATGCAACTTTCTGCAATTCCTGGCACCTTGCTGTTAATGCAGATGGATGTTCCGTTTGAGCGCATTCCAGGAATTTGGAGTATCATTAGCTTCTCTTTAGGCCTAATCATTATTCTGTTCCTTCTCGTCCCAGATATGCGCAATAGGCATCAAGTACGAGGTCGCTCCACGCGAGGTGAAGCCGTCCGGTGGTCGATCATTGGTATTTTCATGGTGTTTGCTGCTCAGTACGCTGCAGCTTTAATTGAAATGTACGCGCTTGGTATTGAGCCAGGATCAGAAAACACAGAAGCCATTGTAGAAATGGCTAAAGCGTTCCCTGCTTTCATATTCGTTGTAGCGATTATTGGTCCAATATTAGAGGAAATTGTGTTTCGTTTAATCATTTTCGGAGCACTCTATAAACGATTCAATTTTTGGATTGCAGGTTTTGTGAGTTCGTTCATATTTGCTGCCATTCATTTTGATTTCACTCACCTTCTTGTCTACACAGCAATGGGCTTTGTGTTCGCATACCTTTATGTAAAAACCGGACGCATTCTTGTCCCTATTCTGGCACATGTTGCCTTAAACCTCTTTGTAGCTGTAGTGAATGTCCTTTTGGCTGACCAACTTGAAGATTGGGTTGAGAGGTTAGAAGAAGTACAACAAACATCATTGATTATCGGGGGATTATTATGAGGGTTTCTCCAACTGCGATGGCCCTAATGTACTTCACACTGGGAGTACTAGTTGTTTATATTGCGATCCTGAAAGTTGAGCAAACTGGATGGGATTTTTGGGCATATTTAATTATCGGGTTTGCCGCTTTTGACTTCTTGATCGCCTATCGTTTTTTCCGGATCAGACGTGTAATAAAGCAAATTCAAAAGCAACAAAAGAAAAAAGATGAATAAGAACATGACCGTGTCAATTAAGACACGGTCATGTTTTTATTTCTTACTTTTGATCCGAGTTTTCCCAAATAACTTCAGATAATTGCTTGATACGGTAGGCACTCATTAAGATTCGAACCACTCCTATTAATACGAAAAGGATAACGACAATATACAGTACCGCCATAACCATATGGATGGCCGCTAAAGGGAGAAGGACGACCAAAGCTACCTGGGTCCATACATAGAACAACTTGCTACTGACGAAACGCTCATGCCATTCGAACTGTTTGCGCTCCTTCAATAAATCAATGTAATAATTCATTAATTTGACAACAAACAAAATCGTCACCACTAATAATGCAATTTCCAACAATGAAAACCAACCAAGTAGTAAAGGATTTATTGGCAAAGCCGTTTCCTCCATATTCTCATTAGGACGAATAAAGAAGGAAGAAACCCATTCCAATGCACTTAAGGGGATTAACACATACACCCATGGAACTAGCTTTTTTATCTTACTATCTTCGTCCACTACTCTTTGTATGCCAAATAAAATGAAGATAAATCCTATAAATCCAGGTAAGAGTGATACTGAATTAATCTCAAAGTCTAAAAGAGCAATAAATAGCCCCCAAAAGATCAATGAAAACCCTAAACGAAACGATCGCACGTACTATTCCTCCCATTTAATTACTTTCCATCTATCTTCTCATTCTGTAAAAAATTTGTCGATCATAAAAAATCCTTGCACTATCATTACGATAAGTACAAGGATTAACTCTTATTTAGCCGTTACTTTTATCATGGTAGCAAGATTTTTAGCTGTTAACTCTAAATACTCTAAGCCATTTTCTAGTGCGTCATTCAATGTGGTGATTCCAGGAACAAGTGAAAAAGCTGCATCAATCCCCTGTTCATAAATCGTCTCATGACCTGGTGCAAGCCCCCCAGCAATCGCAATTACCGAAATACCTTCCATTTTAGCCGCCCTTGCTACACCAATTGGCGTCTTCCCATAGATGGTTTGATGATCAAGCCTTCCTTCACCTGTGATGACAAGATCAGCTCCCACTACCTTTTGGGTAAAATGAGTGGCTTCAAGCACTAAAGTAACTCCAGAATCTAATCTTACGTCTAAAAAGGCAAGCAACCCTGCACCTAGTCCTCCCGCAGCTCCGGCACCGGCAATGTCTTTTACATCTTTATTTAGTTGCTCGGAAATCACAATAGCATAATGAGCTAATGCCTTATCTAGCTGCTGCACCATTTCTTTCGTAGCTCCCTTTTGAGGACCATAGATAGCTGAAGCGCCTTGTTCTCCAAGAAGAGGGTTATCAACATCACAAGCAACCTCAATTGTTACTTCAGCTAACTTAGGGTGAAGGTCTTCTACGTTAATCGATTCTAGGTTGATTAATGCAGCCCCTCCGTACGGGATTTCTTTCCCGTTTGAGTCTAGTAACTTTACTCCTAACGCTTGTGCCATCCCTGCACCGCCATCATTTGTAGCACTTCCTCCTATGCCAACAATGATATGCTCTACCCCTTCATTTAAAGCATCTGCTATTAATTGTCCCGTACCATACGTGGTGGTTATTAATGGATTTCGTTGTTCGGTTGGTACAAGAGATAAGCCTGATGCTTCTGCCATTTCAATAACAGCTATTTTCCGATCTCCCGATAATCCATAGCTTGCACTTACCTGCTCACCGAGAGGACCCCTTACATTTACCGTTTTAACTGTACCATCAAGGGCATCAACCAACGATTGGACAGTCCCTTCTCCTCCATCAGCCATTGGAACTTTTATATACTCAACATCAGGAAAAATGCCTTTAAAGCCTTTTTCAATTGCATTAGCCGCTTCAAGAGCAGAAAAACTTTCTTTAAACGAATCAGGTGCAATCACTATTTTTTTCATCCAACTCGCTTCCTTTCCACAAGTATACTCATCACAAGAACCACTGGAATACACCAAAGATTAACGTTGAAACAATCGCCATAATTAAGCCCACGAGCGACTCATAAGGAATAAGTTTTAAGCGTTCATTTATTTGCATACCTACACTTCCTGCTGTTGCATGGAAGAAACTACCGTGGGGAAGATGATCAAGGACGGTTGCGCCAGCATGAACCATCGCAGCACCGGCAAGACCGGCAACACCTAACTCAAGCAACGTTGCGCCAAACACGCTACTTGCTACAGCTGAACCTGCTGTCGTTGATGCTGTAGCTGCTGACATGAATATCCCTGAAGCAGGCGCAAGAGCATAAGCTGGCAAGCCTAGACCATCAAGACCGTTAATAAGCACATCTCTCAAGCCTGAATTTGAGATAATACCAGCAATTGCTCCCGTTCCTATTAGTAAAATCGCAACACCTGACATTTTATTTAATCCAGAAATAGCGTATTGATTCATCATTTTAAATTTACCCATCACTAGTGCACCAATCAATCCACCTAAAGGTAAAGCGATCATTGGATCGACCACAATATCAAATAGTGGTCGCAACATTAACAGCACAATTGCTACAAGTGGAGCTACAATGGCAGCCGCAAATGATGGTGTCCCCGCGGCATTCTTTGATTCGACCTCTTCTAACTGAACGGCTGAACCTTTTTTAGATAGACGCTTTGCAATAAAATAAGTAGCCGTCACACCAAATGCAGCTGGAATAATCCCTGCTGCCATAACCGATGTAAGTGGTACATTGAATGCTTCTGATACAGCAATCGTATTTGGATTAGGACTCATAATATTTCCTGCTTTACCGCCACCAATCATCGCAAGCAAAATCGCAGTTTTTGATAAGCCCGCTTGGCTCGCAATTGCTAATGCAATAGGTGCTACAGTAATAACGGCCACATCAACAAAAACTCCAACTGCTGTTAAAATCATTGTGGCAATAGCTAGGGCTAGTAGCGCACGAGTTTGTCCCACCTTTTTGACAATCCCCTCAGCAATGGTCGCTGCTGCTCCCGATTCAATTAAAACCCCAGCCAACACACCAGCTGCCAATATCCTTAGTACTGCAGGAATAATTCCACCTGCTCCACCAATCATCAAGTCAACCGTATCAATCACTGATGCTCCGCCTACAAGTCCACCTACTAATGCACCTGTCATTAGCGCATATACAGGTGGTATTTTACGTAAAATCATTACGATTGCAATGATTAACCCTAATAAGGCTCCAATAGCTGTTACTTGCACATCCATCATTTTCTCCCCCTCACAACATTGCTCCCTTTTATTGTAAGCGTTTTCTACTCATCATTCATTGTGCACTTAAACTAAATATCCCTGTAATATCTAAAGTGTTTTTAGTCATATGCACAATATAGCTACGTTGAATTCGACTCGAACTGATCTATTTTCAAACTAATATAAAGCTCAAGTAGGGATTGGAGGTTTCTTGGGTCTTTTTTAGTGATGTCCGCAATTCGTTGCAGGCGGTATTGAATCGTATTTCTATGAACAAAGAGAGAGGATGCCACTTGTTGTATTTCACCGTTTTCTTCGATATATTTTTGTAACGTTTGCATTAGCTGAATCGATAAATCATCCTTCTTCAATGGTAAAATTACTTTCTTTAAATGCTCCGCCTCTGATAATCGAGAGATTCGATACAACCAAACGTCTAATAACAGATCTTCATATCTATGTATTCTTGTATTTGAGTCACGAAGCTTTCCTACTTGTAACGAGTCAAAAGCCTGTTCATAAGATGTGGGTAACTCTTGTATGGTGTCAATCATCATTCCACAACCTATTTCTAGCTCGTATCTTTGAACGATTTGAATCAGCTTCTCTTTATTTATTCTTCTTCCTTCAAGTAAGAAAAGGATATATTGATCTTTTTGAATCTGAATTGGCTCGCCATGTGCTTTTAATAGTTCTTTCAATGCTTCTTTTTGTTGTTCTTCTTTAGAACGGTTTAACGAATGTGGGGCTTCTATATAAAGAACTTCACACGGAAATTCAATCACCAATCCGAGCGATTCAGCTCTCGTTAAAAACAAGTTCCAATTATCTACTTTCCCTTCAACAACTTGTCTAACTAATTCTTCTTTGTGACGAGTATCCCATTGCAGTTCAGCCGTTAAGAACGCTTGGCTTAACGAAAGTTCCGCCGCCATTTTGACTAACTTGCCATACCCTCGAATATCCTCAAGTGGTCCTGTCACCCCAATAACACCAACAATTTCTCCATTAAATGTAATAGGCAGGTTAATCCCCGTCTTTGTCCCTTTCAACCTTATTACATCCTCATCGCTCACTTCTATTTCCGCCCCTTTAGCAATAGCTTCTACTGCTCCAGCGTGTAATTCATACAACCGACTTTCATCTCCACTCCCCATAATAATACCGTCTTTATCCATCACATTTACATTGTAGCCAATAATCTCAATGGTCCGATCTACGATTTCTTGTGCTAATAACTTTGTTAACATCTCTCCACCTCGTTTGCCTTCTGCTTATACCTTTAATCTACACAACAAACCCTCCTAGATAAACAGTGTACTGCTCTAGGAGGGTGGACCTTGTCACTATTATAAACCAAGAATATCTACATCTTTAAGGTTCATTGATCGATTAAGTTGAATTTGATTCTTATATGAGTTGGTACGTGATCGTAGTGAATTGATTGCCACCGTTCTTTTATACTGAGCTTCATTCAACTGAAAGAATGGTGAAGTAGAAAAAACATGATCATCCATTACGATGAGTTCAATTTCCTGCCAACCTTCATACTCTGCTCCGAAGACATTTTCCTGTGTAATGAAACGATTATCATAACCTGATTGATGAAGTTCTTCCTCATTCATTACTAATTCTAATAATTGATCATGCTTTTCAGTAAGCTCAGGAGTCTCTTTATGAGAAATAAATGGGAGCACCCGCTCTCCTTCCTCCCATAAATAAACCTTCATCTTCTCTGAAATATCTGTACTCCGCAACTGATCAAATTGGAATGAATTCATCTGATTCGTAGCGCTTTCAGTTGGTTGGCCACAAGCGACCAAACCAAGTAGGCAAAGCCCCACTAGCAAGCTAAAATACCCCTTCATCCTTCATACCTCCATTAATAAACTTTGATATATATTGTAAAAATAACTAAGAATCTATACCCTTTCAACAAGAGATTAAACCAAAATCTCCAAAATAAGGCTGATAACCTACAAATTTCTACATAGTTTACCCTACAATAGTACCATTATCCTGATAGCCTATAAAAAAACCACCGATAAGTCGAGTACTCATCGGCGGCATTATTTATTGATAAGGAGCCTTACCTTTTGCTCCCCACCAAAACAATAGAGCTATACAGATTATCACAATCAAAAGAGGCGCAATCATAATTAAGAAAAAATCCATTCTTATCCTCCTTACTTTTTACCTTGTACATATTTGTTATCAAACAAAAATAATCTCATCAATAGATATAAAGAAGGGATCAAGAGGAACAAGCCAGCTATAAAGGCAATAATAAGCGCAATTGCCATTGCCTCGTTTGTAAAACCATCATAGATCGTGAGGTGCGGATATAGAAGATATGGCAAATGAGATGCTCCATATCCATAGAACGCAGTCGCGAACTGTAACATGACAAAGATAAACGAAAGCCCTAAGTTCTTCTCTTTCCAAATATAATACACAGCTCCTAAAAAGAAGAGAAAAGATAAACTAAACATCCAAGCAAGGTCTACCATATTCTCAAAGTGAGTAGGATTATGTTCGTTTAAGGCAAAGAACACAAGTATACTTGCCATGATCGTTGGGAAACTCCAAAACAACGCATATCCACGCAATACTTTAAATGCATCCATATCACGTGCTTTATATGCATAGAATGTTAAGAAACAAGCTGAGATATAGAGCACACTTACAATGGCTAGTATGACCACAGTCCAAGAATAAAAGCTTGAAAACAAGGTGGCGTAGTCAAGATATACATGGTCCGATTCTACGACAATAAATCCACCTTCAGAAATCGTCAAAACAACTGATAAAGAGGCAGGAATTAATAAACCAGTGGCTCCATATAAAAACTGATAAAACTTACTTCCCTTTTCCCCGTAATGATGAAAAGCATAATATGAACCACGTATGGCTAGTAAAATGATAGCAATACTACCTGGAATTAAAAGTGCTGTACCATAATAGTACGCTGTTGATGGGAAGAAACCGACAATCCCAATGAAGAAGAAAACAAGAAACACGTTAGTGACTTCCCACACTGGAGATAAATAACGGTTAATGACTTTATTTACAATATGTTCACGGCCTGTGACACTTGAGAAGTAGCTGAAAAAACCGGCGCCGAAATCGATCGACGCCACGATTAAATAGCCATAAAGAAAAGTCCACAGAACGGTAATACCTATTAATTCATAATCCATGGTCGCTCTCCTCCCTATTCAATGCCTCGGTTTTTAAGCTCTCGCTCTACCGGATTTGATTTGAACATTATTCGTAAAACCGTAATACATGATACGGTTAAGATTAAATAGAGCAAAATAAACAAGTATAACATCAGATCAACATGTGCAGACGTTGTAGCGCCTTCTGCAGTTGTCATGTACCCCACTAGTATCCATGGCTGGCGACCAATTTCAGCAAAGAACCAACCCATTACAATAGCAATAACTGATAGCGGTCCCCCTAGTAAGATGGCCCATAACAGTAAACGGTTATGTTCATTCCATTTCCGCATGCGTTTGATCACTACATAAGCAATGGAGACGAAGGCTAAAAACATTCCAATCCCTACCATTGCATCAAAGAAATAATGCACGATTAGTGGTGGTAATTCATCTTGATTAAACTCCTCTAAGCCAATCACTTCAGCAGTTGGAGAACCATGAGCTAAAATACTTAATGCATAAGGAATCTCAAGTGCATATTTTATATTTTGATCTTCATCTAGTACACCACCTAATACAAGAGGTGCCTCTGTCGATGTTTCAAAATGCCACTCTGCAGCCGCTAATTTCTCTGGTTGATATTCGGCTAAATATTTGCCGGATAGATCCCCAATTAAAGCTGTAGCTACTGCAAAGACTGCAGCTACAGTCATTGTAAGATGTAGAGCCTTCTTGTGATAGACGTGATTTTTCCCTCTTAACAGGGCATAAGCAGCAATGGCAGCTAGCACAAAGGCTGACGTTAAGTATGCTGATGATAGAACATGTGCCACTTTTGTTGGTGTAGCTGGATTAAACATTGCAGCAATGGGGTTAATATTTGTAATCACACCGTTTTGAATTTCAAACCCTGTTGGTGAATTCATAAATGCATTCACCGTCGTAATGAAAAAACCTGAAGCCGAGGCTCCGATAACAACCGGTATTAATAATAAGAAGTGATGCATCTTGTTCTTGAAGCGATCCCATGTATAAAGATAGATTCCTAGAAAAATCGCTTCAAAGAAAAAGGCAAAGACCTCCATAAACATCGGCAAACTAATCGCATGTCCTGCAACTTGCATAAAGTTTGGCCATAACAAGCTAAGTTGAAGGCCAATCGCAGTACCTGTGACCACACCTATAGCAACCGTAATGACAAACCCACGTGCCCACCGTCTAGCAAGCAAACGGTAGTGTTCATCATTTCTCTTTATCCCTATCCACTCAGCAAGAGCAATTAATAGTGGTATACCCACCCCAATCGTCGCAAAAATAACGTGATAACCTAAAGTCAGTCCCGTCAAAATACGACTATATAAGACCGGATCGTATTCAAACATCCTATTCCCTCCCCAATTAAAACGAACATTTATCTGCGTATTTGCTCAATCATTCACATACTTCATTATCTTTTTTAAAAGGTATATGATTACACATTACCATAATGACAAAGGTCGAAACCTATCTTTTTATGACAACTATGTGAAATTAATCACAATATCAAATCTATGAGAAAAAGACCAATTATTTCTAGTCTTTTTCTCATCTTCTATGAAGCTTTTTCAAGTTCTTTCTTAGAACTCTTTTCTAGAAAATAGGCGGCAGGAATCGATAAAGCCGTGATGAGACCCACTACAATAAACCCTTCATTAATCGCTTTAAGACTTGCCTCTTCAATCGAGATCGCACCAACCAGTTGGCCCCGTCTCACCTCATAATATATAGAAATAAAAACAATCCCTAACGCTGAACTCATTTGGCGCATCACATTATTCATGGCTGAGCCCCTTGAAATCAATCGATCCGGTATTGCATTCATGCCAGTTGTGGTCGCTGGCATAGTACTAAAACCAGTTCCAACCCCTCTAATGGCCATCATAGTAAAGATAAACAGAAGCGACGTTTCTAAAGTAAGAAATCCTAAAGCAAATGTTCCAATTGAAAGGATAAGAAGTCCTGTTGTCACGATGCCACCTGCGCCTTTTCGATCCAAGATTCTCCCACCTATCGTCATAAATAAACCCGTTAATAAAGCAGAAGGGAGGAAGATAAGTCCCGTCATAATCGCACTTAGACCATACACTTGTTGAATCAACAATGGAATTAAAAAGATCCCTGCGAATAAACTAATCGAAGTTGTACCAGCTATAATAACACTATATGTATAGGCAGGTACACGGAATAGAGATAAATCAAGTAAAGGCTGATCGACTCGCTTTTCAATTTCAATAAATGAGAGGAGTAGAATCACACCCGAGAATACGAGTCCAATATTAAGAGGCATCAATAAGTGAGCAAGTTCTGACATTCTACCTAAAGCGAGAAGTATGGCCCCCACTCCTGCTGTTACAGTTACAAACCCCCATAAATCAAAATGAACCTTTTTATTAGAAGCAGTCATTGGCAGATATTTAAAGGCAAACCATAAGCCAAGTAAGCCAATCGGAACGTTGCACCAAAACAAGTAATGCCAACTTGTGGTCTCAAGCAGAATGCCACCAACCGTTGGTCCAATCGTAGGAGCCATCATTGCCGCGATTCCCCATACTCCTGTAGCCATGCCTCGCTCATTTCTTGGGAAGGCCTCAAAGATAAGGGCCATTGAAAGTGGCATCATAATGCCTCCACCAATCCCTTGGAGACCACGAAAGATGATTAACGATGAAAGATTCCAAGAAAAAGAACCGAGGACAGAACCTAATACAAAAATAGCAAGCCCAATACAATACAGCTTTTTTTTACCGAATCGATCACCTAGATATCCCGTTACAGGAACAGTCATTCCCATTGTTACCATGAAGATAGTAATGACCCACCCAGTACTTACTGCATCTGAATCAAATACTTCCATCAATTTAGGAATCGCCGGGTTTAACATACTATTATTTAAAATCATGGTGAATGAACCAAGAAGTACGGCTATTACCACCATCCACTTGCTAGATAGTTTCCCCATAATATACACACCATTTCGTCTATCGAAAGATTTTCTTTTATCATAGCATGAATGATCGAATGATAAATCAAAAAAGCCCCACAGATACTACTTTTTTAAAGTCACATCCGTTGAGCTTTTCGCCTCGTTCTTATATATGTTGATTTTGGCGTTGTTTTAAAGATTGATAAACTCGTTCAATTTCTTGTAATGTTAACTCAAATAATTGACGACCTTGAACTTTATATACACCAAAAGCGATTATTTTTTCAATTAAATTATCCTTTAATTGTTCTGTAGTACTTGTTGCCCTATTCATGATTTTCCTCCTTTCTCCACTAGTTTAGTTCCCAATTAAACGTTTGATTAAACAAATTCAATCAGCAATTGTTATGTAAAATTATCGCAAGTCTACAAAAAAAGCTGTTAAGCGAAAAACGCTTAACAGCTTGACCTATTTCTTATGTTGATTTTTTTCCTCTTCTTCCATTAAACGCTGAGCTCGTAATACCTTACGATACGTTATCCTTGATACCCAGATGCTAAATTCATATAAGAATAACAAAGGCAAAGTAACCATCAAATGACTTAATAGCTCAGGAGGTGTAATAAAGCCGGCGATAACTAGTAATAAAAAGTAAGCAAGTTTTCGCACACTAGATAAGAAAGCTGGGGTGATCAAACCTAGTCTAGTCAAAAACATAACCACTACTGGTAATTGAAACAACAACCCAAACGGCAATGTAATTTGAAATAAGAAAGAAAAGTACTCATTAATGCCGTAATGCTCTATTATATCTAATCTCTCCGCTAAATCGCTCATAAAATGAATGATAAACGGAAATAAAATAAAATAAGAAAAAGCAATTCCTGTAAGAAATAAAATGAAAGCAATCGGAATATAGGCCAGAGTCGCTTTTTGTTCATTCTCATGCAACCCCGGTCTAATGAAAGCCCATAGTTGATATAAGATAACAGGAAAAATAATAATTAGAGCACTTGCAAAGGCAAATGTCATAAAAACTCTTATCGAATCAGTCATCTTAAAAGCATGCATCGATAAATCTTGCGCAGTCGGCGCATTTTGCAAATACGTAATTAACGGTGTGGCTAAAAAGAAGCCGGCAATGAGTGCTATTAGAAAGAATACAACGACAATCATTATCCGACGTCGCAACTCACCAACATGATCCATTACCGACATATCACGTGCTTCCATTTATAAACCCTTCCTGCTTAAGCTTGATCTTTATTTGTTTTCTTTTTGTCGTCCTCTTCGTCAGCCAAGCCTTTAGTGGCGTTTTTAAATTCACGCAATGTATTTCCGGCTGCCTTACCAAGCTCTGGCAGCTTTTTTGGTCCAAAAATCAACAATGCGACAAGTCCAATAATAACAATACTTCCTGCACCTAAACCCATAGGTAGCACCTCCTTGTCCAATCTACTCTTATTATAACGGATAATGCTTCAAAAAATAAACCAATGCCTGTAATTCTACGGATAAGTCTATATGATGAACTCTAACTGAATCTGGAACTGATAACCTTGCCGGAGTAAAGTTCAAAATCCCTTTAATACCTGCATCTACAAGTCGATCAGCAATCTTTTGCGCTGCTTGAGAGGGCACTGTGAGGATGGCTACAGTAACTTCTGGATCTAAAATGTTCTCTAAATCGTCAAGATTGTAAATTTGTACTCCGCCTACTTCGGTGCCAATTTTTGAATCATCGACATCAAAAGCCATCTCGATTTGGGTATTGTTATTTTTTGAGAAGTTGTAATGGAGAAAAGCAGTCCCCAAGTTTCCCACCCCAACTAATATCACTTTTGTTAATTCATTCTGATCAAGTGTTTCTCTAAAGAAGGAAAGTAAATAATTTACATTGTAGCCATACCCTTTTTTACCAAGAGCTCCAAAGTACGAAAAGTCTCGACGAATCGTTGCTGAATCTACTTTCACTGCTTCACTTAGTTCAGTTGATGAAACACGCTGCTTGCCTGATGCATGTAGGTTCTCTAAAAAGCGGTAATAGAGTGGCAATCGTTTTGCTGTTGCTTGAGGAATTTTTGCTTGTTCTGGTTTCAATTAAAATTCCCTCCTCTCCTAGCGTCTCTGTTTAAACGATCTATGGTCCATAAGCACTGTATGAGTAGTTCTAATAAGTCATTCTTTTTCAAAATAAGACAAACATTAGTCTCATTGTACACCATTTACACTATAATGTAATCGTTTTACCTACTCGTCAATAAGTTGTTGATTAATCCTATATACGTTACACTTAACGAAGAAATCTATTGATATGTAAGGATTGAGGGATACCCCATGATTTTATTACAATGTGTAAACCTTTCAAAATCATTCGGTGCAGAACCGATTTTATCAAACATTAAACTAGAAGTACAAACTGGCGACCGTGTAGCACTAGTAGGCAGAAACGGAGCCGGAAAATCAACTCTCTTAAAGACAATTGCAGGTCAGCTCTCGTTCGATAGTGGGGATATTATCCGTCCTAAAGATGTTGAGATGGGTTATCTCGCACAGGATACAGGCCTGGAATCCGGCCTTTCTATTTGGGAAGAGATGCTCACCGTCTTTACCCCTCTTATGAAAATGGAAAAAAGACTTAGAGAAATGGAACAGAAAATGTCGGACCCAGATCTATTAAACAACGATACAAATTACAATAAATTATTAGCAGAATATGATCAGTTGCAGTTGGATTTTAAGGATAAGGGTGGCTATCAATACGAAGCCGATATTAGAAGTGTTCTTTCAGGGCTTCATTTTGATTCATTCGATTATAATACAAAGATCTCAACACTAAGTGGGGGACAAAAAACAAGGCTTGCTTTAGGGAAGCTCCTATTAACGAAACCAGACTTGCTTATTTTAGATGAACCTACCAACCATCTCGATATTGAAACGCTAACATGGCTTGAGCAATATCTTCAAGGTTATCCAGGGGCCATCCTTATTGTTTCTCATGACCGTTATTTTCTTGATAAGATTGTGACACAAGTTGTTGAAATTTCACGTACACATTCTAGAAAATATGTTGGTAATTACACTCACTATTTAGAAGAAAAAGCAAAGCGCTATGAGCTTGAGAAAAAGCAATATGAAAAACAGCAAGGTGAAGTCGCTAAATTAGAAGATTTCGTTCAGCGCAATATTGCTCGTGCGTCTACTACTAAAAGGGCGCAGAGTCGTCGTAAGCAACTTGAAAAAATGAATAGACTTGACCGACCTGAAGGAGATGAAAAATCCGCTTCCTTCTCTTTTCAAATTGAACGACAAAGCGGAAATGAAGTTTTACGTATTGACAATTTAGAAGTACAGTATGGCGAAGAGGCTATTTTCTCTAATCTTAAACTTGATTTGAATCGGGAGGAAAGTGTCGCCTTGATCGGTCCAAACGGCGCTGGTAAATCAACCATTTTAAAAGCCATTACGAAACAAATTCCTTATACAAATGGGACAATTCGATTTGGAAGCAACGTTGTGGTTGGCTATTATGACCAAGAACAAGCAAAGCTAAAATCGAATAAATTAGTCCTTCACGAATTATGGGATGATTATACATTGCTACCTGAAAAAGAAATCAGAACCGTTCTTGGTAACTTTCTCTTTTCAGGCGATGATGTTTTAAAGCCTGTATCAGCTTTAAGTGGAGGAGAGAAAGCTCGTCTTGCTTTAGCAAAATTAATGATGCAAAAAGCAAATTTACTGATACTAGATGAGCCAACAAACCATTTAGACCTTGATGCAAAAGAAGTGCTTGAAGCAGCTTTAATCAACTATCCCGGTACCCTTCTTTTCGTTTCACATGATCGCTATTTCCTAAATCGACTTGCTACAAGAGTATGTGAATTAGACAATGGACAAGTAACGGATTATTTAGGTGACTATGATTATTACCTAGAGAAAAAAGAAGAAAATCGTCAGAGGCTTTTGTTAAAAGAAAAAGAAGAACAAGGACATTCATCTTCACATGCTTCTGACCCTACTCAAGGAAAAACGGACAAACAATCTTTTGCACAGGATAAAGAAGCAAAACGTCAAGAGCGTCAACGCTTACGTCGTATTGAAGAAATCGAGACAAAGATTGAAGATCTCGAAACAAACCTTGCGACACAAGAGGAAGCACTATGTGATCCTGAGATTTACTCAGACCATGAACAAGCCCAATCGATTCAACAAGAAATAGATCACCACAAACGTTCAATTGAGCAGTTATTGGCAGAATGGGAAGAATTGCAATCAGAATAAGAAATCATAAAAAAAGATCAAAGGCATTCATTTAGTGAATGCCTTTGATCTTTTAATTTTTTTTACTGATCTCTTCTTCTTCATCTTGTGGTCTAGACTTACGATCAAGATTCCATTTGATAAACGCGTAGACAACAAAAATCCACAATACAGGATGAGTGATGCTTAAACCAACTTGAGATTCTCCACCAAAGTAGGTGAAAAGAGCAATTAAACCAATCACATAAAAAATAAAAAACAAATCATGCTCCCATATTGGTATTCCTTGTCTTCTTCTTTTATCACGTGGGATCATTACTTCAGCTGCCACAGCAAAACCAAAACCTACTAATAGTAAGAAAAAGGTTCCCCTACCTCCTAACCCACCGTTAACCAAATGAGGAAAGTAGTCCAGTAATAAACCAACGGCTAAGACGACGAGCACCCCTATACGTAGCATTCGTGCTCGTTTAATTTTTTTCTCCAATCTCATGCTCCCCTTTTTGCTTATGTTCCAATAACCAATAATAATGAATAGATACGACACAAAACATGGACGTTGCCGCAGCGACAACTCCAGAATCATTTAATAAAAGCAGAGCAATTGATGCAGTCACTCCCGTTTGGAGGATTAATGCATGGATCTGATACTTTTTTAATAGTATCTTTCTAAAAAGCATGACCATCACAACTACATAACTGGTCACAAATAATTGTGTCCAATTTGAATGCCTGAAGATCTTCCAATTCATCGTCAACTTCCGCTCCATTGTATTAAAAATGTAGGAGAAATCACCTTCAAGTAAACGATTAAACCCTGCCCCAATATGTGTTTTGTTTCCAGTTAATTGTAGCATATATAAAAAGAAAAACAGCAATAAGACTGAAATCACTCCGAGTAAAATCACGCGTACAAAAGAAAGCCTCAAATTCAATAGCCGGTAGAGGAAAAATGAGTAGGCGATTCCCGCAGATATGGTAGCCCCAGCATTGGTACCAAACTCACTGTATCCTAACAGTATAAGTTGGATAAGCATAACGAAACTCACAGATAAAACAATCCAACTTTTTTTCAAAGAATTTACACTGCTTAAAAATGCTAATCCAGCAATAATATATACTCCAGCATACTCATTTCCAATCCCATAATATCTTGCCCCAATAATAGGATCATAGCCAAGATAAGAGCGCTGCATGAAAGGTGTGCCTAGTACTAAATCCAAGGAAATGAAAAAAAATAGCAATCCTCCTATAATCGAAATCGAATAGGTTCCCATACGATTGACCAAATATCCACAAGCTAATGAAGTGATTAAAACAAAAAGAACAAATCCAGCAACCCCAGTGTGGATAAGTAGTTTTGCCCCTATCAAAAAAGGTAACGGCGAGCAAAGTGCAGATAGAATAATGACTTTTAATGCATTGCGCCCAAGAAATTGAGGATTTTTAAAAATCATTAACCCTCCTGCTGTTATTAACAACAATACAAGGGTCGTGATATATGTAGAAAGCACGTTTGCGCGTGTTTTGTATATAAATGTTAATTCGTTTACATGATCAAAGACAACTGCCTTATCAAGCTGTTCCTGTTCATTAATGATGATGTTATTACCGGGTAACTTAGATGGTACATCTAACCCGAAGTGAGAAAGGATTGATGGCACAATATCAATATTGCTCAGAAGAAATGATTGATTTGTCGTAACTGAATGGACATACCCACCTTTATCTTTGTGCCAAATATAAAGAGGGGCTAACTGTTGCTTATTATCATAGGCTTCTTTATTCATCATTGGCGAGAGTAGCCATATCTCTCCGTTATCTTTCTTCACAAGCCGTGCGATAAATGCTTCTAAGCGTTTTAATTGGTGCATTCTCTCTTTTTTAAAATGACTTTGATCCATCCACACTCTTTGTTCATACAAACGATAAAGATCTCCCCATTCAATGACAAGTAAACCATCTTTGTTGATGAACTGTTGATAAAGTAGTTCAGAGTCCATCTGCATCCCAAAAGCTGATTTTTGATTACTCTCAACCGATGATGCAATCGCACCATTTATTATTCCTTTTGAATCAATAGCTAGTAGCGACCCATATCTAACCTTCTGCTGGTTTGTATCACTGTGACCTAGTACAAACCTATTAATATTTGCCGCGTTTAATAAGTCCCCAAGGCTCCCTATTTGCGCTTGATGTGTTGACTGTTTATTTTTATCCACTAAACGGTGAAATAGTGGATGCACCAATCCATAAGAAGCAGAGACCCCATTTAACTGCATAAATAATTGATTGGCGGTTACATTCTGGTCGACCATTTCATCTATTTCATAACTGTTCCATTCTTGGATACCGGCCGCTCTCCCACCACTCCCCAAACTTACCATGTTATTTAAATAGGAGTACGGTCCATCTGGTTTAACGTTCACGGCACCTAAGGCAGCATTTTGCCAAAGCTGTTGATTCTCTCCATGCTCCCACAGTAGTTCAGCGTCATCAAAAGAAAGACTAGGTACAAGTATTACGGTTAACTTAGGGTCTGTGTGAGCTGATACTGGGATATGAACAAGGAGAACCATAACTAGTAATAACCAACTTACTCTCTTCCACATAACAATCAGCCTTTTCGTCTAATTTTCTGACATATCCACACTATTCACAGGTTTATACACAGGCAAAACCCCTATTAATAAAGGATTTAAATGTAAATCCACATTAATGCACAGGTTATCCACAAGTAAAGTTAATAACAGCTTGACCCTTAATACAACGTATCTTTTCTAAAGTTATCCCCTTTATCCACATATTTGTTAGTAAATCCTGTGGATAAAAATAGATATCGCTTACAAACAGAAAAAAACCACTTAATGGTAGCATTTGCTTCAGTAAGTGGTTTTAAACCTTAAATTTAAAAGCTATTGATTCTCTAAATCAAGCCCAGGATTTCCGTTCAAATCATATGTTGCAAACTTCTTTTGCTTAAACTTTATACTGGCAGCTGCTCCAATCATTGCAGCATTATCTGTGCATAAGTTTAATGGAGGAATTAATAATTCAACCTCAGATGGTTCAAACACTCGCTGCAGTTCAGATCTCAGCCCTTTATTAGCAGCAACTCCCCCTGCTAACAGCACTTGGGCAACCCCATACTGTTCTTGGGCTTTTTTTGTTTTGGTTACTAGGACCTCTATAACACTCTCTTGAAAGCTAGCAGCAAGATCTTCAGGTATAACTTCCTCACCACGCTGTTTCTTATTATGCAAGTTATTAATAACGGAAGATTTAAGACCGCTAAAGCTAAAATCAAAACTATCTTGCTCTAACCAAGCTCGAGGTAAATCATAGGTTGGCTTTCCTTCATGTGCCATCTTATCAATATGAGGTCCGCCAGGATAAGGTAAACCTAATGTCCGAGCTACTTTATCGTAAGCTTCTCCGACTGCATCGTCCCTTGTTTCACCGATAATTTCAAATGAACCGTCTTTCTCCATATAAACAAGCTCTGTATGTCCCCCCGATACAACCAATGTAAGAAGAGGAAATTGTAATTTGTGGACAAGTTGATTTGCATAAATATGGCCTGCTATATGATGCACTCCAATTAAAGGGAGGTCATGAGCAAACGCAATTGCTTTTGCAGCATTAACACCGATTAATAAAGCGCCCACTAATCCTGGTCCCTCTGTTACAGCTACAGCAGAGAGATCTTGAAACGCAACTTCTGCTTCCTTCATCGCTTCTTCAATAATGAGTGTTATTTGCTCCACATGATGTCTTGAAGCAATTTCAGGGACAACTCCCCCAAATCGCTTGTGGCTCTCGATCTGAGAAGAAACAATATTACTAAGGATCTCTTCCCCATTTTTTATGACAGCGGCAGACGTCTCATCACAGCTTGTTTCTATCGCTAAAATTAACTCATTGTTCTTCATTTATATTCACCCACATGACCATTGCGTCTTCTTGATTATCTGTATAGTAATTCTTACGGATTCCACCTGGTTGAAACCCCAGTTTTTTATATAATCCTTGAGCTACATTGTTACTAACTCTTACTTCTAATGATAGATGCCTAGCACCCATTTCTTTTGCGTATGCCATTGCATAGCTAAGCAGTTCCTCCCCACGCTTTTGTCCCCTAGCTGAGGTATGGATAGCTATATTTGTAATTTGAGCATCTTCCCCAATTACCCACAAGCCACAATAGCCAATGACCTCTCCTTCAACCTCACAGACAAAATAATGAGCAAACTTATTAGCATGTAATTCATTTATAAAAACAGAGGGTTTCCAGGGAGTAGGAAAGGCATCCTCTTCTACTTGGAAAACGGCTTCAATGTCCTCGATTGTCATTAAACGGATGATCGACTTTGCTTGCTCAATCATTTGACTCACGCACCTTTTGCTGCTCACTTTGCCACTTTGCTTCCGCTTCAGCTAGCCTTAGATAACGTGGCACAAAGGTGTGAACCGATTGTACTGCTTCTTTTTCATAACCTAAAGCAGCAAGTTCCCCACCTCGAGGTAAGCTCATCGCATGAGGCGCAAATACAGCCTGATCACCCAAGACTACACGTATCTCCTCGCTATGTAGGTCAAGGTCTTGTCCTACAAACAAGATTGGGCCACCTACTTCTTTTAATTGTTCAAGCCATTCTCCTAGCATTCTTAGGCGATCTTCATGTATTTCAACCATCCGATTGTGTTCACTTTTATAGAGAGAAGTGAACACTTGCCCTCGTCTCGCATCAACAATCGGTACGGTGTAGCCGTTAAAATAGCGTCCTGTTTGCACCATCAACTCTAAACTCGACACCCCAACAAGTGGGATATTTAAGGACCAAGCTAAGCTCTTGGCAGTTGTAACTGCAATACGAACACCAGTGTACGAGCCTGGGCCCTCCGCTACTACTATTCGTTCTAATTGGTTTGCTGATATCCCTACATCCTTCATTAATTGATCAATAGCTGGCATTAAGCGTAAAGAGTGGTTTTTTTTAATGTTGGTCATGACTTCACCAACGATTTTCTTCTCTGCTGAGATCGCTAAAGTCAAGACGTATGAAGATGTATCAATTGCTAATGTGTAGCCCATTGTGCTAACTCCTTACTTAGTTGTTCGTAACGATTACCTAGAGAGGTGAATTGAATTTCTCTAGTCGTCTCTCCCGTATGTTTTATGACAATGTCCAAACGATGCTTCGGTAGTTGTTCATGAATGATACTTGCCCATTCTATGACGGAGACACCTTCTCCTTCAAAATATTCCTCTAACCCAAGCTCTTCATCGCCTTCATTTAATCGATAGACATCCATATGATATAACGGGAGTCTACCCATATACTCTTTAATAATAGTAAATGTGGGGCTACTAACTACACGCTTTACTCCAAGACCTTTGGCTAGACCTTTCGTGAAGCTAGTCTTTCCAGCACCTAAATCGCCTTCTAGAGTTAAGACGTCTCCAGGCTGAACGATCTCTCCTAATTTCTTAGCTAACTCCGCTGTCTCCTCAGGAGTGCTTGTATTCATTGTCCATTTATTCATCTGATCACCTATTTAGAAAAATGATTATAGCCTTTTTTTAATAATTGAATTTGTTCATTGGCTCTTTTTAAATAAACAGAGCCTTCACCTTCATTCACTTCTCCAATACTAGTGAGCAAAATATCACTCTCACTGCACTTTTTCTTGAGTGCTTCAAAGTGTTCGGAAGCCACAGTCCCTATAAGCTGAAAATCCTCTCCACCATATAAAGCAAAATCAAGCTTTTTGCTATCTAATCCATCATTTAAAAAAGGATGGTAAGGGAGTTTATCTGGATCAATTGTAAGTTTTACCTGACTCGCTTCTGCTATTTCATTCGCTTCACTAGCCACTCCATCACTCACATCGTTTAATGAAAGACGAAAGTTTGATTGAGCTAAAATTCTTCCTGCTTCAATTTGTGGTTGCGGTTCTTGATGGGCTAAAGTAAGTTTTTCTTCTTCCTTAGAGAAATCGGCTTTTCTCCCATACTCAAGTAATAAAGCAAGCCCAGCAGCTGAACCTCCTACATAGCCTGTAAGAAAGACCGTATCTCCTATTTGTGCATTAGAACGAAGCAGTCTTCTTCTTGCTTCCACTCTTCCAATAACGGTCACTGTAATGACTAGACCTTCATTAGTTGAAACAGTATCTCCACCAATTAAATCAGTCTGATACTTATTTGCTAAATCATTCATACCTTTATAAACAGCTTCTAGTTCTTCCTCAGTCCATTGTGGAGATATTGCAATTGATACCAAAAAATAATGGGGAATGGCCCCCATTGCAGCTAAATCACTCAGATTAACTGCTAAGGCTTTTTTACCTATTTGATAAGGACTAAGCGTATTCTTGGTAAAATGAACACCCTCGACCATTGTATCCACACAAACAACCTCATCGTATTGTGTAGATCCACTATAGATGGCAGCGTCATCCCCAATTCCAACGTTCAAAGAAGGTTGATGAATCTGTTTTGGAGTGATGCTTGATATAAATGAAAACTCATCTTTCATTTTAACCCTCCTGAATACATCTCCTACAAAAAACCTTAGGATTGATGTTCCTAAGGTTATCTGTATTAGTTTAGCTGAAATGATAAGCGATGTGCAAGCTATTATAGACAAGCTAATCATTCGTTATAACAGAAAAAGCCGGAACATATTAGTTCCGACTTCTTCTTGGTATTGCGGGAGGAGGATTTGAACCTCCGACCTTCGGGTTATGAGCCCGACGAGCTACCAGACTGCTCCATCCCGCGACGCTATAATGTTAGTATAAACAAACAACCAGATCTTATTCAGAAAAAATTGTTTGCCTGGCAACGTCCTACTCTCACAGGGGGAAGCCCCCAACTACCATTGGCGCAAAAGAGCTTAACGACCGTGTTCGGCATGGGAACGGGTGTGACCTCTTTGCTATCGCCACCAGACTTTGTTTGTCTCTCTAAGACATATATAAATATACCACACCAAAAAACACATTGCAAGTGCTTTTTATTTCTTTTTTAAACATTCTTTTATTGCACTATAGTTTGGCCCTCCATTATTCTATATAAAATATCTTTTATGTATGTTACTACCTATAGGAGGAACCTATGAAAATGAGAATGTATGAGGCGCTTCGTATTATGACCCTTTCACCTATTGCCTTACTATTAACCATCTTATTTCTGCCTATTCTCCTAGCCACAGATAATATCCCGCTACTGCAGCAAATGTTTGACTATCTAAACCAAACCAAACACCTTTAAAGGTGTTTGGTTTGGGCCTTTTCAATAGCTTGAGTAAAAGCTTCAATAATATCAAGCTCGTCTTCAATACCGACTGAAATTCGTACAAGCTGTTTGCCAATCCCTAAATCAACTCGAAGATGATCTGGAATCGTTCGATGAGATGTACGCAATGGGTAAGAAACAGTTGTTTCTACTCCAGCTAATGTTGGAGCAATTTTAACCCAGCTTAACTCCTTAAAAAAGGTTTCAATATTAACCTCATCTGCTAAATCAATACTAACCATGGCCCCATTTCCTCTTTCTGAGACACTCTTTGGATAATAGACCTTACTTACTCCTAAATATTCACTTAGCTTATGAGCAAGCTTTGCTGCATTCTCACATTGTCTTTGCATTCGTAAACTTAATGTTTTCATTCCTCTGCAACCAAGCCACGCCTCAAATGGTGTTAAATTGCAACCTAATGTGACAACTTTAGATTTAGCTTTTTTAATAAGCTCTTCTTTACCCACTAATACACCTGCATTTACATCACTATGTCCCCCAATATATTTTGTTGCACTATGTACAATCAGATCCGCACCTTGTTCTGTAGGTTTTAGTAAATAAGGTGTAGCAAAGGTGTTATCAATCATAGAATAGATGTGATGTTTCTTAGCAAGGGCAATTACGCCATATAGATCTTCAACTCTAAGCAAAGGATTTGTAATTGACTCTGTATAAATAAGTACTGTTTTTTCTGAAATAGCAGCTTCTACTTTTTTCAAATCAGTAAAGGACACAAAGCTTACCTCTATCCCCATATTGGGTAGTTCTTGTTCAAATAACTGATAAGTACCTCCATACAAATCTTCAGACGCTATTACATGGTTACCTTCCTTAGCCACAGCTAAAATTCCTGCTAGGATTGCAGACATTCCAGATGAAGTAGCAACGCCGTCTTCCGCTCCCTCTAGAAGAGCTACACCAATTCCCAGATCATCGGTATTTGGATTACTGTACCTTGAATATAGATAACTTTTTTCGCCTTCATAAAAGCTTTCCATATCATCAAGATCTGTAAACGTAAATGCTGTAGTTTGATAGATAGGCTTAGCTTTACTTACATGATAAGCCGCCTCTTTTTTTTGGAAATGCACTGTTTGTGTGTTAAATTGTTTTTCACGCATAATCTCCAACTCCTCTTTCTCTAGGTCAATACTCTCTTTATCTAGTAATAACTTTAACACATTATCGCATCATAAACCTTCAAATAGTATGAATAATTCGATTTTATCCTTCGGACCAGTAAGCTCTATTGCGCCTTTATACTCTTTATACATCAAAAAAACCATTCCAATAAGGAATGGTTTTAGGTGCCTGGCAACGTCCTACTCTCACAGGGGGAAGCCCCCAACTACCATCGGCGCAAAAGAGCTTAACGACCGTGTTCGGCATGGGAACGGGTGTGACCTCTTTGCTATCGCCACCAGACTATGATTTACTTCAGATGATCTTCACATTTCTTCGTCAGCTTCCTTGTTCATGTCCTCACGTATGCTTGATACGCTCCGGGCATTCACTTCGTTGCTTTCTCGAACTGTTCGATCCTCTTTGTAAATGTTTGAGAGTGGTTCTCTCAAAACTAGATAATGTGTAAACATGTGTCAAGAATAATTTGGATAAGTCCTCGACCGATTAGTATCTGTCAGCTCCACGTGTCGCCACGCTTCCACACCAGACCTATCAACCTCATCATCTCTAAGGGGTCTTACTGGATTAACTCCATGGGAAATCTCATCTTGAGGGGGGCTTCATGCTTAGATGCTTTCAGCACTTATCCCGTCCACACGTAGCTACCCAGCGATGCTCCTGGCGGAACAACTGGTACACCAGCGGTGTGTCCATCCCGGTCCTCTCGTACTAAGGACAGCTCCTCTCAAATTTCCTACGCCCGCGACGGATAGGGACCGAACTGTCTCACGACGTTCTGAACCCAGCTCGCGTACCGCTTTAATGGGCGAACAGCCCAACCCTTGGGACCTACTTCAGCCCCAGGATGCGATGAGCCGACATCGAGGTGCCAAACCTCCCCGTCGATGTGGACTCTTGGGGGAGATAAGCCTGTTATCCCCAGGGTAGCTTTTATCCGTTGAGCGATGGCCCTTCCATGCGGAACCACCGGATCACTAAGCCCGACTTTCGTCCCTGCTCGACTTGTAGGTCTCGCAGTCAAGCTCCCTTATGCCTTTGCACTCTTCGAATGATTTCCAACCATTCTGAGGGAACCTTTGGGCGCCTCCGTTACTGTTTAGGAGGCGACCGCCCCAGTCAAACTGCCCACCTGACACTGTCCCTGAACCGGATCACGGTTCGAGGTTAGAATGTCAGCACAGTCAGGGTAGTATCCCACCGACGCCTCCATCGAAGCTGGCGCTCCGACTTCCAAGGCTCCTACCTATCCTGTACAAACTGTACCAACATCCAATATCAAGCTACAGTAAAGCTCCATGGGGTCTTTCCGTCCTGTCGCGGGTAACCTGCATCTTCACAGGTACTATAATTTCACCGGGTCTCTCGTTGAGACAGTATCCAAGTCGTTACACCATTCGTGCGGGTCGGAACTTACCCGACAAGGAATTTCGCTACCTTAGGACCGTTATAGTTACGGCCGCCGTTTACTGGGGCTTCAATTCAGAGCTTCTCCCGTAAGGGATAACCCCTCCTCTTAACCTTCCAGCACCGGGCAGGTGTCAGCCCCTATACTTCGCCTTGCGGCTTCGCAGAGACCTGTGTTTTTGCTAAACAGTCGCTTGGATCTTTTCACTGCGGCTCTCTCGGGCATACACCCTAATAGAGCACCCCTTCTCCCGAAGTTACGGGGTCATTTTGCCGAGTTCCTTAACGAGAGTTCTCCCGAGCGTCTTAGAATTCTCTTCTCGCCTACCTGTGTCGGTTTGCGGTACGGGCACCTCTCACCTCGCTAGAGGCTTTTCTTGGCAGTGTAGGATCAGGAACTTCGGTACTAAATTTCCCTCGCCATCACAACTCAGCCTTCACGAGAAGCGGATTTACCTACTTCTCAGCCTAATTGCTTGGACGCACATATCCATCAGTGCGCTTACCCTACCTTTCTGCGTCCCCCCATTACTCAAACGGTGAGGAGGTGGTACAGGAATTTCAACCTGTTGTCCATCGCCTACGCTTTTCAGCCTCGGCTTAGGTCCCGACTTACCCTGAGCGGACGAGCCTTCCTCAGGAAACCTTGGGCTTTCGACGGAGGGGATTCTCACCCCTCTTTTCGCTACTCATACCGGCATTCTCACTTCTAAGCGCTCCACCAGTCCTCTCGGTCTGACTTCGCAGCACTTAGAACGCTCCCCTACCACTGACACCTAAGGTGTCAATCCATAGCTTCGGTGATACGTTTAGCCCCGGTACATTTTCGGCGCAGAGTCACTCGACCAGTGAGCTATTACGCACTCTTTAAATGGTGGCTGCTTCTAAGCCAACATCCTGGTTGTCTGGGCAACTCCACATCCTTTTCCACTTAACGTATACTTTGGGACCTTAGCTGATGGTCTGGGCTGTTTCCCTCTTGACTACGGATCTTAGCACTCGCAGTCTGACTCCCGAGTAAAAGTTTTTGGCATTCGGAGTTTGACTGAATTCGGTAATCCTGTGGGGACCCCTAGTCCAATCAGTGCTCTACCTCCAAAACTCTCAACCTCGAGGCTAGCCCTAAAGCTATTTCGGGGAGAACCAGCTATTTCCGAGTTCGATTGGCATTTCACCCCTACCCACACCTCATCCCCGCATTTTTCAACATGCGTGGGTTCGGGCCTCCATTCAGTGTTACCTGAACTTCACCCTGGACATGGGTAGATCACACGGTTTCGGGTCTACGACGGCGTACTCATGCGCCCTATTCAGACTCGCTTTCGCTACGGCTCCGCCTTATCAGCTTAACCTTGCACGACATCGTAACTCGCCGGTTCATTCTACAAAAGGCACGCTGTCACCCATTAACGGGCTCCAACTAGTTGTAGGCACACGGTTTCAGGATCTGTTTCACTCCCCTTCCGGGGTGCTTTTCACCTTTCCCTCACGGTACTGGTTCACTATCGGTCACTAGGGAGTATTTAGCCTTGGGAGATGGTCCTCCCGGATTCCGACGGGGTTTCACGTGTCCCGCCGTACTCAGGATCCACTCTGGAGGAAATAGAATTTCGACTACAGGGCTGTTACCTTGTCTCGCGGATCTTTCCAGATCGCTTCGCCTATCCTATTTCTTTGTAACTCCGTATAGAGTGTCCTACAACCCCAAGAGGCAAGCCTCTTGGTTTGGGCTGTTACCGTTTCGCTCGCCGCTACTCAGGTAATCGCATTTGCTTTCTCTTCCTCTGGGTACTTAGATGTTTCAGTTCCCCAGGTCTGCCTCCTCATGCCCTATGTATTCAGGCATGGGTACTATTCCATTACGAATAGTGGGTTCCCCCATTCGGATATCCTCGGATCAAAGCTCACTTACAGCTCCCCGAGGCGTTTCGCCGTTCGTCGCGTCCTTCTTCGGCTCCTAGTGCCAAGGCATTCACCGTGCGCCCTTTCTAACTTAACCAACATTTAAAAAAGGTTGTTGAATTCTTGACATGCTCGTTCAATCTTCTCTATTTAAAGAGTCCGATGAACATTTCATGTTTACATTTCATTATCTAGTTTTCAAAGAACCATTGGTGGAGCCTAGCGGGATCGAACCGCTGACCTCCTGCGTGCAAGGCAGGCGCTCTCCCAGCTGAGCTAAGGCCCCACTAAAATATATATGGTGGGCCTGAGTGGACTCGAACCACCGACCTCACGCTTATCAGGCGTGCGCTCTAACCAGCTGAGCTACAGGCCCCTATCTAAAAAAAAGATAGAGTATAGAGAGTATGTTCTCTCAAAACTGAACAAAAGATCCAAAGCGTATATGATCGTAAGATCATACATCGACTAGAGTTAAATACTCCATAGAAAGGAGGTGATCCAGCCGCACCTTCCGATACGGCTACCTTGTTACGACTTCACCCCAATCATCTGTCCCACCTTAGGCGGCTGGCTCCAAAAGGTTACCTCACCGACTTCGGGTGTTACAAACTCTCGTGGTGTGACGGGCGGTGTGTACAAGGCCCGGGAACGTATTCACCGCGGCATGCTGATCCGCGATTACTAGCAATTCCGGCTTCATGTAGGCGAGTTGCAGCCTACAATCCGAACTGAGAATGGCTTTATGGGATTCGCTCAACCTCGCGGTTTTGCAGCCCTTTGTACCATCCATTGTAGCACGTGTGTAGCCCAGGTCATAAGGGGCATGATGATTTGACGTCGTCCCCACCTTCCTCCGGTTTGTCACCGGCAGTCACCTTAGAGTGCCCAACTGAATGCTGGCAACTAAGATCAAGGGTTGCGCTCGTTGCGGGACTTAACCCAACATCTCACGACACGAGCTGACGACAACCATGCACCACCTGTCACTTTGTCCCCCGAAGGGGAAAGCCCTATCTCTAGGGTTGTCAAAGGATGTCAAGACCTGGTAAGGTTCTTCGCGTTGCTTCGAATTAAACCACATGCTCCACTGCTTGTGCGGGCCCCCGTCAATTCCTTTGAGTTTCAACCTTGCGGTCGTACTCCCCAGGCGGAGTGCTTAATGTGTTAACTTCGGCACTAAGGGCATCGAAACCCCTAACACCTAGCACTCATCGTTTACGGCGTGGACTACCAGGGTATCTAATCCTGTTTGCTCCCCACGCTTTCGCGCCTCAGCGTCAGTTACAGACCAGAGAGTCGCCTTCGCCACTGGTGTTCCTCCACATATCTACGCATTTCACCGCTACACGTGGAATTCCACTCTCCTCTTCTGTACTCAAGTCTCCCAGTTTCCAATGACCCTCCACGGTTGAGCCGTGGGCTTTCACATCAGACTTAAAAGACCGCCTGCGCGCGCTTTACGCCCAATAATTCCGGACAACGCTTGCCACCTACGTATTACCGCGGCTGCTGGCACGTAGTTAGCCGTGGCTTTCTGGTTAGGTACCGTCAAGGTGCCGCCCTATTCGAACGGCACTTGTTCTTCCCTAACAACAGAGCTTTACGATCCGAAAACCTTCATCACTCACGCGGCGTTGCTCCGTCAGACTTTCGTCCATTGCGGAAGATTCCCTACTGCTGCCTCCCGTAGGAGTCTGGGCCGTGTCTCAGTCCCAGTGTGGCCGATCACCCTCTCAGGTCGGCTACGCATCGTCGCCTTGGTAAGCCATTACCTTACCAACTAGCTAATGCGCCGCGGGCCCATCTGTAAGTGATAGCAAGAAGCCATCTTTTACCGTCCCTCCATGAGGAGGAACGGGTTATCAGGTATTAGCCCCGGTTTCCCGGAGTTATCCCAGTCTTACAGGTAGGTTGCCCACGTGTTACTCACCCGTCCGCCGCTAACATCAGGGAGCAAGCTCCCATCAGTCCGCTCGACTTGCATGTATTAGGCACGCCGCCAGCGTTCGTCCTGAGCCAGGATCAAACTCTCCATAAAAGTGTTTGATTAAGCTCACTTACATAAGATACGCTAGCATCTTGTTTTAAAAATTGACGAGATATCATGTATCTCTATTTCGCTTGGCTTTTGTTCAGTTTTCAAAGAACTTTTTCGTTCGTCGCTCGTTGGCGACTTAACTATCTTATCAGCCCTTCAACAAAGCGTCAAGTAGTTTTTTGAAATTATTTTGGTGGGCCTGAGTGGACTCGAACCACCGACCTCACGCTTATCAGGCGTGCGCTCTAACCAGCTGAGCTACAGGCCCTAAAAAAGGCAATAAAAAAAGCACGTCCCACCAAATATTTTGTTGGAGCGGGCGATGGGAATCGAACCCACATCATCAGCTTGGAAGGCTGAGGTTTTACCACTAAACTACGCCCGCATATTTAAGAATAAGATGGTCGGGAAGACAGGATTTGAACCTGCGACCCCCTGGTCCCAAACCAGGTGCTCTACCAAGCTGAGCCACTTCCCGATAAAATAAGTTATTAATGGTGCGCCCTGAGAGATTCGAACTCCCGACCTTTTGATTCGTAGTCAAACACTCTATCCAGCTGAGCTAAGGGCGCCAATTGGTGCGGTTGAGAGGACTCGAACCTCCACGGGGTCAACCCCCACTAGGCCCTCAACCTAGCGCGTCTGCCATTCCGCCACAACCGCTAAATGTATGATGTTCGCATCTGCACCTTTTAAAAGAAAAGTGCGGGTGAGAGGACTCGAACCTCCACGTCACAAGACACTAGATCCTAAGTCTAGCGCGTCTGCCAATTCCGCCACACCCGCGTATAAAATTAAAGTAATAATGGCGGTCCGGACGGGACTCGAACCCGCGACCTCCTGCGTGACAGGCAGGCATTCTAACCAACTGAACTACCGGACCATATGGTGGAGGATGACGGGCTCGAACCGCCGACCCCCTGCTTGTAAGGCAGGTGCTCTCCCAGCTGAGCTAATCCTCCATATGTTTGGTGACCCGTACGGGATTCGAACCCGTGTTACCGCCGTGAAAGGGCGGTGTCTTAACCGCTTGACCAACGGGCCACAATGATAAAAAATTTACTGGCGGAGAAGGAGGGATTTGAACCCTCGCGCCGCTCGCGCGACCTACACCCTTAGCAGGGGCGCCCCTTCAGCCACTTGGGTACTTCTCCGTGGCTCCACAGGTAGGACTCGAACCTACGACCGATCGGTTAACAGCCGATTGCTCTACCACTGAGCTACTGTGGAATAATTCGTTACTGACTTTATGTATTATAATGAAAGTCATGTAGCTTGTCAACATTTTTATTGAAGTGTTGACTAAATTGTTTGTGCCGCTTAGCGACTTCTATAATATATCACAGCTTATTTAAGTTAATCAATACTTTTTTATAATTTTTTTCTTAATTTCCCTTTGCATTTCCCACACACATATTTAACAGTATTAATTCTTCTTTTTCTCTTATAAATAAGATTGCACTCTTTGCACTCATATACATGATTGAATCCCTCCTGCCTCCTCATCCCAGGAATTTCCCTGCAATAACGAGATCCCCCTACACGATGTAATAACTCTTTAAATTCTTGATCTCGATGCATATACCCTCTGCCTTCAAGATGTAAATGATAATGGCACAGCTCATGTTTAATAATCGCAACCAATTCCTCAAGTCCGTGAGCTTGAAACTGCTTTGGATTCAATTCAATATCATGTGACCTTAATAAATACCTTCCACCAGTGGTCCGTAGCCTGGGGTTGAATCTAGCCTCATGCAAAAAAGGCTTATTGAAACTTTTTAATGATATGTTTTCAACTAGTCTTTGTAGCTCACTTTGATCCACACAATCACTCCTGTAACAATAAAATACACTCAACATTGACAAACTCTCACTCATATAATGAATATACTACCATATTCATTAAGGAGTTGGGAGAGATGCCCACATGGTTATGCACCCAGTTACAACGTGCTTTCAAAGAGCAAAACCGCCATCAAATAAAGATTTTAAACCAATGTTGGTTCTATTATCAACGTAAGGAACAGATGAACAAACACCTAGGTTAAACCATTCTTCTTCAAGTCATTTAAATATTACTATGAAAATAGACCATGCGAGTGCATGGTCTATTTTTTAAACTGGTTGGATTGCAGGTTCGAGCATAGTTAAAGCTACTCTTCCTTTTTTTACATCTACAGCCTCCACCCACACTGTCACAATCTCTCCTACAGCAACAACTTCAAGGGGATGCTTAACAAATCTCTTCGTAAGTTTCGAAATATGCACTAGCCCATCTTGCTTGACTCCAATATCAACAAAGGCCCCAAAATCGACTACATTCCGAACGGTTCCTTGCAATTCCATCCCTCGATTTAGATCTTCTAATTGAAGCACCCCTTGTTTCAACAGAGGTTTCGCGACTTCATCACGAGGATCTCTAGTTGGTCTAATTAAGGTAGTGATAATATCATTAACCGTTGGTAATCCTAAATCAAGCTCTTGCGCTATATGCTGTTCATCAATCCCTGATAGCTTCTCACTTAGCTCTTTATTCCCCACATCTGAACGTGTCGCTCCAACTCTTTCCAGTAGAGCTTCCGTTTCTTTATATGTTTCAGGGTGGATAGCCGTTGCATCCAATGGGTTTTTCCCATCTTGAATACGTAAGAAACCAATACATTGTTCATATGTTTTTGCGCCTAATCTCGGTACTTTCTTTAATTGAGTACGAGTTGTAAAACGCCCTTCTTCTTCTCGGCGCTTCACTATATTTGTAGCAACGGATTTCGATAACCCAGCTACATATTGCAATAATGAAACCGAAGCAGTATTCACATTTACACCTACTTGGTTAACAACAGTTTCCACAACAAAGCTTAACGATTCAGATAAACGCTTTTGAGTTACATCATGTTGATATTGACCCACCCCAACTGATTTAGGATCAATTTTAACAAGCTCTGCTAGAGGATCTTGCAACCTCCTAGCAATAGAGACTGCACTTCTCTCCTCTACTTGAAATTCCGGAAATTCTTCTCTTCCTAAGTCAGATGCAGAATACACACTTGCACCTGCTTCATTTACGATTAGATAGTAAACAGAACCAGACAAATCATTAATCAAATCGGCAATAAACTGCTCTGTTTCCCTTGAAGCGGTCCCGTTACCTATGGCAATCATTTCAACATTATGCTTCTTGATAAGGTCTTTAATTTTAGCAGCTGCTTTTTCTACTTCATTTCGAGGAGGCGTGGGATATACCACACCTATATCAAGCATTTTGCCAGTTCCATCTACTACAGCCAACTTACAACCTGTACGATAAGCTGGATCTACCCCTAACACCACCTTATCTTTAATGGGTGGTTGTAATAGTAAGTTACGCAAGTTTTCAGAGAAAATATGAATCGCTTGTTCCTCTGCTTTATTCGTCAGTTCATTTCTTATCTCTCTTTCAATGGACGGCTCAATTAATCGCTTATATCCGTCCTGTATAGCAACCTTAATATATTCTGCTGTCGGTGAAGATCCTGATTGACGCATCAAACGCCTTTCGATCTCTTCTACCATTCGCTCCGCCTGAAACTCAAGAGACACTTTAAGAACCCCTTCTTTTTCCCCACGATTAATCGCTAAAATTCTATGAGGAACGATCGATCGAATTGCTTCTGAATACTCATAATACATTTCGTAAGTAGATTTTTCATCAGCTTCCTTATTTTTCGCGGATGTTTGAACCTTACCTTCTTTAAAAGAACGTAAACGAATAAGTTTTCGTAAATCAGCATCATCAGATACCCATTCAGCTATAATATCTCCAGCGCCCTCAAGAGCTTCTTCCTCGTTCGCTACGCCTTGCTCTTCATTAACGTATTTTCTTGCTTCTGCTAACACATCGACATTTTTTGGAAAGGAAAACATCCATTTCGCTAAAGGTTCTAATCCTTTTTCCTTTGCAACAGTTGCTTTAGTGCGCCTTTTTTGCTTATACGGTCTATATAGATCCTCGATTTCTTGAAGTTTCAATGCTTGATCTATCTTTTTAGAGAGTTCATCCGTTAATTTGTCTTGATCCCTAATTAAGCGTTTGACCTCTTCTTTTCTGTTTTGCAACTGATTCGCATATTCCCATTTCTCAACAATTGTACGAATTTGCACTTCATCTAATGAGCCTGTTAACTCTTTTCGATATCTCGCAATAAAAGGGACCGTATTCCCTTCTTCTACTAGCTCGATTAAATTACGTATGTACTTCTCCTGAACAGACATCTCTTGTTCGATCGTTTTAATTAAGGTTTGATTAAAATCACTCAACTTTTCCAGCTCCTTTGTTAGTAGCCTGCCTAACTAATCATATCATAGTAAAAGAATGAACAACTAACTTCCACTCCATCATCATATTTCCTTCCATTTATCATTTTTACTACACAAAAAAAACCTCCTTTAGAGAGGAGGTTTCGTTTATGCTAGCTTGCCCACCAACAATGTAACATCATCAATTGCAAATCGATCTAACGTTAGTAAATCAGTAAATTCCTTTTTTAAAGAATCAATCGTTAAAAGGTTCTTTTTTGAAAAAGGGATTTTGACACCATCGGAATACAACATAAATATGCTACCTTCTTTGTAAGAAAAGCTTTTACTCTTAATTACGGCTTTTCTTCCTGATAAATACCCTCTCAAGGGAATAGGTTGAATCGTTGTACCATCAGGAAAATACATCACAAAACCGATGTTGCCAAAGTTACAGTAGTTTAATTCTTTTTTTACGAAATCAACTTTCACTAATGTTAAAACTGCACCTCGCTTGTTAACCATAGCCTCGTTACAGGTCTTAACAATCTCCTCAACATCAAGAAAACGATTATCTTTTATTATTTTAATCGCAGCATCAGCTGATTCAGAAGCCCCCTCGCCACTACCAAGCCCGTCTACTACAGCGCAAATTGTAAAATCCTTTTCCTCGACCACTACATGAGCATCACCACAATGTATATTGCCCGGCTTAGCCTGTTGAACAGCGGCGATTTCTAGGTTTTTATGCTCATAAAAATTAATCATTACAAAATCTCCGATGGCTCGACTTTTATTGAATCACGTAGTTTTTGTAAGGCTCTGCGCTGAAGACGAGAAACATGCATCTGAGAAATACCAAGCTTTTCACCAGTCTCTTTTTGACTCAAATTTTCATAATAAGTTAACAATAAAATTTGTTTCTCTCTTTCGTTGAGAACTTGAAAAGCTTTTTCTAATAACATTTTTTGATCAGTCTTTTCAAATCCACCATCTACATTCCCTACAAGGTCAAGTAAGGTTACCTCTCCACCTTCTTGATCTGCTTCAAGCGAACGATCCACTGATAACGCCTGGTAACTCTTGCTCATCTCCATCGTTTCTAGAACTTCTTCTTCAGAGACCTCTAAATACGCAGCAATTTCATGGACAAGTGGCGATCGGTTATATTCAACCGTTAATGCTTCAACTGCTTTTTTTATTTTAGGACCTAACTCTTTAATACGTCTGGGAACATGTACACTCCATGTTTTATCACGAATGAATCGTTTGATCTCCCCTACGATAGTCGGCACAGCAAAAGATTCAAAGCTACGACCAAATTCACTATCGAATCGAGTCAAAGCAGCCAACAATCCTACCATTCCAACTTGGTAGAGATCTTCATCGTATTCCCGACCCTTAGAAAATTTCCGAGCTAATGAACGGACAAGAGCCTCATAATGCTTAACAAGCTTTACCTGGGTCTCTTCATCGCCTGTCTCTTGATAAAGGCGAATCCAATCATATACCTCATCTTTGTTCTGTTTGTGTGGAAGGGACTCCGTCGACATTTGACTCCACCTCATCTCCGTGAATGAACTTTGTCATCATTAAGATAACCCCTGATTCGTCGTTGATCTCCACTTTATCCATCAAAGTGTTGATTAAAAAGAGGCCAAGCCCCCCTTCTTTAAGATCGCCAACAGGCTTACTTGAATCAACTGGTCCTAAGCGTTCACGTAACCCGTTCATATCAAAACTTTGGCCACGATCGGCAATGACGATTTCCATTCGATCTTCATGGAGTACAAAAGAAGCAGAGATTAATCCTTCACCTTCATAAGCGTGATTCACTACGTTCGTACATGCTTCTGCAACAGCAATCTTTATATCTTCAATGTCGTCGTACGTAAACCCTAAACGATTGGCAATTCCAGAAACAGTCAAACGTACGACTCCTACGAACTCAGGCTTAGCAGGAACACTCATCTCGATGTGATCAACTTGCTGATGGTTCATTTCGCTTCCTCCTCTTGATTATGCTCAATCTGAATTACTTCATCTAGGCCAGTAATTGTAAATAAACGACGGACTCGGTCAGACATTCCTCTCAACATTAAAGAACTTTCATTGGCATCTGTTAATTTCAATATACCAACAAAAATTCCTAATCCCGTACTATCTATATATTGAACATTTTTCAAATCGACTACAATTTGTTTAGTACTTGTTTCGGCAAGTGGCGTTAGTGCACCACGTAATTTCGGTGCGGTATACGCATCAATTTCCCCTGTTAGATAAATAAGTTCTGCATCCTCTGACTGTTCATGACGAATATCTAAGTTCATCTATATCTCCTCCTGGTATCCCATATGACAATAGTTTATAAATACCACAAAACAATCAATTTTAAACTTCTCGGCGCAAAATCATTAGTGTAAAATCATCACGCAAAGTAAAATCTTGTAATTTTACGAGATCCTGATAAACATTTTTGACAATTTCTTGAGCGCTTAGATGCATGTACTTCCGAATCATTTTGACAATCTCTTCGCGTTCAATAAATTCATCATCCACTCGACATTCCGTCACACCATCTGAAAGGAAAACGATAAAGTCACCTTTCTCTACCTTCTTGTGATATTCACGGAATTTCGTGTGGCGGGACACACCCAGCACCAAACCTTTTGCGTATAATTCTTCAAATTGATCTGTTGAAGCTGAGTAATAAAAACCTGGCTCATGTCCTGCACCAGAGTAGTGAAATTCATGTGAACCAGTATCATATGCCCCGTACATCATTGTAATAAACATGCTGTCATCCACATTTTGTTCGACTACACGATTTAAATTCTCAAGTAATGCTCCTGGCCTTAACCTTTGTTCAGGCAAACTATCCATAGCATATTTGATCATAGACATACACAATGCTGCAGGGACTCCTTTACCGATAATATCAGCAATCGCTACGCCAACATTGCCATTTTCATCTCTTACAAAATGATAATAATCGCCGCTCATTTTTGTTGCAGGCACACTGATAACACCAATATCTAACACACCATCTGCTGGTATTTCTTTTGGCAGTAAAGTTTGCTGCATGTTAGCAGCAACGTCAATTTCAGACTCCAATTCTCTTTGGCGATCTCTCAAGCTCTGATGTTCACGATATGCTAAGCCATAGCCCATCATGACTTCTAGTAAGAGTTCAAATGAATCTTGCACTTCATTTGATACACTAGGAAACAGCTCTTCTAAGATAGAGCGATGAATACTCACAAGTTCCTCAGGTGATATTTGATGTTCGAGTAAGATTTTACTAAATTGTTGCGCTTCGTATAACCCTTGCTCGCTTTTATCATGAAGAAATGTCTGCAATATCTGTTTGTAGGATTCTTCTAGTTTTTGAACAGTATTATTCACGCTGGCCCTCCTTTAACGAAGCCACTTCGTCGTTGTAATGACCGTCCCTTCTCCGACTTCTGAGTCAATTGAAAATTCATCCATTAAACGTTTTACTCCCGGCAGACCTGCCCCCATCCCGCTCGAGGTTGTAAAGCCATCTACCATAACTTGTCTAATATCCGAAATTCCTGGGCCTTGATCTTTAGCAATCACCTGGATGCCTTTGATCATACCTGTTTTAGACGGTGCTTCAATTAGTTCTAAACATATTTCTCCACGTTGTGCATATAAATATATATTACGTGCCAATTCCGAAATGGCTGTTGTTATCCGCGCTTGATCGACACTCCCAAACCCGATTTCCTTTGAGAGGGTACGACCTGCTTGTCTAGCAGCAACAATCCCCCATTCGTTTTTCACTTCGACACAGGATTGGGTTTCCATGACTATCCCTCCAGTTCCTGTTGCAATTTATCTAGACCTTGCTCAAGATCAAGAGCTGTAGGAACATCATCAAGTTTAATACCCATATCGATTAAAGTAATCGCAACGGCAGGTTGAATTCCCGTCAACACAACTCGCGCTCCCATTAAATTAGACATATCTACTACATCACCTAAAACTTTAGCGATAAAGGAGTCAATCATATCAACAGAAGTTAAATCAATTACAACACCAATCGATCCTTCTTTATGGATTTTATCTAATAAGTCCTCTTGAAAGCGAAGTGCTGTTTGATCATCTAATTCCACTTGGATACTAATTAATAAATATTGATGAAGCTTTAAAATTGGAATCCTCATTGTTTTACTCCTCCAACTTATAATTGTTCAATTTTTTTATTCGTCATTTCTAGCGCTGTTTCCATTCCTTTACGCAACGTGCTCTTAGTAGGGAATTTACCTAAATCTATCCCTAAATTTACAATTGTTTGAGCAATTTCCGGTCGGATCCCCACTAGGATACAAGTTGCTCCAACAAGTCTAACTGCTTCAGAAGCTTGTATTATGTGATGAGCAACCATCGTATCTACGACCGGTACACCCGTAATATCAATCAACACCACCTGTGAGCGGTTCTTAATGACGCCATCAAGTAGGTTTTCCATGATAAGTTTAGCTCTTGCCGTGTCAATCGTACCAATTAAAGGCATTACAGTAATCCCTTCAAATACAGGAATTAAAGGGGCTGACAATTCAAGAAGAGATAATTTTTGCATTTCAAATATATCTTCCCAAGAACCTGTATAATCAGTTACTAATTGGTTTATGATCCCATCAATCCAATTTTCAACTTCATTGAAAAGGGTCAATAACTGCTTCACGTCGTGCTCGCTTTCAGATAAAGTAGCTAAAATTGCTCGACGAAACGCTTGAAGACCACGAGTAAAGTAAGCTAGAGGCCAACCAGTTTGAATAAAACGATCTGTGAAAGTGGTCAACCTTTCATTTGCTTGAATTTGATTACGATCAACGGATTCAAAGATGAAGCTCATGAATTCTTGGTTTGTATTCTCATAGACGGAATCTGATATTGAATTAAGATAGTTTTCTTTGCGTATTTCTTGAAGTTGCTCTTCCCATCGCTTTGTTAACACTTCACGGTTTTCAAAGATAAAAGATACGATATACGGTTGCATCTTACTTTCCTCCAGTCAATAATGGCTACAATTATTATTTCACGAGTTGGCTATTGTTGCAAAGTATTTCACATTAAAGGTTTTACAAGTTATTGAAAGAACTACCAATAAATCAATCTCTTCTATATCATTAAACCTTAATCCAACATAAACATTCAATTATTATTGTCTCTTTTCTACTTTTTTTCTTAATTAAAAGAAAAAACCCCGCATTACGCGGAGTGCAATCCTATTAAAAATCAATTAATCCTAAACTAATAAACAATGCATCATTCACCCGCGTCATCATGTCATCATCGAGATGCGTAATTTTATCGGTCAAACGCTGTTTATCAATCGTTCTAACTTGTTCTAGCAAAATGACCGAATCACGATCAAATCCGTATCGTTTTGCATTGATTTCAACATGAGTCGGCAATTTTGCCTTTTGAATTTGAGCGGTAATAGCGGCCACTATTACAGTTGGGCTAAAGCGATTACCTATGTCATTTTGAATGATTAAAACAGGTCGTACACCACCCTGTTCAGACCCTACAACAGGTGAAAGGTCGGCAAAATAAACGTCACCTCTTTTTACAATCAACCGCTACACCCCACTTACTAAGCGATCAAGGGTGCTCTCTGCTTCCTCCTCGGCAAGAAAGGCTTCAGATGCAAGGTTTAAATTAATTTTTGCCATTTCCATATAGCCTTGCTGCATCGTTTCACGAATTTGACGCTTCTTTCGGTCACGAAGATATAATTTCGTTGCTTGCGATAAAAACTCACTGTAATTAACGTTTTCTTGTTGAATCACACCGTCCACCTCGTTTAACAAATGTTGTGGCAAATTCACTACAATGCGTTTTGTTCTCTGTTCTGACACGAACATCCACCCCCACATCAACCAACGACCTAAATATTATATGTTTTCATAACGCTTTCATGCCTATTCACTTACGAAAAACCGAACTTTTCTATCCACATTCAATGATAGCATTGACTTGTTTAAATTGCAAAGAGGTTTTAAAATTTCCTGATCAATTCCAAAAAAAGAAGGCTCATTGTATTTTATGAGCCTTCTTGTCGCCTTTTTTTGTCTCCTTATTTTTCCTGTGTACCATATACCGACCTAGCAATTGAGATCATTTCCTCAGTCCCAAGTTCTGATGAAGCAAGATAGAAATCAACTCCATTGTAAGACCACATGAGTGATTCCTCTGTCATTACCCCAATTGTAAAACCTAAATCCACTGGCTCACCGTCACTAACGTTCATTGGAGTTGTAGCCGGAACAACTTTGCTCTGTTCTTGAATTAAAGTAAACGGTCCATCACCTGTATATTGTAAAACGACACTCTCTCCACGATCTGATTGAACAGTCTGAGAGGAATCAAGAGACGTACCATCTGGTGTATACATCGGATAATGAACTGTCATATCCTCTTGCACTTCCGCCATCGTTGGTTGCTCGGTCATCTGAGCCCCAGTCATATTGCGTTCCATATCAAAATCACCATCATTAAAGCTTGCGTTTTCATCAAATTCATTAAAGTCTAATTGTACAAGTACCTCAAGGTCAGGGTTCATAACCTTCACTTGTAATGGCGATAAGTCTTTTTTATTGAATGTGATTTCTTGACTACTTAAGTTCTTATTTTGGTAGTTAGTGTTTGTTTGGAAAACATAAGCATCCTCTGTTGCAGTAAATGTTCTCTCTGGGTCCATTAACACATCTTGGATAAGAGAACCATATAGATACACTTGACTGCTGTTAATCGGCCAATCACTTTGGAAACGGAAACTTTTGTTTAGAGCTGGTGTTAAAACGAATACCCCGTCATCATTACGCAGAATGATTTGACTTTGATCTTTCGCGGCATTTTTTAGCGCAACTCGGTAATAATCTTTCTCCTGATACCAAACCTCAACCTCATATGTTTGCGGCTCGTTCCCAGTTTGTAAAGTCATTGTTGCAGCAGCTTTATAACCACTAACATCTGATAATTTACTTTCAAGGTCCCCAAGAATATCATCTTGAGATTTCTCACCGCATGCTGCAAGTACAAATGTCACCATCACGATTAGTGTGATAAACCAACTTACCCTTTTCATACCTTCACCCCTTTGTCTCAATTAACGCCAAAGAAGAGAATTCTACCAATCAAGAGACGGCTATCTTGTTAGTGTCCCACCTGTTCAATTCTCAGCTCAGGCTGTAATCCTTTAGCTGATCAATGAACGAATAAGGGTTCTTGTTGTATTCCTTAGACCTGACTCCACTTGAAATGGCACAAGCTCTCCCATCCGCATTACAACTATATGAGGCAAGGAGTAACAATATGCAGACTAGCTTGACAAGCGCTCTAAAATTACTTGTGCAACCGCATTTGCATTACTATGAGAGATAGATACGTGGACCGTACAATCTATATTCGCTAGAAGAAACGGTTTCCCATTTTCTTCATTTAATACCTCAATATCATGCCATCCAAATGTCTTAGAGATACCGGTTCCAGCCGCTTTCACAAAAGCTTCTTTTGCAGCAAATCTGCCTGCTATGTACTCTATCTTTCTTTTCCCATTTAACGACTCATAATTTACGCGCTCTTTCCCTGTTAAAACTTTCTCTGGAAATCTTGGTTGCTTTTGAAGTAAGTTCTCAATACGTTCGAGCTCTACAATGTCTATACCAATTCCAATAATCATCTTTTTCGTTTCACCTCTTGTGATTGTTTTAAGTTAGGTGTAAAATCGGGCATTTTAACAGATATCTTTGCTATACTTATAGAAAGAATTGATTGTGTTAGGAGGACTGAGCTTGTTTATTCGTCAGGAAAGCTTCTATTCCTTTAGGAAAAACTATCCTGTTATTTTTGGATTGTTAATTATTCACTTCGCCTTATTTGTATGGATGAACTTCTTACCAGGAGGACAATTGGTTAGAAACATTGGCATTGGCTATAATTTAGCTGTTGCTAACGGAGAGTGGTGGAGGTTAATTACACCTGTTTTTATGCATTTAACCATAGGTCATGTTGTTTTTAATTCTTTTTCTCTTGTGATCTTCGGTCCAGCCCTTGAGCAGATGTTAGGTAAACTCCGATTCATCATCTTTTACTTAAGTACTGGAATTATTGCTAATATTGCTACCTTTTATTTAGGCGGACTTGGATACCCTCCACATCTAGGTGCTTCAGGGGCAATCTTTGGGTTGTTTGGTCTCTACGTATATATTGTTCTGCTAAGAAAAGATCTAATTGACCGAGCTAATTCCCAGCTTGTCATGACCATCCTCATTATTGGGCTTGTTATGACCTTTGTAAACTCTAATATTAATGTATTGGCTCATTTATTTGGATTGATTGGCGGTGCAGCTATGGCCCCATTGTTCCTAATCGGGGTGAAACCTTATCATATGTACCAACATATGCACGAGCCAAAAGAAGCTACCTTTAACCCTAACCGCTGGAAAAATCGTAGAAGAAATAAAAAATATTTCATGACAACTTTTTGGATTGTATTAGGTCTCCTTGTTGTTATCGGATTGCTCTCAAACCTACTCTAAAATAAACTACCTCCAACCCATTTTATGGATTGGAGGTAGTTTCTATTGATTTAGCCCTTCTACAAATGTATTCACATTATGCGTCATCATATCAATATATGTTTCAGCACCACTGCCGCTTGGACCGACCGCATCTGTGTATACTTCACCTGCAATATCCACCCCCGCATTACTAGATACAGTATCCATAAAACGACTATCAATTGTCGTTTCTAAGAAAACAGCTGGGATGCTCTCATCTTGAATTAAATCGACTACTCTTGAAATCTGACCTGGAGTTCCTTCTTCGTGGGAGTTTAACTCCCAGATCCCGATTGTTTCATACCCATATGCTTCCCCAAAGTATTTGAAGGCATTTTCACTAATTACAATGGTTCTTTGTTCTTCCGGAATGTTTAGCGTTTCTGCTTGGATCCACTCGTCTAACTCTTGTAATTCTTTAATATAAGCATCTGCATTAGCTGCATACTCATCTGCACCTTCTGGATCACGCTGACTTAGATCATCACGAATATTCTCTACATACGTAATGACATTCTTTACATCTAACCAAGCATGAGGATCATCCTCATTAGACCCCTCAACTCCAATAACATTAATTCCATCAGAAACCGTTATGATATCAGCTCCGCCTCCTGCATTAGCAACCAATCTTTCTAACCACTCTTCAAGACCTAAGCCATTCACATAAAAAACAGAAGCATCACTCGCTTTTTGAAAATCACTCGGGATTGGTTCATAGCCGTGCGGTTCCTCCCCAATAGGGACCAAATAATCTACTTCCGCTCTGTCTCCTACTACATTTTTTGTAATATCAGCAAGAATAGAGAAGCTAGTGATGACTTTTAATTCACCAGACTCTTCAGTTGTCCTATCTTCTCCTCCACATGCTACCATGATCAAACTAGTTACCATTATAACGACCAGTAATAAAATCTTTCTCACTTTCCTCATCCTTTCTCTATAAGTATATTTTTCTTTCTTCTAAAAAAGTTGTCTACAGGCAAAAAAGACCGCAAAAAAATTCAACACAAATCTTCACTGAGGAAAACTATTTTGTCTTAGGGCAACTTTATTTTGTCACACTTATTAGAAAATGTCTAGACTTATAGTTAATTTTATCAATCCACATTTATAATGAGTTTATGAACCATTATCAAAGATGTGCTATCTATTTACTAAATTGTTACTAATACATCAATATGTATGGTAACCAATGTTTATTTCTAAAATCACAAAAAAGAGATAAATCGTATCCGCTTATGAGCAAATACGATTTATCTCTTTTTCTACAAGTGGACGGGAATAATAAATAAAATCACTTTGATCACTTCCATCTTTTGAAGGGAAATAAAGATGACGTTCTCCATTCATCATATCAATTAATTCTATAACATCAGGCAAACACCTAAAAGATTTTTGAAGCTCTACACAAACTTCCTTGGCATATAATAGTGACAATTCTTCATCAACCTCAGTTAAAAGCTTTTTAACTGAATATTGATCTTCATTATATTGATTAATTATCAGGCCCTTATCGTGTTCTACATACGTGTGATTACCTTCTTCGATATAGTCACATGTGATTTGTAAGAAATGATCGGTTATCGTAGCTAATGCAATTGTATATTCCATAGTAGAATCAAATACACTTCTTTTAAGATCTCTTCGGTATGTATCAACCATTTTTAAAAGAGCCAGAACATGATGTTCCTTACACGATTTTGAGAAGAATCCATTTATCACATTATTAATAAAATTTTGTAAACTTATTTTTTTCGCACACTGTAGCGATTCTTTTGATCTTACCAAGTCATATGGACAACTTAGATAGGAATTCATCAACAGTCTGTAAGCATGTAGGTTTTCCATCATTTTTCCTCCTATTAGATTGGTTATTTAAATGGACAGGAATTCTCCTTATTACATCCATAATTACACTTTCCAATCGATTGATAGATTGAACACCATGACCTCTTGGCATAGCAAATCGGAATGTTTTGTTCTGCGGCTTTTTTCTTTAGAACTGATGTTAAATTGTGATTAATAAAATCTGTTAAAACTAATACAAGGTCAATATGTGACGGAATATCTCTTTTAACCATTTGAACTTTTCTTCCATTTATGTGAGTAATCTGTTCAAATCCCATTTCTTCAAGTTTTTCAGGTATTGCACCGAGCCTATCTGCTCCCACAATTAATAAAGAAGACAAAATAAACACCCCTCCATCGATAATGATTCTCATTTTATTTTAAATGAAAAAGATTCTCATTGTCAATTAAATTTTCAGATCCTTTAGATAAAAACACAAAAAAGAAGCCCTTAAGGCTTCTTTAATATTTCTTTAATAAATATCTAAGCGGTATGATCGAAACAATAACGATCAACAGCGCAGCTGGAGCAGCCATGTAATAGATTGCTTCGCTCGTCTCTACCCATATACGAACAGCTAAAGTATCAAATCCAGGCGGACGCAGTAATAAGGTTGCTGGCAACTCTTTAATACTACTAACAAATACAAGTGCACCACCGGCTAAAATACCAGGCAATATCGATGGAATAATAACTGTAATCATTACTTTCCATGGAGGTTGTCCTAAACTTCTCGCAGCTTCATCGATACGGGGAGAAATTAAACTTAAAGAAGCATCAGTTGATTGCATAGCTTGCGGTAAAAATCGAATCACAAAAGCAATTGCCACTAAATAAAACGTATTGTAAAGCACTGGAATATATTGATTAAAAATAAAGATAATCCCTAATGCAACGATAACCCCAGGTAGAGCATATCCCGCATAACTCAGCTTTTCAATTATAGCGGAAACTCGTGAGGGGTACCTTGAACGTAAATATACGACCGGAAGCGCAAGTAGCATACAAATTAAAGCAGCCATCCCTGAAACCTTTACACTGTTCCATGCATATCCCCAAAATCTTGAATCAAGTGCGCCAGCTTGCAGTCCTAAAAACGACCAGTAGACTAAGACAATGATTGGCAAGACAATAGCAAAAAAGAAGGTGATACAGACAAATAAAAATGATGGCCATTTCCATTTACCAAGCGGAAGAATATCTGGCTCTTTAAAGGTATTACTTGTTTGGTAGTAAGATTGCTTCTTTTTGGTTCTTGATTCAATCCACAATATGATTAATGTAAGTGCAATGAGTACGACACTAAGAACCGTAGCTGATACATTATCATAGCTACCCATTTGATAATAAATAGCCGCCGTAAAAGTTGTGTAACGCATCATTGCAATGGCTCCAAAGTCTGAAAGAACGTAGAGCGCAATCAAAATTGCACCCGCCCCAATAGCAGGACGCAAAAACGGGATATTAACTTTCCAAAAAATTTGCGACGTTGTCATCCCTTGAGACCTTGCCACCTCTTCGTAGTTTCGATTCATCTTTCTAAGAGAGGCACTTGCAATCAGAAATACATATGGATAAGTAAATAAAGTGAGAATGAAAAAGATACCCCAGAATGAATAAACATTGATTGGATACTCTCCGAAAGTCGTTAATAACCACTCACTTTCACGCCACTCTCTCCAGAGCCATCCTCTTGGACCAAATACTATAATATACGTTACAGCTCCGACGTAAGGCGGAATGACGAGCGGTAGCGCAAGTAGCCATTGCCACATTTTTCGCCCTGGTAAGCTTGTTCTATTTACAATCCAAGCAAGCAATACTCCAATGGAGACGGCAAATAAAGTTACCATGACAGTGAGCGAAATTGTATTCCAGATTAATTGAGGAATTCTAGAATCAAGTAAGCGCATCCACCGATCAGTACCAGCAAAAAGCGATCTCCATACCACGTAGAAAACAGGGATCGACATCAGCAGTCCAGTTAAAGCTGCTAATAAAAACAAGATCCCCCCAGGCCTGCTCCCTTTATTACTAGAAAACCAATTACCAATGGAAAAACGGCGAGAGGTTGGAGACATATTGTCTCCAACCTGATTGGGTTTCCTATTGTTTTTATCGTTACCCTGGTGCTGACTCATGACGTCACATCTCCCACTCGCCTATTTATGTCTTTTAATATTATAGGTCTAAATCAAGACCTGCTTGTTCAATAAGTTCACGTGTATCTTCCCACACTTCACCCAATTCACTTAACGGCATGTCATGTGTTTTATAATCTGAAATAGATGCAGCTCCTTCAACCGCTTCAATTTCAGGGTTAATTGGAACTTCTAAAGATTCATAAGAGAACTCACGTTGATTCTCTGGTTGTAAAATCCAATCTAAGAAGACTTGAGCACTTTGTGAGTTTGGTGCATCTTTAACAAGACCAACTCCAGCAGCATTTACAACTGCTCCCATTTCATCTTCTCCTTGATCCGGATAGATGACACCTACATTATTATCGGTAGGCTCTTGAAGTTGTTGGTGGTAGTAATAATTGTTTACTAGACCAAATGTAAATTCACCAGCACCTACAGCACGACGAATATCACCATGACCCTCAAGGATAGCTCCAGCATTATCTTTTACATCTTGGATCCATTCTTTTGTCTTCTCATCGCCCCATTCATTACGAAGAGCAGATACATGACCAATCATTCCACCATTACCACCACGAGTAATAGCGAAGTCACCTTCCCATTTTGGATCAGTTAACTCTTTAATTGACTTCGGCATTTCTTCTTCTGTAATAAGATCTTTATTATACATTAAAACTCGCGTACGTGCTGATAATGCGAACCATGAATTATCATCTGCACGATATTGCTCATCGATTGATTCAATCCCTTCAGGACTTGATTCTTCTAATAAACCTTCTAGACGTAAATTTTCAAGCGCTCCGATATCATTAGAAATAAAAACATCTGCTTGCACGTTACTCGCTTCACCTTTAATACGGCTCACTGCATTATCACCAGCGTGTAAAGGCTTTACCTCAATCCCTGTATCTTTAGTGAATTTCTCTAATAAAGCGTTGACAAAGTTTTCATTACGTGAAGAATAGACAACAAGTTCCCCTGTTTCTTCTGCTGTAGCTTCTTCCCCAGTCTCTTCACTAGTTTCCTCTACAGGTTCACTATCTGAAGTTTCTTCTGCAGGTTCACTATCAGAACCGCAAGCTGCAACAACGAATAATGATAAAGCTAGTAATGAAAATAAAAGTGCTTTTAAATACTTGTTCATTCTAAGACTCCTACCCTTCGTATGTATAATATTTTTTTTATTGATTTTCATTCTCAATAAATCTCACAAGTCTTACTATAATGCTATTGATAATCATTGTCAACGAAATTTTTGATTTATTAATCATATTTAATTTAATTATTTTTTTGTAAAAGAAAAAGCCCTCTAAAAGAGGACTTTTCATTTTATGCTTCTACAAGAGCTACTAATTCAGGCTTAATATCAAATGATACAATGGCCCCAACTTCAATTTCTTGTTCAACTGGAGCATAGACGATCATTGGTTCATTAGTTACATGCTCATCACCAAGTCTCACTTCAAGCTCCTGGTATTCACCACTATAAGTCACGCGTTCTACTCGACCCGTGTAACGGCCATCCTCTACTAAGCGGCAACCCTCAGGTCTAATAGAAATGCGAACATCCTCTAAAACTTGATCAGATTCAGATGGTAAACACACCCGTCCGATATGTGTCTCAACATGCTTAAGATCTTCACAGAGCGTGCCTGAAAGAAGGTTTGTCTTCCCTACAAATTGTGCTACAAAGCAGTTTTTCGGACACCGGTACATATCACGAGGGGATGCAATTTGTTGAATCACACCTTGATTCATTACAACAACTCGATCAGAAACAGCAAAGGCATCTTTTTGATCATGCGTGACAATAATCGCCGTTGTATTAGCTTTACGCAAAATAGCGGTTACATCATAGCGCATTCTCTCACGAAGCCCTGCATCCAAATTACTAAATGGCTCATCCATTAATACAACATGCGGCCTTGGTGCTAATGCACGAGCTAGAGCAACACGTTGTTGTTGGCCACCAGAAAGTTCATTCGGAAAACGTTTTGCGTAGTCGGCTAGACCAACTAGCTCAAGAACTTCCTTTGCACGCTTCTTCTTATTAAGGGTACCCCATTTATTTAAACCAAACGTTACATTCTTTTCTATTGTTAAGTGAGGAAAAAGTGCATAGTCTTGAAACACCATTCCGATTCCTCTTTTCTCGGGAGGAAGATATGAACGGTGGTCGTACACAACTTGATCATCAATTCTAATTGAACCACTTGAAGGCTGCTCAAAACCAGCAATCATTCTTAACGTAGTCGTCTTACCACAACCGCTTGGACCAAGCAGGGTGATAATTTCACCTTTTTCAATAGAAAGATCAATGTCATTAACGGCCGGACTTTCGGCTTTATTGTACGTCTTTGTTAAATCTTGAAGGTGGATAAAACCCATTATGTACGTCCCCCTCAACCTCTTCTTTGAGAATGAATTTCAATCTAAGTGAATCATATCACAGCATATTTCATAGCGTCAATGTAAATACAATGAAAAATCTAGATACTTTCAATGTATTTTGTATATTTGAAATTCTTTGATGTTGTTTGACCTTTTTCCATATAGGGAATGTAATAGGGATTATTTATCATCAAGGGTTTTACATCATCATTCTTTTTTTGTAAAGTATATAAATGAGAGAAACGAGGTGTGCGCATTGGTTGCAAATATGACTGAAGATCAACTACTTGTACTTGTTATTAAATATATCAAAGAGGCAAAACGATCAGCTCTCCAACAGTTATTAGAAGAGCTACATCCATATGATGTTGCCCAGCTGTATCGAGGACTTCCAGAAAAGCATCATCATAAATTTCTAACTTTCTTAACTTCTGATCAAATTGCTGATTTAATCCAGGAATTAGATTATGAAATGCAAATTGAAATTTTGCACAAACTAGGCATTGAACGATCATCAAAAGTTATGAATTTAATGGATAATGATGACCTCGCCGACTTACTTAATGAATTATCAACCGAGAAGATCCAAGAATTTTTAGACGTTATGAGAAAAGAAGATTCTCAAAAGATTCGATCATTGATGAGCTACCCTGCTGAAACTGCTGGGGGATTAATGACTAACCAATTTGTCTGGATTAACGCTAACCAGACGGTAAAGCAAGCAGTTAATAAACTTAAAGAATATGCCAGCTTTTCAGAGAACATCTATTATTTATATGTCATAAACGAAGAAAAGAAATTAGTAGGGGTCGTATCCTACCGTGACTTATTAATAGCAGATGGCGAAGAAAAGATTGAAGATATTATGTTTAACCGAGTGGTATCTGTTCTTGTAGATGCTGACCAAGAAGAAGTAGCCCAAACTATTGAACGCTATGACTTTATTGCCGTTCCTGTTGTAGATGAAAAGAATATTCTTCTAGGTATTATCACGGTAGATGATGCAATTGATATCGTCATACGTGAAGCGAATGAAGATATCGAGAAACTCTCTGCTTCCGGTAAAGACATTGACTTTAATACCAAAGCAACTACAGCTTCTTTTAGACGCCTTCCGTGGCTTATTTTGTTATTATTTATTGGTTTACTCTCCGGAAGTATCATTAGTGGTTTTGAAGAAACCCTTGATCAAGTGGTAGCACTCATTTTCTTCATGCCTATGATAGCTGGAATGACTGGTAATACAGGTACTCAATCATTAGCAGTTGTTGTACGAGGAATCGTTACAAGTGATGTTGATCAAAAAACTGTTATTAGGTTAGTCTTACGTGAACTTAGGGTCGGGATCATAATCGGAATCACATGTGGAATTCTTATCCTTATTGTCGCGACAGTATGGATTGGAAGCTTCACATTAGGCATAGTTGTCGGTGTTTCTTTATTAATTACATTAATCGTAGGTACACTAGCAGGAACGATTATTCCACTTATGCTATATCGCTTCGGCGTTGACCCAGCTGTAGCATCAGGCCCACTTATTACAACGATTAATGATATCATCTCATTAATGATCTACTTTGGCATTGCGACTGCTTTTTTAGCCCAACTTCAACATTTATAATCAAAAAAAGCAGTCTCTTTTAAAAGAGACTGCTTTTTTCGACAGATTGCCGGGGAAATAAATCGAATTAGTAAGTGAAAGTCGAAATGGTTGTCGTAAAATGTCTATTATAAGCGTACAGGCTAATAGAGAAATTAGACTGATTAAGTGGTAAGAATATGCCCAATCACCCAATAAAGTATTCCATATAATGCCGTAATAGAGGTAATGATGATAAATAAGGTTTTATTTGAAAATTTCATTATATCCACCCTTCAAAAGCATTCTTTAGGTAGTATACCTTATTTCGCTCCCTATTTTCCTGAAAATATCTTGAACATTACTCTTGTACTTCAAAGTAAAACCTCTCCATCGACTGATCAGTCGATGGAGAGGTTTTATTAATTACGTTCATGCATGCTATATACTCGCGTATATATATGCTCAATATCTGCATCAGTCATCAACATTAATTTTCTCTCATGCATTCCCTCAACTGTAGTAAGAAATTGGATCATATTCTCGCGCTCTTTTCTGCTCATCCATAACACCCTCTCTGTTTTAATACAACTTCGTTTATTTTTTATTATTATATAACAGAAGATTCAAAAAGGTCAATCATTTCTTACAACTTTTTTAATTCAATGAGAACGCCTAGTTTCCTCAAAAAAAACCTTACCATTAGGCAAGGTTTATTCGCTATCTCATTATTAATACAGGGCAAGTCGCTCTTTTCATTACCTTATGACTAACGCTACCTAAAACCAATTGTTGAAGCTGATTTAATCCTCGACTTCCAATTACAATTAAGTCAGCTTCAATTGAGTGAGCAAATTGAACAATCGCATATGCAGGCTCTCCACGAATGATTTTCACTTCATAATTAATGTTTTCAGCCTTAGCTTGTTGTTCAATAGCAACTAACCTCTTGTTACGCTTCTCAGAAATCCCTAATGAATCCCAACTATCGAGCACATCGGCTTTAGAGGTTGAACCATCTACTACATACACTACAAATACTTTAGTATCTCTGTCTTTTGCTAATTCAATTGTCTTTTCTACAGCTTTCATTGAATGCTCAGATCCATCTGCTGCTACGACAATTTGTTTGAACATAAGCTCACATCCTTATGACTCAAGTTTCAAACAATCCTTTGAAGTTTGTGGTTACTTGTTACTATTATTATACGAAGATAGCCCAATAAATGGTACTGAATTCAAAAATAAAGCATGAAGGATTGTTCATCCTTCATGCTTTAACTCGATTTTGTTATTGATTTAATTTATGAGCAACATTTGCTAATCGTGCACCTAGTCGCTTAGCCATCACAAAGTCTCTTTCATCTGGAGAAGCTGATCCATCTGGTCCTGAAATAGTTGATGCACCATATGGACTTCCGCCAATCCCATCTTTTGTTAATTGCTCAGGATTCTCTCCGTAAGGGAGACCAACAAAAATCATACCGAAATGGAGCATGGGAATAAGCGAGGTAATAACAGTTGTTTCTTGACCGCCATGCACAGAACCTGTACTAGTAAATATGGAGGTAGCTTTACCTTCTAGTTCTCCGTTTGCCCACAAGCCTCCTGCAGAATCGAGAAACTGTTTCATTTGAGCAGGCATAGAGCCGTACCTAGTAGGGATTCCCCAAGCTATACCATCAGCCCAACGCAAATCATCATGAGTTGCCTCCGCTACGTCATCTTGATTATCTTGCGCTTGTACATAAGCATCTTGGCTAGACATTGCTTGTTTCACTACATCAAACTCTGGAATTTTAACAAGCTTCACCTCGGTCCCTTCAATCTCTTCTGCACCTTTTGCGACCGCCTTTGCCATTTCAAAAATATGACCATATGCACTGTAATACGGCACGAGTACCTTTGCCATGAACTGAACACTCCTTATACTAACTTTTTTATAGTAACTATAATATATATATATTAATTATACTTTTTTTAATTGTCAATCAATTAGGCTGCTCTTGTCTACTTTCTTATCTATACCTTTAATTTATGGTAAACTAAACCTAATGAGGTGAATAATATGGACTACAGTAGGATGTGCCCAAAATATGAGCATGCTGCAGAATTATTAGGCAAGAAATGGACAGGTTTAATTATTCGAGTATTACTTGATGGCCCAAAAAGGTTCAAAGAAATTAAATTCCAAATACCCGATATGAGTGATCGCATATTAACTGAACGAATGAAAGAATTAGAGAATTTAGAGGTCATTGTACGAAATGTGTACCCTGAAAAGCCCGTTCGAATTGAATACGAGCTAACAGAAAAAGGACTCGCCTTAGAACCTGTGATTTCTTCAATCCAAACTTGGGGAGAAAAATGGATGTAGGTAAAAAAAGAACCCCTATCAAATAGGCTCTTTCTTTACCTACTTTTTATTTATTAAAATAATCGACTAGATCGTCGGATACAAATAAGATAAAATAATACCCTTCCTTGGATATAATTTTATCTTATTTATAATCCGTTATTTTTTTAGGCCATTTATAAGCAGAGAAAATAAAACATCTGCCCATTCCTCCCGCTCAATATTTTCTTCCTTCCTCAATTTTATTAATTGTAAAAGAAAGTTTGTTTTAATTTGTACTTGAATATCTTGACGTAACACACCTAATTGCTCTGCTATCTGAAATTGAGTATGAATAAAGGTGAAAAGTTTCTGTTCTAATTCAGCTAGTTTCACTAATTTCTGATCAACTATGGGCGAAGTCCCCTTCAAGACTGGAGTAATTTCTGTTATTAAATGTACATGCTTATAATCAAGTAATACTGATAATACTTTTCTTAAATTGGTTAGAGGATCTACACTTCCCCCCTCCTCAATTTGATCTACTCTCTCTAAAACTTGGTTCATTAACTTTAGCATGTATTCCGATACAAGCTCCTCCTTGTTTGAATAATATTCATAGATCGTACTCCTCCCTACAAATAATTGAGTAGCAATTAGCTTAAAGTTCAAGCGTTCATATCCTATCTTTAATAAAAGCTCTTCAGTAACTTGCATTAACTCTTGTTGATCTACTTTCTTTTTTCTAGCCATCTTCTTCGCCATCCTTATCTGACATAAACACCCGTCTAAAACTTTTTAACTTGCCTATATCTAATTTTACTATATTTACTAACAATACCCTATTGTTAGTATTATAATCCTATTACTTTTTACTTGATTTTTATTGTCTAACTAGTAAACTTTATTAATATCAAACCCCTAAACACTCACGAAGTCTAATTAACCACAATTAAAGGACCAAACCTTCTTAACAAAAGAGTAAGAAATACTTGTATTTAATTTTGGAAAAAAGTACCCTCTCCCCTTCTAACGGCACATGACGAAAATGCAAATAGTTGTTATCTTATTTATATAGAAGTATTTCGCTTACCGAAGATCTAAATGTCATATTTGAGAAAAGGGTGAGATTATGGATATACATACAATAGGCAAGAATATTAAATTTTACCGCACCTTAAAAGGACTTACTCAAAATGAATTAGCGGAAGGTATTTGTACACAAGCACAGATAAGCAATATTGAGGCCGGTAAGTTCATCCCTCTTTCAACTACCCTTTTTGAACTATCCAGGCGCCTTGGAGTGGATATGACTCACTTTTTCCACGAGGCATCTAATCCACGTTATGATTACATTCAAGACTTCATACAAGATGTAAGAAAACACACCATGAATCGGAATTACGAACAAGTTTATGACTTAATTCTTGCTGAAGAGAAAAATCCACTTTTTGAAAGTGTAGACCTGCAGCAGTTTATTTTTTGGCATAAAGGTTTTTCTATGGCATATACGACCAAGAATTATGAAGAGTCTTTAAAAGTACTTTTTAATGCTCTAAACCTCACTTACAAGGGAAAAGATGGCTACTCACAAGAAGAAATACAAATTCTAAATGCCATTGGAGTTGTTTACGACTTAAGTGGTAAACCACATACTTCAGTAGAGATTTATGAAAGAGCTATTCATGGAACAACGACGATCCCCCAGCTAAATCCTAAAATTAAAGTTAGAGTTTATTACAATTATGCTAAAGCAGAAAAAAGCCTAACAAATTATGAAAAATCGATTTATTTAAGTGAAAAAGGGATTCAACTTTGCATTGAGAATGAGCTGCTGTATTTACTTGGGGAATGTTTATACCAAAAAGGTTATTGTTTGATCTTAACCAATCAGCATGAAAAAGGAAAAAAGTATATTCAAGATGCTATATACTTATTTAGAATTGAAGGGAAGTTAACGTTGGCAGCAATTGCCGAAAAACAAATGAAAGAAGCAATAGGCACCTAGCCTATTGCTTCTTTCATTTATTCACTTAACCTGCGTGCGGAAGATCTCCTGCGTGTGGAAGATCAAAAGCAGTTACATTACCTATAGATGCTGGTTGGTTTGAATCTGTTAATACACCAGCACCTAAAAGAAAGGCTCCAATTACTAATGCTGCTACAAGACGTTTCATTGTCATTTATCTCACCTCCAACAGTAGTTCCAGTTATTTCTAGTATAACCGATTTTTTATTTTTCTGAATTTTAATTCTCGCCTTGTTTTTACCATTAATTAGTTTATAGAGGGCCTTTCGCCTTGATTTTCAAACTTAAATATAAATGTACTTATAATGTAAGCTTCGGGTAAACAAGAGCATGGCAATCTCCGTTTATCCAAGTAGCCTATTTTTCATTATTGAGCTGCGTATTCAGCGTCAACTAAACCATTCCCATAGTAAGTCCTGTTACCGAGGTTAATAGCTGTTTGATTCATACGGTTTCGAATCTGTGATGCCGTTAAATGTGGATGCTTTTGCTTAATTAATGCAGCTACACCTGCTACATGAGGAGCAGCCATAGATGTTCCGTTTAAGCTACGATAATTATTATTTAAATGGGTACTATTAATATTAACTCCTGGTGCCATGATTTCAAGTTCAGCTCCATAACTCGAAAAACTTGCACGAGTACCATTTTGATCAACAGCACCTACGGCCATTACTGAGTTATATCGCGCTGGATACCCCATATTATTAGAGCCTCCTTGTTGACCTGAGTTACCGGCAGCGCCAATTAAAAGAACGCCTGCACTAGATGCACGATCAGAAGCTAACTGTAAAGTAGTAGACCCTGACGTACTCCCTAAACTCATGTTTACAACGTCCATCCCATTATTCATCGCCCACTCTATTCCTTGAGCAATTGTCGCGTGTGAACCGCCACCATTACGATCTAAAACTTTTACCGCATATAAATCTGCCCCAGGCGCAACTCCAAGTACACCGTAAGAGTTGTTAAGTGCGGCTACCGTTCCTGCTACATGTGTACCATGGCCATTGTAATCTATATACGTATTCTCGGTTGGAATAAAACTTACCCCACCTTTAATTGCTAAATCTGGATGTGTAGCTATACCAGTATCTAATACGGCTACCTTTACACCATTTCCATAATAACCTTGACGGTGGACCTCATCAGAGTAAATAAATGGGATTCCCCAAGGAACTGTCTGAGCTATCTCGACGTCTTCATTCTCTTCAATAAAATCAATATGCGGATTATTTACTAAACCACGTTTTGCAGCTTCTGGTAACTCTGCAAAAATAACTGGAAAGGCTTCATATTCGTGATGGATGACTCCACCTGCACTTTCGATAAGTCCTTTTGCTTTATCTGAATTTACTCCTATTAAGTACTCTTCCTTTCCCCCATTGGCACTAGCCACACTTACCACCATAACTAGTAACAATAGAGTTAAAACACTTACTCTTAACCATTGATTAATCTTCAATGCATTACCCCATTTTTGAAGATTCATAGGCGATCACCCCCTATGAATAATTTATCAAAATCTAGTTTATGATGGGTTTTGATAGAGGTCTTCTCTCTACTCTTTTAATAGAGTATAGAAGCATCTGATAGAATTATCAGACATTTTATAAACATAGTAATATAAGTTCCTTTATATAGTAGTCACTTTCAATTCAAAGGGGCCAAAGCATGCAAAAATACCTGAGATCTACTCTCAGGTATTTTTGTGACGTTATTTTATGATTCATCTCACATCTAATACCACTTCAATAATGGTCCCTCTCCCATATGAACTGCGTATCGTAAAATCTCCCTTATGATCATGGATTATTTTTTGACTGATTGTTAATCCAAGTCCAATACCTTTTTCTTTTGTTGTATAAAAAGGAGTTCCAATATGAGTAAGACGATCTTTAGGAATGCCTGGACCATTATCTATAAATCGAAAGCGGATTCTTTCATTCTTGCAGTTTTCAACCTTAATACGGATTCTTCCATGATTAGGTCTCATCGCTTCAATTGCATTTCGAAGGATGTTGATAAATACTTGCTTCAACTGGTTCTCTACCACGTGTATGGTTTCGTTTTCTGTGTTTATATAGATGACGTCAATTTCAATATTATTAAGATGTGCTTCTGATTGAAACAGTACAATGGTATGTGAGACTAGATCTTTTATTCGAATGCTCTTAAAGGTAACATCTTGAGGCTTAGCTAAAACCATAAACTCATTGATGATTTCTTCTATTCGATTTAACTCAGAAAAGATAATCTCCCAATAATGACTATCTTCGCTTTTTTGATTATTTTGTTGGTACAATTGGAGAAAACCTTTAATAGAGGTTAATGGATTACGTATTTCATGGGCCACTCCAGCGGCAAGTTGCCCAACCACAGAGAGCTTGTCTAACTTTCGGATCATTTTTTCATTCTCTACCCGTTCTGTAATATCTCGACTTTCGATGAGAACATCAGACTTCTCCCCTTCTTCAAATAACTTCAGAATCGACTCCAGCCAGATTGCCGTCCCGTCTTTCCGAAACATACGGTACTCCATTCTCTGTTGCTTTTTTGTTTTTAATAACCTTTCAAATGTTTCCTGAGTATGAGTACGATCATTGGGGTGAATTCGCTCTTTAGCGGTTGTACCAATCAATTCCGTATCCTTATAACCTAACAATCTTTCATGAGATGGTGATATATACTTCCCTATTCCCTCACTGCTTACAATCGAAATTAGATCGTAAGAGTTATTAGCTATTAGACGATAACGTCTCTCGCTTTCTTTTAAAGCTTGTTCTTGTTGTTTTTTCTCCGTAACGTCGTTTAACAGAACAAGGTTGACTCTTTTATCCGAAATCGAAATGGACGTCACCATCGCTTCAATAATCTTGGTTTTATTATCTAATGTATGAATTTTGTATTCAACCACATCTTGCTCTTCTTTTTGATGAACATCCTTCGATCGTTTTTGTATTTGATCGTGATGGTCTTTACTTGCAAAAGAATACATAGAATGGCCAACTAATTGAGATTCATCTTTAGCACCAACGAGTGAAATAGCCGCATCATTTACATATTGAACAAGTCCGTCTTCATGTACAAAAATCGGAAGCGGACAGAGGTCTACAAGTTTTCGGTAACGCTCTTCACTTTCTCTCAATAAAGATTCAATCTTTTTTTGCTCAGACATGTCGCGAAATACACTCATTGAACCAATAACGTCCCCCTCTAGATCCGTTACATATGAATAGGTAATGGACACATCAAATAATTCTCCATTTCGCCTGATCCTTTGAGTTGTAACATGTGAGTAACTTTCTCCTTGTAGAGAACGTTCGTTTATTAAAGTTGATTCTTCAATTAAAGAGAGCGGTAAAATATTTATTTCGTAAACCTTTTTACCAATAACTTCATCGCTTTCCCACCCAAACATATCTGTAAATGCGGCATTGATAAAGGTAATTAAACCGGATAGATCACGCACTAGTACAGCATCTTCTGTATTAGTAAGATAGGTGAGCAATGATGCATGAGATGCACCGACTAAATTTTGTTCATTCTTGCCAATTACTAATACCACTTTCTGATTCATTTCATGTGAATAGATTGGATTACATGTCAAAATGAGGGTACCAAATTGGGGTTCTCCCAATGCGAAAGAAAAAGAGGTCTTCTCCTCTTTTTCGAATGCATGTTTACACGCTTTTTCCAATTGAATATCCTTACACTCAAAACCCTCTTTTGTATGAACAAAGAAGCGCTCTATCCATTTTTTTGCTGGCTCATTATAGGTGTGCATGATCCATTTCCCTTGAATTTCACTGCATAAAAAGATACTATCACTCGTCTGAGTTAACCACGCTTGGAATAGCTCATCATTTATTAATGGATTAGGCTTTGACATAATCATCACGACCGTTCTTCAGCTTATCATTCTTATTATGTATACCCTACCATTATATAGGATGAATATATAGTCTGAATACTCTAAATAAAATAGTCCTCATTCAATAAAAAGCGAGAAGTCAGAGACTTCTCGCGTGTGTTTTACTTTTCTAGGTCATTGAGTGCATTTTTTAATGTGTCGATGATAAATGTTATATCATCTATCTCAATAGAAAGTGGCGGGGAAAGAGTTAACACATTGTTAAAGCCCGCAACCGTTGCACCGTTCTTCCCAATAATCAGTCCTTTTTGCTTACATACTGCCATCACTTGGTTCACTAACGATACATCTAGAGGTTCTTTTGTGCTTTTGTCTTTCACTAGTTCAATTCCGATCAGCATGCCCTTCCCTCTTATATCACCGACGTAAGGATTATTTTGAAGTAAGGTAGATAAGTCTGCTCTCATCTGATTCCCTAATTCTTCTGACCGCTCAAACAATTGCTCTTTCTCCATAATTTCAAGATTTTTCAAAGCTAAGGCACAAGAAGCAGGACTTCCTCCAAAGGTATTTACATGACGAAGATACTCATACTCCTCAGTCCCTTTAAACGCTTCATAAATCTCTCGTTTCACCGCAGTTGCTGATAGTGGTAAGTAAGCACTGGTAATCCCCTTGGCCATCGTAACAATATCAGGTTGTACACCGTAATGTTGAAATCCAAATGGTTTCCCTGTACGACCAAAGCCACAAATAACTTCATCGACAATTAAAAGAGCTCCGTGCTTCTCACAAGCATCTTTAACGCCTTTCATATAATTCTCAGGTGGAACAAGTACCCCGCCCCCTGTTATAATTGGCTCCATAATCACTGCAGCTACCGTCTCACTTAATTCCCAAGTCATCGCTTGGTCAATATCCTGTACAGATGTTAACTCAGCAGGCACTTGAGCACTCTCCGGTCGACGGTAAGAATCTGGAGGAGGGACATGAATAAAGCCCGGTGCAAGTGGTTCGTATTTATATTTACGTTGAGCTTGCCCTGTTGCTGCAAGGGCTCCCATGGAATTACCATGATAAGCTCTATATCGTGAAATAAACTTGTAGCGACCATTTTCTCCTCGTTGCTGATGATACTGTCGCGCGATTTTAAAAGCAACTTCATTTGCTTCAGAACCACTGTTAGAGAAGAAAATAACGTACTCATCACCTAGCATTTCATTTAGCTTTTCACCAAGTTCGATTGCCGGCTTATGACTTTGAGTTAATGGGAAATACGCGAGCTCTTTCAATTGCTCATAAGCAGCTTCTGCAAGCTCTGTACGTCCATAACCAACATTTACACACCACAGGCCAGCCATCGCATCTAAATACTCATTTCCATCACTATCTTTAATCCATGCTCCTTTAGCCTTTTCCACTACCATAGTGGCAGTTGGATTATATGGCTTCATGGAATGCCAAAGATATTTTTCATCAGCAGCTTTCAAATTCTGCTTTTGATTAAGTTCTGCCATACAACCTCCTCCTTTCTTGTTAAAAGATCTACCTAAAAATCAAAACGAGAAGTAATCATTTTTTTACGGGTAAAGAAATTCACTCCGTCTTTCCCATTCACATGCAAGTCACCATAAAACGAATCTTTCCAACCGGAAAATGGGAAGAATGCCATAGTAGCCGGAACACCAACATTAATTCCAAGCATTCCTGCATCTGCCTCTTCACGGAACTTTCTTACTGCCCCTGCATCTTTTGAATATAAAGTTGCACCATTTCCGTAGCGTGATTTGCGAATATATTCAAGACCACCATCTAAATCCTCAGCACGTAACAAACTAAGCACTGGAGCAAAGATTTCATCTTTTGCAATCGTCATATCCGGAGTGACATGATCAAATATCGTAGGTCCTAAAAATGTTCCTTGTTTTATTTCATCCATTTCCTTACGCCCGTCACGAATTAAAGAAGCGCCTTCTTCCACTCCTTTATGGATGTATCCCAGTACCTTTTCACGATGTGAATCACGAATGACAGGCGTCAACAGAACGTCTTCATCCATCCCACTTCCGATTGTTAATTCATCTGCTTTTTGTTTTAATAGATTTACAAATTTATCATTATCGCCTACAACAACTACTGCGCTACAAGCCATACAACGTTGACCTGCGCTGCCAAAGGTTGAGCTAATAATATGTTGAGCTGCTTTTTCCATATCTGCATCAGGCATAACAATATGATGATTTTTTGCACCAGATAAGGCTTGAACACGCTTGCCTTCAGCCGCCGCACGCTGATACACATATTTCGCCACAGGTTGTGAACCTACAAAGGAAATGGCTTTAACATCTTCGTGGTCCAACAATCCATTTACGACATCATGAGCACCATGAACGATATTTAGTACACCAGCCGGTGCCCCAGCTTGAGTAAAAAGCTCTACCAATTTATTTGCCAGTAATGGTGTTCTCTCTGATGGCTTTAAAACAAATGTATTACCACAAGCAATCGCAAGCGGGAACATCCATAGCGGAACCATCATCGGGAAATTGAATGGCGTAATCCCACCCACAACTCCTAGTGGGTAACGAAACATTTCTGAATCGATCTCTTCAGCAATACCTGATAACGACTCACCCATAATAAGTGTAGGAGCACCTGAAGCAAACTCTACACATTCAATGCCTCGTTGCACTTCACCATATGCTTCTTTAAAGGCTTTTCCATTCTCTTCAACAATTAACTTTGCTAACTCTTCATGACGCTCAATTAATAATGAGTGATAACGGAATAAGATCCTCGCTCGTTTCGGTACAGGGACTGCCTTCCATTTTTTAAACGCTTCATTTGCAGCTTTTACCGCTTGGTCAACGTCTTCTTTAGTAGAGATAGGAACAGAAGCAAGAACCTCACCTGTGGCTGGATTTGGCACCTCAAGAGTTTCCGTTCCATTTGAAGCTACCCACTCACCATTAATATAATTTTTTAGCTCAGTTGATTTCTTTAATACTGCCATGCCTGTCTCCCCCTTAGTCGTTTTAATTTTCACACTATTTGATCCATAATCCTATTATCCGCTATTCCTTGATTTGTTTCATTAGACATTCTGTAAAATAACTATCATTAAATTTTCCACAAAATGAACATCAAATTAAAATTAAGTGAACGTCATTAAAAAAATGCACCCTATTGAAGGAGTGCATCATCGTCATACGGATCTTTTGTGCAATTGTTTATCAATACTCAAGTAATCTTTGGCAAGTAACATAAACTCTAGCGCCAACCTTTTCTCGGCTTCCATAAAGTCTGTACCTAATATTTTCTCTAGCTTTTCTATACGATGATACAAAGTTTGTCTCACTATGAATAACCGTTTCGCTGTTTCTTGCTTAGATCCACTGCACGCTAAATAAGCCTTTAACGTTTCTAGCAACTGTCCGTTATAACGCTGATCGTACTCTATTACGGGAGCTAAATAATCACTCACAATCTCATCTAGGTTTGCGTGCTGATGAATAACTGATAATATACGATATAAGTGCAGATCATCATAAAACATACTCATATCTTTCTTTGTTGCTCTATTTGTAAGTAATAAAGCTTCTCTTGCTGTTTTGTAGCTTAGAGAGATTTCCTCTAATTGATAAATAAACTTTCCGACTCCAAATTTATAAGCTGAGATGCTTTTCTTTCCGGTTCCTTCTTGTTGTCTAACTCGTTCAAAAGCTTCCACCGCCCGTTCTTTCCAATCCTCAGCTGAACGCTTATTACAGAGGACTAATACTAAATCCTGTCTCACATCGATCGTAAATAAATGAAATCCATATTGTTCAAAGACCGTTCGCATCCACAACTTTAAGTAAGTGCAATCCGACTCTACACCATGCTTTACTGGTTGGTATTTACATACACACACTACTGCACCGTTCAATTCTAACCCCGGTTCTAAAGAAGCTAAATGTTCATCGATAATCTCTTCCCTATGAACACCCTCTAACCAATCTAGCATCCATTGGGACTCCTCTGCATTCTTCCGTTCTTCTACATACAAGATACGTAAAAGTTGTTGCGCAAGTGCAGTGACTGTACGATCCAAGATTAAATAGTCATATTCGGTGAGGTCTCTATCTTTTGAAATAATGATTACTTCTGCATATTCATTACCAAGTAACATTACTGGCTGCCATGCAATTCTAACCTGCTTATTACTCTTAGCCTGTTCTCTTTTTTTAATTAATTCTTGCTTTTCAAGTTTTGGGGCCTCTGGATAAAATCTAAGGTCATCTTCATTAAAGCGAGCCATGACTTGGACATTTAAATACGTTTGACAAAATGTCAAAATTTCATCGTATTCGCTAATCTCTAATAACTTTTTATTTAGTTGTTGAGAATAGTATTCTAGATCCGTTATGACTTGGTATTGTTTATTAATTAATGTTGAGTGAATATCCTGTGTGATCTCTACGAAGGGAACTTCATGATTAAACATGATGATAGGAAATTGATGAGTGTTTGCTAAATCAATGACTTCTTGAGGAATGGTGGATGTGTTCGTACCGATCTCTATACAAAGACCAGCCGCCTCACATTCAATTAACTGTTGAATGAATTGGACAAATAAAGATGGATCATCCTTAAATCCAAGACCAGTTGTTAAAATCAATTCATTGCCTCTCAATAGGTTCCGAATTTGTATGACTTCAACAACGTGAACCCATTTCACTAATCGATCTAAGCCTTCTATACCGGCTATAACTTCAATGTGTTCAAAGTGTTTTCGTTTCACAATCTCTTCGATAGATATGTACGATTTCATAATCTAAATATCACCTCTTTTAAAGAGTAGAGAAACTTTATTCATAAAATTTTATTGGGTGGTACTAACTTCTATGATGCTTGCCTTATTTCCTGCATCCTTCTTAATCTCTATGTAAGAAATCCTTACAAAATGAAAAAAAGCTGTTCCTAGTTGCTTTCTAGGAACAGCCTTTAGTTAACCTGTTTGTTTATTTTGATTGATAAGTTGGACTGAGAAGTATTTTCTCGCATCCGCAGTTTTAATATGAAGGCGCTCATATTGCTGCCTATTTTTTGAGCGTTTATGCAGGGGAAGTTCAAACTCCACAAAGGCCCCACTTAAATTTTCAGTTACTCCCTTAATGACATACCCTTGTTGGATCAAATAATCAATTTCATCACGCTCAGCAAGAAACTCTTGGTAATCCGACATTGACTGCCTCCTATCTAAGCATTTTGTGCAGTTTTTGCTTGCTCTTGTGTATCATCATCTTCAATAATCCAGTCTCTTCCCACAGTAATACCTAGATACTTTTCATCACTAGGGTCAAGTAGCTCAGCTTGTTGATACTTTTCGAACCACCAATATTTAGCGAGTACGTAATATACAGCTGCTCCCACAACAAAACCAACAACAAATGAGTAAGTTTGAATAAAGTATGCGGCTCCACCGCCCAAGATCCAAGCAAGTAGACCTGCAATGTTTAACCCTTTCCAGTATTGATATTGTCCATCTTCTTTATAAAGATCAACAACATTCACACGGCGTTTTCGAATAAAGTAATAATCAGCTACCAAAATTCCTACAATCGCTGATAGGATACCACCGACAATTAATAATGCAGGAATAATAATGCCAAAGAGACTCCACGGTTGTACAAGTAAACCAATTAAGCCAGCAACCACTACTCCAGTCCAAAATGGGAGCTTAGGCCCGCCAACGTTTGAGAAAATTGTTGCTGCCGGAATAAGATTAGCTGAAATATTTGTCGACCACTGGGCGAATACAATCATTAGTAATAAAACCCCAAGAACGATTCCACTAGCGGCTTCTTGTAAGGCTACTACCGGATCGTAATTAGATACAGCAATGAAAGAAACAGCCCCAATAATCACCATGAACGTTTGTACAATAGGAAGAGTTATAAGACTTCCAACAATTTGTCCTCTGTTACGTTTAAACCAGTTCCGTTCCAATTTTGGAGCTTTAATAAACCTTGAAATAGAAGGCATATCAGCAGCGAGCGTCCCCCAAAATCCCATGTTACTCATAATCACAATGGCAAATGCAGTAACTGCTGCCCCGCCAGTTACCGGGCTTTCAATCCAGCTCCAAACGTCACGTCCTGCAGCTAGTGCTTGGTCTGATAATGTAGTATACATCCATGCTGATATGATGATGATAATAGGTGCTGCAAGATCAGCAAAACGTTCAACAGCTTTAATCCCAAGTGCCGTATTAACAACTTGGATCGCGGCAAAAAAGAGGAAGCAGACAAACCAATTGTCAAATCCAGTTAGAACAAATAGTATTCCATTCATCGCCGTAGCACCGAAATACGTATTAATTCCAAACCAACATGAAGCAACAAAACCACGTATTAATGAGGGTATATGAGTACCGATTGTTCCAAATGGAGCCCTCATGTAAACAGGGAAGGATAAACCGTGCTCAACCCCGATATCACCAGTCAAAGTCATACATAAACCAATAGCAATCGATCCAATAATAGTGGCTAGGACGACCAATCCAAGTGGTAAAGATTGAACCCCTTCTCCACCAATAGCAAACGCAGCTAAAACGACCGCCATCCCTACCCAGATAATCGCGAAACCTAATGTACTTATCTTACGGTCTCCATGTGTGATTGGAAGCAGGTCAGGAGACTTTAAATAACTTGAGTTTTTTTTCATCACGAGATCCCCCTCTTATGTGCTAGAAATCTAGCAATCATACATCTTTTCATCCATCATAGAAAGGTTCATGCGTGACTGGCTTCCCTCTCCCCAGCTTCTCTATTTCGATCATGTTTAGGTGGCGGCTCATTTCCAATTTGATTTATTTAGAAATTGCTTCGTTCGCATCACTCGTTAAAGTCTGACCGTACTTAGCTCTCTTTACGTATTTCCCTTGCCCTCTTGAACCAACGAATTGTTTATCACGAATGACGAACTCCCCTCGTGATAAAACAGAGACCGGCTCTCCTTTTACTTTCATCCCTTCAAAGGCATTATAATCGACTGCCATATGATGAGAGTCTGCAGAAATCGTACGCTCTACCGTTGGATCAAATATAACAAGATCTGCATCTGCTCCAATTGCAATCGTTCCTTTTTGAGGATATAACCCGAATAACTTGGCGATCCGAGTCGATGTTATATCAACAAATTGATTTAACGAGATTCGCCCCTGCTCCACCCCCTCTGAATAAAGGATGCTTACTCGATCCTCAATAATAGGGCCTCCATTTGGAATCTTTGTAAAATCACCTCTTCCTAACTCTTTTTGTCCTTTAAAGTCAAACGAACACTGGTCTGACCCAAGCGTTTGCAAGTCTCCATTCTTCAGCGCATTCCAAAGCACATCTTGGTGATGCTTTTCTCTAAGAGGAGGAGACCAGACATATTTCGCTCCTTCAAAATTTGGTTTTTCCAATGCCGTTTGATCGAGAACTAGATATTGTGGACAGGTCTCACCCCATACATCAAACCCCTTACGTCTTGCTTCTGCGATCTTCTCTACTGCATTTTCACACGACACATGTACAACATATAGTTGCGAGTTAGCAAGACCAGTCAGCTGACATGCTCGACCTGTGGCCTCTCCTTCAACTTCAGGTGGACGTGTTAGAGCATGGTAGATAGGATCGGTTTGCCCTTTTTTGAGAGCTTGCTTTGTCAGGTAATCAATAACATCTCCATTTTCTGCATGAACCATCACAAGACCACCGAGCTCTTTTGCAGTAACTAACGTTCTAAATAACGTCTCGTCATCTGCTTGGAAAACATTTTTATAGGCCATAAATACTTTAAAAGAAGTAATTCCTTCTTCAGCGATTACTTTTGGAATCTCAGCCAACACGTCATCATTAATCTCACCAATCATTAAGTGGAATCCATAATCAATAACAGCTTTGTCTTTTGACTTTGCATGCCATTCATTAATAGAGGACTGCATCGGCTCTCCTTTTTTCGTTAAACAAAAATCAATTACTGTGGTAGTCCCACCATATGCTGCCGCAATCGTTCCAGATTCAAAATCATCCTTAGAAACGGTGCCACCAAATGGCATCTCAAGATGAGTATGAGGATCGATCCCTCCAGGAAACACATAGCGACCTTTTGCATCAACCGTCTCTGCTCCACTTGAAGAAAGGTTTGCACCAATTGCTGCAATTTTGCCATCCTCGATGAGAAGGTCTGCCTCAAATGTTTCAGATGCCGTTACAATCGTACCGTTCTTGATCAATTTCTTCATTTATTTGTCCCCCTTTGACCTTCATCACAAAAATTGATTACCTACTATACGATTACACTCACTTGATGGTAGGAATACTACAATTACCTGCTGCACCTATTGCCGCTTGACGTTCATTCCACGTCATCGGTGGTAACTCCGATTTCAACTCCACCATATCAATCGCTCCATCGACTGGGCAGACGATAGAACACAGATTACAGCCAACACAGTCATCCTCACGCACTTTAAGAATGTCTCTTCCTTGGTCATCCTTTAACATATCAATACATTGATGCGAGGTGTCCTCACAAGCGATATGACATTTATTACAGTTAATACAAACATCGTTATTAATTTGTGCAACCACTTTATAATTCAAATCAAGGTTACCCCAATCGGAATAGTTCGTAACGGTTTTACCTACTATATCCATTACCGAAGCAATCCCTTTATCATCTAGGTAGTTATTTAATCCATCAATCATATCCTCGACAATTCTAAAACCATGGTGCATGGCCGCAGTACAAACTTGAACACCGGTAGCACCCATTAACATAAATTCAACCGCATTCTCCCAGTTGGATACTCCTCCCATACCAGAGATTGGTACATTTACATGAGGGTTTCTTGCACATTCTGCTACCATGTTTAAGGCAATTGGCTTTACTGCTGGTCCACAGTACCCACCATGGGCGCCTTTTCCAGCGACATGAGGCACAGTATTCCAAGAGTCAATATCAACTCCTGCTAAACTATTAATCGTATTAATCATACTAACGGCATCCGCACCGCCTCGAACGGCGGCTTCAGCTGTCACCGTAATGTCAGTAATATTCGGTGTTAATTTTACGATAACAGGTGTTTGGGCGACTTCTTTTGCCCAGTACGTTTGCTTTTCTACGAGCTCAGGAACTTGACCAGAAGCTGCACCCATTCCACGTTCAGCCATTCCATGAGGACATCCGAAGTTAAGCTCTAGCCCATCTACACCAACATCTTCTACCCGTTTTACAATCTCATGCCACTTCTCCTGTTGCGGTTCAACCATTAAAGAGGCAATAATCACATGGTCAGGGAAGCGTTTCTTTGTTTCATAAATTTCTTTTAAGTTCACTTCTAGCGGCCGGTCTGTAATTAATTCAATATTGTTAAACCCCGCAACTTTTTGACCATTAAAACTCACAGCCGCAAAACGTGAGGATACGTTTAAAATAGGATCCCCAAGTGTTTTCCAAACGGCTCCACCCCACCCTGCTTCAAATGCACGTTGCACTTGATAACCTGAGTTGGTTGGTGGCGCTGATGCTAGCCAAAAAGGGTTCGGGGATTTAATTCCTGCAAAGTCAATTCGTAAGTCAGCCATTCAACTACCTCCTCTGATTTGGGTTATGCCGTCTCTTCTTTCACGCCTCCAAGCACCTTTTGATGAAGAGCATAAGCCGTTTGCTTCCCTTGTTCTGCAGCTGTTACGACCATCGCTTCACCTTGGCCCTTACCGAAAATAACATCTCCACAGGCAAATACTTTTTCATTAGACGTTGTAAAGTCTTCCATGTTTACTTTTACGACCCCACCATCATGCTCTAATCCAAACTGCTCGATTAAATCCACATAGCGTGTTTGGCCGATCGCTTTAATGACCGCATCCACCTCTAATGTAAACTCTGACCCTTCAACAGCTATCGGTCTTCTCCGTCCATCTTCACTTGGTTCACCTAACTCCATCTTGATGCATTCGATGGCTTGAACTTTTCCGTGTTCATCTCCAATGATTCTTTTTGGCGCTGTTAACCAGCGGAATTCTACCCCGTCTTGTTTAGCGAATTCGTATTCAAAATCATAAGCAGTCATTTCTGCAAGCGTTCTACGATAGAGAATTTTCACATTTTCTGCTCCAAGACGTACAGAACAGGTCGCACCATCAATGGCCGTATTACCTGCACCGATTACTACTACGTTCTTACCGATATATTCTTCAGTCAATTGACCTGATTTAGTTGCTTTTACAAACTCAATTGCATCATGCACTCCTTCTAGTTCCTCTCCTTCGATCCCAAGGTTAGGCACACTAGACATTCCAATGGCAAGTACCACTGCGTCATAATTAGCTAAAAGCTCAGACACCGGAACATCTACCCCGATGCGTGTATTTGTTTTGATTTTGACATCAAGGCTTTTCACTTGATCAACTTCCCAGAATGAAACACGTTGTGGAAGACGGAAAGAAACAATACCATACGTATTTAATCCACCAGCTTCCTTTTCAGCTTCATAAATTGTGACATCATAGCCAATGAGAGCAAGCTCACGAGCTGCTGATAATCCAGCAGGTCCCCCACCCACTATCGCGACGGTCTTTCCATTTTTTTGGCCTGCTTTAAATAAAACTTGTTCATTTTTCATCGCCCAATCTGTCGCATATCTTTGTAGGTCTCCAATCATGATCGGCTTGGTAGAGTGATTTAACACGCACGCCCCTTCGCATAATTCCTCTGTAGGGCAAACTCGCGAACAGCTTGCACCGACTGGATTGGCAGACATAATAGTCTTCGCAGATCCTTTCATATTCCCTGAGGCAATCTTTTTGATAAAACGCGGAATATCAATACTTGTCGGACAAGCGGTTATACAGGGTGCATCATAACAATATAGACATCGATTAGCTTCCTCCGTTGCTTCTCTATTCGTTAACCCCGGATGAGCTTCTTGAAATTGTTTTTCCAAATCTTCTACCGTTAGCATTAAACGTTGCTCACTCAATGAAAGACCTCCTTTTTTATCAAGCAATAAACGATTGATTTTGTTTTCTTTTAATTAATAAGGTTTTACATAGATAACATTCATCTATGCAAAACCTACAAGTCTTTCGTATTAAGGAAGTAGTGCTGTCATATCATCGTACGTCTCTGGTCTACGATCTCTATAAAACTGCCAAGTATCACGTACTTCACGGATCATTTTCTTATCCATTTCTCCAATAATAACTTCATCTTGATCACGACTGGCCACTGAGACAAATTGTCCACGAGGATTTACGAGATAAGATTGGCCATAGAATTCACCCATATTCCAAGGTGCTTCTACCCCAACTCTATTAATAGCCCCTAAATAATATCCATTTGCGACTGCGTGGGCTGGTTGTTCAAGCTTCCATAAATATTCTGATAAGCCCGCTACTGTTGCCGATGGGTTAAATACAATTTCTGCACCATTTAACCCTAGCAATCTAGCACCCTCCGGAAAATGACGGTCGTAACAGATATACACACCAACTTTTGCATATGCCGTATCAAAAACGGGATATCCCATATTGCCAGGTTTAAAGTAGTACTTCTCCCAGAACCCGTAACCTTCCTCACCCACTCCAACATGAGGAATATGTTGTTTACGATATTTCCCTAAATAGGATCCATCCGCATCAATAACTGCAGCGGTATTGTAATAAGTTGCAATTCCTTCCCGCTCATAAATTGGGAGAACAATTACAATTTCAAGCTCTTTGGCTAAATCTTGAAACAATCTTGTTGTCGGACCATTTGGAATTTCTTCTGCTGCTTCGTACCATTTAGTTTTCTGTTCTGAGCAAAAATACGGTCCGTAAAAGATTTCTTGTAAACAAACGATTTGTGCACCCTTTGCTTTAGCTTCACGGATTAACTTAATATGCTTTTCAATCGCTTTTTCTTTATGAACAGCTACCGGCTCGTCACCATGTACATCATTTGATGCTTGAATAAGTCCAATTTTTACGTGATCTGACATTTAAATTCCCCCTAAGCAAATGTAAGTGATCTCACCATCAGTAACCTGTGAGTAGAACGGATAATTGTAAGAATAGTCCGACTTTAATTTTTATTCTACGTGTCTCATAGGACAAATACATCATACATAATGTCAAACCCTTGATCATTTTTCTTTATCATTATGTAAAAAGCTTCTTTCTTACGTAGCGTTATCCTAGCATTTCTTTCAAATACTTTCCGTAATGATGTAAGGTTACCTATCATATTATTGGAGCTATTATCGCTTGTTCTTTCATAAAGAGTTCAGTACAAGTATGTCCAAACCCTCTTTCTCATAGGGCGAAATCTTTCTACAAAAACATCAATATTCAGCATTTTTATATAACTATTTGAAAATGTTTCCCGTGAAACATGTCGACAATTACTATTTTTCTACGTAATTCATAGATTTTTGTTAGATAATTCCCTATATTCAAAAAGTTAAATTGATATTTCCAGTAGCTTACGCTATGATTTTATTAGCAATTCCTTGTATTTTGGTAGGTAATTGCCTCATTCAATATTTTCAGAAGGGAGTTTTACAATGAAGAAATTATCATCCTTTTTTAAGTCAGCTGCCATTCTTTCCGTTTTAAGTATAGGTCTCGTTGCCTGTAGTAGTGAACCGTCAGAAGATGCCGGGAATGAAGGGGAACAGTCAACAGAAAATAACGATGGAGGCGACCTGAAAGTCGCAGTCTTATCTGATCCCGTTTCGCTTGATCCGCATGGTGCAAACGAAAATGTTTCAAACTCGATCAACTCTACTATTTATGATCGTCTTGTACATATGGGAACGGACCTTACGATTCAGCCAGCTTTAGCGGAAAGCTTCGAGCAAATTGATGATACAACTTGGGAAGCGAAAATTCGCCAAGATGTAACGTTCCACGATGGTTCTGAATTAAATGCAGAAGTGGTTAAAGCCAATTTAGATCGTGTCCGTGATCCTGAGGTTGCTGCACCTGTTTCTTTCTTATTTGGAATGATTACAGAGGTAACAGTTGAAGATGAATATACCGTACATATTGAAACTGAGTTTCCTTTCTCTTCTCTTCCTGCTCACCTTGCTCACCCAGGTGGAAGCATTATTAGCATAGAATCAATTGAAGCGTCCTATGAAGATATGGAAAATGGCGGGCAACCATTCTCAGTAGTAAATGAAGCCCCCGCGGGGACTGGTTATTTTAAATTTGAAGAACGTACCCCAGGACAATCTGTTACCCTTGTGAAAAATGATGACTATTGGCATGAAGAACAAGCAAAAGTAGATTCAGTCACTTTCACTGTTATTCCTGAGGACTTAACACGTATCGCCGAACTTGAAACAGGCGGAGTAGATATTATTTTCCCAGTAAACCCTAGTGATGTTTCACGGGTAGAAAATGGTGCCGAAACGTCTGTGCAACAATCAAACAGTACTCGCATGGTTTACTTAGGATTTAATACAGAAAAAGAACCGTTTGATGATGTGAACGTTAGACGGGCTCTTCATATGGCTGTGGATAAACAAGCATTAATAGATGGAGTGTTAGACGGTACAGGTTTGATTGCAGATGGCCCAATCGCTCCAGATGTTTTTGGTTATAGCGATAACATTGATCGTATTGAATATGATCGTGAACAAGCGAAGGATCTACTAACAGAAGCAGGCTATCCTGATGGTTTTCAAACAACAATTCTTACAGATGACGACCGTGAACGACAAGATCTAGCTCAAGCACTTCAATACCAACTAGCCGAAATTGGTGTAGACGTAGAGATTGATACGTATGAATTCGGTACGTATTTAGAGCGAGCAGGTCAAGGACAATCGGAACTGTTCTTAGGCAGTTGGGGCACCGTTACCCTTGATGGTGACTATGGTTTATATCCAGTCTTCCACTCCGATAACAAAGGTCCAGCTGGTAACCGCTCTTTCATTGATAACGAAGAAATTGATTCTCTCTTACAACAAGCTCGTGAATCGATTGATGAGCAAGAACGTTTAGATTTTTACGAAGCAGCTCAAAATGAGCTAGCTGCAGAATCGCCATATGCTTATCTTTATTTCCCTGAAATCATTGCTGGTGTAAGAGATGATGTAGAAGGCTTCTGGCAATTCCCAAGTACAACATTATTCTTACGTGATGTAGAACTTAATAGATAACCGATAAAAAAACCGTTTGCTTTTTTAGTGAACGGTTTTTTTTCGTGCCAAAAAGTATGAGTCTAAATAATATATTTAACAAGGAATTTAGACCTAAAAATACTAAAATTCTACAAAATATGCTAATTAAATGGTTGGATTTGTCCTTTAAGTCCTTTACGAGGTATATAGCTGTTGCTATGATGGGAGCGATTACAATAACATACCAAGGAGAGTGATTTGTTTGGAAAGGTTCTTTACTAAAAAAGCATTTCTTAGCTTAATGATCATTACATTACTCATGCTTCCCTTATCTACAGTAAGTGCAGCTAATGAAGAGGATACAGAGAAGCTAGTTATTATGGGAACGACTGACATTCATGCATACATGATGCCTTATGACTATATGAATGATGTAGAAGACAACTCGTTCGGCCTTGCTAAAGTACATACCTTAGTTGAAGAGATTCGTGCAAACAATGAACATACTCTTCTTTTAGACAATGGAGATATTATTCAAGGTAGTATTTTCGGTGATATGTTAGCTCTTGTTGACCCAGTCGGTGCTGATGACCCTCATGTCATTATGGATGCTATGAATCTAATGGGTTATGATTCTGCTACACTTGGAAACCATGAATTTAACTTTGGGCTTCAGTATTTAGATGAAACGATTGCTAAAGCTGACTTCCCTTGGTTAAGTGCAAATATTTATAATGAAGATACAGACCAACTACGTTATGATCCTTACACTATTATAGAACAAGATATCAATGGCGAAGCTCTTCAGGTTGGGGTAATTGGATTTGTTCCCCCGCAAATTATGACTTGGGATCGAGTGCACCTTGATGGAGAAGTTTACGTGGAAGAGATTATTGACTCAGCAAATAAATACATTCCTCAAATGAAAGAAGATGGAGCGGATATTATAGTAGCTGTTGCTCACTCTGGTATTGATCCATCAGAGAATGCAAGTGAAAATGCAGCCTATCAATTGTCTCAAATTGAAGGCATTGATGCAATGATCCTTGGTCACCAACATAATGTGTTCCCTGGAACAGATTCTTACTCAAACATCGATGGTATTGATGCAACCAATGGAACGGTAAATGGTGTTCCAACCGTAATGCCAGGCTCATGGGGCAGTCATCTTGGAGTGATTGAATTTGATTTACACCATACTGAAGTAGGTTGGGAAATAGCTTCTGCACAAAGCGAAGCAAAATCTACCGCAGAATATGAGCCACACCCCGAAATGGTCGCTCTTGTAGAAGATACCCATTTAGCAACAATCGAATATGTTAACAGCCCTGTAGGGGAAACTGCTAATGACCTAAATACGTATTTCTCTCGTGTGATGGATAATGAAGTTGTTCAATTAATCAATGAAGCGCAGTTAGATTATATGGAGCAGAACTTCGAAGGGACACAATATGAAGAAATGCCAATGCTCTCAGCTGCAGCTCCTTTCCGTGCTGGAAGAGGCGGCGCTTATACGAGTGTCGATGCTGGCTCGATTGCGATTCGCGATGTGAATGACATCTATGTTTATCCAAATACGTTACATGTCGTTAAAGTAAACGGTGATGAGCTTAATACATGGTTAGAACAATCGGCTAGAAACTTCTTACAGATTGATCCAACTAGTTCTGATAACCAATATTTAATTAATACAGATTTCGCTAGCTTTGACTTCGATACAATTGAAGGCGTTGAGTATCAAATTGATGTAACCAAGCCAGTTGGAGAACGCATTGTTGGTCTAACGTATCAAGGTGAAGAAGTTACTACTGATGATGAGTTTTTAGTAGCAACAAATAATTACCGTGCTGGTGGGGGTGGCGGTCATTTAGATAACGCTGAAACGATCCTTGCTTCTACAGATGAGAATCGTGAAGTTATCATTGACTATATCCGTAATCATGATGGTGCTCTTAATATTGAGGTATCAAACAACTGGTCCATCGTTAACTTTGAAACTGATTCAACGATCCTCTTTCAAAGTGATTTAGGTGGACAAGAGCTTGCAAGTCAATTCCCTACTGTTACTTTCTTAGAAACTATTACTGATACGACTGGATTGTATCAGTTTCATAGTAATGTTGAGGAAGATGAAGATGAAGGTGAAAATGACGATGTGAAAGGAAATCGTCCTCCTCATGCTGGACAACCTGGGCCACCACCTCATGCTGGAGTGCCAGGACCTCCTCCTCACGCTAACAACAAACAATAATTATGATGCTAATAAAAAAAGGTGACTCCTAACGAGTCACCTTTTTTCTATTAATCAAACGTTTGTTTAAGGAGATAACGCATAAGTCGCTACTTTCCTTTCGACTATTCTATCGCAATTTTAACGATGGTTACTCCATCCATTCCGGCTTTCCAAATCCTTCGAACTCTGTATCTATAACCTCTTCAAATTCAGCAGATTCTACTGCTGCCTTAATATCTTGAACAAAAGGTTCATCTAAGTCCTCTGTGTTAACAACTACGCGATTTCTATACTCATCAGGCATATTTTCAAGCTTCAAAGCATCTAGCAAATCCATGTTAGCAGATAAAGCAAAGTTCCCTGGCACAGCCGATAAGTCAACGGAGTCGACAGCTCGTGGAAGCTGCGCTGCTTCAATCGGTTGGAATACAATATTTTTGGGGTTCTCTACAACATCACGCTCTGAGATAACAAGTGGATTGACATCAGTATCAACCTTAATTAATCCTTCTTCTTCAAGTATTAAGAAAGCACGAGCTGCATTGGTTGGATCATTTGGAATCGCAATTTGTGACCCTTCTTCAATTCCTTCTAGAGAGTCATATTTATTTGAATAAATCCCCATTGGAGCCGTCGGAACAACAATCACTTCTGATAAATCCAACCCATTCTCTTCAGCAAAGTTCTCCATGTAAATTTTGTGTTGAAATAAATTTACATCAATAGAGCCATTATCAAGAGCAATATTTGGTTGAACATAATCACTAAACTCAACGACTTCAACTTCATATCCCTTCTCTTCTAATACTGGTTGGATTGCTTGTGAAACCATATCACTATAAGGACCTGCTGTTGATCCAAAAGTAATTTTTGTTTTTTCTTCTGAGTCAGCTGCGGCTTCTTCACTTTCTCCTGAACCACAAGCTGCTAATGTACCCACTAATAATGTTGAAAGTAATACTGTTTTCCACTTTTTCATTGTTCATTCTCCTCTACTTTATCTTTTATCTATCGCTTTTGCTATAAGGTCACCTGTGTATTGGATGACTTGTACCAACACAATCAAAATAATAATCGTTGTAAACATTACTGCTTCATCGTATCGATAATAGCCGAACCTAATAGCCAAATCACCAATTCCACCACCACCGACAACACCAGCCATCGCAGAATAACCAATCAAACTAATAGTCGTAATGGTGATCCCTTGAATAATACCAGGCTTAGCCTCAGTTAATAGAATATCTTTTATGATCAACCATGGACTTGCCCCAACTGAAATTGCAGCTTCTACTACCCCTTTATCAATCTTTCGCACAGATGATTCTACCAACCGTGCAAAGAAAGGAATCGCTGCAACAGATAAGGAGACAGATGCTGCGACCGGGCCTATGGTTCCCCCAACAATTGCTTTTGTTAACGGAATAAGGGCAACAAGTAAAATGATAAAGGGGACCGAGCGAATTAAGTTCACGATCAAGCCAAGTACCCCTTTAATCCAACTATTTTCAAGGAACAACCCTTTATCTGTTACATACAATAAAACGCCTAAGGGAAGACCTACAACTAGTGCTACAGAAAGTGAAATTCCTACCATTAACACCGTTTCAAAGAATGCTTTGTTGAGCTCTGGCAATAAATTAATCAAAGTCTCCATTGTCACTTGTCATCACCTCCACCCCTACTGCTTTTTCATTTAGATATGTAAGAACTCGCTCCACTTCATCACTAGTGCCCTTAAGTTCCATAATAAACACACCAAGAGGGACTTCTTTAATATATTCAATTTTGCCATGGAGAATATTGGCCCGGACATTAAAACCTTTGAGGACATCCGATACAACAGATTCTTCAGCAATCCTTCCTCGAAAATGTATCTTCACTATTGTTCCTTTACACTTTTCAACCAAAGCTTGAGGTAATTTAAATTGCATCACACCATCAATGAAATCTTTTGTTAGATTCTCTTTTGGGTGAGCAAATAGTTGATAGACACTTCCTAGCTCTATTACTTTTCCATCTTCCATAACAGCCATTCGATCACAAATCTCTTTTACAACTTCCATTTCATGTGTAATCAGCACGATCGTTAAACCTAGTTTTTCATTTATATCTTTGAGTAGTCTTAAGATAGCTTGAGTCGTACTTGGGTCTAGAGCTGAAGTTGCTTCATCACACAACAATACTTTCGGGTCATTAGCTAGAGCTCTTGCTATACCTACCCTTTGCTTTTGACCTCCACTTAATTGACTAGGATAGTGTTGCGCCTTATCAGCTAATCCTACTAAATCCAATAAATCTAACACTTTCTTATGACTCTCGGTCTTTGATTTACCTGCTGCCTTTAAAGCGAAATAAACGTTATCAAATACTGTTTTAGAAGTAGCAAGATAAAAATGTTGAAAGATCATTCCTATCTTTTGTCTAGATTGGCGCAGCTTACTAGCATTTAACTTCACTAGATTAACACCATCTACAAAAATTTCTCCGCTAGTTGGCTTTTCCATCAAATTAATACATCTTAAAAGAGAGCTCTTACCTGCTCCACTATACCCTACGATTCCAAAGATCTCTCCTTGATCAATCTCAAGGCTTACGTTATCTACTCCTTTAACGGTCCCTTTTTTTGTTTTATATTCTTTCGTAACACTTTTAATGTCGATCATGATACACCCCCAAAGCCTGATTTCCTTATGTGAAAACTCAACTTTATAACTAAATAATGTTTTAGCTTAACTTTCCAGAAGATAAATATAAAAAAACCTCTTTCTAAACAAGAAAGAGGTTTGATAATTAAGATCGCACCTCTTATCTTCCAGAGCTTATTGCTCTGCAGGATTTAGCACCGACTAAGTAAAAACTTAGAGGTTGCCGGACGTCATAGGGCCTGTCCCTCGGTCGCTCTTGATAAGAGTTTAAACTATTTAAATTTTCTAAGTTATTTTATCTTAATAAAGTATTAAGGCGATGTCAATGCTTTTTATTCTAACATGTACACTATTCACCTAAAAGTTGTAAAAATTCTCGAGTTCGTTCTTCTTTTGGATTCTCGAGTAACCCTTTAGCTGGACCTTCCTCGACGATATAACCACCGTCCATGAATAATACTTTGTCTGCTACTCGCTTCGCAAAGTTCATTTCATGTGTAACGATCACCATTGTTTGTCCTTCTTTTGCGAGCTCTTCGATTACGCGTAGAACTTCGCCAACAAGTTGGGGATCAAGAGCAGAAGTTGGCTCATCAAATAACATGACATCGGGATTCATCATCAGCGCTCTTGCTATCGCAGCACGCTGCTGCTGTCCCCCCGATAATGCATCTGGATACTTATCCTTATGTTCAATCATGCCAACCTTCTTCAATAATTTCTCTCCGTCTTCAATTACAGCTGTCTTCCTTGCCTTTTTCACAGTTAATGGTGCTTCAGTGATATTTTCCATGACTGTTTTATGAGGAAATAGATGAAAACCTTGAAATACCATACCAGAGTAGCTTCGTAAATCTTTTATAGCTTTTTTTGATAAACGTTTTGAGCCAAACTCAACGCGTTTATCACCTATCTGAATCGTCCCTTGGTTAGGTGTTTCTAATAAATTCAAACAACGTAGAAGTGTTGTCTTTCCTGACCCAGAAGGACCTACTAAACAAACAACTTCCCCTTTTTTTACGGAAAAATTAATTGACTCTAAAACGGTAACGTCATCAAATTTCTTTTGTAATTGTGAGATTTCAATCATAGTAGACCTCCTTTATCTCTGACTCAGGTAACGATTATAACGTTTTTCCAAGCGTTCTTGGAAATGTCCAATCACAATACAAACTACCCAGTAAATAAGTGCAGCGGTTATATACATCGTCATACTATCATAAGTTCGTCCCGCTACAAGTCTAGAGCTATATAATAGCTCTTGAACAGTAATAACTGATGCAAGAGAGGTTCCTTTTACAATATCCATAAATATATTAAAAGTTGGTGGTAAGGCAATTCGTGTTGCTTGAGGAATAACGATTCGCCTTAGTGTCTGTATATAACTCATTTGAAGTGAAGTAGCAGCTTCCCATTGTCCGCGTGGCACAGACATAATAGCAGACCTGACCACCTCTGCATTATAAGCTGCAAAATTAAGACTAATCCCTACGATACCAGCGACGATAGCACTTTTAAATTCAACCCCTAATACAGGTATCCCATAATACAAGATAAAAATAAAGACTAATAAAGGTGTTCCTCTCATGAATGATATATAAATTCTTGCAGGCCACCTCAAAAACCAGAATTTAGACATTCTTGCGATACCGATCCCTACCCCAAGAATGAGGGCAAAGAACATACTAAATAGAGCAATGATCATAGTTACTTTTAAACCCTCAAGTAAAAAAGGAAGTGAATTCCATGCTAGCTCCGGATCATATAAATATTCCCACTGTATTTGTTGAAACCATTCCATCATTTAATTCCCTCCCTCATGAACGTCCAAAAAAGAAATACAAGGACAAGTCCTTGTATTTCTTCATATTTCTTTATTCTCCATCTAGACTGACAACTTCTGACTCATCAACTGGTTCAGATACATCCTCACCTAGAAACTCCTCAGATAAACGAGCTACAGTACCATCTTCAATTAACTCTTGTACTGCTTCATCTAACTTTTCTTTTAATGTTCCATTTCCTTTTAACACAGCCATTGCACTTTCTGTTGCATGGTATTTCACTTGATCTGCTACCACTAAACGATCATCACCAAATTCATCAATCGTTCGTTGCAATACGAGGCGGTCATTTAAGTAAGCATCTGTGTTTCCATTGATAACATCACGTAAAATCGCTTCTGTCCCACCATCATATGCTGTTCCATTCGCACCGATATTATCAGCAAAGATAGCATAATTACTTGTCAATGAACCAAGTGCAACGTTTACACCCTCTAAATCATGTGCACTCTCGAATCGATCAGCATCTTCAGCACGAACGACAATTGATCCATAAGAATATTTATGTGGAATAACAAAATCAAACGTTTCTTTACGCTCTTCTGTAATGGCAAAATCATGAGCAGCTACATCGATTTGACCATTACGTAATGATGGAAGAATTCCATCAAAGTCCATCGTGCTAAACTCAATCTCAAGATCTAATTTTTCAGCCACTTCTTTAACAAGCTCTACTTCAAATCCAGTTAATTCATTACTTTCATCGTAAAAAGTAATGGGAGCGTATGTCCCTGATGTTCCTACAACAAGCACTCCAGACTCTTCAACTTCTGCCCAAGATGTATCTTCCCTAGCATCTGTGGTTTCTTCTGTATCTGCCGTATCTCCATTACCTTCCTCTGTTTCATCAGTTGCGCCACAAGCTGCTAGCACTATCATTAACATTAGTACGATTAAAAGATAAAATAATTTCTTCATTTTATTATTGCTCCCCTCACATTAAACCTTAGTTAGTTAATCGGAATAGTATAATTAAATTACCACCAAACCCCCTTCATGTCAACGATTAAAATGTGAATACTTTATCCTATTAGAAGTATTCACATTTTCTCTCACCCGATACAAAAGAAAAAACCCTTTAGAATAAAGGGTTCCCTTAAATAAAGATTTTCTTAACTATCGCATGACTCATTACTACAATGAGCCCCTTCGCTTTTATTACTTTCGATAATCGTCAGCTCGCTCTGCTCCTCTTTCACTTTTTCAAGCACTTCTAAAAAGACATGAGTAGGCTGGGCACCTGATACAGCATATTTATGATTAAAAACAAAGAAAGGAACGCCTTGCACACCAATGTTAATACCCTCTTGTTGATCTTGCTTAATGACGTCTATGAATTTGTTACTTTTCAATACATTAAGTGCTTCTCCTTTATCCATTCCTACTTCTTGTGCAAAATCGCTTAATATCTCATGATCTCCAATGTGGAGTGAGTCGGTAAAGTACGCTTTCAATAGTAGCTCAGTCAGCTCTAGTCCTTTGCCTTGTTCGTAAGCAAAATGGGCTAATCGATGAGCATCAGCTGTGTTCGTACGAATCGATGTATCAAAATTGAAATCTAGTCCTTCTTCTTTCGCCTGTTCCGTGATTTGATCACTCATTTCTTTAGCTTTTTCTCGAGTCATACCATATTTTTTTGCCAAAACATCGTATAGGTGTTCATCGTTGTCTCGTTTCGCAGTAGGGTCTAGTTGATAGCTTCGAAATACCAATTCTACCTCTTCACGGTGTTTAAATTGCTTTAGTGCTTTTTCTAGCTTACGTTTACCTATATAACAAAACGGACAAACAAAGTCGGACCAAATATCGATTCTCATTTACATTCCTCCTCCATCAGTTACATTGAATTATAGTTCTAGGTTTCCCATACTCCAAATTAAAAGCTCACTCATCCTATATTCTCCACTTGATTACTTTCATTCTTTCTTTTAAATTTCAAGGAAATGATTAAGTAAATCACTCCCGTCCCAATAAATGCAATGAACCCTGGGGACCAACCGTTTGGCAGCAATAAATAAAGTGCCATTCCAGCAAACGACGCACTTAGGCCTTGGAAGTTATATTGATAGTCACCACGCGCTAACCCTAAGAAATCTTTCTCTGTGAACCTACGCTTCTTAAGGAGTAAAAAGTCAAACACAATCACTGCAGAAATAGGAATAATCAGTGCACCTAAATAAGAAATATAGGTTTGTGCTTGTTCTACTAAAATCGGAAATGAACTTAGAATGATAGCACAACAGCCAAAAAGAACAGCACTCTTCACCCTTCCTAAGCTAGGTAAACTATTTAATAAGCTATATCCCCCGGTATATGCATTACTGATATTAATCATCACCATTGAGGCCATCGCAGCAACCAAAATAATAGTGAGAGCTAGTGTTGAGTTCGTTAACTGGCTTGATATGACATAAGGGTTCACACTTCCAGCTAAAGCAGCCGTGTACGCACCTAGAATAGCCGTTAAGAAAAAGCCACTCAGATTCCCTAAAAACAAGCCATAAAAAGCATGCTTTTCACTCTTTGCATAACGGGCCATGTCTGAGGCTGAACTGACGCCTGATACATATTGGACAAAGGCTAAACTAGCAAAGAAGAGCATGGTGCCTAACGGAGCAGATGAAGGACTATTGATTACAGTTTCATATGTTCTTCCTTCCACTTCGCTCGTTAGTAGAATAAAGAGCATGACAAGCCCTCCAACAAAAAGAATAGGAAGGAAATACTTTGTCGCTTTTTTCACTGCCTCAAACCCTATTAAAGCTAAAACTGCCATAAGAGTAGCCATTACAAGGGCAATGCCTAGAAAAGGAAATTGAATATGTAAGGTTCTTTCGATTAATTCCTTTATTAAGTAAGTCCCCCCTATCGTTTGAACAGCAAACCAATACATCGATGTAACCGTCCTAATAGGTGAAGCCAAGTAACGCGTCCCTCCTACACCTAAGATTGCTCGTATAGAGTATTGGGCTGGAATGCCATATTTAGCACCAGGCAACGCAAGGAAAGATACACATATGAAAGCAAAAGCGGCACCGACAACCGTAGATAGAACGGCTTGTAGAAACGTTAAGCCACCTTCGAGCACTGCTAATGCTGGTACAAGAACGTTTCCTGCATTAACCGATATCGCCATTTGTATAAACGTATATTCAATAGCTGAAGTATTTTGTGCGTGTTTAGGAATAGCTTCTAAACCATAACGCTCCACTAGAGGTTTTGTTCCTTTGTTTGTTTCGTACACTTAATTCACCTCCACTCCATTAGCATTATATATTTCTGAAAATTATGATATTATAGCAACTAAAAACAAAGTATAATAGATATATATTATATTCATAAGGGGGAAAATAGAATGTTTATTCGTAATTGCCTCACTCCAAAGAAGGAGCTAACCCTTCTAAGTTCACCGATGACCATTAAAGATGCACTCGCAACAATGAAAGGTTCTCATTATAGCTTACCAGTTATTAATGATGAAGGCTCCTATCTTGGTATACTAAGTAAACGTTCCATCCTTGAATACCTCGAAACACAAGACGAACAGACTACACTTCTCGAACTGTATCAACACGCGATTTCTAACTGTATTGATGTTAGTGCGAACGAAAGTGTTGATCTACATAGTAGTCATTTTGAAGATTGTCTACCAATCATTGTAAGATATCCATTTGTTCCAGTGCTTGATAACGGTGAATTCGTTGGGATTGTGAAGCGATCTTTTATTGAGCGTACATTGGAGGATTGTTTTGGGGTTGGGGTAGAAGGCACTCGTATTTTACTTGGTGTACATAATCAATCTGGAACGCTCCATTCAATTACAAAGATTTTACAAAAGTACGATATTAACATTATTTCCGATATTGCTTTTGAATCAGATTCTTCTTATCTACGCCGAATTTTAATTAAGATTGAAAAATCTCCTCACCTTAACAAAGTAACGGCTGATATTGAAAAACACGGATATCGCATATTAGAAATCGAATAAAATTCAGGGCAGCCCGCAATTTGCGGAAGCTGCCCTGATTATCTTTATCCTAATTTTGTCTCATCTAAATGTCTACCATTCTTTTGCAAACCATCTTCAAATCCCTTTCTATACCCTTCTCTATAATAAGAATCTAACATCCTTTTAATTTGATCTCTTACAATAGGGTCACTAATCGTTGAAATAAATGCATCTTCCTCGCGATTTTTTCTTTGGCTGCTCATTATACCCTCCACGCACTTTAATTGTTATTTGCTAACTAATACCCCTATTAAACATATTTCAATCTATTTTTATTGCTTTTTACTACCTTTCTTCTTAATTTCCGGCGTGGTATACCCACTAAAATAGGGTGACCCATAAAAAACCAATAGAAACCTTTTAAATAGTTATTCCTTCACTCATATCACGCCCATAACTATTTATAATTTTGGCATAATTATTGCAAGTTAGTAATCATACAATTTCTAAAGGATGTGGCTAACTTGTCAAACAAAAAAAGGAAGTTTCAAATGCCAGATACATTTGTCATTATATTCTTTGTGGTGCTTGCAGCTTCATTACTTACCTATCTCGTTCCACTTGGAGAATTCCAAACTGAAGATCTCACCTATACAGATAGTCAGGGAAATGAAGACACACGAACTGTACTAATTCCAGAAAGCTTTTCAATAATTGAAGATGAAAATGGGAACCCCGTCCGTGAAGGTGTATCACTCTTTGAACCAGGTGGAGGTGCCGGTTTCTTAAACTACGTATTTGAAGGTCTCGTTTCAGGTAGTAAATGGGGGTCTGCTGTCGGTGTTGTTGCATTTATATTAATCATTGGTGGTTCGTTCGGAATTATTATGAAAACAAGAGCAGTTGAAGAAGGCATTTTATCTGTTATTAAAAGAACAGAAGGAAAAGAAATTTTTGTCATTCCAATTCTATTCATCATCTTCTCATTAGGTGGGGCTGTATTTGGTATGGGAGAGGAAGCCATAGCCTTTGCGTTAATTGTTATCCCTCTTGTGATAGCACTTGGATATGATGCCATTACAGGCGTGATGATTACTTATGTAGCAACACAAATCGGCTTTGCTACGTCATGGATGAACCCATTCGGAGTTGCTATAGCCCAAGGGTTAGCTGATGTACCTGTGATGAGTGGGACTCCTTTTCGACTAACAATGTGGGCTGTCTTCACTTTAATTGGGGTTATATACACAATGCTTTATGCTTCTCGAATAAAAAAAGATCCAACAAGATCTCTTTCATATGATTCAGATGCTTATTTCCGCAAGGACTTCGAGCAGAAAGATATAAAATCTACTTTCAATTTTGGTCACAGTCTCGTATTAATAACTATTTTTCTTGGAGTGATTTGGATTGTTTGGGGTGTTATATATCATGCCTACTACATTCCCGAAATCGCTTCTCAATTTTTTACGATTGGTTTAGTAGCAGGTATTATTGGTGTCATTTTCAAGTTAAATAAAATGAACATAAACGATATTGCTGATGGCTTTAAAACGGGAGCCAAGGATCTGTTACCGGCTGCTCTAATTGTGGGTATGGCAAAAGGAATTGTTATTATCTTAGGCGGTGATGACCCAAGTATGGCATCTGTGTTAAACACAATTTTATTTGCTGCAGGACAATTATTTAATGGCCTTCCTGCTGAAGTTTCCGCTTGGTTAATGTTCGTGTTCCAATCGATTTTTAACTTCTTCGTAGTCTCTGGTACAGGTCAAGCTGCATTAACAATGCCTTTGCTTGCACCTTTAGCTGACATGGCTGGAGTATCAAGACAAGTTGCAGTATTAGCTTTTCAGCTTGGAGATGGGTTTACGAATTTAATCGTTCCAACCTCAGCAGCCTTAATGGGGGTTTTAGGGGTTGCCCGTCTTGACTGGAGTAAATGGTTCAAATTTCAAATTAAGTTTCAATTATTATTATTTGGATTAGGTTCGATCTTTATTATTGTTGCTGTTCTTATCGGATTCTATTGATCTTAGGAAAGGTCAGCCCTTTTTCGCTATTATTGCGGTAAAGGGCTCTGTTTTTTATTAATAGAGTTACTGAGAGCGTAGGATAGCTTCTCCTTTTGGTAAGATCTTGGTTCCAACACGTCCTCTTCTTTTTTTTATATAACCACTTTTTTCTAGTAGATCTAAACGATGCCTTATTTGTTGTTCTGATAATTCATAAGTAAATTGTTGCTTGCTTAATATTGAAACTTTTTTTCTACTCACTGCACCTCCTTCTTTTTGCAACGTAGAAAGGGTATTTAAAATAAAAAGCATTTCCGGATTCATTTTAATTTCTTCTTCGTTAAGAAGCTCTGGAGATGTTTCTCTAGGCGCAGTAAGTAACGGATTCTCAGAGCTAACTTTTCTTTGAAAAAAATGGTCGTCAGGAATATTATCAATTGTTAATGTTATGCCATCACTAACTGCTAGCATATAATCAATTGTATTTTTCAATTCACGAATATTTCCATACCAAGGGTAATCTTGCAGAACACCTATAACGTCATTACTCACTTTCACATGTCCCTGACCTTGCTCATGAAGGAAATGAATGATTAGTAAAGGGATATCGGAGCTGCGCTTTCTAAGCTCAGGTAAGTGCAAGAATAGAACTTTCAAACGATGATATAAATCTTCTCGAAACTGCCCTTGATCAATCAATTTCAAGAGATCCTTATTAGTAGCAGCTATTATTCGTACATCAAGTGGAATAATATGATCTCCCCCTATGCGTAGGAGCTCTTTTTCTTGCAAAACACGCAATAACCTTGCTTGTACCTTTAAGCTAATATCACCAATTTCATCTAAAAAAATCGTTCCCCCATTCGCTTGCTCAAACAGCCCCTTCTTACCACCTTTCTTAGCTCCAGTAAAAGCACCCTCTTCATAGCCAAATAATTCACTTTCTACAAGGTCTTCAGGAAGTGCACTGAAATTCACCGCTAAAAATGGTCCGCTGTTTCGATTTGATGCCACATGAAGTGCACTAGCAAACAGTTCTTTACCAGTACCACTTTCCCCTTCAATTAAAATGGTTAAGTCGGTCTTGGCTAACTTTTCTGCTATTTTTTTTGTATAAGCTAATACTGGGTGTTCTCCAATAATATCCTCAAATTGATATTTTGCTAAATGGCCTTTCTTTTTTAGATCTTTGCGAATTTGCAGCTCGACCTTTCGATCATTACTAACATTTTTTAAAGTCAATACGATCGTTTGATCCGCTTCAATCGAGAACTTTTGAACCATAATTTCTTGGCCTTTAATTGTCAATAAATCTACATCTTTACTGGCGTTACCGATAAATTCTAGAAGCTCTTGATCTTTAATTGATTGCTTTACACTCCTTCCTGATATATGCCCTTTTCTAAGATCTAATATCGTTTCGGCCATCTCATTGATCACTGTTATAACTCCTTGTTTAATTGCTAAAATGCCCCCACCTACACCGTCAACCACCTTTTTCAAATGAGCCGCCGTACGGTTAGCTTCGCTTGTTGCCAGTCTTAATTTTTGGCTTAATCTAATAATAGTTCGAATATATCGATCAGACACCGCTTCTTGTTTTGATTCCAGTAGAGAAACATGACTTAAAATTGTAATCATTGTTGACATATCTAAAAGTCTAGGGCCAATATTAATTACAGTATCAATAGACTCTGGAACAAGATCAAGTTCGCCCGGAGTCACTGCTATAGAGACAGATGGATCTGGTACTTTACTCGGGTCATGTCCAATGAACGTTAAATGGTCAATCCCAAATTTATTAACGGATTTTAAAGCTTCATCTACAGTTTCAGGGAAATCATTCACATATAAAACATTTTCACCTTCTGGAATAAGAAACAACTTTTCAATCGAGGAAAAATTTATAATCCGTTTAGCTATGATTACTGAGCACCCATCCCCTATGTATTCGTCAACTTCTCGTTTAATTTGACTAGAAGATAGTAATATTAATTGATCATGAATAAATGGCACTTCATCTTCATCTACTGCAAAACTTTGTACATCAATAAAATCCCCAATGATTTCATGTAATTGTTCACTTAATGCCTCTCTTGTCTCAACAGATCCTGCAATTAAAACTATTTCTCGCCGCTTCATTCTTCCCCTTCTCTCTCCTTTGTTGTACTTAATGGGTTCTCCAATAACAACCAATAGTCCTTTTAAAATATGATTAATTAAAAGATTTATTTATGAATAGCCATTTGACTACTTGGCATTAAACTTGCAATATGGAGATATAAAGAATCAGTAAGGAGTTGAAGATATGAACAAAGATGCTCTTTTTGAAACAATTGAAAAGCATAAAGATCAATGGATTGAAATTAGTCGCTACATTTGGGAGAACCCTGAGCTTGGTAATAAAGAATTTAAAGCGATGGAAATTTTAACAACTGAACTGCGCAAACATGAATTTGAGGTTAAAACGAATATTGTAAACTTAGAAACAGCTTTTATTGCCACCTATCGTTCAAATAAACCAGGCCCTACGATTGGCTACTTCGCCGAATACGATGCACTTCCTGAAATTGGACATGCATGTGGTCACAATTTAATTGGGATGATGAGTACAGGTGCTGCCATAGCTTTAAAAGAAGCTGTTGACACATTAGGCGGAAAGGTCATCGTTTATGGTACTCCTGCAGAAGAAACGAATGGAGCAAAAGTTACATTTGCTAATGAGGGGATCCTTGAGGGGTTGGATGTTGCCTTAATGGTTCATCCGTCTGGAATTCATGAGAGAAGCGGATCATCTATGGCGATGGAAGCCGTTCAATTTGATTTCTATGGAAAGCCTGCACATGCGGCTGCTAGTCCTGATGAAGGGGTCAATGCCCTTGAAGGAGTTATTCAAACGTTTAATTTAATTAATGCCTTACGTCAACATCTTCCTGATGAGGTTCGCATTCATGGAATCATTACGAACGGTGGTGATGTTGTCAATGTGGTACCAGCTCGTGCACAAGCCCAGTTTTATGTAAGAGCAAATGATAAAAACGTTCTTCAAGAAACGTCAGAGAAGGTAAAGCGTTGCGCAGAAGCTGCAGCTCTTGCAACAGGCTGTGAGTTTGACATTTCAAATCATGAGCTTGGTTATGATAATTTACATACAAATGAAGGACTATCAGAACTCTATTGTCAAAACCTAATCGCACTAGGTGTGAAACCAGAAGAAATTGAAACAGATCGGGATCATGGCTCACTTGATATGGGCAATGTTAGCCAAGTTGTACCAGCCATTCACCCCTATATTAAAATGGACGATTGCCCTCATTCAGGTCATACCACCGGTTTTCGTGATGCCGCTGGAGACTCAAGAGGATTTGAAGCCATGATTCTTGGTGCTAAAACATTAGCTGCAACAGGGTATGATGTGTTGGCTAACCCTGCTTATTTACAAGACATTAAAGAAGAGTTTAAACGAGTAGGTCCTAAAGGTTCAATCTAAAAATAAAGACATTGAGAAGATGGATTGTACCTCTTCTCAGTGTCTTTTTATTTATCTTCTTTGACCAATATCGCTCTCTATTTTAAGCAGAAGGACTTCTAGTATAAATTGATAAAAATTCATTTTATTATTAATCTATTTACCTCATGAGTGTACCTTTAGAGATTGATCGATCATTCTAATTTCTTTTAAATCATGAGAAAGTACTTCAAACACATCTTCACCAAACCACTCTAAGGACAGGTCTACCTTTTCTAATTCTTTCATTAGACCAGAAAAGAAAGAGTAATAATCTATACTCCCTTCGAACAAGGAGACCATTCCTTCTCTACTTCCAGCAGGAGAATAAACATTATTTGGAGCAAATACATTTAATTCTTGCCTTGACCGAATGTTTTTTAAATGTACATGAGCGATATATGGCTCTAGTAGTTTAAATCCTAAAATAGGGTCCGCTCCTGATTCCCAAATATGAAGTGCATCATAATTAATTTTAAAGGATGGATGATTAACTTCTTCGATGAGCCTTAACGTAGATTCAAGGTTATCTGCTAATGTGTTAGGATGCGTTTCTATCAGTAATAGTTGATCCTTGTTCTCTAACCTTTCACAGATTAAGCGAAGTTGGTCTACTATATATTTCCTCTCGTGCTGAGATAGATCCTTACTTGCTCTCGCTCCGGCAAACGTTCTTAACTTATTCGTATTCAATTCGGTAAGAAGTGAGGAGCATTGATCAACCATAGATTTCGTTTCTTCACGGTTCAGATCTAAAGGTAAATAGTCACTTAACATGCTAATATTTAAGTCCATAGATTTTAACAGTTTAAGGTTCTCAATAGGTGTTTTTCTTGCGTGAACGCCCCATAATTCAATACCATCAAATCCTTTTAAATGAGCCCATTGTGCGATTTGCTCTAAAGATTGTAAATGATGTCTAAAGGTAATGGTGCATAATGATAAGTTCATAAAAACCTCCCTATTTTGTCGTAATCAATTGTATATCCGACGTAGTTTCTTGTTCACACCACTTATCAAAATAGCATTTCAACCCAAATTTAATTGAACTTTCTCGATCTAGCTGCTCATCAATTTGTTGAATAACAGCTTTTTTATGCTCTTCTTTTCCTGTCATAGCTAATTTCATCGCCCGGTACTGAAGAGTTGTGTAGCCCTTAACCAACCTCTCAATTTCATCACACCACTCTTCAAACTCATCTTCTGTAAAATGAAGTTCTTTCCAGAAATAAGCAAAAGCATGTTCATAGGCATACTTTCTAATCGCGAGTACCGGTATTTGTTTCAGCGCTTCTGCTAATTGAGGAAGGCGATGTGATTCCGACCCCTCTGTATAAGCAAGGACGATTTTATGTATGGCTTCGGTCATTGGGTAAGCATTTAGTTTTAAGCATGTTCTAAAATAGGCTTTTATTATTTCATTTGTCGGAGCAACGAACCCTCTTTCATCAAAATAATACCCTCCAGCAACAGATGGCTGCATAACCGCTTCAAGAATTTGCTCTTTTGGTAGCACCCCTTCCCACCGAAAGTCAGGGTCAAACATCATCCATTCATTAGGATTTTCTGTGTTATCTAGCATCACATAATGAGGAAATGGACGCTGGTGAAACTTATTTTCGCGTTCAGGTAAAGTCGATAAATCCAACATCACCATCACATGGCGACCTGTGGGCTTCGTTTCCATTAAGTGTAGAAGCGTTTCTAAATTTCTTTCCTTGGAGTCATCTTCTTTATACCAACGGTGAAGTTTAATCCCATATAAATGTTCATACCATTTACAAAAGAAATCATGATCGATCACTTCAGAGTGGTAAGAAAGAACATAGTTTTCAAGTATGTCAAAATCAGCATCCCATACACCAAAATAATAAGGTCTATGATCAAGTCCCTCTGTTTTTTTAATTACCTCACATACGCAACTAACAAAACAATGCACTTTAATCACTACACTCACCAACTGATAAGTGTGTATTTGATTGTTCACAAATATATGTAGCTAGATTTGATACCTTATAAAAATTGTTCGGCGAAAGCTGTTCATCGGATATTTCGATTCCATAGTCGACCTCAAGGTGGAGTATAAGTTGTAAGATCATAATTGAGTCCATACATAGATCTTCATTTAACCTCGCATCTTCATTAAAAGAAGCAAGTGTTGGTAGGTTAAGATCTTTTTGCATGATAGTATAGAGAGTTTTAACAGCTTCTTCTTGTGTCATCTATATATGCCTCCCAATTGTTTGCGGTTTACTTTTCCATTTGCCATCCTTTCTATTTTCTCTACTTGTATCCATTCAATCGGCACTTGATAAGGTGCCAGTTTCTTTTTGCACCAGGCTCTTAGCAACGACGACTCTATAGGCTCTTCACTAATATAATTGGCGCACACACGCTCTAGTGCATAAGGATCCACTTTTTTATAAACGACAACATCACAAATTCCTTTGTAAGAACGAATCACATTTTCAATTTCGTAAGGATACACATTTAAACCAGCCACATTAATCATGTCATCCATTCTTTCTACAAAATGAAGGTTACCTTGCTCATCAACATATCCCATATCTTTTGTATGAATTATCTGTTCGGAAGTATGGAGAATAATTTCCTTTGGTTTGTTTTTACTTCCACCACTTTCAATATTGATATGAGAAAGTGGGCGTCCAATTTCTTCTGGTTTGTCTAAATTTGCATTTATACTTACACACCCCGCTTCAGAGCAGCCGTATTGTTGAAGGACTCGACCTGATACTTCCTTTAAAGAATGTAACCACGCTTCAGGCATCTTTGTTCCCGATGACATTACCGCGTAAAAACGCTCATCTCTTGATAGAAGCCTTAAGAGAGTATAAAGGAGAGTAGGTGCTGCATATAGCAAATGAATAGGAAATTCCTGCAATTTCTTTAGTATGTATTTTGGGTTGAGATTGGTAATGATAACAGGAGTAGAACCTCTTTTTATTGCTGCGAGTACACCACTTATTAAGCCGTATGAGTGATTAATTGGACACGCAACAATTGAAGTAGTTATCATACTAATGTTAAGACCCACATTGTAGTTATTCAATTCCTCTTCAATGGAACTCCAAGTCCTTTCGATACACTTTGGATCACCAGTTGTACCTGAGCTCAATTGAACCAATACAGCTCTCTTTTCTTCCACTTTTCGATTCAACATCACAGGATCATCCACTTGTTGATAAAAGAGATAATGACAATCGGTTTTAATAGCTATCCTTACCGCACCCTCAAGTGGCGTAGTAGCATGAAGCGGGGCAATTGATCCACCTTTTTTTCTAATAAATAAGCACAATGCCAACACTAAAAATGCATCATCATGACATACCGCAATTCTTTTATTCTTGCATTCTCGCAATGTCTGCTGTTGTTCAAAGCTCGCAAACTGATCTTCCAAGTCATCGTATGAATAATACTGATCATTAACAATTATCATATTTAGCCCCCTTTTTCTTTTTGGCCTTTTATTAAGGAATTGGAAACGAGGTGGCGAAACTCTTCGTTATCGTTATCCTTATTTAATTTCTTGGTTAATAAAGACTCAACATATATAGATTCATTTGTATAGTTAAGTAATTTCGCTCTCGATTTAAGTGAAGGGAAATTTTTCAGATGTGTAGCTAATGCTTCATTAACATGTTGCCAAAAATCTTTCTCTTTATAAATCCCCGCCTCATCAAGCACATAAGAGATCTCCGCTATATTAAAAACAAATAATGTATCCATCACCAATTCCCTTAATGCTTCTAGTGAGGACATCCAATAAAATTGATTCTCGCTCGCATTCGCATAAGAGGGATGGGTATTTTTGAAATCAGGTAAAAACTCTTTACTATCTAGATAAGACTCCACATACTCTACGCTTTCATGAAAATCCCGTAACGCCACTCGCTTTGGCCAGCCATTTTCATGAATTAGTATCATATTTTGTCCATGAGCTTCTAGGGCAATCCCGTGTTTTAAAAGCAGGTGCCAAACAGGGATGACAGCTACATCTATTAATTGCTCAACCCACTGACTAACTCCGTATGCCTCGATCCATTTCCACACAAAAGGTTGACCGTCTTTTTCTATTAGCATGAGAGCATTAAAGGGGATGGCTTCTTCTGTCTCCCGAAGATAACCATGAATATCTTCTCTCCAAATAGCAGCTAACTGACCTTCTATCTTACTTGCCTTTATCGGGTCTTTAGGTTCATATACCATACCAGCATGTTCTGCTAGTATAACTAGCCTCTTATCATTAACTAAAAAATCATCTGAACTCACAACAGCTTTTAACCAAGCAGATATCGCAGGCGCTGCGCATACAGATTGTGGGGCAAGGGTGCGCCTGGATGAGGTATGTACTAGATTCATTGCTAGCTTTAGTGATGACCGCCCTTGCGTCGTCTGATTGATAAGAGTACGAACAGATTGAGTGGAAGTATAGAGGTCTCCAAATTCACCTAATAGTAGAATGTCTCGACTTTCTAACTGCTCAGTAATATGCTCTTTTATTTGTTGCCATTGCCAAGGGTGCACAGGAAATAGTATGTATTCATCAAGCTGCCCACCACATTGGCAAAGCTCCAGGACAAGGTCTTTCCACACTGTAGTTCCTAATTCATTTTGCCAAAAACTTTGCTCTTCTTTAGGAAACGAATAACTTACCTCAGTTCTTTTCACCGCAATCCAAACAATAGAAAAAGGTTGATTCGCTTCTGGTCCATATGAATAATGATCTTGAATGGTAAAGCCCGTTCTTGATTTAAAGCAAGGGTGATACGGGTGACCTTCTACAATAGCTGATTCTAGCTCTTCCAAACTTAACTCTCGCCTTGAAGGAGGCTGAGTTAGGTTTAGCTCATTCCACTCAGTAAGGAAGATAGTATCTTCTAATTCAGCTAAGAGTGTTTCGCTATTAAAATGATATTGGTTTAATTCCTCAATTAAATCCTTAATCGACACCTCTCTTTTTCTATTATTATCCATAGTCATAACTACAGATGATGGTTGTATGCGGATACGACCAAACGCACTCCGACGTCCAGAGCAGCAGTAGCTTCCCTTCATTCCTTGGATTGTGTAACAAAATTGATTATCGATAAATTGTTCACTGTATGGTAGTAACCTTTCAAATAAGATTGCCTCAACCAATTGCTTTCGAACTCTTATAGTAGCTTTAGATGGGGATGCTTGTATTAGTTGCACAAAGAACCTCTCCCCTCATTGAATTAGAATGGAACGGATTTTCGATTGTAGTATAAACAGCTTGCTCTAATTTTGCTGTAAGCTCATCAACATCGTGAAACCTCGTTAATAAATTTGCTTTTAAAGCTAACTTTTCTTCACTAAGCAGCTTAGCTACTAATCGGTGACCAGCGCCATTATATCTGTCGTGTAGATCTACTAATTGTTCTTTAAGATAAAGAATCAACATTTCTTCCGCCAACAGTCCATCGGTACCAAATCGATTAATGATAGAAAATAAATGATTCATTAAGAGATAATAAATGAATCTCTCTTGTATTACTTCTTCTCGATAGAATAACTCCGGCGATTCTACTAGTTCTGGTTCCATGTATATAAGCCTATTTTTGTAGAGGTTGGACAAATAATACCCTTGATTATCACGATAAAAATAGGTCTCAGGGTAGCCTGTTGATACGTCAATCACACTATTTTGTTGGTGAGCTTCTAGGGCAATTCCATATGAATCGTAGAGATCCATAAGTGGGATCAATGTCTTATCAACATACTTTTTAAACCAATTAAAACTGACCGTAGCTAAGTCTCGACTTTCAGACATAGAAAGCTTTTTTATTAATTTATAGAGCTTAGATTGACAACCTGGCAAAGGATCTTGTACAAGAGCAGCAACGGTAGTAATCCCCCTATCTTCACCTACATGAAAGGGGTTTTCCCTTATAATCATTTCAAAGCCCGATTCTTTTAAACCTGGTAACTGCACAGTTAGAAAAGCTGGGTCCTTAATAAATTTAAAAGCTGAATACTTTTTTAATAATGGCAATTCCCTAACTAGTTTTGCCATTGTTTTACCAGCAACCAGTTCTTTCGTTTTGTTGACCCTTAGAGAGTTGGTTACTTTAACCGGAATAGAAAATTTATACATCCATTTACTAGTGCAGTTATAAACGGTTCGTATGGAAGATGTGGCGGTAAAGTCTGCTCCTAGTAGTCCTACATTAATTATGATTCTTTCTTTTAAAGCCTTCTTTATTGAAGGTTGCTCCAATAACCATTGCGCTTGAAGAGGATGCATCGGAATGAGAGGAAAATCTTCATCTATACTTAAATCTCGATATTCTTTTTTTAGCTCCTCGTGAATCAAAGAAATAGCATCCTCACTACCTTCGGAACAACTCAAAAGAAAGGAACGATTCACTTTGAAGTAATGAAGTTGAAACTTCCCACACATTTCTGGACTATAAGTTTTATGTTGCCACCATGGCATGCCTTGCCTGCTTTTCGGTGTAGGATGTAACCAATGACCATATAAAAGAGATTGTTCTGCTTCAATAAATGTTTGGTCGGCTCGGTAAAGAGCTTCCCCCTCTTTCATTCTCTGGTCAATAATGTGTGCCATCGTTTCATAGCTATCAATGATTCTTAAAAGTAATTCCCCATTTTGTCCTAACTTCACTTTTGAATCTATATGTAATTCTTGAATAAGAGTAACCATAGCTGCTAACTTTTCTTCTTTTTTCCATCCACTAGAATGACCGGAATATTTTATTATTACATCGCCAAAAGAATGACGTCCCACAAGAGATTTATATGTGATCTCTACAGCCAAACGAAGCGACTGATGAGGTAAATTCAACATAAGAACATAGGGCTCACTCAACAAATTTTCAGCTTGTTTACTGCTCAATTCCTCCCGGTTAATAAACTGTCCAGCATTAACCTCTCGCAAATAGCTGTTTAAAAATGCTTTAAATGAGGCTTCTTCAGCTATTCGTTTTGCTGTACTAGTCATAATCTCATCCTTTCTCCTTCTATCGACCTACTAATTGATACCTATTCTCATTTAGAAATGAAGAAAAAACGGGTTTCCCCGCATTTCTCCCTCACTATTTACTACTGAACTCAGTGTATGTAAACTATTCATTCAGTAACAACTCTTCAATTTCTTGCAAGCCTTTCTCCCTTTCAATTGGATCCCAGAAACCCCAAGTCGTAGTTAATGTATGGACATTGTCTTCTTTTACAGCTTCTAACCCATTCCAAACTTCACCTTGGGTAATAGAATCATAGTACTCCCCGCTGTTGAAGTAAGTAACATCAATAATATGGTCGGGGTTGTACTTCACTAATCCTTCAATAGAAATATTCTCTCCAAAATCTTCAGGGATATTTTCTGCTGGTGTTAACTTAAGGTCATCGAATAATAAAGCATTTGTCGCATGGTTATTTCTTCCATAGACTCGGATATCTTTTTTATTTATTGAAACCGCCATGAACGTTTCTTCACCCACGCTCTCACGAATGCGATTCCCAATTTCTTCTGCTTCATTTTCAAGTTTATTAATCACTTCTTGACCTTCATTAAGCTTACCTACTGCTTCGGTTACTTTTAGGTGGTCATCTTTCCAATCTCCCCCTACTTCCACTACAACTGTTGGAATTGAATCTGATAGCTGTTCATATAGTGGCTCATAACGGTCACTTATAATGAGTAAATCGGGGTTTAACTGTACAATTTCCTCAGGATTGATTTCATCAGCATACGGTAAGGCCTCTACACCTTCTAGCTCCTCAATTAAGTGTGGAGGAAACTCGTTATCATAAGCCATAACGGCGTAAGGTTTGACACCGACTGATACTAATGAACCCTCCCAAGAAACATGTGATAATACAACTACTTTTTCTGGATTAACAGGGACCTCAGTTTCGCCATAGATATGCTCTACCGTAAAAGTTCCCTCTGCTACTTCCTCATCTACTATTGAATCATCTTGTTGCTCTGTCTCTACTTCACTCGTCTCTTCCTCAACTACAGCCGCTGTCTCTTCACTGCTACCGCAAGCCGTTAATGTGACAATTACAAACACACATAATAGTGCCCATAATTTAACGCTCTTCTTCATTCCTGTTTCCCCCTAAATAATCAATAATGAAACTCATTATCAATGATAATGTTTATCAATTGATAAAACCATGGTCATTTTTGTCTTTATTCATAGACAAATCATTCTTTATATGGAAATTGTAGAAAATATTGAACCAGCTCATTGATCATGTGTTTTCTACCAATAGGCCCCCAAGGATCCCATTCCAAACTGTTTGGATAGTAGACATTTCCCTTCTTCACAGCTTTCATCTCGGACCAGGCTCTCAACTCAGTTGCGCTTGTCACATCAGCTTCATCACTCCATAAGATAAGCAATTTTTCAGGATTAATCTCTAAAAGTCTCTCAATCGAAATGATTTCATAACCACTTTCAGGTAACTGAGGATGTGCTTTAAATCCTAATCGTTTAAATAATAAATCAGAATTAGCATGTCCACCTTTTCCATAAAGCCTGATTTCTTCTTTTCTAATCCAGATTACTGCCCAATGTCCATGAGTGGTGATAGATTGTAATTGGTTGTTTGCCCACCTTTCTAGCGACCGTACTTCACGGATAATTTCATCAACATACTCACTTCTATCGATGATGTTAGCAATCTCTATTAAATAATTCTCCCATTGAGTCTGAAAAGAGAGTGTATGGACATTAGTATGATGTGTCCATAAAACCGATAGCTTCTCTTCATCACGTAAAGGGGTTTTAATAATTAGATCCGGGCTTAAAGAGACCACTTCTTTGGGAGAGCAGCCATCTTCAGCATTAATAATTAAACTTCCAACCATCTCATTTTTGTAATAACTCGGCAGGCCGCTTGAATGAAATAGTGAGGGATATCCCATGGAGAGAATAGGTTGAACCCCTAAAGCTAGTAAGTGATCTTGTAGAAATAATTGACTAACTACTGCTACTCTTTTTTTTATTCTTTTTAAGAAAGTAGTCGGTGATACTCCCGTTCTTTTCTTAAAAAGCTTACTAAAATAAAATTCATCTTGTAGGCCTACTTGAAGAGCTATCTCTCTTAATGTCACGGTTTGCTGTTGAATCATGAGCTGCTTTGCTTTGTTTATCCTCTCATTATTCAAAAATTCCTTAGGTGAATACCCCGTTCTTTTTCGAAATGCTCTAGAAAATGAAGCCGGAGTCATTCTCGCTTTTTCAGCAAGATCGGCTACTGTAGGAGCATCCACTAGTTGCTCACTTAGTTGAGACGCAATTTCAACCATTTCTTCCTTTATTATTTGATTCTCTTCTGTAAGTTGAGCTAATAGATTCCACCATGCCGATTGTTTTTGACAATAATGAGAGAACGTCCTATGGCAATCCCTTTCTAAAAGAGGTGCCCATAGTGGAACTAATTTTGCAGTTCGCTTATTAGTAGCTAATTCAGGAAATTTTTCATCCTCACTTAAACCTTCCCTAGATCCCACTGCGCTATATACAATACTTCTTGTCACAGCATATGCATTAAACAGGTGTGTCTTCAACCACCGTGCTTCTCCTTCTTGTATGGTTTGATTCCTCGAATTTTCTTCATATTTAATTTGACCTGTCACTACATAGATTAAAAGACTTTGATCACTTCCGAGTTTTATATCTATATCTCCTCCTTCTTCTAGCTTGTGAGAAGAAGCGGTTATGAATGTAGAAGAAAAGAGTTTAGTTTTATTCATTTTTATTAACTCCTCCAAATTTTAAATTGACAATATTACCAAAATAATAGTAGATTTATAATCGATCATACCGAAAATGATAATCATTTTCACTACTTTTTTTTGAAAAAGGTGGATACTACTATGCCTTCATTAGTAAAAACGTCTAGAGAGCAAGCTATGAATTCACGCCCGTTAATTTGGATGCTAATTGGTTTAATTGGAGTAGCAATTAGTATTACTATCTCCATAGGATTAGGGGCTGTGTGGATCCCCCCCTCGGTTATTATTGAGTCCTTTACTTCTTTCAACCCAGAACTACTTGAACATCACCTTATTTTTGAAGTAAGGATTCCAAGAGCTTTAACAGCTGCCTTAGTAGGAGCTGCACTAGCCATTGCCGGTACTCTTATGCAAGGAGTAACCCGCAACCCTCTTGCTGATCCTTCTATTATTGGGATCACACAAGGGTCTGGACTTGCTATTGCCATTGCTCTATCCTTCTTTTCTAGTATTTCCTATTGGGGATTATTAGGATGGTCGTTTATTGGTGCTGCCCTTGGCGCTGTTTTAGTATTGTTATTTACAATCATCTCCAGGGAACAGCTATCCCCTGTAACACTTACTTTAGCTGGGGCTGCTCTAAGTATGTTATTTAGTGCATTATCAACTGGATTAGCTCTGTATTTTCAGGTTGCCCAAGATTTAAGTTTTTGGTTTGCTGGAGGACTATCCGGCTCTAAGTGGGTGCATGTATACATACTGTTTCCTATCACGATAACGGGATTGTTAATCGCTCTAATGATGAGCCGTTCTTTAACGACTTTAACAATGGGAGATGATGTAGCTACTGGGCTGGGACATTCCCTCCACCGCGTACGTTGGTTTAGTATCACTGCTGTAGTACTTTTATCTGGAGCTGCTGTGTCTATTGCCGGTGCCATAGGGTTTATTGGCTTGGTAGTTCCTCACATTGTACGTTCCTTAGTAGGAGTAGATTATCGCCACATTTTACCAACAAGCGCTTTAATTGGTGCTTTCCTCCTTATCATTGCGGATATTGGTGCACGTATGATTAATCCTCCATTTGAAACGCCAGTAGGTGCACTCACTGCGATTATTGGAGTGCCATTTTTTCTTTACTTAGCTCGCATGAAAAGGAGGAATCTTTAATGGAATGGATCGCAGCCTTTAAAGAATCAAAAAAGCCATTATTGGTGATTCTGTTGTTCATTTTAGGTACTTTTATTTTCAGTCTACAGACCGGTGTTTTACCTATTAGTATTAGCGAGATTGGAACAACATTGCGCGGAGAAGGAACTCCTCAACATGAACTTATCCTTTTTCAATTAAGATTACCTCGTATGATAATAGCCCTTTTAATTGGAGCAGGACTTGCCGTTTCAGGAGCAATCTTGCAGGGCCTCTCTCGCAATTCATTAGCCGATCCAGGAATTCTGGGAATTAACGCGGGGGCAGGACTTGCCGTTGTATTATGTATTTTCTTATTTAAAGGCAACGAAGCTCTAGGAATTTTCCAATCTCCTTTTATGTTACCGTTATTTGCCTTTTGCGGGGCACTAACGGTTGCAATACTGATTTATACATTTTCATGGAAAGATGGCGTCGACCCTGGGAGATTGCTGTTAATAGGGATTGGTTTTAATGCTCTATGCGGAGCTTTGCTCATAATTGTGCAGTTGAAAATGGATCCTAGAGATTTTCAGGAAGCAACCATTTGGTTAACAGGGAGTATTTGGGGTACGCAGTGGCGTTACGTATATGCCCTACTTCCCTGGATTGTGGTATTGCTACCGTTTGCTTTTTTCAAAGCCAAAACATTAAACTTATTACAGATAAGTGATCCAATTCCCTACTCTCTAGGTATGAATGTTGAATTCGAAAGAAGGCTGTTACTTAGTCTGGCTGCTGCATTGGCAGGAGCTTGTGTAGCTGTCGGAGGAGGTATTTCGTTTTTAGGTTTATTAGCCCCGCATATAGCTAGACGCTTAACAGGGCCAAATTATTACAGTCTTTTGCCTGCTTCTGCTCTAATCGGGATGCTGATTCTTCTTTTAGCAGATATGATCGGAAAAAACATCCTTGCTCCGGCAGATATTCCAATAGGTATTGTCATATCGATTGTCGGCGCCCCTTACCTTATATACATGTTGCTCAATCGTAGAGGTTCTGGCTTTAAAACATAATAAAGACCCATCCAAAAGGATGGGCTTTTGTTATTTAGTAAGTGCTCTGTATTCTTTTTGTCCAATGACATGGTAGACATCTTGACTTCCTTCAATTATAAACTCTGGCTTTGGTTTACCTCGATTTTCTCGGTGTCCAGCTAGATGTACTTCACTTGTTTCCCATGCTTTCCACGCTTCTTCAGATTCCCAACGAATGAGGACGAGTATCTCTTCATTACCCTTTCGTTTTTTCTTTTGTAAAACGGTTAAATCAAGAAATCCAGGCTGCTCCTCAATGATCCCAGGCGTAGAAAACTTTTCAACCATTTTTCCGGCATACCCTTCTTCTACTACAAGTGTTTTAATTTGTGCAAACATGAATTAGTACCTCCTTCATATGTATAAAATCATTATAATTGATATAGATTATCATTTTCAATTAAAAAAATAGAAAAGCGCCTTTAAACCTGGCGCTTTCTAAACTTCTCCTATTAGTCCTATGTCAGGTACAATCCCTGCTTGCCCCGCAACCCAATTAGCTGGGACTCCTTGCCCCGTTTCTTGATTGTACGTCAAACCTTGTAGCAATCTTAAAATTTCAAAAGCATTCCTGCCAACTTCCGGAGGATATACGAACTTAGCTTTGATCACACCTTGTGGATTAATGATAACCGTTCCTCTCATAGCAGCTCCCGCATTAGGATTAAAAACTCGATAAGCTCTACTAATCATTTGGTTTCGATCACTCACAAGAGGGTACTGAACTCTTGCTGCATTCGGTGAAACCTTTGTAAAAACTTTATGAGCATAAACACTATCCGTACTAATTCCTAAAACTTCAGCTCCTAGTGCTTGAAACTCAGGATAAAGAGCAGCGACCGCCGCCAATTCAGTCGGTCATACAAATGTGAAATCACTCGAGTAAAATAACAGTACGGTCCATTTCCCTCGGTAATCAACAAGATTAACTTTATTAATTGAATCTGTTATAGCATGGTAAACATCTGCAGAGAAAAGCGGTGCTACATCATTTGTCTGTGCACAAAAAGGAACTTCGCAACGATCAACATCATTAACAGTAAATTCTTCCTCTTGATGTTGGTTCAACCTCTCACCCCCGTTCATTTTATTACTGTATGAAAATTCCCATGCGTTATGTCACTTTCCTAGTACTGAATCAATTAAAAAAGCTCCTTTTCTAAGAAGCTTTTTTCAAATAGTGATCTACCTTTTCCCAAACAATAAGTTTTTCTAAGAAGATGGAAATCACGACGCCCATGATTAAGCCGTTTGATAAGATTGGTTGAAGTAGTATAGGAAAATCACTGAAGGCTTGAGGAGAAATCGTCATTAAACTCACTCCAATTAATAAAGGACCAGCAAGCCTGAAGATGGTATTAGATGTAAATATCTCTCCTTTTAAACTATTAAATGCCGTACCAAACAGCTGTAAATAGGCAACGAAAAGAACGGCATTCCCCACTGAGATTGGCAAAGTAATTAAAAAGGCTGTAACTGTTGGAATCAACCCTACTAACGATAATAAGCCCCCAGCAATTAAAAAGGGTTCTTTTTTATAAATTTGCGTACTTTGCAAAAAGCCAATTGATGATGTAAAAGGTGTATATGGTACAAGGCCAAAGCCCGAGACAATTATCGAAAAGAAACCAGTCCAAAAAAACGAGCGCTTATATTGGTTCTGGTTAGGTACCTCTGTGAAGAGTTCAGCAGCTGCTTGAATCGAAGCAACAGTGTTTGTTAAATTTAATATGCCTGCAAAGAAAGCAACAGCTATAATCCCATACTCTAAATTCGGTGTACCAAGGGGAAACAAAGCAACGGAAAATCCTTGTGTAACTACAGGCTCTGCTTCATTTGGAAATAACCATACAAAACAGATCCACCCCACTACTATTCCAATTAAAATCGAGAAATTGCTTATTGTTTTAGAGCCCTTAATTTTCAACACACTTACAAAGATCACAAGAACAAATGAAAGGATACTAATTGGAATATTAATCTTACCCTGTTCTGTAATACCTAGCATCCCTTGAAAGAATACAAAAATTAATTGAAACGTGAGTAGAAATAAATAAACACTCATCACCATAGGCGTAAAGATCCGTTGTACATATTGAATTAAGTTCAAAAGCACGAGTAATATGGTTACAACGCCAGCCAACAGAATACCAGTTGCAAGGCCCCCACCTATTTGCGAATAACTCATTCCCATCTCTGAAGCTGATAACCCTAAATTCAGCATAACACCCCATAACAGCCCTGAGTGCCCTTCCATTAGAGGGTAGCGATGTCCAAATAAACCTTGAATCACACAAGCTAAGCCTGTAAAAATAAGCGAACCACTGAGCATAAGTTTTACCGTATCAGGTGGAACTTCGAAAGCTACCGCTATAGAAAGGGGGACAACAATGGTATTGGCAAAGATAAAAAACAACCATTGTACAGATGAGGTTAATGTAAAAGCCGAAGTCCAATTCTTCATGTGATCACCCTATTTGTTTGTTATCTTTTAAGGATAACTTTAGACAGTCGAAAAAAGAAAGTCTTTTATTTTCAATTAAAGGGATGAACTGACAGCCATTCGCTCTCTTCGTTTCATTTGAGGAAAATAAGGGAAACGATTAGAAAGATAGCATGAAATCTTAAGGGATGTTGGTATACTATATAAAGTGCTTATAAAGGAGGCGTTTATATGTTAAATGAGAAATTACTTGATGCTTTAAATGAACAAATGAACTATGAATTTTATGCCGCCCATACTTACATGGCAATGGCAGCTTATTGCTCATCAGAAAGTATTGATGGCTTTGCTAATTTCTTTTTAGTTCAAGCTGAAGAAGAGCGGTTTCACGCGATGAAATTTTATAATTTCATTAACGCTTTAGGAGAGAGGGCAACCATTACTGGATTCGAAACCCCTAACAATCAATTCAGTTCAATTTTGGATGTATTTGAAAAAGCTTTAACCCAAGAAAAAGAAGTAACCAAACGAATTTATCAATTATCTGACTTAGCGTGGGATACAAGAGAGCACGCTACAATTAACTTTTTAAAATGGTTTATTGAAGAACAAGTAGAAGAAGAAGATATGTTTGATAGTATTATTCACAAGTTAAAACGGATTGACGATGATAGTAACACGTTCTTCATGATGGATGATGAATTCTCAAAACGAACGTTTACTCCTGAGTAAGAATAAATAGCCCCACAGAACATGAATTCTGTGGGGCACCTTTTTAATCGTTTGAAACCTCAACTGTCATTTGTTTAATAATCTGCTCTTGTCCTTCTACCGGAGCATCTCCAGGTACTGTTTCCACTGCAACAATCTCGTCGACTACATCCATTCCTTCAATGACTTTACCAAAAGATGCATATTCACCATCTAAAGAAGGCGTATCGGCCACCATAATAAAGAATTGGGAGCCTCCTGAGTTAGGATCTTGAGATCGTGCCATTGAAATAACGCCACGATCATGCTTTAAATTATTTTCAAATCCGTTACTACTAAATTCACCTTCAATCGAGTATCCAGGACCTCCTGTACCATTCCCGTCAGGATCCCCTCCTTGAATCATAAACCCAGGAATAACCCGATGAAAAGTTAATCCATCATAAAATCCTTCTTCAACAAGCGATACAAAATTTTCAACGGTCTTTGGAGCGACACCTGGATAAAGCTCAATTAAAACTTCTCCGCCATTCTCCATTTCCATTGTCACGATAGGAGAATCCGCATCACTTGCAACTTCATCGCTATCTTGTTCGTCTACTTCATTCATCTCTTCATCACTAGATTGTCCGCATGCAACGAGCATCATCAATGCGATCAGTAAAAGACTCCAATGTAACACCATCTTTTTCATAATTAAACCCTTCTTTCCATCGTAATCCTATTTATTATACTACAGCTAGATCATTCTCTACATAATCATATTTCCACCAAACTTATTCTACAGCACCTGCAACATCATACAGTTCAATGTCAATTTCAGTTGGCTGTTCTAACGCGAGTTTTGCCAACTCACCTCCAAGGTAAGGTCCAGCTGTTAAACCAGATGCCCCAAGTCCATTAGCAAGAAGGATACCATCCCAATTTGGAAGCGGCCCGATAATTGGCAAGAAATTAGGGGCAACCGGCCTAAACCCTACTCTCGTTTCAAGAACCGTACAATCTGCTAAACCAGGAGCTATACTTAAAGCTTTATCAAAAACCTCATACATCCCACCAAGAGTAGGACGTCTATCATAGCCTTTCTCATCCTCATGTGTAGCACCAATTACAATCCGACCATCTTCAAGCGAGAGTAAATACTGATTATTAGGCGGCATGACAACTGGCCAAGTCAACGTATCTGTATTTGGTAATTCAAGATGAACGATTTGAGCTTTTTGAGGTTCGATCTTAAAAGTAACACCAAGTGGCTGAAATAACTCTTTTGCCCAAGCACCTGCGGTAACGATTACCTGATCAGCATACATAGATTCAGCCCCGAGCTTTGCCCCACGTACTTGATTACCCTCATGAATTAAATGAGCTTCTCCTTCAAGATAGGTTGCTCCATACTTCTTTGCAGCATTAATTAAGGCTTCCCTTAAAGCTCGTCCATTCACCCTAGCAGCACCACTTACATGTACGGCTCCGTAGCCGTCGGCAAGCACAGGTAGTAGCTCTTTTGCTTCTATTGGGGATAAGCGAGTAATCTCTCCAATTTCAGGAGCATCCTCTAATCGAGCTCTAGCTCTTTCTTCCATTTTTATAAGTTTACTTTCATCCGTATGAAGACTAATCGCACCAACCTTCGCATATCCCGTTTCTGTTTCTCCCAATTCCTTTAATTCATTAATTAATTCCGGGTAATACCTCGCTCCATTTTTAGCAAGCTGATACCAAGCTTTATTGCGACGTTGTGTTAGCCATGGACAAACAATGCCGGCTGCCGCATCGGTCGCTTGACCTTTATCTCCGCGATCGATGAGCGTAACCGTTGCACCTACTTTGGCTAAATGATAAGCCGTAGACGCTCCAAGAATTCCAGCCCCAACAATAATATATGTACTCATTCTCCACACCTTTTTCTACATCAGTTTATAGTAGTAGTGTACAAGAACATTCCAGACTCTACAATCAACTCAAGAGCCTACTCAGTTTTTCGATCTAAATAGGCTCTCTTCATCCATTAAATTGGTGGAGGAAATTGAGTATCTTCATAGAAATTTGCTAGTGGTTTTTTAACATTTATCGGGAAGACTAATTTTCATAAACTCCAAGTCATCAAGCATTAATTCTTACTCTTGTACCATTGGGAACGATTGATCCCAATTCCTCGACGTCTTGATTGTACATGCGAATACACCCTCTAGATACCGCCTGACCAATTGAAGCTGGATCATTTGTACCGTGTATTCCATAACTTTTCTTAGACAAAGATAACCATAGAGTACCAAACGGACCTCCTGGGTTCGGTTGGCGATTAACAATAATAAAGTCTCCAACAGGTGTATCAAATAGCATACGCCCAACAGCAATCGGATAAACCTTACGTATTTGACCGTTTTCATACAAAGTTAATGTTCGACTCCCTATTGACACTTCAATCATAAAAGGAATCTGGTTAGGATCTGGTATGCCTGGAATGATAATAGGCTGACCAACAAAGATTAAATTTGGATTTTGGATGTTATTAGCTTTTACAATAGTGACATATGGAGTGCGGTAATCTTCAGATATGGAAAATAACGTCTCACCTGGTTTAACAATATGCTGATACATAAAAAAACCTCCTACTCATAGGATTATTACTTTATCTTATGAGTAGGAGGATCCTATTTATTTCATCTAATGAAAATAATTACTTAGACTAACCCCTAATACTAGGCGCAATACGATTGTAACGATTTTAATAATTCCAGTCTGACTCTTATTTACCATTGACCATAACCTTTTTCGCTTAAAAAACAGGTAAATCCTCTTACCGGTTTAGCTAATCTTCACTAATTATATTATTGAAGCTACTTATCTTCACTTTCCAGAGCCAAAATCTCCCCTTATCTCTTTAAGCGCAGTTTTTTCTTCGTTAATCTCGGTGGCCGTTCTTACCCCCATCCGTCTTATAACAGATAGTGGGGGACACCATCCTTGTAGAGCGTGCTGTAAAAGGAAGCCTCCAACCACGCCTGATAACAAGTGCCATTTACGATTCACTGCAAAACCTAAGGCGGTGCCTACAAGGATGAGTGAAGAAGCATTTGCCTCAAGGACCCGCTCTGTATCCCATTCAGCATCGAGGTCTTTAAGACGCCTTTCGATCTCATTGTAGCTTTTGCCCCTGTAGTAATTAATATTTCTTTTCGTCTGTTCAGAAATCTTAAGATTTACTTTATCACTGGTATGCTCTTCTACTCTCTCAAAGGTGCTTGGTAATATTATTTCCACTGAACTCACTCTCCTTTCATTTGTAGTTTCCCCCTCTTAATAATCATATAAAACATTTATATGGAGTAAGAGGCAAGAAGAATGAGGACAATCTGGAGTGATGGTCTACCTATAATTATCGTGTTCCTTGTAGTAATAGCACCCTGACCTTATCAAATTCTTCATTCTAGATCTGGAGTCAGAAAATATGTTATAGTGACGTAAAGGGGGTTTTTCTATGCATCCAACTGAATGGATATTAAACCACAATCAAGAACAAATAATCCTACAAGCCAATAAACTTACTCTTTTTCAACAGGGTAAAATTATTGAATGCGTGGGGTCTGATAACCTTCACTATTTGCTATTCTTTTATAAAGACGACTTCTTAACTGTCCAGCCATTAGTTGAATTTGACCAAGCTTCATTCTTAGGGCACCTAGAGCAAAAAGGATCTTGTATTCATGCACCTAGTCCCCTCTTCTCCCTGCTGCTACCTGCTGCTACCTCCTTAAAAATTATCTCTCCGGGTGCTTTACTAACTAAAATAAAAAAACACTATTCCTCTATAGAGACAGCCCTGATCTACTCATATTTTGATTCTTATATTCCAAGTGAACAACTTGATATTTTTCTTAAAGAGGTCTTCTATACGTTGCGTCGCGATGGAAAATTATTAGCTGCCTATCGCCTAGGAATCGTGTTACTTTCGCGAGGCTACCAAAAAGAATGGCTCCGCTCTGCTATTGAACATGCCGATTATGCCCATGCAAAAAAATACTTCCTTTCACCTTTCATTACCCTTATGACTACAGATCCCCTCTATGTAGAACAACAACTTTTTCATTCCAATAATTACACTCAATTGTTAGAGCTCTATCAGGAGGAAAATCGAGTTATCGACTCCCTCATCCTTTATATCAATGTTTTTATCAAACGTCCTAGCCCAACAGAATATAAGAATCTTATTACTGTATTAAATAATACCTTTACGAATGATGAAGTTTTATCATTCCTACGATCTCTTCTTCCGGTGGTATCAACTAAAACAGGCTTACACCAAGATGTTTACGAACGTTTAATTAAAAATAAAGAAACTGACGCCGCAGTTGGTTTACTTTTTCATTACCCATTTCCTCTCTCAAAAAAGGACATTCGTGATCTACCCGACTTGTTAAACCACTTATCCATTTCTAAGCTTGAACTCTCGCTACAATCTATCACACAGAGATTATTACCATTAGTACGCGAATCGCCTCAAACATTCGAAAAAATAATCAGGGCAACTTTACCGAATTTGCTAAACCGTCATACGTTGGCTGATATTTATACCCATTTAAAGCTAAACGAAGAAACCAGCGACATTCCATCGCTTTCTAAGATTAGCGACATGTACCATCTGGTCGAAGATGCAGAAAATCAATTAAAACTAGGTATGCATTATTATGATCTGGGCCAATATGAAAAGGCTATCGAATGCTTTAGTTGGGAGATGGAGTTGCATTCCAATCAAGTAGAACCTATTCAATGGCTCGCTAAGGCCTATCAAAAAGTAGGTAAACACAAAGAGGTGGAAACGTACCATAACCTCCTCAAACAAATGAAGCATTCATCTTAAATAATGAATTGATCATTTAACCTGTTGTAACTCACAACTTTTCACTGAAATCTTTAAATTTTTTTAAATCTATTGCATATTTCTTTTTATTTCAGTCATAATTTATTATAATTACAATGTAAGAATTAATATTGTTTCTTTTTTTTAGTTTTGACCATTGTAATGGATGGTTGTTTGCTAGTTAATCTTCTTAAAACGAAAGGGGAGTTACGTATGGATATGAAAGAAAATGAGAACGCAGGAAAGTGCCCTTTTACAGGTGAAGGTGGTTCGAATAATTCTTCTAGAGGTACGAAAAACAAAGACTGGTGGCCTAACCAGCTAGACTTGAATGTTCTTCACCAGCATGACACGAAGACGAACCCACTAGGTGAAGATTTTAATTACGCAGAAGAATTTAAAAAGCTGGATTACGATGCCTTGAAGAAGGACCTTCATAATCTTATGACTGATAGTCAGGATTGGTGGCCTGCAGACTACGGCCATTATGGTCCGTTCTTTATCCGTATGTCCTGGCACGCAGCAGGTACATACCGTACAGTAGACGGTCGTGGTGGCGGTGGAAGTGGCTCTCAGCGCTTTGCTCCTCTTAACAGCTGGCCTGACAACGGAAACCTTGATAAGGCCCGTAGGCTACTTTGGCCAATTAAACAGAAATATGGCAATAAGCTCTCTTGGGCCGACCTTCTCGTTTTCACAGGGAATGTAGCAATTGAATCCATGGGAGGAAAAACGATTGGGTTTGGTGGAGGGCGCGAAGACATCTGGCATCCTGAGGAAGACGTCAACTGGGGTCCTGAAAAAGAATGGCTTGGAGATAATCGTTACTCCGGCGAACGTGATTTGGAAAACCCACTTGCTGCTGTTCAGATGGGCTTGATTTATGTGAATCCTGAAGGTCCAAACAGCAAACCCGATCCGCTTGGAAGTGCACGCGATATCCGTGATACCTTTAAACGTATGGGAATGAACGATGAAGAAACAGTGGCACTCACAGCTGGTGGACATACATTTGGTAAGGCACACGGTGCAGGTGATCCTTCACATGTTAGCGAAGAGCCAGAAGGTTCACTCGTTGAACACCAAGGCTTCGGCTGGAAAAGCACACATGAAACTGGTCATGGTGCCTTTACCATTACAAGTGGAATTGAAGGTGCATGGACTCCGACTCCTACAAAATGGGACATGAGTTATTTCGATATGCTGTTCGGATATGAATGGGAGCTAACAAAGAGTCCTGCAGGTGCATATCAATGGGCGCCAGTAAACCCTGATGAAGAACATCTTGCACCTGATGCAGAAGATTCATCTAAACGGGTTCCGACGATGATGACGACAGCAGACATGGCCATGCGTATGGATCCAGACTATGAAAAGATCTCTCGTCGCTTCCACAAGAATCCAGACGAGTTTGCCGATGCCTTTGCTCATGCGTGGTTCAAGTTACTCCACCGTGACATGGGGCCTCGTGATAGATATCTAGGTCCAGAAGTTCCAGAAGAAGAGTTCATTTGGCAGGATCCGATCCCAGAGGTAGATTATGAATTATCAGATGCAGAAATAAATGAGCTAAAAACAAAAATATTGGCTTCCGAGCTTACTTTGAGCGAACTTATTAGTACTGCTTGGGCTTCCGCAAGCACATTCCGTAATTCAGATAAGCGCGGCGGTGCCAATGGTGCACGTATCCGTCTTGAACCACAGAAGAACTGGGAAGCCAATGAACCAGAGAAGCTTTCAAAAGTATTAACAGTTTTAGAAGGCATTCAAAGTGGTCTTGATAAAAAAATTAGCATGGCTGACTTGATTGTATTAGGCGGTAGTGCAGCAGTCGAAAAAGCAGCAAACGATGCAGGCATTGATGTAACGGTTCCTTTTACACCTGGACGTGGTGATGCCACACAAGAACAGACAGACGTAGAGAACTTTGAAGTACTTGAGCCAGTATCTGATGGTTTCCGCAACTATCAGAAGAAAGAGTATAGTATAAAACCAGAAGAGTTTCTAGTAGACAAGGCTCAGCTGTTAGACCTATCTGCAAAAGAAATGACTGTATTGATTGGTGGCATGCGTGTTCTTGGAACTAACCATGGTGGCACACAGCACGGTGTCTTCACTGATCGTGTTGGCACCCTCACAAACGACTTTTTTGTGAACCTACTTGATATGGGGATCGAATGGAAGCCTGTAGATGGCGGTGTTTATGAAGGACATGATCGTAAAACTGGGGAAGTTGTTCGTACTGCAACGAGAGTAGACCTAGTCTTCGGTTCACACTCCATACTTCGTGCCCTTGCCGAAGTATACGCGCAAGACGATAGCAAAGAGAAGTTTGTTCATGACTTTATTGCTGCTTGGGTCAAGATCATGAATGCAGATCGTTTCGATCTTAAATAAAATAACAAATCTTTTTAAAGATTAGGCACCTTACAAGGCCCTGATCCGCTGCTTACTCTTTAAGATGAGCTGTAGGTCAGTAGCCCGAATAAGGTGCTTTTCACTATACGTTGAGATGTCAGTATAGGAAGCGACCGAACTTGTGAACTAAGGCTACCTCTTCCCAACTTAATTAGCCGATTTGTTAATTTTATAAAGCCCAAAAAAGGAGACCCTAAAGATTTAGAGTCTCCTTTTCCGGTATTAACCTGGTCTAAAAACCTACCATTCAAAGGCACAACTTAAACCATATTAAACTACCTTACTTCACTTCATCACCTAGTGCCTTTAACACTTGGTGAGCTTTTTCCGTCAGCGTCGTTTTTGCTTCTTCTTCAAGACCCCTTGTATCTTGCTCTAAATGTATCAAGAAGTTCTCCACAAATGTTTCAGCTTGTTTCTTCCTGTCACCATCATAGTGGTGATTGGCTTGTCTAAGCGAGTTACGAAGCTTATTTATTAGTGGTTTTTGGACTTCGCCTGCATCGGTGTACTCCTCTAATGTCTGTTGTAATTCTAACAACCACTCTTCAGCAGATGGTACCTTTTCATCTTCTTCCTTTTCTTCCACTTCACCAGCAAGGAATTCCCTTGCACCTTTTACTTCTACTCTTACGTTATCAATAACCACTTCATGAGGTTCAGCGATTTGTTCATCTAACACATTCCCAAGAAGGAACTGTAAACCGACGTTATCGTCTGCCCCCATAACAAATTCAAAAGTGAACTTTTCAGTAGAATCAGAGAGTTTAACAACTTCTTCAAAATGCCTGTAATATCCTCCTGCCGGACCATTGTCGAGGACAACTTCAATAGAGCGGTCCGTTGTTGACTTGGCATCAAATTCAACCACGTACGTTTTACCTTCAAATAACTTCAAGCCTGCTTGGAATAACTGAATGTCCCAAGGGTTGTCCCCTATGTTTTCGATCGCAACCTTAGCTTCCTTTTCATCCCCAGCAAATGATGCTTTTGAACTTCCGTCAAAGTCTCCTTGAAGGTGGGTACCCCATGCCTCCAGACCATGAGAGAAGTCGCCGTTTTTCAAAGGAAAATACTTTTCTCTCTCTCCTTTAACCTCAAAGCGAACGTTTTTTACGACCACATCATGAGGATCAACTTCAAATGCTCCAAGGAGATACTTAAGCCCAACGATATCATCTTCACTCATCACAAATTCAAATGAAAAGGTTTCCATATCACTCGTTAATGAAATCTCTTCAGATAAATAACGGTGATAATTGGCATTCTCAACTGCCACCTCAATCTTTCGATCAATAGATGACTTGGCATCAAATTCAACAATATATGTCTTTCCGGCCTTCACAGAAAGGTTCTCCTGGAAGAACATGATATCCCATGGGTTAGCCCCAGTATCTTCTACAAAAAAACGTGCTTCTCCATTTTCGACTTTAAATTCCCCGGCTGAAGAAGAGTCACCGTAATTCCCTTGAATATGCGTATCCCAGTGTGAAGAACCGCTTGTAAAGTCGCCATTCTTTAATGGGAACGCTTCTTCCAGTGTTAAGTCATCGCCACCAGACAAACGAACCATTTTAATATCATCTAAAACCACATTACTGCGATTTCCTCCAGCGTAGAAAACAAGTTGTCCCATTGTATCGGTCACTTCAGACATAGTAAAAGTGAATCTATGTTCTTCCTGGCCTTCTGAGAGAGTCAGCACTTCCTCGTGATAGATGTCTTCCCCGTCTTCACTTAATAAAGCAATTGTAATGTCTCTTTCAGCAGCTGCCCCTCCATTGAAGGAAAGCTCGTACTCAGCACCAGAGCGTAAATTCATTCCGGATTGAGTTAAAGACACGGACTTAACGTCATCCCCGCCATCAGTAATATCGATCTCAAGCTTTCTCTCAATCGGGTCGACCGAAGCGGAGGCACCATCACCTTCAAAATTCCAGTACGTCATTCGATCCATTCTGCCCTGATCAAAGGTACCGTTGTACACATGATTTCCGTTTCTTAACGGTTGTTTCGGTGCATTTTCTTCATACGGATCTTGAGGATCTACTTCTTCCAACACAACATTTCCAACCCAAACATTGTTAGTGTTTAGCCCCATGTTGTATTCCAAACGGGCCATTGCATCACTATCATGTTGCATCTGGAATGTCATTTCATATGTTTCTACGTCTTTAGTTAAAGGAAAGTCACGACTTGGAGAGTAGGCTGTATAGCCTCTTTCAGGTCCACCGCCCATCTTCACATTCATTGTACGGTCTGCGGCTGCTTTTGCATCAAAGCTTAACTTGTACCATCTTCCCTTCCCTAACGTTACATTCTGTATCATTTGAACGGAATAAGACTGACTTCCGCCATTTGTAATGTCTACATTTGCGAAGCGGTCTCCATTTAGTTCTTCAACCGAAGCAGAAGCATTACCGTTAAATTCATTTAAATGAACCAGGTTCCAATGATCATAGCTCCAGTTATTTTGCAAATCATCATTGGTTTTAATATTTGTGAACCCATTTTGATAATCCGTATCGTACACATAATTTCCTTCCACAGCTTCTTTTGCACCTTCTGGAAGTTCTTCGGCTTCAAACTCCGGCTCCTCCGGTTCCATATAATCCCTACCAGTTAATTCATAGGCCTTCACGTAATCGACTACAACCTCACCAGGAAAAGGAGTCGTATCATCGGGATCTCCTCCGTACCAACCACCAACAGCAAGATTTAAAATAAGATAGAATTCCTGATCGAAAGGAGCAGGGTAAGAAAATTTAGCAGGATTGCCAGCACCGGTTGTGCTCCAGTTATTTAATGTCTGATACAATTCATCATTTACATACCAGCGTATTTCCCCTGGCTCCCATTCAACACTGTACACGTTAAAATCTGTAATATCCGTGCCCTCTGGAAAATAGTAATCTTTTGCTGTGTACGTATTGTTCGGCCATTCAGCCCCATAGTGGATCGCTCCGCCAATATGATCAGGCTTTCCACCGGCTGCTTCCATAATATCAATTTCCCCAGAAGCTGCCCAACCACCGTAGACGTCATCTTCAGGCATCATCCAGAACGCTGGCCAGTAGCCTTGTCCTTCAGGAAGCGCCATCTTTGCTTCAAATTTTCCGTATTTTTGGCTAAACTTGCCTTGAGAATGAACTTTGCCGGACGTATATTGATAGGTTCCTGTTTCATCAGTTACCTCTTCCTCTCGTCCTTCCAAAATGAGCTTGCCATCTTTTACTCTTACGTTGTCTTCTTGGTAAGATTGAAGCTCCTCATTCCCCCAGCCAGGAACCCAATTACCGTTATCATCATAAAAGCCATTCCCAACATCGATAGACCATTTCTTAGAATCTAGTTCTTCTCCTTCAAACTGATCTTCCCACACTAACGTCCAATCATCTTTTGTAGTCTCTTCAGATTGATTACTGCCTTTAGCATTTTGAGGAAATAAAACAGGAATAACCAGCAGGAAAATCATAAACAATCCAATACTTCTTCTCACCATAGGATTTCGCCACCTTCATATTTTTTTGAATCATTTTGCTTGCTGTTGTCTTCACCCCTCCTTGTTAATATGTAATAACACCCATTCTCCGAAAGCGCTTCCGAAAAATAGTATGCTTAAAAATAGTTTAAAAGGAACTACTAACCTAGTACCACCTAGCCCACGACTACCTTCTTAAACATAATATATGCACTAATAAAAAGGGTTCGAAATTTCACGAAAGCGCTTTAGTTTTATACCGGACTTCTCGATCAAAAAAAGATTTACGTCTACTCCCTAAATTTCTCCTGTGATTCTTACACCTGTACAGGAGTAAAAACATCCGAAAATAGAAAGCGCTTTCGTAAATGTCATTAAAAATATGTGTTTTAAGAATCGAAAAGGATGAAACGATTCGTAATGAATTGTATCCCTAGAGAGGAAACTTGTCAATATAGAATTCTAAAAAATCAGATTATTAACCTTTAGTCCTATTACTCCAACAAAAAACACGAGGAAAATTGGATCAAAAGTCCAATTTTCACTCGTGCTATTTACCATTTGACTACTTCTTAATTTTCTTATTCAACTGTAACACTTTTTGCAAGATTACGAGGTTTATCCACGTCACAATCACGGTGTAGGGCTGCATAGTAAGAAATTAATTGCATTGGAATAACTGCTACCAATGGCGTTAAGAATTCATGTACTGCAGGAAGAACAAATGCATCATCTTCCTCTTCCATGCCCTCCATACTAATAATACAAGTATTCGCACCACGTGCAGCTACTTCTTTTACATTCCCACGAATGCTTAGGTTTACATGCTTTTGTGTAGCAAGAGCAATAACCGGGGTACCATCTTCAATTAATGCAATCGTACCGTGTTTAAGCTCTCCACCAGCAAAACCTTCAGCTTGAATATATGAGATTTCTTTTAACTTAAGAGCACCTTCAAGTCCTACATAAAAATCAACTGCACGACCAATGAAGAAACAGTTACGTGTGATCGTTAAGTAGTCACGCGCTACTTGCTCTAATTGTTCTTTTTGATCCGTTAAAGTTTCCATAGCATTTGCTACAATTGCTAGCTCCTGTAGTGGATCGAAGTCTAATTCAATTCCTTTTGCCTTCGCCGTATCGACAGCAAGCAATGTTAAAACAGCCATTTGAGCTGTATATGCTTTCGTAGAAGCAACCGCAATCTCTGGTCCTGCATATGTGTGCAGGGTAAAGTCAGCTTCACGAGAAAGGGTTGATCCAGGAACATTGGTTACAGTTAAGGCTTTATGGCCACGTTTCTTCACTTCGACTAAAACACCTCGAAGATCAGCTGTTTCACCACTTTGTGAAATAAAAATAAAGAGTGGGTTTTCCGATAATAGAGGCATATTATACAAGAATTCGCTTGCAATGTGTACCTCTACTGGACGTTGTGCAATTTTTTCAATTAATTGCTTACCGACAAGACCAGCATGATAGCTCGTTCCTGCAGCAATAATATAAATACGATCTGACCCCTTCATTGCCTCACGAATGTCGTCATCAAGGCGTACAGAGCCGTCTTCATTTTGATATTTTTGTATGATGTTACGAATAACAAAAGGTTGCTCATCAATTTCTTTTAACATGAAGTGAGGATATGTGCCTTTTTCAATGTCACTAGCATCAAGTTCTGCAGTGTAAGGCTCACGAGACATCACAGTTCCATCAAGCGTTTTAATCGTGATGCTATCACGCTTCACAATTACAAGCTCCTCATCCATAATTTCAACAAATTGATTTGTTACTTGAAGCATAGCCATCGCATCAGATGCAATAACATTTACTCCTTCGCCAACACCGATTAATAATGGGCTCTTATTCTTACCAACATAGACCATGTCTGCATCTTCATTATCAATTAGTGCGGTTGCATACGAACCTTTTAATAGCGATAAAGTATGACGGAATGCATCCTCAATGGATTTACCTTCTGTAACAAACTTCTCTACCAATTGAACAATAACTTCCGTATCCGTATCACTTGTTAACTCAACATCAATTAAGAATTCACGCTTCAACTGCTCATAATTTTCAATTACTCCGTTATGAACAAGCGTGAAACGTTCTGTTGTACTTTGATGCGGGTGAGCATTTTTACGACTTGGTTCCCCGTGTGTTGCCCAACGTGTATGACCAATTCCTACCGTTCCGTCTACACTTGTATCCACAACTTCACGTAACGCCGCAATGCGTCCTTTTTCTTTAAAAACATGAACTCCATTATCATTGGCTACTGCAATACCTGCTGAGTCATAGCCACGGTACTCCAGCTTCTCAAGTCCACGTAATAAAATTTCCTTCGCATCTTCTGTACCAACATATCCAACAATACCACACATAATAAATTACCTCCTGAAGTCAGGGGCAAGAAACCTTGAGGGCGTACTTGCCCCCACTCTTTTATAATGATTGTGGCATGCTACTTCTGTCTTTGTGCAAAGAGTCACCCCTTTGTTTTTTACAGAAGCTTAACGGCTGTCATGCTACAACCGGAGGGCATCCGCCGATTAATCGATAAACCCTCTCCTCGTCAACTACACAAATATCCGACCATTGTGTAGTTCAGGCGCTTTTATTTTCTAGCACAAACTACCTCTACCCTCCTTTTAATACATACAAACATTATCATACAAGATCGATGTATGAACGTCAATCTTTGGTAAGATTTTTACATTCTATTTGAAACAAAAGAGTGAGAGTTGTTGCACTACTAAAAAAATATGCATGAGGAGAAGTATTGGTTCGCTCCCCATGCATATTCCTTACTCAGCTAAGCCCATTTCTTCTTTAACGACTGTAGCTATTTCCGTTACATATTCTTCACATTTTTCTTCTGTTTTTGCTTCTACCATTACTCGAACAAGCGGTTCTGTACCAGACGGACGAACGAGGACTCGACCTTCTCCTGCCATTCTCTCTTCAACTTTCTCAATAGCAGCACGAACTTTATCATTGTCAGTAACGGCATGTTTGTCTGTTACACGTACATTCACAAGCGTTTGTGGGAATGTCTCCATCTCAGCTGCCAATTCTGATAATTTTTTTCCTGTTCCTTTCATAATGTTAACAAGCTGTAGCGCAGATAGCATTCCATCGCCTGTCGTTATATGATCAAGGAAAATAATATGACCAGATTGTTCTCCACCTAGATTAAATCCACCTTTACGCATCTCTTCCATTACATAACGGTCACCTACACCCGTCTGTTTTGTTTCAATACCTGCTTCTTCTAATCCTTTATAAAAACCAAGATTGCTCATCACCGTTGATACAACTGTACCGTGGTTTAGCCAACCTTGCTCTTTCATATATTTTGCACAAATAAACATAATATGATCGCCGTCTACCGTATGTCCATTCTCATCAATTGCAATTAAACGATCTGCATCTCCATCAAAAGCAAGACCAATTTGCGCACCCTTTTCAATAACAAGCTCTGCTAATTTATCTGGGTGAGTTGATCCACAGCCCTCATTAATATTTACACCATTTGGCGAAGTACCCATTGTAGAGATATCTGCTTCAAGGTCTGCAAATAGATGTGGTGCTAGGGAAGAAGCTGCACCATTTGCACAATCAAGCGCTATATGAATACCTGAGAAGTCGTCTTGCACTGTTTGCTTTAGGAATTGAATGTATTTTTGACCACCTTCAAAGTAATCATTTACTTGACCAACTGCATCCCCAACTGGACGCGGTAGAAGATCTTCATTACTATCAATTAGTTCTTCAACTTCTTTTTCTTGTTCATCTAATAGTTTAAAACCATCAGGCCCAAAGAATTTAATCCCATTATCAGGAACAGGATTATGGGACGCAGAAATCATCACACCTGCGTCTGCACTTAATGCTTTTGTTAAGTAAGCAACCCCTGGTGTAGAAATAACACCTAAGCGCATAACTTCTGCTCCAATTGATAGAAGACCAGCTACTAGTGCACTTTCAAGCATTTCACCTGAAATACGCGTGTCACGACCGATAACAATACGTGGTTTCTCTGTTTGTTTTGTTAATACGTACCCACCCATTCGACCTAATTTAAAAGCAAGCTCAGGGGTTAAATCTTTATTTGCGACACCTCTAACACCATCTGTACCAAAATATTTACCCATTATTTACTCTCTCCTTCAACAATCTTCACTCAGATTCAGCTTGACCTGAGACGATTACTTCTACATTTGTCTTACTTACACTAAAACGAATATTTTGTGGACCATTTATTTGAATTGGGACTGAATGCTCCCCTTCACTTAAGTTGCTAACATCAGCATACACTTGGATATCATCGACAGAAAACTGATCAAGATTAGCCTCTGCACCATGTGCGATAATGGAAAGAGTTTCTTCTTCGTCGTCGGCAAAATCAATGTCTGTTTCCCCAGGTGCCCCTATCAATTCAATCGAAACATCAGACCACTGCCTAGACTCTTCTTCAGCAATATTTACTTCCACTTCAACCATTTCTGGTTCAAGCGCTTGGACACCTGGCGGGACCGGAACTTCCATCGTAAATGTTTGATCCTCTGTAATATTATCTAGATCAATCGTTAAGCCTTCTAAAACATTAAACGATTCTAAGACATCGAATGGTCCATAGATCAGCACTTCTTTAGGAGATACGTTGATCGATTCAATACTTACACCCTCTGTCAGTTCTCCCTCACGTGATATTTTTATGGGAACACTCTTATTCGGACTAGTAATGGGAACTCTTACATCAACAATGCCTGGCTCTACATCTAAATGAAGCTCATTACCGCTACTATCATACAACTTCACTGGAACAGCTTCCTCAAGCATCTTATCGGCGTCTTCCACATCTACATAAGCTTTTGCGTCCGCAACTTCAGCCGCAACTTCACGCGCTGCAGTAACTGTTACATTAACAGGTGATACCATTGGGGTACCGACTGAATAGCCTTCTTTAACGGCATCAGCATTCACCAATTCCACATCAACAGGTATGGAGACGGTTTGTTTTTCTTGTAGCTCTACTCTTGCAAATTGAGGAACAATTGAGACTGATAGGTCCCCAGGAAACCCACGATGTTGAATACTTAACGTATGCACACCTTCTTGGCGTTCCGTGACATCAACAAACACTTCAAAATTAGGTCTCATTAGTTGAAAAAACGCAACCGCACTTTGAGATCCACTAAGCTTCACTTGCACATGTTCGGTTTGATCAACAATAGCATAATTCTCTTCGTCATATACTACCGTTACTTCTACTTCTTCTAGAGTAGAGGTTCGGTCACTTAAAGATGGTAATATCCCTGGTTGACTCGTTAAATCATCCATATTAACCATAGCAAATAGCATTAAAGCAATGAAAAACGAGATAATCTTCACAAACCAATGACTGTTAAATAACTTATCCATTTTTCTTCCCTCCCCACTTCCAGCGAGAAGATGTTTGTTGCTTGCTTTCTGTTAATAATTCATTTTCTAATAGCAATCGGAGTTTCTCTTCATCAAGATCTCGGTGAAGTTCGCTATTTTTAGTTAAAGAAATTGCACCGGTTTCTTCTGAGACAATAATCGTTAAGCAATCAGTGACTTCACTTACACCTAAAGCTGCCCTGTGTCGCGTGCCCAGTTCCTTAGAAATAAACGGATTCTCAGAGAGTGGCAAATAACAGGCAGCCGCTAAAATTTGATCGCCTTTTAATATAACAGCTCCATCATGAAGTGGTGTATTGGGAATAAAAGTATTTATCAGCAATTCAGATGTTAAATGAGCATTCATTTGAATTCCAGTTTCCACATAGTCTGACATACCCGTCTCGCGTTCAACTGACATTAATGCCCCTATGCGGCGTTTCCCCATATACACAGACGCCTTCACAATCGCGTCAATAGAATTCTTAGTAGAATCCTCTTGAGGTATTGTTCTACTTGAGAACAAGCGACCACGCCCTAACTGTTCTAAAGCTCGTCTTAATTCCGGCTGGAAAATGATAATAATGGCCAACAGACCATAAGTCAAAGTTTGCGACATAAGAAACTCAAGCGTCCTAAGTCCAAAAAAGCGACTTAGAAACCATACAACCAAAATGACCGTAATCCCTTTAACAAGTTGTACAGCTCGTGTTCCTCTGATAATCATAATAAGCTTGTACACAACATATGTGACAAGCAATATATCTACAACCTGCCCAATATAATTGAGCCACGTATAATCCTCAAATGGGAACATGGCACTTCCTCCAAACCCTTAGCATTCATTACTTGTCCTCTTTATCATATTAGTCATTGTACACATCTTTCCTATAATCAAAACGACTTTTCATCAGTTCGCTTTTATAAGATACGTAAACATATTAACTGTATCATTATACCATAAATCATTCTAGTCATTTTATTATCGTTTTATTTCACTCTTATAACATCCATCAAAGAAAAAAAGCCCCCAGAGGAGCTTTATTTATTATCATCTGAATCTAACACTGTGATTACTTCTGAAAAGAAATTTTTCGTATGGTACCAAATCCAATCAAGCACCTGATTCACTTCCTCAATTTCTCCAGATACATGACCCGCCGAAGCAAAATAAGGTTCACTATTTACAAGTAAGATATTCCCTCTCACTTCCCCTTCTACTACTAACTCCCCATTTCGAACGACAAGATCGCCTTCGACCACTTCACCTTCTGGAACCACAACACGTCCACTTGATTGATCTATTTGTACATTACCCGAGCCCGAGAAGGTCACTTGCTCATTATTTTGCCAAAGTGTAGAAACGCTGGTTGACATTAATAATAAGAATACAGCTGCCGCCACTAGGATCGGATGTTTCTTCATCCAACGCTTCCACTTTGATTTTGTTTTTGAAGTGTTCTTCTTTTGAGGAAGATTCGTCATCACTTGGTTAGTAAAATTGGCTGGAGCTTCAATATGGGAGGCACTTTGGACAAATGCAATCGCCTTTTTTAATTCACGTACATGCTCCAAGCAGTGCGGACACTCATTAAGGTGTGCTTCTAAACGCTTTCTCTCTTCAGATGATGTATCCCCATCTAAATATTTATGAATTAAATGCTCATAGCTCTTTTCACATTTCATCTTAAAGTCCTCCTTTCTATAGATGACGCATTCTTTTACGAAGCGCCTCTCTCCCCCTGTGAATACGTGTTTTTACTGTTGATATGGGTAAATCGAGAATCTCACTTATTTCTTTTAAAGATAAGTCCTCTATATATTTCAAAATGATTGCTGTTCTATATTTCACTGGTAATTGATTAATTTCATCTTGAACCCATTCTTGCATCTCCATGGTTACGATCTGCTCTTCGGGTAAAGCTTGATCAGCAGCAAGTTGACTTTCGTAAGTCAAATTCTCCGAACCTTTAACTTGATCCTGCAAATGAAAATCCGGCTTCTTTTTTCTTAGGCGATCTATCGCTACATTAGTTGCAATTCGAAATAGCCATGTAGAAAATTTACGATTTCTATCAAAGCTATCTAAATTAGTATAAGCTCGTAAAAATGCTTCTTGGGCGACATCTTGAGCTTCGTGAGCATTCCCAACCATTCGATATGCAACTTGATATACTTTATCCTTATATAATTCGACTAACTCGGCAAAAGCTTGCTCATCACCATTTTTTACCTCTAGGATGATTCGTTTCACAATCGCTTCCATTATTTATCCCCTGCTTATATTCAATCTATAAACTCTTACGTATAATGCTTAAATAAGTTTCAAAATTATTCTCGTTATTTAGTTTAACATGAAAAAATAACAAATTATTACCTAAAACATGTTTTAACTTACTAAAAAAGGGTATAGAGCAAACAATTAGATAAATTTGTAAGGAAGGATGATGCAAATTGCTTAAAATGAACGGTAAACATACAGAATTGCTCCAACAAATAGAGGATTCAAGGAGTACATTAAATGAGCTATCCCAATCACATCCTCTATACTCAGACCCAATTGTGATGCAAAGCCAAGAACTAGATGACCTTTTAAATGAATATAACGCGCTACTTAAACAAAACTAAATCAAACAAAAAACCCTTAGATAATAATCTAAGGGTTAAAGTATGTATAATTGGTGGAGCCTAGCGGGATCGAACCGCTGACCTCCTGCGTGCAAGGCAGGCGCTCTCCCAGCTGAGCTAAGGCCCCTTATATGTATTGGAGCGGAAGACGAGATTCGAACTCGCGACCCCCACCTTGGCAAGGTGGTGTTCTACCACTGAACTACTTCCGCATCAAATCACCTTCACAAGATGAATGAAATAAAAATGAGCCATGAAGGACTCGAACCTTCGACCCTCTGATTAAAAGTCAGATGCTCTACCAACTGAGCTAATGGCTCTTGAATGGCTGGGCTAGCAGGATTCGAACCTACGCATGACGGAATCAAAATCCGTTGCCTTACCGCTTGGCGATAGCCCAACAAAAATGAATGGTGGAGGGGGACGGATTCGAACCGCCGAACCCGGAGGGAGCGGATTTACAGTCCGCCGCGTTTAGCCACTTCGCTACCCCTCCAACCTAACTAAAAGATGCCGGCCAGAGGACTTGAACCCCCAACCTACTGATTACAAGTCAGTTGCTCTACCAATTGAGCTAGACCGGCATATGGTGGAGGATGACGGGCTCGAACCGCCGACCCCCTGCTTGTAAGGCAGGTGCTCTCCCAGCTGAGCTAATCCTCCATAGCTTGTCTTTAAAGTTAGTCATTTATGTACCATATAAAATTAATGGTGACCCGTACGGGATTCGAACCCGTGTTACCGCCGTGAAAGGGCGGTGTCTTAACCGCTTGACCAACGGGCCATCGTTTCAAAATGTGTCGTTTCTTGCTGACAAAAAGTATTATATCCAATAATTTTATCATTGGCAACCCTTTTTAAACTTTTTTTATATATTTTTTGTTTTTTTATTTTAAGATAAGAAAAGCATTGATTATACGAACATATATTCTGTATACTTAAAGAAAGCATTCTACATGGGAGTGATCTGAATGAAGAAAATTCAGGAGGTTCAACATCAAGATTTAATAGAAAAATTTCAATATGTTAAAAACCAAGCTAAAGAAGAAACTCGTTTAGAGGTAGCCGAACGCATGATTGATTATGGAATTGACTTACAATTAGTTCGGACAATCACTGGTCTATCAATTGAACAACTTAAAGCTCGACCTTCTCGGTAGATAGCTTGCACATTTTAAGTCGCTTAATACATACGCTTAAGATCATTTTATTACCCACTAACAAGTCTAAGCTCTTTTGGTCTCTTCTATCATTAGTAAAAAAAGCCAAAGAGCTTATTTTATTTCTACCTTTAACTACCAAAGACTTGTTAGGAGAGTATGTAGTTACTTAGCTAGCTGACCTTAATAATAATTATTAGTCCTTCATAAGAGGGAGGCTGATAAGTAGATCATCTATAGTGTTAGACATTATACTTTTAATAATTTGGGTATCAAATGGATACAAAAAAACCAACCGATAAAGGTTGGTTAATAATATATGTACAAGTAATGTAAAGTTGCTCTGGAGCTTCCAAGCGGATTCGAACCGCTGACCCCTACCTTACCATGGTAGTGCTCTACCTGCTGAGCTATGGAAGCATAAAAAATGGCTCCACAGGTAGGACTCGAACCTACGACCGATCGGTTAACAGCCGATTGCTCTACCACTGAGCTACTGTGGAACGTAAAAAAATCGCCTGGCAACGTCCTACTCTCACAGGGGGAAGCCCCCAACTACCATCGGCGCAAAAGAGCTTAACGACCGTGTTCGGCATGGGAACGGGTGTGACCTCTTTGCTATCGCCACCAGACTATGATTTACTTCAGATGATCTTCACATTTCTTCGTCAGCTTCCTTGTTCATGTCCTCACGTATGCTTGATACGCTCCGGGCATTCACTTCGTTGCTTTCTCGAACTGTTCGATCCTCTTTGTAAATGTTTGAGAGTGGTTCTCTCAAAACTAGATAATGTGTAAACATGTGTCAAGAATAATTTGGATAAGTCCTCGACCGATTAGTATCTGTCAGCTCCACGTGTCACCACGCTTCCACACCAGACCTATCAACCTCATCATCTCTAAGGGGTCTTACTGGATTAACTCCATGGGAAATCTCATCTTGAGGGGGGCTTCATGCTTAGATGCTTTCAGCACTTATCCCGTCCACACGTAGCTACCCAGCGATGCTCCTGGCGGAACAACTGGTACACCAGCGGTGTGTCCATCCCGGTCCTCTCGTACTAAGGACAGCTCCTCTCAAATTTCCTACGCCCGCGACGGATAGGGACCGAACTGTCTCACGACGTTCTGAACCCAGCTCGCGTACCGCTTTAATGGGCGAACAGCCCAACCCTTGGGACCTACTTCAGCCCCAGGATGCGATGAGCCGACATCGAGGTGCCAAACCTCCCCGTCGATGTGGACTCTTGGGGGAGATAAGCCTGTTATCCCCAGGGTAGCTTTTATCCGTTGAGCGATGGCCCTTCCATGCGGAACCACCGGATCACTAAGCCCGACTTTCGTCCCTGCTCGACTTGTAGGTCTCGCAGTCAAGCTCCCTTATGCCTTTGCACTCTTCGAATGATTTCCAACCATTCTGAGGGAACCTTTGGGCGCCTCCGTTACTGTTTAGGAGGCGACCGCCCCAGTCAAACTGCCCACCTGACACTGTCCCTGAACCGGATCACGGTTCGAGGTTAGAATGTCAGCACAGTCAGGGTAGTATCCCACCGACGCCTCCATCGAAGCTGGCGCTCCGACTTCCAAGGCTCCTACCTATCCTGTACAAACTGTACCAACATCCAATATCAAGCTACAGTAAAGCTCCATGGGGTCTTTCCGTCCTGTCGCGGGTAACCTGCATCTTCACAGGTACTATAATTTCACCGGGTCTCTCGTTGAGACAGTATCCAAGTCGTTACACCATTCGTGCGGGTCGGAACTTACCCGACAAGGAATTTCGCTACCTTAGGACCGTTATAGTTACGGCCGCCGTTTACTGGGGCTTCAATTCAGAGCTTCTCCCGTAAGGGATAACCCCTCCTCTTAACCTTCCAGCACCGGGCAGGTGTCAGCCCCTATACTTCGCCTTGCGGCTTCGCAGAGACCTGTGTTTTTGCTAAACAGTCGCTTGGATCTTTTCACTGCGGCTCTCTCGGGCATACACCCTAATAGAGCACCCCTTCTCCCGAAGTTACGGGGTCATTTTGCCGAGTTCCTTAACGAGAGTTCTCCCGAGCGTCTTAGAATTCTCTTCTCGCCTACCTGTGTCGGTTTGCGGTACGGGCACCTCTCACCTCGCTAGAGGCTTTTCTTGGCAGTGTAGGATCAGGAACTTCGGTACTAAATTTCCCTCGCCATCACAACTCAGCCTTCACGAGAAGCGGATTTACCTACTTCTCAGCCTAATTGCTTGGACGCACATATCCATCAGTGCGCTTACCCTACCTTTCTGCGTCCCCCCATTACTCAAACGGTGAGGAGGTGGTACAGGAATTTCAACCTGTTGTCCATCGCCTACGCTTTTCAGCCTCGGCTTAGGTCCCGACTTACCCTGAGCGGACGAGCCTTCCTCAGGAAACCTTGGGCTTTCGACGGAGGGGATTCTCACCCCTCTTTTCGCTACTCATACCGGCATTCTCACTTCTAAGCGCTCCACCAGTCCTCTCGGTCTGACTTCGCAGCACTTAGAACGCTCCCCTACCACTGACACCTAAGGTGTCAATCCATAGCTTCGGTGATACGTTTAGCCCCGGTACATTTTCGGCGCAGAGTCACTCGACCAGTGAGCTATTACGCACTCTTTAAATGGTGGCTGCTTCTAAGCCAACATCCTGGTTGTCTGGGCAACTCCACATCCTTTTCCACTTAACGTATACTTTGGGACCTTAGCTGATGGTCTGGGCTGTTTCCCTCTTGACTACGGATCTTAGCACTCGCAGTCTGACTCCCGAGTAAAAGTTTTTGGCATTCGGAGTTTGACTGAATTCGGTAATCCTGTGGGGACCCCTAGTCCAATCAGTGCTCTACCTCCAAAACTCTCAACCTCGAGGCTAGCCCTAAAGCTATTTCGGGGAGAACCAGCTATTTCCGAGTTCGATTGGCATTTCACCCCTACCCACACCTCATCCCCGCATTTTTCAACATGCGTGGGTTCGGGCCTCCATTCAGTGTTACCTGAACTTCACCCTGGACATGGGTAGATCACACGGTTTCGGGTCTACGACGGCGTACTCATGCGCCCTATTCAGACTCGCTTTCGCTACGGCTCCGCCTTATCAGCTTAACCTTGCACGACATCGTAACTCGCCGGTTCATTCTACAAAAGGCACGCTGTCACCCATTAACGGGCTCCAACTAGTTGTAGGCACACGGTTTCAGGATCTGTTTCACTCCCCTTCCGGGGTGCTTTTCACCTTTCCCTCACGGTACTGGTTCACTATCGGTCACTAGGGAGTATTTAGCCTTGGGAGATGGTCCTCCCGGATTCCGACGGGGTTTCACGTGTCCCGCCGTACTCAGGATCCACTCTGGAGGAAATAGAATTTCGACTACAGGGCTGTTACCTTGTCTCGCGGATCTTTCCAGATCGCTTCGCCTATCCTATTTCTTTGTAACTCCGTATAGAGTGTCCTACAACCCCAAGAGGCAAGCCTCTTGGTTTGGGCTGTTACCGTTTCGCTCGCCGCTACTCAGGTAATCGCATTTGCTTTCTCTTCCTCTGGGTACTTAGATGTTTCAGTTCCCCAGGTCTGCCTCCTCATGCCCTATGTATTCAGGCATGGGTACTATTCCATTACGAATAGTGGGTTCCCCCATTCGGATATCCTCGGATCAAAGCTCACTTACAGCTCCCCGAGGCGTTTCGCCGTTCGTCGCGTCCTTCTTCGGCTCCTAGTGCCAAGGCATTCACCGTGCGCCCTTTCTAACTTAACCAACATTTTAAAAAGGTTGTTGAATTCTTGACATGCTCGTTCAATCTTCTCTATTAATAGAGTCCGATGAACATTTCATGTTTACATTTCATTATCTAGTTTTCAAAGAACCCACTGGAAAGAAAAAAATTCTTCCAAAACTGAACAAAAGACCAAAGCGTATATGATCGTAAGATCATATATCGACTAGAGTTAAATACTCCATAGAAAGGAGGTGATCCAGCCGCACCTTCCGATACGGCTACCTTGTTACGACTTCACCCCAATCATCTGTCCCACCTTAGGCGGCTGGCTCCAAAAGGTTACCTCACCGACTTCGGGTGTTACAAACTCTCGTGGTGTGACGGGCGGTGTGTACAAGGCCCGGGAACGTATTCACCGCGGCATGCTGATCCGCGATTACTAGCAATTCCGGCTTCATGTAGGCGAGTTGCAGCCTACAATCCGAACTGAGAATGGCTTTATGGGATTCGCTCAACCTCGCGGTTTTGCAGCCCTTTGTACCATCCATTGTAGCACGTGTGTAGCCCAGGTCATAAGGGGCATGATGATTTGACGTCGTCCCCACCTTCCTCCGGTTTGTCACCGGCAGTCACCTTAGAGTGCCCAACTGAATGCTGGCAACTAAGATCAAGGGTTGCGCTCGTTGCGGGACTTAACCCAACATCTCACGACACGAGCTGACGACAACCATGCACCACCTGTCACTTTGTCCCCCGAAGGGGAAAGCCCTATCTCTAGGGTTGTCAAAGGATGTCAAGACCTGGTAAGGTTCTTCGCGTTGCTTCGAATTAAACCACATGCTCCACTGCTTGTGCGGGCCCCCGTCAATTCCTTTGAGTTTCAACCTTGCGGTCGTACTCCCCAGGCGGAGTGCTTAATGTGTTAACTTCGGCACTAAGGGCATCGAAACCCCTAACACCTAGCACTCATCGTTTACGGCGTGGACTACCAGGGTATCTAATCCTGTTTGCTCCCCACGCTTTCGCGCCTCAGCGTCAGTTACAGACCAGAGAGTCGCCTTCGCCACTGGTGTTCCTCCACATATCTACGCATTTCACCGCTACACGTGGAATTCCACTCTCCTCTTCTGTACTCAAGTCTCCCAGTTTCCAATGACCCTCCACGGTTGAGCCGTGGGCTTTCACATCAGACTTAAAAGACCGCCTGCGCGCGCTTTACGCCCAATAATTCCGGACAACGCTTGCCACCTACGTATTACCGCGGCTGCTGGCACGTAGTTAGCCGTGGCTTTCTGGTTAGGTACCGTCAAGGTGCCGCCCTATTCGAACGGCACTTGTTCTTCCCTAACAACAGAGCTTTACGATCCGAAAACCTTCATCACTCACGCGGCGTTGCTCCGTCAGACTTTCGTCCATTGCGGAAGATTCCCTACTGCTGCCTCCCGTAGGAGTCTGGGCCGTGTCTCAGTCCCAGTGTGGCCGATCACCCTCTCAGGTCGGCTACGCATCGTCGCCTTGGTAAGCCATTACCTTACCAACTAGCTAATGCGCCGCGGGCCCATCTGTAAGTGATAGCAAGAAGCCATCTTTTACCGTCCCTCCATGAGGAGGAACGGGTTATCCGGTATTAGCCCCGGTTTCCCGGAGTTATCCCAGTCTTACAGGTAGGTTGCCCACGTGTTACTCACCCGTCCGCCGCTAACATCAGGGAGCAAGCTCCCATCAGTCCGCTCGACTTGCATGTATTAGGCACGCCGCCAGCGTTCGTCCTGAGCCAGGATCAAACTCTCCATAAAAGTGTTTGATTAAGCTCACTTACATAAGATACGCTAGCATCTTGTTTTAAAAATTGACGAGATATCATGTATCTCTATTTCGCTTGGCTTTTGTTCAGTTTTCAAAGAACTTGTTTGCCGCTCTTATAGCGACTTGATCATCTTACCGTATATCTAATGATGAAGTCAATACTTTTTTAAAAGTATTTTTTAAAGGAAGTTTATTGCTCCCTTTCGGTATTTACTAATATAGCATGTCCATTTTTATAAGTCAATGATTATTCTATTATATTCTACCTAGATTTCTTTTGTTTATTTCAGTTTATAAATAAAAAGAAAAAGGCTTCTGCCCTTTTCTTCTATTGTGTATTCTTCTTATTCTTTTGGAGCATATATTTTACTCTTTCATTTGGGGGAACAAAACGCTTATAGATCCCATAAACGATTTGGTACTTCTCCTCCATTGCTCTTTTGACAACTTCATCAATCCGAGGATCAGATAAATCTAATAATAGTTCTTCCATTTCTCTTTTAAGCATATATTCAATTTCAATTACTTCTTTGCCATTTAACAAAAAACCTAACACAAGCAACACCTCAACCTTTAGAGACTCAACAGTATTATATACTTAACTTCCTAATATGGTTATATCTTACATGTGCATCTAACTAAATTGTTTTCTAAACGGAAGGATTTTATTCATATGTTCTAATACTTTGCATAAATTTATCCTAAAAGGTGGACGAGGGGGATATTTAATGAAGTTTATTTGGGTTTTTCACGCTAAGCGTATCAAGCAATTATCTATTATTGTCATGATGGCACTTTTTGCTGCAGGGTTTCTTTATATCGAACGAGCCCAACTACCTGTCTTTTCAACATCAGAAGGTCCACAGGCTTTCTACCGGGCAGAAACAGATGATAACCGAATAGCTTTAACGTTTAATCTTAGTTGGGGTGATAAACAAGTTGGCCCTATTTTAGAAGTACTCTCACAAAAGAAAGTCGATCAAGCTACCTTTTTTGTCTCTGCCTCTTGGGCTGAGCGTTATCCTGACTTAGTTAAACAAATAAAAGAAGCAGGACATTTGATTGGAAGTCATGGGTATCAATATAAGAATTACACGAGTTGGGAAGATGAAAAGGTAAGAAAAGACTTGATCCGTAGTAAACAAGTACTTGCAGAATTAGCTGGGGAAAAGCCAACTTTATTAAGACCACCAAACGGAGCATTTGATAAACGTGTTTTAGCTTTGGCAGAAAAACAAGAATATAGCGTGGTTCATTGGAGCGTCGATTCACTTGATTATCAAAATCCAGGGGTTGATGCAATTGTGGATAATGTAATGAGTCATACTTCCTCTGGAGATGTATTACTGTTTCATGCCTCAGATTCTGTAAAACAAACAGATAAAGCTCTGCCAATTGTTATTGATCAATTAAAGGAAAAAGGATTTACCTTTATTTCCGTAGAAGAATTAATGGCTAGTACAGAAGCGAATAGTGAAGAAATCAAGTAAACAACAAAAGCTCGAGCATCTATGCTCGAGCTTTTGTGTTAGGTTGATTCGTTAATCGATGTAAAATTAGCAGCTGCCATGTATTAGCTGCAATAAGCGGCGCAAAATACATCCACAACCATTTAGGATCATTTACCGTTAAAGCAGGAACCCATTCGATTGTCGTTACGACAACAATAAAAAATAACGCCGGAATAAAAGCCCCTTGATTTGTCTCTTTAGCTTTAAGGTAGGCTATTACTAAACCGTAAGCTAATAATAGAATAGGCATGATCGCATAATCAAAGACATTCTCACCCTCTGTTGCAAAGGCAATGTACCTTAAATAAATAAGATCAAATACAACGAAAGCAATGACGACAACTTGTACCCGATTCCACAGCCTTGCAGATTTAAAAAGCCCGAGTCCAAATCGATGAAGGGTAAGATAAGCAAAAAAGCCCATTTGACTAATTAGACTGAAAGCAGCACTAATTCCAAGCAACCAGATGACCCCTACAAACATATTCATTAAGTCACCATTTGTATACACATCAAAATCAATAATAAATCCTACAATTCCACCACTTATACTCCCCACTAACAACGTAGTGAAAAATAAATAAACTACTTTCCGACTATTCACTGGCATTTCCTCCAAGATCATTAAACATACTGACATGATTGTATCAATCACGCTTCAAAAATGCCAGCTGTTCACGATTAGTCATGCATATTTTTTTATAAAATATCTCAAATTAATGACAAAGCGAAAGAAAGGAGCAGCTATCATGAAAAAACTTCTTCATGTATTGATTGTGTGCGTCACGGTACTCACACTTATCAGCTGCGCAACTGCTGAAGGTAGTGGTGGCAATAACACTGATTATGAAGGCACTAAAAAGATGATGGTGGATATGCTTAAAACAGATGAAGGTAAACAAGCCATCCAAGAAATTATGAATGAAGAAGAAATGCGCCATGAATTAGTCATGGATAATGCTTACGTTAAAGAAACGATTCAAGAAACATTAACATCTGAACAAGGCAGAGCTTTTTGGCAAGAAGTGATGAAAGACCCTGAATTTGCGAAAACTTTCGCTGAGAGTATGCAAACAGAAAACGAAAAAATGTTAAAAGGACTTATGAAGGATCCCGAATATCAAGGCATGATGATCACAGTCTTACAAAATCCAGAGATGGAAGATACCGTTCTAGAAGTGATGAAATCAAAAGAATATAGACAACAAGTAATGACAATCATGTCCGAAGCATTTGAAAGCCCTTATTTCACTGCGAAAATCAGTGAAATTCTGTCTGGAGTAGCTGAAAAACAAATGAAAAAACAAGATCCAGCCGCAGCCGAAGAAGAACAAAAGAAACAAGAGGAAGATCAGCAACAAGAAGGTGGTAATAGCGGTGGTGGTGGCGGTCAACAATCTGGAGGATAAAAAAGAAGCCATTTCAGGCTTCTTTTTTTATTACTGTTCGATTTTTGAAATAATTCTCTCCGAAATTTCTTTATAAATACGACCATTCGGGTGATCTTCTGCATAAATAGAAGGGGCAAAATCATTTTCATCGATCTCAGGTTGGCCAAGTGGAATTTGTCCAAGAATTTCAGTTTTTAATTCTTCTGCAAGTCGTTCTCCACCCCCACGACCAAACACATATTCCTTCTCACCCGTTGTTTCACTTTCAAAATAAGCCATATTCTCTACCACACCTAAAATTTCATGATGGGTTTTAATAGCCATCGTTCCAGCACGTGCAGCGACAAACGCAGCAGTAGCATGTGGTGTCGTTACTAAAATCTCTTTGGAATGTGGCAGCATCGTATGTAAGTCAAGAGCAACATCTCCCGTACCCGGAGGTAAATCAAGAATTAAATAATCAAGCTCTCCCCATTCAATGTCGGCAAAGAATTGGTTTAACATTTTACCTAACATCGGGCCACGCCAAATAACTGGAGCGTTATCCTCCACGAAAAAGCCCATAGAAATGACTTTTACTCCAAAGCGTTCAACAGGATAAATGCGATCTGCAATCACTTTAGGGCGTTCTTCAATACCCATCATATCTGGTACACTAAAGCCATAGATGTCCGCATCAATAATCCCTACACGCTTACCAAGTCTAGCGAGGGTTGTTGCTACGTTAACAGAAACTGTAGATTTCCCTACCCCACCTTTTCCACTTGTTACAGCAATAAAGGTCGTAGGACTATCTGGTGCAAGTATGGACGGCCCTTCAAAGGCAGCTTCCTTTAAACCACCTGCACTTTTCAACTCTTGTTCTGTAAGCTCCTCAAAACGAAGACCCACTGAGTCAGCGCCTTCTCCTTTAAGGACATTAACCACCTCTTGTTGAACTTCCATCTGTTCAGCAGTGCCTGTTTTTGCAAGCGCGATTTTAACGCTCACATTTCCACCTTTAACTTTTACTTCTCTAACACCGCCCGTTTCGACGATGCTTTTATTTAGATCGCGATCTTTGACTCGTTTTAAGGCTTCGATTATTGTAGCTTCCGTTACCAATATGAACACCATCCTTTAACCAGTTATATGCCTAGTATAGCATATTCTGTGAAAGGACCGTGAATCCGTTTGCATACTTCTACTTTAGGAGAGGGGTTCCTCTTCATTTGTATAATACCTCATAATACCTTGATAAATAGAAGCAGCTACTTTTTGTTGATACGCTTCAGTTTGAAGTAGCTGCGCCTCCGTTGGGTGTGATAAAAACCCAGCTTCAACAAGTACTCCTGGGATTTCTGCTTTTTTAAGCAAGAATATATTATCAATTGGTTTCGCTAATCTCTCCGTGTTCTCTAAATTTGTTCTAATCTCACTTTGAACAAACTTAGCTAATGCTTCATTTTCGGGAATAGCACGGTGGTAGAACGTCTGGGCCCCACTCCATCTCGGTGATGGAATGGCGTTAAGGTGAATCGTTACGAATAAGTCAGCATCGGACTCATTCACAATTTCAACCCGACGCTTTAAATCCTCAATTTTTCTTTGTCTTATTTTTTTTGTGCCCTCTGCTGCTAAATCACGATCTTCTTCTCTCGTCATTAAAACTAATGCTCCAGCCTCCTGAAGGTAATCGCGCAAATGATCGCTTATCGCTAATGTTACTTCTTTTTCAAGAAGTCCACCTTTAGAAACAGCGCCTCCATCAATCCCTCCATGTCCAGGATCGACAATGATAATTTTACCTGATAGAGGTAAATGCCAAGTTGCAGAGTCTTTACTTATAAATTGATATTGTATTAAAAAAAGTAAACTAACGACACTAAGAGCAAATACTACGCCCTTCATCCACTTTATCATCATATATCCCCCTTCACTTATCCCCTATTTATATATATTGGGACAAGGGAGAAATTATGAACGTGTTTTAATGAAGGCGCAGGCGATGTCTTTTTTCTGCTTCACGGAAACCTTTTTCCCACCAGCGATCGACGAACACATCAGCTGATATCTTGATCGATTCCAAAAGAAAGTCTGATTCACCTAACCACCCTTGGAGTAAATTAAATAATGAAAAAGAAATATCGGTTAATTCATCTTCACATCTTGCTTTAACCTCCGTTGGTGACTCACCCAAATAACCAAAACGCCCGTATTCAGCTCCAACTAAATAAGCATCAATGGCCATATCCATACAAGGATCAAGTAAAAATGGGTGTGACAAAAAATAAAATGGTACAACTGGTCGAAAATGTTCATGCACATCCTCTTTAAGCTGCTTTAACGATAATTGCCGCAACACCCCACGTTCAAATTTCCATTGTTTTTCACGTCTTTTTTCTGAAAAAGTCGATACAACTGCCATTCTCCTCACTCCCATTTCTCATCTTGGGGTTAGTATGAGGCTTCAGATTATCGCTCATGCAGTGGAAATTCTGTCAGGAGATGAGATTTTTAGATTAAACATTCACAGGTGTAAAAACGGTATACAAAAAAATCTCCGTTGTAAAATATTCTACAACGGAGGTCTTTTCATAAAAAGCAATTGATTTAAGAACGCTGCACCTTCGAATTAGAATAGTTCTCAACCAGTTTCTTTAAATTTATATGCGATTCTCGTACTTTAATCGTTTCTTCAATAATTTCTCGAAATCCTTCCAATTCCTTATCTGAAGCATTCAATAAAGGTCTTGATACACTTTCGGCGATTTGTTGTAGGGTAAGGTCTCGGACCACGAACAACCACCACCTTTCCTTTTATTTGTTGGTCTTATTTTTCTTACTTATTAAATTCATTTCTTGATGAGTAAGTTATTTTCCTGCACACAGCTTAAAATAAATTTTCTCTGGCTCTATAGCACCTTACTGCATAGTATTTAAATGGCGTTCAAACATTTTCAAATACAAAAAACTCCCAACCAAAATGGCTGAGAGCTTTTGAAAACGATATTAACGTTTTGAGAACTGAGGTGCACGACGAGCTGCTTTAAGACCGTATTTCTTACGCTCTTTCATACGAGCATCACGAGTCAAGAAGCCAGCACGCTTTAATGAAGTGCGGTTCTCAGGATCTACTTTAAGAAGTGCACGTGCTACACCATGACGGATTGCACCTGCTTGTCCTGTGTACCCACCACCATCAACGTTAACGTGAACGTCATATTGACCTTCAACGCCAGTTTCTACTAGTGGTTGCTTAGCGATAAGCTTTAAAGTATCAAGACCAAAATATTCATCTAATTCACGACCGTTAATAACGATACGACCGTCACCTGGTACTAGGCGTACGCGAGCAACAGAGTGCTTACGGCGACCTGTACCGTAATATTGTACTTGTGCCAAGATAATAACCTCCCTATCGATTAACCGCGAAGTTCGTAAACTTCTGGTTTTTGAGCTTGTTGTTTGTGTTCGTTTCCAGCATAAACGTGTAGTTTCATACCTTGCTTACGTCCAAGCGTGTTCTTTGGAAGCATTCCTTTGATAGCAAGCTCAAGCATACGCTCAGGCTTGTTAGCACGCATATCAGCAGCTTTAGTCATTTTCAAACCACCTGGGTGATTTGTGTGACGGTAGTAAATCTTGTCGTTTAATTTGTTACCTGTTAGTTCGATTTTCTCTGCGTTGATGATGATCACGTGGTCACCAGTGTCAACGTGCGGAGTGTAAGTCGGCTTGTGCTTACCACGAAGGATAGAAGCAACTTCAGAAGCAAGACGACCAAGAGTTTGGCCTTCAGCATCTACTACGAACCACTTACGCTCAACTTCGTTTGGCTTTGCCATATATGTTGTACGCATGAATTTCCCTCCTAAATACGTTCACTTTCAAATTTTAAATCATTTGTTAAATCAAAAGTCTCTTGTAACATTCTACAACCCGGGGCTAGTGGGTTTTAGAATTACCATCTAACATCATATAATATCCAATACCCAATGTCAACAACTTGTTACACTAGGGTTCGTTGTTTTAGAAAAAAATTATAATGCCTCTTACTGCTCATCGTATTGCACAGCCCACAAATATAAGCCATGACCTGGGGCCGTTTTTCCTGCATACTCTCGCTCACACTTTTCTAAAGCCATACGAACACTATTAACGGATCTCTTTTTGTTCCCAACCTCAAGTAATGTTCCAACTATAATTCGTACCATATTATAGAGAAATCCATTTCCACGAAGAATAAAATGAAGTTCATCGCCATACTCTTTAATCTCTACCGCATAGAGCGTTCGAACTTTATCCACTACATTCGTATTAGCTGCACAAAAAGCGCTAAAATCATGAGTGCCTACTAAAAGCTGTGCCGCCACCCTCATCTCCTCGACATTAAGAGAATAAGGGATATGGGTTACTAAGTTCCGTCTAAACACATCCACCTGTTCGCTCTTTAGGACACGGTAACGATATTCTTTACCAGATGTATGATACCTTGCATGAAAATCTGTAGACACATACTTTGCATGAGTGATTCGGATATCGTCAGGTAAGCAAGCATTTAAAGCTTTAGGCCATTGTGCTTCAGGTATGTGATAAGGGCTATCAAAATGGATGACTTGACCTTTGGCATGGACACCAGCGTCTGTACGACCAGAAGCCACTACATGCGTCTGTTGACCTTTGTGAACTTTTTTTAATGCCTGTTCAAGCTCAAGTTGAACTGTTCTTTTATTCGGTTGGACTTGATAGCCAGAAAAATTGGTTCCATCATAAGAGACCACACATGCTAATCGCTTCATATTACTCACCTAACCATTTCTTAACCATATAATACCTACACCAATTAATAAGGCAATGATGACTACACTTGTATCTCGAGTCCCCCATGTTAATACCCTCAACTTTGTCCTGCCTTCACCACCACGGTAGCCACGAGCTTCCATAGCTAAAGCTAAATCTTCTGCTCGTTTGAAAGCACTAATAAACAAAGGCACTAATAGTGGAAGTAACGCTTTTATTCTTTTTGAGATAGGGCCTGAGCTAAAATCGACTCCCCTAGCCATTTGTGCTTTTAAGATCTTCTCAGTCTCTTGCATAAATGTAGGAATAAAGCGCAAGGCGATCGACATCATTAATGCTAGCTCATGCGCTGGTAGCCCCACCTTTTTTAGAGGAGTGAACAGTGATTCCAATCCATCTGTTAGGTCGATCGGGCTTGTTGTCAGCGTAATTAGCGACGTCAGCATGACTAAGGTTAAAAGCCTAGTTGCAATAAATAAACCATTCATCACCCCACCTTCATGAATAGCAAGTGGACCAAGTGTCAGTAATACGGGACCTTCTTTTGTCAAAAGAATATGGAGGATAAGAGTAAAGAATACGAGCCATAATATCGGCCGCAGACCACGATACAAGAACAAGATTGGAACCTTAGAAATGACCATAAGCATAACAGTAAATCCTACTAATAATAAGCTAGAAAGCCAGTTATCAGCAAAGAAAATAACAATTAACAATAAAAAGACACTAGCAAGCTTCGATCTTGGGTCTAGCTTGTGCAAAAAGGAGTCTGCTTGAACGTATTGTCCAATAATGACATTTTGAAACATCTAGCGAGCCTCCTTCTTACGTAGAAGGTTCGACACATAATCAATGACCTCATCCGTTTCAAACAGGAGAGGAACCTCTTTTAAGTGAAATTTTTCCTTGATTTGCTGTAGGAAGCGAACTGTATCAGGTAAATCTAATCCAATCTCCAATAAACGCTCTGTTTGCTTGAAGATTTCTTCCCTACTTCCAGACATCTCGACCCCGCCATCATTCATCACCACTAATTGATCTGCATATTTTGCTGCATCTTCCATATGATGTGTGACAAGAATAGTGGTCGTACCAAACTGCTTATGATAATTAGCAAATAGCTCAAGCATTTGTTTTCTTCCCTCAGGGTCAAGCCCTGCAGTAGGTTCATCTAGTACAAGAACAGAAGGTCTTATTGCCAGTACCCCTGCTATGGCTACGCGTCGCATTTGTCCGCCACTTAATTGAAAAGGCGAGGATTCAAGCAAGTCTTCCCCTAAACCAACTAAGGGTAACAGTTCCTTTACTCGTTTCAGAGCTGCTTCTTCAGTTAATCCATAATTCATCGGGCCAAAACAAATATCCTTTGCAACCGTTTCTTCAAACAATTGATGTTCAGGATACTGAAACACTAATCCAACCTTCTGTCTTAAATCCCTTAAAGATTGCTTTTTTTGATTTGCGCGAATTGTATAGGGACCAACTTTTATTTCACCAGCACTCGGTTTTAAAAGCCCATTGATATGTTGGATCATAGTTGATTTCCCTGAACCTGTATGCCCAATAATCGCAGTAAATGAACCAGAAGGGATAGAGAGATCAACTGGGTGAAGGGCTGCTTTTTCAAATGGAGTACCGATCATATAACGATGTTCTACACCTTTGAATGTGATGTCCATAACGCGTCAACCAACTCTCCTTCTGTTAAGGATAACTTATTAAAGCGAAACCCTTCTCTTTCAAGCCCTTTTTGCACGTTAACAGAGAATGGAACATTAAGACCTGCTTTCTCTAGCTGCTCTTTCGATTGGAAAACCTCTTTTGGGGTACCATCTGCTTTTATTTGACCATTTTCAAAGATAAGCACACGTTCGGCCATGACTGCTTCTTCCATATCGTGCGTAATAGTCATAATAGCAACACCTCGGTCATGAAGCATCTTCATTGTACGCATCACATCTTTTCTTCCTGATGGATCAAGCATTGAAGTAGCTTCATCAAAGATAATCATGTCTGGCTCTAATGCAATAATACCAGCAATCGCTACTCGTTGCTTTTGCCCACCAGATAAACGATGCGGCTCGGAATCAAGAAGATGATCGACTCCAATTAACTTGGAATATTTCTCGATACGTTCAAGCATGTCATCTCGGTGTATTCCCTGATTTTCTAACCCAAATGCGATATCATCACGAACAGTTGTCGCGACAAATTGATGATCTGGATTTTGAAAAATCATTCCTACACGCTTTCTTATGCGCCATAAATCATCTTCATTAACCGTTTGAAAGCCGTCAACTTCAACTGTTCCATTTTGCGGTATTAACAACCCATTCATTAAACGACCAAACGTCGACTTACCTGATCCATTGCGACCAAGCACAGAAACCCATTCTCTACGATTAAAGGAGATCGTTATATCTTTTATAGCCAGGTCATTCGCTTCCTCATACTGAAACGAGACCTCTTTTAGATCAATAAAAACAGACAATCGAACCCCTCCTAAAAAAAAGGTCTAACCATATCCTATAAATCAAGGCAACAAAAAAGGGCCCCAGAGTCAGAGCGTAACGTGCTCAGATCCTGTACAGCCCTTTTGTCGCCTCATATAATGAATCTCTAAAGACTCAAATTACACAAGCTCAATAATTGCCATTGGTGCACCGTCGCCACGACGAGGACCAACTTTAAGAATACGAGTATAACCGCCTTGACGATCCTCGTAACGAGTTGCAATATCAGAGAATAGCTTTTGGATTGCATCTTCGTTTGTCTCTTCGTTAGCTACTTCACGACGGATGAAAGCTGCAGCTTGACGACGAGCATGAAGATCTCCACGCTTCCCTAATGTAATCATTTTCTCAACGATTGAACGTAGCTCTTTTGCTTTCGCTTCAGTCGTTTCGATGCGCTCATTGATGATAAGGTCAGTTGCTAAGTCACGGAAAAGAGCCTTACGACCAGCACTATCACGACCTAATTTTGCGTATGCCATGTTCGTTTCCCTCCTTTGTTACCTTCTCTCGACCTAAGAGTCAGAGATTTTCAAGAAAAAATTCAAACCAATCACAAACCTATTTAGAATCAGTTAGAAATACTAGTGATGATCAGTCTTCTTTACGAAGTCCTAATCCAAGCTCACCAAGTTTTTCTTGAACTTCTTCTAATGACTTACGTCCTAGGTTACGTACTTTCATCATGTCTTCTTCTGACTTTTGCGTTAACTCTTGTACCGTATTGATACCAGCACGCTTTAGGCAGTTGTAAGAACGAACAGAAAGGTCTAGCTCTTCAATCGTCATTTCAAGAACTTTCTCTTTTTGATCTTCTTCTTTTTCGACCATGATTTCAGCATGTTGTGCTTGATCTGTTAAGCCTACAAAAATGTTTAAATGCTCAGTTAAGATTTTTGCGCCTAAAGACACAGCCTCTTCTGGGCGAATGCTTCCGTCAGTCCACACATCAAGGGTTAGTTTGTCATAGTTGGTGACTTGACCGACACGTGTGTTTTCAACTTGATAGTTGACACGAGATACCGGTGTGTAAATAGAGTCAATAGGAAGAACACCAATCGGTTGATCGTCATTCTTATTCCCTACAGCAAGTGCGTAACCACGGCCACTCTTTGCTGTAAGGCGCATATGGAAGTGTGCTCCTTTAGCTAAAGTTGCAATATGCAGATCAGGATTTAATACTTCGATATCACTATCGTGTGTTAAATCGCCTGCAGTTATCACGCCTTCACCTTGAACATCTACCTCTAGCGTCTTCTCTTCATCAGAATAAATCTTAAGGGCAAGCTGCTTTAAGTTCAAGATAATAGTCGTTACGTCTTCTACAACACCTTCGATTGTTGAGAATTCATGCAGAACACTATCAATTTGAACTGAAGTTACAGCTGCACCAGGAAGAGAAGATAAAAGAATACGACGTAAGGAGTTACCAAGAGTCGTTCCATACCCACGCTCTAGTGGCTCAACGACAAATTTACCGTACTTTGCGTCTTCACTAACTTCAACCGTTTCAATATTTGGCTTTTCGATTTCAATCATTAAAACAAACCCTCCTTCAAAACGTCGAACTCCGGTAGACTGCCAGGAAAGCCTAACCGGAAATCCCCATTAGGCAGTTCCCAACCGTTTCACCTTTTTTTATCAATAATGCATTCGTCTCATCCATTATTGACACTTTCAGGAAATCTATACAATGATTGATTTCGTTACACTCTACGACGTTTTGGCGGGCGGCAACCGTTATGAGGAACTGGAGTAACATCTTTAATCATGTTAACTTCAAGTCCAACAGCTTGTAATGAACGAATCGCAGCTTCACGACCAGCACCAGGGCCTTTTACAGAAACTTCGATTACTTTCATGCCATGCTCCATAGCAGTTTTAGCTGCAGATTCAGCAGCCATTTGTGCTGCGAATGGAGTAGACTTACGAGAACCTTTAAATCCTAATGCACCTGCACTTGCCCAAGAAATAGCATTGCCGTGCGTGTCAGTAATCGTCACAATAGTGTTGTTGAATGTTGAACGGATGTGTGCTACACCAGTCTCAATATTCTTACGTTGACGACGCTTTGGACGAGTATTCGTTTTCTTAGCCATTTTTTATGCGACCTCCTTTACTATTTCTTCTTGTTTGCTACTGTACGACGAGGACCTTTACGCGTACGAGCATTGTTTTTAGAATTTTGTCCACGAACTGGTAATCCACGACGGTGGCGAATCCCACGGTATGAACCAATTTCGATTAGACGCTTGATGTTAAGTGATACTTCACGACGAAGGTCACCTTCTACTGTGTGAACTTCAACTGCTTCACGAATACGACCTAATTCTTCTTCTGTTAAATCACGAACGCGAGTATCCTCAGATACGCCAGCTTCCGCTAAAATTTCAGATGACTTTGTTTTTCCAACTCCAAAGATATAAGTGAGTGAAATAACTACTCGCTTATCACGAGGAATATCTACACCTGCGACACGTGCCATGTGCTGTGCACCTCCTTAAATATTAACCTTGTTTTTGTTTGTGTTTAGGGTTTTCACAAATAACCATAACCGTCCCTTTACGACGGATAACTTTACACTTTTCACAAATTGGCTTGACTGATGGTCTTACCTTCATTATCGTTTACCTCCTTATGGTACGGAGTGCATTTAATTGTAATCGTTCAATTCACATCTAGCAAGTCTAATTATAGATCCCACTAGCAAATCGCAACGTTTATTTGTATCGATATGTGATTCGTCCACGAGTCAAGTCATACGGTGATAGTTCAACCGTTACTTTATCTCCAGGAAGGATTCGGATAAAGTGCATACGAATCTTACCAGAAACATGAGCAAGGATCTTGTGACCATTCTCTAACTCTACACGAAACATTGCGTTTGGTAACGGCTCAATAACCGTACCTTCCACTTCAATTACATCCTCTTTAGCCATGAATTTACTCTCCTTCCTTCAGCAAATCAAGTTGTTGTTCTAGAAACCCGCTAAGTGCATAGCGAAGTTTCCCATTCGTAACACGTCCCGTTTCTTCAAAACTAATGCGTATTTCAGGAGCCATGTAGTTCAACAATTCTAGATGGTTGATGTTTTTTTTCTTAGCTCGATCAATTTTACGCTTATCTCCATCAGCAATCAAGACATAACGATCATTTATGACCTCAATGATCACAGCATACATGCCAGCGTCTCTACCTTTTTTGATTTGCACAATTTGACCGATACCGGGACTCGGACCAGAGTCGTTCATTTCACCCATCACCTACACCTAAAGTTTTGTTAAAATTTCATACCCTGTTTCTGTAATCGCAATTGTATGCTCAAAGTGTGCACAATTTTTACCGTCTACTGTAACCACAGTCCAGTTATCAGCTAACGTGCGCACATAACGAGAACCTGCATTAATCATCGGTTCAATCGCTAGAACCATTCCCGGCTTTAGACGAGGTCCTTTACCTGGAGGTCCGTAGTGAGGAATTTGTGGGTCTTCATGTAAGTCTTGCCCTACTCCATGGCCAACATACTCACGTACAATTGAATAACCAAGTGGTTCTGCATATGATTGGATCGCATGAGAAATATTTGATAATCTCTCACCAGGCTTAGCCTCTTCCAATCCTTTATATAAAGAAGCCTCTGTGACGTCCAACAATCGTTGGTCTTCATCAGAAATTGTACCTACAGCATACGTCCAAGCGGAGTCACCGTGGTACCCATTTAACTTAGCACCGATGTCAACACTAATTACATCGCCATCCTTAAGCACTCGAGATCCGGGGATACCGTGTACTAATTCCTCGTTTACTGAAGCACAGATACTACCTGTAAATCCATTGTAGCCTTTGAATGAGGGTGTTGCACCGTGTGAACGAATCAACTTTTCTGCAATCTCATCCAATTGTTTTGTCGTAATACCAGGCTTGATATGCTGCTTTAACTCTTGGTGAGTAAGAGCAACAATTCTCCCAGCTTCACGCATGATTTCTAATTCACGTTCAGTCTTACAGATAATCATGCATTGAGTCCTTTCAGAAGTTCATCTAGATCTTCGAAGACCTTAGTGATATCTTGATCACCATTGACCGTACGAAGGTAGCCTTTTTCTGTATAGAAATCAATAAGTGGCTGTGCTTGCTGTTGATTTACTTCAAGACGTTTTTTAACTGTTTCAGGTTTGTCGTCATCACGTTGGATTAACTCCTTACCATCAACATCACATACACCTTCAACCTTTGGCGGGTTGTAGATCATGTGGTATGTCTTACCTGATGTAGGTGAGACACGTCTACCAGTTAAACGATCCATTAAAAGCTGCTCCGGAACTTCAATGTTAAGAACATAATCTAAACTACGCTCCATAGAAGAAAGCATATCTTCTAACGCTTCTGCTTGTGCAACTGTACGAGGGAAGCCATCTAATAAGAAGCCTTTCTCGCAGTCTCCTTGTGAAAGACGTTCTCTCACAATGCCAATTGTCACTTCATCCGGTACTAATTCACCAGCGTCCATAAACGATTTAGCTTTTAAACCTAACTCTGTTTCGCCTTTAATGGCAGCACGAAACATATCACCTGTAGAAATATGAGGAATGTCATACTTCTCAACAATGCGCTCTGCTTGTGTACCTTTACCGGCTCCTGGTAAACCCATTAATATTAGATTCAACACTAATCCCCTCCATCGCTCCGATTTAACAACAGAAGGCGAACGGGAAGAATGCTTCCTCCCCTGCTCCCCTTGTTACTTAATAAAGCCTTTATAAGAACGTTTAATAAGCTGTCCTTCGATCTGTTTCATCGTGTCTAATGCTACACCAACTACGATTAATAATCCAGTACCACCGATCTGAATCGCCGCTGGCAAACCCATTAATCGTGTGAAGAAAACCGGGATAATTGCTACAGTTGCTAGGAACAATGCTCCAACAAACGTTAAACGGTATAAAATGCGTGTTAAGTACACTTGAGTTGTTTTACCGGGACGAATTCCTGGAATATAGCCACCTTGTTTTTTAAGGTTTTCGGCCATTTTTTCAGGATTGACCTGGATAAATGTATAGAAGTACGTAAACCCGATAATTAGTAATGCATATACAACCATACCAATTGGCTGAGTATAATCAAATACTTGAACCACCCATGCCGCAATTGCATTATCAGTTCCGAAGAACCCAGCAACCGTTGGCGGGAAGATGAATAGTGATAGTGCGAAGATAACCGGAATTACCCCAGCGCCGTTCACTTTCAATGGTAGATGTGTAGATTGACCACCTACAGGATTACGACCAACTAAGCGTTTTGCGTATTGAACAGGAATCTTGCGTAATGCTTGTTGAACAAAAATGACACCAACAATAATAGCTAGTACAGCTAAAGCTAATAGTAATAATGATACGATGCTCAAGAATAACTGATCACCAGCATCTTGAATTTGCGTTGCATACAGTTGATTAAGTCCATTTGGAATACCAGCTGCGATACCTGCAAAGATAATGATTGAAATACCATTACCAACACCTTTAGCAGTAATCTGTTCACCAAGCCACATAAGAAATGCTGTTCCCGCTGTAAGAACAAGTGCAATAAACAAATAAGTAGGAATGCTTGGGTTAGGAATTAACCCTGGAAAGAAGGAATTAAATCCAACAGACATCCCAATAGCTTGTATAAAACCTAAAACGATCGTTCCATATCGGGTGAACTGAGCCAACTTACGTCGTCCAGCTTCTCCCTCTTTGGCCCACTCAGCAAACTTAGGTACAACGTCCATTTGCAACAATTGAACAACAATCGATGCAGTAATGTACGGCATAATACCCATCGCGAAGATAGAAAAGTTACCAAGTGCTCCACCACCAAATGTGTTTAAAAACCCAAAGGCATTTAATTGGTCGTGGAAGTTCAGAACATCACTGTTTGCCCCTGGTACAGGGATAAAGCTACCGATCCGAAAGACAACGAGCATGAGAAGGGTGAAAACAACCTTACGTCGTATGTCACCCACTCGAATAATGTTGGAGATCGTCCCGAACATTAAATCACCTCAGTTTTTCCGCCAGCAGCTTCGATTGCTTCCACTGCAGATGCAGAAAACTTATGTGCTTTTACTGTTAAGTTCTTTTCAAGCTTTCCGTTTCCAAGGATCTTAATTCCGATCTTAACGTTCTTTACTGTACCTGATTCGATAAGTAGTTCTGGTGTAACCTCAGTACCTGCATCAAAACGGTTGAGCGTCTCAAGGTTAATCACTGTAAACTCCTTACGAGTCGGGTTAGTAAAGCCACGTTTTGGTAAACGACGATATAATGGGTTTTGACCACCCTCGAAACCAGGACGAACACCACCGCCAGAACGTGAGTTTTGACCTTTGTGCCCTCTACCTGATGTCTTACCGTTACCAGAACCGATACCACGTCCTACGCGGTTACGTACTTTACGTGATCCTTCTGCGGGCTTCAACTCATGAAGTTTCATGTCGACACCTCCTCATGTATAAATTAAGCTATTAAGCTTCGATTTCTTTTACTGTTAAAAGGTGAGATACCTTGTTTACCATACCGCGAATCGCAGCGTTATCTTCTTGAACAACAGTTTGGTGCATTTTGCGTAATCCAAGTGTGTTCACTGTAACGCGTTGGTCTTCCGGACGACCGATAAGACTACGAGTGAGGGTAATTTCTAATTTCTTAGCCATTTACGTTCCCTCCTTATCCTAACAGTTCTTCCACTGATTTACCGCGAAGTTTTGCAACTTCCTCAGCACGCTTCAGTTCTTTAAGTCCTTGCATAGTAGCACGAACCATGTTAATTGGGTTGTTAGAACCTAGTGATTTTGACAAGATGTCACCTACACCAGAAAGTTCTAATACCGCACGTACAGGACCACCAGCGATTACACCAGTACCTTCTGAAGCTGGCTTAAGTAAAACGCGACCTGCTCCAAAGTGACCAATGATTTCGTGTGGAATTGTAGTACCAACAACTGGCACTTCAATGAGGTTTTTCTTAGCATCTTCTACCGCTTTACGGATTGCCTCAGGAACTTCCTGAGCTTTACCCATACCGAAACCGACATGGCCGTTCTTATCGCCTACTACAACCAATGCAGCGAAGCGGAAACGACGTCCACCTTTAACTACTTTCGCAACACGATTGACAGCTACTACTTTCTCTTCAAGTTCCAACGTATTAGGGTCAATACGACGCATTCGTTTTCCCTCCTTTGTTCTTTAGAATTGCAATCCAGCTTCACGAGCTGCATCTGCTAATGTTTGTACACGACCGTGGTATATATAACCACCGCGATCAAACACTACTACTTTATGACCGTTTTCTACCGCACGTTTAGCAACAAGCTCACCTACTGCTTTAGCTGCTTCTTTATTGCCACCGTTCTCAAGCTTTAGTTCTTTATCTAAACTAGATGCTGAAGCAAGAGTTACACCATTTACGTCATCGATAAGCTGTGCGTAAATGTGTTTTGATGAACGGAAAACATTAAGACGTGGACGTTCAGGAGTTCCTGTGATCGCACGACGTACGTGAGCGTGTCTTTTCTTACGGCCCAAGTTTTTGCTAGGCTTCGTAATCATAGAACGTCATTCCTTTCCGTATATTAATTATTTACCAGTCTTACCTTCTTTACGACGCACATACTCGCCTTCATAACGAATACCTTTACCTTTGTAAGGCTCAGGAAGACGTACTGAACGAATATTAGATGCTACTGCTCCAACACGCTCTTTATCGATACCTTTGACGATAACTTTCGTGTTAGCAGGAACTTCAATTTCAATACCTGCTTCAGGAGTGATTTCAACTGGGTGAGAGTAACCAACGTTAAGTACAAGCTTAGATCCTGACTTCGTTGCACGATAACCTACCCCGATAAGTTCAAGCGTACGCTCGTAACCTTTCGTTACGCCCTCAACCATGTTGTTGATCAAGCTGCGAGTAGTTCCGTGAAGAGCTTTATGCTCCTTGTTATCAGAAGGGCGCTCAACTGTAACTTGGTTCTCTTCTACATTGATTTTCATGTCCTGGTGAAGGTTACGCTTAAGCTCACCTTTAGGACCTTTAACCGTAAATAGTGTTCCGTCAACTGTGATTGTTACACCAGCTGGAACCTCTACTGGTTTATTACCAATACGAGACATTCTTGTACACCTCCATTCATTTCAAGGAATGTATTACCAAACGTATGCTAATACTTCTCCGCCCACTTGTTGTTGACGAGCTTCCTTGTCTGTCATTACACCATTTGATGTTGAAACTAACGCGATTCCTAAACCGCCTAATACGCGTGGAAGTTCACCAGCTTTCGCATATACGCGAAGTCCAGGCTTACTAATGCGCTTAAGACCAGTAATTACACGCTCGTTTGTAGCACCATATTTTAAGAAGATGCGGATCACACCTTGCTTACTGTCTTCGATATATTCATAGTCACGGATAAAGCCCTCACGCTTAAGAATATCAGCGATCTCTTTCTTTACCTTTGAAGCAGGTAATTCAAGCTTCTCGTGACGAACTGTGTTCGCATTACGAATTCGAGTCAACATATCTGCAATTGGATCTGTCATGACCATAGTTATTTACCTCCTTCCCGTTCTTAGCTTACCAACTAGCTTTCTTCACGCCAGGAATTTGCCCTTTGTGAGCAAGCTCTCTGAAGCAAATCCGGCAAAGTTTAAACTTACGCAATACTGAATGAGGACGACCGCAACGTTCACAGCGAGTGTACTCTTGTACTTTGTACTTTTGTGTACGTTTTTGCTTTGCAATCATTGATTTCTTTGCCAAAGTTTTCCCTCCTCTTTGAAACGACTTTGATTATTTTTGGAATGGCATTCCCATTTGTGTTAATAGTTCACGAGCTTCTTCGTCCGTATTCGCAGTTGTTACGATAACAACGTCCATACCGCGAACTTTATCCACTTTATCGTAATCAATTTCAGGGAAGATTAATTGCTCTTTCACACCTAGAGTGTAGTTACCGCGACCATCGAATGCTTTCTTAGAAACACCACGGAAGTCACGTACACGAGGTAATGAAACAGAAACTAACTTTTCAAGGAACTGGTACATACGCTCGCCACGAAGAGTTACTTTCGCACCGATTGGCATACCTTCACGAAGCTTGAAACCTGCGATTGATTTTTTTGCTTTTGTAATTAAAGGCTTTTGACCAGTAATCTCAGCTAATTCTTCTACAGCTTTATCTAATGCTTTAGCGTTAGAAACAGCATCACCAACACCCATGTTAACAACGATTTTCTCAAGCTTTGGTACAGCCATAACAGATGAGTAGTTGAACTTCTCTACTAGAGAAGGAACGATTTCAGTTGAATACTTCTCTTTTAAACGATTCATACGATTGACCTCCTTTCACACTCTGACTACTTATCTAATAATTCGCCAGACTTCTTAGCAATACGTACATTCTTGCCATTTTCAATTTTGTGACCTACACGAGTAGGTTCACCAGACTTAGGATCTACAGGCATAACGTTTGAAGAATGAATTGGCGCTTCTTGATTCAAGATACCACCTTGTGGGTTATCTTGAGATGGCTTTGCGTGTTTCTTCACAATGTTAATACCCTCTACAAGAACACGATTCTTCTTAGGAAAAGCTTCTAAGATTACACCTTGTTTCCCTTTGTCTTTACCAGAGATGACCTTAACTGTGTCACCTTTTTTGACATGCATCTTCGCCATGTTCGCACCTCCTTGACAGGGCCTTCCGTTAATATCTATTAAAGAACTTCTGGAGCAAGAGACACAATCTTCATGAATTGGTTGTCACGAAGTTCACGTGCTACTGGTCCGAAAATACGAGTTCCGCGTGGGCTCTTATCGTCACGTACGATAACTGCTGCGTTCTCATCAAATTTGATGTATGAACCATCGTTACGACGTACACCGCTCTTAGAACGAACGATTACTGCTCTCACAACTTCACCTTTCTTGACAACGCCACCTGGTGTTGCTTGTTTCACAGAACAAACGATAACATCACCGACATTAGCTGTCTTACGGCCAGAACCACCTAATACTTTAATACATAGTACTTCACGAGCACCAGAGTTATCAGCAACTTTTAAACGGGATTCTTGTTGAATCATGCGATCTTACCTCCCTTCAATCGAGAACTTCTATTAAATAATTACCGCTTCTTCTACGATTTCAACTAAGCGGAAACGTTTATCTTTTGAAAGCGGACGAGTTTCCATGATGCGAACAACGTCTCCAATTTTAGCAGAGTTTTCTTCATCATGCGCTTTTAACTTCTTAGAGTATTTTACGCGCTTTCCATAAAGGCGGTCTTTTTTGTATGTTTCAACAACAACAGAAATTGTTTTATCCATTTTGTCAGAAACAACGCGCCCTGTATATACCTTACGTTGGTTGCGTTCCATTTAGCAAACCTCCTTTTTAGCCGTTGTTAATTCCAAGCTCACGTTCACGCAATACAGTCTTCGCACGAGCAATTGCCTTACGAACTTCACGAATGCGGGCTGGATTATCCAATTGACCAGTCGCTAGTTGAAAGCGAAGGTTGAACAACTCTTCTTTAAGTGATTTCGTCTTTTGCTCAATTTCAGCAGTGGTTAAGTTACGAATATCATTAGCTTTCATTTGCGTCACCACCCACTTCTTCGCGTTTTACGAATTTACATTTTACAGGTAATTTATGAGCAGCTAATCGTAAAGCTTCACGAGCAACTTCCTCAGAAACACCAGAGATTTCAAACATAATCTTTCCAGGCTTAACTACAGCAACCCAGCCCTCAGGAGCACCTTTACCAGAACCCATTCGAACTTCAAGTGGCTTAGCAGTGTAAGGCTTAGATGGGAAGATTTTAATCCAAACTTTACCACCACGTTTCATATAACGTGTCATAGCAATACGCGCTGCTTCGATTTGACGGTTTGTGATCCAAGAAGCTTCAAGCGCTTGAAGACCAAACTCACCGAAGTGTACTTCTGTACCGCCTTTTGCACGACCGCGCATTTTTCCGCGATGTTCACGACGATATTTCACACGTTTTGGCATTAACATGATTAGTTGCCTCCTTCCTCTTTGTTCGTTCCTTTCGTTGGAAGGACTTCACCACGATAAATCCAGATCTTGATGCCTAGCTTACCGTATGTTGTATCAGCTTCAGCTGTACCGTAGTCGATATCAGCACGAAGTGTGTGAAGTGGAACTGTTCCTTCATTATAATGTTCTGCACGTGCAATATCAGCGCCACCAAGACGACCAGATACTTGAGTTTTAATACCCTTAGCACCAGAACGCATTGTACGTTGAATCGCTTGTTTCATAGCACGACGGAACGAAATACGATTTTCTAATTGACGAGCAATGTTTTCAGCAACTAATTTAGCATCTAAATCAGCTTGCTTCACTTCAAAGATGTTAATGTGAACTCGTTTGCCAGTTAATTCATTAAGAGCTTTACGTAAAGCTTCAACTTCAGAACCGCCTTTTCCGATCACCATTCCTGGTTTAGCAGTAGAAACTGTAACATTTACGCGGTTAGCAGCACGTTCGATTTCTACTTTAGACACAGAAGCGTCTTTTAAGCGTTTTTCAATATACTCACGAATTTTAATGTCTTCGTGTAGTAGATCAGCATAATCTTTCTCAGCGTACCATTTCGACTCCCAGTCTTTGATAACACCAACTCGAAGTCCAGTAGGATTAATCTTTTGACCCACGCTTTATCCCTCCTTCTTTTCAGTTACAACCAGTGTAATGTGGCTAGTGCGCTTGTTGATACGGCTCGCACGTCCCATCGCACGTGGACGGAAACGTTTTAAAGTAACACCTTCGTCTACATACGCTTCACTAATTACAAGGTTGTTTGGCTCCATTTCATAGTTATGCTCAGCATTCGCAATTGCAGAGTTTAGAAGCTTTTCTACAACAGGTGAACCAGCTTTTGGTGTGTGGCGAAGAATAGCAATCGCCTCTCCTACTTGCTTTCCACGAATCAAGTCAACAACTAAACGCACTTTACGAGGAGCAATACGCACTTGTTTTGCTACAGCTTTAGCTTGCATGGATAGGACCTCCTCTCTAACTAACCTTAACGTCTTGTTTTCTTATCATCAGCAGCATGACCTTTGTACGTACGCGTAGGTGCAAACTCACCAAGTTTGTGTCCTACCATGTCTTCAGAAATGTAAACTGGAACATGCTTACGGCCATCATATACTGCGATAGTGTGCCCGATGAACTCAGGGAAAATTGTTGAACGACGAGACCAAGTTTTGATCACTTTCTTGTCATTAGCTTCGTTATGAGCTTCGACCTTTTTCATTAAATGATCATCAACGAAAGGTCCTTTTTTCAAACTACGACCCATGAGAAAACCTCCCTTCGTGATTAGCCCACGGTTCTTTTAAAGAACCGCAGCCAAATCCCGTTATTTTTTACGACGACGTACGATGTACTTGTCAGATCCTTTGTTCTTCTTACGAGTTTTGTAACCAAGTGTTGGTTTACCCCAAGGAGACATTGGAGACTTACGTCCGATTGGTGCTTTACCTTCACCACCACCGTGTGGGTGATCGTTAGGGTTCATAACAGATCCACGAACAGTTGGACGTTTGCCTAACCAACGTGAACGACCTGCTTTACCAATGTTGATAAGTTCATGTTCAACGTTACCCACTTGACCAATTGTCGCACGACAAGTAGCAAGAATGTAACGAGTCTCACCAGAGTTAAGACGTACTAATACATAATCTCCTTCTTTACCAAGAAGTTGAGCTTCTGTACCAGCAGAACGAACTAGTTGTCCACCTTTACCAGGCTTAAGTTCGATATTGTGAATGACAGTACCAACAGGAATATTTTTAAGTGGTAACGCATTACCTACTTTGATATCCGCTTCTGCACCTGATTCAATCACCATATCAACTTTAAGACCTTTAGGTGCTAAGATGTAACGTTTCTCACCATCAACATAGTTGATAAGTGCGATGTTAGCAGAACGGTTTGGATCGTATTCGATCGTAGCAACGCGTCCTGGAATTCCATCTTTAGTACGTTTAAAGTCAATAACACGGTATTGACGTTTGTGTCCGCCACCTTGGTGACGTACAGTTAATTTACCTTGGTTGTTACGGCCGCCTTTTTTGTGTAAAGGAGCAAGTAACGACTTTTCCGGTTTGTCAGTTGTGATTTCCGCGAAATCTGATACGGACATACCACGACGACCGGCACTGGTCGGTTTATACTTTTTAATCGCCATGTTCAGTTCCCTCCTTCGCTTTTAAACTTATACACCTTCGAAGAATTCGAGTTCTTTGCTCTCAGGTGTTAATGTAACAATGGCTTTTTTACGACGAGCTGTGTAACCCGTGTAACGTCCAAATCTCTTAGACTTACCTTTGTAGTTCATTGTGTTAACTTTAGCAACCTTAACTTCAAAGATCTCTTCAAGAGCATCTTTAATTTGAGTTTTATTAGCACGAACGTCTACTTCGAACGTGTATTTCTTCTCACCCATAAGGTCAGTTGAACGTTCAGTAATTACGGGGCGCTTAATGATATCACGAGCGTTTGACATTACGCAAGCACCTCCTCTACTTTTGCAACTGCGTCTTTAGTGATGACAAGCTTATCATGCTTCAGCACATCAAGAACGTTAACTCCTTCTGCAGTAACAAATGTTACACCAGGAAGGTTACGCGTAGATAATGCAACTGTTTCATTATAATCAGCTGTCACAACAAGAGCTTTGCTGTCAACAGAAAGGCCAGCTAAAACGTTAGCCATATCTTTTGTTTTTGGAGCATCAAGTTGTAGGTTGTCTAAAACAACGATTTCTGCTGCTTTCAATTTACTTGATAGAGCAGATTTGATTGCAAGACGACGAACTTTTTTAGGAAGCTTATAGCTATAGCTACGTGGTGTTGGTCCAAAGACAACTCCACCGCCTACCCATTGTGGTGAACGGATCGAACCTTGACGAGCACGACCTGTTCCTTTTTGACGCCATGGCTTACGGCCACCACCGCGTACTTCAGAACGTCCTTTAGTTTTGTGTGTACCTTGACGTAGAGATGCTTGTTGCATTACTACTGCGTCATGAAGCACACTTTGGTTTGGCTCAAGGCCAAAAATCGAATCAGATAATTCGATATCTCCTACTTGTGAACCAGCTTGGTTAAATACTGCTACTTTCGGCATGATGTGTCCTCCTTTCTTTCAATCTTTATTTTGCTTTAACCGCACTTTGTACAGATACGTAGCTCTTTTTAGCTCCAGGTACGTTACCTTTAACTAATAGAAGATTACGGTCTGTATCAACTTTTACGATTTCAAGGTTTTGTACTGTAACTGTTTCTCCACCCATACGACCAGGTAATAATTTACCTTTAAATACACGGTTTGGAGCAACAGGACCCATTGAACCTGGGCGACGGTGGTAACGTGAACCATGAGACATCGGTCCGCGAGATTGGTTATGACGCTTGATAGCACCTTGGAAACCTTTCCCCTTAGATGTTCCTGTAACGTCTACTACGTCTCCAGCTGTAAATGTGTCAACTTTAACTTCGTTACCCACTTCAAGAGAAGCGTCGAAGTTACGGATTTCCTTCATGAAGCGCTTAGGAGCTGTGTTAGCTTTTGCAGCATGTCCTTCTTGAGGCTTGTTAGTGTTTGATTTCTTCTGGTCAGCAAATCCGATTTGAATTGCTTCGTATCCATCAGACTCAACAGTTTTCTTTTGAAGAACCACGTTAGGCTCAGCTTCGATAACTGTTACTGGGATGACTTCACCATTTTCAGCAAATACTTGTGTCATACCGATTTTTCTACCTAAGATTCCTTTGGTCATCCGTTACACCTCCTAATATAACTCGAATTTTTTGTTTGCCATTTTCATATACTTACATATAAAAGTCTATATTCACTAATTGATCATACAGATTTATAGTTTGATTTCAATGTCTACGCCAGACGGTAAATCCAAACGCATAAGAGCATCCACAGTTTGTGGTGTTGGATTCACGATATCAATCAAACGCTTGTGTGTACGCATCTCGAATTGCTCACGAGAATCTTTGTACTTGTGTACCGCACGAAGAACTGTGTAAACCGACTTCTCAGTTGGAAGCGGGATCGGCCCAGATACATTAGCACCTGAACGTTTTGCTGTGTCAACAATCTTCTCTGCTGATTGATCAAGAACACGATGATCATACGCCTTTAAACGAATGCGAATCTTTTGCTTTGCCATTATAGCCCCTCCTTTATCGTCCATTTTATAAACAGACATACTCCGTGAAAATTTCCTACACCCTGCCATGGCAAAGGGGCCGGGTGTATCAGCAACCTTCCACATCATCGCTGCCAGTGACCAACATTCAACATTATACATAGGTACATGACCTAAATCAAGTAAAAGTTTTTATGTTGGGCACACTCCTACTATTATAACGACTACTTTCTATTAATGCAAGCTTTTACTGAAATTAAAGCACAAAAAAAGAAAGCACCTTGGGAAATCCAAGATGCTTTCCATAGAAGTAAGAGATTACTTCGTGATTGTAGCTACGACACCAGCACCTACAGTACGTCCACCCTCACGGATAGAGAACTTAGTACCTTCTTCGATAGCGATTGGTGAGATTAGTTCAACAGTCATTTCGATGTTGTCACCAGGCATTACCATCTCAACGCCTTCTGGAAGGTTGATGATTCCAGTAACGTCAGTTGTACGGAAGTAGAACTGAGGACGGTAGTTTGAGAAGAATGGAGTGTGACGTCCACCCTCTTCTTTTGAAAGAACATAAACTTCAGCTTTGAAGTTTGTGTGTGGTGTAATAGTACCTGGCTTAGCAAGTACTTGTCCGCGTTGAACTTGGTCACGTGAAACCCCACGAAGAAGTGCACCAATGTTGTCACCAGCTTCAGCATAGTCAAGAAGCTTGCGGAACATTTCTACTCCTGTACAAGTTGTAGAAGAAGGCTCTTCTGCTAAACCGATGATGTCAATTACATCACCAACATTAAGTTGTCCACGCTCTACACGACCAGTAGCAACCGTACCACGACCAGTGATTGAGAATACATCCTCAACTGGCATCATGAAAGGCTTTTCTTTATCGCGCTCTGGAGTAGGGATGTAATCATCTACAGCAGCCATAAGTTCGATAATTTTTTCTTCGTAAGCTTCGTCACCTTCAAGTGCTTTAAGAGCAGAACCTTGGATTACAGGTACATCGTCACCAGGGAAGTCATACTCAGAAAGAAGGTCACGTACTTCCATTTCTACTAATTCAAGTAGCTCTTCGTCATCTACCATGTCACATTTGTTTAAGAATACAACAAGGTAAGGTACACCTACTTGACGAGAAAGAAGGATGTGCTCACGAGTTTGTGGCATTGGGCCATCAGCAGCAGATACTACTAAGATACCACCATCCATTTGTGCAGCACCAGTGATCATGTTTTTAACATAGTCAGCATGGCCTGGGCAGTCAACGTGTGCATAGTGACGGTTATCAGTTTCGTACTCAACGTGTGCAGTTGAGATTGTGATACCGCGCTCACGCTCTTCTGGAGCACCATCAATAGCGTCATACGCCATTGCAGCACCTTTACCAGAACGCTTAGCAAGTACAGTTGTGATTGCAGCTGTTAAAGTTGTTTTACCATGGTCAACGTGTCCAATAGTACCGATATTGGCATGTGTTTTGGAGCGGTCAAATTTTTCTTTACCCATGATTCATTTCCTCCCTTAATTGAACAAATATAAGTTTTTTTATGAATAAGAAAGGTGCCATACTCTTATGAATATCACCTTTCTTAGCTTACAACAAAATGTTTCTTGAAACAATTACAAAAGGCTATTATTGGCCGTTTTGCTTTTTAATGATCTCTTCTGCTACGCTCTTAGGAACTTCTTCGTAGTGATCAAAGAACATTGAGTACGTTCCGCGTCCTTGTGTACGTGAACGTAGTGATGTTGCATAACCGAACATTTCAGCTAGTGGAACGAACGCTTTAACCGTTTGTGCATTACCGCGAGCTTCCATACCTTCAACGCGTCCACGACGTGCTGTAACGTCACCCATTACATCACCCATGTACTCTTCAGGAATAACAACTTCAACTTTCATTAATGGCTCAAGTAGAACTGGCTTACACTTAGTTTTAGCGTTTTTAAGTGCCATAGATGCAGCAATTTTAAACGCCATTTCACTTGAATCGACATCATGGTAAGAACCATCATAAAGCTTCGCTTTAATATCGATTACAGGGTAGCCAGCAACCATACCGTTACCAAGAGCTTCTGAAATACCTTGTTCTACAGATCCGATGTATTCACGAGGAACTGATCCACCGACGATTGCATTTTCGAATTCGAAACCTGCACCCTCTTCATTTGGAGAGAATTCTACCCAAACGTGACCAAATTGTCCACGACCACCAGATTGACGAACGAACTTACCTTCAACTTGAGCCGTTTGACGGATCGTTTCACGGTAAGATACTTGTGGAGCACCAACGTTAGCCTCTACTTTAAACTCACGCTTCATACGGTCAACAATGATATCGAGGTGAAGCTCACCCATACCAGAGATAATCGTTTGACCAGTTTCTTCGTTTGTTTCAGTACGGAAAGTTGGATCTTCCTCAGCAAGCTTAGCTAATGCCATACCCATTTTATCTTGGTCAGCTTTAGACTTAGGCTCAACTGATAATGAGATAACCGGCTCTGGGAATTCCATTGACTCAAGAATAACAAGATTCTTTTCGTCACATAGAGTATCACCAGTTGTTGTATCTTTAAGACCAACAGCAGCAGCGATATCACCAGAGTAAACCGTAGAGATTTCCTCACGTGAGTTTGCATGCATTTGAAGGATACGACCAACACGCTCGCGCTTATCCTTAGTTGAGTTCTTAACATAAGAACCTGAATCAAGTGTTCCAGAGTAAACACGGAAGAATGTTAACTTACCTACGAATGGGTCAGTCATAACTTTAAAAGCAAGTGCTGAAAACGGATTTTCATCACCAGGCTCACGAGTTACTTCTTCTTCAGAGTCAGGAATCGTACCTTTGATTGCAGGTACATCAAGTGGTGAAGGTAGGTAATCAAGTACTGCATCAAGCATTAATTGAACACCTTTGTTTTTGAATGCAGAACCACAGATAACTGGGTAGAATTCAACGTTACAAGTACCTTTACGGATTGCAGCCTTGAGTTCTTCATTCGTTAACTCTTCACCCTCTAAGTATTTCATCATGAGTTCTTCATCTAGTTCAGCAGCTGCTTCAACTAGTTTCTCACGATATTCTTGAGCTTGTTCTTTGTACTCTTCAGGAATTTCTTTCGCTTCAGTACGAGTACCTAGGTCATCTTCATAGAAGTATGCAACCATCTCAATAAGGTCAATGATACCATTGAACTCATCTTCAGCACCAATTGGTAGTTGGATAGGGTGTGCATTCGCTTGAAGACGATCATGAATCGTTCCAACAGAGTACAAGAAGTCTGCACCAGTCTTGTCCATTTTATTAACGAAAACAACACGTGGTACACCATAAGTTGTCGCTTGACGCCATACTGTTTCTGTTTGTGGTTCAACACCAGATTGTGCATCTAGTACCGCAACAGCACCATCTAATACACGTAATGAACGTTCAACTTCAACTGTGAAGTCTACGTGTCCTGGTGTATCGATGATGTTAATACGATGGTCTTTCCAAGCAGCCGTTGTAGCAGCAGAAGTGATTGTGATACCACGCTCTTGCTCCTGTGCCATCCAGTCCATTTGTGAAGCACCTTCGTGCGTTTCACCGATTTTGTGGATACGACCTGTGTAAAAAAGTACGCGCTCTGTAGTAGTTGTTTTACCGGCATCGATGTGGGCCATGATGCCGATATTACGCGTATCTTTTAAGGAGAACTCTCTTGCCATGGGGTATTTCTCCTTCCTATTTCATACGATTTATTTAATAAGAATAAAATCTTACCAACGATAGTGAGCAAACGCTTTGTTCGCTTCAGCCATCTTATGAGTATCTTCACGCTTCTTAACAGAAGCACCAGCGTTGTTAGCAGCATCTAGGATTTCATAAGCTAAACGCTCTTCCATCGTTTTTTCTCCACGAAGACGTGAATAGTTTACTAACCAACGAAGACCTAAAGTAGTACGACGCTCAGGCTTAACTTCAATCGGCACTTGGTAGTTAGCACCACCAACACGACGAGCTTTAACTTCAAGAACAGGCATAATGTTCTTAAGCGCTTGATCAAATACTTCCATAGGGTCTTTTCCACTACGTTCCTTAACTAATTCAAACGCATTATAAAGGATTGTTTGAGCAACCCCACGCTTTCCATCAACCATAATACGGTTGATTAAACGTGTAACTAATTTTGAATTATAAATAGGATCTGGTAATACATCGCGACGAGTAACTGGACCTTTACGAGGCATAGTTTCCCCTCCTTTCAACATTTAAACGGTTTATTTTATTACTTCTTATCTTTTGGACGCTTTGTACCATACTTAGAACGTCCTTGCATACGATTTTGAACACCTGCTGTATCAAGTGCACCACGTACGATGTGGTAACGTACCCCTGGTAAATCTTTTACACGGCCACCACGGATAAGAACAACACTGTGCTCTTGTAGGTTGTGACCGATACCTGGGATATATGCTGTTACCTCAATTTGGTTCGTTAAACGAACACGTGCATATTTACGAAGAGCCGAGTTCGGTTTCTTCGGAGTCATCGTACCAACACGAGTACAAACACCACGCTTTTGAGGAGAAGAAAGGTTTGTTTGATTCTTCTTAAAGCTGTTGTACCCTTTGTTAAGTGCTGGTGAATCAGAATTCTTAACTTTAGCAACGCGTCCTTTACGGATTAATTGGTTAATAGTAGGCATATTTTTTCCTCCTCTCTTTTAAAAAGATAAGACCACTGATCCTGGTGGTTCATATTTAGGCAAAAGTAAAGTTTTTGCCATGCGGATCGCCCCGAATGGCAAAAACACGATTACTCCCTTAAAGCAACAGTGGCTGCACCGACTTCAATGCCACAAGCTTTACCAAGCTTTTTCATTGAGTCTACATAGTGTATCGGGACTTTCTTTGATTTAGCTAATGTTTCTACTTTGTGTACAACACGAGTATCTGCATCTTCTGCTACAATCAATTCCAGGACCTCACCGATCTCTAGCGCCTTTAGCGTCTGCTTAGTACCTATAATTAGGTTACTAGCCTGCATCACTTTTTCATAAGACATCATTCATCCTCCAAAGGAACAGGTTCTGAGGCACACTTTGATATCTTATCACTCTGATATATGTGTGTCAACCACTTATTAATAGTTTTATTCGCGAGTTCCTACTTCTTCTAGTATAGCCTCTTCAGAAGTACTCTCTTCTTTATCGTCATGTGTTGAGAGGATATTCAAATTACGGTATCGATCCATACCTGTACCAGCTGGAACCAACTTACCGATAATAACATTTTCCTTAAGTCCTAGCAACTCATCACGTTTTCCTTTAATCGCTGCATCTGTCAAGACACGAGTTGTTTCTTGGAACGAAGCAGCTGATAAGAACGAGTCTGTTTCAAGAGATGCTTTTGTAATACCTAGTAATACCGGTCTACCTGTTGCAGGTCTCTTTCCTTCGACAAGGACTCTCGCGTTCTCATCATTAAAGTGTTGAATTTCGATAAGTGAGCCCGGAAGAACAGAAGTTTCCCCAGCATCAACAACACGAATTTTACGTAACATCTGACGTACCATAACTTCTACGTGCTTATCTCCAATTTCTACCCCTTGCATACGGTATACTTTTTGCACTTCACGTAAGAGATACTCTTGAACGCCATTCATACCAAGGACTTTAAGAAGTTCTTTCGGATCAATCGAACCTTCTGTTAAGCTTTCACCAGCTTTAATCTGATCCCCAAGAGAAACTTTAATTCTTGAGCCGTAAGGAATTGCATAGTTTATCGTTTCCAATTCACTACGTACCGTTACCTCACGTTTTTCTCCTTCTTTAAAGTCAACAACTTCCCCTTCAATTTCTGAGATGACCGCTTGACCTTTCGGGTTACGAGCTTCAAAAATTTCTTGGATACGAGGAAGACCTTGAGTGATATCGTCTCCTGCTACCCCACCTGTATGGAATGTACGCATTGTAAGCTGAGTACCCGGCTCACCGATTGATTGAGCAGCGATGATTCCAACCGCTTCCCCAACTTCAACATCGCTACCTGTTGCAAGGTTACGACCGTAACATTTCTTACATACACCATGACGAGTATTACAAGTGAAAACAGAACGGATTGTCATTTTTTCAATCCCGGCATCAATAATTAATTTAGTGATGTCTTCGGTAATCAGTTCATTCTTCTTAATGACAACCTCATTTGTTTCAGGGTGACGAACAGTTTTGAATGCCACACGACCAACTAGGCGATCGTATAATCCTTCAATGATTTCGTTTCCTTCTTTAATTGCAGCAACTTCTAGACCACGATCAGTTCCACAGTCAGTTTCACGAACAATAACATCTTGTGCTACATCTACAAGACGACGAGTCAGGTAACCTGAATCGGCAGTCTTCAGGGCAGTATCGGCAAGACCTTTGCGCGCCCCGTGAGTTGAGATGAAGTACTCGAGTACCGTTAAACCTTCACGGAAACTTGATTTGATCGGAAGTTCGATGATACGTCCAGACGGGTTAGCCATCAAACCACGCATACCTGCAAGTTGCGTAAAGTTAGATGCGTTACCACGGGCACCGGAATCACTCATCATAAAGATTGGGTTTCTTCTATCAAGAGTACCCATTAATTTATTTTGGATAATATCCTTTGCTTCACTCCAAACAGAGATTACACGGTCATAACGCTCTTCCTCTGTGATAAGACCACGACGGAATTGCTTTAATACCTTCTCAACCTTCTCTTCAGCTTTAGCAAGGATTTCTTTTTTCTCAGCAAGTACAACGATATCGGCTACCCCAACTGTAATACCAGCTTTTGTTGAATGCTTAAAGCCTAAGTCTTTCATACGGTCAAGCATTTTAGAAGTCTCAGTAATCTTAAACTTCTTGAATACTTCAGCGATGATGTTTCCTAGGAAGCCTTTCTTAAACGGCATTACTTCTTCACTCTCTGCAAAGTGTTTCGCTACATCAGTTGTGCTTGGTACGATATATTTAGAAGGCGTTTCGACTTCTAAGTTCACCATAGTTGGCTCATTGATGTACGGGAATGAAGGTGGCAGGATTTCGTTGAAAATCAACTTACCTACAGTTGTTAGTAACAATTTATCTTCTTGTTCTTTTGTAAATGTCGTCTTACCAAGCGAAGCAACCGGAATCGCTACACGAGTGTGAAGATGAACAAATCCATTTTGATAAGCAAGTAATGCTTCGTTTGTATCTTTGAAAATAGAACCTGTACCTTTAGCTTCCTCACGTTCCATTGTTAAGTAGTAGTTACCTAATACCATATCCTGAGACGGAGTAACAACCGGCTTACCATCTTTCGGGTTCAAGATGTTTTGAGCTGCTAGCATTAGAAGACGAGCTTCAGCTTGCGCTTCTGCTGATAAAGGTACGTGAACAGCCATTTGGTCACCATCAAAGTCAGCGTTATAAGCTGTACATACGAGTGGGTGAAGTTTGATTGCACGTCCTTCTACTAGAGTTGGCTCAAATGCCTGAATTCCAAGACGGTGAAGCGTAGGTGCACGGTTTAATAATACCGGGTGTTCACGGATAACTTCTTCAAGTACATCCCACACCTCAGGTTGTACACGCTCTACCTTACGTTTAGCACTCTTAATGTTATGAGCAAGACCTTTACTTACAAGCTCCTTCATAACAAACGGCTTAAATAGCTCTAGTGCCATTTCTTTTGGAAGTCCACATTGATACATCTTTAGATTCGGACCAACAACGATAACCGAACGACCAGAGTAGTCAACACGTTTTCCTAATAGGTTTTGACGGAAACGCCCTTGCTTACCTTTAAGCATATGAGATAAAGATTTTAATGGACGGTTACCTGGTCCTGTTACCGGACGGCCACGACGACCATTATCAATCAATGCATCAACTGCTTCTTGAAGCATGCGCTTTTCATTCTGAACAATAATGTTTGGAGCTCCTAGATCTAATAAACGCTTCAAACGGTTGTTACGGTTAATAACACGACGATATAAATCGTTTAGATCTGAAGTTGCAAAACGTCCTCCATCAAGCTGAACCATTGGACGTAATTCTGGTGGAATAACCGGCAGTACATCTAAGACCATCCAAGATGGCTCATTTCCTGAATTACGGAATGCCTCTAACACTTCAAGACGTTTAATTGCACGAGTACGACGTTGTCCTTGAGCTGTTAATAGCTCTTCTTTTAAGCCTTCTACCTCTTTTTCAAGATCGATATCAGCTAAAAGTTTACGGATCGCTTCTGCACCCATTGCTGCTGTGAACGAACGGCCATATTTATCACGGTACGTACGATACTCTTTTTCAGAAAGAAGTTGCTTTTTCTCAAGTGGTGTTTCACCTGGATCAGTTACTACGTAAGAAGCAAAGTAAATGACCTCTTCAAGAGAACGAGGAGACATATCAAGCACAAGACCCATACGACTCGGAATTCCTTTAAAGTACCAAATGTGTGAAACAGGAGCAGCTAGTTCAATGTGACCCATGCGCTCACGACGTACTTTTGCACGTGTAACCTCTACGCCACAACGATCACACACAACACCTTTATAACGAACACGCTTATATTTACCACAGTGACATTCCCAGTCCTTTTGAGGTCCGAAGATACGCTCACAGAATAAGCCGTCTTTTTCAGGTTTTAGTGTACGATAGTTAATCGTTTCAGGTTTCTTAACTTCTCCTCTTGACCAAGAACGAATCTTGTTCGGTGAAGCAAGACCGATTTTCATATACTCGAAATTATTTACATCTATCAAGGGGCCAACCTCCCTTTTAATTTCCATGTCTTATAAACACGCAAATGTCAGTATCTATATTCTCTTTTTCATTGTAGAAAGAGGGTAAGACAGCAACATGGGAACTAGTACATCTAGCCCCCGCATCGCTTTGTTCTTTATGCGTTTTCGCTTGATTCAAGATTTAAGTTTAGCTTTTCTGAAGTCTGTTCATCTTCGTCATCAAGCTCTCTCATCTCGATCTCTTCTTCGTTACTTGAAAGCATCTTCACATCCATACCTAGTGATTGAAGCTCTTTAATTAGTACCTTGAATGATTCTGGAACACCAGGTTCAGGAACATTTTCACCTTTTACAATTGCTTCATACGTCTTAACACGTCCAACTACATCATCGGACTTAACGGTTAAGATTTCTTGCAATGTATAAGCAGCTCCATATGCTTCAAGTGCCCATACTTCCATCTCACCAAAACGTTGTCCACCAAATTGTGCTTTACCACCAAGTGGTTGTTGCGTTACAAGTGAGTAAGGACCTGTCGAACGGGCGTGTAGCTTATCGTCAACCATGTGAGCAAGTTTGATCATATACATGATCCCTACTGATACACGGTTATCAAATGGTTCACCTGTACGTCCATCATAAAGAATTGTCTTACCATCACGTGCCATACCAGCTTCCTCTAGCGTACCCCAAACATCTTCCTCGTTCGCTCCATCAAATACAGGTGAAGCAACGTGGATACCAAGTTTACGAGCAGCCATACCTAAATGGAGCTCAAGCACTTGTCCAATGTTCATACGAGATGGTACCCCTAGTGGGTTTAACATGATGTCAATTGGTGTCCCATCAGGAAGGAACGGCATATCTTCTTCTGGCAAGATACGAGAGATAACACCTTTGTTACCATGTCGTCCGGCCATTTTATCCCCTTGGTTAATCTTACGCTTCTGTACAATGTACACACGTACTAGCTGATTAACACCAGGAGGAAGCTCATCGCCATCTTCACGATTGAAGATCTTCACATCAAGAACAATTCCGTCTCCACCATGTGGTGCACGTAGAGAAGTATCACGAACCTCACGAGCTTTTTCTCCGAAGATTGCATGCAATAGACGTTCTTCAGCTGTTAATTCAGTAACCCCTTTTGGTGTTACTTTACCAACTAGAATGTCCCCGTCTTTAACCTCAGCACCTACACGAATAATTCCACGCTCGTCAAGGTTTTTAAGTGCATCTTCACCGACATTTGGAATGTCACGTGTGATTTCTTCAGGTCCAAGCTTCGTATCACGAGCTTCCGATTCATACTCTTCAATATGAACGGATGTATACACATCGTCTTTTACAAGGCGCTCACTTAAGATGATCGCATCCTCATAGTTATAACCATCCCATGTCATGAATCCAACAAGAACGTTACGGCCTAATGCCATTTCACCGCTCTCCATTGAAGGACCATCAGCAAGGATTTCACGTTTTTCAACAACGTCACCTTCAGCAACGATTGGACGTTGGTTGTAGCTTGTACCTTGGTTTGAACGAATGAATTTTTGTAGACGGTACTTATCAAGGTCACCCTTAACTTGCTTACCTTCTACATCTTCAAGACGACGAACCCAGATTTCTTTTGCCGTTACACGTTCTACGATACCAGGATGTTTTGATACGATCGCCGCACCTGAATCTTTTGCTGACACGTGCTCCATACCTGTACCCACTAAAGGAGCTTCAGGAATAAGAAGTGGAACAGCTTGACGTTGCATGTTCGCTCCCATAAGCGCACGGTTCGAGTCATCATTCTCTAAGAAAGGAATACATGACGTCGCCGCAGAAACAACTTGCTTAGGTGATACATCCATGTAGTCAAGACGTTCACGTGGAACAACTGTGTTCTCACCACGGAAACGAGCAATGATATTATCATTTATAAATGAACCATCATCATTTAGACGAGCATTTGCTTGAGCGACAACATAGTTATCCTCTTCATCTGCTGTTAAATAGTCAATTTGCGCAGTTACTTTTCCAGTCTCCGGGTCAACACGACGATATGGAGTTTCCATAAAGCCAAATTCGTTTACCTTCGCGTAAGAAGATAATGAGTTGATTAACCCAATGTTTGGTCCCTCTGGAGTTTCAATCGGACACATACGACCATAGTGAGAGTAGTGAACGTCACGTACTTCAAAGCCAGCACGCTCACGCGTTAAACCACCCGGTCCTAGTGCAGATAAACGACGCTTATGTGTCAGTTCAGCAAGTGGATTTGTTTGATCCATGAACTGAGAAAGCTGAGAGCTACCGAAGAACTCTTTAATTGATGCAATAACCGGACGAATATTAATTAATGCTTGTGGTGTGATCATATTTGGGTCTTGGATAGACATACGTTCACGAACCACACGCTCCATACGAGATAAACCAATACGGAATTGATTTTGTAATAACTCTCCTACAGAACGAAGACGACGGTTACCTAAATGGTCAATATCATCTGTATCACCAACACCATGCAATAAGTTAAAGAAGTAGTTGATAGATGCAATAATATCAGATGGTGTAATATGCTTAACCTCACGCTCTACTAGACCATTCCCGATAACACGGATCACTTGCTCACCCTCTTGGTCATTCGGTGCATAGATCTTAATAGATTGAAGATTGATTTCACTATCTTCTACTACTCCGCCTGAAGCACGAGCAGTACGGAAACCAATATTGTTTTCAAGGTTTGGTAGGATACGATCTAGCGTACGACGATCTAGCACCGTACCTTCTTCAGCAATTACTTCACCAGTCTCTGGATCAACTAACGTTTCTGCTAAACGTTGATTGAAAAGACGGTTTTTAATATGAAGTTTCTTGTTAATCTTGTAACGACCAACATTCGCTAAGTCATAACGCTTCGGATCAAAGAAGCGAGAGTCAAGCAAGCTCTTAGCATTTTCAACTGTTGGTGGTTCACCCGGACGAAGACGCTCATAGATTTCAAGCAATGCTTTTTCCGTACTATCTGTATTATCTTTTTCTAGGGAATTACGAAGGTATTCGTCTTCACCTAATAGATCAATGATCTCTTGATCAGATCCAAACCCTAGTGCACGCAAAAGAACCGTCACTGGAATCTTTCTTGTGCGGTCAATACGGACATATACTATGTCCTTAGCATCGGTTTCAAGCTCTAACCATGCTCCGCGGTTTGGAATAACAGTAGCGGTGAAACCTTTCTTCCCATTCTTGTCAGTCTTTTGACTATAGTACACACTTGGCGAACGTACTAACTGAGAAACGATAACACGTTCCGCCCCGTTAATGACGAAAGTGCCTGTTTCGGTCATTAATGGGAAGTCACCCATGAATACTTCTTGTTCCTTTACTTCTCCAGTCTCTTTGTTAATAAGACGGACTTTTACACGTAAAGGAGCAGCGAACGTTACATCACGTTCTTTTGATTCATCTACTGGGTATTTGGGCTCCCCGAGACTGTAATCAATAAACTCTAAAACTAAATTCCCTGTGAAGTCTTGAATGGGGGAAATATCTTGAAACATTTCTCTTAGTCCCTCATCAAGAAACCATTGATAAGAAGCTGTTTGAATCTCAATTAAGTTTGGCAACTCCAACACTTCATTAATTCTTGCATAGCTTCTACGTTGGCGGTGGCGTCCATACTGAACAAGTTGACCTGTCAACTGATTCACCCCTCAAATCTCGCGTTATAGTATCTAAAAATGGCTTCATCTACTCTCTTCTTCAAAGAAGAAAATTATAGACTAAACATTTTTATAGATTGCGTACACACTTATACTGCCATGTTCGATCACATCGCATATATAAGCTTAAATCTTGTATTACCTGACATAGTCTTCACGCACAAAAAGAAAAAATGGCTTCGATTAATAAAACCACATTTCCATCCGTTCGTTCGATTATACTAGTATAACCATATTTCTCCATCACTATACAAATTAAAAAAAGATAGACTTTACGAAAAATAGGTAGTTATACGCATTAAATAACAATATCACAAAGTATATACTCAGTCAATTTTTTTCGCACACAAAATAAAGTAGCCCTTCTTCTTTTCAACTACTTCTACGTTTCCAAATAAACTCTCAATCTTATCGATTGCTGACGGGGCACCTTGTTTCTTTTGAATAACGACCCAAAGCTGACCGTGACGCGCTAGATATTTATAAGATTGCTCAAAGATTCTATGCACAATTTCTTTACCTGCTCGTATCGGCGGATTGGTTAAAATAGCAGCATAATCTTTCTTTTTCACTTGGTTAAGAGTATCACTCTCATAAATCTCAACGTTATCAACTCCATTGTTGCTCGCATTCTTCTTCGCTAAATCAAGCGCTCGCTCATTCACATCAACTAAGTGTACTCTACGATCTCGATCAATCGAAGCAATCGACAAGCCAATAGGGCCATATCCACAACCGACATCTAATACATCGCCGTCTACTTCCGGCATAATAAATGTATCAACTAGAAGTCTACTTCCAAAGTCCACTTCCTTCTTTGAGAAGACCCCTCTATCCGAGGTGAACTTGAATGATTTGCCTCGCAATTCAAATGACCACGTCCGCTCATCACTTTCCACTTTAGGATCTTTAGAATAATAATGACCAGCCAAAACCGCGACCCCCTTTCACCTTTCTACACATAAAGTAGCTACCACCATTATCGACAAATAAGAAATGGACCATAACTTAAATGCTAGATAAAAAAAGACCCGCATAGATGCGAGTCTTTTTGAAGATTTATTACTTAACTTCTACAGAAGCACCAGCATCTTCAAGTTTAGCTTTCATTTCTTCAGCTTCTTCTTTAGCAATGCCTTCTTTAACTGGAGCAGGAGCACCATCAACTAATGCTTTAGCTTCTTTAAGACCAAGACCAGTGATTTCACGAACAACTTTGATTACGCCGATTTTTGAACCACCAGCAGAAGTTAGGATTAAGTCAAATTCAGTTTGCTCAGCAGCGCCACCGTCAGCAGCTCCACCAGCTACAGCTACAGGAGCAGCTGCACTTACACCAAATTCTTCTTCGATTGCTTTAACAAGGTCGTTAAGTTCTAAAACAGTCATTTCTTTAACTGCTTCAATGATTTGTTCTTTAGTCATTTTGAAATCCTCCTATTATAAATAAGTTTTTAGTTTGTATTACATGTAGTGAGTAGCGTTAGCTTACGCACCTTTTTCTTCTTTTTGTTCTGCAACAGCTTTCGCAGCTAATGCTAAACCACGTACTGGAGCTTGAAGTACGTTCGCAAGCATAGAAAGTAGACCTTCGCGCGATGGAAGTTCAGCAAGAGCTTTGATTTCTTCAACCGTAGCAACTCGCCCTTCAATAACACCAGCTTTGATCTCAAGAGCATCATGCTTCTTAGCAAATTCGTTAAGCACCTTCGCAGGAGCAATAACATCATCTGCACTGAAAGCAACAGCGTTTGGTCCAACAAGCTTTTCGTTTAGTTCTGATAGTTCAGCCGCTTCAGCCGCACGACGAGTTAAAGAGTTTTTGTAAACCTTGAACTCAACGCCCGCTTCACGAAGTTGCTTACGAAGTTCAGTTACTTCAGCAACATTAAGCCCACGATAATCAACAACAATCGTTGCTTTATTATCACGTAACTTATCTGCGATATCAGAGACAATTTGTTTCTTTTGTTCTAGCACGCTCATCCTTACACCTCCCATGGTTTTATACCATACCGTTCAGAAGCGATATAAAAAGCCCCCATGTAGACATGAGGGCATATTGATGTCAGTTATATTCACTGAATCTATAGGCTTACCTCGGCAGGAAATTAAGCGCAATGCGCACCTACTGTCTACGGTATGATGTTCTTTTTTAACTCAAGTGTGCCGAGACACTCTTAAGAGTATAATAAAACTATTATTGAAAGTCAATAATTACTTTGCAATTGATGAAGCATTAACGCGTACACCAGGTCCCATAGTTGATGCTACAGCAACATTCTTCATGTATGTTCCTTTAGCAGCAGCAGGTTTTGCTTTCACTAATGTTTCAATAATTGTTGTGAAGTTCTCTACAAGCTTCCCTGTTTCGAACGAAACTTTACCGATTGGTACGTGGATGTTACCAGCTTTATCAACACGGTATTCTACTTTACCAGCCTTGATTTCGTTAACAGCTTTTTGTACATCAAATGTTACTGTACCAGTCTTAGGGTTTGGCATTAAGCCTTTAGGTCCAAGAACACGACCAAGCTTACCAACTTGTGCCATCATGTCAGGTGTTGCTACGATTACGTCAAACTCGAACCAACCTTGGTTGATCTTGTTAATGTAATCCTCTTCACCTACATAATCAGCGCCAGCAGCTTCAGCTTCTTTAGCCTTTTCACCTTTAGCAAATACAAGAACTCGTTGAGTTTTACCTGTTCCGTTTGGTAGAACAACAGCTCCACGGATTTGTTGATCTGCTTTCTTAGGATCAACACCTAAACGTACAGCAACTTCAACTGTTTCATCGAATTTAGCTGTAGCAGTTTTCTTTACAAGTTCAATTGCTTCTTCAGCAAGATAAGCCGTATCACGGTCTACGAGCTTCACAGCATCTTGATATTTTTTACCTTTTTTAGCCATGCTAATTTCCTCCTCGAATGTGGTTTTAGCGGTAGTACCTCCCACTATTAAAGGTTGCGAACCTAGAAACTAGGTAAAGAGGGGTTTCCTCATCGCAACCTCCATAAAAACAATGTTACTAATTAGTCTTCAATTACGATACCCATGCTACGTGCAGTACCTTCAACCATACGCATAGCTGCTTCAACATCAGCTGCGTTTAAATCTGGCATTTTAGTCTCTGCAATCTCGCGCACTTTATCACGTTTAACTGTTGCAACTTTCTTAACGTGAGGCTCACCAGAACCTGACTCAATACCAGCAGCCTTCTTAAGAAGAACAGCAGCAGGCGGAGTTTTAGTGATGAATGTAAACGAACGATCTTCAAATACCGTAATTTCAACTGGAATAATAAGACCAGCTTGGTCTGAAGTACGAGCGTTAAACTCTTTACAGAATCCCATAATATTAACACCTGCTTGACCTAATGCAGGACCAACTGGTGGCGCTGGATTAGCTTTACCAGCAGGAATTTGCAATTTAACCATTTTAATTACCTTTTTAGCCACGTGACACACCTCCTTAGTCCGTGATGTGGTTATCCGGGTGTCTACACCCTCCCACTCAAAAAACGGATGCACTCATGCACCCGATGGTTCATGTAATAAAACCATTATCAAACATGAAGATTTTATCACCTTCAGAGATAACTTTCAAGTTTTTTCGATTAAATCTTTTCAACTTGATTAAATTCTAGTTCCACTGGTGTTTCACGGCCGAACATATTCACATGAACTTTAACCTTTTGCTTGTCCAGATAAATTTCTTCAACTGAGCCAATAAAGTTAGCAAATGGACCTTCTTTCACTTTAACTGATTCTTTCAGTTCAAAGTCTAGATCCGCTTTAGGTTCACTAACACCCATTTGCTTCAGGATCGCTTCTACTTCTTCTGGTAATAATGCTGTAGGTTTTGAACCCGCACCTGATGAGCCAACGAAGCCAGTAACACCTGGTGTGTTTCTAACAACATACCATGAATCATCCGTCATTACCATCTCAACTATTACATAACCAGGAAATACTTTCTTTGTTACTTGTTTCGTTTTCCCATTTTTCACTTCTGTTTCTTCTTCTACAGGAACAAGCACTCGGAAAATCTTGTCAGTCATATCCATCGACTCAACACGTTTTTCGAGATTTGCTTTTACTTTATTTTCGTAACCTGAATACGTATGAAGTACATACCAATTTTTCTCCATGTTTGCTAGGACGGTTGTCCTTCCCTCCTTTTCTATACCATACTCAAACCTAAAACCGAGTGAAGCCTCACCCAATTACCCGAGTAACACACGAACAAGAGATGAGATTCCGTAGTCTACAATTGCAAAGAAAACAGTAATAAACGCAACCGTACCAAGAACAACCCAAGTATAACGAGTTAATTCTTTTCGAGAAGGCCACGATACACGCTTCATTTCTTGTACGACATCTTTAAAAAAATTACCAATGTTCTTTTCGCCGCCAGCCATGGCAGACACCTCCAGCACCAATCAATATAGACAAATAAATGCATATCTATTCCGAAGTTGTTTTATGCAAGACACATAAACAACACCAAACCAACATACCATCCATAAGCAAAACTTGACTTAGGTAAGCTTTAAGGTGAAGCAGATTATTTTCAACTTTGTCAACATTAAGCTCTAAGGTGTAAAAAAAGCCAAAAAAAGAACCGCTCCATCCGAATTACTTGGTTTCACGATGAAGAGTGTGCTCATTGCACAACTTACAGAACTTCTTCACCTCAATGCGGTCAACGTGAGTAAGCTTATTCTTTTGGGTTGTATAATTTCTAGAATGACAAGTCTCACATGCTAGTATTACTTTGTTACGCATTAGGCACCTCCGTCAAGCTGTATACACACTCTTTCACTGTAGCATAGCAACTTTAGGGTGTCAATTGCTTCTAGTGATTCCAATCGTTTGGGTACTTGATTTACTAGATTTATGGAACAGAGGCTTTACTTTCATATAAAAAAGCCTAGTCCTAAAATCAAAGGACAAGGCTCTATCAATCTCATTATAGAGTGACGCCTTTTAATTCCACATAACGCTCTAACTTACGCTTTACACGTTGTAATGCATTATCAATTGATTTCACGTGACGATTTAAGTCTACTGAAATTTCTTGATAAGACCTGCCATCTAGGTAAAGCATTAAGACCTGTCGTTCAAGTTCACTTAAGATCTCACCCATTTTAAGCTCGATATCTTCAAACTCTTCTTGGTTGATTAATAGATCTTCTGGATTAGTAACTCTTGAACCACAGATCACATCCAATAGTGTACGGTCTGACTCTTCGTCATATAATGGTTTATCTAGTGAAACATACGAGTTAAGCGGAATATGCTTTTGCCTCGTTGCTGTTTTTATTGCGGTAATAATCTGACGAGTAATACATAATTCAGCAAACGCTTTAAATGATGCTAGCTTGTCCCCTCTAAAATCGCGGACTGCCTTGTAAAGTCCAATCATACCTTCTTGAACAATGTCCTCATGATCTGCACCAATTAAAAAATAAGATCTAGCTTTAGCACGCACAAAATTTTTATATTTGTTGATCAAAAACTCTAGCGCACCGCTATCCCCCATACGCACTTGTTCCACTAACACATCATCATTAACTTGATCATAACTGAGCTTCTTTACCGTTTCTTGAAGGTCCATGTGCACGACAATCCCCCCGACCTTGGATGTTGTCCAAATTATACAATAATTATATAGCACAGTTTTCCAGCGGGTCAACCACTCATCTTTCGCCTCGACGCCATCTTTCAAAAATTTCAATCATTTCTTCATTTAAAGGCAAGTTTGTCGAATTTCGCTTCTTTCGAGTTAATTCGACACTCTTTTCAATCCCTTTACCTGCAACTTCAACTTCAATTAATAATTCTCTTGCCGACTTTCTTAAAGCTCCGCTTCCAAAAATAATCGATTGCTCTGTAAAGTCTGAAGTAGCTACATGAATCCTCGTATCAATTTGTTTAAGCTCGAGAACCAGACGTTCAATCCGCTCATCTGCTGTTTCATTTTCTTTTGTATATATAACATCTACACGATAATTATGATAATGCTTCCCTATACCAGCCACCATATGAGCATCAAATATCACTTTCACTTCATAGCCTGTATAAGCCTGATACTCAGCCATATATTCAACAAGACGGTCACGTGCCAGAGCAAGATCGCGATCTTTCAAAACGCGTAGCTCCGGCCATGCTCCAACCATGTTGTAACCATCAACAAGAAGAATATCTTTCATTTACTTATTTCCTAGTGGATGACGTTTTCGATGTACTTCATACATCAGAAGACTTGCGGCCACGGATGCATTAAGAGAAGTTACTTGTCCTACCATCGGAATATGAATGAGGAAGTCACATTTTTCTTTAATTAAACGACTGATCCCTTTTCCTTCACTACCAATAACAAGACCAATCGGCATATCAAAAGAAGCCTGACGGTAATCTTCGCTTCCTTTTGCATCTGTACCAGCAAACCATAGCCCTCTCTTTTTCAGATCATCCATCGTGCGTGCGATATTGGTTACACGCACTACTGGAATATACTCAATTGCCCCCGTTGAAGCTTTGGCAACAGTTTGTGTAAGGCCTACTGCACGGCGCTTAGGAATAATAATGCCATGTGCACCGACTGCATCAGCTGTACGCATAATTGAACCTAGGTTATGGGGATCCTCAACCTCATCTAGAATGAGGAAAAATGGCTCCTCATTTCGTTTATTGGCTACTGCAAATAAGTCATCTAATTCAGCATACTCATAAGCAGCTATAGAAGCTACTACACCTTGGTGATTAGAGCTATCTACTAATTGTTCAAGCTTCTTTTTAGGCGCATTTTGAACAAGAACGCCTTGTTCTTTAGCAAGCTGTATCACCTTTGTCATTTGTCCTTTTTGAGATCCCTCTGCAATCCAAATTTTATTAATAGTATGTCCTGCGCGAAGAGCCTCGATAACGGGGTTTTTACCAACAATAAATTCCTGATTCACTCTCTCACGCCTCCTTTCCGTTCTTATCATCTAATATTGAAAAGACTTTTTCCATCAATTGATCTAATCTTTCTTTGTGATTGTGCAAATAAAGATAACCAAGTACCGCTTCGAAACCGGTTGAGTAGCGATAAGTGTTAGCATCGGTATTTTTCGGAATAGACCCAGACTTTGCATTGCGGCCGCGCTTTAGCACGGCCTCTTCTTCTTCACTAAAATAACCTTCGTCTAGTAATACATAGACCACTCTTGCTTGCGCTTTTGCAGAAACGTAGTGTGTCGCCTCCACATGCAGCCGGTGAGGCCTGACTTTACCTTGTGCAATCAAATAATAGCGAACATACATATCTAATACCGAATCACCCATATAGGCTAGCGCCAATGCATTGAGCTGCATTAAATCTGTGTTAGGTTCAATTAATTTCATTCTAGCCTCGCTTCCAGCGTACACCTTGTGCAGTATCTTCTAATAGGATACCTTGCTCTTTTAATTGATCGCGAATCTCATCTGCACGCTTAAAGTCTCGAGATTTACGCGCTTCGTTTCTCTGCTCAATTAAAGCTTCGATTTCCCCATCTAGTAATTCAACTTGGTCACGAAGTTCTATTGCTAAGACGCCTGCAAGCTCATCAAATAGCTCAATAAAGGCTTGTAATACCTGCTTAGACGTTTGTTCCTCACGTAAATACCGATTTGCTTCTTTGGCCAAATCGAATAGAACCGAAATTCCATTTGCACTATTAAAGTCATCATCCATTTCTTTAATAAAGGTTTCTTTTACCTGCGAGATTTTTGCAAGCCATTGCTCTTTTTCACCATAATCAGCTGATTCAGCTAATCGATGTTCTAAGCTTGAAACTGCCGTTCTTAGACGTTCTAAACCATTTTTAGCTCCTTCTAGTAGTTCATCACTAAAATTGATTGGACTACGATAATGAGCAGTTAGCATAAAGAAGCGAACGACTTCTGCAGAATGTTGTCGAATAATATCATGTGCCAAAACAAAATTTCCGAGTGATTTCGACATTTTTTCGTTATTTATGTTAATAAAACCGTTGTGCATCCAGTAATTAGCCATTGTTTTTCCTGTTAATGCTTCTGATTGTGCAATTTCATTTTCGTGATGTGGAAACGATAAATCTTTTCCGCCCGCATGAATATCGATTGTATCACCTAAATATTTCTTTACCATAGCTGAACATTCAATATGCCAACCAGGACGACCATGACCCCATGGACTTTCCCAAGAAACCTCACCTTCTTTTGCCGCCTTCCAAAGAACGAAATCTAGTGGATCTTCTTTTCTTTCATCCACTTCAATTCTAGCCCCAGAACGAAGGTCATCAATGGCTTGAGACGATAATTTCCCATAGCCTTCAAACTTTTTTGTGCGAAAATAAACATCTCCACCAGATTCATAGGCATATTCTTTTTCAATTAATTTAGCAACAAAATCGATAATTTCAGGAATCGTTTCTGTTACTCGCGGGTGCTTATCAGCTTTTTTTACACCAAGAGCACATGTATCATTGTGGTACTCTTCAATAAAACGATTAGCAACGGCGAAGACATCTTCACCAAGTTCATGTGCTGCACGAATAATTTTATCATCTACATCTGTAAAGTTAGAAATAAACTCTACCTCATAACCGCGATACTCAAGGTAACGCCTCACCATATCATAAACAATTGGTGGTCTTGCATTCCCAATATGAATGTAATTGTAAACGGTTGGTCCACATACGTACATCTTAACTTTGCCTTCTTCAATCGGTACAAACGTCTCTTTCTTCTTTGTTAAACTGTTATATAGCTGAACCGCCATATGATCGACTCCTTAAACCTGATTAAATTCTTTTTTATCTTTTCTGGTGAGCTAATTCTTTGCGAAGTTCTTTTATTTCGTCTTCTAACTCTTTTAATTTATCAGCAATTGGGTCAGGTAAGAGATGATGATCAAGGTCATCTGACACTTTCACTCCATTTTGAATGACAATCTTTCCTGGAATCCCTACTACTGTAGAATTTGGTGGCACCGGCTTTAATACAACTGATCCTGCCCCTATACGAGCATTTTCTCCAATTAAAAATGATCCTAATACTTTTGCTCCTGAGGCAATTAACACTCCGTCTGCAACCGTTGGATGTCGCTTTCCTTTTTCTTTCCCTGTTCCTCCTAATGTTACGCCTTGATAAATCGTAACATTGTCACCGATCTCACACGTCTCTCCTATGACAACACCCGTTCCATGATCAATAAATAAGCGTTGACCAATTATGGCACCAGGATGAATTTCAATGCCAGTAAAAAAGCGACTAATTTGTGATTGGAGCCTCGCTAAAAAATATAACTTCTTTTTCCACATCCAATGTGCCAAACGGTGAGACCATATAGCATGAACACCTGAATAGGTGAAAATAACCTCTAGGCGACTTCTTGCAGCAGGGTCTTGACTAAATACAACATCGACATCGTTCATTAGCGTACGTATGATCCTTCTCATCGCTTCTCCTCCCCCTTTGAAACTACATTTTAAACCACTAAAAAACGCCTCTGTGCAGGATATGCACAGAGGCGCTAGGCGCGGTTCCACTCTGTTTAAGTGAAGAGTGTTCTCTTCACTATCTCTATAGCCATTAACGACGCCACTCGCTTTTTTCTACTGTGCAATGCAGTTCAAAAAAAGACTCAAGGGTGCATTTTCAGAAGAGCTTGCTTAAACCACTTGCAGCCAATGGTGGTTCTCTCTAAAAAGCAATGCACTTCTTACTTTTCCCTCTCAACACGATTAACAATATGAATTTATAATAAGCTTTCTAGACGTGCAGTTACTACAGCCTTACCAAGCAGTTCAATGGAGTCCGGAAGATCTCGACCATGTGTTTGCCCCGTTGTTGCAACACGAATTGGCATAAATAACTTTTTACCTTTTTGACCTGTTGCTTTTTGAGTTGCTTTAATTGCGCTCTTTATGTCGGCAGCTTCAAATGTTTCTAATTGCTTTAGCTCACTTAAAAATTGGTTAAGCACTTCAGGTACTTGTTCTTCATCAAGTACTTCTTGCGCTTCTTCATTATAATCAATTTCCGTCTTAAAGAACAACTCCGTTAACTCAACAATTTCTGCCCCATATTGAAGTTGTTCTTGGTATAAGCCAATTAAACGCTTAGCCCATTGAAGACGCTCTTCGTTCATATCCTCTGGAAGTCTTTCTGCTTTTTTAAGATGCGGAAGTGCTAAGTCAACTACTTCATCAAGATCTGCATCTTTTATATATTGATTATTCATCCAAGAAAGCTTCTCAGTATCAAATACAGCTGGTGCTTTTGAGACTCTCTCAAGCGAGAATTGCTCACCAAGCTCTTGCATAGAGAAAATCTCTTCTTCTCCAACTGGTGACCAACCAAGTAGAGCTAAGAAATTCACAATTGCTTCTGGCATATAACCCAGCTCTCTATATTGCTCAACAAACTGAATAATAGACTCATCACGTTTGCTCATCTTTTGACGATCCGGATTTAAAATTAAAGACGCATGAGCAAAACGAGGAACATCCCACCCAAATGCTTGATAAAGCATCACTTGGCGTGGCGTATTTGAAAGATGCTCCTCCCCACGAATAACATGAGAGATTTTCATTAAGTAATCATCAACTGTCACCGCAAAGTTATACATTGGCACTCCATCTTTTCTTGCAATAACAAAGTCACCAATTCCATCAGATTCAAATGTTACTTGACCACGAACAGCGTCATCAATCACGATTTCTTTTCCTTCAGGTACACGGAAACGCACGACTGGCTTAAGCCCTTTTTCCTCATAGGCTTTTCGCTCTTCTTCTGTTAAGTTACGGTCACGGCCACTGTACTTTGGTAACTCACCTCGAGCTGACTGAGCCTCGCGCTCTGCTTCAAGTTCGCTTTCCGTCATGTAACAGTAGTATGCCTTACCTTCGTCTAGTAATTGTTGAATGTATTCTTTGTAAAGATCAATACGCTCCATACAGCTGTACGGGCCATAATCCCCACCAACATCAATACTCTCATCCCATTCAATTCCTAGCCACTTTAAACTATTTAATAGCTTATCCTTAGCTGTTTCAACGTTACGAGCTTGATCTGTATCTTCAATACGAAGAATAAATTTTCCACCTTGGCTTTTTGCATAAAGATAATTAAATAAAGCCGAACGGGCACCACCAATATGTAAATGCCCCGTCGGACTTGGAGCAAAACGAACTCTCACTTCACTTCCCATTAATTGCACCTTCCATTTCTAAAATAGTATGCTTTTTATTGTAGCATTGTTCCTAATTTACTGCGTCACTCTTTTTTTCATTTCAAGAAGTTTTTGTTAAAAGAACAGTAGCTAATGAAGCGATTCCTTCACCACGCCCAGTAAACCCGAGTTTCTCCGTTGTCGTAGCTTTTACATTCACTTGACTTACTTCAGCTTCTAAAAGTTCTGCAATTCGGTCCCTCATATCGTTAATATGAGGAGCCATCTTTGGCTTTTCGGCAATAATTGTGCAGTCGATATTGCCTAATTGATAGCCCTTTTCCTTCACTATCTTCCATACATGAGTTAATAACTCGGCCGAATCCGCATCTTTAAATTCTGGCTCTGTATCAGGAAAATGCTTTCCAATATCACCTTCTGCGATCGCACCAAGTACCGCATCTGCAATCGTATGAAGAAGAACATCCGCATCAGAATGTCCAAGTAATCCTTTTTCATAAGGAATCGTAATCCCGCCAATAATAAGTGGCCTGCCTTCAACTAATTGATGTACATCATAGCCTTGTCCTATTCGAATCATGCCTACACCTTCTCCTTTTGTGTTAAGATCGCTTCTGCAAAGAGTAAATCCTCTGGCGTCGTCAGCTTAATATTCGTGTAATCTCCCTGAATGATTGATACTGGTTTACCAAGCCATTCGATTAAACTGGCATCATCAGTGCCAAGTTTATTTTCTGCTTCTGCTTTTTCATGCGCTTCCTTTAAGAGCTCTACATCAAAAGCTTGTGGCGTTTGAATAGACCATAGCTCTTCACGCTTCATTGTCTCTAGTACTTTAAAATCTTTCACCCGTTTAACTGTGTCCTTAACTGGGACGGCAACAGTTGCAGCACCGCTTTTAGCAGCATCGTTTACCAGTAGGTGAATGATCTCTTGATTAATAAAAGGCCTTGCTCCATCATGAACAAGTACAATACCCTCTCCATCTATAGCATCAATCCCACACTTCACACTTTGTTGACGCTCAAGTCCCCCGTTTACAATCATAATTTGTTTCTTATCGCTAAGGAAAGAACATAGCTCACCCATTTCTTTCCGCTCCTCTTTATTAACAACAAGAATAATTCGGTCACACCATGGGTCAGAAACAAATGCTTTTAGGGTATGCACAATAATTGGCTCATTACGCAAATGAATAAATTGTTTGTTCTTACCTGCTTGCATCCTTTTACCTTGTCCTGCAGCAGGGATCACCACACTATAGTTCATTGATTTTCTCCTCAGCTATGCCTTTTTTAAGACATCCTATCTTCTATATGTAATGCAATTTATTTTATCATGATTCAGCTTATTTTCGCATATGATTTGGCAGATGTCCGCGCACTTCATATGTTTTATAGGACGATAAAAAGTAAAAGCACCTTCCATCTTCATTACATAGAGGTAGGCGCTTTTAAATGACTTCTTATAGAGCTTTTTCTAATAATTTTGGTTTAGCGAATATCATTCGACCAGCGCTTGTCTGAAGAACACTTGTTACGACAACATCAAGATTTTTCCCGATATGATCGCGTCCACCTTCTACGACAATCATCGTACCATCATCTAGATAAGCAACTCCTTGGTGATGTTCTTTACCATCTTTAATTACCTGTACATTCAGCTCTTCGCCTGGAAGAACAACAGGCTTTACTGCATTAGCTAAATCATTAATGTTTAGGACCGACACTCCTTGTAGCTCACACACTTTATTTAAATTAAAGTCATTTGTGACTACCATTCCAGAAGATATTTTAGCCAGTTTTACAAGCTTACTATCAACTTCTTGAATTTCTTCAAAGTCGCCTTCATAGATCTCTACGTTAATCGGTAATTCTTTTTGAATTTTATTAAGGATGTCTAATCCACGACGACCTCGGTTACGCTTAAGTACATCTGAAGAATCCGCAATATGTTGAAGTTCCTCTAAGACAAACTCAGGTATAACTAATGTTCCTTGTAGGAATCCCGTTTTACAAATATCTGCAATACGACCATCAATAATCACACTAGTATCAAGAATCTTTAGCTGATTGCCTTGTTTTAATTCAGCTTCTTCATCTTCTTTTTTCTTCCCTAAGTTTCGCGTCATGGTGAATAGATTAATTAATTCATCACGTTTCTTAAAACCGATTTGAAATCCAAAGTAACCTAAGAAGATGGTAACAAAGATAGGAACGATTGTACTTAAGACCGGAATTTGAATAACATTGAGAGGAATACCAATTAAATACGCAACAATTAGTCCAATAATCAATCCCATTGATCCAAATAAAACGTCAGTCACGGGGGCTTTTACAATAGCTTCTTCCACTAACTTCATTAAGTTTACAATATAATCAGCTAACCAAAATGTTGTAACAAATAAAACACCAGCACCGATAACAGCACCTGCATAAGGACTCATTAACCACGTTGGGATATCACCAAAATTAATAAGTTGAATCAGTTCCGGAACAAATAAAAACCCAAGGGTCCCCCCCATTAAAATAAAAAACAATTGCACAATCCACTTCAGCATTCAGCTTCACCTCCTTTAATTATTATAGACAAGTTTCCATAATTGAAACCTAGCAAACTTGATTTCACATAAAATTCCAAGATCACCTACTACTTCAAACGTATCAAACCAAAAACTTTCTGTCAATTCAGAAAACTTATTATTATACATAAAAGTCCTGGAAGTTTCAACCTTCTTCACTTTAAATGTGACGGTCCACAAATAGCTGCTCTTGAATTCGTTGAAGCCCACCTTTAATCATTTTAGCTCTGGCTTCTCCAATCCCTTCTACTTCATCAAGTTCCTCAATACTGGCAAACATAATACTAGATAAATTTCCATATTTCTCGATTAGATTATTTATAATAAGTGGCGGGAGTCTTGGTATTCGATGAAGAATTCTATACCCTCTAGGTGAGACAGCTTGTTCTTGAACATTAATGTTCTTCCCATAACCAAGCACTTTTACGATCTCATGTTCATCTAATAAGTCCTCTGTTTGAGACTTCGTTAACTCACGCAGAGTATCAAATTCATCTTGTTTTTTGTCTTTGACATAATCTTTCAGTAAATAAATCGCTTCTTTTTCGATATTTGAAACCAATTCATTTAACTGCATCGTAATAAGCCTTCCCTCATCACCAAGCTCATTCACATAATTTAAAATTTCACGTTTAATTCTAAGCACCATCTGAACACGATGAATGACTTGAGTTACTTCATGAAACGTTACTAACTGTTCAAACTCAAGAGCCCCTAAATTGGTGATGCCTTGATCTAAGACGACTTTATATTTTTCCAGCGTTTGAATTGCTTGATTGGCCTTTGTTAAGATCACTCCAATATCTTTAAGTGAATAGCGATGCTCTCCCTGATAAAGAGTGATAACATTTCGACGTTGCGAGATTGAGATGACCAAGTTGCCAGTTTGCTTAGCAACACGCTCTGCCGTACGGTGACGAATTCCCGTCTCAATCGATTCAATGCCGTTATTTGGTACTAGCTGCGTATTTGCGTATAAAATACGTTGGCCATCCTCGCTCAAAATAATGGCACCATCCATCTTAGCTAGTTCATATAAATAAGCAGGCGAGAAATTACAATTAATAAAAAATCCCCCGTCTACAATATTCATCATCTCATTATTATAGCCAAGTACGATTAATCCTCCTGTTTTCGCTCGAAGTACATTATCTATACCTGCTCGGAGTGGGGTACCTGGTGCCACAAGTTTTAGAACACTTTGAATAAAACTCTCTTTTTTTCTCTCATCCATTCACCTTACCTCCCTAACACAACCTCAAGCGCACGCTCTACAGTTGGTACTCCTATGACTTCAATGCCTTTTGGCACAGTCCAACCTCCTAAGTTCTTCTCAGGTATGATTGCTCGCTTAAATCCTAATTTAGCCGCTTCATTAACCCGCTGGTCTATTCTAGACACACGTCGAATTTCTCCTGTTAGCCCAATTTCTCCAATAGCGACATCTGTGGGACTTGTCACTTGATTACGAAAGCTTGACGCAATACTTAAAGCAATCGCTAAATCAATTGCCGGTTCATCTAAGCGGACACCACCAGCTACATTTAGATAAGCGTCTTGATTTTGTAAGAGCAATCCAACGCGTTTTTCTAGAACTGCCATTAAAAGAGAGACTCGATTATGGTCTATTCCCGTTGCCATTCTTCTAGGGTTTCCGAAACTGGTTGGAGATATGAGGGCCTGTAGTTCTACAAGAACAGGACGTGTACCTTCCATCGATGCCACTACAATTGATCCTGCCGCCCCTTTTGATCGCTCTTCAAGAAAGATTTCTGATGGGTTTAATACTTCTTCAAGCCCTAGTTCCTTCATTTCAAATATACCCATTTCATTGGTTGAACCAAATCGATTCTTTACAGCTCGTAGAATTCGATATGTATGATGACGTTCGCCCTCAAAATACAAAACAGAATCTACCATATGTTCAAGAAGTTTAGGTCCAGCGATTGAACCCTGCTTTGTTACATGACCCACTATAAAAATAGCGATTCCACGTGTTTTAGCAATCTTCATGAATGCTGCTGTACATTCTCTTACTTGAGCCACACTTCCAGGTGCCGATGATATATCATCTTGATACACCGTTTGAATCGAGTCTATAATGACTAATGCAGGCTCAACTTCATCAATTGCTCGTTCGATAAAGCTTAGATCGGTTTCTGCCAATACATACAGATTAGCTGAAGCGAGATTGAGTCGGTCTGCACGTAATTTTGTTTGCTTAACTGACTCTTCACCTGATATATAGAGAACTTTTTCATTTGTTTCAGCTAGCTTAGCTGATAACTGGAGTAACAACGTAGACTTCCCAATCCCTGGGTCGCCCCCTACTAATACAAGTGAACCTGGTACAATCCCTCCACCAAGAACTCGATTTAACTCCACCATGGTTGTATTGACCCTAGGTTCGGTTTCACTCACTATAGACGTAATAGCTTGTGGCTTTGTCCCTTGGGTAGCACCAGAAGTAACATAACTCCGGCTAGATTGTTTAGCACTCGGTTCAAACTCCTCAACCATCGTATTCCAACCTTGACACCCTGGACATTTCCCCATCCATTTAGCCGATTCATAGCCACATTCCTGACAAACAAATTTGGTTTTCTTCTTCGCCAATTACCATCCCTACTTCCTTCATTCTTCTACTCTTTATTGTACCAGAGATAGAAAAAAAGTTGTAAAGAGAGGTATTACTATCTCTATGGTGAAAAGCCGAGGGATTATGTCTGTCCCTCGGCTTTTCTTGATCGAATGTAGTCGATTATTTATACTTGTGCGCTCTCACGCGTTTCAACTATAAGCTCATCATCACGTACATCGATGATTGCCTTTTGTCCTTTAAAGATCGTTCCTTTTAATAGCTCTTCAGATAAACGATCTTCAACTTGCTTTTGCAATGCACGACGTAATGGACGAGCTCCATATTCAGGATCATAGCCCAGATCTGTAATTTTATCTTTTGCAGCTTCTGTTAATTCGAATTCAATTCCTTGTTCTTGCAGACGTTGTTTTAATTGATCAGCCATTAACGTAATGATTTCGCGTACATGCTTTTTCTCAAGAGAATGGAAGACAATGATCTCATCAATACGGTTAAGGAATTCAGGACGGAAGCTACGTTTAAGCTCCTCCATAACTTTCCCTTTCATATCCTTGTACTCTTGCCCTTCGCTCTCTGTTGTAAAGCCTAGGTACTTATTACGCTTGAGTGTACTCGCACCGACATTTGAAGTCATAATGATAGCTGTATTACGAAAATCTACTGTGCGTCCTTTAGAATCCGTTAAACGCCCATCTTCAAGTACTTGTAATAAGATATTAAAGACTTCAGGGTGAGCTTTTTCAATCTCATCGAGCAGAATAACAGAGTATGGCTTACGGCGAACTTTCTCTGTTAATTGGCCACCATCTTCATGTCCTACATATCCAGGAGGGGAACCAACGAGACGACTCGTTGCATGCTTCTCCATGTACTCAGACATATCAATACGAATAACAGCATCTTCATCGCCGAATAATGTCTCCGCTACAGCTCGAGCTAATTCTGTTTTACCTACTCCAGTTGGTCCTAAGAAGATAAATGAACCAATTGGACGCTTTGGATCTTTTAGACCTGCTCTAGCACGTCTAACAGCTTTAGAGATTGATACAACCGCCTCTTCTTGCCCAACAATACGCTCATGAAGAATACTTTCCATCTTAAGTAGACGATCCGTTTCTTCCTCCGCCAGCTTGGAAACCGGAATTCCAGTCCAACTCGCTACAACTTGAGCGATATCTTCCACCACAACTTCAGTATCTTCTTGACCTTGTTTTTTCTTCCATTCATTCTTCATTTCTTCAAGCTCTTCACGTAAACGTTGCTCTGTGTCACGTAGCGAGGCAGCTTTTTCAAATTCTTGACTTTGAACTGCAGCATCTTTTTCCTTACGTGTTTCTTCGAGGCGACCTTCAAGCTCCTTTAAGTTTGGAGGAGCTGTATATGAACGTAGTCTTACCTTCGACGCAGCTTCATCAATTAGATCAATCGCCTTGTCTGGTAAGAAACGATCTGAGATATAGCGATCTGACATTTTAACAGACTCTTCAATTGCTTCATCTGTTATCGTTACACGATGATGCGCCTCATAACGGTCACGCAATCCTTTTAAAATAAGAACAGACTCTTCTAATGTCGGCTCATTTACTCGGATTGGTTGGAAACGACGCTCAAGCGCTGCATCCTTTTCAATATATTTACGGTACTCATCAAGAGTAGTCGCACCAATACATTGTAATTCACCACGTGCAAGAGATGGCTTTAAGATATTAGAAGCATCAATTGCTCCTTCTGCTCCACCGGCTCCAATTAATGTGTGTAATTCGTCAATGAATAAGATTACATTACCCGCCTGGCGAATTTCATCCATCACCTTTTTCAAACGATCTTCAAACTCACCACGATATTTAGTACCTGCAACAACCGTTCCCATATCAAGCGTCATCACGCGTTTATTGCGTAGCGTTTCTGGAACTTCATTTGCAACAATAGATTGCGCTAATCCTTCTGCAATCGCCGTTTTACCAACACCAGGTTCACCAATAAGAACTGGATTATTCTTGGTGCGACGACTCAATACTTGGATCACACGCTCAATTTCTTTACTACGTCCAATAACAGGATCAAGTGATTCCTCACGAGCGATAGCTGTTAAGTCACGAGCTAAACTATCAAGTGTCGGTGTATTGGCATGAGTAGCACTTCCACCCTGTTGAGATGAACTACCTACTTCGTTGCTTCCTAGTAACTGTAAAACTTGCTGACGCGCTTTATTTAAGCTCACACCAAGGTTGTTCAGTACTCGTGCTGCAACTCCTTCTCCTTCTCTAATTAAACCTAATAGGATATGCTCAGTGCCGACATACGAGTGTCCAAGCTTGCGTGCCTCATCCATAGAAAGTTCAATAACCTTTTTTGCACGAGGAGTATAATGAATGGTTTTTGAGCCCTCTTGCCCTTTTCCGATCAATGTTTCAACTTCTTTTTGAATCTTTTCCGATCCTAATCCAAGCGCTTGAAGTGCTTTTGCAGCAATACCCTCTCCTTCTCGAATCAGTCCAAGTAACACATGTTCTGTACCAATATTATTGTGACCTAATCGAATTGCTTCCTCTTGCGCTAATGCTAATACTTTCTGAGCTCGTTCTGTTAAACGTCCAAACATCATTGGCGCCACCTCCACATTTATTCGTTCGTTTCGTTTTCAAGCTTCAATCGCTCACGGATCAATGTTGCTCTCCGTTCATCACGTAGATCTGGTGATAACACCTCACCTGCATACTGTTGCAAAAATCCTGGCTGAGTTAGAATCATTAACTCATTTAAAATATTTGCAGATACATTCTCAAGCAGTCCAACATCGATACCCAGTCGAACATCAGATAAACGCTGTGTCGCTTCTTTTGATTCAATCACCCGACTATGAGAGAGGATACCATAGGAACGGTATACTCTATCTTCTAGTTGTAATTTAGAACTTTGCATCAACACTTCCCGTGCGGAACGTTCCTGTTGAATCAATTGCATAACGACATCTCGTAAGTCTTCTACAATATCTTGTTCTGATTTTCCGAGAGTTAGTTGGTTTGAAACTTGAAATAGGTTACCTAAAGCTTCGCTACCTTCACCGTAAATTCCTCTAACAACTAATCCTAATTGATTAATTGCTGGTAAAATTTTATTTAATTGACGTGTCATCGCTAGAGCAGGCAGGTGCATCATTACTGAGGCTCTTAATCCTGTCCCAACATTTGTTGGACAACTTGTTAAATATCCTCGCTTCTCATCAAATGCATAAGTCAATCTTTGTTCAATCCAATCATCCAGGGAACTGGTCGCTTCTAACCCTTTTGTAAGTTGAAATCCAGGGAAAAGATATTGAATACGTAGATGGTCTTCTTCATTAATCATCAAACTTACCGATTCATCTTCGCTTAAAATAACAGCTCCGTGCTTCGACTGCTCTGCAAGATGCGGACTTATCAGGTGCTTCTCTACTAAAACTCTCTTTTCATTTACTTTTAGATCGTCCATTAAAATAAGTTCTAATGATCCTACTTCTTTATTTTGATCCGTTAATAAAGACTCTTTTATTTGTTTTACAACCGCATTAGACTCATCCATCGTAGAGAGGAGTGGAAATTTATATTCTTTTAGGTTTCTAGCTAATCTTATTCGGCTACTTAAGACAATATCCGAATCAATACCATCTTTTTTCATCCATGGACTAATTGCTTCTGATATAAACTTTTGGAGTGACATCTTCTCACCCCTCTCCTTGGTTCTTTTTTTGTTCTAGAGCGCGAATTTGATCCCTTGTTTCCGCAGCTTGTTCAAATTCTTCTCGTTCAATATACTGTTTCATTTGATCCTTTAATGAATCAATTTCTCTTTGAAGTTGAATGCCTCCACCCACACGCACTGGTATTTTGCCAGAATGTGTGTAATTCCCACTATGGACACGCTTCAAAATAGGGTCTAATTTAGTTTCAAAACTTTCATAGCATGTGGCACAACCAAACCGGCCGGCCCGAGTAAATTGTTCATATTTCATCCCGCAATTATGGCAAACTAACTCTTTCCGACTATTAGAAGCCTCCTGCCCTGCCTTTAACGGTTGTTCAAGATGGAGAAGACCTGATAATAATTGATGGATGGAAAAGCTGTTTGATCCAGGAATATGTTCACCTTTTTCACGGGCACACTGTTCACATATATGAAATTCAGTTTTTTTCCCGTTAACGATTTTTGTAAAATGCAATGTTGCCTCTCGTTCACCACACTCTTGGCATTTCATCGCATAAACACCTCTTTCACTTTTTCATTTCTATTAACGGTCTTGTTTATAAGTTAATGTTTCGAGCATTGCCTTTAAAAGGTTTGCTCTTATTTCGTCTCGGTGTGAAATCGTGGTTTGAAACAATGTTCGATCAACTGCACTTGCCATTAGATTAGCTTCTCGTTTAGAAATAGCACCTTCTTCAAGTAGTCTCAAAATAACATTTTCTGCTGTTTGTTGATCAATTTTTTCACCTATCATTTTTATTACTTGTTCAAAGAGAGCTAGATCGTCGTGAGGCTTCACCTTAATAATTCGAATATATCCTCCGCCTCCTCGTTTACTTTCAACTACATAACCTTTTTCAATTGTAAAACGAGTGCTTATAACATAATTGATCTGCGACGGAACACATTCAAACTGTTTAGCTAGCTCACTTCGTTTAATCTCTAACAAATCATCCTTACTTTTCATTAAAGTTGATTTGAGATAATTCTCGATGATATCGGATATATTCCTCAAGCATTGACGCCTCCCCTCTCCTTGTTTTGACTTTGACTATCTTTGACTTTGAAAATATTATAATCCGTCTTTTTTAAAAGTGCAACTATTTGAGTCGTATAGTTGCTAGTATAGCCAACGACTCTTTAATGTCTACATAAAATATGTAATTCTTTCTCTATTCCCTCTATGTGAGTCAAGTAATCTTTTTTATCGGTCTTTAAATATATTATTAGCCGTAAAGCCTATCTAGACGTATCGCTTAACCGGAATTAGTTTTTTACACACAAAAAAACCATTCCAATAAGGAATGGTTTTAGGTGCCTGGCAACGTCCTACTCTCACAGGGGGAAGCCCCCAACTACCATCGGCGCAAAAGAGCTTAACGACCGTGTTCGGCATGGGAACGGGTGTGACCTCTTTGCTATCGCCACCAGACTATTTAATTGAGAGTGGTTCTCTCAAAACTAGATAATGTGTAAACATGTGTCAAGAATAATTTGGATAAGTCCTCGACCGATTAGTATCTGTCAGCTCCACGTGTCACCACGCTTCCACACCAGACCTATCAACCTCATCATCTCTAAGGGGTCTTACTGGATTAACTCCATGGGAAATCTCATCTTGAGGGGGGCTTCATGCTTAGATGCTTTCAGCACTTATCCCGTCCACACGTAGCTACCCAGCGATGCTCCTGGCGGAACAACTGGTACACCAGCGGTGTGTCCATCCCGGTCCTCTCGTACTAAGGACAGCTCCTCTCAAATTTCCTACGCCCGCGACGGATAGGGACCGAACTGTCTCACGACGTTCTGAACCCAGCTCGCGTACCGCTTTAATGGGCGAACAGCCCAACCCTTGGGACCTACTTCAGCCCCAGGATGCGATGAGCCGACATCGAGGTGCCAAACCTCCCCGTCGATGTGGACTCTTGGGGGAGATAAGCCTGTTATCCCCAGGGTAGCTTTTATCCGTTGAGCGATGGCCCTTCCATGCGGAACCACCGGATCACTAAGCCCGACTTTCGTCCCTGCTCGACTTGTAGGTCTCGCAGTCAAGCTCCCTTATGCCTTTGCACTCTTCGAATGATTTCCAACCATTCTGAGGGAACCTTTGGGCGCCTCCGTTACTGTTTAGGAGGCGACCGCCCCAGTCAAACTGCCCACCTGACACTGTCCCTGAACCGGATCACGGTTCGAGGTTAGAATGTCAGCACAGTCAGGGTAGTATCCCACCGACGCCTCCATCGAAGCTGGCGCTCCGACTTCCAAGGCTCCTACCTATCCTGTACAAACTGTACCAACATCCAATATCAAGCTACAGTAAAGCTCCATGGGGTCTTTCCGTCCTGTCGCGGGTAACCTGCATCTTCACAGGTACTATAATTTCACCGGGTCTCTCGTTGAGACAGTATCCAAGTCGTTACACCATTCGTGCGGGTCGGAACTTACCCGACAAGGAATTTCGCTACCTTAGGACCGTTATAGTTACGGCCGCCGTTTACTGGGGCTTCAATTCAGAGCTTCTCCCGTAAGGGATAACCCCTCCTCTTAACCTTCCAGCACCGGGCAGGTGTCAGCCCCTATACTTCGCCTTGCGGCTTCGCAGAGACCTGTGTTTTTGCTAAACAGTCGCTTGGATCTTTTCACTGCGGCTCTCTCGGGCATACACCCTAATAGAGCACCCCTTCTCCCGAAGTTACGGGGTCATTTTGCCGAGTTCCTTAACGAGAGTTCTCCCGAGCGTCTTAGAATTCTCTTCTCGCCTACCTGTGTCGGTTTGCGGTACGGGCACCTCTCACCTCGCTAGAGGCTTTTCTTGGCAGTGTAGGATCAGGAACTTCGGTACTAAATTTCCCTCGCCATCACAACTCAGCCTTCGCGAGAAGCGGATTTACCTACTTCTCAGCCTAATTGCTTGGACGCACATATCCATCAGTGCGCTTACCCTACCTTTCTGCGTCCCCCCATTACTCAAACGGTGAGGAGGTGGTACAGGAATTTCAACCTGTTGTCCATCGCCTACGCTTTTCAGCCTCGGCTTAGGTCCCGACTTACCCTGAGCGGACGAGCCTTCCTCAGGAAACCTTGGGCTTTCGACGGAGGGGATTCTCACCCCTCTTTTCGCTACTCATACCGGCATTCTCACTTCTAAGCGCTCCACCAGTCCTCTCGGTCTGACTTCGCAGCACTTAGAACGCTCCCCTACCACTGACACCTAAGGTGTCAATCCATAGCTTCGGTGATACGTTTAGCCCCGGTACATTTTCGGCGCAGAGTCACTCGACCAGTGAGCTATTACGCACTCTTTAAATGGTGGCTGCTTCTAAGCCAACATCCTGGTTGTCTGGGCAACTCCACATCCTTTTCCACTTAACGTATACTTTGGGACCTTAGCTGATGGTCTGGGCTGTTTCCCTCTTGACTACGGATCTTAGCACTCGCAGTCTGACTCCCGAGTAAAAGTTTTTGGCATTCGGAGTTTGACTGAATTCGGTAATCCTGTGGGGACCCCTAGTCCAATCAGTGCTCTACCTCCAAAACTCTCAACCTCGAGGCTAGCCCTAAAGCTATTTCGGGGAGAACCAGCTATTTCCGAGTTCGATTGGCATTTCACCCCTACCCACACCTCATCCCCGCATTTTTCAACATGCGTGGGTTCGGGCCTCCATTCAGTGTTACCTGAACTTCACCCTGGACATGGGTAGATCACACGGTTTCGGGTCTACGACGGCGTACTCATGCGCCCTATTCAGACTCGCTTTCGCTACGGCTCCGCCTTATCAGCTTAACCTTGCACGACATCGTAACTCGCCGGTTCATTCTACAAAAGGCACGCTGTCACCCATTAACGGGCTCCAACTAGTTGTAGGCACACGGTTTCAGGATCTGTTTCACTCCCCTTCCGGGGTGCTTTTCACCTTTCCCTCACGGTACTGGTTCACTATCGGTCACTAGGGAGTATTTAGCCTTGGGAGATGGTCCTCCCGGATTCCGACGGGGTTTCACGTGTCCCGCCGTACTCAGGATCCACTCTGGAGGAAATAGAATTTCGACTACAGGGCTGTTACCTTGTCTCGCGGATCTTTCCAGATCGCTTCGCCTATCCTATTTCTTTGTAACTCCGTATAGAGTGTCCTACAACCCCAAGAGGCAAGCCTCTTGGTTTGGGCTGTTACCGTTTCGCTCGCCGCTACTCAGGTAATCGCATTTGCTTTCTCTTCCTCTGGGTACTTAGATGTTTCAGTTCCCCAGGTCTGCCTCCTCATGCCCTATGTATTCAGGCATGGGTACTATTCCATTACGAATAGTGGGTTCCCCCATTCGGATATCCTCGGATCAAAGCTCACTTACAGCTCCCCGAGGCGTTTCGCCGTTCGTCGCGTCCTTCTTCGGCTCCTAGTGCCAAGGCATTCACCGTGCGCCCTTTCTAACTTAACCAACATTTAAAAAAGGTTGTTGAATTCTTGACATGCTCGTTCAATCTTCTCTATTAATAGAGTCCGATGAACATTTCATGTTTACATTTCATTATCTAGTTTTCAAAGAACCAAGTACTAACTCTTACTCAACTTGGTGAGAATTAGTATTTAATTGAAGGATAGTTCCTTCAAAACTGAACAAAAGACCAAAGCGTATATGATCGTAAGATCATATATCGACTAGAGTTAAATACTCCATAGAAAGGAGGTGATCCAGCCGCACCTTCCGATACGGCTACCTTGTTACGACTTCACCCCAATCATCTGTCCCACCTTAGGCGGCTGGCTCCAAAAGGTTACCTCACCGACTTCGGGTGTTACAAACTCTCGTGGTGTGACGGGCGGTGTGTACAAGGCCCGGGAACGTATTCACCGCGGCATGCTGATCCGCGATTACTAGCAATTCCGGCTTCATGTAGGCGAGTTGCAGCCTACAATCCGAACTGAGAATGGCTTTATGGGATTCGCTCAACCTCGCGGTTTTGCAGCCCTTTGTACCATCCATTGTAGCACGTGTGTAGCCCAGGTCATAAGGGGCATGATGATTTGACGTCGTCCCCACCTTCCTCCGGTTTGTCACCGGCAGTCACCTTAGAGTGCCCAACTGAATGCTGGCAACTAAGATCAAGGGTTGCGCTCGTTGCGGGACTTAACCCAACATCTCACGACACGAGCTGACGACAACCATGCACCACCTGTCACTTTGTCCCCCGAAGGGGAAAGCCCTATCTCTAGGGTTGTCAAAGGATGTCAAGACCTGGTAAGGTTCTTCGCGTTGCTTCGAATTAAACCACATGCTCCACTGCTTGTGCGGGCCCCCGTCAATTCCTTTGAGTTTCAACCTTGCGGTCGTACTCCCCAGGCGGAGTGCTTAATGTGTTAACTTCGGCACTAAGGGCATCGAAACCCCTAACACCTAGCACTCATCGTTTACGGCGTGGACTACCAGGGTATCTAATCCTGTTTGCTCCCCACGCTTTCGCGCCTCAGCGTCAGTTACAGACCAGAGAGTCGCCTTCGCCACTGGTGTTCCTCCACATATCTACGCATTTCACCGCTACACGTGGAATTCCACTCTCCTCTTCTGTACTCAAGTCTCCCAGTTTCCAATGACCCTCCACGGTTGAGCCGTGGGCTTTCACATCAGACTTAAAAGACCGCCTGCGCGCGCTTTACGCCCAATAATTCCGGACAACGCTTGCCACCTACGTATTACCGCGGCTGCTGGCACGTAGTTAGCCGTGGCTTTCTGGTTAGGTACCGTCAAGGTGCCGCCCTATTCGAACGGCACTTGTTCTTCCCTAACAACAGAGCTTTACGATCCGAAAACCTTCATCACTCACGCGGCGTTGCTCCGTCAGACTTTCGTCCATTGCGGAAGATTCCCTACTGCTGCCTCCCGTAGGAGTCTGGGCCGTGTCTCAGTCCCAGTGTGGCCGATCACCCTCTCAGGTCGGCTACGCATCGTCGCCTTGGTAAGCCATTACCTTACCAACTAGCTAATGCGCCGCGGGCCCATCTGTAAGTGATAGCAAGAAGCCATCTTTTACCGTCCCTCCATGAGGAGGAACGGGTTATCCGGTATTAGCCCCGGTTTCCCGGAGTTATCCCAGTCTTACAGGTAGGTTGCCCACGTGTTACTCACCCGTCCGCCGCTAACATCAGGGAGCAAGCTCCCATCAGTCCGCTCGACTTGCATGTATTAGGCACGCCGCCAGCGTTCGTCCTGAGCCAGGATCAAACTCTCCATAAAAGTGTTTGATTAAGCTCACTTACATAAGATACGCTAGCATCTTGTTTTAAAAATTGACGAGATATCATGTATCTCTATTTCGCTTGGCTTTTGTTCAGTTTTCAAAGAACTTGTCCGCCGCTCTTATAGCGACTTGATCATCTTAACACCGATTACAATCTGATGTCAAGCTTTATAAAAATAAATTTGGTGGAGCCTAGCGGGATCGAACCGCTGACCTCCTGCGTGCAAGGCAGGCGCTCTCCCAGCTGAGCTAAGGCCCCAATTAAAATGGTCGGGAAGACAGGATTTGAACCTGCGACCCCCTGGTCCCAAACCAGGTGCTCTACCAAGCTGAGCCACTTCCCGTACTATTAATATAAAATGGTGCGCCCTGAGAGATTCGAACTCCCGACCTTTTGATTCGTAGTCAAACACTCTATCCAGCTGAGCTAAGGGCGCAATATATGGTGCCGAGGGCCGGACTTGAACCGGCACGGTAGTCACCTACCGCAGGATTTTAAGTCCTGTGTGTCTGCCAATTCCACCACCCCGGCAGGACTTACTGCTAGAAAACCAATATACAATTGTAAAAGTATATGGAGCGGAAGACGAGATTCGAACTCGCGACCCCCACCTTGGCAAGGTGGTGTTCTACCACTGAACTACTTCCGCAATAATAATGCGGGTGAAGGGAGTCGAACCCCCACGTCATAAGACACTAGATCCTAAGTCTAGCGCGTCTGCCAATTCCGCCACACCCGCATATTAAAATAAATGGTGAGCCATGAAGGACTCGAACCTTCGACCCTCTGATTAAAAGTCAGATGCTCTACCAACTGAGCTAATGGCTCGTACAAATTTCAAGAGTGCCGGCCAGAGGACTTGAACCCCCAACCTACTGATTACAAGTCAGTTGCTCTACCAATTGAGCTAGACCGGCATATATGGTGGAGGATGACGGGTTCGAACCGCCGACCCCCTGCTTGTAAGGCAGGTGCTCTCCCAGCTGAGCTAATCCTCCATAAATAAATGCCTGGCAACGTCCTACTCTCACAGGGGGAAGCCCCCAACTACCATCGGCGCAAAAGAGCTTAACGACCGTGTTCGGCATGGGAACGGGTGTGACCTCTTTGCTATCGCCACCAGACTATTTAATTGAGAGTGGTTCTCTCAAAACTAGATAATGTGTAAACATGTGTCAAGAATAATTTGGATAAGTCCTCGACCGATTAGTATCTGTCAGCTCCACGTGTCGCCACGCTTCCACACCAGACCTATCAACCTCATCATCTCTAAGGGGTCTTACTGGATTAACTCCATGGGAAATCTCATCTTGAGGGGGGCTTCATGCTTAGATGCTTTCAGCACTTATCCCGTCCACACGTAGCTACCCAGCGATGCTCCTGGCGGAACAACTGGTACACCAGCGGTGTGTCCATCCCGGTCCTCTCGTACTAAGGACAGCTCCTCTCAAATTTCCTACGCCCGCGACGGATAGGGACCGAACTGTCTCACGACGTTCTGAACCCAGCTCGCGTACCGCTTTAATGGGCGAACAGCCCAACCCTTGGGACCTACTTCAGCCCCAGGATGCGATGAGCCGACATCGAGGTGCCAAACCTCCCCGTCGATGTGGACTCTTGGGGGAGATAAGCCTGTTATCCCCAGGGTAGCTTTTATCCGTTGAGCGATGGCCCTTCCATGCGGAACCACCGGATCACTAAGCCCGACTTTCGTCCCTGCTCGACTTGTAGGTCTCGCAGTCAAGCTCCCTTATGCCTTTGCACTCTTCGAATGATTTCCAACCATTCTGAGGGAACCTTTGGGCGCCTCCGTTACTGTTTAGGAGGCGACCGCCCCAGTCAAACTGCCCACCTGACACTGTCCCTGAACCGGATCACGGTTCGAGGTTAGAATGTCAGCACAGTCAGGGTAGTATCCCACCGACGCCTCCATCGAAGCTGGCGCTCCGACTTCCAAGGCTCCTACCTATCCTGTACAAACTGTACCAACATCCAATATCAAGCTACAGTAAAGCTCCATGGGGTCTTTCCGTCCTGTCGCGGGTAACCTGCATCTTCACAGGTACTATAATTTCACCGGGTCTCTCGTTGAGACAGTATCCAAGTCGTTACACCATTCGTGCGGGTCGGAACTTACCCGACAAGGAATTTCGCTACCTTAGGACCGTTATAGTTACGGCCGCCGTTTACTGGGGCTTCAATTCAGAGCTTCTCCCGTAAGGGATAACCCCTCCTCTTAACCTTCCAGCACCGGGCAGGTGTCAGCCCCTATACTTCGCCTTGCGGCTTCGCAGAGACCTGTGTTTTTGCTAAACAGTCGCTTGGATCTTTTCACTGCGGCTCTCTCGGGCATACACCCTAATAGAGCACCCCTTCTCCCGAAGTTACGGGGTCATTTTGCCGAGTTCCTTAACGAGAGTTCTCCCGAGCGTCTTAGAATTCTCTTCTCGCCTACCTGTGTCGGTTTGCGGTACGGGCACCTCTCACCTCGCTAGAGGCTTTTCTTGGCAGTGTAGGATCAGGAACTTCGGTACTAAATTTCCCTCGCCATCACAACTCAGCCTTCGCGAGAAGCGGATTTACCTACTTCTCAGCCTAATTGCTTGGACGCACATATCCATCAGTGCGCTTACCCTACCTTTCTGCGTCCCCCCATTACTCAAACGGTGAGGAGGTGGTACAGGAATTTCAACCTGTTGTCCATCGCCTACGCTTTTCAGCCTCGGCTTAGGTCCCGACTTACCCTGAGCGGACGAGCCTTCCTCAGGAAACCTTGGGCTTTCGACGGAGGGGATTCTCACCCCTCTTTTCGCTACTCATACCGGCATTCTCACTTCTAAGCGCTCCACCAGTCCTCTCGGTCTGACTTCGCAGCACTTAGAACGCTCCCCTACCACTGACACCTAAGGTGTCAATCCATAGCTTCGGTGATACGTTTAGCCCCGGTACATTTTCGGCGCAGAGTCACTCGACCAGTGAGCTATTACGCACTCTTTAAATGGTGGCTGCTTCTAAGCCAACATCCTGGTTGTCTGGGCAACTCCACATCCTTTTCCACTTAACGTATACTTTGGGACCTTAGCTGATGGTCTGGGCTGTTTCCCTCTTGACTACGGATCTTAGCACTCGCAGTCTGACTCCCGAGTAAAAGTTTTTGGCATTCGGAGTTTGACTGAATTCGGTAATCCTGTGGGGACCCCTAGTCCAATCAGTGCTCTACCTCCAAAACTCTCAACCTCGAGGCTAGCCCTAAAGCTATTTCGGGGAGAACCAGCTATTTCCGAGTTCGATTGGCATTTCACCCCTACCCACACCTCATCCCCGCATTTTTCAACATGCGTGGGTTCGGGCCTCCATTCAGTGTTACCTGAACTTCACCCTGGACATGGGTAGATCACACGGTTTCGGGTCTACGACGGCGTACTCATGCGCCCTATTCAGACTCGCTTTCGCTACGGCTCCGCCTTATCAGCTTAACCTTGCACGACATCGTAACTCGCCGGTTCATTCTACAAAAGGCACGCTGTCACCCATTAACGGGCTCCAACTAGTTGTAGGCACACGGTTTCAGGATCTGTTTCACTCCCCTTCCGGGGTGCTTTTCACCTTTCCCTCACGGTACTGGTTCACTATCGGTCACTAGGGAGTATTTAGCCTTGGGAGATGGTCCTCCCGGATTCCGACGGGGTTTCACGTGTCCCGCCGTACTCAGGATCCACTCTGGAGGAAATAGAATTTCGACTACAGGGCTGTTACCTTGTCTCGCGGATCTTTCCAGATCGCTTCGCCTATCCTATTTCTTTGTAACTCCGTATAGAGTGTCCTACAACCCCAAGAGGCAAGCCTCTTGGTTTGGGCTGTTACCGTTTCGCTCGCCGCTACTCAGGTAATCGCATTTGCTTTCTCTTCCTCTGGGTACTTAGATGTTTCAGTTCCCCAGGTCTGCCTCCTCATGCCCTATGTATTCAGGCATGGGTACTATTCCATTACGAATAGTGGGTTCCCCCATTCGGATATCCTCGGATCAAAGCTCACTTACAGCTCCCCGAGGCGTTTCGCCGTTCGTCGCGTCCTTCTTCGGCTCCTAGTGCCAAGGCATTCACCGTGCGCCCTTTCTAACTTAACCAACATTTAAAAAAGGTTGTTGAATTCTTGACATGCTCGTTCAATCTTCTCTATTTAAAGAGTCCGATGAACATTTCATGTTTACATTTCATTATCTAGTTTTCAAAGAACCAAGTACTAACTCTTACTCAACTTGGTGAGAATTAGTATTTAATTGAAGGATAGTTCCTTCAAAACTGAACAAAAGACCAAAGCGTATATGATCGTAAGATCATATATCGACTAGAGTTAAATACTCCATAGAAAGGAGGTGATCCAGCCGCACCTTCCGATACGGCTACCTTGTTACGACTTCACCCCAATCATCTGTCCCACCTTAGGCGGCTGGCTCCAAAAGGTTACCTCACCGACTTCGGGTGTTACAAACTCTCGTGGTGTGACGGGCGGTGTGTACAAGGCCCGGGAACGTATTCACCGCGGCATGCTGATCCGCGATTACTAGCAATTCCGGCTTCATGTAGGCGAGTTGCAGCCTACAATCCGAACTGAGAATGGCTTTATGGGATTCGCTCAACCTCGCGGTTTTGCAGCCCTTTGTACCATCCATTGTAGCACGTGTGTAGCCCAGGTCATAAGGGGCATGATGATTTGACGTCGTCCCCACCTTCCTCCGGTTTGTCACCGGCAGTCACCTTAGAGTGCCCAACTGAATGCTGGCAACTAAGATCAAGGGTTGCGCTCGTTGCGGGACTTAACCCAACATCTCACGACACGAGCTGACGACAACCATGCACCACCTGTCACTTTGTCCCCCGAAGGGGAAAGCCCTATCTCTAGGGTTGTCAAAGGATGTCAAGACCTGGTAAGGTTCTTCGCGTTGCTTCGAATTAAACCACATGCTCCACTGCTTGTGCGGGCCCCCGTCAATTCCTTTGAGTTTCAACCTTGCGGTCGTACTCCCCAGGCGGAGTGCTTAATGTGTTAACTTCGGCACTAAGGGCATCGAAACCCCTAACACCTAGCACTCATCGTTTACGGCGTGGACTACCAGGGTATCTAATCCTGTTTGCTCCCCACGCTTTCGCGCCTCAGCGTCAGTTACAGACCAGAGAGTCGCCTTCGCCACTGGTGTTCCTCCACATATCTACGCATTTCACCGCTACACGTGGAATTCCACTCTCCTCTTCTGTACTCAAGTCTCCCAGTTTCCAATGACCCTCCACGGTTGAGCCGTGGGCTTTCACATCAGACTTAAAAGACCGCCTGCGCGCGCTTTACGCCCAATAATTCCGGACAACGCTTGCCACCTACGTATTACCGCGGCTGCTGGCACGTAGTTAGCCGTGGCTTTCTGGTTAGGTACCGTCAAGGTGCCGCCCTATTCGAACGGCACTTGTTCTTCCCTAACAACAGAGCTTTACGATCCGAAAACCTTCATCACTCACGCGGCGTTGCTCCGTCAGACTTTCGTCCATTGCGGAAGATTCCCTACTGCTGCCTCCCGTAGGAGTCTGGGCCGTGTCTCAGTCCCAGTGTGGCCGATCACCCTCTCAGGTCGGCTACGCATCGTCGCCTTGGTAAGCCATTACCTTACCAACTAGCTAATGCGCCGCGGGCCCATCTGTAAGTGATAGCAAGAAGCCATCTTTTACCGTCCCTCCATGAGGAGGAACGGGTTATCCGGTATTAGCCCCGGTTTCCCGGAGTTATCCCAGTCTTACAGGTAGGTTGCCCACGTGTTACTCACCCGTCCGCCGCTAACATCAGGGAGCAAGCTCCCATCAGTCCGCTCGACTTGCATGTATTAGGCACGCCGCCAGCGTTCGTCCTGAGCCAGGATCAAACTCTCCATAAAAGTGTTTGATTAAGCTCACTTACATAAGATACGCTAGCATCTTGTTTTAAAAATTGACGAGATATCATGTATCTCTATTTCGCTTGGCTTTTGTTCAGTTTTCAAAGAACTTGTCCGCCGCTCTTATAGCGACTTGATCATCTTAACACTTATTTGATTTAGCGTCAAGAAGTTTTTTAAGTTGATTTGTGTTAGTCGCTTCGTTTATTGCGTTGTTGCCTTAGCGACAAGTAATAATATACCACCCTCAATAAGAGATTGCAATAACTTTTATAAACTTTTTTTAAAAGTATTTTATATCGGTATTTAATGATTCATTATATCGGATATAAACTATAGAAGAAAGAGTCATTAATAAAGACAAAAAAAGATCTAGGTTATGATCATAACCTAGATCTTTTTGCTTTATTCGCCTTGCTCACGGTTTCTCATTTGCGGGAATAATAGAACATCACGAATAGATGGTGAGTTTGTCAGTAACATGACTAAACGATCGATCCCAATTCCAAGTCCTCCAGTAGGTGGCATACCATACTCAAGCGACTCCACAAAATCTTCATCCATCATATGAGCTTCATCATCACCTTGCTCGCGTTCGACTAACTGTTGTTCAAAACGTTGGCGTTGATCAATTGGATCATTTAACTCGGAGAACGCATTTGCATGCTCACGTCCAACAATGAATAATTCGAAGCGATCCGTGAAGCGCTCGTCTTCAGGATTTTTCTTTGCAAGTGGAGAAATAGCAGTTGGATGACCATAGACAAATGTAGGTTGGATTAACGATTCTTCAACGAAGTGTTCAAAGAACTCATTTACAACATGACCATATGTCATCGTCTCTTTTACATGCACACCATGTTCTTTCGCAATGGCACGGGCTTGTTCATCACTCATCTCAGGCCAGAAATCAACACCTGATTTTTCTTTAATTGCATCAACCATGTGTATACGAGTCCATTTAGGCTCTAGGTCAACTTCATGTTCACCATACGTCACCTTAGTTGTGCCTAATACTTCTTGAGCAATATGAGCCACAAGCTCTTCTGTTAACGCCATAATGTCTTGGTAGTCCGCATACGCTTCGTATAGCTCAATCATTGTAAATTCAGGGTTGTGTCTAGTTGATACCCCTTCATTACGGAATACACGGCCAATTTCATAAACCTTCTCCATCCCACCTACAATTAAGCGTTTCAAGTGAAGCTCGATGGCAATACGCATATAAAGTGTCATATCAAGCGCATTATGATGTGTAACGAATGGACGAGCTGATGCCCCACCAGCAATTGAATGCATTGTTGGCGTTTCAACTTCTAGGAATCCTCGGTTATCTAGATAACGACGCATCGATTGAAGGATTCTACTACGTAATACAAACGTATCGCGCACTTCAGGGTTCATAATTAAGTCCACATACCGTTGACGATAACGTTGCTCAATATCTTTTAACCCGTGGAATTTATCTGGAAGTGGGCGTAATGACTTAGATAGAATTTGAAAATCGGTTACCTTAACAGATAACTCACCGACTTTAGTTTTAAAGGCTGTACCAGTTACGCCAACAATATCACCAATATCAATAGAAGTGAAAAGACCATATTGTTCTTCACCAATTGCATCCTTACGAACATAAATTTGGACTTGTCCAGATAGGTCTTGAATATGGGCAAAGCCAGCTTTACCTTTGCCACGCTTTGTCATAATACGTCCAGCAAGTGTTACTTTATGGCCTTGTTCTTCTAAATCTTCTTTAGATAAATCAGCAAATGCTTTTTCCATTGTCTTGGCTGTATGTGTTCTTTCAAACCGTCCACCAAATGGGTTTGTGCCTTGTGCTTCTAACTGTGAAAGCTTATCGCGACGCACAGCAAGCAAATCATTTAATTCGACCTCTTGGCTCATTACCTACTCATCTCCTCTATTTAACTCAATCATTTTAAGCTAACCAACTCGAGTCAACCTTCTTGTATGAATCATCCCAGATCAACTTATTACTAATCATTATACAGTTTTTTTCTACATAGAAAAACTGCCAGTGATTAGCTGGCAGTTTCATAAACTCAAACGAATTATAGTGAATTATCGGCCGAAAGTCAAACAGCACTAGACTCCGCAGCCATCTTCTCTTCAAGTTGATCAATATATTCATATAATGATTCCTGGACATCATCTTTCGTTTCGAAGGTATTAATTTGATCACGAATGCGTCCGTTGCCACTTAATCCTTTTAAATACCAAGCTGCATGCTTTCTCATCTCACGTACAGCAACCGATTCTCCTTTAAGATCAATCAAACGCTCCAAGTGGATCATACAAACATCAATCTTCTCACGTGGAGTCGGATCTGGCATTAACTCGCCACTTTCAAGGTATTTGACTGTACGATAGAGCATCCATGGGTTACCTAATGCCGCTCGTCCAATCATCACCCCATCTACTCCAACCTCATCAATCATACGACGAGCATCTTGAGGGGTTTGGACATCGCCATTTCCGATAACAGGAATAGTAACAGCATTTTTTACCTCTTTAATAATGTTCCAGTCAGCATGCCCTTCATACATTTGTACACGTGTACGACCATGAACAGCAACTGCGCTTCCTCCTGCACGTTCAACTGCCTGTGCATTTTCAACCGCATAAACATGATCGGCGTCCCAGCCAATACGCATCTTAACCGTTACAGGCTTATCTACGGCATCAACCGTCGCTGCAACCATATCATAAATTTTGTTAGGGTCAAGCAACCATCTCGCACCTGCATCACATTTTGTGATTTTTGGTACAGGACACCCCATATTAATATCAATAATATCTGCATTTGTATTTTTGTCTACAAATTTAGCCGCTTCAACTAATGTCTCTTTCTCTCCACCAAAAATTTGTAGGCTTAGTGGCTTCTCGCGATCATCTACATAAAGCATACTTAGTGACCTCTCATTTTTATGGAGAATAGCCTTGTCACTTACCATCTCTGCACACACTAATCCTGCACCAAACTCTTTCGCAATTAGACGAAACGCAGGGTTACAAACTCCCGCCATCGGGGCAAGGACAACTTGGTTGTTCATTTCGATATTTCCAATCTTCAACACTATATATTCACCTCCGTATAATCATCTCTTGATCAAGTCTTGCTTTGTTATATTAAGGATTGAGGTCACTTTTTCGAGCATTTTCTCATCAGGTAACCTGCTCCCTCTCTCTACTTCACCTAAAACAGAAACTGAAATTCCCATCTCTTTAGCGAACCGTTGCTGGGTAAAACCTTTTAGCTTTCGGAATGCCCTGATTCTTCTTCCCCAACTTTCGATCTCCATACATTTACACCCTCTTTATCTGGCAACGCCTCATATATATCTTCAATCGATTGATTACGCATTTGAAAGTAAATTGTTGGCTCTAGTTCATAAAGCGGTACGATCACAAATGCACGCTCAAACATTCTAGGATGAGGAATGCATAAGTTCTCTATTTTCATATTTTGTTGATCAAAGAGAAGAATGTCAAGATCTATCGTTCTAGGTCCCCACCTGATATCACGCTTGCGTCCGCATGTATCTTCAATTGACTGCGTAGTTGCCAATAATTTCTCTGGGCTTAAATTTGTGTGAATTTGAATGACCATGTTCAAAAATGATTGCTGATCAACATATCCGATAGGTTCTGTTTCATAGATTGACGATGTTGCTACGACCTCTATATCATTCTCTCTTTGTAAACGGTCAATGGCTTCCTCTAAATAAGCAGCTCGATCACCAATATTAGAGCCGAGTGCAATGTAGACATTATGCTTCATTTTTCCCCCTTGTAATCTCAACAGCGACAGATTTGTAGTGCCCTGGAATAGGAGGATCAGGTTTAATAAGTTTCACGGTACAGAGTTCTAGGCGCTCATATGAAGTAAGTAACTCTTTTGCAATTTTCTCAGCCACGGTTTCCACCAATTTATAAGGTTTACCCTCGACAATTTCTTTTACTCTTTTATAAACATCGCCATAGTTGATCGTCTCGTCAATGTCATCTGTAGCACCCGCCTCTTTTAAATCAAGCTCTAGTGTTAGATCGACGTAAAAACGTTGACCTAACTTGTTTTCTTCTTTAAAAACACCGTGAAAACCGTAAAATTCAAGTCCATCCATATAGATCTTATCCATTATGAACCACTCCTCCTAGCATCGCATCCATCATTTTGGCCATCCGACTCATTTCTACTACATCATGAACGCGAACAATTTCGCATCCCTTGGCAATTCCCAAACAAACCGTAGCGCCAGTTCCTTCTACCCGCTCATCTACAGGTAGATCTAACGTTTTAGCAATAAATGATTTTCTAGATGTACCTAACAACACGGGATAACCAATAGCAACAAACTCATCAAGTCTACGGATCGCTTCTAAGTTTTGCTCATAGGTTTTCGCAAATCCTATACCAGGGTCTAGTATAATCTTCTCGTCACTAACCCCTGCTCGGTGACATAAGGCGACACTTTCATCAATATCACGTTTCATATCTTCTAAGAGGTCTCCGTAGTCCTTGTTATCACGATTGTGCATCAAGATAATTTCTGCACCTGTTTCAAAAGCCACTTGTGCCATCATAGGATCAGCTTTAGCTCCCCATACATCGTTGATAATATTAGCCCCTGCTTTGATCGCTTCCCTGGCTACTTCAGCTTTGTACGTATCAATTGAAATAGGGACATCAACAACTTCCCTTACCGCTTTAATAACTGGAATAACACGTGCTAGTTCCTCATCTGCAGGAACTTTCGCAAATCCTGGTCGTGTAGACTCACCGCCAATATCAATGATATCTGCACCTTGTGCTACCATTTCATATGCTCTTTTAGCCGCGACTTCAACCTCGTTATACCTTCCTCCATCTGAAAAAGAGTCAGGTGTAGCGTTTAAAATCCCCATAATCTTTGTTCGATTTCGCACAACGATCTCTCCTTATAGCTCGCTTCTACTTAAAAGCGCTCGGCATTGTTCTTGGTATAATTGCTGAAGTTTTTTTGTTACAGGTGGGCTAGACTTATACAGATGAGATTGAATGGATGTAAGGGATACAACCTCTTGAATTGAATTGGTCACAAAAGCCTCATCCGCCTCATATAAATCTTTCTCAAGATAAAAACCTTCTTCTACTTCATACCCCTCTTTTTGTAAAAGTCTGATTACAAACTGCCTTGTTATACCATTCAGAATACCCGTTTTAATGGACGGGGTATACACTATACGTTTCTTTACCCAGAATAAATTCGAAACAATCCCTTCTGCTAGATGATCCTCTTCCGTTAAAAAGAGCCCTTCTATACTAGGGTCTGGCCCTATCTCACGCTTTGCTAATAAGTTATTTAGATAATGATGAGACTTTAATCTTACTTTCGTTTCTGGTGTGTTCCGTCTAGTCTTTAGAATAATCCCTTGTTTTTCTACCTTCATCTTTTGAGGAATCGACTTTATATAAACGATGGTTGTAGGCTTCTCGTAATGACCCGTGTAAAGTCCAAGCCCTTTATCACCTGCTGAGACATTCCACCTTACATACGCATCCATCTCCCGAAGGTCATTTGCTTCAATTAAATCATCAAGGACTTTGCGGACTTCCTCGGTATTCATGTCCCACTCTATCCCTAATGTGGTGAGCCCTTCTTTTAAACGGCGAAAATGGTCATCCAATAAAAAAGGATGACCATTATACACACGAAATGTCTCAAATAAACCTACACCATACATGTAACCATGGTCAAAAGCAGACACTTTCGCTTCCTCTTCCAACACCATTTCACCATTTACATAGACAATCATTCTACCGGCTCCCTGCGGTATGTTCTAATAAAATTGCGTAACAATTCCTTTCCTGCATCCGTCATGATGGATTCTGGATGGAATTGAACACCTTCTACAGGCAGTTCCTTATGACGAATCGCCATAATTTCGCCTTCTTCCGTTTCAGCCGTTATCAGGAAGCAATCCGGAAGACTCTCTCTTTTAACGATTAACGAATGATACCTAGTAGCCGTCAGAGGCGTTGGTATATCTTTGAATATTGTTTCTTGGTTATGTTTGACTAGAGAGGTCTTCCCATGCATAAGACGTCCTGCTCGCACAACCTCTCCTCCAAATACTTGAGCAATTGATTGGTGACCAAGACACACACCGAAAACAGGAATCTTTCCAGCGAAATAACGAATCGCCTCTAAACTTATTCCTGCCTCATTGGGGCTGCATGGCCCTGGTGAAATCATTAAGTAATCAGGATTTAACTCTTCAATTTCCTCAATGGTGATTTGGTCATTTCGTTTTACAACCAACTCCTCACCCATCTCACCTAAATATTGGACCAAGTTATACGTAAATGAATCATAGTTATCAATCATAATAATCATATCTTTTCCTCCTCAGCTCGATGAACTATTTACTCGTTCTCTCAACTCTTCTTCACTCAACTCAAGTGCATGCCATAATGCTCTTGCTTTCTTAGACGATTCCTTATATTCATGACGCGGGTTTGAATCGATCACGATCCCTGCTCCAGCTTGAACATGTGCTTGCCCATCTTTACAGACCATGGTACGGATTGTGATATTAAGCTCCATTTCATCATTAAAGCCAATCCAACCAATCGAGCCGGTATAAATCCCTCTTCTTACCGGTTCTAGCTCTTCTATGATTTCCATTGTGCGGACTTTAGGAGCTCCAGTAATTGTTCCACCTGGGAAGGTTGCTCGAATTACTTCGTAAAGATCATGCTCAGAACTAAGTTTCCCTCTAACATTTGAAACGATATGCATAACATGGGAATATTTTTCAATGACCATCAACTCATTTACTTCAACACTTCCATATTCACATACCCTGCCTAAATCATTTCTCTCAAGGTCTACAAGCATGACATGTTCAGCCCGTTCTTTTTCATTTTCAATCAAGGAGGCAGCAAGCTGTTGATCTTCCTCCGCGTCCTTCCCTCGTGAACGAGTTCCAGCAATCGGACGAGTACTGACCTCTATACCTTGTTTCTTGACAAGTAACTCAGGGGAGGCACTGACAAATTGAAAAGCGGGTGTATGAAGGTAACTCATATAAGGCGATGGGTTTAGCTTACGTAATGTCTCATAGACATGCATCGCCTCACAGGTCAAACCTTTTGATTGCCTTACAGAGAGATTTACTTGGAACACATCACCTGCTGCAATATATTCTTTTATCTTTTCAACAGCTTCTCCAAATTCCTCTTCACTCATCGAAGCAGAATTTCCATGTGTTGTTTTTTGCACTTGATAGTTCCAAGCAGTTTCAGGTCGGGAGCTCTTCCAAGCCTGTTCATAATCTTTTAAACGCTCATCAAGGTCTGCTGAGTCGCCTTGTTCACCATGGACAATGACCCACATCTTTTCTTCTATATGCTCATAGATAAATACATCATGGAACAGCATGAAAAAGAGATCAGGTAGGGCGAGGTCATCCTCAGCAAGAAGGGGCAATCGCTCAATTTCTCGAACAATATCATAACTTAAATAACCCATCGCTCCCCCTTGAAAAGATGGGATACCTGGTATAACAGCTGTTTTATAAGGAGCCATCACTTCTTTTAATGAATCTAACAGCTTCCCTTTTTTTATCTCCTCATGCTCACCCTTTTTAACCGTTAAGGTGTCTCCTTTTCCTTCAATAATAGCAAATGGATCAAGCCCAATAATGCTATACTGCCCTCCACGTCCACTCTCTAAGAGAACTTGATGAGTCTTATTTTTTGATAGATGTTTATATGCTGCAAACCATTCATCCTTCGCTAATGAAAAAGAGGTGGCTTTCGCTATCCAGTTGTCTTTCTTTACGTTCTCTCGTTGCAACGGCTTCACTCCGTTCGTATCATTTACTTCTATGTATTCATTTTACATGACTACGAAATAGAAGAAAAGAACAAGAGCTAGGATTAGCTCAGTCTATTAATGGAAATCCACCTCTAAACAAAAGTAGCCCTACCCAAAAGGTAAGACTACTTTAACGCTAAATCTTAATCTTCAAATTGATAAAGTGGTGTACTTAGGTAACGTTCACCGTTTGAAGGGATAATCGCAACCACTTTTTTACCTGGTCCAAGCTTTTCAGCAAGTTGTAGCGCTGCATAGATCGCTGCCCCAGACGAAATTCCACCTAAAATTCCTTCTTCCTTTGCAGCACGGCGCGCATATTCAAAAGCTTGCTCAGTAGATACTTGAATCACTTCATCATATACCTTCGTGTCTAAAATATCAGGAACAAAGCCAGCACCGATTCCTTGGATTTTATGCGGTCCAGGATTTCCACCAGATAAAATTGGTGAATCTTGTGGCTCTACTGCCGCAATACGGAGATTCGGGAAGTGCTCCTTTAAAAATCCACCAGCACCCGTAATCGTCCCCCCTGTTCCAATACCTGATACAAACCCATCTAATTGGCCATCAGCTTGTTCCAGCAATTCTTTACCTGTCGTTTCGCGGTGAATTTTAGGGTTTGCCTCATTTTCAAATTGTTGTGGCATAAAGTAGCCATTTTCCTTTGAAAGTTCCGTAGCCTTACGAATTGCTCCACCCATGCCTTCTGGACCTGGAGTTAATACAAGCTCAGCTCCGTAAGCTCGTAATAAGTTACGGCGCTCCATACTCATGGTTTCAGGCATAACTAGCTTTGTTTTGTATCCTTTTGCAGCAGCAACCATTGCTAAGCCGATACCCGTGTTACCACTTGTAGGTTCTACAATTGTATCACCAGCTTTAAGCGTGCCATCTTTCTCGGCTGCCTCAATCATCGCTAAGCCGATACGATCTTTTACACTGCTTCCTGGGTTCATAAACTCAAGCTTTAAATAAACATCAGCATGCTTATCCGTGACAAGACGATTTAATTTGACTAGCGGCGTATGACCAATTAACTCTGTAATCGATTGAACAACTTTCATATATAGCGCCTCCTAATTCCAAGTAAATTCATAGGTTTTGTTTAAAATAATGTTAGCAGACGTTTTCAGATAAGTCAATCAATGAATCCCTTAATTTTCAAAATTATTTTGATTCAGCAATCAATTCCTCTAATTCACTTACATCAAATGTATACACTTCATTACAGAAGTTGCAACGCGTCTCAGCTCCACCATCTTCAGCAATCATCGAACGAATCTCTTCTTCACCTAAGCTTGTTATCGCATTAGACACTCGCTCTTTCGAACACGTACAAGAGAAAGCAACTGGCATTTTATCGAGAATTTTCACATTATCATCACCTAGAAGAGCGTTTAGCATTTCTTCAGGTGGCATTCCCGCCTCCACTAATTTTGAAATAGGAGGAATAGAGCTTAGTCTCTTTTCAATTTCCGTAATAACCTCATCATCAGCTCCAGGCATTAATTGAATGATAAATCCTCCTGCTGCTAAAATCGAGTTGTCAGGGTTCACAAGAACACCAACTCCAACAGATGAAGGTGTTTGTTCTGATGAAGCAAAATAATATGTGAAATCTTCTCCAAGTTCTCCTGAGACAATCGGTACACTTCCTGTAAAGTTATCTCTCATTCCAATATCTTTTACAATAGATAGATATCCGTCTGTACCAACTGCTCTTGCAACATCAAGCTTCCCATCCTTATTTAAATCAAAATGAGTTTGAGGGTTGGTTACATACCCACGTGATTCTCCTTTCGTATTACTATCAACAATAATTGCGCCGATTGGTCCCCTTCCTTCAATTTTCACAGTAAGCTTCGCGTCACCTTTTAACATCGCGCCCATCATAGTACTTGCCATCATCGCACGACCTAATGCTGCTGATGCAGTAGGCCACGTACCCTGTCTTCTGACTGCTTCGTCAATCATTTCTGTTGCTACTAATGCATATGCACGAACTTTCCCTTCAAAACCTGTTGCTCTTACTAAATAATCACTCATGGTGAACATTCTCCTTTTAATTGGTTTATCCTTTTTTATTACTATCTTTATTCTTCTCATAAATGATTCGGAGCCCTTTTAAAGTGAGAAAAGGGTCAACGACATCGATACTTTTAGCTTCTGTTGAGATCAGACTCGCTAAACCTCCTGTGGCAATAACTACAGGAACTTCTTTTGATTCTTCTTTCATTCGATTGACAATTCCATCAACCTGCCCCACATAACCAAAGAAAATACCAGCTTGCATCGCATGAATCGTATTTTTACCTAGTATTTGTTCAGGCTTTGCAATTTCAATACGAGGAAGCTTAGAAGCCCTTGTATATAAAGCTTCTGTTGAGATGGAAATCCCGGGTGCAATCGCTCCACCCATATATTGTTTTTGCTCGTTGATGTAGCAATACGTAGTGGCCGTACCGAAATCGACAATAACAAGTGGACTACCATACAATTCTATCGCTGCCACTGCATTAACAATTCGATCGGCTCCAACTTCCCTCGGGTTATCATATTTTATGTTTAATCCTGTTTTAATTCCAGGACCAATGATCATTGGTTGCAACTTAAAATACTTTTTGCACATTTGTTCTAGTGAGAACATGATGGGAGGAACCACAGAAGAAATAATGATACCAGCAATGTGATTAAAGTTTAGCCCCTTATCATTAAATAAAGCTTTAATCGACATCGCATACTCGTCTTCTGTATTTTGTCTGCTCGTTGCTATACGCCAATGGTATACAAGCTCTTCTTGTTTATAGACACCTAGAGCGATATTGGAATTTCCTACATCTATTACGAGGATCATATCTTCACCACATCTTCTACAAAAATGGATTTCAAATTTGAGTTTAAACGAAAAAAGAGAGGATGTCGATTCCGACACCCTCCCTCTAATCAATTGATTAGTCATTCTTTTTGTTCATATCATCTTTTTCAATCGGCTCACCTGTATTTGGCTCTTGTGGTTGTTCAGGCTCTACCTCAGTAGATTCCTCTTTTTTAGAGTTAATGTTCACTTTCACATCGGACTCTTCAGCCTTGTCTTTATTAATATGAGCATTTAGGTGATGGCCTTCTGGAAGCTTTCCGTCATTTACTAATGACTTAATTTGCTCAGCATCCAATGTTTCCATATCAAGCAAGGTTTTAGCTACAAGATCTAAGCTATCCTTGTTCTCAAGTAAGATCTCCTTACAACGCACATAACATTCTTTAATAATGCGTTGAACTTCAAGATCGATCTCATGAGCAAATGCATCACTATAGTTTTGTTCATTTTGAATGTCACGACCGAGGAATACTTGCCCACCTGATCCTGAGATAAATTGCATCGGTCCAAGCTTTTCACTCATACCATATTCTGTAACCATTTTTCTAGCAATACCTGTAGCTCGTTGGAAGTCATTGTGAGCACCTGTGCTCACTTCTCCAAACGTTACTTCCTCAGCGACACGTCCACCGAGTAAACCAATAATTTTATCAAGTAATTCTGGCTTTGTCATAAAGTAACGATCTTCCTTAGGAAGCATTACTGCATAACCACCAGCCATACCACGCGGAACAATGGTTACTTTATGAACCATATCGGCATTCTCTAGCCTCACACCGACAACCGTATGACCCGCTTCATGCCAAGCGACAATTTTCTTCTCTTTCGGTGAAATGACACGGCTCTTTTTAGCCGGACCTGCAATCACGCGGTCAATCGCTTCTTCAATATGAATCATACTTATCTTCGTATGATCATGTCTTGCTGCAACAAGGGCAGCTTCATTAAGAAGATTTTCAAGATCCGCACCAGAGAAACCAGGCGTTCTTGTAGCGATTGTTTTTAAGTTTACATCGTCATTTAATGGCTTATTTCTAGCATGTACTTTTAAGACTTCTTCACGTCCAATGACATCCGGACGGTTAACTTGAATTTGACGGTCAAAACGTCCTGGACGAAGTAGGGCAGGGTCTAGGATGTCAGCACGGTTAGTGGCAGCGATGATAATAATTCCTTCATTGGCACTAAATCCGTCCATTTCAACGAGTAATTGGTTTAGTGTTTGTTCACGCTCATCGTGTCCTCCACCAAGACCAGCTCCACGTTGACGACCTACAGCATCAATCTCATCAATAAAGATGATACATGGTGCATTTTTCTTTGCATTTTCAAATAAATCACGTACACGGGATGCACCGACACCGACAAACATCTCAACGAAGTCAGAACCACTTATTGAGAAGAACGGTACGCCAGCTTCACCGGCTACTGCACGTGCAAGTAATGTTTTACCTGTACCCGGAGGGCCTACTAATAGGACACCTTTTGGAATACGTGCACCAATAGCAGAGAATTTACGAGGGTCTTTTAAGAACTCAACAACCTCCACTAGTTCTTGCTTCTCTTCATCTGCACCAGCAACGTCTTTAAATTTCGCTTTTTTCTTGTCTTCATTAACCAACTTCGCTTTACTCTTACCAAAGTTCATTACACGGCTTCCGCCACCTTGAGCTTGGCTTAGTAAGAAGAAGAAGAGAATAAATATAATGATGAATGGAATAATCCCAGTGAAAAATTGAACCCATCCACTTGTTTCATCAGCAGGTTCAATATCAAGGTTAAATGGAGCTCCACCTGGTCCTTGGGCACCTGTCAACACTTCAGCAGATTGTTCACTTTTAAGTGCATATGTTTGGAAATATTCATCTTCAGCTTGATCTGTAAATTGACCTCGCACTAAGTACACTTGTCTCTCTGGCTTTACTGACAACTCTTGAACCTGACCATTCTCAAGTCTTTCTATGAATGCATTAAATGATACGTTCTCTGTTTCTGTTTGATCAGAGTTGAATACACTCACAATCCCGACAATGACTAGGAAAATGAGTAAATAAAATATCGTATTACGGAATATCCGATTCATTCTTGACCTCCTCCGACGGGCGTTATAGCTTGGTTTATCGTATCATAATTATTCTTTACCACTCAAATATTAACTCTCGTAGATTTCTGGCTTTAACACACCGATATACGGTAGGTTACGATAACGCTCAGCATAATCTAGCCCGTAGCCAACAACAAAAGCATCTGGCACTGTGAAACCTGCCATATCTGGAACAAGGTCAACCTTTCTACCGTCCGGCTTATCAAGCAATGTAACAACTTTTACCGACTTTGCTTTACGGTAATGGAAAAGTTTAATAAGGTAACTTAACGTTAAGCCACTATCAATAATGTCTTCAAGAATTAATACATCGCGACCTTCTACAGATGTATCTAAATCTTTTAAGATTTTCACTTCTCCTGAAGAAACCATTCCTTTTCCATAACTTGAAACATCCATAAAGTCCATTTCAAGATGTGTATCGATCCTCTTTGTTAAATCGCCCATAAATGGCATAGCACCTTTTAAAACACCAACTACTAGAGGAAAACGACCATCATACTCCTCTGTAATTGCCTTGCCTAACTCTCTTACTTTTTCTTGGATTTCTTCTTCTGAGATTAATACTTCTTTAATTTCGTCCCTCATCAATTTAAAATGCCCCTCCTGTAATGGACTTATAATCATGAAACAAAAAAAACTCATCATTTGGTGTAAACACCAAAACAAGTACACGTTTCGTCTTATCCGTGATGTCTGTACTCTTTGACCGATGTAAAAACGGAACCCACAATACCTCTCCATCTCCATCGGTTAACAAAGGCCATGCCCCCCTAAAAGACGCATCCACCTTCTTATCAATAAACAACCGACTCACCTTTTTTGAACCAGTCATCCCTCTTCCTGTAATGCGATCACCGGGAAGTACTCCTCTTATAGACAGAGGAAATATTAGCTTATCGGCATCTAAGAAAGTCATATACTTTTGTTCTTTAGGTATGTCAGAAGTCTCTAGATAATAAGAAGTGAATCTACCAGTCACAACATCAACTTCTCCTGGCACCGAAAGGTCAACATGTGGTTGCTGAATGCGTTTGGGTGGCTTCAAAGAAAAGTGGCAGCAATCATAGCTAAGGTATGCAAAAAGACCGTTTGCTAAATGAAGTTCCTTAGACGGTTCATGCCTTTTGAGCAGACGTTGAACCTGCTCAATATGTATAGACGTACTAGATGGTGAATTTTTCCCGTAAAGATACCTTAATATTAGATGAATCACCCTTCTTTGTAAAGGGAAGCGCAGACGTTCAATCGCTTCAATTAAAATTGTTATCGATTGTTCACTTTTTTGGAGGATAATTCCCTCTAGTGCCTCTTCAGCTAATTCCATCAAAAATTGCTGATCATCTCTCTGCCATTCGTGATACCTCTGCATATGAGTATGAATGCTGGGGTTTTCTTTTTTGATAAAAGGCATTAAATGATGTCTAAATCGATTTCGTGTATATTTCATTGAAGAATTACTTGTATCACTTCTCGGAAATAGACCTACCCTATTACAATAGTGCTCGATTTCCTCTTTTGTTATTCCCAAAAATGGTCGAATAACAAACCCATTTTCAAGAAACCTCTTCTCATTGATTCCGGTTTCCTTTAAAAGGTTCACTCCTCGAACCATTGTCATCAAGATGGTTTCGGTTTGATCATCTCCATGATGAGCAGTAGCCAAACAACTAGTCGGCTGTGCTTTTAACAACTCGTCAAACCACTGATAACGTAACTGGCTTGCAGCTGCTTGAGTGCCAAGCCCATTTTTTGTGGCAAAACCAACGATATCAAGTTTTGTTGTATGAAAAGGTATGCCATATTCTCCGCAAAAATTAGCCACATAGTGTTCGTCACTATCGGACTCTTGCCCTCGTAACTGGTGATTGGCATGAGCTGCTTCAATACGAATATTGTATATTTTTCTCATCTCCCACAAATAAAAGAGGAGAGCCATCGAATCAGGTCCACCTGATGTAGCAACGATAACGGTATCGACCCCTTTTAATAACTCATGCTGAGCGATAAAATTATGAACGTCTTGATTCATATCGCTGTCCTATACCTCCTTTACCAAATGAGAAGATCGACAACGCAAAAACAAGTCCTGCAGCAATAGCTCCTGCTTGAAGCATCGTTTCAATTCCAAGCTGAAGTCCTTCAATATAATCTCCATCTACAAAAGCTAACATTGTAAAATAGGCACGACTCCCAGGAACTAGGGGAATAATCCCTGGTATGCTAAATGTTGTGACGGGAACCCGATATTTTTTCGCTAAAAAGTGCGAGATCGTTGCACTAACGATTGAAGCGATAGATGTCGCAAAAATGACAGATACATCCCAATTGGGTAAGGTAGAATAAATAAACCATGAAATCGATCCAATTAATCCACCAAGCCAGATTACTCGATAAGGAACATTAAAAATGACCCCAAATGCCACCGTAGCCATAAAACAAAAGATTAATTCTACTATCATTGATGCCCCTCCTTATAACAACAGGGCAATTGCTAACGCAATGCCTGTTGCAATCGATAATGCTGTAATAACAGCTTCAGCGCCACGACTGACTCCAGCAATTAAATCACCAGACATCAAATCACGAACAGCATTTGTAAGAGGAACTCCAGGTACTAATGGCATTAAGGTCCCAATAATTACTTGGTCAAGATTCTCACCCAATCCAAGCAAGACAAGAACAATAGCTACAACTCCACCTAAAAAAGCAGACATGAATTCAGCAAAAAATTTCACTTTCATATATTCCTGGAGGGTTACCACACTCCAACTTGCTGAAAAACCCGCTATAAAGGCTGGGATCGTATCAAATAAATTCCCCCCGAATAAATAGGAAAAAGCTCCCCCTGCTACACCTGAGGCAATATGAAGCAACAAAGGAGAGTAATTCATCGGAGCTTTTGCAATCTCATCTAATTTCATGTAAGCGACATCACCATCTATTAAGCCGCCTACAAACTCTCTTGATACTTGATTTACAAGAGATACTTTATTTAAATCTTGCATACGATCATCGACTCGAATCATCTGCATGACATCATTGCCTTCTACATCAAATGACAAAAAGATTCCGGTCGTGGTTACAAAGCTATGCACATTTTTAAAGCCTGCAGACTTTGCCATACGCTCTAGTGTTTCTTCAACTCGATAGGTCTCTGCCCCATATGTGAGCATAATTTCCCCTGCGAGCATGCATATATCCATCATCCGATCTGCATTCATGCCTTGCCCCCCGTTCTATTCTTACCAATTGACTACCCTACATCATTTGTCCAAATAAGTATAGGATATATGCCAAAAGAATAAAAGAGCAGAAGAGGAAGATTTCTACAAAGTAAGATGATTTCTTCTTTTTCTTTCGTTTTATATGTTTTGCCTTTGGTTTTTTTTGCGGTTTAACTCTCGTTTTGGGCGCTGTATAACTAGAAGCACTTGATACCGCTTGAACAAGCTCTTTTCTCATCTCAGTTGCATACGCATACTTTCCTTGTAAGGCTTTTAAAATAACGGATCGGTAGGGTCCTAAATAGTTACTTTCCTCAACCATCTGTCTTAACTGATTAAATGGCTTCTCCCCCTTTTTATCAAATCGTTTAGGATATGCACAATTAATCATAATCATTGCCACAGCAAATAAGTCATAGCTTGGCTCCGCAACTCTTGTTCCACACCCCCAGTATCCACGGTCATAAAACTCTGTATATTCTTTAATAGAACGACCTAATAAAGTCGTTCCACCGACATCTAACCAACGAATACGCGCCGGAGGTCCGACTACTAACAAATTGTCAGGCTTCAAGTCGCCAAAAGCCCAACCTGCCTGATGGAGCTTCTCTAAATCACCCAATAGTTGGATCATTAAGATTCCGAACCATTCCGAACCCCTTTTTGATAAGTAATCCATTAACTCACTACCATCCAAGTATTCCATGGCATAAAACGGTAAATTTACACCATTTATAACAGCGTCATCAACATCTAACAAAGAAGGCCCAAGCGTTTGCCCTTGGACCTTGGAGAAATGCTTTAGTACGTTCACTTCAGATGTAATAGCCATATTATCAACTCCGACTTTCAGAGCCACAAGTCCAGAGACCGATTCTGCTAAATAAACCTTCCCTGTAGCCCCAGAACCTAGCGAGCGAATCACTTTATATCTATTTTGATGCCACTTTCCAATCAATCTTGTTCCAACCGCTAACTTATAAGCCGGATTCTCTGAATAGCTGTTCTTCATCACCAGCCATCAAACTCCTTCTTGAACCGCCTTTAGAAAACTTTTGGAGAGCAGCTTGCAACGCAGGCCCCGTTGGCGTGATTCCACCTGAAGACAGCTTATGAAAGACACCTGTTAACGATTGTAATTGCGGAGTCCAATCAAGCAATCTGTCAACCTCTCTTCTTTTCCCGGGAAATGCATATAAAGCAAATCGATTTTCTCCCATGCGAGAGGTTAAGCTAATTGATAGATCTGTTAACGCCTCTTGTACCATTGGTAGTTTATTGTTCATACTAGCACTCGTATCAACAAGAATTAGAACATCTAAATGAATGGTTTCACCCAGCTCATCTACGACTTCCATTACCTGCCCACGTTTTTCAGGAGAAAGATCTTCCATCTCCTGGTCCTTACCTAGTATTTGTTGAAGTTCTTTGTTCACCACCCCATGTAAGGTTTGGGTCATTGCTTTTCTTGTAACCATTTGTACCGTTTTGGCCAATTGTTTTGCATAAACAATTTGACTAACCCCGCCTCCAGCAAGAGCTATTGCTTCAATTTCATCAATACCTTGTTTATTTAGATGATCTTCATCCACCACACCGATAACGTTTACTGTTATTCCTTGCTCTTTAGCAAGTGCTGCAATCGCAACTGGATCTTCGCCTTGATTTGAGTGGCCATCCGTTAACAATAAAATTTGCTTTAAAGTACCTTTACTCAAAACTGATCCCCTCCAAGTAGTCTGAATGTTACCATCATTCACCACCTAGAGAGGATTTATACGTTTACTTTTTATCAGAGTGTGGAATAGGGTAAATAGAGAAAACCTTACGCTCTCTTTCTTAATAATTTGTGAGACTTATAGAGCGGAATAGCTGCCCATTTAGGCGTATTACGCTTCACCTCGGTTACAATAATGGTCATATCATCTTCTATTGCACCTCGTCCTGAACGAATGACTTTTTCTAACATAACATCAGCTACCTCTTGAGGGTCTGTCGTGTCGAGTTCATTAATCATACGACGAATCCACATTTCTTTGTTCTCCACATGCTTAGGAGCTTCAAAGATTCCATCACTCATCATAATTAACAGGTCACCAGGCTTCAATTGTTCGCTAACCACATCGACATCAAACTCTTGAATGATTCCCATCGGAAGATTACTAGCTTCTATCTTTATCACTTTATCGCCACGTTTTATAAAGCTTGGTATGGATCCAATTTTTAAGAACCGTGCAGTTGCATCTTGGAGGTCAATCATCGCGAGATCAAGTGTAGAGAATATCTCATCTGTTGTCCGGAGAGATAACACCGAATTAACTGATTTAATAGCAACTGTTTCTTCGATCCCTGACTGCAACACTTTTTGCAATAATTGCAGGGTCTCGTTGCTCTCTAGATGCGCACGCTCTCCATTTCCCATTCCATCACTGATCGCTATTGCGTATTTGCCTGCCCCTAACTCAATCGTGGAGTAGCTATCACCAGAAACATACGCACCCCCTTTTGCAACATTAGCAATCCCTGTTTCTAGCACAAATTTCTTTGCTGAACTAAAGGAGATGTGACTATATCCATTGGGATAGTAAGACCGTTCTTCTGCCTTTACTACAATCGTTTCTTTCATTACATCAGATAACATAGGAGCTATAATTTTTTCAGCTTGGCCGTGCCCTTGATCAAAAGAAATACTCATCTCAATCTCAACATTCCCTTTTTCTAAGCTATAGATATCGATATGCCCAACCTCAAGCCCCACTCCTCTCAACGCTTCTAGCATTTGCTCTTCTTGATGATGATGCGCTTGCTTTTCTTTTTGGATTTCTTTTGCAAAATCACCCATTACACGAGATACGCCTAGTAGTTGATCTGCTACAAGCTTGCGACTTTCAAGAACTTGCCGCTTTAACTTTTGATTTGCTTGATAATGACCATGCTCTTGTTCAATTGCTTGGATCACTTTTTCTGGCTTTATACATTGTTTCTTCCAATCCGAGAGCAACATATGACTTCTTACTTCACCATATTGTTCAGTTTCAGTCATAAGTTTTTGCATCGACTCATAGGTTGTAGAGAAGTTTTGTACCCAACATTTTTCTTTTTTAAAACAAGCCTGACATGTTTTTTCCGTCACATTACTTAAGAAGTAATCAACTTCTCGTTCTGCATCTTCTGGAAGATCAGCATCCGGTGTCGACTGAAAACTTTGGGAAAGCGTTTGAAATAGAGTAGAGAACTGCTCCACTCTTCCAGCTGTTACATCTCTTATTTTGCGAAGATATTGTTGCTGTTCGTTGGAATATTCGCTCGTTCCAGGGATGTATCTTGCCAGGCGACCTATTAACTCTCTCGGTGTAAGCATGAAGATTGCAATAGCTGCAAGCGACTCGAGCAGAGTTACAGACACATTTGATCCGCCCTCTCCATATAAACCAATTAACAACGTACCTACTAATAAACCAACCCCGACCCCAATTTTCTTACCATCTTTTAATAGACCTCCTAGTAACCCTGAGAAAGCAAGCAGGCTCATCTGATACAAACTAGCAACGCTTGCCAAACTCAGGATAAGACCTGTTACGACACCAACAGTTGACCCAATAGCCGCCCCACCAACAAATGCAAAGATTAAGACTAAATAACGAGCTAGAACATGCTCAACCGTCACATCATAAATAACCCAGCCAACAGTCCCTGTCATAACAGATGCTAAAAGAATAATTAAGCAAACAATTTCTTCATTTCGTAATGGTTGCTTTAGTTTTTTAGATGTTACCAGAGGTACACTTTGTAAGAAAATCATTGTTAAAATAAAGCTAAGACCTGCCTCAACCGTTGCCATCATTAGAGCATAGTTTGTCACCGTACCTTCAAGGATGAAGACTAAACCAAGCCTTGCAGTCATACTCGCTACAAATACCGTGTAAGGCAAAGCTTTAATTGTTTTGTCCATATACCTAGCTACTACCTTCTGCATAAGAACATACAAGAAAATTGCGATAATGACAAAAGCAATGCCGCCATGATAACTGGTTAGAGCTCCTGCCATTAAAGCCATGGCTGCTATACCAGCTTTTTCGCGTTTTAGCATGTAAACGGCAGCTAAAAATGGTAATACAAAAGGTGTTAGCTCAGATAGGATCATGGCTCGTCCTAATAAAAAACCTACAACAGCGACAAGCAACCCCCATTGATAAAATATAGCCTGAGTCGTTTTACCAGCCTTTGTAAATACATCGCCCGTCCAACCGATCATCTTTTCATGGACCATTACACTACCACTACGAGCTGGTCCGATCATTGCTTTGGCTGCCTTCCTTATCATCTTCGTCCACCACCCCTATTAGAATCGTGGTTTCATTATACACAGAATTATCTTTCAATTTTTGTCAGAATTAGGTTTGCTTGCAAAAGAATCGTTCGACTTCATTCGTCTAAAAAAGGAAAAAATAAGCACTAAAAAGCAAAAAAGGGCTCTTTGACCTCTCATATTCTAGGAGAAATAAGCATAGTTTGAAGAACGTTCGGGAAGAGTTTTATGTTTAGGAGGGTTATATCTATGATTTGAAAACACAAAAAAACTTGAATCTGAATAGATCCAAGTTTGTATATGTATATGGTAGCGGCGGAGGGAGTCGAACCCACGACCTCACGGGTATGAACCGTACGCTCTAGCCAGCTGAGCTACACCGCCATATGTTGTGTCAATTGCGACAAGTATTAATATACACCCTTTTTCAAAAAGAGTCAACACTATTTTAAGAATTTATTAAAAAGGTTTTTCTTCTATCTCTCATAAAGAAAAGACAAGCATAAATGCTTGTCTTTCAATTTGTAGAAAGAAGCGGACAGCAAGTTAACCACGGCGTGCGCCACGACCGCCACGCTTGGACTCCGTTTGACGCTTAATAGTAGATAGGCGCTCTTCACTATCTTTCAAGAAACGACTCACCTTATCTTCAAATGATGGTGCAGGTCTGCTGTTGGTACGAGGTCCGCGGTTTCCACCTTGTGGGCCTCTACCACCACCTTGTGGACGTGGTGGACGTCCTTGAGTGCTTGGACGACTTGGACGTGCAGGTCTTTCGGAACCTTCCGGACGGTCTTTAGCTTTACGAATGGATAAGCCAATCTTACCATCCTTCTCAACATTAACGACCTTTACGGTAACTTCTTCTCCAACCTTTAAAAATTCATTAATATCCTTCACATAATTATCAGCAACTTCACTGATATGCACAAGGCCGGTAGAACCGCCCGGTAATTCAACAAAAGCTCCAAAATTTGTAATTCCAGTAACCTTACCCTGCAACTTGCTGCCTACTTCAATTGACATGAAAAAATAGATCCTCCTTAGAAATCTGTAAATATTCGTTTCTTACATTATACCCGAATGAAAAAAAAGGTGTCAATCAGCTGAAGAATCTGGAAGCTTAAAGAGGGTTTCTCCTGGCTTGGACAAATAATAATCTCTTCTGGCAATCTCGGCTATATAATCTAAATCATTGTAATTAATGATTTCTTGTTCTAGTCGACTTTCTTCAGCTTTTAGCAATTCTAGCTCTTGTTCAAGGGCTAGCTTTTCTTCTTGTTTTTCATTAATTGATGATGCTTGGGCATAAAATGTCACCGATGCGATTCCTGCAAGAATGAAACCTATAATACCAAGTACACTTAATCGGCGAATTAAACCTCTGCGTTTTTTAGCTTGAAATTCTAGTTCTTGCTCTCGCTTTTCAATATACTTAGAATCCATTTCTCGCACCGTTGATGAACGCTTCGTGACCATATTATCCCCTCCTTACTCTTTCTTTTTCCTCATCGCTTGCACATATTCCTTTATTTTCAAATAAAATGGCGAAAGTTTTTCCCATAAACGTTCAAGTCGAGTTATTCGAAAGACAAATAATAACATCCATTTTAAAGGTCTCCAGATCATTCTAGCAAGAAATAAAAAGATTGCTAGAATAGCTGTTACTACCATCATACCTAAGGAATAAAGTAGTTTCAATAAGTACTTGATCGGAACAATGAGTAGAACGTTAAATAAATTCTTAATAACACGATAAAAACCGACAGATAATCGAATTATTTGCTCTAAAACTCGTTTGTAGGTTGTCTGTAGCAATGCCATATAACAAGCATATCCACATAAAATGGCTAAAAAAACATATAAGCGAACTTCACCATGATTCGATACAAGCAAGACGTAGAAAACAATGAGCCCTTGGATCAGCCAAAATAATAGATCTTTGCAGGCAGTCAACCAATGAAAAGATCGTCTTTTTCGAAGGAAACGTCCATACGTATCAATCGCTGCACCGAGCCATATGCCCATGGCAGCCATTGATAGCATTGTATAAAATTGAATCGTTAAACTCACTTGAATAGCTTCCCAAAGAACCCTTTGGATTTATCTTGCTGGCTTTGATCAAGGTAGACAAAGTCATCAACTTTTCCTTCGATTGAGACAAGACCTAATTCAACATTGAGGTTCTTCATATGGAGGTTGCGTCCTCTAACAGATAAAAAGCCCATTACCGTCTCTAGCAAGAACTCTTCATTATCAAAGCTTTCTACTTGCTTTACACCAGTGATATCTAATTGTTTTCTCCCACGCAGGGTGACATCGTGATCATTATTTTTCCTTTCCCGTCCCATTGGAGTTCCAAACTCATATTGCTCAGTCATTTTTATCTTCCCCTCTCCGTTCTTTACCACAAGTCTATGAACGGACTAAATAAAATAGAACAAGCTCCATCCAACAGGGAACTTGTTCTATTCTTACTTAAAAGGGTTGATTTTTATCTTGAAGCGATTCTTCTTTTACAATCGTATACATTGAACTCGCTTCTTCTTTACGGCTCGTTTCTTTCACTTCATTTATCTTTACAGTCACAAGTTTTTGACCAAAACGAACAATAAGCTCATCTCCAGCCTTTACATTAGAACCAGCTTTCGCTTGAAGACCATTAATCGTAATACGCCCTTGATCACATACTTCCTTTGCTAATGTCCGTCGCTTAATTAAACGGGATACTTTCAAAAATTTATCTAGTCTCATAATCTCTCTCCTCCGTTACTTATCGTTTAATTTTGCTTCATCCCAATACGCATCGAGCTCCTCCAATGTATGCTCAGTAAGAGATCGACCCGATTCGCTCACCTGATCCTCAATGTAATGAAAACGGTTTTTAAATTTACGATTAGTCGAGCGAAGTGCTTCTTCGCTATCTAATTTATAATAGCGAGCAATATTGACAATCACAAATAAAATATCACCTAATTCTTTTTGCATATTCTCATTATGATCGTTGTTCACTTCTTCCTTAAATTCCTTCAACTCCTCGTCAAGCTTATCCCACATCGGACCTACTTCATCCCAATCAAACCCTACACGCGCAGCCTCTTTTTGTAATTTCTCTGCAATCATAAGGGCCGGTAACCCGTTAGGAATACCGTTTAATATACTTTCTCGTTCGGTAGGTTGATTTTCCTTCTCGGCTTGTTTAATTTGTTGCCAATTATCTACCACTTCCACAGAATTCGAAACATTTTTATCACCGAATACATGAGGATGGCGACGAATCATTTTCTCAGAAGTTGATTGAACAATATCTTTAATTGAGAACCATCCCTCGTCTTCACCAATTTGAGCATGAAGCATTACTTGTAGCAATATATCACCAAGCTCTTCAATAAGGTGATCATCATCTTCTTCATCAATCGCTTCTAAAACTTCATATGTTTCTTCGATTAAATACTTTTTCAAGGATTGATGAGTTTGTTCCTTATCCCATGGACATCCATTAGGGCCTCTAAGTGTAGCAATCACTTCACGTAATCTAGTAAATTCACCATTTAGTAACGTTTCATCTTTTACAGGCGGCACATAAACTGCCGTTAAATTATTTAAAGTTGTGGCGTGATCTAATTCATAAAGTGGAACACGCGTAAGTTGTTGTGCGGTTGAGCCTACGGCTGTTGCAATAATCACTTCATAATCATCGGGTAAACGCTCCATTAAGGTTAATTTCACATCAGAGGCAATCATAGCATCGTATACTTGAACAATGATGATATGTTGTGTTAATTCTAGTTCATCACGGCGTAGAGCAGTTCCATCTACAATTTGACACCCTTCAATCGGATCAATTTTCAAGGCATTGTACATCGGATCGAGGAAGCTTTGCCCTCCTAAAAACTCTAGATGAACATCTTGATTACCGGCTATCTCAATTAATAATTGTATCGTTCTTTCTGCAACAAACGGATGTCCAGGCACCGCATATGTAATGGAACCCTTTGACGATTCATTAATCAATTTCTTAACAATGCTTTGATAAACATCTTCAAATTGATCATGTTGTTCATAAATCGAATCAAAAGATTGAAACGTTACACCCTCTTCTTGTAGCTCAGTTAAGACTGGGTGATCTTTCGTACGTACGAATAATTGATCTGTTTGCTTTAAATGTCGGTACACTCCAAGAGGTAATTGCTCAAGTTCTCCTGCACCTAGCCCTATAACAGAAATTGTGTTCATTACATCCACCTCTTACTTTCTACGTAACTTTTGTCTAATTTTATTCAACTTCGGTACGAATTCCCACTCCCGACTGTTCATAATCGGCCAATAAAAGAAGCAAACAACCATGAAAATGCCCCCAACACATGCAGTTGTAAGTGCATATATACTTGCTAGTAGGCGCTCATTCGTAATCATTGTAAAGTGGGTTAGACCAATTTGCCAGCTAAACGTCGTGAGGGCTAGGAGACCGAAAGCTCCTATTAACAATAAATAAAAATGGTTTGATTGAATAATGAATCCATCTAATTTTTTTAATAAAATCAGTTGAATGATTGCCATTGTTCCAATTGCTAATACAGTGGCAAGTGCTGCACCTACTGTTCCAAGAAAAGGGATCATCAATAAATTGCCAGCTAGCTTAATACCAGCCCCAATCACCATCATCTTGGCCGGGATATGGACATGGCCATACCCTTGAAAAATGGCAGCAGTGGTTAAATAGATCGAACTAAAGAAGATGGCAAATGCCAGAATCGCTAAAACATGTGAGCCTTCGCCGTTTCCATAGAGCATGCTATTTGTAGGTTCAATGATCATAAAAAGGCCAATAGAGGCAGCTCCTCCAATAAACAAAGTAAGCCTCATCGCCAAATCACGATAGATCCGTGCCTTTCCATATTCTTTGGTCGCGATTGCTTTTGCGATCAATGGTACAAGCGCTAACGAGAAGGTAGTTGTCACAATTGTCCCTAGCTGTAGTAACGGTTGACCGCGATCGTAAATACCCTTTTCCTTAAAAGCCATCTCTTGATATAAGCCAAATTTATTGAGCAACGGAATCATTGTAAAGGCATCAATGAACTGAAAAAAAATAAATAATAGAGCACTTATGCAAATAAAGATACCTTGTTTAAAAAGGAGTGCATGAACCTGCCATATTTCTTTGAAAGAGGCTCCTTTAACCTTTAACAAACTAGACCATGAAATATCTTTAGATAACAACGCTAATACAATCACTCCTGCAAGGCCGCCTAATAATGAACCATATATAGCGCCCATTCCTGCTTCATACGGATTAGCAGACTGCCTCATCACCACCACAACAAACACAATAATCATTGCCACTCGAACAAACTGTTCACTGATGTGAGAAATAGCAGTCGGCAGTAGCTGTTGTCTTGATTGATGAAGGCCTCTTCCTACGCTCAAAAAAGGAATAAACCAAAATGTTAAACTGACTGCACGTAATGGTGCAGTTAGTTGTGCATCCCCCATCACTCGAGCAAGAGTCGGTGCAGCCAAATGCAACATCGCCCATAAAGATGCAGCCAGTACTAATAAGCCATAAAAAGAAATAGCAAGAGTCAGTCTCGCTCCTTGTTGGTCGCCATTCGCTTCAAGTTCAGCCACCCGTTTTGAAATGATAACGGGAAAACCGTACATCGATAACAACATTACAAGCCCATAAAAGGGGTAAAGTTGTTGATACACATAGAAACCGATATCGCCAGCAATATTTTGATAAGGGATTCGATACCCGGCACTCAATACTTTCGCTACTAACGCAGCAGCTGATAATGCCATTGCACCTTTAATCAGTTGATGGCTTCTTTCTTCTTGCAAAAGTTGTCCTCCTCCACTTATATACCTTTCCTTATCATACTTAAATTGTTGGTATTCGCCAAGCAAATGGAGGATAGCATCCGAAAATGAAAAAGCTTGTCCTCATTAAACTGAAGACAAGCCTTAATCTTAATGTTCCATTTGACGAGCCAAAAAGCTAGCTGCCGTTTCTGCAAGCTTTTGTTCTAAAGAACCACTTAAACTCTGCTCTTTATTAAAAATGACTACAGCTCCAATCGGGTCTCCGTTGGCGATAATTGGTGCTATGACGTATCCTTTAAGCTCATCAGTGTGATCTCCGACTAAATTGTATTCACCTGCATTAGTTTCTAGTTTGGATTTACGTTCATCCATCGTCATCTCTATTATTTCGCCAATAGCCTTGTTCGCAAATTCCTTTTTAGAAGCGCCTGCTACCGCAATATATGTATCACGATCAGCAATTAACACATGGTGATGTAAACTATCATATAAAGCTTCTGCATACTCTTTTGCAAAATCACCAAGTTCTGATATCGGAGAGTACTTCTTCAAGATAACCTCGCCATCTCGATCAACAAAAATCTCGAGTGGATCTCCCTCACGAATGCGAAGAGTTCTGCGGATTTCTTTCGGTATAACGACACGACCTAAATCATCAATACGTCGAACTATGCCAGTTGCTTTCATGCTGTTGTGCCCCACTTTCTAAAGGTGTAATAGTCTTGATGTGTCCACATGTATGAAATGTTGAAATCATCGCTTCATACTACTATTATCCGTTTATTAAAAAGAACTATTCACCAATTTATGAATTTGTTTGGTTGCATGGCTTACATCTTCATGAATAAGTTAGGGGCACAACGAAGCATTATACCGTGTTGCTTGTTGTTTGTTTACGACTTTTAGGAATACTTGCGATGATGGATTCAACCGAAGTAATGATCCCTTCATCATCGATATTTTTCGTTTTGATAGTAAATTTAATTTTTTCACCAGCTGTTCCAAGTGATACATCTCGACCTAGTGAATGAGCCATCTCAAATAACAGCGCCCCGTCCATTTGTTTTGATGTTTCAGGCGAAAACAAGATTTCGACCTGATTTTTCACTTCTACAATTGATTCAACCCGTTCACTATTTGCACGTAACTTAATTTCAGTCAAGCGTAGGAGATAATCCACTTGCTTTGGATATTCTCCAAAACGATCAAATATCTCATCCTTTAAGTCAGCCAAATCCTCGACGGTCTCGCAGCCTTTAAATCGTTTGTACATCTCAATTTTTTGTTTTGCATCTTGAATGTAACTCTCTGGAATATAGGCATCAATTTTTACGTCTAACTCTACTTGGAACTCAGGCTCTTTTGGTTTATCGCCTTTACGCTCTTCAATCGCTTCTTTTAACATTTGTGAGTAAAGATCAAAACCTACCGATTCAATAAAACCATGTTGTTGCGCACCGAGTAGGTTCCCGGCGCCACGAATCGTTAAATCACGCATTGCAATTTTAAAACCAGATCCAAGCTCCGTAAATTCTTTTATCGCTTGAAGACGCTTTTCAGCTACTTCAGTTAATACTTTATCTCGTTGATAGGTGAAGTATGCATAGGCAACTCGATTCGAACGACCAACACGCCCTCTAATTTGATACAGCTGAGATAGACCCATTTTGTCAGCATCATTAATAATTAATGTATTTACATTAGGGATGTCTACACCCGTCTCGATAATCGTCGTTGTCACTAGAACATCGCTGTTTCCTTCTAAGAAGTCTAGCATGATCGATTCAAGCTCACGTTCATTCATCTGTCCATGAGCAAACGATACTTTCGCATCTGGAACTAGCATCGATATCTGTTCAGTCATTCTTTCGATATCTTCAACTCGGTTATAAAGGAAATACACTTGACCTCCCCGGGTCAACTCACGCTCAATCGCCTCACGAATTAACGAAGCATTGTATTCCACCACATACGTTTGAACCGGGAAACGATTCTCTGGCGGGGTCTCAATGACCGATAAATCACGAACACCAAGCATCGACATATGAAGTGTACGCGGAATAGGTGTTGCTGTTAGAGTTAGAACATCAATATTAGCTTTCAATTGTTTAATTTTTTCTTTATGAGTCACACCAAATCGTTGCTCTTCATCGACAATCAATAAGCCTAGATCTTTAAATACTAGATCTTTTGAAAGTAGTCGGTGTGTCCCAACAATGAGATCAACAGAACCTGCTTTTAAGCCTTTAAGAGTCTCTGTTTGCTCTTTTCTAGAACGAAAACGACTAAGAACCCCAATATTAATTGGGAAATCTGAAAAGCGCTCTTTAATTGTCTCGTAATGCTGTTGCGCTAAAATCGTAGTCGGAACTAAAATAGCCACCTGCTTACCATCCATGATCGCCTTGAATGCTGCGCGAATAGCCACTTCCGTTTTTCCATACCCTACATCTCCACATAACAGACGGTCCATCGGTCGTTCTTTTTCCATATCTTGCTTAATTTCTTCCACTGCACGTATTTGATCTTCTGTTTCTTGATAAGGGAAGGTCGCTTCAAAATCCCCTTGTTCTGGACCATCTTCAGAATAAGCATGGCCTTTACTTGCCTCACGCTCAGCATATAACTTAATTAGATCATCAGCAATATCCTCCACCGATGATTGAACACGCTTCTTCACTTTTTTCCAATCACTACCCCCAAGCGCATAAATCTTCGGATCTTTCTCTTCTGACCCTACATATTTTTGCACTTGGTCAATCTGTTCAACCGGCACATATAACTTATCATCTCCTGCATAGCGTAAGTGGAGATAATCTTTATGAAGTCCATTTATTTCAAGAGTTTCTACCCCTAAATACTTACCAATCCCATGGTTAGTATGGACAACCAAATCACCGACTTTTAATTCGGAGTAGCTTTTAATACGCTCGGCATTTGAGAGCTTTTGTTTATTTCGTTGAACTCTTTTTTGTTGCTTAGCATAAACTTCTTCTTCTGTAACAACCACCAGCTTATGTGATGGCAGCTCAAATCCACTATTTAAGTGGCCAACCATTAAGTGAACGGTATTCTCTGTTAATTCCGTTGCCCTTTCGACCACATGAGCATCAATGCCTTCCTCATCTAGATTTAATGCAAGTCTAGAAGCACGCTCTTTTGATCCCGATACAAAAACGATCGCATAGCCCGCTTTTTCCCAACGCTTCACTTCTGATTGTAGCAACTGCATTTGACCGTGGAAACTTTGCATGGACTTACATGTGAAGTTCACGACATTTTCTGGCTTGGTCGATGGAATATGCTTTAAAAATAAAGATAGGTAGATAAGAGAATGATTTGAGTTCTTCATCGCCTCTAGAACATCTAGTGACATCGTCGCCTCATGCACCGTCTCCCCTTGAGCAAGTAATGCCGTAGTCCATTCCGCTTCTTCTCTTTCTAGACTATCAGCCATCTCTTTCACACGACTCATCTCATCAATCAAAATAATCGCATCATCAGGTAAATAAGATAGAAGTGTACTTTTCACTTCATAGTAGAAAGACATGTACTTATACATCCCTTGAAAACTAGAGCGTTGTCTTAACTGCCCAATCTCATAGGAGATATTTTGAGATAGCTTCTCTTTTGTCTGTTTAGCCTTAACCTTTTTTAATGTTGCAGAAAGCTGTTCAGATAGTTTATTCGATGCGTGTTCGTAATGTTGATCTTGAAGAATAACTTCTTCTGCAGGACCAATTGTTACTTCCTTTAACTCCGTTTCAGAACGTTGCGTTTCAATTAAAAACGTACGTATAGAATCAATTTCCGTATCAAATAATTCAATTCGGACAGGATTTTGGTCCGTTAATGGATAAATATCAATGATTCCACCGCGCACACTAAATTCTCCAGGAGAAGAAACCATATCGACACGTGTAAAGCCCATCATCACCAACTGCGTCATTACATTATGGATCTCTCCAATATCTGTGCCCACTGAAATTGTTAACTGACTTTCTTCCCATAAATATTTTGGCGGAAGAAGTCGTCTAATCCCTGCTAACGGTACAATCACAATCCCATTAAAGTCTTCCACTAGTTTATTTAGCACATCAAGACGCTGTGACTTCATTTCCGGACTCGCAATCGCAATTTCCGAGGAAATAAGCTCATTTACAGGATAAAGAAGCACTTTATCTTCTCCAACTAAATCGGTTAAATCATCATATACTTTTTGTGCTTGAAACAAGTTGTGAGTTATCACGACTTGTGTTCGGTTTGTTTCTCTATACAGGGCTGCCATTAATAATGTACGAGCAGAACCTGTTAATCCAGAAAGTAGTTGTTCTTTCATTCCTGTTTCAATACTGCTTGAAACCGCTTTAACCTCATCATTTACTAGAAAATAATTTTGCAATCCTAACATGTTGTTCCCCCTGTTATCAAACACCTATTCTACCTTGCTTAATGCTACTCTACTTTTTATGTTAGTATGACAAAACTGTTCATTTCTTGTTTGTCCTTATCTAACATTTATTCGTACTTGTCTTTCTCCCAATAATATCTTATTTTATCCTATCTTCGACTAATAATGGCTCAACCCTGCCTACATATAAAAAAATCAAAACAGAAAAACGCTTTGGCATATTGCCAAAGCACTAACTGCTATAAATTATTGAATAAATGTATCTAATTCATAGAAATTGGGATTTCTCGTTAAAGCCTCTTCACAATCCTCGCAAATTACATTGACATGTATATCTCCATTGTTCTCATAGGTCAACATTTCTTGTCGCTCCTGTGATGTTAAGTGACCAAAACCTAAAGACGTTGCATCTGTATGGTTATCAATCTGACCTATATTTGTACGACAATGGCGACATTTATAGTGAATGGCCATCCATAGCCCCCCTTTACATGACATACCTTATAACCTAAGTATGATCACGCACTTGGGTCCCTATGCATATATTTGTTAATTGAATTGATTCATCACTTCTAGAAAAGGCTTCTCGGTCCATGCTTCCACTGCTTTTGAAGCGTGAATAATTGATTCATTAACAGCTTCGCGTTCATCAGGATGATATGTACCGAGCACATAATTAACAATAGGCTCGCCATTTTGAGGACGATCGATTCCGACACGAATTCGTTTGAACTTATCTGTACCTAAATGTTGAATTAAAGATTTTATCCCATTATGACCACCAGCACTCCCCTTTTGACGCAAGCGAATTTTGCCGGTTGGTAAATCCAAATCATCATAAATGACAACTAGATCTTCAATATCAATATTAAAATAATCCAAAAGCGGTCTGACCGATTCGCCTGAGAGGTTCATATAGGTTAACGGTTTAAGAAAAAAAACTTTCTCTCCGTTCATCATTTTCGTGCCATAAATGCCTTTGAATTTTGATTGGTTAAGTTCCACTCCAAACTCTTCTGCACAATAATCAATAATATCAAAACCAATATTATGACGAGTTCCTGCGTACTTAGTTCCTGGATTCCCAAGCCCTACGATTACTTTCACCTTGTTTCCACCTTTCACTCTCATATAAACGCCCTAAAAAGGTATAACCTTATGGCTATACCTTTTTAGCTTAGTAAGTCTTATTCTTCCTTATTAGAGTCATCTTCACCAACAACTTCAGGTTCAGCATCTCCAGATTCACCTGCATCTGCATCTTCTGACTCTTCTATTACAGTTGGTGGTTGCACCGTCACGACTGTTTCTTCATCTTCATTGGTAATTTCAACAGAAACCTTATCACGTAAATCGGTGATTTGGATGGAATCCCCAATGTTTAATTCAGAAATATCTAGTTCAATCTCTTCTGGAATGTCGTTTGGTAAACACTTCACCGAGATATCATATAGTAAGTGAGTAACGACGCCACCTTCTTTGGATCCAGGCGACTCTCCTGTTAAGCGAACAGGTACGTCTGCGTCGATCTCTGATTTCATATCAACTTCAAAGAAATCAACATGTAGATATTCATTTTTCAGTGGGTCGATTTGCATGTCATGAATCATAACTTGATGTTTACTACCATCAACATTCAATGAGAACAATCCATTTTTCCCCACTTCACGGACCGTTTTTAGAAATTCTACACTCTCAACGTAAACTGGCTGGCTATCAATTTTATTTCCATATAATATTGCTGGAACATGTCCATCTTTTCTAATTTGTCTTGTTGAGGAACCTGTTAGATCTGTACGTAGATTAGCTTGTAATGTTGTTGCCATTTTTATCACCTCTAATTAGATTCGATTGCGTCTATATCTTTTGTTCCCTAATTAGTGAATTTTAAAACGACTTTTGTGAAATTGACTAAATTCCAGCCTCAAACTTACTTACCTAAATTCTACGTAATCACTTGATCAATCAAATAACTTACTTACAGATGCATGCTCATGGACACGAATAATCGCTTCAGCCATTAATGGGGCAACTGATAGTGGTGTAATCTTATCGATTTTTTTATCTTCATCTAGAGGGATAGTGTTTGTTACAACAAGTTCTTTAATTTTTGAGTTATCAATACGTTCAATTGCTGGACCAGATAACACTGGGTGCGTACAACAAGCGTACACTTCTTTTGCGCCGTGCTCTACTAGAGCATTTGCTGCTAATGTGATGGTACCGGCAGTATCGATAATATCATCAATGATAATCGCTGTTTTACCTTCAATGTTACCAACAATATTCATAACTTCTGCTACATTTGGTTTTGGACGACGTTTATCAATAATGGCAATAGGAGCTTTTAAGCGATCTGCCATTTTACGTGCACGTACTACTCCACCATGGTCAGGTGAAACAATAACGATATCTTCTAATTGTTTTTCTTCAAAGTAAGTCGATAAGATTGGAACACCCATCAATTGATCAACAGGAATATCGAAGAAACCTTGAATTTGAGTAGCGTGTAGGTCAAGTGTTAACACGCGTGTTGCGCCTGCAGTTTCGATCAAGTTTGCAACTAGTTTTGATGTGATTGGTTCACGCGCACGTGCCTTACGATCTTGACGAGCATAGCCGTAATAAGGCATTACAACGTTGATTGTTCTAGCAGAAGCACGCTTCATCGCATCAATCATAATTAGTAACTCCATAATATGTTCATTAGCTGGAGCAGAAGTCGATTGAATTAAATATACATCACACCCACGAATACTCTCTTCAATATTAATTTGAACTTCTCCATCACTAAAACGAGTTACTGAACTTTTCCCAACAGGAACCCCAATATGCTCTGTAATTTCGTGAGCTAAGTCTTTATTAGAATTTAATGTGAAAACCTTTAAGCTTGGATCACCATATTTAGCCATTATGAATACCCTCCAGATAATATATCGTCATACGCGTCATGAGTAACTTGATACTATTTCTTTTGATAACCTTCTTTGTTGGTTTGGCGAGCTCGTGCGATAGATAACGCTTCACCAGGTACATCATCTGTAATGGTTGAGCCGGCAGCAACTAGAGCGTTCTTTCCAATTGTCACCGGAGCAATTAAGTTAGCGTTGCAGCCAACAAATGCACCATCCTCAATTTTTGTAAGGAATTTATTCTTGCCATCGTAATTAACCGTAACAGCTCCACAGCTGAAGTTTACATCATTGCCAACCTCTGCGTCTCCGATATAACTTAAGTGAGATGCTTTACTGCCATTACCCATGGTAGACTTTTTAATTTCAACAAAGTTCCCAACTCGTACTTGATCACCAATAGTAGATTTCGGTCTAATATGTGCAAAAGGACCAATCGTCACTTCTGATCCAACCTCACTATCGTGCACCACTGATTGACGAATAGTCGTACGGTCCGCAATTGAACTATCTTTAATTTCAGTACCTGGGCCAATCACACATTCAGAACCAATCGTCGTTTGGCCTTGTATCACTACTCCTGGATAAATAACCGTATCTTGACCAATCGTAGCATCTGTAGAAATATACGTATGATCAGGATCAATCATTGTAACTCCTTGACGCATCCAATGTTCATTTGTACGTTGTTTCATAATCCGTTCTGCTTGCGCTAAGGCAACACGATCATTTACTCCAAGCGTCTCGTCAAATGCTGGCGTTTGATAAGCTGCAACAACTTCGCCACTTTGTTGTAAGATTTCAATTACATCTGGTAAGTAGTATTCACCTTGCGCATTATCGTTACCAACGTCTTTTAGTGAGGCAAATAGTGCTTCGTTGTCAAAACAGTACGTTCCTGTATTGATTTCTGAAATACGTTGTTCCTCACTTGTTGCGTCTTTATGCTCAACAATTCGTTCAACAAGCCCTTCGTTATTTCGAACAATACGTCCATAACCAGCCGGATCATCGGCCATAGCTGTTAAAATAGTTGCTTTTGCCCCTTCTTGTGCGTGGTGAGCTAAAAGCTTATCGATCGTATTAGCTGTTAGAAGTGGCGTGTCTCCACACAAAACAACCGTCACTCCTTTTTTATCCGCAAGAATATTCTCTGCTTGCATAACGGCGTGACCGGTTCCTAATTGTTCTGTTTGAACAGCGTACTTTACTTGATCACCAAGTTGTTCTTGTACCACTTCTGCTCCGTGCCCTACGATCGTAACTGTTTCTTCAAAGCCAAGCTCTAAGACTTGATCAACGACATGTTGAACCATCGGCTTTCCATTTACAGGATGTAAGACTTTATAAAGTTTAGATTTCATTCGTGTTCCTTGCCCTGCTGCTAAAATAACCGCAAAACGACTACTCATGGTTTCCCCCCAAGTGTTCCTTTTTCCATTACGAATATATCCTAAAACTGATGTGTTTTCAAGGACTGTTCATTAGTTGTATCAAACTGGATATGTCAGCTTCTTGAACATTTCCCTAAATCAACCTAAAACCTACCTTCTAAACAAGGTATTTACATTTAATAAGGAGAAAAATAAAAAAAGACCTATCTTAAATTGATAGGTCCTACTTCCTAGGAAGCTCCGGCTTCCTCGTATTCAACTTCTTCAAATTCTCCAGCCCGTTCGTACTCAGTTAGTACCGCTGTTTGGATCTTGTCACGTGTACGGGATGAAATAGGATGAGCTATATCTCTAAACTCCCCATCAGGCGTTCGCTTACTAGGCATCGCTACAAACAAGCCATTGTTTCCATCAATCACACGGATATCATGAACAACGAATTCATGATCAATTGTGATAGATGCAATCGCGCGCATCCTGCCCTCGGTGTTCACTCGACGTAATCTCACATCTGTTACCTGCATGTTGTCACCACCTATAAGAGTAGATTATTCATGCTATACCAATTCTCTGTTAACTTTCTAATTCCTTCTTTTATAGAAAGAAAATTTATAATCTTTTTATTTTTTAACAACACAAAAAAAAGACCGTGCTTTTGGCACAGTCTTTCATGCACTTATTTAACTAAGGCAATCACTTCAATTTCAACAAGTACGTCTTTAGGAAGACGTGCCACTTCTACACATGAACGTGCAGGTTTATGAGTATTAAAGTATTCACCATATACTTCATTGATACGAGGGAAGTCGTTCATATCTTTAATAAAAACAGTTGCCTTTACCACAGTTTCAAGTGAAGCATCTGCTTCTGCCAATACTGCTTGAAGATTTTTAAACACTTGATGAGTTTGCTCTTCTACCGTTCCATTGATTAAATCGCCTTCCGCCGTTAATGGAATCTGACCTGAGCTATAGAACATATTATTTACAATAATCCCTTGTGAATATGGGCCAATAGCATCTGGCGCATTATTTGTGTGAACTATTTTCATTATAAATCCTCCTCTGCAATCGGTACAAGTTTTTCGAGTACGTTCCCAGCTTCTACTTTTATCGTTTTGTCTCTGACATTAACCTCCGATAAACGGGTAATTGACATGTATTCATCGACAAGACGTTCTTCTGCGTCCACATCTACTGATTCAACCAGTACACCGATGCCAACCAGTTCAGCCTGGAACTCCTCTAACAGATCAATCATACCACGAATGGTACCCCCAGCTTTCATAAAATCATCGACTATAAAGACCCGGGAACCTGGCGCTAAGCTTCTTCTAGCTAATGTCATCGTTTGAATTCGCTTAGAGGAACCTGATACGTAGTTAATACTAACCATAGAACCTTCTGTTACACGATGATCACGCCTTACAATACTAACAGGTACATTTAAATACTCTGCAACGGCGTATGCAAGTGGTATCCCTTTCGTCGCAACCGTCATGACAGCATCAATCTTCTTATGAGCAAGAACGGAAGCAAATAGTCGTCCCACATCTTGAATAAAACGAGGACTTCCTAATAGATCCATCATGTACAGGTAGCCACCTGGTAACACGCGGCCAGGTACAGCTAATTGGCTTATGAGTTTATCAACAATCTCACTCGCTTCTTTCTCTCCGACCTTTGGCATGTACTTCACGCCACCACTCGCTCCTGGAATCGTCAATAGAGTGCCGTACCCTTCTTGCTCAAATATTTCTTTGACTATTACCAAGTCTTCGCTTATTGAAGACTTAGCTGATTGGTAACGATCTGCAAAATACGTAAGTGAGATCACTTCATGTGGATGCTGAAGCATATAATAAGTCATATCGACAAGCCGTCCGCTTCGTTTTAATTTTTTCATAATACCCCCACTAAAAACCGAATAATTAGTTATAACATATCACTTTTGTACGGTTTTTAGCAAGTAAACTAGGAACGAATTAAACGAACTGCATACACATCGCTACAGAAACCGCGTAGCCCATTATAAACTCTGTGTAGTCTTGATTCCTTCTCTACCAAGCCAAACACAGTCGGACCACTTCCACTCATTAATACACCATCCGCCCCGAAACGTTGCATTTGTTCTTTAATTTTACGAACTTCTGGGTGCATATCTAACGTTACCGTTTCGAGAACATTATGAAGATGATTACAAATTCCTTTAAAATTTTGATTTTTAATAGCTTCTATCATCTGCTCTGTTTTAGCATGTTCTACCTCATTTACATTTAACCGCTTGTACACATCAGCAGTCGAGACCCCAATTGGTGGTTTAGCTAGGATAACCCAGCATGGAGGTGGAGAGTCAATATGTTTAATAATTTCACCACGCCCAGTCGCTAGTGCAGTGCCACCATAAACACAAAACGACACATCCGATCCAATCTCCGCACCAAGCGTTGCAAGCTCGTCCAAACTAAGACCTAGCGACCATAAGTCATTTAAGCCTTTTAAAGTAGCCGCCGCATCGCTACTACCCCCAGCAAGTCCTGCTGCAACTGGTATTCTTTTTGTAATATAAATGGATACACCTTGCTTTACTTGATAGCGCTCTTTAAGCAAAGAAGCAGCCTGATAAGCTAAGTTACGGTGATCACTTGGGACGAAGCCTTCTGATACATCTACTTTGATTTTTCCGTCTTCGGTACTTGTCAAATCGAGTCGGTCTGCTAAATCGACTGTGGTCATGATCATTTCAACTTCATGATACCCATCTTCTCTTTTTTTGATTGCGTCTAATGATAAATTAATTTTAGCAGGAGCTTTAACTGAACATTTCACCATAGTCACCTTCTATACTATCCATTTGCTTACGTTATTTTATCACTTGTTCATCCAACATACCACAGCAAGTCGATTTTCTCTTTAACAATGAAGAAAACCGAGGCATGATGCCTCGGTTATCGTCGTCTCTCTATTTTGATTGTTGTTGATGTGCCAATTGATTTTCAGCGATCTCAACTGCACGCTTAACCATATTCCCAGCATCTCTCGAGCGAATACCGCCCCATCCTTCTTTTTGGACGGTGTCATAAAAGCCAAGCTCTTTTGCTAGCTCTTCTTTAAATTGTTCAGACATTACACCGCGTTTTCTGCTCATGATCCAACAACTCCTTTTTTGAGAAGACCGACGACATTCTTAGAATGCACCTGAAATCAAAAAAAATGACTCCCTAATGCTTCCATTAGAGAGTCAACGCATGTGAATTCTATGTTGAGTTACTTTATTGCTGAGGCACTTTCACCCTCATCACAAAGCATGAGTTCGACTGTTTCAGTTAAAATATCTGCGTAACTATACGATACGCGTTCAAATGCATTCTGTTGTTCATCCAATTTCACAATGAAAACTGAAGGGTATGTTTCTTCTAAAAGACCTGAACGTTCCATCGTTTTCCGACGGCCGCCATTCGCCTTAATTGTAATCCGTTTCCCAACATTGGCATCTAACGCACGCTTAATGTCTATCAACGTTTTTCCCATTATTACACCCCACCTCATTCTTAAAATATAGTATAGCACGCATCCTCAATTTTGTCAAATAAATTTTAAATTATATCAATTGGACATATTGATTGTCAATGCTTTCAACAAAATCCGTGCAACATTTTTTTCTCCTTATCTATTTTGTCTAAGTTTGTCAAAATTATGTATGGATAATAAAAAAACAAACCGCACATGGTTTTCCATGTACGGTTTACTTGATCTAAGTTGGTTGATTAGATTTATGTAAAGATGAAAAAATGGTTAAAAATGACCATAGCTATTCTCTCAGCTTCTATTAATCCTACCGCTTGTGGTGGGGAAGATGCAGGGTCTGAACCGCTGAATAACAGACCTAACTATAAAGAGTACCAGTCACTCTTCTGACTGGTACTCTTGTTTTATTGGCATTCCTCGCCTCATAACGCCACGCGTTTCGATCCCACCTAAACCTTTTTCACCCGTAATCGTATTTCGCAAGACATCCCAAAGGCCAATACGGTCCATAAATGATGTTAAGCTAACTTTAGCTGCTATATAAACGGGGTCGAGCGCATGAATATTGACTCGTTCAGGAGAACTTGCAAAATTAGCACCCGCTCTTATTAACGTCTCAAAATGAGATTGGCAAGCACCAGCAAAAATCACCAGTTCGTCTCTGTGTGCCACATGTTTTCTAGCAATCCTGACACATTCTGCAAACTGTTTGGTGTGCCGATAAGAACGTAAGTCGTCCTCATCTCCCTTTCCTTTCAAATAAGCATCATGACCTGTGATGACCACAATGTCTGGTTGAACCATCTCAAGTAAGGAACCAATTTGTGCAGGCATCTCCTTTTCAGCTATATGAACTCCATACACAGGTATCCCTAACCGCTCATATAACTCTGTACATTTACGTAAATAGAGCGGATCGCCGTCAACATGCAAAACACGACCACGCAACTCAAAAAAAGATGATTCTGCTTCATATCCAGATGTCGACTCATATTCATTTCGCTCTTTCATTAGCTTAGCATCTTGCCTAAAAAGGCGGTAGGAGTTCAATTCTGTCTCTAGAGCTAGTTTCCTACGCTTTGTCCTCTCTTCTTCAGAGATGAGCACTAAATCCTCTAGAGGGGCATCTGCTACTAAACGCATTTCTTCCCCAACAAGCTCTACTGTATTGCCTATGATTTTGTGAACGCGAAATAATATATCACATTTGTAGGAAAGCCGAGCCACAATATCTCCAGTTTTTAATTTCATCGGCACTTCCCCCTCTCAACTCAGCCTATGTGAGAGAAAGAAAAACTGTGCTAAGGTTGAAGAATTTTGTAAAGAGTGTCACTTAAAGTGCCAAACTCTTCAATTGATAACGTTTCACCACGTCTTTTAGGATCTATATTTGCTTCTGCTAAAGCCTGTTCAATTTTTGGCTTTTGTTCCTTTGAAGCTAAATTATGAATAAGGTTATTTAAAATCGTCTTTCTTCTGTTAGCAAAACTTGCATGAAACACTTTAAAGAAATACTGTTCATCTATCACATCAACTGCAGGCGTCTCTCTAATTGTTAAGCGTAAGACAGCTGAATCAACTCTAGGTTGGGGTACAAAAACCGACGCAGGAACCGTTAACACTTTCTCCGCCTCTGCATAATACTGCGCAGCAATTGATAATGATCCATAATCTTTTGTACCTGGCTTTGCTGCTATTCTTTCTGCCACTTCAGCTTGGATCATGACCACAATCCCTCTAATTGGCAACTTCAATTCAAGTAATTTCATTAGAATTGGCGTCGTGACATAATAGGGAAGATTCGCTACCACCATTAGATCCTGGCTATCTTTGAAGTGGGTTGTAATCGCCTCGTTAATATCTGCTTTTAAAACATCCGAGTGAATCACTTCAACATTATCATAAGGTGATAGCGTGTCTTTTAAGACCGGTAATAATCGTTGATCAATCTCGAATGCAACTACTTGATCAACTCTTTTAGCTAACTGCTCGGTTAAAGCTCCAATCCCAGGCCCAATTTCAATCGCCCCTGATGTTTCATCAAGACCTGCAGCATCTACTATATTCCGTAAAACATTTGTATCGATTAAAAAGTTTTGACCTAAGCTCTTTTTAAAACTAAAACCGTGCTTCTTTAAAATTTCTTTCGTGCGTATCGGTGTGGCAATATCCTTGTTCATTGTTGTTCCTCCCTGTATACCTCAATAAGTGCTTCCCTAAATTCAGATTCCGATATGTGAAACGTGTGAAGTCTTTTTAACAATTGCTTTCCATTCGCATACCCAATTTTAAGCAATATTCCAAGATGTTCACGACGTTGTTTAGCACGCGGACCTCCTATAAGGCCCGCAGCATGTAAATCATCCCAAGTAATCGTCTCTAGCGGCTCCTCATATGTTTGTAGTACATGACTAAGCGCCATACGAATTGCTTCGATTGATGCATTTTCGACACCGAGATCATCTCCATTTTTAGAGATGGCTTCGTTTTTTGGAAGGAAAGCATGCTTACATCCTGGAACATGTTCATTTACCACATTTCTAATCCGATCACCCGGATAATCTGGGTCTGTAAAAATAATCACGCCTCTGCGCTCTTTGGCAAGGGCGATACGCTCTAGACAAGCTTTATTAACGGCAGAGCCATTCGTTTCAATCGTATCAGCATCTACTGCTCTTTGAACCGCCACAGTGTCATCTCGACCTTCTACGACGATTACTTCTTTAATTTTCATTCACAAACTCCTTTATTAACCCTACTTATCCTTACCATGTTCAAAATAAATTGTTCTCTATATTGTAGACTTTTTTTTCACAAAAAAAAAGCACAGAACGATAACGCTCTGTGCAGATAAGCCATTAATCTAAAATAGTAATTTTAACTGACTTACGTCCCCAACGTGTAGCCTCTTCTTTTGTTGGAACATGAACGTCAATTTTATTTCCTTTAATCGCACCACCTGTATCTCCAGCGACAGCTGTACCATAGCCCTCTACGTGGACTTTTGAGCCTAGCGGAATCACACTTGGATCTACTGCGATCACTTTCATATTACGATTATTATTCAAATTAATTCCAGTGGCCGTCACTCCGCTACAACCACTACAAGAAGCAGTATAAGCCGTCGCACTAACAGTCATTGTGCGACCTCCACTTGGTTTAGATTCGCTCTCAGATGACGAACTTGAACTGTTATTACTTGCAGGAGTTGGGCTAGGTGTACTCGTCGGTGCTGGTTTCGGACTTGCACTACGAGATACGGTCTCAGGAGCAGGTCTTGTTCCTACAGCAACAATCCGATCTTCACTCTCTTTTACCGTCTCGGTTTTCACTAGTTCACGAGAAATTTCTTCTCCATCCTCAAGCACCACTTCAAAATGTTTATTCACCTGGCCTTCAGCACCAGCATTTACTACTTTTTCCTTACCATTCTCAAGATCATCATCTCGTTTTGTAACCGTGCCAAATGCAACGGTTTCTTCCACCACATCGGTGACTTTTTCTACCCGTATCACTCGAATATCTGTTGCTTCGTCTAAGCGTTCTTCTAACGCAGGTTCGACTCGGTCAAGTTCTCCTAATGAAACATTTTCTCTCTCTAAAAAGTCAGCGACAGTCGTCGAAGTTGTCCAAAACTCTTGTTGTTCACCGTCACTTGTAAGCTCAACCTGAAAGGCAGATTCATAGTTTACAACTAAATCTTCAGTAATTGCCGTATTAACTGCTGGTTCAATGTGATCGTGATCAGTATATTCAATATTTTGTTCGGCTAAAAGCTGTTCAACGTCTTCAGCAGTCGTCCATACATTTTGCTTTTCTCCATCAATTGTCATTGCTACTTGCTTTGCAGGTTGCCACGTTACAAGCATATTTCCATCAATTCGTGAATCTAGTGATGGTTCTATATGATCATATTCGTTAACATCCCATTCTTGCTCCATCATCAATTCAGCAACAGTTGAAGCATGTGTTTGAACGGTTACTTCTTCTTCATCAACCATAACCGTAACTGTTGCCTTCGTCGTCTCGTATACAGCGTAAATGATCACGCCAACGAAGAGAATGAGACTTATGACGGAGATGACTAGTTTCATACCAGAACCATTACCTGGAAGAAACCGGCGTATATTCGCTTCCATGTCATCCATTCCTCCTTCTCAACGTTCGAATTATAAACACTGTACCTCCTTTTTGTCAACTGATTAAATATGGGTACCTTGCCACATCTACTCTATTATCTATGAAAATGGAATGATTGGAAACCCTAACTTCTCGACACGTCCACTCTATGCGTGACGTTTGTCGTGTAGAACTATAACGAAACAGAAATATTCTAGACAAGCCCCGTCACGCTTTGACAAAAGCGGCTATCGAATTATGCCAAAAAGTCTTTTAGCATTCTCTCTTGTTTTATTCGCCACCACTTCTAAATCCACCTCTTTAAGCTCAGCAATTTGTTCCGCTACAAGCTTAACGTAGGCCGGCTCGTTACGTTTTCCGCGGTATGGATGTGGCGCTAAATAAGGGCAGTCCGTTTCAATTAATAAACGATCCATCGGTACATGCTTCGCTACTTCTTTTGGGCGCTTTGCATTTTTAAACGTTACCGGACCTCCAAGAGAAATATAGAAATTCATGTTGAGACAACGTTCAGCTATTTCTACGCTCCCCCCAAAGCAGTGCATAATTCCACCAACTTCCCTAGCGTCCTCCTCCTCCAAAATATCTACAATATCCTGGTCAGCCTCACGGTTATGAATGACAATTGGTAATTTGACCTTTTTAGCTAGTTGAATTTGCTTTCTAAATACCTCTTTTTGAACATCTTTCGGAGACTTATCCCAATGATAATCAAGACCCATTTCCCCAAGAGCTACGACCTTTGGGTGCGCTGCTAACTCTTCTAGCCAATTTAAATGTTCGTCTGTCATGTCAATTGCATCAACCGGATGCCAACCTACAGCTGCATATAGCATGTCGTACTTTTCGATTAAATGAAGCGCACGATTGATTGTTTTCTCATCAAAACCGACCACAACCATTTCACTGACTCCTGCTTCTCTCGCACGTTCTATTACTTCTTCTACATCATCCTCAAATTGATCAGCATTTAAGTGGACATGTGTATCAAATAACATATCTTCTTACCTCCTAGTTTACTAAAAAAATATACTAATAAAACAAATGTCAAAAGGAGAAGTTTTATCTCTTCTCCTTTTGACTAGCTTTCCACCTAGTGGTGAGATCTATTTAACTTGAGCCCCGTTTGGTAAGCTGCCATCAATCGTAGCAAGCTGTAACTTCTTACCTTTTGAACCAGCTAAAATCATTCCTTGTGATAATTCACCACGTAATTTAACTGGCTTCAAGTTTGTAACACATATAACTTTTTTACCTTTTAATTCTTCTGCAGAATAATATTTCGCAATACCTGATACCACTTGACGTTTTTCATAGCCTAAATCTAGTTGAATTTTAAGCAAACGATCGGCACCTTTTACTGGTTCTGCTCCTAAAACTTCTGCTACACGAAGGTCTACTTTAGTAAAATCATCAATCGTAATTTCATCTACTTCTGGTATGTCTTCTTGCTTCATGTCTTCTTGCTTCATTTCTTCTTGCTTCACTTCTGAAGGCTTTGCCCCACCCATTTTTTCAACGATATAGGCTACTTCTTCAGGTACTTCAAGACGAGGGAAAATAGGTTGTCCTTTTTGAACAGTTGTACCAGCTGGGATTTGTGCAAAATCACTTAGAGATTCCCAACTTGTTACCTCCGCGTTTAGTCCAAGCTGAGCCCATATTTTTTTCGGTGTTTCTGTTAAGAATGGTTGAATTAATACAGACACATAGCGCAAGGATTCTGCTAAATGATACATAACCGAACCTAGCTCTTCTTGCTTAGATTCATCTTTAGCAAGCATCCATGGTTGTGTTTCATCAATGTACTTATTTGTACGACTAACTAGCTGCCAAATAGCTGTTAATGCTACTGAAAACTCCATTTCTTCCATAGCATTTTCAACCTTAGTGACCGTCGCGTTCACAAGATCTAGTAACTCAGAATCAAATGGTGTCGCATCCTTCACATAAGTCGGAAGAGCCCCATTGAAATATTTATTAATCATCGCTACTGTTCGGTTTAATAAATTACCAAGGTCATTAGCTAGATCATAATTAACACGCTCGACGAATCCCTCTGGCGTGAACACACCATCAGAACCGAATGGAACTTCGCGTAATAGATAATAACGAAGAGCATCTAATCCGTAACGATCAATCAATGATTCAGGATCCACTACGTTCCCTTTGGACTTCGACATCTTTCCATCTTTCATGAGCAACCATCCATGAGCAAATACTTTCTTAGGTAAAGGCAAATCAAGTGCCATTAACATGATTGGCCAATAGATTGTGTGGAAGCGAACAATTTCTTTTCCTACTAAGTGAACATTTGCCGGCCAGTATTTTTGGTAAAGCTCGTCATTGTCTTGTCCGTACCCAAGTGCAGTAATATAGTTTGATAGAGCATCAATCCATACGTAGACAACATGCTCAGGATTGCTCGGTACTTGTACACCCCATTTAAAAGAGGTACGCGATACAGCAAGGTCTTCAAGACCAGGCTTAATGAAGTTGTTAATCATCTCATTTCTGCGAGATTCTGGCTGAATGAACGTCGGATTGTCTTCATAAAACTTTAACAGGCGATCCGCATATTTACTCATTCTAAAGAAGTAAGATTGTTCACGAACCTTTTCTACCGGATGACCACTATCTGGGCTCTTTCCACCAATAATCTTCCCGTCTTCATTGCGAATCGGATCAACCAATTGAAGTTCTGTGTAGAATGTTTCATCAGGGATTGAGTACCAACCTTCATACTCATCAAGATAGATATCCCCTTGTGCAAGCAAACGCTCAAAAATGGTTTGAACAACATTTTTATGACGCTCTTCTGTTGTACGAATAAAGTCATCATAAGAAATATCTAGTTTTTTCCATAGAGATTGTATATCAGCAACAATTTCATCGACAAATTGCTGTGGCGTTAATCCTTTTTCAGCTGCTTTTTGCTCGATTTTTTGACCATGCTCATCTGTACCAGTCAAATAACGAACATCATAACCACGAAGACGCTTATAGCGAGCCATTGCATCCCCAGCTACCGTCGTATACGCATGACCGATATGTAATTTAGCACTTGGATAATAAATCGGCGTTGTTAAATAAAATGTTTTGTTCTCACTCATTAAAAAAACCTCCCACTTCTTTTTAGACAATACAAAAAGCCCTCATCCAAATCGGGACGAGAGCATATCTCACGCGGTACCACCCAACATTCCCTTTCTCTTCACAGCAGAAAGGCTCATGAAGTCCATGACTTCGTCTGTTAACGCCAGCTACGTCATCTCCTTACAACACATACATGCTCAAAGATGATACCTCCAGGACCATTTTCCATGTTGTTCTACTACCGGTTCCCAGCTCTCCCGGCTCTCTGTCAAATAGCTCATACATGTACTTATCCTCTCATCGGATCTTATATCTACTTACTTATTCTACATTTATTCCTCAAATCTATCCAAAATATACCGAACCCTATAGACTGCTGTCAAGAGCGATCATAGAGCGTGGCAAATGGGGTTTTTTGCTTTTTTAACTTTCCTTGTTGACACAAGCGTTCTAGCTCCTGTTTCCACGTCTGCACATCCCAGCTTTTTTGCGCTTCTTTGTTGAGTGTTTCTAGTTCCTTCATTATACTCATTTCGGCAATAGGAAGGTGTGGACTTAGCGCTTCCATAACGGCATCATCACTTGCCGCATTCATTTGCTTTAACTCATCAAATGGATTCAGTGTATGTGGGCTAGTGGAATGAGCAAAGCGAATTCGAACAGCCATCGTTCTACCAATAATAGCTGAGGAAACAAACACATCTCCAGAACGAAGGTAAGGAAGTCTCTTACCTTCATCATGAGTCAAGTCTGTTTCTTCTTTAATCGTTTGAATATCGGTTCCCCTTACGGTTCTAAATACGAATTTAGAATTCAATTGTGCCGTAATCGTTTCATCAAGTAACGTCGGTCTTTGCGTAGCAAAAATGAGAAATACTCCGTATTTTCGGCCTTCTTGTGCAATTTCTTTTAATACGGATTTAGCAGGAGCATCATATCCTTTTGGAGCAAAGTTATGTGCTTCATCGGTTACCACCACAAATGGCGGGAAAAACTCACCTTGCTGTTGCTGCAGCTTCGCATCTTTATACATCCGTCTCTTCCCATATAAAGAACCGATGACATAACTTGAGAATACTTGCAGCAACCAAACCGCCCCTTGGACAACAACAAGCTGACCCGCATGGATCCCTTGTTCAATCGCGCGAATATTTTGCTGAAAAAGACCAGCTTGATTTAAACGATTTACACGCCATTGAATTCCCTTTACCGAGGCAAGTGGTAAGCTCCCGAATTGATCTAATAACTTTTTAAAGGTGTGGTACTTTGCGATTTCTTCCCTAGACATTCCACCATCGTGAAGAAAGCCTTCTACCTTTTGTTTTCCAAGCTCCAATGCCTCTGCTAAGTTTGCCACTCGATCACTAAAAGACTGGTAACTATCTTTTCGCTTATGAATCGTTTGAATCACATTGACCATCGACTCACTTAGGGAGCCAGCAGCTTGAAGTAACCTCTCAACATCTCTTGTTGATAAGGCAGAAAAATCCACTCCAACATCACGACCAATTTGAACGACTGTGTAACGATCTTTATAGGAAGGAACGTCATCGAGTCCACTCGCAGTAGCTGCAAAGTTCATTTCAAAATGAGGATCGAAAACAATAGTTGGAATTGAAAGCTTCATTAATTCCTCTAACATCACTCGCAGACCAAATGATTTCCCAGAACCAGAGCCACCAAAAACTCCTATGTGAGGGTATTGTTGCATAGCTCGAATATCAAAGATAAACGGTACACCGTTTTGTTTGCGAAGAACTTCTTCTTCTTGAATATGTAATAATCTGTCAAGAGAATCTGGCAAGCTCGGTGCAATAAAGTCCGTTGATTTGACTTCTCCAAGTATCATGCCATCTGTTGGTGTTGATTGGACTAGCAATGATTCAATTTCATGAAATTCTGGGTGTCTAATTCTTGCTCCTGTTTGAATCGGTTGAGGGGCTTCTTCAAATAAGCGCACCTTAGCTAGATGAATATCATCCGCACCAATATCATAGCCAATATGCTCCAAAGTCTTTAGCACTTGATCATCGACAATTCCTTTATCAAACCCCATTGGTATATAGCGGTTATAGGAGAATGTTTCGACCACTTCACCTTTTGGATGTTTTAGCGCTTCATCTTCTATTACGACCATTTCATTCATACGAAATTTATGAGTTTTGGACGCCACATATACCTCATGCTGTGTGGTTACACCTACAATCTGCATCTCTCATTCCTCCTTAGTATGGTCTATCTTGGCGTTTTTGTATAAATAATCGTTGTTTAATTTCAGGATCAATGTACTGCTCTACTAAAGCTTCGACAAGACGATCCGTTACTCTAACATCACGGTCAACATAATCCAACCAAAAAGGGATTCCTCTTCCATCTTTTGGGGTAAGAGTATAAATAAGGTCAGAAACAAGATCACGTTTATCTGTTTGTTCTACTAATAAATCAAAACCAGTCATACTTGGAGCAGAGCTAGGCCTGATCCAAGAAGAGGATAGTCCAGCTTTTTGTTGGATTGCTTCTATAAAAATCATCTCACCACGGTTGAGTATGCCAAAAAGTAAATCTCGATCGTACGTGTGAGGACGGATTGCCTCTGCTGAAAAGGCAGGTAATTTAATGAGGTTCTCCGTTGTAATTTCTTCAGACACACCTACTAGTAGCACATCTTTCTCTATTGCAAGACCTCTTAAGTGCTCCCATTCTTCTGGGGCATCAATTCTGTAATGATATAAAGCACCATCCATCATCAAAAAACCAATGTCACGCTCTTCTATTAATTGGCTTGCTACTTGCAATTCAAGCTTTGCTAAAAGGTGTGAACGCATATTAATCGACGATGAGCCTTCTTCTGATTCTTCTTTTGCATCTAGAAGGGGTGTGTATATATCAGAATCTCTACATTCATATCCCGATATCGTTTTCCCTAGTGCTTGGAATAAATACAATAGGTGAGGAGGTTGACCTTTCGTCTGGTTTACAGATCCATCTACAGCTGCAATCTCACGACCATTTAACCATTTCGACATAGTCTCTATCGAAATCGACTCCATTTGTCGAAAATAAGTACCTGACTCCTGCAACTTTTGTCGAATGATCTCTTTATTATTTGTCGAATGAGCATATATTCCTTTTAATTCATTACCGATAACTTCCAACTTTTTAGCAAGATCTGGGGATAGATTTAACATACTTAATTTACCTCCTTTTAAAACGGCTGTTACTACTAGGTTTAAGAAATTGGAATAAATTACATGTATAAATAAGCAAAAATTATTATTATTTAATTGACTTGTTTTGGAAACACTGGTATTCTAAAAACAGAGAGAAAAATGTCGAATAATGACACAAAAAATTATAAATAGTTCTAGTCTGAGAGGAGACGATTCATAATGAAATCTACAGGTATTGTACGTAAAGTTGATGAATTAGGTCGTGTAGTTATACCAATTGAGCTACGCCGCACACTTGATATTGCTGAGAAGGATGCACTTGAGATCTACGTTGATAACGATCGCATCATCTTAAAGAAATATAAGCCAAACATGACTTGCCAAATCACTGGTGAAGTTAATGATGATAACCTTTCAATTGCAGGTGGAAAAATCATTCTTAGCCCACAAGGTGCACAAGATATTATTAAAGAATTACAAGATTACGTATCTCGTTCAACTCAATCTTAATTCTTCTTTTGATAAAAGACTCTGAATAGATCAGAGTCTTTTTTGTTTGGTCAACATTTATTGATGATAAGCTTGATATACTTCTCTTTTTTGAAGATTACGGTCTGTAGACACTTGTTTAATAGCAGCCTTTGAAGTCATTCCTAGGGCGATATAATGTTCAACATGCTGAGTTAGCTCTAAGTTATCCCACCATTTTTCTTCCTCGATATCCTCTGTTGCTCCTTCTACAATCAAGCAGAACTCGCCTTTTACCATACCATTTTCACACCATACTAATGCTTCTTCTAACGTTCCCCGTTGATACTCCTCAAATTTCTTTGTAAGCTCTCGGCAAATACTAATACGTCGATTTCCAAATGCAGTAAAAAGTGCTTCAATTGTTTCTTTTAAGCGATGTGGGGCTTCATAGAACATTAATGTGGCCCTCATTGATTTTAATTCCTCTAACGCTTCATACCGATGTTTTTTTTGACGAGGCAGAAACCCCACAAAATAAAACTGCTCTGTATTAAGTCCTGAAGCGACTAGACTGGTTAGGGCAGCATTTGCACCAGGTAAGGCAATGACAGGGATCTCTTCTGTAATAGCGAGTTTGACAATATCATGACCAGGATCTGATATAGCAGGCATCCCCGCATCACTAACTAGAGCAACTGACTTTCCTTCTTTCACCTTCTCAATCAGCATATGTCCAGCTTTATCCTTATTGTGTTCGTCATATCGCACAAGAGGCGTTGTGATGTCAAAATGGTTACATAGCTTTTTTGATTGTCTTGTATCTTCTGCTGCAATCATATCCGCTTCTTTTAATGTTCGGATAGCACGAAACGTCATGTCTTCTAAATTACCTATAGGTGTTGGGACTAAATAAATTGACCCTACTTCAGTCTCTTCTCTAAAACTAGCTTGTTGCTTCATTGTTCTCACCACTCTCTAGAACGTAACGTTCTTTCTGCTTTCTATTTAATTTTTTGATTGCATATTCTACCTGAAGTGCTTGCTTTTTCGTTTCGAATTTCTCGACGTACTTAAGTGTAAAGGGTCCACGCCCTCTCGTATACTTTGCACCTCTACCATCCTCATGCATCCCTATTCGTCGTTTGACGTCGGTGGTATAACCTGTATACCAACTACAATCTCGGCATTCAAGAATATAGACGTAGTGACCCATTACCCTATATACACCTCTTTAAATTCTTTTGTATACTCCCCGTCCTCACTATATACAGTTAAGGAAGGTAAGCACTTTAACCCAGAGCGACCATCCTTAATGCCTTCTATTAAAACAATATTCGCTTCTTTTCCTGCCTTAGGATGAACAAGCTGCATTCTTTTCGGTTCAATTCTGTATTTCTTCATTAACGTAATGATATCACTTAACCGCTCTGGCCTGTGTACAATTGTTACTTTCCCTTTTTGCCTGACATACTGGCTGCACGTGCGAATAACATCGTCTAATGTACAGTGAATTTCATGCCTCGCAATCGCCAGATGAAGACTTTTATTACGCTCTTCCTCTGTGATTGTTTCAAAATAAGGAGGGTTGCATGTCACAACATCAAAGCTATTCTTTTTTATGGTATTAGGTAATTCATTTAAGTCGGCATGCTCAAAATAGAGTTGATGTTCAAGCTCATTCATTTTTCCATTTCGGCATGCCATATCAAATAACCTCTCTTGAATCTCTACTCCTATCATCTTCGCCTTTGAGCGTGTAGATAATACAAGAGGGACAACTCCATTGCCCGTACACAAATCTAGAATGGTACCCTTTTGAATAGGAACGTATGTAAAGCGGGCGAGCAAAATGGCATCTATTGAAAATGAAAAAACAGCAGGGCTCTGAATAACTCTTAATTCTGTTCCTGCTATATAATCGATCCGCTCATCCTCATATAACTTCTTCAAGCTACCCAACTACCTTTCATTTCTTTATATGTAAACAAAAGACCTTCCTATTAAGACGGAAGGCCTTTTCTAAGATCGTACTTCAACTTACTTATGATGCAAAAATGATAAACAAAAGAGGCAATCATCACCATCAGAACGGATGCTACCATAATGTGTATTACAGACATGAAATCCCTCTTGATAAAGACGAGCTAGATTATCATAGCCTTCCCCTACAATCGGATGCTTCCGTCCTTGATTTTTTGGAAGTTCTTCCACTCGCTCTGCCTCAGCATCGAGTCTTTTTCTTAAGTTATCATTTTCTATTTGCATATAATGATTTTCTTCTATTAAGTGGGCGAGCTGTTTCTTCAAGCCACGTAGTTCATGATGAAGCTCTCCGATCCGTTCTTCAATTTGACTTACCTTTTGAAAGATTGCCTTTTTCTCCACGTAGCTCCCACCTCTTTATTCTGTGGCTTCAGCTGCTGCGACTTTGTGATTCATGATTTCATCAATAGTGAATTCAAGAACCCCTTCTCCCTCAAGTAAATCAACTTGAACAAGTCGCTCAAGCAAATTCAGCCCAACTACTTTGCCTTTTCCATGTGGAGTTTTAATATGTTTTCCGATGTCAGGTAATTCTTTTTTAGCTGACTCATACATATCATTTTCGTACTTTAAGCAACACATTAAACGCCCGCATAATCCAGAGATCTTAGCAGGGTTCAGTGATAAGTTTTGATCCTTCGCCATTTTAATGGAAACCGGCTCAAAATCACCTAAGAATGATGAACAACAAAGTACTCTACCACACGGACCAATTCCTCCGAGCATTTTCGCCTCATCTCGGACTCCAATTTGACGTAATTCAATACGCGTTCTAAACACCGCTGCTAGATCTTTGACTAGTTCTCTAAAGTCAATTCGTCCATCAGCTGTAAAATAAAATAGTACTTTATTACGATCAAATGTATATTCAACATCAACTAATTTCATATCAAGTTGATGTTCATTAATTTTATCTGTGCAAACATCAAATGCCTTTTGGGCTTGTTCGCGGTTTTCTTGGACGGTTAAGCGATCTTTCTCTGTTGCAATCCGGATAACTTGCTTTAAAGGTAGAACGACATCTTGTTCTCCTACTGACTTTACACCGATTACAACCCGTCCATACTCCACACCACGTGATGTTTCCACAATGACAGCTTCTCCATTATCTAGTTCTAAGCTACCTGGGGAGAAGTAATAGATTTTGCCCGCTTTCTTAAAACGGACGCCTACGACTTGATGCAACCGTCTATCCCTCCTGTATGCTAAAGAACAACTTCTCCATCACCAGCTGCGGATTCACATTGGCGCTTAGATGGCGCTTTGCTTCGAGTACAAAAGACATGTTTTGACTCGTTTTCTCCTGCGAGCTAGAGAGGGCTTGCTGCTCTAGCAACGTCTGTTGATCAACAAAAACCAATTGATCGGTTTTGCCAACCTGTGTATATAAAAGGTCTCTCAACCATAAGAGAATCATATCAAGACCAAGCTCAAGTTCACGGCGTTCTTTAAATGTAGGAACCCATTTATCCTGAATTGTTAAGAACACTTGATGTGGCCTCTCATAAAGCTCTTCATTTAATTGTATCACTACGCTTCGTGCTTGTGCAATCCAATCTGACTCGATAAGTGCAATTGCCTCTTCATAACTTGAAGTTAGACTGGCAATCAGCGTACTTAGCGCCTTTGTATTTCCTTCTTTTTCTAGAAGATTTATAAATATTTCTTTTGACAATGGTGAAAAGCTTAACTGTTGGCTACGCGATTGAATAGTAGGCAAGACATTACCTGCTCGTTCAGTCATTAAGATTGCTAAAGTAGGAGCAGAAGGTTCTTCTAAAAATTTAAGTAAGCTATTTGCCGCACTTGCCGTCATTTTATCCGCTTCTGAAACAAGATATACTTTTTTACCTGATTCCACACCACGATACGTAAATTCCTTTTGCAAATGCTCAACCTGTTGCTTTTTAATGGATAGTCCATCTGGCTCTATCATATGCACATCTGGATGGTTTCCATGATCAATTCGCTTACAATCTACGCATACTTGACAAGGCTCAGCACCCTCTCTTTCCTTACATAAGAAGCTCTTCGCTAATTGAATCGCAACACGTTTTTTTCCTATCCCTTTGCTTCCCTCAAATAAGTAAGCATGTGCCAACCGGTTTTTTGATAAGCTACGTTGAAGTAATTGTACGACTTTAGGCTGGTTCTTTTTTAATTCAATCCATGATTCCATCTTGTTCTATCACCCTTAAAATTGTTCAAATTGCTCAACCGGAAGAACAAATACAGTTGCTCCCCCCACTTGCACTTCAACGGGATAAGGCACATAGGAATCAGCATTTCCACCCATCGGAGAAATCGGAGCTACTAGTTGATCGCGACTTTGGCAATTTTTCTTGATGATCTCTTTGACCTCATCAATGTGTTCATCTTCTGTACCAATTAAGAAAGTTGTATTACCAGCCTTTAAAAAGCCCCCAGTACTTGCTAGCTTCGTCGCTCTGTAGTTGGCTTTTACTAGAGCATCAGACAAACGATTACTATCTTTATCTTGGACCACAGCAATAATTAATTTCATTTTGATCACTCCTTATTTTGTGAGGTGCTTAGAAATGTATTAATCATTTTCATCGCATCGCAAAAAACTGCCTCTATGTCTTGATTGGCATTAATAATAGCAATCCGATCAGGGTGCTCCTCGATTACTTTTTCATAGCCCACTTTCACTTTTTCGTGAAAGTCAAAGACTTCTTGATCTAATCGATTTACCTCACGCGTGCCACTTCTTTTTATCCTAGCAAGACCAATCTCGGGATCTATTTCAAAGTATAAGGTTAAATCAGGAAAATGGCCTTCGATCGCAAATTCATTAATTGCAAGAACATCGTTGAACCCAATTCCTCTAGCATGCCCTTGATAGGCAAGACTACTATCAATAAATCGGTCACAAATAACTACTTTTCCTTGTTTAAGAGCAGGTAATACTTTCTCAACAAGATGTTGTCTTCTTGCTGCTGCATATAATAATGCTTCTGTTCTTGCATCCATTTCTGTATGCTCCACATCAAGAATTACTTCACGTATCCGTTCAGCTATGCGAATCCCACCAGGCTCTCTTGTTCGCACAACATCAATGCCACGTGTCTTAAAATCTTCTTCTATTTTATCGACGATTGTGGTTTTCCCTGCTCCTTCTCCACCTTCAATGGTAATAAACAGTCCTTCTTTCATTCGACTTCCTCCAACTCTATTACCTCTAATCCATTTACAACGGGGTTCGTTCCTTGAAAGATTGCTCCCGCTTCATATAACTTCTTTAGATCTTTCACTACTTCATTATCTACTTTCTCACCAGGGAAGATGAGTGGTATACCCGGTGGATACGGAATAATCGCTTCAGCCGCTATACACCCCTCTGCTTGCTCCACCTTTAACTTCTTGGTCTCGAACTTTTTCATTTGATGCGGAGCCACGTGCAACATAGAGATTTTCTTCTCTGTTTCTACCACCTTGTTTTCCTTATCAATGACGGCATACGATGAAACGGCTTTTTTGATTCGATTAATGATTTCTGGTATTTTCTTATTAAATGTTAAACCAAAGACTAGTAATAGATGCATATCATCAGCTAGCTCAACATCTACACCAGCATCATAAAATAGCCTTTGTAATTCAAATCCCGTTAAAGTTGTACATGACTTTATTGTAACCTTTAAAGGATCTGAAGAATAGGGAGAGCTCTCTCTTTTAATGACTTTTAATTGCGGAATAGTAGCTAATTCGTTAATAAATGATTGAACTCCTGCAAGCATGATATCAATATCTTCTTGTACTATTTCTTCTGTATAAGCCCTAGCTCCATCTAGGGCAGCCATTATTAAATAAGATGGACTGCTCGATTGCAGCATGGTTAATACTTTTTTTATTTTGGATTTACTATCACTCGCTAAATTATGATGAAAATGTAAGTAAGAACCCATTGTAAGGGCAGGAAGCATTTTATGCGCAGACTGAACGACAATATCTGCTCCTAACTGAAGGGCAGAAGGTGGAAATGGTCCTCCTAATACAAAATGAGCACCATGCGCCTCATCAACACAAACAAGCATCCCTGCCTCATGAGCGACTTTTATGATCTGTTTTAATTCATACGTTGCACCATAATAAGTCGGATACGTTAAAAATAAAGCTTTGGCTTCGGGATATTGTTGAACTGCTCTTTCTACTGTTTTGATTGAAGGACCTAACGCATGACCTGTTTCTTTCTCTAATTCTGGGGTCAAAAAGATAGGCTCTACTTGGAATAATTCTATTGCATTAAACAATGATTTGTGACTATTACGCTGGATTAATATTTGATCTTGTTGCTCACATAATCCTTTTACCATCGCTAAGTTCCCGACAGTGGATCCCCCTACTAAGAACAATGTCTCTCCAGCATGATAAAACTGGGCAGCTGCTTGCTCGGCTTCATGTATCGCTCCTGTAGCATTATGAAGATCATCAAGACCTTCAAGTTCGGTCACATCGTATTTATGTACATGCTTAAAATCTTCTATTAACGATGAATGAAAAAGTTCACCATTCTTGTGCCCTGGTACATGTAATGAAATAGGCTCTCTTTTAAAATGTGCTTGAATCGCATCAATTAATGGAGTCTTTGTATATTTATGTTTCAACTTCGCTCACTCCTTTCTTTTATTATAAAAGAAACAAGACTACTATGCCCTTGCTCCTTATTATACAAAAAAACTAATCCCAACAAGCAGCCACTTAACTAGTGATGCGATTGTTAGAATCAGTTCTTTTAAAGGTTTTACCTATGCTTTTCTGAAGGAAGAATATCTCGTAAGTTTGATATATAGTGCTGGTAATGCTCTTGCTCACACTCTACTCCCACTATCTCCTTTTCACACAAATGGCAGATAAATGACTTAAATACATGCAAACCTTCATTCCCCACTTGATTACAACACATACACTTTTCCCCTAGCCGTACATGAATGACTCTAGTTTGTTTCATCCTCATCACCTCTAGCTTCATTGTCGGCACAGTATAGATTCTTTATACTCTCAGATATGCTCATAATCAGTCGAATCATTTCTATATTCACTCTATTCAAGTAAACCCTGCTCTGTGCCTATCCACTCACAGATAATAATTGAATACTTTATTACCTGGGCATGAAGTGTCTTTCAACGATACTGCTTAGGACCAGTAAGCTCAATTGCGCCTTTATACTCTTTATACATCAAAAAAACCATTCCGATAAGGAATGGTTTTAGGTGCCTGGAAACGTCCTGGCTCCTTCTTTTTCTTCTTCGGGGATGGTTCTACATGCCGCTTTGCTCCAGAGCTCTTCACGAAGGCTCACGAAGAGAAAGAACTCGTCTCACAAGGGGAAAGGCACGATGTTTCTCATGGAAGCTTTTTCACGGCGAATCCTACGAAGTAATCAAAGAAGTTGCTGTTCCTTCGGACCAGTAAGCTCTTTAGCGCCTTCTCTACTCTTTATGCATCAAAAAAAGCATTCCATAAATGGAATGCTTGATCGCCTGGCAACGTCCTACTCTCACAGGGGGAAGCCCCCAACTACCATCGGCGCAAAAGAGCTTAACGACCGTGTTCGGCATGGGAACGGGTGTGACCTCTTTGCTATCGCCACCAGACTATTTAATTGAGAGTGGTTCTCTCAAAACTAGATAATGTGTAAACATGTGTCAAGAATAATTTGGATAAGTCCTCGACCGATTAGTATCTGTCAGCTCCACGTGTCACCACGCTTCCACACCAGACCTATCAACCTCATCATCTCTAAGGGGTCTTACTGGATTAACTCCATGGGAAATCTCATCTTGAGGGGGGCTTCATGCTTAGATGCTTTCAGCACTTATCCCGTCCACACGTAGCTACCCAGCGATGCTCCTGGCGGAACAACTGGTACACCAGCGGTGTGTCCATCCCGGTCCTCTCGTACTAAGGACAGCTCCTCTCAAATTTCCTACGCCCGCGACGGATAGGGACCGAACTGTCTCACGACGTTCTGAACCCAGCTCGCGTACCGCTTTAATGGGCGAACAGCCCAACCCTTGGGACCTACTTCAGCCCCAGGATGCGATGAGCCGACATCGAGGTGCCAAACCTCCCCGTCGATGTGGACTCTTGGGGGAGATAAGCCTGTTATCCCCAGGGTAGCTTTTATCCGTTGAGCGATGGCCCTTCCATGCGGAACCACCGGATCACTAAGCCCGACTTTCGTCCCTGCTCGACTTGTAGGTCTCGCAGTCAAGCTCCCTTATGCCTTTGCACTCTTCGAATGATTTCCAACCATTCTGAGGGAACCTTTGGGCGCCTCCGTTACTGTTTAGGAGGCGACCGCCCCAGTCAAACTGCCCACCTGACACTGTCCCTGAACCGGATCACGGTTCGAGGTTAGAATGTCAGCACAGTCAGGGTAGTATCCCACCGACGCCTCCATCGAAGCTGGCGCTCCGACTTCCAAGGCTCCTACCTATCCTGTACAAACTGTACCAACATCCAATATCAAGCTACAGTAAAGCTCCATGGGGTCTTTCCGTCCTGTCGCGGGTAACCTGCATCTTCACAGGTACTATAATTTCACCGGGTCTCTCGTTGAGACAGTATCCAAGTCGTTACACCATTCGTGCGGGTCGGAACTTACCCGACAAGGAATTTCGCTACCTTAGGACCGTTATAGTTACGGCCGCCGTTTACTGGGGCTTCAATTCAGAGCTTCTCCCGTAAGGGATAACCCCTCCTCTTAACCTTCCAGCACCGGGCAGGTGTCAGCCCCTATACTTCGCCTTGCGGCTTCGCAGAGACCTGTGTTTTTGCTAAACAGTCGCTTGGATCTTTTCACTGCGGCTCTCTCGGGCATACACCCTAATAGAGCACCCCTTCTCCCGAAGTTACGGGGTCATTTTGCCGAGTTCCTTAACGAGAGTTCTCCCGAGCGTCTTAGAATTCTCTTCTCGCCTACCTGTGTCGGTTTGCGGTACGGGCACCTCTCACCTCGCTAGAGGCTTTTCTTGGCAGTGTAGGATCAGGAACTTCGGTACTAAATTTCCCTCGCCATCACAACTCAGCCTTCACGAGAAGCGGATTTACCTACTTCTCAGCCTAATTGCTTGGACGCACATATCCATCAGTGCGCTTACCCTACCTTTCTGCGTCCCCCCATTACTCAAACGGTGAGGAGGTGGTACAGGAATTTCAACCTGTTGTCCATCGCCTACGCTTTTCAGCCTCGGCTTAGGTCCCGACTTACCCTGAGCGGACGAGCCTTCCTCAGGAAACCTTGGGCTTTCGACGGAGGGGATTCTCACCCCTCTTTTCGCTACTCATACCGGCATTCTCACTTCTAAGCGCTCCACCAGTCCTCTCGGTCTGACTTCGCAGCACTTAGAACGCTCCCCTACCACTGACACCTAAGGTGTCAATCCATAGCTTCGGTGATACGTTTAGCCCCGGTACATTTTCGGCGCAGAGTCACTCGACCAGTGAGCTATTACGCACTCTTTAAATGGTGGCTGCTTCTAAGCCAACATCCTGGTTGTCTGGGCAACTCCACATCCTTTTCCACTTAACGTATACTTTGGGACCTTAGCTGATGGTCTGGGCTGTTTCCCTCTTGACTACGGATCTTAGCACTCGCAGTCTGACTCCCGAGTAAAAGTTTTTGGCATTCGGAGTTTGACTGAATTCGGTAATCCTGTGGGGACCCCTAGTCCAATCAGTGCTCTACCTCCAAAACTCTCAACCTCGAGGCTAGCCCTAAAGCTATTTCGGGGAGAACCAGCTATTTCCGAGTTCGATTGGCATTTCACCCCTACCCACACCTCATCCCCGCATTTTTCAACATGCGTGGGTTCGGGCCTCCATTCAGTGTTACCTGAACTTCACCCTGGACATGGGTAGATCACACGGTTTCGGGTCTACGACGGCGTACTCATGCGCCCTATTCAGACTCGCTTTCGCTACGGCTCCGCCTTATCAGCTTAACCTTGCACGACATCGTAACTCGCCGGTTCATTCTACAAAAGGCACGCTGTCACCCATTAACGGGCTCCAACTAGTTGTAGGCACACGGTTTCAGGATCTGTTTCACTCCCCTTCCGGGGTGCTTTTCACCTTTCCCTCACGGTACTGGTTCACTATCGGTCACTAGGGAGTATTTAGCCTTGGGAGATGGTCCTCCCGGATTCCGACGGGGTTTCACGTGTCCCGCCGTACTCAGGATCCACTCTGGAGGAAATAGAATTTCGACTACAGGGCTGTTACCTTGTCTCGCGGATCTTTCCAGATCGCTTCGCCTATCCTATTTCTTTGTAACTCCGTATAGAGTGTCCTACAACCCCAAGAGGCAAGCCTCTTGGTTTGGGCTGTTACCGTTTCGCTCGCCGCTACTCAGGTAATCGCATTTGCTTTCTCTTCCTCTGGGTACTTAGATGTTTCAGTTCCCCAGGTCTGCCTCCTCATGCCCTATGTATTCAGGCATGGGTACTATTCCATTACGAATAGTGGGTTCCCCCATTCGGATATCCTCGGATCAAAGCTCACTTACAGCTCCCCGAGGCGTTTCGCCGTTCGTCGCGTCCTTCTTCGGCTCCTAGTGCCAAGGCATTCACCGTGCGCCCTTTCTAACTTAACCAACATTTAAAAAAGGTTGTTGAATTCTTGACATGCTCGTTCAATCTTCTCTATTTAAAGAGTCCGATGAACATTTCATGTTTACATTTCATTATCTAGTTTTCAAAGAACCAAGTACTAACTCTTACTCAACTTGGTGAGAATTAGTATTTAATTGAAGGATAGTTCCTTCAAAACTGAACAAAAGACCAAAGCGTATATGATCGTAAGATCATATATCGACTAGAGTTAAATACTCCATAGAAAGGAGGTGATCCAGCCGCACCTTCCGATACGGCTACCTTGTTACGACTTCACCCCAATCATCTGTCCCACCTTAGGCGGCTGGCTCCAAAAGGTTACCTCACCGACTTCGGGTGTTACAAACTCTCGTGGTGTGACGGGCGGTGTGTACAAGGCCCGGGAACGTATTCACCGCGGCATGCTGATCCGCGATTACTAGCAATTCCGGCTTCATGTAGGCGAGTTGCAGCCTACAATCCGAACTGAGAATGGCTTTATGGGATTCGCTCAACCTCGCGGTTTTGCAGCCCTTTGTACCATCCATTGTAGCACGTGTGTAGCCCAGGTCATAAGGGGCATGATGATTTGACGTCGTCCCCACCTTCCTCCGGTTTGTCACCGGCAGTCACCTTAGAGTGCCCAACTGAATGCTGGCAACTAAGATCAAGGGTTGCGCTCGTTGCGGGACTTAACCCAACATCTCACGACACGAGCTGACGACAACCATGCACCACCTGTCACTTTGTCCCCTGAAGGGGAAAGCCCTATCTCTAGGGTTGTCAAAGGATGTCAAGACCTGGTAAGGTTCTTCGCGTTGCTTCGAATTAAACCACATGCTCCACTGCTTGTGCGGGCCCCCGTCAATTCCTTTGAGTTTCAACCTTGCGGTCGTACTCCCCAGGCGGAGTGCTTAATGTGTTAACTTCGGCACTAAGGGCATCGAAACCCCTAACACCTAGCACTCATCGTTTACGGCGTGGACTACCAGGGTATCTAATCCTGTTTGCTCCCCACGCTTTCGCGCCTCAGCGTCAGTTACAGACCAGAGAGTCGCCTTCGCCACTGGTGTTCCTCCACATATCTACGCATTTCACCGCTACACGTGGAATTCCACTCTCCTCTTCTGTACTCAAGTCTCCCAGTTTCCAATGACCCTCCACGGTTGAGCCGTGGGCTTTCACATCAGACTTAAAAGACCGCCTGCGCGCGCTTTACGCCCAATAATTCCGGACAACGCTTGCCACCTACGTATTACCGCGGCTGCTGGCACGTAGTTAGCCGTGGCTTTCTGGTTAGGTACCGTCAAGGTGCCGCCCTATTCGAACGGCACTTGTTCTTCCCTAACAACAGAGCTTTACGATCCGAAAACCTTCATCACTCACGCGGCGTTGCTCCGTCAGACTTTCGTCCATTGCGGAAGATTCCCTACTGCTGCCTCCCGTAGGAGTCTGGGCCGTGTCTCAGTCCCAGTGTGGCCGATCACCCTCTCAGGTCGGCTACGCATCGTCGCCTTGGTAAGCCATTACCTTACCAACTAGCTAATGCGCCGCGGGCCCATCTGTAAGTGATAGCAAGAAGCCATCTTTTACCGTCCCTCCATGAGGAGGAACGGGTTATCCGGTATTAGCCCCGGTTTCCCGGAGTTATCCCAGTCTTACAGGTAGGTTGCCCACGTGTTACTCACCCGTCCGCCGCTAACATCAGGGAGCAAGCTCCCATCAGTCCGCTCGACTTGCATGTATTAGGCACGCCGCCAGCGTTCGTCCTGAGCCAGGATCAAACTCTCCATAAAAGTGTTTGATTAAGCTCACTTACATAAGATACGCTAGCATCTTGTTTTAAAAATTGACGAGATATCATGTATCTCTATTTCGCTTGGCTTTTGTTCAGTTTTCAAAGAACTTTTTCGTCCGTCGCTCGTTGGCGACTTAACTAATATACCATCACAGCAACGTTCCGTCAACATCTTTTTTCAAGTTGTTGTGTTTGCGTTGTTGTGGTTCGTCTCAGCGACAAGTAATAATATAACATATTATCTATAATGAGCGCAAGTCTTTTTAAAATAAATTTTAAAAAAGACTCCTCCTACGAAAGACAGGCTCGAGGAACCTTCTCCTGAATTCACCATATAAAAAGGCAAGGGGTCTCTTTTTAGATCGCCCTTGCCTCTTCTTACAATATAAATTGCTTGGTTACTATTAATAAAAGCAAACCAGGCAGCCCTAGAACTCCAGACACTAGAGCTGTTACACCATTAATAGGAATATGAAAAGCAAAGAACGAGCCAAATGCATTTACAAAGAATAATAATAGGGCTCCTATGACTACCTTTACAGCTATTTGCCCAATAAATCGAAGTGGCTTTAGCGGGGCTCCTATCGTTAACAATAGGATTACAAGCCCTGCTAAGATAGCGATAACTAGGATCGGATCCATTGAATCACCTCATATGCTTGTCTTTTCTTTAATTTATGCTAGAGAAAATAAAAAAAGAACAAGCTATCTTGCAAGCTTGTTCTTTCGCATCTTTTGAGTTCTCGCTTCTCTTAATAAAAAAGTATATACGGACTCCGATGCCTTCATCTTTGCAAGTACATCATCCGATGGATCCACACTATGAGATACAAAATGTTTCTCGCTATCTAAACGATCCTTCATCGCTTCAATAGACCTTAGTAGACGATCGTTTTCTTCTTTTCGTAATCTTCCTTTTTTCCGAAAAAACATAACGTCCCCCTTGATCTATAATTCACGTCTTCCTTCTATCGCTCTAGACAATGTAACCTCATCCGCATACTCGAGATCTCCACCTACTGGCAATCCATGCGCAATCCTGGTCACCTTAATACCTGTAGGCTTCACTAAACGAGAAATATACATAGCAGTTGCTTCCCCTTCAATAGTAGGGTTTGTAGCTATGATCACTTCTTGAATCGTGTCATCCTGCAGTCGTTTTAATAATTCCGGGATTTTGATGTCCTCTGGTCCAACTCCATCCATAGGAGAAATCGCCCCGTGTAATATATGGTATTTCCCACGGTAGTCCTTCATTTTCTCCATTGCGATAACATCTTTTGCGTCTTGGACCACACATACCATGGACTCATCACGATGTTTGTCCTCACATATGCGGCAAGGGTCTGTATCAGTAATATTATGACAGACCGAGCAATAGGTTAGATTTCGTTTAGCATTTACTAAAGCCTTTGCAAAATCAAGGACATCATCTTCCTTCATATCAAGAACAAAGAAAGCCAAACGGCTCGCCGTTTTCGGTCCAATACCCGGAAGTTTCATAAAACCTTCTATTAACTTTGCGATCGGTTCTGGATATTGCAAAGTACAACCTCCTAGAACATACCTGGAATGTTCATTCCTTTTGTGAATTTACCCATGTCTTGTTCTACCAGTTCATCTACTTGTTTTAACGCTTCATTTGTCGCAGCTAAGATTAAATCTTGAAGCATATCGATATCATCTGGATCTACAACATCTTCAGAGATTTTCACATCAATAATACGCTTATCTCCACTAGCAATAACAGTCACCATGCCACCACCAGCTGTAGCTTCTACTGTTTTCTCTTTCAACTCTTCTTGCGCCTTCGCCATTTGCTTTTGCATTTTTTGCATTTGCTTCATCATATTACCCATGTTTTTCATAGTAATTCCTCCTTAGTTTATCCGTCGATAATTTCAACTAGATCAGAGCCCACTAACTTAAGGGCCTCATCTACCACAGGGTCGCTTTCTTGCTCGCCCCCGCGTTGTTCCTTAACATATTCTTCCTTTAACCTATCCCATTGATTTTGAAGCAATGTCATAAAGGTTATTGAGTTGCCAAACATGTCTTGAAACACATCTTCTAAAAACGGACGGAACTTTGTATCCATCATATCACGATGCATTTCATTTTGAAACGCTAGAAGAATGAAGCCTTCTGAAGCAGCCACAGGGCGACTATCACTTAACCAAGCATGAGCAGGGATGTTTTGAGACTTAACTCGCTCCATAATCGCTCCCCACTGACCAGTCACCTTTTGAAACTCTTGTTTTGTGGCTCCTTTTAAAAGCTCTTTCACTTTTGATGTATTCACTCTTGTTTGCGGAACTTGCTTTTTAGGTCTTCTTACAGCTGGCTGTTGATTCCCGTCAGCCGCCGCTCCCACAACCCCACTAGCTTGAAGTTGTTTCAATGCTTTTTCAAGAGTACTAATCTTTGTTTCCAACTGCTGAACTCTCTCGGACTCTACTCCACTTACACCCTCTGTTTGTTCGGGTCTTTGATTCACTAAACGTATTAGAACCATTTCCAAGATAACTTTAGGATGCGAAGACCACTTCATCTCTTGTTGAGAAGCGTTCAATAGTTCGATCGCTTGATAAAGCCAAGGAAATTCAAATTGCTCACTAAGAGTAACTGCCTTCTCAACCGATTCTGCCCTCTCTAATAATTCTTGTGAATCCGGAGCAGTTTTGCACAATAATAAATCGCGTATGTAATAGATAAGATCTTCAAGTATACGCCCTGGTTCTTTCCCATCCCTAACTAGATGATCTAAGGATTCGAGTGCCACCGCGGTTTCTTTAGTCGCAATAGCTTCTACAAGCTTGACCAACACCCCCTCAGAGACCGCACCAGTGATGGCAAGTACATCGTCAAGCGTCAATGTATCTTCGGCATAGGAAATGGCTTGATCTAGTAAACTTAAAGCATCACGCATGCCTCCATCTGCCGCACGCGCAATCATCATTAAAGCTTCCTCTTCCACTTCAATTCTATCATGAGCTAAAATTTCATTCATACGACCTACAATCGAATGATTAGAAATCCGTTTAAAATCAAAGCGTTGGCACCGCGATATAATGGTTAACGGAATTTTATGCGGTTCTGTAGTCGCTAATATAAAAATAACGTGACTTGGGGGTTCCTCTAAGGTTTTTAATAATGCATTAAATGCACCCGTTGAAAGCATATGCACTTCATCGATAATATACACTTTATAACGAACTTCATTTGGAGCAAATTTTACTTTATCTCTGATATCACGAATTTCATCCACACCGTTGTTTGAAGCCGCGTCAATCTCCATAACATCTACTATTGCACCTGAGGTAATTCCCTTGCAAGAAGCACACTCATTACAAGGTTCTGCCACCGGAGCTTTCTCACAGTTAATCGCTTTAGCAATTATTTTTGCTGCACTTGTCTTACCCGTTCCTCTAGGCCCTGAAAATAAATAAGCGTGGGAAAACTTTTCTTGCAACAAAGCATTCTGCAGCGTTTTCGTAATATGCTCTTGTCCTACTACATCCCGTAGTTGCTGCGGTCGCCATACGCGATATAATGCTTGATAGCTCATTGTTCCCACTCCTTTTTCTACTCACTACTTCATATTATAGCGATTTAAAAGACGATAATAAAGTGTCAAACTAGCAAATACATTGCACCCACTAAAATACGCAATAAAAAAACAACTACATTAAGTAGTTGTTGTCTTAGTATATATAATACCGTGCACCTTTCCTCGATAGTGTCACCCCAAGCGTTACCTAAGCAGTTAGCTCGACCCAGGCTACTCCACGGCACACGGAAGGGGCCACTTACTGCTGCTTCCTTCCGGACCTGACAGGGTTTGCGGGTTTCCGTTGCGTGGAACCCAAGTGTCAACACCACTTACTTAGGTCAGACCTTACGATGACAAAACCTCAGAAAGGGATTCAGTCCCGCTACAGCGGATTGCGGGTACAGGGCACCGCTACCTCCCCACCTAGCACGGCAAATTGAATAACAATGTTTAGGCGTCTAATGTGACGCATTTCCTAGTATAGAGCGTTTGATTAAAAAATGCAAGTGTAAGAATTAGGAAGCCCCGTTCCTCTTAGCTGCTTTTCTTTTAGCTCTAAGCTTTCTAAAAAAAGCAGTCAATCTCTCGCCGCACTCTTCTTCTAGGCACCCCGACACCACATCTGCACGATGATTAAATCGAGGTTCATCAAGTAAGTTCATCAAAGTACCTGCACATCCCGCTTTAGGGTCCACAGCACCGTAAACCACTTGATCCACACGAGACTGCACAATAGCTCCAGCGCACATCGGGCAAGGTTCAAGCGTCACATAAAGGGTACAGCCAGTTAATCGCCAACTCCCTAAGACGTCACAAGCGTTTTTAATAGCTAGTAATTCGGCATGTGCAATCGCTTGATGGTCACACTCTCTACGATTATGAGCAGCAGCAATCACCTCGCCATCTTTAACAATGACCGCCCCAATTGGCACTTCTCCTATTTGTTCTGCCTTATCAGCCTCTTCTAACGCACGTCTCATAAAGCCCTCGTGTAGCTCTTTCATCTTCACCACTCCTACTAAGAATGTGGATATAAAAAAACACCACCTAAAAGGTGATGTGTGTCATTTAACATATGGCGGAGGAAGAGGGATTCGAACCCCCGCGCGGTTTAACCCGCCTGTCGGTTTTCAAGACCGATCCCTTCAGCCGGACTTGGGTATTCCTCCATGTGTTATATGTAATTGCTGACAAGGAATATAATATCAGGTTTCGAGACAACACGCAACCTTTTAAACAAAAAAAGATGATCTTTTTTTCAAAAGACCACCTTTCTTCTATTATATTAGTTAAGAGTTACCTCTTGAAGCATGTACGTTCCATTTGGATGCTTCCAGAATCCCTGTACCTCATCACGAATACCAACTAGGTATTCTTGGTGGTATAGGTAGATCATTGGGGCATCTTCAACTAACATCTCTTGAGCTTGCTTGTAAAGTGCTAGACGATCTTCTTCATCAGCAGTTTGACGAGCCTCTTCTAAAATTTCATCTAGTTCAGGATCTTCCATGAATGTACGGTTACCAGCTTCACCTACATTAGATGAATGGAATAACGGGTACATTCCGTAATCAGCGTCTCCTGTTACTACAGACCAACCAAGGATAAACATATCATGCTCACCATTCGCAGTTTGATCTAAGAAAGCACCAAATTCCATTACGTTAACACTTACGTCAATATTGATCTTAGCAAGTTCAGCTTGAACATACTCAGCAATCGCCATACGCTCACGATTATCATTTGTCCAAATTGTAGTAGAGAAACCATCTTCTAAACCAGCTTCAGCAAGTAATTCTTGCGCAGCATCTACATCATACCCTAAAGGCTCAACAGAATCATCAAATCCGAAAACATCTGGAGGGATTGGGCCAACTGCAGGAGTACCAGTGTCATCTAAAATACCACTAATAATACCTTCTTTATTGATAGCCATAGAGATTGCTTGACGAACACGCTCATCATCAAATGGCTCTTTCTCCATATTGAATCCAATGTATGAAAGACTCACACTGTTTGTGCGATCAAGACTTACTTCTGGAGTATTTTCAACCCGTGTAACATCACTTGGGCTTACAGGGAAAATAATATGCGCTCCACCTGTCTCAAGTTCAGCAATACGAGTTAAATCTTCAGGTACTACTGAGAATGTTACAGAATCAACCTTCGCAGGCTCACCCCAATAATCATCATTTTTCACTAATTTAACCGATGTTCCTGGATTCCACTCTTCGTATTTGAAGAAACCTGTTCCTACAGGGTTCTCACTAATAGAAGCACCAGGGTTTTCACCGTTAGCTACAGCTTCTTGGTCCGCTTCAATAGAAGGAAGTGAACTAATAGCAAGTCCGTTATGAGCTAAGTGAGCAGGAAGTGGAGAGAAAGGATACTCCGTAGTAAGTTCTAGAGTATACTCATCAGTCGCTTCAATGCTTGTTACCATGTTAATTAAGAAAGAACGAGGTGAGGCAAGTTCAGGATCTAAAATACGATCAAGGTTTGCTTTTACTACCTCAGCATTTAATTCAGATCCGTCATGGAATGTTACTCCTTCACGAATGTAAAATTCCCACGTATTATCATCAATCATTTCCCAATCTTCAGCCAAACCAGGTTCAAGCTCAAGATCTCCGTTCTGTTTAACAATTGTTTCAAAAATGTTTGCAGTCACGTTAGTGGACGGCACATCATTTGCACTTGCCGGATCTAACGATGACGCATCTGATAATGTTGCAATTACTAAATCGCCGCCTTCAGCACCCTCAACCGCTTCAGTATCTTCACCATCTGTATCTCCAGCTGGCTCACCTGAATTGTCCGGCTCACTCGCACATGCTGCTAGTACTAGAGCAAGCACCATAGCAAGCAAGAAAGCGAAAAGTGAATTTTTAGACATCTTCACTTTTAAAAACCCCCTTATGTTCCTTTTTGTTTGAACTTTTGAAATTCAATATCACTATAACTTAAATTTCACAATAAAACAATAATTTTTACAAAATTAATAATTCTCAGCTTAATTTACCATTAATTGTAGAAAGTCATTTTGTTAAGCGTTTTCATTTCCGTTCAAATTATTTTAATTTTTAGAATATAAAAATAGTCTACATTATTTTACAAAAGTATTTTTAACATTGTAAAAAATTATGTACGTGATATAATAATGCGGTGCAGTATAGTAATAATTTTGTCAAAATTTAAAGCATTTTGAGAAAGGGTGTCTATTATGAGCGAACAGTCGATAAATGATGCTATGACAAAAAGTCCTCCTCCGAACCCGCGCGTTCAAAGTATGAAAAACTTCTATAGAAAGCTTCGTAAAAACAAAGCTGCTATGGTCGGTGGAGTCTTAATTTTATTTTTTGTTATTGTAGCGATTATCGGACCATTTTTTGCACCGTATGAACCATCGGTACAAAATCATGTAAACAAACTAGCAACACCATCTTCTGAACATTGGTTCGGCACAGACCATCATGGTCGTGATATTTTCAGTCGAATTATTCACGGTATGTCAATTACTTTATACATTGGCCTCTTCTCCGTTATTATCGGAACCGTTTTCGGTGTGTTACTTGGGTTGATTTCAGGATATTATGGAAAACGCGTTGATGCATTTATCATGCGTTGTATGGATGTATTACTTGCATTCCCTGGTATCTTACTTGCATTAGCCATTGTAAGTGTACTAGGCGGAAGCTTAACAAATGTAATCATAGCTGTCGGAATATTCTCGATTCCAGTATTTGCAAGAATTGTACGTGGTTCAGTACTATCTGTAAGAAAGCTCGAATATATCGATGCCGTTCGTGCTCTAGGTGCGAGTGATGGTCGTATTATTTTTAAACACATTTTACCGAATATTTTATCACCTATTATTGTCCAAGCTACACTACGCATGGCAACAGCAATCTTAACAGCAAGTGGTCTTTCTTTCTTAGGGATGGGAGCACAACCTCCAACACCTGAATGGGGGGCTATGTTGAGTGCAGGTCGAAACTATATGTATGATGCACCTCATGTTGCGTTATTCCCAGGTTTGGCCATTGTTATTGTTGTACTGGCATTTAATATTTTTGGTGACGGATTACGTGATGCACTTGATCCGAAGATGAAAAACTAGAAAAGAGGTGTAGATGATTGTTTACTTATATAGTTAGACGATTAATTCAAACAATCCCTGTTCTTTTTGGTGTTACAATTCTCGTTTTCTCCATGATGCACCTCATTCCTGGTGACCCAGCACAGATTATTGCCGGGGAAAGTGCATCTGAAGCTCAAGTAGAACAAATGCGTGAGCGATTAGGTTTAAATGACCCACTTCCAAAACAGTATTTTAATTATATTGGAAATGCGATTCAAGGTGACTTAGGAAACTCGATTCGCAGTGGTCGTGAAGTAACTCAAGAGATCAGCGGTAGGTTTTGGGTAACCATTGAGCTTGCCATTTATAGTACGATTTTAAGTGTATTTATTGGTTTAATTGCAGGAATTATTTCTGCAACAAGACATTACACATTCTTAGATACAATGATTATGATTGTTGCTCTATTTGGACTTTCAATGCCTAACTTTTGGCTTGGTTTAATGTTAATTCAGTATTTCGCAATTGAATGGCGAATATTCTTACCTTCGGGTTGGGGAACCTGGCAGCAAGCTGTGTTACCAGTTATAACCCTTGGTACAGCAGGTGCTGCAATCGTAGCACGTATGACTCGTTCAAGTATGTTAGAAGTAATTGGACAAGATTATATCCGTACTGCACGTGCTAAAGGGGTAAAAGAGCGCGTTGTTATTTACCGACATGCTCTTAAAAATGCTCTAATCCCAGTTGTAACCGTTGTTGGTTTACAGTTTGGTGTATTACTAGGTGGTACTGTTCTAACTGAGACTGTATTTGCTATTAACGGAATGGGACGCTTAATCATTGATGCCATTCGTGCTCGTGACTTCCCTATCGTTCAAGGTACTGTTCTTGTTATTTCATTATTGTTCGTTCTTGTTAACTTACTCGTAGATATTTCTTATCGCTTCTTAAACAAGCGTATTGACCTTGATTAAGACTCACTTATTAATGAGGGGTGTGAAAAAAATTGACTACTAATGAATCCATTATTCAAGTGCGTGACTTGCGTACATCATTTTTCATGGAGCATTCTGAAGTGAAGGCTGTTGATGGTGTTACATTTGATGTACCAAAAGGAAAAACACTTGGAATTGTTGGGGAATCAGGTTCAGGTAAAAGTATTACCTCGCTTTCGATTCTTCGTTTAATCCAAAACCCAGGTAAAGTGGTCGGTGGAGAAATTCTGTTTAAGGGAGAAGATCTTCTTTCTAAAACAGAAGCGAAAATGCGTAAAATTCGCGGAAATGAAATCTCAATGATTTTCCAAGAACCAATGACTTCTTTAAACCCTGTTTATACAGTAGGGCAACAAATCGGTGAATCATTCCAAATCCATGAGGGCCTTGGGAAGAAAAAAGCAATTGAACGTTCGATTGAGATGCTTAAGTTAGTTGGTATTCCTTCACCAGAAAAACGCGTACACCAATATCCATATGAACTATCTGGCGGAATGCGTCAGCGTGTCATGATCGCTATGGCTCTTGCATGTAATCCTGAACTTCTTATTGCCGATGAGCCTACTACTGCTCTTGATGTAACGATTCAAGCACAAATTCTTGAATTGATGAAAGATCTTCAAGATCGTTTAGGTATGTCCATCATTATGATTACACATGACCTTGGTGTTGTTGCTGAGACATGTGATTATGTAGCCGTTATGTATTGCGGTAAAGTGGTTGAATATGCAAGCATCAACGAACTATTCAAAAATCCACGTCACCCATATACAGTTGGTCTTCTTAAATCTCTACCCCGTCATGATATCGACGTGGATGGAGAAGAGTTGTCTGTTATTAAAGGATCTGTACCAAGTCCTGCAGATATGCCAAAAGGCTGTAGATTCGCTCCGCGTTGTCCATTTGCTAGTGACATCTGCCGCGAGCGTTTACCTGATCTTGAGGAAGATGAAAATGGAAACCAAATCCGTTGCTGGATCTATTCAGATGAGTGGGATGGGGACCCGGAGGTGAACGTGTATGAAGAAAGAACTTCTTAAAGTTAATGACTTAAAGCAATACTTCCCTATTAAAGGTGGGTTGCTTGGTCGTACTGTTAATCACGTTAAAGCTGTAGATGGTGTATCATTTACTATTTATGAAGGTGAAACAGTAAGTATTGTAGGGGAATCAGGCTGTGGTAAATCGACAACAGGTCGTGCTATTCTTCGTCTTGATGAGCCTACTGATGGTACAGTGGAATTTGACGGCAAGGACCTCCTTGGTCTTAATAAGGCACAGATGCGTAAGAAGCGTAAAGATTTACAGATCATTTTCCAAGATCCTTACGCTTCCATCAACCCACGTCAAACCGTTCGTCAAGTTTTAGAAGAAGCAATGGAAATTCAAAATGTGATCCCACGTAATAAACGTGCAGATCGCATAAAAGAATTAATGGAAACAGTTGGTCTCGGTGCTCACCAAGCAGATCGCTTTCCCCATGAATTCAGTGGTGGACAACGTCAACGTATCGGAATTGCACGTGCACTATCTGTAGATCCTAAGCTTATTATTTGTGATGAAGCGGTATCGGCCCTTGATGTATCGATTCAAGCACAGGTAATTAACTTATTAAAACGACTACAGCGCGAATTCCAGTTAACATACTTGTTCATCTCCCACGACCTTGGGGTTGTTCGTCATATCTCTGATCGTGTAATCGTTATGTACCTTGGACGTATTGTTGAAATTGGTGATAAAAAATCATTATTTGATAACCCTCAGCATCCATATACAAAAGCGTTATTATCAGCGATTCCTGTACCAGATCCTGAGCGTAAGAAGGAACGTATTATCTTAAAAGGTGACGTCCCCTCTCCAATTGACCCTCCTACTGGATGTCGTTTCCACACTCGTTGCCCGTTTGCATCGGAAAAGTGTAAAACAGACACTCCTGAACTGCGTTCTGCTGACTATATGAAAGAAGGTCATCAGGCAGCATGTCACTACATGGAAGAGATTGCTTCAGGAGAACGCAAACCAAATTACGTATAAAAACAACCCCTTATAGCAACCGCTATAAGGGGTTTTGTCTCTTAACCAATTTTCTCAATGTTACCCATATAAGGACGAAGCACTTTAGGAATTTCAATTGATCCGTCAGCTTGTTGGTAATTCTCTAGGATTGCTGCCACTGTACGGCCGACTGCAAGGCCTGATCCGTTTAAAGTATGAACAAATTCTGCCTTGGCTTTTGTGTCACGACGGAACTTGATATTCGCACGACGTGCTTGGAAATCTTCAAAATTACTGCAAGAAGAAATTTCACGATAAGAATCATAGCTTGGAATCCATACTTCTATATCGTATTTTTTCGCTGCAGTGAACCCTAAGTCGGCTGTACACATACTCATTACACGATAAGGCAGTTCAAGTAATTGAAGCACCTTCTCTGCATGTCCCGTTAAATTCTCAAGCTCAGCGTAAGAGTCTTCTGGCTTTACAAAGCGCACAAGTTCTACTTTATTGAATTGGTGTTGACGAATCAATCCACGCGTATCACGTCCTGCTGAACCTGCTTCTGAGCGGAAACAAGCGCTAAAAGCTGTATAAGCAATCGGTAATTGTTCTCCTTGTAAAATCTCATCACGATGCATGTTTGTGACAGGTACCTCTGCGGTTGGAATTAAGAAATAATCTTCCTCACGAATCTTAAATGCATCTTCTTCAAACTTCGGAAGTTGCCCTGTCCCTGTCATGCTTGTACGGTTCACCATATAAGGTGGTAGCACTTCTTCATAGCCATGCTCATCTTGATGGAGGTCCATCATAAAGTTCATTAATGCACGCTCAAGACGGGCTCCTAGACCTTTATAAAAGACAAAACGACTACCTGTGACCTTTGAAGCACGCTCAAAATCAAGAATTCCTAGATCTGTTGCTAGATCCCAATGTGGTTTTGGTTCAAAGTCAAATGAGCGTACCTCTCCCCAATTACGAGCTTCTACATTATCATCTTCTGTTTTACCGATGGGCGTTGACTCATGTGGCACATTTGGAATCGTAAGAAGTAAGTCATCAAGCTCCGTTTCAATTGTACGTAGCTCTTCATCTAGTTGCTTCACTCGCTCAGATACTTCTCTCGTTTCTTTAATAAGGTGATCTGCATCCTTTTTCTCGCGTTTAAGCTGAGCTACCTCTTGTGAAACTTGGTTACGTCTGCTTTTTAATTCTTCCACCTCTACAATAATCGCACGACGCTTCTCATCTAAATCACCAAAACGATCAAGACCCGAGATATCCTCGCCGCGTGTCGCTAACTTTTCCTTAATTTCAGCAAAATCATTTCTAAGTCGTTTTACGTCTAACATGTATATTCCTCCTTCATTTGTCCTTAATTAATCCAAACAAAAAAGCGCCCTCATCCATTCTCCACTCAAGAAGAAGGGACGAGAGCACCCGCGATACCACCCTTGTTGCCTATATGAAACATATAGACCACTCTAGATACATAACGGGTATCTAACCGGAACGATTTAAGCTCGCGCCTCACCATTCACTCAAGGGTGGATTCTATAAAAGGCTACACTGACTTGCACCTACCGTCAGCTCTCTGAAGTGACCATCTTATATACTATTCCCTATCGACGCATTGTCTGTTATACAGATTTTACACCTTTTAGCTTAGCTTGTGCAACCATCTTCACAAAATACTGATGAAAACGATGGTCATCAGTTAATTCCGGATGGAAAGAACATGCTAGAAAGCGACCTTCTCTTGCTGCAACAATCTCATCATTGAACTTTGAAATGATCTCTACATTCTCGCCTACTTCTTTAATAAGCGGAGCACGAATGAAGACAGCTCTCACATCATCCCCAACATCAGTCACCATCAGATCGGCTTCAAAGCTCTCACGTTGACGTCCAAAAGCATTACGCTCTACCGTCATATTCATTAGAGAAAGGTGACCTTCATTTTGGCCAACAATGTCTTTTGCCATTAAAATAAGACCTGCACATGTACCGAAGACGGGCTTTCCTGATGCTGCAAAGGCTTTAAGTGGCTCAAGAAATTCGTACTTATCAATTAATCGTCTCATTGTTGTGCTTTCACCACCAGGTAAAACAAGACCGTCTAACTCACTTAGTTGTTCAATCTTCTTAACGACGATCACTTCTACATCCGGTGCTTGTAGACAAGTAACATGTTCACGTACAGCGCCTTGTAAGGCCAATACTCCTACTTTAACCATCACGTTGTTTCCTTTCTATATCAAAAACTTAGTGCTCTCTTACCAACCACGCTCTTGCATACGCTCAGATGGTTGTAGAGTTGAAATTTCAATCCCTTTCATTGCTGTACCAAGACCTTTTGATAATTGAGCAATTAGAGCATAATCTTCGTAGTGTGTTGTTGCTTCAACAATCGCACGAGCAAATTTCTCAGGGTTTTCAGACTTGAAAATACCTGATCCCACGAATACTCCATCTGCACCAAGTTGCATCATTAATGCTGCATCTGCTGGAGTTGCAATTCCACCTGCAGCAAAGTTTACAACAGGTAGCTTACCTGTTTCTTTAATTTCAAGAAGAAGGTCATAAGATGCACCTAGGTTCTTTGCTTCAGTCATTAATTCATCTACAGACATGCCAGCTACTTTTTTCACTTGAGCTTGCATCATACGCATGTGACGAACTGCTTCTACAATGTTCCCTGTACCAGGCTCACCTTTCGTACGAAGCATAGAAGCACCTTCACCAATACGACGTGCAGCCTCACCTAAGTCACGTGCCCCACAAACGAAAGGAACAGTAAAATCACGCTTGTACAAGTGGTACACTTCATCCGCAGGAGTTAATACTTCACTTTCATCAATATAGTCAACACCCATTGATTCAAGAATGCGTGCCTCTACAATATGACCAATACGTGCTTTAGCCATTACTGGAATTGAAACTGCGTTAAGAACCTCTTCTACAATTGTTGGATCTGCCATACGTGCTACTCCGCCAGCTGCACGAATATCAGCTGGTACACGCTCAAGTGCCATAACTGCAACTGCACCTGCTTCTTCAGCAATTTTTGCTTGCTCTGCATTGATAACGTCCATAATGACGCCACCTTTTTGCATTTCTGCCATTCCACGCTTTACACGATCAGTACCTGTTTGACTCATATGTATTTCCTCCTAGAACATTCATGTTAGTTAGTCTTCTTAATCTCTAATAGTATACCGCAAAAAGATAAGATTCGCATAATTTTCTGTTATTATTTTTAAAAACAACGGGCCACTTTCTATAAAGTAGCCCCGTTGTTTCTTATAGATGGCTAATCTTTCTTTTTATGAAAACCATCCACTTACTGTATTGACAGCTGCATTCCAGATCCCAGAAAAGAATCCACCAATTCCACGCATCATCTTCGTGAACCATCCAGCTTCTTCAACAGCGGTATCAGTTACCATTGTTACTCCGTCTTGTTGCTCAGCATATAAGAACTGCTCATCTTCACCTTCAGATGTAAGGGTAAGAGATCCTACTGCTTCCCCTGCCTCAAAAGGAGCAACTAATTCGCCATCTTCATTTAGTTTATCTTGATCAAGTACTAATGTTGCATTATATTGATCATCTTGTCCATTTCTTACCACAGCTGATAATGCTTCAGAGCTAGAAATTGACACTTCACGCTCTTTTCCTCCAACAACTGGCACCGTTTCTTCACCTTCGACAACATATCCTTCATCATATAGGTCAACAGTGCTAAAGTTGTTAAATCCATAATCCATTAACTTTCTCGTTTCATTAAAACGATCATCACGTGTATCTGTACGCATAACAACTGAGATTAATCGTAACCCATCACGTTCTGCTGTACCTGTGAAAGCATTACCTGCAGCTGATGTGTAACCTGTTTTTAATCCATCGATACCATCATAATCATGTTGTGGACGAATCGATGAAAGCATCCAGTTCCAATTTTCCATCGGGATGACTTCATCAGGACCCGCTTGGAAATCTTTCATTGGGATGCTAGCTGTATCAAGTACTTCTGGATAATCACGAATAAGGGCATATGCAAGCTTCGCTGTTGCTCTAGCCGACATCATATTCTCAGCTTCATCACCAGTACCATCTGGATGATTACCTTGTAGGTCACTGTTGTTTAACCCGGTAGAGTTTACAAATTCGTAATCCTCTAACCCAAGCTCCGCACCTTTTTCATTCATTTGATTTACAAATTCAGTCTCTGAGCCTGAGATAAGTTCCGCTAGTGCAATGGTTGATGCATTAGCAGAATAAATAGCGACAGATTCATACAATTCTCTAACTGAATAAGTTACTAAATCTTGGCGAAGTGGAACATTTGATAATGCCGTTTGATGAGATAATGTTCTTACCCAATCACTAATTGGCACTTGTTGATCCCAACTAATACGTCCTTCATCAATCGCTTCAAGGATTAAATACTCACTCATCATCTTAGTCATACTAGCCGTTGGTAAAATAGCATCTATATTCTTTTGATATAAAACTTTACCTGACTCTGCATCCACTAAAATAGCTGATTCTGCTTCCAAATCGAGTGCTGCCTCAACTGTATTTGGTTGTACAATTAGACTAGCAGTTAATAGAATTGCCATAAAAGCCGCAACCCATTGTTTGTTACCTAAAAATTTCACAATCGCACCTCCACAAATTTCTCACATAGACGTTATTTTATCATAAGAAACCATAAAAAAATAGATAGGGAAGGCCCTATCTATCATAGTCTTTATACCTTTTTTATTTATTAAATCAAACAGCTTACATCGAGTAGTTTGGTGCTTCTTTCGTAATTTGAACGTCATGAGGATGACTCTCGCGCAATCCTGCTCCAGTAATACGAATAAACTGACCATCACTACGTAGTGCATCCAATGTAGGAGTTCCACAATAGCCCATACCTGCACGCAAACCACCAAGTAATTGATGGATCGTATCATTTAAAGGTCCTTTATAAGGAATGCGCCCTTCAATTCCTTCAGGCACTAGCTTCTGTGCATTTTCTTGGAAGTAACGATCTTTACTTCCCTTCTCCATTGCACCTAGTGAACCCATACCGCGATACACTTTAAATTGACGTCCTTGATAAATCTCACGTTCTCCAGGACTCTCACTTACACCAGCTAATAAGCTTCCAAGCATAACAGCATGTCCACCTGCAGCTAATGCCTTCACAATATCACCAGAATACTTAATTCCACCATCTGCAATTATTGGTACTCCATGTTTTCTAGCTTCAGTTGCACAATCATATACAGCCGTAATTTGCGGCACACCAATCCCTGCAACAATACGTGTAGTACAAATAGATCCTGGACCAATACCTACTTTTACTACATCTGCACCAGCTTCAATTAAGTCACGTGTAGCTTCTGCTGTTGCTACATTACCAGCGATAATTGTAAGGTTTGGATATAGATCCCGTACAGCACGTACTTTATCTAATACGCCTTTAGAGTGACCGTGTGCTGTGTCAATAACAATAGCATCAACTCCAGCTTCAACTAATGCAGCAATGCGAGTATCAGCATCAGCAGATACACCAATAGCTGCACCAACTACTAATCTACCTTGTGAATCTTTTGCGGAGTTAGGGAATTCTATCACTTTCTCAATATCCTTAATGGTGATAAGACCTTTTAAGACACCCTCGTCATCTACAAGTGGTAGCTTCTCAATTTTGTACTTTTGTAAAATGGATTCAGCTTCTTGTAATGTAGTGCCTACAGAAGCAGTGACTAAATCTTCTTTTGTCATCACTTCATCAATTAGGATTGAATAATCTTCAATAAAACGCAAGTCTCGGTTTGTTAAAATCCCTACAAGCTTTTGTTCTTCATCAACAATCGGAACTCCAGATATACGATATTTACCCATTAAATGCTCTGCATCAAATACTTGACGATCAGGCGTTAAAAAGAATGGATTTGTAATAACTCCACTTTCTGAACGCTTAACACGATCCACTTGTTCAGCCTGCTCTTCAATCGACATGTTTTTATGAACAATCCCAAGGCCACCTTCGCGTGCCATAGCAATAGCCATTTCAGCCTCTGTTACTGTGTCCATTCCTGCACTTATTAAAGGAATATTCAGTTGCAGATTTTCAGATAGCTTCGTTTTCACTGAAACATCACGCGGTAGTATTTCTGAACGAGCTGGAACTAACAACACATCATCAAACGTTAAACCCTCTTTTTGAAATTTATTCTCCCACATCAGCACATTCATCCTCCCCAAAAGCTTCTTAAATAAATGAACAATCGTTTTGTTCATTCCACAAATCATTGTTGAAAATATTATTAGTAGCTTATCAACTGGGCAAACTACTGTCAAGAAACCATATAAAGTGCGACTTTTCCAAATAAACAGAAAAAGGTGTAGTGATGAACATGACTTATCCCACAAAAAAACTGGTACCTTTTTATTCAGCTGCTTATACCAGGTCCTACCTTACTAAATCATATGAGAGTATAAATATTGATCAAGCAAAAACAAAAAGCTTCCACACATGCTACTCATTTATTTATCATTTAAAACACGGAAATCTCTATATTGATCAAGCAAAAAAAGCTCCAATGGATTTAAAGCCAATGTTACTTTTTTATGGTTTAGTTCAATTCCTTAAAGCAATCATTTTAACTAAGGATCCTACGTATCCAGAAAATTCACAAGTGCTTGCTCATGGCGTTACAACTAGAAAACGAAAAAAATCAGGTTTTATCTTTTTAGATGACGAAGTAAAAATTCAAAAGAATGGTTTATTTACACATGCACTCGCTAAAATGTTCCACATGAAACATTTGGCTAATGATAAATTTAAAATGCGACACCTACTCCAACAGTTACCTGAAATGGAATCACTATTTATACAATTTAACCAACAACCTTTCCTATTTAAAGGAACTTTTCACAATCAGTCCATTCAATATGATTCATCCATTTTAGATTCATATCATATGACAGTGAATCGCTTCGAGCAATTTATTAAGTATAAAGAGCAGCCCTGGAGTAAAAAAGGAGTAACTATCACGGAAGGGAGACAGTTGATAACCATTCCTTATTCTAAAAAGCCTTCCCCCTCATCTGGCTTTCCTTTTACCTTTGACAATCAAGGACATCCCTATCTCTTCCGCTCTAGAGAAGGATATCTTGGTATGCCTGAGCTTCTGGTTCATTATTTATTGTTATACAATCTAAGTATGATATGTCGATATGAAACAGAGTGGTGGGGAGAGTTGATTCATACTTTTGATGGGAATGACCTTCCTTTCATTACACAGTATATTGACTTTACCACTTCTAGAATTAGCGCTCTAGTAGTAGATACTCTGCTACCCGATCGTACAAAGTAATTAACAATTTTATAGTCTATAAGCATAAATAAAGCATCCCATATTGATGGAATGCTTTCTCTCTATTTTATGCATCAAAAAAAGCATTCCATAAATGGAATGCTTGATCGCCTGGCAACGTCCTGGCTCATTCTTTCTCTTCTTCGGGGATGGTTCTAGGCATGCCGCTTTGCTCCGAAGCTTTTCACGTAGCTTGACGAAGTGAAAGAACTCGTCTCACAGGGGGAAAGGCATGATGTTTCTCATGGAAGCTTTTTCACGGCAAATCCTACGAAGTAATCAAAGAAGTTGCTGTTCCTTCGGACCAGTAAGCTCTATTGCGCCTTTATACTCTTTATGCATCAAAAAAAGCATTCCATAAATGGAATGCTTGATCGCCTGGCAACGTCCTACTCTCACAGGGGGAAGCCCCCAACTACCATCGGCGCAAAAGAGCTTAACGACCGTGTTCGGCATGGGAACGGGTGTGACCTCTTTGCTATCGCCACCAGACTATTTGATTGAGAGTGGTTCTCTCAAAACTAGATAATGCCCACAGGACGTGGGTACCAGGCGTTGCGACAGGACGTCGCGAACTTAGCGTGGTTTCCGTAAACATGTGTCAAGAATAATTTGGATAAGTCCTCGACCGATTAGTATCTGTCAGCTCCACGTGTCGCCACGCTTCCACACCAGACCTATCAACCTCATCATCTCTAAGGGGTCTTACTGGATTAACTCCATGGGAAATCTCATCTTGAGGGGGGCTTCATGCTTAGATGCTTTCAGCACTTATCCCGTCCACACGTAGCTACCCAGCGATGCTCCTGGCGGAACAACTGGTACACCAGCGGTGTGTCCATCCCGGTCCTCTCGTACTAAGGACAGCTCCTCTCAAATTTCCTACGCCCGCGACGGATAGGGACCGAACTGTCTCACGACGTTCTGAACCCAGCTCGCGTACCGCTTTAATGGGCGAACAGCCCAACCCTTGGGACCTACTTCAGCCCCAGGATGCGATGAGCCGACATCGAGGTGCCAAACCTCCCCGTCGATGTGGACTCTTGGGGGAGATAAGCCTGTTATCCCCAGGGTAGCTTTTATCCGTTGAGCGATGGCCCTTCCATGCGGAACCACCGGATCACTAAGCCCGACTTTCGTCCCTGCTCGACTTGTAGGTCTCGCAGTCAAGCTCCCTTATGCCTTTGCACTCTTCGAATGATTTCCAACCATTCTGAGGGAACCTTTGGGCGCCTCCGTTACTGTTTAGGAGGCGACCGCCCCAGTCAAACTGCCCACCTGACACTGTCCCTGAACCGGATCACGGTTCGAGGTTAGAATGTCAGCACAGTCAGGGTAGTATCCCACCGACGCCTCCATCGAAGCTGGCGCTCCGACTTCCAAGGCTCCTACCTATCCTGTACAAACTGTACCAACATCCAATATCAAGCTACAGTAAAGCTCCATGGGGTCTTTCCGTCCTGTCGCGGGTAACCTGCATCTTCACAGGTACTATAATTTCACCGGGTCTCTCGTTGAGACAGTATCCAAGTCGTTACACCATTCGTGCGGGTCGGAACTTACCCGACAAGGAATTTCGCTACCTTAGGACCGTTATAGTTACGGCCGCCGTTTACTGGGGCTTCAATTCAGAGCTTCTCCCGTAAGGGATAACCCCTCCTCTTAACCTTCCAGCACCGGGCAGGTGTCAGCCCCTATACTTCGCCTTGCGGCTTCGCAGAGACCTGTGTTTTTGCTAAACAGTCGCTTGGATCTTTTCACTGCGGCTCTCTCGGGCATACACCCTAATAGAGCACCCCTTCTCCCGAAGTTACGGGGTCATTTTGCCGAGTTCCTTAACGAGAGTTCTCCCGAGCGTCTTAGAATTCTCTTCTCGCCTACCTGTGTCGGTTTGCGGTACGGGCACCTCTCACCTCGCTAGAGGCTTTTCTTGGCAGTGTAGGATCAGGAACTTCGGTACTAAATTTCCCTCGCCATCACAACTCAGCCTTCACGAGAAGCGGATTTACCTACTTCTCAGCCTAATTGCTTGGACGCACATATCCATCAGTGCGCTTACCCTACCTTTCTGCGTCCCCCCATTACTCAAACGGTGAGGAGGTGGTACAGGAATTTCAACCTGTTGTCCATCGCCTACGCTTTTCAGCCTCGGCTTAGGTCCCGACTTACCCTGAGCGGACGAGCCTTCCTCAGGAAACCTTGGGCTTTCGACGGAGGGGATTCTCACCCCTCTTTTCGCTACTCATACCGGCATTCTCACTTCTAAGCGCTCCACCAGTCCTCTCGGTCTGACTTCGCAGCACTTAGAACGCTCCCCTACCACTGACACCTAAGGTGTCAATCCATAGCTTCGGTGATACGTTTAGCCCCGGTACATTTTCGGCGCAGAGTCACTCGACCAGTGAGCTATTACGCACTCTTTAAATGGTGGCTGCTTCTAAGCCAACATCCTGGTTGTCTGGGCAACTCCACATCCTTTTCCACTTAACGTATACTTTGGGACCTTAGCTGATGGTCTGGGCTGTTTCCCTCTTGACTACGGATCTTAGCACTCGCAGTCTGACTCCCGAGTAAAAGTTTTTGGCATTCGGAGTTTGACTGAATTCGGTAATCCTGTGGGGACCCCTAGTCCAATCAGTGCTCTACCTCCAAAACTCTCAACCTCGAGGCTAGCCCTAAAGCTATTTCGGGGAGAACCAGCTATTTCCGAGTTCGATTGGCATTTCACCCCTACCCACACCTCATCCCCGCATTTTTCAACATGCGTGGGTTCGGGCCTCCATTCAGTGTTACCTGAACTTCACCCTGGACATGGGTAGATCACACGGTTTCGGGTCTACGACGGCGTACTCATGCGCCCTATTCAGACTCGCTTTCGCTACGGCTCCGCCTTATCAGCTTAACCTTGCACGACATCGTAACTCGCCGGTTCATTCTACAAAAGGCACGCTGTCACCCATTAACGGGCTCCAACTAGTTGTAGGCACACGGTTTCAGGATCTGTTTCACTCCCCTTCCGGGGTGCTTTTCACCTTTCCCTCACGGTACTGGTTCACTATCGGTCACTAGGGAGTATTTAGCCTTGGGAGATGGTCCTCCCGGATTCCGACGGGGTTTCACGTGTCCCGCCGTACTCAGGATCCACTCTGGAGGAAATAGAATTTCGACTACAGGGCTGTTACCTTGTCTCGCGGATCTTTCCAGATCGCTTCGCCTATCCTATTTCTTTGTAACTCCGTATAGAGTGTCCTACAACCCCAAGAGGCAAGCCTCTTGGTTTGGGCTGTTACCGTTTCGCTCGCCGCTACTCAGGTAATCGCATTTGCTTTCTCTTCCTCTGGGTACTTAGATGTTTCAGTTCCCCAGGTCTGCCTCCTCATGCCCTATGTATTCAGGCATGGGTACTATTCCATTACGAATAGTGGGTTCCCCCATTCGGATATCCTCGGATCAAAGCTCACTTACAGCTCCCCGAGGCGTTTCGCCGTTCGTCGCGTCCTTCTTCGGCTCCTAGTGCCAAGGCATTCACCGTGCGCCCTTTCTAACTTAACCAACATTTAAAAAAGGTTGTTGAATTCTTGACATGCTCGTTCAATCTTCTCTATTTAAAGAGTCCGATGAACATTTCATGTTTACATTTCATTATCTAGTTTTCAAAGAACCAAGTACTAACTCTTACTCAACTTGGTGAGAATTAGTATTTAATTGAAGGATAGTTCCTTCAAAACTGAACAAAAGACCAAAGCGTATATGATCGTAAGATCATATATCGACTAGAGTTAAATACTCCATAGAAAGGAGGTGATCCAGCCGCACCTTCCGATACGGCTACCTTGTTACGACTTCACCCCAATCATCTGTCCCACCTTAGGCGGCTGGCTCCAAAAGGTTACCTCACCGACTTCGGGTGTTACAAACTCTCGTGGTGTGACGGGCGGTGTGTACAAGGCCCGGGAACGTATTCACCGCGGCATGCTGATCCGCGATTACTAGCAATTCCGGCTTCATGTAGGCGAGTTGCAGCCTACAATCCGAACTGAGAATGGCTTTATGGGATTCGCTCAACCTCGCGGTTTTGCAGCCCTTTGTACCATCCATTGTAGCACGTGTGTAGCCCAGGTCATAAGGGGCATGATGATTTGACGTCGTCCCCACCTTCCTCCGGTTTGTCACCGGCAGTCACCTTAGAGTGCCCAACTGAATGCTGGCAACTAAGATCAAGGGTTGCGCTCGTTGCGGGACTTAACCCAACATCTCACGACACGAGCTGACGACAACCATGCACCACCTGTCACTTTGTCCCCCGAAGGGGAAAGCCCTATCTCTAGGGTTGTCAAAGGATGTCAAGACCTGGTAAGGTTCTTCGCGTTGCTTCGAATTAAACCACATGCTCCACTGCTTGTGCGGGCCCCCGTCAATTCCTTTGAGTTTCAACCTTGCGGTCGTACTCCCCAGGCGGAGTGCTTAATGTGTTAACTTCGGCACTAAGGGCATCGAAACCCCTAACACCTAGCACTCATCGTTTACGGCGTGGACTACCAGGGTATCTAATCCTGTTTGCTCCCCACGCTTTCGCGCCTCAGCGTCAGTTACAGACCAGAGAGTCGCCTTCGCCACTGGTGTTCCTCCACATATCTACGCATTTCACCGCTACACGTGGAATTCCACTCTCCTCTTCTGTACTCAAGTCTCCCAGTTTCCAATGACCCTCCACGGTTGAGCCGTGGGCTTTCACATCAGACTTAAAAGACCGCCTGCGCGCGCTTTACGCCCAATAATTCCGGACAACGCTTGCCACCTACGTATTACCGCGGCTGCTGGCACGTAGTTAGCCGTGGCTTTCTGGTTAGGTACCGTCAAGGTGCCGCCCTATTCGAACGGCACTTGTTCTTCCCTAACAACAGAGCTTTACGATCCGAAAACCTTCATCACTCACGCGGCGTTGCTCCGTCAGACTTTCGTCCATTGCGGAAGATTCCCTACTGCTGCCTCCCGTAGGAGTCTGGGCCGTGTCTCAGTCCCAGTGTGGCCGATCACCCTCTCAGGTCGGCTACGCATCGTCGCCTTGGTAAGCCATTACCTTACCAACTAGCTAATGCGCCGCGGGCCCATCTGTAAGTGATAGCAAGAAGCCATCTTTTACCGTCCCTCCATGAGGAGGAACGGGTTATCCGGTATTAGCCCCGGTTTCCCGGAGTTATCCCAGTCTTACAGGTAGGTTGCCCACGTGTTACTCACCCGTCCGCCGCTAACATCAGGGAGCAAGCTCCCATCAGTCCGCTCGACTTGCATGTATTAGGCACGCCGCCAGCGTTCGTCCTGAGCCAGGATCAAACTCTCCATAAAAGTGTTTGATTAAGCTCACTTACATAAGATACGCTAGCATCTTGTTTTAAAAATTGACGAGATATCATGTATCTCTATTTCGCTTGGCTTTTGTTCAGTTTTCAAAGAACTTTTTCGTCCGTCGCTCGTTGGCGACCTAACTAATATACCATCACAGCAACGTTCCGTCAACATCTTTTTTTAAGTTGTTTTGTTTGCGTTGTTGTGGTTCGTCTCAGCGACAAGTAATAATATAACATACAGTAAATATTTTATGCAACACTTTTTTTTAAAAGAAAAATATATAAAGATGAGAACCTCTCACCTTTATTACACAATCACTTCAATTTGCAATGACTGATCTTCATTGAGTTCAAAAATTTCCCCAGTGTGAAGAAGCTTTAACATAGGATTATTTAGACGCTGATTATTAAAGAATATAATTTCTGCTTGGACGCCACTTTTCAAACGAACTCTTGCACCGATTGAAAGTTGACTAAAGCTTTCGCAAAACGTTTGTATGATTCGATGTTCAAATCTCCCGAAATGATCCTTACACAAATGATTAAGTACATCGTAAGGCGATTGCTTTTTACTATAAATACGTTCAGAGGTCATAGCATGAAAAACATCGGCTACCGCAATAACTTGACTAAAAGTATGTAGCTTTTTTTTGTCACTCCTCAACGGATAGCCACTACGATCAATTCGTTCATGATGTTGGAGGACAGATAATAAGATAGCATTAGAAACTCCTGTTACTTCTTTTAACATGTTATAAGAATGCACAGGATGTTTTTTGATCTCATTAAATTCAAATTTACTTAATGGACCCTTTTTCATCAAAATCTTACTAGGAACCTTAGACATCCCTGCATCACATAGCGCTCCAGCTATACCAACCTGTAACCAATCACGCTTTGAATAATGAAGTTTCTTGGCTATAAATGCCGCTAAGCATCCTACGGAAACAGAATGATGATAAATGTATTCCTCAACTTTGCTTAGGTGATGGATCGTTAACAGCTCTTTAGGATGGTCTAGTATATATTCAAAAAGTGGTGTTAAGCACTTTCTAACATATATCATCTCTACTTTTTTGCCTGATTGCCACTCTATATACAGCTTTCGATATTGTTTAACAGCTTCATTATAGATCTCTATAAACTTCTTTTCTTTTTTAACTTCTCCTTTTATTTCTTTATTTGACTCGTATATTATTCCTTGTGGCTTAAATTTTTCTCCATTAGCAAGGGTGGATTCAACTTCCACTATTGGTACTAAGAAAGATTTGATAGCCGATATATGGTTAGCATTTAAGACCGTGTTCTCTTTTACAATCGGGGTATCTGTATGGCCCATTATCGGAACTGATAGAATGCATCCTTCAATTAGCTGATTAGGAGTAATTTTCATACCTACCCTCCCTATACTGATTAATTAGAACTAGTTCTTTATGCCTTTATTATACATTATAAAACAAATAAGGGAACTTTTAAATAAGGGAACTTTTAATTTTCAAATTGTTAAATAAAGGAATTAAATAAGGTCGATTAACACAAAAAACCTCCTAAGACGTTGTTAGTCTTAGGAGGTTCGTTTTATTCCTCGGAATTTGAATCATCTTCAATAGAAACGTCAGTAGCAAGTCCTTGACCTTCTTCTGTAGATTCTACACCTTCTTCTGATTCTATATCTTCCAATTCTTCTACTTCTTCATCTTCAATATCTACTCTAGCTACAGTTGCTACTTCTTCCCCTTCATTTACTCGGATTAAAGTAACACCTTGTGTATTACGACCAGTGGTTGAGATCCCTTCAACATGCATACGAATGATGATACCACTTGCTGTGATGATCATGATATCGTGATCGTCGGATACAATTTTCAAGGCAACAAGCAAACCGTTTTTATCGGTAATATTACATGTCTTGATTCCTTTACCGCCACGATTTTGGACACGGTACTCTTCAATTGGAGTTCGTTTTCCATACCCATTTTCAGTTACAATCAGTACTTGGTGTCCTTCTTCTAAAATATCCATACCAACTACATGATCATCGTTTGTTAGGGAAATCCCTTTCACACCGCCAGCTGTACGTCCCATTAATCGAACATCATCTTCCTGGAACCTAATCGCCATACCATTCTTTGTACCAATGATAATCTCTCGGTTTCCATCTGTTAAACGAACACCATGTAATTCATCTTCACCACGTAAAGTAATTGCAAACAAACCACCACGACGTATGTTAGCAAATGATGAAAGCTGTGTACGTTTAGCAATTCCGTGTTTAGTTAGGAAGAAAAGATACGAATTTTCATCAAACTCTTCAATTGGGATAACGGTACTTATCGTCTCATCTTGCTCAATTTGCAAGAGATTAATAATTGGAATCCCTTTAGCTGTACGCCCAAGTTCAGGGATTTCATATCCTTTTAAGCGATACACCTTCCCTTTATTCGTAAAGAAGAGAATCGTATGATGTGAGTTTGTTGTAAATAGATGTTGCATAAAGTCATCATCATTCGTACCCATTCCTTGAATCCCTTTTCCACCACGTCTTTGACTACGGTATGTAGAAATTGGCATACGCTTGATATAGCCATGGTGTGTAAGGGTGATGACCACATTTTGACGAGGAATCAAATCTTCATCTTCAAGGTGATCTTCGTTCATCGAGATAATCGTACGACGTTGATCATTGAATTTCTCTTTTACTTCATGTAATTCCTCACGAATAATCTCTAATACTCTCTCGTCATTAGCAAGAATGGCTTTTAGCTCAGTAATTTTAGCGATTAATTCGTTGTATTCATTCTCAATCTTATCTCGCTCTAATCCTGTTAGACGTTGTAAACGCATATCGAGAATAGCCTGAGCCTGTTCATAGCTTAATTCAAATTGTTCCATTAAACCATTACGGGCAATTTCTGTTGTTTGAGAGCTACGAATTAACTTAATTACTTCATCTAGATGATCAAGCGCAATACGTAAACCTTCTAAGATATGAGCACGAGCTTCTGCTTTTCTTAATTCAAAGGCAGTACGTCTGCGAATCACTACTACTTGATGAGCGAGGTAGTGTTCAAGACATTCCTTTAGCGTCAATACTTTCGGTTGTCCATCTACTAGCGCAAGTAAATTAATACCAAAGCTTGTTTGAAGAGCTGTTTGTTTATATAAATTGTTAAGCAAGACATTTGCATTTGCACCTCGTCGTAACTCGATAACGATACGCATACCGTTACGGTCAGACTCATCTCGCAAGTCAGTAATACCTTCAATTTTCTTCTCGCGAACGAGCTCCGCAATTTTCTCAATTAACTTCGCTTTGTTCACTTGATAAGGTAGTTCAGAAACAAGGATTCTTTGTTTGCCTTTATAATCCTCAATCTCTGTTTGAGCACGTAATGTAATCGAACCTCTACCAGTTTGATACGCTTTTCGAATACCAGAACGTCCTAGAATTTCTGCTCCAGTTGGGAAATCAGGACCCGGTATATATTCCATTAATTCTGGAATACTGATGTCAGGGTTCTTTGATAACGCAAGAACACCATCAATGACTTCTCCTAATTGGTGAGGTGGAATATTTGTAGCCATCCCTACCGCAATCCCAGACGCACCGTTTACTAGTAAGTTTGGAAACCTCGCTGGTAAAACGATTGGTTCACGCTCTGAACCATCATAGTTATCTTGATAGTCAATTGTGTCTTTATTAATATCACGAATAATTTCCATCGAGATTTTAGACATTTTCGCTTCTGTATAACGCATCGCAGCTGCTGCATCTCCATCAACTGACCCGAAGTTTCCATGTCCATCAATAAGCATATAACGATAACTGAAATCTTGCGCCATACGTACCATTGTTTCGTATACAGCAGAGTCACCATGAGGGTGATACTTACCAATAACTTCACCGACAATACGAGCTGATTTCTTATAGGCTTTATCTGATGTCATACCTAGCTCATTCATCGCAAATAAAATACGGCGATGTACAGGCTTTAGGCCATCACGTGCATCTGGTAAGGCACGACTGACGATGACACTCATTGCATAATCCATAAACGATGTTTTCATTTCTTGGCTTATATTTATCTCTTTTACTCTTGATTGGTCTTGTTCAGCCATCTATTTACAAACCTCCATCTATCCGCCTAAATATCCAGATTCTTCACATAGTGTGCGTTCTCTTGAATAAAGTCGCGTCTTGGTTCCACACGATCACCCATTAAAATCTCAAAGATCTCATCTGCCTTCATAGCATCCTCTAAAGTAACTTGCAGCACAGTTCGAGACCCCGGATCCATTGTCGTTTCCCAAAGTTGAGTAGGGTTCATTTCCCCAAGACCCTTATACCGTTGAATACCCACTTTACTTCGCTCAGTATATTGAGACATGATTACATCTAACTCTTTGTCGTTATACGCATATTGTAAGTCGCGACCTTGAGTCACTTTATATAATGGTGGTTGTGCGATATAGATATATCCTTTTTCAATTAAAGGACGCATGTAACGATAGAAGAACGTAAGAATTAACGTTCTGATATGCGCACCATCTACATCGGCATCCGTCATAATAATAATTTTGTGGTAACGGGCTTTTTCAATATTAAAATCATCGCCAATACCAGTACCTAGTGCTGTAATGATTGCACGAATCTCGTTATTTGCAAGAATTTTATCAAGTCTTGCTTTTTCAACATTAATAATTTTACCACGAAGAGGCAGAATGGCTTGGAAGTGACGATCACGCCCTTGCTTTGCTGAACCCCCAGCAGAGTCACCCTCAACGATATAAATTTCACTAATTGTTGCATCCTTCGACGAACAATCAGCTAATTTACCAGGCAAGGAGCTGACTTCAAGTGCACTTTTACGTCTCGTCAGTTCGCGTGCTTTTTTAGCGGCTTCACGAGCTCTAGATGCCATCAACCCTTTTTCAACAATTTTCTTACCCACTTGCGGATGTTCAATCATGAAACGAGAAAAAGCTTCTGTAAATAATGAATCGGTAATTGTACGAGCTTCACTGTTACCAAGCTTCGTTTTTGTTTGTCCTTCAAACTGCGGATCAGGAATTTTAACAGAAATAATCGCTGTTAATCCTTCACGCACATCTTCCCCAGTTAAATTCGGATCATTTTCTTTAAAAAGACTATTCTTTCTTGCATAGTCATTAATAACACGTGTTAATCCGGTCTTAAAACCAGATTCATGCGTACCACCTTCATGAGTACTAATGTTATTAGCAAACGAATAGATATTACTCACATAGCCCTCATTGTATTGAACGGCTACTTCTACCGTTAAACCTTCTTTTTCAGCTTCAATGTGGATCGGTTCATCATGAAGGACTTCTTTCGAACGGTTTAAATGCTCAACGAACGAAGCGATACCACCCTCATAGTAATAAGTAGCTGTTTTCTCTTCGCCACGTTTATCGGTAATAATGATTGTTAGCCCTTTATTTAAAAACGCAAGTTCACGTAAGCGAGTTGCAAGTATGTCAAATTCATACTCAGTCGTTTCTGTAAAAATTTCAGTATCAGGTTTAAAACGGATAATCGTACCACGTTTATCGGTTTCGCCAATGATAGATAAATCAGCAGCCGGAACCCCGCGATTGTATTCTTGATAGTACACTTGATTTTCTCTGTGTACTTCTACTTCAAGTTTTGTAGATAGAGCATTTACTACAGATGCACCAACGCCGTGAAGACCACCCGAAACTTTATATCCACCGCCGCCAAACTTACCGCCGGCGTGTAAAACTGTCATAATAACTTCAACAGCTGGACGTCCCATTTTTTCATGAATTCCAACAGGAATCCCGCGTCCATTATCTTCAACAGAAATACTATTATCCTCTTCAATCGTTACTTTAATCGTATCACAATGTCCTGCCATTGCTTCATCGATACTATTATCAACGATCTCCCAAACTAAGTGATGTAGTCCACGCCCACTAGTAGATCCTATGTACATTCCAGGACGTTTCCTAACTGCTTCTAACCCTTCAAGGACTTGTATCTGACTTTCATCATACGCTTGATGTTCAGAATGTTGTTCATTCTTCACTTTATTCACCTTCATTCTCAAAGTTCTTCATGCATATACTTCTAAAAAAGACTACTCTACATCTTCCTCAATACTAGTTTGAATCTCAAGATCTGACACTACTTGAGCTCTTTTATTTAATGTCAGTGAGGATACGGGGGAAAAATATACAACATCATCTGTAATCACAATTGATTTTGTAAAGTCTTGTGAGATGACTGTACATTTTTTTCGCTCCTTTTCAGTTTTAAGATAAGCCTTTGTCACAACTGACATATCTTGTACGTCACGATCTAGTATGGCAATAATTTCTTTTGAGCGAATGATGACATCTCCACCTAAATGAATAAACATAGCACACCGCCTTATGCGTCGTTTGAAATTGTTCCTTGTTCGACTCTAAAGATTGCTGCACCGTTTAGCGCTTCGTGATGAACCCCGCTAATAGAGGTTGTCGTCACAAAGGTTTGAACACGCTGACCAATAGAGTGTAATAAATGAGATTGTCTATAATCATCTAACTCAGAGAGGACATCATCCAATAAAAGAATCGGATATTCGCCTATTTCAGCATGAATCAATTCGATTTCAGCCAACTTAACTGCCAATGCAGTTGTTCTTTGTTGACCTTGAGAGCCATAGGTTTGTACATCGCGATCGTTCACTAGAAAACCAAGATCATCTCTTTGAGGTCCAAATAATGTAACCCCTCGAGCAATCTCACGTTTCTTCTTCTCTTCATATGTTTTCATGAATACTTCTTTCATTTTCGGCAAGTCCATCTCTTCTAATACATCACATGATGGTTTGTATTCAATTTTAAGTCGTTCTTTAGCCCTGCTAATATCATGGTGAATTTCTTCAGCCCACTTTTGCAGTTGACCTAAAAAGACAAAGCGCCGCTTCGTAATTTGCGTAGCTAACTCAACTAACTGCTCTGTTAAAATATCAAGCATGTCCAACGAACCTTTACCAATTTGTAAATCTTTCAATAAGAAATTACGTTGTTGGAGTACTTTTTGATAGAGCCCTAAGTGGTGCAAGTAGATAGGGCTAATTTGACCGAGCTCCATATCGATAAATCTTCTACGCAGTTGCGGACTACCCTTCACTAAGTTCAAATCCTCTGGCGCAAACATGACAACATTAACGGCTCCAACATACTCACTGAGCTTTCGTTTTTCTATTCCGTTTAACTTGACCTTTTTTCCCTTTGTTGAAATTACAAGATCAAGCTCAATTGAACCAGTTTGTCTACTCACTTGCCCTTGAAGTTTGGCAAAGTCATTTGTCCAGCGAATTAATTCCTTGTCTTTTGAGGTCCGGTGGGATTTAGCAAGGGCTAACACATAAATAGCTTCAATTGCATTTGTTTTGCCTTGGGCGTTCTCACCGATAAACACATTCATTCTGTCATCAAAATTGAGCTCAACTCGTTCGTAATTGCGAAACTGGCGAATGTGAAGCGACTTAATAATCATCTACTTAACCCTTAACCATTCACAATTTCGATTATTGTTTCATCAGCTAGCTTCACACGATCTCCTGTGAAGAGCTTTTTCCCACGACGATTTTCTAACTCTCCGTTCACGTACACTTCATATTCACTTAAATACCATTTCGCCATACCACCAGTATCAATCGCCCCTACTTCTTTTAAAAGCTGGCCTAAGGTGATGTACTCTGTTGAAATTGAAAGTTGGTTCATTTGAAATCCTCACTCTTTCTCGCTCAATTGAGCAAAATGTTTATCCACCAAAGTTAAGACAGCAAATCAATGGTGAGATGCTGCCTTCTTTGTTTTCCGTCTTCGATTAGTCTTTACTCTATTGTACTAGAGACAAGCCAGATAGCCAAGACCTACTTCATAAACGCTTGGTGTATTGGCCTAAATTTTAAAATTCTAGTACGTACGAACTGGAGAAAAGAGGTGTAAATAATGGTCATGGTCAGTAGGACGAATCACGAAAGGACTCATAGCTCCAGTGAACACAATATTAATTTCTTCACTATCTACAACCTTTAGAGCATCAATGATATTTTTTCCGTTAAAGGAAATACGCATATCTTCTCCTTGCATATTATCACTTTGAATACTTTCTGTTACTTTACCTACCTCAGGTTGAATAGATGTAATTTCAATCAATCCACCTTCAAGGGTTTTTAAATTGATGACGTTGTTCTTTCCTTCACGAGAAAGCAACAACGCACGTTCAAGCGTTTGTAAAAAAGGCTTAGATTTTAGTGTGAAAGATGTTTTGGACTGGGTTGGAATCATATTTTTAGTAACCGGATACTTTCCTTCTAGCAAACGAGAGAAAAATAATAGGTTTTTTAATTTAAATAAAATTTGATTTTCAGTAACAACTACATCAATTAGCTCGTTTGAATCATCAAGAATCTTACTAAGTTCATTTAGTGATTTACCAGGGATCACTACATTCGAAAATGAAAGTTCTTCATCATTACGTTCGATCGTCGCTTTTCGCATAGCGAGACGATGGCTATCTGTAGCAGTACAGATTAATTCTCCAGCTTCCGTCTCTAGGTTTACACCTGTCAACACCGGGCGTGTTTCTTGAGTGGACACTGCGAAGACTGTTTGACGAATCATATTCTTCAACATATCTTGCGGTAGTCGGAAAAGAAGATCTTCTTCTAGCTGCGGAAGACGCGGATACTCTTCCGGATCAAGTCCATTTAAATTAAAAACAGAGGAACCTGAGCGTATCGTTGTAGCAAATTGATCTTGCACAATAACCTCGATTGTATCTCCTGGAAGCTTTTTAACAATCTCGGCAAAGAAACGCGCTTGCAGTACAATGCTTCCTTCTTCTTCGATCGTTACTATTTCCGTTTCAGCATCCTCTTTAGGGATAAACGTTTCAATCGACACATCTGAGTCACTTCCAGTTAACGTTACTCCTTCATGGTCAGCGACTATTTTAATTCCAGTCAAAATAGGAATTGTTGTACGAGAAGATACGGCTTTTGCAACATGCTGAACATCATGAACAAAGCGATCTCGTTGAATAGTAAATTGCATGATTAAATGCCCCTTTAATAATTAATTTATATTTTAAAAAAGATCGTAATAATAGTAATAGGGAGTGTGGATTTGTGGATAACTACTATTTTAAGTTGAAAGAGAGAGCCTATCAACATGTGGATAATGTGTTGATAGGCCTGCACTAGTTATTAACAGTGTACACAATTTATTTTTGCTTAAGAGCGAAGTTGCTCCATGATTTCTTGTACTTTTTGCTGAAGTTCTTGATCGGTTGTTAGCATCCTTGAAATTTTCTCGTGTGCATGAATGACGGTGGTGTGATCTCTACCGCCAAACTCACTTCCGATTTTAGGGAGAGATGCGTCTGTCATTTCGCGTGATAGATACATAGCGATTTGTCTAGGATAAGCAACTGACTTTGTCCTTTTCTTTGCCTTAAAGTCTTCTAACTTCACATGGTAGAACTCACCTACCAATTTCTGAATATCGGTAATCGTTAATATTTTCGGCTTGGAATTCGGAATAATATCTTTTAGAGCTTCAGCTGCCAAGTCGGCGTTCATATCTTGATTAATTAAAGAAGAATAAGCAACTACCCGGATGAGTGCTCCTTCTAACTCTCTAATATTAGTATCGATTTGATTGGCGATATAGAGCATGACTTCATTTGGAATATCTAAGTTTTCAGCCTTTGCTTTCTTTCTCAAGATCGCAATACGCGTTTCTAAGTCAGGCGGTGTAATGTCGGTAATAAGGCCCCACTCAAACCTTGAACGCAAACGATCCTCGAGCGTAGGAATTTCTTTAGGCGGTCGATCACTTGAAATGACTATTTGCTTTGATTCCTCATGTAATGCATTAAATGTATGGAAAAATTCTTCTTGTGTTTGTTCTTTTCCAGCTAAGAACTGAATATCATCAATAAGCAGGACATCTACATTGCGATACTTATTGCGAAAGTTAACCGCTTTGTTATCACGAATGGAATTAATAAATTCATTTGTGAACTTCTCTGATGAAAGATAGACCACTTTTGCATTTGGATTGTGATCCATCACATAATGCCCAATTGCATGCATTAAGTGAGTTTTGCCAAGTCCTACGCCCCCGTAAATAAATAGAGGATTATAAGCTTTAGCTGGTGCTTCGGCCACAGCGAGCGAAGCGGCATGTGCAAAGCGGTTCCCAGAACCAATAACAAATGTATCAAATGTGTATTTGTCATTTAACATTGTTTTGGTGCCGTTACTATTGCCATTAGTATCCGGTACTGGCTTTTTCTTTTTAGGTGGCTCAATTAAAAAATCATCCTCAAGTTCGTTTTGAGGGATGACAAATCTCGGAATTAAGCGGGCTCCCGTTAATTGTTCTATTGTATCGGAGGTTAGTCCGGCATAATGCTCCTCTAGCCAGTCCCGAGCAAATTCATTTGGTGCTGTAATGGTTATGACATCGTTTTGAATGTCATTAGCTTTAGTTGATTTAAGCCATGTCTCATAACTAGGCTTACTCACTTTTTTCTCCATTTCAGCTAAAGCTCGTTCCCATAAATCATGTATATTCTCCAACCGACGTACCCTCCTTTTTCACCGTTTCTTTAAGTAACTCGTTTTCCATTCACCATAAAAAGCCGCTGTAAAACCTTTGTACAACGTCCAGAAATCAGTGAATAAATATCCATACACACCCCAAATGTGGAGAGAGATATAATATAGTAGGAAAATAACTTTTAAACATTTATAGACATCCTGTGGACAAGGTATTAAACAGTCTTGAAAAACTGTCCACAAGTTTACCCACAGGTTGTGGACAATATTAAGGTGGAATTAGGCTATCCACGAGTGAAAACATATTAATCATAGCAAAAAAACAGTACTCCCGCAACGCTTTCTTGTATTTATCCACATAGCACAGGATCTTGTGTTTCGAACTTGTCCACAACACAAGATATGTGAATAAGGTGTCGATAAAGTTGAGGATAGACCGAAAAATGTCGAAAATAAGTTATCCACATGGGTTTTTGGAGAATGTAGAAGTTTGGTGTACAATAGAGGAGAATAAATAAATGGATCGTTTAATAGCTGAAGATCGAGTAGGGTTGTTTGGTAATTTAAAAACTTATCTTGACAACTGCACCTCATGTTTCTTATAATTTACAAGAATGTCTTTAGAAAGTATCCTCAGGGAGGTGTAATAAATGGGAAAACCAACTTTCCAACCGAATAATCGTAAACGTAAAAAAGTACACGGTTTCCGTACGCGTATGAGTACTAAAAACGGCCGCAATGTATTAGCTCGTCGTCGTCGTAAAGGAAGAAAAGTATTATCTGCATAGGCCACTGAATGTCAGTGGTCTTTTTCTACTTCTAAAAGAAGGAAGATCTAAGTAGAATGTTGAAGGTTTAAGTTCAGATAATCTTTTGAGTGTTTGAGGTGTACGTACATGAGAAAAGAGCAACGGATCAAGAAAAACGAAGAGTTCTCGTCCGTATTTAAAAAAGGTCAGTCCGTTGCCAATCGGCAATTTGTACTGTATTCCTTGAAAAAAGAGGGACAAGCTAATTTTCGAATTGGGTTGTCCGTAAGTAAAAAAGTCGGGAATGCTGTTGTTCGCAATCGTATTAAACGGTATGTGAGAACAGTATTCCTAACTTATCAAGAAGAGCTTCCGCCAAATTATGATTTTGTCATTATTGCTAGACACCCAGTTGCTGAAATGGACTTTCATCAAGTCGAATCTAGTTTAAAACATGTGCTCAAAAAAGCACGCCATATAAAAAAGAAGGATCATACGTCACATTAAGAATCGGATCTATTCATTATAATAATATTGTAGATTATCGGTGAACTGTTCTGATTGGTACGTGCGTTCATATAAATAGAACGAAGATGGACAAGGAGGAGAGCTCGTGCTCAAGAAGTTTGGACTAATAACAATGATAATTGGTCTGCTCTTTGTTATGACTGGATGTTTTGACATTGATCAACCAATCACAAGAGATAGTGAAGGGTTCTGGAATTCATATTTTGTTTACCCACTATCTTGGCTCATCATTTATTTTGGAGAATTGTTAAATAGTTACGGTCTGTCTATTATTGTCGTAACGATTTTATTACGTCTATTAATTCTTCCACTAATGATCAAGCAAACCAAGAGTGCAAAAGCGATGCAAGCAATCCAACCGGAGATGCAAAAGCTTCGTGAAAAATACAGTGCTAAAGATCAAAAAACTCAACAAAAACTACAACAAGAAATGATGGCTATGTTCCAAGAGCGTGGTGTAAATCCACTAGCTGGTTGCTTACCTCTATTGGTGCAGATGCCAATCTTACTTGCTTTTTATCACGCGATTATGCGTACAGATGTAATTGGTAACTACTCATTCCTTTGGTTTGAATTAGGAGCACCAGATCCATTTGTCTTACCGATTGTTGCAGGTATCACAACATTCATCCAACAAAAGATGATGATGGTAACGGACAATCCGCAAATGAAGATTCTTCTATATGTAATGCCAGTTATGATTTTTGTCTTTGCCATGTTCTTCCCAGCAGCTCTAACACTTTACTGGGTAGTAGGTAACCTTGTAATGATTACTCAAACATACTTTATTACAGGACCGAATGTTGGAAAAAGCAAAACAGCTGAAGCTACTGCAGGAGGGAAGAAAAAGTGACCCATGTGACTGTATCAGGTACGACGATTGAAGAAGCTATAAAAAAAGCATTGTTGGAACTTGAAACGACGGAAGCACGTCTTTCGTATCGAGTTGTCGAAGAACCGAAAAAAGGATTTCTAGGCTTTCTTGGATCAAGACCCGCAACAATTGAAGCTCACATCAAACCTGATCCAATCATGGAAGCTTATTCATTTCTAGAAACAACCATTTCTTTAATGGGAGTTCCAGCTACAATTGAGCAAAGTGAAGGTCAAGGGAAAACTCGTTTTGACTTAAAAAGCACAGAAGATATGGGTCGCGTGATTGGAAAGCGAGGGCAAACGCTCGAATCCTTAGATTATTTAACGAATCTAGTCGCTAATCGTCACAAAGACGCAGATTATGTTGCCGTTGAAGTCGATGCAGAAAATTATCGCGAAAGACGTAGAGAAGCCCTTGTTCAGCTTGCACTGCGTGTAGCCGAAAAAGCTAAAGCAATCAATAAGCCTGTTTCGCTAGAACCGATGAGTGCCCAAGAACGTAAAGTCATTCATTCTGCCTTGCAGTCTGCTGCAGGTGTCGAAACGTACTCGAAGGGAAAGGGACGCGAACGACATATTGTCGTCGGCCCTAAATAAATGAAGAACGAGGATGGCTCAAAGTGAGTCATCCTTTTTCTCTGGTTAGTAGTACTAAGCATAATATAGAAGAAAGATCAAGCTTCTGACATAGCTTTTAGAAGATGCGTATGCTATTCTAAACATTTAGGAGTTACTTTTTAATGAGTATGCAAAGATAAGATAGATGTTAACAATAGAAGGAAAAAGGAAAGACTGTGAGGTGAACATAGTGGAATTTGATACAATAGCAGCGATTTCTACTGCGCTTGGAGAAGGTGCTATAGGAATTGTACGATTAAGCGGTGATGAGGCGGTTACGATTGCAGATAAGATTTATCAAGGGGCCAAGCCGTTAGAGGAAGCAGCTTCTCATACAATTGTGTACGGCTATATTATGGACCAAGACGTACGAGTTGAAGAAGCAATGGTGTCGATCATGAGGGCACCACGGACTTTTACGCGTGAAGATGTCGTTGAGATTAACTGTCATGGTGGGCTCGTATCGGTTAATAAAGTTCTACAATTAGCTTTAAAACATGGTGCTAGATTGGCTGAACCTGGTGAATTTACGAAACGAGCTTTTTTAAATGGTCGAATTGATCTATCACAAGCTGAGGGAGTTATGGACTTAATTCGTGCGAAAACAGATAAGGCAATGAATGTAGCACTCGGACAAGTCGAGGGGCGTCTTTCAAAGAAAATTTCAACACTACGACAAGCGCTACTAGAAACAGTTGCACATGTAGAAGTGAACATTGATTATCCAGAGTATGATGCTGAAGTCATGACTCATGAGTTATTAATTGAAAAGGCCAGCTTTGTAGAACGGGAAATTGATAAGCTACTCGGCACAGCAAACCAAGGAAAGATTTTACGTGAAGGCTTATCGACGGTCATCATCGGTCGTCCGAATGTTGGTAAATCTTCTTTATTAAATAGTTTAGTCCACGAAGAAAAAGCAATTGTAACAGATATTGCTGGTACAACTAGAGATGTAATTGAAGAGTATGTAAATGTACGCGGTGTACCATTAAAGCTTGTCGATACTGCTGGAATTAGAGAGACAGAGGATATGGTCGAAAGAATTGGTGTCGAACGATCTAGACAGGTGCTAAAAGAAGCCGAATTAATTTTACTTGTATTAAACCACGGTGAACAATTGTCTAAAGAAGATGAAGCTTTATTTGAAGCGGTTAAACATTTAAATGTTATCGTGATTGTTAATAAAACAGATGTAGAGCGAAAAATTGATCTAGGACGAGTGAAGCAGTTAGCTGAAGGGCGTCCAGTTGTGACGACTTCTCTCATTAAAGATGAAGGTGTAGATGAGCTCGAAGCTGCGATTGCCTCCTTATTTTTTGAAGGTGATTTAGAGGGCGGGGATGCAACATATGTATCTAATTCCCGTCATATCGCACTACTTGAACAAGCAAAGTCAACCATTCAAGATGCAATGGCTGCAATTGATATGGGTGTTCCTATTGATCTTATTCAAATTGATATTACAAGAACGTGGGAGCTTTTAGGTGAAATTATTGGCGATAGTGTGCATGAAAGCTTGATCGATCAACTGTTCTCCCAATTTTGTTTAGGGAAATAATTAGTTAAAAAAGGAGGTTTTCATATGAGTTATAATGGTGGAGAATTTGACGTCATCGTTGTAGGTGCAGGCCATGCAGGGGTAGAAGCTGGACTAGCGTCTGCGCGTATGGGGGCAAATACATTGATGTTGACACTGAATTTAGATGCTGTTGCATTTATGCCATGTAATCCTTCGGTTGGAGGTCCTGCAAAAGGGATTGTCGTTCGTGAAATTGACGCTCTAGGTGGAGAAATGGCTCGTAATATTGATAAAACACATATTCAAATGAGAATGTTGAATACAGGGAAAGGTCCTGCAGTTCGTGCATTGCGCGCACAAGCTGATAAATTTTTATATCAACATGAAATGAAGAAAACAATTGAGGAAGAAGAGAATTTGCTTCTTCGTCAAGGCATGGTGGAGCGCCTTATTATTGAAGACGGAGAATGCAGAGGGGTTATTACGAACACGGGAGCCGAGTATCGTAGTAAGTCGGTTGTGATTACAACTGGAACTTACTTACGTGGGAAAATTATTTTAGGTGAGCTTGCTTATGAGAGTGGTCCTAATAACATGCAGCCATCTGTGCAGCTATCGTACCACTTACAAGAGCTTGGTTTTGATATGGTACGTTTCAAAACAGGAACGCCGCCTCGAGTGAACGGAAATACAATTGACTATGATAAAACAGAAATTCAACCTGGTGATGATGTACCACGTGCATTTTCATATGAAACCACTAAATACATCACCGATCAATTGCCATGCTGGTTAACCTATACCGGTGAAGAGACTCATCAAATTATTAACAATAACTTATCTCGTTCTCCAATGTACTCTGGAATGATTGAAGGAACAGGTCCTCGTTATTGTCCTTCTATTGAGGATAAAATCGTACGTTTCAATGACAAACCTCGTCATCAAATCTTCTTAGAGCCGGAAGGTAGGAATACAACGGAAGTTTACGTTCAAGGTTTATCAACAAGTTTACCAGAAGATGTTCAATTAAATATCCTTAAATCCATTCCTGGCCTTGAAAATGTCCGCATGATGCGTCCTGGTTATGCGATTGAATATGATGCCATCGTACCTACGCAATTATGGCCTACACTAGAAACGAAAAAGGTTCCTGGTTTATTTACTGCAGGTCAAATCAATGGTACATCTGGTTATGAGGAAGCTGCTGGTCAAGGAATTATGGCTGGTATTAATGCAGCTCGTAAGGCCCAAGGACATGAAGGTTTGATTTTAGATCGTTCAGAGGCGTATATTGGTGTACTGATTGATGATTTGATCACAAAAGGAACAAACGAACCGTACCGTTTATTAACATCTCGTGCAGAGTACCGCCTCTTGTTACGTCATGATAATGCGGATTTGCGTTTGACAGAAAAAGGCTATGAGATTGGCTTAGTAAGTGAAGATCGCTTTAAGCGATTCGAAGCGAAAAAAGCAAAAATTGCAGCTGAAAAAAAACGTCTAGAAAAGATCATTATTAAGCCTTCGGAAGAAGTGGCTGCATTACTTGAAGAAGTAGGATCTACACCGCTGCAAGAAGCGGTTCGTGCATCACTGTTATTAAAACGTCCTGAGTTAACGTATCCTAATGTGGCTAGAATCATCCCTGCATCAGATACACCTATTAGTGAGGATGTAGGCGAGCAAGTTGAGATACAAGTGAAGTATGAAGGTTATATCGAAAAACAACTTCAACAAGTAGAGCGTTCGAAAAAAATGGAAAATAAGAAGATTCCTGAGGATCTTGATTATCATGCCATTAATGGATTAGCGACAGAGGCAAGGCAGAAGTTAAGCGAAGTACGTCCTCTATCAGTCGGACAAGCATCAAGGGTATCAGGGGTGAATCCAGCTGATATTTCGATTTTACTTGTGTATTTAGAACAAGGGAGATTGGCGAAGATTAAGTAAAGGCTTGTAATGGAGGCTATGTATGAGTAAAGACGTATTTGTATCATTAGTGAAGGAACAAGGGATTGAATTATCAGCTAAGCAATTGCATCAATTTGATCGTTATTTTGAAATATTGGTGGAATGGAATGAAAAAATGAATCTTACGGCCTTAACGAGCGAAGAAGATGTATATATTAAGCATTTTTATGATTCTATTTCCGCCGGTTTCTTCTATTCATTTGAAGCGGGACAAAAAATCATTGATGTGGGTGCAGGTGCAGGCTTTCCTAGCATTCCACTGAAAATAATCTACCCTGATTTACATGTTAGTATTGTTGATTCTCTTAAAAAGCGTATAGGATTTTTAGAGCATTTAGCAACAGAGCTTGAATTAGAAGGGGTAGCCTTTTATCATGATCGTGCAGAGACATTTGGGCAAAATCCTGCTCATAGAGAACAGTATGATATCGTGACTGCACGTGCAGTCGCTAGAATGTCAGTATTAGCTGAACTGTGCATACCGCTTGTTAAAGTAGGCGGCGACTTTATTGCGATGAAAGGTGCAGGAGCAGAAGGTGAGTTAGCAGATGCTGAAAATGCCTTGAAGCAATTAGGGGCAAAAGTGAAAAAGGACTATACCTTTAAATTGCCAATTGAAGAAAGTGAGCGTCATATCACAGTCATTGAAAAACAAAAAGCAACGAAAAAGAAATATCCTAGAAAGCCGGGAACACCAAATAAACAACCATTATAGGTCATGTTTCATATGAAACATGACCTTTCTCCCTCGGTCAATATGTAAGGTTTTACTTGACGGTATGGAGTAAGCAGGATATAAAAGAACTAGGAATAAAAGAAGGAACTAGGCAGTCTCTGTCGAATATAGCAAGACGGTTATTATCAGAAGGTGGTGTCAGGCGATGAAGCAACCGTTTTCACGCCTATTTGGCTTTAGTGATAAGCATGAAGAGGTTGAAGCGAGTGGAAATGAAGAAGTACAACAAATTGCGATTGCAGATATTGTTCCGAACCGTTTTCAACCACGGACTGTATTTGATGAAGAGCGGATCGAGGAGCTTGCTCAAACAATCCGCACACATGGAGTCATTCAGCCAATTGTTGTACGTGAACGCGATGGGAAGTATGAATTAATTGCAGGTGAACGTAGGTGGAGAGCTGTTACAAAGCTTGGTTGGGAGAAGATTCCTGCTTTAGTTAAGGAATTCAACGATTCTCAAACAGCATCTATTGCTTTAATTGAAAACCTGCAGCGTGAGGGATTAACTTCGATTGAAGAAGCAATTGCGTATGCGAAATTAATTGAACTTCATGGACTAACACAGGAAAGCTTGGCGCAACGATTAGGCAAAGGTCAATCGACCGTCGCGAATAAATTACGTCTGCTTCATCTGCCTGAGCCAGTCCAGCATGCTATTTTAGAACGTCATATATCAGAACGTCATGCAAGAGCATTACTCGCTTTAAAAGACGAAGAGCTCCAAGTAAAGCTTCTTGAAGAGATTATCGAGAAGCATTTAAATGTGAAGCAAACCGAAGAAAAAGTACGTATGCACTTAGATGGTCAACCTGAACCTAAGAAAAAAGCAACTCGTAAGTCTTATTCAAAAGACATGAGAATTGCGATGAATACAATCCGTCAATCAGTAGATATGGTCTTAAAAAGTGGATTGCACGTTGATGCTGATGAGGAAGAAAACGACGAATTCTATCAATTTACTATTCGTATACCGAAGAAATAATCTATCGATTTTCGATAGATTATTTTTATGAGGAAAAACGAATGTGTAACATCGAAAGAAATTTTAAACTCACGCAACTTTCTAAAATTTTCAATGGAAACTATGTTAAAATGAAGTGAAACTTATCTATTAAATCAACCTGCTCATACAACATGTGTGAGATAGCTAGAGATAAAGTAAGGTGAACAGAAAGTGGGTGACAGCATGGCTAAAGTCATTGCTGTAGCAAATCAAAAAGGTGGCGTTGGCAAGACAACAACTGCTGTCAATCTAAGTGCTTGTTTAGCTTATATTGGGAAAAAAGTTTTATTAGTCGACATAGATCCTCAAGGAAATGCAACAAGTGGGGTTGGTGTCGAAAAGGGTGACGTGGATGAATGTGTGTACGATATTTTAGTTGAAGATGTTGAGGCAAGTAAAGTGATCAAACAAACAACTGTAGAGAATCTACATGTGCTGCCTTCAACTATTCAACTATCAGGAGCAGAAATAGAGTTAGTTCCAACGATTTCAAGGGAAGTTCGCTTGAAGCGAGCTCTACAACCTGTCGCTAAAGACTATGATTATATTTTTATTGATTGTCCGCCGTCTTTAGGGCTCTTGACCATCAATGCTCTAACCGCTTCAGATAGCGTGCTCATTCCTGTTCAGTGTGAATATTACGCATTAGAAGGATTAAGTCAGCTTTTAAATACAGTTCGACTTGTGCAAAAGCATTTGAATACGGACCTAGCCATTGAAGGTGTGTTATTAACGATGCTAGATGCTCGTACAAATTTAGGTATTCAAGTAATTGATGAAGTGAAAAAATATTTTCGTGAAAAAGTGTTCGATACGATCATTCCTAGAAATGTTCGTTTGGGAGAAGCACCTAGTCACGGTAAACCGATTATCATTTATGATGCGAAATCACGTGGTGCCCATGTATATGTAGATTTAGCAAAGGAAGTGGTGTCTAGTGGCTAAAGGATTAGGCAAAGGATTACAAGCGTTTTTTCCAGAGAATAATGAACAGCAAGATCAAGTACAGGAAATGGCTATAAACGAGTTGAGGCCGAACCCTTATCAACCACGTAAACTTTTTTCAGATAAAGCCATTTCTGAGCTGGCAGATTCTATTAAAAGCCATGGTATCCTACAACCAATCATTGCCAGAAAGAGTATTAAAGGGTATGAAATCGTTGTAGGTGAAAGAAGGTATAGAGCAGCCCAAAAAGCTGGACTCAAAACCGTTCCAGTTGTTGTACGTGAACTTGATGAACAGAAGATGATGGAACTTGCTTTAATTGAGAACCTGCAGCGCGAAGACTTAAATCCTATTGAAGAGGCGATGGCCTACGAAAAGTTAATGGAACATCTCAATTACACGCAAGAGCAATTAGCTAGTCGACTTGGTATGAGCCGCCCGCATATTGCCAATCATATTCGCTTACTTCAATTGCCAAAGGTTGTTCAGGAATTTATTTCTGAGGGAACATTATCAATGGGGCATGGCAGAGCTTTGCTTGGTGTTAAAGATAAACAAAAGCTTTCGATCTTAATTGAAAAGATTATTGAAGATCGTTTAAGTGTGCGTGAGGTAGAAGAGTTAGTGAATCAATTAAATGATCGTGTTTCACGTGAAACATCACGTAAGAAGATTCAACTAACCCCACAATTAAAAGAACATCAAGACTACTTACGTTCACGTTTTGGTACATCGGTTTCCATTAAGCCTGGAAAAAACAAAGGGAAAATTGAAATTGATTATTTCTCTGAAGATGACCTTGAACGTATTTTAACATTGTTACAATCAGAGCAATCTTGAAGATTGAGTATGAAGGAGTCATCAACGTAAATGATGACTTCTTTTTCTATCATTTTTATAAAGGAGAGTCTTAATGATTTATTTCGATCACGCTGCTTCCTCTTACCCTAAACCTGCAACTGTGGGTGAAGCGATGCTTGAGGCAGTGAATGAATATGCAGCGAATCCTGGGCGAGGTGGCCATCAATTAGCGGAAAGAGCGAGAATGGTCATTCAAGAGGCTAGAAAAGAAATTGCCACGTTTTTTAATGCGCCAAGTGGAAAGCATGTGTGGTTTTATCAAAATGCGACGATGGCTCTTAATCAAGCGATAGGTGGTTTTCCATTTGTAGCTGGTGACCAAATTGTCACGACTGCCTTTGAACATAATTCGGTTTTACGTCCTGTTCATAGATTGACACAAACCAAGCAAATAGAAACGACTTATATAAAACCAAATGATGACGGCATTATTTCTATGGTGGAAATGACCGAGGCAGTAACAAGTAAAACAAAAGCGATTGTGATCTCGCATGCCTCCAACGTAACTGGGGCAATTGTAGACATCCAAGCTGTTTCTAAACTAGCAAAAAGAGTAGGCGCTATATTGATTGTCGATGCTTCGCAAACAGCCGGAACGATCTCGATTGATATGGAGAGAGATGGTATTGACCTATTAGCATTTGCTGGACATAAAAGTTTGCTTGGACCTCAAGGGACAGGGGTTTTGCTTTCTAAAAAAGATTATAATCTCGAACCTTTAATGCATGGTGGAACGGGGAGCTATTCTGAAAGTAGCGAGCAACCGACTGAATGGCCAGATCGTTATGAGGCAGGGACATTAAATACACCAGGAATTGCTGGCTTATTAGCCGGTTTAAAAGAAGTCAATGCACTCGGAATTGAAAAGATTTATTCTCATGAACAAGCCTTATTAAAGGAACTGCTAAGTGGATTTAATCAAATAGAAGAAATAGAAGTATTCGGACCTACCCGACTTGAAGATCGGTTAGCTGTTTGCTCGTTTCGTTTAAATAATGTAGAAAGTCACGAGTTAGCTTTTATATTAGATGAACACTATCGAATCGCCGTAAGAGCAGGATTACATTGTGCCCCGATGACTCACCATCAATTAAATACAGTAGATACCGGGCTTGTCAGAGTAAGCTTTGGACCATATAACACAATAGAAGAAGTAAGAAAATTAGTAGAGGCATTAGTAGAGATAGAGCAAGCATTTTAGGAGAGTAGGAGAGTTATAAGATGGTGTTAACAGGTACGATTGTAAATGGTCTCGCTATTATAGTAGCTGCGTGTATCGGGCTTTTAGTAAGAGGCATTCCGGAGAGAGTGAAGACGACTGTCATGCAAGCCATTGCCCTGGCTGTTGTGGTGTTAGGGATTGATATGGGATTGAAAAGTGAGCAATTTTTAGTTGTCATTGGCAGTTTAGTCATAGGTGGAATCATTGGTGAGAAAGTTGATCTTGAAAAGCGATTGAATCAGGTTGGTGCGTTTATTGAGAGAAAGCTTGGTTCAAAAGAGGAAGGTTCTGTAGCTAAAGCATTTGTAACGACAACCCTTATCTATGTTGTCGGTGCGATGGCTGTTCTTGGTGCGCTTGATAGTGGCTTAAGGGGAGATCATTCTGTTTTATATACGAAAGCAATGTTAGATGGATTCTCAGCGATCATTTTCACTTCTACGCTTGGAATAGGTGTTATATTCTCAGCTATACCAGTCGTATTATATCAAGGGAGTATTGCTATATTCGCTACGTATATTAATGCATATGTTCCATCTGAGTTAATGGAGATGTTTATTGTTGAAATGACGGCAACTGGTGGTGTAATGATTATTGCGATTGGCTTAAATATCTTAGGTGTTTTACAAATTAGAGTGGCAAATTTATTACCGAGTATTTTAGTAGTTGCTTTTTTAGTGACTGGAATTTATCTCATATAAAAGAAAGACACCTCTTTAACGGAATCATCCGTTTTAAAGAGGTGTCTCTTTTTTTGATTTAAGAAAAATGCTTGGTTTTAAGCTGTGCAAAAGAGAAGTGGGTTTTAATCGTCTTGGAAGCTGTTGGTCAACTAAGTGAATGGCACTAGCCATAGTTTCAGCCATTTTCATAACGGTATACAGTCTCGTATTTTGTAAAACAAAGTACTCCATCATTCCACCAATATTCACAATACCGGTCATATGAATATCACCAACTGCCGGAAGTTGTTTATTTACAGCAGCACCTGGTTGAACAGGACCTGTTGCAAGTGAAATTTTACCGATGCTATTAACTCGACCTAGACAAGCATCAATCGCCAAAATATAAGGCCTATAATGCGTTTGTTCAATTTCCTTTAAGCGATCCCGAAGATTAACGGCATGCACTGGATTTTCAAGAGTTCCATATACATGAAATCGTTGAAGATCCCTCTCCTTGAGCTTCGTTCCTGTTAGTGGACCTAAAGAATCACCCGTAGAACGATCTGTTCCGATGCAAACAATGACAAGTTCGCGACGTGTGAGCTCGTTTGTGTGATTAAAAAGGCTGCGAGTTAAGGATGCTTGTGCTTCTTCCTCGTCCATGTGTACACGAATAGGTGTTAAATTATTTCCGAAAAGGCGATGGTTTGTACTCATAACATCGGCTCCTTTGCCATAGTAGTAGCAGTATACGGATATTTTTTCCTTTCTATACATATAGATTGTGAAAATTGTGAAAGAAGGAAGGAGGGTGCAGAATGTGGGTAGGTGGTTTGAAGTGGATGTTTCTAATCATTGGTACTATGATAGGAGCTGGATATGCTTCAGGGCGGGAGCTTTGGGAGTTTTTCGGGGCTGAAAGCGGACTAGCCATTTTTATATTTGCACTATTATTTACGATTTGCACAGCCATCGTTATGAGTATTAGTCACCAAAAACGTTCAGAGCATTATTTACCCATTTTACATGTGTTAATGGGGAAGCGATTAACGAAACTATATGATTTTATGATTGTGCTCTATCTCTTCTCTACAACAGTAATTATGTTAGCCGGCGGGGGAGCTACGCTTGAGGTTATCCATTTACCTTATTGGTTAGGGATTGTCTTTATTGGTGGTTGCGTTGTGTTGTTATTCGTTTGGGATACCAAAGGGATGACATCAATGAATGCAGTCGTTATTCCCATCTTAATTATTTGCTTATTAGGTGTTCTCATTGCGTTTCAATCCTTGAAAGGCTTTCCTATTGAGTTTCGCTTGGATCAACAACATAATTGGCCAGCTGCTCTTACCTTCACATCTTTAAATATTTTACCCTTAGTCGCTGTTCTAGCAGCAGTTGGTAATGAGATCCGTCATAAAGGAGAGATTTGGGTTGCTAGCTTAGGAAGTGGGCTTATATTAGGTGGAATCTCTTTTTTATATAATGAATCTTTGTTGCAAGTTGCAGGGGATATCATGTTGTATGAAATTCCGTTATTTGCAATATTGAAGCATTACCCCTATTTTATGGTATTAATTATGTCAGCTTTATTATGGATGGCGATATACACAACCGCGGCTGCTGGTATTTTTGGGTTGATCTCTAGACTTCGAGGCTATATAAAAGGGAAGGCATGGTTAATTGCTTTATTCCTTATTGCTTTAATGGCACCGCTAACAACATTTGGATTTTCGACGTTAATAAGCATTCTCTATCCTTTATATGGAGTATTAAATTTATATGTATTTGCTGCGATCTTGCTCTATCCCATTTTGCATCATGCTGCGAATGCAAAATAGACTAAAATGATTTTACTAGTCTCCCTCATCATTTGATTTTGGTGTATAATACTAGCAATAAAACGGATGAATTGGATAGGGGGACCTAGGATGACCGATAAAGAATTTGCACTTGGGGATATTGTTGAAATGAAAAAACAGCATCCATGTGGTGAGAACCGCTGGAAAATCATTCGTATGGGAATGGACGTTCGAATTAAATGCTTGGGTTGTCAACATAGTGTCATGCTTCCAAGGAAAGATTTCTCTAAAAAGATGAAACGTATTTTGGAAAAGGCTCCGCTTTCTTAAAAATATAAACATAAAACAAGGTAATGATCATGATCATTACCTTGTTTTTTTATGGGTCTCTATCTATAATTGGTAGGGATATTAGAGAATAAGATCACACTAGTGAATCTGAATATAAAAGGAAGTGAGCCATTATGGCATTAACAACTGGCATTGTTGGATTACCGAACGTAGGAAAATCAACGCTTTTTAATGCGATTACACAAGCAGGAGCAGAATCTGCAAACTATCCATTCTGTACCATTGATCCGAACGTAGGGATTGTAGAAGTACCTGATCACCGTCTTCAAAAATTAACAGAACTTGTAGACCCTAAAAAAACAGTTCCAACGGCTTTTGAATTTACTGATATTGCGGGAATTGTAGAAGGTGCAAGTAAAGGTGAAGGGCTAGGAAACAAATTCTTATCTCATATTCGCCAAGTAGATGCAATTTCACATGTGGTGCGTTGCTTCAGCGATGATAACATTACTCATGTATCAGGTAGTGTTAATCCATTAAATGATATCGAAGTCATTAATCTTGAGTTAATCTTAGCTGATTTTGAATCAGTAGAAAAGCGAATTACTCGAGTGGCCAAGCTTGCTAAAACAAAAGATAAAGAAGCTGTAGCTGAACTTGAAGTACTAGAGCTTTTACGTGATGCATTTGAAGAAGAAAAGCCTGCAAGAAGCATTGAATTTACTGAAGACCAAGATAAAATCGTTAAGCAACTTCACCTTCTAACTAGTAAGCCAGTACTTTATGTGGCAAATGTAAGTGAAGAAGATTTATTATCACCAGAGGATAATGATTATGTGAAGCAAGTAAAAGAGTTTGCAGCTGGTGAAAATAGTGAAGTGATCGTTGTGTGTGCGAAAATTGAGTCTGAAATCTCCGAGCTTGATGGTGATGAGAAGCAAATGTTCCTAGAAGAGCTCGGCATCGAAGAATCTGGCCTTGATCAATTAATTCGTGCAGCTTACAATTTACTTGGTCTTGAAACCTATTTCACAGCAGGTGTTCAAGAAGTTCGTGCATGGACATATCGTAAAGGGACAAAAGCTCCTCAAGCAGCAGGAATCATTCATACTGACTTTGAGCGTGGATTCATTCGTGCTGAAGTGGTTTCTTATGAGGATTTAGTTGATGCCGAGTCGATGGCAGTTGCGAAAGAAAGAGGAAAAGTTCGTCTTGAAGGGAAAGAATATATCGTACAAGACGGGGATGTTGTCCACTTCCGCTTTAATGTTTAATTCTATTTATTAGATAAAGTAGATAGTAGGCTGGGGTAGTAAGAAAGTATTTTAAAGTGAGAAACGAACAATCCGTTCTTAAAATAGTTGTTGATTTCCGCTCCAATCAACGGAGCGGGAAAAAAGTAAAGTATTCTGTATAAAAAAGAGGACTCTCCATTTCAAAAATGACTGAGTCGTCTTTTTTATTTCAAGATTCATAAATATCTTTAAATGAGAATGGCAATATAGAAAATGCTGAGAAACGAACAATGGACTAATTTAGCAGATGAACTATACGGAGACTCCTGTGAGGACTAGATTGAGATCCCGGAGTGTAATAGCACGAGGAAGCTCACTAGCTCCTCACTGAAAGCGAAGTATAGTTCAAGAGCGGTGTATATTCACCCGCACCCGCGATCTTCTTGTTCATTTTATGATTGTTAAAACACACTTCCCAGGCTCTTTTCTATTGAGATGATGCTTGCACACTATGATTCATTCTGATATAATCTACTAATGCGAGTGAAATGACTCATTAGATGAGTTTTGCTCCTTGCTCCACTTATGGAGCCGTTTAGACCAAAAGGAGGTGACCGGAATGCGTAAGTACGAAATCATGTACATCATCGCTCCAAACCTAGAAGAAGCAGCTAACAAAGAGATCATCGAACGTTTTAACGGTGTTCTAACAACGAATGGTGCTGAAATCGAAAAGGTTGAGGAGATGGGTAAGCGTCGTCTAGCATACGAAATCAACGATTATCGTGAAGGTTTCTATGTTTTACTAAGCGTACAAGCTAACTCAGAAGCGATTGCAGAATTTAACCGTCTTATCAAGATTAACGACAACGTTATTCGTGTCCTAATCACAAAAGACGAAGAATAATTTATGAAAAAGTGGGAGGGGTACGGATGCTAAACCGTGTCGTACTAGTTGGGCGTTTAACTAAAGATCCAGAGCTACGCTACACACCGAGTGGAGTAGCAGTAGCGAACTTTACGCTCGCAGTCAATCGTGCATTTTCAAACCAGCAAGGAGAGCGTGAAGCAGACTTCATTAACTGTGTCGTTTGGCGTAAACCTGCTGAAAATGTTGCGAATTACCTTAAAAAAGGTAGCTTAGCGGGTGTAGACGGCCGAATCCAAACTAGAAGCTATGACAACAATGAAGGACGTCGTGTCTTTATCACAGAAGTTGTGGCTGAAAGTGTGCAATTCCTAGAACCAAAAGGATCAAACCAAGGGCAAGGGAATGCATTTCCTTCTGGCGGATCACCAACTGGTGGTAACGATTATAGCAGACAGAATCAACAGCCCAATCGTCAATCTGGTGGATTTAATGATGATCCATTTGCCAATGATGGCAAGCCAATTGACATTTCGGATGATGATCTACCGTTTTAATCCCTCTTCTGCTTATACAACGAAATGCGTGTATTACCATAAACCATTTTTATTGAAAGGAGTGCTGTCCTATGGCTCGTCGTGGTCGTCCAAAGCGTCGTAAGGTTTGTTTCTTCACTGTAAACAAAATTACGAAAATCGATTACAAAGATACGGATCTTCTAAAGCGTTTCATCTCTGAGCGTGGAAAAATTCTTCCTCGCCGTGTAACTGGAACGTCTGCTAAGTATCAACGTCAACTTACAACAGCAATCAAGCGTTCTCGTCAAATCGCATTATTGCCGTATGTAAATGATGTTAACTAATAGCATATAATAAAGCATGGTAGAGCTTCTACCATGCTTTTTATTTTAATAAAGCATCGAGATTAATTGGTTCTCCTTGATATTTTACGTCCTTATGCTCTTTTTAAGTGTTAGTAAGCCAAGGAAGCTTTAATTTTAATCATAATTACGCTAAAATAGACAAGGATATGAGAAACTGTCAAAACCTCTTTCGTGTAAAGAGGCTTTCGGAATTGTACTGAAAGTTAAATGAGGTGAATGTGTGAAACAAACAAGAACGCTCACAGAAGGGGCTATACTTGCTGCTCTTTTTGTCAGTTTATTAGCCATCACGCTGTATGTCCCGTTCGCTGCCTATATAACCATGTGGGCATTGCCACTGCCATTTATCCTTTTTGTTGTGAGAAGAGGATTAAAGCCAGGATTGATGCTACTCGTGGTAGCGATATTGCTCTCATTTATGATTGCAGGTTTACTAGGGCTTCCTGGGGCATTATTCTTTGGGGCGGCGGGCCTCGTTATTGGTGAATTGTACCGTAGAAAGCTAGCACCCTTTAATGTATTAATTGGTGGAAGCTTAATTTATATGCTTAACATGTTACTCGTGTATGTGGGTTTAACATTGTTTATGGATGAGAATCCAATTCAGTTTATGACGGCTCTGCTACGTGAACAAATCCAACTAGCTGAAGCCACATTAATTGGGATGGGACAAGATCCATCAGATTCTTTAGCCCCAATGTATGAAATGACTGAGATGATTGTGCATCTGGTTCCTATTATGATTATTATGAGTGGTATTGGACTGGCCATATTAACGGTTTTACTTGCCACTGTTATTTTACGCAGACTCGGGAACAAGGTTGAGAAATTCCCACCATTTAGAGATTGGCAATTTCCAAAGTCTTTCTTGTGGTATTACTTAATTGTGATGATTCTCTTACTTGTCGGACAAGAAGAAGGCTCTACAATGTATATTATTGTGTGGAACCTCCTGCCGCTGCTTGAAATTGTAATGATGGTTCAAGGTTTTGCGTTTATATTTTATTATTGTTACCATAAAAAAGTTAACCGAGCACTTCCGATTATTATTGTTATTGTGACATTGATTGTTAACCCTTTGACACAGATCATTCGAATTATAGGGATTATTGATTTAGGCTTTGATTTACGTAAACGAATCAAAAGCGAGAAGAAATAGGAGCTGACACTATGCCGAAGTTCTTAATGAAGCGGTGGCATGGCTACCACGTAATCGCTCTTTTTGCTGTGGCAGTGATTTTTAGTAGTGTATTAATGATCTATCACTGGCAAATGGGCGTCATTGGTTTATTCATATTAGGTGTGCTGGCCATCTACACGTCCCAGGCGCGATTTGCGTTTGAACGTGACTTAGAAGCGTATATCCAAACGCTGTCCTACCGTGTAAATAAGGCGGGGGAAGAGGCAGTCATGAAGATGCCTGTTGGTATTCTCCTTTATAATGATGAAAAAATGATCCAGTGGGTTAATCCTTTTGTGAGTCAACATATTGCTAATGACTTAATTGATAAACAATTAGAGGACCTGCATGATGACCTTGTTCCAATGATTGAAGATCAAGTGGAAACAAATGTCATTACAGTGGGTTCAAGGTCTTATCACGTCACTTTTGAACCAACAGAACGTCTCATTTACTTTCTTGATGTGACTGAAAAAGCAGAGACTCAAGAGTTATATGAAGACACGAAAACGGTTGTTTCTCTCATTTATCTAGATAATTATGATGAAGTGACTCAAGGAATGGAAGATCAAGTTAGAAGTCGCTTAATGAGCCAAGTGACGTCTTCTTTAAATAAGTGGGCAAATGATAATGATATTTTATTGCGTAGAACAGCGTCTGACCGTTTTGTCGCGATTATGAACTATAAATCATTAAAACAAATAGAAGAAATTCGTTTTGATGTCCTAGATGAAATTAGAACATTAACGGGTAAAGAAAAAGTACCAATTACCTTAAGTATTGGGGTTGGTACAGGTGAGACGTCTTTACGTGAACTAGGTAAGCTTGCACAGTCAAGTTTAGACTTAGCACTCGGTCGTGGTGGGGATCAAGTAGCGATCAAGCAAAAGAATGGAAAAGTACGTTTTTATGGCGGGAAATCCAATGCGATGGAAAAACGTACACGAGTTAGAGCAAGAGTTATTTCTCATGCTTTACGTGATTTCGTTCTTGAAAGTGACCGTGTCATTATTATGGGACATAAAAACCCCGATATGGATTCAATTGGAGCAGCTATTGGCGTGTTGAAAATTGCTGAAGTGAATGGGAAGGAGGGCTTTATTGTCCTTGACCCTAATGACATTAACCATGATGTTCAAAAGTTAATGGAAGAAGTCGAAAGTCACGAAGATCTATGGTCGCAATTTGTCACACCTGATGAAGTTCTTGACTATGTGACCGATCAAACATTATTAGTCGTCGTCGATACCCATAAGCCATCTCTTGTAATGGAGCCAAAATTGTTGCCAAGGGTCGATCGTATAATTGTGCTTGATCATCACAGACGTGGAGAAGAGTTTATAGATGATCCTGTTTTGGTGTATATGGAGCCATATGCCTCATCTACAGCCGAATTGGTCACAGAGCTTCTTGAGTATCAACCAAAGCAGCTTAAAATGGATAGGCTTGAAGCAACGTCACTATTAGCGGGGATTATTGTCGATACAAAAAGCTTTGCTGTTCGGACAGGGGCAAGAACCTTTGATGCCGCCTCGTTCCTACGTTCAAACGGTGCGGATACGACATTGGTTCAAAAGCTGTTAAAAGAAGACATGGACCAATACGTCAAACGTGCTAAGCTAATAGAGAGAGCTGAGATGTACCGAGATGGTATGACGATTGCAATGGCAGATGAAGAAGAAAGCTTAAGCCAAATTGTGATTGCCCAAGCAGCTGATACACTTTTAACGATGAAAGATGTAGCCGCATCCTTTGTGATCTCCAAAAGAAAGGATGATGTCGTAAGCATTAGTGCACGATCACTAGGAGATGTAAATGTCCAAGTAATTATGGAACGCCTAGATGGTGGCGGACACTTATCAAATGCAGCGACTCAGCTACAAGGAGTTACACTTGATGAAGCAAGAGAGAGACTTGAAAAAGCGATTGATGAGAGTTTAGAAGGGGGACAATAAGATGAAAGTTATTTTCTTAGAAGATGTTAAAGGAAAAGGGAAAAAAGGTGAATTAAAGAACGTATCTGAAGGATATGCTCGTAACTACTTATTACCTAATAATTTAGCGGTTGAAGCAACAAAAGGAAATGTAGCCAATCTTAATGCCCAAAAGAACAGCGAACAGAAAAAAGCAGCAGAAGAGCTTGAGAAGGCAAATAAATACAAAGAAGAGCTAGAAGCCTTAACTGTAGAAATTAAAGCAAAATCTGGTGAGGGTGGGCGTTTATTCGGTGCTATTTCAACAAAACAAATAGCGGAAACACTTTCCGGTATGAAAATGAAGGTAGATAAGCGTAAAATAATGCTTAACGACCCGATTCGCTCACTGGGGTATACAAATGTCCCAATTAAAATTCATCCAGAAGTAGTTGCGACGGTTAAAGTACATGTCGTAGAAGGCGAATAACGAATAAGTGGTCTGATCTCACTAGGTGCCAAGAATATCTTGCAATCCCTAGCATGATCAGACTTTTTCATTTTTACAGAAAGGAAGTAATGCAATGAGTGATTTATTTGCTGATCGAACCCCACCGCAAAATATTGAAGCAGAACAAGCAGTATTAGGAGCGATCTTCTTAGCTGATGTAGCACTTGTCACCGCATCAGAGCGTCTCTTGCCGGATGACTTTTACCGAGCTGCTCATCAACGCGTATATGAAGTCATGCTGGATCTTGCTGAAAAAGGTGAACCGGTTGATTTAGTTACAGTAACATCCGAACTACAAGATCGTAAGTGGCTCGATGATATCGGCGGTATTGGCTATTTAAGTGATTTAGCAAATGCCGTTCCGACCGCAGCCAATGTAGAATACTATAGTCGCATTGTTGAGGAAAAATCTGTTTTACGTCGTCTGATTCGAGTCGCTACGAATATTGCAGCTGATGGCTATACGAGTGAAGATGAAGTAGATGCAATCTTAGATGATGCGGAGAAGACCATTTTAGATGTGGCACAGCGTAAAAATACGAGTGCTTTTATTTCGATAAAAGATGTCCTTGTTGAGACATATGATCAAATTGAGCTACTTCAAAATCAAAAAGGTGATATTACAGGTATTCCAACAGGCTTCATTGAACTTGATAATATGACGGCCGGCTTCCAGCGAAATGATTTAATTATTGTAGCAGCTCGCCCTTCAGTAGGTAAGACGGCTTTTGCCTTGAATATTGCTCAAAATGTCGCCACTAAAACGAGTGAAAATGTCGCGATTTTTAGTCTCGAGATGGGGGCAAGCCAGCTTGTCCAACGTATGCTTTGTGCTGAAGGGAATATTGATGCACAACGAATGCGTACAGGTGCACTTACCTCTGAGGATTGGCAAAAGCTAACGATGGCAATGGGGAGCCTTGCTAAAGCGGGAATTTATATTGATGATACCCCCGGCGTGAAAGTAAATGATATTCGTGCTAAATGCAGACGTCTTAAGCAAGAGCAAGGACTCGGGATGATCATGATTGATTACTTGCAGTTAATTCAAGGGAATGGACGTAGTGGTGAGAATCGTCAACAGGAAGTCTCTGAGATCTCTCGTACGCTAAAAGCGATCGCACGTGAGCTGGAAGTACCCGTCATTGCCCTTTCACAGCTTTCTCGTGGAGTCGAATCTCGTCAAGATAAGCGTCCAATGATGTCTGATATTCGTGAGTCAGGAAGTATTGAGCAGGATGCTGATATCGTCGCCTTCTTGTACCGTGATGATTATTATGACAAGGAATCAGAAAATCAAAATATTATTGAAATTATTATTGCGAAGCAACGTAATGGTCCAGTTGGTACCGTGGAGCTAGCATTTGTTAAAGAATATAATAAATTTGTCAATTTAGACCGACGGCATGATGAACGTGATATGCCCCCTGGTGCTTAAATATAAGCCTGCCTCTCTAATAGGAGTGCAGGTTTTTTAACGTATAGTTTAGTTAATGTAGCGTTACTCTAATGACATATCACTTTGATAAAAAGTAAAAAGGTTCATACGAACGAACTTGTGTACATTCTATTAAATGTTCGGGTTTTATTGACGATCTTCTGGTATATTGGTATACTTGTCAATGGATTTTGAAATTTCTCGGTTTAAACGTCCGAGACGGAGGTGCAACATATGTCATCAGTAGTTGTAGTAGGTACACAATGGGGCGATGAAGGTAAAGGGAAGATTACAGACTATCTTTCTGAAAAAGCTGAGGTTGTCGCTCGTTACCAAGGTGGAAACAATGCAGGACATACAATTGTTTTCGGCGGAAAGAAGTACAAACTTCACTTAATTCCGTCTGGGATTTTTTATAAAGATAAAGACTGTGTAATCGGAAACGGTATGGTTATTGATCCGAAAGCATTGGTAGAAGAATTAGCTTATTTACACGAGCGTAATGTAGATACAAGTAACTTACGTATTAGTAACCGTGCGCATGTTATTCTTCCTTATCACTTGAAACTTGATATTGTAGAAGAAGAACGTAAGGGTGCAAATAAAATTGGTACGACGAAAAAAGGAATCGGTCCTGCCTACATGGACAAGGCAGCTCGTATTGGAATTCGTATGGCTGACCTCCTAGATCGTGAAGTGTTTGAAGAGAAGCTAGAGCGTAACTTAGCTGAAAAAAATCGTATGTTTGAAAAATATTATGAAGTTGAAGGATTTACTAAAGAAGAAATCCTTGATGAGTACTACGAATATGGTCAACAAGTAGCGAAGTATGTGTGTGATACTTCCGTTGTTTTAAATGATGCACTTGATGAAGGACGTCGTGTATTATTTGAAGGTGCGCAAGGGGTTATGCTTGACCTTGATCAAGGAACATACCCATTCGTTACGTCTTCGAATCCAATTGCAGGTGGAGTGACTATCGGTTCTGGTGTAGGTCCTTCTAAAATTAATCATGTAGTAGGTGTGTCTAAAGCATACACGACTCGTGTAGGTGATGGCCCATTCCCAACTGAGCTACATGATGAAATTGGAAATAATATTCGTGAAGTAGGAAATGAATACGGAACAACAACTGGCCGTCCACGTCGTGTTGGTTGGTTTGATAGTGTAGTGGTTCGTCATGCTCGACGTGTAAGCGGTATTACAGACCTATCATTAAACTCAATTGATGTATTAACAGGAATCGAGAAGTTGAAGATTTGTACAGCTTATAAATACCGTGGCGAAGTTATTGAAGAGTTCCCAGCAAGCCTTAAAGTTCTAGCTGAGTGTGAGCCTGTTTATGAAGAGCTTCCTGGCTGGACTGAAGATATCACAGGAGTTAAATCTTTAGATGAACTTCCTGTAAATGCGCGTCATTATATTGAGCGTGTATCGCAATTAACAGGCATCCCATTAACTGTATTCTCAGTTGGACCAGACCGTAACCAAACAAATCTTGTCCGTGGTGTGTTTGCATAATCGTTTCGTAGTAAAGCCATCTAAGCTAGCTTAGATGGCTTTAACTCTTAAAAAGTTTGAGGTTAACACTATTAGATAAAAAGCAAAAATAGAGCTTGCGCAATTCCTCAAAATTCGCTATTCTTTAATGAGTGCCTAAGACATATAAAAATTTTTTAAAAAAGTTTTGAAAAAGTGTTGCAAGGATTTCTGGATCATGGTATTATAATTCTTGTCGCTGAGAGTTACAGCGAACGATGACAAGCTTTACTACTTAAAGTGAGCGTCATTATCACTAAGAGCCATTAGCTCAGTTGGTAGAGCATCTGACTTTTAATCAGAGGGTCGAAGGTTCGAGTCCTTCATGGCTCACCATTTTAAACCCAGTTTAGAATGGCCCGTTGGTCAAGCGGTTAAGACACCGCCCTTTCACGGCGGTAACACGGGTTCGAATCCCGTACGGGTCACCATTACATATTTACAATTGGTCCGGTAGTTCAGTTGGTTAGAATGCCTGCCTGTCACGCAGGAGGTCGCGGGTTCGAGTCCCGTCCGGACCGCCATTTTACTTTCATTCTTTCATGTGATAAGATGGTACAAGTGTTAAGTAAGGCTTGGTAGCTCAGTCGGTAGAGCAATGGACTGAAAATCCATGTGTCGGCGGTTCGATTCCGTCCCAAGCCACCATTTTTTGCCGGTCTAGCTCAATTGGTAGAGCAACTGACTTGTAATCAGTAGGTTGGGGGTTCAAGTCCTCTGGCCGGCACCACTTTTATTATAATCGTGCATAGGCACGCTTTTTTTATTTTCGTCTCTGTTTATTGCAGAGGCGATTTTTTGTTATATAGAAAAAAGAGGACATTCAATCGTTAATCGGGCGAAACGTTACCTCCTAAACAGTCGCCTACGCTTTTCTTTTTCCCTACGTCTTTGGGCTTCTTATGTTAGAATGTGGATAGAAACTTTTTAGTTGGAATGGAGCGATTTTTGAATGGATAAACGTATTCTCGTAGTAGATGATGAAAAGCCAATCGCTGATATATTAAAATTTAATTTAGAAAAAGAGGGTTTTAAAGTTTTTTGTGCGTACGATGGCTTAGAAGCTATTGAACAAGTAAAAAAAGAAGAGCCTGATCTTATTTTACTAGATATTATGTTACCTCATAAAGATGGAATGGAAGTCTGCCGTGAAGTACGAAAAACATATGATGTTCCGATCATTATGTTAACGGCGAAAGATTCCGAGATTGATAAAGTGTTAGGCCTAGAGCTCGGCGCAGATGATTATGTAACCAAACCATTTAGCACAAGAGAGTTATTAGCACGCGTGAAAGCAAATTTACGTCGTCGTAAAGCTGGTGCAGAAGAAACACCTACTCACAAAGAGTTGACTGTAGGTGACTTAACGATCTATCCAGACGCCTACCAAGTGAAGCGTCGCGGTGAAACGATTGAACTCACTCATAGAGAATTTGAATTGATTCATTATCTTGCAAAGCATCTGGGTCAAGTTATGACACGTGAACACTTGCTGCAAGCCGTATGGGGATATGATTATTTTGGAGATGTCAGAACGGTCGATGTAACAGTTCGTAGACTTCGTGAAAAAGTAGAAGATAATCCAAGCTATCCTAATTGGATCATTACAAGACGTGGGGTAGGCTATTACCTATCATCACCAGAAGAGCTGGAGCAAGGTTAATGGATCGAAAGGTTGGGTTTTTTAAGTCAATACAATTTAAATTAATCATCATTTATGTATTGCTTATTTTTATGGCGATGCAAATCATTGGCGTTTATTTTACAGGAAAGCTTGAAGAACAGCTTGTTTTTAATCATGATCAGATGCTAAATGAACGTGCAAACTTGCTAGGATACAATGTTGCCCAGGAAATGATGGAGCCTCGTGAAGATCGAAGTACGTTATATAGTGATATCAATGCTCTCTTAAGAGAGACATTTACGATTGAAAATGCTGAAGTTCAAGTCATTGATAGCAATAGTGAGATCCTGAGCACATCTAATTTTTCAAACCGGCATATCGTCGGTCAGCAGACGACGAAATTTAGAGTGAAACGGGCTTTACTAGGGGCGCGGGATGCTGCGATCTTACGCGATGAACAAACGGGAGATCGTGTTCAAGTTTTAGCTGTGCCCATTAAGGACCAAGAAAATAATACTCTAGGTGCGATTTACATTGAGTCCTCAATGGAAGATATTTATGATCAGATGCAGCAGATTAATAGTATTTTACTTAGTGGAACAGTAATTGCACTCTTAATTACCGCTGTACTTGTTATTTTGTTAGCAAGAACGATTACAGCCCCAATTATGGACATGCGTAAGCAAGCTCTTAGAATGGGGCAGGGTGACTTCTCTAGGCAGGTTACTGTCTATAGTACCGATGAGATCGGTCAATTAGCCTTTTCATTTAATGAATTAACGTATAAGCTTCAAGATGCCACAGCTACTCGTGCTCGTGAGCAGAAAAAATTGAGCTCTGTTTTAGCCCATATGACGGATGGTGTAATTGCCACTGATCAAAATGGTCAAATTATCTTAATGAATAAACGAGCAGAAGAATTACTCGGTGTGCAAAGCTATGAAGTCATAAAACGGTTATTACCAGATGTGCTGAGGTTACCTGAATCTTATGAGCTTGAAGATTTATTTGAGCAAACAGAATCAATCTTACTAGATTTCAGCGATGATGATCAAGAGTTTCTAATCGAAGCCAATTTCTCTGTCATTCAAGAAGAGGATGGTCCTATAAATGGACTGATTACAGTCTTGCATGATGTAACCGAGCAAGAAAAAATTGAGCAAGATCGTCGCGAATTTGTAGCGAATGTATCACATGAGCTCAGAACACCACTGACAACGATGAAAAGTTACTTAGAGGCGTTAGAGGACGGAGCACTTGAGGACCCTGAATTAGCACCACGATTTATTGGCGTTACTCAAAATGAGACTGAGCGGATGATTCGTTTAGTTAATGACCTCTTACAGCTCTCTAAAATCGATAGTCACGATTATCGTTTGACGATGAGCTGGGTTGATTTTGGTCAGTTCTTACATGAGGTGATTGATCGCTTTGAAATGGTCGCTCAAGGGCGAAATATTCACTTTACGCGACATATTTCCGGACATCCAACCTATGTTGAGGTGGATAAAGATAAATTAACACAAGTCATTGATAACATTATTTCAAATGCGATGAAATATTCTCCTGAAGGTGGAAACGTCACAACAACTCTCCTTCATCAAGGGCACAATGTGCGGGTCAGTATTTCTGATGAAGGAATGGGAATCCCGCGTGAAAACCAAGCTAAAATATTTGATCGTTTTTACCGAGTCGATAAAGCCCGTGCTAGAAGCATTGGCGGAACTGGACTTGGTCTTGCGATTGCAAAAGAATTGGTCCATGCTCATGGAGGCGAGATTTGGGTAAGTAGTGAATATGGTTCTGGTACAACGATTTACTTTACATTGCCTTACTCTACGTTTAAGGGGGGAGAGGCATGAACTACGAACACGTCAAAACAGGATTATTAATAGGCTTAGTTGGGTTAAGTATTGTTCTGACTTGGCAATTGTGGACGTTTCAGCCTGATATCAACTTCTTAGGTGAGTCGGAGGAATCTGAACGTACACCCCTAAATAATCAAGAAGTGAAAATGAGCGATGTGATAAAACCAGAGCAATTGATTACACATATAGATGGACAAACCTCGATGATCCGGCAATCAACAGAAGAGTTTGAAGCGTTCTATGAAATGCTTCTTGAAGTCGATTTGATAGAAGGGGACATGCTTGCTACAGGGCCCTTCCCGAAACAGAATGTGAGTGCAGGAATAGAAGTCGTTTTCCCTGCTGCGATTCCAACAGACATCCTTCTTGCGATGTTTGAAGTAGATCGTGATGTCTTCAACCTCCCTTCTTCTGAAGTTGATCGGCTCTACTTATATAGGGACTCAAGTGAAAATGATATTGCGATGCAGTTGTTATTTGCAGGAGATTCTAGAGTGATTGAAGTAGAGACGACCTTATCAGTCGATCAGTTTGAAGAAATGCTGCAAGGAGAGAAAATACCTGTAACAGCTATTCATTCAGGAACGAACTCCTCTCAACTTCATCAGCATGTATATATACCAACTGAACCGATAGAAGCGAGACAGATGACATATACAACAAGTCCTATTGATGTGAATTATTTTATTAATGAGCTGTTTAATGAGCCGAATTCGGTTAGGGCTAATTATGCAGATCTAGTAGAATCATATACAGATGGTAATCGGATCATCCAATTACGAAATGATGGGGAATTTATGGATTATAATAATCCTCTCTTTTCAGAAAACCAAGACCGTAGTAGTCGTCATATTGTCCAAAATAGTTATGACTTTATTAATGGTCATGGTGGATGGTCTGATCCTTATAATCTTTCAAGCTGGTCGGCAGATGATGTTCGTGAGGAAGCTGAATACTTGCTACATGTTGATGGCGTTCCAGTTATTAGTTATGAGGGACAGAGTATCATGAGGTTAAAGGTTAGCAGAATCGGAACTCAGATTGTTAGCTATGAACGTCCTCTTTTTGACCTGGATAATCAACCGGTTAATGCAATTCAACGAGTAGAGCTCCCTTCTGGTGAGGCTGTGCTAGAACGATTAGAGGAACAAGAGTTTTTTGATGAGACTAAACTTGAAAAAGTAATGGTTGGCTATGAAATGAATAAACAAAATGTGTCCTTAGTGACACTTGAACCATATTGGTATGTACTTTATGATGACCAATGGCAAAAAGTTAAATTTGATCAAGAAGCAAACGGGGAGGAGATTCAATGAATTGGAATCGCACAAAAACCATATTCATTATCACCTTCCTCTTTCTAAATATCTTTTTAACCTGGCAATTAATCGATAAAAATAATTCGAATCAAATGAACATGATTGCTCAAGCAACCATTCAAGAAGTTTTGCGAGATAACAATGTTCGAATTGATGTTGAATTACCTGAGGAGACGATCTCTGCTGGGCATGTACTGGGGAAAACTGTTCCTTTTAGTGAAAGACAGATGAGCGCTCTTAGTAACCAAGAAGCAGAATTAGTTGATGGAACGACGATTATATCGACGTTAGATGAGCCTGTGCCACTAAGAGAAGAACAGTTTTCTCAAGATTTATCTCAATTTCTAAATAGTTATGTCACAAACGGTAATGAGTATCGTTTTGGTCGATTTGACACAGAAGAGAGACAAGTACTGTTGCAACAAACGTATGAAGAAAAAACTGCCCATGCTTTTGAGGCAGAACCGCTTTTATTACAATTGAATGAGGACGGCGAAATTGTTGGATACCAACAAAGCTACTATGAGTTTGAGCCAACAGGTAGGGAGCGTGAAGTATTATCAAGCATCAAAGCGATTGAAGTATTGTTGAATGCTCAATACATCGGTGTTAATAATACGGTCACACATGTTGAGTTTGGATACTACAGCTTCTACAGTCCACAAGGAGGAGCTCAAGTATTTGCTCCGATGTGGAGAGTGACGGTAGAGGGTGAAACCTACCTTGTACATGCCATCAACCCTGAAATTCAGCAATTGTCTTAAGCAGGAATAAACAGGAGTGAACCTACGATGACGTTACGTTTTAGTGTGCTTGCTAGTGGAAGTACCGGGAATGCAATTTATGTGGAAACCGCTGAGAAGAGATTACTAATCGATGCTGGACTGAGCGGGAAGAAAATGGATGAACTCTTCAAGGAAATCGGACGAAACCCAAAAGAGCTAGACGGTATTTTAGTTAGCCATGAGCACAGCGATCATATAAAAGGGGTCGGTATTTTTGCAAGAAAGCATAAGTTACCGATCTATGCGAATGAAAAAACGTGGCTGGCGATGGAGAGTAACTTAGGAGCGATCCCAATTGACCAAAAATTCACTTTTGCTACAGAGGAAGTGAAGTCGTTTGGCCATTTGGATGTCGAGTCCTTCGGGGTCTCTCATGATGCAGCTGAGCCAATGTTTTATTGCTTTCATCACGAAGGGAAAAAGCTAGTATTAGCAACGGATATGGGCTATGTTAGTGAGCGGATTAAAGGAACCATTAAGGGTGCGGATATGTATATTTTTGAGTCCAACCATGACTTAAATATGTTGCAGATGGGGCGCTATCCTTGGAATGTAAAAAGACGGATCTTAAGTGATGTCGGTCACGTTTCAAACGAAGATGCTGCTCTTGCACTTTCTGATGTGATTACGGATAACACAAGCCGCATTTATCTAGCTCATTTAAGCTTAGATAATAATATGAAAGACTTAGCCCGCCTTACAGTGGAGCAAGTCTTAAAAGAGCAAGGAATGGCTGTAGGAGAACAATTCGATCTATATGATACAGATCCCCTGAAGCCCACACCACTCGCTACTATTTAAAAGTCCTCCTTTGGGGACTTTTTTATTTGAACTTTTGATTATCTAACACGGTTGTTGGTAATTCTGTAAACAGTATAAAAAATAATCAAAAGTGATGCACTCTAGTAGATTTCTCCTAAATATTAAGTATAATAAATTCAAAATCATCCCTTTAAAGGATGAAACATCTCTAGAGATGTAGAACGTTGATTTTATCTTATTAGAGGATGGTGTGGGGTTATGGGCTATTATGATGATCATTATTCAGAACGTGAAACAAGACAAAAGCGTTCGAGGCGAGGTGGAGCCCTTTCTGCATTTATTGGTGCTGTTATTGGTGGTCTAGTAGTATTGTTTTTCATTCCACTCTTATCAAGCGTTGGGATGCTTCCTTACGATTTAGGATCAAATGACGAAGAGAGCATCATCCAAACCGAGGCACCAGAAGATGTTCAAACCGTTAGTTATTCCGTTAATTCTGATGTCACACAAGCCGTTGATAAAGTGTCAGATGCAGTTGTTGGTGTGATTAATATTCAACAGTCAAACCCTTTACAAGAACAAAATGGTGAGGGTACAGGATCGGGTGTTATTTATAAAGTAGCTGGTGATAAAGCGTTTGTGGTGACGAATCATCATGTCATCGAACGAGCAAATGGGATTGAAATTAGTTTAGCAGATGGCACACGTGTCCCGGCAGAATTGTTAGGATCGGATGTCATAACGGACTTAGCTGTTCTAGAAGTGGATAGCAGTGAAATCGAAACGGTTGCTGAATTTGGAAACTCAGATTCTCTCCGCGTAGGTGAACCTGCGATTGCGATCGGAAATCCTTTAGGGCTCAGATTTTCAAGCTCTGTTACCCAAGGGATCATTAGTGCAACGGAAAGAAGCATTCCAGTTGATTTAACAGGAAATGGTCAAATTGATTGGCATGCTGAAGTTCTCCAAACAGATGCAGCGATTAACCCTGGTAATAGTGGTGGAGCATTATTAAACATAGAGGGTCAAGTGATTGGCATCAATTCAATGAAAATTGCCCAAAGCTCAGTAGAGGGTATTGGATTTGCGATACCAACCAGCGTGGCGCTGCCGATTATTGAAGACTTAGAACGATATGGTGAAGTAAAGCGCCCACAATTAGGAGTAGGAATTCAATCTTTAAATGAAATACCAAGTTATCATTGGCAAGAAACGTTGAATTTACCGAGTGAAGTCAGAGCTGGTGTTATGGTTTCAAGTGTGTCTCCTATGTCAGCTGCAGAACGAGCTGGCCTTGAGCAATATGATGTGATCGTTAAAATTGATGGAGAAGACATTGCAGACGGTCATGATTTAAGAAGATTTCTATATACGGAAAAGCAAGTTGGAGACGAAGTAGAAGTGAGCTATTATCGAAACGGTACGCTCGAAACTGTCACGATTCAGTTAGCCGAACAACAAAGCTTTTAAAATAAATCGATAAGCAGAGTTATCCACATAACTCTGCTTATTTCTGTTTTCAGAGTTGCCCACAGCTAAACAAAGGGTATGCTATAATAAAATGCGTGAAAACGAAAGGACGGTTTTTTATGGAATTTGCATGTGAGGAACATATTGAATTAGCAATGGATATCGTTGTAGATGAATACGAGGCAGCACCAATTATTGAAAAAGTAAGGGAGGAAGAACAATTATCCACAACATGTAGCTATTGTGAAAAGTCTGCTGTTTACTCAATTGCGAAATAGTCAGTTACTAACAGTGTTGATATGTGGATAACTTCTGTGGATAAATAAAAACGAATGAGGGAATACACACAGTGAATATCTCTATTATTTCAGTAGGAAAATTAAAAGAAAAATATTTAAAACAAGGAATCGCGGAGTATACGAAAAGACTGGGTGCTTACGCAAAGATTGATTTAATCGAAGTAGCTGATGAAAAAGCGCCAGAGAATTTAAGTGAGGCCGATATGGAAATTGTAAAGCAAAAAGAAGGAGAACGAATTCTAGCAAAAATCGGACCAGATACGCATGTTATCACACTTGAAATCAAAGGTAAACAACTCACCTCAGAGCATTTAGCGAAGGAGATTGACCAACTTGCTACATACGGAAAAAGCAAAATAGCCTTTGTGGTCGGAGGCTCACTCGGGCTAAGTGATGACGTCATGCAGCGCAGCAACTACGCGTTGTCGTTCTCTAAAATGACGCTGCCCCATCAACTGATGAGACTGGTGTTGTTAGAGCAAGTGTATCGAGCTTTTCGGATTAATCGAGGTGAACCGTACCATAAATAAGGCATTGGTATTGGAAGATGCAGAACAGTGGAAAAGGGTATTTAAAGGATATGATGGCGATGCTAGATTATGCGGTGAAGTTAACGAAGCAACCGACAAGTATCACGAAAGAAAATACCGAGCTATTAAAAGAAAAAGGCTGCTCAGGTTGAGAAATTCTTGACTTATATCAAATTACTTCATATTTTAATTTCGTCAATCGTATGGCAGAGGGTTAGGGATCGAGTTGGAAGAAGAATATCAATAAAGTTAAAGCTGTTTGCCAGGCCGTAAATGGTTGAATGATCAGTTCCCTGTCTTGAAAAACAGAAAAAGCGAATGGGACCTTACTTTAAATGTTTAAATGCCTGTCACTGATCGAAGTGTGTCGAATTAATATCGACAAAATACGAGTAGTGCCAGGCACCTTTTTAAGTGATCGCAACGCAAAAGAGCCCCCTAGTGCTTCCCTTGACAGATAAGCACATAAACAATAAGATGATAGATAGGAAAACCCTATTATTTACAGTATTCAATATTTGGTAGACAATCAAAAAACTGACTAGTTAGTTGAAGTGTAAACCGACAATTTTTAAATAATAATAGTGCTATGAGACTGTTGTTATTCAAAGATTGTCGGTTTTTTTGTATAAAAAAACAATCTATAAATCTAATCATCTTAAAGGAGGAAAACGTAATGAGTAATCTATCGAAAAGTCGCAGTCAGGTTTTTAATGATGTAAACCGAGCACCCAATCGTGCCATGATCCGAGCAATGGGAGTGACAGATGAAGACTTTGAAAAGCCCTTTGTCGGAATCGCTAGTACATGGAGTGAGGTAACTCCGTGTAATATGCATATTGATGAGTTAGCTAGGAAAGCAAAAGAAGGAGCTTTAAAGGGCGGGGGAACTCCTTTTATTTTTAATACGATTACCGTTTCTGATGGGATCTCGATGGGGACGGAAGGGATGCGCTTTTCATTGCCAAGCAGGGAAGTCATCGCTGATTCGATTGAAACCGTCATGGGAGCACAAAGCTACGACGGGGTTGTCGCCATTGGCGGGTGTGATAAGAATATGCCTGGGTGTATGATCGCGATAGGCCGTTTAAACTTACCGGCTGTTTTTGTTTATGGAGGCACCATTCGCCCAGGTAAGGCAGATGGAAAAGATTTAGATATTGTTTCTGCGTTTGAGGCTGTGGGGAAGTATAACAATGGAGATATTGATCGCGAGGAACTTCATAAAATCGAGTGTCATGCTTGTCCAGGGGCCGGATCGTGTGGAGGAATGTACACCGCGAATACGATGGCTTCAGCAATCGAAGCGATGGGAATGAGTCTGCCTGGCAGTTCATCCAACCCGGCAGTAACAGATGAAAAAATGAAGGATTGTCTAGACGCGGGAGAAGCGTTAATGAATTTATTAACTAAGGGAATTACCCCTAAGGACATTATGACAAAAAATGCATTTGAAAATGCGATTACCGTCATCATGGCTCTAGGGGGATCGACCAATGCGGTTCTCCACTTATTAGCGTTGGCCCACACCATCGATGTAGAACTTGATTTAGATGATTTTGAACGAATCCGTCAAAACGTTCCTCATATTGCCGATCTGAAACCAAGCGGCCGTTACGTAATGGAGGATTTATCTAAAGTTGGCGGTGTGCCGGCTGTGATGAAGCTCCTTCTTGAAAAAGGACTTCTGCACGGTGATTGTTTAACTGTAACAGGAAAAACGATCGCGGAAAATCTTGCTGATGTTCCTCATTTGAGCGAGGCGCAGGAGATTATTTCGTTTGATCATCCTAAACGTGAAACAGGACCTCTTGTGATCTTAAAAGGAAATTTAGCTCCAGAAGGCGCCTTGGCCAAGATGTCAGGTTTGAAAATTAAAACAATCACAGGGCCTGCTCGTGTATTCGATTCAGAGAAGTTAGCCACCGATGCGGTTTTAAACAATGAAATTCATCCAGGAGATATCATTGTCATCCGCTATGTTGGACCAAAGGGTGGACCGGGAATGGCGGAGATGTTGTCGATTACTGCGATCGTAGTTGGAAAAGGATTGGGCGAAAAAGTTGGCTTAATCACAGATGGCCGATTCTCTGGGGGAACACATGGATTAGTAGTAGGTCATCTATCTCCTGAGGCACAAGTAGGGGGACCTATTGCCTTAATTAAAGAAGGAGATTTAATTACGATTGATAGTGAAACACAGGAGCTTATGGTGAATGTGTCAGAAGAAGAATTTAAAGAAAGAGCAAAGGACTGGACTGCTCCGGAACAAAATTTAAGAGGAATATTAGCAAAATACGCTAGATCTGTTTCGTCTGCATCAAAAGGAGCTATAACTGATTAAGGAGTGAAGTTTCGGAACGGCTCTGCTGGTTCCTTCGAGTCTACTGCCACGTTTAAGTAGGCTTCACCGTGGCTCCACATTTCTGTGGATTAGGTAAATAGCAAGTGATTAGGGAAAAGTGGATAACCTTATACAGAGGGTTGTCCACTTTTTATGTGGATGCATTTGTACAGGCGCTCTTTTAAGATAACACGGAAGGGGAATCTATCACCAAAGAACTTGTTAATCCGACAGATGCTCTTAATGATTATCGACAAAATCCGAGGGGGGATAGGCACTTTTACTCGGGGTCGTGTTGTATATGGCAAGTGGAATGATTTATTATTCTGTGTTAGGAAATCGTGGGGGCGATCTGTTACATATCAAACCTGAACAGCCGAATGATGGGTTGCTTACTTTGGAAAGATACAACGGCTCCGTCCTGCTTATTCAGACTGGTGAAAATGTAGAAAACGATTTTTTACCAATCTCGGAAGGTGGCTGGAATCTAGATTCAATTCTACCGGGTGTATATTTGGACTCTTTTAATTGTATTTTATCAATGGATTAAAAGGAAAATGTAACTTTTGAGGTTATTGAATTATTTTGTAGTAGACGAATACTGCACAATAACAACTTCTGTATCAGATGACTTTGTGGTTGTGGAATGAGCACACTTGGGGAACCGATCGGTTCAAATTCTGCTAATAAATAAGGGAAGGCTTCATGGTTATAAAGGTCACTTTGCGTAATGAAGCCTATGTCATTAAGGAGAGGGGCAATTAAGTAAACCATTTGCATGATGCCTTTTTCTAAATTGGTTGCTTCTTCCCCTGTACTTTCCCCCTCAACATGGCCTTTTATGAGGTTCTTATTTTTTTACAGACTAATTAGTTTGAAATTATCAGATTATGGTAGATTTTTTGACTAATTAATCATTATAATAGAGATATGATAGAATGATATTAAGATAGGAAAGTTTGTGTGGTTGGGTGGCGCCTTGCTTTTTTGTGACGCTTAAGGAGGAGCGCCTACTCTTTTTACAAAATAGAGGATAAGGGTGATTATCATGAGCAGCATAAGGAGAGAAACAGACGTTATCTTAATTGGTGCGGGAGTTATGAGCGCAACTTTAGGTTCATTACTGAAAGAGTTAGCACCAGAATGGGAAATCAAAGTATTTGAGAAGCTTGCGAGTGCAGGGGAAGAAAGCTCTAATGAATGGAATAATGCAGGAACAGGTCATTCTGCACTATGTGAGCTTAACTATACTTCCGAAAAGCCTGACGGAACGATAGATGTGAGCAAGGCTATAAAAATTAATGAACAGTTCCAGCTTTCTAGACAGTTCTGGGCTTATCTCGTAAATAGCAATCTGATTCGTAATCCACAAGACTTTATTATGCCGATTCCTCATATAAGCCTAGTCCAAGGTGAAAAAAATGTCACTTTTCTAAGAAATCGTTTGGAAGCGCTATCAAACAATCCGCTTTTTCAAGGGATGGAATTCTCAGAGGATCCTGAAACACTGAAGCAATGGACTCCATTGATCATGGAAGGTCGTGCATCAAATGAACCGATTGCGGCAACAAAAATCGATTCTGGAACGGATGTTAACTTCGGTGCTTTAACACGTATGTTATTTGACCACTTAAAAGGTCAGAACGTCGAAATGAACTACAAGCATAGTGTTGAAGATTTTAAACGTTTGAGCGATGGCCGCTGGGAAGTAAAAGTGCATGATATTGAAGGCGGTAACATCGAGTATCATACGGCAAAATTCGTTTTTATTGGCGGCGGGGGTGGAAGTCTGCCTTTACTCCAAAAAACGGGTATACCTGAATCAAAGCATATTGGAGGATTTCCAGTAAGCGGACTATTTATGGTTTGTAACAATCCAGAAGTTGTAGAGCAGCATCATGCAAAAGTATACGGTAAAGCGAAGGTTGGAGCTCCTCCAATGTCTGTTCCACATCTTGATACAAGATATATTGATAACAAAAAGACATTACTGTTTGGACCGTTTGCGGGCTTCTCACCAAAGTTTTTAAAGCATGGATCAAACCTAGATTTAATCGGTTCTGTTAAACCGAATAATGTTCTCACTATGTTGGCTGCAGGCGTTAAAGAGATGGGGTTAACAAAATACTTGATCGAGCAGGTCATGCTCTCAAATGAAAAGCGTATGGAAGAATTACGTGAGTTTATTCCGAATGCGAAAAGCGAGGATTGGGATATAGTAGCTGCGGGCCAACGCGTACAAGTTATTAAAGATACAGAAGCTGGCAAAGGAACTCTTCAATTTGGTACGGAAGTAGTGAGTGACGCAGATGGAACGATAGCTGCATTACTTGGAGCTTCTCCGGGTGCCTCTACGGCCGTACATGTCATGCTCGAGGTATTCCAAAAATGTTTCCCAGAACGTATGAATGAATGGGAACCAAAATTAAAAGAAATGCTCCCTACTTATGGGATGTCACCAGTGGAACACCCAGAGCTGTTCCATCAAGTTCATACTTCAAATTCACAAATTCTCGGCTTGAGTGTAGAAGAACCTGTTTTTGCTTAATCTTAATAGTAAAGCTTCATAAGTGAATAAGACTGTTAAAACAAGCGGAAAAGTTTTTCCGTTTGTTTTTTTATTCATACAATTTTATTAGAGTATAGTAGAACTTACAGCTAGTTTGGTTGTATGAGGGATACATTAAAGGTAGTGTATACCTTTTCCAAACAGCTATTATTTAGGAGTAATTTTTCGGTCGACTGCTTGTGGAGGCTCTTCTAACCAATGATTTTCTATTGTTAAAAATAACCCTTCAGCATAGTACTTTCTAAATTTGAGAGAGACTTTAGTAAGCTTCGCTAGAATATCTGTTCTTAAGCTGGAATTCATCGCTTGTCCAATCATAATGAAACAGAACATGCCAAGACAAGTGTTAACGAAAAAGAGCATAAGTTTCTCGGAAAAGGGCGAGCTTTCAATATCATAGATTTTATAATAACCAGATGCTGAAACTGGAATATTTTCCTTCTCGAGTACTTCTTGAAGGCTATCCAATACATCTTGGAGTTCATTTCGTCCTTTATTAAAATGCTTTTTCATCTCTTTTGAAGTCACAATCTTACTAAACGCAACAAAGATCATTTTAGAGAACTGAGCCCTATGAGTAATTCGGGTTAGATTTGCAATTTCAGCAACATTTAACGGTCGATGTTCACTTAATAATTCACTTAAATATTTTTTACTTTCTACAACCTCTATTTTAGGATCTAAAGATACTTGCGGTGGCTCTATGTATACTCCTTTTGAGATGAGCAAGTTCATAACTTCGTTCTGGATATGAGTTGTAAATTCTAAACTCATCTGAAAATAGCTTCTGACTGCTTGGTTAGTACAGTCAGATAGTGCACTTGAATAAGTCGTCATTGATAAGAGTGTGATATCTTGGCAAAAATATAACATAAACGTATCACCAAATAACTTACCAGCTCCAGGCTTTACATCTTTTTCAGTGAAGCCAATAGGGACAGTAAGCTTTTTTTGTTTAAATATTTTTTTAAGCTCCTTTAGGTTTTTCTTTGAATGGAGCAACATTTTATTAATGATATGTTTTATTTCTTTATCTTCTACAGTGACATAAAAATACTCAAATAATCTTAGTTCCATACTATTTTTAAGGTAAGAGGACCAAATATTAGATACTTCAATGGGAGACAAGTCCTTTGGAAGCTTTTTGCTCTGGAAAACACTCATTTTTTTTCACTCCTTTCTCAGTAGTGTGGCTATAAAGAAGATATTTATTACAAGAACAACACAGAATCGTTAGAGAAATTCAGAAGTTAATCATTAGAATGGAAAAGTCTGAAATTGACCTGTTTAGCGAGAAATATTTGCTAACATAAAAGAATTTTGTGATACGTATTGAATATTTATACACATAAATGATATATTATTAATTATTAAAAAGAGATATTGACTATTTATTGAATGTTATATACAAATCGTTTGAAATAGGAGAGAGAAAAAATGGGAGCTAATACACAGCAAAAATTAGATCAGTCTACATTTACAAAAGAGTATAGCGCTAAACAATATATGAAGTTTTGGTTGCCATCGTTAATTGGGGTTTTGTTATTTTTAGTCCCTATTTCAATAAATGATAAGGTTACAATCGGACTAGGGGTGCTAGCAGATGCCTTGCAGGGAGCTATATCTGAATATATACCACTCTTCATGACAACCGTATTAAGTCTATCTGCGATTGGTAGCTTAATAGCGAAGGGGACTAACTTGCAGTTCATTCACAGGAGTACTTTCTTAAAGGGGTTATTTGATGTTTCGCCACTGTGGTTCACTTTAAGAAGTATCGGTGCAGTCTTTGCCGTATTAACACTAACGGAAGTCGGACCTGAATTTATTTGGTCAGAATATACAGGCGGCGTGGTCTTATATGATCTAATTCCAGTATTAATGGTTTGGTTTTTATTTGCTTGCTTGTTTATGCCGCTCCTACTTCAGTTTGGCTTAATGGACTTTATTGGGACCATGGTGCGTAAAGTGATGCATCCTTTATTCAAATTGCCTGGACGTTCCTCTGTTGATGCATTAGCGTCTTGGATGGGAAGCGGAACGGTTGGAGTATTACTTACAACTCAGCAATATGAATCAGGATACTATACGAAGCGTGAAGCTTCAGTCGTTGCAACAAACTTTTCAATTGCATCGATTGCCTTTAGTCTTGTAATTGCAAAATTCTTGAACATTGATCATATGTTTATCCAATTTTATTTTACAGTAATTGTAACAGGAATTGTTGCTGCAATTATTTGTCCTAGAATCCCTCCTCTTTCTCTAAAAAAAGAGTCTTATTACGAGCCGGTGGGGAAGCAAATTGATGAAGTGGTTCCAGAGGGAGTGTCTAGCTTTCAATGGGGCGTGCATCAGGCGGTTGAAAGAGCGAGTCAAGTGAAAAACTATCGTAGTGTAGTAAAAAGTGGAGTTCAAAATGTCGTTGATATTTGGTTCGCTTTAATTCCACTAGTGATGGCGCTTGGAACAATTGCGCTCGTCATTGCAGAATTTACGCCGATATTTAATTACTTGTCTTATCCGTTTGTTCCATTCCTACAGTTACTGCAAATTCCTGAAGCAGAGGCTGCTGCTCCTGCGATGATCGTTGGTTTTGCGGATATGTTTTTGCCAGCTGTTATTGGTAGTGGGATTGAATCAGAACTGACTCGCTTTGTCATTGGAGTTATGTCTCTAACACAATTAATTTACATGTCGGAAATTGGTATTCTCTTGTTGAAGTCGAAAATTCCACTTTCTTTTGTTCAATTATTTGTGATCTTTTTACAGAGAACCATTATTACGTTGCCGATTGCGGCAGCAATGGCTCATCTTTTATTTTTCTAAAAAAGTAGCGTCCTGTTTTTCAGCTCATCAAAACTTTTTGATAAGATACTACTCTGTTGGAAAGCATTGGTGAGTTGCCGATGCTTTTTATTATGTCTACATGTTATTCTGTTTATAAATAGTAAATTGGCTCATATTTGATAGGAAAAGGAGAGTGGAAGAAGTGAATGTAGAATCTTTTTTATCAAAAAATATAAAAGAAGCGCTTAAAAATGATCCTCCGGGAGAATGGATGCCAACTTTGCCAGAGAAATGCATTCGTCTTAGTTCAGGCTATCCTGACCCATTTTTAGTGCCAACAGAGCAAATAAAAGAGTCAGTGGTCAGTCTGATTGATATGGAGAAGGATCTGCCACTGCATTATCTTGGAAGCCCTAAGATCGACAAATTAAAAGTACATATTCAACAAATGCTCACAGAAAGAGATATGGGAGTGCAGGAAGATGAACTGTTAATCACGTCAGGAGCATCGCAGGCTATTGATTTGATTGCCCGTATTTTAATTGATGAGAATTGTGTAGTTGCTCTAGAGTCGCCAACGTATATGGAAGCATTAGAAATCTTTCAAAATTATACGTCCCACTTTATGAGCATCCCAGTCGATCAGCATGGGCTTCAAACAGAAAAATTAGAAGAAATGCTTAATGATCGAAAAGAGCAGGGACTACCTCTTCCTCGTCTTTTGTATACAATCCCAACCTTTCAAAATCCAACAGGTACGACGATGTCAAAAGAGCGCCGGAAACATGTCATGGAACTAGCTAATCAATACAATTTCCTCATAGTAGAGGACGATGCATACGGGGAGTTATACTTTGATCAACCTTCGATCCCTTTAAAAGCTTTGGATTATGAAGATCGTGTGCTTCATGTTGGTTCGTTATCTAAAGTCGTCGCACCAGGAATGCGAATTGGATGGGTGAGCGCATCAGCTAAACTTATTACTGCAATGAATTGGTTTAAAAAAGATTTAGATCACCCATTTTCACAAGCAACGATGGCTACTTATTTGGATAAAACCGATCTAAGCAAACGACTGAATACTTTACGTACCACGTATGAAGCGAAGTGTGGAGTGCTCCTAACAGCACTGGAACAGCATCTCCCAGATTCGGTTTCCTGGTATGTACCAAAAGGAGGCTATTTTGTCTGGGTCAATGTTGCAGGAGTTGATACGTCAACCTTATTAACACAGGCTCTAAATGAGGGAGTATCATATGTACCTGGAAAGTACTTTTACTTGCAGGAGCAAGAGGCGATTTCACACTTAAGGCTCTCCTTTAGTTATGCCTCTAAAGAAGAAATAGTAGAAGGCGTGAGGAAGCTCGCTAATGTTATAGAAGCACTCTCACAATAATTTGAAGCATAAAAGGCTCGAGCCTTTTATGCTTGCTTACTTTGATAAGGAACAATATAAATGCCATCATCATAGATCCAGTCTGCATATAAGACGTCTTCAACTCTAGTATATCCATGTCCAATAAGTTGTTGAATCAGCCAGTCTTTAGTAAATCCAAGCTCCTTCAGGTTAGCTTCAATCATTTCACCGTCGGTAATAAGAGTTGTACAAAGGTAAGTTGGACTTAGAGGTAGATTTAAATCCTCAAGAGTGACCTTTTGGTATTTATTCTTTTTTAAGATACTGATGGAGCCATTTGTCTCTAAGATTGCATAGGCCACTTCACGGAGAGAAAATGTTTCACTTTGTCGCAATGAGCTAAGCAATTGATTAATGTTCATTCTATTCTGTTTAAGCTGCTCGCGGTCAATCTTACCATTACGAATGATAATAGAAGGTTTTCCTTCTAATAACCCTCTCATCGAGCGATGCTTTAATAAGTACTTCTCCATAATGATCATTAAAAAGCCCCATAATAAGACAACGTAAATGATGTACCAGATGCTAACGTTTGTCTCAAATATCCCATTCCCGAGTAGTTCTGATAACACAATAGCAGAAACAAAATCAAAAGGAGTCAAATGACGGATTGTTGTTTTGCCAAGTAATCTAGTAATCATAAAAAGCAGAAAGAATCCTATGATGATTTTAATCGACATATCAATGAAACCTGGCTCCATCCAAATCCTCTCCCAGTAAGTAAACAAATCTATTTTACTACTAGTTATGGTCAAGGAAGTAGGGTTTTATGCAATGTTTATAGATTTTGGCAGTGAAGCGATGAGACAAAAGTAAATTCTTGATTTGGAAGTTGAATAATTTGTATTCAACTTCCTATTTTCTGTATGCTAAAAGCAGAAAGCAACTTAGGAGGGGTGTATGGATGGACAAGCAGCCACAGCGTTACATTCGTGATCATTGGAAAGTGAAATACAATAAAAATGGTTATCCTCATGTTCAACAGGGATGGGTTTTACCGCCTGATCGTATGAGTGAATATGATCCATTTATTTTGATGGCAGATGATTGGTTCAAACGAGGAACGTTTTCTGATCATCCTCATAGAGGGTTTCAAACAATTACGTATGTGATTGATGGAAGACTTGAGCACACCGATAATAATGGGGGGCACTCGGTTTTACATGCAGGAGATGTTCAGTATATGAATGCTGGAAGTGGTGCGCGCCATGCGGAGGAAGCAGTAGATGATGATCTTATTCATACTCTCCAATTGTGGCTGAACTTACCTAAGGAGCTTAAGCAAACAGAGTCATCCTATCAAAATGTGTACGTAGAAGACGCTCCGAAAGTAGTTATAGAGGGAGGATATCTTCGCGTTTATTCAGGAACAGTAGCGAATACGTCTGGACCTATGAATTCTTTGGTTCCTATCAATATGGTTGAGCTTTATCTAAAAGAAGGCGCTACTTATTCCCTAGAGCTTCCAAGAAACCATAATGGTCATGTCTATATGCTTCAAGGGAAATTGAAATTTGCTGAGAACGTAACTCTTCAAAAAACAGAGGTTGGTTTACTTTCATATGATGAACTTGCGGATGATAAGGAAACGGATAAACTCAACATTACCGCACATGAAAGGTCTCGAGTTTTAATCTATACTGGAAAACCAATTAAGGAACCTGTGGTAGCTAGAGGTCCTTTTGTAATGAACACTGAAGATGAAATAAAAGAAGCATTTAATGATTTTCGGTTAGGGAAATTTGGACCATCGTCTCAAGAATAATCATTCTTTAAGAACTTAGCTCAGGTAGTTAAGTTCTTTTTGTCTTACTTACTTGTAAAGCCATACGCTTGCATTAACTCTTCTAACCTGTCAAGATATACAAAATCCATTATTACTTAGAGGAGGTCTACTAAAAATGAAGCTGCAAAATAAAAAAGTCATCCAAATTGTCAGTAATGATTTTGAAGATTTAGAGCTATGGTACCCGGTTTTACGTTTGCGTGAAGAAGGGGCAACAGTGGATATTGTGGGTGAGAAAGCAGACGAGAAGTACATAGGGAAGTATGGCGTACCGATTGTATCTGAATATGCGTTTGCAGATATTGACCCAAATGAATATGATGCGATTCTTGTGCCAGGTGGATGGTCGCCTGATTTACTTAGAAGATTCGACAGTGTATTAAACATGGTTCGTGTGATGAATGAGCAACAAAAGCCAATCGGGCAAATCTGTCACGCTGGATGGGTGCTGATTTCAGCAGATATTTTACAAGGAAAGAAAGTGACAAGTACCCCAGGTATTAAAGATGATATGACGAATGCTGGAGCAACATGGGTAGATGAGGCTGTAGTAGTAGATGGAAACATTGTCTCAAGCCGTCGCCCGCCAGACCTACCAGACTATATGCGTGAATTTATAGAGGTTTTAGCAAAATAAAAAGATCACCATTCACTCGGCAGCTGCTTTTAAGTTGTGGAGTTGCTTACGAACGACCGCTGTAATGGAGAAATAACTGACTGAAGAGGTGGAAGATATGACGTATCCTAGAACGTTCTCACATATTGGATTATCAGTACCTAACGTAGATGAAGCGGTAAAATTCTATCGTGAGGTTATGGGTTGGTATGTAATTATGGAGCCTTCTGAAGTGATTGAAGACGACTCGGCCATTGGCATCATGTGTACAGATGTTTTCGGGAAAGGTTGGGGCAAGTTTCGAATTGCTCATCTATCAACCGGAGATAAAATCGGTGTCGAGTTATTTGAGTTTCCTCAAAATGAATCTCCAGAAAATAATTTTGAGTATTGGAAAACGGGTATTTTTCATTACTGCGTTCAAGACCCTGACATTGAAGGTCTAGTAGAGAAAATTAAAGCACATGGTGGAAAACAACGTATGCCGATTCGTGAATACTACCCTGGAGAGAAACCGTATCGAATGGTGTATTGTGAAGACCCATTCGGAAATTTAGTAGAGATCTATTCCCACTCTTATGAACTTACGTATTCAGAAGGTGCTTATTAAAAAGCCAAAAAATCTTCTACAGCTTCAAGCTGTAGAAGATTTTTTATTTCCGGGGGAATTGAGAAAACTTTAGTCTTTCTTTATTTTTCTGCAGTATAATGGTAATTATTATCTAATAATCCATTTGGAGGATAACGTATGAATCCGTTTAAAGAAAAGCTGGAGCAGATAAAAGATGCTCAAGTTCAGTTAACAAAGGATTATGAGAAAGTAGTAAAAGAGTACGAGTCGAGTGATCTTATTCAAGAAAATACTCGACTCCGAGAGCAATATGATGATTTCAAAGAACAAGTGGAAGAATTTAAACACAAACAACAAGTTATAGAAACAGAGAATCGAAAGTTACGGTTGGCCCTGCAAGAACAAATGATTGATGAAAAGTTAGCTCTCTTAAAAATGTCAAAGCAGAAGGTTGAGACATACTTTGGGCAATCCATTAATCCACAGCATAATCGATTAAAGGGGTTAGAAGCAGAGACTCAACAGAAAATTGCTTCATTAAAGGAAAGGGCTCAGAAAAACATTCAAGTCAAAAAAGAGGAAATTCTATCTAGAATAGATGCCTTGTCGATCGAAACGAATGAAATGATTAAGGCAGAAAGAAAACGCTTAGCTGAAGAACAAAGAACATTATTAAAAGGGCTAACAGGAGACTATGAGCAGCTAGAAAAAGAGGAAGTGACTGAAGAAGTCATTCAAAAAAGAATGAAGCAAAACCAAATTGAAATGAAGATCGGATTAAACTGGATTAATAAAATTGGAATTCTTCTTATCATTTTGGGGGTGGCAGCAGCATTTCGCCACTCTTATACAAATTGGTTCACCGATGAAATCAAAGGCGCAATGTTCTTTATTTTAGGTGTGTCTATGCTGGTTGGTGGGGAATGGCTTCAACAGAAAAATAAACAAACGTTTGCCTTAGGTCTCATTGGAGGGGGGATCTCCGTTTTATATGGTTCCATCTTCTTTAGTTATTTTTTACTTGAGGTTATTGGTCTGACGGTTGCATTATTGGCATCGATACTTGTTACTGTGAGTGCAGTCATCTTATCGCTACGTTATCATTCGAGAACGATTATTACCTTTGCATTAGTCGGTGGTTACATTCCTTTTTATTCTTACTTATTTGCATTTGGATTAGAAGGGAATGCTGTCTATGCAGCGATGGTTTATCTACTCATCCTAAACTCATCGATACTATGGATATCGCTTCAGAAACAATGGAACTTGGTGCACTATATTAGCTTTGCTTTAGCTATTCCTTCTTTACTTATTCTACTCCTTCTATCACCGAATGATGGTGTGAGTATGCTTTATATCGTCTTAACATTTGTCTTATACGTGGGATTAACGATTGGCTATTCGTTTAAACATAAGGTAGCTCTAAAATGGGGAGACGTGACGCTTCTTGCGCTTAACACCTTTTTTAGTTGCTTGTTATTGTATTACCTATTCCATAGGCTTGAATGGAATGACTTTAGAGGGCTATTAGCCGTTGCCTTCTTTGTGCTCTTCTTTGGACTCGGTCGATTTGTAGAGCAGAAGATGCCTAATGAAGCCCAAACTAGAATCTTATTTTACGCGACTTCCATAACATTTCTCGTACTTATTATCCCATTCCAGTTTGGAGCAGAATGGGTAGCACTTGGATGGCTGATACAGGGTGTTGTTCTAATGATTTATGCAAACAAAGCAAACCTGCGTTTACTTGAGATGGCTGGCTGGGGCATATTTGTCTTAACCCTGTTCACGTTCTTCGTAGAGTGGTTTGTAACAATCTCGGGGATAGGCATGTCTTCTTACTTCCACTTTAAATACTTTGCAGTTGTCATTGGTCTTATAACTACGACTATTTACTATGCTATGTGGCAACGTAGGGAAGGAAATAATTATTTATTTAATAAGGTTAAAGATCTACCCCTTTATTTAAAATATTTTACTTTAGTCAATGTATGGGTGTACCTTGCTTATGAAAGTCGGTACATGTATGAGCAGTCGGTACCACTTACACTGACAAATTATTCTTTTTACCAATCGTTAATGGTTGCTTTTTTGACCGTAGGATTAGCGTATGTGCTAACGAAAATCCCACTATTATATGACAGGATAGTAAGTTACTTCTGCTTATTCTTATATGCATTTGGTAGTCTTATTGGTCTATTTTTAACGATTGCCGCACCAGCACTTGAGCCAGTGATCGCTCAAAGTACATTTTTGAATTATCTTGCTTTGGTTTTATTAATAGGTTTTAATTTGCTAATTTTCTTTAGCGGACGTGATTTATTACTGGCTTATATTAGACAACAGTATAAAGACATTGAACTGTATCCAACCATCCTTGGCGTGTATATATTAGGAATACTAGCAGCCTTTCTAACCGTTCAATTTCGACTGGCTGATGTTGGATTTGTTTTTAGTTCAGTCTTTTTGATTGTGGCAGTCGCATACATCTTATATGGTTTCAAGAAGCAATATGTGTATATAAGGCGTATAGGGCTTGGGTTAACCTTACTATCAACCGGGAAACTCTTTCTTTACGATTTAGCGTTTCTCACTGAAACGAGCAAAATAGTAGCGTATTTCTGTTTTGGTGTTGTGTTATTAGGCATTTCTTATTTGTATCAAAAAGTATCAAGCAAACAATCTCAGGATATCGAGCAAAGCATGTGAATATAAGTGGTTTTTATAAAGTGGTGAGGAGGTGTGGATAATGATACAACTCCACACCTCCTTTAAGTCTATCTGTGAAAATGTACTAAATTATGGTACGTTTATATAGTATATAAGTCCTGAAAAGTAGAGTGGGTGAATGTTCAATGGGGTAGAGACAGATATTAATTCTTTTATAAAGCGTAGAAATCGATTAATGATCGTTCTTTTATGGGTGGCATACGGATTGAGTATGGCTGTCTTTGTTGCATTTGACCCAATATTTTCATCCGCTTGGCCTCCGGTGGGATTTTCTTTATTAGTAGGGCTTATGATTGTTCGGATGTTGATTAAGAATGAACACTTAATGATGTATATCATCTCTTTTGCAATGTTTTTTTACTTATTTCTGTTAAATGTTGAGTTTCCTTACTTAGTAAACTACTTTTATATTTTACTCGGTATTATTATTCCTTCTCTTTATCAACATTATGGGGTGATCCTTTTTTCCGGAGTGCTAGCAATGTTTTCATTGTCTTATTTTTTCCTCTTCTCTTTTGATGAGATCTTTACCAGGGTAGAGTCAGTCGATATTCTGTACTTCATCTTGCTCTCAGCTATCTTAATTATCTTCTTTTTATTCCATACTAAGTTTACTAAAAGCTTGTGGGTAAAGGCACAATTAGGTGAAAATAAGGCGAAACAGAAGCTCCATTCTACGGAAAACTATTTGAATGCTTTTTTTACTCAAACAAGTGAAGCGATTGTTGTCTATGACAATAAAGGAACGATCATTAATGTGAATCAAGCTTTTACTTCGTTATATGGGTGGAGTGATGATGAACTTATTAATGAGAATATAACTGATTTTTTACCTGTTCAGTGGAATGCAACTTCGGAGACGGAATTGGTTCATAAAAATAAATATGGAGACTCGCTAGCTGTTGCCATTTCAGTTTCTTTTATCAAAGGTCCTAATGGTGAGAATGCAGCCTACTTGATGATGATTTGGGATATTTCAGAGAGGAAGCGGACAGAAGCTCAATTAATGCAATCAGAAAAATTAAAAGTAGTAGGAGAGCTTGCAGCAGGAATTGCTCATGAGATCCGTAATCCTATTACCGTGTTATCAGGATTCACACAACTAATGGACGATACATATTACAAAGGGTTGATGGAAGCAGAATTAAAACGCATGGATGGGATTGTCGAAGAACTGCTTGTTCTAGCTAAGCCACGTGCTACTCACTTGACATCGATCACTTGTAGGAAATTGATAGATGAAGTAGTTGAACTATTTGAATCGATTTTAAAAAATCAGAAAATAAAAGTGCACTGGAAGCGATGTGAGTCCGCTTCTATTTACGGCGACTATAACCGATTAAAGCAAGTTTTAATAAATGTGTTTAAAAATGCTATAGAAGCGATAGAATATGAAGGGGTAGTGGAAATTGATTTAACGATACAAGATAACGATGTACTATTGCACATCGCTAATGATGGTCCTTCTATTCCTGAGGAAACCTTATCTGAACTAGGATCGCCTTTCTTCACAACAAAAGAAACGGGGACTGGTCTTGGCTTAATGATCTCAAAGACAATTATGAAGGAGCACGAAGGTCATTTTTTAATTGATAATAGACCGGATCAAGGAGTCGTCGTAACCTTAACTTTACCTAAACATAACGGAGAACGGGTCTAATTTCCATAAGAGACAGATGATTAAGGATTGTCAAGTACTTTGGCAATCCTTATAATGGGTTATAGTGTGCTTTTAAAGCCACTAAGGTTGAGATGATTGTTGAGATATGGGACAATGAAGAGATGCTAGGAAGTTATCGACTGACTTAAATAGATACTATTTATAAATTGAAATGAGGGTTAAACATGCACAAAGAATCCATTTATGGTTTAACGATGGATCAGTTGACCGAATGGCTAATGGAACGTGGACAGAAGAAGTTCCGCGCGACACAAGTTTGGGACTGGTTATATAGAAAACGTGTTAAACGTTTTTCGGAGATGAATAATTTAAAGAAAGACTGTTTGGAACTATTAGAGGAGAATTTTTCCATTCAAACCTTATCAGAGCACGTAAAACAAGAATCTGCGGACGGAACAATTAAATTTTTATTTAAACTTCATGACGGAAACTTGATTGAAACAGTATTGATGAGACATAAATATGGTCTATCTGTTTGTGTGACTACTCAAGTAGGCTGTAACATCGGGTGTAGTTTCTGTGCGAGTGGTTTATTAAAGAAGAGTCGCGATCTTTCAAGCGGTGAGATTGTTGAGCAGATCATGAATGTACAGCATCACTTAGATAGTGTAGGGAAAGAAGAAAGAGTAAGTCATATTGTTGTAATGGGTATTGGAGAACCCTTTGATAACTTTGACAATATGGTGGATTTCTTACAAGTAGTTAAAGATCATAAAGGTCTTGCAATTGGTGCTCGTCATATCACCGTATCAACAAGTGGTTTAGCAGATAAGATTTATGAGTTTGCTGATCTTCAATTACAAGTAAACTTAGCTATATCCTTGCATGCACCGAACAATGAGTTAAGAACAAGAATCATGAAAATCAATAAAGCCATTCCGATTGAAAAGCTTATGAAAGCTATTGATTATTATCTTGAGAAAACAAATCGTAAAATCACGATTGAGTATATCTTGTTAAAAGGTGTTAATGATCAGCGAGAACATGCTGCTGAACTTGCACGTATGTTTAAAGATAAACGTCATCTCACATATGTGAACTTAATTCCTTATAACCCAGTAGATGAACATGGACAATATCAACGAAGTCTTAAAGAAGACATCTTAGGCTTCTATGATGAATTAAAGAAAAATGGAATTAACTGTGGTGTTCGACTTGAGCACGGAACGGATATTGATGCTGCTTGTGGTCAATTAAGAAGTAAGCAAATCAAAAAAGATAAACCAAAAACGAAAGCAAAAGCTTAATCAAAAGCGTACCTTTTTCCGGGTACGCTTTTTTTGTGTTTTATCGAAACAGTTATAACTAACTATGAAAAAGAGAAGATGTGAAAAGGTGAAAAGGTGAACTTGGGTCTTTTTTACCAGTTTTCATGTCGGAATAACAATTGTATAAAACTGGAACACACAAGACTCACTAAAGTATATTTCTTTAAAAAACGCTTAAAAAGTTGGTATTACCGCCTTTCTGAATTCTCATATAAACAAAATTTACCTTTCGAATGGGGAATTAATGGTAATCATGCTATTCAATACTAAAGACTCGTTTTAACCTCATTTATCAAAGGAATAGACCCATAGCCAAGTGAATAGCTGTCCATCTAATATTAAAACCTATCAAAAATGAAGGAGTGAATTAGATGAGTGTTCAAAAAAGTACAGATAGTTCAAGCCTTGCAGAAGTAATTGATAGAATTCTTGACAAAGGAATTGTCATTGACGCTTTTGTACGTGTTTCACTAGTCGGAATTGAAATTCTTACTATTGAAGCAAGAGTGGTTATTGCAAGTGTGGACACATGGTTACGTTATGCAGAAGCAGTTGGACTTCTTAGAGATGAAGTCGAAGAGGAAGGTCTTGCGAAAAGAGAGCATGACCGCGCACCACAATTTAGCTTTTAAAAATTATAGAATCCAATTTATACATTAAAGAAACGAGGTTGAAACAAATGGCAGATAAAGAGCAAAAAAACCAAAATAACGATGAAAATACAGAGTCGAAAAATGATCAGTCTCATTCAATGAACCTAGCCATAATCGGTGGGGTAGTTGGAGCGGGAATCGGATTACTTTCAAGCCCAGGAACGAGTAAAAAAGTGATGAAGAGCTTGGGTGAATCTGAAGTAATGAGATCAGCAGGTAAAGAGCTAAAAAGAACGGCTCAAGAAATTATTACAGAGCAGGCTCTAAGCAGCCTGAGACAGACAGCTTCAGGCTATATGAACGGTGGGGGATTGTTGTCACCGAAAAAGAAAAATAATGAGCAAGAAGATCAACAAGAGGAGTCAAATGAGGATAACTCTTCTGAATATGAAGAGATCAAAGAAGACAACAAGCAATTAAATGATCGTCTTGAAAGAATTGAAGAGATGCTAAGCAACTTAGTAGATTCTAAAAAGTAATCTAGTAATAAGTTTGTGTGACAAGGGGGGGATTGGATGGACAAGCCCATTAAAAAGGCAGTTGGTAAAGCCGCAAAAAAAGTGGCTGAATACACCCCTGAACCTATAAAAGATGAGATCAAAGAGACAGTTAAAGATAAAGCAAAAGAAAAGTTTGTAGAGGGCGTACAAGATAAGGCAGATGAAGCAACCGATAAATTAGAGAGTGCCAAAGATAAAGGTGCGGCCAAGCTTCATGACAAAGCAGAAGATGGCAAAGAAAAGGCCCAAGATGCCTTACTTTCAGCCAAGGATAAGATAGGTAAAGTTGTTGAAGCAGGTGAGGACTTTCAAGAAAAAGTCTCATCGTCCAATGATGATAAAGATGACAGCAAAGTAAAAGGTGTTAAAAATATTAAAAGCGTCACGTCAATTAAAAGCGCTAAAGATATTAAAAGCTCAAAGGATATAAAATCCTCAAATGATATTAAGACCATGGGTTCCTAAGTGGCATATGAAAGGAGAATGAGTAATGGCTGTTCAAAAAAGTACAGATAGTTCAAGTCTAGCCGAGGTTATTGACCGTATTTTAGATAAGGGTATTGTCATTGATGCTTTTGTTCGAGTATCGGTCGTTGGAATTGAAATCTTAACAATTGAGGCACGCGTAGTAATTGCAAGTGTTGATACATGGTTACGTTATGCAGAAGCAGTAGGACTTCTAAGAGATGAAGTAGAAGAAAACGGGCTTCCGGAACAACCAAATGAACGTAAAGCAGCTTTTAGTATTTAAAGGCAAATGATGGAGGAGTCGGGGTATTCCCCTGACTCACCATCCTCTATATCCAGGAGGTCACTATGGGAATTAAAGAGATTATGAATAATGTTGCTGACTTCTTCAATGAACATGTAGCGCCTCTTCATAAAATCACAGCAGTTGAAGAACGTGAAAATGGTGGCTGGGTGCTTACTGTTGAAGTAATTGAAGAGAAGGAATATATGAAAAAATATGCTAAAGACGAAATGATCGGTGTTTATGACGTTTCTTTAAATGAGGAAAAGGAAGTTACTTCGTTTAAAAGACGTGATATTCGCTATAGAAGTGCTATCGATGTGGAAGTATAGGTTGTAGTGAGTAGGAGGGAATAGAGTGACGGTCTTAAAAGAAAAGATCAAAAAGAATACTAGTTCAATCGTGCAAGATAAAGAGACGAAAGATTTACTTTCTCGCTCATTACACTATTTAAAAGCTGGTTACCCTATTCATTTTACCGGTCCATCAGGGGCAGGAAAAACCTCTCTAGCACTAGCTGTAGCAAAAAAGCGAAAAAAGCCTATTATGCTGATTCATGGAAATCATGAGTTGAATAATAGCGATTTGATTGGTGATTTTACTGGCTACACAAGTAAAAAGATGGTCGATAACTATATTCGCTCAGTTTATAAAAAGGATGAGAGCGTAAGTGAGACGTGGAGAGATGGACGTTTACTTGAAGCGGTCAAAAATGGATACACACTTGTATATGATGAATTTACGCGATCAAAGCCTGACACTAATAATATCTTTTTATCCATTTTAGAGGAGCGTATTTTGCCTTTATATGGTTCTAAAAGAACGGAACCATTTGTAAAGGTTCATCCTGATTTTTCGGTAATTTTCACGAGTAATCCTGAAGAGTATGCAGGGGTCTACCAAACACAAGATGCATTGCTTGATCGCTTAATTACTATTTTTGTGGATTATAAAGACATCGATCATGAAACGTTGATTATTTCCGAAAAAACAGATGCGACCGAGAAACAAGCTAAAGCGATTACGACTCTTGTTTCAACTTTACGAAATCAATGCAAGGATGATAGCGGTCCAAGCTTACGAGCCTCTTTAATGATTGCCAAGCTAGCTACAGAACAAGACACCCCAATAGATGGAGAAAATGAAGATTTTAAACGTCTGTGTATCGATATATTAGGTCATCAAGTAAGTCGATGTATAGAGGACGACCAGCCATTAAATCAAGCAAAAAATCTAATAAATAAAGCATTAAAAAGCATGAAGGCGACTGATTGATGAAGGAGAGCTAAATGATGAGTCAAGAAGAGAAAATGGGAATATATATTTTTTGTGGAATTCAAACAGAAACAGATGATGAGTTGGGTGAGATTGAAATAGAAGGAAAGAAATGCGACCTTTTTACAATCCGCTATAAAGATGCAGGGATGGTGGCGACTCGTGCTCCTATGAAGATCTATCACCCTAATAAAGAGAATTTAATGATGCACCAACATGCCGTTTCTCTTGTGATGAAGCATAAGGACACAGTTATTCCTGTTAGTTTTGGTAATGTATTTCAATCCACTGAAGACGTGGCAGTATTACTGGAAAATCTCTACCCGCAGTTTACAAAGCTGTTTCCAGAAATAAAAGGAAAAATTGAAGTCGGACTGAAAGTGATCGGAAAAAAAGGGTGGCTAGAATCACAAGTAAGGGAGAATGCCAAACTTGATCAGATGGCCCAAAAAGTAAAAGGTAAATCCGAGGCTGCTAGCTATTATGAAAGAATCAAAATAGGTGGTGCGGCGCAAGAGTTTATGAATTCTCTTCAAAAAGAAGTAGAAAAGGAGATATTCGAACCTTTAAATGAAGGAGCAGAAGCAGCAAAGGCTAATGATCCAATTGGTGAAACGATGCTCTTAAATGCTTCTTTCCTCATTGACCGTGATAAAGAAGAAGAATTTGATCAAAAAGTAAATGCTGCACATGATCAATGGAAGGACAAAGTTGAATTTAATTATACAGGACCTTGGCCAGCTTATAACTTTGTCAATATTAGGCTCAAGGTTGAGGATAGCTAATGATTCATAAACTAATTTCAGCGCCAATTAACCTTGTCATAAAGATTGGTGAAAAGGTAAAAGAAGAGGCTGATAAAGAGTTGTATGACCTTAACACCATTCAACAAAAGCTTATTCAACTACAAATGATGTATGAGCTTGGCGAAATTCCTGAAGAAGCTTATAAAGCAAAAGAGGAAGAGTTAATTACTCGATACGAAGTAGCAAAACGGCTTGAAATTGAGCAGTGGGAAGAGATGACTAAAAAGAAATGAGGGTAGAAGATGGGCGATCTAATCTATTTATACGGCTTAGTCCCAACAAATGAAGCGACCAATCAATCGTTTCCATCTTTTAAAGGATTTGATGATGTAGGGGATATTTACACGATTCCTATCGATGATATCACAGCAATTGTTTGCAATTTAAACGCTAATGAGTATTCAGAAGAAAGTATTAAAGACCGAATAAATAACGATATGGAATGGCTCCAAGAAAAAGCATTTCACCATCATGAAACGGTTATGAAACTATCAAAGTTATTCACGATTATTCCATTGAAGTTTTGTACCCTATATAAAAATCAAGATAGTTTAAAAACCACAGTCCATGCAAATGGATCTAAAATGATGAATACATTTGACTTGCTTGCTGGAAATGAAGAATGGAATTTGAAGTTGTATTGTGATGATCAGTTGCTAAAAGAGCAAGTGAGTCAGAATAATCCTACGATTGAAGCTAAGAGAGCTGAAATTAGTGAGTTACCAAGAGGAAAACAATTCTTTGAAAAGAAAAAGATAGACAAGCTTATTGAAAATGAACTTGAAGAAGAAAAAAATCGAGTTAGTGAAGCAATTCATGCCAATCTCCAAACGTTTGTTCTTCAGGGCAATGTGAAGAAGAATTGGAGTAAAGACGTTACAGGTAAGAAGGAAAATATGACTTGGAATGGCGTATACCTTATTTCTAAATCTGAGGTAGAGTCCTTTTTAGAGCAAATCCAGCAATATGAAAAGGAAATGAAGGAAATGGGTTGGCAGTTTGAAGCATCTGGTCCTTGGCCAGCATACCATTTTTCTAGCTTTTCATAAGTGAGGATGAAGATATATGTCACTTAGAGAATCGGTTGAAAATAAAGACATCGCATTAATTGATATTTTAGATGTCATTCTTGATAAAGGTGTAGCCATTAAGGCAGATTTAGTTATATCCATTGCTGGAGTCGATTTGGTGTATTTAGATTTAAGAGTGTTAATTGCCTCTGTTGAGTCGCTTGTACAAGCCCAACAAGAACAACATCATCCAGTCTCTTCAGCAAATTTTGATCAACAAAGGGAGGAGTTAATTGATGCAACCGGCCAACCCAACAAGTGGGAGAATTAACTTAGATCCTGATAAGGCAGAGCATGGTTTGGCACAGCTTGTTCTCACTGTTATAGAGCTATTAAGACAAATTGTAGAAAGACACGCTATGAGACGTGTCGAGGGCGGCACATTATCAGATGAGCAAGTTGAGGACCTTGGTGAAGCTTTAATGAATCTAGAAGAAAAAATGGAAGAGTTAAAAGAAATTTTTGGTCTTGATGCAGAAGACTTAAATATTGATCTGGGTCCTTTAGGAAGTTTACTTTAATTTAAACAGATCAAGGGGGACTTTAAATGGCAGTCGAGCATTCTATGCAATCAAGTACGATTGTGGATGTTTTAGAGAAAATACTAGATAAGGGTGTCGTAATTGCTGGAGATATCACTGTAGGAATTGCAGATGTCGAGTTATTAACGATTAAAATTCGACTAATTGTAGCTTCAGTAGATAAAGCAAAAGAGATTGGAATGGATTGGTGGGAAACAGATCCATATCTAAGCTCTAAAGCGGTCGGGAATAACACGAAAGCTCTTGAGGAAGAAAATAAGAGATTACAAGAAAGATTGGAAACTCTTGAAAAAAAGATGGATACCAATCGCTTAAACTCAACGGAATTTAACTACTAATAGGAGGTTTTTACCATGGCAGAAGATAAAAAAGTAGAAAATCAAACAGAAGAGAAAGAGACAAATCAGGAGACAAGTTCAAGTGGTAGTCCAATTAAACGTTCAATTGCTGGAGGATTGCTTGGAGCTACAGTAGGATATTTAGCAACACCAGAAAATGCGAAGAGAATTAAAGATAGCATTGATAGTGAAAAGCTTAAAAGTAAAGGTACTGATTTTGGTCAAATGGCTAAAGATAAGTCTAAAAAGGCTGCAGATTCATTAAAAAATTCAGCGAAGAACTTATTTAATCAGAACCAAGATGAGTCAGATGAAGACTCTGACAATGAGCAAGAAGAAGCTGTAGAAAACGATGAAAATAAAGAGCCAGAAAACAATGCTGACTATGAATCCTTAAAAGAAGAAAATGACAATTTACATGATCGCTTAGGTCGTTTAGAAGAAATGCTGACAAAATTAACACAAAGTAATGATGAAGCAGCTGCTACAAATGATCAAGAAGATGAAGACGAAGAAGAAATGAAGGACGAAGGCGACACGGAAGAAAAGGAAGATGGCTCAAAGGATGAAGATGAGTCAGAAGATAAAGAAGAAGATACTGAGTCAGAAGACAAAGAGCAAGAAGAAAAAGAAGAAAAAGAAGATGACTCAAAGAATAACGAAAAAGATGAGTCAGAGGACAAAGAAAAAGAAGATGACTCAAAGGATAACGAAGAAGATGAGTCAGAGGACAAAGAAGAAAAAGAAGATACTGATTCAAAAGATGATGATAAGAAAGAAGATTCAAAGAAAAAAAACACAGGCAATAAAAATGGTAAATCGACAAGAAGAAAGCGCAATACTACAAAGAAAAATTCTAAGTCAAAGTCACAAAATGATGACACAACTCTCTCAAGCGATGATGATACATCTTCATAATGAAGGGAGGAAGGTATAATGAGTGAGGAACATCAAGAAGTAGGCGATAGCATTCTGAAGTTTTTGGTACGTGCAGCTAACAAAGAAAATTTCAACGTTGAGCTCACTTTAAATGTCGGAGGCGCCATTGTTACGGGAACAATGATTTCGGCAAAAGATTATTTTTCATCCCTTAGTGAACGATTTGAAGGCGGAAATGAAGTAGCTGATATATTGAGTGAACAGTTTGCTAAAGCTGGAGAAGCTGTTGATACAAGTGAAGATTCTAAAGCCCAATTTATTCACATGAAAGAGGCTCAAGTCTATTGTGGAGATAGTAACCCAACCCCTTCTAAGGGGGAGGTTCTCTGGAGAGGAAAGCTAAGTGCAGTAGATGGTTTCTATTTAGGCGCAGCCTCAAGTGATGAAAATGAGACATCTGAATCTGATGAAGGTAAAGACTCTGAATCTGATGAAAATAGCGCAGATGAGCGTTTAGACCAATTAGAAGAATCAATTGGCGAGTTAGTGGATGAGAAGCAGGAAAAGGTAAAGGAAGACGAAGAAGCAAGCGAAGAGAAAGCAGAAGACGAAGAAGCTGGCGAAGAGAAAGCAGAAGACGAAGAAGCTGGCGAAGAGAAAGCAGAAGACGAAGAAGCTGGCGAAGAGAAAGCGGAAGACGAAGAAGCTAGCGAAGAGAAAGTAGAAGACGAAGAAGCTGACGAAGAGAAAGCGGAAGACGAAGAAGCTAGCGAAGAGAAAGCGGAAGACGAAGAAGCTAGCGAAGAGAAAGCGGAAGACGAAGAAGCTAGCGAAGAGAAAGCGGAAGACGAAGAAGCTAGCGAAGAGAAAGCGGAAGACGAAGAAGCTAGCGAAGAGAAAGCGGAAGACGAAGAAGCTAGCGAAGAGAAAGCAGAAGACGAAGAAGCTGACGAAGAGAAAGCAGAAGACGAAGAAGCTGACGAAGAGAAAGCAGAAGACGAAGAAGCTGGCGAAGAGAAAGCAGAAGACGAAGAAGCTGACGAAGAGAAAGCAGAAGACGAAGAAGCTGACGAAGAGAAAGCAGAAGACGAAGAAGCTGGCGAACAGAAAAACAAACGAAAGTCCAGAAGTAAAAAAGCTAAAGCCAAAAGAACTTCATCAAATAAAACAAAAGCTAAAAAAACCTCAGAGAAGAAGGATTAGTTCGCTTTAATCCTCTTCATCTAGAGGGATAGAGAGGAGATGTCATTATGAGTGATGGGGTAAGTGCACGAAAAGACAGTATTCTACAGTTTTTTGTGCAAGCGGCCAATAAGCATAATTTCTCTTTAGATATCACATTAAACGTCAAAGGAGCTCTCATATCAGGGACCCTTATTTCTGCGAAAGAGTATTTGAATGAGCTTAGTGAATCATTTGAAGATGGAAATGAGGTAGCTCAAAAGGTGAGTAAGGAACTATCTAAAGCGAGCGAAGAAGCCGAGAGTGGTAGCCCATCTGAAGTCTCTTTTATTCACATGAAGCATACAAAGATGTTTATCGGTGATAGTAAATCTACTCCTTCAACTGGGAAGATTATTTGGCGAGGCAAATTAAGTGAAGTAGACGGCTTCTTCTTAGGAAAAATTACAGATAGTAGTGAGTAAAGAAAAATGAGCAAACGTGTCTATACGGTTGCTCATTTTTATCTATCAATTTAATTTTTATCAGTTAAATCGGTTGAATACCCATTTTTCTTTAGTAAATAGGTTGATGCCTGTTTAAAGGTGCCGAATGTTTTTGCCCCTGTTTTTATTTTTCGGTTAACCAGCTCTCTTATCAGAGGAATTTGAAAGCCTACATAAATAGGTTCTGCTCCTACTAGCACAATGGTTTCTGAAATCGTGGCAATTTGGTTAATAATTCGCTCATTATCTTCAAACAACATACTACTAAAGTCGAATACGACATACTCTGTCCCTGAAGTAGAGCACTCTAGTAATAATTTTTGTTGTAGCTTTTCAAAACGTTCGGAATCATAAGTCCCGATGAGCGGAACTAACAGTGAATGTTCCACTGCCATTGGAAGTATGGGTGTACTAATCTCTTCAATTAACTTTTGCTTTTTTTGATTTTCCTCTTCTTCTTCCGTAATATCATTCCACGTTAAAATATAGCCGGTCTTTTCTTCTTGCTCATTTATTAAATGCGTTACTTTTAATTCTACAGAATATCTTCCATATAGTTCGATTCTTGAGTGGTAAGGAAGATATTTTTCTAGAATAGCCTTCTGACGTCCAAAATTCGCATGAAAGATAGATAGGTTCTTTCCAATTACTTCAGTTGAATCTGAGACATGAATAAGCTCTTTTATTTGATCAATTAACTTGTGTGCTGCCTTGTTCATCCAGATTAATTCAAAGTCATTATTTGCTATAAAAATGTTCTCACCAATACAATCTAAAACTGACATCGTTTCATTTTGAATAATGACAGTAGCCATTTGGCATCTTACTCCTCTATTAGAATTTCACTAATATTCATCTTTGTATTATAACAAATAGAATGAAAGATTTATATCTCTCTTCTTTCCATTAGTAGATTTTAAAAGGGAATTTACAAATTGAAATAAAATCCAACTAATAGGCTTTGATCTTGTTTTATGAATCATTATCAAGGGTAAAGTCTAAGGTGTGATTTTTGTCATATTAAGGGAGGAATATTCATGAGTAATGAAATGAAAAATAAGAAAGATCAGCAGCTAGAATCCTTTCGTGTAAAAGATGAAGGCAAGAAGCTGACAACTAACCAAGGATTAAAAGTTTCAGAGGATGAATTTTCCATTAAAGCAGGAGATCGTGGTCCTACTTTAATGGAGGATTTTCATTTCCGTGAAAAAATGACTCATTTTGACCATGAAAGAATCCCTGAGAGGATTGTCCATGCTAGGGGTTTTGCTGCTCATGGTGAATTTGAAGTTTATGAATCGGCAAAAGAATTTACGAAGGCAAAATTTTTACAAGATCCTTCGGTTAAGACGCCTGTATTTGTCAGGTTCTCTACAGTTGCTGGCTCTAAGGGTTCTGCTGAAACCGTACGCGATGCTCGCGGGTTTGCAACGAAATTTTATACAGAAGAAGGTAACTATGATTTAGTTGGTAACAACATCCCAGTTTTCTTTATCCAAGATGCAATCAAATTTCCGGATTTAGTCCATGCACTCAAGCCAGAACCTCACAATGAAATACCTCAAGCCCAATCTGCACATGATACTTTTTGGGATTTTATAGCTAACAATCAAGAATCTGCTCATATGGTGATGTGGGCGATGTCTGATCGATCTATTCCACGTAGCTTCAGAATGATGGAAGGGTTTGGAGTTCATACATTCCGTTTCATTAATGAAGAAGGTAAGGCTCATTTTGTTAAATTTCATTGGAAACCTGTACTTGGCATTCATTCTCTAGTTTGGGATGAAGCTCAAAAAGTAGCAGGAAAAGACCCTGATTTTCATCGTAGAGACTTGTGGGAATCCATTGAAAATGGAGATTTTCCTGAGTATGAACTAGGGGTCCAGCTTATTAGTGAAGAAGATGAATTTGCTTTTGATTTTGATATACTTGACCCTACAAAAATATGGCCAGAAGAAGATGTACCAGTCAAGATCATTGGGAAGATGACATTGAATCGAAATGTAGATAATGTTTTTGCTGAAACAGAGCAAGTTGCATTTCACCCAGGGCATGTCGTGCCAGGTATCGATTTTACAAATGATCCCTTGCTACAAGGACGTTTGTTTTCTTACACAGATACACAACTAATTCGTCTGGGTGGACCTAATTTTCATGAGCTCCCTATTAATAGACCAGTGTGTCCGTTTCACAATAATCAACGAGATGGCTTTGGTCGTCAAACAATTAATAAAGGACAAGTGAGCTATCATAAAAACTCTATTGCTGCTAACACCCCTGCAACAGCAAGTGAAGAAGAGGGAGGCTATGTCCATTATCAAGAGAAAGTAGAAGGACGTAAAGTGCGTACGAGAAGCGAGAGCTTTAAAGACCATTTCTCCCAAGCAAAACTATTCTGGAATAGTATGAGTGAGGTTGAAAAGGATCATATCGTTGAAGCGTTCAGCTTTGAACTTGGAAAAGTTCAGAATAAGTCTGTGCAACAACAGGTTATAGACATGTTTGCTAATGTCACACTTGATCTAGCTAAACCAGTTGCAGAAGCGATTGGTGCAAGTTCCCCAGCGGAGGGTGGTTCTAAGGTAGATAAGGTTTCACCAGCTCTCAGCCAAGAAAATTCAGTTAAGAAGCCAGATACTCGTAAAGTAGGTGTCATTCTTGATCAAGACTTTAATGGTAGTGAAGTAAAAGCGGTATTGGATGAACTAAAAACTCAAGGAATCCAACCGGAGTTTATTAGTGATAAATTAGGTGTGAAAAAGGGAGCAGATGGTATTGAGTTTGAAATCGATCACACTTTCTTAACGGGTGAATCAGTATTGTTTGATGCTTTATATGTAGTTGGTGGTAAAAATCCTGAGCAATCCTTTAAAGAGGATGCCATTTACTTCATAAAAGAAGCTTTCTCTCACTTTAAACCAATTGGAGCCACTCATGGTGGTACATCTTGGTTAGAAGAAGTGGAAATAGTTGAGAAGCAAGGTGTGGTAACAGGTAAAGATATGAAAGTATTTAGTCAAAACTTTGCAGGAGCCATTGCTGAACATCGACATTGGAATCGTTAATAAAGGATATTTGTACGTAGAGAGGGGACACCCTCTCTTTTTTATTTTGTCTTTATGATGATGATGTAAGTGAAGAAGTTATTATTAAATAGTTTAATTTTAACCTTTATGTATAAAATTATCGCTTTTACCAGGTAAATATATATATTTTAGTTTGATTTGATAAACGCCATGAGTGAAAATTCAATTCTTTAGTGGTTGATAGTTTCTAAAAATAATAAAAAAATAAAATTTTCTGTTAATGGTGTTTACAATTGTGTAACAATATAGTAGTTTTGTATGTGTGCAAAAGACTATTTTAGAGGAGGATGTCATGATTAAAAGTAAATTTTTGAGAGCTGGCGTATGTTCAATTGCCATGGCGCTTGCACTTGTAGGGTGTGCAAGTGAACCATCATCTAATGGTAGTACTACAGAGGGTGTAGATGAGGGGGTAAGCAATGAGGGCGGAGGCGATCTTGTTGTCGCTGTTTTATCTGATGCTACATCACTTGATCCACACACATCTAGTGATGTTCCGAGTGGAAATGTCCAATCAAATATTTATCAAACATTAGTTAAGTACAACACAGATATGGAGCTTGAACCCCTTCTTGCTGAGGAATGGACTCCAATTGAAGAGGATGTTTGGGAATTTAAGCTTCGTGAAGATGTTTACTTTCATGATGGATCTGAATTCAACGCAGATGTTGTAAAAGCTAATGTTGAGCGTATTCTACACGAAACTACTGCTTCTCCACGTGCAATCTTATTTGAAATTGTTGAAGAGATTACCGTCGTAGACGATCATACAATTCAATTTAAAACGGAACAACCATTTGCTCCATTACCGGCCCACATGGCCCATTATGCTTCTAGTATTATTAGTAAAGATGTAATCGATGCTGATAACGAGGCAGTTGAAAATGGAGATCAACCGGGTACATATATTAACGACAATCCGATTGGTACAGGCTTTTTTGAATTTGGAAGCTGGCAACCAGGGGATCACCTTGTCTTAAATAACTTTGAAGACTACTGGGGTGAGAATGCACATGTTGATACTGTGACATTCAGAGTTGTTCCAGAGGATCTAACTCGTATTGCAGAACTTGAGACTGGTTCAGCTCATATCATTGATCCGGTGCAACCAAGTGATTTAAATCGAGTAGAAAACATGGAGGGTACTGAAGCTTACGTACGTAATGCAGCAAGTATTACTTACTTAGGCTTTAATATGGATAAAGAACCGTTTGATAACAAATTAGTAAGACAAGCAATAGCCATGACTCTTGATAAAGAAGCTATGCTAAACGGGATTTTAGATGGCACTGGTGAAGCTGCTATTGGTCCTATTAATGATACGAACTTTGGTTTTAGTGAAGATGTAGAATCAATCGAACGTGATGTAGAGGGTGCTAGAGAGTTACTTGCAGAAGCTGGGTATGAGGATGGCTTCAGCACAACGATTTGGACAAATGATAACCGTGAACGCATTGATATTGCTGAGTTAACCCAAGCTAGCTTAAGTGAGATTGGTATTGAAGTGGACATTCAAGTAGTTGAATGGGGAGCGTATTTAGATGCTACTACTGCTGGAGAGCATGATATGTTTATTTTAGGCTTATCTCTAGGTACAGGTGACGCTGATTACCCAATGCATATGCTATTCCATTCTGATAGTGTTGGTTCAGGTAACCGTGTATTCATGGAGGACGAAACATTCGATCAAATGTTGTATGACGCTCGTATTGAGCAAGATGAAGACACACGCTTACAAATGTATGTAGAAGCTACGAACTATTTAAACGAAGAATCTCCTATGGCGTTCTTATACCACCCATCTCACATTATGGGTGTAGGGGAAGGTGTTGAAGGTTTCTGGTCGGATGCATCTGGTGTATACCAATTAAAAGATGTAACCATTCAATAAGTTATTCTGTAAAAAGGTAGGTAAGAGACTCTCTTACCTACCTTTTTTATGCTTCTTTAAGGTTATTGAGATAGAAGATGATCAATTGGATCTCATGTATAGTGGTATAAAAAGTATAGTTATAAGTCTAAATCGATGTTCTTGCAGCTTCTAGTTCACCGAATTTAGAAAGTAGGGGAGGGTTTAAGCGACATTACTAGTAGTATATTCGACTGAAATATTATCATTTATTTGGAAGTATTTAGATGTTTACATTAATGTATACAAGTAAACAAATTGTAACTAGTATGTATACATTATTGTAAACAAGTGTACAAAAGTGAATACATGTTGATTTAAAGGCATGTATACAATTTATGTGTTTTGTAAACGAAAATGTATACATGTTTACAAATTTGTTTACGTGATGAATGCAACTTATGGATGATTGACGGATTGAGGCTGCTAAGATACTCTTGAGTCAAATGGTAAATGATAGTTAAAGAGCCATTATTCTATTTGAAAGGTTTGATTGTTTTATGACAAGAAGTAGAATTGCTGCAATTGACGTAGGTAATGATTCTGTTAAAGCACTGTTTGGCAAAGCGGATTTTGAACTTAATATTCCTAATGTAACCGCTAGAGATACCGAGGACCGTCCTGTTATTGGGATTGAAGAATTAAATGAGAAAGATCCATTAGATGGAATACATATTCGCGTACACTCCCCAGCATTAAATGATAATAATGCTATTTATCGTGTAGGGAGCTTAGCAACAAAAAGTGATAATGCTACTGAGCTTGATCCAGGAAGTAGTAAATCCGAAGAGGATCAAACGTTGGTTATGTTATTTGCAACATTGGCTCTTGATGCTGTTCGAGAGGAAAATAGCGATCTATTTAAGAAGAATAATCAAGTTGTAGACGCCAATTATACACTTGGAACTGGTCTACCCCTTCGTGAAGTAAAAGAAGGAAAAGATGTTGGATATCGCTCTCAACTATTAAGCTCTGTTCACCAAGTAGAGTTCTTAGTAACGCCAAAATATCAAGGGTTAAAAGTAAATATCCGTTTTGATCAGGTTAAGATCTATCCAGAGGGCTTTGCAGCTTATATTAATCTGGTGATGGATAAAGACTTAAATATTATTAATCGTGACCTCGTTGATAAGAGAATTCTTATTCAAGATATTGGTGGTCTTTCAACTGATATTGCTGTAATTAAAAACCGTAACGTAGACGATGATAAAGCGCAAGGCTTTAATTTAGGGGTTTCTGAATCATTAGAGGCGATTCGAGAAGAAATTAGAACAAAGCATGGAGTAGAGTTAGATAGTCGTCGTGATGTCGTTGAAGTGATTACGAAAAAACAAGATCGCAATCATATTATGGTAAAAGGAAGTCGTACAAGCGTTCATGACATCACAGATCGTATTTTGTTCGAATTAGCGAAAAAGCAATACCGTCATTTACGTAATGTATGGCAAAAGAACTCTCAAACGGAAATTTGTTATTTCGTTGGTGGAGGAGCGATGGTTCTAAAAGAGTACCTTAAGACGTTAAATAATAATTTAGATGGCTATAACATTGCATTCTTTGAAGATGAAAAGGAAAGCATTTGGATGATGGCAAATGCTTATTATAAATTAATTGCAGATTACGATCGTAAAACGAACCAAGTAGCAGCTACTAAAGAACCTATTTCAGATAAAAAAGCGAATAAGAAATAATAGGGTGCCGCTATGAAAAAAACGGGGTCAACAGGTATTGAAAGAGGGCAGGCGATTACCTTTCGCCTTCCTTCTGATACACCTGATCATATTCTCAGGCAACTTCAGACACTCAAAGAAACTGAAAGACGGAACTTCTCAAGTAAAATGGCTGAATATGTATTAGAGGGTGTGGGTAACTCGCTTTCAAAAGAAAGAGAGACGGTTACGATTCCTCTACCAAAGCAATTAAGTAAAGAACAACGTAATTGGCTTAAACATTCACATTCAGAAGCCTTATTAGGAAGTATTGTATATCAGTTATTAGCTGATCCTCTTAGAGCTACCTCCGTTTTAGCAGCTTTAAATAGCTCTTCGCTTGATATAGATGAGGCTCTTTATTTACAAGAACAAGATATTTTGTCCACTAGTAGGGAGCAACAAAAGGACCCATCTGTACCAGAGGTTACGGAAGAAGAGGAAGTTGGTAGTAGCCCTTTCTCGGACGATGATTTAATGAACTTCAATTGGAATCAGGCGAGACTTGAGCAAGCTGCTACAGAGGAAGCTGAGATTGAGGAAGAGGAAGAAGATGCAGATGATTTACTTGGAGATTTTCTTGCAAAAATGAATAAATAAAATCGCAGCTTTCTTCTGGTGCCAATCAGGGGTAAGCTGTTTTTTTATTATTTCTCTGGGTATAGTAAAGTGGAGGTGAGAAATATGTATGATTGCGTAATTGTTGGAGGTGGGATTGCTGGGTTGCAAGCTGCTATCCAATTAGGCAGGTATCAACACGATGTATTAGTAATTGATAATGAAGGCGGAAGGTCTCGTTTATGCAGGAGCTACCATAATATATTAGGCTACCCAGACGGGGTAAGTGGAGAGTATTTAAGACAAAAAGGTAGGGAGCATGCAGAAGGTCTTGATGTGGTATTTGAAAATGGTAAAGTAGAAACAGTTGAGAAAACAGAAGAACATTTCACGCTCCAAACAGACAAAGGTAAAGAAATTAGCGGGAAACGTATCTTGCTAGCTACAGGAGTAATGGACCGGTTTCCTAAATTAGAGGGGTTAATTCCCTGTTTAGGACTGAGTGTCTATATATGCCCAGATTGTGATGGCTATGAAATAAATGGGAAGAAGACAGCAGTAATAGGGAGTGGAAATGTAGGAGCAAATATGGCGCTTACTCTCACTTATTGGACCAAGAATATTCTTTATATTAATCATGAAAAACAACCGGTCGACAAAGAAGTTCTTCAGAAATTAGAAGATCACAACATTAAATACATAGAAAAAGAAATTCATTCACTAAGTGCTCCAAATGGATTATTAGAGGAAATCAATCTTATAAACAAAGAAAAAATAAGTGTAGAAAAAGGGTTTCTTGCTTTTGGAGGAAATGACGTACGCTCTAGCTTAGCAGATCAGCTTGGTGCAGAGCGGCTTGAAAATAAGCATGTTGTTGTTGATCCACGCTCAAAAATGACTACAGTAAAGCATGTTTGGGCAGCTGGTGATGTGGTAGCATACTCAGAGCAGGCTGCTATTGCAATGGGGGAAGGTTTGCAAGCAGCCATCTGGATCCATAAATCGCTAATATAAGGTAAAAGAACGTAAAGGTGTCAGTGGCCCTTTGCGTTCTTTCTCGCGCTTTTTAATGAACAACCTTCTACTTGCTGGTATATCCATATAAGAAAAATATTTTGATTATTTGGATATTTAAGGTATATAGTACATATATACCTAGAAAAGAACGGTTCAACATGAAGCAGTATGAACGGTGAAGCCTTCACTAAGAGGAAGCGAGGTAATCGTATGCGTGCAGTGTATTATAGGACTTATCAGTTTGCTTTTAAAATGATCTCTCAATACTTACCTTGGCGAAAACCAATATTGCTAGAGGGAGAAGGTAGTATAAAAGAACTGCCTCCGCTCATTAAAGAACAAGAGATTGATCAGCTTTTAATCGTGAGTGATAGAGGGATTACTTCGATTGGGTTGCTAGATGGATTTCTAGCAAGTTTAGAAAATATGAATGTGAAGTTTGTACTCTATGACAAGACAGTACCGAATCCAACGATTGAAAATATTGAAGAGGCAATGAACTTATATAAATCCAATCATTGTCAAGGAATCGTGGCTTTTGGTGGCGGGTCATCTATAGATTGTGCAAAAGGTGTAGGGGCACGTCTAGCAAGGCCTGAGAAGGATATCGAACAAATGAAGGGAGTGTTAAAGGTTAAAAAAGACACTCCTCCCCTTTTTGCCGTGCCCACAACTTCAGGCACAGGAAGTGAAGCGACGCTAGCAGCGGTGATCACAAATAGTGAGACTCATGAAAAATATGCGATAAGTGATCCGGTCTTAATCCCAGATTTTGCAGTCCTTGACCCGTTATTAACGATAAAGCTTCCACCCTCCATTACAGCTGCTACTGGAATGGATGCATTAACTCATGCGGTTGAAGCGTATATTGGTAGAGGAAATACAGAGGAAACAAAGAAATGTAGTAAAGAAGCTGTTAAATTGATATTTGATAATATTTATGAAGCATATTCTAATGGAGAGAATGTTTCGGCACGAAAAAATATGCAGCGTGCATCATATTTGGCTGGAGTTGCATTTACTCGTGCTTATGTTGGATATGTTCATGCTATTGCTCATACTCTTGGAGGGTTTTATTCCGTTCCTCATGGAATAGCTAATGCTATTATTCTCCCTTATATTCTAGAATATTATGGTTCCGCTGTGCACAAGCCTTTAGCTGAACTAGCTGATACTGCAGGCGTAGGTGAAACAACAGATACAAATGAACAAAAGGCAAAGAAGTTTATTGAAGCAATAAAATTATTAAATGAAAGAATGAGCCTCCCTAGAAAAATTGATCGTATCGTTGAGAGTGATATCCCACAAATGGTTGAGAGAGCCTTAAAGGAAGCAAACCCATTATACCCCGTACCGAAAATATTATATAAAAGAGATATGGCTCATCTTTATCATATGATTAGAGAATAACCAAAGAGGTACAAACCGCACAGGTTTGTACCTCTTATGTGTTAACGCACAACTTCAGAAACAATTTCAAATGAACGTAAACGTGCCTTGTGGTCATAGATTTGAGCATTGACCATCATTTCGTCAGCTCCTGTTTCATCTAAAAAGGCTTGAAGCTTTTCTTTGACGGTCTCTTTATCACCGACCACGGAGGAACCGAGTTGTTGTTGCAGTGTTTGTTTTTCAAAAGGTGTCCATAACTTATCCATGCTCTCAACTGGCGGTTGCAGCTGAGTAGGTTGGTTACGAACAAGATTTAGAAACTGTTGCTGCATAGACGTCGATAGTCGTTGTGCTTCTTCATTTGTTTCAGCAGCAATGACATTAACGCCTACCATTGCATACGGTTCGCTAAGGACCTCAGATGGCTTGAAGTGATCACGATAGACTTTAAGCGCTGGTAGAGTATTATCTGGTGAAAAATGACTTGCAAAGGCAAATGGAAGACCAAGAGATCCTGCCAATTGTGCACTGAACCCACTAGAGCCAAGGAGCCAGATCGGAATATTTAATCCCTCACCAGGAACAGCTCTTACTCTCAGCTCTTCTGTCGGTTGCAAGAATTCACGTAGTTCAGCAAGCTGTTCTGGAAAGTCTTGGCCATTGCTTCTACGGTCACGTCTAAGGGCATAAGCGGTTACTTGATCGGTCCCAGGAGCTCGTCCTAATCCAAGGTCGATTCTTCCAGGAAACAAAGACTCTAAAGTGCCGAATTGCTCAGCAATAACTAGTGGAGCATGATTTGGTAACATAATTCCACCAGAGCCTACACGGATAGTAGAGGTATTAGCTGCTACATGTCCAATTACCACTGAGGTAGCAGAACTCGCAATACCGGGCATATTATGGTGTTCAGCCAGCCAGTAACGTTCAAAACCTAATTTCTCAGCATACTGGGCAAGGTCAACGGTATTACGAAATGAATCACTAGGTGTGCCGCCAACAATAACGGGGGCAAGGTCTAGGACGGAAAATTTAATATCTTTTAGTGTTCTTGCTTTATGGTTAATTGTCATCATCTCAACTCTTTTCTATCGATAGTACATGGAAATGGAATGTTTATATCTTTGTATTCCAAGATCCATACATCTATTGTATCAACTATCTTTCGGGCATCGTAATAAAACGACTTGGAATTGGATGCAATCAATAATTAGTTCGTTTCATTCCTTTTTTGAATATGTTCAGCATGCTTTCGTCCCCATTCATCCATCGTTTGCAAGACGGGTACCAATGTCGACCCATAATCTGATATTGAATACTCTACTTTAGGAGGGACCTCAGCATAGACAGTGCGAGTAACGATATCCTGTTCTTCAAGTTCGCGTAGATGTTGAGTGAGCATTCGTTGTGTAACGCCTGGAATCATACGCATTAATTCATTGAACCGCATTGTTTTATGATTAAGCAGTTGAAAAAGAATTTTTGGTTTCCATTTTCCTGTGAGAATTTCAAGAGCTGTTTCTACTTTACATTCAGACATATTGATTCCGCCTTTGGTATCTTTTTGTATACTATACCACTTTAAACTGCCTACTTTCGAATGAGAGATAGAGGGAGCATAATAAGAATAAAGAAGAAACACTGGGAGGATTAGTCAATGAATACTGTTATACATTCGGATACACAAATCGGGTTGGTACGGCTCAGAGTTCATAATTTAACAAGGTCAGTCGAGTTTTATCAATCGGTGATTGGTTTGAATGTACTAAAGCGAGAAGAAAAAACGGCCTATTTAAGTGCTAATGGACATACGGTACTAGTTGAGATAGAGGAGCATGTTGATGCTGTGCGAGTACAACCACGTACAACCACTGGCTTATATCATTTTGCATTACTTGTGCCAACGAGAAAAGATTTAGGAGTCATCCTTCAACACTTATTGGAACTAAAAATGGATATTGGGCAATCCGATCATTATGTAAGTGAAGCGCTCTATTTAAGCGACCCTGATGGAAATGGAATCGAAATTTATGCCGATCGACCTCGTTCTACATGGAAACGAGATGCGTCAAATCACTATGTGATGGGGAGCGACCCAATAATGTGGAGAGAATTGCTTGATGAGGCTAAGGGTGAACAGTGGAGTGGATTACCTCAAGAAACAATCATAGGCCATATTCATCTTCATGTAAGTGATCTAGAATTAGCAAAAGACTTTTATGTTGAAAAGCTTGGATTTGAAGTAGTTGGCGACTTTAAAGCAATGCGAGCTTTATTTATTGCAGCTGGTGGTTATCATCACCATATTGGCCTCAATGTTTGGGCAGGTATTGGTGCACCAAACCCACCTAAAGATGCGATTGGACTAGTGTATTACACCATTATTCTTCCTAATTCAACAGTGCGAAATGACGTTATAAAGAGACTAGATAAGAACGGAATAGACGTGAAAACATATGAAGATTTCTACGTGATTACTGATCCATTTGGAATTGAAATTCGACTTGCATGTAAATAAGTGAGGGGCTGGGACATATCTAAGAGGTTTAACTCAGGATAGGAACGAAGTGCTAAATGAGCGGATGAAAGCGAAGTATTTTTCAGGAGCGGTATACATAGACCGCATCAGTAATGTTCAATTTTCCATAAGTTGAAATACTTTTGTCCCAGCCTTTTTTATTTTTCATCTTTAAATAGTGCTGCAGCATCAATATGGGTTTCGGAGTGGTGTGGACGGTAAATTGTAGTAGGAAATAGAAGCTCGTTGTTGAAAAAGAAATAGACTATAAGGGAGTGATTAGTATGGCAACGATTGAAGATTTAATGAAGCTAGATATTCGGATAGGGACAATTCAATCAGCAGAACCTCTTAAGAAAGCTCGAGTACCTGCAATTAAATTAGTAATTGATTTTGGAGAAGAGATTGGAGTACGAGGGTCTAGTGCTCAAATTACGAAACGATACAACGAAGAAGAGTTAATTGGAAAGCAAGTAGTGGCTGTAGTAAATTTTCCGCCGCGAAGAGTAGCAGGTTTTAAGTCGGAGGTTCTCGTTTTAGGAGGCGTCCCAGGAGTGGGTGATGTTGTGCTCCTTCGACCAGATGTGCCCTTGCCCAATGGGACCCCAATTAGTTGAACGAAAAAACCTCGCTTAATTAAGCGAGGTTTTTTGCTGAAGGCAGCACCCGGATTTGAACCGGGGATGAAGGTTTTGCAGACCTTTGCCTTACCACTTGGCGATGCTGCCATACTGTTTACTCTATCCTATGCATGAATGTGAAGAAAAAGAACTGTCTGTTTCTTCTAGGTTTTAAAGGAGGGGTACAGGGGTATTGTAAAAGAACAAAAGGAGGCGTTTTGTTTGGGAAGATTAATACGACGTTTAATTAAATGGGCACCAATTATTTATCCGATCGTAAGAAAGTTTTTAAATAAAAGAAAGCAACAAAAGCGAACCAATCCCACTTCTCCTCGATAAAAATATGTAGTCGGTTTCACTTCTAAAAGCTGAGCCGACTATTTTTTATACTCCGTTTTTCCTTCCTTGATAAAAATGACTGATTATTTAAAAAAATCTCCCTATAAAGCTTACATTCCTAAAAAAAATATTTCGCTTATCGATAAAATTCGCTAAAATAAAAGAAGGAATTTGTCTAAAAAGAACGATGGATTAAATAAGTCCTTATTGTTCTTTAAATGCAATAGGGCATCAGTGCGATCTAGAGTGGGAAGAGGTGCTTTGATGAACGAGAGCATTGGAAATAAGACAATTCAATTAAGCCTCATATTAAAAACACTTGAGGAACTGCATGATATTGTTTTTTTAATGGAATATGAACAAGGTCGTTTTAAGTATAGTTATTTTAGCAAGGGTGCACTCGATTATGCCTCTTTATCTGAGGAGTGTCTTGGGAAGTATATTGATGAAGTATACCCTACCTATATTGCAGAGCATCTTAATCAAATGTATATAGAAGCTCTCAAAAAAAGAAAGCCGCTTACTTATAAAGATAAGATGAATGTCGAATCAATGAACCAGTTAGGTAAGTCTGTTATTGCGCCTATTATTGAAGATGATGGTGTGATTAAGTACTTAGTTTGTTATACCGAAAAACTGAGTCATGATGATTATGTATTTGATACGTTAACGGGTTTACCCAGTATTAAAGGGTTGAAAGAAAAAATTGAGACGAAAGTGAAGCAAGCCCCTGATAAAAAGGTAGCAGTCTGTTATTTGAAGATCAATCAATTTGACCGCGTGGTTGATTTAATTGGTCATGGATCGATAGAAGACTTTATTGTAGAGATGACAAATCGGATATTGCGTGTTTTGAGAAATGAAGAAAGTGGATTAGCCAGAATAGCGGGCGATGAGTTTCTTTTTTATATCATGTGTGAAAATGAAATATGCGATGTGGCAGCTTTAATCCAAAAGCAGCTGCAAGCGTCATATTTAGTCGATGAAATGGAATTAGAAGTGACCACTTCTATTGGAATATCGTATAAAAGAAGCCAGGAGTTACCTGTAGAGCATTTGATTAATCAATCCTACCATGCGATGTTTCAAGCGAAACAAAAGGGTGGACAAGCGATCACTGTCTTTAATTTTAATGAACATACCAATGAAGTAATGAATAAACCAATTATAGAAAGAGAGCTACGCAGGGCTTTGACTAAAAAAGAATTAACCCTTTACTTTCAACCAGTTATTAATGTGCATACGAAGGGAATTCATTTTGAGGCCCTCTTGCGATGGTTTAGTCCAAAGCTCGGTACCATTCCACCAGATGTATTCATTCTTGTTGCTGAGGACCGAGATTTTATTCAGACTATAGACGAGTGGGTCATAGATAAAGCAAGTGAGTTTATTTACACATCGAAGAATCCATCTACTAAAGTAGCAGTTAACCTATCTACCAAAACGTTAGCATCTGATACGTTGGAATCGATGTTAGAAACCGTAATCGAAAAATATCAAATTTCTCCAAGTCAATTGGAGTTAGAAATTACTGAACATTCTCTATTGCGAAATGAACAAGCAATTATTGATAAACTGTTTCGCTTGAAGAAGCTAGGATTTAGTGTTGCTATTGATGACTTTGGCGTAAGTAATGCATCGTTAAATTATTTGCGTGTTTTGCCAGTAAATAAAATTAAAATAGATAAAGTATTTATTCACAATATCGAAAAGCAAGCAAAGGAGTACCATATTGTGCATTCAATTATTTCTTTAGCTAGAAAGCTTGGTCTAACCGTAACAGCAGAAGGGGTAGAAACCAAAGAACAGGTTGAAATGCTTTTGCAATCGAACTGTGATGAATTACAAGGGTATTATTTTAGCAAGCCGGTAGATGGACAATCATTAGATGGGGTTTTGGAACAAATTCAAGAAAAAATGGATCAATTAACGTTTATTCATAAATAAAAAAAAGCTTGGTCTGATTGAATCAGATCAAGCTTTTTTTATAGTTACATATTAACAGGGTGATCTTCTTTTAAAACAAGAATAACCTTGCCTTGATCGAGCTTGTTTTCTAAATTTTCTGCTTCAGCTTCTGTAAAGCCTAACTCTGAAAATTTAGCTCGCAGCTCATCACCTTTTTTACGGAATACATTTTTGATGGAGGTACCAAGTCCTACTTCACTTGCTCCAACTGTATTCGCATCAGCATTATCAGCAATACGGTCTGTACGATCATCATCATGTGTGATGACATACATTGTAGCTGGGTCAACACCTCTAGCCTTCAATGTTTCAATTTCACGTACAACTTCTTCATCATTTTGGAACTCTTTATAGTTTGGATTCATCATTATCGCCTCCTTGGTAAATGTGTACCCGGCTGAAATAAAATCAAACTAACCATCATTCATTTTTCATTGAAGGTTGAGTAAAAGCCTATGAATATGAAGGGTTTCGGATACTTTTGTGAAAGTGTCAAAAAAAGTAATAAGGATGTTAAGGTACATTGGTCGTCTAAAACATGTTTAACATCCGTATAAAGTAGGAAAACCTTCTTAAAGCAATGGAATTAAGAGGAGGCATAACCGTGAAAACTCATAAATTATATATAGCAGGAGAATATGTTGATTCAACGTCTACAGAAACGATTGATGTAATAAACCCTTCTACAGAAGAAATCATCTCAAGGATTGCTAATGGAAGCGAAGAGGATGCGAATAAAGCCATTGATGCTGCATATGAAGCGCAAAAATATTGGAAGAAGGTACCATCAAATGAAAGAGGTAAAATGGTGCGTGAATTAGGAGATGCTTTAAAAGAAGAGCGTGAAACCTTTATTCGACTTCTTATAGAGGAACAAGGTAAGAGTTACGAGCTTGCAACAGGGGAAGTCGACACAGCCATTGATTATTTTTATTATATGTCTGAGTGGGGTAGAAAGATTGAAGGAGAGATCGTTCCAAGTGATCAAACTAATGAACAAATCTTTATTCATAGAAAACCAATTGGTGTAATTGCAGGGATTGTCCCTTGGAATTTCCCTGTTTTTATATTAGCAAGAAAAGTGGCCACAGCCCTTATTGCTGGTTGTACCATCGTATTAAAACCTAGTCAGCAAACGCCTAATACCGCTGCAAAGTTTAATGAGCTTGTACACAAATCTAGTCTGCCAAAGGGTGTTTATAACTATGTGACGGGGAAAGGCTCAGAAATTGGCAACGTGATGGCTTCACACCCGAAAGTGAGCATGGTGACAATGACTGGAAGTGTAAAAGCAGGAACAAAAGTAATGGAAGCGGCAGCACAGCAAATTACGAAAGTTAACTTAGAGCTAGGAGGTAAAGCTCCTGCTATTGTGACAAAACACGCTGACTTAGATGTAGCAGTTGAAAGCATTAAAACATCTCGTCTGACAAACTCAGGACAAGCTTGTACAAATGCAGAGAGAGTCTATGTTCACGAGGATGTTTCTGATGAATTTATTTTAAAGATGGTTGATGCAATGAAGAACTCAACTTATGGAAATCCGCTTGAAGATAAAGAGGCCGATATTGGGCCATTAATTAGTAAGGATCATTTAGAAGGCGTCTATGATATGGTGAAAGAAGCAGTAAAGGACGGGGCAACGATCTTAACTGGAGGACAGCCGGCTGATGTAGAGAAAGGGTTTTTCTTTGAGCCAACCGTGTTAAAAGATGTTAAACACGATACTCCTATTATGAAAGAAGAAATTTTTGGACCGGTGCTTCCAATTACAACTTATCGTGATTTTGATGAGGTTATTAGAATGGCCAATGATTCGGAATATGGGTTGTCGTCTTCTATTTACAGTGAAAATTATCATGAAGTTATGCGAGCTACCGCTGAACTCGAGTATGGAGAAACATTTGTTAACCGAGAAAATTTCGAAGCGATTCAAGGCTACCATGCCGGTATGCGTAAGTCCGGGTTAGGTGGAGCCGACGGTAAGCATGGTTTAGATGACTACTTAGTCACGCATGTGGTCTACATGCAATATAAAGAAAAATAAGTCGAGAGGAGCTCAATCTTGAGCTCCTCTTTTTGTTTAACCTTTTGTCTTAAAAATAGTTACTTACTATGATTCTTAATTTTTTTACAGACGTAAATCATCTGTCTGCTCCGAGCGTGTAGAGGTGTCTTTTTCCAATCTGCATAGGCATGTATGATAGAGAAGCCTTTACTTGTTAAAAGCCTCTCCATTTCCTTAGGGAAGACATAACGAAGTCGAATCGTTTCCTCTTCTCCGTTCACTTGAACACCATCTATCATTTGAACCTTCGAATCACATGTTAGAATTTGCTCTAGTGGATCGTAGGTTTCAATATGCCATTCAGTAATCTCACGTCCTAAGTGATCTCTAAAGGTTCGATTGTAAGGTGCAGTACCAATTATATCTTCTTTTTCTAAAAAACGAGTTCCAAATAGGAAAATCCCGTCCTCTTCTATATGTGTATAAATACCCTCGAGTAGCTTATCTTGATCTTCGTTAGTTAAAAAGTGCTGAAAGGCATTACCAACTAAAAAGAGAAAGCTCCCCTTTAGAGAAAGAGAGAGGGTGGTCGCGTCTTGAAGCTGAAAATCAATTTTCAGATTAGCTTGCTGAGCTTTATTCTTCGCATGTTCAAGCATTCCTTGGTGAATATCAATGCCGATCACATCATGCCCAAGACGAGCAAGGTGAAGAGCCGTTCGACCTGTCCCGCAGGCAAGATCAATGATCGGTCCCCTTGTCCGAGCTGCGTATTCTTCTATAAGGGCTAGATCATCCTCAAAATGATCGTTCTCTACATCGTATAATAGAGGGTCTTTGTATTTATCAAAGTTATCAAGTTTCAAGTTTATAGCAGCTCCCATGGATTGTATTTTATATTAGAAAATTCTAACATATTTTGCTTTGGAGGATCAATTTCGTTCTAAAGAAATCAATGATATAATCAGCCTACAGATAACCGAGCGTGAATGTTGTAGTTTAGTTTGCAAGAAAATAAAGCAATGATAGGGTGAGGTATGAATGAAAGAGTTAACAGTGCAGATAAAAGATTCTCATCTCAAAAAAATCAAAGCAGGTTCTCCATTACTTGAAAAAGATGCGATACAAAATACAAAACCCCTCACAGAGGAAGGGATGGTTTTGAAGTTTGTTGATCCACAAGGGACTTTTATTGGTAGAGGATACTATGGGCGTCAGAATAAAGGGTATGGATGGATTTTATCGAGAAACGAACGAGAAGCGATTGATCCACTCTTTTTTCTAGGGCGTATTCACAAAGCGATTGAGAATCGTGACATGTTTTTTGAGTCTAATGATACAACAGCCTTTCGCGTGTTCAATGGTGAAGGGGACGGCATTGGTGGACTAACAATTGATTATTATGATGGGTTTTACGTGATGACTTGGTATAGCGAAGGAATATATCGTTTTCGTAACTGGGTGATTGAAGCGATAGAAACGGCACCACAATTTAGAGGGTTATATGAGAAAAAGCGGTTTGATAAAAAAGGAACTTATATGGAGGATGATGATTATGTCTCTGGTGAGCGTGGCGAATTTCCATTGCTCGTAAAGGAGAATGGTCTTCATTTTGCTATCTATTTAAATGACGGTCCTATGGTGGGAGTGTTTCTCGATCAAAAAGAAGTGCGTAAAAAGATTCGTGATAACTATTCAGAGGGAAAAACGGTTCTTAATACCTTTTCCTATACGGGGGCGTTCTCTGTTGCTGCAGCGCTTGGTGGGGCCACGAAAACAACGAGTGTGGACCTTGCTAACAGAAGTCTACCTAAAACGATTGAACAGTTTAGTGTAAATGGAATTGATTACGATGCACAAGACATCAAAGTGATGGATGTATTCCAGTATTTTAAATATGCTAAGCGTAAAGAACTAAGCTTTGATGTCGTTATTCTTGATCCACCAAGCTTTGCGCGATCTAAGAAACATACCTTTAGTGCACAAAAAGATTATACGAGTCTCTTACAAGAGGCTATTCAAATTACGGAAGACGATGGTGTAATTGTCGCGTCAACTAATTGCAGTACATTTGGAATGAAGAAGTTCAAAGGGTTTATTGATCAAGCCTTTAAAAAAGAAGGGTTCTCCTACAAAATCGAGGAAACTTTCTCTTTACCAGATGATTTCCGGACGATCAAAGCTTTTCCTGAAGGGAATTACTTAAAAGTAGTCATCGTAAAAAAGATTAAAAGATAGCAAAGTCGCCAGGCTTCACTACCGAAGCCTGGCTGTTGTTCGTTAATTTGCAAAAGCATGATTGCCAATTCTAAGTTCAATTGTTCTTGTTTTAATCCATTCAGAAGTTGAGATGTCTGGATTGAAGTAATAAAGAGCTCCTTGGCTAGGGTCATTCCCTTTATATGCCTCTCTTACTGCTTGGTATGCTGTTGCATCAGGTGATAAATCATATTGTCCATCATGGACAGCTGTAAATGCATTTCGTTGATATATGACACCTGCAAGGGTAGAAGGGAATTCATCTGACTCAACGCGATTTAGGGCAACGGCAGCAACTGCCACTTGTCCCTCAAAAGCTTCTCCACGTGCTTCCCCATATACAATTCGGGCTAATTTATGTATTTCTTCCAATAAACTATGTGTAGCAATACCTGTAATACCGTCTACAACTAAATTAAAATCACTTTGGAAATTTCTAACAGCTTGCTCCGTTAAGGGTCCGTAGTGTCCAGTAGCATCAGTATCTAAGTAATCTAATTCAATTAATTGTTTTTGAAGTTCTTTTACCTCGGCATTAGAATCACCATTTTTAAGAAGACTGCTTGCATGTCCTTCCGATGGAAATACGAAAAATAGTGCAGCCAAAGCAACGATTGCTTTACTAATTGAAAATAACTGTTTCATTCATCATCTCTCCTCGATAAATTGATTTTTTGATAATGTCAACCAAGTCTGTATACCACCAATTCATTATCTTTAAACATCATGTGAACAGATGGACTTGGATTGACCACGATGTTCTGTTGCTATATTTATTGTTTCATAGCTTTTCAGCCTCAAACAAGAGACCATCTTAGGGGCTCAAAAGGAATGAATTAGGGACTTTCTTATAGATTCATAGCTTGATTAGTAAGATGACCTATTGAATAGGACACAAAAAAATAAATCGATGGAACTAATTGGAAAAGTATTAGTCTATCATAGGGAGATACTTCTAGATAATTCCATATAAGTGCTGATCAAGTTTTAAGAAGACTATTAAACCATAGTAAGACCTAGGTCAAATCAAGTGATAGCCTCTAGTAAATGGGTGTAAACAAATGTTTTATCCTAAGGTTGTACGATCGTCTCTCGTTTCACGTGAAACGTACAATGAATTATCAGAATGTTTCACGTGGAACGGAGGCTTCATATCTTTTTATAGGCAGTGATGCTATCATATTTGAAGGATTAAGTGGAAAGGGTGTTTGAATGAAAAAATCAGTTGTACTAGCAGAGAAACCTTCAGTGGCAAGAGATCTAGCTCGAGTACTGAAGTGTGAAAAAAAAGGAAATGGTTATTTTGAGGGGGCCTCCTATATTGTAACGTGGGCACTTGGGCATCTAGTGACGTTAGCTGACCCTGAAAGTTACGGTGACACATATAAAACGTGGAAGCTAGAGGATTTACCGATGTTGCCATCTCGTTTAAATCTAGTTGTTATGAAAAAAACAAGCAAACAATTTTTTACCGTCAAATCACAGTTGAATCGTGGTGATGTTGATCAAATTATTATTGCGACAGACGCAGGAAGAGAAGGGGAGCTTGTGGCACGCTGGATACTAGAAAAAGCAAATGTTAAAAAGCCAATAAAACGTCTGTGGATCTCTTCTGTTACAGACAAAGCCATTAAAGAAGGTTTTAACCATTTGCGTGATGGTAAACAGTACGAAACATTATATGATGCAGCTGTGGCACGTTCAGAAGCTGATTGGTATGTAGGGATGAATGGAACTAGAGCCCTTACAACAAAATACAATGCTCAACTTTCATGTGGTCGGGTGCAGACACCGACGCTTGCGATGATTGCTAAAAGAGAAGAAGATATAGGTCAGTTCAAGCCAAAGAGTTTTGATCAAGTAGCGGTTCTCTCTAAAGATGGTGTGACGTTTCATTGGTATCATAAAGGAACAAAAGAACGTCGAATCTTTAACGGAGAGCAGGCAGAACAGGTGAGACAGAAGCTTCAAGGTCAAAAGCTTACGGTTCAATCTGTCACCAAGACAAAAAAACAAACATTAGCACCGAAATTATATGATTTAACAGAATTGCAACGTGATGCAAACCAAAAATTTGGATTTTCAGCGAAAGAAACGTTATCTACTTTACAAAAGCTCTATGAGCAACATAAAGCTGTTACCTATCCACGAACAGATTCGCGTTTTCTATCGTCAGACTTGGTTGAGACACTAGGTGATCGTCTAAAGGCTTGTGATGTTCAACCATACCGTAAGTTAGTATCTGATATAAGAAAGCGTCCATTAAAAGCACATTCAAATTTTGTGGATGATCGCCAAGTAACAGACCATCATGCCATAATACCAACGGAACAATCCCCTGTACCTAGTGCATTATCTGAACGTGAAGCAAAGCTTTATCAATTAATTGTTCGTCGCTTTTTAGCTGTGCTTTATCCAGCTTATGAATATGAGCAGACAAAAGTGGAAGCAACAGCATCAGGAGAGCATTTCAGTGCGAAAGGTGATCGGATACTCTCACGTGGGTGGAAGGCAGTGTATGAAGCCAATGGAGGAGAACAATCAACAACATTGCCAGAAATAACTGAAGCAGATCAGTTTACTATCAAGGAAGTGTTAGTGACAACAGGTCAGACACAGCCCCCAGCTCGTTTTAATGAAGGTACGCTCCTTACAGCCATGGAGCGACCGCAGGCATTTATGGAAAACAAAACAGATGAGTTAGTTGAGACGCTTGGCAAAACGGGTGGTATTGGAACGGTAGCTACAAGAGCTGATATTATTGAAAAGCTGTACCAATCCTTCTTAATTGAGAAGCGAGGAAAAGAGATTGTGATTACCTCAAAAGGTAAACAGTTGCTAACACTCGTTCCTGCCGGCTTACGGTCGCCGGCTCTTACTGGGGAATGGGAACAAAAATTAGAGGCAATTGCAAACGGAGAGCTTAAAAAAGAGGCATTTATTACTGAGATGAAAGAGTACGCGAAATCAATTGTAGGTGCAGTGAAAGCAAGCGATAAGAAGTTCCGCCATGACAATGTAACAGGGAGTAAATGCCCTGAATGTGGGAAGTTAATGCTTGAGGTTAATGGAAAGAAAGGAAAGATGCGTGTCTGTCAGGACCGTGAGTGCGGATATAAGAAAAACATCGCAAAAGTGACCAATGCTCGTTGTCCTAAGTGTAAGAAGAAGCTTGAGCTTAGAGGAGAAGGTGAGGGCCAAACATTTGCATGTGTATGTGGACATCGTGAAAAACTATCGGTCTTCAATGAACGTAGAAAGAAGAATAAAAACAAACAAGTATCGAAGCGAGAAGTCTCCACTTATATGAAGAAGCAAGATAAAAAAGAGGATTTCAGTAATTCTGCTCTAGCAGACGCCCTCGCAAAGTTAAAATTAGATAAATAAAAAGAAACCTAGCTTGAGCTCAAGCTAGGTTATTCCTTTTTATACTTTAAACCGGTTCATACGTTCTGTTAACAGCTCACTTGCGTCACTTAAGACCTCTGCAGATTCAGAAACAGTAGATAGGGCACGCATTTGCTCCTCAGTTGAAGCGGTCACTTCCTCTGCTGCAGCTGCTGATTGCTGTGAAATTGCTGCAATATTTTCAATCGAAGCCACAACAGAATCTTTACGTTCATTCATATGTTTGACTTCATCTTTAATTAATTCAATAGCTCGCGTAATGTCTCCAACGACCAGTTCAATTTCATTAAAGGATTGCTCAGTAGATTTAACCGCTGTATTTTGTTCAGTAGTAATCGCTTTAGTTGATTGCACTTCATTTACCACTTTAGATGTTTCAACTTCAATTCCTTCAATTGTATGACGGACTTTTTCAGTTGCTTGTGATGTTTGTTCTGCAAGCTTTCTTACTTCATCTGCTACGACTGCGAAGCCTCTACCACTATCACCAGCTCGAGCTGCTTCAATACTTGCATTTAATGCGAGTAAGTTCGTTTGGTTTGAAATGTCATTAATCGTATTAATCACTTGTTCTACTTCTTTAATTCTGTTAGCAAGGGTCCCCACTACACCTTCAACATTTCCGATGACAGTATTGAAAGCTCGTGTCTTCTCTTGCAAAAGAGCCACCTGTTCTGAGCCTTTTAGATTTTCGGCCGTTGCCCTTTGAGAAAGCAACACAAGTTCATCTGAGTGTTGGTCTACCTTGACGATTTGGTTAGATAATTCAATCGTAAGGTCTTTTGCGCCATCGACATCTTCAGCTTGCTGAGTCGATCCTGAGGCAACTTCGCCAATTGCATTAGCCACTTCTTCACTCGAGGCAATCGTCTCCTCCGAAACAGCACTTAAGCTTTCGGCAGAGTCGTTCACTTGCTCAACAGAGGCTTGAATGGATTCTACTAATTCACGCATAGACCCTACCATGACGTTGAAGTCTGTGGTCAATTGTCCTATTTCATCCTTAGAAGAAGTAACCATTGTAGCCGTAAGATCGCCACGAGCCACTCGACTGACTTCTTTTTTCAACGCTACGATTGGTTTAGAGATTCTTCTTGAGAAAATATAAGCAACCCCACCAGATAACAAAATGGCAGCCAAAGCAATCACTATAATGGTATTACGTATATCTCTAGCGCCCGCCATCATATTTTCATGTAAGAAGACAGCCCCAGTTCTCCAGCCAGTTTGCTCCACTGTATCGTAGTAAAGAAAGCGATCTTCTCCTTCAGAATTGTATTCTAAAAAGTCACTTGGATTTTCTGATTGAACGATTTGAGACACGATTGGGTTGTCTGCGCTATTGCCGCTTAATGTTGGGTGAACAAGCGCAATCCCCGTTTGGTCAAATAAGAAGAAATACCCTTCATAACCAGGGTTACTAGAGTTGATGATTGCTGTTAAATTTTCTAAGTATAAATCAAACGAAACCACTCCTAGTACTGTTGTTCCACTCGTAACGGCTTTAGCAGCTGTAACGACATATTCACCTGTACTTGCATCTTCATAAGGCTCCGTCCAGATGACGGTATCAGGATTCGCTGCAGCGTCTGTGTACCAAAGACGAGTACGCGGGTCGTAATCAGAGCCAACGTCGATAAAAGGCTCGGTGAAAAATTCCCCTTCGTTTGAGCCAATGTACGTAACGGCAATATGTTCATTTAAAGAGTTGAACGTTTGGAAATCTTCATTAACAATGGCCCAAGCTTCTTCTCTTTCTTCCTCGGGTGATTGTAACATCGTCACCACTCGACTATCTTGACTATAACGGTCAATGGATGATGCGAAATTTTCTAAGTACAATGATATTAAGTCGCTTTTTTCTTGAACGAGTGATTGACCTTCCACTCGAACATTCTCCTCAACCTGTTGCTTTACTTGTAAATACGTTAAAGTAGAAACGATAGCTAACGTAATAAACAGTAAGGTACAGATGAGGGTAATAAGTTTAGCTTGAATCGATTTCACTTACCCCATCCTCCTTAAAAATAAACCTCTCATTATAGTATCGGTTGATTGGGAGATGGTTTTAATAGAAAATGACAAAGGGGCTAGGTCAATATGCTTAAAAGTGTGGAGTTGCATCATGTGAGTCTAGAAGTGAAAGATTTAGAAATCGCTAAAGAATTTTATAAAGAAATCCTTCTTTTAGAAGAATTAGATCGTCCTACTTTTGATTTTAAGGGTGCTTGGTTTGCTATTGGAGGGCAGCAATTGCATTTGATTGAGAATCCTAATAAAAAAGAGGGAAGATCAATGATTGATTCACGAGGACATCATTATGCCATTCGAGTAGTAGACTACGACGAAGCTCTTATGTGGTTAAAGGATAAGGGAGTAGAAGTAGTAGAGAAACCTACTAGTAAAAGTGGATTTGCCCAAATCTTTTGCTTAGATCCAGATGGTCATATTATTGAAATTCATGTTGAGCGAACAAAATAAAAAGAAGCTGGGACAAAAGTGATTTGACTAAATGAAAATCGGAATATTGATAGTAGATGTGGACATAAGACGTTCCTGAAATAGACTTCGCTTTCCGCAGGAAGCCGGTGAGCCTCCTCGTGCTATGGCACTGCGGGGTCTCACCTGGGGCTTTATCATCCTGCAGGAGTCTACGTCTATTTCATCCACTCTCATTCAGTGCTTTATTCGGGAGGTCAGTTAACTCCTTTTGTTATGTCCGAGCCTCTTCCTTCTAGCCAATGATCTCTTTTACTCGTCCTACTTGTCCATCAGAAAGCTTTACTTTAATGCCGTGTGGGTGGCTAGGGGATTTTGTAAGGATGTTAGCAACTGTACCCTCTGTCAATGTCCCTGTTCGTTGGTCCTTTTTTAGTACAATCTTAACTCTTTGTCCGATTTTAATGGCAGATCGATTTTGTCCGTTCATTTGAAACGTCCTTTCTTTGACGCAATTGATCTCTCTATCATACCTCAATCTTTGGGTAGATCCTAGAGTAAGTCTTTATTATCCCATGCATTATGATGGAGACACAAAGAGCTCACCTAATATAGGCGAGCCCTGTTTCTATTATTTATTATGCTTTATGTTTTTAAGAGGCTTAGTAGCAGGACCTTCAATGACTTCTCCTTTATATGAGAAACGTGAGCCATGACATGGGCAGTCCCACGAACGATCTCCGTGATTCCAATTCACTTCACAGCCCATATGGGTACAAGTTGTGTCAACTAAGTGGAGACATCCTTCTTTATCCTTGTAGGCACCCGCACGTTTTCCATCAACTTTCACTACTGCCCCTTCGTCTATAGCTATTTCATCAATTGATTTATCAGCATCATCGAATTTTCCTTTTATTAAATGCTTTGCAACATCAAGGTTCTCAGACATAAAGTGCCTAATACTTGGGTCAGCTACAAATCGAGATGGCTTATAAAGCTCTTCATAAGGACTCGGTCGCCCTACAATCAGATCGGTGATGACATGAGCTGCAGCTGTACCATTTGTCATTCCCCATTTTCTAAAGCCTGTTGCCACAAGTACGTTCGGATGCATCCGTGATAGCTTTCCTATATAAGGAACTTTATCTAACGTAACCAGGTCTTGAGCTGACCAGCGGAAAGGAATGGCTCGAGTCGTAAACACTTTATTGGCATAATCCTGTAGCGATTCGTAGTGATACATAGTATCCATGCCTTGACCTGCCTTATGTTCTTCACCACCTATGATGACTAGTCTTTTTCCATCCATATCGGTGTAACGAAGTGACCGTTTAGGTTCATCGCAGCTTAAATACATCCCGCCTGGAAAGTCTTCTTCGGTTTCAACTGCAATGACATAGGAACGTTCGGCATGCATCCTTGAAAAATAAAACCCTGCCCCGTCATAAAAGGGAAAATGTGTGGCAGCTACAACATGTTTAGCTTTAATTTTTGCTCCATCACGAGTTAGGACTACAGGTGATTCTCCTTCTTTTATATCAGTTGCTACTGTATGTTCATATATTTTCCCACCCAATTCCGTAAACATTTTAATAAGGTGTGCTAAATATTTAATGGGGTGGAACTGAGCTTGTCCTCTCATTACAATACCAGCTTTAATTGGAATGTTTAGAGGCATGGAGGTAATCCATTCTGAATCAATGCCAAGCTCTTGATAAGCTTTGTATTCATGTTCAAGCTTACTTACGCCTCGGTTATTCGTTGTGTAAAGGTAGGCATCTTCATCTGTAAAGTCACAGGCCATCTTTTCATCTTTTACTAGTTTGCGCATGAAGGCTAGTGCAGCGTCATTGGCATCATAATATAGCTTTGCTTTATCTACCCCAACATTTTGAATCAATTCATCGTAGATTAAATCATGCTGAGCTGTGATTTTTGCGGTCGTATGACCAGTTGTGCCATTTACTAAAACATCGGCATCTACTAATGTGACATCTAGCCCTTCTTTCGCTAATAAATAGGCTGTTGTGATTCCACTAATTCCGCCTCCAACAACACAGACATCCGTTGAGATATCTTCTTTCAGTGGTGGGAAGCTGGCAAGTTGAGTCGTAATCCGCCAATATGGTTCAGGTCTTTCAGGCAACCGATTTTGTTTGTGCTCATTCATCTAAAAGCCTCCTTGATCTTAATCTCTTCCATAATTTGTCCAAGATGGTATGTTCTTATGTATCACAAAAAAAGCTTCCTTAAACATAAAAGGCTGCCCATACCTCAGACATGAGCAGCTTTTACACTATGCAGCGATCGGCTTAGTTTGTTCGATTTTCTTTTTACCGTGTTGCAATAGAAAGTATGCAACAACAAATGTAGCTGAAGCAGAAAAGAAGAGAGCTGCCCCGCCGAAGAAATCCATCATTAAGCCGAGTAGAGTCGGACCAATCAGTTGTGCTGACATTGAGAACAAATAGTAAAGACCAGTAAACAGTCCAATTTTGGCAAGACCACCGAGATCAGCAACGAGTGGATAGGCTTGCACATTGATTAATGCCCAGGCAACACCGGCTAAAAATAGAAAAACTTGTAAGAGGAGTGGGGTGCTAATAAACGGAATGGCTACAAAAAAGAGGGGCAACAAGATTAAACCGATCACCATCGTTTCAACCTTGCCAAGTTTTTGTCCAATCCAACCTGCAGGAACAGCGAATAGTACAAATGATAAGCTGAAAAAGCCGAGTGTTAATCCAGCAAGTCCTTCTGTAAACCCAAGTGTTCTAGTAGCGTATAAAGTGAACAGTGCTTCAATAGAGGCATAGCCGATAAAATACACAAAGATAGCAAATAAAATAAATGCTTGACCCCGGTGCTTTTTCAAAAAGAGCTCGGCAAGTCCTCTTGTAACCGAACGTCTAGCTTGAACCTCTTCCTGCTCATTATTCGTATTCGTTGTGTAGGGCGGGTGACGATCGACTGAGCGAAATAATAAAAGAAAAGCACTCATTAAAAGGATACTGGCTACGATAAAAGGGTAGGTGGAGTTGACTTGGTAAAGTTGAGATAAACCAAATAATGCTACAATCGCTCCAATGCCACCCATTAAGTTAATGTAACCATTAGCAAGAGATCGTCTCTCCGGTGCTGTATGATCAGGCATTAATGAGATGACGGGAGCACGGTAGAGTGTCATGGCTAATAAAAATAAGATGTCAATGAAAAGAAGTGTCCAAAGTGTCGATTGCATAAAAGGTAGTAAGACAAAGAAAAGAGCAGCAAGTGGCATACCAACCATAAGGAAAGGAAGTCTCTTCCCAAATCGTGTATTCATCTGATCTGACCAAGCTCCTATAAGCGGGATCAGTAGGACTGCTAGTAAATTATCGAGTCCCATAATCGCTCCGATGATACTTGTACGCTCAATATGATTAGCAAGTATTAATGGCATGTATGCATTGTAGAAGGTCCAAATTAGGGTTAGAGCGAAAAAGCCACTTCCAATTACTAGTACTTTTCTCTGTGAGAATGTTTCCTTCATGCTGACACCTCATTTCTCGATTTTTATTATATATTCAAAATGTATCCGTTCAATCCTCTTTATGTAGATTAGCTTTACATGATCTTAATAAAAAAGCTGACTCAAAGTTGATAGAGTCAGCGAAATAACCTTAATAATAGAGGGCTTCAATCTTTTGGCATTTTGAACATTTAACGTAATAAGAGTCCCCGCAAAAATCATGGTCGCAAGTTCGTTGTAATTCTTCAATTTGTGAATGGACTTTTCGCACTTTTGCTTGAAGTTCACTGAGCTCTTGTTGCAGCTGTTCAATCATAGAATCACTCCTTTATTAAAGATAAAGATCTTTACCACCGTCTTTATACTGCTGTGATTTTTCTCTCATTCCTCTTTCAATCGCTTCTTTCGTCTCTAGGTTATGTTCTTTAGCATAGTCGCGAATATCTTGTGAAATTCTCATGCTACAAAACTTAGGACCACACATCGAGCAAAAATGAGCCGTTTTGGCACCCTGGGCAGGCAAGGTTTCATCATGGTAGTCAATCGCACGCTCGGGGTCTAGTGACAAATTAAATTGATCTCTCCACCGAAACTCAAAACGAGCTTTTGAGAGGGCGTCATCTCTCTTTTGTGCCGCTGGATGTCCTTTAGCTAAATCAGCCGCATGAGCAGCAATCTTATACGTGATTACGCCCGTTCGTACGTCTTCTTTATTAGGTAAGCCAAGATGTTCTTTTGGAGTGACATAGCAGAGCATAGCTGTACCATACCAACCAATCATGGCAGCTCCGATAGCTGAAGTGATGTGATCATAACCTGGTGCGATGTCAGTGGTTAACGGTCCAAGTGTATAGAATGGAGCTTCCTTACATAACTCCAGTTGCTTATCCATATTTTCTTTAATTAAATGCATCGGGACATGACCAGGCCCTTCCACCATCACTTGTACATCATGACGCCAAGCCAGTTGAGTTAGTTCTCCTAGCGTTTCGAGTTCTGCAAACTGAGCTTCATCATTGGCATCGGCAATGGAGCCAGGTCTAAGTCCATCTCCTAATGAAAAAGCAATATCGTATGCTTTCATAATTTCGCATATCTCCTCAAAGTGCGTATAAAGGAAACTTTCTTGATGATGGAATAAGCACCACTGCGCCATAATGGATCCACCGCGAGAAACGATTCCGGTCACTCGCTTAGCGGTCAGTGGTACATAGCGTAGAAGGACTCCTGCATGAATGGTAAAATAATCGACCCCTTGTTCTGCCTGCTCTATTAGTGTGTCTCTATACACTTCCCAGGTCAGGTCCTCGGCTACTCCGTTTACTTTTTCAAGAGCTTGATAGATTGGTACTGTCCCAACAGGAACAGCAGAGTTTCGGATGATCCATTCACGTGTTTTATGAATATCTTTTCCGGTTGAGAGATCCATAATATTATCAGCCCCCCAACGTGTTGCCCACGTCATCTTTTCTACTTCCTCTTCGATCGAAGAAGTCACAGCAGAGTTGCCGATATTTGCATTAATTTTCACGTGGAAATGACGACCAATAATCATTGGTTCTGATTCTGGATGGTTAATGTTACTAGGAATGATCGCTCTTCCTTTTGCAATCTCATCACGAACAAATTCGGGTTCTACTTGCTCTCTAATGGCTACAAACTCCATTTCGGGCGTGATAATACCTTTTTTAGCATAATGAAGTTGGGTTACATTTCTTCCTGTTTTAGCACGAAGCCGTTTATGATCTAGAAGGGAAAATTCATTATAGGTTGCCCGTGGGTCTGCCTCGTCCTTATACCCATTATCTTCAACCTTTACTTTACGACCCACGTACTCCTCTACATCCCCTCGCTCTAAAATCCACTCTTTCCTTAGGGGAGGAAGACCTTTAGTTAAGTCAACTGTATAGTTAGGATCCGTATAAGGTCCACTCGTATCATATACACGAATAGGGGGATTTTCTTCTTCTCCAAAAGCACCTGTTGTGTTAGACAAACCAATCTCTCGCATAGGAACGAGCAAGTCACTGCGCGAGCCTTCAACATACACCTTCTTGCTTCCTGAAAAGTTCGACATGATGGAGATATTTCTTTGCATAATCTGGGACATCATTCATCTCTCCTTTAATATTTAAAATAAAGGACGAGATCTGTACATGAAAAGAATAGGGGAGTACATAAAAAAGCCGAGTCCAAATAAATTGGGCCCGGCTTATACTATGTAGAAGTAGTCAAATAGACATTGTTGAGGAGTCTAACTTCCCTACGCTGGTATGAGCCAGATCAGGTCCAAAGGGTTAAAAGACTTCATTGCGTCTTTCTCTCAGCCCAACTCGTTGGACACCCCTAGTTAATGCTATAAAGTTATCTTACAAATTGATCCTATCATGAATAAGTTTTAGTAATCAAGGAAAAATTTCGCTCTTTTTTGATAACTTCATTATAATTAATAAAAAGGAGTGGGTAGTTTTGATAAAACGGTCAGCACTTATACTTGGAGCGACGGGTCTTATTGGAAGACAAGTAGTAAAGGAACTGACAAGTGCCTCGGAATATAACGAGGTTCATTTACTTGTTCGACGCCCTGTGGATAAAACAAACCCAAAACAAATTGTACATATGGTCGATTTCGACTCTTTGGTTGAAGAGAGTTTTCCACATGTGGATGATGTTTTTATTTGCATAGGCACGACAATTAAAAAAGCAAAAACAAAAGAAGCATTTAAAAAAGTTGATTTTGATTACCCTGTAAAAGTAGCGACTATGGCAAGGAATAAAGGTGCTTCAAGACTTTTGGTCATCTCTGCTATTGGAGCAGATCATAGTTCTCGTGTTTTCTATAGTAGAGTAAAGGGAGAAATGGAAGAAGCAATAAAGAAATTGAGTTATCCACATGTTGATATCTTCAGACCTTCACTTTTATTAGGAGAAAGAGAGGAATTTCGTTTGGGGGAGAAGATGGGTGAGGTCGGGGTGAAATTGCTTAAACCTGTATTAGCTGGGCCAATGCGAAAGTATAGAGGAATCAAAGATGTGGTCGTTGCTCGTGCCATGTATAGACGAGCTATAAGAGAGGCAAGCGAGGGTGTGACAATTATTCAATCTGATGACATCGAGAAATTTGGACAAGAGTAGGGGGTTACTAGATGAGGACAAAAGTAGATCATACGGTTATGCATAGTTATCCTGGTCTTGTAGCTTTAGTGACGGTGAAGGCTAATGAGAAGAAAAACATCATGGCTGCAGGTTGGCATACGTATATTTCGTATGAGCCACCGATGTATGGAGTAGCGATAGGCCGGGAGCGTCACACATATGAACTAATGAAGGAAACTGGTATGTTTGCGATTAATTTTCTCCCCTTTGAAAAAGCTGAGGAGATTCAGAAGGCCGGGATATTAACAGGAGCTAAGACCGATAAATTGGCCACTCTTTCGTTTGAAGAAGGTATAGAGACCGGTGCGCCTATCTTAAAGGATGCGTATGTAGCCTATGAGTGCAAGACAATCGATATAAACACATATGGGGATCATGATTTCTTTGTAGCAGACCTAGTAGGGTTCTATCGGGACGAAGAGTGTTTCCTTGAAAATGGACTACCTAACTTAACAAAATTATCAATACCACTTTACCTTGGTAGGTCTAAGTATATGAAGCTTGATGATCGTGTCATAAGTAAAGATTGTGTCGATTAAGAAATGGGGCTGGGACATATCTAAGAGGTTTAACTCAGGATACGAACGATGAGCTAAATGAGCGGATGAAATATACGTAGACCTCCTCCGGGATGAAAAGCAGAGGGAAGACCCCCAGTGCGTAGCACGAGGAGGCTCACCAGCTTCCCGTGGAAAGCGAAGTATATTTCAGGAGCGGTATATACATAGACCGCATCAGTAATGTTCGATTTTCCATAAGTTAAATACTTTTGTCCTCAGCCTCATTTTCTATTGTTTAAAGTCATGTAAAGGCCTCTTTTGGGACGAAGAGTGACAAGGGGCTGTGGCTTCACTGTATGATGATCAGCTGATATCGTAAGGCGGTATTTTTGAACAATAGTGGCGAGAGCAAGTGTGGCCTCCATCATCGCAAAATGATTACCGATACATACCCGAGGCCCACCTCCGAATGGGAAATATGCATAGGGAGGCAAGGTTTTAATGAAATTGTGTTCAAAGCGTTCAGGAATAAACGCTTCGGCGTTGTCATAGTAAGTAGGGTTTCGGTGCATAACATACTGGCTAATTAACACCATATCCCCTTTTCTCATCTGATAAGGACCGATCTCTATATCTTCCTCTACTTGTCTACCAATCACATAGGCTGGTGGATAAAGCCTCATTGACTCTGAGATGATATGTTGAGCATACGTTAATTGAGGGTAGAGTTCTGGTGTGATGGGCTTACCTTGAGTTAATTTTTCAATTATAGTGTAGAGCTTTTCATCAACCTCGGGGTGCTGGGATAAAAGGTAGAATGTCCATGACAGTAAGTTAGCTGTTGTTTCATGTCCGGCAAGAAAAATAGTCATTAGTTCATCTCTCAATTGTTTGTCAGTCATTCCGAGTCCGTTTTCCTCATCTTTTGCCTGCATTAAAATTCCTAATAAATCAGTATGCTCACTAAGCTCCATTCTTCTTTCTTTAATAATAGAAAAGAGGACATCATCTAATTCCTTTACTGCTCTTTTCAATTTTCGATTGTTTTTGGTCGGAATCCAAAGTGGGATAGGAATAAGCGCGCGCATTCTTTTCACACCTAGCTTCATTACGGCCTCCATCGGTGCTTCGATTCTTTTTGCTTCTTCTCCTATATCCATACTGAACATAGTTTTAGTGATTATACCAAGGGCAATGTTCATCATTTCGTTGGTTATAGACCTCTTTTCTCCATTGTTCCAATCCTCTATATAACTAGAAGTAGTATTGATCATATCTTGAGCGTATTGAGTGATATGTGTTTTCTTAAAAGCTGGTTGAATAAGCCTTCGCTGCTTCATATGAACCTCTTTTTCACTTGTTAAAAGGCCTTCTCCGACGACTGTCTTCAACATTTGAATATCACGTGATTTTATAAATGATTTTTGCTTAGTGACAAGTACCTCTTTGATCAGTACAGGATCATTGACAAAATAAACCTGTTGAAAGGGACCGAAGCGGAACCTGCTTATTTTTCCATATTGGTTGGATTGATTGATTAAAAATTGAAGGGGATTCTCTTTAAATTCAGGTAGATTTCCTTGTAACCAATGCCCTTTTGGACCTGGGACTATCTGTTGCTTTACTCCATATCTAGTTTTCATCACTATCATCCTCAATTTTATTCTATTGACTCAATTAGAGTATGAAGAGATGAAAAAGTTGATAGGTATAGTTGCGGAAAAGGGAAGGATTTGATGATATCGCTTAGCAGACGTTTGATTGATTTTGGCACCTGATAAGAGAAGCTTGTATATAGTATAAAAGGCAATTAGAGAGCCGACATCATTCTAAAAGAGAGGAAGTTAAGCAGATGGGGAAAAAAAGTGAGCGTAAAAAGCTTAAGTCTCTTGGGAAGAAACTAGAAAGAGAGTTAAATACCCAAGTGCATAAATGGTTAGATCATCCTTTAACTATTCAAGAGGTAAACGATTTTTTAGAGGAGCACGTTGACGCACTAAGTAAACTTAGAGAGTATTCAGAGCTAGTTGCACAACAATTAAATCTACCTACAAAAGATGATATGGCAAGGATAGCAAAACTCATTATTCAGTTAGAAGAAAAAATAGATACTTTAGAGGAGAAGGTGATGACTCTTAGCCAATCAGCTAAGGAAACTGCAACGCCATTAAAAAATTTAGATGCAGCTTCGCCATTACTCAAGGTCAATCCTCATATAACAGATCCTCGACATTTTCTCTATGATCTTCAAAAAATGGTCGAGCGGGAGTGGTAGTAGAATGCAGAATCGTGTTAATGGTGAAATAGGACAAACACCCCGTAAAGCAGTATGGAAGAAAAACAAAGCAACACTTTGGTATTACCCAGCAAAGCGGAAAAGGTTCAATACACCATTATTTTTGGTGTATTCTCTATTAAATCAATCATATATTCTTGATTTAGCCCCTGGGATGAGTATGATCGAAGCTTTTACTAAAAGCGGATATGATGTGTATTTGCTCGACTTTGGAAAACCAGGATATGAGGATGGAGACACTTCGCTAGATGATTACATTTTCAAGTATATAAAAAAAGGAGTAGAACGAGCATTACACCATTCTAGAACCGAGAATCTAACTGTAATAGGATATTGTCTTGGCGGAACACTTGCTTTAATATATGCAGCTCTTGCTAGAGAATCTATTAAAAACCTCATATTATTTGCTCCGCCGCTTGATTTTAGTGAGCCTCCTTTTCTATCAAAATGGGCTGAAGCATTAAAAAAAGAAGAAATAAGTTTTGATTCTTTAATCGATGAATATAGAGTGATCCCGTCAAAAATAGTAGAGTTTGGGATGCGTACGGCTACTTCCCCATTTACATTTGATAAACTATTATCGAGAATTGGCCCCCAAGAAGATGACGTTTATTCGCTAAAAAAACAATTAGTGGGTGAATGGGTAAATGGTCATATCCCTTTTGCTGGTGCTGCACTTAAACAATTAATGAATGACCTTGGTAAAGAAAATAAACTGATAAAAAACAAACTTAAAATAAATGGACAAAATGTGGATCTCCGAAAGCTTACAACAAATCTTTTAGTCGTTTCGACAACAGAAGATTTGATTGTTCCTGAGGAGATGACTAAACCATTAATGAACATAGTGGCAAGTATAGACAAAACGTACAAGCGAGTAAGTGGAGGACATATAAGTCTAGCGCTCAAAGGACAAATACCAGAATTTTTAAGTGAATGGCTAGAGGGTAGGTCTGAACGCTTTGAATAATGAACGATCCCAAGCGATGTATTGGGATCGTTTATTTCGTTTTGTTATCACTCTTGTTAAATAGAAATAGAGGTTTGCTTACTCTGAAAAGGTGAATAGGTATGAAAGGAGGGATGAGTGTGGCTTCGATGATATTAATTGCCATCACTATTTTATTTTTGGTGGCCAACCTTTATTATTTTTTTACCAATAAATCTTATAAAAAGAGCTACTTTTGCCCTGTGCTTTTTTATAAATTGTTCTACGTGTTGGTTGCTACTACAGTAGGATTTGCATGTCTTTATTATCTACTTTCTATACAGGAGCCGGTTCTGATTATTAATGATCCAACCGGAGAACCAGCAGAGCAGACCTTTGCAAATTTTCTTTACTTTAGTGGGGTGACGATGTTGTCAATTGGTTACGGAGACCTTGTGCCAATTGGAGTGGCTAGATTCTTCTCTATCATTCAAGCAAGCATCGGCTTATTACTTCCGGCTGCTTACTTCATGAAAGGGTTCAGTGCAGCTCAGCAAAGTGAAGAGAAGGCTTAACTTATAACGTAAAAAAGTGAGTGACCAGATTGGTCACTCACTTTTCGGTGAAACCGTAACTTCAACACCATAATGGTCAGATACAATAGCACGATTCTTTCCATTAAACACGACATTCGATTTAGAAACAACAGTAGGTTGGTTGGTCAAAATGAGATCAATTCGAAGGTCTTGTTTGTTTTGGTCCCATCCGGCAATTTTTCCTTCAACTGTTACTCCCGAATCCTTCTCCTGTGCAAGTTGATACGTGTCTAAAAATCCATTTTGCGAAAGAAAGTCGTAACCCTCACCGCGGAGGTCTGCATGGTTGTTAAAATCTCCCATTAAATACACACGCTCATTAGAGGGAAGATGGCTTAGAAGTTTTTCCATTTGTTCTCGTGCAGGTTCTTCTGTATCCTCCCACCAGCCTAGATGACAAGAATAAAAATGAGAAATGATTCCGTTCACGTCAATTTTTGCATGAACGATTGTGCGAGCCTTCCAGTTTGTCATCTCCTTACTTTTTGTTACGTAAAAGTGAGATGAGTCAACAATTGGATGACGAGTGAGAAGAGCAAGCCCCTCCTCATATACCTCGTAACCATAATGAGAGGGAGCCCAAACCATTTTGTAATGGTCTCCACCAAGAGATGTAAGTCTTTCTAGCAAGACGTAACCGTAATTATCAGCTTTAACATCGCCATCAATCAATTCTGCATCTCGGTGTTGGCTCACTTCTTGAAGGGCAATTACATCGTATTGTTCTTCGTAAATGGCCTGTGCAAGTTCATTGATTTTTGCGTCTTGTTGATCTTCTTGCCAGGCATGAACATTTAAAGTTAAAAGCTTCAACAGTATCTACGCTCCTAATCGATCTTGTACATCAGATTTAATGACATCCGCTTTCGGACCATAAATAACTTGAACTCCTCGGCTCTTAACGATTAAGCCAAGTGCACCTGTTTCTTTCCAATCAGCTTCAGTCGCTACTTTTTCAGTATCTTTCACTGTTACACGAAGGCGAGTCATACAAGCATCTACATCTTCAATGTTATCCTCCCCACCAAGTAAAGCGATGATTTTACCTGCAAGCTCATCCTTGCTTCCAGTTTCTTTGTCTTTTAAACGATTAGCTTCTTCTTCATTTTCAAGGTAGTTTCCGTTACGACCTGGCGTTGGTAAGTTCATTTTCTTGATTAAGAAGTTAAAGACTACAAAGTTTAAGCCAAAGAATACAAGACATACAACAACAAAGTTAATGAGGTCACGAGCAAGACCGGCATAAATAGACATCGGTGTTCTCGTTAGTAATTCAATAAAACCAAATGAGTGAATACGAAGGTTAATTACATCAGCCGCAGCAAAAGCAAAACCAGTTAATATAGCATACACAACATACAGAACAGGAGCTGCAAACATGAACATAAATTCAATTGGCTCCGTTACCCCTGTTAAGAAAACAGCTAGTCCAGCTGACAAGTACATTGGCTTATACTTATGACGCTTTTCTTTATCAACGTTTAAGTACATCGCAAGTGCGGCACCAATTAAAGCAGCAGACGATAGGATCATTTGTCCAATTTTAAAACGAGCAGGTGTAACATCTTCCAGTAATTGGTTGTACCCGGCTACATCACCAGCACGAAGCATATTCGTTAAATCAGTCACCCACGCAAGCCATAATGGATCTTGCCCGGCAACAACACGGCCAATATTCTCACCAGTCTGAATAACGTATGTTCCGCCGAGCTCTGTATAGTTAATTGGAACTGTTAACATATGGTGTAGACCAAAGGGTAACAGTAGACGTTCTAATGTACCAAAAATAAATGGCGCCACTACAGGTGCAGTGTTACGCGATGTTGCAATCCATTGCCCGAAGTCATTTAATAGCGTTTGCACAAATGGCCAGAATGATGATAGCACAAGTGCAGTTACGGTAGATCCAAGAATTACGACAAAAGGTACAAAGCGTTTTCCGTTAAAGAATGATAGAGATTCTGGTAATTTGTTAAAGTTATAAAATTTATTAAATAAAACGGCCCCTACAAAACCAGCGATAATCCCGACAAAGACTCCCATATTAAGGGCAGGAGCACCAAGTACGGATGTAAAGTAATCGCTAACAATTAACTCACGACCAAAAAAGGATATTGTTGCGTCAGGATCTTGAAGCATGTCCCCATTTACACCAAAAAGTGCACCGGTAATCCGGTTAATTAAAATGAAGGCGATCAAAGCAGCAAATGCTCCTCCTGCTCTTTCTTTTGCCCACGAGCCACCTATGGCAACAGCGAATAAAATGTGTAAGTTTGTAATAATGGCCCATCCAATATCCTCCATTACTCGTGAGAGAGTTTGGATCACCATCATGTCTCCACCAGTCATCGCAATGAGCTTACCAAGAGAGATCATAATACCAGCAGCTGGCATAACAGCTACGACGACCATCAATGCTTTTCCAAGCTTTTGCCAAAAATCAAATGAAATTAGTTGTTTCATCTTTGTTCCTCCTCCAGTAGTAATCTTTTTATGTTGTACAGAAAAAACTAAATCGTTTTCAGAATCCGTTTTCATAAACAAGTTCGCCCATTAATGAGCAAACGTTTGCACATGAGTAATTTTAGTAAAACTTTTTTTAGGTTGCAAGTGTTTTTTGAAATTTCACTAGTTAAAACATTTTTTAAAAAACCACTAATCATTGAAGATAAGCGTTTTTAGAGGTAATTATCTTTTTTAGGAAACGCAATGTACAAATTAAACAGAGTAGACTATTTGTAAATGTTTACATCTACAAGATGAATTCAGAGAAAGCATTGTATCTTTTGGCATTCCGTTTTATAATAAATGAGCAAATAGTATGTGCAAACGTTTGTCTCGTATGATAATAGAAATAAGATGAGGTACTGAAGATCTTATAGATACTTAATAATGTAAACGTTTTATTTTGACTGGATAAAGAGTTGGAGGGGTTTAAATGAAAAGACAATGGTGGAAAGAGGCAGTCGCTTACCAGGTGTATCCTCGAAGTTTTATGGATTCAAATGGAGATGGAATTGGCGATTTACAAGGGATTATTCAAAAACTGGATTATATTAAGGGTCTCGGCATTGATGTGATTTGGATTTGTCCGATGTACCGTTCTCCTAATGATGATAATGGATATGATATTAGTGATTATCAAGATATTATGTCTGACTTTGGTACAATGTCTGACTTTGATCAATTATTAGAAGCAGTCCACAGTCGTGGAATGAAGCTCATCATTGACCTAGTGATCAATCATACTTCTGATGAGCATCCTTGGTTTCTTGAGTCGCGTTCATCACTTGATAATCCCAAGCGCGACTGGTATATCTGGCGCGATGCGAGTGCTGATGGAAGTGAGCCAAACAATTGGGAATCGATCTTTAATGGACCAGCTTGGGAATTCGATGAGAAGACAAAGCAGTATTATATGCATATCTTCTCAACAAAGCAGCCTGATTTAAACTGGGAAAATCAAGATGTCCGACATGCTCTATATGACATGATGAACTGGTGGATGGACAAAGGGATTGATGGTTTCCGTGTAGATGCTATTTCTCATATTAAAAAAATGGATGGCCTACCTGATCTTCCTAATCCAGAAGGACTTGATTATGTACCTTCATTTGAGGGACATATGAACCGCCCGGGTATCCATAAATTCTTACAAGAGATGAAGGATGAAACACTTGCTAAATATGACGTAATGACCGTCGGTGAAGCAAATGGGGTAAAACTTGATCAGGCTGATGGTTGGGTTGGAGAAAAAAACGGAGCATTTAACATGATTTTTCAATTTGAGCACCTTGGTCTTTGGGGAAAAGAGACGGGTGGAGAGCTCGATTTAGTCTCCCTAAAAGAAACATTAACAAAATGGCAAAAGGGCTTAGAAGGTCGTGGTTGGAATGCTCTATTCCTTGAAAATCATGATCAACCGCGTAGTGTTTCTACCTGGGGCAATGACGGAGAATATTGGTCTGAGAGCGCAAAAGCACTAGCCACCATGTTCTTCTTTATGCAAGGAACGCCATTTATTTATCAAGGTCAAGAAATTGGGATGACCAATGTTCAATTCGATACAATTGAAGAATATGATGATGTGTCAATGAAAAACTTCTACCGAATTGAAACGGCTAAAGGTCGTTCTCATCAAGAAATTATGGAGATCATATGGGAGCAAGGTCGTGACAACTCAAGAACGCCAATGCAATGGAATAATAGTACTAATGGCGGGTTCTCTAGTAGTGATTCTACTTGGTTTGGATTGAATCCAAACTATAAAGAGATTAATGTTGAAGCACAAGAGAAACAAGCGGATTCGATTTTACAGTACTATAAAAAAATGATTAAGCTTCGTAAGTCGTCTGATGTGTTGATGTATGGAAATTATGATTTATTATTACCTGAACATAAAGAAGTCTATGCTTATACGCGAACGTTAAACGACGAGAAAATCTTAGTCGTTGTGAATTTGTTTGCAACAGATGCAGAAGTCGACCTTGCAACTATTGAAGTAAAAGAAGATACGGAATTACTACTTGGAAATTATCAAGAAGTAGGTTCAGTAACTACTCTACGTCCTTATGAAGCAAGAATGTATCGTTTAGCATAATAAGTAAAAGGTGCGGCAGTCTTTCTTAGGGGGGGCTGCTGTTTTTTTGTGATGTGTTAATAATTAATGTCGTTCGTTCATAAGAGTACTTTTGCGCACATAAAAAGGTGATTTGAACATAAAATATATATAGCGCACATAGTAGGTGTGAATTCGCACTTATAATAAAAGTTGTGCTCTATCTTCATCAAGAACCGCACATAAGTGATGCGTTTTCGCTCATACCCACACTTTTTTAATAGAAGTCGTTAAGATGCATAAAATAATTCTCTTTCATGCTACGTTGCTTTTCCTTGTCGTACGTGTTATGATTGAGTTTGTATTTTAAAAAGAAATTTGCGCCGACCTTTTTAGGAATAGGCGACACATAGCATCGTTATAACGACCATATTCCAGATCGTTGTGGGGTATGGTCTTTCTACGTACGTATAATATAGCTAATTGAGAAGATGTTAGGCTTATGGGAGCCAAAAGAGGTGGTATGACTCTTTTATGTGACATCTTCACGTGTCGCGGCTCATCCAAGGCGCTAAAATCAGATAAGATAAAGGAGATTTTTGATTTGGCAACTTTTTATGAATTTGGTTTGAACTCAGAGGTAGTTCGAGCAGTAACACAAATGGGATTTGAGGAAGCTACACCGATTCAAACAGCAACAATCCCAACAGCACTAGAAGGTAAAGATATTATTGGTCAAGCACAAACTGGGACGGGAAAAACAGGTGCATTTGGTTTACCATTAATTGATCGCATTGATATTAATAAAGATCACGTGCAAGCATTAATTCTTGCTCCAACGCGTGAACTTGCTAACCAAGTAGCAGAATCATTATTCGCATTTGGTAAATTTAAAGGCGTTCGTACGGTAACAGTTTACGGTGGTCAAGATATGCGTAAACAGATCCGTGACCTTAAAAATAAACCACATGTGGTTGTAGCAACACCAGGTCGTCTAATGGATCATATGCGTCGTAAAACAATCCGTCTTCAAGAAGTAGAAACAGTGGTTCTTGATGAGGCAGATGAAATGTTAAACATGGGCTTCATTGAAGATATCGAAACAATCTTAAGTGAAACGCCTAAAGAGCGCCAAACATTGTTGTTCTCTGCTACAATGCCTAAGCGTATCGAAAAGCTTGCTCAAACATTTATGACTGAGCCTAAGCTGATTGCTGTAAAATCAACAGAAGTTACAATGGAAAATATCGAACAGTTCTATGTAGAAGTACATGAACGTCAAAAGTTTGATACTCTATGTCGTTTCATGGATATCCATGCACCTGAGCTTGCGATTGTATTTGGTCGTACAAAGCGTCGTGTTGATGAGCTTTCTGAAGCACTATCAAAACGCGGTTTCCGTGCTGAGGGAATTCATGGTGATTTAAATCAAGCGAAGCGTGATAGTGTATTACGTAAGTTTAAAGGTGGTTTAATTGACGTCCTTGTAGCAACAGATGTTGCAGCACGTGGATTAGATATCAGCGGTGTAACACATGTTTATAACTTCGACTTACCTCAAGATCCTGAAAGCTATGTTCACCGTATTGGACGTACAGGACGTGCAGGTAAATCAGGTGTAGCTTTGACATTTGCTACACCACGAGAGAAAGATCATATCAAAGCTATCGAACAAGTTTCTAAAAAGAAAATGGTTCGTAAAGATGTTCCTTCATACGAGCAAGCAATTAAAGGCCAACAAGGGCTTGCGGTTGAGCAGCTTCGTCAATTAATCACAGAGGATAATGCAGATGCATACCGTGTGATTGCAAAAGAACTTCTTCAAGAAACAGATGCAACAACTGCTCTTGCAGCTGCGTTGAAGCTCCTTACAAAAGAGCCAGATACGACTGAAGTGAAGTTAACTGGTGAAGCACCATTACGCGCCAAGAAGCATCGCTCACAAGGTGGCGGCAAGCCTTACCGCGGTGGTAGCGGTGGTGGACGTCGTGATGATCGCAATCGTGATCGTCGTCGCCCAGGTGGTAGCTTCCGCAAAGATGATCGTCGTTCAGGTGGCCAAAGTCAAGGTAACCGTAGTGGCGGACAATACCGTAAATCTAAACAAGCTTAATAGCTTGTTGAAAAGTCATTCTCAACTTGAGGATGACTTTTTTTATGTGAAAAAAAGAAAAGAACGACAAGTAATCCAAAAAAGTTTCCATAAAATCACTAAGAATAATTGACATTATGGTTGATAATGAATATCATTACTAGTGAGAATGATAATGAATATCAAATAAATCTTGATGTTGATAAACGTTTAAAACAGGTTAGGAAGAGCTATGAAGATTACATACTTAGTGTTGTTGTTTATTGTGTTATCAATTGTTTCATTGTTTGTAGGTGTGTCTAGTATTTCGCCTTTAGAAGTATTTAGTATGACGGAGGAGCAAGCGCATATCTTTTTAACGAGTCGCATTCCTCGTCTAGTCAGTATCATCATTGCTGGTGTAGGGATGAGTATATGCGGATTAATTATGCAGCAGTTAACGAGAAATAAATTTGTTTCTCCGACTACTGCAGGGACTCTAGATTCTGCCCGGCTAGGAATCTTAGTGAGTATGATTTTGTTTGCATCAGCTAGTCCGCTTCACAAAATGATTATTGCCTTTCTTTTTGCCTTAGCTGGTACATTCATATTTATGAAAATACTTGAGCGAATTAAATTTAAAAACACCATTTTCATTCCACTCGTGGGCTTGATGTTTGGAAATATCGTCGGGTCGATCACCACATTCTTTGCTTATCGATATGACTTAATCCAGAACATGTCATCTTGGCTACAAGGGAACTTTGCTGTCATAATTCGCGGGCGATATGAGTTGTTGTACATAAGCATTCCACTACTTATTCTTGCGTACATATTCGCAAACCGCTTTACCATTGCGGGGATGGGTGAGGAGTTTTCAAAGAATTTAGGGTTGAAGTACAAACAAGTCGTAAACATTGGTTTAGTGATTGTGGCAGCTATTACATCAGTCGTAGTCCTCACAGTGGGAATGATTCCATTTTTGGGATTGATTATTCCTAATATCGTAACGATTTACAAAGGAGATAATTTAAGAGAAAACTTACCTCACACGGCTTTATTAGGTGCAGTCTTCGTATTGGCTTGTGATATTCTTGGACGAATTATTATTTATCCATATGAGATCCCAATTGGCTTAACAGTCGGTGTCATTGGAAGTGGAATCTTTCTTTATCTGTTACTTGGGAGAGCAAAACATGGGTTCTAAAACGAAAATTTATCTATTAATCGTCTTGGCATTTACATTGGTCACACTTTTTTTATTCATTGACTTGAATAACTGGGAGTATGCACTTCCTAGAAGAGGGACGAAAATTTTAGCAATCATCATTACAGGCGCTGCTATCGCCTTTTCTACCGTGATTTTTCAAACGATTACCAACAACAGAATCTTAACGCCTAGTATTATCGGGCTTGATTCATTGTATATGCTTATTCAAACGTTTTTGATCTTCTCATTTGGATCAACGAGTGTATTGGTACTAAATAAGCATGTGAACTTTGGTATCTCCGTCATTGTGATGGTGATCTTTGCAGGAATATTGTATCGGGCTTTATTTAAAAAAGGCGGACAAAATATCTTCTTCCTTTTGTTAGTCGGTATCGTTCTTGGAACATTGTTTGGCAGTTTATCAACATTTATGCAGGTTATTATTGATCCGAATGAATTTTTATCGGTTCAAAATCGAATGTTTGCCAGCTTTAACAATGTGAACACAGACCTCTTATGGCTTTCTCTTTTATTGTTTGGAATGATTTGCCTGTATTATTTCAAGTTTAATAAATACCTAGATGTACTCTCACTAGGAAGGGAGCATGCGATTAATTTAGGTGTTGATTATGACTATGTTATTAAGCGGTTGCTTGTAATCATTGCGATGATGATCTCGATTGCAACTGCTCTAGTGGGGCCGATTACGTTTTTAGGTTTACTCGTGGCCAACGTAGCCTATGAGTTTATGAAAACGTACAAGCATTCCTACATCATCGTCGCGTCCATTTTTATTAGCATCATCGCTCTTGTTGGTGGTCAGTTAATTGTTGAAAGGATCTTTTCATTTGCAACGCCGCTCAGTGTCATTGTGAATTTTGTTGGAGGTGTGTACTTCCTCTATCTTTTATTAAAGGAGAGTAAAAAATGGTAGAAGTCCTAAACATCACGAAAGAATACGGTGCAAAGAAAGTGATTGATAATGTCTCGGTAACGATTCAAAAAGGAAAAATCACGTCCTTTATTGGACCCAACGGCGCGGGGAAAAGTACGTTATTATCAATGATCAGTCGTCTTATTGATGCGGACACAGGCGAAGTAATTATTGATAATGCGAAGATCAATGAAACCAAAAGTGGAGATCTTGCAAAAAAAATATCAATTTTAAAGCAAGCAAACAATATCAATATACGGTTAACGATTAGAGATTTAGTTTCATTTGGTCGGTTTCCATACTCAAAAGGAAATTTAACGAAAGAAGATTGGGCCTTTATTGATGAAGCAATTGAGTACATGGAGTTGCGTAACATTCAAGATAAGTACCTTGATCAGTTAAGTGGAGGGCAGAAACAGCGAGCGTTTATTGCAATGGTTATTGCACAAGACACTGAGTATATTCTCTTAGATGAGCCGCTTAATAACTTAGACATGAAGCACTCAGTACAAATAATGAAGGTATTAAAAAGAATGGTGAAAGACCTTGGAAAAACAATCATCATTGTCCTTCATGATATCAACTTTGCTTCCTTCTACTCAGATTATATTGTCGCTTTAAAAGATGGAAGGGTCGTTAAAGAAGGACCGACTCATGAAATTATTAACAACGGAGCTCTAAAAGAGATCTATGATATGGATATTCAAATCAATGATATTAATAACCAACGAGTGTGTGTGTATTTTGTTTAGTTCTAATTCGTAATAGAAGGATGGTAAAAATCATTCTATTAAATAAATAAAAAGAGAAATATAGGAGTGAGTGGATTGAAACGTTCATTAATGTTCATGTTTGTTCTCGTATTTTTAACAATTGCTCTTGTGGCTTGCGGTAGTGATGATGCTACTGAAACGATCTCAGAAGCAGAGGTAGAGGCAGAAGAAAAGACTGAAGAAGTAGTCGAAGAGAAAGAAAATGATGAAGCTTCAGGTAGTACAGAGCTTACGATTACACATGATTTAGGAGAAGCGGTTGTTCCTAAGAACCCTGAAAAAGTCGTGGTTTTTGATATGGGTGTGCTAGATACATTAGATACACTTGGAGTAGATGTAATGGCATTACCACAAGAAAATGTGCCAGATTACCTTGAGAAGTATAAAGGGGAAGATTACCAAAATGCTGGGACATTATTTGAACCAGACTTTGAAGCAATCTATGGAATGGAACCAGACCTTATTATTATTAGTGGGCGTGCTTCTGAAGCCTATGAGGAATTAAATGAGATTGCCCCAACGATCTTCATGGGTGTTGATACAACAAATTACGTAGAATCATTTAAAGAAAATGTAACGACACTAGCAGATATTTTTGAAAAAGAAGATGTGGCATCAGAAAAAATAGCTGAGATTGAACAATCAATTGATGACCTATATGCAACAGCGACAGCTAAAGAAGCAAGCGGACTATTGATTATGGCTAATGATGGCGATATTAGTGCGTATGGTCCTGGTTCACGTTTTGGTCTATTGCATGATGACTTCGGTGTAACTCCTACAGATGAAACAATTGAAGTATCAAACCACGGGCAAAATATCTCATTTGAATACATTGTCGAACAAGATCCTGAATACTTATTTGTGATTGATCGTGCAGCTGTTGTTGGTGGTGAAACATCAGGTCAGCAGACGATTGAAAACGAGCTAGTACAAACTACTCGAGCTTACGAAGAAGGTAAGATTGTCTACCTTGATGCTGTTAACTGGTATATTACGAGTGGCGGCTTAACAGCTGTATCTGAAATGGTACAAGAAGTGAGCGTTGGAATCGAATAAGATATATTGTCCACCTTTACGACAGAAAATGATGTGAAGGTGGACTTTTTAAATTCTATTAAAGGAATATAATATGAAAAGGAGAATACTAGACATATATGAAAGGTGTGTGTGTTGAAAATGAGTAGTACACAAGTAAAGATCGGTTTTATTGGATTAGGAGTTATGGGGAAAAGCATGGCTCGTAACTTAATGAAAGCTGGCTTTTTAGTAGAGGTTTTTACAAGAACGAAATCGAAAGCGGAAGATCTTCTTGACGAAGGTTGCCATTGGTGTGAATCGATTTCTGAATTAGCCAACACTTCTGACGTAGTCATTACGATGCTCGGTTTTCCAAGTGAGGTAAAAGACGTTTATTTTGATGAACAAGGTCTATTAAGAAACTGTAAAAAAGGAACCATCTTAATTGATATGTCCACATCGAGTCCTACTCTAGCAAAAGAAATTGCACAAGCTGCAAAAGAGCTGGATATGATGACCCTTGATGCTCCTGTTTCAGGCGGAGATATTGGAGCAAGAGAAGCTCGTTTGACGATTATGGTTGGTGGAGAAGAGAAGGCATACACTGAAGCTCTTTCAATCTTTGAAGCGATGGGCACAAACGTTGTTTTACAAGGCGAAGCGGGAATGGGACAGTATACAAAAATGGTTAACCAAATAGCGATTGCCTCAAATATGATGGGTGTATCAGAAGCGATTAGCTATGCAAAAAAAGCAGGGCTAGATCCTAGTAGAGTTTTACATAGTATTGAAAACGGGGCAGCAGGAAGTTGGTCACTAAGCAATCTAGCACCGAGAATGATAGTGCGAGATTATTCGCCAGGCTTTTATATTAAGCATTTTGTAAAAGATATGACGATTGCTCTCGAGTCAGCAAAAGAACTCGGTCTAAAAACTCCAGGACTTGAATTAGCAAAAAAAATGTATGAAGAGTTAATCGAGCGTGGCAGTGAGGATGAGGGCACACAGGCGCTTATTAAGTTGTACCAGGAGCAAGTGTAATCGCTTTCTTAATTTGATTGATCCATTTAAACTGAAAGAGAAACTACTTTTTAGGAGGCGTTAAAGATGGAAACAGAGATTTTTAGACAGTGGAATACATGGCGTACATTTACTTTGAAAACCTTACAAAGAGTAGAAGAAAGTCAGGTCGATAAGATCCCTGAACGTTTCAATAATAATATTCGTTGGAATGCAGGTCATATTGTAGTGATCCATGATCGTCTAACCGCACAAATGCTTGGCGAGGCTCCTAGCTATCCAGAAGGGTATGACACGTACTTTGACAAAGGGACAAGTCCTGATGATTGGGATGATCAAGTACCATCTTTGAATGAAATTATGGCCGAACTAGAAGGACAAGTTGAAAAGCTGCGAGGTAGTATACAAGGTCGTTTAGGTGAGGAGCCTAAAGGAAATGTATTTAACATGCCGACTATTGGAGATTTAGCGATGTTTGCAGTAGGTCATGAAGCGATGCATTTAAGTACGATCCAATCATTAATGAGAATGACAAAATAACTTGTTATGTAAAGAAAAGATAAAGTGTGTTGAGTTCTATATTAAGAGTAGAGAACATCCATTGTCATTCTTTGTCGTTCTTGATAAGGTAGGGGTGTAGCAGCAAGCAATCCATTTTTTAGAACGACCCCCTTAACCTTTTTTCATTTTTCATTGAGCTAGAATTCCTTTCTAGCTCTTTTTTTTGTGGGGAAAATTAGTGAGCTCATAATCTATGTCAGATAATCTGACATAAGTATTGCGAAAATTCACTCAACGACATAAAGTAATAAAAAACAGAGAAAATATTTAAGGAAAAGGAAGTGTGTGGGGATGACAACTGTATCTGTTCCGACTAGAGAGAGCCAAATTGAAGAGATTCGTGCAACGATTGAAGCGAAAAATGTAGAGTTGCTTCATATGCAATTTGTTGATATTGAAGGAACATTAAAGCATGTTACCGTGACGTCAGAACAACTAGATCAAGTTGTAAATGGACTAGTGATGTTTGATGGTTCGTCTATAACAGGATTTACTCCAATTAACCAATCAGACTTATATCTAACTCCAGATTTAAATACATTTGCTGTTTTACCTTGGACAGAGGAAGAAGGTTATTCTGAAGCGAGGTTTTTATGTAGTGTAAAAAAGCCTGATGGGTCGGACTTTTTAGGCGACCCCCGCAACGTTTTAAAGGAAACAGTTAAGCGTGCTGAAGAGAAAGGCTATTCAATCAATGTTGGACCCGAGCTTGAGTTTTTCTTATTTGAAACAGACGAAGAAGGACAACCTACTTTAAAAACACAGGATGTCGGCGGTTACTTTGAACCTTCGCCTAAAGATAATGGAGAAAAAGTTCGTTTAGCGATCTATAAAGCATTAAAAAAAATGGGCTTCACGATTGAAGCATCTCACCACGAGGTAGCAATTGGTCAACATGAGATTAATTTTAAATATGCAGATGCTCTAGGGGCGGCTGATGCTGCTACTACTTACAAATGGGTAGTTAAAACAGTGGCGGGCCAATACGGCTTACACGCAACCTTTATGCCGAAGCCTCTTGCAGGAGCAAATGGAAGTGGAATGCACACGAATATCTCACTTTTTGACACTGAGAAACAAGAGAATGCTTTCTTTGATGACACCGATGAGCTTGGTTTATCTGAAACAGCCTATCAATTTATTGCGGGGTTAATTGATAACGTGAAAGATTTTGTAGCTGTTACAAATCCACTTGTTAACTCGTACAAACGATTGGTGCCAGGGTATGAAGCTCCTTGCTATATCGCTTGGTCAGCATCGAACCGTTCAGCATTAATTCGTATACCAGCCACACGCGGAGCAGGGACACGCGTTGAAATTCGTTGCCCAGATCCTTCAGCTAATCCATACTTTGCATTTGCGGTAGTAGCTTCAGCTGGTCTTGATGGGGTAGAGCGTGAGTTAACAGCACCGCCGTCAATTAATGATGATATTTTCAGTATGTCTCGTCAAGAATGCTTTGAGCGTGGAATTCAAAATCTACCAACGAACCTTGAGTCGGCACTTGATCATTTTGAAAGCGGAAAGATTGGTCGAAATACTCTAGGAGAGCATGCCTACACGGAATACGTCGAATTAAAGCGTGGCGAGTGGGATGACTTCCGTACCACGGTTTCAGATTGGGAAGTGGCAGCATATCAAGCGAAGTTCTAAGGTGAAAAAGCACGCAAACCAAAAGGTCTGCGTGTTTTTATTTGTTTACATACTTTTATCTTTCATTTTTGCCGGGAACCCCCATTTGGCTGTAACCTTTTGAAAGACTGGAGTCTTAGAGGTTGTGAAGATGAGCAATCCACTCCAAATAAAGAGGAAGGCGATCAACTGAACGATACTAAATGGTTCGTTATATAAAAATACGCCCATAATCAGCATTAAAGTAGGCCCGATGTATTGCAAAAAGCCGATAAGAGATAAAGAGATTCGCTTTGCTCCGATTGAGAAGAGCAGAAGGGGAATCGCTGTGACAGCCCCGGCTCCCATTAAGAGGCCCCATGTCTCTATTGAATAGGTTGCTAGATTTAAAGTCGATGAATGAAATAGCCATACATAAAGCAGTGCAAATGGTGTCATGATCAACGTTTCAATCGTCAGTCCTACGAGAGCCCCGACATTAACCATTTTCTTCATTAATCCGTAAATGCCAAAGGTGAACGCAAGTAAAAAGGCAGCATATGGAATTACGCCATAATAAACGGTCATAAGAGAAACACCAATAAAAGCAAGAGCAAAAGAGATCCCTTGCCAGCGTGTAAACCGTTCTTTAAGAATAACCATGGCTAATAAAACATTAATTAAAGGGTTGATGTAGTAGCCTAGACTTGCCTCTATCATGCGCTCGCTTGTCACCGCCCAAATAAAGACGAACCAGTTCATTGAAATAAAAACAGAGGCTAAAATCATGCCAAAAGTTTGCTTCTTACTTTTCAATAGCCTCCGAACTTCTGCCACAAAAAAGCCAAGTTGATTCCGAAAGGCAAGAATGCCAATCATAAAAACAAGCGACCAAATGATACGGTAGGCGAGCACCTCACCTGGGGTGACATGCTCTAATTGCTTCCAGTAAAGCGGAAGGATCCCCCATAACAAGTAAGCGAAAATTGCTGCTATCATACCGACCCGATGTTCCGACTGTTGCAAGATGTCACAGCCTTTCTTATAAAAATAGCAGGCCTGACGAAGAGTCAGGCCTGAATCGATCTATCCTCTATTGGCAATATGCTTAAGTGGACCAACATATTGATTTAAACGGAAAGAGTGTTTAATCGCAGTGTTTACAAAACCTTTAGCTGTATGAATGGCTTCTTTTACTGATTTTCCTTTTGCAAGTTCCGCTGTAATAGCTGCTGCAAACGTACAACCAGCACCATGAGTGAAAGTTGTATCAATTTTTTCAGATTCAAGTAAAGTGAAATCTTCACCGTCAAAATAAACATCTACAGCTTTATCATGATCAAGCTTACTTCCACCTTTTACGACAACGTGCTTCGCTCCTAGTTCGGCAATTGTCGCGGCTGCTTCTTTCATTTCTCCGATTGTAGTAATCGATCCATGTCCACTAAGTTGACCTGCTTCAAATAAGTTAGGTGTGACAACTAGTGCCTTTGGAACAAGCACATCACGTAAACAAGCATCTGTTTCCGGATTTAGAGCTTCATCTGCTCCTTTACACACCATTACGGGATCAACTACAAAGTTAGAGATTTGATATTGGTCCACTTTTTTAGCAACAAGCTCAATAATCTCCGTGCGTCCGAGCATTCCTGTTTTAGCAGCATCGATTCCAATACCCGCTAATACCGTCTCCATTTGCTTCTCTAATAGTCCAACATCTTGTGGGAACACTTCATGATTCCAGTTGTTATGAGGATCCTGGGCTACCACAACGGTTAAGGCATTCATTCCGTAAACGCCTAACTCTTGAAAGGTTTTTAGATCTGCTTGTAATCCTGCTCCTCCACTTGTATCTGAACCTGCAACGGTTAATGCTTTTTTCATTGTCATAGATGTCCACTCCCTTTTCTGTAAAGGTCTTGCTTAATATAGTCGCTTCACTTGTTCTCCATTATACGGGATTGCACTAAAGAGTTAAATGATGAAATCTTGATATTTGGGAAAATAATCTTAAGGCTAGTGAGCTAATTAGTTGACGTATTAATAAATTGTAACTATACTTTAGTAAGTAAACAAAAAAGTATATAAAGTTTACTTATTTACTACAAAAGGAGAGAGATCAGAAATGGCTACTGTATTATTTGTAAAAGGAAATCCAAGAACAAAAGAGGAATCAGTTAGTGTCAAGATGTATGAAGAGTTCCTCTCTACTTATAAACAAGAAAACCCAGAAGATGAAATTGTAGAATTAGACTTGTACGCTGAAAATCTGCCGTATTTAGATGCCAATATGTTAAATGGATTATTTAAACCACTCCAACAAATTGCGACAACTCCTGAGGAAGATGCAGCAAGAGAAACGTCGGATCGTTATCTTGAGCAATTTATTGATGCGGACAAAGTTGTATTTGCTTTCCCACTATGGAACTTCACAATTCCAGCAGCTCTTCATACGTATATAGATTACTTAAGTAGAGCGGGCAAAACGTTTAAATACACACCAGAAGGTCCTCTTGGTCTAATGGGCGATAAAAAAGTGGCATTACTTAACGCTCGTGGTGGTATCTATTCAAATGGTCCAACGGCACAGCTTGAAATGTCAATGAATTATATGCGTAATGTGATGGGATTCTGGGGAGTCGAGCAACTTTCAACTGTAGTCATCGAAGGTCATAACCAAGTACCTGATCAAGCAGAAACAATCATTGCAGACGGGTTAGAAGAAGTAAGAAAAACAGCTAAAGCCTTTTAATCTTTTTCCTCAGGGTCAGCTTTTTGAAATAAAATAGACCCAAAAAATCCTGGTTCATCACATAGATGACCAGGATTTTTGTTTATGAAAGCTGATACGTTGATTTAAGTTGAGCAGCTAACTCTTTAGCAATTTCTTTCATTCCATACATATCGGCTTTTTGCTCTGCGTCTGGATTATAGTTCGTGTTTGTATTTACGTCGTAAGTGTACAAATTCCCTTGGGCATCACGGATAAATTCAATGCCTGCAAAATGAATATCATTGGCAAGTAAGAATGCCTCGTATTTATAAATAATCGGATCATCGAAGTCCTTAATGATTGTGAATTTATCACGTGGTTGCTCCGTTGTAGGGCAAAAGGCATCGCCAATTTGACAAGCGTCCGCCGGGCATAGCTCAAACCCTTCTGATGTATCTACTTCTACAGCATAAAAGAATCTACCACCAATAAATTCACAACGAGTAATCGTTGAATCAGGTGATTTAATATATTGTTGCAAAAGGGTGATGCCATCAACCGGTTCTTCAAAAGTTGGTCCCTCAACATATTTCTGCAAAGCTTCATGGTTATCAAATAACTGCACGCCAAGTCCTTTACCTGCACGGTTATGCTTCGTAATAAAAGACTCGCCTTCAAAAGATTCAGCAGCTTTTAAAATATACTCTTTCCCAACAGCTGCAAGAGTTTTCGGAGTTTCAATTCCAAAGGCTTCAAGTGATGTATACTGAGCGACTTTACTTACTTCAAGTTTTAGGGCACGACTCGTATTAAGTACGACTCGTCCATATGCCTCTAACCAGTCAAGTACAGCACCAGTAAACTCAGGGGCAAAACGGTGCTCTCGTGTATGAGAAGATGCACTCATACGATTATAGAAAATGCCTTCAGGAGGTTCTTTTGTAAGATCGATGCTTCCTTGGTCAAGATGCCATGTTTCAAAAGGGTAACCAAGTGCTTCTAGCTCTTTCTGAAGGGGCTCAGTCCACTCATCATTTTCATGAATAACGTAAATTTTAGCGCTCATTAAAAAGCTCCTCTCGTTAATCCTTATTAATCTTATAAGATATGTGTATTATAACGTATATCTAGAAGATAAGGTAATAGCTTGCTTGGAGATACGAATAAAATAAAAGGAAGAAGTTGCACCTCAACGCGCTCTGCGATACGATAACGCATAGAAGATTGACTTAGTGATTATACGCTTCAAAAAGGAGACGGTGCTAGATGAACGATCGTGACAAACAATTACGCGAGGCTGCTTATAAAGAAGTAGAAAAACATAAAGCTACAGTAGAAGAGGATCCATTTCGTTTAGGCTATCATCTCATGCCGCCTGTCGGATTATTAAATGACCCGAACGGATTTATCCAATTTAACGGAGTGTACCATTTGTTTTACCAATGGAATCCTTTTAGTACAGGCCATGGTGCGAAATTCTGGGGACATTATACATCAGAGGATTTAGTCCATTGGGAACATCATGAGATTGCTCTTGCTCCGAGTGATTGGTTTGATAAAAATGGTTGTTACTCCGGAAGTGCCATTGAGCATGATGGAAAAATGTACTTATTCTACACAGGGAATGTGAAGGATGAAAACAACCAGCGTGAGAGCTACCAAGTGCTTGTGGAATCTCGTGATGGCTATACCTTTGAGAAAAAAGGGGTTGTCGTGGAACTGCCTGATGACTATACAGCTCATTTTCGTGACCCGAAAGTATGGAAGCACGGTGAATACTACTATATGGTGGTAGGTGCCCAAAGTAAGGAGCTGACAGGTAAAGTCGCTCTCCTTCGTTCCATAGATCTCTATGAATGGGAACATCTTGGAGCTATTGCTGGAGCCGATATGGGATCATTAGAAGATTTCGGTTACATGTGGGAGTGTCCGGACTTGTTTGAACTTGATGGTGAAGATGTATTTATTTTCTCCCCTCAAGGAATTGAAGCTGACGGAATATTATATAACAATATTTATCAAGCTGGTTATTTTATTGGGAAAATGGATTATGAAAATGTGCGCTATAACCATGGTGAATTTATTGAAATGGATCGCGGCTTTGAGTTTTATGCACCGCAAACGACTCTTGATGATAAAGGGCGTAGAATTTTATTTGGGTGGCTTGGTATTCCTGAGGAGCGGGAAGAAGATCATCCAACTATTGAGCATAAGTGGATTCATGCCATGACGTTACCTCGGGAACTTCGCGTGCGAGACGGCAAGCTTCTTCAATTACCAGTTGACGAGTTGAAGAAACTTCGACGCGATGAGGTAAGTTATCCGGATGTCGTATTGAATGAAACAGAGCAAGCTTTTGTTGGGATTGAAGGAGAGCGTCTAGAGTTTGAGCTTGAATTGGAAAAGCAACCATCGGGACCAATCACAATTGAACTACGCAATCATGCATCGATTATTTACTCCCCAGAGAACAAACGCTTTACATTATCACGTATTAGCTTTGTTGATGGAAAGACAATTGAAGAGCGTCATTGCCAACTTGAAGAGCTTCGTAATTTCCGGGTGTTTTTAGACTCTTCAACCATTGAAATTTTCATTAATGATGGGGAAGAAGTTTTCACAGCCCGTATCTATCCTGACATTGAGGAGAAAAGTATTACCTTTAAGTCGGGACAAGCTGCATCTGTTCAATTGAGAGGTTGGATGTTATACTAAGCTAGTATGACAACTAAACGCACAAAGTCTACACAACCGTAGCAAGGGTCAATGTGTAGACTTTTTTCTTTGTAATAAAAGCATATTTATACGATGAGATGATTGATCACTCATCATGGTTTTAGGTCATACTAGAAATTAGTTGGTTGAAATGAGGGATAGTATGGATTCGTATAAACAGGTGGACGGAAAGAAGAGATTTACAGCTAAGCATTACTTGGCCTTTATCCTTCCTTCTTTCATTGGTATTTTACTTTTTATGACTCCTCTCGTGATTAATGAGGAGATCACAATTCCCGTTGCTTTTCTAGCAGGAATTGTAGAAGCGGCACTCATAGATGTGCTACCACTATGGATGACTATTTTACTTATTTTATCGGTGATTATGACGGTTATCGTAGTGGCAATAAAGCCAGCTTTCGTTAAGAAAAGTGAAATGGTACAAGCTCTATTTGATGTAGGTTGGACTTGGACGATTATACGTGCAGTCGGAGTATTGTTTGCGGTTCTTACATTAATGGAGTGGGGGCCTGAATTCATTTGGTCAGAGGATACAGGTGGTTTATTACTTTTTGATCTTATTCCTATTTTGTTCTCAGTCTTTCTTTTTGCGGGATTCTTCTTACCTTTGTTAATGAACTTTGGCTTAATGGAGTTAGTTGGATCGGTGTTAAACCGGATCATGCGTCCTTTATTTACCCTTCCTGGTCGATCATCGATTGATTGTATGGCTTCTTGGATGGGAGACGGTACGATCGGCGTATTGCTTACGAACAAGCAGTATGAGGATGGCTATTATACAAAGCGTGAAGCAGCAGTTATTGGAACAACCTTCTCAGTCGTTTCGATTACGTTTAGTATTGTCATTTTAACGTATATGAGTTTAGAGCACTTATTCTTACAATATTACGGCACAATTGTACTTGCTGGTTTTGTAGCGGCTGTTATTTGCCCGCGTATCCCCCCTTTATCAAGAAAGGCAGATACGTATATTACAGAAAAGAAATTTGATGCAACAGAAGAGAAACAAAGCTTTACTGCTTCGTTTAAATCAGGATTAGAGCAAGCATTAACTCGTGCAACAACGAATAATGGTGTTGCTAAAAATGTAAGTGGCGGATTGAAAAATGTACTTGATATGTGGTTAGGTGTCATTCCAGTCGTTATGGCGCTTGGAACAATTGCGCTTGTCGTTGCGGAATACACACCCATTTTTCAATGGTTAGGAGCACCATTTATTCCACTTCTTCAGCTTATGCAAGTTCCAGAAGCGACAGAAGCAGCGCAAACAATGGTTATTGGCTTTGCCGATATGTTCTTACCAGCCATTATTGGTAGTGGGATTGAAAATGAAATGACTCGCTTCATTATTGCCTGTGTATCAGTTACTCAGCTGATTTACATGTCTGAGATTGGTGGCTTATTGCTTGCATCAAAGCTACCTGTTAAGTTTTTTGACCTAGTAATTATTTTTATTGAGCGTACACTAATTACATTGCCGGTCGTTGTATTAATGGCCCATTTAATTTTCTAATGAAATGATGAAGGTGGGCTAGGACATATCTAAAAGGGTTAACTCAGGATACGAACGAAGCGCTAAATGAGCGGATGAAATATACGTAGACCTCCTGCGGGATGAAAAGCAGAGGTGAGACCCCACAGTGCGTAGCACGAGGAGGCTCACTAGCTTTCCGCGGAAAGCGAAGTATATTTCAGGAGCGGTATACATAGACCGCATCAGTAATGTTCGATTTCCATAAGTTAAAATACTTTTGTCCCAGCCTCTCTAATTGACAGACATTCACTATCAAATGATAAGTAGGTGGTCAATATGACAAAACAAATCATTGCGATAACAGGGGCAAGTAGTGGCTTAGGTGCTGCACTAGCAAAGCAATATTTGAAACAGGATGCACATGTATGTTTATTAGGGAGATCGAATACAACACTTGAAAAAGTGGTGGAGAATACAGTGGGCAGTTATTCAATCCACTCTTTAGATATTACAAACAAGACAGATGTGGCAAACGCATTTCAAGAAATTGAAAACGAGTATGGCTCTGTTGATATGCTGATTAATAATGCAGGCGTTGGCTACTTCGGTTTAGCAGAAGACCTACAAGAAGAAGAGATTAGCACGATGCTAGATGTCAATGTCAAAGGAACGATCTATTGTACACAAGCAGTCTTACCCAAGATGAAAACACGTAATAAGGGAACGGTTGTGTCGGTCGTCTCGACTGCAGGACTTCAAGGGAAAGCAAATGAATCAGGCTACGTCGCAAGTAAATTTGCTGTACGTGGTTTCACGGAAAGCTTGCAAGCTGAACTAGCAGATACGATGATTCGTGTGAGTGGCATTTATATGGGTGGTATGGATACACCTTTTTGGGATGGGATTTTCAAAGACGAAAAGAGGAAAACATTGATGCGTCCGGATGATATTGCAGAGATTATTATCCATAATTTAGAAGAGAGATCCAATCTTTCTGTTGATGAGATCGTGATTCGAAATAAAAAGCCAAAAAAGTAAACAAACTATTTGACGAAAACGAACCAAAGCGGTTAAAATGTAAGCGAAAACATAATAAGCGGGATTGTTACTGGTTAAGCAGGCAAGACCTAAAATGAACCAATGGGATACGTCTATCCAAATACGTAAACCTTGGCCATTTTAGGTCTTTTTTTGCATTCTTTGGATAATGATTCTGCTTATACAAAAACTATAGAGATTATCATTTGAGGAGGAAAAGAAATGGATACAAAAAAAGTAGCCCACGAGCTTGTTGAGTTACTAGGTGGAGCCGACAATGTTGTTAGTGCTACCCATTGTGCAACCCGACTTCGGATCGTTTTAAATGACGACGATAAGCCTAATAAAGAAGAAATTGAAGAGTTAGAGGGAGTAAAGGGTGTTTTCAAAGCTTCAGGACAATACCAAGTTATTTTTGGAACAGGTCTTGTTAATAAAGTGTATGCTGAATTTGCTGAGTTGACTGGCGTCGGCTCAAAAGATACAGATGGTGGAGAGAAGCAGGTTGATCATGCTCAAGCAGCCAAAAAGAAGATGAATCCTCTTGCTAGGATTGCTAGAACTTTATCGAATATCTTTGTGCCTATTATCCCGGCAATTGTTGCGAGTGGTCTTTTGATGGGTCTACTGGGAATGATGCAGGCATTTGAACTAGTGCCACCTGATAGCCCATGGATTCTATTTCTTGATATGTTCTCAAGCGCTGCTTTTATCATCTTGCCTATATTAATTGGTTTTAGTGCAGCAAAAGAGTTTGGTGCCAATCCATATCTTGGCGCTGTACTTGGTGGAATTATGACTCACCCGGCACTATTAAATCCGTGGACATTGGCTGATGCAGAACCGGAAACCATCCAATTTATTGGTATGAATGTTGATTTACTTGGTTATCAAGGAACGGTTATTCCTATTTTACTGGTAGTTTATATCATGAGTAAGATTGAACGTGGCGTTCGAAAGGTAGTACCAAATGCAATTGATCTATTAGTTACTCCATTTGTTACAGTAATTTTAACAGGGTTTATTGCAATGCTATTTGTTGGACCTCTTGGAACACTGATTGGAAATGGCTTAACATGGAGTCTTGATTATATTTACAACACAGCTGGCCTTTTTGCTGGTCTGATCTTTGGTGGGCTATACTCGACGATCGTCATTACAGGAGTGCATCACAGCTTCCACGCAATTGAAGCAGCACTTATTGCTGACTTTGGAGTCAACTTCCTACTACCGATTTGGGCAATGGCAAATGTGGCACAAGGGGGAGCCGGTCTTGCGGTATTCTTCTTAACGAAAAACCCTAAAATTAAAGAGATTGCGATTCCAGCTTCATTCTCGGCATTCTTAGGTATTACGGAACCGGTTATCTTCGGTATTAACTTGCGCTTTATGCGACCGTTTATCGGAGCGGCAATCGGTGGTGCCTTAGGTGGTGCGTATGTCGTATTCACAAATGTTGTCACAAATGCATACGGATTAACAGGTATTCCTATGTTTGCGATTGTAGCACCTTTTGGAATGGCAAATATTATTAACTATGCCATTGGTATTTTAATCGCAGCAGGTGGCGCGTTTGTTGCTACATGGATTCTTGGATTAAAAGAAGATGCTGAAAAAAAGAAATAAGAAAAGAATAAGTCTGACCTGCTCATTATGAGCAGGTCAGGCTTTTTTTATTTTTCTAACGCTGAAATCATCGGCTCTTCAGTTTTAGAAACGAGCCCAGAGGTTAGTTTGAGAATTCCGCTCCCTTGAGCTCTTCTACTGAAGTTTAGAGAGACGGTTCGTTTAATTAATTGAGCAAATAATTCTGTTTCTGTGAGTGTCCGTTCGAATTCTCTTTCACATTGTTCAATTAAAAGTGCGGCGGCACCTGAGACATGAGGGGTGGCCATAGAAGTACCTGAGAGTACGGCATATCCATTGTTTAAATAAGTAGAGATGATCTCCTCGCCAGGTGCTACAAGATCAATCGCACAATTAGTGTTACTAAAATCAGAGATTTCTTCATCTAAATTAACTGAACCGACTTGAACCACTTCCGGATAAGCGCCAGGATAAGCGTACTCATCCGTATCGTGATTCCCGTCTCCTTCATTTCCAGCTGCACAAACGACCAATATATTTTCTTCTACAGCTTGCTTAATGGCTTGGTGAAGCTCAGGTGTATCAATACGTCCACCTAGTGACATTGAAATCACGCGTACTTTTTCATTATTAGGACCTCTCCACTTAATAGCGTGATGAATGCCATCTGTAACCCATTTCGTATCCCCGTATCCTTGTCCGCTTAAAACTTTGATTACAAGCAGCTTCGCTTTTGGAGCGACACCAATAACTCCCTCTCCGTTCTCAGCAGCAGCGACTGTTCCGCATACATGTGTGCCATGTCCATTATAGTCTTCGTAGTTAGTCGCTTCTCCGTTATCATCAGTTGTGAAATTAAATCCATCAATAATTTGATCTTTAAATTCAATATGATCGGTGTCACAACCTGTATCAAGCACAGCTACTACCGTACCCTCACCAGAGTATCCAGCCTCCCAAAGAGATGGGGCTTCAATTAACTCGATTCCCGGTGGAACAACCTTAGTATCATTCAGCACTTTTTCGACTTTGAAAGGAATAAGGCTTACTCTACTCAATGTAATTCCCCCTTTAGTTTTAGGTGATTTAATAGAAGAAATGTTGTTAAATGACTCGACATATTTCCAATTTACCCTTACAATATAAATACACTTATATTTTAATTGAAAATTCCGAAAATAATCTGTATAAATTAGTGTAAATTGTATTATACTTTACTCGTAGGCAAAAAATCTTCTCATATAGGCGATTTCCTCAAGGGAATCGTCTTCTCTTTTTAGGTTTCTTTTTTCTAATCTCTTTATAGTGTTTAATTCCTAACATGACGGTAGAGAAGCAAGTGGCAGCAAGAACGAACAACGTCAACAACTGCTCAAGCAACACCATCACAACTATCCCCCCCTTTTTTACAAAAAGAGCCCTACACAGTAGTAAGACGACTGGTAGGACTCATGGTATAAGAGTCTGCATAGGGTGCTTCATATAGGTGCTTCACATTGTAAGGATAAAAATGGAATATATGTCACTTCTGATTGTACCACGTTTGTAAAACTCCCACAATAATAGTTGTATTATTCAGTAAATTACTCCTGTTTCATCTTACAATTCGACAGGAGTGTCCTATTACTTTCCTACTAGTTTGTAGGTAAGATGCTTGTCTAACCCGTTTTTCTCCATGTTATACTAGCAACAACTAAGTATGACTTGGAGGGTTAAGTCCGTGAGTATTTTAAAAAATGACTGGAATGAATTATTGAGTGATCAATTTGAACAATCTTATTATAAAGAGCTAAGGGAGTTTTTAAAAGGTGAGTACCAATCTGAAGTCGTGTACCCATCTATGCATCATCTTTTTGAAGCGTTGCAACTAACATCATATAAAGACACGAAAGTAGTAATTTTAGGGCAAGACCCTTACCACGGAGAGGGGCAAGCTCATGGTCTTAGTTTTTCAGTGAAGCCTGGTGTGAAAATTCCTCCCTCTCTTTTGAACATGTTTAAAGAGCTTAAAGAAGATCTAGGGTGCCCCATTCCTAACAATGGCTACTTAGTCCCGTGGGCCGAGCAGGGTGTTCTCTTATTAAATACCGTGCTATCGGTTAGAGGAGGACAGGCAGCTTCTCATAAAGGAAAGGGATGGGAGTTGTTTACCGACCGGATTATTGATCTGTTAAATGAACGAGAACAGCCGGTTATTTTTGTCCTGTGGGGAAAGCATGCTGAAGCAAAACAAGAACGGATCACACATCATCACCATCGAATCATCACGGCACCTCATCCAAGCCCTTTTTCGGCACACCGTGGTTTTTTTGGAAGTCGTCCCTTTTCAACGATTAATAGAATGCTAGTCGAATTAGGTGATGAGCCAATTGAGTGGCAACTGCCGAACCTGTAAACGGAACACCCCTTCAATTATTAGTTGAAGGGGTGTTTTATCTATTTTAAAGTCGTTGATGTAAGAGTTCAAGTAATGAATGGTTAATTAGGGAAAAGAAGAAAGACTTCAAAAAAATTTTTCAAAAAGGTAGAATAGTATGATGTAGGTAGCTTAACTAATAAGCACTTGAATATCATGAATCAAGATCTTAAAAACATAAAGGCAGGAAAGGGTTCGATTATGAATAAGAGTTTAACTGTAATGATCTTCCTGGCATTATTTAGTATAATTGGGTGCGCGAATGAAGAGGAAGCAACTAAAACTATTTATGTGGCGGCTGCTTCTGATCTGTATCATGCTTTAACAGAAATAGGGGAAGAATTTGCTAAGGAAACAAATGTTGATGTTGTATTTACGTTTGGTTCTACCGGATTGTTGACACAACAAATCCTAGAAGGGGCACCCTTTGATTTATTTGCAGCGGCACATGAATCGTATATTGATCAATTAAATGAGAGCGGTGCAATTGTTTTAGACTCCAAGCAAGTCTATGCAATTGGTCGCAATGTATTGGTTTATTCAGAGGGAGATACTCAATTAGAAGGTGAGCAGAGCCTTACAGATCCTGATATACAAACGATCGCAATCGCGAATCCTGAGCATGCGCCTTATGGAAAAGCAGCTAAGGAAACGTTGGAATCATGGGGGTTATGGGAAGAACTTCAAGATAAATTAGTATACGCTGAGAATATTAGACAAGCGTATCAATATGTTGAATCTGGAAATGCAGATGCAGGAATCATTGCTCTTGCTTTAATGAATGAAAGTGAACTACGCTATGATCTAATTGATGAGAAAACGCATAATCAAATTGTCCAAGCTTTAGGTATCCCTAGTACATCTGAAAATCTTGAGCTTAGTCAACAATTTGCAGAATATATGGTGAGTAAAAAAGGAAGAGAAATCCTTAGTGAATATGGATTCGAAGCGCCGTAATAATGGATACGATACTTACACCTTTACTTTTATCACTTAGAATATCTGTAGTGGCTACGGGGTTTGCTTTTGTAGTGGGCGTTCTTCTTGCTTGGTGGTTTGCTTTCTATAAGTCTAAACTCACTCAATTGCTCTCGATACTAGTGACCATTCCATTAATCGTCCCGCCGACTGTATTAGGCTATTATTTGCTTATCCTTTTAGGGCGCAATAGTACACTCGGTCAATGGGTCGAGAGCCTAACTGGACAGCCGATTATTTTCACCTGGAAGGCCGCTGTCATTGCAGCTGCTATTGCGGCTTTACCCCTTTTAATTAGACCGATTCAAGCATCATTTGAATCAATTGATGAGGGAATATTGGATGCCGCAAAACTAGATGGAGCTGGACATTGGCAGTTGCTAAAATTGATTATTGTTCCTCTCGCTTACAAAGGAATACTCGCAGGCCTCGTATTAGGTTTTGCACGAGCAATGGGTGAATTTGGCGCCACCATTATGGTAGCGGGTAACATCCCAGGCAAAACACAGACTTTATCGATTGCGATTTATGATGCTGTTCAAGCCAACCGAATGATGGATGCTCATTTAATGGTGCTCGCCTTGAGTGCAACAACGATTATCTTTTTAATTCTCTTGTCTAGATGGTACAAATCATAATTATAGGAGTTGATTGTATGAATGTGAAAACAGCCTATACTACCCTTGCAAATGGAGTGAAAATGCCTTGGCTTGGACTAGGAGTCTACAAAGCTGAAGACGGTACAGAGGTAGAAAAAGCAATTCATAGTGCACTTGAGGCAGGATATAGAAGCATTGATACAGCCTCGTTTTATTTTAATGAAGAAGGCGTTGGCAAAGCGATTAAGGAAAGCAATGTGCCAAGAGAAGAGATTTTTGTAACAACAAAAGTGTGGAATGATGATCAAGGGTATGAGGAGACTCTTGCCGCATTTGATAAAAGCATGAGTAAGCTAGGTCTCGATGTGCTTGACTTATACCTTGTTCATTGGCCAGTGGCAGATAAGTTCAAGGAGACATGGCGGGCACTTGAGACATTGTATAAAGCGGGAAAAGTGCGTGCCATTGGTGTGAGTAATTTTAATGTTTCCCATTTAGAAGAGTTAATGGAAACGGCTGAGATTAAACCAATGGTTAATCAAATTGAGTTCCATCCGTATCTTACTCAAGATAAAGTCCGTGCTTATTGTAGAGAAAATAAGATCCAAGTTGAGGCATGGCGTCCATTAACTAAAGGAGATATTTTTACGAATTTAACGGTGAAGCAAATTGCTGAAGCCCATGGGAAGACTCCTGCTCAAGTTCTTCTACGTTGGAATATCGAGCATCAAGTGGTCACGATCCCAAAATCAGTTACGCCACAAAGAATCGTCGAAAATAGCTTAATCTTTGATTTTGAGTTATCGGTAGATGAAATTCGACAACTCGACCAGTTAAATCAAGATAAGCGGTACGGTCCGGACCCAGACACATTTGAATTATAATTTGTTTAAAAGCCTTCCGCTCTCTATCGTGAAGGCTTTTAGCTTTATGACTAGGAAAGGGGGCCATATGTTGCAAAAGACACTCTTTCTCTTTGTTGCAACAATCGTTGGAGCGATATTCGCCTCGTTGAACGTTCCGGCAGGGTGGTTACTAGGCTCATTATTAACTGGCATTATCTGTGCTTTTTATGTTAAGAAGATTATCTTCTCTGACCAATTATTTAAGATTTCTTTAGCGATTATCGGAGGGAACATTGGATATATGGTCGTACCTGAGCAATTTCTCACTTATCATATGTTGGTTGGTCCTTTTTTGATTACTCTTGTATTAACGATTATTGGAGGGGTCTTATTAGGGCGATTTCTTCTTAGATATTCAGGACTTCACCCTAATACGGCCTTTTTCTGTTGTTTGCCAGGGGGTGCGTCTGAAGTGATCGCGCTTAGCAAAGATTACGGAGCTGATCAGCGTCTTGTAGCAGCCTTTCATACAACGAGGATTACGTTATTTGTGCTCTTTATACCTTTTATTGTAGGGCTAAGCCATCCAGTGGTAAATCCAGTTTTCACTTCAACTAATGTTTCCTTAATTGGCGGAGGGTTAGCGATTAGTGCATTAGTGGTCATCGTTTTTTTAACCCTTTGGTTAGGTACCAAAGTAAAATTTCCTGGTTCTGCTTTGTTTTTTGCCATTGCTTTAGGGTTTATTGCTCATCAATGGGTTCTTCCATCATCAGATATGCCTTTTTTTGTAACAGGGCTGGCTCAAGCATTGATGGGGGCGATTATTGGTATGCGCTTTGATAAAGAAACGTTTCATGAGATTAAACGTGTAGGGCGTATTAGTGCGACTACTCTTAGCTTGTACTTTTTGATGAGCTTTGGATTAGCAACAATATTCTTTTTGCTAACACCCATTCATTATTCAACCAGCCTGTTAAGCATTGTACCTGCAGGCGCAGCTGAAATGGCTTCAACTGCCACCGCTTTAGCGATAGAGCCAACCATGGTGGCTACACTTCAGATGTTAAGGGTTCTAGCCTTATTTCTTGCCCTCCCGTTTTTAATAAAATGGTTTGCTGTTAAACAATATGCCGAAAACCCACCGTGATTTTTAATCGCGGTGGGTCTCTTTGTTTATTGAGTAATTTGTTGATTAGGTTGAGTTGGGTTTGGAGTCATAGTTGCATTGGGCATTTGCGGTGGTGTTGTCGTTTGTGCAAAAGCCTGGGTCATCATTTGCATATCCTGTTGTTTTAATTGAGGTACTTGATAGTAACCATGCTTGTTTTGGTATAAAAATACTTCATAAGCCATCTCAATCATGTTAGGAACAGTATCAGCCATAATTCTGCGCAATACAGGATTTGTCATTTCAACGGCTGTCATTGCCATTGTAGAGGAAGTTGTTTTAAGCAGACCTAACATGTGAGCGGATAAGCCGGCTTCTTTAACTTCTGAAATCGATCGATTTGGCTTTTTAGGTTGTGATGGTGTGAGACCAAATACGACATCGTTGCTTTGTGTCATCTTGTAAACATCGGTTGATTCAGCTGCTGGCTTAGAACCAGTAGAAAAAGCGTCTACAGCTAAATTGTATTGACTCTCTAGAAATTGATACTGACGATCGAGGATATCAATTAATTCTTGATCTTTCATAAATGAACGGAACATCATATATTGGTCCATCACATTGATCATTCCAGCCAGAATTTCATGCGCATCAAATACCTCATGCCCACCATGGCTCATAGTTTGTGGTAACTGGTTGGATTGGATTGTTCCTGTTGGTTGTTGTTGATTCATTTGATTCATCTTATGACCTCCCAAAATCATTAGAGGACGAAAAATCCCCTTTTGTTACTCTCTCCCCATTCGTTTTTTTCATCCTGCCACTTTTAGCTAGTTGACCCTATAACCCCATAATAGTAAGCGTTTTCAATGGTTTTTCTTTTTTAAAAACCATGTCAGGATATCTAACAAGACAGTAGATTCTGAAAATTCGGAACGTATAATAGGACTTAACAACAGATGTTAGCTTACATGACGAAAAACGTCAGCAGAGCACTCAAGACATCATTACTTGTAAATAAACAATACCAAAAGGGGGAGTCAGTACGATGGATGAACTATTTTTGATGAATAACTTATGGGTTATGGTTTGTGCAGTATTAGTTTTGTTGATGCAAGGTGGATTTATTTTACTTGAAGCAGGTTCAACAAGAATGAAGAATGCAGGTCACATCGCAGGGAAGACAGTCTTTACAATCGGGATTGCCTCACTTGTCTTCTGGGCTGTTGGTTACGGATTTATTTACGGTGAGGGGAACTTATTTATTGGATTAAGTGATTTCTTCTTCGGTGATTTTACAACGATGTTCGATGGCTTAGCGGGTTCAGTTGATTTCTTTTTCCAATTAGCATTTGCAGCCATTGCTTTAACCATTGCGTTTGGTGGCTTTGCTGAACGTGCGAAATTATCAGCTTATATCGTCTTTGCTGTTTTATTCTCAGCCTTTGTCTATCCGATCGTTGCACATTGGATTTGGGGTGATGGTTGGTTAGCTGAATTAGGGAAGCAAGACTTTGCTGGTTCGACAGTAGTTCATTTAACCGGTGCAATGGCAGCATTAGCAGCGACGATTTTATTGAAACCTCGTCTTGGGAAATTCAATAAAGACGGTTCTGTAAATGATCTTGCTGGTCACAATCAAGTGTATACAGCATTAGGGGTTTTAATTTTATGGGTAGGTTGGTTTGGTTTTAACGCAGGGAGTACGTTAGGTGTAGAGGGAGTATTCTTTGGATACGTAGCATTGAACACACAGCTTGCTGCAGCAGCCGGTGCAGTCGCAGCTCTATTTATTGCCTGGGCAATGCTTGGGAAATCTGATGTTCCAACAATGTTAAATGGTGCTCTAGCAGGTCTAGTTGCGATTACTGCTTCATGTGCGTTTGTAGCACCTTGGGCCGCGGTTATTATTGGTATCATTGGTGGATTAATCGTATTCTTCAGTATGAAATTATTCGATAAAGCGAAAATTGACGATCCGATCTTTGCCTTATCTGTACATGGTGTAGCTGGTGTATGGGGTACGATTTCTACAGGGTTTTTCGCAACACCTCAACTTGCTGAATTAAATGGCGGAAGCGCTGGTTTGTTTTATGGTGGTGGATTCGCGCAATTAGGCGTTCAAACATTAAGTGTTATCGCATGTGGTGCTTTTGCATTCATCGCATCTTATGTATTACTTCTTGTTACAAAAGCAATTGTAGGTGGACTACGAGTATCAGAAGAAGAAGAAATTCTTGGCCTAGATCTAAGTGAGCATGGTAGCTACGGATATCCTGAAAGCATGCCAGAAAAACACGAAAAGCCAGGAGCTTAAGATGTTGACACCAAAAGAACAAGATGTGCCATTTGAAGAAAGTGAAGCAGAGTTACGTGAGATGGGTTTAAAGGAACAAAGGCCAAGTAAACTGCAAGAAATTCACGATAAGCGAATGGAATATGCTGTAAATAAAGCGTTGAGAAAGATAGAAAGTGAGTGGGGGAGTCCTCCTACTCACTTTGCTTTCTTTGTAATGGGTAGTGCTGGTCGATGTGAACAATCATACTTTAGCGACCAAGATCACGCGATTCTATATGAGGAAGATCATCTTGAATATGAGGAGTATTTCCTTAAATTAGGAAGTGAAATATCAAGTGCACTTGAAGACGCTGGGTATGCAGAGTGTGACGGGAAGGTGATGGCTTCTTCTAGCCGTTGGTGTAAGTCAAGAAAAGCTTGGCAACTTCAGATTGATCAATGGATCGAAGAAGATACGTGGGAGTCACTTCGTTATATTTTAACGGTAGCTGACGCAAGAATTTTCATAGGAGAAGAGTCTTATGTAGAGGAAATCAAACAAATGATTCATAAACATTTGAAAATAAATCCTAAACTGATAAAACGTCTAACTGAAAATACGGGTAGAGTTAAAAAAGGGATTGGTTTTTTTGGACAATTTTTAACAGAATCAAAGGGGCTTCATCAAGGTAAATTTGATTTGAAACAGACGGTTCTTTTTCCATATGTAAACGGCCTGCGACTACTCGCATTAAAAGAGGGAATAATGGCTTCTTCCACTCTTGAGCGCATGAAAAAATTACCTGCAGCTTATGGTCACGTAAAAGGCCATCAGCTTTCGTTTCAAGAGTTACTCACACATCGTCTCCGCTTTCAATATGGTCATAATGAGTATGAAGGTATTCACTTTATAGACATTGACCGACTATCTTCTGCAGAGAAGAATCGGTTAAAAGAATGGGTTCGTGAAGGTCATGAGCTTTATCATTATATTGAAAATGCATTAATGAAGGGTTGATCCTAATGGTAATGAACCATATGGTGCAGTTTGTTAAACAGTTATCAACGAAATTAAGTCCAAGCATGTATTCATCGACGATGCAGCAATCCGAGGCAGAGGGGCTTGCGAGGTTAAGGCATATTCAGCGAGAACTAAAAAATGATGATGCGCTTGATCAACCCCTTCAATCCGTACCATTCATCGTATTTGACTTAGAAACAAGTGGCTTTTTTCCTGATAAAGGAGATGAGATACTTTCTATTGGTGCAATTAAAATGAATGGAATAGACATTTTAGAAGAGAAGGTCTTCTATTCTACTGTTCAATGCAAAAAGGCACCCTCAGGTGATGTATTGTCATTAACGGGCCTTACACTCGAGGAATTAGCCTCTTCAAAGCCCTTAATAGATGTATTACACGATTTTTACGATTTTGTTGGCGGTGGTACTCTTGTTGCTCATCATGCCACACATGAAAAACGCTTTATGTCTCATATGACCTGGAAGTTAATGAGAATGCCATTTGCTCACAGGATCATTGATACAACCTTTTTAACGAGAGTTGTAGCTAGTGATGAGCCACTTGTGACCCTTGATGAATGCTGTGCATATTACAATATCCCAATTACGACTAGGCATCATGCCTTGCATGATGCCGAAATGACCGCAAAGCTTTGGCAGGAGTGCTTGATGTTGGCGCAGGAAAAAGGATTTTCTACACTGAGAGATATTTATATTTATTTAGCTTCATTAAAAAAATGATGGAGGGAAGAGTGGAATCCTAGACATTAGAGAAGGAGGGGAGGGAGTGGATCCGACTGTTTCTAAAAAACAAGCCTGCTTTCCAATTCGTGTCGTAATGGAGATGACGAATTTAACGGCAAGACAAATTCGTTACTACGAAGAACAAGGATTGATTAAACCAGCTCGGAATGATGGAAATCAACGCATGTTTTCTTTAGAAGATATTGAACGATTTCGTTTAATAAAGTCTTATATTGAGCGAGGGATAAATGTCGCAGGGATTAAAACAATATTGGCAACCAATGTGCGGGATTCATGAGCCGGCATGTTGGTTGTCTTTTTATGCTGTGAATATGATAATATGGGGGTGAGAAAAGAGAGGTGTTAGATATGAATATTTCCGGGACGATGATTATCGATCAAATGGAACAGCAACTTAGCCGCTTAAGACAAGCGATTGAACAAGGTGATCAAGCTACAATTCGTGAATATACAGCAGTAATAGAATCTCATTGCCAATTATTAAAGAGTGGAACAAAATCTAGAGTGAGTGAGCCTGCTCGTCCAGTTTACCCTAATCAGATGATGGCACAAACTGCCCCCAAGCAAACGCATATCGTTTCTTCTACCCCTGTAGAAAATGAACCAGCTCCAGTAAAAGAACCCAATTTACTTGATTTCTAAGTGAACCTGCTCCTAGTCTACGGGGCAGGTTGTTTTTATATAAGAAAAATAGACATAAGATTGGAAAATTGTGAAACCAAACGATAGGCTTATACGTCTAAGTAGTATAAGCCTTATAAATAGAAAGGGGTCGAGATGGCAAATGGCTAAATGGTCTACCTTTCAAGTTCTGATCGTCGCAAATATGATCTTGTTTATGTTTATGCTAGAGAGAATGGTGAGCACACACACATTTCAACCGCCAACAGCAGAAGGAGGAGCTGTGAACACAGGTTTTTCTACCTTACTTGTGTATACCATCATCTTACTTGGACTTTATTTATTGTTTTTGTTTGAGGCCAAGAAGAATCGAGCGTTGTTTCGCCATAGAACATGGTTGAAAATGCCTCAGCTCACCTTATTAAATGCACTTATTGCAGCTAGTATTTTTATTTTGATGGCAACAATGGGTCCTTTATTTAACTGGGTTGTGCAATACCGATTTTTACTTTATATACTAGGTGTGTTTTTTTTATTTGTTACCTTCTTATTTGTTTTTTCACTCATACATAAAAGGCGTTTTCAGACTCGGAATGTCGAAAGCTCTATTCATTGGTCACTTATATGGACGTTTCTTGTATTCATAGGTACATTTTTTGTTTTTCCTAGTTTATGATCAATTTTTTAATTTCCACTCTACTAAAACCGCATAATCAAGAGACTCCTTGTCTTCTAAGTAATTGGGTAGTGGTTGTATGGGGGAAAGTCCTTGCTTGATCATGAAAGATAGAACTAAATCATCGATCTCTCCGTTATTAACTTTCTGAATATAAGTGGATACGTCAAGGTCGTTGGCGTATTGATGGTAATTCGGAATTCGGCATCCTGCTAAAAAGCGTGCTAACCCAAGCTCTTTGACAGTTTCTTTTCTAGCTTCATATAATGCGCCTGCAATTCCTTGCCCTCGGTAACTAGGTCTGACGCACACATCGATTCCATATAAACTATCTCCGTGTTCTTGGTGACTCCCTTTGATGTAACCATGATCACTGACTTCTTCCCAAGTATGGTCCTCACCTGTATATTGAATTATTAAGGATGTTGCGGACCCAACAATGATGCCATCTATTTCAGCTAACAGGCACCCTTCGGGGAACGTCTCAACGTGAGATCGGATATGTTCTCTGCTCCACCATAGTTCTTCAGGAAATGGTGGGGGAAAGGCTTCTTTTTGTACACCAAGTAACCCTCCGTAATCATCAAGTGTATAAGGACGAATAATTAAGTTGCTCATTGTTCCCCTCCTCAAATTGTTATTACTGTTAGTTTATCTAAATTTTAAAAATGTTTCACGGAGAACAACTCCTAAAATGACGTTTTATTTAATTCTAGGACAATTGAAAAACCCTTTAACATAAAAGGACTTATCATAAGGCGATAGAGTTAGAGGTAACTAGTACAAAGGATGGATCCTGCAACAAGGTCGGTCTTCTATAAGTATTTAGCAATTTTGTCTAGATGGAAACACTGTGCTATTCTTAGTTTATGATTACATATTGGTCTAGGAGTGGAAATATGGCTAAATTATTTATTTTAATGGGAAGTATTGTCATGGCATTGTCTGTTGCAATTGGTGCTTTTGGTGCGCATGGGTTAGAGCCTCGTTTATCTGAACGGATGATGAAAAATTATCAGACTGGCGTTCAATATCATATGATTCATGGGATTGGCCTTATTATTGTAGGGTTAGTAGCTTTAAAATTAACATCTTCAAGCATGTTGAATGGAGCAGGATGGAGCTTTTTAATTGGAATCATTCTTTTTTCTGGAAGTTTATATGCGATGGCATTAACCGGTGTAACAAAACTTGGAGCAATTACTCCAATTGGCGGGCTGGCATTTATCGTTGGTTGGGTACTGCTTGGGTTAGCTGTGGTTAGAGGTTTATAATAAAAGAAAAGAAAAGGCTAGGACATATCTAAGAGGTTTAACTCAGGATACGAACGAAGCGCTAAATGAGCGGATGAAATATACGTAGACCTCCTGCGGGGATGAAAAGCAGAGGTGAGACCCCATAGTGCGTAGCACGAGGAGGCTCACGAGCTTCCCGCGGAAAGCGAAGTTTATTTCAGGGGCGGTATACATAGACCGCATCAGTAATGTTCGATTTTCCATAAGTTAAAATGCTTTTGTCCCAGCCTTTTTTTAGTGCATAATATACAAACAAGCCTCCTGTAAAAGTAGGAGGCTTTAATACTATTCCGGTCTTGGAGAATATTGTGCTAGTTGAGCAGCAGACCCGCTGTTAAACGGATACTCATATTCAATCGGCTCGTCAAATGTTACATAGTCAAGGTTAACCATTAGAAGTAAATAGTACATCCCGGTTTCGGGATCACTTATGATTATATGATCTCGACCTGCTTCCTCTACCCGTCCTATAAAGATTTTAGCATTCCATTCAGCATTGTTTTCATAGGTGAAATAAAACGTTCCGATCTTGCCACGGTTTAAACGAAGGATGTTTTCAATAAATGACTGCTCAAGCGGTAACATTCCTTCACCACCGAATTGCTGCTGTACGAAACCTGGTACTTGGTAACTCTGTGCGGAGAAAAATTGTCCTTGTGGTTGCTGCATCATTTGTTGCGGTTGTGGTTGTTGCATTTGAGTCTGTTGTGCTTGATTAAAGGTTTGCTGCTTACCGTATCCTTGATTTTCTGATTGCTGTGGTGGGAATTGCTGATTCCATTGTTGATACACTATTCATCGCCCCTTTTTCTAGTGAATCATTCAGTTTTAAAATATACCTAACCGAACCCCTCCGCTTTTCTTCCTGTCTAGCTTCAGCTTTTCTAGTAAGTGCTATAGACTTCTGGGCATTCGGATGCGAGCGGTGTATAGAAGCAATGAGCTTTATAGCGTCCCGAGTTCCATTGTCCCCACCACTGGGCCGGACATGCTCCGTCTGGTCTGAAGAACCACAATGCAAATTCAGCAGGGTGTGTGCGTTCTCCAGCTACAGCACGTCTGGCTAGTCGCTTATCCCGTTCTCTCGCATGTTGATAGAAATAGCTTTTTTGAACCGCTTCAAATCCTCCAGGTGATTGGAAAGCCATTTGGGGGACAGATGTGATGTTTGGAAAATCAAGACACCCTACACGCACCCTGTTTACCATGACATTTCCTGCCGCCATCATACCGGTCTCGCCTTCACCTTCGGCCTCTGCACGCATCAGCCGAGCGAGCATGTCGATATCACTTGAAGACGCTTTAATTACTGCCATTTCTCCACCTCCATTCAAAGTTGATGTAATGTCCTTGCTGTGAGTTCTCACTTCGAGGAGTCCTAAGTTGTGCCTCTAAGTATGTAGAGAACACGACGAGTGGCGAAAGCATTACCGTTACTTGACTATATGAGAGGCTAGTAATGCTTATGCAGAAAATCACGGAAAACAAAAAACACATCGAGCTGAATCTCAATGTGTTTTAGCGATATTTTTTTATTCAGCAACGGGAATATGCTGTTTAGTGGGTGCTTTTAAATTCTTTTCTTTTTCTTTAGCAGCTGCGTCTGTACCGCGCTTAGCAATTTCATTTTTAAAATAACTGATTACCCTAGCAATAACAGCGATTGAGAGAATCGAAGCAAGACCACGAACGAGTCCAACCGTATAAAATCCTGTCATCACAACGATAAAGTCAAACGCAAATGTCGTTTTACCCGGATCAATATTCCAACGCTTTTGAAGAAATAGGGCAAGAATATTTGCTCCCCCAAGGGAAGAGCCATTCATGAACAATAAGGATAGACCTACCCCAATGATAAATCCACCAACGATTGCTCCCACCCAAACTGATACGGAGAAAGCGGGTAAGAAGTAATCAATTCCTGTTACAAGAGATAATAAACTTACCGAAATGATCGTTGTAAACGTAAAGTTCCAACCCATTCTCATCATCGAAAAGATATAGAATGGGATATTAATTAAAAAGAACGTAACTCCAAAAGGAAGACTAAAAAAATAAGCAATACTTAGAGAAAGGCCTGCCGTACCTCCTGTAACAATATTGGCATGTTTTAAAAGAATAACTCCAAAGCTTGTAATTACAATAGCGAGTAAAATCATTAGCCATTTTTTCATATTCATTCCACCTCTTTGTAAATAGATTCCGCACAATTATCCTACCTTTATTTTAATAGTTGATTGAATGTTTTTGCATAGTATAATGAAGGAAAAATAACTGTATTAACTTCAATTTGAATAGAATAAGGTTGTCTTATTGTCAAAATGAAAGGATGGGGTGGCGTGGATAAGATCGATAGTAAGTTGTTAGAATTAGTACAAGAAAATGCGCGCATTACAATAAGTGAATTATCAAAGGAATTGGCTTTAAGTCGGCCGAGTGTATCAGAACGTCTTCAACGGCTTCATGAAAGAGGAATAATTGAAGAGTACACAGCGCGTATTTCATTAGCTGCAGTCGGGAGGGAGATTTTATTAATCATTTTAGTAAGTGGATTAAAGGTTCCGTTGCAGGAGTTTGAAGAGATGGTAAAAAAAGAAGAGAAAATCATTGAATGTCACCGAGTAACAGGGGAGGTTAGCTATTTTCTAAAAGCAGCCGTGCCGTCGATGAACAGTATGAGGCTTTTAATTGATACCCTTATTCCCTATGGAAATATTAATACCTCAACCGTTATTGGTTCACCAGTGGCCTATCGAGCGATTCTTCCGATCAAAGAAGAGGGATGAATTTCAAAAAATGTACTCGAAGTTTGTAAATAAAAAAGTACTAGAGCCCTGAGAGCCCTAGTACTTGAGTCAATTAAATATGGAAGAAGCTTGGTAGGTTTTCTTCTGTTAAAATGTTGCCGACATAGAATGAACCAAACTCACCGAAGCGAGCAGACACTTCGTCAAAACGCATCTCATAAACAAGTTTCTTAAATTGAAGAACATCATCAGCAAATAATGTGACGCCCCACTCCCAATCATCAAATCCAACAGAACCAGTGATCACTTGCTTCACTTTACCTGCATAACTACGACCAATCATACCGTGGCTGCGCATCAGTTCACGACGAGAATCCATTGGTAGCATGTACCAGTTATCATCGCCATCGCGACGCTTGTCCATTGGGTAGAAACAGATATGGTTTGCTTTAGGAAGCTCTGGGTAAAGTCTAGAACGTACATGAGGGTTCTGATATGGATCCTCATCACTATCTCCAGCCATATAGTTACTTAATTCCACAACCGATACATACGAATAGGTTGGAATCGTATATTCAGCAAAGCGTGTTTTGTTAAATGCATTTTCAATTTCATTTAACTCTTCCATCGTTGGACGAAGAAGCATGAACATGATGTCTGCTTTTTGGCCAACAACTGAATAAATCGCATGACTTCCGTTGCCTGCTTTTTCAGTAACGTCCCACTTCTCAAGCATCGTCACAAATTCATTAACGATTTGTTGACGTTCCTCAGTTGATAATGTTTTCCAAGCTGGCCAGTTAATTGTGCGGAAATCGTGTAAACAATACCAGCCGTCTAGTGTTTTAGCTGCTTCATTCATTGGGTAAACACTCCTTTATCATATATATACGAAAAAATCTTCATTAATTCTTATCACTCGTTACTATACCATAAAAGAAGCGGTTCCAAAAATAACAAACACCCCAGCCGATACGTCCGGGGTGTGAAATGTCATGCTCTGTTCACAAACTGTGCGACTGCATACTTATGTTCTTTTGTAGCACCGGCTACCCTTTGTGTTTCAACTTCTAATTCAAGCACTTCTGCGAGCGTTTTGTCGAATCCTATACGGAAGTTTTTCTTCATTAAACCAAAAGCTGATGGGGAAACCGTTTTCAAATGTGCGATTAAAGGTTCAGGGCTCCCAACTTGATTAATGAGGTTAATTCGCTCAGCTTCTTCTGCTGAAATGATTTCACCTAGCGCAAGCTCAGTTGCTTTTCCTAAGCCGACAAGCCTAGGTAAGAAATAAGAAGCACCTGCATCCGGTACTAAGCCAATCTTCATAAAGCCGAGTCCTAGCTTAGCTTCACGTGCAGCAACGCGGAAGTCACAAGCAAGGGCAATGCTTAAACCTGCTCCTACTGCAATTCCATTAATATGAGCAATAATCGGTTTTTCAATATTCATGAGCTGGAGAACAAGCTTATTGTAGGTCTCACGTAAATACTTCCCGTAATCAAGCTCGCCTACATCTTCCGTTGCTATACTTTTTAAGTCAGCTCCGGCACTAAATGCCCCATTACTTCCTTCAAGTACAATGACTCTGACATCCTCATTTCGGTTGGCTTCGTCAAATGCACGATATAATGCTGTGTGCATTTCCTCATTTAACGCATTTTTAACTTGTGGGCGATTAAGGGTGATAGTCGCCACTTGATCTCTAACTTCATATAAAACGACTTCTTCATTCATTGTGTCACGCTCCTAAAAGATTCGTCTTAAAAAAATAGTTTCATGTCTGATTTCGACACATACTTCAAAATTCCTTTGGGAATCCTAAGAGAATTGAAAGCGTTTCACCTCAAACAGGGATGGGAATAAGGCTCTAAGCCTTTAAATACGTAAGATTTTTTAAAAAATTGCCACTTTAATTATCTTGTGCAGACCGGTTCCCTTTTGAGAATAAGAGGAGTATCCTTGGTTTATAAAGAAAGTGGTCGAAGTACAGAAGGAGGAATAAATCATGAGTGATTTATTTAAAGAAATAACAGAAAAGGTTGAAAAGCATCAACCGACAATTGTATTACCAGAGGGAACTGACGAGCGTATCTTAGAGGCGGCGGCACAACTTGGAGCAGATCAAGTTGTAAAGCCAATCTTAGTTGGAAATAAAGAAGAAATTACAGCTAAAGCGAGCGAACAAGGCATCGTATTAGGAGAGAATGTCCACATTCTAGATCCTGAAAACTATGCAGAGACAGATGAAATGGTTGCTGCATTTGTAGAGCGTCGCAAAGGAAAAGAAACAGAAGAGAGTGCACGTGAGAAATTAGTCGATGTAAACTACTTCGGTACAATGCTTGTCTATATGGGCAAAGCAGACGGACTTGTTAGTGGGGCAGCTCATTCAACTGGAGACACAGTACGTCCAGCCTTACAAATTATTAAGACGCAACCAGGTATTAAACGTACGTCTGGTGTATTCGTAATGGTAAAAGAACAGCAGAAATTTGTATTCGGTGATTGTGCGATCAATATCGCACCAAATAGCGAAGAGCTAGCGGAAATTGCGATTGCTACAGCTGAAACAGCAAAAGTATTCGGCCTAGATCCTAAAGTAGCGATGCTAAGCTTCTCTACAAAAGGTTCAGCTTCTTCTATGGAAACTAAGAAAGTGTCTGAAGCTACAAAATTAGCACAAGAGTCACGTCCCGACTTAGTCATTGATGGGGAATTCCAATTTGATGCAGCATTCGTACCAGCTGTTGCACAAAAGAAAGCTCCAGACTCACCACTTCAAGGCCAAGCAAATGTTTTCATTTTCCCAAGTCTTGAGTCAGGTAACCTAGGATACAAAATTGCACAGCGTCTTGGTGGATATGATGCCATCGGACCAATTCTTCAAGGTCTAAACAAGCCAGTAAACGATCTTTCACGCGGATGTAACGCTCAAGACGTTTACAAATTATCGCTTATTACAGCGATGCAAGCTATTAACCAACAAGCAGCTGCAAAGGCTTAAAGATAGTAAAAGGTGTTAGGGTGCTTCCTAACACCTTTTTTGTTCAGCAAAAAAAGCCAAGCGGTATCCGCTTGGCTTTATCTATCTTCTATTCTATTCTTCTAATGCCTCGACAACTTTTCTGGCAGTACTTTCACTCGACATTGGGTTTTGACCAGTAATGAGGTTGCCGTCTCTTATAGAGAAGTCAGTCCATTTATCTCCTGCGATAAATTCACCGCCACGTTCACGTAACATTTCTTCAAGCAAGAACGGCATATGATTCTCAAGCTGCATTTCTTTTTCTTCGATATCAGTAAATCCATTTACTTTCTTTCCATTAACAAGTGGCGTGCCATCTTTATAGGTGACATTAACTAACCCACTTGGTCCGTGGCAGACAGCTCCAATTACTTTTTGATCTTCAGCGAGAGCCTGAATAACGGCTTGCAAGGTTTCGTTATCAGGGAAGTCAAACATTGTTCCATGACCACCTGGTAGGAAAATGGCATCTGTATTATTTACATGATCGACTGAAAGCTTCTTTGTTTCTCTTAGTAAAGCCTTCGCTTCCTTCCACTCCGGTTTATCAGCGTCCTCTAAGCTGTTTGGGTCAAGGGGAACGTCTCCACCTCGAATGCTCGTCACTTCAATGTTATATCCTTTTTCTTTGAACATGTTATAAGGTACAGCAAATTCTTCAAGCCATAAGCCTGTTTTTTGACCATCGGTAATTGTTGTGTGATTGGTAACAACCATTAAAACTTGTTTAGACATTTAAAATTCCTCCTCAACTCAAGTACGAGTACATAGATACTGTTCCCGAAAGAAGCGTTATAAAAACATGTCGTTTTATTTGTGAAAAAATGTGTTTTTATGGAGTTGCGTTTTAGAGAACCTGCGAGTGGTATGTAGTAAAGCGAGCGATAAGTAGAAAAAGAAACCTTAAAGGAGGAATTTGATGAATAACGTTTTTAACATGTGGATGGGCTATTTAGGGCGCCTGCCAGACCTAATCATTGCTTTACTTGTATTATTAGTTGGGTGGTTAATCGCTAAAGGAATTGCTAAGGGGGTGCGTAAGGCACTAAGAAAGACAAGCTTAGATGATCGATTATTTAGCAAAATGAATATTAACACTCAAAAATATTCATCAGAAGAAATCATCAGTAAGGTCGTATTTTGGATTCTGATGATTGTTGTTTTTGTGATCTTCTTCAATACACTCAATATGGGTGGTGCGGTAGGTCCATTTACAGCTATGCTTAATACACTATTTGGATTCCTTCCAAACATTTTGGGAGCAGTTATTGTACTAGCTATAGGATGGATTGTAGCTAGACTTGTTAAAGGGATAGTCGTTGGAATCTTAACACGAGTAGGTACGGAGAGACTTTCTGCAAAAGTCGGATTAAATAAAATCCTAGAAGGAACAAGTCTTTCAAGTTTAATTGGAACTATTGTATACATTTTAATTTTAATTCCTGTTGTAATCACAGCTCTTGAAACTTTAGAGCTTCACGGTATTGCAGCACCTGCAATTGCTATGCTGAACAATGTGTTAACGATGATTCCAAATATTATTATTGCAGGTATATTGATAGCTGCAGGTATTTGGTTAGGTAAATGGGTTAAGAGAATTGTTTCTAATCTATTAGAAAAAGTAGGTATTAATCAATTTTTAAACAAAATTGGGGTCGGAAATGCTACGCAAGCTGGAGCATCAATGAGCCCGGCGGAAGTTTTAGGATATCTTGCACAAATTGTAGTTGTTCTATTGTTTACAGTTGAAGCCTTGCAGCTAGTAGGGTTATCAAATGTTGTAGGTATTATTAACGCAATCCTTGCATACCTTCCTATGGTTATCGCGGCATTGGTTATCCTTGGAGTTGGTTTGTATGTAGCAAATATTGCCCAGAAAATTATAATGAGTATGATTGTTCAACGTCAGGAAGCAAAGCTATTTGGTAATATTGCTAAATACATTATTATCATCTTTGCAGTATTTATGGCTGTTGATCAGCTTCAAATTGCAAATACTGTAGTCAACTCAGCATTTATACTAATCTTGGGTGGTATTGCTTTAGCCTTTGGTATTTCCTTTGGCTTAGGTGGAAAAGAGTTTGCCCAAAGACGTTTAGCTAAATTAGAGGAAAAGATGGATAAGACGGAAACTAAAGAGCCTAATAAAGAAGAAATTAAAGAGGAGGCAAAGCTAAATAAAAACCAGCCTGGAGTAGGTAACGATAATTTACCTAGTACGGAAACTCAAACAACAGACTTGGATGATTATGATCCAAATGTAGGGCCGTTTAACAGAGGTCCTAAAGGAGACTTATAATTATAAAAGCAACCGATGTCTACATATTGAGTAGACATCGGTTGTTTCTTTGTGTGACGCGAATAATATTTTGTTCATATAAAGTGATTTCCTCTGTTGTTAATCCATCCATTGTAAGCTCTACTCCGTTTTGCAGCATCGTCTGTAAAGTCTTCATCATCACCTCTGAAATGGTTAAAGGGGTGTCTAACAGTTCTGATAGAGATGCCATTGTTTCTGGTTGGATCCGAGGGTATTCAAATTTTGTCCTAGCCCCCTGTACAGCATGGCTATAGAACTCTCGTATCATCTCGGCACGTTTTGAGCCACTGCCAGTGATGCATAAGTAAATTTGAACGGCAACGCCCCCTCGTATTCTACGTTGAGAGATCCCAGCAAACTTTTTTCCATCTATACTTAAGTCATAACTTCCCGGGCAATAAGAGCCGACAATTTCATACGCTTCAATCGGTTTATGGTAGGGAGAAAACACATCTTTTATCAAATCGAACATTAAATCATAACCAGCATCAATCGATATTTTCTTATCTTCTTTCATGATTAAAGATAAGTTTAAAACCCCCTCATCAAGCACAACAGCTAACCCACCAGAATTTCGGACAATTACTTTATAGCCTTGTTTTTCTAAATAATGAATGCCGTTCTGAATATAGGGTAGACGACTATCTTGAGTACCTAAGACAATCGTATCATGGTGTACCCAGCTTCTAAGTGTAGGAGCCGCTTCCATTTGCCCAACTGCCATACATAAAGTATCATCGTAAGCAAATGATTGAAGAGCGTTAAAAGCAGGACCTAATGTAGAATGGTCTAAAAAGCGCCATTTTTTTTCAAAGGCGGTAGAAGTAATATTAGTCATAATTAGTGACTCCTTAAAATGATAAATAATAATCATTATAGCATGTGGAAAAGCTGTGGAGTATGTCAGCTAGATCGAATTAAAATTCTCAATTGCACCATCATAAGAGTGTGATATACTAGTGATTAGTCCGTGTAAAATCGGGCACTCTGCATATAAACTTAACTTCCTAGTAAATAGATAACTTTTAAAAGAAAGGAACATAGAGATGGCTAACGAATTTCGCATTTGTGATGAATGCCAAGCGACGAATATTAAAACACTCGTGCCACGCTTGAAAAAAGTCGATCCTGAAGCAACGATAGATATACGTTGTCAGTCATATTGTGGGCCAGGTCGAAAAAAATCGTTTGTATTTGTTAATAATCGCCCGGTTGCAGCTCCAGATGAGGAGCAAGTCATTGAAAAAGTAGAGAAAAAGTTGAAAAAATAATCATCCTGACTTATTCTTTTAGTCAGGATTTCTTTTTAGAATCTGGCGAAAATTGTCGAATCCCATAATCTTTCACTTCTAAAAGAGGTTTGCAATCGGATACAATAGGGAAAGGGATAGGGCTATTAAAGATTCGCAAAAGTAGGACAACACCATAGATTGGCAACAAAGAGAGAGGAGATGGTTAAGTATGAGCTTGACAAAAAAGATCATAATTGCCCTCATTTTAGGTGTGGGGGTAGGGCTAGCCTTTAATGCATGGGCCCCGGAAGCTTTTGAAGTAGCAGATGCATATTTCTTAACACCACTCGGGCAACTTTTTCTGAAATTAATTACGATGCTCGTTGTACCACTTGTATTCTTTTCTATTGTTCTTGGAACAGCTGGAATGGGAGATCCTAAAAAGTTAGGTCGGATTGGTGGTAAGACTGTTGGTTACTATCTTTTAACAACGACGATTGCACTGGTAATTGGTTTGACAGTTGCCTTCATCATTCAACCAGGTGACCCTGGGTTAATGGGTGATCAAAGTGAGGAATTTGCAGCAGAAGAACCACCTCCAGTTATGGACACGCTCTTAAATATTATTCCTACAAATCCAATCGAAGCTCTAGCTTCAGGTGAAATGCTTCAGATCATTGCGTTTGCCGTGTTAGTAGGTCTTGCGATGGCGAAGCTTGGGGATAAAACGCGTGGCGTGATGAGGTTAATGGAGCAAGGTAATGAAATTATGATGTATCTTGTTACCGTAGCGATGAAGCTTGCCCCATACGGTGCATTTGCGTTAATTGCCTCTGCTCTTGGTGAACAAGGGTATGATGTGTTGGCATCAATGATTATGTATATGATTGCTGTTATCCTTGGTTTAATCATTCATGCTATTGTTACTTATGGTGGATTTATTGCCTTGTTTGGCAAACAAAACCCTGTTCAATTCTTTAAAAATTTCTTCCCTGCAATGATGGTTGCCTTCAGTACATCAAGTAGTAGTGCGACCCTACCTATCTCAATGAAAACTGCGCAGGAGAAGCTGGGTGTTTCAAAACCAGTATCAAGCTTTGTTCAACCGCTTGGTGCGACGATTAATATGGACGGTACAGCGATTATGCAAGCCGTTGCTACAGTCTTTATTGCTCAAGTATATGCTGTACATTTATCAATGGGTGATTTATTAACAGTTGTTCTGACAGCTACACTAGCTAGTATCGGAACAGCAGGTGTACCAGGTGTTGGTATGATTATGCTTGCAATGGTATTGACCTCAGTTGGTCTTCCAGTTGAAGGGATTGCCCTTGTACTTGCTGTTGACCGTATTCTAGATATGATCCGTACTGCTGTAAATATCACAGGTGATGCTTCATGTGCAGTTGTTGTGGACCGTACAGAAGAGAAACATCGAACTGTTGAACAAGAAAAAAGTGTGGAAGCATAATATATTAATGAATAAAACAGAAAGCATACAGACTGATATTGGTCTGTATGCTTTCTTTTGGTTTCAAATGATGTCATTAAGGGGTAGAGGGTAGTGGATTACTCCCTCAATCACCTAGGTCCTAGTCTGTAAAGTTGGTGTAAATTACACAGCAAAAGGTGGGACTCGTAAGGTTCTTACGATATAATGAAAGCAATAGAATGAACGGATTGAGAGGTATAACCATGACGACACCTTATTATGGACAGCTTGAAGAGGAAAAAGTATTTAAAGATCCTGTGCATCGTTACATACATGTGCGTGATGAATTAATTTGGGCTTTAATTGGCACAAAAGAATTTCAGAGACTTAGACGAATACGCCAGCTCGGAACAACCTATGTGACATTTCACGGAGCTGAACACACACGCTTTAATCATTCACTAGGTGTATATGAAATTACAAGGAGGATTTTAGAGGTTTTTAAAGGGCGCCCCCATTGGAATGAGGAGGATCGTCTTTTAAGCTTATCTGCTGCTCTGTTACACGATTTGGGGCATGGACCTTTTTCTCATTCATTTGAAAAAGTGTTTGATATGGACCATGAGGAATGGACTCGTGAAATTATTTTAGGTGATACGGAGATTAACCAGGTTCTATCTAATGTGAGTGAAAATTTCCCTCAAGCGGTAGCTGATGTGATCGAAAAAACCTATTCCAACAAGCTGATTTCCAGTATTATTTCAAGTCAAATTGATGCTGACCGCATGGATTACTTGCAACGTGACGCTTACTACACAGGTGTTAGTTATGGTCATTTTGATATGGAGAGAATTCTTCGTGTGATGCGACCGATGGAAGATCAAGTCGTCATTAAGCAAAGCGGAATGCATGCGGTAGAAGACTATATTATGAGTCGTTATCAGATGTATTGGCAAGTGTATTTCCATCCTGTAACCCGCAGTGCTGAAGTGATTTTAAGCAAGATCTTTAAGCGCGCGAAAGAACTGCATTTAGCAGGTTATGAATTTAAACAAAAGCCTAATCATTTTTATTCTTTCTTTTATGGAAAAGGGAGCTTGGACGATTATTTACGATTAGATGAGGCGATAACCCTTTATTATTTTCAAATTTGGCAAGAAGAAGAGGATCGCATTTTGAGTGATCTTTGTGTAAGATTTCTAAATAGACGTCTGTTCAAATATGTCGAATTTAATCCAAATCAACGAATGAACGATTGGCCAGAGTTACAGGAACTATTTAAGAAAGCAGATCTAAATCCAGATTATTATTTAGTCATCGACTCCTCATCAGATCTTCCCTATGATTTTTATCGACCAGGTGAAGAAGAAGAGAGACTGCCTATTCATCTAGTTCTACCTAATGGAAAGATTCGTGAGCTATCTCGTGAGTCGGATGTCGTTGAAGCCATTTCTGGGAAAAAACGAACAGATCATAAGTTATACTTTCCGCTCGACTGCTTAGAGGACGTGCGTGAACATAAAGAGGTTAAACAGCGGATACTTGAGATTTTACAGAAATAAGGGGGGCGTGACGGTTGCTACAAGACCACGCGAAAGTAATGGCGGTCTTTTTGCAAGCTGGTGAGGTTGTTGGACGGAAAAAGCTGCAAAAGATTATTTATATTGCCAAAAAGATGAATATTACGTTCACAGAGCGCTACAAATTCCACATGTTCGGTCCTTATTCAGAGGAATTATCATTAAGAATGGAAGAGCTGTGTAACCTTGGCTTTATAGCTGAAACAAAAGAAGATAAAGGCAATTATTATCAATATCGATATGCGCTATCTGCTGAAGGGCAAAAGTTTTTAGATATGTATCAATTTGACTTGCCAAAAGTGAAGCCGATGTTTGAAAGTTTAAATGAGCAAAGCGCACGCTTTTTGGAGCTTGTTTCTACTTTGTTGTATTTTGAAGAATTAACGCGAGAAGATGTTAAAGAAAAAGTACAAACGTTAAAGCGTAAGCAAAATTATACAGAGGAAGACTTTGAACAAGCTTATATGTACATTGAATCTTTAAAGAAGACAGTTCAATAAGGAAAAGCCAAGCAACAGTAATAGGTTGTTTGGCTTTTTTGAATTTGAAGCTTTTGTTTTACTGATCAGCAGGACGCTTACCAGCTACTGCAAAGTTTGTTGGCTTCATTTCATCAATGACGACTGAAATGCGTTCAGCAGGTGCTCCTGTTGTCTCAGAAACGGCATCTGTTACTCTTTCAACAAGTGCTCTTTTTTGATCATCTGTACGGCCTTCAAGTAATTGTACTGTTACGATTGGCATGAGAATCGCTCCTTTGTTATAAGACTATCTTTATTTTAGCAAATATTTTCAGAACAAACGAGGATCATGTATACTATAGGGAGAATGAAGAGCGTAAGGATTAAAAAGAATAGATCGCATGAAATGAAGAAAGGATGAAACATAATGGATTTGTTAAATAATGATAACCTTAAAAAGAAAACGGGTGGATTTAATATTTTAAGTGGAGACTCTACTTCTGGTCACGGTGGCTACGGGGCAGGAGTTATGAATCTTGATAATGTTTCTCCGGTTTTTGTTGATCCGGCTGAGGGTGAAGCGTTTGTTGATATGGGTGCCCTCCATGCGCGATCTGCGGTGGAAAAGCGAATTAAATTTTTACCGAACAAAGAGGACGTACCTAACGGAAAGCTCTATTGGCTTGTATGGGTAGCCATTCAATATAAAGAAAGTAAACCTTATTATGCTGGGGTAGCTGGCTGTGAAATGACGGTTGATACCGAAATTCGTCGTGGGTACAAGAGTTTACCTGAGCATGTGAATAAAATGGATAAGTCGTTAAAAGGCAAAATCTTAGTTGATGATATGGATTCTAAATCCAAAAAAATTCTGGCTGACTTTCTAAAAAAGCATAATGAAGCAATGTGGAATCATTCTGATAAAGAACTGCATGAAGCACTTTTGGGTGCGGAATAAAGGAATATACAGATTTGTAAATACAAAATATTGGTCAAGTTTGAACGATTTTTGAACACTGAACTGCATACTTGAGCTTTTCTTCAAGAGAGAGTAAACTTGAGGTAGTATAAAGACACATTTATACTAGGACACGAAAAAGCACGGGGCGACTGCCTTCGTGCTTTTTCATTGTTCTGAAGGATTTCTTCATTTGGCAGCGAATGATTTAGGGAATGTGAATGGAGGAATACAAGTATGCTACTAACAAAACAATTACAAGATATAAAAACGTTACAGCAAGATGTCGAAAGGTATGACAAAATAAATTTAAAACTTAATTGGGAAATGCTCGAGACAAGACCACATAATGAAACAAACGATTATTTTTATTATGAAGATCAGGAGCTGGTGGCTTTTTTAGGCATCTATCGCTTCGGTAATAAAGCTGAAATATGCGGAATGGTTAGACCAAGCAAACGCCGAAATGGTCATGCAGGAAAGCTTTTAAATGAAGCTTTAACGCAATTAAAGTCGTCTGGTATTCAAACTGTTTTATTGAACATCCCCTCAAATTCTACTACTGGCCATCGTTTTGCTAAGAGCCAGCCTGTTATCTACTCATTTTCTGAGCATCAAATGAAATGGAACCCTCATATAAGAAGTAAGACTGGAAGAGACGATGTGGTGATCAAGGAGGCGCAGGCTGAAGATTTGGAGTATATCATACAAATGGATGCCCAAGGGTTTGGTATGAGCGAAACAGAGGCTCGTACGATGTATAGTCCAGGTGCCGAGAAGGGTCATTATATTGTTTATGCAAACAACGTAAGGGCAGGCAAGCTCCGGGTTATAGTAGATGATAAGGCCTCATGGATTTATGGCTTTGTTGTGACCCCATCTATGCAAGGAAAAGGGATTGGTCAAGCTGTACTTGTCAGACTGGTTCAACAGGAGGCGGCCAAAGGACAGGATGTTTTGCTAGAGGTTGCTCTTGAAAATGCACATGCTCTTAAATTGTATACTTCAGTCGGGTTTGAACAATTTAGCACCCAAGATTATTACACATTTTCAGAATAAACGATTAAAGCAGTCCTATACTAAATAGTTGTTTAAGCAGGGAACAGTTAAGGAATACTACCTATACAATCTATTTAAAGGGGCTGTTTTGGATGAATCAAGAGGAATTACGAAATAAAGTCTTGGATATACTTAAGAACCAAAAAATTGGCACACTCGCAACTGTTAAAAACAATAAGCCTCATTCACGCTATATGTCTTTCTTTAACGAAGACTTCACACTGTTTACACCTACTGATAAAGACACTCATAAGGCAGAGGAGATTGCCGAGAATCCGAATGTTCATATTCTATTAGGGTATGAAGGTGAAGGGTTAGGTGATAAATTTGTCGAGGTAGAAGGACAAGCTACCATTCGAGACTCGGATGAGTTGAAGAAGAAAATTTGGAGTGATTCCTTTAGCAGATGGTTTGAAGGTCCAGAAGATCCTTCGTATATTGTCCTTGAAATTAAGCCAACTATGATTCGTCTAATGAACGCAGGAGAAGAACCACAAGTGTTGGAGCTATAAATGGCAAAGTCGTCTGCGTGGAGCAGACGGCTTTTTCGTTATTCGAGATCTAATCGTTTAATACGATACTGTAGCGTTTGCCTGCTAAGCCCAAGTTCACTTGCTGCATTTGTTTTATGATATTTATGTTTTTCGAGTGCTTTTTTTATATAATATTGCTCAGCTTCTTGTAGATAGTCCTTTAGATTGCGAATCGAAGAAACTCTTTCAGGAAAATCGGTATCTTGTTTATTTTTAGTAAGCGTAACAGGAACTTTATGTTTAATCAGTTGCATTTTATTTTTGAGATTGTATGATAAGTGACTCACATCAATCCACTCTTCATCCACGATTAGGTTCATTGCTCCTTCAATAATATGTTCAAGTTCACGAACATTTCCTGGCCAGTCATACTCAGCAAAAAGGGTTTGTACTTCTTCTGTAACGCCTTTAACCTCCATACGGAATAATTGATTGTATTTCCCAATAAATGAATCCACTAATAAAGGAATATCCTCTTTTCGTTCTCGAAGTGAAGGGATGAAAAGGGATACGACACTTAAACGATAATACAAATCTTTTCGCAAACGATTCTCGGCAATGGCTTCGATTGGATCTTCATTTATAGTTGAAAGGATCCGGACATTAACTTTACGGTCAATAGTATCGCCAATTCTTCTAATCGATTTCTCTTGGATGGCACGTAATAGTTTAGCTTGAAGCATCGGACTTAGAGAGTTTATCTCATCAAGTAACAAAGTGCCTCCTTCAGCCTGTTCAAACAAGCCGATCTTCTCGGTTGCTCCAGTGAAAGCCCCTTTACTTGTGCCAAATAAGATACTCTCAATTAAAGTGTCTGGCATCGCAGCGCAATTTTGAGAGATAAAAGGCCCAGTTGTTCGTTCACTCCCATTATGAATGCTTTGTGCAAACAATTCCTTGCCAGTTCCAGTTTCTCCAACAATTAGCACGGATGAAGGAGTCCTTGTTGCGCGCTTTGTATGTTCAATGACTTCCTGAATGGCGTGACTTCCTCCAATAATACTGTCAAAGGTATATCTGGTATTTCCTTTTTGTTCCATATTTCTGCGGATGAGTTGCTCAAGCTTAGTAACATCCTTAGCGACTTCAATTGCTCCAATTACATTTGTTCCATCGGTGATCGGAAATGTCCTATTGATTGTCGTAATTTCTTTTCCACCTTTAGTAAAATAAGTTTGCTTCACATTTTGAGTGGTTTTTTGATGGTGGAGTGCTTCAAGCAACGTACTATCATGTTCGTCTTCAAACCGGAAAACGTCGAGAAAGTCTTTATCGATCAAGTCTTCTCTAGATAATGATTCAATTTCCATCATTTTATCGTTATACACAACCGTTTTCCCGAATTCATCAATAACATGAATCCCTACATCAATCTCATTAATAAGTGTTTCGTACATGATCAACTGCTTTTTAACTTTTTGATATTGATCCACTGCGCTCACCCCAATTCAGAACGTTCTGTCTTTTTCTATCCTAAGCGAAGAAGGATGATTTCTGCAAACTAAATTTTCATTCTTTCTTGAAAAATGAAAAAAGATTTGTCGGAATTGAGTTTGCTTTTTCCTCTATGTAAAAAAAATTCGCTTAAAGGTCTGGAATCCCTATTGTTGCGTATAAAAAATTGGCACAAGGATTGCATTTAGAAATAAGCAGACGGGTTTCAACAAGACTCATAAGCTGAGTTAATAATAAAATGGGGTGAGGGAATGACGAAAGTGTCGGCACCAACGAAAAAAGTAAAAAAAGATGTATTAGCTTCAACGCAAGAGGTTATTCACCAGGCATTGTCTAATTTAGGTTATAAGGAAGATGTGTATGAGCTATTAAAGGAACCGATGCGGATGCTGACAGTTCGGATACCGATTAAGCTCGATAATGGTGACGTCAAAGTATTTACAGGGTATCGTTCACAACATAATGATGCAGTCGGACCAACAAAAGGTGGGGTGCGCTTTCACCCGGAAGTGTCAGAAAACGAAGTAAAAGCTTTATCTATTTGGATGAGCTTAAAGTGTGGAATAGTAGATGTTCCTTATGGCGGAGGGAAGGGTGGAATCATTTGTGATCCACGTACGATGTCGTTTCTAGAGCTAGAGAGGTTAAGTCGAGGGTATGTTCGTGCAATTAGTCAACTAGTAGGGCCAACTAAAGATATACCTGCGCCTGATGTTTTTACTAATTCGCAAATTATGGCTTGGATGATGGATGAGTATAGCCGAATCAGAGAATTTGATTCACCGGGGTTTATTACGGGAAAGCCTTTGGTTCTAGGTGGTTCGCATGGAAGAGAGACGGCCACAGCAATGGGTGTCACAATTTGTATTGAAGAAGCAGCAAAGAAAAAACAACTTGATCTTGACGGAACAAAGGTCATTATTCAAGGTTTTGGAAACGCAGGCGGATTCCTAGCTAAAATCCTTCATGAGCGTGGGGCAAATATCGTAGGAATTTCAGATGCTTACGGAGCTTTATATGATGAAGCCGGTCTTGATATTGAGTATTTGCTTGAAAAGAGAGATTCATTTGGGACTGTAACCAATCTTTTTAAACAGACAATTACCAATAAAGAGTTACTTGAATGTGAATGTGATATTTTAGTTCCTGCTGCAATCTCTAATCAAATAACAGAAGAGAATGCTAGTAAGATTAAAGCGAGAATTGTAGTAGAAGCAGCTAATGGGCCAACTACACTTGAGGCTACTGAAATATTATCAAAGAGAGGAATTCTGCTAGTTCCTGATGTGCTTGCAAGCTCTGGAGGGGTAACTGTTTCTTATTTTGAATGGGTGCAAAATAATCTTGGTTACTATTGGTCTGAAGAAGAAGTTGCCGGTAAATTACACGATAAGATGGTTAAAGCCTTTAACAATGTAATAGAAACAGCCGATCGCCATCATGTTGATACGAGATTAGCAGCTTACATGGTTGGAGTAAGAAAAATGGCTGAAGCCTCTCGATTTAGAGGCTGGGTTTAGGAGAAATGAAGGGGCTGAGACATATCTAAGAGGTTTAACTCAGGATACGAACGAAGCTCTAAATGAGCGGATGAAATATACGTAGACCTCCTGCGGGATGAAAAGCAAAGGTGAGACCCCATAGTGCGTAGCACGAGGAGGCTCACCAGCTTCCCGCGGAAAGCGAAGTTTATTTCGGGAGCGGTAGATATAGACCGATCAGTAATGTTCGATTTTCCATAAGTTAAAATACTTTTGTCCCAGCCTCCTTTTATGTTCAGGGGAGGGAAGACGTATGAAGATTACATCAGTTTCGATTTATTTGATTCAACTACCATTGAAAGAGCCTTTTATTGTTAGCTATCATACGTATTCATCGATGCCATCGGTCATTGTGAAAATAGAGACTGATTGTGGCTTGGTTGGTTACGGGGAAGGGGTTGCCGATGAGCATGTAACTGGAGAGAGTGCGAGAAGTACAGTGCAAGTCATCAAGCACCATTTAGCCCCAGCAATTATTGGAGAAGACCCCTTTAAAATAGAAAAAATTCATGCATTAATGGATGAGACCTTCTACGGAGTACCAACAGCAAAAGCGGCGATAGATATTGCTTGCTACGACCTTGTCGGAAAAGCGGTAAATCAACCCGTATATAATTTTGTAGGTGGGAGGTACCATGAACGTTTTCCATTGGCACATGTACTTAGTATCAAACCTCCAAATGAAATGGCCGATGAGGCTGAACAAGTAGTTGCTATGGGCTATCGAGCACTAAAAATGAAGGTAGGGACAGATCCTTTAACAGACATAGAACGTGTTAAGTCCGTTCGGAGGAGAGTCGGTAGTGATATCTTGATACGAATTGATGCCAATCAAGGATGGATGTCGAGTAGTGAGGCGCTATTGGTCATTAATAAGATTCAAGATTATCAGGTCGACTGGATTGAACAACCGGTTCTTGCAGATGACATTGATGCTTTACGTGAAGTGAAACATAAGACATCTGTTGCAATTATGGTAGATGAGGGAGTAAAAGGGATGCGAGAGATGCGTGAAGTAAGTTTAAAGCGTGCCGCTGACAAAGTGAACATTAAGCTGATGAAATGCGGTGGAATCTATCCAGCAATGAAGCTCGTTCATCAAGCGGAGATGGTAGGTATGACCTGTCAAATAGGGTCTATGGTTGAGTCTTCGATAGGGTCTGCGGCAGGCTTTCATGTCGCATTTTCTAAAAAAGCAATTACAAGTGTCGAACTTACAGGGCCGTTAAAATTTTCAAAAGATGTAGGGAATTTAGTGTATGATATTCCTTATATCCGTTTAAATGAACTTCCTGGACTTGGAATTCAAATTAATGAAAATGTACTTCAGGAGCTAACAGAGGAAAAAATCGTTATATCTAAAAAATCGTAAGTCACTTAATTTGAGAGGGGCGTTACGCGTGACCTATACAGGAGAGTTGACATGTGAAGCTACAAAGGCAAAAGAAACATTTCAGGTGCGTCGATTGAAGGTTGAAGATTTATCGACTATCTTAAACGTTCAACAAGTAGTGCTTGATACTTTAGATAAAAAAGATACATTACAACCTTTATCAGACGATGAATTTAAAACGATTCTGGAAGGAAATGGCCTTATGCTTGGCGTTTTTGTAAGAGACCACCTGGTTGCCTTTAGAGCATTATGGTTTCCTAGAGATGACAAAGAGAATTTAGGGCGTGACTTAGGTTTGTCTGTTGATGAACAAATGAAAGTTGTACATCAAGAGATTTCGTCTGTTCATCCCGATTATCGAGGAAACGGGCTGCAAAAGCGCTTAGCTTTTTTAGTCATGAAAGAGCTAGAAAATATGAATGGGTCCTATCATTATGTCTGCTGTACAGTTCATCCCTTTAACCTTCCCAGCTTAAAGGACAAATTGTCTCAAGGTTTATTAATTGCAAAAGTTAAAGAGAAGTATGCTGGTCATTTACGCTATATTTTTATGAGGGAATTACAACGAGAGATGAGATTAGACAATGATGGTGCTAAGCTTATTGCACTAGAGGATCTCGAAGGACAAAAACGATTACTAGAGCAAGGGTATTATGGTTATCAATTGTTTCAAAAAGAAGGCCAACTAATGGTTGGGTTTGCAAAACCAATCCTTTAGGGCAAAAGAGCCCATTTTTTTGCACATGTAGAAGAACCTTTTAAGCTTGGCTGCTCATACATAACTGTAATGATTTTTTTCTAAACGAAAGAAATTTTGCTCTCTTTCTTTTTCGAATAAGAGAAAAGCTTGAAATATCTAATGTACAGACTTGGCACAAAGCTTGCAATTATAGTTTGATAATTCTAAATAATAGAAGAGTATGCGCATAGGGGGAGTACATATGGAAAGAGAGAGAAAACCAATTTCGTTTGGCTTGGCAGTTGTACCGCTGATTATTATGATTGTAGCAATGAGTTTTACGATTGTTGTTTTTGAAGGATCGCCTCATATTCCACTTATTCTAGGAACAATTGTATCCGCTTTCATAGCGTGGCGTTGTGGCTTTAGCTGGAAAGAAGTCGAAGAGAGCATTTACAAAGGGATACGTCTCGCTTTACCTGCGGTTGTTATTATTATCATTGTAGGGGTAATTATCGGAGCTTGGATTGGTGGAGGAGTTATTGCCACGATGGTCTATTATGGGCTTAAATTAATTTCCCCGCAAGTATTCCTTATGACGATGACCATCATCTCAGCAATTGTCGCTCTTGCGATTGGAAGCTCGTGGTCGACAATGGGAACGATTGGTGTGGCTGGTATGGGCATTGGAATTAGCATGGGCATCCCTGCACCGATGATTGCAGGCGCGATTATCTCTGGTGCTTACTTTGGGGATAAAATGTCCCCGCTCTCGGATTCAACCAACCTAGCAGCTGGTGTGGTAGGAGTTGATTTATTTGAACATATTAAGCATATGTTAGCAACAACGATACCTGGTCTCATCATTGCTTTAGCTGTGTACTGGTATTTAGGAAGATCATTTTCAGGTTCTGATGTGATTGATGGTAACGTGGCAGAAGTAATGGCGAGCCTACAAAATAATTTTGTGATTACACCATGGTTGTTGTTAGTGCCAGCTATTGTCATCATGCTTGTTGCCAAGAAAGTGCCGGCATTACCTGCACTAACGGTGGGTGTGATTTTAGGTTTTCTCTCACATATTTTCATCCAGGGTGGATCAATAGGGGATGCAGTAAATACATTAAACGATGGTTTTAGTATTAGCTCAGGGAATGAAATGATTGATAGTTTATTTAATCGTGGTGGAATTGAAGCGATGATGTACACCGTTTCATTAACTATTGTTGCGATGACATTTGGAGGAGTGCTTGAGAATACAGGTATGTTAAAAGCAATGGTTGATCAAATTTTAAAGCTTGCTAAGACATCTAAGGGACTTGTAACGACAGCGGTTTCTTCAGCCTTTTTCACCAATGTGACGACAGCTGAACAGTATATATCAGTAGTGTTGCCTGGTCGTATGTATGTGCAAAGCTTTAAAGACCAGAAGCTACACCCTAAAAATCTCTCAAGGGCTGTAGAGGATGGAGGTACCTTAACATCGGTGTTTGTTCCATGGAATACATGTGCCATTTTCATCTTTGCCACTTTAGCTGTTCATCCTTTTGAATATGCACCTTATGCAGTATTGAATTTTGTTGTTCCAATTTTATCGATTATCTATGCGTGGACTGGCTTTACGATCACGCGCTTAACAGAGGCAGAAGTGATTGACATGAATAAGGCTCAAGACGAAAGCGAACAGAAAGTGATATAAACATCAGTTAAGAGGCTTAGGATTTCCCTAAGCCTCTTTGTTAATGACCAAACCATTTAAAAAACTTATCAATGAATCGCTCTTCCTCATGCTGTTCTTCATCAATGGCATCTGTTCCGTCAGGTTTTGCTGTTTCAGGACAAGTCTTTGTCGGTTCTGTTCCTGCAACAAAATACGTTAGTCTACTCTTTGGGCAGGTTTCCGATGCAAGATAGCCGCTTTGAGGGTTCATTTCTACTCCAACTACGCCTCGTGGTTTCTGGAATGGAAGTTTTAACTCATCTTTTAAGGCGTGCTCGGTGAAGTTAGCCCAAATCTTCTTAGAAATTTGACCTTCCGTGCTTTGATGAATGCTTTCACCTTTATCATAGCCTACCCATACACCTGTGACGAGTTGGGGGGTATAACCGATCATCCAGCTATCGACCTTGGTCGAACCGCTTTTTCCGGCCACTGGTCTGTTCACAAGGTGAGCAACTGAACCACCGGTAACGGAAGCGTGGGCATTGAGGCTAGGATCAAACATCCCCGTCATTAAATCAGTCATAATAAAGGCAAGCTTAGGGTCTAGTACTTGCTCTTTTTCTGGCTCACTTTCAAATAACACCTGTCCATTCAAGTCGACTACCTTCCTAATAAATCGTGGCTTAACGGCTTGTCCGCCATTAGCGAATGGACTATAGCCTGTCACCATTTCTAGTAAAGAGACGTTAGCTGTGCCAAGTGCTAAAGAAGCATCTTCGCGAAGGGGGCTCTTTATTCCAACGCGCTGGGCAACGTCAATTAACTTATCCGTTCCAAGGACAAGATGGGTTTTAACCGCATAGATATTGTCTGAGAACGCTAGTGCTTGCAACAGAGTGATGAAATCATTTGCATAGTTTTCGCCAAAATTACTAGGAGAATAGCTATCGCGGCCTTCATCTATTTGAAAGGTAGAAGGTTCACTTAACAAAGTTGATGCAGGAGTCGACCCATTTTCTAAAGCTGCATAGTATAAAAATGGCTTAAAAGTAGAACCGGCATGCCTTTTGGACTGAGTGGTTCGGTTGAGCTGACTCTGCTTGTAATCTCGACCTCCGACTAATGCCCGAACATCGCCTGTTCTAGGGTCCATCGCCACTAAAGCCGTCTGTAAAATTAAGGCTGCTCGCTCGTCATCTGTTAAATTCTGATTAAGGGCTTCTGCCTTTATTGGAGGCATTTCTTTTTTGACCCAACGCTCTGCCTCTTCTTGCATATCAGGGTCAAGAGTGGTGTACACCTTTAGTCCACCAGCCTCAAGACGGGCTGGTTCAATCCCTGCTTCTTCAATTAATTGCTGCTCAACTAGGTCTTGAAAGTACGGCCCGATTTGAAGTCCTTGTACGATCTTTTCCCCGGTAATGTTCAGTTTCTCTCCTTTAGCAAGCATTGCTTCTTCCCTTGTAATACTGCCCGTCTCTACCATCGCATCTAAAATCAGTTCCTGTCTCGCTTTAGCACGCTCTTCTTCTATTAGCGGTGAATAATAGCTAGGACCTTTTGGAATGCCTGCTAACATACTAGCTTCTGCTAAAGTGAGGTCTTTGGAATCTTTGCTAAAAAAATGATGGGAGGCAGCTTCAATTCCATATGCACCGTGTCCGTAATAAATCGTATTAAGATAGCCTTCTAAAATTTGTTCTTTTTCATAGTTCATCTCGAGGCGAAGGGAATAGATCAGTTCATTCCATTTTCGCACCCATGTCTTTTCATGAGATAAATATAAGTTCCGAGCGTATTGCTGGGTGATGGTACTCGCTCCTTGAGATCTAGCGCCTGAACGCAGGTTGGCGACAATTGCGCCCCCAATCCGGATAGGGTCGAAGCCAAGGTGATCATAAAATTTACGATCTTCAATTGCGATTGTTGCATCGACCACTAATGGAGAAATTTCGTTGAATGGAACAAAATAACGATTCTGTCCACGGTGGCTCTCACCAATCGTGGTGTCATCAACAGCTAAGTATTCTGTTGTTTGAGCGACACTAAGAGGAGGTGGACCTTGCATTTTGGCATAAGACATTAAAGCAACAGCCCCACCTGCAGCAAGCACTAACCCTAAGAGAATTAATCTAAAAAAGAGACGAAGCAAGCTTCTACGTCTTTTCAGCCGTCTATTCATGATGACTTCCATGTATGTCACCTCATTAAAATCAAGATTTAAAGTAAGATAAAACAGTGTTGTGATACCATTCTCGGCTGTTTTGGAATGTTTTAAACATTAGGGGTGTGAGTGGGTTGATATTTTGCTTGCTTTTTTGATCGTTTCCTATATACTTTCTTTTGTTATGATGAAAATAAGGAACTTGTGGAAGGATATTTACTGCTTTCTATGTTTGTGTGCACCTAAGAAAAGGTACAGTTAGATGAGTCATATAAGTGCTAGAAATAGATATTCTAATGAGGTGAAGAAAGATGGAATTATGGTTTACAGAAAAACAAACTGAACGTTTTGGCATTACAGCAAAAATTAAACGTACGCTACATAGTGAGAAAACAGATTTTCAACAATTAGATGTAGTAGAGACAGAAGAATTCGGAAATATGCTTGTTCTAGATGGCATGGTTATGACAACGGAGAAAGATGAATTTGTTTATCACGAAATGGTTGCTCACGTGCCTTTATTTACACATCCAAACCCTAAGAATGTGCTAGTTGTAGGGGGCGGTGACGGTGGTGTAATCCGTGAAGTATTAAAGCATCCATCTGTTGAGCGTGCGACACTTGTTGAGATCGACGGGAAAGTAATCGAGTACTCTAAAAAATACTTGCCGACTATTGCAGGTGCTCTTGATGATGCACGTGTTGATGTACAAGTTGATGATGGTTTCATGCATATTGCCAAAGCTGAAAATGAATATGACGTGATTATGGTTGATTCAACTGAGCCAGTTGGACCAGCTGTTAAATTATTTGAAAAAGGATTCTATGAAGGGATTTCTCGTGCTCTAAAAGAAGACGGAATCTTCGTTGCTCAAACAGACAACCCATGGTTCCACAAAGATTTACTTACACAAGTACAACGTGATGTTCGTGAGATTTTCCCAATCACACGTGTGTATACAGCTAACATCCCAACGTACCCAAGTGGACTTTGGACATTTACAATGGGCTCGAAAAAACATGATCCATTAGAAGTGCCTGAGGAACGTTTCCACGAGATCGAAACGAAGTATTACACAAAAGACCTTCACAAAGCATCATTTGCTCTACCAAAGTTTGTTAGTGATCTTGTGAAATAAGGAGGAATTTCGATGCGTTTTGATGAAGCATACTCAGGTAAAGTGTTCATTATGAGTAACCCAAGTTATGAAGAAGCTAAGGCGGTTATTTACGGTATGCCGATGGACTGGACAGTTTCTTTTCGTCCGGGTTCTCGTTTTGGGCCGACCCGTATTCGTGAAGCGTCTCTTGGGTTAGAGGAATATAGCCCATATATGGACAAGCATTTAGAAGAGGTTAATTACTTTGATGCAGGTGACATACCACTTCCTTTTGGTAACGCAGCTCGTAGCCTTGATATGGTTGAGGAGTATGTAGATAAGTTGCTTGCAGACGGTAAGTTCCCGATCGGACTTGGTGGAGAGCATTTATTATCATGGCCGATTTTTAAAGCCATGAATAAAAGATATGAAGATATCGCGATCATTCATATTGATGCCCATGCTGACTTACGTGAGGAGTATGAAGGAGAAGTTCTTTCGCATTCTACACCGATTCGTAAAGCGTGTGGATTAATTGGAGCAGAGAATGTGTATTCATTTGGTATCCGTTCTGGGATGCGCGAGGAATTCCAATTTGCTAAAGAATCTGGCATGCATATGTCTAAATTCGAGGTAGCAGAGCCACTTAAAAAAATTCTTCCGACTCTTGCAGGTCGTAACGTTTATGTGACAATTGATATTGATGTTCTAGATCCATCATGTGCACCAGGAACAGGAACAGCTGAAGCTGGCGGAATCACGTCAAAAGAATTACTAGATGCAATTGTTGCCATTGCCGATTCTGATCTCAACATTATTGGAGCGGACCTTGTAGAAGTAGCACCAGCGTACGACCCGTCAGAGCAAACGCAAATCACTGCAAGTAAAATGATTCGCGAAATGATTTTGGGTTGGACCGATAAAGGTGTAAAGTAGTGCCTATGCAGATTATATAGACGACAACGAAGATGAGCGACTAGATTGGCCGCTCATCTTTTTTTTCCTGAATTCGTCGTTTAAAAGTGAGCTTAGGGTATCCCCTTTATACAGTGTTCAAACGATTAGACTCGAAATCACAGATAGACACAGAACAGAACCTTGCAACTAAGGGATAAAATCGCTAAACTTGAACAATAGAAGAATGGTTGTTTAGATTTGTGATGATCTAAATCCCCGCACTTGTAGAAAGGTGTGCGACTGAATGAATAAACCAAATAAGAAAACAGTGAAAATGATCTTCCAAAATAAAATTAAACATACCGATCATACAGATTCCTATGAGTTTACAGCAAGAGGTGAGCTCTATCATAAAGGAAATCAAGATTACTTGCGATTTGAGGAAGCCTTAACGGAAACGGAATCTGTCCAAACGACGATGAAATGGGATGGGCGTGAGTTAATGCTTATTCGTCAAGGTTCAGTATTAATGCGCCAAGCCTTTATTTCAGGTGAAGAGTCGCTCGGTCGCTATGTTACTTCAGAAGCGTCGTGGGAAACAAAGGCGATAACAGATAAAGTCCTTGTCACGTGGCCAACCCGTAAACAGCGAGGTAAGATCCACATCAAGTACCGATTTTTACTACAAGGACAAGATGCAGGGGAACATGAAGTACGATTGACATTAGAGGAGGATCAGTAAGGCATGAACAGTGTAGAACAAATGAAGCAAAACTTAAAAGAAGAGATTAAAGCTGCGGTTATCTCAGCAGGACTAGCAACAGAGGAGCAGCTTCCAGAAGTCATATTAGAAGCGCCAAAAGATAAAGCTCATGGTGATTATGCGACAAATATGGCAATGCAATTAGCGCGTGTTGCTAAAAAAGCACCTCGCCAAATTGCTGAAGAATTAGTAGCTAAACTAAATAAAGAACAAGCATCAATTGAAAAGGTCGATATCGCAGGACCTGGATTCATTAACTTTTTTATGAACAAAAGTTATTTACGTGAGGTTGTTCCAGCTGTTCTTAAAGCGGGCGAAACATACGGTGAGACAAACGTTGGTAAGGGTGTAAAAATTCAAGTGGAGTTTGTATCAGCCAATCCAACAGGTAGCCTACATTTAGGACATGCTCGCGGAGCTGCTGTAGGGGATGCCCTATGCAACGTACTTAGTAAAGCTGGTTTTAATGTTGAGAGAGAATACTATATCAATGATGCCGGTAACCAAATCAACAATCTGGCTCTTTCTCTAGAAGCTCGCTATTTCCAAGCGTTAGGCTTAGAAAAAGAGATGCCAGAAGAAGGCTACCGTGGTAAAGACATCATAGAGTTTGGTAAGGTGCTAGCTGAGGAACATGGCGATAAGTATGTAAGTGTATCAGAACCTGAGCGTCGTGAATTCTTCCGTCAATATGGTCTTCAAAAAGAGCTAGATAAAATTAAGTCTGACTTAAAAGAGTTCCGTGTTGAGTTTAATAACTGGTTCTCTGAAACATCTCTTTATGAGTCAAAGAAAGTGATTGAAGTTCTCGGAACACTTGATGAAAAAGGTGAAACGTATGAACTTGATGGAGCAACATGGTTCCGTTCAACAACATACGGTGATGATAAAGATCGCGTGCTAATCAAAAATGACGGCACGTACACGTATCTCACACCTGATATTGCGTACCACCAATATAAAATGCAGCGTGGCTTTGATAAGCTGATCAATATCTGGGGTGCTGACCACCATGGTTATATCCCTCGTATGAGAGCAGCGATCCAGGCGCTTGGTTATTCTGCTGAACAATTTGAAGTACAGATTATTCAAATGGTGAGCTTATATCAAGGCGGAGAAAAAGTGAAGATGAGTAAACGTACGGGTAAAGCTGTTACTCTTCGTGATTTGATGGAAGAAGTAGGAATCGATGCAGTCCGTTATTTCTTTGCGATGCGTAGTGCGGATTCTCAACTTGATTTTGATATGGATCTTGCTGTGTCTAAATCTAATGAGAACCCTGTATTCTATGTACAATATGCACATGCTCGTGTATGTAGTATGCTTCGTCAGGGAGAAGAGCTTGGCCTAACATACGATGTGGACACAGATCTATCAGCGGTTTCAACGGAAAAGGAATATGACCTATTAAAAGTCATTGGTGATTTCCCAGCAGTTGTAGCTGAAGCGGCAGAAAAGCAAATGCCTCACCGCATCACAAACTATGCTCATGACCTAGCTTCTGCTCTTCATAGCTTTTATAATGCAGAACGAGTTATTGATGCTGAGGATAAAGATAAGAGTAAAGCGCGTCTTGCTCTTATGAAGGCGACTCAACTAACGATTCAAAATGCACTAGCACTAGTTGGAGTATCGGCACCAGAGAAAATGTAAAACCACTCAAAGCTCCCTATTCACTTAGTGAAAGGGAGCTACTTGTTTCAAAGATCCGGGGGAAACGTTTACAGCTTTAATCGGTTATGAGCGCTATTTGAACCTTATGAGCGGCTCTCATTGAATTATGTGCGGAATAATCGGGATATGAGCGACTCTCAAGAAGATATGAGCGCTAAAACATATAAATGAGCGAAAAGCAGTTTCTCGACCTTGAAAGCTCATCTTGCCTATGCCCATCAACAAGTGGCACATATTGAAAAAGAAAGCGACCGTGATTACGTGTTAGCTGAACTTGCAACGATTTCAGGATAGTCCTAGTTTTGGGGAGCCTTTTAGATAAGGCTTCTTTTCTTGTCTAATAGAAAGGAGCTGTAAGATGGAAGCTGTTATTTGGATTGTTATTGTCGCTTTGTTTATTTTGAGCTTTATTGGACTGCTCTTTCCCATTGTTCCTTCTGTGCTTGTATTATGGGTAGGGTTTTTGATGTATGTCTTTTTAATAGATGGAGCCTCCTTGTCGATCTGGTTTTGGGTTGGAGCTGGTGTTCTGACTGTCTTACTGTTTGCCGCGGATTTAATCGCCAGTCAATTCTTTGTGAAGAAATACGGAGGTTCAAAGTGGAGTGAGCGAATGGCTGCTCTAGGTGTGATCGTCGGTTCGTTTATCATGCCTCCATTTGGCATCATTTTAGTTCCGTTCATCCTCGTTTTTATAACCGAGTTGATATCAACAAAGGATCCCCGTCAAGCAGTATTGGTTGCTATTGCCTCATTTTTTGCCTTTTTAAGTGGGACGGTTGCAAAAGGACTCGTTCAACTTATTTTGATCATTTGGTTTTTTATCGAAGTTTTTATTTAGAAGCATAATCTGCTTCATATCACACAAAGTAAGAGAAGAGAGATCTCAGAAAGAAGGAAATAAGGATGCAAGAAATTATTTTAGCTATCATTGCAGGGTTAATCGTTGGATTTGTTTTTGCTTTAATTAAGTTACCAATTCCAGCACCACCGGCTTTACCCGGAATTATGGGGATTGTAGGAATTTATTTAGGGTATAAACTATATGAGGTAATTTGGCCGATGATTATGAAGTAGGGAGGAGAGGGTGAGATGGCATACGCTTCTTATAAAGGAATGAACGTTTTTTATGAAGTTAGAGGGAGAGGGATACCACTCCTCTTTATTCATCCTCCTGGTATGTCACGCCTTACTTTTCGCTATCAACATTCCTTGTCTGATACAGGGCAAGTGGTTGTTCTGGATCTTCCTGGAAATGGTCATAGTATAGATGGGGTATCGAGAGCGTTATCGGTAGGTGAACAAGCAGAGTGTGTGAGAGCCGTCTTAAAAAAAATCCGGGCTAAGAAGGCAGTGGTTATTGGTTATTCCACTGGAGGTTCGGTTGCACAGGAGTTCGCATTACGTTACCCAGAATTAACAAATGGAATTGTTTTGATCGGAGGATTTCCGGAAGTTTCGAGTTTTTTACTGGATAAAGAATTTAAGCTAGGCATATGGGCTGCAAAGAAAAAGTGGATGTCGCTTATCGGTTATGCGGTGGCAAAAGTTCACTTCAAAAACAAGGAGCATGAAAAAGAGATGCAGAGAGCCATGAAAGAAGTAGATCCTGATATTCTTTCTGAATCATATCGATTTGGACATAAATATCAGTCAATTGAGAGGCTTAATCAAGTTACGATGCCTTTGCTTCTCTTATATGGGAAATTCGACATCCTCACTCACAATTATATTTATGATTTTGTAAAAAGAGCTCACGATGTAGAAGTAATTTCTATCCAAGGGGTGCTACATCAAGTTCCGACAAAAAAATATAACGAATGTAACCACGCAATTCGCGAGTGGCTTAAGCGAAGGCAACTTGTCTAAAGAGGCTTTCGCTTTATTCTTTATCAATCGGATGAGCGAGAAAGTCTTTGAATGTATCGATATAGAGCTTTCCATTTAGAGCCAACACAGCATACATCACATCCTTGGTAAGGATATTTCTTTTCGAGATCTCTGATTGCAGTCAGTGTAAGTCGATGTTATTTTCTGTTAGGTTTCGCCGAATAATCTCACCGTTCATTATTAATTCAACTGGTACGACGGGGCCTTCAGATTTACTTTCGAGTTGTAAATCTTACTTGATAACTTGCCGATACTCTTGTTTCTTTAAAGCCGTTAAGGTTCCATTTGGCTCAATCATTGCGACGAGGACTTCATCTACATCGTAAATATTGTTCTCACGTAATTATTGATTCATATAATCTAGCGTGTATCGCATCTTCCTCATATTTCCCTCGAGAATTTTCCCATTTTCAACATGTTCTTCCATAACAGCCTCCACCTTATGATTTCTTCAACAGTCTTACCAAATGAAATAAAGACTATGCTAAAAACTCAATCTAACAAAGCGTGATCAACTCTTTAAATTCGAAAGTATCATTGACATCTTGATATAACAGGAGTAAATTAACTCTATAAAAACGGAAGATAACCATTTCTTTGTGATGGTTTTAAAAAAAGGAGTGGTAAGACATGGCTAAAAAGAAAAAGCAGTTTGCAGTCATTGGCTTAGGACGTTTTGGAGGAAGTGTTTGTAAAGAGTTATACGAAAGAGGGCATGAAGTGCTTGCGATCGATAAAGATGGAGATAAGGTTAGTGAGTACGTTTCTTACTCGACGCATGCGATGCAAGTTGATACGACCGATGAAAATGCGATGAAGCAAATTGGAATCTCTAATTTCGAACATGTAGTAGTAGCAATTGGTGACAATATCCAAGCTAGTATCTTAACAACGCTTGTTTTAAAGGAAATGAATGTTCCTATCGTATGGGTGAAAGCTCAAAATAATTATCATCATAAAGTATTAGAAAAGATCGGGGCAGACCTTGTCGTCCATCCAGAATCAGACATGGGACGTCGTATAGCTCATAATATGGCTTCTGAGAAAGTGATCGATTTCATTGACCTTTCAGATGAATATAGTATCGTCGAACTTCGCGCAACAGATAAGGTAAATGATAAGACGCTCGTTCAATTAAATGTACGTGCGAAATACGGGGTAACAATCCTTGCTATGAAGCGAGGAGAGGAGATGAATATCTCGCCAATGCCAGATGACCTTATTCATAAAGGCGATATGCTCGTGGTGATGGGTCATAAACTAGATATTAACCGATTTGAGGACGAGGGACTTTAAGTATGAGAGCACAGACAATACGTTGTCTGTGCTCTTAGTTGTTTATAGCAGGCCTGAGATTAATGTCGCCAATTTTTCTTTGCCACGTTGAAGGAATGGTCGTGAGTTGAAAGTCTCTATTGTCATTCTTTGCGCTGTGAAAATGTCATGCTCGAGTTGATCTAACACAACTTGCACGATCGTTTGATCATACAAGAGACAATTGATTTCATGGTTAATATGGAAGCTTCGTTTATCAAAGTTTGCGGTCCCGACATCGGCCATCTGCGTATCAATGACAATGGCCTTGGCATGAAAAAATCCTCGGTAATATTGATATACTTCGATGCCCGCTACAAGTAAATCCTTGAAATAAGGAAAAGCTGCTTCTTTTACAAATGGGTGGTCGCCTTTTTTGGGCAAGATTAAGCGGATATCGACCCCGCGCTTTGCGGCCTCAATAAGCGCTTTTTGCAAAGGTTTTCCAGGTATATAGTATGGGGTACCGATCGTGATTGTTTTTTTTGCTTGGCTTATTAAAGAGATAAATGATTCCTCAAGATAACTCCCATCTGTCGGTAAGATGCGTAAAGGATGAGGGCCTTTTCTAAGACTTGGGTAGAGCGCTTCTTCTCGTACAAATTTTTGCTTAGCCGTCTGCCAGTCTTCTAAAAATTGTTCTTGAAGATCCTGAACACCGTCCCCATTTAGTCGAAGGTGGAAATCACGCCAAGGACCAAATTTAGGGTCACGTCCTAAATACTCATCTCCAATATTAAACCCTCCAATGTACCCAACGCGTCCATCAACAATAACGAGCTTTCTGTGATTGCGCCGATTAAGAGTGAAGAATAAATAGGGGAAGCTTACAGGGTGAGAATAAGCAAATCGAACCCCTTTTTTCCTCAGTTGCTTAATGGTCTTTCTCGATAGGTCACAACCAAAACGATCGACAAGGACACGAACTGTAACCCCTTCTTGAGCTTTATCTGCTAAAATTTTAAGTGCCTTATTTCCAATGTGATCTTCCTTGAAAATATAAAAAAGAAGATGAATGTGATGCTCTGCTTGAGAAAGGTCGGCAAATAAAGCCTCAAAAAAATCATCCCCTGTGGCAAGGAACTCAACATCCCCATAACGAGTAACTTGAGTATGACGAGTTGCTTCCTTACGTTGCTTCTTCTGTCCGAAGATAAAATCCATTCTAAGCCAAGTAACCAACAGTACAATGATCACAAGTGTAATGATCATTCCATTCATCTTCTCACCTCCTACGCGACGACATTTATTTATTCGTATCATGCCCGACTGAGAAGAGTGGTATGTATCAATAGGTCCAATTGATACATTAGGTTGTAGTGGATCTCACGAAAATAAGGGTGTATTCAAAGGAATCTCAGTGGCTTTAAAGCATAAAAGTCAACCACTCATAAAAAATGTAAAAAAAATTTCAACTTTTTTATCGACTGAATGCTCATTCACACGAATATGTGCTATAATGACCGTAATAATTTATTATTTTCTAAACATTCAAATTAGACGTAGCAACTTATGTGTCAGCAGAAATATTTAGCTAGGTCGAAAAGGGGGACGTTTGAGATGGAAGCGTTAACATGGGTTAATCTTGTGGCCTTTCTACTTGTAACGGGTTATGCATTGTACTTGTTTGCGACACTCGTTATGACACGTGTTGAGTACATCAAGCTCGGTAAAAAAGCAGAGTTTGATCACTCTATGAAAGAGCGACTTGAATCGGTTTGGGTAAACGTGTTCGGACAAAAGAAGTTATTGAAAGACAAGAAGAGCGGGATTATTCACTTAATGTTCTTCTACGGGTTTTTGCTTGTACAACTTGGCGCAATTGATTTAATTTGGAAAGGACTTGCAGTAGGCTCACATCTACCGCTTGGACCATTGTATCCATACTTTACGTTCTTCCAGGAAATCGTTGTTGTCATGATTTTGATCGCTGTTGTTTGGGCGTTCTATCGTCGTTATGTTGAGAAGCTAGTTCGTCTAAAGCGTGGATGGAAATCTGGTCTAGTGCTTATTTTCATTGGCGGATTAATGACATCGAAGCTACTCGCAAAAGGGATGGAAATCATCTGGCTTGATAAATCAATGAGTGGTTTTGAGCCGATTGCATCAGGAATTGCTACAGCATTTAGTTGGGTATCTCCAGCTGTTGCTGGTGGATTGTTCTTTGTTTTCTGGTGGATGCACTTATTATTCTTATTAACATTCTTAGTGTATGTACCACAATCAAAGCATGCTCATTTAATCGCCGGTCCTGCAAACGTCTTCATGGGTCGTACGCATCAAGTAGGTCGTCTATCTTCTATTAACTTTGAAGATGAGTCGCAAGAGCAATTTGGTAACAACAAGATTGAAGACTTTAACCATAAGCAATTGCTTGATTTATATGCCTGTGTCGAATGTGGTCGATGTACGAATATGTGTCCGGCAACTGGCACAGGAAAAATGCTTTCTCCAATGGATCTAATCGTTAAAATGCGTGATCACTTAACGGAAAAGGGAGCAGCAGTTACATCAAAGTCTGCTTGGCTACCGGAATTTGCGTTCTCTAATACAAAAGCAAACCAACTAGCTATGCAAGGTGCTGGTGGTCAAGAAGCGGCAGCTGGCTACGATGTAAGCCTAATTGGTGATGTGATTACAGAAGAAGAAATTTGGGCTTGTACGACATGCCGTAACTGTGAAGATCAATGTCCTGTTATGAATGAGCATGTTGATAAAATTATTGATATGCGCCGTTACCTTGTTTTAACAGAAGGTAAGATGGATGCTGATGCACAGCGTGCGATGACGAATATTGAACGTCAAGGAAATCCATGGGGCATTAGCCGTAAAGAGCGTGAAAACTGGCGTGAGGGACGTGAGGATATCCATGTTCCGACAGTGAAAGAACTAGAGAAAAAAGGTGAGGAATTCGAATTCTTGTTCTTTGCAGGGTCAATGGGTTCATATGATAAACGAAGCCAAAAAATCGCTCAGTCTTTCGCTAAAGTAATGAACGAAGCAGGCGTTACATTTGCGATTATCGGAAACAAAGAAAAGAACTCAGGCGATACACCACGTCGTCTTGGAAATGAATTCTTATTCCAAGAGCTCGCTACTGCAAACATTGAGTTATTCAACAAGCATAATGTGAAGAAGATTGTAACAATCGATCCTCATGCATACAATACGTTTAAAAATGAGTATCCTGATTTCGGACTTGAAGGAGTAGAGGTGTATCACCATACAGAACTTCTTGCTGACCTCATTAAAGAAGGCCGTATTAAGCCAACTAACGAAGTCGATGAAACGATTGTTTATCATGACTCCTGTTACCTTGGTCGCTACAATGAAGTATACGAGCCACCACGTGAAATTCTTGCTGCGATCCCTGGGGTTAAAGTGGTTGAGATGGATCGTAATCGTCAAAACGGAATGTGTTGTGGAGCCGGCGGCGGTATGATGTGGATGGAAGAAGATGCTGGTCAACGTGTAAACGTTGCTCGTACAGAGCAAGCACTTGAAGTTGAGCCATCGATGATTGGAACAGGCTGTCCATATTGCTTAACAATGCTAAGCGATGGTACGAAAGCAAAAGAAGTCGAAGAAGACGTACAAACGTTAGATATTGTAGAAATTTTAGAAAAATCACTTGCTAAGAAGGAAACCGAACTAGTTCAGTAGAATAGTAAGTAATATAGTAGAAAATTCAGGAGAGTTGTCGACTCGCGTCTAGCGAGTCCTGCTCTCATGTTTTATGACATCATATGAAAGCGCAATCACACTTGCGCTTTTTATCAGACAATCTACCGAGCGAGCGTTCGGTCAATAAATGCATGAATCGAAAGGGGAATAACGATGAAAACAGTCATTGTCAGTGGAGCTCGTACACCTTTTGGGAAATTTGGAGGCGCATTAAGTAGCCTAAAAGCGTCTGAACTTGGGGGCATTGTTTTAAAAGAAACATTAGCTCGCGCAAACTGGAAAGGCGAGAATGTGGATGAAGTCATCTTAGGAAATGTACTTCAAGCAGGTCAAGGTCAAATACCATCTCGTCAAGCATCGAATAACGCTGAGATTCCTTGGAGTGTTAAAACGGAAACGATTAATAAAGTTTGTGCATCAGGCATGCGCAGTGTAACACTAGCTGATCAAATCATCCGAGCAGGTGATGGAGAAGTTATTCTTGCAGGTGGGATGGAGTCGATGAGTAATGCTCCTTACTACGTACCAAAAGCAAGATGGGGCGCACGGATGGGGAATGTTGAACTGGTTGATGGAATGGTATTTGACGGCTTAACTTGCTCGTTCCGTTCTGTTCATATGGGTTCTTATGGAAATGGAGTGGCTGATGAACTAGCGTTGTCTCGAGAAGTACAGGATGAGTGGGCTGCTAGAAGCCATGATAAGGCACTTAGTGCAATTGAGTCGGGGACATTTAATGAGGAAATCGTCGCTGTACCAGTACCACAACGTAAGGGTGATCCTGTATTAGTAGAACGTGACGAGGCACCGCGTCCTGGCACCACGGCAGAAGGGTTGGCTAAATTAAGGCCTGCTTTCGGAAAAGATGGCACCATTACAGCTGGAAATGCACCGGGAGTGAATGACGGAGCAGCAGCTATGCTTCTTATGTCAGATGAAAAAGCAAAAGCTGAAGGGATTGAACCACTGGCAACCATTGTCGCTCATCATGCGATTGCGATTGAGCCTGAGAATTTCCCTAAGACACCAGGTCTTGTTATTAATGAGTTATTAAATAAAGCAGGAAAAAGCGCTAGTGACATTGATCTTTTTGAAATTAATGAAGCATTCGCAGCGGTTGCCCTAGCAAGTAACCAGATTGCCGAGCTTGATCCGGAGAAAGTAAATGTAAACGGTGGTGCTGTCGCACTTGGTCACCCAATCGGAGCAAGTGGAGCACGTATTATTTTAACACTTGCACATGAGTTAAAACGCCGCGGTGGCGGGCTGGGAATTGCAGCTATTTGTAGTGGTGGCGGTCAAGGTGATGCTGTATTAATTGAAGTGAAATAAATAACCATTTAACAAAAATAGAGGAGTGGAGACTTCATGAGTATGAAAAAAGTAATGGTAATCGGTGCCGGGCAAATGGGTTCAGGGATTGCACAAGTACATGCAATGGCAGGAATTGACGTGATCTTACATGACTTAAAACAAGATTTTGTTGATCGCGGACTTTCGACCATTCAAAAGAACTTAAATCGTCAAGTTGAAAAAGGGCGTCTTGAAGAAACGAAGCGAGATGAGATTCTTTCACGTCTTACACCATCAACGGACCTACAAAATGCTTCTGATGTTGACCTAGTAATCGAAGCAGCAGTGGAAAACATGGAGATTAAATCAAAGCTTTTTGCTGATCTTGATAAAATCGCACCAGCACATGCGATCCTGGCCACAAATACATCTTCTCTTCCCATTACAGAGATTGCAGCCGCTACGAACCGTCCGGAAAAAGTAATCGGTATGCACTTTATGAACCCAGTTCCAGTCATGAAATTAGTTGAGATTATTCGCGGACTTGCAACCACAGATGAAGTGTATCAAGCGATTGAAGATCTTTCACGAACATTATCAAAAACTCCAGTAGAAGTGAATGACTTCCCTGGCTTTGTTTCAAACCGTATTTTAATGCCAATGATTAATGAAGCAATTTATACAGTGTATGAAGGGGTTGCCACGCCTGAGGCAGTCGATGAAGTGATGAAGCTCGGTATGAATCATCCAATGGGACCACTTACTTTGGCTGATTTTATCGGATTAGATACATGTCTTTATATTATGGAAACATTGCATGATGGGTTTGGAGATGACAAATACCGTCCATGTCCATTGCTTAGAAAATATGTGAAAGCGGGCTGGTTAGGTAAGAAGACAGGCAGAGGATTCTACGTTTACGAATAAGCGATCGAATAAAGCGAAGCAGCCGCTATAAAAGAAGACATACAGATTTCGGGGGTGCAGAGGATGAATTTACGATTTACAGAAGAGCAAGAAATGATGCGGAAAATGGTACGTGACTTTGCACAAGAACAAATTACGCCATTTATCGAAGAAATGGAAGAAAACGAGACGTTCCCACGTGAGATTGTCAACAAAATGGGAGAGCTTGGCTTAATGGGCATTCCAATTCCAGAAGAGTACGGCGGGGCTGGGATGGATTTCACTTCTTATATTATTGCTATTAATGAATTATCTAAAGTGAGTGCGACAGTTGGGGTTATTTTATCGGTACACACCTCCGTTGGTACAAATCCAATTCTCTATTTCGGGACAGAGGAACAAAAGCAGAAATATATTCCAAAGCTAGCTAGTGGAGAATACTTAGGTGCCTTTGGCCTTACAGAGCCTGGTGCAGGTTCTGATGCCGGCAGTTTAAAAACAACGGCGAAAAAAGATGGCGATGATTATCTCTTAAATGGTTCCAAAGTGTTCATTACAAATGGCGGGGAAGCAGATGTATACATCGTATTTGCTTCAACCGATTCTACACTTGGGTCAAAAGGAATTTCTGCTTTTATCGTAGAGAAAGATACCCCAGGGTTTTCAGTAGGAAAGAAAGAAAAGAAAATGGGTCTTCATGGCTCAAATACAACAGAGCTTACTTTTGAAGATGCGCGTGTTCCGGCTAGTAATCTCCTAGGAAACGAAGGAGAAGGCTTCAAAATTGCAATGAGTAATCTTGATGCAGGACGAATCGGAATTGCAGCACAATCTCTTGGTATCGCTGAAGCTGCACTTGAAGCAGCTGTTGGTTACGCAAAAGAACGCAAGCAGTTCGGAAAGCCGATCGGGCAACAGCAAGGGCTTGGCTTCAAGCTTGCTGATATGGCGACAAAGGTAGAGGGTTCAAAACTGTTAGTCTATCAGGCTGCCAAACTACGTGAGCTTGGTAAGGACAGTGGAAAACAGGCGTCGATGGCAAAGTTATTTGCCTCACGTACAGCCATGGAAGTAGCAATCGAAGCTGTGCAAGTATTTGGTGGCTACGGCTATACAAAAGAGTATCCAGTGGAGCGCTTTTTCCGTGATGCGAAAATTTGTGAGATTTATGAAGGAACAAGTGAAATTCAACGTATCGTAATTAGCAAGCACTTACTAGCAGATTAAAGGGGAGAAATATAATGAACTTTTTATTAACTGATGAACAAGATATGATCCGTAAAATGGTACGCGACTTTGCGAAAAATGAAGTAGAACCAACAGCAGAAGAGCGTGATGAGGAAGAGCGTTTTGACCGTGAGATCTTTGATAAGATGGCGGAGCTTGGTTTAACGGGTATTCCGTGGCCTGAAGAGTACGGTGGAATTGGTGCAGACTATGTGAGTTATTGTATTGCAGTTGAAGAGTTATCACGTGTTTGTGCCTCAACGGGTGTAACACTTTCTGCGCATACATCGCTTGCAGGCTGGCCGGTATATAAGTTTGGTACAGAAGATCAAAAACAAAAATTCCTACGTCCTATGGCAGAAGGTAAGAAGATTGGGGCATATGGTTTAACGGAGCCAGGTTCAGGTTCTGACGCAGCTAGAATGAAAACAACAGCGATTCTTGATGGTGACCATTATGTACTAAATGGTTCAAAGATCTTCATTACAAATGGTGGGATTGCTGATATTTACATCGTATTTGCGGTAACAGATCCAGAAGCACGTCATAAAGGAACGACTGCATTCATCGTTGAAGCAGATACTCCAGGTTTCTCTGTTGGGAAAAAAGAGAAGAAACTAGGCATTCGTTCATCTCCTACAACTGAAATTATCTTTGAAGATTGCCGTGTGCCAAAAGAAAACATGCTTGGTAGTGAAGGTGAAGGCTTTAAAGTTGCGATGATGACACTTGATGGTGGGCGTAACGGAATCGCTGCTCAAGCAGTAGGGATCGCTCAAGGTGCACTTGATGCAGCGGTAGGCTATGCAAAAGAGCGTAAACAATTCGGTAAGCCAATCGGTGCACAACAAGGGATTGGTTTCAAGCTTGCAGATATGGCTACTAAGATTGAAGCAAGTCGTCTATTAACGTACCAAGCAGCATGGAGAGAGAGCGAAGGTATTTCATACGGTAAAGAGTCTGCGATGTCTAAGCTTTTCGCTGGTGATACAGCAATGGATGTCACAGTTGAAGCCGTTCAAGTATTTGGTGGCTATGGCTATACAAAGGACTATCCGGTAGAGCGTTACATGCGTGATGCGAAAATTACTCAGATTTATGAAGGTACAAATGAAATTCAACGCCTTGTTATCTCTAAAATGTTGTTAGCCGACTAATCAACATTAAATGATAGATCGTAGCTTCAATTTTTAGTATGCTATTAAGTAACATAAAGGGGTCTAGTGGCAGTGAGACATCTCGCTGCCGGGTAGACCATTGGCATATAAAAAGAGAAATACGATAAAAGGAAGTAGGTTGACAGGTTTGAAAAAAAAAGCAGTGCCCTCAATGGTAAAGGATCAGCAATTAGTCAAAAAACGTCGTGAGCAAATGGTTAAAGGAGCTGTGCGTCTTTTTATTGAAAAAGGCTTCCACCGCACAACAACAAGAGAAATTGCAAAAGAGTCAGGCTTTAGTATTGGAACACTTTATGAGTACATTGGTTCAAAGGAAGATGTACTCTACCTTGTATGTGATGCGATTTATGAAGAGGTACGTGATCAACTAGTCCAACAACTTGATACAAAAGCAGTTGGAATTGATCGACTAAAAAAAGCGATCGCAGCTTATTTTCGAGTGATCGATCATTTACAAGATGAAGTACTAGTCATGTACCAAGAGGCTAAGTCTCTTCCAAAAGAAGCGCTCATGTATGTGTTGCAAAAAGAAGTAGAAATGACAGAGATGTTTGAAGACATTATTCGTGATTATGTAACGAACTACAACGTAACTCTAAGCGAAGATGAAATTAAGCTGATGAGCCATAATATTTTAGTGCAAGGACATATGTGGACATTCCGACGCTGGGCCATTCGCAAGCTGTATACATTAGAGCAATATACAAAACTTCAAAGCGAGCAACTGCTTGCCCCGCTCACAAAGGTTGCTAAATAAAGGAGGAAGTTTGATGTCAACAACGCAATCATATAAACCAACTAATCATGTTCGTTTCGTGACGGCTTCAAGTTTATTTGATGGTCACGATGCTTCTATTAATATCATGCGTCGTATTTTACAAGCGAGTGGTGCTGAGGTTATTCATCTTGGGCACAACCGCTCTGTTGAAGAGATTGTAAACGCTGCCATTCAAGAAGATGTTCAAGGGATTGCGATTTCTTCTTATCAAGGTGGACACGTGGAATTCTTTAAATATTGCCATGATTTGTTAAATGAAAAAGGTGCTGGCCATATTCGCATTTATGGTGGCGGCGGTGGCGTTATTACACCTCCAGAAATTCGTGAGCTTCATGAGTACGGAATTCAACGTATCTTCTCACCTGATGATGGCCGTGAGCATGGTTTGCAGGGCATGATCGATCAAATGCTAAAAGAATGTGACTTCCCAACAGTTGAACAAGTATCAGAAGAACTGACTTCTCTTAAAGAAAAAAATGCTCGTGCTGTTGCACGTTGTATTTCTTATGCAGAGCTTCATGCGGAAGCAAAAAAAGAAGTGGCTGCTACTCTTGAAGAGACATTAGAGCAATTAAAACAAATGACAAACGAAGTACCGGTTCTTGGGATCACAGGAACAGGCGGGGCAGGGAAAAGTTCGTTAACTGATGAACTCGTGCGTCGCTTTTTGAACGAATTTTCTGACAAAACCGTTGCGATTCTTTCTGTTGACCCAACAAAACAAAAAACAGGCGGGGCGCTACTTGGTGACCGTATTCGCATGAACTCGATTCATAACCCACGTGTGTTTATGCGTAGTCTAGCAACCCGTAACTCTAGAAAAGAAATTTCTGATAGCATTCGTGATGCGATTGATGTAGCGAAGGCAGCTGGATATGATCTAGTTATTGTTGAAACGAGTGGAATCGGGCAAGGAGACGCTGAGATTACGGAAGTCTCAGATGTATCTCTATACGTGATGACAAGTGAGTACGGAGCACCTTCACAGCTAGAGAAAATAGACATGATTGACTTTGCTGATGTGATTGCCATTAATAAATTTGATCGCAAAGGCTCAGAGGATGCTCTTCGCCACGTACGCAAGCAGTATCAACGCAGCCGTACACGTTTTGAAGAGGCACCTGAAGAAATGCCTGTTTACGGAACGATTGCAAGTCAGTTCAATGATATTGGAACGAACACATTATTTGCTGCTCTTATGAAGACATTAAACGAGAAATGTGGAACGGATTTTGATACGTCGATTGAGACAAGTGAAGATGTGATCAAGCAAAATGTCATCATTCCACCAGAGCAAACACAATATTTACGTGACATTGTATTGTCAGTAAGGCAGTATAAAAAGCTAACGGATGAGCAGGTTGAAGTAGCACGTAAGATCTATCAGTTAACGGGAACAATTGAAGCTATTCAAGCCCATGGCAATGCGAGTGAAGACGTTCTGAATCAACTTGAGCAAACAAAAGAATCCTTCGAGCAGAAGCTTCACCCAGCTTGTAAATCGATTCTTGATAACTGGGATTCACTGAAGGAATCTTACAGTGGAGATACATTTGTGACTAAAGTCCGTGATAAAGAGATCGTAACGGAGCTTACGACTGAAAGTTTATCTGGTATTAAGATTCCAAAAGTAGCTCTTCCGAAGTTTGAAGACTGGGGCGAGATCTTACGCTGGTCAATGGAAGAGAATGTACCAGGAGCATTCCCTTACACAGCAGGTGTATTCCCGTTTAAACGTAAAGGAGAAGATCCTAAGCGTCAATTTGCTGGAGAAGGTACACCAGAACGTACGAACCGTCGCTTCCACTACTTATCTAAAGATGATGAAGCGAAGCGTTTAAGTACAGCCTTCGATTCTGTAACACTATATGGTGAGGACCCTGATTACCGTCCTGATATTTATGGAAAAGTTGGAGAAAGTGGAGTAAGTATTTGTACGCTTGAAGACATGAGAAAGCTTTATGATGGCTTTGACCTATGTGCTCCGTCAACATCGGTATCGATGACGATTAATGGTCCGGCACCGATCATTTTAGCGATGTTTATGAATACAGCGATCGAACAGCAAATTAAGAAGTTTAAAGAAGAAAACGGACGCGAGCCAAACGAACAAGAATATGCTGAAGTTAAGGCCCGTACCCTTTCAACTGTTCGTGGTACTGTACAAGCGGACATTTTAAAAGAGGATCAAGGTCAAAACACGTGTATTTTCTCAACAGAATTTGCGCTTCGTATGATGGGTGATATTCAACAATATTTCATCGACCATGAGGTACGTAATTACTATTCAGTATCCATTTCTGGCTACCATATTGCAGAAGCAGGGGCAAATCCAATTAGTCAGCTAGCATTCACGTTGGCAAATGGTTTCACATACGTAGAGTATTATTTAAGCCGCGGCATGGACATTAATAAGTTTGCGCCGAATCTATCATTCTTCTTCAGTAACGGACTTGACCCAGAATACACTGTTATAGGTCGTGTAGCACGCCGTATTTGGTCAACAGTGATGAAGAATAAGTATGAAGCAAATGAGCGCAGCCAAAAGTTGAAATACCACGTTCAAACATCAGGCCGTTCGCTTCATGCACAGGAAATTGACTTTAATGATATTCGAACGACGCTTCAAGCGCTAATGGCGATCTATGATAACTGTAATTCACTTCACACCAATGCATTTGATGAAGCGATCACCACACCGACTGAGCAATCAGTCCGCCGTGCAATGGCCATTCAAATGATTATTACTAAAGAGCTCGGCCTAGCGAAGAACGAAAATTCTCTACAAGGCTCATACATCATTGAGCAATTAACAGATTTAGTAGAAGAAGCTGTTCTTCAAGAATTAGAGCGAATTAATGATCGCGGCGGTGTACTAGGAGCGATGGAAACACAGTATCAACGCAGCAAGATCCAAGAAGAGTCCATGCACTATGAAATGAAGAAACACACAGGGGAGCTTCCGATCATCGGCGTTAACACCTACATGAACCCGAACGATAACTCAGAAGAAGAGTTCACCATGGAGCTTGCACGTGCAACAAAAGAAGAAAAAGAGCAACAAATCACAAATCTACGTGCCTTCCAAGAAAAGCATCAAGAAAAAACAGCTGTGGCACTTAAACGACTACAAGAAACAGCAGTCACTGGCGGTAACATCTTCGAAGAATTAATCGAAACCGTCAAAGTAGCCAGCCTAGGCCAAATCACAGGCGCCCTCTACCAAGTAGGCGGACAATATAGAAGGAATATGTAGAAAGAAAAGCTGAATGGCATGTTCTGGCATTCGAAAACTTAGGGGAAGCAAAAAGAAGTCGCTTTTTGACTTCGTTTGATTCACAAAAGTTTCTCGAAGGACAATGCCATGAAGCTAGACAAAAAGAAAAGCGGAACGGCCTGGCTCACGAGCGACAAGTCTTTCAGGCAGACAAAAAGAAGTCGCACTTTGACTTCGTTTGACTGACAGAAAGAACCTCGAGCGAGTAGGCCGTGGAGCTAGACAACAAGAAATGCTGAGGTGACTGATCTGGCATGCGGAAAAATAAGGGGCCAGATCATCCCATCAAAAAGAGGCTAGGACATAACAAAAGTAGTTAACTGAATTTCCGAATAAAGCGATGAATGTGTGGATGAAATAGACGTAGACTCCTGCAGGATGACAAAGCCAACGGTGAGACCAAGCAGTGTGATAGCACGAGGAGGCTCACCGGCTTCTGCTGAAAGCGAATTCTATTTCAGGAACGGCTTATATCTACATCTGTCATTATGTTGGATTTTCATTTAGTTAAATCACTTTTGTCCCGGCCTCTTTTTGTGCATCGCTTCTCTAGTAAATTGATCAATTTGTCTCAAATTCTTTTTCGTCTAGAATCTAGCATATTTATATGAAATGTGTTTATAATGAAAGGTATGTACTTTATGCCAAATATTTAATATGCAATAGATGCAAGAATGCTGAAAGGACGTGTGTACGTTGAACCTAAAAGAGATGAAAAAGGATGAGTTACAAGAGCTTTCAATGATTGAAGTAACGTATGCTTTAATGAAAGAAAAGCGTAAACCTTATAACTTTAATGATTTAGTTAAAGAAATTGTTCAAATCAAGCAAATGACTAAAAAAGATGTGAATGAACGTATTTCATTTTTGTATACGGATTTAAACATTGATGGACGTTTCTTAACGCTTGGTGATAACAACTGGGGACTTAAAAGCTGGTACCCACACGAACAGTCTGAAGAGGAAATTACTGCACCAGTAAACCCTCGTAAAAAGACTGCTAAAGAAGAAGAGGACGATCTCATGGTAGATGGCTTCGACGGCTTCGATGATGAATTTGAAGACCTTGAAGATGAGTTGGACGAGATCTCCAATGAAGAAGATGCAGATGAAGAAGATGATACAGATGATACCTTCACTGAAAAAGATGATCTTGATGGATTTGACGATGATGATAGTGAGGATGACTTAGAAGAAGAGGAAGAATAACGTTAATTGCGTTTTCAGTCTTTTTAAGAGAGACTTGACTTCTTTGTCTGAACTAGGTAGAATCATTTTTGGGCTTTATTAAAAGCTAATGCATATTACTATGACCAAAACAAAAGTGCGCCCCCTTTCTAGGGTGAGCTGTCGCTTTTGTTTTTTTTATTTTATTGACCATTTTAGGGGAAAATACATTTTGGATGAAAAGTAGAGGAGTCGATCGCATGGCAACTAAGTATATTTTTGTTACAGGTGGCGTAGTGTCATCACTTGGTAAAGGGATTACAGCAGCTTCATTAGGACGTCTATTAAAAAACCGCGGGTTAAAGGTGACGATTCAAAAATTTGACCCATATATCAACGTTGACCCAGGGACAATGAGCCCATATCAACATGGGGAAGTATTCGTAACAGACGATGGAGCTGAAACGGATCTTGATTTAGGTCACTATGAGCGTTTTATTGATATTAACTTAAGCCAAAACAGTAATGTTACAACAGGTAAAATTTACTCTACTGTTCTGAAAAAAGAGCGTCGTGGCGATTATCTTGGTGGAACGGTTCAAGTTATCCCTCACGTAACAAATGAAATTAAAGAACGTGTTTTCCGTGCAGGTCGTGAAACGAATGCAGATGTTGTCATTACAGAGATCGGTGGAACAGTTGGTGATATCGAGAGTTTGCCTTTCCTAGAAGCGATCCGCCAAATTAAGAGTGACATCGGGATGGATAATGTCATGTACGTTCACTGTACATTAATCCCATATCTTGCTGCTGCAGGTGAGATGAAATCAAAACCAACGCAACATAGCGTAAAAGAATTACGTAGCCTTGGTATTCAACCAAATGTCATTGTGGTTCGTACAGAAAGACCAGTACCACAAGATATGAAAGAAAAGATTGCATTGTTCTGTGATATTCATAAAGATGCAGTCATCGAAGCGCGTGATGCGGAAACACTTTATCAAGTACCACTTGAGCTTCAAGCGCAAAACTTTGATCAAATCGTTTGTGACCACTTAAAGCTTTCTACAAAGGAAGCGGAAATGACAGAGTGGACATCTCTTGTTGAGAAGGTACAAAACTTATCAAACAAAGTGAAAATTGCTCTTGTTGGTAAATATGTTGCCTTACCAGATGCATATTTATCAGTAGCAGAAGCACTTCGCCATGCAGGCTATGCATTTGATGCAGACCTTGAAATTGAATGGGTTGATGCTGAAAAAGTATCAGATGAAAACGTAGAGAGCCTTTTTCAAGATGCAGATGGTATTTTAGTACCTGGTGGATTTGGTGATCGTGGAATTGAAGGGAAAATTTCAGCTATTAAATATGCACGTGAAAAACATGTTCCTTTCCTTGGGATTTGCTTAGGTATGCAGCTAGCAACCGTTGAATTTGCTCGTCACGTACTTGGTCTTGAAGGAGCAAACTCAGCTGAATTAAACCCAGCAACTCCATACCCGATCATTGACCTTCTTCCTGAGCAAAAAGATATTGAAGATCTTGGCGGTACACTACGTCTTGGTCTATACCCTTGTAAGCTTATCGATGGTTCATTGGCTCAATCGGCATATGGTGAGCAAGTCGTATACGAGCGTCATCGTCATCGTTACGAGTTCAACAACGAATACCGTGAGCAAATGGAGAAAGCAGGATTTACGTTCTCTGGGACAAGCCCAGATGGTCGTTTAGTGGAGATCGTTGAGCTTAATGATCACCCATACTTCATCGCTTCTCAGTTCCATCCAGAATTCGTTTCTCGCCCAACACGCCCACAACCTCTATTCCGTGACTTTATTGGCGCATCATTAAAAAAATAATAAATAAAAAAGGTTTGCCTAAATTGAGGGCAAACCTTTTTCTTTTCGCATAGAAAAGCTAATTAATACTCACTCATGATTTCTTTTATCGTTAAAAGTAAGCAAAAATAAGTATAGAGTCCTATAATAGAAGTTGGGTAACCACTTCGTTTGCCTTCTTCATCCGGGACGAGTCCAATATCACTTTCAAAATCAATATGGACATCAGCTAGGGAATAGGCTGCATCTTGCTCATCATAGAAATTTGAAATCGCAGCAAAAGGTACGCCTTGTACATGTAATTTCGTTGCTAAGCGACATGCTTCATCATCATTAGTGAAGGGTGAAAAAAGCATCACGCGATCAGCCGTAGTGAGTTCGTTCAAATTTTCTTGAGTGAGAGCTTTAATGGATTCATCTCGGTCTGTTCCATATTCTACCTCGCTAGTAATACCGCGAAGTTCACGTGTTCCGTATACATAAACAGTACCATCGCCAACAAGTGCTTGTGCCATCAGGCGAGCGGCATCTTCAAATTCTTCTTCTTTTTCGCGTACGGCCTTGATACGGCCCATTAATTGAGTGGTGAAAATGGGGATCATCTTGGTAACTCCTTTTCCTCATGAAAGTCTACGTGCATTATAGCGTAACCATTTCAAAGAAAAAAGGGAAGAAACACTTAAATCGACAACGTTCGAGAACTTTGTCGTATAATAATTTGTAAGATGTTAGCTCTTTTGCAGGAATTAAGACATAGTTGCAGAAGTAGTACATGATACGGTAGAGTAGCGACTCATTTAAAGTGAATGAGTCATTTTATTGTGAGGTAAAAAATGTTGTAAATTTTAGGTGTTAAAAGTTAAAGGAGGATGGCTATGCATAAGGTTTTAGTAGTAGACGATCAGTATGGTATTCGAGTTTTATTAACGGAAATCCTACAAAAGGATGGTTATCAATTGTATCAAGCAGCTAATGGAGTACAAGCTTTAAAAGTTGTGGAAGAGGACTCTCCTGATTTAGTTCTATTAGATATGAAGATTCCAGGAATGGATGGTCTTGAAATTTTACGTCGCATTAAAGAAAAGCATGAAGAAATTCAAGTGATTATGATGACGGCATACGGAGAATTAAACTTAATCAATGAGGCGATGCAACTTGGAGCGATTACTCACTTTGCTAAACCATTTGACATTGATGACGTGAGAAAAGTGATCAAAGACCACTTAGTTACCACATAAACTCGAGATAACTAAAAGGAAGCGTTTACTTTAAAAAACTTGTCGTTTCTCCTCTGCAAAAGGGTGTAATTCTAAGAGAGTATGCTATAATGGACACGTTCAAACTAATCGAGCGAAACGATTTAAAAGATCTCATACATATAGATAGTTGGATATTTACTGATCTATTCGGGAATCTTTTTAAATGGATACGATAGTATGCTTGCTCGCTTAGCGGACGACAGATATCTATGAATGCTCACACATAAAGGAGGATGTACGATGCCTTTAGTTTCAATGAAAGACATGCTTAACAAAGCAAAGGCGGAAGGCTACGCTGTTGGCCAATTTAACTTGAATAACCTTGAGTTTACTCAAGCAATCCTACAAGCTGCTCAAGAGGAAAACTCACCAGTAATTTGTGGTGTTTCTGAAGGTGCTGCTCGTTACATGGGTGGTTTTAAAACAGTTGTAAAAATGGTTGAATCACTTATGGAAGAGTACAAAGTGACGGTTCCTGTAGCGATTCACTTAGATCACGGTTCAAGCTTTGAAAAATGCGTTGAGGCGATCCATGCAGGATTTACATCAGTAATGATTGATGGTTCTCACTACCCACTAGAAGAAAACATCGCGCTTACTAAACGTGTTGTTGCTGTTGCCCATGCTCTTGGAGTTTCTGTAGAAGCTGAGCTTGGCCGCATTGGTGGACAAGAAGATGATCTAATCGTTGATGATGCAGAAGCAGCTTATGCGATTCCATCTGAGTGTAAAGAGCTAGTTGAAGCAACTGGTGTTGATTGTTTTGCACCAGCACTAGGTTCAGTACATGGCCCTTACAAAGGTGAGCCTAACCTTGGTTTCGATCACATGAAAGAAATCGATGGTCTAGTTGGAATTCCACTTGTACTTCACGGTGGAACAGGTATCCCAACAAAAGATATCCAAAAAGCGATTGAATTTGGACATGCTAAAATCAATGTAAATACAGAAAGCCAAATCTCATCTGCAAAAGCTATTCGCGAAACGCTTGCTGCTAAGCCTAATGAATACGATCCACGTAAATTCCTAGGTCCAGCTCGTGAAGCGATCAAAGAAACAGTTCAAGGCAAAATGCGTGAGTTTGGTTCTTCAAACAAAGCATAATTATAGTAAGAATTCGTTAAAAGCAGTTCACTTGAGCTGCTTTTAACGTCATTTTACGAGTGTTTTCGTCAAAAACTGGCATAATTCAACTTTATTATTTTTGAACCAATATTTTTTTACTATAATGAGTAAGCGATTACAAGTCAGATAAGTAATTTTAATAGCGTTTTCAAAACGTATATTCTATAAATCCTTGAGGTGATGAGCATGAAATTTTTTATTGATACGGCAAACATAGATGAAATTCGTGAAGCAAAAGAGCTTGGTATTTTAGCAGGTGTGACAACTAATCCTTCACTTGTTGCAAAAGAAGGTGTTGATTTTCACGATCGCCTGCGTGAAATTACTGATATCGTATCTGAATCTGTTAGTGCAGAAGTAATTGCCCTTGATGCAGAAGGTATGATTAAAGAGGGGAAGGAACTTGCTGCAATTGCCCCGAATATTACAGTGAAGGTTCCAATGACAACAGAAGGGCTTAAGGCAGTCCATGCGTTCTCTGAGTTAAATATTAAAACAAACGTAACACTTGTGTTCTCCGCTGTACAAGCTCTACTTGCAGCTCGTGCAGGTGCAACGTATGTGTCTCCGTTCCTTGGAAGACTTGATGATATCGGTCAAGATGGTCTTGAGTTAATTTCACAAATTGCGGATATTTTCGATGTACACGAGATTCCGACAGAAATTATTGCGGCATCTGTACGTCATCCGGTTCATGTAACAGAATCAGCAGCACGTGGGGCGCATATTGCGACGATCCCATTTAAAGTCATTCAACAATTAGCAAAGCACCCATTAACAGATCAAGGAATTGAAAAATTTCTTGCAGATTGGAATAATCGCTAAGCCAAAAGGGAAGGGCGTTTTGGCGACAAGAAACGGTGAGAATCGTTCATATGTGACAACTCTCACCGTTACTTTTTCCTCTCTTTGGGTATAATGGATACAAACGTTATAAGACGTATATCTATTAATCATGAGCATGGTTAGAAGGGATGCGGTTATGGAAAAATTAATGATTGATGGCGGTCATCCACTAGAGGGTACCGTACAAATTAGTGGAGCTAAAAACAGTGCAGTCGCGTTAATTCCGGCAGCTATTTTAGCAGACTCTCCGGTTACTATTGATAATTTACCTGGTATTTCAGATGTTCAATTATTAGCTGATCTACTAAGGGAAATAGGAGGCGAGGTTGAGTTATCTCTTGCAGATCAAGAAATTAAAATTGATCCATCAGAGATGATCGCTATGCCTTTGCCAAACGGAAAAGTAAAGAAATTACGTGCTTCCTATTATTTAATGGGAGCAATGCTTGGAAAATTTAATAAAGCCGTCATTGGACTTCCAGGTGGGTGTAACTTAGGCCCTCGTCCGATAGACCAACATATTAAAGGCTTTGAAGCGCTTGGGGCTCGTGTGACAAATGAGCAAGGTGCGATCTATTTGCGCGCAGACGAACTTCGTGGAGCTCGTATTTATTTAGATGTTGTCAGTGTAGGAGCAACCATTAACATTATGCTTGCTGCTGTGCGTGCAAAAGGTCAAACGATTATCGAAAATGCCGCTAAGGAACCTGAGATCATTGATGTTGCAACGTTGCTAACAAGCATGGGCGCAAAGATTAAAGGGGCAGGTACGAACGTGATTCGAATTGATGGCGTGGATTCCCTTAAAGGGTGTCGTCACTCGATTATCCCGGATCGGATTGAAGCTGGTACTTACATGATATTAGCAGCAGCAATTGGTCAAAAAGTGATCATTGACAATGTTATTCCTTATCACGTAGATTCTCTTATCGCAAAATTACGCGAAATGGGCGTAACCGTGGAGGCAAACGACGATCAAGTATTGATCCATAATACCGGCGAGAAAAAAGGGGTAGACATTAAGACTCTAGTATACCCTGGTTTCCCAACGGACTTGCAGCAACCATTCACGACGCTTCTCACACAAGCAAGTGGTACGAGCATTGTAACCGATACTATTTATAATGCCCGTTTTAAACATATTGATGAGTTAAGAAGAATGGGAGCTAATGTAAAAGTTGAAGGACGTTCTGCGATTATTAACGGGAAAACGCCTCTTCAAGGTGCGAAAGTACGCGCAAGTGATTTACGTGCTGGAGCGGCATTAGTGGTAGCTGGATTAATTGCCGATGGTGTCACAGAACTCTCAGGACTTGAACATGTTGATCGTGGTTATGAAAACTTAGAGAAGAAGCTTCTAGGTTTAGGTGCTAAATTGTGGCGAGAGAAATTAACTGAAGATGAATTGGATCAAGTCAAAAGTTAGATGCAATAAGGGAGAGGGATTAGATGGAGAGAAGTTTATCGATGGAGCTTGTGCGTGTCACAGAAGCGGCAGCATTAGCTTCTGGACGTTGGATGGGACGCGGGAATAAAGAAGAAGCAGATCGCGCTGCTACTGAAGCGATGCGAGATGTGTTTGATACCATTCCAATGAAAGGCACGGTTGTTATTGGTGAGGGGGAGATGGACGAGGCGCCTATGCTCTATATTGGCGAAAAGCTAGGAAATGGCTATGGTCCTCGTGTAGATGTAGCAGTAGACCCACTTGAAGGAACAAATATCGTTGCCTCAGGACAGTGGAACGCACTAGCTGTTTTAGCTGTTGCTGACCACGGCAATCTTTTACATGCACCGGATATGTACATGGATAAAATTGCAGTGGGTCCTGAATCAGTGGGGCAAATCGATATTGATGCTCCGATTATTGATAACTTAAAAGCCGTTGCTCGCGCTAAGAATAAAGATATCGAGGATTTAGTTGTGACGATCCTTAATCGTACTCGTCATGAAAGAATTATCCAAGAAATAAGAGAAGCGGGTGCACGTATCAAGCTCTTACCAGATGGTGATGTTGCAGCTGCTGTTAACACAGCGTTTGATGACACTGGGGTAGATCTTCTGCTTGGTTCAGGCGGCGCACCAGAGGGAGTACTAGCAGCTGTTGGTTTGAAATGCTTGGGCGGAGAATTACAAGGGCGCCTTCTTCCTCAAGACGAAGCTGAACTTGAGCGTTGCAAGAAGATGGGAATCAGTGACTCGAATAAGGTTCTTCTAATGGATGACCTTGTAAAAGGAGATGACTGTATTTTTGCGGCGACTGGGGTAACGGATGGTGAATTGTTAAAAGGTGTCTATTACAAAGGATCCAATGCGACAACCCAATCAATTGTTATGCGTGCCAAGTCAGGTACAGTTCGCTTTGTAGACGGTACTCACAGCATGCAAAAGAAGCCAGGTCTTGTTATTAAATAATGATCATAATGAAAGCTAGACATGTGTCTAGCTTTCATTATTTATTAAGTACTTTCCCTAACAACTAGTAGGTAGGAAAAACTGGATGCTTGAATAACTTTTGCTTTTTAGGGTACAATGATACAAGTATTCTGAGTTTAAATATATGACCGATCTTTTACTTATACTACTTCATCATTCTATAATCGATCCGGTGTAATATAACTATTAATAGAGTGTGGTGTAATAATGAGCAGTGTCAATATAGCCGATTTAGAAAAAATGAAGCTGAAAGAGCTTTATGAGTTAGCCAAACAATATAAAGTCTCTTATTATAGTAAACTAACAAAACGCGAACTTATTTTTGCGATTTTAAAAGGCCAAGCTGAAAAAGATGGTCTTATGTTTATGGAAGGCGTCTTAGAAATTATTCAAACAGAAGGATTTGGCTTTTTAAGACCAATTAATTACATGCCAAGTTCAGAAGATATTTATATTTCTGCCTCGCAAATTCGACGCTTTGATTTGCGTAATGGAGACAAAGTATCAGGAAAAGTAAGACCTCCTAAAGAAAATGAGCGCTATCATGGTCTACTTCATGTCGAAGCGGTTAACGGTGATGCACCTGAAACATCAAAGGAACGCCCTCACTTCCCTGCCTTAACACCTTTATACCCTGAACAAAAAATTGAGCTCGAAACTGCCCCAGGAAGAGTTTCATCTAGAATTATTAATATGATTTCCCCAGTCGGATTTGGTCAACGTGGCCTCATTGTAGCCCCTCCAAAAGCTGGTAAGACCTCTTTAATGAAGGAAGTAGCGAACAGCATTGCTGAAAATCACCCTGATGTTGAATTAATCGTGCTCTTAATTGATGAGCGTCCTGAGGAAGTAACAGATATTGAACGTTCAGTAAAAGGGGAAGTTGTCAGTTCTACGTTTGATGAAGTGCCAGAAAATCATATTAAAGTAGCTGAACTTGTGCTTGAACGCGCAATGAGATTAGTCGAGCATCGCAAAGATGTCGTTATTTTAATGGATAGTATTACACGTCTTGCGCGTGCTTATAACTTAGTCATCCCACCAAGTGGACGTACATTATCAGGTGGTATTGACCCAGCAGCATTCCACCGTCCAAAGCGTTTTTTCGGTGCAGCGCGTAATATTGAAGAAGGTGGAAGTCTGACGATCCTTGCAACAGCTCTTGTAGAGACGGGTTCTCGTATGGATGATGTCATCTATGAAGAGTTCAAGGGAACCGGTAATATGGAACTTCATCTTGATCGTAAATTGGCTGAACGCCGTATCTTCCCAGCAATCGATATTCGTCGTTCTGGTACGCGTAAAGAAGAACTTCTTTTGCCAAAAGATCAGTTAGATAAGTTATGGGCGATTCGCAAGACAATGAATGAATCGCATGACTTTGTCGATCAATTTATTCGTCGAGTGAAAAACACGAAGACAAATGCTGATTTCTTTAGTGAAATGGAAAAAGATATGAGCGGGACAAGCCGAAGAAAATAATGTAAAAGTTATTCCTTGAAAAACGGCCATGAAGCGATTTGCATAGATGTACATCTTCATACCTTTTAAATAGATGTAAAATACAGTTGCAAAAGGAAGCTTGGCTTGTTATAATTTCGTCATGTGTGATTAGATAACTCTGTTTCGAAAAGATTCAGGGCGGAAGGAGATGAAAGCAATGAGACAAGGTATTCACCCAGAATATCAAAAAGTGGTTTTCATGGATACAAGTACTGGTTTTAAGTTTCTAAGCGGTTCTACTAAAGGTTCTGCTGAAACAATCGAGTGGGAAGATGGTAACACATACCCGCTTCTAAAAGTTGAGATCAGTTCAGATTCGCACCCATTCTACACAGGTAAGCAGAAGCTTAACGATGTTGGTGGACGTGTTGATCGTTTCAAGAAGAAATACAACATGAAGTAAACTGGATATGCGAACAGGCAAGCGCACTGCACTTGCCTGTTTTTTTTGCACCGAGGCGTGCACAGCAGTGCATTTATTGACTCAAATAGGCAGTATTATGCAAGATTAATCTAGAATAAGTAATCCAATACATGTCAAAATGAATGTTGAGATAAATTGAGATGCTAAGATTGAAAAGCAAAGTTTTGAAATGAAAAGGTTGAAATGCTATGAACAAAGATGGTCATTACTTTGGGCTAAGCATTTTTATTATTTGTTGTAAGGTGGGGAATGAATATGCGTGTGACGGGGCATGAAGGTCGTTTAGAAGTAATTTGTGGAAGTATGTTCTCAGGAAAATCAGAAGAGCTAATTCGTCGAGTACGTCGGGTGAGCTTTGGGAAACTTAAAGTACAAGTATTTAAGCCAGTAATTGATAATCGCTACAGTGAGGAAGAGGTTGTTTCCCATAATGGAACAAAGGTGTGTGCTATGCCGGTACGCACTTCCGTTGATATTCTTGAGCACGTAAATCCCGAGACGCAAGTCGTTGCAGTAGATGAAGTTCAGTTCTTCGATGAGGGGATCGTGGCAGTTGCTGATGAGCTTGCCAATCGTGGGATTCGTGTCATTTGTGCAGGCCTTGATCAGGATTTCAGAGGAGAGCCGTTTGGACCGATTATGCCACTTATGGCTTTGGCAGAAGAAGTTACAAAGCTTCAAGCGGTTTGCCCAGTCTGTGGAACGCCAGCAAGCAGAACACAGCGATTAATTGACGGAAAGCCTGCTTCTTATACAGATCCAATTATTTTAGTAGGGGCTTCTGAAGCTTATGAGCCACGCTGCCGCACATGTCATGAAGTACCAAATAAGCCGTCACGCTTACCGAATGTACCTGTTAAACATGGTCAAATCTAACAACGTGTAACGCGTCTTTATTGGGTATCCTAATCATGCAGCGTCACCTGCTGCAGGAGGTGCTCACAATGAAGAAAAAATGGTTAGTTGGGTTATTGGTTGGGACGTTCTTAGTCACAGGGTGTAACGATCCAGATACTCCTGATGTTCAAGCGCTGAATGATAACCATCGGATTTCACCTGAACAAGTAACATATGGTTTACTTGGACCGGGGCCAATTAATTATGGATCGATTCGTCACTCTGCTATGAAGAGTCAAATGGCAGAAGTAAATACCACTGGGGGGAGTTATCGCTCTGCGAATAACTATCATCAGGACTTAGGGGACGATCAAGCTCTTATGAAGCGAATCGTTGCAAATGAATCACCATTTAATCCGGGTTCTGTGATGATTGCCGGGCATAACGCTTGGGTAACCGTTCATGTTCCACAGGAGTTTGACCAAACGAACAAAAAAACGGAGCTCGACAAATTGAAACGAACATTCTTGCTTGAAGTTCCTAGGTATGAAATTCATTTAAAAGAAAGTTAATGGAAGCACCCGCGCTTGCGGGTGTTTTTTTTTGAGTGTAGTACTATTATACCACGAACAGATAAAATTAACAGAAAAATCAAAAATAAAAAAAGCTGGGACAATCTAGAGGGTTAACTCAGGATACGAACGAAGCGCTAAATGAGCGGATGAAATATACGTAGACCTCCTGTGGGATGAAAAGCATAAGTGAGACCCCACAGTGCGTAGCACGAGGAGGCTCACTAGCTTCCCGCGGAAAGCGAAGTATATTTCAGGAGCGGTATACAGAGACCGCATCAGTAATGTTCGATTTTCCATAAGTTAAAATACTTTTGTCTCAGCCTCACTATCCACGACGTCTTGCGGCTTGTTGAATGGGATCCCAAACTCCGTTGTAAGGAGGGGCATAAGCAAGGTCGAGATTTTCGAGGTCTTCCATCGTCATTTTATGGTAAAGGGCGGTAGCTAAAACATCAACCCGTTTATCGACGCCTTCTTTTCCGATAATTTGGGCACCTAATAATTGCTCAGTGTGTCTTTGATACATTAAACGAATCGTTAGCACTTCGGCACCAGGGTAGTAAGTTGCATGATGTGGAATTTCTGCATCAACGAATTCGGTCGGAATGTGGAGGGCATCCGCTTCTTTTTGAGAAAGTCCGCATCTACCTAGGGTTAAAGAAAAGAATTTTAATATCGATGTACCGACGATCCCTTTAAACGTCCTAGTGGAACCTGCCATGTTTAAGCCGGCAATACGTCCTTGTTTATTAGCGTGTGTGCCAAGTGGAATAAAGTCATCATGCTCCTTGATTCGGTGATATTGAGTAGCGCAGTCTCCAGCAGCATATACGTCTTTAATATTGGTTTCCATATAAGCATTTACTTTAATTGCGCCACTTTCGTGAAGGTGAATGCCGGTCTCTTTTAAAAAGTGGGTATTGGGTTTAACGCCAATTGCGACAATCACCATATCAGCTTTAATGGTTTGTTTATCTGTTATAACTTCCTGTACACGATCTTCTCCTTTAAAACCTTTCACTTCCTCATTTAAAAGAAGATTCACCCCGTGATCTGTTGCTTCTTCATGAATTAATTTCGCCATTTCTTTGTCAAAGATCGTGCCCAACTGTGGCCCTCTTTGGATCAACGTTACCTTTTTCCCTTGTTCTACCAAGTTCTCAGCCATCTCAAGTCCGATGTACCCTCCGCCAATGACTACGATATGACGAGGATCCTTTTTCATGTCATTCATAATCGCTTCTGTATCAGGAATCGTTTTAATGGAATGGATTCCGTCTATATCGACCCCTTCCCAATCTGGAACAATGGGGCTTGCACCTGTGGCAATTAAGAGGCGATCATAAGGAATGTTAAATCCATCCCCTGATACCACTTTTTCATCAATATCTACATGTTTGACCTCGTGGTTCACTCTGGCATCAATGCCGTACTTTTCGCGGAAGGTTTCCACCTCGCGTGCAACAAGATCATCCAGTCCACCTTTTACTAAACCCCCCACCGCATATGGTAGGCCGCACTGAGCGTAAGAGTAATACTCCCCCATCTCTAGGGTTGTCACTTTTGCGTTATCATCTTGCCTAATAATTTGCATCGCTGCACTCATGCCTGCAGCATCCCCGCCAATAACTACGTATTTCATCGACATCACCTCATAAAATGTACGTATCAGTTTTCATAAAATCAGTATTCCCTTGATATGCTAAGGTAAAACAAAGAGAGAATCTTTCCTCGCATTGACCCAGAAGTGGGCATATACTATAATTAGAATGTTATGCACTGGAAATTTTAATGAGGTGAAAGCCGTGTTAGATCGTTTACAATCAGTAGAAGACCGTTACAATCGTTTAAATGAATTATTAAGTGACCCGGATATAATTAGTGATAATAAGAAGTTACGTGAATTCTCAAAAGAACAATCAAGCATTGAAGATACGGTTCAAGCTTACCGTGAGTATAAGGAAGTCGTCTCGCAATATAAAGATGCTAAAGCGATGCTTGAAGATAAGCTTGATGATGAGATGTATGCAATGGTAAAAGAGGAAATGGATGAGCTTTCAACTCGCAAAGAAGAGCTAGAAGCGCGTCTTAAAATCCTCCTTCTACCGAAAGACCCGAACGATGATAAGAACGTTATCGTTGAGATTCGTGGAGCTGCCGGTGGAGATGAGGCACAATTATTTGCAGGTGACCTTTACAAAATGTATTCACGTTTTGCGGAGGCGCAAGGTTGGAAGACTGATTTGATCGAAGCCACATCAACAGAGCTTGGTGGCTACAAAGAGATTATTTTCAGTATCAATGGTGCTGGAGCTTATTCGAAAATGAAATATGAAAATGGTGCTCACCGTGTTCAGCGTGTTCCACAAACGGAATCAGGTGGCCGTATTCATACATCTACAGCAACCGTTGCTGTTCTTCCTGAAGCAGAAGAAGTGGAAGTAGAGATTCACGACAAGGACATTCGTGTAGATACGTTTACATCGAGTGGACCAGGCGGACAAAGTGTAAATACTACGATGTCAGCTGTTCGTTTAACTCACTTGCCAACAGGTACTGTCGTATCTTGTCAAGATGAGAAGTCTCAAATTAAAAACAAAGAAAAAGCAATGAAGGTACTACGTGCGCGTGTCTATGATAAAGTTCAACGCGAAGTGCAAGCTGAGTATGATCAAAACCGTAAGCTTGCAGTTGGAACAGGTGATCGCTCAGAGCGGATCCGTACGTATAACTTCCCACAAAGTCGTGTAACAGACCACCGCATCGGTTTAACGATCCAAAAGCTTGAGCAAATTTTACAAGGGAAGCTAGATGAAGTCATCGATGCTCTCATTGTGGAAGAACAAGCAGAAATGATGCAAAATGCTGAAGAGTAATCTGATGCCAAAGACGATACACGAAGCCCTCCGTTGGGCTTCTTCTTTTTTAGTGGACCTTGGGGGAGAGGGTACGGCAGCTGAATGGCTGTTGCTTCACCACCTTGAGGTGAACCGGACTAAGCTTTTTATGATGTTTCACGATCCCATTAAACAGGATGTTTGGGATGCGTTTAGAAAAGATATTCTTACTCATGCCGAAGGGGTTCCCGTCCAGCACTTAATGGGGTATCAGGAATTTTACGGACGTCGTTTTCATGTTAATCAATATGTTCTGATTCCACGCCCAGAAACCGAAGAGCTTGTTCAACATGTCCTCCATTTTAAAACGGAGTTATTCCATGATCAATCGGTAGAGGTACTCGATGTTGGTTGTGGAAGTGGAGCGATTGCTATCACGCTTTCAAAAGAGGACGCCTCTCAAAAAGTAGAGGCAGTCGATATTTCCCTAGAAGCTCTGAATATAGCTAAGTCAAATGCTGCAGAGCTTGCTGCAAAGGTCGATTTTTTTGAGAGTGACCTCCTTCAAACACCATTAAAAGAGAATAAAAAGTATGACATCGTTGTTTCAAATCCACCTTATATTCCTTTAGGTGAGCATGATGAATTAGCTGTGCATGTACGCGATCATGAGCCTCATCTTGCCCTATTTGGAGGTCAGGATGGGTACGAGCTATACCGTCGATTAATAAAGGAACTACCAGGTGTCATCAAGAAAACTGGACTTGTCGCTTTAGAGGTTGGAGCAGGGCAAGGGGAAACCGTGCGCCAATTATTGCAAGAAGTCCTTCCTCAGGCAACGACTGAAGTGAAACTTGATATCAGTGGGAAAGATCGAATGGTATTTGCCTATGGCACGTTGAAGGAAGAATAATAGACTAAATTTGTCGAACACTTTCATGTTTAATTGAGCACGGCCCTGACCATACTGTGTGATGAAAGGGCGGTGCAAAACCATGAATCCAAAAGTTATTATTTATCTATTATTCTCTTTATTCGTTTTACTAGTAAGTTACGAATCCCAACAAACCGTTGCCGTAGCGAATCATCATGAAACGGTTAGTCAAGATGAAGCGATTCGTCTTCGTATCCTTGCAAATAGTGATGCGGTAAGTGACCAAATTTTAAAGCGTGAAATTCGTGATGAAGTGAACGCTGCGATTACAGAGTGGGTTACAGGATTAATTGATTTAGAAGATGCCAAAAATGAAATCACAAATAATCTTCCTGAAATCGAAGCGATTATAGCACGTGAATTAGAAAAGCAAGGGTTGAGCCAACAATTTACCGTTTCATTTGATGAAGTTCAATTTCCAACGAAGCTTTATGGAAACTTAGTTTATCCAGCAGGAATGTATGATGCGGTTTTAATTACGCTAGGCGAAGGAAAAGGTGAAAACTGGTGGTGCGTTTTATTTCCTCCACTATGCTTTTTAGATATGGCAAATGGCGAAGCGGTTGAATCGTCATGTGATGAATCAGCCGATGAGAAAACAGAAGAAGTTGAAGTAACATTCTTTGTTATAGAAATTTTTTCTTCTATTATTGAAAGTCTTTTTGGTAACGATCAGGCATAAAACTTTTCTCCTTGCATAGATATCGAGTAAAGAGCTATACCTAATAGACAAGCTACTAGCAGGTGTACGACTCGAATCGTTCAAGGAGTGGATTAATATGAGTATTGTTGTTAGAAAAGCGGCAACAAAAGATATATTACCTATTCAAAGGTTAGTGGCAAGAGCAGGACTTCATTCTACTGGAATTGAGCACTCAATAAGCCAATTTCTTATTGTGGAAGATGAGGACGAGCAAGTTATTGGAGCGGTAGGAATCGAACAGTATGATGATGTAGCACTGTTACGTTCACTTGTGCTAGATTCACCGATTTGGACGGGAGTTTTGACACTGGAATTTTTACAAGTGGCTCTAGCTTATGCAAAAGACCATGATGTCCAACATGTGTATATGTGTGCAAAATCGGCCTCGCCTTTATTTTACCAATTAGATTTTAAAGAGATTCAAAAAGACCGAGTGCCAAAAGCTATCCAACAATCCACGCATTATAAACAAACGGTGGATAAATCGGTGAGAGTATGGGCATGTGAATTAAACGATTAACATGTGAATAACTGACTTTTAAACAAGTGAAATACGCTACTTATACACAGGTTGTCCACAGCGGTGGATAACTTGTTTTTTGATTTGTGCGAAAATGATTGTCGAATCCTTAGAGAGGGTTCGCTTAAACCACACTGAAACCCTTATTATTACTAGGTTTTAGTCGATTATTGTCGCTTGGTTTGACAAGGGACGACAACCCTTGCAAAATAAAGGAGATAGGGGCGGTGAAACATGAGTTATAAACAGACGAAAGTGTTCAATGTGGATAACGTAATTGGTGATGATAAAAAACATGAATATATAAGGATTGCTGGCTTGTGGATAAAAAGTGGAGAAGTCGTAGCATTTCCCACAGAAACTGTGTACGGACTTGGAGCTAATGCCTTAAGCGAGGAAGCAATTGCAAAAATATTTAAAGCGAAAGGTAGACCGAGTGATAATCCACTCATTGTCCATATTTCAAAAAAAGAGCAGTTGGACGAGCTCGTTACTGAGGTTTCTCGCGCTGCTGAAAAATTAATGGATGCATTTTGGCCAGGGCCGTTAACATTAATTTTTAAGAAAAAAGGATCGATTGCGAAAAATGTGACGGCTGGACTTGAAACGGTAGCGATCCGCATGCCGAGTCATCCAACGGCTCTGGAATTAATTGAAGCTGCTGGAGTACCTGTTGCGGCACCGAGTGCGAATTTATCGGGTAAACCAAGCCCCACTACAGCGCAACACGTCTATCATGACCTACAAGGGCGAATTGCTGCTGTTGTCGATGGCGGTAGTACGGGTGTTGGACTTGAATCAACAGTACTAGATTGCTCAGTAGACGTACCGATGCTCTATCGTCCAGGCGGAGTTACTGTAGAACAGATTGAAAAAGTGATTGGCGAAGTCACAATCGACCCCTCGCTTAAAGATACAGAAGATACCCCACGCTCTCCAGGAATGAAATACACGCACTATGCACCTAAAGGGAGTCTGACGTTAGTGAAGGACGCATCCAACATTCAACCTCTCTTAAACGAAGCTCGAGGGCAGGGGAAAAGAGTCGGCGTCTTGACTACAAAAGAGCGAGCTAACCATTACGATGCCGATGCTGTAATTGCTTGTGGCGAGCGAGAGGATTTAGCGAGTGTCGCTACAAAGCTTTATGATACGTTAAGACAATTCGATCAAAAAGAAATTGATGTCATTTACTCCGAAACGTTCCCAAACGAAGGAGTAGGCGTGGCGATTATGAACCGACTTGAAAAAGCAGCTGGCGGGAGAGTGGTCTGAGCATTAGATGGGGAGTGAGTTTGAGGAATTGAGGATTTCGATGACTTAGCGGATTTCGCTCATATAAAGGCTGGTTGAGACGGGTTCGCACATAAAATCAAAATGGCGCACATATCTACGGTATTGCGCTCATAAAAGGATCGAACTCGCTCATAAAATAAAATTTTCGCTCTTATGTGTAAGGATTTCGCACATAAGAGCTTTTTTGTGTTTGTGCCGGCAAATGTTGTGTCGATTGATAAATTATATTTTGATCCTATAAAATGGTAAATTTTATATAAAAGTTCTACTATGGTCTATGGACAAATTGATGTAATTGTGGTAATTGAGTCTGGTTTTAGATTTGGAGGTGATTATGCAGAAGGAGCGGAGGACTTCGCTCATATAAAGGCTGGTTGAGACGGGTTCGCACATAAAATCAAAATGGCGCACATATCTACGGTATTGCGCTCATAAAAGGATCGAACTCGCTCATAAAATAAAATTTTCGCTCTTATGTGTAAGGATTTCGCACATAAGAGCTTTTTTGTGTTGGGAGCAGGGTGACCGGCCCCGCCTCTCTGCTTTTCTCGTGTCTATTCTTCTTTGGACTTGCATACATTTTAGTAGCATGTGTGGGGAGTGAAGTGTATGCATGAGGTGGTGACGTTAGTCATTATGGCTGGGGCGCTAGGAATGGATGCTTTTTCAGTTGCACTAGGGATGGGTATGCTGGGGTTGCGCCTAAAACAAATCTTTAGAATTGGAGTGACGATCGGGGCTTTCCATGTCATTATGCCTTTACTTGGGATTGTTACAGGAAAAGTACTGTCATCCTATTTTGGGATGATTGCTACGTATATTGGAGGTGGATTATTACTTGTGATTGGCATTCAAATGATGGTTGCTGCATATAAGTCGGATGATGCCTCACTTGTAAAGCCGATGGGGTGGGGATTGTTTTTATTTGCCGTCAGTGTCAGTCTAGATAGTTTCTCTGCTGGTCTTGGTCTTGGGATGTTAGGTGCAAAAACGTTACTCACAGTTGGAGTAATTGGGGCTATGAGCATGATTCTATCCTGGATTGGCTTGTTAATGGGGAGGAAATTCGGACAATACATTGGATCATTTGGTGAATTGATTGGTGGGTGCATTTTGATTGGATTTGGATTGAAGCTAATAATCCCTATGTGAAATCGGGTTATTAGTCATAGGCTAAACGATTCGTATATTTGCCATGAACAGCGATACAGTTTTTAAAATGACTGTGATAAGATGGAAGAGAATAGAGACAATATAGATGATGTGCATAAAAATTGGAGAAGCTTAAATGGAAGGAGGAGTTAAAATGAGTATTAAAAATATCTTATTTGTTTGTACAGGAAATACTTGTAGAAGTCCACTTGCTGAGGCGCTTTTGCGTCACCGTATGGGAACGGAAATAGAGGTTAAGTCTGCAGGGGTACATGCATTTCCAGGAAGTCCGGCTTCAGAAGGTACAAGGTTGGTGTTAGAAGATAAAGGCATCCAACATTCCCACCAGTCCCAACCTGTGACAAATGACTTACTTGAATGGGCAGACGTCATTTTAACGATGACATCAGGTCATAAGGAGCTCGTATCAAGCCAATTCAGTGAGTATCAAGATAAAGTACATACATTAAAAGAATATGTGGGTATTCCATCGCAAAGAGCTGACATTAGTGACCCGTTTGGTGGATTGTATGAAGAATATGTCAGAACAGCCGATGATATTGAAGAGTGTCTTGATGCTTTAGAGAAACAACTGAAGAAATCATGAGAGGTGGCGCATTGAGGTGGGGGAACGAAATAAATATTGTGCTAGTATTCGTAAAAAGCTCGTAATTGGAATTAGTGGACTAGCGGTTGTAACATTCGGGTTCAGTGCTATATTTATCTTTATTTTAGGGGATTTTTTCGAGGGGATATTAGGACTCAACCGTGAAACGATTATCATCCTCACGCTCATAAAAGGAGTATTCTGGAGTGCAGTGTTAGGCTATGTTGCGGCGCCTGTAATTACTAAGCCTTTAAATGAGTTAGAAGTGTCAGCAAGATTGGCAGCGGCAGGAGATATCCATCAAGATGTTTCTGTTTCAAAGTCTGATGATGAACTTCGGGCTCTTGGACTTGCTTACAATGAAATGCTGGGTAGTTTGCGACAAATGGTTCGAGACATTGATGATAACTTTCATAAAACAAATGCTGTTGTTAATGAAATGAATCAATCCTCTGAATTTGCAGCGACAAAAGCAGTTGATATTGGTAAAACAATGGATGAAATTGCTCAAGGTGCGGAAAGCTCTGCATATGCAGTACAGCATACAGCAGAAGCTATGGAAGAAGTCACAAAACTTGCCGTCAATGTGGAAGAAAGGGCGGTAGAGTCAACATCGTCATCAAAACAAATGGTACAAGCTTTAACCGAAAGTCGCCGTGCGATAGATGAACTAGTAAAAGGGATTCATCAACTTGCTTCTGACAATGAAGAGTCAAGAGCGGCAGTTGGACGCTTAGAAGACCAAGCGCGAGAAGTAGGGGAGATCATTAGTCTTGTTGGTGACATTGCTGCTCAAACGAATTTATTAGCTTTAAATGCCTCGATTGAAGCGGCACGTGCAGGGGAGCACGGAAGAGGGTTTGCGGTTGTAGCAAATGAAGTGCGGAAGCTTGCTGACCAAAGTGCACAAGCGGTTCAAGGGATTTCAAGTTTGATTCACAATATGCAAGAAGAAGTGCAACGAGTGGTGTACCGAATTGATGAGCAGGTGAAAGTTGCCTTTAAGCAAGCGGAACGTGGCAGTCAAACAAACGAAACAATTGCTCTTATGGAGAAATCAGTGCATGATGTGGCTACGGTCATAACCGACATTTCGAACATGACGAAACAACAAATGGAATCAATTCAAGCTACTTCTCAACAATCCCAGGAAGTCGCAGCGATTGCGGAGGAGACATCTGCTGGCTCAACAGAAGTCACAGCTATGGCAGAACAACAGTCTGAAACGATTCAAAACATGTCAAAGACAGCGCAAATTTTATCAACTCATGCAAACCAATTGAAAGCAACGATCGAAAGGTTTACAATTTAAAAGATAAGATGACACATACGGAATAAAATTAGAAAGCTCCAGTGCCGACTCGATTAATAAAGAGGAGGTGCTTGAGCTTTTCTTAAAACCATTTAGGAGGCTATGCAAAATGAAAGTAGCAATTGGTTCTGATCACGGTGGAGTAAATATTAAAGAAGAGATCAAACAACAAATGGAAGAAATGGGAATTGCGTTTGAAGATGTAGGTTGCGAATGCGATACATCTGTCGATTACCCGGATTATGCGATTCCAGTTGCTGAAAAAGTAGCAAAAGGTGAGGTTGACCGTGGAATTTTAGTATGTGGAACGGGAATTGGAATGTCGATTGCAGCAAATAAAGTAAAAGGGATTCGTTGTGCTCTTGTACATGATACATTCAGTGCAAAGGCTACGCGTGAGCATAATAACAGTAACGTTCTTGCGATGGGAGAGCGTGTAATCGGGGCAGGTCTTGCCCGGGAAATAGCGAAAATCTGGCTTGAAACCGAATATGAAGGTGGACGTCACGAGCGTCGTGTAAGTAAAATTACTGAATACGAAGCATAAAAGGAGTGGCCAATTGATGGCTGTACACAAAGAAGACATTGTAAGTCAACTCACTCAAGTACTGAATGATCTGCAAGCGATGATGCCATTAACCCACGAACATTTGTTGGTAATAGGGACAAGCACCAGTGAAGTTGCCGGAGAGCATATTGGATCAAATGGATCGCGTGAAATTGCTGATGCCCTTTATCAAGCTCTATCGCAATTTCAAAAAGAAACAGGGGCTCAACTTGCTTTTCAATGTTGTGAGCACTTAAACCGGGCGCTTGTTTTGGAAAGAGCTGCAGCCCGTGAACGAGGTTATGAGCCAGTTTCAGCGATTCCTGTTCGTGCAGCAGGAGGGGCGATGGCCACGCATGCTTATGCTAAAATGGATCATCCTGTTTTAGTCGAGTCAATTAAAGCTGATGCGGGCATTGATATTGGAGATACCTTTATCGGCATGCATTTAAAAGAAGTGGCCGTGCCGATTCGTAGCCAGGTTAAAGAAATTGGACATGCTCATGTAACAGTGGCGAAAACGAGACCTAAATTGATAGGTGGGATTAGAGCGAACTATGCTGTTACGGAAGAACATGAATAATCGGAACTATTTTTAATGAATAGTACGGATTTTAGATCGTTCTTATGTTAGAATGGAATTGAATTTAACATTTGAATCCTAAAAACCGAATGAGTAGGAACTGAAAGGGGAATGAGGATGGAGACATTAAAGAAGCAAGACCAAAAAGTATTTGAGGCGATTGAGCTTGAATTGGGTCGTCAGCGCGACAAAATTGAATTAATCGCATCCGAGAACTTCGTAAGTGAAGCGGTTATGGAAGCGCAAGGATCTGTTTTAACAAACAAATATGCAGAGGGATACCCTGGACGCCGTTACTATGGTGGATGTGAGTATGTTGATATCGTAGAAGACATTGCGCGTGATCGTGCGAAAGAGATCTTTGGTGCAGAGTATGTGAATGTACAACCTCACTCTGGTGCACAAGCGAATATGGCTGTTTATTTCACAATTCTTGAGCAAGGTGACACAGTACTTGGTATGAACCTTTCTCATGGTGGTCACTTAACTCACGGAAGTCCTGTTAACTTCAGTGGAGTGCAGTACAACTTTGTTGAGTATGGTGTAGATGAGAACACGCAACGTGTCGATTATGACGTGGTCCGTGAATTAGCAAAGGAGCATAAGCCAAAATTAATTGTAGCTGGTGCAAGTGCTTATCCGCGTGAGCTTGATTTTGAGAAGTTCCGTGAAATTGCTGATGAAGTTGGCGCATATTTAATGGTTGATATGGCTCATATTGCAGGTCTTGTAGCTACAGGATTACATCCAAACCCGGTTCCTCATGCTCACTTTGTAACAACAACTACTCATAAAACATTACGTGGACCACGTGGTGGAATGATTCTTTGTAAAGAAGAATTCGGTAAAAAAATTGATAAGTCTATCTTCCCTGGAATTCAAGGTGGCCCGCTGATGCATGTTATTTCTGCAAAGGCTGTTGCATTTGGTGAAGCATTATCACCTGATTTTAAAAAATACGGTGAGGCAGTTATCTCAAATGCGAAGCGCTTAGGTGAAAAGCTAGTAAGTGAAGGAGTAAACCTTGTATCAGGCGGAACAGACAATCACTTGCTCCTTTTAGACTTACGTTCGCTTAACCTTACAGGAAAAGTAGCTGAGAAAGCTCTTGATGAAGTAGGGATTACAACGAATAAAAATACAATTCCATTTGACCCAGAAAGCCCATTTGTAACAAGTGGTATCCGTATCGGAACAGCAGCTGTTACATCTCGTGGTCTTGATGGAGAGGCGATGGATGAGATTGGAGCGTTAATTGCATTAACGCTGAAAAACGTTGAGGACGAGGCGAAGCTTGAGGAAGTTCGTGAACGTGTCGCGGCTTTAACAGCTAAATTCCCAATGTATCCAAATCTATAAAAATAAGAAGGCCCATTCTAGTTTGACACTAGGATGGGCTTTTTCGTATTTGAATTTTCGAGCAAACATTTAAATATACTACACTTTTAATTATTTGACCATAGGCGATAGTCAAAATAATGGGTTATATTTCCTTTTTGTTGGGCGGATTATAAAATTTTTTTAAAGCTCCTTTTGAAATGATGGTATGGTAGAAAGTGGGTTTGTTTACCAGAATAAATGTTCATTTCAACGAGAAATGTCGACTAGTTGTGCCTATTCGCAAAAAAATCATTGAAATATCTTGAACAGGGTTGAATGGGTGCCGCTTTTTGGGTAGAATTTTCAAGGAGTAAAAGATGGACAATAATCGACAAGAGGGAGTAGCAACCACAAGTTGCATCAAGATCTCTTTTGTTCGCATAAAAAAGGAGTCGAAGCTGATGAGTAAGGTGTTTGTATTTGATCATCCGTTAATTCAACACAAATTGACGTATATTCGTGACAAAAATACGGGAACGAAAGAATTTCGTGAGCTAGTTGATGAGGTTGCTGCATTGATGGCCTTTGAAATTACACGTGATCTTCCGTTGAAAGATGTTGAAATTGAAACACCGGTTGGACCAGCGCAATCAAAGACAATTGCAGGTAAAAAGCTAGGCCTTGTGCCAATTTTACGTGCGGGTCTTGGAATGGTTGATGGTATTCTTCAGATGATTCCAGCTGCGAAAGTGGGGCATGTTGGTTTATATCGTGACCCAGAAACATTAAAGCCAGTAGAATATTACGTGAAACTTCCAACGGATGTAAATGAGCGGGAATTTATCGTAATTGATCCAATGCTTGCAACTGGTGGATCGGCCGTAGAAGCAATTAACAGCTTGAAAAAACGTGGCGCAAAGACGATTAAGTTAATGTGTCTAGTGGCTGCACCAGAAGGCGTTGAAGTGGTGAAAGAAGAGCATCCAGATGTTGATATTTACCTTGCGGCGCTTGATGAAAAACTGAACGAAAAAGGTTACATCGTACCTGGACTAGGTGATGCGGGTGACCGTTTATTTGGAACGAAATAAGGAACGAAATTTTAAGACCTGAATGCTACGTGCACTCAGGTCTTTTTCGCGTCTTTCATACATGAATTTCCGTAAAATCACTCATACTACATATACGCAAAAAAGTTGGGAGGAGATCGGTTTGCGTTTTATGAGCTGGTTATGCTGCTTGGTGCTGCTGCTATCAGTGGTCCCGTCGGTAAACGCTATGTCATCAGTGTTTCCGGAACGACCGCCGAGTGCGGAGCAACCAGCCGAGGACGAATGGGAGACAACTGTTGTCATTGTTACGGTTAAAGAAGATGTCGATGAGGCAGTCAAAGAAGTAATGGCGCAAGTGCCTTCTGGTAAAGTGCGTAAAACATTTAAACGAATCTATAATGGATTTTCAATAGAGCTCAAAAAAGGTGAGCTTAATCTTTTAAAGAATGTCGAGTCGGTGGAGCGTGTTGATCACCTGGCAAGTTATGAGACGAATCTAGATGGGAGTGTTCCGTTTATTGGAGGCGACCATGTAAGAGGGATGTTCAACCGGGACGGGGAGCGCTTAACGGGTAAGGGAATCAAAGTGGCTGTTATTGATACAGGGATTGATTATCGCCACCCTGATTTGCAAGGAAATTACAAAGGTGGATATGATGTCGTTGATTATGATGATGATCCAATGGAGACGCAAAGTAATCAAGGCGTTCCAACCTTACATGGCACACATGTTGCTGGCATCATAGCAGCAAATGGTCAGGTGAAAGGAGTAGCGCCTGATGCGGAGATTTATGCCTATCGCGCGCTTGGACCTGGTGGGCAAGGAACGACAGAGCAAGTAATTGAGGCGATTGAAAAAGCGGTAGAAGATGGAGTCGATGTCTTAAATTTATCGCTTGGAAATACGGTCAATGGCCCAGACTGGCCAACGAGCGTGGCGCTTGACCATGCGGTGGAAGAAGGGGTAGTAGCAGTTACTTCTAATGGTAATAGTGGACCAAAGATGTGGACGGTCGGTTCTCCTGGTACCTCGACAAAGGCGATATCAGTGGGCGCATCGGCCCCTCCGATAAAAACGCCATATGCAACAGTGTTTGGCGACGATACGGAGCTAACGTTGTTTCCAATGGGAGGAACAATGCCTTGGGCGCTTAAGCGAGACTTTCCAATCGTGGATGGAGGTCTTGGTACAAAAGAGGATTTAGCTGAGCTTGAGGTAGAGGGGAATGTGCTTATTGTAAAAAGGGGGCTCATTCCATTTACCGAAAAAGCGCATAATGCCAAAGCCGCCGGTGCAAAAGCGATGATTATCTACAACAACTTACCAGGAGCGTTTGTGGGAGTGGTTGAAGGTGGTGTCAAGTTACCTGTGGTTAGTGTCACTAAGGAAGACGGGGACTGGCTTCTTAATAAATTGAAAGAGGCACATGATGATTTATCTCTTAGGACTATTTATAGAGAGGAAGAAGACTTTATCGCACCATTTAGCTCGCGGGGGCCGGTTACGCAAACATGGGAAGTAAAGCCTGACCTTGTTGCTCCAGGAGTATCGATTGATAGTACAGTGCCAAAAGGATATCTTGGGTTAAACGGCACAAGTATGTCAGCTCCGCATGTTGCAGGTGCTGCAGCTCTTCTTAAACAAGCTCATCCTGAGTGGTCGCCTGAACAAATTAAAGCGGCTTTAATGAATTCGGCTAAAAAACTTACATCACCTGAGGGTGAGAGGTATTTGCCACATGAACAAGGGGCGGGTAGACTTCAGGTTGATAAAGCCCTTGAATTAAAGACGCTTGTCTATCCAGGGGCTGTGACATTTGGGAAGTGGACGCGTGAAGATCCGAGAGAGAAACGAGAAGTTACTTTGACCATTGAAAATCACGATCGTGTTGCGAGGACGTATCATGTCACGCCGCCTTTTGAAGCACCTGACGGATTGCAGTGGGAGGTCCCGTTTGCTACAACGCTTAACCCGGGCGAGAAGCGTGAAGTAGTAGTGGAGCTCGATATGCTGCCGTCTGTTTTAGCAGAAGGTATTCATCACGGTGACATCTTAATCGAGGGAGGACGAGAGACGATCTCTGTTCCTTATGTTTTCTTTATTGAAGAGCCAGATTACCCGCGTTTGATGGCATTCAATTTTGGACAAGGAGATGAGAAAGATACGTATCGATATGAGTTGTATTTGCCTGGTGGAGCGGAAGAGTTTGGAATTGTCTTGTATGATCCTGACACATTTGAATTTGTCACCTTTTTAGACAGCAAAAAAGATATAGGTCGCGGCATGGTAGAAGGTACACTGGAAGACATTGATCTCTCAGATGGTGTCTATAAAGCCTTAATTTATGCAGTGAATGATGGGCAAGAGGATACCATTGAGGCGTGGATTACAATTGGAGAAGAACTTCCTCCGAAAAGTCAAGGGTTTGAGTAAGAAGAGTGCGTGCACTCTTCTTTTTTTAGTGGGGGAGGGGAGTCGGACGATAAACGACATTTCCTTACATTTTCTACAAATATTCGTGCATAACCCTTCCTACCCATTACTAAATTACTTGTCCCATTTTCTTACTCAAACATGTATAAAACCCTCTAAAAATGTGGAATATGACAGAAGTGTGAACAAAGGAAGATATCGACAAATCTCTTTTTTTTTAGTCGGAAAACACATTGACACATACTTTTGGCTATTGTACGATTACAAAGGATATGATGATAAGGTTTACATACGAAAAGTGAAAAGGTTCAAAAAGCTCTGGAAAAGCTTGAGGGGAGCGGTGTTCATGTCTACTGGAAAACGCAACCCATGGCGCGCGATGGCGCTTGTTTCAATCATCTCATCCTATGTCGTAGGAGGAGTAGTTGCAGGTGTGTTTACCGGGTTATGGCTTGGGAATCAATTTGGTGCTAAACCAGTTTTCCTCATAGTATCTATCCTCATTGGTTTGGGCGTAGGTTTTTATGGCGTAATGAAGACAATTGAACCGTTCTTAGGAGACGATGAGTAATATGACTTCACTAGAAGGAAAAATGAGACAACAAACGATCATTACTAGTATTTTACTGGTCTTGTTTCTCATAGGTTACCTCGTCACCCCGTTCAGCGAGCAATTCCTCGGCCTACTTTTAGGTCTTTCCGTTAGTTTTCTTAATCTTTGGACAACCTATCGCAAGGCACAAGTCGTTGGAATGGTTGCCGACAGAAGAAGAAAACAATCATTTCTTCCATTTATCCTTGCAGGGTTCGGTTTTGGAATTCGCATTATTCTGACGATTTCTGCGGTTTATTTGGCCCTTATCTATCCAGATAAGTTAGATGTTATTTCAGTCATTGCAGGGCTTGCCCTGATCTATGTCATTATTATCCTTGATATGCTAGTTCAATTTGTGAGAAAGAGGTGAACTCAATATGAATGATCATGTAGCGCCTATACGAGAGTTTATGGGGCTGAGCTTCAACATGTCCACGGTGCTAATGACCACAGTGGCGTGTCTGATTGTGTTCTTGATCTGTTTTATCGGAACAAGGCGTCTCGCTATGCGTCCTTCTGGAATGCAAAACTTTCTAGAGTGGGCAATTGATTTCGTCCGTGGAATCGTTAAAGCGAACATGGGCTGGAAGGTCGGTGGACAATTCATTGCACTCGCCTTCACCTTACTATTTTATGTGTTCGTTGCAAACATGCTCGGGTTACCATTTGAGCTATACAACCCGAATACGCACGAAGTATGGTGGAAATCACCAACATCTGATCCAGTCTTAACCTTGACAATGGCGGTGTTAGTCGTAGGGCTGACTCACTATTATGGGATTAAGATTCGCGGAGTTGGCGAATACATGAAAGATTATATCCGTCCTGTACCATTTCTATTACCATTTAAAATTATTGAGGAGTTTGCTAACACGTTAACTCTTGGTATGCGTCTATTTGGTAACGTATATGCAAAAGAAATCTTAATGATTTTACTTGTAGGTTTAGGGACATCAGGTTTACTTGGAATGTTTGGGGCATTCTTGCCGCTGATTGTGTGGCAAGCATTTGGTATGTTTATCGGTGCGATCCAAGCGTACATTTTTGCCATGCTAGCGATGGTTTACATGGCACACAAAGTAGAAAGTCACTAATTTTGGAACAACGCTTTGGACAGGCTAGCTTAGTGCTTTTAGGTTGGACAAGGCAATTAAATAAAAACTATTAAGTATACAATAGGGAGGAAATTTATCATGTCATTATTAGGCGCTGCAATTGCAGCAGGTTTAGCAGCGGTTGGTGGATCAATCGCAGTAGCAATTATCGTAAAAGCAACACTTGAGGGCGTAACGCGTCAACCAGAACTTCGTGGTACACTTCAAACTCTAATGTTTATCGGGGTTCCTCTTGCTGAGGCCGTGCCGATTATCGCGATCGTTATCTCTTTCTTATTACTATTCTCATAATAAGATACGCACGAACAGTATTTTCATTGTGCATAAAAATGGCGACAGTGTTCTGTTTGAACCTGCGCCATTCCTTATGTACGACTAACAGATTAGCCACAATCATCCATTTATAAGGATGCCGAAATACGTTTTTAGTTATTATTTTTCACGTCCAAGAAAGGAGTGAATCCACGTGGGTTTCGATAATATTAACTGGGGATCAGCCATTTATCAACTTATCGCATTCTCAACGCTTTTATTCTTCCTTAGTAAGTTTGCCCTTAAGCCACTTATGGGAATCATGGAAAAGCGTGAGCAGATCATCAATGATCAAATTGATACTGCAGAGAAGAACCGTAAAGAATCTGAAGCATTTATCGCTGAACAACGCGCAGAGCTTGAGCGCGCACGTACAGAAGCTAATGAAATTATTCAAAATGCGAAAAAACTTAGTGAGCAACAAGGTCAAGATATCGTAAAAGCAGCACGTGACGATGCGGAGCGTATTAAGGAATCAGCTGTAGCTGAGATCCAACGCGAGAAGGAACAAGCAGTTACTGCCCTTCGTGAGCAAGTTGCGAGTCTATCTGTGTTAATTGCAACGAAAGTGATTGAAAAAGAACTTGATGCAAAAGAACAAGAAAAGCTTGTACAAGAGTATCTTAAAGAGGTAGGCGAGGAGCTATGAGCAACCAAGCAGTAGCAAATCGTTACGCATATGCCCTTTTTCAGCTTGCAGAAGAAAAAGGCATTCTAAATGAAGTTGCACAAGAAATGGAGCTTGTAAAGGAAGTAGTTAACTCAACTCCTGAATTCTTACAATTTCTTGGGCACCCGAAAGTGACGGCAGATAAGAAGCGTGCGTTCATTGAAACAAGCTTCAAAGGGTCGTTAAGCGAAACAAGCCTTCACACGTTACATCTATTAGTAGAAAACAAACGTATTGATAGTCTTGTGGATATGATTAATTCATTTAAAGGCATGTCTTATGAAGCACAAAACATGGCTGAGGCAATCGTATACTCTGCAAAACCACTAACTGGTGAAGAACAAGCGCAAATCGCAGAAATCTTCGGCAAAAAAGTAAACAAGGCAAAACTTCTTGTGACAAATGTGGTAAATAAAGACCTTATTGGCGGACTCAAGATTCGTATCGGAGACCGCATTTATGACGGCAGTGTAAAATCACAGCTAGATCGCTTAGAGCGTCAGCTTATTGCCGGTACACGTTAGTAGAAGATAGGGGTGAATGATATGAGCATCAAACCAGAGGAAATTAGCTCTCTTATAAAGCAACAGATTGAAAGCTTTCAGTCTGATGTTCAAGTTCAAGATGTAGGTACGGTTATCCGTGTTGGTGATGGTATCGCGCTTGCTCATGGCTTAGAGAATGTCATGGCTGGTGAGCTTCTTGAATTCTCAAACGGGGTAATGGGGATGGCTCAGAACCTTGAGGAGAATAACATCGGGATTATCATTCTAGGACCATACACAGACATTCGTGAAGGTGACGAAGTTAAACGTACTGGTCGTATTATGGAAGTTCCAGTTGGAGAAGAAATATTAGGTCGCGTTGTGAACCCACTTGGTCAACCAATTGATGGTCTTGGCCCAATCGCAACGACTAAATCTCGTCCAATTGAAAGCCCAGCACCTGGTGTTATGGATCGTAAATCGGTACATGAGCCACTTCAAACGGGTATTAAATCAATCGATACAATGATTCCTATTGGTCGTGGTCAACGTGAGTTAATCATCGGTGACCGTCAAACGGGTAAAACGGCAATCGCAATCGATACGATTTTAAACCAAAAAGACGAAGATATGATTTGTATCTATGTCGCAATCGGTCAAAAGGATTCTACGGTTGCAGGAGTTGTTGAAACACTTCGTCAACGTGGAGCACTTGATTACACAATCGTTGTATCTGCAAGTGCATCTGACCCAGCACCAATGCTATTCTTAGCACCATATGCAGGCGTAACAATGGGTGAAGAATTCATGTATAACGGCAAGCACGTTCTTGTGATCTATGATGATCTTACAAAACAAGCTTCTGCATACCGTGAACTTTCTCTATTACTTCGTCGTCCTCCAGGTCGTGAGGCATTCCCAGGGGATGTATTCTACCTACACTCTCGTTTACTTGAGCGTGCAGCGAAGCTTAGTGATGCTAAAGGTGGCGGTTCAATCACTGCACTACCTTTCATCGAAACGCAAGCTGGTGACGTATCAGCTTATATCCCAACAAACGTTATCTCAATCACAGACGGACAAATCTTCCTTCAATCTGACTTATTCTATTCAGGTATTCGTCCAGCCGTTAATGCCGGTTTATCGGTATCACGTGTAGGGGGATCTGCACAGATTAAAGCGATGAAGAAAGTTTCAGGTACACTACGTCTTGACCTTGCAGCGTACCGTGAGCTAGAAGCATTTGCTCAGTTTGGATCTGACCTTGATAAAGCAACTCAAGCGAAATTAAACCGTGGTCAACGTACAGTTGAAGTTCTTAAGCAAGATCTTCATAACCCACTACCAGTTGAGAAGCAAGTTGCAATCATCTATGCTCTTACAAAAGGCTTCATGGATGATATCCCAGTTGAAGACGTACTACGTTTTGAGTCTGAGCTCTTCACGTTCTTAGACCACAACAAGAAAGATCTACTTGATCATATTCGCACAACTGGAAACCTTCCTGAAGATAGCGAATTTAAAGCAGCGATTGATGAGTTCAAGAAGGGCTTTAGTGCAAGTAAGTAAGGCTAGTGGTTGGTAAGTGGACGGAAGGTAGGTTCCAATAAACCTTTTCTAGAGAGAGTGACTTGTGAATCTCCTTGCGTTCTAACCAAACACCTCACGAACCAGTTTTTGCGAAAAGGTGGTGAATCGAATGGCTTCATTACGTGATATTCAGGGACGAATTACATCTACCAAAAAGACGAAACAAATCACAAAAGCGATGCAAATGGTTTCAGCTGCTAAGCTAAACCGTGCTCAAAACAACGCGCAATCTTTCCAACCTTATACAGAAAAGATTCGTGAAGTAGTAGCGGCAATCGCATCTTCAGGCACAGAGATCTCGCATCCAATGCTAGAAGAACGTCCTGTTAAAAAGACAGGATACATTGTGATTACGTCTGATAAAGGGTTAGCTGGTGGTTACAACGCTAGCTTAGTTCGTTCTCTATTAAACACGATCAAAGCACGTCATAAATCTCCTGATGAGTACGGAATTATCATCATGGGACGTATCGGACGTGATTTATTTAAAAAGCGTGGCCTTCCTATTATTCAGGAAGTAGTTGGCTTACCGGATCAACCAGAATTCAATGACATTAAAAACATTGCGCGTACATCTGTTGAAATGTTTGCTGATGGTATTTTCGATGAGTTGTATGTTTGGTACAACCACTTCGTAAGTCCAATCACACAAGATGTAACGGAAATGAAGCTCCTACCGCTTACAAATATCGGTGATGAGAAAGCTGCTACAACGGCAAGTGCTTCTTATGAGTACGAGCCAGATGAGCAAGCTATCCTTGAGAAGCTCCTTCCACAATATGCGGAGAGCTTAATCTTTGGATCATTACTTGATGCTAAAGCGAGTGAATTCGGTGCGCGTATGACAGCGATGAGTGCGGCAACTGATAACGCATCTGCTCTAATTGATGAGCTTACGCTTAAGTTTAACCGTGCGCGTCAAGCGGCGATTACCCAGGAAATTACGGAAATTGTCGGCGGTGCAGCAGCACTAGAATAGATTTTATCAACCATACAAATACCCTGAAAAAATTGGCTAAGAGCCATTAGGAGGGACGGAATAACTATGAATACAGGTCACATTACTCAAGTAATGGGTCCGGTTGTTGACGTAAAGTTCAAGAGCGGACAATTACCTAAAATCAACAACGCATTAAAAGTAGAACAAAAAGGTTCTGACAAAAATGCGGTTGATGTTACAGTTACACTTGAAGTTGCATTGCACCTTGGTGATGATTCAGTTCGTACCGTTGCAATGGGTTCAACAGACGGCCTTGTACGTGGTACAGAGGCATTTGATACAGGCACACCAATCACTGTTCCTGTTGGGGAAGCGACACTTGGTCGTGTATTCAACGTATTAGGAGAAGCAATTGACTTAGATGAGCCAGTTGCTGCAGATGTGAAGCGTGACCCAATCCACCGTCAAGCTCCTAAATTTGAAGAGCTTTCAACATCTACTGAAATCCTAGAAACAGGAATTAAAGTAGTAGACTTATTAGCACCTTACATCAAAGGTGGTAAGATCGGTCTATTCGGTGGTGCCGGTGTAGGTAAAACAGTTCTTATCCAAGAACTTATCAACAACATTGCTCAAGAGCACGGCGGTATCTCTGTATTCGCTGGTGTAGGTGAGCGTACTCGTGAAGGAAATGACCTTTACCACGAGATGACTGATTCTGGCGTTATCAAGAAGACTGCCATGGTATTTGGTCAAATGAATGAGCCACCTGGTGCGCGTATGCGTGTAGCTCTTTCTGGTTTGACAATGGCAGAACACTTCCGTGATCGCGATGGTCAGGATGTACTTCTGTTCGTTGATAACATCTTCCGTTTCACACAAGCAGGTTCTGAGGTATCAGCCCTACTAGGACGTATGCCTTCAGCCGTTGGTTACCAACCAACACTTGCTACAGAGATGGGTCAGCTTCAAGAGCGTATTACATCAACTAAAGTTGGTTCGGTTACATCAATCCAAGCGATCTATGTACCAGCCGATGACTATACGGATCCAGCTCCAGCGACTACGTTCGCTCACTTGGATGCCACTACAAACTTAGAGCGTAAATTGTCTGAGATGGGTATTTACCCTGCGGTAGATCCACTTGCATCAACATCCCGTGCACTTTCTCCTGAAATCGTTGGAGATGAGCACTACAGTGTTGCACGTCAAGTTCAACAAACGCTTCAAAAGTATAAAGAGCTTCAAGATATTATCGCAATCCTAGGTATGGACGAGCTTTCTGAGGAAGATAAGCTTGTTGTACACCGTGCGCGTCGTATCCAGTTCTTCTTATCTCAAAACTTCCACGTTGCTGAGCAGTTCACTGGTCAGAAGGGTTCTTACGTGCCAGTTAAAGAGACAATCAAAGGATTCAGAGAAATCCTTGATGGTAAACATGATGACCTTCCTGAAGATGCATTCCGTCTTGTTGGACGCATTGAAGAAGTTATCGAAAAAGGAAAACAAATGGCGTAATTCACGCATCGCATAAACTAAAGCGGGGGCACTAGCGAATGCTAGTGCACTCGTTTATGCATAAACTAAACCCCGTGATGCTACTCGAGGAGGGTTTTCACATGTCGACGATTCGTGTAAATGTAGTTACTCCTGATGGCAAAGTGTATGATGGTGATGTGGATATGGTAGTTGTTCGCACAATTGAGGGCGAACTTGGTATCTTGCCAAAACATATTCCGTTAGTTGCTCCTTTAACAGTTGGAGCTGTACGCTTGAAAAAAGGCAACTCTGAAGAAAAAGTTGCAGTTAGTGGCGGTTTCGTTGAAGTTCGCCCTGACCAAGTAACGATTTTAGCTGAGGCTGCTGAATTACCATCAGCGATTGATGTAGAGCGTGCGCGTGCTGCAAAAGAACGTGCAGAAGATCGTGTTAACTCTACGAAGAAAGATGCTATTGACTTCAAACGTGCTGAGCTTGCTCTTAAGAAAGCGATCAACCGTCTTGATGTCTCTGGTAAATAAGTAAAAACGAAGCAGGGTGAGCGTGATGCTCATCTTGCTTTTTTTTTGTTAATCCATCCCTAATTGTCCCACCAACTTTTTTGTTTCTTTAAAAGTAAACTTCCACAAATCCGGCAGCATTTCAAATTAAATATCCACTTCGTTATGAGAATATTTTCCATATAACTGAACTATGATAGAAGAGTGTGCAGCATCTGTGTAAATAGTCATGATTTAGATGACAAAGATGTCAAAAGATAGGTCCGTACCACTATAAAATTATTGAAAGATCACTATAGATTTTTTAGTGGAAATCCGTTAAGATGAAAAATGGATTGCTTTATACTTGACTTCTCTTTTTCGAAAGCAATCGACAAATTTCTACTAAATCGGTAACAACGAAAGAAGGATTGGAACTGGGGGTTACATAGTGTTTGAAGGCTTGGGTCAGCAAGCATTAATTCACCTATTCGTAAATGTAATGTTTTTGGCGATTACATGGTGGGCATTGCAAGCATTTAAGTTTGATTTATTTGTCAAAGAACCGAATAGCCCAAAGGCAAAAGCATTGATGATCTTAGTCACCATTGCCATAGCTCAGTTAGTCAGTAGCTTTTTTCTGGATTATTACAATGCTTCAACGATGTTACGGTATTTGTGGTAAAGGAAGTTTATGTCGGTTAATGACTACAACTTCCATGTATGCTTTTACTCCTCAAGGTAAAAATGGTAGTAATCAGCTTTATTTGGGGGAGTGAGTCTTATGAACATGGTACGAACTATATTTTTTGGTTTCATTTTCATAATTCTGGGGTACAGTTATTTGCAGGCAACAATAAGTCACGCTCATAACAACAACTTAAGTGAAATTGAATCTATTCTAGAACTAGCACATCACGAAGAATTAATCGTTCAAGAGTGGCAGTTGCGAATGAGAGAGGGACAAGGTCAGATAAAAGGCCAAGACGCCTTCTTGCAACATGTACATAATTTGAACAACCAATTCACTGATTGGGATGTGAGTGACGTACACATGTCTGAGGCAGAGTGGTCAGTCTCGGCAACTCGTTCATTAAACCAGGACGATAGCTTTGAAAGACTTAGTATCTATGCATACGAACAAAATGGATCCTATGAAATCATCCACACTTATGAACTGAATGGAACATCCACACAAGCGCTTGGTGAGAGAGAACTACACGAATTACTTGAAGAGAGAAGAACTTTATTTTCCCTGCAAGACTCGCCTGTTTACTCCCAAGTAACATCTGTGCGAGCGGAAGATTCTGAATACGTGGAACCTTCTCTGATGGAGCAAGCGAGAGCGATGATATCAACTCTCGGTGCTAAGGAGATTGAATCACTGAATGAAGAAACGTTTGTCTCGGTTTCTGCATACAATGATGTATGGACAGATGCCATTGTCACAAATGGTAACAAGATGAACCTGCAAGTTGCATTAAGAAGCGGAGATACAATGGGCACCGGTACAACCGTGACAATAGGAACGCCTATTATTACGACTGAATATTGATGATATAGAATAGACTATAATTTCTAGACGCGGAGGGGAATACGTTGGAAAAAATTATTGTCCGTGGTGGCAATAAGCTAGAAGGCACTGTGAAAGTTGAAGGTGCTAAAAATGCTGTGCTACCCGTAATTGCTGCATCGATTTTAGCTGGAAAAGGCACAAGCCATCTTTATGATGTGCCAGAACTTGCTGATGTATACACGATGAAAGAAGTATTACGTAACTTAAATATTGATGTGGAATATGAAAACAATACATTTAAAGTAAATGCTGAGAAGGCTTTAAAAACAGAAGCACCATTTGAATATGTTCGCAAGATGAGAGCGTCTTTCTTAGTAATGGGTCCTTTACTTGCACGAGTAGGTAAAGCACGCATCGCGCTTCCTGGTGGATGTGCCATTGGTTCACGTCCGATTGACCAACACTTAAAAGGCTTTGAAGCAATGGGAGCAACTGTTGAGATTGGAAATGGCTTTATCGAGGCACGTATTGATGGTAGGTTACAAGGAACGAAGATCTACCTTGACTTCCCAAGTGTAGGTGCTACCGAGAACATCATGATGGCTGCAGCACTTGCAGAAGGTACGACTATCATTGAAAACGTAGCAGAAGAGCCAGAAATCGTTTGTCTTGCGAATTATCTGAATGGAATGGGAGCAAAAGTACGCGGGGCTGGTACAGGAGTCATTCGTATCGAAGGTGTGCCTGAACTGAACGGTGCAGAGCATACAGTCATTGGTGACCGTATTGAAGCTGGAACATTCATGGTTGCAGCGGCAATCACTCGCGGAAATGTACTAGTTGAAGGCGCGATTGCAGAGCACCTTCGTCCATTAATCGCAAAAATGCGTGAAATGGGTGTTGAGATCACAGAAGAGGAAAATGGTTTACGTGTAGTTGGCCCAGAAACACTTAAGGCGATCGACATTAAAACAATGCCTCATCCTGGATTCCCGACAGACATGCAAGCTCAAATGATGGCACTTCTTTTGCACGCAAAAGGAACAAGTGTAATCACTGAAACTGTATTCGAAAATCGTTTCATGCATGTCGAAGAGTTCCGTCGCATGAACTCGAATATTAAAATTGAAGGACGTTCAGCGATCATTTCTGGTCCTAACAATCTTCAAGGGGCAGAAGTAGCTTCAACTGACTTACGTGCAGGTGCAGCTCTAGTTATCGCTGGTCTTGTAGCAGACGGAGTTACACGCGTCACTGAACTTAAGCATATAGATCGCGGATATATTGATCTTGCTGGCAAGCTACAAGCTTTAGGTGCAGACGTTGAACGTGTGAAAGAGCAAGTTGAAGAAGATACAACAACTGAAGAAGCTCCATTACGTGTAAACTCAAACCTTTAATCAAAAGCCCTTTTCGAAGGGCTTTTTGTTTTGCCATTTTTAGTGGTGTGGATGGCGGCACAGCTCAGCTTAGCATTAGCAAAAGCTTCCATTGAGAGGTCGCTGCTGGTCTTGGCTGGTCATTTCGCTCATATATGTTGAGGAAATACGTTGATCGCACATAAAGCTCTGATTGCGCACATAAATGAAGAATTGCGCACATAAGTGGTACTCAGTCGCACATATTCTCAGTATTACGCACATAAGTCGCACCAGCTCGCACATAAGGTATAAAGCTTCCTTACCACTCTTGCCTAAAATGATCCCTTTTATTCTTATATTCTGAATATTACCTTCTTTATTCCTCTTTTTTAAAAAACAGTCATATTTTCCTGATAGGTTCTATATAAATAAGTTATTAACAGGTTGTCCACATATGTGAAAAGAGAAGCTTGCACTTCACTACTCCTCTTTGTAGTCCCATAATATTCTCCATGCGCCTTCTTCATAAGCTACATATACATATTGAATAAACTCGAAATGGCCGTAGGTGCCGCGATAAGACTTCGTTACGATCACTTCATAAGCTTCCATGATCTCTGTGTCATCATACATCTTCCAGTTCTTTAACTTCTTTGGGCGATTCAAATGAAAGTCAAATGTATCCACACCAAAATGATTCATAAACGTGTGGGGGCGATCACTAATGTAGCGATCTCGAGAAAAATGAGCTTTCATCGATGAATGAAACAAATCCCAAGATGAAGAGAACTTTGCGTCTTGTTCTAATGAATAAAATTCATTGACCACTTTCTTAACGTGTCTTGCCTCTGACGGAATAAAGAAAAAGACGATGAGAAAAAAGAGCGCAATAAGCACAATAGCTGGTAAGACAAAAGGTTGAAGTGGGTTTCTTCTCCGTAGCATAGATGACCCTCCTAATAAGCAAAATCCATAGTTGTAATTGATCTCTATTCAAGCATGTACGTATTTAGCACAGCTAGAAAAGAACTTGTTCTACATCGGAGAGGCTACTCATAGAATTAGAAAGAGATCAACGACATAATGGAGGCTTGAATATGAAACGGTTACTCATTATCGCAACAATTCTTTGCACGGTTGTGCTCATCATTCCTACGATGATGGTGTTAATCGGAGATCGATCGACACCAACAGTGATGCCTACGCCAGGCGAACAGCAACCAACCGAATCGACTCAAGTCATCTACGAGCCAGAATCAGATGTAGCGATCCAGGTATTTAGAAGTAAGCAAGAACTCGTTGAAGAGGTACCGCTTGAAGAATACGTAGTTGGAGTGGTTGCTTCTGAGATGCCGGCGACATTTGAGATGGAAGCATTAAAAGCACAAGCATTGACCGCAAGAACCTACATTTTAAGGCAAATGCTAGAGCCAGGGGATGTGGAGCTTCCTGGTGAAGCGATGGTAACCGATACTGTGATGCATCAGGTGTATCAAAGCAAAGACGAGCTGAAAAATAGTTGGGGCAGTGACTACGACGTAAAGTATGCTCGTATTAAAGAGGCGGTTCTAGAAACAAAGGGACAAGTCTTAACGTATGACGGGAAACCGATTACGGCAGCCTTTTTCTCAACGAGTAATGGGTTTACAGAAAACTCTGAGGATTATTGGCCGAATCCGATTCCGTATTTACGTAGTGTAGAGAGTCCATGGGATCAAACTTCTCCACGCTTCACAGCTGAAAAAGTACTCTCTGTTGGGGAAGTAGAGCAGAAGCTTGGGGTCAGCTTACCGAGTGATGGGACGGTAGGGTCGATTGTTGCTCGTACAGATGGTGGACGTGTGGCTAGTGTCAGTGTGGGAGGTAAAGAGTTGAGTGGACGTGAGGTTCGCGACAAGCTGGAGCTTGATTCATCAGACTTTGATTGGAAGCGTCAAGGTGATCAGGTCGTCATTCAGACAAGAGGATGGGGACATGGCGTTGGGATGAGTCAGTACGGAGCAGATGGCATGGCTAAAGAGGGGAAGAGCTACGAGGAGATTGTTCATCACTATTATCAAGGGGTGAGCATCCAGTCGGTAGACACCTATGAATCGAAATTAACGGCAAAAGCGGAATAATAAAGGAGAGAAGACCTGCTGTGGGGGCGGGTCTTTTTGTTGTTATTCGAGAATTATTTTTATTTATTTCTCCAATCTATGCATAACAAAATCCCCTTTGTCGAAAACTAATCTAAAAAAATTTTTAGTTATATGTATATATTTCCATCAATCGGCTCAAACTGGTTGCTGAGGTGATGAGAAATGAGAGAAGAAGAAAATAAACGCTCTTCTAAAAATGAGGAAAATTCATTTGATCTACAAAGCTTCTTAAAGAAGCGCTGGGTGGTTCCCGCAGTTTATCTAGTCGCAGCAGCTGGGGTATTAAGTGCCGTATTATTCATGCAAGGTGGAGATGAATCATCTGCACCAGGTGAAGGAGTCGAGGTTGTAGATCCGTCTCAAGATGGTATGTATGGTGAGGAAGCAGTTGAAGTAACTGCAGCGAATGAAGTGGTGAAAAAGCCTGTTGTGGAAGAAGAAGGAATTGAAGTTGTTGTCCATTACTTTGACGAGGCAGGATCAGCTGAAGAAAAAGAACAAGCTTTAGTATACTACAATAATGAATACCGTCAGAATAAAGGAATTGATTTTGGTCACGTTGAAAATGCAAGCTTTGATGTGGTCGCTGCGCTAAGTGGAACTGTTTTAAAATCAGAAAAAGATGCACTTCTTGGATATGTTGTAGAGGTTGACCATGACAATGGGATTGTTACGCATTACCACAGTTTAGATAAGGTAGACCTTGCAGAAGGTGAAGTCGTGAAACAAGGCGACGTCATTGGTCAAGCAGCACGTAATCTGTATAATCAAGATGCCGGCGTTCACGTTCATTTTGCGATTCGTCAAGACGGAATTGCTGTAAACCCTTCAGATGTATTTGAACAACCAATTGATTCAATCGGTGATGCTGTGAAAAAGCAACAAGAAGCAGCAGAGGCTGAGGAGGAAGCACCAGCAGAAGGTACAGAGCCTGCTGAAGGTGATGGTGAAGACAAGCCTGCCGAAGAGAAGCCAGATGCACTAGGTGATGAAGATGAAGTTGAAGTTGAAACACCAGCTGAAGACGAAGACGGTGCTGAAGATTCAGATGAAGAAGAAAATACTATTGGTTAATTAGTAAGTAAGCGACTCACGCATAGGTGCGTGGGTCGCTTTTAGTGTGTTCGCCCGAATAATCAAGTGATCTCTCCAACGAGCCTCACTCCGGTCCCTTGCGAGTCGCAATTTGTCTATGAATTTTTTTCCAAATAGATTTATTCACTAGCTTGACATATTTCAGAATATTTGAAATAATAAACCTTGTAAAAAGACTGTTATGGAACACCGCTATAAAAAGATGAGGATGTTCCAATTCTTTGAAAGAATTTATGATAACGCTTACATAATGCTGATTTTAACTGTATTAGTACTAAAAAAGACTGACCATCCGGTCTGAGGAAAAAGCTACAGGAATATAGTGAACTAAAGGAGGGTTCTTATGTTATACGTGTTTCTACTTATCACAGCCTTATCGATCTTTTTCGCTTTTAGAATGAAAAAGCCACTAATGCTATCTGTTCCGTTTGCTGCTATTATTGTTTATTTTGTTATTCAAATTGCAATGGTTCCACTGGGCTTTTTCGAGACGGTTCGGTTCATTTTTGATCTAAGGTAGGAGGGTGTTATGGCGAAGCGAAAAAACCAAACACACTCTACAGAAAATCATTGCGAGAAATGTCATCAAGATACACTCACCCACATCCAGATGGGGCAATACTTTTTCTTACTTAGTGCCCTACCCTTTTTAATGGCAATCGTCTTAACTTTCGTTGTTCATCCGGTATTTCTAGCTTTTATCCCACTCGTCGCGTGGATGAATTTTCGAATTGCTAAAAAGAAAACACCTCTTAGACGCTGCACAAATTGTCACCACACCATGACCCCACAAAAACGTACACATCATGCTTAATGAAACGATTTTATTTTAAAAGGGGGGCGATGCCAATCTTTGATGGGCAAGTAGCCGTATAGTGGACGAAAAATCGCAAGCCATTTTATAAGGAGGCGTGAGACTTGAAAAAAATTGATAAAAAAGTAGCCGATGCCTATTTTCGTGCAAGAACGACTCTTGTTATTGTCTGTTTGATCATTGGAGGCCTTGTTTCGTTTGGTGTAGTAGCTTTTGCAGAGTTCTTTAGCACTTTTACTATTATGGGAATGCCCGCTCATTACTACATGGGAGCGCAGGGGGCTGTTGTTACCTTTGTTCTATTATTGTTTGGAAACGCTATTATAAGTGACCAAATTGATAAGAAGTTTGGCATTAATGAAGAAGAGAATGTCAGAGCAAGTGCAGGGAAAGCGCTCGATCACTAAAATATAGACAATCGAACAATAAGGGGGCATCATTGTGGACCAACAGACATTAGTTTCAGTATTAATGATTATGGCAACGTTCGGACTATACATTGGGATTTCGGTCTATAACCGTGCAAAAGCAACATCTGATTTCTACGTAGCAAGCCGCGGCGTTCCACCGTTCTGGAATGGTATGGCGATCGGTGGAGACTGGATGAGTGCTGCATCCTTTATCGGGATGGCTGGTACGGTTATGATTCTAGGTTATGACGGTCTTGCCTATATCATGGGTTGGACTGGTGGTTATTTATTCTTAACTTTCTTACTAGCACCGCAGCTTCGGAAGTACGGTCGCTATACAGTTCCAGAATTCATTGGTGACCGCTTCGATAGTAACACGGCTCGTTTAATTGCCGCGATTGCAACGATTATCATTAGTTTCACATACATCATCGGTCAATTAGCAGGTTCTGGTGTTGTTATTGGTCGTATCTTAAACATCCCCGCGATGTACGGAACGATGATTGGGGTAGTTGTTATCGCGATCTATGCAACACTCGGTGGGATGAAAGGGATCACGTGGACACAGGTGGCTCAATACATCATCTTAATCATTGCCTACATTATTCCGATTGTGTTCATGTCACTTCAGATTACGAGTAATCCATTACCATGGCTTACATATGGAAATATCGTCACCCAATTAGGTGAGCTTGACCGGGAACTTGGGATCTCGGAGTACTTTGCTCCATTTGCCGAAAGTGAAAAGTCACAGTTCATCGCTCTTATGTTTACTTTAATGGTCGGAACAGCTGCGCTTCCACACGTAATTGTGCGTTTTTACACAGTAACAACGATGAAAGCAGCACGTTGGAGTGGTGCGTGGGCGCTTGTCTTTATCGCCTTACTTTACTTATCTGCACCAGCATACGCAGCATTTTCTCGTTTTATCTTAATGACACGTGTAGCAGGTCAACCAATTGATGAATTACCTGCTTGGACGACCACATGGGTTAATACAGGTCTCCTTCAAGTCGCTGACCAAAATGGAGACGGTATTCTTCAGTGGCAAGAAATTGTCATCTCAAATGACATCGTCGTTATGGCAACACCTGAGATTGCTAACCTCGGCGTATTCGTTATTGGTCTTGTTGCAGCCGGTGCGATGGCAGCAGCCTTATCGACTGCCGGTGGTCTATTGATTACCATTTCTTCATCGTTTGCTCATGATATTTACTATCGACTTGTCAATCCAAATGCAAGTGATAAAAAGCGTCTTGCTGCTGGCCGTTGGGCGATTGTCCTTGCAACACTTGTTGCCGGTGTGGTTGCTCTTAATCCGCCAGGGGTTATTACTCAAATCGTTGCGTGGGCGTTTGCACTTGCTGGTGGTACCTTCTTCCCTGTTCTCCTACTAGGTGTATGGTGGAAGCGTGCCAATGCAAAAGGGGCGATTGCTGGGATGCTTGTCGGGTTGTCCGTTACCCTGACATACATTTTATTAGCACGAAGCGGCATCACGATCTTTGGCATTCAAGATACAGGAGCAGGTCTCATCGGGGTACCTATTAACTTTATCGTTACGTATCTCGTTTCTAAAATGACAGCTGCACCATCACAAAAACTACAAGATGAAGTGGTTGACCTACGTTATCCTGAACAAATGACTTACAAAGACGGAGAGGTATGGATGGATGAATCATCAGGTAGATAGCCAAATCATACAAGAGATCCACACTCACCCGCTTTTTGTCGGCATCACAGCCGACGAATTGCGGGAACTCTTAGAAACCTGTGAACTCAAACACTACTCGAAATCTCAGAAAGTGCTCTATTCAAAGACGCCGCGTGAAGGACTTCTGCTCATCCTGAAAGGGGTGGCAGAAGTTTTTGTCAGCGGAGGAGAAGCCAATGCCCAAGAGGTACTAGAAGTTCTTCAACAAGGCGATATGATTGGATTTTCAAGTTTAGCTGATTTTTTAGGCGAAAAAAGTGAAAATCCAGATCAATATGCAGTAGAGGTACGAGCAGTAGAAGAAGCAACATGTCTGCACATTCCCTATCCAGTTATTGAAGCACGCTGGCATGATGATACTGTTCGTGATTTCATGCTCAGGCAAGCATCTATTAGACTACGTGATATCTATCAATCTCTAGCTGAACAAGTGAAGCAAGCAAGCCATTTTGGGGAGAGTGAGCCATTTATTCGCCGCATTCACGATGTGATGACCGAACCTGTTGTTATCGTGGATCAAGATGATGATGTGCAGGACGTGGCGGATACAATGGTCAAACGCGGTACCAGCTCCGTTGTTGTTGTGAATGACGGAGACCAATTAATTGGCATTATCACCGAAAAAGATCTCGTTGCGCGTGTGGTCGCAAATGGAGGCGGACCCGGAATTGTCGCCAAAGAAGTGATGACCGCCAACCCGTTCATCATAGCCGATGATGCCTTTTACTATGAGGCGATGTCGAGCTTTCTGATGAATGGGATTAAGCATTTACCTGTGATGCGCCGTGGCCGTGTCGTCGGTATGGTGACATTATCTGATCTCCTTCGGAAGAAAAACCGAGGCACGATGGAGATTCTGCATACGATTGAAGAGTCCAATTATGAAACGATCGATGCCATGAAGCCCGCCATCTATGACGTGCTTAGTAATTTAATTCAAGATCGAATTCCAACGACTCATCTTTTAAATGTAATAACGAAGCTATACGACCGCCTCGTTCGACATGCGGTACAGCTCGCTGTTCGTGCTTTAGAGGACCGTGGACTAGGAGCTCCGCCTGTAGCCTTCAATTGGTACATGATGGGCAGTGGTGGGCGAGCAGAACAGTTTATGTTAACGGACCAAGATCATTTTCTTGTTTATGCTGATAGTCCGGATGAAAAACGGGAAGAAATCGATGCCTATTTTGCTGAGCTTGGTGCAGAAATTGTTCGTCATCTTGAGCAAGCCGGCTACAAACGTTGCAAAGGGTTAATGATGGCAAGCGAATCGCAATGGCGTGGTTCGCTGAAAAAATGGCAAGAGCGTTTACGTGGCTGGAGCTTACGGTCGACAAATGACAACATCTTGCTTGGCCATAACTTCTTATCCTACCGCATGCTATACGGGGATGCTGAGCTTCATGACCAATTTGTCGATGTCGTGCGTGAGATTTTAACGAAGTCAAAAATCTTTCTCTACCGTATGGCTGAGCAGGAAAAAGAATCACCGGTGCCAACACTTGATCACCCGATTCGTGCATTGTTCCGAATGAAACGGGAATCGATTGATATCAAGATGCATGCACTATTCCCAATGCATCATTGTCTGCAGCTTTTATCAGCACATCACGGAATATTTGAAGGGACACCACTAGAGCGTCTCGATCGATTGGTGGAAAGAGATGTATTTAGTGAGCAAACAGCCGATGAAATTCGTTTTGCTTATGAAGTGGTTCTCTCCATTCGGGTCGATCAAGCATGGCAAAGCTTTAAGTCAGAGACAGAACGAACTAGTAAAGTTCATTTTGCTCATCTCAGAACGAAGGATAAAGAGGAATTAATGATTGCCTTAAAAACGATTCGCAGCTTACAAAACCAGACACTCGGTGCCTTTGGTATGTATTAACCATCATGTGACGACTTGAGGAGGTGTGTGTGATGATGTTTTGGAAAAAACAAAAGCTTGATTATAAATTACAATCAGAGGTGCCATTGAACACAAATATTCGTGATTTAACCTTCACGATATTTGATACCGAGACAACCGGATTTGCGATTAATGGCTCTGATCGTATGATTGAAATTGCTGCGGTTCCGGTAGTGAATTTAGAGGTGCAAGAGCAAACCTTTCAAACCTTTGTCAACCCAGAGCGTGAAATCCCGCAAAAAATAACGGACTTAACCGGTATTACTGAAGAAAAGGTGAAGGATGCTCCAGTCGGTCTTGATGCACTCGAACGGTTCTTTCAATTTAATGAAGACATCAATAGTCACCTTTGGGTCGGTCATTACGTCAGCTTTGATATGATGGTCGTGAAAAAAGAATTGCAACGCAAGCAATACACATTTGAGTCTCCTCTTGTCGTCGATACACTCGACTTGATTGGCTACCTCAATCCGTCACGTGACATGCGCGACTTAGAGGTGTATGCCCTGCAATTTGGCACATTGGTCTATGAGCGTCATCAAGCTCTCGGTGATGCGATGACCACCGCACACCTCTTCTGTGAGCTGATGCGCCACTTAGAGGACAGAGGCAAGACAACACTTGCCGACTTATTGGAAATCGGCACCTCGACCACAAGAGGCGTCGTATTTTAAATGTGAGATGAGAGAACGCGGCCGGATGAGGTCGCGTTTTTTTGAATTGGGGTGGGTTGAGGGTTTTTGTGTGGTGCGGGGTCCGTTCGGTTCAGTGCGGTTCAGTGCGGTGCAGTTCGGTTCACGTTCGCACATATAAACGAGTAAAAGAGGCCACTCGAACATATATTGAAAAAAGCGCACATAAAATCCTGATGCCGCTCATAAAACCTGGATCCCGCACATAACCTAGTCCAGTTCGCACATAAACCATTAACCTTCGCACATATGACTTCCTTTTCCGGCCCCTCCAGAGCTCAAAAACGTCCTAAAATCATTCAAATATGTAAAAAAAGTCTGAAAATAGCCCTCGTCCTCTTTAAAATGTGGTATATCTGCTGAATCTCCCTAATAAACTGTACCAATCACCAACACAGATTTAGGGAGGCGAGACGTGTGCACGATTACATCAAAGAGCGAACAATCAAGATTGGCAAGTATATCGTCGAGACAAGAAAAACGGTGCGAACGATTGCGAAGGAGTTTGGCGTGTCCAAAAGTACCGTTCATAAAGACCTAACCGAACGCTTGCCAGAAATCAACCCAGAGCTCGCAAATGAAGTGAAAGAAATTCTTGAATATCACAAATCCATTCGTCATCTTCGTGGCGGCGAAGCGACGAAAGTGAAATACAAGAAGACCCAAGATGAGCCTGCTCAACAAATTGTAAAAAGTCGTCAATAATTTTTATTAAAATCATCCCTGTCTGAACAATCTGTGATAAAATTTACAATTAGGTATATCGTAATCAGTAGATACGATCATGTTCGGTTAACAGGGAGGAAAAAGAATCATGTTTGGTAGAGATATTGGAATTGATCTAGGTACGGCAAACGTCCTAGTCTATGTAAAAGGTAGCGGCATTGTTTTAGACGAACCATCCGTTGTAGCCGTGGACACACAATCAAAAAGAGTTCTAGCTGTAGGAGAAGAAGCGTTTCGCATGGTTGGACGTACACCAGGAAATATTGTTGCCATGCGCCCTATGAAGGACGGTGTCATCGCAAACTTTGAAATGACTGAATCGATGCTAAAGCATTTTCTTGGCAAGATTAATGTCAAAAGCATGTTCTCAAAGCCACGTATTCTAATTTGTTGCCCAACTAATATCACCTCTGTAGAACAAAAGGCGATTCGTGAGGCAGCAGAAAAGAGTGGCGGTAAGAATGTGTATTTGGAAGAGGAACCGAAAGTTGCTGCAATTGGAGCTGGAATGGATATCTTCCAACCGAGCGGTAACATGGTAGTCGACATAGGCGGTGGAACAACAGATGTTGCTGTTCTTTCAATGGGTGATATCGTCACCGCCTCTTCCATCAAAGTAGCAGGTGACAGGTTCGATTCTGACATCTTAACTTACATCAAAAAGAGGTATAAACTTCTTATCGGAGAACGCACAGCTGAGAACATTAAGATGCAAGTCGCAACAGTATTTCCAGGTGCGCGCGATGAAGAAATGGACATCCGCGGGCGCGATATGGTAAGTGGACTTCCAAAGACAATTACGGTACACTCAAAGGAAATAGAAGAAGCATTGCTTGAATCGGTTTCCTATATTGTACAAGCTGCTAAGCAAGTACTTGAGCAAACGCCACCAGAATTATCAGCGGACATCATTGACCGCGGAGTAATTTTGACAGGTGGAGGAGCGCTTCTGCATGGTATAGATCAACTTCTAGCAGAAGAATTAAAACTGCCAGTACTTGTAGCAGAAGACCCTATGCATTGTGTGGCAAAAGGAACAGGCATCATGCTTGAGAACCTTGACAAGATGTCTAGGAGAGTAAAAATTTAATTACATCTTTAATTCAACTGATACATGTGGCATTGGCGTAATCGATGCCGCATGTTTTCGTGCTTATCATAATGGTTTTTAAAATGGAGGAAAAACACGATGCTTAGAGGATTGTACGGCGCAGCAGCAGGGATGATTGCCCAGCAACAGCGCCAAGAAATGCTGACCAATAACCTAGCCAATGCGAACACACCAGGATACAAAGCCGACCAAGCATCACTACGTGCGTTTCCTAATATGCTCATTAGTGCACTGGACACAGAGACTCATAAAGGCGCATCTGCCCCAACGATCGGAGAACTTACAACGGGTGTCTACTTACAAGAGCGTATGCCAAACTTCCGCCAAGGAGACATTAATGAAACAGGCAATTCCACGGATATTGCTCTGCTTCAAGGTGTGATGCCTGAGGGGGAATTAGGACGCCCAGGTGCTTTATTTTATACAATTCAAGCTGGAAATGAAGGCGAAGTTCGTTACAGTCGGAACGGGAATTTTACCATTGATGGCGCTGGTTTTCTAACGACGACAGAAGGCCATTATCTACTTGGTACGAATGGACAACCCCTCGAAGTCGGTGATGAGAACTTTACAATTGATGAAAACGGTCTCCTAACTGCATCTAATGGAGATGCAGTTGGTCAAATGAATATCGCTTATGCAGAGGACCCGATGCTACTTGTCAAAGAAGGTAATGGCTTACTGCGCTTTACAGAAGAAGGGGAACTTCCTACTGCCATCGGAAATGCTGACATTAGCTTTCAGCTCCAACAAGGGTTTGTTGAACGATCAAATGTTGATGCATCGCAAACAATGACGGAGATGATGAATGCCTACCGCTCATTTGAAGCCAACCAACGCATTCTTCAAGCCTACGACCAAAGCCTAGAAAAAGCAGTCAATGAAGTTGGAAGGATCGGCTAATGGATAAGCAGAAAGTGAGGCAGGTACAATGAATCTAGCGATGATATCGTCCTCTGTGACAATGGGTCAATTACAACGTAAAATGGATACAGTATCACATAATATTGCAAACAGTAACACGAACGGTTTCAAACGTCGTGAATCCACCTTCTCGGATCTTTTATTCCAGCAGGTTAATAATCAAACGGATACACGCTATGAAACAGGTCGACTCACACCAAACGGTATACGTGTGGGTGCGGGAGCAAAGATTGCTCAAACCGCGCTTAGACTAGAGCAAGGTTCGATTAAAAATACGGATCGTCAATTAGACTTTGCGATCACCGAGCCCCATCACTTTTTTGAAGTGGAGTCGGTTGAAGGTGGACAAGCAGTTACCCAGCTCACTCGGGACGGGGCCTTTTATTTAAATGAAGATCCTACTAACCCGAATCGACTGACAATTGTAAATGGAAACGGTGAGTTTTTATTAGACGGAGCAGGGAATCGATTCTCCCTCCCAATGAACTTCACCGATATTAACCTTTCACCAACTGGACAAATTCAAGTAACATTAAATGATAATGAAACGACCGAAAATATTGGCCAAGTACAACTCATTCAAGTCTTAAAGCCACATCTACTTGAAGCACACGGTGACACAAGCTTTCGAATTCCTGACCTAGCTGCATTAGGATTAGTTGAGGCAGACGTCACCCAGCAAGTTCCAGGTGGTGAGGGGAAGCTAATGCAAAATGCGCTTGAGGCTTCGAATGTGAATATCGGACACGAAATGAACGAGTTGTTAAACATGCAACGACACTATCAATTCAATGCACGGGCCGTCTCGATGGCTGACGAAATGAACGGACTCATCAACGGAATCCGACGCTAATGTGCAAATGAGGAGAAGACGATGACTGAACAAGAAAGACAATCGACGACAACTGAACAAGAAACCACTCCTACTGAAATGGAACAGGAAACCCCTGTTGTAGTGGAAGAGGAGGAGGTGCCGAAAAAGAGACGCTTTGGCCTACGCAAAAAAGGTCCGAAAAAAGAACGAATTCGTCTCATTCCAATCTGGCTCCGTCTTATTATCGTAACCGTTCTTGTCGGCGGCTGTCTCCTTCTTGGAATCATCATCGGCTACGGTGTCATCGGAGACGGCGACCCATCTGATGCCCTAAAACCGGAAACCTGGTACCATATCATTGATCTCATGCAAGGAAACCAATAAACCACCCGTAGAGGTGGTTTTTTGTTGAGGAAGCGGGGGATGGGTACGTGTGTAGTGTGCGGTTCGCACATATAAGAGCCCTTCCGCTCATATAAAAGCCAGCTCGCTCATATAAAGAGTATCGCGCACATAAGAGCGGGAGATTCGCACATAAATGAGAAATCGCGCACATAACAGAGTGCGTATCGCACATAAATTCATTATTCCGCACATAAGCCGGTGCGCGGGTTGTGAGACTTGGTTTCCGCACATAAAAGAGTCCTTTCGCACATATAAAAGCCAGCTCGCTCATATAAAGAGTATCGCGCACATAAGAGTGGGAGAGTCGCTCATAAATGAGAAATCGCGCACATAAAAGAGTCCTTCCGCACATATAAAAGCCAGCTCGCTCATAAAAAGAGTATCGCGCACATAAGAGCGGGCGAGTCGCTCATAAACGAGAAATCGCGCACATAACAGAGTGCGTATCACTCATAAACTCATTATTCCGCACATAAGCCGGTGAGCGTGTTGTGAGACTTGAGTTTCGCACATAAATAAAACCTCTCTTCCCTCTCAATAAATTTGTAATTTTTTTATCTAAAAAGAAGGATTCACCCGAATAAGATCGAATAATTAAGAATATTGAAAGAAAATCGAGTGTTTCCTCGCAACACCCCGCAACTACAAAAAAATAGTAGGAGGTCTGATTATGATTTTAAAGCCCCGCAACACCCCCCTCACTCTGCACAGGCTTGAAGCGTTAATGAAACGCTTGTCCCCACATCATCCGCAACACGCCCTTATTGAAGATGAATATGCGAAACATGCAGCAGGTTACCGAGGAGAGCAACAGCTTGATTATTTCCTTGCTCCATTTATCCGAAAAGATATTCACATCTTGCATGATATCCGCCTTGAACTCGATAATCGTTACTTTCAAATGGACACCCTCATCCTTACTCCGCAGTTCCTTCTCATCCTAGAAGTGAAAAATTTAGTTGGGTCGCTTACGTTTGATCATCAATTTCAACAACTTCTGAGAAAAGTTGATGAGAAAGAGGACGTATTTCCAGATCCGCTCATACAGGTAAAACGCCAAGAAAGTTTTCTGACTGAATGGCTCACTCGTCAAAACTTCCCTTCCATCCCCATTACAACTCTTATTGTGATCGCCAATCCTAAAACGAAAATCCAAGCAAATGAACAGCATCAAGAAGCGATTAAAAAAATCACCCACGCTGCCAATGTCCCCAATAAACTTCTTCATTTACAACAGCACTATTCCCAACTTGCTTTATCAAATCAGTTATGCGAACAATTAGCTGATTTACTCCTCAAGGACAATCAACCTTATGATCAACCGATTCTCCCTTTGTATCAATTGAAGCAAGAAGAGCTTATTACAGGTGTCTATTGCCCTTATTGTCAAGCTCGTCCTATGAACCGTCTCCATGGCCGCTGGGAATGTCCAGCCTGCAATGCCATTTCCCATAATGCGCATAAAAGCGCCATCCGTGACTATGCTTTACTCATTGATCCAACCACTTCTAACTGTAAGCTTAGAACCTTCCTCCATCTCACCTCACGATTTACGACGAAACGACTCCTTCAAAGTGTTCGTGCTACACAAACTGGCGCTAATAAAGGGTCCACTTATGATCTGAGCAACCTTATAATCGCTCATAAAACTTCCGTACGCTCATAAAAATTCACATTCGCACCTAAAAATAAAATCCCGCACATAAACACGCCGACATCGCACATAACGTCAAAAAAATGCTCATATCGAAACTCACCACCTTCCATATGCTATAATAAACACAACCAAATCGAACTACTGAAAGGAAGATTAACCATGAGCAAACTAACGATTGAACAAATTAAAGAAATCATCCCGCACCGCTACCCATTCCTATTAATAGACCGTATTGAGGAGATCACAGAAGGCGAGCGCGCAGTCGGCATCAAGAATGTTACAGCCAACGAAGAGTACTTTAACGGACACTTCCCTGACTATCCTGTTATGCCAGGCGTACTGATCATCGAAGCCCTCGCTCAAGTAGGAGCCGTTGCTATGCTTAAAAAAGAAGAAAACCGTGGCAAGCTTGCCTTCTTCGCTGGAATTGATAACTGTCGTTTTAAACGCCAAGTCGTACCAGGTGACCAGCTTAAGCTTGAAGTAGAAATCACTCGCCTTAAAGGACCGATCGGAAAAGGACATGCTATTGCAACCGTAGACGGTGAAGTTGCAGTTGAAACTGACATTATGTTTGCCATCAAAAATTCATAATCCATTTTCATAAAGGCCGTCCGAATAACTACATAACACGCCACACAATCTTCATTCGGCCTCAAGTTGGCTTGCAACGATTCACATCTACTGCAAGTCGGCAAAAATAAAAAAAACGTCTTAAACCCCTGATGCATAAGCGTTTAACGTTGATTCGACATAATCCTTGTTTGTGATAAACTGTGTGACACCTTGTGAAGATGCCTAGATCTTACCAAAAAAACCTGCAATCTATAGACGGTGGTGCATAAGCTTGGTAAGATACACACAGACTAACAGCAAGGCATTCTGAGTCACGCACTCAAAAAACCAATAAGTTAGTCATATAAATAATCAGGGGGTATTATCAATGAAAAAATTTATGATGACAACAGCAGCAGCTGTATTATCTTTAAGTGTATTAGCAGCATGTGGCGAGCCAGCAGATGAGCAACAAGAGGATCCAGCAGTAGAAGATCCAGCAACTGAAGAGCCTGCAATGGATGAGCCAGCAGAAGATCCAGCTATGGATGAAGAGCCAATGGACGAAGAGCCAGCAATGGACGAAGAGCCAGCTGACGAAGAAGAAATGGAAATTGAAGAAGAAGGCGAAGATAACTAATTCTAGTCTGATTCTATACAAAAACCTCGCTAAGGCGAGGTTTTTTTCTGTGTAATTATTTCTTTCCTCAAAAAGCTGGTTTTGTCGAAAAATAATCGGGTTTGACGAAAAAATTTAATAGGCAAATACAAAATCTAGGAGTATACTAATCTAGAAAATTAAATATGGATTAGTGGAGGATGAAAGAATGAAGCGTCTGTTATCAATGTTGGTGGCTGTTGCACTATTATTAACGGTTTTACCTGTTTCAACTTTTGCACTAGATGCAAATGACGCTAGCTTTAATGAGTTTTTAAAAGAAATTGGATGGGACAAGCAAGACTATCTTGACTACTTAGAGAGTAAAGAATTAGATCTTTCTCAATATGATATTGATGAATTAGGGACACCTCTAACAGAAGATTCGATTCAAATTCTTCTACAAGATTACGATCTAACTCGAGATGAATTGAATAAATTACTTATTGAAAATGGAGATATTGAAGAGGGACAGGATGTTTTAGACATTGATTGGCTATTTTTTACAGAAGATTTAGAATGGTTTGTAGGTTTTTACCTAGAAGACGATTGGGGCACTCCTATCACTGAAGAGAACCTTCAAGAATTACTAAACGAATACGGATTTGCTAATAAAGAAGAATTAGAAAGCTTTCTTAATGAATTTGGTGATTCAATTGAGGATTATGAGTACATTGAAGATCTAGACTGGATTATTTACTGGTATATGTATGGGCACGAAGAGTTTTCACTAGATTTTGATGGCCTATTTTCAGAAATTGGTCTGACTAGTGAAGAGCTAGAGAGATTGATTAATCACTTTATGTCTCTAGACCTTGAAAATCCTGCTTTTCTTGATCGTCTAGTAGCTCTTAATGACCGTTTAATGGCTATTCCTGATTTTGAATCGGCATCAGAATTATCTGCTGAGGAGATTGCTGAGCTTCTATCAATCTTTGATGAAATGTTAGATCTTTTCCAACTAGATGTGAAGTATTATCTTGTGAAGGGTGATGAGAAGAAATCTATTTCGTTTGGGACATTGATGACAATGGACTCAACAAATGGATATGACCTTCTAATTGAACTTTACAATAAACAAGGGGAATTTTTAGCTGATATTTTGTTGACGGCAGACATGTTTGGATCAGACCTTATTAAGAATACAGGTGGCGACCTGAAGGAAGTTGAGAAGGCAATCGCGAAGCCTCAAGCTAAAAAAGAAGTGGAGAAAGTAGCTACGGCTCCAGTTAAAACGGTTAAAGGTGGCAGACTTCCAGATACAGCAACTGATTACGCGAACAATATGTTATTTGGCTTAGGTGCATTACTTGCAGGTGTTATTTTGTTCCGTAGAAGAAAAGTTGTTATGAAATAAAGAAACCAAGCACTGGAGGCAAGTTCTGATGAAACGTTTGATTATTTTAATGCTTTCTGTGGTTTTAATTGTCTCCGGGCTATGGTTTACCACCACAAATGGGTACAAGTTTATAAAGGGGTACCTACTCTTTAAGACCTCGGAAAGCCAGCAAACCGTATTGGCAGAGCCTATTGAGCGAGACGAGGAGCCAGAAGCTGAGACACCAGAGGTCGAAACAAAAGAGACTGTTGCTCCTGATGATCTCTATCCGGTAAGGCCGACAAAAGGTGAACATATCGGTGAGCTTTTGATTCCAAGTTTAAATGCGGAGCTGCCAATCTATCACGGGACTCATGAGGATGAATTGGAAAAAGGAGTCGGACACTTTGAAGGAAGTGTTCTCCCCGGGGAAAACGATAATTCTGTTCTCTCTGGGCACCGCGATACGGTGTTTCGTAAGTTAGGTGAGGTAGAAAAAGGTGAGCTTCTTGTCGTTCGCACGAGTGCGGGTGAATTCACTTATAAAGTAAGAAGAATGCGCATCGTTGATAAAGAGGATCGCACAGTAATCGTGCCAAAGCCCAAAGCAACCTTAACGATTTCTACGTGCTATCCATTCGACTTTATCGGAGCAGCGCCAGATCGCTACATTATTATGGCAGACCTGGTCTCTGCTGAATATGCAAATTAATACTAAAAAAGACCCTATCTTCCACGTGGAAATAGGGTCTTTTCTAGCTTGTTTTTAAGGTCTGATACGTAATGATAAGCTTATCTAACTCCTCGCTGCACTTTAAAACTTCTTTTGAGTTCATCCCGAATCGAAGGGCTGAGTGATGTAGCTCTTCACGCTTAGACTCGATCACTAAAAGCAAGTTCTCTTTATTCATAGTTTTCACCCGTTATGGTTGATTTTTTGACAGATTTCTATATAAATATAAGTGTACTTATTAGTAGTTATTTCCTATTCTACTGGATTTTCCAAAAAGATACCACTACTTTTACTTCATATTTAAAAAAATGTTTTTTTAGACAAGACAAAAGGTGATGACTGTTTAGTCATCACCTTGTTGAGCTTCTGATGTAAGAGGTAATTCGAGATGTTCTCTCAATTCGTTCGTAACTTGTTGGCGATCTTCCTCAGAAACAATGACGTAATAAATTCCGTCAATTCGTTCGTTTTCACCTGTCACAGCCATTTGCTCGACATTATGTCGTGCGCCTCGGTATTTCGATTGGATTTTCCACATCTCCGTTAGTGTCAAGTCCGTGCGAACAGAACTTCCAACTGTATCAAGAATCTCACCAGCTCTGGAGATAGAGGAAATGTCAGCTGCCTCTAAAATAACCGCTTCGACCACCTCACGCTGACGATCATTTCGCCCAAAGTCTCCTCTGGAATCTTCCTTTCGCATGCGTGAGTAAGCTAAGGCTTCTTCACCGCTAAGAACCTGCTCGCCTTCAGGAAAGGTGTACCCGCTCTGGCTAAAAGCAAAGTCATTATCGACTGTGACACCACCAATGGCATCAACAATTCCAATAAAGCCTTCCATATTAATGCTGACATAATGATCGATTGGAATATCAAGAAAATGCTCAACTGTATCAATCGCCATTTTTACCCCGCCCCATGCATAGGCATGATTGATCTTCTCCGTTGTCCCACGTCCGATTATTTCTGTACGGGTATCACGAGGAATGCTCAGCATTTTGATTGATTCTTTCTCTGGATTCACGGTTAGGACGATCATCGTATCCGAGCGTCCTTCGATTTCATCTCCAGTCGAGTCCACTCCTGCGAGTAAAAAGGACATTGGCTCACTTTGCTCGACATCGACTTTTTCTTCCCGTTTTTCCGACTTCTCTTCCTCGCGCTCAATAGGCTCATAAATATTTTGAGCTGTTTCATTAACAGAGGCCCACAAATAAATTCCAAATCCCGTAATCGAGAGAAGAACGACCACTGCAATCGCTATGAATACTCGTTTCATCACGCAACCTGCTTTCTATAAGTTATTGCCACTCATTATATAGGAAAAAGTATGAGATGGAAACGAGAAGGGGACGGCATGTAGAAACGAGGTAGAAAATTTCCAGTATTTTGCTGCGTTTGCTTAAATAAATGGGGGAGTTGCTAGAATGATTTCTAGGTTTGCAAGAATAAAAGAGGGAAATCACAAAAAAACATAGAAGATGCTTAATTTCCACCAAAAAAGACCGTTAGACTACAGCCTCAACGGTCTAAAATAACTGACCATTCACTAAGCGATACAACACTTCTTCATCCGACCACTCATGAGCTACAGCACCAGCCTTCATACGTGCCTCACTAAGCGTACCAGAGTAATAAAGCTGACCATCTTTTAATACACCGATTTCATCACATAAAAAAAGAACCTCTATGACATCATGCGTCGTATACATAATCGTTTTACCTTCCTTCGCTAACTGTTTAATTAATTGATTGATCTCAAATTTCGATTGAAAGTCAATGCCAACAGTCGGTTCGTCCATTAGAAGGATGTGTGGGTCATGAAGGAGAGCGATAACGATGTTCAACTTTCGCTTCATTCCGCCAGATAACGTCTTTACTTTGTCATTTGCTCGCTCACCAAGTCCGATCCTTTCTAAATGAGTAATTAGAGCTGATTTTGTGAGCTTTTTAGTGGAAAAAGCACTCCAATAACGAACATTTTCATATACCGTTACCTCCTCCCATATTGATAGCTCTTGAGGTACATAGCCGATAAGCTCACGGATTGGTTTTGCTTGCTTTTTGATGTCATACTCGGCGATCGTCACGTTGCCACCCGAGGCGTTAGTTACCGTCGCTAACACTTTGAGAAGGGTTGATTTCCCGGACCCATTAGCGCCAAGAAGTCCATATACTTGGCCTTTTTTAACGGATAAAGAAAGGCGATCAAGAGATTTCTTTTTGCCATACATTTTAGATACTTCATGCACCTCAATCATTTCAAGCCCTCCAATCGTTTAATGGCTAGAATAAGCATTCCGCAAGCGACAATACCAGTCATAAAAAAGGTATAGAGTGAAACTGAATGAGAATAAATCACCGCATGATGAGGAAGAAATGTTGAAGTCACGCGTAACCCTTCAGCTAGTTCATGAACGGGGATGATACTTCCTCCTACAAGGCTTAGTCCAACGACAATCATCATCCCAAGAATATAATAGCTAACAAGATTTTTACTCCAAGCAGCTAGCAAAAAGGAGATCGCCATACTCACACATCCAAATAGCATCATGCTAACGAATAAACTTACACTAGGCTCGACTTTATTTAAGTAGAGTAAAATAAAATAGGTAACCAATGTCTGCAACATAAAAAAGCTAACATACACCATGAAATGTACAACTAAATATTTTCTAATTCCTGCAAAAGTTGACCGAACACGAGGGAGGATCAACCCTTTTTCTCGGATCACCCAATCTGTCACGAGTATACTGATTAGTAGTGTGAAAAAGGTCCACATCCCTAGATACGGGTTCAACCAGTGTCCCGTCGTATCAACCGTTTCTCCACCATTAGAAATGTCTCTATAATCAATCGTAAGCAACGGTTCAGGGTCCCACTGGCTTTCACTGAATTCAAAGGTTTCCTGCCAAACAACATTTTCTCCGGCTTCCAATGGCAGCTCTAATAAACTCGATAAAACCAAGACGCGATCAGCAGCATTCACACTACTCGTCAATCGCACAACCATGCTGGCGATGATCTCATTGACTATCCCCGTCGTTAAGGAATGAGGGGAGGTCCACACCTCAATCGTCTCTCGTCGGTCCCCTCGTTTTAGCGCCGCTTCAAAGTCCTCCTTAATCACATAAACAGAATCGACTTCATGCCTCAAAAGCATGTCGGAAGCTTCATCGCGAGAGGTCGTGACGACAGAGATCCGGTCTTGATTGGAAATATGGTCGACAACAGCCTGTGAAAATGGTTGGTCGTCTTCATCTACTATAGCAATCGGAATCGCGATCTCTTGTTGGCCTTTTTCAACTAATGTCCCAAATAATAACACGCCGCCAATCGGTACCAAAAAGAGTAATAGCAAGGCAGTCGGCTTGAAAAAAAGTTTATACAGAACCATACGTAACAGCTTCATCAGACTATCTCGCTCCTTTTTGAACCAATATACCGAATGCAACGAAAATCAAGGATCCCATAACGAAGATGCCTAATGTTGATAAACCATTTGTAGCCCCTTGAAGAAGATCAATGGTTGCTCCAAGGGTCCAGAGGTTAATCGTCCATTCACTTAAGCTTCGTAACCAATCAGGGAAATAAAGGGTAGGAACGAAATGTCCACCTAGTATCGCTCCTATCAAAATGAACATCCAACTAATGATTTGCACACCTTGCTCTGATCGAATCCACAAAGAAATCCCGTAAAAGAAGCTGCTAAATAAAAGAGCGAGAAGAGCAATCCCAACCGCCAATAAGAACAAAGAGGCATGACCATCCGCTAGATAAACAGCTGGCAAGCCAACGGAAAGGCCCACTCCAGCAACGATCACTGAAGCACCAAGTAAGGTTGAGCCTGCAAAATGCCAATCGTCCATTCCGCGCGTACGTAAACGATCAAAGGTTGCCGTATCAAATGCTTGGCGCAGTAAAAGAACGATAAAAAAGCTCCACGTCATTATCGCTAAAACAAGAAAGGACCCGACATAATACATCACAATGTTTTCTTGAAATAACCCGCTGACTTGAACCTCTTCAAATACATCAAGTCTCCCCAGCGCATCGAGCGAAAAGGTCACGATATTTCGTTGCAGCTCACCTTGTCGTACGTCAACTGCGACATCTTGCTCCACCAAAAAGTAATGCACAGCGTTCACACCACTTTGTGCGGCAGAGACATAATGAGTAGCAGCGGTGAGAAGTTGACGGATCAGCGCGGATTGCAGCGGCTGACTGCTTTGGCCGATGACTGTTATGGGGGAGTTTACACCTTGGCGAAGATCCTCGCTAAAGCCTTCAGGAATAATCACCAATGCATCAAGCGTCCCTCCGGAAAGCATATCTTGACCTTGCTCTTCAGTCGTATCAATCGCCTCAATTACCTGTTCCACTTCTTCGTTATCAAACATCTGACCGATTGCTTGTTTCGTTTCAAATGTCTGATCCAAATCAACAACACCGACCGCCATTTTTTCGACCGCCTCACTTGGGGTGAGCTGGTGAGAAACAACGAGGCCAATCGCTGAAAATAGAAGAAGAGGAGCAACAATAACTGTTACTCCTAAGTTCAACTGCTTAATCCACATATTAAATTGAATAGTGAGTAAAGCGAGAATGTGCTTCATCCGACTCTCCTAGAATAAACCAAGCTCAAACATCAGTTGACCAAGGCGCATTTCAATATCTTCAGCAATTTGCATCATATCAAATTCAGTTAATTCCACCACATTAATGCCAGCGTCTCCATCTAGTGTTGGGAGAGAGACACTTTCAATGATCGTAGAATCCGACTCAAGTACAAAGGAAAGCGAGCCATTTTCAAATTGCTCATTTAGATCAATCGTGAAATCGTATTTATAAGAAGCTGCTTCATCCTTTAGATTGATATCCTTTTCTTGATTCAAAGTCCCTGTTAAAAGTGGTTCCATGCTTGAGATATCGTTTGACATAACCGCAAATGAACGCTCAACTTGCTGATCACCTGTACCTAATCCGAAAAATTCAGATTGCATCGACAGGCTAAAAGGTTCTGATGTTGTGCCGTATTCACTTAAAGAAACATTCAGGGTCATATCTTCTGTTCTCGAACCATCGCCTGCACCAATTAAGTTCGTATAAGCCACGTTCAGTTCAGCATCCTGCTGACCTTCAGGTGCTAACGTAACGACGGTTGCACGGTCGACTTCATTGTTATCAAGCTGTACATTTCTCGTTTCGACAAAAAGGTTGCCAGCTTCATTTGTGTTTTCCATCGAAATCGCTGTATTTATTTGACGGCTAATAATAATGTTGCTGTTATCGACAAGGATCGTCGATGTAAATCCATTAGGGTATTGAAGATTTTCTGCCTCTGCTTGCAGTTCTTCAAGTGCTTCTTTTATATCTGCTTGAAAGGTTTGAACATTAAATTCTTCTCCATCTAGAGCCAGTTCGAGTGTTTGTGCATCGGCAACCATCACAGCTCGTTCTGCGATTAATTGGTGAAGTTCATCATCAGCTGCTACGAATCCGAAAAACTCATTTGTAAACGCTGAAGCTTCCTCTGGTGAGAGCTCCATCACTAATTCGCGTAAGCTTAAGTTTGTGCCGCTGTACTCATAATCAACTTTTCCGTTATCTACAAAGTACTCATCTTTCAATGAATCCATGAAGAAGGTTGAGTACCTTGATTGAAGAGCCTCTTGTTCTGCTTCTGAGAGTTTAAGATCTTCCCAGCTGTATTGCACAGCTTCTAAGCTTTCTGGACCATCATAAAATGGGTCAAACATTCGCATGAATTCGCCATATTGATCAAGATTAATATAGAAGTACTCATCATAAAGGAATGGAATTTTTAGTCCGATTTGTTCGTTTGATTGGGCCATTTCCATTGTAAGAGCATCTGCTTGTTGAATGTTTAGACCAAGTTCATAAAAAGCTTGGTTTACAGTAGGGTCCATCTCTTGTGTCATCGTGATGGATGAAGAATTTAGAATTGATTGGATCATATCAAGTTCGGGGTCATATGTAGCTGCTTCCATATTCAACATTCCGCTAAGTGTTACTTCCGAACGTGAAGGGTTGGATAGTGTTAACTCATTAAATGCTAAATCCTCACCATACTTATCTTGAAATTCATCAGAAAGCTGTTCGAACGTTTTATATTCTGCATACAAGAAACGTTGCTTATCACTCATAAATAAACCCATTCCAAACGCAAGCGCTACAAAGCCAATTAATAGCACGGCAACAGAAGAAGCAATGATGATCATCTTCTTTTTTGACTTCTTAGGTGGCTCTGTTTCACTAGGCGTGCGGTGTTTTGGCTCCTCATATTCTACTGCTACAGCTGCTGCCGTCTCATCGACCTCGGTACCGCATGATGGACATACCGACGTACCTTGCTTCAGGGCCGCTCCACAATTTTTACATACCACTGGCAATCTCTCCTTTAACGATAGAATGAATAGAATGAAAACCTAGCCTCAACAAAAATATCTATTTTTCCATGAAACTGGTAACAAACACACTTAATCATAAGCCGAAATTACTTCTATTTCCATTAATTCGACAATAAAAGACAAATATCCCAACGAAATAGGTCTAAAGGCTTGTCTATATATGTCGTGAAAAAATGATGACTACAATGTTCAGTAGAGTGTGATGGTTAATCTGAATCATTTTTTCTCTATTAGATTAGACAATCATTTTATAGTAAAATAGAAAGAGCTTGTCATAGGGGGTACACATAAGATGAAAAAATTTTTAATCGCTACATGTGCAGGAGCATTTTTACTTGTCGGTTGCTCTGATAACGAAGAAGAACAAACAGAGGTTGTAAATGAGGAACAAGAAATAGAAGAAGAAGCTGAAGGGGAAGCTGAAGTAGGCGAGCCGGTTGATAGCACAGAGTACGTCGAAGGTGGTGCACCACTCACAGCTAACATCGAACAAGAAGAAGGGGTGCTTGGTGCACAAGTCTTTGTTGATGGTGACACAGCAGTTGGCTCTCTTATGTTAGATGAAAACGTGGAAGAAGAACGAGTAGAGCAACTAGCAGAAATGTTTGCCGAGGAAATTAAAGAGGCACATGAAGACAAAGCAGCAAATGTTCAAGTTGTACAAGACGGTGAACTCGTAGCGGATATTACGATTGAATAGTAGAGATGCGATTAGTCATGAAGACTGATCGCATTTTTTTGAGAGAATAGCGATAGTGATTTCCATATTTTTGCTGCATTTGCCGGAATATGCTGGAGTTTCGTCGGAATAAAGCTTTAATTTGACGGAATCAGAAGCCATTCCGTTGGAAAACGAAATCATTTCGTCGGAATAAGATCATCAGCTATTAAATTTAGTTTCAAATAAAGGAAAAAAGCTTAATTTGACGAAGTTCATATTACTCTTAAAAGAAAAGGAGCCCCAAATGATCGCAAAACCTCGCAAAATCCCTGTTCACATCGTCAAATTAGAAGCACTTCTACGCAGAATTCCTTCCCACCACCCGAAACGACCTCAAATCGAAGCTGACTTAGCGAAAAGGAGAGCTGGTTATAAAGGAGAGTCAGCCTTAGATTACCACCTGAGTTTTTTACCGCAAAAAGAGTACGTCATTTTCCACGATCTCAGACTTCAAAGTGGCGAATACTTTTTCCAAATCGACACACTTATCCTCACTTCAAACTATATTCTTCTCATCGAAGTAAAACATTTATTTGGTACATTAACATTTGAGCCGGAATTTCAGCAATTAGTTCGTTCAACTGTTGATGCTGAAGACGTCTTTCCTGATCCGATCATTCAAGTGAAAAGACAAGCATCTCAACTACAAAAGCTGCTCAAAGATCACAAATTTCCAGAAGCCCCGATCGAAACCCTCGTTGTTATTACAAATGTACTTAGCCGAATTACGACCTCACAAACGACTGATTACCTAAGAAGATATATCATCCGAGATACAGTGCTCGTAAATCGCATACAAAGGTTTACATTTCAACACTCTACACCTATCTACCCTCCAAAATTGATTAAAAAAGCCATTCGGATCCTTAATAAATCCCATACCGAAGCCCGATTTGACCCGCTCTCAGCTTATGATCTTCATCAAAATGAGCTTATAGAAGGTACGCATTGTCCACGCTGCAATAAAATTCCCATGCGTAGACTACATGGGAAATGGCTATGCACTTTTTGCTATCATCAATCGAAAATAGCACATATTGAAAGCTTGATTGATTATGCGCATTTGATTGGAAAAACAATTACCAACAAGAAAGTATGTGATTATCTGAAAGTAGAGAGGGATGTAGCGAGAAGGATGCTCAAATCATTAGAAGTAATGGAGGTAGGCAACACAAAGGGAAGGGAATATATGATCGAAGTAGAGAAGTTAGTAGAAAAACTTGAGAAAAAAGACATCGACTAAGATCGATGTCTGATTTTTATTTGTAATCGAGTGTTGATTACCGTTAATTCAAGCATTCTACTGTTTAATTTGTGTGACTTGCAAGATGATTTAAGCAAATTCGCAATTAATTCGGCGAAATAGCACTTTATGCTAGCAAACGCAGTCATTATCTGGAAATAGACTCTATCCCAGCTGCCTAAACCCCCTGCTCCACTTCCAAACTCCCAGCCGGTTCAAAGAACTCATAATGTACCCGCTCTGCATCAATACCAAGCTCTTGCTAAATACTGCTTGATCGCTTTCATAAACGGCACCGGCCCGCAGAAGTAGAAATCCGCATCGTCTCCAGCAGCCAAAGCACAACGCAGCCAGCCGAGCTCAATCAATCCATGAAGGTCATATTTGCCACGCACCACATCGTCCTCAGTAGGTTCAGCCAAACAAATATAGCTCTGCACATTTCTAAATTTGTTTAAAAATTAGTATTGCTATTGATTACGCTTACATTTATAATACAGATAAATCGGTTTAGTAAACCGGTTTAGTAAGTGTATTAAAAGGAGTTTACATGAAAAAGATTACCATGCTGGATGTCGCCTTAGAAGCGAACGTATCCAAAAGTACTGTATCTCAATACATCAATAAACGTTACGACTATATGAGTGCAGAAACAAAAAAGCGTATAGAAGAAGCAATTGATCAATTAGGCTATCAACCTAACTATTTAGCAAGGAGTCTTAAACAAAAGAAAACTTCTACGATTGGGGTTATTGTTGCCAATATTCTACATTCCTTTTCTACTCAAGTTATTCGCGCAGTTGAAGATTACTGCCATGAGCATGATTTCCATGTCATTGTCTGTAATGCCGATGATGATCCGGAAAAAGAGAAGAAATACATTGAAATGCTTCGAGCTAAGCAAGTAGATGGCTTAATCGTCTTCCCAACAGGAGGCAACCGCGATCTCTTTAAGCAAATGGTTGATGAAAACTATCCACTTGTGTTTGTAGATAGAATAATTGAAGACTTAGCGGTCCCTAGTATTATTCTTGATAATGAAAAAGCTAGTTTACTGGCAGTTGAGCATTTGCTTCAAAGAAATTATAAGCGTATTGGCATTGTAACGACCTCACTTATCCGGCATTTAACACCAAGAATTGAGAGGGTAAGAGGATATAAGAATGCCTTAGCTGCAAATGGCATTAAGGTTAGGGAAGATTATATGAAGAGTGTGGACGTTCCTTTTATGAAAGAGGCTATAAAAGAAATGCTCCAACTTGATGAACCACCAAATGCTTTATTAGCCGGTAATGATTTGGCGTTAATAGAAGTGTTGAAATTAGTAAAAGAAGAAGGAATTAACGTTCCAACTGAACTTGCAGTAGTGGGAATTGATGATGTCTCTTTTGCAAGCCTTTTCAATCCGACGTTAACAACAGTGGCTCAACCAGCTTTTGAAATGGGAACAGATGCAGCACGTATGCTTTTGAAATTAGTAAAGGGCTCCTCTATAGAAGATAAAGGCAATATCACTCGCTATGAACCATTATTACGCGGAAGAGAATCGAGCTAGGGGCCTACACCAGTAGAGATAGGAGAGCTTGAAGTGAAAAAAGATATTATTACAATCGGGGATGCAATGATTACATTTAACCCTAGTACAAACGGACCGATGAGATTTGTTCAAAGCTTTGAGCGAAAAGTTGGTGGAGCAGAATTAAACTTCGCGTTAGGTTGTGCCCGCCTAGGCTTAGATACTGGCTGGATTAGCCGGTTAGGTCAAGATGAGTTTGGTCGATACATTTTAAACTTTGTACGTGGTGAAAATATTGATACATCAGAAGTGGAACTTATTGAGGGTTGTCCTACCTCGTTGAACTTTAAAGAAATAAGAGAAGATGGTTCAGGCACAACACATTACTACCGCTACAACTCACCAACACAAGCGCTAACAGCAGAAACCCTAAATGAAGAGTACATTAGTCAAGCAAAGGTTCTCCATGTCACCGGGGTATTTGCGGCGATCGACAAGAAAAATCCTGGCGTCTTGCTAGAAGCGGTTAAGCTGGCGAAAAAGCACGGTGTACTTGTTTCATTTGATCCGAATTTACGGTTGAAATTATGGACGATAGAAGAGGCAAAGGCAGCGTTTGAGTTGATTCTGCCATATGTGGATATCGTGTTATCTGGAGAAGAAGAGGCTGAACTCCTCTTTGGTAAAAAGACGATTGAAGAATACATCACGATTTTCAAAGAGTATGGCATTCAAGACATTATCTTAAAGCGTGGCGCAGAAGGATCGGTCGGCTATCGTAACGGCGAAATTCATCATGCTGCCCCTGTTAAGCCGAAGGTGATTGTCGATACAGTCGGTGCTGGTGATGGATTTAATGCCGGATATATTTACTCTTACCTAAATGAACATAGTCTAGAAGAATCGCTCCAATTTGCGAATGTGATCGGATCAATGGTAGTAAGCGTAACCGGGGACAACGAAGGGCTTCCATATTTAGATGACGTGCTCGTTAGACTCGGGAAAAAACATGAAGTGGAGAGGTAGGCGATTTTGATGAAGTTACAACTAGCATTAGATCGTCTCACACAAGATGAATGTCTCACTATATTAGAAGAAACTAGCACCTCTATTGATTTGATTGAAATTGGAACCGGTGTCATAAAAGAATATGGCATGTCGATCATCGAAAGAATAAAAAGTGTTTACCCAAATATAACGATTGTTGCTGATATGAAAACATGTGATGCAGGTAGGTCAGAAGCAGAGCAAGCATTCCAAGCAGGGGCTGATATCACTACAGTGATGGCTTTTGCCCATGATGCCACCATTAAAGAAATGCTCCAAGTAGCAAAAAGTCACAATAAAAGAGTGATGGTCGACCTCCTAGGAATTACGAGTTCAAAAAGGATTCAACAACTTCAGAGTTTGGGAGTGGATTTAGTTAGTTTGCATATCGGAAAGGATATGCAAGGAGATGGAAAGAATGCTACAGCTGATCTCTTTCGTTTATTAACAGATGCAAATGAGTTCGAAGTGTCCGTAGCAGGTGGGATTGATGAAGCATCCTTGCCACAATTTTTACCTCATAATCCGGATATTTTCATCGTCGGTGGTGCGATTACAAAGGCTAGAGACCGAGCTGAGGTGGCGAAAAGATTGAAGGGAATGATCTCTCCTTGAAAACAATGATTGAAACCGTGGTTAAAGAAGTAACGGAGGTTCTTGCAACTGTAAAGGAAGATCAAGCCATTGATTTTTCTAAAGAACTAAAAAAGGCACATCGCATTTTTGTGCTTGGGGAAGGTCGCTCTGGATTAATGGGTAAGGCTTTTGCAATGAGATTAATGCATGCAGGATATAACGTCTATGCTGTTGGTGAGACGATTACACCAAGTATTCAAGAAGGCGACCTGTTAGTGGCAATTTCAGGATCAGGGACAACGGGTTCCATTGTACAAACAGCTAAAAAAGCAAAAGAAGTAAACGCCGTTGTGTTAGGTGTTTCAACGGATTCATCCTCTCCATTAGCAGAGGTGAGTGATCATCTATTAGAGATCCCAGCTGCAACGAAGTACAGACGTGCAAGTGAGCCTGATACGATTCAACCTCTTGGCAATCAATTTGATCAAAGCCTTCATCTATTGTTAGATGCGCTGATTATTTATAGCGTGAACCAAACAAGTAGTCATGATGAGATGATAAATAGACATGCAAACTTAGAGTAGGGAGAGACAAAAAATGACAGATATTAAAGTATCACAAGAGCAATTAAAAGAATTAGTTGTAAATAGATTAAAAGAAGCTTCACTTATTAAAGAGCATGCCGAAATCGTAGCTGATGTATTGGTACATGCTGATATGCGCGGTGTGAGCTCACATGGGGTTCTTCGCACAGAGCATTATGTAAAGCGCTTAAATGAAGGCGGCATGAACCCAAATCCTGAATTCAAGGTAACAAACACAGGTCCTTGCTCAGCGATCTTTGATGGTGATGATGGCCTGGGTCACGTTGTGGCAAAGGAAGCAATGGAAGTGTCAATTGAAATGGCGAAAAAGAACGGAATTGGAATGGTTGGAATTATCAACAGTAGCCACTGTGGTGCCCTTTCTTATTTCGTTCAACAAGCTGCAGAACATAACTTAGTTGGGATGGCATTAACGCATACAGATAATATTGTTGTTCCATTTGGAGGAGCTAAGCCTTACTTTGGCACAAATCCAATTGCATACGGTTTCCCTGCTAGAAAGAACAAGCCAGTGATTCTTGATATGGCTACTAGTAACGTAGCGTTTGGTAAAGTCTTGCACGCTCGCGAGGCAGGAGGAGATATCCCAGCTGATTGGGGAGTAGATGAAAAGGGTCAGCCAACAACAGATCCACACGATGTATCTTATTTACTTCCTTTTGCCGGACCTAAAGGATATGGACTGGGAATGGTTGTCGACATTATGTCTGGTATCATGACCGGCTCTAGCTTCGGACCAAACATTGCCAAGATGTATGGAGACTACGATAAAAAACGCAAGCTAGGTCATTTTATCTTTACCATCAACCCTTCGATGTTTACTAATATTGATGATTTCCTAGATTCAATGGATGAAATGATTGATCAAATACACGAAGTAGAACCCGCTGAAGGTTTCAATAAAGTATTAGTACCAGGGGAGCCTGAACAGTTAAAAGAAGAAGTGGCTCAAAGCGAAGGAGTGCCTGTTACTAAATCGGTTTATGAATACCTAGCAAATAGACAATAGGTTGTAAACGGTTACTAAATGCCGTCAAAATATAATTTTCTTAGGGGGAAATGAACATGAAGAAGCTTAAAGGATTTGTAGTAGGGTCAGCTTTGTTAATGATGCTTGCTGCTTGTGGAGGTAGTGATACAGAAACTACGGCAAATGGCACAGATACAGATGAAAGTGGAGCATCTGGTGAGACGATCAACTGGAGAATGGGACATTTAGCAGCTGAAGATCATATTTGGCACCAAACGGCAGAGAGATTTGCTGAGCTTGTTAGTGAGAAAACTGAAGGTCAAATTGACATTTCTATCTACCCTAATAACCAACTTGGCGGGGAAACGGAAGTATTAAATAGTGTCAGAGGTGGAAATGTAGACTTACTTATTACTGGTGAAACGATGCAAAACTGGGCACCGAAAGCAGCTTTACTAGCCGTACCGTATGCATTCCGTGACTCCGATCATCTTAAGGCAGTTGTTGAAGGCGAAATTGGTAGTGAGATTGAAGAAGAAATCGTTGAAAAGGTAGGGGTTACTCCTTTATTCCATATGGAGCGTGCACCTCGTAACTTAACTTCTAACGAGCCAATCTCCACTCCAGAAGACTTAAATGGGTTTAGAATGCGTGTACCAAATGTTCCGTTATTCATGGATTCTTGGAATGCAGCAGGTGCAGGTCCACAAGTGATGGATTTCAATGAAGTATTTACAGGCTTACAACAAGGAGTAATCCATGGCCAAGAAAATCCAGTAGATCTTATCCACAGTGGCGGACTTTATGAAGTTCAAGAATACGTAAACTTAACTGAGCATGTCTACTCTTGGATTTATGTAGTAGTGGGGAACTCACAATTCGAAGCATTAAGTGAGGATTTACAAGCAGCAGTTATGGAAGCAGCTGAAGAAGCAAAAACATACGGCGATGAGCTATTTGTCGAAGAAATTCAAAATTACCATGACACTCTCGAGGCTGAAGGCATGACATTTAATGACGATGTAGACCAAGATGCGTTCCGTGAAGCAATGGAGCCGGCAATTGAAAATGCTTTATCTGAAGAGCAATTCGAGCTTTATCAGCAAATTTTAGATGTTGAATAATCATGAAGTCCTAGAGGCGTATCAACTAGACGTTGATACGTCTTCTTCCTAAGAAAGGCGATGAGGAGTATGAAACCGCTAAAACTTTTAGATAGAACCCTAGAAGTATTAACTGCCCTTTGTTTTATCGGTATTATTGTCGTTGTATCCATGCAAGTTGCTACAAGATTTTTACCTTTTTCTGCAGTATGGACTGAAGAGTTAACTCGATATTTATTTATTTTTGCGGTATCTTTTGGAGCTCCGTTAGCTATGAAACGTCAAGAATTTATTAGTATTGATTTCATTTTGAATGCAATACCGGCAAAGTTCCGGAATTATTATAAAGCTTTTACGCAACTCTTGGTAATCGTCATGAGCGGTTACATTGCTTATTATGGTTATTACTTTATGTTACTAGGTCAAGGTCAACGTTCAGCCACGATGAATATTGAGATGTCTTGGATTCATGCCAGTATAGGAATCTCAATGTTACTTATTGGCGTGTATGCCGTTATTAGCATTTACGACCTTTTCGTTAGTAGGAAGCGAGGCGATCAAGCATGATGGCATTACTTTTATTTTTATCCTTCCTCGTTTTAATGTTCTTAGGAGTACCCATTGCCTTTAGTTTAGGACTTTCCAGTTTGCTGTATTTAATTATCGTTGATGTACCGCTGACCATTATTCCACAGCGCATGTTCTCTGGAATTAACTCTTTTGTCTTGTTATGTATACCTGGCTTTATCCTGGCAGGGAACTTAATGAACGCAGGAGGAATCACGGAGCGAATTATTAAATTTGCCAATGATGTTGTTGGTCACATTAGAGGGGGGCTAGGTCTAGCAAACATAGGCTCATCAATGGGTTTTGCAGGCATATCTGGTACAGCTCTTGCTGATACAGCAAGCATTGGTGCGGTCATGATTCCAGCTATGAAAAAAGAGGGCTATGATGCGCCATATGCAGCAGCAGTAACCTCTTCATCTTCTACTATTGGACCTATTATCCCGCCATCGCTTCCGTTAATTATTGTGGGAACGCTTGCTAGTGTGTCGATCGGGGATTTATTTTTAGCAGGTGCTATTCCTGGTTTGCTTCTCGGTATTGGCTTAATGATGATGGCCTATGCGATTTCTGTAAAACGCGGCTATCCTAAGCAAGCCCGTAAACCAGTAAAAGAAATAACGAAGTCTTTTTTCGGAGCTTTCTGGGCTCTACTAATGACTGTCATTATTTTATACGGAATATTAGGTGGGTTCTTCACACCAACTGAAGCATCGATCGTTGCGGTTATTTATGCGTTAATCATTGGGCTATTCGTTTATAAAGATCTCAAATTCAAACAAGTTCCTAAGATTATTTTAGATTCAATGATAAGCACGGCTTCTATTTTAATTCTAGTTGGGTTTGCGAATCTATTTGGCTATATCCTTGTTAGTGAGCAGATTCCTATTTTAGTAGCTGATACGATCCTTGGGATTACAGAGAATCCAATCCTCGTTATTCTATTAGTTATCTTATTGTTACTATTCGTTGGAACATTTATGGAAACGATTGCGGCACTTGTCATTTTATTCCCAGTTCTACTTCCAGTGGCAGCATCTGTTGGAATGGATCCAGTTCACTTCGGTATTGTCATGGTGCTTGCGTTAATTATTGGCTTAACCACACCACCGGTTGGCGTATGTCTATTCGTTGCATCGAGTATAGGGAAGGTATCGATATGGGATACGACAAAAGCTCTTGTTCCATTCTTATTTGTCAGCCTTGTTGTCTTGTTACTCGTTGCCTTTATTCCGGAGATCACCTTATTCTTACCAAGTTTGTTTGATTAATTAGGAGGCGTTCCGTATGAAGGTTGTCCATGTAGAGAAAGCAGGTTCCATTGAAGTCATAGAAAAAGAAAAGCCTGTCTTAAAACAAGCAAATGACGTGTTAATAAGAGTGCGCATGGTCGGTATTTGTGGATCAGACATGCATATTTATCACGGGACTAACCCTCTTGCCACTTACCCTAGAATCCTAGGTCACGAAGTAACAGGAGAGGTCATCGAGATTGGCGAAAATGTTTCAAATTTACAAGTAAGCGATAAAGTTGTCCTAGAACCAATTGATACATGTGGAGAGTGCTATGCATGCCGAAATGGCCGAGCAAATGTCTGTGAAAATCTAGAAGTTTATGGTGTCCATCGAGATGGGGGCATGCAAGAGTATATGGTTGTACCAGAAGACAACCTTCATAAAGTAGATACAAATACTCCCTTTGAAGCATCTGTATTGGTGGAACCATTTACCATCGGTGCACAAGCCAACTGGAGAGGAAATGTTCAAAAGGGAGATACCGTCCTTATCCAAGGAGCAGGTCCGATTGGGATTTGTTGCTTGAAAGTTGCCAAGCTACTGGGGGCCACATGCTTTATCACAGATCTGAATCAAGAGCGTTTAAACTTTGCCGTAGAGTGTGGAGCTGATCAAGCGATTCATGCAGGAGAGGTTGATGTGCTCGAGGAAGTGATGAACGCCACTTCAGGCGAAGGGGCAAATGTGGTAATTGATGCGGTATGCCTCCCACAAACTTTTGAGCTAGGTACCCAAGTCGCATCCATTGCAGGACGGGTGGTTGTTTTAGGATTTGATGAGCGTCCATCACACATTTCCCAATTACCAATTACAAAAAAAGAGCTGACGATCGTTGGATCAAGATTACAAACCAATCAATTTGCACCTGTTATTCAATGGATGGAAGACAATGAATTAAATGTCGACCAAATGGTAACCCATACGTTCTCAATCGATCAAATTAAAGAGGCAATGGAGTTTATCGAAAGCCATCCAGATGAAGTTCGAAAAGCAGTTATCTCCATGTAAACGCATCTGTGCTCACCTTCTAGTAGTGGTGAGCCTCATGTGTAAATAGCAGCTAGTTTAAGAGGAGGAAAAAGCGATATGAAAAGCTATAATACGCTTAATAAAATGATCACAGCAGGTATCACAGCGGTAGTGAGAGGGGATACCTTTGAAGAAGCTGAAACGATTGCAAATGGTTGTATTGCAGGAGGGATCACATCTATAGAAGTAACCTTTACTACACCGGATGCGGTTCGTCTCATTAAACAATTAAGTCTAAGTTACCCTGATATTACAGTTGGAGCGGGAAGTGTACTAGATTCAGAGACGGCCCGTATTGCGATTTTAAATGGAGCTGAGTACGTGGTATCTCCTTGCTTTGATAAAGGTGCGGCTATGCTTTGTAATAGATATCAAGTTCCCTATGTTCCGGGTTGCATGACAATTCGCGAGATGAAAGAAGCAACAGAATATGGTGTTTCGTTGATTAAGCTATTCCCTGGTAATCAATTTGAACCTTCCTTTATCAAATCTGTAAAAGGTCCTCTTCCACATGTAGAAGTCATGCCAACAGGTGGTGTAAATGCCTCCAATGTTCAACAGTGGATCGAAAACGGAGCTGCTGCAGTTGGAGTGGGAAGTGACTGGAATAAAGCATTAAAAACTTCAGGTGAAGAAGGTGTTATTGAAGCTGCGCGTAATTACGTGAATATCCTATCAAACTAATAAGGGGGGATATAAAATGAGAATGGTGTTTAGATGGTTTGGAGAAGGAAATGATCATATTTCTTTAAGAGACGTGAAACAAATTCCAGGCGTCGAAGGAATTGTTTGGTCCTTACATGATGTACCTGCTGGTGACGAGTGGTCATTAAAACAAATTCAAGATGTAAAACAACAAGCTACAGATCATGGTTTACATATTGAGGTTGTCGAAAGTGTAAATGTTCATGAAGATATAAAACTAGGTCTTTCTACACGAGATCGCTATATTGAAAATTATATAAAGACGATTGAGAAGCTAGCAAGTGTTGGAGTGAAAGTAATCTGCTATAATTTCATGCCGATATTCGATTGGTTACGAACGGACCTAGCAAAGGAACTAGAAGACGGTTCGACAGCTCTATTTTATGAGGGCTCTAAAATTCATGATATCGACCCGATGGAGCTTGTGAAACAGATTAGTGAGAACTCTGAAATGACGATGCCTGGTTGGGAGCCGGAACGTCTTGCGGATTTAACTAAACTATTTGAAGCATACCGGGGTGTGACAGAAGAAGACTTGATGAATAACCTTCAGTACTTCTTAGAAAAAATCATTCCAGTTGCAGAGGAACATGATATCAAAATGGCCATTCATCCTGATGATCCACCATGGTCTGTATTTGGTCTCCCTCGAATTGTCACGAATAAAGAAAATCTTCAACGTATTTTAAAATTAGTAGATAGCCCATCAAATGGCTTGACTCTCTGTAGTGGATCACTAGGCTCAAACCCTTCGAATAATGTAGCGGAAATGGTAAGAGAGTTCGCTGATCGTATTCCATTTGCTCATATTCGAAACGTGAGAATTTATGAAAACGGAGATTTTATCGAAACCTCCCACCGCACAGAAGATGGCTCGATAGATATTACAGATGTTGTGACGGCCTATCATGAAAATAATTTCACCGGTTACGCGCGCCCTGATCATGGTCGCCACATTTGGGATGAAAAGTGTAGACCAGGCTACGGCTTATATGACAGAGCCCTTGGCATTATGTATATGTGGGGAATTTGGGACACGTTAGAAAAAGCAAAAAGGGAGGCGTAACATGCTAGCAATAAACGAAAACTTAAACGGCAAAATCGCCGTTATTACAGGTGGAAGCGGTGTGTTATGTAGCGCGATGGCTAGGGAGCTTGGTCGCCAAGGTGTAAAAGTAGCAATCTTAAATCGCACAGCAGAAAAAGGGAAACAAGTCGAACAAGAGATACGCGATGCTGGTGGAGAAGCTCTTGCCATCGCATGCGATGTTCTTGATATGAATAGCATTATTGCGGCAGAAGAAAGAATTACAAAAGAATTTGGAGTTTGCGACATTTTAATAAATGGGGCAGGGGGCAACCACCCAAAAGGCACGACAACCAATGAAATTTTTCAAAAGGAAGATGTCGAAAACGATTCAGTGCAAACCTTTTTCGATATGAACAATGAAGGCTTCCAGCATGTTTTCAACTTAAATATCCAAGGAACGATAAATGCCACTCAAGTATTCCTAAAAAGAATGGTCGACAAAAGAGGTGCTGTTGTCATTAATCTATCCTCAATGAGTGCTCCTTCACCAATGACAAAAGTGCCAGCCTACAGTGCAGCCAAAGCAGCAATTGATAACTTTACACAATGGTTAGCTGTGCATATGGCCCAATCAGGAGTACGTGTGAACGCGATCGCACCGGGATTTTTCTTAACCGAGCAAAATCATAAGTTGCTCAAAAACGAAGACGGAAGCTTGACTGAGCGTTCAGAGAAGATCATTACTCATACACCGATGAGGCGATTCGGTGATCCGGAAGATTTATTGGGAACGCTTTTGTGGCTGGCAGATGAGAACATGTCTGGATTCGTCACTGGTATTACGGTGCCAGTAGATGGTGGGTTTATGGCTTATTCTGGAGTTTAAGAATGGGGAGGGCACAGCCGCTGGGGCGGTTGTGCTTTTGTGGTGAGCGGAGGTGCGTTAGGTTGCGGGGTTTTTTCCAGATATTTGCTGCGTTTGTCGGAATATGATGGGGTTTCGTCGGAAAAAAGCTTTGATTTGACGGAATCAGGTCCCATTCCGTCGGAAAACGACATCATTTCATCGGAATAAGATCATCAGCTATTAAATTTAGTTTCAAATAAAGGAAAAAAGCTTAATTTGACGAAGTTCATATTACACTTAAAAGAAAAGGAGCCCCAAATGATCGCAAAACCTCGCAAAATCCCTGTTCACATCGCCAAATTAGAAGCACTTCTACGCAGAATTCCTTCCCACCACCCGAAACGACCTCAAATCGAAGCCGACTTAGCAAAAAGGAGAGTTGCTATAAAGGAGAATCAGCCTTAGATTACCACCTGAGTTTTTTACCGCAAAAAGAGTACGTCATTTTCCACGATCTCAGACTTCAAAGTGGTGATTACTTCTTCCAAATCGACACCCTTATCCTCACTCCAAACTATATTCTCCTTATTGAGGTCAAACATCTTTTCGGTACGTTAACATTTGAGCCGGAATTTCAGCAGTTAGTTCGTTCAACTGCTGATGCTGAAGACGTTTTCCCCGATCCAATTACCCAAGTGAAAAGACAAGCTTCGCAACTAAAAACGTTCCTAGGTAAGCACAAAATTCCAGACATTCCTCTTGAAACCCTCGTTGTATTTACAAACTCACTTAGCCGAATTACACTCTCAGACTCCACTACTTATACACGAAGATATGTCATCCGTGATACTGTGTTACTCAATCGAATTGAACAGCTTTCCTCTCAATATATCACTATTACTCTTGATCCCAAGTTAGTCAAAAAAGTGACTAGAATTTTAAACAACTCTCACACCCCTTCAATAATCGCTCCACTTCAAGCATATAATCTGCAGCCCATAGAATTGATTAAAGGGGTCCACTGCCCGAAATGCAATGCAATACCGATGCGCAGACTTCACGGGAAATGGTTCTGTTCAAGTTGCTATTATCAATCAAAGGTAGCACATATAAATAGTTTAGTTGATTATCGTTTACTTCTTAGTGACACGATTACGAATAAACAAGCATGCGAATTTCTAAAAATCACACGTCCTTTAGCATGTCGAGTACTAACCGCATTGGAAACTGCTATAATTGGGGTGAAAAAAGGGAGGAAATATAAATTAGAGTTGGATAATCTGAAGAAATTAGTGATAGAAAAAGGTATCGACTGATGTCGATACCTTTTGTTGAGAAATATAAACGAATAGAAGTCAAATATGCACGAATGACAACTTTTATAAATGAAACATAGATAATATGAACGAATTCCTGCATTTTATGCCCAAACACTGCAATTATCTGGAAAACGACTCCGTCTCAGCTGCATCCAAACTCGCAGCTGGTCCAAAGAACTCATAATGGACACGCTCATCACTAACGCCCAACTCCGCTAAATACTGCTTGATCGCTTTCATAAACGGCACCGGGCCGCAGAAGTAGTAATCCGCATCGTCTCCAGCATCAGCTAGAGCACAGCGCAGCCAGCCGAGCTCAATCAATCCTTGAAGGTCATATTTGCCACGCGCCACATCTTCCTTAGTAGGTTCAGCCAAGCAAACATAATTGTTCACATTTTTATGAGTTTCAGCCACTTCCTCGACATGTTCGCCAAATGCTTGCACCGAACCGTTTTGCGCTGCATGGATAAAGGTGACTTTACGGGCTGGTTGCTCACGTACAATCGTATTTAACATACTCATCATCGGTGTTACGCCAACGCCGCCGCTAAGGAGCACAACTGGCTTTTCGCTAGTTGTATCCAAAACGAAATCCCCCGCTGGCGCACTTAACTCTAGCTTGTCGCCTTCTTCCATTTTTTCGTGTAAATACGGGGAGACAACCCCGTCATTCTCATGTTTGACGCTAATGCGGTAATAGTCATTTCCTGATGCGTCAGATAGACTGTATTGACGTAAGTGAGTATGCTCGAGGCCTTCTGGCTGCACTCTGACTGTTACGTATTGCCCTGCTTGGTAAGTCGCAATCTCCCCGCCATCAAACGGTTGTAAATAGAAGGATGTAATCACATCGCTTTCCACTACTTTTTTAGCGATCACAAATTCTCTAAAGTCAGCCCAGCCTCCAACTTGTGATTCAGCTTCTTCATACATTTCCTTTTCAACCCCGATAAAGGCATCAGCTATAACACCATATGCTTCACCCCACGCACCGAGGATTTCATCGGTTGCAGCATCTCCAAGTACTTCCTTCATTGCCTCAAGTAGAGTCTCTCCAACAATCGGATAATGCTCAGCTTTTACCCCTAAACTTCTATGCTTGTGCCCGATTTGCTTAACAACTGGTAAAATCGCTTCTAGTCGATCGATATGAACAGCAGCTGCATAGACAGAGTTAGCTAGAGCTGTTTGCTGACGCCCTTGTTTTTGATTGGCATGATTGAATATATTTAATAGTTCAGGATGGCGCTCAAATAACAATTGATAAAAACGAGTAGTAATCTTTGTGCCATGGACTTCCAATACCGGAACTGTAGACTTTATAATAGAAATAGTTTCTTTAGATAACATGTGCACTCGCTCCTTTGCGTGTCTGATCTTTACACTTATGATTATAGGGGTGAGCGACATGTTAAGGTGTGATTTAAATCACAAATGATGTGTCTAATTGGTGAAGGAGGGGACCCCTGTTTTGAACACGGATACGATTAAAGAGTTGTTAACTCATTTCCCGTTGTTTGCCCGGCTTGATGACCAATCACTGAGTCAAATTGTCGGTATCTCGATCCATCGTGAGTGGGGAAAAGGTAGTCATCTGTTTATGCAAGGTGAGCCGATCGAAAATGTGTATTTTATCTACAGCGGCCGTATTAAAATTTACAAAGCTGATAGTCGAGGACGCGAACAAATTGTCGCGATCTTAAAAGAAGGGGAGATGTTTCCACATGTCGGTTTCTTCCGTAAAGGAGGCTACCCAGCTTTTGCGCAAGTGCTTGAGCAAGCCGAGCTCGTCGTCATTCCGATTCGTGACTTTGAAAACATTTTAAGAAGCAACCCAGAGCTTTGCATTCAAGTATTCAACGTCTTAGGTAAGAAAATCGTCGACTTACAAGACCGCCTCGAGGCTCAAATTTTGAACAATACATATGAACAAGTGATCAAACTTTTAATCCGACTAGGCGAAACGAATGGACGTAAGCTAGAGGATGGCACGACGGTGATCAAGTCCGATTACACGAACCAGCAACTAGCTAATATGATCGGCACAACACGGGAAACCATCAATCGAACCTTAACGAAGCTAAAAAAAGAAGGCCTACTAATCAATCATAGCGAGGCCAGGCTTTGCTTTGTACATGAAGAGATGGAAGGGAAGTTATACGGGGAGTGAACACACTCCTCCTCGCTAATAGTGTTAAAGAACTAAGTATAAAGACTGTCCAATGATCTCATTCAACTTATTTCTTAAGACCTGCTCTCGTCGTTTGTGCAACCGATTGCCTATTTTTCAGAAAATTGTTGCATTGACATTTGTACCCATCATACAATAAAGCTAGTAAGCGTTTTCAAAAATGCTGTAAATAAGAGAATGAGAGGAGAATAATATGAAAAAGAGTGTAGTCTGGATTGTGATGTTAAGCCTTTTATTATCGCTTCTTGTGCAACCGTTTGCACAAACGAGTGAGGTACAAGCTGCTGGCGACAAAGTGTACGAAAAAGTCGTACTGCGCGGAGAATCACCATTGAGGTGGGATGGGGACAATCATCCACTTACATTTGATGAGGCAGAAGAATTATGGGTAAGTGAGCCTGTGTCACTAGCAGGTGGCAGGCAGTTTGAATATAAATTTGTGATGGATAATAACTGGTTATCGGGTGAAAACTTACGATTTTCAGTACCGCAAAATGGGGAGTATCAATTTTATTTTGATCCACACAATGAGAGGAAAGTAGATGTTAGACCTGCGACTGAATATGATGGGTCTATTACTCTCCAATTAACGGTTCCGGAAGATACACCTGACTGGGTCGTACCAACCGTTGCAACGAGTAATAATAGTTTCAATTATAGTGTAACGCCACTAGAGCGAGATGGTGAGATCTATTCGGTTACTTTACAAGGGAATGCTGGAGAAGAGATTCAGTACCGCTATGGGTTAGGCGATCAGAAATATCGTGAAGTGAGAGAGACAAACCGAGTCGCTACCTTCACAGAAGAAGGAACAGTAGTAGAGGATACAGTTGATGAATGGACAGGCTTACCTGTAGCCAAAAATGTCTCCCATCAATTTAAGCATGATCCATTTATTCCTTCTCCAAATGATGATGTGATGATTACCGTTGAAGTAGAGCATTATGGCCCAATTGATGAAGGGGGCATCTACTTTACAACAGACGGAGCCTCTCCTATTGGTGGTCGAGGAGAAGCTGAAGTTGGAGAGTTTGCTCCACTTCGAATCACTGAAACAACGAAAGAAGACAATGTAAATCAGACGACGCTTGAAGGTTTGATTCCAAAGCAAGCCGACAGAACGCCTGTTAAATACGTGGTTGATGTCTGGGCTTCAAACGGCGAAGGCTCGCAATTTGCCGATACGAATAGCTTGCAAGCTGAAGAAGCAACGGAATTTGCTTACTATGTCGAAAACTACACCTCACCAGAGTGGGCAAAGGATGCTGTCATTTATCATATCTTTGTCGATCGTTTCTTTGATGGAAACCCCGACAATAACTTCGACGTTGACCCTAGTTTGCCAATGGAAGAGGCATTAAAAGATTGGATGGGGGGCGACATTGAAGGCGTTCTCGCAAAGCTTGACTACATCGAAGAGCTAGGTGTGGATACGCTTTGGCTATCGCCTGTTTTTGAAGTACCTTATTCTCACGGCTATCACCCAACTGACTTTACAGGGGTGGACGAAAATTTTGGAACAGTTGAAGTGCTGAAGGAATTAATTGAGGAAGCGCATAGTCGTGATATGAAAGTCATTTATGATTTTGTGCCAAATCACACATCGAGTCAGCACCCATTTTTCCAAGATGCTCTCGAAAAAGGGGAAGAAAGCCCTTATTACGACTGGTACACATTTTATGAAGATGGCACATATGAAACATTTTATGGCATTGAAGAATTGCCGCAGTTTAACAATGACAGCGCCGAAGCTCGTGATTACATGCTCAATGAAGTGGTTCCATTTTGGTTAGAGGAATTAGACTTCGATGGCTTACGACTTGATTATGCCAAAGGACCAAGCTACAGCTTCTGGGTCGATTTCCGTGACAAAGTAAAGTCAATTGATCCAGACATGTACGTCTTTGGTGAGGTGTGGGATTCTCGCGAGAAGATTTCAACCTATGCTGGAAAACTGGACGGGTCTCTAGACTTTGGTTTCCATGATACGTTTAAAGGAACCTTTGCCTTTGATGGCTCGATGCAATCCATTGTGCAATATGTGAAGGAAAACGAGGCAGTCTATCATCCTGAATACATCATGACGACGTTCCTAGATAATCATGATCTGCCACGCTTTTTATATGAAGCAGGCAATGACACCGACAAGCTGAAACTAGCATCCTTTACGCAATTTATGCTTCCAGGCTCACCGGTTATCTATTACGGAACAGAGGTTGGTCTTTCGCAAAGTGCCAACCATAATGACTACACGGAATGGAAAGATCGTTGGTATCGTGAGTGGATGATTTGGGATGAGGAGGAGCAAGATCAAGATTTACTGACGCATTATCAAGAAATTATTGAATTACGCGCCAACCACTCAGCCTTAAGAACAGGAGATTTCCAGGCTCATTCTTCAACGCGAGATGGTCTTGTGTTTGAACGCAGTAATGATGAGGAACGTGTGATTGTTGCAGTCAATAAAGGAGCAGAAGCAACAGTTCCATTAAACGAAGAGCTTACTCTTCAACATGTGCTCACTGGTGAAACCATCACAGCAAATGAGCTCACAATTGAAGGGAATTCATTTGCAGCATATGTTGTAGTAGAAGAAGAGAATGTGGAGAACGTTACTTTGCACATCGCTGATGCCAATGGTGTCGAATTAACCTATGACGAGGCAGCGGGGGTGTGGCGCTCAGAAGGCATTCACCTTAAGAATAAAAGAACTGTGACATTCAACTATGTCATCAACGGAGCACACTCAACCGGTGAATTAACTTTTACCCCAAATCGAGGCGGAAAATTCGAATTTGTCTTTGATCCCGAGCAACCAGAACAAGTAACGGTGCTGCATCCGAGTGATAAGTAAGAAAGAGTGCGCTGCGGCGCACTCTTTTTGTGATGAGGTGAGATGATTCTAGCAATATAAGCAGTTATTTTAACAAAGTTAGGATATATTCTAGCAGAACAGCCATTTATCCAGCGAAAATCAAAATCATTCTAGCATATGCATCAAAATATTGGAAAGTGCTACTGTTCTCAGACATTAATTCGAACAAATGCAGCGAAATACTGGAAATTACAACACCTCTTCTCTTCATCTGCACCCCACCCATCCGCCATATGCCCCGCTTCCACTCAAACTATCAGTAATAATATGGAAATATACCATTCCATACTTATCTGATTCCGCCCAAACAGCCAAATTCCACCATTATCAAAAACTCTCTATATCGCATTGGTCGCATAGTACTTGAATGTGAAAAATCGTGGATAAATCTGACAGAGAACGCAGTAATCCTTATCGATAAAGACCTTAATGTGAAAACGGTAGCTTATGCCCTATCTCCCCGCTTTGAGAACCACAACCTTTTTCGCGTGATAACCTTCCATTCATGTCAGTGTTAGCCAAATTCTTATGACTGATGTTCTACTTTTAATCAGCTCGATTGAAGGAGAGCCAAAGCTACCACCTATTGATTATAATGTGCTATGGCAAGCCATTGTTCATGAATATTTCAAATTGGTGAGCGATCGGAGACCTGAAGCGGTGCAGATGCTATAAACGGGTCTCGCGATGGTAAATAACAACAGAAAAGAGGTATATGGAATGGCTTTTATACCGATATCCCTATTCATATTGGTGATTTTAGCGCTGGGAATCAGAGAGAAAATTATCCACAAACGCAACATCAACTCGATTCCGATTCGTGTCAATGTTAATGGGATTAGAGGAAAGTCGACCGTCACGCGCCTAATTACTGGGGTGATTACGGAGACAGGCAAGAGAACAATAGGAAAAACAACAGGTACATCAGCACGAATGATTTACTGGAATACACCTGAAGAAAAGCCGATCAAGCGCCGTCTTGAAGGCCCTAACATCCGTGAGCAACGTATTGTAGTGAAAGAAGCGGCAGATATGGAGGCCGAGGTGCTTGTCAGTGAGTGCATGGCCGTAAATCCCGATTATCAGATCACCTTCCAAGAGGAAATGGTGCAAGCAAACATCGGCGTGATTGTAAATGTACTTGAGGATCATATGGATGTAATGGGACCAACCCTTGATGAGGTTGCACAAGCTTTTGTTGCAACAATTCCTTATAACGGACACCTCATTATTACAGAGAGTCCTTACACAGAGTACTACAAGGAGATTGCAGCAAAACGGAATACGAAAGTCATCGTAGCGGATAACTCGAAAATTTCAGAGAGTTTTCTAAAGCAGTTTGAATACATGGTCTTCCCTGAAAATGCGTCACTAGCCCTAGCTGTGGCTGAAGCGCTTGGGATTGATGAACAGACAGCCTTTCGTGGCATGTTAAATGCTCAGCCGGATCCTGGTGCAATGAGGATCATTCCAATGGATGATCACTCAAACCAAACGTCCTTCTTTGTTAATGGATTCGCCGCAAATGATGCAGCATCGACATTGAACATTTGGAAGCGTGTTGAGATGTTGGGATATCCGACTAAACAGCCCATTATTATTATGAATTGCCGTGAGGACCGTGTCGAACGAACAGAGCAGTTTGCAAGAGATGTCCTTCCGTATATCGAAACCGACAAGCTTGTCGTCATTGGGGAGAGTGTTTCGCCGATTATCGATGCCTATGAAGAAGGCATCATCCCGGCCAAGGAGTTAGTCAATTTTGAAGGAGCATCTACCGATGAAGTGGCTGACTACTTACAAGATGTAATGGCATCAACGACAATATACGGTGTCGGAAACATCCACGGTGCAGCAGAACCATTAATTGAGAGATTACAACAATTTAAAGTGAAGAGAATAGCAAGCTAGACGAGGGGGAGCTTTAGGTGTTTGGTACAGATTTATATGTGGCACTCGTAATTGGTGTCGTACTCAGCTTGGTCTATGCTGAAAAAACGGGCATTATGCCTGCAGGGCTAATTGTGCCGGGATATTTAGCACTAGTCTTTGACCAACCTGTGTTTTTACTACTTATCTTTTCGATTAGTTTTCTAACGTATTTAATTGTCGTATACGGCATTTCTAAAATAACGATTTTGTATGGTCGCAGAAAATTTGCTGCGATGTTAACGACGGGGATTGTGTTAAAACTCGTCTTCGACTTCTTTTATCCGGTCATGCCCTTTGAGATCCATGAGTTTAGGGGACTTGGCGTCATCGTGCCCGGATTAATTGCAAACACCATTCAAAAACAAGGTGTGGCGCCAACAGTATTAAGTACACTCGCACTTAGCGGGATCACATTTGCGATTATTTCGCTGTTTTACTTATTGTAGGGGAGGCGGGCTAATATGAGTCAAAAAAGAAAATTTACCTTCCCAGAAAAAGTGTTAATGAGCACAAAAAAGCATAAAGTGCATGCGAAAAAACATTCGATTATTGCCTTTATTTTATGTTTTATCATTTTGGCTAGTACAAGCCTGATTCGCCAAGCAGATATACCAACTGTGGCAAAAGAAGACGATTCAGTCTTTACTGCTTCGCTTGTTGGAGACATGATGTTTGGCCGTCATGTGGAAAAAGTAGCGGACCGTCACGGTTATGACCATATGTTTGCTTACACAAAGCCGTATTTTGAAGCCGCTGATTATGTCACAGGGAATTTAACAAGTCCTGTTCTAGATGAAGAAAGCACAAAACCACTAGATCAAAAAGAGCTCTCGAGTCTTGTGGCTGACAAAGAAGCCATCTCAACACTTGAAGACGCACATTTCTCAGTCGTAAACCTGGCAAATAATCACTCATTTGAAGAAGCCACGCCAGAAGCACAGGAAACATTGGAAACGTTAGAACATTCTGAGGTTGAGGCAGTTGGGATTGCAGGGGATTATGACGCAGCCGAAAGTATTTCTTACACCGAGCATAACGGCTTAGACGTTGCGACGGTGGGCGTTACGGATGTGGTTCAACCGTCAATGGCATCAAACGTGCTAACAACGGATCCAAATGAAGCCTTACCACTGATTCGCGAGGCACGTAGTCAAGCTGATCTCGTTGTCGTCCATGTTCATGCCGGGCAAGAGTACGATAGCTCGCCAACAACACGTCAGGAAATGTTGATGAAAGCTTTCGCTGATGCGGGAGCAGATATCGTGATAGGGCATTATCCACATGTCCTCCAATCAGTAGATGTCTACAATGACACGTTAATTCTCTATTCGATCGGGAATTTCATTTTTGACCAAGGCTGGACAAGAACGCGCGATACAGCGATTGCCCAATATGACCTGAAGCCAGATGGTAAAGCCCAAGTCGAGCTTGTTCCATTTCGTATTTATGAAGCACAGCCGGTTCCAGTAGACGGTGTATTTAGCTTCTATCACCGTAGCAAGATTTTTAGGCAGCTGACAAAGGATACTGAAAACAAAGAGAGCATCATACAACAAGATGATCGCTTAATCTTTGAGGTTGATCACAGTCATGTCTTGGACCGAATGGCAACAAAAGAAGAACAGAATCAAGTGGCAACCACAGTGAATGAATAAAATCGTTGGTTCCCTGGCCCAAATAAAAGGAGACCATCTCTTTTGTTTGGGCTGTTTGCTTAGAGAAAGGTAGATTTTTATGAAAAAAATGACCACTCTATTACTCATCGTCCTACTAGTAAGCGTAGGCTTTATGTTTTTTGGGAGTAAGTCAGATTTGGAAGAATCGGAGAAGGTAGATATGAGCATGAACGAAGAAACGCATAAAGAAGGATATGGTGTCAGTTCCTCGAATCCAGTCGCAGTTGAAGTCGGAATGCGTGTACTCGAACAAGGCGGAAATGCTGTTGATGCTGCTGTTGCCGTTTCCTTTGCTCTCGGAGTTGTCGAGCCATACGGTTCTGGTATTGGCGGTGGGGGGACGATGCTGGTCTTACCGGAGAGCGGGGAGGAGCCGGTCGTCTATGATTACCGCGAAACCGCCCCGGCAGATGGGAAGAAAAATAGCACAGGAGTTCCCGGACTTGTCAAAGGGATGCGCGATGTTCATCATGATTACGGCTTAAAAAGCTTGTATGATTTACTCGAACCGTCTATCGAAATTGCAGAAGATGGCTTTGTTGTTGATACGTATTTAAGCGAACGGATCCACGGAGCGAGACATCGTATTGATGAAGATAAAGCGAGTCACTTCTTCCCAAGTGGAGAAGCGATTAAAGGCGGCGAAACCTTGCAACAAGAAGAACTCGCCGAAACTTTAAAACATCTTCAAGAATACGGGTTAAATGACTTTTATGAGGGGGAGTTGGCTGAGAAAGTGGCAGACAACTACTCGGATGTAACAAAGAAAGATCTCGAAGAATACGAAGTCGTCAAATCAGCGCCTGCTAAAGGAAGCTTTTACGGCTATGAGGTTTATTCAGCAGGACCGCCAACTGCAGGCGTGACACTCATTCAAATGCTACAAATGGCTGAAAAATTTCAAGTCGATCAAATCGATAGAGATTCGGCTGACTATATTCATTTACTAGGTGAAATGGCGAAACAAGCCTATAATAACCGCCTATCGAACATCAGTGATCCAGCTTTTAACGAAGTAGCCACAGAAACCTTAACGAGCGCAGACTACTCAAAAAAGCTAGCACAAAATATTTCAACTAAGGAGCTTTCGGCATCGTTTGACGTCAATGACACACCAGCCGATGAAAACAACCATAACAATACAACCCATTTTGTCATCATGGATGAAAAAGGCATGGTCGTCTCGGCTACAAATACATTAAGCAATTTCTTTGGTTCGGGAAATATGATTGAGGGCTTCTTTTTAAACAATCAACTAGCCAATTTCAGTTCAAATGAAAAATCACCGAATGCCTATGAGCCAAATAAAAGTCCGAGAAGCTTTATCACGCCAACCATTATTCGAAATGAGGACGAGAATGAAGTGATTGGCATTGGTACACCTGGTGGAAGACGGATTCCACAAGTGCTGACCCAAGTGATGGTTCGTGCGATGTTTGATGACATCTCGCTCCAAGAAGCACTCGATCATCCACGCTTTATCGTAGAGGATGATGAAATTTATATCGAAGAAAATGTTCCTGATGCTCTTGTGAGTGATTTAAGAAATAAAGGCTACTTAGTAAAAGTTCACAACTCCGATATGTTCTATGGTGGTGTCCAAGTATTATCGAAATTCGGTGACGACTTAGAGGTAACAGGTGCAGCAGACAAAAGACGCTCTGGAGTTTGGAAAGCAAGAAGCAGTGAGTAACGAAAGAGGTGGAGAACATGTTTATGAATTTATTAAAATCAATTGTCCCACTAGCAGCATTAGGTGTGCTGCTAGTCGCGCTATATATGTTCAAACATGATGATTTTCTTACAGAAGTAGAAGCAGGTGCAATCGATTATTTCTATTCTGAACTTGAGCAAGAAGAACAACTGGGTGAAACATTAGCGGATGCTCTTGATCATCCAAAATATGAAGAAAAGAAAAATCAAATCGTCTCAAAATTTAAAAACAACCAGACGATCAGTGTTGCCGTAATTGGTTCTGATGCTCATAGTAAGGGAGAGGTTTTTGAGAATGGTGAGACCGTTGAAATTCCATCGTGGACAGAACTTGCAGAAGAGGAATTAAATGATATTTACGGTGAAGACACATTTGATGTAAACTACCTCTCAGGCTACAAAGACCTAACAACAAGTGAGTTCTATGCGAGCGAGGCCCTACAAGAGGTCGAAACAATGAAACCAGACATCATTTTGTTTGAACCGTTTCTACTAAATGATCATTCAAACATAACACTTGATCAAACATTATTAAATCTATCATCGATCATCCGCACGATGGACCAACAAATCGGTGCCTATGTCGTTGTGCAACCACCGCATCCGCTCTATCAACCGAACTTCTACCAAGAACAAGCAGAGGCGTTAGCGGCATTTATGGCAGAGGAGGACCAACCGTATCTCGACCATTGGAGTGCATGGCCAGATACAGAGGATGAACAGCTCAAGCAATATTTACTCGAAGTCCCAAACGGAAACTATCGCCCAAATAAAAAAGGACACACAGTGTGGAGCGAATATATTGTCGATTATTTTGCGGGAAATAATTAAGAGGAAACCAGCACATGATGATGTGCTGGTTTTTTGCTGTGAGATCCTTCCAGAAAAATGTCGAAAATCCATCTATTTGTTAATCAATCGTGATAAGATAGACGCATGAGCCAAGAACTAGAATAGACATCATGAATGAGCAAGGGAATGAAGAGCTATGTTGATCTCCTTATTTATTATTACCATAGGTGCACTACCGACGGTGCTCGCCTTAAATGTATTACGTATTTACCGATCTGAACTCGGAATCGGTTTATTATTATTTATGCTTGCAGTTAGTTTGTGGCAAGTGAATATTGCGGTACTTTACATGGCAGGAGTGTTATCAGAAGAAACGATTCTCATGCTCTTTAAACTATTTCGAGCTGGCCCGACCTTTGCGGTGCCGTTCCTCTATTATATTGCCTATTTAATTGTGAAAAAGCATATACCAAGCATTGAAAATACCGTACAATACCGTGTGATGCGAGTGATTTTTAATCGAACAGCCTTTGCTATTCTCATCACGTGGAGTGTATTCGTCTACGTGGTCAACTGGACCCAACTCGGTATCACTGGATTAGTCGAACAAGGCATTCACTTAATGCCCAACACGTTCTATTTCCCAGAATACGGTCCACTGCACGTTCTTTACCTAATCCATATTCTTTGGGCAATCGTCCTATTAATCATAATTTTCTTTGTCTCAAAAGGGATTCATAATGTCTATTTAAAATCATTTTTAAGTACGTTCGCCCTATGTACGCTGTTTCTTTTTCTCACCGCGATGATCAATTTCAATCCAACGACAGGATCGCTGATCGGAAGCGTAGGCGTGATCATCTTCACCTCGACGATTATCTTTTCCTTTGTGAGGCTGAATAACTTAACGACCATCAAGTACCATCAACTAATCGAACGCCAGAAAAAGCTCGATTACTCAGGAAATGTGGCAACCAGTCTGATACATGAAGTCAAAAACAACCTACAAATCATCAAAGCCTACTCAACCCTGCTACCACGAAATGATGATTTATCAAAAGAAGGTCAAGACATGATCCGGAAAATCCAAATGGCCAGCAACCAATTAGAGGACCTCACTCATAGCTATCATGAGTACCTGCAAAAGAAAGCGATCAACTTTGCCTATTATGACCTAAACGAGCTGTTGAATGAGGCCATCGACATCACCTCGGATATAACAGATAGTAAAAAGATAGAAGTGAGTGCAGACCTGCCATTCACTCCGCTTAAAGCCTATGTCAGCGGCACGTATTTAAAACAAGTCTTTATCAACTTAATCAAAAATAGCGCCGAATCGATTCAAGAAAATCGTCTCAACAAACAAATTACAATTGAAACCATCATCGAGGACGACCGCATCATCATCGATTTCACCGATACAGGCGAAGGAATCCCACCTGAAAAATGGGAAGAGATCTTCGACCCATTTATGTCCTCAAAAGGCGATGGAATGGGTGTTGGACTACCATTTTCAAGAAAGCTCATCTTCGAGCACCGCGGCGAACTCAAGGTGCTAAAGAGCAGCAACGAAGGCACGACCTTCCGAGTGGAGCTTCCACATTATCAATATAGCGTGATTTAAGAGAAAAAAGCCGACTACTTTTAGAGGTAGTCGGCTTTTTGATGTCCACTCACGGCTGTTTATCGGTCGAAATCCGTGCAAACCAGCTAAAAATCGGGCGAACGTAGAAAATATTAGAAAACTCCTACATTCCTACTATGAAAACCGACAAATTCCGCCAAATAAAAGGTGTATAAATACCTATATGAGGGTATATGAATTATATAAGAGTAAGAAAGCAACAAAGGGGGCACTGGCGATGATTAAAAAAGATATTTCCATTCAAGAATTGCTGGATCATCTAAGCCAGTTTGAGCGAGATGATGTGATCAGCTATGCGGCGGTCGCCTCACTGCTTGAAAAGCTAGGTTACACGATTTCACCAGAAGAAGAGTAATTCTCCAAAATAAAAAACCAGCATCATATAAGTAGATACTGGTTCTTTAATCAGTTAGGTTGGACTTCAACAAATTTTAATCCTTTTTTCTTCATCAAATACTGAAGCCCAGTACGGAAGGTAGAATGAACAACGAATTGACTTGTATCAATATTGGACTTTACCATCTCTTGCACTAAGCCTGAAGAAAACCCAGTAAAGATCGTCTCCACACCCATCAGCCTTAAAGAATCCCTTAGTTGAGTAATCCGGTCACCCAAATGCTCCATTCCAAGCTGATCAATCTCTCGGTACGTAATCGCTGTAAAATCTATAATGACAGTATCGGCTTTCTCTGTTTGAATACGAGTTAAAATTTTCGTTTGAATTGAGGAAAAACGCTCATTCGTTAATGCTCCTGTTAAAGGCACGAGTATCGTACTAGGGATGATCGATGGAATAATAGGGGCGGATAAATCCGCTATTACTATCTCATTCTTCCTAATCGTCTCTCGCAACTGCTCGATCTCTTCTCGTAATTGGATCTCATTACTCATGATGGATCTTAACCCCCTTATATAACAATAAATATCTATCAGCTATTATATATGAAAAATCTAAATTATTCCTATATCAGTTAATAATCTAGAAAACCTATAAAAAAGAGCACTGAGATTCTAATCCCTCTCAATGCTCTTTTTCTCAGTACCTGTTACTCTTCGCCATCTTCCTCATCATCTGACTCATCTGGTGGGTCGACTGGTTCTGGCTTTGGATCAGGCTGTGCGACTCGCTCAAAGTGAGCCGTAACCGATCGATTCTGGCTCATAGTTACCGTTGTCGTTGCAGATTGGCCAGATGCCGCCCCGTCCCAACGGACAAATCTCCATCCATCATTAGGAGTGGCCGTCAGCGTGACAGACGTTCCAGCCTTATACGAGCCGCCACCGCCCGAAATGGACCCACCACCAACAACAGAAGTGCTTAGTGAATATTCTTGAGGCTTTGGTGCCTCTGGTTCTGGTTTTGGTTTAGGTTGTTCTGGAGCTGGCTGCTGTTGTCCTCCGCCACTACCACCACCTGCGTTTGATTCATTTTTCGCAAATACCGCCGTCACACTGCGATTTCCGTTCATCGTGACAGATGTATGCACGCTGCTTCCACTTGCGCTTCCTTCCCAGCGAACAAATCTCCACCCATCAGCTGGTACCGCGGAAACCGCTACTTGAGTTCCAGGTTGGAAAGTCGAGCCTGTCTTGTTCGTTACGACATTTCCTTGTCCTGTCGTATTAAGGCTCAAACTGTACGTGTTTCCATCCGTTGCCGCACTTTCATCCGCATCCGTATTCTCAGTCTCCTCTGCAGGAGCAGCTTCGCCATCTCTTACAAACACAGCACGTACCGTTGTATCACTATCAAGCTGGAATGTAATCGAATCATTTGCGCTTGTCACATCGCCTCTCCAACCGTCAAATGTCCATCCTTCATCTGCACGCGCCGTTAATGTCACCGGCTCATCTGATGCGAAGGTGGAAGAAAGAGAGCTTCTTAAAATCGTTCCTTCTCCTTCTTTTTCAACGGATAAGATATGACCGCCATTAGTGAAGATCGCTTTAATCGTTAAGCTATCTTCAATCGTAATCGTCTGCTCGATCTCAGACCCTGAAAGGTCGCCTTCCCATCCGGCAAATTCCCAACCAAGTTGTGGAACAGCACTTACCGTTACTTCTGTTCCAACCTCATAGGAGTCTTGTCGTGGAGAGAGAAGGATTGAACCATTTCCTTCTGTTTGAGTAAGGATCGTTTTTTGATCCCCGTCAATTCGTATTTCTAAAATTGAGTTTAAATCATGGTACGAGACAATAACAGCTTCTATCCCTGCTTCTTGTCCTGTATAAGTTGTGCTAGAACCACTTGTCGAGCTCAACGTACCGAAATTATTTTCCAGCGCCCAAGCAGGGGAGATCGACATGACTTCTCCATTAGCATCAGTTGCCTGAACAGAGAGCTCGATCTCTTCATCAATCGCAATCGTTTGCGGCTCGTCAAAGTTAAAGGTTAACTCTTCCACAACTTGCTGCTGAACTCTGATTTCTTTTTCTTTTGTGAAATACTCAGTCTCGGCGATCACTGTGGCTGTACCTAGTTCTTTTGCTTCAAATAGAACGTCTCCCGATTCACTAGTAGTGATCGTGCCAACTGAAGCATCGGCTACCTGCCACTCTGCTTCCATAACAGAAGATTGTCCGCTATTTCCTTTCCACTTCAACTGAAGAGGGCGTTCAAATCCAACTTGAACAATGGAACGATCACTTTCAATACTAATATTAGAAACAATTGATTCAACAGCTTCTGTTAAGGTTTCACTATTCGTTCGTTCAATTCCCTCATTTAATAAAGAAAGGGCCCTAACAACCTCAGATTGTCCCAAGTAAAATTGAGACGTGTGCAAATAGAGGGTCGGCTCAGTTGGTGATAATTGCATCCCCTCTAATAGAAGTTGTTCTGCTTCCTCGACTTGACCTAACCCAACCAAACACTTAGACAAGCCAATACGAGCCTCGACATCAGTAGGATCTGTATCTAATAATTGCTGATACATATCAGCACATAATTCATAATCTCGCTCTTCAAAGGATTGCTTCGCATCCTCTAATGTAAGCATGGCAGGATCATCTTGAAGAATCGTCATCATTAAAATGGCAGCTACAATTAGCACACCAACTAAACTACCGATTATTAAAATAGGTTTTTTCCTCTTCATAAAGGTTCCTCTCTTGTCATAAATTGTGGTGAAATATGGTAATGGTATGTTACTCCCATTATAAATAAGAATAATAGAAAGGAAAAGAAAATCTTTTAGGAAATATGTCGGATTCATATCGATTTACTCGAAAGATAAGCAGGCTAATAAAGAGGATTAACAAAAGTAAATACCGAATTCTTTCTAACTATTACATTTCAACCATACTGGAGGACCTTATGACACTAGAGAACTGGACCACGAAAAAACCGACACTTGAGTGGAAACAGAGGTTAGAAGAAGACGAAGACTATGAAGAGTTTTACTCTCATGAAAGCATTGAAGCTACGAATCAAACTCTGGATTCTTATATCAATGACTTAAAAACGCTAAGTTCCAATCCCACGCAAGATGAAATCATCCAATGTGTGAAACGAGTCGTCCTAAAGCTAAATGAGGTCAATGAAGGATACGATGATTTCATTGAAACCGAAGAGCGAGAAGAACTTTACGAATTTATTGACGGTGCAGCACGAACGGTAGGACTAGAAGAGGATGGCGATTGTACAGAAGAATGGAGAGAGTGGTAGACACCTCAAAAAGGAAACCGTGCCAACACAAGGTGCGGTTTTCCTATTCCCAAATGCTTTCAATTGTACTTTTAAATCCCACCGTATATAATCAGCTGTATAATAGTTGTATAATACATGTCCAAAATAAGATGAATCAATCAACCGTGTTCGGAGAGGGGAACAGCCAATGATATCCTGGCTTATTCGCAAACGCAAAATTACTATTCTATTCTTTATTATGTTCACTCTCGTTGGGGTACTGAGCTTCCTGCAACTCCCACAACGTGAAATCCCAGAAATTGATCCACCGATTGCCCAAGTAACAACGGTGTACCCAGGTGCATCCAGTGAGCAAGTTGAGCAAAATGTCACCGATTTACTTGAAGAAGGCCTCTCGCAAATGCCAGAAATAGCCTCCCTTACGTCGGTTTCAAGCCCAGGCTTATCATTTATGACAGTTGAGCTTGAAGAAGGATTGGATACCGATCAAATCTGGAATGAAGTACGCCAACGCGTCAATGATGCCCAGGCCGAGTTCCCAGATGATGCGAATGCTCCGATCTTTAATAACGAGCTTTCAACCCAAGGTCTCGCAACATACCAGCTCACATTTGATAATCCAGACCTCGTTCCGGAAGTCGATGCACTTCTAGACCGCTGGAATACGCGCTTAAATGAGCTTCCAGATATCGTCTCGATGCAAACGCAAGGAACGCTTGAAAAAGAAATCCTCATTGAAGTTGATCCAGAAGAATTAGCCGATGCTGGCATTTCCACAGACCAACTGATTGGCGTCTTAAATGGAGAGATCAGTGCAGTCCCACCAGGTGAGTGGAAGACCGATGCCTACAATTACCGCGTCGAGCTCGAGACATTCACCAACCTATCTGACCTTGAGACCCTTCCAGTAGGTGTTGACGGTGAAGGTGAAATGATCCAATTTGGCGACGTTGCTTCGATTAATGAAACATTCAAGCCAGTGACCGAGAAAGTAGCATTTGAAGGAGAAGAAGCAATTTCACTAACGTTCTCTCTCAAGCAAGGCGCGAGTGTCACAAGCGCTCAAAACGAACTAAATGACTTCGTTGATCGAATCGAAGCTGAGCTGCCAGAGGGCGTAGAAATGACGCTGCTCTACACCCAAGCGGACCTCGTCAATGAACTATTCCGTGACCTCGCGATTTCTTTTGCCATCGCAGTTGTGTCCGTACTCATTGTCTGCTCACTCGGACTAAATGTCTCAACCGCACTCAGTGTCGCACTTGCAATCCCAGTATCACTTAGCCTAGGTGCGATCGTGCTGCCCTTTATCGGAGTCGACTTGAACCAAATTTCCCTGATCGCCTTTATAATTGCTTTGGGAATATTGGTCGATGACGGCATAGTGGTCAATGAAAACATCGAACGCCGCTTACAAATGGGTGAAACACCAATCAACGCTGCCATCAATGGAACGAAGGAAGTCGCCGTATCAGTCTTAACATCTACACTGACGGTCGTCTTCACCTTCCTACCATTAATGCTGCTGCCAGGAGCTGCCGGAGGATTCATCCGCCCACTCCCAGCCGTCTTAATTGCAACGATGATCGCATCAACATTTGTCGCCTTATTCTTAATTCCGATTTACAGATCAATTAAGGAAAAAACGGCTTCGCCTACTAGAAGAAGCGAGAGAAAGCCAGCCGGATTTTTAGGTGGAACGTTTGATAAGGCAGCAGGCTTCTATGGAAAGCGGATGATGAGAGGCGTTACAAAACGCCCACTCCTCGTTGTGGTAACAGGCTTCTTGCTTGGTACAGCAGCGTATGCGCTGATTCCATTTATACCACTAGAGTTCTTCCCAGACACGGACCGTGAAGAAGTGTTCGTTGAGGTGACTCTTCCTGAAGGAACCGCACTCGGTGCAACAGAAGAACAAGCAGAAGAGTTAGAAGCATGGCTTTATGATGTTGACCATGTTCGCTCTGTTTCCACCTACGTTGGAACAGACATCCCGCGCCTATTCGGAGCAGGGGGAGGCGGAGCTTCAGGTGAAAATGCCGCCAATTTCCTCGTCTTCATTGACCGCGAGCAATACTCAACACGTGAGACAATGAACGAATGGAATGAAACATTACCAGAGCAATTCCCTGATTTAAACATCAACGTCTCGATGATCGAATCAGGCCCACCAGTTGGTGCCCCGATCGCGATTGAGATCAGTGGAGAAGACTTTGAAACATTGCGCGAAATGTCAGCCGAAGTCAAAGACATCCTCGCTGAAACCGATGGTGTCGCAAACGTCGATGATGACGTCGGCGAAAATGTCGAAACGATTCAAGTCACACCAGATCGTGACGCCCTTGAAGAGAATGGCCTCTCAAGTGACGATATCGCCACAGCACTACGCCTAGTCGGCGAAGGCTTGCCACTTGGCCAGCTGCAGCAGCCTGGGGAATTAATTGATATGCGAATGGTGTTTGGTACAGATTCGTTATCTGTTGACGTATTAGAAGACATTACAGTGGAAGGAATGACGGGTGAGAGCATCGCACTTGCCGATGTCGTCACAACCGAAGAAGTCACATCTGACCCGCGTATTCCACATGCGAATACCGTTCCAACAATCACGGTGCGTGCGTATCCAAACGAACGCTCAAGTGATGAGATCTTAGCAGATGCCCGTGCAGACCTCGATGCAGTCACTGCAAACGACGCTGCATACAACCTTTCCATCGGCGGGGAAACATCAGCTAGAACCGATGTCTTTATTGATATCGGGAAAATCTTCATCGTCGTTGTCTTCTTAATTTTGATTGTCATTGCGATCCAGTTCTACTCACTGACGCTGCCAATCTTAATTTTAAGCACCGTTTATCTAGCAATCGCCGGTGCACTCATTGGGCTATTTATCACCCAGACGGGACTAGGCTTCATGTCGATGATGGGAGCCGTCAGTTTGGCTGGTATTGTCGTTCGTAACGGAATTGTTCTGATTGAGTTTATTGAGCAACGAAGAAAAGAAGGAGTCGACCCACGCGAAGCTGTTATGCTAGCAGCCGAGCAACGCTTCCGCCCCATCGTGTTGACCTCGCTCACCTCGATTGCCGGCTTACTCCCTGTTGCACTCGGCAACAGCACCTTGTTTAAGCCGCTAGGTATTGCGATCGTCTCCGGACTGATCTTCTCAACGCTCCTGACACTATTCATTGTGCCTGCACTATACCTGTTGCAGTCCAATGTCAGACAGCGCATCCGTTCCAGAAGAGCATCATAATGAAAACCGCGCCTTTTGGGCGCGTTTTTTTTGTGTGGTGCGGAGCTTGGAGCTGTGGTTTCGCTCATATATGGGGTGCCCGGATGCGGCTCGCACATATAATGCGGATAGCGCACATAAGTAGCGGAAAGTCGCACATATATGAGGATTTGCGCTCATATGTGGTTTGAGCTCGCACACAAGCCTGAGAATTTCGCACAATACCCAGTCTGAGAGCGTAGGTTCGTTGGTTTCGCTCATATATGGGGTGCCAGAGTGCGGCTCGCACATATAATGCGGCTCGCGCACATAAGTAGCGTGAAGTCGCACATATCTGGAGAATAGCGCTCATATCAGGCTTGAGCTCGCACATAAGGCCGAGAATTTCGCACATACCGAATCGGAGAGCGGAGAAATAAGTGGTTTCGCACATATATGGCCTATCAGCACGGTGCTCGCAAATATATTCAATATACCGCACATAACTAGCTCGACATCGCTCATATCCCAAAAATTCCGCTCATACCCGCAACCACCTCGCTCATAAACCCGATCAAATCGCACATATCAGCCCACCTACCATCGACCTGCCTAAACAAAAACGTCCCAATCCCAACTCAGTCTCTTCATGTAACTTTAGTGTGAGCAATTGATAGTTATTTACTAATAGATAGTACAAATGTCGAATAGTGGAAATTGTATCCTTGTGTCAAGATAATAGTGTGACAATTCTAACTATTAAAAAAGAAGGAGTGTCGTAATGAAAAAATATCTTGTTTTCATGCTCATGATTATTCTTATTCTCCAAGCTTTCACTTTCAACAACACGTCAGCCGAGGCCACGTCTGCGGTAGTCGATGAAAAGGTATGGTCGGCGCTAGAGAGCAAATCGACCGCACAAATTATTGTGACGTTTGACGGGGAGGACAAGCCTACCACGCAGAATATCTCCCTATTAGAGAACCTCAATATCACGACGGCGGTTACCCTCAATCAATTGCCAATCGTCGGTGCTCTTGCCACGAAAGCTCAAGTGGAACAATTAGCGCAAGATGAAGAGGTAAAGTCGATTTATTTAAACGAACGACTCACGTACTTTAATGCCGATGCCAATGAAATAACAGGAGTGAATCAAGTTCGTGCCGATGAAGGGTTCGCTGAGCAAAATGGTGGTCTCCCTGTTACCGGAAAAGGGGTCGGTGTTGTTGTGAACGATAGTGGCGTCGATGGTACGCACGGGGATCATACCTTTAAAAAGAACCTCGTTCAAAATGTGTTAGGTACCTCTTATTTATCTAGTACAGGCATCATCCCGATCTCCTACATCGAAAACGTGATCAACACAGATACCAACTCAGGTCACGGTACCCATGTAGCTGGAACAGTTGGTGGAACGGGTACGATGTCTGGTGGGAAGTATGCAGGTGCTGCGCCAGAAGCTGATCTGATTGGCTATGGATCGGGTGCTGTATTGCTCGTTTTAGATGGAATTGGTGGCTTTGATTATGCCATTGAGCACCAGGATGAGTACAACATCCAAGTGATCACAAACTCTTGGGGCTCATCGGGAGAATTTGATCCGCATCATCCGATCAACGTAGCTAGTAAAAAAGCGCATGATGCTGGGATTACCGTTTTATTTGCTGCCGGAAATGAAGGACCATCTGAGGATACGCATAATCCATATGCAAAAGCACCGTGGGTCATTTCAGTAGGAGCTGGTGAGAAAGACGGCAGCTTGGCTGATTTCTCTTCAAGAGGAACGAAAGATGTTGGTGGAACATTTGAAATAGACGGGGAGCAGTGGGAGTGGAAGGATGAGCCTACCGTCGTCGCGCCGGGTGTAGATATCATCTCCACACGAGTACTCTCGCCACTCTCAGTCATTTCCGCTCCAAAGGATCTTCAATTGATTGAACCAACGTATCTTCCGTTCTACACAACGATGAGCGGAACGTCGATGGCAACACCTCATGTGGCGGGGATTGTGGCCTTACTTCTTGATGCGAATCCAGCACTCACACCAAGTGAAGTAAAAGACATACTACAAGAAACAGCTACAGATATGCCTGGTTATGAATCATGGGAAGTTGGCGCAGGTTATGTCAATGCCTATGATGCGGTCGAGGCAGTCTTCAATCAATAAGAATAATCGTAGATGCTGACCCTGTGATGATGGGGTCAGCATTTTTTATTTTTCAATAGGTGAAACGATTCTCTCTTTTTTACGTAAACTACTACTGTAGAAGAGGAGGAATCAATCATGGACTTACTCATATTACCTATCGTCTTTTTATTAATCTTTGGTGGGTTTATTTTAAATGTCATCACAAGTATCTGGTGTTACCGTGACTCAATACGCAAGGGGAATAGTAAGGAATACAGCCTGCTGATCCTGGTGGCGACACTCTTTTTCCCGGTTGTTGGCTTTATTGTATATTTGTTTATTCGGAAATAATCAAACACAAAAAACCATCTTAAGTCTGTGCTCAAGATGGTTTTTTGTGTTTTTTTAAAACTTTATATCCAGTCTTTAAGAATTATAATAGTAAATATACCTATTAATTGGTATAATTTTCTTATTAAATGTACATTAAAGGGAGAAAAGGTATGAAACTTAAGTCTTTATTTATTATTATTATTTTATTGTTATTTGCATGTTCCAATGAGCAATCCTCAAGTGAAGTTGAAGAATTAGAAGAAGAGGGCACTAGTGATACAGAACTAATGAAAGAAGAAACGAGAGAAAAAGAGTTGAAGCAAGAAGTGGTCACGAAATTAGAGAAGAAGGACGTTCAAAAAATTCTTCAATCGAATTTGGATCGAATTTTCAACGTGTTTGATACATATGGGAATAAATATGGCTGGGGGATCGATCAACCAGCAGATTTTGACATAATGAGGCCAAGTTTGCTTTCTTGTGGAACAGAAGATTTTGCTGATTATTATTTGAGTGGGATATCAGAAGACTATTATTGTCAATGTGATCTAAGTTTCAAGCCTTTACTGAGCTACGATGTGAAGTTTAAATACGAACAACCTAATAGTGATGAGTTGATCATTACAGCGATAGAGCCAGCTACTGAATTGAGTAATATGGGAGTTGAGTGGGAGTTCTATTTGGTAAATGTAGAAGGGGCTTGGCTGTTGGATAGTTGGCAAGGTGTCTCTCTTGAGGGCTATGATCTGCAATTGACAAAAGAAGAGGCAGAACTGCTATTGAAAAAAGGAAACGAAACGCCAAGGTTTATGGAGACGTTTGAAGATTTACGAGGGTTTGGTAAGTTCTATATCTTTGTACTGAATAGTCCAACCGATAAAAGAATCGTAGCGATTAGTGCGATGGATACCCATTTAATCCATGATCCTGAGAGTGAAACAATGCCTGTTGAAGAGATCGAAGAAGAACCAAATGAGACCGAAACACCTCAGGTCGAGCAAAAAGAAGAAGAGAAAAATGAAGTAGAGAGTTCTGAGCAAGATGTAACAAGTGCTAAGGAAGAGTACATTCAAAAGCTCGCACACCTAGATGCAAATGATATAGATGTTGTTTATGAGACGGACGGACAAGCTATGGAAGACCATGGATACAATCTTACCTTATGGGATGATATTTTAAATGAGATCTATGGTGTGTTAAAAACACAGTTATCCGAAGCTGAAATGGACGCACTAAGAGATGAACAACGACAATGGATTAAAGATCGCGATGCTGCAGCTCAAGCAAGATATGATGAAGAAGGCGGCGGAACTTTATCAAGGATCGTTCATATAGAAGAACTAGCGGATTATACGAAAACTCGTTGCTACGAGCTCGTGCATAACTATATGAGATAGTTTCTAACTAAAAGGAATCTATCCGGAATTGACATTTCACAAGTGAGGGGCTACGATAATAATGAAAACAAATGGCCCTTCACAATAAAGGAGAATTTTGATGAGTGTGTGTGTTCTTAACTAATCTGTAACTGGATAACGTCTTGAAATGGTCAAAAAATCAGCTGAGTGCTGGTTTATTTGGGATGCCGTTTGAAGACGTGGTTAAGAACAAGCACCTAGCGGAATTATAGGGAAACCTACAAGCTGTGGCCCTCGTCATAGCTTGTGTTGCGGGGGAGGACTGTGATCATCAGTCTGCCTGCAAAAGTTCACTTTTAGTGAAGGGTCCTCATTTGCCGTCTTAAGCGTATGCTTGAGGCGGCTTTTTTTGTTTTCAAAAAATAGTAGGAGGCATCACATATGAATCATCAAACAATGGACCAACTCGATTACCATCGTATTCTAGATCGAGTAGCAGATAAAGCCATCACAGAACGGGCGAAGACTAAGATTCGAAGCAGTCAGCCCTTAGTAAATAAAAAAGTCATTGAACATCAATTAGAGGAAGTACGTGAAGCAGTTCGCATTCTAGAGATCTCCTCAAGTGTGCCGATTCATTCGCTCGATGAGATGGGTGGGTACTTGGATCAAGCAAATAAAGGACTTTTCTTGCGCCCGGATCAATTGACGATTGTCCTATCCTTTTTAGATCATTGTCGCAAATTGAAACGCTTCATGCGGGATAAAGAATACGTAGCACCGATCATCTCGACGTATGCCTGGTCGATTGAGGATTTAGAGGAGCTTGAAAAGGAAATCTCACGCTGCTTAAAGCATGGACAAATTGACGATTATGCAACACCAGAGCTTGCCAGTGTTCGTAAGCAATTGAAGCAGGCAAAAAAAGATCTGAGGGCGAAAGCGGAGAGGCTTGCTGGAAATAAAAAGTATCAGTCCTATTTACAAGAAAAAATGATGATTGAGAAGAATGGCCATTACACGCTGCCGATTAAACGAGAATATCGCAGTAAAGTAAGCGGGGCTGTGATTGACACCTCGGCATCAGGGGCGACTCTTTTCATTGAGCCAAGTGAGCTTGGAACAATCCAAGAACAGGTAAACACCCTGCAGATCGCGGAAGACCATGAACAACAGCAAGTATTGTACACCTTAACCGGAATGATTTTAGAAAAAGCACAAGAAATTCAGATTGCGATTGAGGCCATGCACCAATATGATGTCCTGTTTGCAAAGGCCAAATATGGAGTTGAAATAGGGGGGACGATCCCATCTGTAAACGAGGATTATCTGATTGATTTGCGTGAAGCTAAACACCCGATGCTAGGAAGAGAAGCTGTTCCGCTCACGCTCCGGCTTGGAGGAGAGGACCGCGCATTAGTGATCACGGGACCGAATACAGGAGGGAAAACCGTTACGCTCAAAACGGTTGGACTGCTTTCGATGATGGCGGCTACTGGGTTAATGATTCCAGCAGAAGAAGGCAGCTCTCTCCATTTATTTCACAAGATCTATGTCGATATGGGGGATGGTCAGAGCATTGAGGAGAACTTGAGTACATTTAGTTCGAGGTTGAAAAACATCATCCAGATCCTAGAGGATACCAATGATCATACATTGGTGTTACTAGATGAGCTAGGATCTGGAACCGATCCAAATGAGGGGATGAACCTCGCTCAAGTGATCATGGAGCATCTCTATCAAAAAGGGGCGACCTTACTTGCGACTACACACTACAGTGAGTTGAAACGTTTGGCCGATGAACGAGAGGGGTTTATCAATGGGTCAATGGAATTTGATCTTGAGACGTTGAAGCCAACCTATAAGCTGCTGCTTGGTGAAACCGGTAAGAGCCAAGCCTTCGAGATCGCCCTCAAATTAGGGATGCATCCGGAGCTAGTTCAACGTGCATACACATCGACCTATAACAAACCACTCAAGCACAATATTGATACGAGTGAAAAAGGATATGTGAAGCAGTTGACGATTAATAAGCATGCTAGGAAAAAATCTCTCCAAAAGAGCAGCAATGAAGAAGCTGTAAAGACCTTTGCCAAAGGGGATAATGTCCGCATAACGGCTACAGATGAATTAGGCATCATCTATAAAGGGCCTGATGAAAAAGGAAATTATAGCGTTCAAATAAAAGGAGAGAAGAAGTCGATCAATCATAAAAGACTTGAACTTCATGTATCAGCAAGCGAACTCTATCCAGAGGATTATGATTTCGACATTGTCTTCAAAACGAAAGAATACCGCAAGAAAAAGCATCAAATGAACAGGAAGCATGTAGAGGGTTTAACGATTGAGGAAGAAGAGTAAGCTTCATGATTACTCCTCGCCAAAATAGGGTATATAAAGAGGGTGACTATTGAAGCGAGGAGTGGGTTGGATGAGTGAGAATATTTATGGAAATACGCCGCCTTTCTTAGGGGCAATTAATGGAACAACCGAATCAACGGAGGATTCAGATGTCCTAATTTATGGTGTACCTTGGGAAGGAGCTGTGACATGGGGAGATTACACTGGTTGCGAGCTTGGACCGAAAGTGATGCGCCTTTGTTCAGGTCGTTACAGTGGCTACTTGCCGGAGCTTGATCATATTGATGTGTTTGAACATTTAAAGCTCGCTGATATGGGCGATGTTGATGTTGTTCCAGCCGATGTGGTGGAGACGATGAACCGAATTGAGTCCTTTGCAGGGAAGATGTGGGAATCAGGTAAATTTCCACTCGCCCTTGGTGGGGACCACGGGATTACCTATCCGATAGTGAAAGCATTAACCGAACGCACAGAAGGAAAGGTCGGCATTCTTCATCTTGATGCCCATTATGATAATATGCCGCATCAAGACGGTGATAAATACGCACGCTCCACTCCATTTGCGAGAATGTATGAGCTGGATGGTGTTCGAAATGAGAGTCTGATTCATGCCGGAATTCACGGCCCGCGTAACAAGCCAGAGACTGGCAAGTTTGCCCGTGATGCTGGTGCGAAAACGGTGACGATCAATGACATCCGTGAAGCGAAAGACATCCGTAAGCTAGCAGCTGATCTCTACGATCAAGCGAGTGAAGGCGTCGATGTTGTTTATCTTTCTGTTTGTAGTGACGTCCTCGACTTTGCCTTTAATCCAGGTGGACCTGTAGATGGAAATGGCTTAACATCATATGAGCTTCTGACCTTAATTTATGAATTCACAAAGCGTGGGATTGTCGGTATGGACTTTGTCGAAGTCTACCCACAACAAGATCCAAACAATGTCTCCAGTCACTTTGCGTCAATGATTGCGTTGTATGCATTAGCTGGTGTCGTGGAGAATCGTAAATAAAGTAAAAAGCCTTCTTCTCGTCAACGAGAAGAAGGCTTTTATGTCGTTTTCAAGCCAAGTCGATCTTTGTATTTCTTCATTTTATACATCACAGATGGTTGGCTGATCCCTAACTGTTCCGCCATTTCATACGTCGTTTTGCATTGCTGGTACGCTCTAGCGATCATCTCGATCTCGACTTCTTCTACTGTTTCCTTCAACGTTTTCTTTCCTTCTGTATTCGCATCAAAGCTTATTGGATATTCTACCGCTTCTGTTCTAGTTTTCTGTAGCTCGATCGGCAGGTGTTCAGGTCGAATTTCCGGGTCCTCAATCGTTAAGATGAGGCGTTCCAGTAAATTTTCCATCTCGCGCACATTCCCAGGCCACTCATAATGAACCAATAAATCATACGTTGTCGCGTGGAGCTTTTTCTCTACGTTGTATTTGTCGTTGATCAATTGTAAGTAATGCTGCAGGAGGATTGGGATATCGTCCGGTCTCTCCACTAAAGGCGGGATGCGAATAGGAATCACATTCAAGCGATAATACAGATCGAAGCGAAATGTCCCCGCGTCTACCATCTTCTTTAAAGGCTGATTCGTGGCCGTAATGAGCCTGAAATTAACGTGACGCTCTTCCTTTCCCCCAACCCTCATCATCTTTTTCTCCTGCAGCACCTTCAGTAATTTCACTTGAATTGACAGCGGCAATTCGCCAATCTCATCTAAAAATAACGTCCCTTGATCAGCTTGTTCAATCAATCCTTGCTTTCCGGATTTATGTGCCCCTGTAAAGGACCCTGGTTCATAGCCGAACATTTCCGATTCAAATAACGTCTCAGGAATCGTACTACAGTTCACTTCGATAAACGGCTCTTTATGCCGTTCACTTTGATCGTGAATATAGCGAGCAAGGGTGCTTTTACCGACTCCGGATTCTCCTAAAAATAAGATGCTGGCATCCGTCTTGGCGACTCGTTGAATCGTGGTAAAAATATGCTGCATTGTCGCACTGCGAAATAAAATCGGATGGTGATTCGCTTCTTTTTCACGGAGCTCTTCCACCTCCGTTTGATACCCGGCCATTTTCGATTGCAGTTGTTCGTACTGTTTTTGCAGATTCACAATTTCCGTTTGATCCTGACTATAACTGACGACTCTCACTAAACGCTCTTCTTTATTGAAAATAGGAAACCCCGTCGACATGACGACTTTTCCGGAAGTGGTGTATTGGAGAATTTGAACCTCTTTTTTCTCCTTTAAGACCAGAGCATTAATCGAAGGGGAAAGAACGCCGCTTTCTTCTAACTCATAAACAGACTTACCAATATACGCATCAGCCTCGAGTCCATACATTGTCCAATGAGTAGGGTTGGAGTAAACGATGATGCCATGCTCGTCTGTGATCGTGATGTTGTTATTGGATGTTTCAATAATTTTAGCTAGCATTAATTCCAATTCTTCTCCCACTCGAAGTCCCCCTTTCTCAAATAAAACGCTTTCTTCTATTGATTTAATTATTGATTAAATTGAGTGAATAATCAATAATTAAATCAAAAACAACAAGATTTGATTTAAAAGTTGATCAAAACAGTCGGCAGTCCTTGATAAACCTACACGGAAAAATTGGCATAAGTCTTGCACTATAAACTAGCAAACAATCATTTCGAAGAGGGAGCGATCAAGATGAATCGTGAAATCCAAGAGTTAATGGAATTAGATAAAAAGCACTTTCTTCATCCCACGTCACCGGTTCAACAACAACAGCAGGATGGGCCCGGTTTTATTTTTACAAAAGGAGAAGGGGTCTTTCTAGAAGATATCCAAGGCAGAAGAGTTATTGATGGTATGTCTTCTTTATGGAACGTCAATATTGGTCATGGTCGCGAGGAAATGGGCGAGGTGGCAAAGGAACAAATGTCGACATTGGCTTTTAGCTCTTGTTTTGCGACCTATAGCAATGAGCCGGCGATTCGCTTGGCGGCCAAACTAGCAGAAGTGGCACCTGGTCATTTATCAGCAACGTTTTTCACATCAGGCGGTTCGGAATCAAACGATACCGCCTATAAACTCGCGAGACATTATTGGATTTTAAAAGGCCAACCTGATAAGAAGAAGATTGTGACGAGAACGAAGTCGTATCATGGCGTGGCGATGGGGGCGACAAGTGCAACCGGATTGAAGCCGTTCCGCGACTTTACGAATTCGCTTGCTCCAGACTTTCATTACGTCGATCATTTCTCACCTGATGCTTTACGTGAATTCATTGAAACAGAAGGCGCTGAAAGCATTGCGGCATTTGTAGCAGAACCAGTTCAAGGAGCGGGTGGGGTGCACATCGCACCGGAGACGTATTTCAAAGAAGTCCGAGCGATTTGTGATCAATATGACATTTTATTTATTACAGATGAAGTCATCACAGGATTTGGACGGACTGGAACGTATTTTGGGATTGAACATTACGGTGTTGTACCAGATATGATGTGCTTTGCTAAAGGTGTCACGAGTGGCTATGCGCAGCTTGGTGGCGTAATGATTTCCGATCAGGTACATCAAGCATTCAAAGACCATTCAACAGGGACTCTCTTACACGGCTATACGTACAGTGGCCACGCAACCGCTTGTCGTGTTGCCTTGAAAAACCTTGAAATCATCGAACGAGAACAGTTAATCGACAACGCAAAAGAGATGGGTGAGGAATTGCTCGCTGGTTTCAAAGAGCTACAAAGCAAATCCAACCTCATCGGCGAAGTGCGTGCGCTCGGTTTAATGGGAGCGGTTGAAATCGTCAAAGATCAACAAACGAATGAGCGGTTTTCAACGCCTTTAGCGCCACTTGTTGTAACAGAAGCCGCAAAACGTGGACTCGTTCTTCGATCAGTCGTCTTTGATGGGCAGGACACGCTCGTTTTTGCTCCGCCATTAACGATCAATAAAGAAGAGATCGAGCAAATGATGACAATTCTTTCTGAAACACTATCAACGATCGCAGCTACTAAAAACATCAAAGCATAAGGAGATGAAGGCATGAAGAAAGATCTATTCATTAATGGCAAGAAGGTGGAAGCAAAAAACTACACGCCTCTTTTCGCCCCTTACAGCAGAGAAGAGATTGCGCAAATTGCTTCAGCAGATGAAAGTGAAGTCGACCTTGCGCTAGAAGCTGCATACGAGGCAAGAGAGACGATGGCAAAGATGCCAAGCTATAAGCGCGCGCTGATCTTAGAAAAGGTCGCTTCATTGCTACAGGAAAGAGCTGATGAAGCCGCAAAAATCATAGCTCTAGAAGCGGCAAAACCGATTACAATCGCTAAGGGTGAAGTGGATCGTACGGTGCAAACGTATAAATTCGCTGCAGAAGAAGCGAAACGCATTCACGGGGAAACAATTCCCCTTGATGCGGCACCTGGTGGAGAGGGCAGAGTCGCTTATACCGTCTCTGAACCGATCGGTGTCATTGGAGCGATTACGCCATTCAACTTCCCGATGAATCTAGTGGCACATAAAGTAGGACCGGCAATTGCAGCAGGTAATACCGTTGTTTTGAAGCCGGCGAACCAAACCCCATTATCCGCCTTTTTTATCGCTGAGTTATTTTACGAGGCAGGCTTACCCGCTGGAGCTCTTAATGTCGTAACAGGCAGTGGCTCTGTCATTGGTGAAAAGGTTGTGAAAGACGACCGAGTCAGCAAGATTTCGTTTACGGGGAGCCCGGCAGTCGGGATCGGTATTCGCAATAAAGCTGGCTTGAAACGTGTCACACTAGAGCTTGGATCAAATGCGGCTGTTATTATTGATAAAGGGGTCGATCTTGATAAGATCATTTCAAGATGTGTGACGGGTGCCTTTTCATTTCAGGGTCAAGTGTGTATCTCGTTGCAACGAATCTTCGTCGTAGAGGAAGTCTATGAGGCTTTTGTAGAGAAATTTGTAGAGAAAACAAAGCAATTAAGAATCGGTAGTCCACTAGAAGAGACGACAGATGTTTCGGCGCTCATAAGCCCGAAAGATGTCGACCGCACACTAAGCTGGATTAAAGAGGCAGAAGCGCACGGTGCCAAAATAGCGGTAGGTGGCACAGCGGAAGGTAATGTGTTAATCCCAACGGTCCTACTAGATGTCGACCTAGCTCAAAAAGTATCATGCCAAGAAGTGTTCGCACCGATCGTCCTCATTAACAAAGTGGAAAATGTCGACAAGGCGATCGAAGCGGTCAATGATTCTGATTATGGCTTGCAGGCTGGGATTTACACAGAGAATATTCATACAGCCTTAGATGCTGCAGAAAACCTTCATGTAGGTGGCGTATTAATCAATGATATTCCAACCTTCCGCGTTGACCATATGCCTTACGGTGGGGTCAAAGAAAGTGGAGTAGGTCGCGAAGGAATCAAGTATGCAATCGAAGAAATGACGGAGAAGAAGCTGGTTATTTTTAATCGTAATTAACGGGGATACAAAAACGAGAACCCCCTCGGCTAAATAGAGAGACACTAATCATCAGTAGAGATAGAGAGAACATGGAGAGAAAATGAAAAGTAGAAAGGTCGTGTTTCTTTGCAAAATCAAAAACCAGAACTAAAAAAAGTATTATCTCGTCTTGATGTGTTTGTTCTTTCTGTTGGTGCGATGCTTGGTTGGGGGTGGGTCGTCTTATCTGAAGCTTGGCTCACTTCTGCCGGCTCATTAGGAACAGTGTTGGCGTTTATTATTGGTGGCCTGTTAGTTACATTTGTGGGTCTTACATATGCTGAGCTTGCCTCGGCTATGCCGAAAGTCGGCGGGGAACATGTCTATGTTCATCGGGCGATGGGACATAAAGCAGCGTTTATCGCTTCATGGGCGATCACATTAGGGTATGTATCGGTCGTCGCCTTCGAAGCCGTTGCCTTGCCAACTGTCATCGAATACCTGTTTCCTAATTACCAAGTAGGGTACATGTGGACGATTGCCGGCTGGGATGTCTACGCCTCATGGGTGCTAGTTGGAGTAGGTGGTTCGGTCTTTGTGATGGCGATTAACTACTTTGGCTTAAAGCCAGCAGCAAAAATTCAAGTTATCTTAACGGCTAGTGTGATTTTAATGGGCTTAATGCTCATATTCGGCTCGGCCTTTAATGGAGAGAGCGTGAACTTTGAACCTCTTTTCATCAATGGTGCGACTGGCATTATGGCTGTTTTAATTATGGTTCCCTTTCTCTTCATCGGCTTTGACGTCATTCCGCAAACAGCAGAGGAAGCCAATGTTCCACCTCGAGATATCGGAAAATTATTAATCTTTTCAGTTGTGTGCGCGATTGTATTCTACATACTCATCGCAATCGGTGTAGCTTCAGCTCTAGATGGTGCTGCCTTGTCGACCACTCAGCTAGCCACAGCAGACGCGATGACGGCTCTTTTTGGCTCAGCCATCTTTGGAAAATTGTTGATTGTCGGTGGTGTCGCTGGAATCCTTACGAGCTGGAATGCCTTTATCATTGGAGGAAGTCGAGTGATCTTTGCAATGGCACAATCGGACATGCTTCCAAAATGGTTCGGTAAACTGCATCCAAAATACAAGACGCCTTCTAATGCGATTTTATTTATTGGGGCATTAGCGATTGTTAGTCCGTTGCTCGGTCGACCGGCACTCGTTTGGTTTGTAAACAGTGGAGGCCCAGCGATCGTTATTGCTTACTTAATGGTGGCGATTGCCTTCATTCTTCTTCGAAAAAGAGAACCGGAAATGGAGCGTCCGTACAAGTCTGGTAAAACGCCAATTGTTGGCTGGATTGCGACGATTTTCAGCATCGGCTTCCTGATTATTTATTTACCAGGTATGCCGGCAGCTCTAATCGGACCTGAATGGGCAATCTTCGGTGGATGGTTCCTCATCGGATTCTACTATTTTGTGCAAATGAGCAGAGGAAAGTATAAGAAAAGTGTCAATGAGGAGAAGGACAATAAGAGAATGTCAATATAAGTTGAGGGTGCTTAGTTTACTAAACTAAGCACCCTCTTTCTAGCTGGCCCACAAACATTCTCCAAGTGGCAATAACACAAGCTCAAACGGCTCTGATAACTCGAATGCAGCCCCTGCATCGAGTCCAAATCAAAGCATAAATAGCTCTGTTCTAAGAGAAGGATCTGCAGCTTCAAGATAACCTATGTTCACAAAAAAATAACACTGGTATAATAGTTATGGTAATATAATACTAGTAAAATCTATTAAAGGCTCATGCTTTTTAGTAAGGAGGTGCTTATCATATTAAAATGTTTAAGAGTTAGACATTTAGAAAAGATGGTGATTGTAACCATATTCCTCGTCGCTCCAATTTGTATTCTGCTTTCATACTTAGGGAGATTCCCTATCTTAGTGTACACATTAATTGTGATGGGAATCATTATTAATTTTATAGGGATTGTTGCTACTCCCGCTGATCTAGCTCCAAAGGCAAAAAAGCATATTCTCCGTGCTTAATAATCTCACCTTTACGAACTGGAATAGGATGTTTAAAAATGGGCCCGTCTATTACTGTGGTATGGAACTCCCCACCTTCTCCGCATGGATCAATACCACGAGCTTCAAGCTCCTTCACGTATTCATGGGTTAACGTTCGCCCTAAATCATCCTCTCGCATGCCCAATGATAAATTGACAGTTACAATAATCGTTACAAATCCTAGATTAATGAACTCTTCGACCGCTTCACGGTGATTCATTTCCCATAAAGGCATCCCAAGCTTTAATCCAGCCTTATTCGTAACCTTTTCATGCCAACAGCAATGAGCAGGCATATCTAAGTCGCCAGTTACTAACACTTCTGCCCCTTTATTTTTAGCTTGTTCTAAGAGTTGTATAAATACTTTTTCATAATCTGTCCAACCTGCAGCGGCAGTATATATTGGTAACCCTATTGATTTACCTTGAGCATGTATGAGTTCTGGAGGCATCCCGTGGGATCTAGAACGTTTTCCTTCTTCCTCTAGCATGACGATCAGTCCAACCGCTTCTCCAACCTTAGCTGCTTTATATAGAGCTAAGACACTATCTTTTCCTCCGCTAAAAGAAGCTATAAATTTATGCCCAAAAGCACTTTTTTTCCAATCGACTAATTCTGCCATCCCTATCTTCCCCTTTATTTCTCATGACTTTTTGACAAATCCTGTTATTAACCAATTTCATATTTTAAATGAGGTTTTATCGCTTGTTTGTTTGATCTTATCATTAATAATTAAACGGAACAGCCTCTTTCTATCCTACGGAATATGGAATTATTTAGGTGGAAAAAGGCAGATAAGCACGCTAATATTACATTTGTGTAACAATAGAGAGAATCATAGAGGAATTTGATAGAATATAGTAGAAAAGAAACCGATAGTTAAAGTAGAGATAAAATCAAGCGTTAATTATATCCAATAATATGTTTCGATAGTCTGATAAAAGGGTAATTGAAATGATTGATAAACCATAGGGGGAATTCGAAGGTATGAGAAAAGTAGTAGTGTCATCAACAATCGCAGCAGGATTCTTTCTAGCTGGCCCACAAATTGCCGATGCAGCATTAGGAGATCAAACACTTCGTCTTGGAATGACGCATAGTGATGTAACAGAGTTGCAGAACGCACTGAAAGAAAAAGGATTTTTTACATACGAGCGAGCAACAGGGTATTACGGAACGGTCACAGAACAAGCGGTTCGTGATTTCCAAAGAGCGAACAATTTAACAGTAGACGGCATTGCAGGTCGTCAAACGTTTGCTGCGCTAAAAGGCAACAGTGGACAAGCTGCACCAAGCACACCAGCTCCATCTGCTCCGCCCGCGTCATCAGCGATTCTTCGCCGTGGGGCTAACAACAGCCAAGTGGGGAACCTGCAGCAAGCGCTAAAGGATAAAGGCTACTACAGCCATTCTGTTACGAATATTTACGGTGCGATTACAGAAGAAGCAGTCCGCAAGTTCCAAGCAGCGAACAACTTAAAAGTGGACGGTATCGCCGGTCCGCAAACATTCGCCGCATTAGGAACAAGTGGCAATAACACAAGCTCAAGCGGCTCTAACAGTTCTAATAACTCGAATGCAGCCCCTGCACCGAGCCCAGAACAAAGCACAAACAGCTCACTTCTAAGAGAAGGGTCTAAAGGAAACAGCGTGACGCAGCTTCAAGATAACCTACGTTCACTCGGTTTCTTCAACGGAAACTCAACAGGGAACTTTGCGAGCGTAACGGCACAAGCAGTCCGTACGTTCCAAGTCGCTCACAATTTAACAGCGGATGGGGTAGCTGGACCCAGAACACTTAGCAAAATTGATGAAGTGTTAAAGAACCCATCACTTAGCACGCCACCAACTCAAAATACAGGCAATAACAACACAAATGTAAGTGGAAACACAGGGGCATTTGTAACGAACATTATGGCGAATGCTTCAAAATACATAGGAACACCGTATTTATGGGGTGGCACAACAGCTAGAGGGTTCGACTGTAGTGGCTTTATCCAAACGGTATTCAGAGAGCAAGGCGTCTCTGTACCTCGTACAGCTGCACAGCAATGGAATGCTGGAAGAACAGTCTCGCAACCTAGCGTTGGAGATCTTGTCTTCTTTGAAACGTATCAACCAGGCCCATCTCATAACGGGATCTATATTGGGAACAATCAATTCATCCATGCTGGGTCTTCAACAGGTGTAACCATCACAAGCATGAGCAACAGCTACTGGGCACCGCGTTACTTAGGTGCAAAGCGCCTTCACTAAAATGATACATAAAGGCTTGTTTACTAGGAAACTAGTGGACAAGCTTTTTTAGGTTGGAGTGAGAAAGGGCCTATTAATCTTGTACCACCTCCCACCTATTATTAAACTCAAAAAAAGAACCTTGCCTCCTGGCAAGGTTCCTCTCAATCTATTATTCCGCCGAAGCCGTAGCCTCACCGTCTAACTCCAAATGCTCACGCAACTCATTCGAAGCCGCTAAACGATCCTCGTCTGAGATAATAACATAACTCAATCCATCAATACGCTGGCTCGGTCCAGTAAGTGCTAACTGCTCGATAGAATGGCGCGCTTCCTTATAGTTGGATTGCACACTCCACATATCATTTAACGATAGGTCTGTACGGACTGATTTTCCAACAGCGTCTAACATATCACCTGCTCTTGTAATGGAAGAAATTTGAGCAGCTTCTTGAATGACTGCTTCCACAATTTCACGCTGACGGTCATTACGACCGAAGTCACCACGAGAATCAGCTTTTCTCATTCGTGAGTAAGCAAGTGCTTGATCACCGTCTAAGACATTCTCACCTTCGTTAAATTGATAACCACTTTGAGAGAAAGCAAAGTCATTGTTTACCGTTACGCCACCTAAAGCATCAACAATCGAAGTAAAACCTTCCATATTCACACTAACATAATGATCAATCGGTACATCTAAGAAATTCTCTACGGTATCCACCGTCATCTTAATTCCGCCCCATGCGTAAGCGTGGTTAATTTTCTCGGTCGTGCCGCGTCCGATTAATTCAGTACGTGTATCTCGAGGAATGCTCAGCATCTTAATCGATTCTTCACGAGGGTTCACTGTTAAAACAATAATTGTATCAGAGCGCCCTGAATGCGCTTCTCCAGTAGAATCGACACCGGCAATCAGAATCGACAGTGGGTCTTGATTGTCTACGTTCACTTTTTCTGTTCGTTTATCTGACTTGTCTGAATCTCGTTCTAAAGGCTCATGAATTTCGTTGGCTGTACTCGTGACGGAGAAGTATAGATATGCTCCGTAACCAACCACAGAAAGAAATAAAATCCCTAAAATAATACCGATAATTTTTAACGATTTCTTCATTAATATACGCTCGCTTTCTATTGAAAAATAACATCTATTGGTAAATGACTTAAGGTCATTATAATCTCCTATCTAGTAATAGGCAATTAGAACTTTTAAATTGGTAGAAACTTTTAATATGAGTAAACTAATTGTAAAAATTCCGTTAGTTTTCGAAAAAAACCGTAAATCTTTGACAAATTGTGATATAATCTCTTATGTTGCATTTTAACTGATTTTAGGGGGTTTCTACGAAGAATGGAAGAAACAATAAGTTTAAAAGATATTTATAATACCTTGCGCAGACGCTTAATGCTTCTTATATTAGTACCGGTTATTGCCGTTGTTCTCGCAGGTCTTGTTAGTTATTTAGTCCTGACTCCAATTTACCAAAGCTCGACTCAAATTCTAGTGAACCAAACACAGCAAGATCAATCGTTTTCTCAAAATGATATTCGAACGAATGTTGAACTAATCAATACCTATACTGTTATTATCAAAAGTCCAACCATCCTTGATAAGGTCATTGCAGAAGCGAACCTTACTGAGAGCTTTAGTGATTTAAATAATAAAATATCTGTATCAAGTGAAAATAACTCGCAAGTGATGAATATTCGAGTAGAACATGAACGTCCGGAAGTAGCAGCTCAGATTGCTAACACGATTGCGACTGTGTTCCAACGGGAAATTGTTGAAATTATGAGCGTTGATAATGTTAGTATTCTATCCTCAGCTCAAGTATCGGATAGTCCGTCACCAATCAAACCAAATCCTACATTAAATATGGCGATTGCGTTTGTAGTAGGGTTAATGACGGCTGTAGGGATTGCTTTCTTATTAGAATTCTTAGATACAACGATTAAGAGTGAAGAAGATATTGAATCGCTATTAGAATTACCGATCCTTGGTGCGATTCCTGATATGAATAAAGAAATTAAACGTGATTTGAAGAAATCAAGCTAAGGAGTGACAACTGTGGCACGACCAAATAAGCAAGTGAAAGAAAACAACAAACGAGGCTTGATTACACATACGAACAGAAAGTCTCCTGTTTCAGAACAATATCGAACGATCCGTACAAATATTGAGTTTGCTGCTGTTGATGAACCGATCCGAACGATTGTGGTGACCTCTACAAGCCCGGGTGAAGGAAAGTCTACTACATCTGCTAATCTAGCAGTCGTGATGGCGCAAAACGGCAACCGTGTCCTTTTCATTGATGCCGATATGAGAAAGCCAACTGCTCATTACACATTCGGTGTGCTGAACACGAAAGGCTTAACGAATGTTTTAACTCGTCAAGTGTCACTAGAAGAAGCGGTCAGTCAAACGAAGATTGAAAATTTAGAGATCTTAACTTGTGGACCGATTCCTCCGAATCCTGCTGAGCTATTAAACTCAAAAGGAATGGAGCTATTGCTTGAAAAAACAAAAGAACACTACGAAGTGATTATTATTGATACACCTCCAGTGATGGCTGTAACGGATTCACAATTACTAGCGAATAAATGTGATGGCACGGTTCTTGTTGTATGTAGCGGAAAGACAGATCGTCAAATGGCACTTAAAGCTAAAGATCTATTATCCCAAGCAAAAGCGAAACTATTAGGTGTTGTTCTAAATAAGAAAGAAGTAAAGCCAGGAGATAATTATTTCTATTATTACGAATAGATCAATAGGGAAAAACTACTTTTTCTTTCAAATAAACTATGCTACTATTAGACAAGTATTTACAATAAAAAGCAGCATTTACTAATAAGTAACAAATGTTGTTTTTTATTTTACTCTAATGTCAGATAATGATAGAAAATAGATAAAAAAGACCTATTAGTAAGGCTAGTAGGCTGAAAAGGAGAGTAAAATGATTGATCTCCACTGTCACATATTACCGGGATTGGATGATGGCCCCAAAACAATAGATGAAAGTATTGAAATGGCGAAACTTGCAGTAGAAGAAGGTATTACACAAATTGTTGCAACGCCGCATCATAAGCATCCGACGTATTCAAATGAAGCATCGCTTGTGCGTGAGGGAGTAATGGAACTGAACAAACGACTAAAGCAAGAGAACCTAGATCTTAAAATTCTCCCAGGCCAAGAAGTTAGGTTATACGGAGAAGTAGTGGAAGACTTAGCGAATGGAACGACGATCACGCTAGCTGATCACGAGATGTATCTGTTTATTGAATTTCCTTCTAACCATGTACCACGATACGCAGCCCAATTATTCTACCAATTACAAATTCAAGGATACATGCCTATTATTGTTCACCCGGAACGAAACAGTAAATTACTAGAAGATCCAGACAAGCTCTATGACTTTGTTCAAAATGGAGTCCTCACACAAGTGACGTCCTCAAGCCTTACAGGACATTTTGGTAAGAAGATCAAACAGTTTTCCAATCAATTAATCGAAGCAAATCTCACACATTTTGTGGCATCCGATGCTCACAATACCGATTCTCGTCCATTTAGACTGAGAGAATCATATGCAGTAATTGCCCAAACGCATGGAGAAGAGAAGGCACTCCACTTTCAAGAGAATGCGCAATTAATTGTAGAGAACAAGCATGTCTTGGTTGAGCCACCTGAACAAATTAAACGTAAAAAATTATTAGGAATCTTTTAAATGACTTACAGGCGATGTCTCCTTGCCTATATCGATGGAGGCACTCGGCTATGCTGTGGGTTGTGTGACAGCCTTAGACTTGAATTGTCACTGGCATGGTGTGAGGAGGGGTTAAATGCCTCATAGGGGAAACCCTAACGCATAACAACAAGAACCTTAACTAGAGCATCTTGCATAAGAGATTCACTAGTTAGGGTTTTTGTCATGAACTCATTTGGTTGACATACGAAAATAATCTAAAAGGGGGCAAATCTATGAGTTATAAAAAACGTATTGCTTCATTAGTATTAGTCGATTCACTTATTGTCATTTTGTCTATCTTCTTAAGTTACTTTATCTTGCTTCCAGCAGGCAGTCCATTTACGGCCGTCATCATTGTCAGCTCAATCGTCTTATTCTTAAGTCATCATTTGTTTGCTCATATGTATAAATTGTATAAACGCGTCTGGCAATATGCGAGTATAGGAGAATTAACAGGTATCTTCAAAGCCGTAACTTTCTCTGTTCTGTTAACAGCCGTTGCCCAATTCATCCTCATTCAAGATGTCTATTTCCGCACACTTGCCGTTACCTGGATGATGCACATCCTTCTCATCGGCGGTTCAAGGTTCTCATGGCGCCTTTACCGAGATACCTACATCAAGCCGAAGTTAGGCGGGAAACGGACGTTAATTATCGGGGCAGGTAGTGCCGGGACAATGGTTGCTCGTCAACTACGCAATAATAATGATACAGATCTTGATCCAATAGGCTTTATTGATGACGATAAGAACAAATGTCATTTAGAAATTCTTGATCTACCTGTATTAGGCAACATCAAAGAGATCGAAAAGCTAGTTAATGAATACAGTGTCGAGCATATTATCATTGCCATCCCTTCACTAGGACGTCAAGATATGAACGAAATCATTGCTCAATGTACAAAGACCCAAGCAAAAACACAGGTGCTACCGAAAATGGAAGATTTGATTACAGGTGACGTCGAAGTCAATCAATTCCGTGATGTCGAAGTGGAAGACCTCCTTGGCCGAGAGCCAGTCGAGCTCGATATTGATGGTATCGCTGATTATATCACCAATAAAACGATCCTCGTAACAGGAGCTGGTGGTTCAATTGGATCTGAAGTTTGTCGTCAAATTGCGCGCTTCTCCCCAAAAGAACTCGTTTTACTCGGACACGGAGAAAATAGCATCTATGCAATTGAAATGGAATTACGTCGCAATCTACCTGACTTACAGATTTCAACCGAAATTGCAGACATTCAAGATCGCGAGAAGATCTTCACAATTATGGCAACCCGGAAGCCGCACGTAATCTTCCATGCAGCTGCCCATAAGCATGTACCACTAATGGAACGTAATCCAGAAGAGGCAGTGAAAAATAATGTTCTAGGTACGAAAAACGTAGCAGAAGCAGCCAGTGCAGCGAATGTTAACACATTTGTCATGATTTCAACTGATAAAGCTGTCAATCCAACAAGCGTGATGGGTTCAACAAAACGAATTGCTGAAATGATCGTCCAACATATGGATATGATCAGTGATACACGATTTGTCGCTGTACGATTCGGTAACGTCCTTGGCAGTCGTGGAAGTGTCATTCCACTATTTAAAGACCAAATTAAGAACGGTGGTCCAATCACCGTAACCGATCCTGAAATGGTTCGTTACTTCATGACGATTCCTGAAGCATCGCGACTCGTCCTTCAAGCAGGATCACTCGCACAGGGTGGAGAAGTATTCGTCCTTGATATGGGAGAGCCTGTTAAGATCGTCGACTTAGCACGCAATCTGATCCGCCTCTCTGGTTACACAGAAGAAGAAATTCCAATCGTCTTCACTGGTATGAGACCAGGGGAGAAGATGTTTGAAGAATTACTCGGAAAAGATGAAGTACATGATGAACAGGTATATCCGAAGATTTATCGTGGAAAGACGCCTGGGGTAGATATTAATGTAATGTATGAGTTGGCAGAGACGTTTCAAGAGCAGACCAAGGAAGAATTGCGTGTGAGGTTGTTGGATATAGCGAATTTTAGGGTGGAGCAATTAAGAGCGTTAAGTAATGCGAAATAAAGTGTGGTCATTTCCTCTTTAGTAGGAGGGAGTGAATTTCTTACGGTTTTACAAGTAATTAGATTTTTTTAAGGAGTGTTAGTAGATTGTATTTAAAAATTAAAAGATTGATAGATATAGTTCTTTCCTTAATGGGATTGGTTATTCTATCCCCTGTTTTTTTGATTCTTATTATAGGCATAAAAGTTGACTCTAAAGGGCCGGTGTTATTTAAACAAAAGCGTGTCGGAATTAACAAAACTCATTTCAATATTTTGAAATTCCGTACGATGAGAATTGATACGCCAAAGGACACACCAACACATCTATTGGGAAACCCTGAGCAGTACATTACCAAGATGGGTAAGTTTTTGAGAAAAACGTCATTAGATGAGTTACCACAGGTGTGGAACATCTTTGTAGGGCAAATGAGTATTATTGGGCCAAGACCTGCCTTGTGGAATCAGTATGATCTTATTGCTGAACGAGATAAGTATGGTGCAAATGATGTACCACCGGGATTAACAGGGTGGGCGCAGATTAATGGTAGGGATGAACTACCTATTGAAGTGAAGGCAAGCTTAGATGGAGAGTATGTTAAAAGAATTGGTTTGTGGATGGATGTTAAGTGTTTTGTTGGGACGATTATTAGTGTTGTGAAGAGTGATGGAGTTGTTGAAGGTGGGACTGGATCGAAGCATTCTGAAGAGAACAAGAAAACAGAGGAGTCTTTGTAACTATGAAGAAAATTTTGATTACAGGTAAAAGTAGTTACATTGGACACCAATTTGAAGGATGGCTTAATCAATCAAACAATAATTATTACGTTGATAAGATTAGTGTGCGGGATGACTTATGGAAAAGTGAGAATTTCAATGAACATGATACAGTTCTACATCTTGCAGGGATTGCCCATGTATCCCGCGATCCGAAGATGGAAGATTTGTATTATCAAGTAAACCGCGACTTAACTATTGACCTTGCTAGAAAGGCGAAAGCCGATGGAGTTCGTCAATTTATTTTCATGAGTAGTATCATTGTGTATGGCGATAGCTCCACAGAAAAACAAATTATAAATAGAGAAACTGTTCCACAGCCGAGTAACTTTTATGGAGATAGTAAACTAAAGGCCGAAAAAGGAATAAATGAGCTAGCAGATGAGACTTTTAAGGTAGTAGTTATTCGCCCCCCTATGATTTATGGTAAAGGATCAAAAGGTAATTATCCAAAGTTAGCAACAGTTGCACAAAAACTCCCGATCTTTCCCGATATAGATAATCAGAGAAGTATGTTACATATCGATAACTTATGTGAATTCATAAAGCTTATGATCGATAATAATGAAACCGGACTGTTCTTCCCTCAAAATAGTGAGTATACGAAAACGAGCGAGATGGTTCGCTTAGTTGGTGAAGTGCATGGTAAGAATGTGAGACTAACTAGGTTATTTAATCCATTTATTAAACCGTTTATCGGAAGGTTAGAATTTTTAAATAAGTTGTTTGGGAATTTGGTGTATGATCAGGAAATGAGTAAATATAATAAAAATTATCAAATTGTAAATTTAAAACAGTCTATTAATGCAACAGAGAGTGTGAAGTAGTTTGAAGCAAAAAAAAATCCTTATATTAGTAAACCATGATGTGGTTATTTACAACTTTAGAAAGGAGCTTATCGAAAGTTTATTAGAAGAGAATTATAAGGTGTACGTATCTTCACCTTATGGAAAGAAAATTGACCTTTTAATAGATATGGGTTGTGAATATCTTAAAACAGATATTGAAAGGCATGGGAAGAACATATTTAGTGAAATTAAATTAATTCTTGAATACAGAAAAATAATAAAAAAAGTAGCTCCTGAGGTTGTTTTAACTTATACAATAAAGCCTAATATTTATGGTGGATTAGTATGCCGTTTCTTAAATGTTCCTTATATCTCAACTATCACGGGTTTAGGAACGGCTGTTGAAAAAAAAGGCATAATGCAAAAAATATTAATTCAATTATACAAATTCGCATTTGCAGATATTAAGACATTGTTTTTCCAAAATAAGCATAATCAACAATTCTTTTATCAAAATAAAATAGCTAAGAAAGCTCATAAATTAGTTCCGGGTTCTGGTGTGAACATAAAGGACTTTCCATATGAGGATTACCCTAGTGGAGAGGATTTAAAGCTTCTTTTTATAGGAAGAGTGATGAAAGAAAAAGGAATTGAGGAACTAGTAGAAGCTGCAAAGTGTATAAAAGCAAGAAATCAATCTGTGAAGTTTGAAGCGGTTGGATTTTATGAGCCAGATTATGCAAAAGAAGCAAAAAAATTAGAAGCATTAAATATAGTGACTTTTCACGGAAACCAAAATAATATTCAAAAATTCATTAAAACTTCTCATGCTGTTATATTACCTTCTTATCATGAGGGTATGGCAAACGTCCTTCTAGAAGCAGCATCTATGGGGCGCCCTATTTTAGCTTCTGCTATTCCAGGATGTGAAGAAACATTTGATGAAGGCATTTCAGGTTTGGGCTTTGAACCCAAAAGCGTAAGTGAGATTGTTAAAGTAATAGAGGAATTTTTTGAACTGACTCATGAACAAAGAAAAGCGATGGGTAATAACGGAAGGATAAAGATAGAAAAAGAATTTAATAGAGAAATTGTGGTTCAATCTTACTTAAATGAAATAAAAGGTATAACACATAGAGGAGAATTATGATGAATTTATACGAAGAAATTATTAATAGGAATGAAAAAATATCTTTAGTAGGATTAGGTTATGTAGGTATGCCAATAGCTGTAGCTTTTGCGAAGAAAATAGATGTAATTGGATTTGATGTTAGTGATGAGAAAATTGACCTTTATAATAGAGGGATAGATCCTACTAAAGAAGTAGGGGATCACGTAATTAAAAACACCACTGTAGAGTTTACATCTGACGAAACAAAGCTTAGAGAAGCTAAATTTCATATTGTAGCAGTCCCGACACCTGTAAAGGATGATCGAACACCTGATTTAACACCAGTAAAATCCGCAAGTAAAACTCTTGGTAGAAACCTAACAAAAGGATCTATTGTCGTCTTCGAATCGACTGTATATCCAGGAGTTACAGAAGAGATCTGTGTTCCAATCTTAGAAAAGGAATCTGGTCTACAGTGTGGAGTAGATTTTAAAGTTGGTTATTCGCCGGAGAGAATTAACCCGGGCGACCAAGAACATAGACTTGAAAACATTGTAAAAGTAGTGTCGGGCATGGATGAAGATACCTTAGGTGTTGTTGCGAATGTTTACGAGTTAGTTGTAGACGTAGGTGTATATAAAGCTGAAAATATTAAAGTAGCGGAAGCTGCTAAAGTAATAGAAAATGCCCAAAGAGATATTAATATTGCCTTTATGAATGAACTTTCAATTATTTTTAATGAAATGGATATTGATACAAAAGCAGTGCTAGAAGCTGCAGGAACCAAGTGGAACTTCCTAAACTTTTCACCAGGGTTAGTAGGCGGGCATTGTATCGGAGTAGACCCTTACTACTTAACGTATAAAGCTGAGCAAATGGGCTACTATTCTCAAATAATTCTTTCAGGAAGAAAAATAAATGACGATATGGGTAAATATGTAGCTGAAAGTACAGTAAAAAGAATGATTAAAGCAAAAAAACAAATAAATGGTGCAAAAGTAGCTATTTTTGGAGTGACATTCAAAGAAAATTGCCCTGATGTAAGAAATACAAAAGTAATAGATGTGGTTAAAGAACTAGAAGAGTATGGAGTAGAAGTAAAGCTGGTTGATCCAGTAGCAGATAAAGAAGATTTGTGGCATGAATATCGAATAAACCTTTCTGATGTAGAAGAAATAAAGGAAGTAGACGCAGTTATTTTTGCAGTGCCACATGAAGAATTTAAAGCGATTAATTTTGATGAAATAAAGAAGATGTTTAAACGGTATGAACATGTTGGTTCAGAGATTATTGATGAAGTGGCTTCAAGTACTGAAATTGAAATTGCTAATGAGAGTAATGAATCCGTATTAATTGATATTAAAGGAATATACAATCGAAAAGAAGCAGAGCATGAAGGATTTTCATATTGGAGGTTATAAAATGAGTTATGAAAATTTAAATTTTCCCGAGGGATCAAAATTTTTAGTTACTGGTGTGGCTGGCTTTATTGGATCTAACTTAGTAGAAGCAATACTTGGATTGGGCTATAAAGTTAGAGGGCTTGATAACCTTTCAACTGGAAAAAAAGAGAATATTGAAGAGTTTCTGAACCACCCCCTTTTTGAATTTGTAGAGGGGGATATTCGTGATCTTGATACATGTATGCAAGCATGTGAGGGTGTGGATTATGTCCTACATCAAGCAGCATGGGGGAGTGTCCCTAGAAGTATAGAAATGCCTTTGTTTTATGAAGAGGTTAACATCAAAGGTACTTTAAATATGATGGAAGCAGCGAGACAAAATCGCGTTCAAAAGTTTGTTTATGCTTCAAGTTCATCAGTTTATGGCGACGAACCAAACCTACCTAAAAAAGAAGGGATAGAAGGTAACCTATTGTCACCTTATGCTTTTACTAAAATGGCAAATGAAGAGTACGGTAAACTTTATACCAGCTTGTATGATCTTGATACATATGGATTGCGCTATTTTAATGTATTTGGCAAGAGGCAGAACCCTGATGGAGCTTATGCTGCGGTTATTCCAAAGTTTATTATTCAATTACTTAACGATGAAGCACCAACTATAAATGGTGATGGAAAACAAAGTAGAGATTTTACTTATATTGAAAATGTAATTGAAGCGAATTTAAAGGCATGTAAGGCATCTAGTGAAGCAGCTGGACAAGCGTATAATATTGCTTATGGTGGTAGGGAATACTTAATTGATATTTACAATGAATTGTGTAAAGCATTAGGAAAAGATATAAAGCCGATTTACGGACCTCATCGTCTAGGTGATATTAAGCATAGTAATGCGGACATTTCTAAGGCCACAGCAATGTTGCTTTATGAACCTGAATATGATTTTCAAAAAGGTATAACTTTAGCAATAGAATGGTATAAAAAAAATTTATAAATATATATTTCTTTCAATTTAATAGGTAAGTCATCTTATTTAGAGAATTTAGTTAGGGGGAGAAGATGAGTAAGCAGAAGCTTGTTAGTGTAATTATTCCGACTTATGAGCGGGCAGATACTTTATCAAGGGCTATAAATTCAGTTTTGAATCAAACATATAAGGATATTGAAATAGTTGTAGTAGACGATAATGATCCTAGCTCAGAGTATAGAAAACAAACAGAAGAGTTAATGAATAATTATAGTGAGCACAAAAATATCATCTACCTAAAACACGAAAAAAATAAAAATGGTTCTGCGGCAAGAAATACTGGATTTAGAAATTCTAATGGAGAGTTCATCATGTTTTTAGATGATGATGATGAGTTCTTTCCAAAAAAAGTTTCTTCCCAAGTTGACAGGATGAATAGTTTAGATAAAAGCTGGGGCGCTTGTTATTCAAGCTATATACGAAAAAAGAATGGAAAGACCGTTATGTATGGAGCAGAAAAGAGAGAAGGAGATTTATTAAAAGAGGAATTAATGCGTAATTTATTTATACATGCGGGCTCGAATCTTATGATTAGACGGGAGGTAGTGACAGAATTAAATGGATTTGACGAGTCATTTCTAAGAAATCAAGATGTTGAATTTGTATCTCGAATCTTAATGAAATATAAGCTTGCTTATGTCGATATAAGAGGACTAATTGTACATGTTCATGAAAGAATTCCTGGGAAAAGAAGCTTTGAAGAAATTACATTAGATTATATGAATAAATTTTCATCTCAAATAAGTGAATTACCTGAACATGATAGAAGGACAATTAATAAAATGATCAATCTGCAGCTCTTTCGAAACTTTATCTTTACTAAAGGAGAAAGAAAAAAAGCTTTCAAGTATATTGTAAGAAGAGAACTAACATTAGGTTTAGTCAGTAGATATATGCTACATTTACTAAAACGAAAATTAAGTAAAAAAGCATATGGATTTAAAATATAGTCATTCCAAATATAGGAGTATAAAAGGTGGATCATTCATGGGTAGCGAAGGCAATCATATTAATCAAAATAAATACTAATAGGTAGGACATTTCTAAAGTTTTTTTAATCTTTTCCCTCATGTGAAAGGGATTCCGCTGTTAAAGAATGTGTTTTTTTACGGATTATCGCTATACATTTCTACAAAAGAGTTAAAATAAAAATCAAATTATTATAATGGAGTTTGTAATGAACTATATAGTAAACTATCCCCTTTCAGCACTTTTATATACTAGTGTAGTTATTATTATTACACTTTTATCATTTTTAGCTGAGCGTACAACCCAAAAGAGCGTTCAAATTACATTTTTAATGTTAATTATACTTATATTAACACTATTTGCGGGATTTAGAGGTTCTTCTGTGGGAATTGATACTGCACAGTATTTAACTCATCTAGAGAGGTGGCAATATAACTTTGGAGGGTCCTTCTCTACGGAACCAGGATTATTTTTCCTCAGTAAATTATCGTTTTTAGTAGTAAATGATCCTCAATTTGTTTTAATTATAATAGCATTAACAATAAATATACTAATTGTTTTAAGAGTATGGATGTTAAGAATATATCTTTCTTTTGGATTTGCAATGTTTGTGTATACAACAACCTTTTATATTATGACTTTTAGTGGAATAAGGCAATGGTTGGCTATAGCTATTGTATTCTTCATTTCAAAATATCTTTTTGAAATGAAATACTTGAAATTCTCACTGTTGGTAGTAGTAGCGAGTCTGTTTCATAATTCTGCACTCTTAGCTTTGACGTTTCCTCTAATAGATAGTCTGGCAAGTAAATTGAAATATAGAAAACAAAAGATAACATTAATTTTATTTCTACTCTTAGGACCTTTAATAATAATTTCTTTTATAATAATTAATAATTATTTAAGTTTAGTCAGTGATTATAGGTCATATTTCTTGTTTCTACAATGGAATGGCGGTAGCGGAATTATAATTTGGCTGAAGATCTTTTTGGGTATTTATATATATATATCGTTTAGAAAAGCAGATTTTAATAACTTTTTATTATATAACCGAGTTATATATATATATCTTGCTGGATTGCTAATCTCTATTCCAGGATATTATTTCGATAATTTAGCTCGGATTGGCTTTTATTTCACGTTTTTTGAAGTGATTTTATTTGCATTATTAATAAAAAGTGAAAATAAGAAGAAGTCGTCAATTTTTATTTTTATAATTATCATTTTTATAACTATTATTTATATATTCGAGTTAGCAGGGTCAGGGAGAGGGCATATTCCCTATACACCATTTTGGGAAGGTAGTACTAGTACCTTCTTAAGTAGAGCATATTCTTAGCTCTTAGAAGAATTGTTTTCGAAATTTTATCCATAACAATTTGTACTCAAATCTAAGTGGAAATATAGGTAATAAAAGATGAAGGGATTTTTAAGAATATTCCAATTAAGGTTCTGAGAATGCCATATCAATTTTTTAGGAGGTGAAGAGGTCCGATATGAAAATATTAATTGTAACTCAAATCTATCCTGGTTATAAACAAGAAACCAGGCAGACTTCACCGTTTGCTATCCACTACTTTGCAAGTGAATGGATAAAACAGGGGCATGATGTCGAAGTTGTGCGAATGTGGCCCTATCGTCCCTTCCCTCTCTCATTAGTTATGGATAAAAAAATGGGAAAGTATGCATATAGGGAAAGTTTCGATAAAGATAATGTGAGAGTACATCGCCTGCCGGTTAAAAAAATACCTGCAATTAATTTCCTTCAAAGACATATTAAGCATTCTAAAGATCGAATACAAGAGGAAGTAAAAGTTTTTAACCCGGATCTCATATTATGTCACGCTATTTCACCTGATTTCTTCTTAGGATGTCAATTGGCAGATCAGTTACATATCCCGATCTTTCTTACTATTCATAAAACTGATATAAATTACCTTTCAAAAAAGAGTGGGCTAAAAAAATTTAATAAGTATAAGTCAAAGTTAAACGGACTATTTTTTCGTTCTAATGTATTAAAAGAGAAGTATAGTAATATTTGTGAGTTAGAACAAGAAGGTAGAATAATACCATCCGGAATTGATGAAAGAGAGATCCTTAAAATAGAAGAATTTTATAATAAATCAAAGATAGTTTCTTTGAAAATTGTAGTTGCATGTAATTTAATTAAATCCAAAAGAGTTGGCACGATTATTCATGCTGTTCACCGTTTGGGTCTAAAATATCAAGTTACTTTAAAAGTTATTGGGGATGGGCCTGAACGTAGTAATTTAGAAAACTACGTAAAAGAAAATAGATTGGAAAAAACAGTAGAGTTCTTAGGAAGTTTAAGCAGAAAAGAAGTGCTCACCTTCATGTATAATTCTGATATATTTGTGATGGTTAGTGCTCCTGAAACATTTGGTCTTGTCTATATAGAAGCAATGAGTAAAGGTTGTATAGTAATTGGAAGTAAAGGTGAAGGAATCGACGGTTTCATTCGTCATGGTAAAAATGGATTTCTCTGTGAAGTTGATAATGTGGAAGAATTATATGGTATTATGGAATGTTGTCTTAACCAAACCCATGAAGAAAAAAAATCAATATTGTTAGAATCCTATAAAACTGTAAAGGAGCTAACCACAGAAAAATGTGCAGAAAAGTACATGGGTGCTTTAAAAAAATATATGAGTAAATTATAGTTTTGGAACTAATCACTTTTCAACCATGTAAGAACACATGGTTCAACTTAACAGTAATATTTCCCCTTGAATAAATGATTCTTATACTTTTATTTTTTATACTTCCTGAGTGCTTTAAAGATAATTAAGAGAAAGATTTGAAGTGAGTATACTTAGGTATCTTAATTTATTTTGACCTTAAGTTCAGCTGGAAGGTGAGAAAGAATGAAACACCTGCATATTTGGAAAAATGATAAATTTACTGAACCTTATATTCAATTAATTAATAAGCATTTTGATCAAAGTGAACATTCATTTTTAATCATCCATAAAGGCAGCGGTGTACCCATAACTTCAAGTGAAAATGTTAGAGGTATTCTTAAAAATATCAATGGGATTATTAGGATAATAATAGAAATGTACAGAAGTAATAAGATTTATCTCCATAGTTTATTTGATTTGAAAGTGGTTATTATCTTATTCTTTCAACCTTGGTTACTGAAAAAAAGTAACTGGATTATTTGAAAGGGGCTTCTATGGAAAGGTTACAATGGGATTCAGATTTCTGGGGAATAGAGATTATTCATTTAGATAAGATCAAAGATTTTCGTTTAGAAGAATGTAATAGCAAACCTCTGTTGGTGCAAGCCCTACCTAAATATAAGTGATCTAAATTTTATTCACAGCCTTGAGCAGAATAGCTTCATTTTTAAGGACTGCAAAATTACTTTAAATAAAAAAATTTTGATAATAATAAGACTGATCTTTCTAGGTTTGGAAACTAACAGGATTAGAGTTAAAACCTATTAAAAATATTTTCATTGAATTATTCGGAAATAACACACGATTCGATATATTTTCTGAAGATAAAGTAAATGAGTTCTATTACACATGGGTCGTAAATTGAGGCACGGTGCCTGTCACCACCCGAATTTTGTCGAACAAGTAGGGTGAGTAATGGGCTTTTTTTATTTTGTGAGATAAAATAAGGGGCAATGTATGAAACATAAGTTAAATACACTAAGAAAAAAGCCATTTGTCCGTAATGTATTTATTATGGCATCTGGAACTGCAGCAGCTCAGGTCATTGCAATGGTCTTGTCACCTATTATCACTCGTCTATATGGACCAGAGGCTTTTGGTTTATTAGGTGTTTTTACAGCTGTTATTGCCATTATTACACCAATAGCAGCACTCACTTATCCTATAGCGATTGTACTTCCAAAGAGTGATAATGATGCAAAGGGTATAGTTCGGCTTTCATTATATATTTCTACAACAATATCGATGGTGGTTGCCATTATCTTAATTTTCTTTAATGAAACGATTGTGGACGTATTTAATATAGAGGCTATAGCCCCTTTCATGTTACTTATTCCTCTTGTTATTCTTTTTTCAGGCTTTTTACAAGTTACGGAGCAATGGTTAATCCGAAAAAATCAATTTAGAATTACAGCCAGGGTCACGGTTCTTCAATCTTTGATCTTAAATGGTAGTAAGGTTGGTATAGGCTTTTTCCACCCAGTGGCAGCTGTTCTTATTGTTTTGACGGTATTTGGCCAATTATTAAAGTCTTTCATGATGATCATAGGGGTAAAGAGAGCGAATGCTATAAAGGAACAGGGTTTGGTTTCAGAACATGCATCATTATCTATTAAAGGACTTGCGAAAAAGTATAAAGACTTTCCGATATATAGAGCACCTGAAGTTTTTTTAAATGCAATATCTCAAGGTCTTCCAATCTTGATGCTCACAAGTTTTTTTGGCCCTGCATCAGCAGGGTTTTATTCAATTGGAAAGACTGTATTAGGAATGCCATCACAGCTGATCGGTAAGTCGGTAGGGGATGTATTTTACCCAAGAATCTCTGAAGCGGCAAACAATGGTGAAAATCTAACTAAATTAATTACAAAGGCAACTCTAGCTTTGGGTGCAGTAGGGATTATACCTTATGGAATAGTAATTATTTTTGGACCTTCTCTTTTTGGTTTTGTGTTTGGCTCGGAGTGGGTGACTGCAGGTGAGTATGCTCGGTGGATAGCTCTTTGGTCTTTGTTTGGTTTTATGAATCGGCCTAGTGTCAGAGCATTACCTGTTTTATCAGCACAGGCATTTCATCTTAGATTTACTATTTTAATGTTAGTAGTGCGCTTTTTGATGTTAGCAATTGGATACTGGGTATTTGAAAGTGATGTGGTAGCTATTGCTTTATTTGGTTTTTCTGGCGCAACCCTTAATATTATTTTGATCTTACTTACCCTTAACAGAAGTAGACGGTTTGATGCAAGTAATAGTAACAATGGTGTTTAGTTTTTCTAACTAGGGTTAAACTTTCGTAATTAATGTCATTTTTCTTTAAGGGATGTAACGTAGTAAACTTTTATGGATAGTTCCTGTGAATAATAATGAAGTTAGGGCAAACAGACTAATTTTCGAAATAAAAAACAATATGGATGGGATAACTAATGAGCGATTTCATTTATTCTAAAAGAAAGATTGAAAAAGAAATACTATCAAAAGAAATTATAAAGATATACCCTGACACTAGACTAGAAACAATTGAATTTCATGGTGAATGGGGCTCGCTAGCAGTTAGTCATAACCTGTATCATGGATTTCAGCCATATGAAACGGAGGAACATATTTGTGTTGTACTCGGTGGGCCATTATTATGTTTCAAGGATAAGCCGTTTATTAATAGTGGATCAAAGAATATGGGTACCAAAGCAATCTATCAATATATGCTTGAAGGTAAAATGAAATGGGGCGAAGATCTTAGTGGTCCTTTTGCAGTTTTACTGATAAATAAGACAACCTCAGTAGTTGAATGCGTTACTGACTTGATGTCATTTATACCAATTTATACGTACAAAGGCACAGATAATATCATGTTATCATCACATGTTGATGTATTAGCAAAAGCTTCTAGTCAAGAAAGAAATATCGATGCAGTTTCGGAAGTAGATTTTATTCTACATGGTATAGTCACTTATCCATATACTAGCTACAAGAGCCTTAGACAGGTTGCACCAGCATCGAGGCACACAGTTTCAGGCAATGACTTTGAATTGATGACTAACAGTTATTGGTTGCCAGAAGAAAAATCGACGTATGATTCTATAAATCAAGCTGCTACTGATCTAAGAAACGGGTTGCAAACTTATGTTCATTCTATTGCAGATGAGTTAGATCATGTTGCGCACTTCATTAGCGGTGGAGAGGACTCTCGTACATTATCAGGACTCCTACCCAAAAAAGCTACACGAGATGCTTTTATCTTTCTTGATCATATGAATCGAGAAGGTAGAGTAGCTAAAAAGGCTGCTAAAGCTTATGGATCAAGCTTCAACTTGTCAACACGGAGTAAGCTACATTACTTAGAAATCCTTCCTACATGTACAGGATTGGTGGGTAAAGGTTCACAGTATACTCATGCTCATACATTTGGTTTTCATAAAAGTTGTAAGTTAGATGAATACCCTGCTGTTTTTGGTGGTTTATTTTCTGATGCACTATTAAAAGGTGCCCGCATAAAAAAGCTTCGTGGTTCAGGTAGATTTCCATTTATGCCTCAAATAAAAAGAAGTAATTATTCTGCAGCTAGTCAGGTAGAAAATCCAGTTTTCCAGTCTGAAGTATTGGAAGAATTGACGAAACGAAGACAAGCTCATCTTGGCTATGTTAAGAGCTTTCGAATGGAATCTGCAGAGGAATGGTTTGAATTATGGCCAAGCTCAATGAATGTTAATATTCCTAATATACATGTTAACCGCCGACTTTTTAGAAGCTATGAACCATTCATGTCTAAAGATGTCGTGAAAATAAGTGCATCTGTCCCGCAAAGTTGGAAACTTAATCGAAGACTCTTTCATAAAGCTGCTAAACCATTATTAAAGCCGACAAAATGGTTACTACATGGAGAGGGGCGTTTGCCTTATTTGCCCTGGACTACTAATATGGTTATCCAATTTGTTGTATGGTTTTATCGACAAGTTGGAAAACGTGTAGGCTTTATTAAAGGGAATCAAGGACCTTGGGGTGAATGGGATGCTGTGAGAAGTAGTCGAGAATGGAACAAGGCAATTGAAGATTATGCTGACAGATTTAAGATATTATCTGGTGTCATAAAAGAGAAAGATTTAAAGAGGTTATTTGAAGGGGAATATCTAAGTAACAACCAAAAAGTTAATTTATTACAGAGTCTGTATATGAATAATAATGGTGCATAGCCACCAGGAAACATGGGGGACGATTCTTGAGTTTCGGTGCCTGTCACCACCTAAAATTTGCAAGATTTTGTCGATAAATTGATATGTAATTAAAGGCACAGGTCTTGCTGTACCAAATGAATACAAAGTGAATAGGTCAAGGAAACTGATCTTGACATCTACTAAGTAAAAGTACACAGGGTTAGTATATTAATAGTGGTTTTAAAAAAGAGGCCGTAGCTATCCATTTTGGATAGTTACGGCTTATTTGTGGGTTACAAAGGAAAGGTTCCACTGTATTCATTTAGAACAATAAACAAAACCCACAAAGGAAGTGCAAGAACCGTCCCGTTGCTTCTAGAATATTATTTCGGCGTTATAGAGTGACCTAAGATGTATGGAACGGTAACTCTACCAGCAGATACACTGTCATAAGTATAAGTATCCAACAGAGAACCTTGTTTATTGCAAAATAAAAGTGCAGAGCTTTGCAAAGTTTTAGTGCAGAGTCCTGTATTTGGCAAGAGAAAAATGTATAAAACGGCAAACCTTTTTGAATGCCACTTACCAATCTAATTTCTCTAACTTACATCTCCCTTAATGCTAATGACTCTTTCATTCGATTGCTATCCCCTCCAAAAAGGACTAAGTCCGAATGGTGAATCAGACGGTCTACGACTGCTTCTGTTAGAATAGGATCTCCAAAAACATGATTCCACTGCCCAAATTGGAGGTTCGTCGTAATAATAATACTTATTTTTTCATAACACAGAGAAATCACTTGAAAAAGCAACTCAGCTCCCTGCTTATGTAAAGGTGTAAACGCTAAACTAGACTAAACAGTTTTCCACAATTAAGGGTAAACAGAATTCCATAAATAAGATTCAACAGTTTACCCAAAAGCTATCTACTTTCAATATACTTGAAAGAGTCTATTGAAGGTGAGGAACAAGGAGTGGAAAAGTGGATGATTTATCAAAAGGTACATGAGCTTTTAAGTCAGGGGTTCTCTAATTGTCAACAACGTTTTGAAATTCCCTCTTTTCAACGGTTCTAAATTTCCTGTTTTCAGCGCTAAACTAGAGCAGGCTTGATACCGGCCTTTTGCTTCTCTCGAAGCCTATAAGAATCGCCTTTAACATTAAATGTGGTGGCATGATGGAGTAGACGATCTAGAATTGCTGTGGCTAATACTTCATCCCCAAAGATTTTCCCCCAATCGATAAACGACTTATTAGAGGTAATAATAAGAGCTCCTTTATGATCATACCGTTTAGATATAACCTGAAATAAAACATTGGCACTAAGTTCATCAAAGGGGAAGTAACCCAGCTCATCAATAATTAAAATGTCAGGCCTGTGTGGCTTGGCTGTTGTTTTATTGGGTATTTTTGCTTTAACACGTTAACTTGTTAAGTTTTTAGTGCAGTACATATTCTCAATCATCTATCTTTTATCTTTCTTAAGAATCAAAAGGGCTTATTATCCCATTTACTACTCTATATTTATAGACCACTCGCCGTCAGCCTTTACACTTATTGCATAAATTGCCTCATCAGCAACTGTCTCGGTAGTAGAGCCTTCATACTTTCCAATTTCATTTACAAGTGAGAATTCATCATTCACTCTTACAATAAAGTTTCTTTCACCATTATGTTTAAGTTCAAATCTCTTTAGACCGCTCTTTAAGTGTACAAATATAACATCATCTCCAGAACCACTTAATGAGACTGGTTCGTTTGTTATTTCATCTGGAATGTTTTGATCAATTATAACTGACCAATCCCCATCGGCCTTAACATCTAATAAATGCTCACCTGTATTTGATAAAAATAGGAATGTTTTTCCTTCATAATTTCCTATATCATTTGCGAGCGATTCATTTTCCATGCCAGAAGCGTCTTTCATTCTCACAATGAAATTTCTGCTACCTGAATGCTTGAGTTCAATTGTAGCAAACTCACCTGATAAATTAAAAAATTCAGTAGCGGTGTCTCCGGTACCATTCAGTTCTATTAATTCAATAGGTTCATAAACAACCTCTTCTTCTTCTATTTCTTCAACTTCCTCAACTTCTTCTTCAGCTGCATCTAAAGTATCTTCACTATCACCTGTAGTTTCACTTTCTGCAACCTCTTCTGTACTTTCTTTTTGTGGTTCTGTCTCACTAGGTTCAGTTGTACCACATGCAGTAGTAATCGTTAGTGCAATTGCTAAAGATAATCCAAATAGTGCTTTTTTCATTAGTTGTTCCCCCGATTATATATTTATCAGAGGTAATTATACTATATTTATGGATAAAAGGTACTAGTTTGATAAAACTAGACATGAGTTAATATTAAGTACGATTATTAAGGAGATTTAGAAAAACTGTACTTTTTATAGTGACATATAACCATATAACTCCTTTATAGGATATGGTGCCTGTAAATTGCGTCCATAAAAGTAGATACGTAAAATTCGGGAAATCTCTGGTGTATTTCGCAGTAGACACAGCTTACAGCGAGAGGGTGAGAGAAATATCTTAGCAAAATTCGAAAATGATGATCCTCTCCATGGTGATTTTTGAGTTTTACTCTAGGGCTTTTCCGTAAATTGACCTTTGATGTAGGGAGGAAAATCTGAAAATGACTATATTACGTTCGCTAACTATCTAAAGAGCGTGACAACACCAAATGATAAAGTACGCTAAAAAGAGAAAAAGTTATATTATCTTACAAAAAATAGAAGGAGAAAGTAGGTTTTTTTGCTATAATTAGGTTTAAAGAAACAGGTCTTTAGGGTGAATTGATGAGTGAAGATAGAAAAGGGGATGCAAGAGGTATGGATTGGAAAGCAAACCTCCAAGTGGCATTAAATAAATGGGTGGAATGTCCACCTAAAAAGAAAGAGCAATATGAATGGGTTAAAAAAATGAAATCCTTAAAAGATGATCTAGAACGTCCTCCTCTGCTTCTTATAGCAGGGGAATTTAAATCTGGAAAATCTACTTTTATCAATGCTCTTCTAGGAGAAGTGGTCTTAAAGTCAGATGTTACGCCAGCTACAGCTGTAATTACTATGTTAACGTTTGGCGAGCAAAAGAAAGTAATAGCTCATTTCAAAACGGGCGAGACCAAAGAATATGATGAAAAATGGGTCACAAAATTAACAGCTGAAAGTAAAGGGAAGTGGGCATTTATTCGCTCTCAACTCGAGTATATAGAAATACAGCTTCCAAATAATCTTTTGAAATTATTTACACTAGTTGACTCTCCGGGGCTGCAGGCCAACCACGAACAGCATACGAACGCAACCCAATCCTTTTTATCTAGAGTAGATTACATCATTTGGGTATTCAATTATCAATTTATAGGTTCTACGACAGAACTAGCAGCATTGAAACAAATTAATGAATTAGGGTTTCAACCTAAAGGGGTAGTAAATCGGATTGATCTGCATGATGAAGAAGAAGAAAGTTTAGAAGAACTATTTGAACTAAGTTTAAAGCGATTAAGAGGAACCGTACATAGCTTAGTTGGTGTGTCTGCCTTAGAAGCTTTGGAAGGAAAAATAGAGAATGATGAAGAGAAGCTTAATTGGAGCTTATGGTCAGAAGTGGATCATATCATTCACGAGTGGGAAGATGATCACACTACAAAAGCAAACCGAACATTTACTCGACTGTCTGAGATATTAAGTGACTTTGAGACACAATTAAATACAGAGAAAGCGGAAATGCGTTATTTCTTTATTAAGCCTCTTCTTCATGCTTTCGTTAGAAGTGATATGCCGAATCTTTTGAAGCAGCAAAAAGAATTAAATCATAAAAGGGAGCAATTCTTAGCTTGGACAGAGGAAGTGAAGCAAGAGGTTGCCTCCTTAACAAACATAGATTTGAAGGACTTAAAGAAAGAGAAAGTATTAAAGTGGATAGAAACAGAGAAAAGGGCTGTTGACTTATATCAAGAGTTAATTCAGTCTAACAAATCCTTTCAAGATGACTTAACATACCTTAAAACTGAAATAGAAGGTTTGCATAAAGATAGAAATAGACTCATTACTAAGTGGCAAAAAGTTAAATCTTATAAAGGGATACGTAAGACAAAGTTGCTGCTATTTCAAGAAGCACTACAGGATTACCACAATCAGTTAGAAACAATAGCTTCACACTATACTCCACATGCTTCCTTAAATGAACTAATTGAGCATGCTCATAAAATAAAAAAGAATATAAGTGTTCATATTGAAGATGTTGTAAATGAAAAACAATGTTACATAAACGAACAAGTTTATGATTGGAATCAGTATCTTCATAAAATGAAACAGCAATATTACCAGTTATCCACTGTGGAGCTAAGTCAGATCGAGGAATATTTTGAAGGGTTGAGAAACTGGATTACCTACATGCAGACCGTGTTTTATACCAAGGAGAAATATCTAACACCACTAGATAGTTTTCAGAGATCTCATCATCAATTCAATAATATTCTAACGTTACATGAAGACATACCATTACAAGAATTGATTGTGTTTTATGAGGCGTTTAAAACAATGAATGAAACAGAAGAAGTTGAGTTTAACCTTGATATAAATGTTTCATTTAATCTGCCTTCCCCTGCCGAGATTCCTTCCCTGCCTTTATCTATAGATTTGAATGTAGATAAACAGTTACATGATATTAAGCTCGCTCAGAGACTTCTAGGATTTTTAACGGCCGCAGCTATTGGCTCTCTCCTTCTCTTTACTGAAAGGTCGATTGAACCAGATAATGTTTCAGCAAATGTAGAAAATCAAACTGAACGTATTTGGGAAGAGGAAGAAATTGAAGAAATTGAAGAAGTTGAAGAAGTATACATTGAAAATGAAGAACCTGTTATCGAACTGAAAGATCTTATAAATGAAAAAGAGGTCAGCCAGTTTATAACGGAGATGAACGGACAGTTAATGGAACACTTTCTATATGGTGAATCCTTCTATGACGAAGACTGGTTCAGTGCCGAAGGGTGGGAAAACTTTTACCCTTATTATGATAGGGTCTTTGGTTATGCTCAGCATGATCTGAGGATTGAAGAAATTGTATATGACGAGGAGTCTGTTATGGTGGTCACCTCTGAGAAATATGAAATCGATCAATCTTTATATGAATTAGAAGGTATGTACATGATCGTCTATAACCAAGATGAAGACACTATGCGTATAGCGGAAACCTATCACTCTTTTGTAGAAGAAGTACAGCTTCAATATGAAATAACACATGATGATTTACATCAATTAATCAGTAGTTTTCGTCAATCATATATGGATGCCCTTAACTATGAGAGCTTTTCTTATATTGAACGTTATTTACTGACTGAGGGTGCTGCTTATAATAGCCTGTCCTCATATATCGACCATATAAGCGGAAATGGTTTTTCGTTTGATTTTGAGGGGAATGAGATCACTCATATTGAAGAGGCGGGATTAAATAAATATTATGTGTATTCAGATGAAACATTTACGTTTATTGATCATGAAAGAAACGAAGTGTACTATCAGAAAACTAAAAGATATGTGATTCAAGTAGTGTCTGCTGATCAACTATATATAGAAGATATCGTAGAGCTGGACTCTCATTATGAAGAAGTGACGTACAGGACAGTAGATAGTGTAAGTGAAGAGCAGATTAGAGCATTTGTAGGAGATTACTATAGTCAATTTATAAGGGCTTTTAATGGAGGCGGGTTCTCATATGTTGACCATTACTATAAAAGTGATGGTAAGGAGTATGAAGAAACACATAAGTATATAGAGCGTGCAAATGAAAAAAATATGAATATGAAAAATCATTTATTAAGAATTGAGAATATCTATGAGTATAGTGACACTCACTACGTTGCGACAATCTATATAGAAGATGAATACAATTACCAAGATGGCACAGGCGATTATAAATCTATTGAAGTAGATTATCTTATACATGTAGATGAATACGGCGATCTATTCATAGAAGAAATATTAAGGTTAGATATTTTAAGCCAAGAAAAATTTGAGAGTGAGGATGCCGTATGAGTTTTACTTTAGATGTGTTTCAAGACACCAAGAGGCTTGTAGAATTGCATTTGGAAGATTTACGAATGGTCTTAAATGAAATGGAAGCCGTCACTGAAGAGAAAAAGGTAACTGAAATCAAGCGAAGCCTAATGGAAGACCAATTTAAGGTTGTAGTCGTAGGAGAATTTTCAAGAGGGAAATCTACCTTTATTAATGCTCTATTAGGAAAACGTGTTCTGCCTTCATTTGTCCGTCCGACAACGGCTGTTTTAAACCATATTATTTATAAAAAAGAACCTACGTTTACCCTGTTTTTTCAAGGTTCAATGAAAGGGAAAGCAGTGACAGATGAGCAATTTAATAAGCTGATTGCACCCAAAGAACCTATTGAAGGGGATCAAGAATCTGAAGAGGCTTATCGTTCACAAGTAGAACTCTTATCTAAATTAAGTCATATTGAAATTGGATTTCCGTTATCCTTGTGTGAAAATGGCGTCCATTTGATTGATACACCAGGTACAAATGACCTTGATCCGGTCAGGGAGCAAATCACTAATGAAATGATCCCAACTTCTGATGCGGCTATTCTAGTATTAGCGGCAACCAAAATATTGTCTGAATCTGAACTTTCTCTATTACGAGACCGAATCCTAGCAAACGATATTAATAAGGTATTTATTGTCATCAATTTTAAAGATTTACTTAAGTCGGAAGATGATATCAAGAAAGTAATGGACTATGCAAAAGGTCAGTTGAAATATATCTTACCCGATACAAAGTTATATCTTGTGGCTGCCAAAGAAGCTCTTGCAGCTAGGAGAATTGAAGCGGGGGAAAAGTTGACTGTAAGAGGACGGGAAAAAAAGCCGTGGAGAATGGAAGACACAGGATTTCTTGAATTTGAACAAGCATTAGCTGATTTCTTGCAGTATGAACGGGGAGCGATAAAGGTAGGAAAGCCTGTTCAGCAATCTATTAAGGTAATTGACTATATATTGAACGATAAATTGGCTTTTGAGAGACAATCTCTACATAGAAAAGTAGAAGATATCCAAACAGAAGTCAAAGAATTCTACCCAAAGGTAAATGAAGTGAAAAAGAAAGGCAAAGATACACTTGGAAAAATAGATTTTGGTTTATCGAAAGAAGTACTTGAGCTTGAAGCTTGGTATAAAGAACAGTTACAGCTGATTACTAAAACAGCCTTAGAAACATTTGATGAACACACTTATCTAAATGAAGAGGAAATAAATCGAAAAATAGAAGATGTGATTGCTCCTCTAGAAAGGCAATTGCATCAAGAAAAGAAAGAAAAGTTTAATGAGACGATAAAAGCAATAATGAAGGAGTCTAGTGAATCGTTTCAGAAAGAATGGCATGCATTAAATAACAATATCAAGCAGCTTGTCACGGTAGAGCCAGATCAAGTGAGTGAGAAATTACCTGTTATAACATCTGGAAACAATGAAGCTCCTTCAATCTTTGATGAAATTTATGATGAATTGGACGATGCTTGGAGTAATAGTCAAAGTGTTCTTGGTAAAGTAGCGGTAGGTGCAGGTTATGCTATCACTTTATTTGCAAATGGGGTAACGGCCCTCTTTAAGTCATTTCTAGCACCAAGTGAGCATCCATTGGTGAAAATGCGGCGGCAGTTACACACACAATTTAATCAAAAGGAAAAGAAAAATCTAGAACAATTTCAAAAACAATGGAAAGCTTTATCGAAAGCAACGCTTAAACAATCTCAACTCATACTAGATGAACAAGTGAAAAATGTAAAAATGCAATTAAAGCAGATAGAAGAACATGCACAGCTTGAAGAGGGAGAAGTTCAACAAAAACTTGAGGTAATCCACAGACGAGAGAAGCGGTTATTATCTATTAAGAAGCAGCTTCAGACTGCAAATAAAACATTGCAGAAGAAATTAGAAGAAATTGAGGTATAAATATGGACTATGTAAAAGCAAAAGTGGCTCTCTATGAATGGGTAACAGAGTTGAAAGAGTCTGTTGGCAGCTTAATTTCAAATAGTCTTGAGCTAGAAAAAATCGAAGAGCTTATTGAAGACATTGAACAAGATTATTACACGGTAGTCATTGTTGGAGAATTTAAACACGGAAAGTCGACTTTTGTAAATGCCTTGCTTGGTGAAGAAATTATGCCTGTGGATGTGACCCCTACGACTGCTACTATTAATACAGTTTTTTATAGTGAAGAACCACAAATTCAAATTTTAAAAACAAATGGGGAAATTGAAACCTATGAGTTCTCTAAAGACGTACTGGGTCAATATACTGCAAACTCTACCACCACATTAGAAGACATTAAATATATAAAAATGTTTATGCCATCACCACTGTTAAAAGACAGGGTAGTCTTAGTAGATACTCCAGGAGTGAATGATTTAAACAGTCACCGGATGGAGGTTACCTATCAATTTATCCCAAGAGCGGATGCGGTATTAATGATGCTTGATATGACAGCTCCTGTAAAACATACAGAACGAAAATTCATCGAGAATCAATTACTGCCGCGTGTAAACGACCGTATCGTATATTTGGCTAATTTTCTAGACAGGGTAGATGAAGAAGAAGTGGATGAAGTTCTAGATCTGATGAATAGAAGAATTAGTCAAACAATAAATGGCTTTTGTCCAGAAGTTCTCCCAATATCTTCATTAGAAGGGTTAGAGGCAAAACTAGCTCAAGATGATGAGTTGTGGGAATACTCTGGTCTTGCGAAAGTACAAGAGAAAATAGAGAATCTAATCCAAAACGGTTCAAATAGTGAAGCTAAGCTTTTTAGATTTAATCAGCGTTTACAAATAATTCACCATAATATCATAGCAGAATTAGAATCCGTTAAAGCTTTGCAAAATGATTCGATTAAAGGCTTAAAAGCTCAAATGGCTGAGATGGAATTGTTTTTGGATGAACGAAAAAAAGTTGAAAATCAGATACAACAGTATGTTAATGAGAGAGAAGAGGAAATTAGCTTTATCATTCTGAAATCAGCTAATTATTTCGGTGAGCAGTTGAGGAAAGATCTGCAAACAAAAATTGATCTTTTTCAAGGGAATGACATTAAAGTGTTAGTTGAGTCTCAGCTTCCTTTGACGATTAAATCTCAATTTGAGCAATGGGTTAATCAATACAGCGATTATATTCATGAGTTATTAAGAAAGCTAGAAGTTGAGTTGTCTAAAGGTTTAGCTAAAACGTTCCAACAGTCAATTCGTTTGAAAAACCATTTTGAGCACTATTCTTATGCTAGTTCAACCCCTTTAATCGAATCGAAGACTGGTAACGCTTCTGTGAAGGCTGGATTAGCAGTTGGAGGAGTGAGTACACTTGCTCTTCTTTTAGGGGGCCCTTTCTTAATCCCTATTGTCGGTATGGCAGGTCTGCCGTATTTGCAACAAAGAATTGCAGAAAAGCAGTTAGAATCCGTTAAGCCAGAGCTCAGCATAGCTATTGATGGACACTTGGATTTGATCCTGAATGATTTTAAATTTCATTTACAGCAATACATTTCACGGTCTATACATGATATAAAACAGCAAACGATGGCGGAATTTGATCAACAGTTACTTCAATTAAAAGCCAAAATTGATTCGGCTATCCAAGACAAAGTCCAAGAACAAGAGATAGAACAGAACGTACTAAACAGCATGAATGAACTGATTGCTAAGATACAAGAGTATATAGAGAAGGATGTGGATTCATATGAGCGAGTTTAATTTATTTCCAACGGTTGATCTCCATTCTCCATTTGATAAGGATTTTGCTTCTCCTTCTGACTTTGGACCTGCGGAAGTCCCGATGCTGGAGATTAATGCTTTTCAGAAAACGCAAGATATTTTTCACTCGCAAGACCCGTTAAAACAAGCCTACCGATTTCAATTTGAACCTCTTAATGTCAAATTAGAGAATGCGCATTTTGTGCAGCCTCATGAAGTACAAGGTTATTTTAGGCAAGATGGCACCTATGTCGAGGGGTATTATCGTGACGGTGATGGGAATACATCTGTAAATAGGACGGTAGAACAGGGGGGAGGCTACATGCGAGGCAATCCTGATGGGGTAAAGTGGAATAATTTAAATGAAAGATAATATGTTAGTATACACCTCTACTGGAAAAATTGTGAGAGTAAACTTTTATGAAAAACTCTTGAAAAGAAATTTCTCCCAATATTTTGTAGTGGAGATATTTGGAGTGCGGCAGCTAAGGATTGGTAATAATAATCTACACAGTAATTAAATCAAAGAGAGTGCTAGCAAATCTATCACTCTGCCACAACAATTGTAACTGGAGGAATTTAAAATGAAAAAATGGCTTATTTGGGCAATTATCTTTTATGTGCATGCATTGTTCTTTCTTTACAAAGGAATCGACAGAGTTGAAGGGTATAACATGAACGAGTATGCGTCATCTTTGAATCAGCATGTATTCGTTGGTGGAGACGCCTATAATTACATCATCAATGCAAACATTCAAACAGCATTCTTTGTAATGGCAGGTGCTTTCTTTATCGCGGGTACCATGATGATTATTGGTGGCTCTATCATTAAAACAATCAAAGAAGTTAAAGAGGAATCAACTGTAAAAGTGGTTGCTTAAAGTTTCGGAAGGGAACGGTATAGCCCTCGCCCGAAGCAACTCGTATTTAATCGAGTGAGTTAAACAACAAAAAGTGCAGACCTCTGCATGTAATCCTTGCAAAGGTCTGCACTTTTATTTTGCAATAAACTATTCTAGTCAATTTAATCAATTACATTAATTCCTTGTTGCTGATACATCTGTTTAATGTCGTATTTCACATTTTCTGTTATGAGGTAAGTTAAGCTATTTGATGGACAGACAATATGGTTTGACATAGTCATTAACTTATCTGAAGTGGCCAAGCCGATAATTTCTGCTGAAACCTCACACATCTTTCGTTTAACCAAAGACTCCGATAAGCTTGGGACGCTAATACCTATTTGAGGATCAATTTTATAGATTCCCATAATATATAGGTCAGCCCTGATTGAATTTAAAGCTTCGACTGTATCAATGCCTAAATTCACCATCGACTCTTTAAACAAAGTCCCTCCAATCATGATCACTTCAAGTGAGTGGTGTTCATTTAATGCCATAGCAATGGGAGGGCTGTTTGTAATAATAGTAGCTTTTAGTGATTTGGGGAGTTGATTGACTAATTGTAAATTGGTCGTACCTCCATCTATTAAAATAACCATATTATCTTTAATAAAGTCTAGTGCTTTTACCGCTAACTTACTTTTTGCTTCACTTGATATTCCTTGCCTTGTAGAGAAATCTACAACGGGAGGTCCAATACGTAAAGCGCCGCTGTGAACTCGCTTAATTAATCCTTGATTATCTAGATCTTTAAGATCTCTTCTAACCGTATCCTCTGAAACTCTCAATCTTTTACTCAGGTCACGTGCAATCACTTTATGTTCGTCATTTAGGATTTGCAAAATTTTATGTTGGCGTTCCTCTTTTAACATAATACTAACCCCTTTCATTCTCATTCATTATACCATAAACAAATTTCTGAAAACATGCAAGAAAACGCAATAAAAATTAAAAAAATGCAAGAAAACGCTTTACTTTATTATATAAACTTATATAATGGGGATAACAATTAAAAGTAAGAAGAAAGGGGCATATACATGCAAAGGAATGTTGAGATCTATCCATCTATCATGTGTGCTGATCTATGTAATTTAGAACAGAGCATTAAGAACGTAGAAAAAGAGGGGATAGATACCCTTCATATTGATATTCTAGACGGGCATTTCAGTCCAAGTATGCCATTGGGCCTTGAAACGATTAAACAATTAAGAAGCGTAACGAACCTAAAATTTGATGTTCATATCATGTCAACAAACAATAAATTTTTTATAGAAGAAATGATTGACCTAGGAGTTGAACAAATAACCTTTCATATTGAAAAGGAAAGCCATGTTGATCGATATATTCAATTAATTAAAAGAAATAATATTAAAGTCGGCATCGCGCTTAATCCTGCCACGCCAATTTCTGTTTTGGATTATGTATTACCTGAATGTGATACGGTCTTGCTTATGCTGATTAATCCTGGATTTGCAACAGACAAAGGGGAACAACAAGTTTCTTATGCTGTAAAGAAGGTAGAAGATATGTCGCGAATGATCAAAGAACGAGGATTATCAACCAAAATTGAAGTGGATGGCAGAGTTTCGTTTGATTCTATACCGAAACTAGTTAGAGCCGGGGCAGATATGTTAGTTGCTGGTAGCACTAGTTTCTATGATAAAAACAATAGTTTAAAAGAAAATAAAGCCATTATGGAAAAGCGGATAGCAGAAGGATTACACGAGGAGGCGATTAGATAATGAGTCAAATTAGCAGCAGTACAAGGGATATTATTTCAGAATTAGATACTACATTTAAGAGCATTAAGAGCGACGAAGTCGATCAATTAATCAAGGAAATCAGCAAGGCCGATCAAGTTTTCTTTGTAGGAGTAGGTAGAGTTCTATTATCTTTAAAATCGATAGCCAAAAGACTTGCGCATCTCGGGGTGAAAACGTACGTTGTAGGGCAAATAACTGAACCCGCGATAACGGAAAAAGACTTACTAATCATAGGATCAGGAAGTGGAGAAACGGCATTTCCTCTAATAATCGCTCAAAAAGCAAAAAAATATAATGCTACAGTAGCGCATATAGGGGCAAACCCAGAAAGTTCTATGAGTGAATATTCAGATCTATTTGTAAGGATTCCTGTACAAACGAAGCTGCAGCTTCCAGGAGAAGTTGAGTCAGTACAGCCGATGACGAGTTTATTTGAACAAAGCTTATTGCTCTTAGGAGATGCGGTCGCTCTAACCATCGTCCGAGACCGGGACGTAGACATGAAAGCATTATGGCAATATCATGCCAATCTTGAATAGAGAAAGCGATTGTAAACAAGGGGGCGTGTACCATGAATGCAGTACATTTTGGTGCTGGTAATATTGGCAGAGGATTAATAGGATATCTGCTTCATCAGACGGGCTATCACATTTGCTTTGTCGATGTTAACCAGCCGATGATTGATCGTATGAATGAAAATAAATCGTACACAATAGGCATATTGGATGAGACACGTACACAGCATACAGTCTCTCCAGTAAAAGCGCTAAACTCAATAGAGCAAGAGGACTTAGTGATTGAGGCAATTATTGATGCTGATATCATCACAACGTCAGTAGGGGTAGACAACTTATCGAAAATCTCTCATGTGTTGAGCAAAGCCCTTATCCAGCGTAAGAAACGGAATAAAACGAAAGTAGATATTATCAGCAATGAAAATACGTTAAATGCCTCTTCTCTTTTAAAAGAAGAAATTATGAAAAGGCTTACTGAATCGGAATTTGAAGACATTCGATCGTTTGTCGGTTTTCCTAATTCAGTGATCGATAGACTCGCACTTAGTGACGATGCTGATAATGCACAAGTTGAACCCTACTATGATTGGATTATTAACAAAGGCGAAATGATGAATCACGAGCTTCCGAAGATTACAGGGGCAACTTATGTGGAAGATTTAACCCTATTTATTGAACGAAAGCTTTATGTTGTAAATATGGCGCATGCAGCCACCGCATATCTTGGTTTTATAGAAGGCGAAAAAACCATTCAAGATGCACTAGATCATCAAAGCATTGAAAAGCCAGTAAAAGCTGCGATGGTAGAATCTTCAGAGTATATTAGTGAAAAATTCGGTGTTGGCCAAGAAGATATGTCTGTCTTTATTGAAGAAACACTAGCTCGTTTTAAAAATAAACATGTACGTGATGAGGTCTTACGTGTTGGTAGGTCGCCTATCAGAAAGGTAGGTCCTGATGAACGTATCGTGAGACCTGCAATTGAACTTTATCAGTCAGGAAAGTCGATAGAAGGACTGTTAAAGGTTATAGCTGCTGCTTTCTTATTCAATTCGCCTGTTGATAACGAAGCAAAAGAATTACAAGAGTTTGTAGAAAAGAACGGGATAAAAAGCGCAGTTTCTTACTACACAAAAATTGAAAATGAATCACTGATCCAATCAATAAGTGACTACTATGTTGAATTTAAAAAAGGTAGAAGAGGAGAATAGATCATGTTAAGTACACATTTAAAAGGTAACATTCAATTTCAGGAACATGTAGACTCTTGGGAAGATTCAATCAAACAAGCTGCTACGCCTTTATTAGAAGGAGGCAATATAACATCTCAATATATTGACGATATGATTAATAATGTAAATGAAAATGGACCATATATTGTAATTGTTCCAGGGTTTGCCTTGCCTCATGCTAAAAACGATGGCGCAGTATTAAAGACTGGAATCTCATTGTTGAAGTTAAAACAGCCAGTGAAATATCCGGAGGAAAAGGAAGTTAGTATTCTCGTTGTGCTAGCTGCAGAGGATAGTGACGGTCATTTAGACTTAATCTCTGATTTATCTTCGCTGCTTATGGATGATGAGATTATGGAGCAATTCCGCAATGCATCAAGTGAAGAAGAAATCATCGAGTTGATCAATCAAGCCGAGTAATCAGCAAAGGATTAAAATGTCTTTATATTATGGGGGTGCTGAGAATGGCCAATACAGAAGTAGAAGTTGTGAAGACTGAAAAGCGACCATCTGTAAGAGCTCGCGTACAAGCGTTTGGTGGCTTTTTAACGAATATGGTCCTTCCTAATATTGGTGCGTTTATTGCGTGGGGGTTTTTAACAGCTCTTTTTATTCCAACAGGCTGGCTTCCAAATGAACATCTTGCTGAAATGGTTGGTCCAATCATTAATTATGTATTGCCAATCCTTCTAGCCTTTACAGGAGGAATGATGGTCGCAGGTCATAGAGGCGCTGTAATGGGAACTCTAGGGACCATTGGATTAATCGTTGGATCAGAAATTCCGATGTTTCTAGGTGCTATGATTGTAGGGCCTTTAGGTGGCTGGATCATTAAGAAGTTTGACGCAGCGATCAATAATAAAATTCCTGCTGGATTTGAAATGATTGTTAATAATTTCTCTATAGGGATACTTGGATTTTTCTTAATGATTGTTTCTTATCTTTTTATCGGACCAGTAATTGAAGCGGCGAATACAGGTGTAACTACAGCAATACAAGCACTAGTAGCTACAGGCTTTCTACCGTTACTATCACTCATTAATGAGCCGGCTAAGGTGTTATTTTTAAATAACGTAATTGACCAAGGGATCTATTATCCACTGGGAATGCAGGCTACTCTAGACGCTGGTAAATCAATCTTCTTTACAGTTGCATCTAATCCAGGACCGGGTCTAGGATTATTGTTAGCGTTTACATTTTTTGGAGGCAAGATTGCTAAACGAACAGCTCCAGGAGCCATCATTATTCATTTCTTTGGTGGAATTCACGAACTTTATTTCCCGTACGTATTAATGAAACCACTTACAATTATTGGGATGATAGCAGGTGCCATGTCTGGAATAGCTGTTTTCAGTTTATTTGATGCTGGTTTAGTGGCAGGGCCGAGTCCTGGTTCGATCTTTGCCTATCTCGCATTGACGCCAAGAGGAGGCTTTCTAGGAATCATTTTAGGGGTGTTAGTAGCAACAATCGTCTCCTTTATCGTAACGTCCATTATTTTGAAATTAGGCAAGAGCAATGAAGATGACGAACAGGCTTTAGACCAATCTATCACTAAATCTAAATCGATGAAACAAGAAGGTAAAGAAGTTCTTTCTGCTAACAAAACAGCAGCGATCAATAAAAAGGTTAATAAAATTTCCTTTGCATGTGATGCCGGGGCCGGAAGCAGTGCCTTAGGAGCGACTACGTTCCGAAAGAAACTTCAAAAGAAGAATATTACTGATATTGAAGTCAAGCACTTCAGAATTGAGGATGTACCAACGGATTCAGATCTCGTCGTTGTACACAAAGACCTCGCAGAACGTGCAAAAATGAAGATTGATAGTGCAAGAATCATAAGTATCGAAAATTATATCAATGACCCTAATTTAGTAGAGCTACTTGATAAATTAGAAGAAAATAATAGCTAAAATGATTAGTTTCTATCCGAGCTTTGTATATTTTTACAAAGCTCGGATATCTTTATTTAGTGCCTGTCATCAGCCTGTAAGGGATGGATAAAATCATAGTTTTGAAAAACAACCACTTTACTTAGGTAGAGTGGTTGTTTTCTGATGCTAACCCTTGCCTTCTGAATTTAGTGCGGATTATAGCCAATATTATTCTTAAAAAATAGATGATTATAGGGGATTAAGTGATAAACCAAGCTGTTGGGGAGTGACATCTAAGTTTTTTGTGCGGAATGTTAGTGTTGCGGGTATTTATTTGGATATGTTTAGAGGTGATTTGGCCAACTGAGCAGGTAATTCGCACACTTTTGTTGCTGATTCGAATAAGGTAGCGGTTAATTCGTTCAAGCTTGCAGTTAATTCGAACAAACTCAGCAATAATTCGAACAAATGGAGCAAAATATTGGTAAATGTGATGCCTCATGATTAGGAGTAACTCGCTAGTTGTATCTTTATACCTATTATTTCTGAGAGAATGATCTATACATAGCTAATAAGTAATGAATATCCATACTTTTTCCTATTTAATCCATCTTATGTCTGTTTTATCCTTTTAATAGAGGGAAATTCGACATAGATTTCTTTGAGCAAAGTAGAGGTGATAGGATGAAAGCATTGGATGTATCTGACTTACAAAACGGAATTGATGATGTCCAATCCAAGATTGATATACATAAGGAACAGTTGACTCAAATAGAGACAGCTGTAACAGGAATTGTTAGCTTAAGTGATTCTCTAAAAGGGGAAGGCGGGGCGGCTATTCGTCGTTTCTATCAACAAGGTCATCTCCCATTTTTACAATTTCTCAAGCTATCACTCACTCAATATAGCGAGACGCTCTCGCAAATGAAAGCAGCCTTACAAACCTTAGAGCCCGCAGCTAATGGACGGATTCAGGAAAGCTTTCTAGAACAAGATGTCGAACAGGGCTTACGACAAGTCGAACTGGTCACGGCAAACATTACAAATGAAACGAATGCTACGATGCAGAAAGTGTCTGACATCGTAGCACTTCCTCCCCTACGTGATGATGAAGTGAGACAATCGATCCTCCAAGCAAGACAAGAAAAAAATCAGACTCTCGAGCAATTGCATCAATTTGATTATGAACAGGCGGCAGCGCTCGATTCAGTGGAAGCTGATATCCTTTTGATGAGAGGGTATGTCAGTGACATTCAGAATCTATTTAAGGGGGGAGAGGGACTGAATATCAGCTCTAACAACCTGATGCTCACCCATTCCTCTCATATACTGTTAATGAATAAGTTGTCGCAACATCCAATGGCGCCAAATAGGGGTCCAACAAATCAGCTCAACTCCTTACTTACAAATTGGCAGGAGCCGATAACCTTCAACAAGTGGTCGAACCCGTCCTGCGTGAAGCCAGTTGCAACGAGTGCAACAAGTGCTAAAGCAGAAGTGAAAGAAGAGACTGGAGCGACAGGCTTTTTTAAAGGAGCATGGGAAGGAGTGGCTAAAGCCTTTACAGACACGGTTGACGGGATTAAGCGTCTTGTGACTGAGCCCGTTGAGGTGATGAAAGAAACAGTCGACTTTATAACAGACGTAGCTGATGATCAAAGTATGCTTCTCGATATCGGCCATGCACTATGGACCTCTTTTGATGAAAACGTGATAAACGGAACCGCTGCAACAAGAGGAGAATGGATCGGATATACGTCCGCTATTATAGGTGGGTCGGTCCTCGGTGATAAAGGTCTAAGCAAAGTCACACATGCCAGTCGTCTCGGCCGTCTTGGTGGACAACCTGGTTATCAATCCCAGCATCAATTACAATTACATTTAGCCGCACAAAATAGCGTGAACCAAGCCACAACCGCAGCTACTAACGTCAGAGGGCTTTCATCTATAAGAGAAAAAGCCCAGCAGTCGATGAATAAAGTCGGAGCAGCTGTTCAGCAGATGAAGCCGAATGCAGGATTACAACCCGCCATGGCAGGAATCCCGCATAACGTCATCAACACAAGCGGGATGAGAAACCAGCTAGGAGAGATGAATCAAGCGAATTTGATTAGGGTAGAACAGGCAGCTGGGGTTAATCAGGTTTCTCGTGGGAACCATTCAAAATCAAATAAAGAAGTAAACAAAAATAACGAAGCTAAAGATGGTACATTTGCTGAAGCAATGAGTTTAGAAGATGCAACCAGGTATGAACAGTTTTGGGATTATGCGAAGAATGGGATTAAAGTTGAAGATAGAGTAAAGCTAAATAACTGGAAATTTAAACCTTCCGGAGAACTATACAAAAATCACAAGGGTGTCTATGATAACTCTATGTACTATAATCAGTTAAACGGTAACATTAATTGGCCAGAAAATAATGGGTTTTTTAAAGACCCTCAAACTAATACATTAGAAAAGTCACTTAAAATTGATAGGTACGGGGAGCCAAGTGGAAGCTTCTTCTCAGAAAAGGGAACGCCATTTGAACAAAGGGCGTTAGCACCTCACAGTTCTCAAAGCAATTACTATAGTTACGAAGTTAAGAAGCCATTTAAAACGTTAGGTGGTGAAGCTGCACCTTGGTTTGACCAACCAGGCGGGGGGATGCAATATATTGGGATTGATAAAAATGGAGATATCTTGACGGTGCAGGATCTAATTGATGGTGGTTATATTAAATAGGGGGAGACTATAATGTTAAAGGACATTAAGCAATTTCTTTTGGATAACTCTAATAGTTCATTCATCTTTGAGGAAGATAACACCAGTTTAAAAGTGGTCGAAGAGGTAAATAATGTACCAAGCTTTGAAAGTTATTTTGTGTTGAATTATTTACCTGAACAAAATATATGGGAAATAATATCCGTGATCAGAAATAATAGAAGACTATTAAAGCGATTCGAAGATGAAAATGTTGCATACTTTGCTTTTGTGAGTGTCGTTATAAAATATTCTACAAAGCCAGTGATCAATAAACCAAACATATCAAGTGAGTTAGATCTTTCTAACGAGAATAACATTAGTAAAATTAATAAGTTGTTAAACTCAATAATTGATGAAAGGAATTACTCAATCTTCTCGCCTAAACACAATGCAGTCGTTTTACTCAAACAAAATAGTATATATGTTGTCTATTATTATGATAACGAAGGTTGTGAGTTTGTTATTAGCGATGATAATGAAGACTTCGATATAGGTGTTACGGTTTTGTTTAATCATGCTTGGTATTTATACTTATTAGAACAATTGGTAACTAAATGGCCTTATGAAATTAAAAAAGATTCAAAAGGATACGAAGAGATAAAGAAATTGATGTTAAGAATAAAATAGGCTGAGTAAGGTTAAAAGGTTCCTTGCTTATAATTCCCTCTTTAACCAGTGACCTCAAATACAAAACTTAAGGTTTTACCCGGTCAAATAAAGAAGATATCCAAGTGATAGTAAACGCCAACTCAATTTGTTGGCGTTTTTGCATTCAATATAGACCCTACACGTCAACCCTCAACTAAAATCTTCTTCAATTGCGTCCATTTTTCGTGGTGGCGGTCCCAGTTACTCCCCAATTCCTCATTTTGTCGAGTTTTTCTCTCCCTCTTAACTATGTGGAGAACTTAAAGACTATTTCCTATTCAAAGGTCTCCCATGCCAGTCGTCTCGGCCGTCTTGGTGGACAACCTGGTTATCAATCCCAGCATCAATTACAATTACATTTAGCCGCACAAAATAGCGTGAACCAAGCCACAACCGCAGCTACTAACGCCAGAGGGCTTTCATCTATAAGAGAAAAAGCCCAGCAGTCGATGAATAAAGTCGGAGCAGCTGTTCAACAGATGACGCCGAATGCAGGATTACAACCCGCCATGGCAGGACTCCCGCATAACGTCATCAACACAAGCGGGATGAGAAACCAGCTAGGTGAGAAGAATCAAGCGAACTTGATTAGGGTAGAGCAGGCAGCTGGGGTTAGTTCCGTCACATATGGAAGTCAATTCAATATGTGAGAGTCAATAGAAAAAAGCAATTAAAACCAAATGTAGAATATGTAACGCCAGCTGGGTATAAATATACAACCGATGCAAAAGGTCGAATTGCAACTGTTGAGGCGAAGCTTGATTATGGTTTAGCATCGAGAAATGCTTATGCTCAAAGACAAGCTGGAGGACCGGATCGACTTCCAACTGATGATGGCGGACACCTCATTGCGAGTATTTTCAAGGGATCTGGGGATATAGATAACTTAGTTCCGATGAATGCCAATATTAACCGTGGAGAATATAAGAAGTTAGAGTATGTATGGGCTCAAGCTTTGAGAAGAGATCCTCCTGAAACGGTTGAAGTAAAGATAAAACCATTGTATAGAGGAGGTTCCAAAAGACCAGAACGGTTTCAAATTCAATATAGTATAGGAAATGGATCTCTAAGAACTGTAAATCTTAAAAATAGAAAAGAGGTTAAATAAATGGAAAATGAACTTGAAACTCATTTCGAAAAGATTTCAACAAAGATCATTTCAATGATTCCAGAACCTTGGTCATTGGTAAAGTTATTTGCATATGTTCAAGACGAATCTCTTACATCCTTCTTTTATTATAAAAGTAAAAATGGAAATCAAGTGGTATACAGCTATGATATTCCTTCCCTCTTCCCTTTGAATAAAGAAAAATTTGAGGAGGATGATCAAGAGTTAATTTTTATGATTGATGATCTAACTGATGCATTTTTAGAAACCAACCAAGAATTATGGAAGAGCTTCACACTCACTATCATTGATGACGGTAAGCTGAAAATTGAGTACAACTATGATGAAGAATTTGAAAACTCTCTAATTGCTCAAATTGTGTGGACTTATCACCATTTTGGCTTAAAGCCTAACAGCAAATATGAGTTAGAATTACTAATTAATTACCTAGAAAAGCACACTCAAACAAATTATTCGATTGGGATAGTAGAAGGTTGCGAAACTATAAGGGGGAATAAAAAATGGAAGAAAAGTTAAACGAGTTTTATGAAAAGATTGTTATCCAAGTTATGAAGATGATTCCAGAAGAATGGGATGAAGTGAAATTTTACGGTGAAGTAAATACATCAGCTAAGACCCTCTTTTTTTACTATCTTCCTATTGGAAAGAAGGAAGCTGTATATAGTCAAACAATTCCTGAAAGATCTTCTATTCCTCAAGTTGACTATCTTGATGCAGAGGATGAACTTTCTTTTTTAGTCGAGGATTTGTGGGAATATACACAAGTGAATTACAGTGAAGTATGGACTAATTTTACAATGAGTATTAATAGAGAAGGGAAGCTGATTGTTGATTTTAAATATGATGCAAGTGAAGAAGAGAATCCCACTAAAACTCGGATTATTTGGGCATATCAACATTTTGGACTTATACCTAAAAGTAAATACGGCAAAGATTTATTAGATGATTATCTAGGGAATAACCAAACATAGAAGACTAAATTGAGTCTGTTTATTTGCCTGCTAGGCTTTTGCTTAGTGGGCTTTTTTGCATATCTTTTCATCTAGAATCCATCAATAACACAAGTGGTAGCCTTTGATAAGTGGACAAATCCAAGTTGTTCGAGGCCTGTTCATGTGGCAATAGCTGCAGAGCCAGAACGAAAATGGTGGCAAAAAGCAGGAGATCAGATAATAGATGGTGCTAAAACGGTAGGTAGAGTGGCAAAAGAGCATTCAAGAGAACTCAGTTCTGCCGCCATCGACTTCACCCCATTTCTAGGATATGTGAAAGCAGGAGTGGAAGCCTCGAGTGGGGTTGCCCCCATTACAAAGAGAGAGTTAGAAGACTGGGAACAAGCTCTTGCAGCTGCAGCTATTCTCGGCGGAGGTTTTGTAAAGCTTGGTACAAGAGGAGTTAGAGGGGCTAAGAGTGTTGGTGGTCATGCTAGAAAAAATGTTAATAGCTATTCAACACTTATTGATAATAAGGTTAAAGAAATTGATAAGGTTGACTTGCCAAGTACCATTGCCAGTACGTTTAAGGATTCAAACTACCGAACTGTAGTCACACAAGAAAACGTAACAGTATATAGAGCATTTGGAGGGAAAGCAGATATAGGGGGTTCTTTTGTTACAACTACTCCTGCGGGCAATAAAATTCAATCTAAAATTGATCTGGCCCTGCTACCTGGATGGAAAAATACCAGGAGTTTTGAAGCTGTGATTGAAGTTCCAAAAGGGACTACATTAAACATTGGTAGGGCTGAAAAGCAGTATACTAAAACAGGGAGTTTATTGAATGGGGATGCAGACCAAATTTTATTACCACTTAACCCTCCAAGTGAATGGGTAAAGGAAGTAAGGAATATACCTTCTCGATAGGAGCGATAAGATGACGACTTTAATGAAAGATGAATTGGAATTACAAACTAAAAAGGTACTCAAGTTAGCTCTCCAAAAGAAATCAATACATGTTCACGGCTATCTGGATACTCTAATAAAAAAACTTGAGGGTCTCTTGAAGGATTTAAAAGTTAAGGTTTTACAAGTTATAAAAGATAAATCACCTGTCAAAGGAGCTCTAAGGGCATATCTCGAAACAAACCTTGTTGAAAGTTACCAAGAGCCTTTAGTTATAGAACTGGATGCATTAGAGACGATGTTAAGTTAGAGTGAAATTTATTGACACGAGTGAGAGTATATGCGGTCACTGCCCGAAATTACTCGGAAATTGTCAATTATAATGCCTGCTGAGTTTTAGTTTAGTGGGCTTGTTCGTGTGAAATACTTACCTACCCTAGAAACTGCAATTAGGTTAGATATTCCAAACTTAAGAAGAGATATACAGGCTGAAAAAGTAAAGGATGTTGTTATACTTTCTCCAAAACAAATAGAAAAACTAATTGAAAGAGATACTGTATCTTCTGACTTTTGGAAGAGAAGAGCCATTAACTGGGCTAAGAGGGATGATGATGAGCGAAACTCGTAGATCTATCATTCTTAAATTAGGTAAATAAACGGGAGTAAGTTCTTTGAAATTGACCATTCCCATTCAAGGTTATTTAGAATCGATAAAAAAGGGGGATCCGGGGCCAGCCACTCCCCAGGTTTTAAGTGTTACTGAATAGTCTGATTATAATTGGTTATGATGTTTAGTTGTTATGTAGACACCTTTATTTAGGTTGCTTGAAAATAAGTTTGACCAAAATGTGAAGTTTTGCTTGAATATTTAGAAAGTTAACACTATAATAACGTCAAAGGTAATGATGTTTAATTAAAGATAACTACTTTTAATGGGGTGTTGAGATGATCGAAAAAATGAAAACGCTTAATAAGTCGCTTAGGTTATCCTCCGTAAAGGATGATCATTTCCGCAAATTTGGAAATGTATTACCAGATTTTCCTGTGGGAGCAATGGCTCAGTTAATGAAGGGCACTGACATACCTGAAGTTGGTAACGTTTATATCCCTTCTGTGAACGAATGGGAAAAGACTAACTTAAAGCAACTAGTAGAAAGTCGATATTTTGGAGGAATGAGTGTTCAACTAGGGTACTGTAACGGAAAAAACTCTCACCTTAATGGGCTAGAATTTCACAAGAGCAGCGAAATTAATATAGCCATTACGGATTTTGTATTACTTCTTGGACATGTGAATGACATCAAGGAAGGACGTTATTCAGTTGGAAATGTTCAGGCATTCTTTGTGCCAAAGGGGACTGCCATAGAATTATTTCAAACAACTCTTCATTTAGCCCCATGCAAGGTTTCTGATGACGGGTTTAAATGTGCAGTTATTTTACCTAAAGGAACAAATACTCCATTAAAAGATGAAGATAAAGGTTATGATGAATGGTTATTTATGAAAAATAAGTGGTTACTTTCACATCCGGATAATGAGCGTTTCATGTCTAGGGGGGCACACGCAGGGATTGTTGGGGCGAATGTGGCTTTTGTTTACAAATAAAAAAAGGTATTTAAGGGGGAAGTTCAATGGCATTTACACTTATTTCTTGTATCATCTTTATGGCTTTAGTAGGTTGGGTCTCATATCTTAAGTCGAAGAACTCAGTAAATGATTCAGATGGCTATTTCTTAGCTGGTCGAGGGTTAACAGGTGGATTTATTGCTGGTTCCCTACTACTGACAAACTTATCTGCTGAACAACTAATTGGACTAAATGGTCAAGCATATCGTGCTAACTTATCAAATATGGCCTGGGAAGTTACTGCTGCATTAGCAATTGTTATCTGTGCGTTGATACTTCTGCCTAGATACCTTGGCGGAGCATTTACTACTTTACCTGAATTTTTAAGTACGAGATTTGATGAAGGAGTTAGACGCTATACTGTTGTTCTATTTATGCTCGGTTACGTATTAGTCACCATTCCTTCTGTATTGTATTCTGGAGCATTAGCTATTTTAAGGTTATTTGATGTTCCGGAGTTACTTGGAATTTCAATGGAACAATCGGTATGGTTAGTCATTTGGGTTGTAGGGACTATCGGTGCCCTCTATGCGATATTCGGAGGATTGAAAGCGGTTGCGGTTTCAGATACATTGAATGGTATAGGATTATTGTTAATTGGTCTAGTCGTTCCAATATTAGGGTTTATTGCACTAGGAAATGGTAGTGCATTAGAAGGTATGAAAACAATTACTTTAGAACACTCGGATAAATTAAATGCTATTGGCTCAAGCACTGACTCTGTACCATTTGGAACCATCTTCACAGGGATGATTCTAATGAACCTCTTCTATTGGGGGACAAACCAGTATGTCATTCAAAGAACATTAGGAGCTAAAAATCTGGCTGAAGGTCAAAAAGGGGTTATTTATTCCGGCTTCTATAAGTTGGCTGTACCATTCTTAATGATGATTCCTGGGGTCATTGCCTTCCATTTATATGGTGGTAACATTGATCCGGTTGATTTAGCTTATCCAACAATTGTATCTAATTTATTGCCTACATTCTTGTCTGGATTATTCTTAGCTGTATTATTGGGTGCCGTATTCTCAAGTTTTAACTCCCTACTAAACAGTGCAGCAACTATGTTTACATTAGATATTTATAAAGCGGGTTTTAATAAGGATGCCACTGACCGTCAGTTAATTACGATCAGTAAATATTTCGGTAGTCTCTTAGCCTTAATTTCATTCTTCATTGCACCTATGTTAATGAACGCTCCTGATGGAATTTGGGATCTTATTCGTCGCTTTACAGGATTCTTCAATATTCCAATCATTGCAATTGTTCTTGTAGGTATTATTTCAAAACGTATTCCTGCATTAGGTGCTAAGATTGCGATTATCTTCCACGTCATTACGTACTATATGCTTGTTTGGGGATTAAATCAATTATTTGGTATCACTATTGAGATGAATTTCATTCATATTTCTGCAATTTTATTTGTTATCGAAGTTGGAATCATGATTGTGGTAGGGAAAATTCGTCCACTTGAGACACCATACCAATTTAAACCTAATCCGAAAGTTGACATGGTTCCTTGGAAGTATGCGATTCCAGTAACAGTGATTTTACTAAGCTTAGTTGTCGCTATGTATATCGTCTTCTCACCAATTGGAGTAGCTTATGCTGATGGTATTGTTTCTCAATGGTTCTGGCCTGCAATGATTACCTTAATGGTAGTGGCAATTGGACTTTACATTAAAGCTCTGACAAGTTGGAACAAGAAGTATGCTGTAGCATTAGAACGTAGTCAAAGTCAACATTTAGAGCAACCGATTAACGATGAGAAAATAATCTAGTGAATAAAGAGAGGGAGAATCCATCATGAATAAACAGTTAGTTAAGAAGCAGTTTAAAGTAGTAGAACATGATAACGGATTTGATGTTCTTTTAGAAGGAACATTGTTATTCTCACATCAAACTAAAAAACCTTTTATCTTTGTGGGTTCTGGTGAAGAATCTATTGATATGTATCGTGGAAACTTCAAAATAGAAGATTACATTGTAGAGCGTGTCCCTCTTCGTTATGCCGAAGTAATAAATAAGGAAGAACTTGTGACTATCACACTAAAACGTTTTGCTAAGGATGAAGATGTTCTTTCTATTAAACTAGAACAAGATCAAGGTGGCCTAAGAGTTTCGTTTACTCTTCAAGATAAGAGTATCAATCGCTTTTGGATGCGTCTTCACGCAGACGCAGAGGAGAAAGTCTACGGGTGCGGTGAGCAGCTTTCTTATCTGAACCTAAGAGGGAAAAACTTCCCTCTTTGGACGTCAGAACCTGGAGTTGGACGTAATAAGAACACCTATACTACTTGGCAAGCGGATGTGAAAGATAAGGCAGGTGGAGACTACTATAATACAAATTTTCCCCAACCTACGTTTCTATCAACAAGAAAGTACTTCTGTCATGTAGAAACAACAGCTTATGCAGATTTCGATTTTCGCCAAGAGTCATTTCATGAGCTTCAAATTTGGGAAGTGCCGCAATCCATCCTGTTTGAATGCGGCTCAACCTATAAGGAACTAGTCACGCGATTAACAGCACGGCTAGGTAGACAGCCTGAACTTCCAGATTGGACATATGAGGGAATTTGGTTAGGAATCCAAGGTGGAACAGAGAAGGTTCAAGAAAAGATTGATCATGCTCTAAGTAAGGGATTAAAAGTTGGTGCGGTGTGGTGCCAAGATTGGCAAGGAAAGAGAATCACATCCTTTGGAAAAAGGCTGATGTGGAACTGGAAATGGAATCCAGAAGAGTATCCTAATTTAGATACTAAGATCCATGAGTGGAAAAGCCAAGGAATCAAATTCCTAGGATACATCAATCCTTATGTAGCTGTAGAAGGTCATTTATATAAGGAAGCAAAAGAAAAAGGGTATTTAGCAACAAAAGAAGATGGTAGTGATTACGTAGTCGATTTTGGTGAATTTTATTGTGGTGTCGTCGATTTTACAAATGAAGAGGCACATAGATGGTATGTTTCGGTTATCAAAGAGAACTTAATCAATTTTGGGTTAGATGGCTGGATGGCCGATTTTGGAGAATACCTGCCTACAGATGTCAAGCTATCAAATGGGGTTTCAGCTAAGGTGATGCATAATGCATGGCCAGCTATGTGGGCGAAAGCGAATCATGATGCTCTAAAGGAAAGCGGACGTTGGGGAGATATTGTTTATTTTATGCGTGCTGGTTATACAGGTAATCAAAAGTATTGTCCGCTCTTATGGGCAGGAGATCAAAGTGTTGACTGGAGCTTAGATGACGGCTTAGCGTCAGTTATTCCAGCAGCATTATCTGCAGGATTATCTGGGTGTGGGATCTCACATAGTGACATTGGTGGTTATACCAGCTTACATGGAAATAAACGCTCAAAGGAACTTTTACTTCGTTGGGCTGAGATGGCTGCATTTACTCCAGTTATGAGAACGCATGAGGGAAATCGACCGGATGATTGTTTCCAGTTTGATGGTGATGATGAAACATTAGATCATTTTGTGAAAATGACGAATGTATACGTGGCTCTTGGATCTTATTTAAAGGAAGTCGTGAAGGTAAATGCGAACGAAGGGATTCCAGTCCAACGACCTTTATTTATGGAATATGAAGAAGATGAACGATCTTATGATATCAAGTATCAATACATGCTGGGTTCTGACATTCTTGTTGCTCCAGTCTATGAAGAAGGAAAGGGTAAGTGGACCGTTTATTTACCAGAGGATCATTGGGTTCACCTATGGAGTGGAGTGGAGCATAACGGTGGATATGTAGAAGTAGAAGCACCTGTTGGGAAACCTCCTGTCTTCTATAGAAAAGCTACTAAACACAAAGATTTATTTGAAAGAGTAGCAACTATTATTTAAATAATAGTTGCTAAAGGTTATAATGTATTTTAAAACATACCTACCTATGATATGATAAAGATATTAAAAAAAGGGGTGACGAGCTTGCTTACTACCAATGTCCTTTATTTACCTATTGGAAGAAAGACCTTTGATTTAGAAGCTGGTGAAGAGCAACGAAAAAAGAGTTCTGATTTGCTTAATCAGCTAACGGAACATGTTATAGAACCAAGCGAAATCATCACATCTCCAGAAGATTTAGCAGATTTCTTAAATACAATCGATAATGAGTCGATCACAACAACGATTTATCAAAGTGTTACATTTGCTGATGGTGAATTTATTAAAGCAGTGACAGAGCTTGTAGAGGCACCAGTAATTGTTTGGTCTGTCCGTGAACCAAGTGTAGGGGGAAGATTAAGGCTAAATTCTTTAACTGGCGGTAATAGCACTAGTCACGTATTGAGGTCTAATAATCACCCGTTCACTTTTGTATTTGGCAATGCAGATGAAGCTCAAGTGATACAAAAACTAAAGCAAAAGCTAGCTGTTCAAAATGTAATAGAGGACTTAAAAAATCTTAAAATTGGTGTGGTTGGAGAGCATCCACCAGGATTTTTCTTCTCAGATGTAGATGAGAGGTTGTTAAAAGAGAAAGTGGGGTCGACCGTTACATATTTTGACTTGTATGAAGCATTTAATGAATGCAAAAAGCTTCCTAAAGAAAAATGGGAAGGGATGATCGAGCGGGCAAAAAAACAAGTGGTTGGTTTGAATCGTAGTGATGAAACAGTTGAACGGTTCGCACAGTTTTCAACGTATATAAAAGATAGAATTGATGAAGAGGAAATTAACGCAATCGCTGTTAGGTGCTGGCCAGATTTCTTTAATGAACTAGGAGCAGCGGCTTGTTCTACATTATCCCAATTTACAGAAGATGGTGTTGTATCTTCGTGTGAGTCAGATATACACGGCTCCATCTCCATGTTTATTTTACGGAAGCTCGCAAATGGTAGTGCCCCTTATTTAGGTGATATGGTGCATATTAACGAGGCTAGTAATTCCGCTGTATTCTGGCATTGCGGAGCAGGAGCCTATTCATTAGCTCATCCTGAAGTAGGGGCAAAAGCAGGGGTCCACCCTAATCGAAAATTAGGATTCACCTTAGAGTTTGGGTTAAAACCTGGTGGAGTGACCATGTTTAGATTAGGTTACACAAAGACCGATGGATATCGCTTGTTAATTATGAGGGGCGAAGCGCTTGATACTCCGCAACGATTTAACGGCACGTCGGTAGAAGTTCAACTTGAGACAAATGTTAGTGAAACTCTTTATACATTAATGGAAGATGGCTTTGAACCACATTATGCCATTGTCTATGAAGACGTTGTAGATGAACTAATTGAACTTGGTCGCCAATTAGGCATTGAGACAACCGTCTTTACCAAATAATGAAGGGGGCCTGAGATATGAAAAACATTGCCATTGGGCAGGCCGGAGGTCCCACATCCGTTATTAACACGACGTTAGTTGGTTTTGTGAAACAAGCTATGAAGAGAAATAAACTCCATTTTATTAAAAATGGATACGAGGGCTTAACACATGGACAATTTTCAGAAGGGAATGAAACCATTCTAAAGTGGATTCTAGACCATGAGCACATCCCTGGTGCTTGTTTAGGTTCAGGTAGATATTCATTCACAGATGAGAATATCTCAACAGCCGTTCGTCATTTAAAGAAAATGTCTATTGATACGCTTGTTTTTATTGGTGGGAATGGGACGATGGAGGCTTTGAATAAAGTCGGGATTGAAGCAGCCAGACAGAAGTATGATCTTCAAGTAATTGGTTTACCCAAAACGGTAGATAATGATCTAGGATGTACAGATCATGCTCCAGGGTTTGGAAGTGCTGCTAAATTCGTTGCCCAGGCTACTAGAGATTTGAGTAGAGATCTTTATTCAATGAAAAACTTTGAACAAGTGAGGATACTTGAAACAATGGGGCGCAATGCAGGGTGGTTAGCTGCTGCTTCTGGTTTTTTTAAGACGACTGCTGAAGAAGGTCCCCATTTTATTGCTTTGCCAGAAAAACCGTTAGATCAAGAACAATTGCTGAAGGCTGTCAAAACAGCATTGACTAACTATGGTTATGCTGTAGTGGTCGTTAGTGAAGGGGTAGCCTTTAGTAATGGTAAACAATTACAACATGATGTTGTAGGAGGAAGAGCCATTCTTGGAGGGATCTCTAAGCAAATAGAACAATTCCTAAAAGAAGAGCTTAAGGCTACAACACGTGCTGAATTACTAGGAATGAGCCAACGTAGTTTCTCTCAATCTGTATCATCAAGGGACATAGCAGAAGCATATCAAGTAGGCGTGGTCGGAGCTAGTTGGGTTGAGGAAGGTTTATCTAATGTGATGGTATCAATGGAGAGAGCAGAAAAAAATGAATATGAGATTGTAATGAAGCCTGCTTCCTTACAGACGGTAGCGAGCTGTGGAGAGAGGGTCATGCCCCTTTCATTTATTGATAATCTTGAGGCTTATTATAAATGGTTAGCTCCGATTATTGGTGATCCAATAACTAGCTATCCCCCACTAGCTCCAAAGAATACTGTTTTTACTAAATAGAAACGCAAATTAGGAGGTAATAGTATGCCATTTGTTAATGGAAAAGAAATGTTAGAGCATGCGTATAGAAATGGATATGGGGTTGGTGCATTTAGTGCCCATAATGCAGAGACAATTCAAGCTATTTTAGAAGCAGCAGAAGAAGAGCAATCACCAATTATGATTCAAGTAGGTCAAAAAGTCATTCAAAACATTGGTCTTGAGCCTATGAAAGTACTAATAGATTCATTGGCTAAAAACTATACGATTCCTATAGCCATTCACTTAGATCATAGTCGCCAATTTGAACAAACGATGGAAGCTGTGCAGTGTGGATTCCAATCGGTTATGTTTGATGGATCTGCCTTGTCATTTGAAGAAAATACGGCGATTACAAGAAAAGTAGTTGAAATATCAAGGGCTTTGAATATCGGTAGTGAAGGTGAAATTGGAAAAATTGGTGGAACCGAGGACGATATTACAGTAGATGAAAAGGATGCTTTAATTACAACTGTTGAAGAAGCGGTAGCATTTATTTTAGCGACAGATGTAGATTATTTAGCAGTCTCAATTGGTACTGCTCACGGTATTTATAAAGAAACACCTAAGCTTCGTTTTGAGCGTTTAGAGGAGATTTCAAATGCAGTGAAAAGACCGATTGTGCTTCATGGAGGTTCAGATGTACCTGATGAGCAAGTACAAAAAGCGATTTCTTTAGGAGTTTCAAAGATCAATGTTGATACAGAACTACGCCAAGCATTTACACAGGGAGTTCAGGAAGCATTTCAACAAGATATGAACAATATCGTACTAGCTGATACTTTAGGGGCAGGTCGCGCAGTTATGAAGGAAAAAGTTAAAGAGAAAATTAGAGTATTTGGGAGTGCTAACAAAGCAGAGCAACTTTTAAACAACAAAAAGGTAGTAACGTTATAACGAAAGGGGTCTTTAATAATGACAACAACTGTTCAAGTACCAACGTATGGATTGTATATTGATGGTAGATGGAAAGAAAAGCAAGAAACCTTTGAGGTATTGAATAAGTATAACCAAACTACTATTGCACATGTAGCTTCAGCAGAGAAACAGGATGTTGATGAAGCTGTTGCCTCTGCTAAACAAGCATTGAAACTCCCGTTGTCGCCTTATGAACGTTTTACTTATTTGAAAAAAGCAGCAGAGCTTTTGATTAAGAGAAAAGAAGAAGTAGCGAATGTGTTAGTGCAAGAAGTAGGTAAGCCTATTACAGAATCACTAGGCGAGGTAGAAAGAGCGGCCCAAACGCTAGAAATATCAGCCGAAGAAGCGAAGCGTATACACGGAGAGGGAGTCCCGGTTGAAGCGGCACCAGGATCTGAAACCCGTCAAGCGTATACAAAGCGCGTACCAGTTGGGGTGGTAGCTGCTATAACACCGTTTAATGTTCCGCTAAACTTAGTTTGTCACAAGATCGGCCCTGCCCTTGCTAGTGGAAACAGTGTCATCTTAAAGCCTGCGGAAGTAACCTCTATAAGTGCCATTATCTTAATGCAAATTTTTGAAGAAGTAGGTCTTCCTCGTGGTCGATTTAATTTAATTACTGGAAATGGTGCAAAAACCGGGGAATGGTTATTAGAAAACGAAGATGTGAACATGTTTACATTCACAGGGAGTCCTCGAGTTGGAAAATTGATTCGAGAAAAGGCTGGGCTACGGAAGGTTTCACTAGAGTTAGGTAATAACTCAGCAACCATTGTTCATAATGATGCTGATATTGTGCAAGCAGCTACACTTTGTGCACAGAAGAGTTTTAACAACGCTGGTCAAGTGTGTATATCTGTTCAACGTGTCTACGTTCAAGAAGAGATCTATGAGAAATTCTTAGACCAAATGAAAAAGGTGACAGAGTCACTTGAAATAGGTGACCCAAGCCAGTCAGCTACGCAAATTGGCCCGATGATTGCAGAGAAAGAAGCAATTCGAGTGGAACAGTGGGTAAATGAGGCTGTAAGTCATGGAGCCAAGATAGAATCAGGGGGAAAGCGAGATGGAGTATTCTTTGCCCCTACAATTCTTACAAATGTTGATGATAGCATGAAAGTTTGTCGACAAGAAGTCTTCGGTCCAGTTGTAGCTGTGTCTACTTATCGAGATGAAGAGGAAGTAATCTCCCGTGTTAATGATTCAATTTATGGACTTCAAGCTGGATTGTTTACTAACAGTCTTTCGTTTGCCATGAAAGCAGCAGAGAAGATTGAAGTGGGTGGTTTGATCATCAATGATACTTCAGGCTACAGAGTGGACCAAATGCCTTATGGCGGATTGAAACAGAGTGGTTCTGGTAAAGAAGGTCCTAAATATGCAATAGAAGAAATGACTGAAGAGAAAATTGTCGTTTTTAACTTGTAAGGGTAAAGGGATCCGCTGCGCCGGGTCCCTTCTTTAATAAATCCAGACTGAAACATATGAAAAAGGTTTATTTCTATGAAAGATGAAGCTCCCCAGAGTATAATAAGGGTATAAACCTCAATGTAGAAAAAGAGTAAGAGAAATTGGAAGGAGGGGGGTTATGAATGGTTCATTTACAATTAAATCATAATAGTCCAGTGCCACTTTACCATCAGATTAAAGATATCTTGTTGCAACGTATATCAGATAAGGTTTGGAAAGAAGGAGACTTGATCCCTACTGAAACAGAGTTGATGGACGAATTCAATGTGAGCCGTACGACATTAAGGCAAGCTATAACGACTTTAGTGAATGAAGGCTTGCTTGAAAAGAAGCAAGGAAAGGGTACAATCGTAAAATCGCTAAAGTTTACGGGAACTTTAGGAAGGCTAACTGGTTTTGCTGAAGAAATTATGGAAAGAGGGTATTTACCTACATCTAAACTTCTTAGAGCAGAGCTTAGAGACGATCTATTTATTGAAAAGAAGAAATTGAATGTGGAAGAGGATGGGTCTATCTTACTTATACAACGAATTCGTTTCGCCAATGATGAGCCGATTGCACTCGAAAAGTCGAGTTGGCCCGAACATATCGGAAATATTTTAATGGAGCATGATTTAGCCGGAGCGAAATTTTATGAAGTGCTTGAAGATAATGAGATTTATTTAAAGAAAGCAAATGAAACAATATCAGCTGTTAATGCGACTCAGTATGAAGCCGATCTTTTAGGAGTTAGTGCAGGTACAGCACTCCTTCAAATGACAAGACTTAGCTATGGGATAAACGGTGAACCCGTTGAATTTACTCAAACCAAGTACCGATCAGACCGTTACCAGTACAATGTAGATTTAAATCGTTAGAATAGTAATGCTCTTTTAATGGGCATTACTTTTATTTCTACGTCATAACCTAATAGGTAATGATGTTGTAATGAGTGATAGGGCTGATATGATTTTCAAGAGACTTATAAGGAATTTATGATAAAGATAGTGGTGAATTAAATGGTTTTTATTCAGATACTATTGCCAGTATTTATTATTTTTGCGCTTGGTTATATTGGTCAAAAGAAAATTGGATTTGATGTCAAAAACTTATCTGTAATGGCTTTATATCTCATGTCTCCTATCTTAGCGTTTCGGACCTTTTATCAGACTCCGTTAGACATTAGATATATACATATGCTCGTGTATTCTGTTTTACTATGTGTTCTATTACTCTTCATCATTTTTATTATTGGTAAGCTTCTTGGTTATACACGATCAGAACAGTGCGGAGTAATGCTAGCTGCAGCTTTTATGAATAATGGTAATTATGGAACGCCGGTGGTTCTATTTGCATTTGGTGCTGCTGGATTAGACTATGCGGTTGTTCTTATGGTATTTCAATCGTTGCTCATGAGTACATTTGGCTTATTTATTGCAGCACTAGGCGGAAGGGGCCAAGTAACCATTAAAGCATCTTTAGCTTCAGTTATAAGAATGCCAATTATTTATGGCGCCTTTGGTGGTCTATTAATACAATTGGTATCCTTTACGATTCCTGAGTACATTTTTATAGCTGTGGATTTTGTTGCTGATGCTACAGTGCCTACAATTATGATCATTTTAGGTATGCAGTTGGCATCGATCTCGTTAAAGAGGATCCCAGTAGGAAAAGTAACGGTAGCGCTAGTAATAAGACTCGTCGTTTCACCGGTCATTGCTCTTTTACTAGTCCTTATGTTACCTGTAGATGAGATGCTAGCAAAAATTATGATCTTAATGGCTGCTATGCCGACAGCTGCGAATACTACGATGTATTCTCTTCAATTCGGTACAGAGCCTGATCTTGTGTCTAGTAGTACGTTGATTAGTACACTTCTTAGTTTGGTTACATTGCCAATTTTGTTATGGGTATTATTATAAGGGGCGCTCACTCTTATTCCTCATTTTGTCGAATAGAAGTTATGATTTGCCTGCTAGACTTTTAGTTTAGTGGGTTTTTTGGTATGTCTTATAATTTAGTGATTTTAATTACGGTCAAGTCTTAAAAATTCATTCATACACCACTTACCTTGGGAGTATAACCGTACAATTAGATGAAGAGTGGACAATGCCTGGTTTAATGGGAATTAAAAAGGGGTTCCAATTAAATTTTATAGCAAAAAGAGCCATAACCCATTACATGGTTATGACTCTCCTACCCTTAAAGAGAGGCAGCCATCAAAGTATGCCTCTCTTTACTATATAGGAAGATCCTCAAAAGCCACGCTCCCGTCTAGCAACGATTGTAAATTTATATTCATCGCTCTTGAAATACAATTCGCTGTATTCAAAGATAGTAGCGTCTGCAAGTCTCGAATACAACTGCACTTTCAAAATAGGAACAACTTCTTCTAAAGCGAGAAGCTCCTGTATATCTGGATCGGGGAGGATGGGTACCACTTCCTGATAACTTTCTTTGATGGTCTGTTTCTTTTTATTTTCAATGTAATCGTATTTGGAGCCCTGCATCGTTTCATAGCTCAGATCCGGAAACAGCCGGACTGGAAGCCATGTGTCCTCTAGAACAAAAGGTGTACCGTCCACAATCCGCTGCCTTCTAACAAAAAAAGCTTTTTCCCCTTCCTCCATTTCAAGTACGCTGCGAATATGCTCCTCAGGAACCACCAGTCTGAAATCGACCACTTCATTGGCAATATCTTTTTCAAGTGCTTCCATTTCTTCTGTGAAACTTCGAAGGGAATAGATGTTGTGCTCGATTTTGCTTCCTTTTACATAGGTGCCACTACCCTGGATCTTGTACAGGAGGCCTTCCTGAACAAGAACCTGGATTGCCTGTCGAACCGTTACCCGGCTGGCTTCAAACATGTCACACAATTTTGCTTCCGTTGGAATGGCTTCTTCCGGGGGCCAGTTTTTTTTGTGAACTTCCTCTTTCATACGACTTGCAATCTGCCTGTACCGCGGTGAACTCATACGAATACCCCTCAATTTTAAATGATTTAATTTAAGAATACGTTAGAAAAATAAAAAAATCAAATACATTTGTTGACGCTTTCATTTATATGTATTATATTTGTATTAGAATTAGTTTAATACAATTTAAATACAAATAAATGCTATATGGAGGGATTCATCATGAAAAAACAGAACCTTGTGGTTGTGGGCGGCGGAAGCACGTACACGATCGGAATGATTATGAGCCTGATCGAGGAAAAAAAGCATTTCCCCCTCAAATCAATTACATTCTATGATACAAACGCTAGCCGTCAGGAAAAGATCGCAAAAGCAACTGAAGTGATTCTGAAGGAAAAGTACCCGGAACTGGAATCATTCACGTATACAACGGATAAAAAAGAAGCGTTCACAGATGTGGACTTTGCATTCGTCCAGATCCGTACAGGTGGACTTGCTATGCGGGAGAAGGATGAGCAGATTCCTCTTCGCCATGGTGCGGTCGGCCAGGAAACATGCGGACCAGGGGGGATGGCATATGGACTTCGCTCGATAGGAGATATGATCGACGTGGTAAACGATGTCCGGACGTATTCACCGGAAGCCTGGATCCTTAACTACACGAATCCGGCAGCCATTGTGGCGGAAGCTCTTCGTAGGGAATTTCCTAACGACGAAAAAATCCTGAATATTTGTGATATGCCAGCGGCGATCATGGTCAGCTACGCGAAAATTCTTGGAAAAGAAATCTGGGATCTTGTACCGGAATACTTTGGGCTTAACCATTTCGGCTGGTTTACCAACATTTACGATAAAGAAGGAAACCGTCTCACAGACGATATCAAACGTGCGATTCTAGACGATGGGTTTCTCCCGGAAGACTCTGAAATTGTGAACGATCCTTCCTGGATTAAGACGTTTAAGCAGGTTGAGACAATGCTGACTGATTTTCCGGACTATCTTCCGAACACTTACCTGCAGTACTACCTATATCCTTCACAGATGGTGGAAAAAGAGGATGTGGAAAATACACGTGCTCGTCAGGTTATTAACGGACGTCAGAAGCGTGTAAATGATCTTTGTGACCAACTGATTGCAGACGGGACGACCGAGAACGTAGAACTGGAAGTGGACATCCACGGTTGCTACATGATCCGAGTTGCAGCTTCACTTGCCTATAACCGCGGAGATACATATATCGTCATTGTGGAAAACAACGGAATTATCTCAAACCTCCAAGACGATGCGATGGTTGAAGTGCCAGCTGCCCTTACGTCCCGAGGACCAAAACCGTTCGCTGTTGGTGACATTCCGACATTTGAAAAAGGTCTCATCGAAGGACAGCTTGCATTTGAAAAACTTGTGGTAGATGCATGGTATGAAAAAGACTATCGTAAACTTCTTCAAGCTCTTACGCTGAGCCGTACGGTTGTGGATGCACCGCGTGCCCGCAAAATCCTTGACGATCTCATTGAAGAAAACAAGGAATTCTGGCCTGAGCTTACAGTGAAATAGTAGGTGAAACCGGACTCTGGCTGCTTCGCTTTCCGAGTTGGGTGATGAGGTTCACTGCAGGATCTCACCCGACTCGTTTTTCAAAAGGGAGTCCCGCGCCTTCAATTAACATGGAAAGACCGAAAAATAAACAGCTGGTCCGGATTTGGTGTAAGACGAACATGGAGGAGGAAAGAACATGAGTTTTGCAAGCTTGCAGAAATTCGGAAAATCATTAATGGTTCCAGTAGCTCTGCTCCCGGCTGCAGGGATTCTACTTGGAATTGGGGCTGCTATGAGCGGGCCGCTTGCTGATTATTTAACAGTTTTGCAAGCGGATTCAATGCAGGCCGTAAGCTCAGCAATGACGGCAATTGGTCTCAGTATTTTTGAAAACCTGCCGATCATATTTGCTGTTGGGGTTGCTATTGGTCTCACAGGCGGATCTGGGATTGCAGCACTGGCAGCTTTGCTCGGATACATTATTATGAATACGACAATCTCCTTGGCTCTGAATATTACGCCTGAGATGGCGGGAGAAGCAGGGGAGTACGGGATGACGCTCGGTATTGCTTCCCTTGAGACAGGTGTGCTTGGTGGAATCGTGGTCGGCCTGCTGGCGGTCTGGGTCTATAACAAATTTAAACGGTTCCAACCGCCTGAAGTGCTCGGCTTTTTTGCCGGGGATCGTTCGGTCGGGATCGTCATGGTCTTCATGTCCATTCTCCTTGCTTTTGCTGTGATGATGGTGTGGCCACCGATTCAGATGGGGATTAATGCTGTGGCTAATGTTATCGCCACGGATGCAACCAATCCTGTCTATGTCGGTCTCTACGGATTTCTTGAGCGGGTGCTTATACCAACTGGTCTTCACCACATTTGGTATGCACCATTTCTCTGGACACAGCTCGGTGGAACAGCTGAGGTGGCCGGAAGCTTAGTTTCTGGTGACCAGTATATCTTCCTCGCTCAGATCGCTGCAGGGGAAGAAGTGACAGCAGGAAGGTTTATGGCAGGGAAGTTCCCGATAGTCATGTTTGGTCTTCTTGGAGCGGCACTTGCCATGTACCGTCAGGCAGATAAGAACAACCGCCCGATCGTAAAAGGGATGCTGCTTGCTGCGGCTGGTACCGCATTTCTCACAGGAATCACAGAGCCGATTGAGTTCACTTTCCTGTTTGTAGCACCGCTTCTGTTTGGACTGCACGCAGTCATTACCGGCTTCAGTTTTGCGATTACCTATATGCTGAACGTTCATCTCGGGTGGGCCGGGGGCTCGGGTCTGATTGACTTTGTCCTCGTCAATGCCCTACCGGGAACACCGAACTGGTGGATGAACCTCGTACTGGGGGCCGTTTTCTTTGTAATCTACTACTATGTTTTCTCTTTTGCCATTAAAATGTGGAACCTCGCTACACCGGGCCGAGCAGGGCAGGAAGCGAAACTTTATACTCGTAAAGATTACAATGAAAAGAAACAAGGGAACGACCAGAGCAGTGCAGTTGCAAAGAACGGGAAAAAGAAAGATGATTACCGTGACAAAGCACGCCTCATTCTTGAAGCACTGGGCGGAAGCGAAAATATTGAAGACGTCGATGCCTGCTTTACCCGGCTTCGCGTAACGGTCAAGGACCCGGTAAAAATTGACGAAGTTGAACTGAAGAACCTCGGAGCAGCCGGTGTAATGAAATACAGCAATAACATCCAGGCTGTTTTCGGAGGTAAATCAGATCTCTATAAAAACGAAATCAACGATATTTTGAAGGACAGTGCCTGATCAAGAAAAGAAGGAATCGCAGCGTAGCTGTGATTCCTTTTTATGTATCGTATAGCCCTTCCTAACAACCGCTGCTGACGGAAGCATCCATCGCATCTTCCGCGTGAAGACCACCCTTACATATACGCGATAACTGAGTAGGTGTTTAGTAATTTAGCACACCTTTTAATCATTTTCGATTGTAGTAGTTAACTCTTAGCCGAGGCTGACGCTATAAAGATACCATTCATTATTAACAGGATATAGTCTTTTTACCTATATGAAGACTATTTTCACTTTACCACACACTACTTTCCTCCTGATAATTAATTTATTTTATTTATTAGCATGATTTTACACTACTTCCATAGAATACATTGTTTTAAATATGGAGGAGGTTAGTAGATGAAAAGATTGTTAAGTTTAATTGTTGCGATTTTCCTAGTGTTGGGTGTTTATGGTCCTGTTGGAGCTGCAAAGCCAACCTCGAATTCAGTTACGGTAAACCCAGTGGTCTTTGTGCACGGCTATAGTGGAAGCGCTTCCAATTTTGACACGATGAAGAATTGGCTTATCAGTGAGGGCTGGCCGGAAAGCCATTTATTTGCGATTCAGTATTCCAATAGGACGGGGAGTAATGTCCAAAATGCGGATGAGCTCTCCAGTTTTGTTACTGATGTATTGAGGAAAACGAAAGCACAAAAGGTAGATATCATCGCTCACAGCATGGGGGGTCTCAGCACTCGCTATTATATTAAAAACCTGGATGGAAGTAGCAAAGTCGATGACGTGATTACACTTGGTTCTCCTCATCATGGCACTAACACCTCTTACTTCGGATGGTTAACGGCTGGTGCAAGAGAAATGATGCCGGGCAGCACCTTCCTGACTAACTTGAACAGTGGGGATGAAACGCCGAATCCAATCCTATATACATCCGTCTATAGCAGCGCAGATACGGTTATTAATCCATATACAAGTTCAATTCTGGACGGAGCAAGGAATGAAGAGATTTCCAATGTCAGTCATAACGGCCTGTTAACGAGCACAGTGCCACGCCCCTTTATTCTGAGCGGTCTGAATAATGGAGGAGCCAATACCAACTGATAGTAGCTAAGGTGTCTCGCAGCGTGCACACTTCATATTCTGCCAGATAGTTAGAATCACAGTCGCTACATTGGTTGTGTCGAATGTAGAAGCCAAACCCTTATTTCCAAATCTCAACTACTTTAGTGCAAAACTAATGTTAGCGTATGGGTTTTATTGGATATAGGGTGTCGTGATGATTATGTCTGTAAGAAATGGTTTGGGGTGGCAAACACGGATCGTACTTTAATAGTACGATTCGTGTTTGTTTTTGTGTAGACGTCTATTGGCCGCGTCTCATTATCATCAAAAAAATTCATATATGTACGACAATATAACACTTCTACATGAAAAATCTGATATATAAATGAAATACTTACATTTATGAACAGATACATACAATTTATGGATATAAGTAAAATCAATATATAAAAACCTCCGCCAAAATAGATGAAGACCGGAAACATGTTACAAGATAAGTAACTATATTACAATTTTATTGGTCATTATTGCGTTTGAGTGATATTTCAAGGATACTGGCCTTTTTGATGAGTGGCATTGAGCTCTATGAATGCATAATCAGGTGAAGTGCTAGGCACTCCCTAAGTTTCATTGGAAAAACTCCTCACAACATTCCATTTACATCCTTCCACTTCTAGAAATATAATGAAATGAATGAGTCATTAGATCTACTACTTTCATATAGTGAGTTTAGATCTGAGCTCTCGGTTTTTACTTAATAGATAAGAGGTTTTGTCATGGAAAAAGAAACGATTATTTTTTTGCATGGGATTGTCGGGAATCGGAATGCGTTTAAAAGAGAGATGGAAGTGTTGCAAGCTCACTATCACTGTATCTCTTACGATCTCTATGATCCGAAGTTAGAGGGGCAATTTTCCTTAGAGCAATTAATCGAGCAGCTTTATCGCATTTATACGAAAGCCAAGATCAACAGAGCTCATCTTTGCAGTCTTAGTTTCGGGTGTATCATTGCAAAGGGCTTTGCTCGTAAATACCCTGAGATGGTACTAAGTATGACGTTTGTTGGTGGGTATTGCTGTAAGGTTCCTTCTTTGTTTGATCAAAAGCTTACTAAAGTATTAGCCATAAAAGACCGATATGAATATGTAGAGTGGATCAAGCTTTATGCTCGTTTGTTTAATCCAAATATCCCTTTCATAGCTGAAGATTCAGCAGCTATTTTTCTAAACTATGCTCTACAAGTTCACCCTCTTGCTTTAGAAAAGGCCATCTTTCTTCAACGTGAATTCGACTCTAGTGCCGCTTTAGTCACCATGAAGATGCCTATTTTATGGGTGATGGGTGAGTGGGATGAGCTATACAAAAGTACACTCCGTGATTTAAGCCAATTCATTCCTCATGTTCACTACATTGAGTTAAAAAATGCAGGTCATGTTGCTCATATCCATCAGCCTGAACCGTTTATGGCCATCTTTCAATCCTTTCTCAACTACTCATTCATCAAGCATTCAGATACAGCCGTGTAAATGAATTAAAATATCTGCCATTTGTATAGCCATTTTAGGAGGAACCACAGTGTCAATTAAAAAGAAATTACCATTGATTTTCACCTCGTTGGTATTGTGTATCTTAATCACGAATAGCACCTTGCACTACATGCGTTCGCACCAGCAATTAATCGAGTTCAATGAGAGAGAAATAGAATTAATTACGGAAGAAATATCCTATCAAGTAGACCAATCTAAAAGAGGGGCGCTCTATGTGGAGGATTTGATGGGAAGAGAATTACGGACAGCGTCCATTGCGATACGGAATGCGCTACCTGCCAATCATGAAGAGGTGACGAATGAGCAGTTAGTGGAGTTAGCTGAGGAGCTGATGGTTGCTCATATTACCCTCTTAGCAGAAACGGAGGATGACATCGTGGGGGTGAAATCCTCTGATCCGTATGAAATCGGGATGTCTACCAATAGCTGGCTTTATTGGTACGATGCTTTTCAGCAGTTATTTCGTTTATCACCTGTGACGGTGGAAGAGGGGATGACGCTACCTAATTATTGGACCGGCCCGGTTGAAGTGGCAGCTAGTAACCCCGAACACACCGATAAATGGGGTTATTTTTATGATGGCTCGACCAATTATATGATCAATCCCTATTTTCGTGACGACCAGGTTTTCGATTATGAAACTCGTTTTGGACCAGATAATATTATTGAACGTTTTAAGGAGAAGCTTGATGGGGTGCTTGAGCTGACCGTCTTTAATCCTGAGAGCTTTGGCCAAGACACAGATATGCTCTATTTAGAAGGAAACAATTTTATTCGGATTGTTGATCAACCGATTTGGTATGGAACCTATCAATATAGTAACCAACCAAGCGATGTAGAGCTTGTGCAAGCAGCTAACCAGTCAGGAGAAAAACAGAACTACGTCGAAGAAATAGATGAAAAAGAGATTTCGAAAACCTTTGTACCGATTCATGCTGGTACGGAAGAGGCGTATGTCATCGGGGTGACGTACGATAATAGCTTAATTCAAGACCAGCTAAAAAAAGAGTTAATCCAACATCTACTATTAGCGATCCCATTTATCATCCTGGTGTTACTAACGAGCTTTGTTTTCTCACGCTCGATTACAAAGCCGATTGGAAACATTGTTAAAAAGGTCAATGAGATTGCTCAAGGAAACTTCGGCGGTACGATTCAATTACATCGAAAAGATGAGCTCGGATATCTTGTGAACGATGTCAATGCCCTATCAAAGTCGTTGCAGACCTATGTCAATGATTTAAAAACGAGCCAAGAAGTGATTAAATTTCAAGCATATCATGATCCGCTGACGGGGTTGTTGAACAGAAGGTATTTTCAAGAAGAGTTAAGCGAGAGAATTGAGAATGCACAATCGGCAGGAGGGACGGTTGCAATCCTATTTATTGATATTGATCGCTTCAAAGATATTAATGATACGTTGGGCCATGCCAAAGGAGATCAATTAATTATCTTAATATCGGAGCGAATCAAAAACTGTCTCTCTTCTGAAAACAGTGTGGCCACAAGGCAGGGTGGGGATGAGTTCGTCATTTTGTGTAGCAAGCTTGAAAAAGACGAAGTAAGAAGCATCGCTGACACCATCGTACAGGCGATCAACCAACCTTATAGCGTCGAGGGAAATGAAGTGATTGTCAGTGCAAGCTGTGGCATCAGCCTCTACCCGGAACATACGGAAAACATCGAGACGCTGATGATTAATGCCGATGTCGCGATGTATGAGGCCAAAAAGCGCAGCGGTAATGTGGCAGTATTATACGATGAGACCATTAGCATCGAGAAAAATGAGAAACTACGGATCGAAGCACTTCTCCGTAAAGCGATTAAAAACGAAGACATCGAGGTCTATTACCAGCCAAAAATCGATGCCAGAGCGGATGTCGTCACGGGAGTTGAAGCCTTACTTCGTTGGACAGATGAGGAGCTTGGCTATGTCTCACCAGATCGATTTATTTCCGTTGCAGAGGACACGGGGCTGATCCATCCTTTATGGAAGATCGCGATGGAGAAAGCTTGTTTTCAAGTCAACAAATGGAATGAAGAACGCGCAGAGCCGCTTAGTCTGGCGGTCAATTTCTCACCGAAACAATTTCAAGACCCAGCGACTCTAGTGAAGCAGGTCAAAGAGATTCTATCTGATTCGCAATTACCACCACAATTATTAGATATAGAAATTACAGAAAGCACGCTTTTGTTTAATTCAAAAGAGACAATTAAAGCATTAGAGGATTTGAAAGAATACGGCCTATCGATTTCTATTGACGATTTCGGAACAGGCTACTCCTCGTTAGTCTATTTAAAAACATTACCGATTGACTGCCTAAAAATAGACCGGTCATTTATCCAAGATATTAAAGATGATTACAGCAACTCTGAAATTGCCGAAGCCGTGATTAACCTCGCCCGCAGCCTCAAGCTACACGTCATCGCCGAAGGGGTAGAGGAAGAGTATCAAAAAGAGTTTCTATTAAAGAATGAATGCTACCATATGCAAGGCTATTTATTTAGTAAGCCAGTGAGTAAGGAGGAATTGGAAGAGTATTTGGGATGAAAAAAGACGATGTCTGTGCTTAGGGGGATAAACACAGGCATCGTTTTTTAATTAGAGCTTAATTACTCTCATTCTCTTTTTCACGTATGCTTTTTCCGTAATGACTGACATGAGTGGCATCATGATAGGTGTTGTTACGAAGATAATAATCCAAGTCCCGGTAAATTAATTGGAGCTCCCTTACTAAACGGGTACGCTCTTCCTCATTCTCTATCTTTTCCTCTAGCTCTAAGAGGAGGATCAAAATCTCTTCATAGTCCTTTTTGAGGTAAGGATCTTCCACAACCTGTAGTGCGTCTTCTGTCTCAGGAATCCTGTACTCCATCGATCTCTTTAAATTTTCTACATTGTAATTATCATGATCCCACCCATATATCACATAGCCATTCATTCCATCGTGTCCGCTAATGATTGGATTAATGATGGTATCTCTCTTTTTCTTCTCTAAATATTGTTGTGTTTCAGGGGAATATTGCTTCTCGTCACTCGTTTCTTCAGCATCCGTAGCTCCTCCCGTATGATTGGGTTGTTGGTTGTCATTTGAAAGAATCATCGTTAGGCTGACAACAGTAATCAAAATAAAAGCAAGAATGGTAGAAGGATAAACAAGTTTGCTTTTGAATCGGTTTCTTCTTTCAAGCTTATTAATGGTGCTATCTATGTCCATTTTTAGTTGCTCGTTTCTTTCATCATTCCAAAGAATGTCTTTGTCTAGTTGTTTAAATGGTTGATCAAACTGACTCTTCATAACAAAACCCCCCTTTTAACAGCTCTTTTTCTAAAGCAGGAATAGCTCTCGCTAATGTCGATTTGACTTTACTTTCAGAGCAATTTAAGATCTCGGCTGTTTCCCTTGTAGAAAACTCTTTAACCTTACGCAAAACAATCACTTCTCGATAGGATTTCTTTAAGTGAGATAAGGCGTGAAACAATTCTCTAGAGTTTTCTTTTATTTCCACAACCTCTTCAGGTAAGGGGCTTACATCCACTCGTAGATTGAGCATTTCTTTTATGTATCGAGTAGGCTGCTTTCTTCGGATGAAATCAATTGTAGTATGTCGGGCAATCCGGAATAACCAAGTTTTCGGACTCGCCTCTCCTTTAAACGCCTCAAAGCTCTTATATGCTTTAATAAAAGTTTCTTGTGTGATGTCTTCGGCCAGCTGATATTCATGTACAGATAGTAAAACAAAATTAAAGATTGATTTGCTATAGAGCGAGTACCATTCAGAAATAACTTCTTGTTTATCAGACAAAGCTCTTCCTCCTATTTTTTACTTAGTTAGACGTAATGAGGGTAGATGTCGTCGCGTTTTTGAAGATGTTTAGAAGTAGTCATGAATCTACTTGAAAATAGTAGCATACAACGAAGAGAGGGGAGAGGCATATTTAACATTATTGGAATGGAATAACGTAAAAAACTCTACTATTAATTCTAGTAGAGTTTTCTTATGGAGGGGAACGATTAGTTACTCAACCCATTAAGAAGAAGATATTTCTTCTCATCCTCAGGCGGGCACAGGCCTTTTAATTTAAGCATATCAGTGTAATCTATTAGTTTTGTTTTCTCTAATAATATTGGAAGTTGATCAGTAATGTTCGCTTCAATGCGTTGGACGGTTTCATAGGCTGTGGTTGGGTTCATATTTAACTCTTTAGCTGCTTGTATGACTGGAGTATGTTGCTTGAGCAGTTTTAAGTAATGCTGCTCGGTATCTGCTTCATCCTCGAGCTCTGCTTCAAGTTTATCAACATATAGGAATAGATTGCGGTCTTGTTCCGGAAGGCTTTGAATATACATTTTTCTGGCAAACTGAACTCGAGCTTGATTCATGATAAGATCCTCCCTGAAATGAAAATTACAAAACGTAACAATTACGATTTATAAGTATTAAATCATAATAAGGTGTCTCTTGTAAAGAGGAGAAAAGGGAGTGTGAAAAAGAGTTGGTGTTTGACAACTTAGAAATAATTCGTTAAGATAGTTGTTAAATCGTAATTATTACGTTTTGAGTGAAGTAGTAGTTATAGTAATCTGTGAGAAAAAGTAAGGAGAGATGATGATAAAATGGCTAAAAAATCAATGGTAGCACGTCAGAAAAAACGCGAGCGTCTCGTTGCACAATATGCGGAGAAGCGCCGCGAACTGAAGGAAAAGGGAGACTACGTTGCTCTTTCAAAGCTTCCTCGTAACTCGTCGCCAACTCGACTGAACAATCGTTGTGAAGTCACAGGACGCCCTCGTGGATACCTGAGAAAGTTCAAGCTATCTCGTATTAAATTCCGCGAACTAGCTCATAAAGGACAAGTACCTGGTGTGAAGAAGTCTAGTTGGTAAGAGCAAAACAATTTAAAATATCTAATTAAAAACTCACTAAGCCATTACGCTTAGTGAGTTTGTTTTGGATTAAGCTAATTCACTCTAAACCCTCGCATTAAACTATTTTCTTAGCCTCTTCATTTTTATCATTAAAGGTTGTTACTATAAGTGACCTAACCCATTTAAATAGAATAAAATAGCCATTAGTATAAGTACCGCTGCTAAACTCCCTGCTGCATAAATATAAACATCCAAAATCCTTCCACTTCGATTAATCAGGAAATGTTGATGAAACTTATCGATTACACCGACCAATGAAGCAGAACTCGCAGCATATAGCCCCCTTCGCAATAAGGGTTTAATCGGCAACATCAAAAAGACCATACCGGCAAGAAACCCAAATACAATAAAATGTCCGAGTTTACCCAAGAAGATTTTAGTATAAGTGAACTTTCTACTGATTTCATCACCCTGAACTAAAAATATTTACATAAAAGTGAAACATTCCCAACTTGTAGCCGTATATAAGAGTACATGAGCTTTCATACATACTTAGCTCAATCTAAAAGTTTGGAGTGGTGCGTTTTATGATGGGTATGATTTGGTTGATTATTAGTGGTATTTTACTTTTCGTTTTATTAGTTGTAGGTGGGGTTGGCTTCTTTATTTTCAAAAAGCGTTATAGAACGGCTAGCTCGAACCAAGCGTTAATCATTACTGGACCGAAGCTTGGTGATCCAGAAGAAGATGCGAGAATTTTCTTTGATGATAATGGAAGAAGCTTGAAAATCATTCGAGGTGGGGGTATTCGTTTAAAGATGTTCCAAACGTGTACACCAGTTGACTTAAACTCCTTTCAAATCAAGTTAACGACACCTAAAGTGTACACTTCACAAGGGGTTCCGGTTATCGCTGATGCTGTTACTTCTGTGAAGATTGCTGATTCATTAATAGGAATTGCCAATTATGCAGAACAATTTCTTGGGAAAAAGCAAGGTGAAATTGAAGGCGAAGTGTCAAAGGTTCTAGGTACCAATCTGCGTGCGATTTTATCAAAAATGACTGTCGAACAAATTAATAATGACCGAGAATCGTTTAATCACCAAGTGCAGGATATTGCCCAGCAAGAATTAGATAATATGGGATTTAAGATTACTTCTTTTGGTTTAGATGATCTTCGCGATGCTGATGAAGAGAACGGCTACTTAGAAAACCTAGGACGACCGAGAATCGCTGAAATCCGCAAAAAGGCTGACATGGCGGAGTCTGATGCAGAAAAAGAAACAAGAATGTACAAAGCAAGAAATGATCAAGAAGCCCAAGATGAAGAAAACAAACGCTTAAGTGCCATTGCTGAATCTAAGAAAGAAAAGGATATCAAGCAAGCTCAAATTAAAGAAGAAACAGAACGAGCAAGGGCCAAGTCTGAACAATCATACGAACTGGAAAGAGCTAGACTTGCTCAACAAGTAAAAGAAGAAGAAATGAAGATCCAGTACATTGAACGCCAGCGCCAAGTTGAGCTCGAGCTAGAGGAACAGAAGAAACGTAAAACGCTAGCCGATGCAGATGCGTATGACATTAAAGCCAATGCAGAAGCTGAAGCTGAAAAAGCCAGAATTGACGGGGAAACAAAGGCATTAATTGAAAAGCAAAAGGGTCTGGCAGAAGCAGAAGTTATCCGTGAGAGAGGTCGTGCAGAAGCCGAGGCGAAAGAGCTGATGGCTGCAGCGATGGAAAAATACGGAGAAGCTGCTATCCTTGAGATGTTCATTGATATGCTTCCTAAATATGCTCGTGAAGTGGCACAGCCTCTTTCTCAAATTGAAGTGATGAAGGTCATTGACTTTGGCGGTGCTGATTCCAATGGAGGCGCTGCGAAAATTACAGGCAACGTCACAAGAACGATGGTGGGCCTACAAGAAAGTTTAAAGGAAAGCACGGGAATGGATTTAAAGGCGATGCTTGAGAGTTTTGTCTCGCGAGGCCAGGTCAACAATTTTGAAAAAGCTATTACGGAAATGGCAGCTGGGGGAGATGAGAAAGCGGAAGGGCGAGAGGGAGAATCTCCTTCAGCGAAAACCGAAAGAAAAGATGAAAAGTCTAGCGGTCGTAATGAATAAGTGAAGAGCGGAGGTCCTGTTTTGGGCCTCTGTTCTTTTTCTTAAGAGAGTTAGGGAAAATTTAGAAGATGACTGGGAATATATAAGTAATACAAGAGGAATTATGGATTATATAGAGGTTTGATTGAGTGAAATGAAGTAACTTATAAAAGAGTGTACCCTTGAAGGTTAATCAAACTAATAAGTAATGGGTTAGTTTAAATGGGAGCACATTCTCGTTATAGGGGTGATGGAAAACAAATTCACTCACATAAGTTTTTGAAAGGTGGATTAACATGTATATCCCTTCACATTTTAGAGTTAAAGATGAAACAGTGGCTTACGACATTATGAAAGAGCATAGTTTTGCAACTCTTTTTTCTCAGCACAATGGGTTGCCATTTGCAACTCATTTACCGTTAATTTTGAACAAGGAGAATACATACTTATATGGACACTTTGCTCGTCCAAATTCCCAATGGAAAGATATAAAGGATCAAACCGTTCTAGCTATTTTCCATGGTCCTCATTGTTATATCTCCCCGTCTTGGTATGAGACAAATAAAGCAGTACCAACATGGAATTACGTCACAGTTCATGTTTATGGAGAAGTCGAGCTTGTAGAGGACGAAAATGAATTAATGGATTCCTTACATGAGATGGTATTGAACTATGAAACTCCTAACAGTTCATACAGATTAAAAGATGTAGATGCGGAGTTCATCACAGGTATGAGCAAAGGAATTCAAGGTTTCAGAATAAGAATCAATAAGATAGAAGGAAAAGCTAAGTTAAGTCAAAATCACTCAACAGAGCGACAAGAATTAGTTATTAATCAATTAGAACAAATTCCAAATACAGATGAGCAACAGATTTCCTCATTAATGAAGGCAAATTTAAAAAAGTAATCGTAACGATTTAGATGATAAATAAGAAAGAGCAGAGGTCCTGATTGGTCCTCTGCTCTGTTGATATATAGAAGACTCCCGGTTCACTCCAATTCGAGCGATGGGCCTTCCAAGTTATGTCGAGATAAAATCTCCGCCGTTCACATGAAGTGTCTGACCTGTCATGTAAGACGAGTCATTACTAGCTAGTAGAACGAAGCAACCGACATGTTCAACCGGTTGTCCTGGTCGTCCCATAGGTGTATCTGTTCCAAATTCAGCAACCTTATCCTCAGGGAAGGTTGATGGAATAAGTGGTGTCCAAATTGGACCAGGAGCAACACCGTTGACGCGTATTCCGTCTTTTACTAGGGCTTGTGCCATTGATCGTGTGAAGGCATTAATCGCACCCTTTGTTGCTGTATAGTCAATTAGCTGCGGGTTTCCGCGGTACGGGTTAATCGACGTTGTATTAATAATCGTGCTACCTGGCTTCAAGTAGTCGATCGCTTTTTTCGTAAAGTAAAAGTAAGAATAGAAGTTTGTTCTGAACGTTTTTTCTAATTGCTCGCTTGTAATGTCTTTAATGCTTTCTTTTGGATGCTGTTCAGCTGCGTTATTCACAAGGACATCTAAGCTTCCGAGCTCATTTACTGTTTTTTCAATGGCCTCGTTACAGAAAGACTCATCTCCGACATCACCTGGGATTAAGAGACATTTCACTCCCTCTTTCTCGACACGAGCCTTTGTATCCTCCGCATCCCCATGCTCATCAAGATAGACAATGGAAAGATCTGCGCCTTCTTTTGCGTAAGCAACGGCCACAGCACGACCAATTCCACTATCTCCTCCCGTAATCAATGCCACTTTTCCTTTCAACTTGCCTGTACCTATATAGTTATCATCCTCGTAAATAGGGAGAGGATTCATCTCACTTTCAATACCAGGCTGACGTTCTTGCTCTTGTTTCGGTTGTCCATCTGTTTGTCTGTTTCGTAAATCCAATTTGATCTCCTCCTATTTTTGATGAAGCATTCGTCTCTACTTTTGTGTTTAGCCTGTTGAAGTGAATTTGAAACATTTGGGAGAGAGGGAAGAATACTAAATTATTTCTAGGAAGCAGCATGATATATGTCAAAATAGAATGAAAAATACCAATAAATAGGTAATAATAACTTGTCTTTTTATGTCAATTGGATGTAAGATAGTTCATGTGGATCAAGCCTGTATTTCGATATGATAAAAAACTACTAACCTTTGAAAAAATATACTTACATTGATGATTTGGTAAAAAATATTGAGAGTTCGAGTGTGGAAATAAAATAAATGTTTACTTTCCTAGCAGAAAGGTTATGTACTACTAACTAACAAATGAAGGAGAACCATTAAATGTCTACTTTGAAAGAAGCTACAAATTTTACCGAGCAACATTTAAAAGACTTGCTTCAACATCTTCAAACAAAAGGGACGGAAGATACCAACCTCACATCGGCTCAATTGGTTGAAGAGATTGCATCCGCTTTTAAGCCATTTATTAATCGTGAAGAAGTGTAAGTGAAATGTATACTTTTCCCAAGGTCATCAAACACTAATTATCAGTACTGATAACGGAGGGATTTCATGCAAACTGTAACCTTGCAAGTAGAGAAAATGAGTTGTGGCAATTGCTTAGACACAGTGAAAGCAGCACTAGAAGGACTAGACGGAGTCGAGCAAGCCGATGTTCACCTAGAAGACAAGACAGCCAGAGTCGCGTACGATGAATCGCGCGTGACGACTGAGCAAATGGCAGAAGCCGTTGAAGACAAAGGATATATGATTGTCCCGTAAGCCGTCTTGTGGATGGCTTTTTTTAGTGGGCTTTTTTAGAGCGTGAGAGTGGGTTTTTGAGCAAATTCATCAAATATGTGGAAATTCATAGGCCGCATTAGAGTCTAAGCAGGTGATTCCGCCGAATTTTTGTCGAAATCCGACAGAACCACAGCATAATCCGTCAAATCAGCAAGATATTCCGACGAAATCGGCTCATAATCAGTCAAGTGCATACATAATATGGGAATAATCTATTATTTCAACCTCTCGCCACACCTACCACGCACCGCAGCTTCTTCAACGCCGTCTTCCGCCACGTTGCTACAGTGTTTTTCGACACGTTCTGCTCGGCTGCAATTTCACCAAGTTTCTTCTCAAATACAATCGCCTCCTGCACCCAGAGAAGTTCGCGTGCTGAGAGTTGCCCCAAGTAAGGCTCGAGCTCGGCTAATGGATCCTCTCCTCTGAACAGGTCACCAATAGGCGCGGGGATCACAAAGTCTGTACTCGTTTGCTGATCTTGCAGGACATAGCGCTCGTCATAGGTGCGCTCTTTTCGTAGCTCCATCAACATATGGCCGCGCACTGTATAGAGGGCGAATGCTGGAAACGAGCCTTTTCCTTCTTCATATTTCCGATAAGCTTCCCATAAGGCACAGACGCCAATTTGGTAGAAGTGATCATGAGAACGGTAGAGATTGAGTTTTTTTAGTTGGCCTTTAATAAGGGGTTCAAATTGGGTGAGGATTTCTTCAAATGATTGACCTTGCATGGTGGATCTTCCTTAGTCAGAAGCGCTTCTGTGTATTCCGCGGTAGGGTAAGCGTACAGCGGATAAGTGAGAGACGCATCTAGGCAAAACAGCAAAATGAAGAGAAGAGAATGGTCCATTTTCACGTTTTGCTCTAGTGATATTGTCAAAATGAGCCCACCAAGGATAGTCATTTTGGCAAAATGATGGTATTTTAGTAGGATCGAAGAATTGAAGGAGTTCGGGCAATATGCTTGTTAAACATACATGGTCATGGGTGAGTGTCTTCCTCTGGATGGCGCTGATCTTTTATTTGTCGCATCAACCAGCAACAAAGTCGGCGGAGTTAAGTAGTGGGATCATGGAGTGGATCGTAGCCGTAGTTGAAATCGTCGTTCCAACGATTCATCAGCATCTCGATATGCTCCATTTGATCATCCGAAAAGGGGCGCATTTCTTTGCTTATTTGATCTTAGGAATACTCGTCATCCATGCCTTAAGAGGTCGCCGTCCTACTGGCTATCGCAGAGTCTTGCTTGCTCTCACTATTTGTGTGCTGTATGCGATATCAGATGAGGTTCACCAGTTATTTGTTCCAGGACGAAGTGGAGAAGTAACCGATGTGTTGATTGATAGTGCCGGTGCTAGTGTCGGAATTGGGATGTATCTCATCGCCCAAACAATAAAGAGAAAAAGGGTATAGCTGCTTATACCCTTTGCACATAGTAAGAGAAGGTAAGAGGAGAGGGGGGAGCATAGACATGTGTCATTTTCAAAAAGGAGTTAAAAACGATGTAGCATTTGTGTTCTCATGTCCAGGAGCTGCGGAGGAAGCAGCGAATAGACCTGCGGCAGGCAGAACAGGAACGAATTTACATCAACTATTATTCATCCTCAACTCACATTTTAGAGAAGTGACAGAGTGGTCACGAGAGGCGATTACGATCACTAATGCATGGAGCAAGGTCGAATACCGCCAACTCACCGGTCGTACAGAGGCTACAATCAAAGAGGTCCTATCAGAAGAAAACCTTTCTCGCCTAGAACAGGAATTAAACGGAGTAGAGAAGGTAATCATTTGCTCTGGTCAACGAGCAACCCTCGCAGTTAACACACTAGCTAACACGGCCCGGTTACGTGAGGGAGTAAAAGTAATCAGCATTCGTCACCTTGGACTTCGATCCCTTAATCAAATAAAAGTAGACATCAATGGGCGACCTATTTATTCTGTGGCGGAACAGCTAACTAGAGATGGTATCACAAGTCCGCAGCTTGGTCTTGAAAATACAAAGAAGCGATTAGAAGTAGTGGCGCATGAAATCATCAATGTCCTCCAATAAAGTACTGAATATTCAGTTTTTGTGTTGCTTATCTTAGTACATGATGCTAGGATGAAAATAGAAACCCCATCCATCATCTACCTCAAGAATATCTCCTGTGATTTTCACTCTATCCGTCATAACAAATCATCCAGACGAATACTTAGTAGTAATAGCTTGTGTTATTTTATGAACAAAACATACTAACTGGTTAGTATAATAAAAAGAGGGGAGAGGGTACTTATCACTCATTTTAACTTTTCACATCCAATTCGAGTTCGCTATTCGGAAATTGATGGGCAAAAGATTGTCTTTAATGCGCATTACTTAACCTATATTGACGTTGCGGTGACGGAATATTATCGCAAGGTGATTGGCCCAAACTGGCTCGAGTTAGCAGAGAGAAATATATTCGATCTCGTCTTAAGGAGGGTCACACTTGATTATCTTTCTCCAGCAAAACTAGATGATCTTCTTGATATTCATTGCCGTGTCGTGAAAATGGGCAGATCGAGCATGAATTGTGAGTTTGCGATCAAAAGAGGGGATGAGCTCTTGATTCAGGCAGAGGCTGTTCAAGTGTGTTTTGATCTTGAAACAGGTAAGTCTAAGCCTATTCCAGAGGATATTAGAGAGCGGATCAGAGAGTTTGAAGGGCTAAAGATATCCGTTGAATAGGGGAGGGAGGAGAATTGTTATCGTTTAATCGCAATCAGTGGGAAGCGTATGTGGGGATTGGGCAAAAGGAAGCTGCTCAGCTATTTAAGGGTGTGTTGAGGGAAGCAGAGATGTCATTTGAAGAGAAGGTCTTGCCCCCTGTTTATATGTACGATTCAAAGCATAATAGCATTGAACTAGAGACCGACAAGTTAGTGATTACGTTAATCTATGTTTCAGGTGATCCCCTCACTCGATTCTTTTCAGGGATTGTCGGTAGTCGTAAGCATTTTGAAGGAGTCACGTTTTTAACGATTAAGTACAAGGATTCGAAACTGTTAGCCCAGGTGCTCACTCATTTCAACAAGAGCTGTCAGACGAAGCCATGGCAGATCACCAAGCACCCTCGCTTTCAATTTGCGTTCTTATTGCAAGCGATCAATCGATACAAATGGAGCAGAGTTTGTAACTAATTTGCAAGAAGGAAGGGATTACGATGCAAGAGGAAATCACGATGGATCAACTACTAGAAGACTTGGAGAAAAGAAGAGAAAGAGCGAGGTTAATGGGGGGAAAAGAGAAGATTGATCGCCACCATCAATCCGGCTTTTATACAGCAAGAGAGCGGATTGAGAAGTTACTAGATCCAGGTAGTTTTCTAGAAATCGGCGGTCTTAGTCACTCAGAGTTTCCTGGTGCTGAACAAAAAAGCGCCGGTGATGGGATTATTTGCGGGCTTGGGAAAATAGACGGGCGTCCTGTGGTCGTTGAGGCGATTGATAAGACGGTGTTTGCTGGCACGGAAGGATCCGTTCATATTAAGAAGTCAGAGGCATTGCATGATTACGCTCTAAAGCGCGGCTTCCCTATTTTTAACCTTGGAGAAGGCGGCGGGCTACGGATGCCTGACGGAATGGGATCAGACGGGATTAGTGACAAATTGTTTCCGCAAAATCTCCTAACGATTGGTCGTAAGGTACCGATGATCTCCAGTATTCTAGGTGATAGTTACGGTGGACCGACTTGGCTTGCTGTCTCATCCGATTTTGTCACGCAAGTAAAGGGGAGCTGCATGGCGGTAGCGGGTCCAAGAATGCTTGAGATGGCTACTGGCGAGAAGATTACACCGGAGGAGCTAGGTGGTTGGAAGGTTCATGCCGAGACGACGGGGCAAACCGATCATGTATCTGACTCGGAGGAAGATGCGATTGAGGCGATGAAGGCATTCTTTCGCTACATGCCCCTTAATGCCGACCAAGAGCCACCGAAGAAGGAAACGAAGGATGATCCGAATCGGCGTTTAGATGAAGCAATCGACTTTGTCCCAACGAGAAGGACGAGAGCGTATGACATGAAAAGGCTAATTGGCATGATCGTCGATGATGGTGAGTTTTTTGAGTTGAAGCCTTTATTTGGACGATCTTTAATTACGGCTCTTGCTCACTTAAATGGTCAAGTAGTCGGTGTAATTGCCAATCAGCCGATGATGTTCGCCGGCTCGAGTGGTCCTGAAGAATGCGATAAGGCAACGGATTTCATTTGCTTATGTGATTCCTTCCATATCCCGCTTGTCTTCTTGCATGATATTCCTGGCTTTCGAGTAAGCAGCTCGGCTGAGAAAAAGAAGGTGCCAAGTAAGATTATGCAGTGGAATCAAGCGTTAGCGAGAGCGACGGTACCAAAGCTTTCGGTTGTGATACGCAAAAGTATTGGCGCAGCGTATGGAAATATGTGCGGACCAACGATGGGAGCAGACTCTGTGGTGGCGTGGCCGAGTGCGGAGATTAATTTTACCGGACCGGAAGTAGGAGTGAACGTTGTCTACGGTCGTAAGTTGATGGAGGCAGAAGATCCAAAACAAGCGCGTGAGGAGTTGCTGAAAACCTGGGGCTTTGATAGCTCGCCGTATAAGGCGGCAGGGAAATTCATGATCGATGATGTGATCGACCCGCGTGATACAAGAAAGTACTTATGCCAAATGCTCGAGTATGCCTGTGTCAATAATGGTTCAAAAAGCAAACGTTTATTAGCCAATTGGCCGACAAGCTTTTAATATCCAAGGAGGGTGCGAAGCATGGAAAATGTATGGATGCAAAATTGGCCGGAGGATGTGCCGAAAGAGTTAACGTATCGTTTAGGGAAGAAGCCACTTCATCATTACTTAGAAGATCATGCGAAAAATAGACCCGATCAGATTGCTTACCTCTACTATGGGCGCGAGATTACCTGGCAGGAACTCAACGACTCTAGTAATCAATTTGCCAACTTCTTAGTTGAAAAGGGAGTAGAGCGTGGTGATCGCGTTGGCCTGTTCATGCAAAATTGTCCGCAATATATCGTCGCGCATTACGGAGCGCAGAAACTTGGGGCGATCGTCTGTCCGTTAAACCCAATGTACAAAGAAACCGAGCTTGAGTATCTAATCAATGAATCCGGTATGCGAGTCGTCATCAGTGCCGATGAATTATATGCCCGAGTGGAAGGGATACGAGGGCATACACCTTCTCTTGAAGTCGTTGTGACCACGAATTATGGAGACTATTTGCCGAGCGAGAGGCCTTATGCGTTTCCGAATGATTGCCTGTTTGATAAGCGTGTGTTCAGTGAGACCTATGACTTAGACGATATTTTAAAGGAGTATCCAACGACTGCTTTAAATCGTTCGTTTGACGTGAGTGAAGATGTGTCGTTATTGGTGTTTACCTCAGGGACAACAGGGCGACCGAAAGGGGCTATGCTCACTTTTGAAAACGCTTTATTTAAAACGGCAGCGGCTGTTGAGACGAATGGAGCAAGGCCTGATGACGTTTGGCTTGCGGTGATGCCGTTATGTCATATTGCAGGAATGGTTATGGGCGTCAATATCCCCGTCTATTCAGGCACGACCTGTGTGTTGCTAACAAAATTTGAGCCAGAGGCCGTGTTAACAGCGATTGAAAAATATCAGGTCAGTTTATGGTATAGTGTCGCTCCGATGAATGCCGGTCTCTTGCAGTATCCAGGCTTAAAAGAAAGAAAATTAGGCTCGTTAAGACGGAATTTAGCTACGAGCTTTGGTATTCCTGTGACCGCAGAGCTTGCCGAGAGATGGAAGGATGCAACCGGTGGATGTGAGATGTATGAAGCTTCATATGGACTGAGTGAGACTCATACATGCGATACCTTTATGCCGGCTGATAAAGTGAAGTTTGGAAGCTGCGGCATTCCGGTATTTAATACCGACATCCGCATCGTGCAGATGGAAACGGGTGAGGATCAGCCTGTTGGCAAGTCAGGTGAGATCGTGATCAAAAGCCCGGGAGTGTTCAAAGGATACTGGAATCGCCCGGATGCGACAAGAGAGACTTTACGTGATGGCTGGGTTCATACAGGGGACATTGGTTATTTTAGTGAAGATGGCTACTTATTCTTTAGTGGCCGAGTAAAAGAAATGATTAAAAGCTCGGGGTATAGCGTCTTTCCTGAAGATGTCGAAGCGATGTTGATGGAGCACCCAGCGATTGCTCAAGTTGCTGTAGTCGGAGTGCCCGACGAGGTGCGGGGTGAGAGTGTCAAAGCTTATGTCGTTCCACAAGCGTCTCGAGCGAATGAAGTGACAGAGGATGCGATTATTAAATGGTCAAAAGAGAAAATGGCTGCTTATAAATACCCTCGTTTTGTTGAGTTTCGTAGTCAATTACCTGCAACGAGCTCAGGAAAAGTACTAAGACGTTTACTAAAGGAAGGTAGTGAGGTGTAATGGGAAACTGGTACCGTCTACCGAAAAGTGAGGGCATCTTTCTTAGCGCGATTATCATCTATGCAGTGATCTTCTTTTTACCGTGGAGCTATGACGTGATGATCATGAATATTACGTTACAAGCGTGGGGCGCCTATGGCTTGCACATCCTTGCGCCGGTGATCGCGATCTATTTAATTATGCAAAACAAAGAGACGAAGGTAACTGCTGATAGGAAACAGTCACTAGATACGTAAGGAATCCAAGGGGGAGTTGTATTGAAGACGGTTGAGCTTTCGATCATGGTTGTGTATTTACTCTTTCTGATTGTCATTGGAATCTATAGTCAACGGCGTATCTCGCAATCTCAGACTGGGATAGAAGACTACTATGTTGCGGGCCGTAAGATTGGGACGGGTGTCAATTCTCTGGCGATGTTAGCTGCCTTAGGTAGTGGAGGGTCGTTCATGGCGGGGGCCGGGACGATCTGGAATTTAGGCTTTCCATTTTTAGCATGGATGTGTGCTGGTTCTATTGTGGGATTCACGGTTGCCAGTGTCTTAGTCGCCAAGCCACTCCGAAACTCACAGAAATTCACGGTATCAGAGTTTCTCAATGATCGATACGGCGGATTGTTTTTCAAAATAGCAGTACCGGTGGTCATTATCATAGGATCGGCGATGTACTTAATGTCGCAAATGACAGCAGGCGGATTAATCGCCTCTTATGTAACGGGCTTATCGTATGAGTGGGGGCTTGTTATCATCGTGCTCGTGTTTATTTTCTATGTATCACTTGGTGGGATGTTAGCAGTGACGTGGACGAATATTCTCCAAGGAGCGATGATGGTCTTTTTAATCTCGTCAGTCGTCATTGCAGGTATTGTGAATCTACCCATTGATTGGGCGAGCTTTTTTGTGAATGCTACTAGTGAGAATCCTGCACTGGGTGTCGTTGGAGCAACCCTTCCTGTAGCAGCCTATATCGGTGCCTTTGTGACTTGGGCGACAGCTGTTTGTGTCACACCGCATCTTGTCATGCGGATCTTTACGGCAACAAATGCTCGTTCGGCCAAACTATCATTAAACATCAGTATGCTTCTTTTTGGGATCTTGATGATCGGGGTAGGTCTTGTGGTGGTACCATATATTCCAACGATGGATGCGGCGATGCTAGCAAACTATGCACCTGATATGTGGCTACTATTGATTGCTGATCAATTTTTCGGTCCCGTTCTACTTGGGATTATTACAGCAGGTATTATGGCAGCCGTCATGTCCTCAACGGATGCTTTGCTTTTAGCTGTTAGTAGTGCTTTCTCATATGATTTGTATAAGGGCGTCATCAATCCGAATGCGAGTCGGGAACGAATTGTGAAAGTGTCAATGGGATTTACATGGGTGGTAGGTTTAGTGGTGATGGTACTATCATTGAATCCACCAGCCTTTCTGATCGTGCTCTACACAGCAGCAGTCGGCTTCATGGTATCCAGTCTATTTAGTCCAATGGTGCTGGGGATTTGGTGGAAGCGGTCCACTCGTATAGGTGCTATTGTAGGATTACTGGTAGGCTCGATTAGCTTTTTAATCTGCTTTCTCTTTTTCACGATGCCGTATAATTCGGAGATCTTGATTGCTCTTCCGATGTCTTTAGTATCGATGTATGTTGTCTCTTCTTTTAGTAAAAAACCATCTCAGGAAATAGTAGATAAGATGGATGGGTATCATGTGGATATGTAGGGTTAGATGGGGGCTCTTTGATCATTTTGGTCAGAGGGCTTTTTAATAAGCTTTAACCCTTATAAAGGGAGATATTAGTGTTTGATTCGAGAGTGAAGCATTGTGCGGTCTTTATTTCATGAGGAAATACCAACAACTAGCAAGTGCTAACCAAAAAGGTAGGCTGATCAGAATTCCATAAAACACAGCAACAGTAAAACCCTTCTCATAATACATAAACATCATCTCCTTATGCTTATGATTCCTACACGCTAACCGTAACATCTCTATGTAAATAGACTATGATGGCAATGTAAAGAAGATGTTAATAATCTATTCAATAAGTAGTTCTCTATAAAAAAGAAGCTTCCTGCTATGACTTTACAGGAAGCTTCTCAATTAATTAAAACATAAACCACAATTCGTTCGAAATTTGATCAATTAAACTTCCTACAATGCTATCTCCGATGATTAATAAAATAATAAACATAACAATATTAGTAGTGATGATGCCATAGTAGACATCTAGTCCAGCTTCGTGCTTTTCTTTTACAGAATGTAAAGTTGAAATAGATGCTACAAAGAATGCGAACATCGCTAGAATAAAGAGCAAGAAGCCGAACACGTAGACCGAGATAGCCGAGAATAGAACGGATAATGCTAATAGCGCAACAGGAACAATCATGAAGGTTGCATAACGAGCGAGTATATCAAAAAATGTAAGATTCACCTTCATCATCTTTGTCACCGCAAACATAACAGCAACAAGAGTAGTCAAGAAAATAGCCAGGATAAAGAACGGCTGCATCACAGTATCACCAAAGGAAGGACGAACAAATCCTCCTCCTATTCCTTTAATCGCTGTGTATGAGAATAGAGGCATGAGAAAAGCAAATAAAAGTAATGTAATGATACCATTTACTTTATCTTGACTCGTAACTTGGCGACTCGCATTCATTGGACCTTTTAAAGCAGTTAGCGCAAATCCAAGAAATTGTTGACCAATTTGTTTACCTTGTTTCACATATTCATTATCTTGAAGATTTGTAGCGGGTTGTTGGGCTGTCGCAGTAGCTTGAGTGGTTGCAGCCACCTCAATATTCACCGGTGATCCACAGCTAGTACAAAACTTTGAACCTGGTTGAAGTGGGTTACCACATTGAGTACAATTCATATTCCAATCTCTCCTTTAATTTTTATTCATTAGTCGTTCTTTGCTACCAATTCTTTCGCATTGTCGTGACTGACAGAGTATAAGCTAGAATAGTCATTAACTAACCATTCACGGCTTTCCTCGTTATAAAGTAAGTAATATTTCCATCTGTTTTCACTTAGTTCGGTTTCAAATTCATCAGTATCAGTAGAAACGGTCACTGAGTCGAAGTAGAGGCTAGTGTTGACCGTCGCAACATACTCTCCTTCATAATTAGTTGAGAGGTCAAAGCTATCCAAATCAAAGATGGCTTTAACGAACTCACCAACCCAAATGCGCTCATTTTGTTGCAATCGTGAAAAGTCATTCGTGACATACTCTAAATAATGAGGGGTTACATTCGAAAACTGTGATTCATCAAGGCTGGAATACGCATTTGCCCAATCATGTGCATACTCAAAAAGGGAGTCACTAAGCTCATCTTTTAGACCTTCTGTGAAAGGTGATTCTAATGCAAGGTTCACATTCCCAAAAATAGCGGACTCTTCGGTTTTGACTTCTCCCCAAGGGAAATTAAGAACTGCGTAGACGCTTAGTTCTCCATCGACTGAAAGAGGACCTACATGATCATTTAAATCAAAATCTACTTCTTCTCCATTAATGAAGAGAGTGGCGTCAGTAGCTAGTTGACTGTAATCTGAGTTAATAGTTATGTAGTCACCACTAAGATAGAGGTTAGCATATGAATCACTGTAGTAAGGACTCACTAACTCAAGTTTAGTACTACTTTCTAGTAGTGTGTATTCATTGGAATACTGGGATTTAACATTGTAGACTCCTGGCATAACGGGACCGTATTCAAGGTAAAATTCTTCACTATCAGAAACAGCGATTTCCTCGTCATTTATCGAGATGACGGCATCACTGTAATTGGTTTCAATTTCGATGAAAAAAGGGACTACTGTAATATCGTAACGATCATAGATAAGTGCAGTTTTTCCTGAGTTTTGTAAGTAGAAAATATTCTCAGAGTAATAGTCATAGAATTCATCATGTTCTCCTTCATTATTAACGAATTGAGATTGAGCCTTCAGGGAATCCATTACCGCAGAATAATAAGAAGGGTTATTATTAATAAAGGTTAGTAAATTATTAACTCGTTCCTCGGTGATTTCAAGGCGCGGGTCATCGGAATGAAGCATATTCATAACTCTTGAACTATTACCCTCAAGAATAGCTTCACCAAATTTCTCGATTTTTCGATCTTTATCAGTAACGGTAGCACCTACTTGAAAACCAATAAACAATAAAATAGCTGCAACTAAGCTACTGATAGCCGATATTTTTTGTTTTTTGGTCAAAGGCTTCTTCTGAGGAGTTGGATTAGTTACAGATTGGGTGTAAGTCGTTTCTTCTTTCTTATTTCCTCCATTATTTATTTGTTCTGCACCAATGGGGGTACCACATTCTGGACAAAATTGTTTACTTCCTTCAAGCGAACTTCCACATTCTTTACAAAATTTCATTGCTTGCTCCTTTCGTTCTATGTTGGTATTTTAAAACAGTGTCTATTATACTACTTATAAATTGGTTATATTGTCGTAAAAGGTCGAATACCAACAATAAAATTTAAAATAGTTACTTATTACCTGATTTGTTAGTATTGGTAGGTTTTAAAGTTCTGTCACTTCTACTTACATACAAAAAATAGTACAATTTTGTATGAATAGATTATAATAGAACGAACAGTGATTATGTCGAAAGGAGCAGGAGCATGGGGGCGTTTTCGCAAGAGCAGTTAAAAGAGCTCCTTAAACAGACGCATAAAAAAGGTAGCGAAACATCAGATTTAACATCAAAACAACTTGTAGAAGAAATTGCTACGATTCTAAGGTCGTTTGTAAACGGAGAAAAGATATAAAGAAAATATAAAGAAAAAATAGATAGATTAAACATTTAGTAGCAGGAAAAAACAGACAGTCACGTGAGGGTAGGACCTCATGTGACTGTCTGTTTTTTTGTGAAAAGGGAGTATATTACAAAATGAAATCATCACAAATCACTTTGTACCAATAGATTCGACCGATTCTAGCTTATTCATGTTGTTTTTCTGTAACATTTCATTATTTGTAGCATAGATAATAGGTATTAAGTCCTTTATATAAGTGCACTTATACCGTCTATATCCGATTTTATAGAGATTAAACTAGGTAAAAAATCCTATTTTATATTACATCTATGTAATAATTCGTCGAATCAAAATAAAGTTTGCTAGTATGTAGAAAGTGAAAAACAAACAAGTAAATCTTTTATTCTATGAAATAACATTTAAAGCTAATCAACGCAGCCCATAAATAGTACGACATACATACTCAAATAGAAGAGTAAGAGACATTATATAGGAGGAAATTATAATTATGAAAAAGGTATTACTAACGTCATTAGTAGCGGCAGGACTTTTATTAGCAAACCCAAGTGTATCAGATGCAGCATTAGGAGACCAAACACTTCGTTTCGGTATGTCTCACGGTGACGTGACTGAATTACAACAAGCTCTACAAACAAAAGGATATTTCAACTTTGATCGTGCAACTGGTTATTATGGAACAATCACTCGTGATGCAGTTCGTCAATTCCAAGCTTCTAACAACCTATCAGTAGATGGTATTGCAGGCCCACAAACATTCCGCGCACTTGGCGTATCAGGTGGACAAGCACCAGCATCTACTAGCTCAAATACATCAACAGCGTCTTCTAACGGAGTGCTACGTGTAGGTTCTAGAGGAAGTGCAGTAACTTCATTACAACAACAATTACGTGACAAAGGTCACTTCAGTTCTTCAATTGATGGCGTATATGGCCCACTTACTCAACGTGGTGTTCGTAGTTTCCAATCAGCTATGGGACTTTCAGCAGACGGAATCGCAGGCCCACAAACGTTTAACGCATTAAGCAGTGGAGTAGTAGCATCTGCAACAACTAGCTCATCAAGCAACACATCAACTGCTAGCACAAGCTCAAACTCTGGCAATATGTCAGGCCTAGTATCATTTGCTAGAACTCTAACAGGTACACCATATCGTTTTGGTGGTACAACAACATCAGGTTTTGACTGTAGTGGTTTCACTCAATATGTATTCAGGAACCAAGGTATTTCAATTCCTCGTACTGCAGCACAACAATGGAATGCAGGTACATCTGTATCAAATCCACAAGTTGGAGACCTTGTATTCTTTGAAACGTACAAAAGTGGTCCATCTCATAACGGGATCTACATCGGAAACAACCAGTTCATCCACGCTGGATCATCAACTGGTGTAACAGTTTCAAGCATGAGCAACACTTACTGGTCACCTCGTTACTTAGGAGCTAAGCGTTTACACTAGGATTAATCGTATATATGCGCATCGTCTACAAAAGACGATGCGCATTTTTATTTTGATTCATTTAAAGAGGTGGTAGAAGTGGTGATACGGATAAGGTGGACTATCAGATAGAAGAATAAAAAGGTCCCTACTCCTGCACCGTTAACGAAGATGTCAATGATACGTCCGCTTCTATTAAAGAAAGGCTGTATTAGTTCAGTAGATATCGCGATATCGCGATTAAGATCGAATACAAAAGAGCGATATGAATATTCCTGAAATATTTCACGAGAAAGTACGGGAGGAGTAGAAAGCCAAAAAAGTGACCGATCTTCTGCATCATTAAGAAACGATCGCTAAGAAACGATCGCTTATCCCGACGGAATATAAAGACGCAAATTCCGAAAAGTCAGGATGACGAGTCAGGTTCAATGTGATTTGTTGATGGTAGACCAATAGACGTAAGTCATCAACGAATGTAAAAAGAAAAAGAATAATGAGCCATCCTATTAATGCTAATAAGCGCATCCTTATACCTCCTAATACTATTTTATGTTTAACTTATCCCTCCCTAGTCGAGAATAGAAGTAATTCAGAAAGAAAGAGGGATACTAAATGGAAGGTGAACGTAGGTTTGGTGTAGGTTTATTTTGGGGTGTCGTCTTTAGTTTTCCTTTATGGTTATCACTAGTAGGATGGTTCAAGTTATTAGGGCTTACCTTAAAATAAAAAGAAAAGCATGATGTTAATCACGCTTCTCTTGTCTTCTGCTTCTTAATCAGTTATTAAGTAGTCGATCATATAACTAGCCCAAATTTCGTGTCCTTCGGTATTAGGTCGGCCGTCAGTTAAATGGTCCTCAAGATTTTCATTATCTGTAGGAGGCCAAGCTTCCCAGTGGTTGGCGAATAGGTAGTCATTTTCGTCTGCAAATGTTTTAAGTGTGCTAACCTGCTCTTGATAAAAAATAGTTCCGTATAAGGGGTTCGGTGGCATTAAAATAATGGTTGTATCTGGTAATGATTGCTCAAAAGATGACATAATCAATTCCGTCATTTCTAATGAATCCTCAATGAATATATTTCCGTTGTTATTCAGGATAAAAGGTTCGAATAGAATAATATCGGGAGTCGTTGCAATAACTTCGTCTACATATCCTTCTTCAATAACAACGTCTGTGGTCAATCGTCCTACTTCTATTAAACTGTCGTTTACCTCAATAGAGGCCAACTGCTCGCTTAGTGAGTCTGATACTAGGTTAGGCCAACTGGTTGATTTATCTTCTTGATTCACTAATGAAACAGATCCGAAATAAGTAAGATGAATAGCCTCTTTATCAGGATTGTCATCAAACCAGCTACCTATGATTCCCTTGATATTACGGTTGGTCTCTTGGGTTGGAGCCTCAGGTGTCTTTGCCTCTTCGTTTTCTGGAATCTCAACTCCAGACGGGGAAGTAGCGTTAGAGGAAAGGTTATTTAATTTTTCCTGGTACGCTGCACGACTTAACACAAGGATAATTAAACTAGCTATAATGACCGATATAAATAATATTTTCTTCAATAGGTACTAAACCACCTTTCGCAAAATAAGTTATTGTAACAGTTAATGAGTGTTTTTGAAAAATAGGAAAATGATACTAAGGACTATTATAAATAATTTGTCGGAAAAGGGGAAGGGGAGAGTGAATATTTAGTAGATCTAGATTAACTTGCAAAAAAAGCTCAATCGGCTCTCTGACCGATCAAGCTTTATAGCGTTACAACATTTCTTTTACTTCGCCCGTATTAATATCTACTGTATACCATCCGCGCGTCATGGTGTGACCAACATCATTTCCCATTATATCGAAAACTTGAACAATGTATTTCCCGTCACTTTCATGGTCGACTACAACGTGAACATCTTCCCAGTTCTGAATCTCGAGGAATTTCTTAACTCTTTTGATTGCACCTTCTTCTGTTAGCTTTCCATCTACAAACTCTTCCACAGAGTCTTCTACTGAATCTGTAGGAGGGGTAATATGATTGTCATGTGGTGTATCAGAAGTATCTTCTTGGTCATTTGGAGAGTTGATAGGGAGGTCGGTTTCTTCAGCATCAGTAGCCGTTTCTTCTTCTGTGATTGATTCGGTCTCTTCAACTACCTCCTCTGAGTCAACTTCTACTTCGATTTCCTCTACTTCAATTTCTTCGACAGGTTCAGTAAACGGTTCTTCTTCTTCGGTCATTTCGTCTTCTTCAATTAACTCTTCTTCTGGTTCATTTATCTCCTCTACAACAGGGTCTTCATTAATTGGTTCTTCTTCCGTTGTAGTGGACTGTGAACAACCGGTTAGTAGAAGGGACATTATTATTCCGATATGTACGAGATATTTCATAAATATCCTCCTTATCTAATTCTTACTATACATTATCATATTTTTACAAGTAAATCTGTTTTTTTAAGTTGGTATATATGACAATTTGAGAAGATACTTTATTTTAGTATATGTTTAGTTTAGTCGAAATAACCTACAAATGATGAAGTTTACTTAAATCATAACAGGGTATAAAAAAGGTTGTGAAAAATAGTAAGAATCGATTTGATTATAATTATTAAAGAGAATCTACCTTGGCTACTTCTTCTAAAGTAGAAGTAGTTTTTGTATCTAAAGAGGGAGTGTGATCTAATTCTTTCCTTATTAGTAGGTTCTATTTACTTCTAAAAAAGAATGAGGTACTATTATCAAAGCTATGCAACAGCTTAGCAAATCTAAAAAAAGAATAGGAAGAAGATCTATTCTTTAGTGAGGAAAATGATTATGAAGGAACAAATCTCACATTCAATTTTCTTCTCTGTATTACTCGTATTACGTAACGAAGAAAAGTATATTGAGAGGCTTATTCAGTCTATACTTGATCAAGATTATCCGAAAGGTCAAATGGAGATCATTATTGTAGACGGGATGTCAACGGATGCTACATTAGACATTGTTCATTCTTACGTAGCAAAATATCCTAAGTTGATAAAAGTTTTTCAAAATGATAAGAAAACTCTCCCCACTGGATGGAATTTAGGCATTCAAGCTGCGGCCGGAAATTATATTTTACGAATCGATGGTCATACAGATATTCCAAAAGACTTTTTAACAAGCTATTCGGTTACAATTAATAAGCAACCAAACGCTTCCTGTGTTGGCGGAATTATCATCTCGAAAGGTAGAGGTTTTTGGGGTAAAGTAAATGAACATATCTACTCGCATCCTTTTGGGGTCGGCAGATCAAAATTTCGTACGATGCAATCTGATTGGGAAGGATTCGTAGAGACAGTCCCCTATGGTGCATATAAAAAAGAAGTATTTGATAAAATTGGTTATTTTAATGAAGACCTTAAACGAAATGAAGACATTGAATTCCACAAGCGTGTAGAAGAAGCAGGCGGTACTTTCTATATGTCCACCTCGATCCGTTCTACCTACTATGTGAGAGATTCACTTAAGGGGCTTATTGATAAGTCGATGGGTGATGGCACATGGTCAATGATTGCTAATCGAATGACACCAGGTTCTTTAAGTTTATTTAAAAAAGTACCACTGTATGCCTTTATTGGGGGTATATTGTTATTTATTGGTTCGTTTTTTCATGTAGCCTTTTTAGGACTACTGCTTACAGCTATTATTGGGTATGGGTTACTAGATGTTTATTTTAGTTTACAAATAGCGAAACAAAAGGGTATTTCGTATTTAATACCATGCATGCTCGCCTTTTTTTGTATGCATTTCTTTAGAGGACTCGGTTCATTTATTGCGTACTTTAAAAAAGAGTATTGGACTTTACGCAAGTAGTGAAGTACGCCCAAAATTAATAATGATAGGTTGAGGATAGTATGCTTGAGATTTTTAAATATAAACAGTTGCTCGCCTTTTTAGTAAAAAAGGAGCTCAAAATTAAGTACCGTAACACAGCTCTTGGTTACTTTTGGTCACTACTAGAGCCACTAGGTCTTATGATTATTTATACGATTGTATTTTCGATCATTCTACGCTTTGGGATTGAGAACTATTCCTTGTTCTTACTTTCCGGTTTAATTCCATGGATGTTTGTGAACCACTCGGTAATGAGAGGAACAAAGTCACTTACTTCAAATTCATCTCTAATTAAAAAGGTTTATTTTCCAAGACAGCTATTTCCTTTGACGATTGTCTCTACTAACTTAGTGAACTTAGCGATTTCGCTTTTATTAGTAGCGGCCTATTCGTTCTATTTAGGTGTAGGAGTAGGATTTAAAGGTCTTATGGCATTACCTATAGCGATCGTTCTTCAGTTTCTATTTGTTCTAGCGGTTGTATTATTGCTAGCAAGTATTAACGTCTACTTCCGTGATGTTGAATTTATTAGTAGCTTGGGAATTAGAGGTTGGATGTATTTATCGCCAATCTTATACCCAATCGCAAAAATCCCGGAAGAATATTTATCTCTTTACATGATTAACCCCATGGCGACGATTATCTCCTTATACCACTATGTGTTTTATGGAGGGGAATTTATCGGCATGAATTATCTCTTGTACACGGCTGGATTCACCATCATCCTTCTAGTGATCAGTTGGAAAGTCTTTGATAAGTTGAGTCGGAGAATGGGAGAAGTGATTTAATTGAATGCAATTGAAGTGAAAAATGTAAATAAATTATTTAAGAAACCTTACGATAAAACATTAAAAGGTAGACTGATCTCGATGATGCGTAAGGAGAAAATAAATGAACAGTATCAGGCTTTAGATGATGTAACCTTCTCTGTAGAAAAAGGGGAAGGCTATGCCATCATCGGGAAAAATGGAGCTGGAAAGAGTACGTTGTTCAAAGTAATTTCAGGCGTTATCTATCCAGACAAAGGATCGGTGGAGTTAAACGGTACGATTATGCCATTAATCGAGTTAAGTGCTGGATTAAGCCGTGATTTGTCTGGTATTGAGAATATTAAATTAAACTGTGCGATCTATGGTTTGAAGAAAGATAAGATTGAAGAAATTCTTCCTAAAATTGTCGAATTTGCAGAACTAGAAGATTATATAGATGTGCCAATCAAGTTCTACTCATCAGGAATGAAGGCACGCTTAGGGTTTTCGATTGCCGTGCACATTGAAACTGACATTATTTTAGTTGATGAAGTATTAGCAGTAGGAGATAAAGACTTTAAAGAAAAATGTTACAATAAGATGATTGAATTAAAGAAAGAAGGAAAGACCATCGTCATCGTTTCTCATAGTCTCAGACCTCTAAAGAAAATATGTGATCGAGCATTAGTTTTAAAAAGAGGAAAAGTACAAGCTATAGGTGAGATAAATGAGATGATTTCGATGTATGAGAAGATGTAGACAACATTAAAAGTGTAGGTGCTTCCCATATGAATCGAATTAGTGTTATTGTGACGAATTTTAATAAAGAAGATTACTTAGAGAGATGTTTGCTATCTCTCCTTAATCAAACTTATCAACAATTTGAAGTCATTATCATTGATGATGGCTCTACAGATGGTAGTGGAGAGATCCTTAATGCGTTTGAGAGAATGCATGAGCATATTCATGTGTATCTTTATGAGGAGAATAAAGGCGCTGCCTGGGCTAGGAATACTGGAATAGAAAAAGCAAAAGGAGAATTTATATACTTTTTAGATGCAGATGACTATGTTGCTCCCCACACTTTAGAACTTATGGTGAAGCATATTGGACAAGCTCCTTTGTTGGTAGGGATGATTTCTCCGACACCTATAGATCAAGAGGTTAGATACGAGGAGGAATTACCTGCTAGTGTTAGTTTTCTAAAAGAAAAAATACGGACAAAAGTTTTCCGGCGCAAGTCGATCGTGAATATATTAATGAGAAAAGACCATGTCGAGAGGCTAGGTCTCTCTTTTCATGAAGAGTTAATGGTATATTCTGATCTAACTTTCTTTATTCCAGCTATACAAAATGTTGAACATATCCCTTATCTTCAAGTTCCTACGTATTTCAGGGGCGAATGCTATGATCCTATTGATAGGCCTAGCTTGAGGTATCTTACAAATGATGTTAAAATTCCTGATTATCTTTCTATGTTCATCTATCTTATGAATGAATTTCGAGAAGATTCCTTTATCAATTCCTACTTAAGTGTGGACTTTATTAACTATTATTATAAAACCATGTCAACATATCTTACTAATAACCCTGAATTTTGGGATGTGTGGTTTGACTCCTTAGTTGAGTGCGTAAATCTATTGGATAAAGATTCAATAGAGAACTGTGGTTTTTTAACGAAAAGAGAAATGAAAGCAATCAGAAGCGGCTTGAAAAGAACAGTAATGAAGCGCATAGCTCAACGGCAAACCTATCATAGGCTACGACAGGCTTTAAAAGGTAGACAAGCTTTATATAAAGAGCTTTACCGTTCTGTGTTTAAAAAGAGGCCTATAAAGTCTAACCGAATTGTCTTTGAGAGTTTTTCTGGTAAGGGTTACTCAGATAATCCTCGTGCCATTTATGAGGAACTTCTCGCGCAAGGTCAGCCTTACGAGTTTGTTTGGATTCTTAATGATGTACAAAAAGAAATTCCAGGAAACGCTAAAAAGGTGAGACGGTTAAGCTGGAAGTATTATTACTATTTGGCTACATCTAAGTATTGGGTAATCAACGCCCGAATGCCAAACTACATCACGAAACGTCCGGAGACGGTCTTCCTTCAAACGTGGCACGGGACACCGCTAAAAAAATTAGCAGCTGATATGAAAGAAGTCCGCATGCCTGGCACAACGACGGAGCGTTATAAGAGGAATTTCTATTTGGACTCACAGAAGTGGGATTACCTCGTTTCACCGAACGATTATTCAACAGATATATTCAAAAGAGCCTTTAAGTTTAAAAAAGAAGTTCTAGATGTAGGGTATCCACGTAATGATGTTCTGTATCAAAAAAATAACCCGAGTGAAATTAGTTCCTTAAAAGAAAAAATGGGGTTGCCCAAAGATAAAAAAATCATCTTATATGCACCTACTTGGCGCGATGATGAATTTCATAAAAAGGGACAATATAAATTTGATCTTAAATTAGATCTAAAAGGCATGCGTGAGCAACTTGGTGATGACTATGTTTTAGTGTTACGTATGCATTATCTGATTGCAGATTCCCTTAACATAGATGGCTATGAGGGTTTTGTGTATAACTTATCAAGCTATGATGATATTGCTGAAATGTATTTAGTCTCTGATATTCTCATCACAGACTATTCGTCTGTGTTTTTTGATTTTGCAAATCTCAAACGCCCTATTCTCTTTTTTACCTATGATTTAGAGAAATATAGAGACACTTTACGAGGGTTTTATTTCAACTTTACAGAAGTGGCACCTGGTCCAATCTTACTTGAGGCAGAGGAAATCACCAAGGCCATTGTATCAATTGATCACACATCACAGCAGTTTGAAGATCGCTTTGAGGCGTTCTTTGAGGAATTCTGTCATCTAGATGATGGGACTGCATCAAAAAGAATCATTGAAGAAGTCTTTCGTAATGAATCAATCAAATAGTAAAGGTGCTTAAATGATGAAAACCTTACTTGTAAAACTAAAAAAAAGCTCCCTCTTTCGCTTGCTTTGTACGATGATCTTTACAGTACTTTCATGGTTACCTGTTAAAAAGAAGTTAATCATGTTTGAAAGTTTTTCCGGCAAGCAATATAGCTGTAATCCGAGAGCGATCTATGAATATTTGGCAGAAAACAAAGATCAAGATTATGACCTCGTTTGGAGTGTTAATAAGAAGATAATGGGCCAATTTGTGGAAGAAGGTATTCCTGTTGTAGAGAGGCTCTCTCCAAAGTGGTTTATGATGATGGCTCGTGCGGAATTTTGGGTCACGAATAGCCGTATGCCGAATTGGGTACCAAAACCTAAGCATACAGTCTATCTACAAACGTGGCACGGTACACCATTGAAGCGCTTAGTTGCTGATATGGAAGAGGTGCATATGCCAGGGACGACGAGGGAGACATATATTAAAAATTTTCATAATGAGTCTAGTCATTGGGATTATTTGATTTCTCCTAATCGTTACTCTTCTGATATTTTCAAACGGGCATTTCATTTTCAAAAAGAAATGATCGAGTCTGGTTACCCTCGTAATGATTACTTATTAAAGTATGATAACAGGGAGCATATACAATCACTTAAGAAAAAGCTACAACTACCGTTGGATAAAAAAATTGTGCTTTATGCACCAACTTGGCGAGATGATGAATATCAACAAGTTGGTAAGTATAAATTTCAATTAGCTTTGGATTTAGAAAAAATGAAGAATGAACTAGGTTCTGATTGTATACTCCTTTTAAGGTTACACTCATTTATAGCCGATAAGGTGGATCTCACCGGGTATGAGGGTTTTGTTTATGACTTCTCAAACTATCTTGATATTAATGAGTTATACATCATTTCTGATTTATTGATTACAGACTATTCTTCGGTTTTCTTTGATTATGCGAATCTAAAGCGTCCAATTATTTTCTATACGTATGATATGGATAAATATCAAAATAAAATTCGCGGGTTTTATTTTGATATGGAACAACAAGCTCCAGGTCCAATTGTACGTACAACAGATGAAGTGATTAAAGAAATGAACATGTTCTTTAAGAATGGGATCAGTCACTACGAAGAGAAATATAATGAATTTTACAAGACGTATTGCTATTTGGAAGACGGAGAAGCATCCAAGCGTGTTGTAGAGAAACTGTTCAAATAAAGGAGACCAACATGAAGTCAATTTACGGTACGATTCCATCGACGGTATTCGATACAGACAAAATTCGTGAATACCGCGAGAAATCACAACGTTATAGTAATAAAGAAGACTTGTGGTCTTGGTTTGTATTAAGACGGCTTTCCATTTTTGTTACGCTACTTTTTATCAAATTACGTCTGACTCCTAATACGATTAGTTGGATGAGCTTTGTTGGAATGCTATCTTCTGGATTTTTTATGATGATCTCAACACCTTGGGCTTTTATCTGTGCTTTTTTTGCATACAATATTGGTTATTTACTTGATTGTGTCGACGGAGAAGTGGCCAGAATTACGAAGAATACATCAAAAAAAGGTTATTTTATTGATTTGTTAATTCAAGCCACTCAACTCCCTATCTTCCTTTCATTTGTTTTTTGCTTATTACAGATGACGGATCGAATTTTCTTTACGGTGTGGGAAGCATTGATTTTATACGGCTTAATAACAGCCATTATTCTCTCTCTTCTCGTGCCGCTTTCGTATCAACTGACGAAAGTAAAAGAAAATGAACAAGATCCTATGAATAAGATTCGCTCAAAATCTATTGTTTTCGATTTTGCTGGGTTTTTACTAGGATTACCAGGTTTTTATGTAACGTTGCTTTTATTAACGTTGCTTACATTCTTCACGAGCATAAATGTAATCTTCCTTTATATTGTTGTTTTTTTGGTCATTCTTACATTAAAGATGCTAGTACGATTATATATTACGACTAGATCCATCTAAGTATATGTGGGAAATAGCATGTGCACATAAGAGAGTTCTCTCGTCTGCGCATGCTTTTTTGTGTGTAAGATCTGATAAAGTAATTGCAAAAAGGAATCTTACATGATTGTGGTGAGATTCCTTTTCCTTATCTTTCACTCAATCTTCACATAGTTGTAGGAAAATGTCGGTTATTATGAGTTTGGCTTTCTTTTCTTTAGGGCTATGGTATAATGATTCAATGAGTTTAATAATAGATTATGATACTACTTAATTAAACAACAATGAAACTAACTTACTATTTGATTCGTTATATATGTATGATTGAGTAATTTAGGAGGTAATCGATGTGAAAAAAGTAATCACATATGGTACTTTTGATCTTCTACACTGGGGACATATTAATCTACTAAAACGCGCAAAAGATCTTGGAGACTACTTGATCGTTGCGATATCATCTGATGATTTTAATAAGTTGAAGAATAAAAAATCTTACCATAGCTTTGAAAATCGTAAAATGATTTTAGAAGCGATTCGTTATGTAGATGAAGTGATTTCAGAAGAGAACTGGGAACAAAAAGTTTCAGATGTCATTGATCGGAATGTTGATGTTTTTGTTATGGGTGATGATTGGGAAGGTGAATTTGACTTCTTAAAAGATTATTGTGAAGTGGTTTATCTACCAAGAACAGCGGGAATTTCTACGAGTAAGATTAAAGAAGAATTACAGATTGGTTAATTTGTAATATATATCGTATATTTTTCGCGAGGATGCCCTTAGTACTTCAGTTAGCTAGGGGTATTTATTATAAAATTAGGAGTTATGAATATGGAAAATATTATCCCAAAACGAACAGCGAGATTGCTAATCATTTTGCTAGACGTTTTATTCATTTTAATTTCATACTCAGCAGCCTTTTATATTGTTTCTCACTTTAGACCAATTGATGCAAGGAATATTGATGCCTTCATTAGTATCATCCCTTGGATCTTATTAATTGGTATCTGTTTTTTATACGTATTTGAGTTAGACCGACTCGTTCAACGTAATCAATCAGATTTAGTGAAAAAATTAATTGTGGCTTCTGCAAGTATCATGGTACTAACGGTTGCAGCTTCCTTTATTTTCCGAGAATTTGCCTTGCCGCGCTCGGTTATATTACTTGCGCATATCTTTATCTTTGGATCACTCTTTTTCTGGAAAAGCTTTTTCCTAAGAATGAACACAAAGAAATTTAGGGATAAAGCTGTTTTCATCGGATGTGAGGAAGAATTTGAGATGATGCAAGGTAACCTTATCAGTTCAAAAATGATCTCAAAAGATACTGGTGTTACATTGCTGAATCCTGATCAACCTCTTAATCAGATGAAGCTTAAAATCCAACCATTCAATTTCATTTTTATTGGTTCAAGCTTAAATGAAGAAGTGAAAAATGACATTTTATACTTTGCGATGAAACAGAAGAAGTTTGTCTATATGATACCGAATACGAATGATTTATTCATTATGAAAACTTCCTTCACTACAGTAGGGGATACAATGGTCTTACAAGTTAAACCATTTACTTTAAGTAATGCACAGACCTTACTTAAACGTGCATTAGATGTGTCTGTTTCTCTTATCTTATTGCTTTTAACATTACCAGTAATGGTGTTAACAGCAATCCTGATCAAGCTTGAAGATGGAGGTCCGTTCTTCTTTAAACAAGAACGTGTTGGCATGGACCAAAGACCCTTCCATATTTTGAAGTTTCGTTCAATGATTATGGATGCTGAAGCAAAGACTGGTCCTACACTTGCTACAAGTCAAGATGCACGAATTACGAAAATAGGGGCATTCATCAGACGTACTCGCATTGATGAGTTACCTCAATTGTTGAACGTATTAAGAGGAGACATGTCTTTGGTGGGTCCAAGACCGGAACGTGATTTCTTTGCAAAGCAATTTGAAAAAGAAAATAAGTGGTTCTATTACAGAAATTCAGTGAAGCCAGGGATCACTGGCTATGCGCAGGTTTTAGGTAATTACACTACAAGCCCGGAGCGTAAATTAAAGTTTGACTTATATTATATTCGCCACTATTCGATCTGGCTTGATATTGTGTTATTATTCCGTACAGTTCTCGTAGTATTGAATAAGTCACAAGCAGAGGGGCAAGCTGAGAAGTTAGAACGCAGCCTATATAAGTCGAAAAAGGGTGCAATTGTGAATGATCGATAATAGAAAAGGTTTCAAAGCGATTTTGGTCTAAAAATAGACTAGAATCGCTTTTTTATGTGTACGATAGATGACAGGGAAGGAAGGGGGGATTTTATGGTTTCAAAGCATGCGTTCATGTATGTTTTCTCACATGGTATTCCAGCACTAATTGGATTTTTGAGTATAGCTGTTTTCACACGGTTGCTATCACCTGAACAATATGGAGTGTATGCTTTGGTAATCGCTATTACAGCGCTTGTTAATGCGGTTGTATTTGAATGGATTAAGTTAAGTCTCCTTCGCTATTATTCACAGTATAAGATGGAGTCGAAATTTCTTAGTACATTAAAACTTTCGTTTCTTGGATTGGTCTTGCTGACAACGATTATCGGAGTTATGACTGCTATTATTTTCCCGAACATTTCTTTATCTCTCGTGGTGCTTTGTTTACTACTTTCTTGGCTTCAATCATGGGGAGGAGTCAATCTTTCACTGATGCGTGCTCAGTTAAATCCGAAATCATACGGGTATTATTCCTTTACTCGAGCAACCTTAGGAATTGTACTAGGGACATTGCTAATTAGTAGTGGTTTTGGAGCTGTTGGGTTGTTGATAGGATTAATAATTGCCTTATTGCTTACCTTTTTACGTCCGACCATTCAGATATGGAAGGTTCATTTAAATACAACAGATTTTGACCATACTATGTTTAAGAGCTTTCTAATGTACGGATTGCCACTAACGCTTACGTTATTGATGACAGTTGTGATTCACAATTCGGATCGCTTAATCATTGGGTATCTAATGACGACTGCGGCTACGGGGGTGTATTCTGTCACATATGATTTGATTGAGCAGAGTATTTTCACACTGATGATGGTCGTTAATTTAGCGGCTTTGCCGATTGCCATGAAAGTGATGGAAGAGAAAGGAGAAAAGGCATCTTATCAACAAGTTAAACGAAATACGAGCCTGATTTTCTTTATTTCAATTCCGGCTGCTTTAGGTGTTTGGTTGCTTAGTGATAATTTAGTTTACTTGTTACTGGGAGAACAATATAGACAAGCCGCTCGTTTATTAATTCCTTATATAGTAGTCATCGCCCTTCTTCGAGGCTTCAAATTGTATTGCATCGATATTATGTTCTATTTAAAAAAGAAAACATCATTACAAGTCATTCCAGTCGTCGTAGCGGGGGTATTAAATATCGTACTCAATTTTGTATTGATCCCAGTTATGGGTCTAGAAGGGGCGGCAATTGCTACGGTTGCCTCATATGTAACTGCAATTTTACTGAGTTGGATGCTTGTTCATATTCAAATACACCCTATACCAATTCCAATCGGAGATTTAATCAAAATAGTTAGTGCTGGCCTCATTATGGGTTTATGCCTTTGGCCGATTCGTGATCATCTTGGAGTGATCTCTCTCATTTATCAAGTTACACTGGGGGTTTTGACGTACGGAATTGCCGCTTATGTTGTAAATGCTTTTGATCTTAGGGATTGGGCAAATAAGAAACTATATAGTCAAAGTAAGTCGGATATAAATGGAGGGATAAAATGAGTAAGAAAATCGCATTCTTGTTATACTCCCTTGATGGTGGCGGGGTTGAGAGAATGACAATACACCTGGCTGAAGCTTTTGTGCAAAAAGGGTATGTAGTTGATCTCATTGTGGTGAATTATACAGGGGATTATCTAAATGAAGTACCACCAGAGGTCCGAGTCCAGACATTTAATAAAAAAAAGATGAGTGCGTGCTTTTTGGAGCTTTGTCGGTATTTAAGAAGAGAAAAACCGAATTATCTTGTTTCAGCAAAAGATTATATTAATGTGATCGCAATCATGGCTAAATTAGTAGCACGAGTCCGTACAAAAGTAATTGTTAGTTGTCGGGTTAATTTAACAGAGCAAGTTCATCATGAACCAAAGAAATTCAAACGAATCCGGACGTACGTTAAATATACGTATCAAAAAGCGGATGAGATTGTGGCTGTATCTAAAGGGGTAGCAAGCGATATTCAAGAGATCACAGGTGTGCCAAAAGAAAAGATACATGTGATCTACAATCCAGTTGTAAGTGATAAGTTGATTAAGAAAGCGGAGGAACCCGTTGCACACCCTTGGTTTCAAGAACAAAAAACAGTTATTGTCAGTGTAGGACGTCTACATAAACAGAAAGACTACCCCACTTTGTTAAGAGCTTTTCAATCTGTTTTTCATAATAAACCTGCGACAAGGTTACTATTTATAGGGGATGGACCTGAAGAAGAAGAGCTTCGTGCCCTTAGTCGGCAATTAGAAATAGAGTCTGTGGTTGATTTTGTAGGGTTTCAGACAAATCCCTACCCATATATGCGCCAAGCTTCGTTATTTGTCTTATCTTCAGGATGGGAAGGGTTCGGAAACGTTCTAGTAGAGGCATTAGCAGTAGGTTGTCCAGTTGTATCGACAAATTGTCCAAGTGGACCTTCGGAAATATTAGAAAATGGTATCTACGGTGAACTTGTACCTGTTAGAGATGCTAATAAGCTAGCTAAGGCGATGGTTCACACTTTAGGGCTGCCACGCAATGAAGCACTCTTAAAGAAAAGAGCAAACGAGTTTACAATTGATCAATGCGTGCAAAAATACGAAGTTTTACTTAACTAACCAAAGGAGGAGAGCCTGAGATGATTAGCGTGATTATCCCTACACTTGGTGAGCGGCCGAATGAATTGCAGCGACTTTTCACTAGCTTTGCATATCAATCGAGCCAATCATTTGAAGTCATTGTTGTTTCACAAGCAAATCACCAAACTGTATCCGATCTGTTAAGAAACGTTTCCTTCTCATCTAAGCATATAACTCTAGAGAAGCGTGGACTTTCCTATGCGAGAAATCAAGGACTGCTTTCAGCTAGTGGGGAGATTTTAACCTTTTCAGATGATGACTGTTGGTATCCTCAGGGTGCGTTTGAAAAAGCCGGCAATCATTTTGTAAACTCAGATGAGCCAATTCTCTGTTTTCAAATCTATGATTTTGAGGAAAAGCAGTATTACAAAACCTATCCAGTTCATGATAAGAGACTAAGTTGGCGTGACGTATTCAAGAAATCGTCGATTGAAATGTTTTTTAAGCGATCAGAGTTAAATATGAATTTAGTGAAGTTTGATGAAGATTTTGGATTAGGTGCAAAGTATCCAAGTGGGGAAGAAAATCTTCTGTTGCTAAAACTTTACCGAGCAGGTTATAGGATGAGGTATGTACCAGAGATTATTGTGTATCACAAGAAGCCCACTATCCAATCGCGTCTAACTGAACAAGCATTAATCAGTAAAGGACCTTTATTAAAGAAAATGTTTAATACCCCTATAGGATTCTCGATGTTAACGTACTTTTTCTTGAAGAAATACTCTCATTTAGAGCGACCTCTTACGTTATATAAGCATGCATTAAGAGAGTTGAGGCAATATAAAGTTCCTTAAGGGAAAGAGATCGACTTTAGCTTACTTAATGAACCTGCTTCTTCCCAAGTGAGTGCATAAAGCAAATCTTCATCTTCTGAGAACCGAAATAACTCGTTTGGGTAGAGTACATATTTTGTAGTTGGGTGGACGTCAACTAGATGTTTTAACAAGTGGAATTCTTCAGTTGTAATGGAATGTTCATCAGAAAGAAGCGCTTCAAAAGTCGTCCAATCCATTGTTTTAATGTTATTGCGAAGGTAGTTATCACCTTCTAGTGGTGTCCGAATGATTAAAGTATCTTGACCGCATCCCCCTATCAAAACTACGAGAAATGCCAAAGTCAGTAATACAAGTATTTTTTTCAAAAAGAGCCTCCCCTTTATCCATTATTGCATCTTGATTCGGTACGAACTTCCTTTTCAGTATATCCATTTTTTTCTCTTTCTTAACCAAAGGTCCAGCTCGTTTCACAAGTTATAAAAAAAGATTGAATTGGCAAACCTAACTTTTATTGTGATTTATTTTAAGGAAGGGAGAGGAGGGGTTGAATGCGAGAGACAATAGGAACTACTACACAACGTGACCGCTGGATCTTACTAGTATGGTTTATTTTCTTTTTTCTCTCTCCCTATTCCGTCTCATCTGCTTTTCAGCATGTAACAGTCGTTCCTACAAGTGTCATTTTGACTTTAAGCTTTTTATTTGCACTCGTCATTTATATGAAATTCCGTCCTGAAGCGAGGGTTTTTCAAGCTTTTGACCGATCTAATCAAGAACTTTGGTTGCTTGTCGCATTTGTAGTGCCCCTCCTAACAGCTAGTTTGGCTGGAGCTTATAACCTGACAGTGATTCTATCTGCCGAATATCAACAATACTTCTTTCAATCGCTGCCACGACGAGTCATTAATCTCAGTCTGATTTTGCTTGTATTTTGGATTAGTGTGAAACTTATTCGCTTATTCACCACTCACCAACTTCTTTTTTTAACGAGAGCATATGTTTTAAGTGTAATCGTCATTGCATGGGTGGGGTTGTGGCAATTAGGTCATTTTTTATTCGGGTTCCCGATGGTTAATTTATCAACAAGATCCTTTGTACATAGTGTAACTTCTGAAGTAATGTTTAATTTTCGTCTAACATCCATTGTAGATGAGCCGAGCTATCTCGTACCTCTTTTAATAGATGGATTAATCATCGGCTTTGTTGTGTATCGAGATAAATGGCGTTATCTAGGGGAGTTAGCGTTACCATGTATGGTTGTCCTATTGTTCTCCTACTCATTAAGTGGGTATGTAAATGTAGCCATGCTAGTTGGAGTGCTTATTATCTTGTTTCTTTTTCAAGGAAAAGGAGGCAGACCTAAACGTTATTTAATATTTATGTATGGTGGAATTCTCACTCTCTTACTTATTGTATTTGCACGTGAGTTTATCATGGATTTATTAATGCCTGTTATCGGACGGTTTGAGACGGTATTTGATCTTCATCGCCATAGTCGTTTATATATGCTTGTAATGCCCATTATTTGGTTGTTCGATTACTCATGGATTAATAGTTTGTTTGGTTTCGGACCGGGCAGTTATCAATTTTTGGCTGATACAAAATTTTTACATCACCAAGGAAGATTAAGTGTGACCTCTAATAATGTCTTTATTGATTTATTATATGAACATGGGATCTTTGGTTTTGCAGCTTTTTTACTTGTATATCTTAAAATACTAGTGACACTATATAAGAAGAGATTCGATGATCGGTATTATATGTATGCTCTTCTTTTATGGTTTCATCTTGGCATTACATCTTTATACCGTTCGGACTTTGCATCGCCGAGATTTTGGGTGATAATCCTGATCTGTTTTATCTTTATTGAATTAGCTAAAAGGAATCGTCATGTTCTAAAAAACCTGGAATAACGTAGAGTAGAAATAGGATTATTCTTGGAGGGGATGCGTGTGAGTGTTAAGAAAGCGATTATTCCCGCTGCCGGGTTAGGAACTAGATTTTTACCAGCAACAAAAGCACAGCCAAAAGAAATGTTGCCTGTATTAGACCGGCCAGCGATTCAGTACATTATTGAAGAAGCAGTTACCTCGGGAATTGAAGATATCATAATTGTAACGGGCCGAGGGAAGAGGGCAATCGAGGATCATTTTGACTATTCCTTTGAGTTAGAAGAAGCGCTTGTGAAAAAGGGGAACTATGATCAACTGACGGAAATCCGAAAAATTTCTGAGATGGTTGATATTCATTATATTCGTCAAAAAGAACCTAGAGGATTAGGTCATGCCATTTGGTGTGCACGTAAATTCGTTGGCGACTCTCCATTTGCCGTGATGCTTGGAGATGATATTGTTGTTTCAAAAGAAGAGCCATGTTTAAAGCAATTATTAAATGAATATGAGGCTGTTCAAGCACCGATTATTGGGGTACAAGAAGTGACACGTGAAGAGTTATCCAATTATGGTGTCGTTGATCATTTCGAACAAAAAATAAACAACCAACTTTTTCAAATCCGATCTTTAGTAGAGAAGCCAGAAATAGATGAGGCGCCTTCTAATTTAGCGATTATGGGAAGGTATATTTTAACTCCAGATATTTTTGATGTGTTAGAGCGCATTGAGCCAGGGCGTGGTGGAGAAATTCAGTTAACCGATGCGCTGCAGCAACTAACTTATGAGAGAGAGTTATATGCTTATCCTTTTAAAGGGAAAAGGTATGACATTGGAAACAAATTAGGATTTGTGCAAGCCACACTCGAATTTGCTTTAATGCGAGATGAATTGAAGGATGATGTCATGCAACTTCTCCATTCAATCATTGAAGCAAGCAATAAAAGTGGGGAATAGAAAGCTATGAAAATATCTATAATAGGAACAGGGTATGTTGGTTTAGTGTCTGGTGTATGTTTTAGCGAAATTGGACATGACGTCTCATGTGTGGACATAGACACCGAAAAAATAAGCCAGTTATCAAACGGCCAATGTCCGATTTATGAGCCCGGTTTAAGTGATATGTTGAGGAGTAATTTGGATCAAGGAAAGCTTACCTTCTCAAACGACTTACAAAAGAGTATGGAATCTGCAAAGGTGATCTATATTGCAGTAGGCACTCCTGAAAAAGAAAACGGCGAGGCAGATTTACATTATGTCTATGCGGTGGCAAAAGAAATTGGTTACTTTATAAGAGAAGGCCAGATCGTGGCCATTAAAAGTACCGTTCCGGTGGGTACTGGAAAACAAGTGAAAGCGATTATTCAAGAGGAATCAGGGCTTAATTCAATTCAAGTTGCGTCTAATCCAGAGTTTTTGAGAGAAGGGTCTGCTATTTATGATATGTTTCATATGGACCGTGTCGTATTTGGTGTGGAGTCAGAGGGAGCTTATCGCACGTTAAGTGAACTTCATCAACCTTTTCAGACAAGTGAAGTTGTGACAAATATCGAATCAGCTGAGATGATTAAATACGCTTCTAATGCCTTTTTAGCAATGAAGATTAGCTTTATTAATGAAGTAGCTAATTTATGTGAGGTCGTTGGAGCAAATGTGACGAAGGTAGCTGAAGGCATGGGGTATGACCATCGAATTGGTTCGGCTTTCTTACATGCAGGAGTGGGTTATGGTGGATCTTGCTTTCCTAAGGATGTGAAGGCAATGATCACGATTGGTGAAAAGGCAGGTTATTCCCTTAAGATCTTGCCAGAGGTCGATCGCGTCAATATGAATCAACGTACGAGGATGTTTTACAAAATAAAGCAGGCATTTGGAGATCAGTCCCTTAAAGGTAAACGAATTGCTCTTTTAGGTTTAAGTTTCAAGCCAAATACAGATGATATCAGATCTGCACCGTCTCTTGACTTAATCAGACTTTTAAAGGATGATGAAGCGGATATAATATGTTATGATCCAATAGCGAACAACCAAATGATTAAGCATATAAAAAATCTTACTACCGTTTCTTCATACATGGAAGCTTTAACCAATGCAGATGCATTAGTCCTCTTAACAGAGTGGCAAGAGTTTAAAGAGATTAATTTTAAAGAAGTAAAAAGGATAATGAGATGCCCAGTTGTGATTGATGGACGAAATATATTTGATCCGAAGGTGATGGAAAAGCTTGGATTTCACTATAATTCGTTTGGTAGAAGGGTAGTGCAAAGGAAGGGAACATAATGAAAGTCTTAGTAACAGGTGGTTCAGGTTTTATCGGAATGAATCTAGTAGAGGCCTATTTGAAAAAGGGCCATGATGTTGTCATTGTTGATATACATCCCCCGCTTGGTCATCTTTTAGAACATAAGCGAGTGACTTTTTATCAAGTCGATATAACAGATCAGGCATTTTTCAAGGTTGTCGAAAAAGAAAAACCGGATGTTATTAATCACCATGCAGCCCAAATTGATGTGCAGAGGTCCATTAAAGAACCGGCGTTTGATGCGAATGTGAATATCTTAGGGACGATAAATATATTAGAAGCTTGCCGTATGAACAAAGGAGCAACTTTAATTTATCCTTCATCTGCTGCTGTATACGGAACACCTGTATACCTAGGGATAGATGAAGATCACCCAGTAGCTCCGATTTCTACTTATGGGATTTCCAAGTACACACCGGAACAATATATTAGAGCTTATCATGAACTGTATCAAATTCCATACACGATCTTTCGCTATTCGAATGTATATGGTAAATACCAAGACCCTAAAGGGGAAGGTGGAGTTATTTCAATCCTAGTAAATTGTGCTCTAAGTGAGAGAGGGTTCTGTGTATTTGGTAACGGAGAACAAACGAGAGATTTTATCCATGTTAGCGATGTAGTTGAAGCGAATATGCGTGCAAGTGAAGAAACTTTTAATGACTTTTTTAATATTAGTACAGGAGTAGCCACTACTCTAAATGATACCATTACAGCATTTGAAGAAGTGATTGGTAGAACCCTGCAAAAAGAAATGGTCGATGAAAGAGCTGGAGATATTAAGCACAGCTATTTATTAAATGAAAAAGCTCAACGGAAAATGGGTTGGATACCAAAAGAAACCGTGCAATCTGGATTAAAGCAGACATTTGAATTTTATAATCAATAAAAAGGCTGCCGTAAAAGGTCATAACCAAATGACTTTTTAACGACAGCTTTTTTTTGCAAAAAAAGAAGGGGTGACGCAAATGTTGCTAGAACGCCTCACCCTTTATGAGTTGTTGTTTTAATTCACTTCTTTTATCTTTTTGTGTTGAGATTTCATATCCAGAGCCAGTTCGAAAATTCTCTTGTTATTGTCTAGATCTGTATAGGTGAAGATACTAGGCTTCTTACTTTGTACCCATTCTTCTTCTTTAAAATCTCGCTCAATATATTTTTTGATTGATTCCACGAGACTTTCTTGGTTATTAACGATGTCTCCAAGGAATGTCTCATCTAGTGGTCTAAGGATTCCATTTTTAAAGAAGCTCTCTTGGTCGAAGTGATAATAAATGACCGGCTTACTCATGTAAGTGAAATCAAAGGAAACACTTGAGAAATCAGTAATCATCATTTGACTTGATTTCAGCAAGTCCTGTACATTTTGCTCTCCTAATTGGATTACTCTTATGGCATCACTTTCATTCTTCTTGAATTCGTGAATATAAGGCTGCATGCGGTAATGAGGATAAAACTCAAGCCACATATTATTCTTCTCTAATAGATCACGAAGAGTATTGTCCTTCATTATAGCTAGGTAGCGGTGGTAATAATCAGACCTTAAAAACTCTTCTTCTGAATTTAACCACTCTCGCCATGTCGGGATAAGAAGAATTTTCTTTTCAGGGTGATGATTTTTAAGCAAATTATCAAATCTTGATAAGCCTGTTACTCTAACTTCTTCAGCGTTATATCCCATGACATCCATAACCATTTCTTTTTCTTCAACAGAAGATACAATGAAGATATGGAATGGATGTTTATAATATTCTTTATGGTATTCTACACTTTTTCTACCAAGTACTCCATGTTGCAAAAATACCCTTAGACCTTCACGGTACGATTTCATTAATATACCTTTAAATGGTAGTAGGTAGTCTAAATCATGTGAGCCGAAAAAGGCAGTTGCTTGTAAACTTTTCTCCACATGTTCATCGCTTCCTATAAACAACACGTTGCCTAAATGTTTAATATTTTTAACATCCTGAGCTTCTCGATCAATTGCATAATAAACATCGACCTCTGGATGCTTCTCTCGACAATACTTAAAGAAGTGATATCCTGTATCCTGAGCTGTGTCTGGTCTTTCCCCAATAATCCAAATTTCACGATCACGATCAAGGGACCATTCTGTGTTTAATTTTTCTAGTTGTTCTAAATGTGTATTCTTGTAATCGTATGTTTCAATTTTAAGATTTCCTCTTGGAGTGTAGGTCATATAAAATCCAACGGAAGAAGAGGTTCCTTTTAAAAGGTGAGAATCTAGAATCTCATCTTTATAATAGGTGAATGTTTCTTTACCAAGCTTCCGATCCCGTGTAATTTTTGGGCTTTCAATTCGAACATAAAGGTCAATAATATCTTTACCATTACTATAAACCTGAAGTAAATCCTTCATTGAAATAGCCGTAGTGAAATCTGACCATTTGCCACTACCTTTTCTTTTAATTAAGCTTTGACGCTGCTTTGTCGAAAATACTATTTCATCTTCTGTTTCTCTGCTTTTTGCGACAATGAAAATCATCTGGTCACTAGGTTCCTCGTTTTGCAGGCCTTCAAGGTAAGCAAAACCATTTAAACTGAGTTTGCCCTCACTTATTTTAAAGTCATAGAGATTTCTCATTAAAGTAGGTTCTTTGTAGGCGAAAGATAGTCGATTATTTACCGTTGAGTAGAAATAAGAGTGGAAAAACCCGTACTCCGATAAATGTTCTTTCTTTGTTTTTTCTTTTAATTCGTTTAATCCGGTTCTAATTCTTAAAGTTCGATATTCTCCATCTTTTTCTCCTGCAAGATACACATCATATCTCGATCTTCCTCCTTGAATCGTCTGAAGTAATATTGTTTCATTAATTGTACCCTCAAAATACATGCGTTTTGGATGTTCAGGGTCTACCCAGGCTTTCAAGGAAAATTCAGATCGGATATTAGAATTTCTTTCTCTGAATACCAAATTATAATTCTTCTCCAAATGATCGCAATTCTGTATAGAACCACTAATGATCATTTCTTTTTCGTTTCTTACTGTACTAAGCTGATATAATTTAATCGTTTCAGTCTTTAATTTAATAGAAAATGAAGCTTTTTTTGTTGTATAAGGCATCGTGGATAGTGTTCCTTTTATACCATCCTGCTTATATTGAATCGCATCTTTAAGGCGAAGAATTATCGTGGTTTTCATTCTGTATTTTTTTATGATACCTTCAGACTCGATAAAGAAATAAGCATCCCAAATTCCGTTATCTGTTGGAATGTCTTCAAATGTTACATTTGTCTCCCACGTGTTTTCTTGTGTCCAAGCTATGGGGAATTTCCTTGTGAAATGCCCATTTCTTTTCTTGAGTAGCAGACCATATTCATCCACCTGAAGTTTTGTGAGTAAGTCCTTAGATGCAACGCCTGATAAATGATAGCCGTTATTTGTTAGCTGTACATCCTCTAAATAATGTGGATATATTGAAAGTGAATCAAGAGCTGACACTGGTTGCACTTTAATGCTAAGATTACCTGCAACTGTCTCATATGGCTCAAATGTAAGCCCATCTTTAAAATGAGAATGAATAATAAAAGAGTGTAACATTGATTTTGCAGGTTTCATACGATATTGAGTTTCCTTGTTGCCATCACTTAATACAATATACAATGCCCATTTAATCGAATTTTGCCAGTCAACTAACCCTGTTGGGGGAAGTAAACAGCTGAATTCTAATTTCCTCTTTTTTCCATCGGAAAGAAGATCTAAATTTAAAGGGGTTGTATACGTAATGTTCGAATCAGCCATACTACGAATCTCCATGTAAGAATGTTGCTCAATTGGAGCCTTTTTTATTATCTTTGGAATGGAGTTTATTTCTCCGGAGAGGGTAAACCCTTCGTTAGTATCAGCAAACGTATTCAAATAAAAAACGTTATTATTTCTTCGCCTTACAATAAATTTCCTCAATAGATTGAAAGCAGTTTTTGATTTTCTTTTTCCAATCTTTACAACCTTGCCGATCATACTTGGTGCCTCCTCAACTGAATAGGTTTTCATGTCAGTTACGTACTTATTAAGCTCTAGGCTGTCCAAAAGATCATTAATCAATAACTCTAGAGGCAACCTTTTTCTGCGCATGAAAATATCGCTCTTTTTGATAGTATTATATCTATCAAAAAAGGAGCGACTTTTACCAAACATCATAATATTTCTTTTCTGGATTATATCATGAATCGACGTTATCTACCAAGGGATCATGAAATTGATATTACAAAAATCGATCTTATTCGACTTAAGAGAAAAACTTGTTATAACTTATTTAATTATGGCAATTAAGCTCTTTTTAAATTGGTTGTTATGAAATATTGACAATTCTAGTAAAATCACCAATATCTTTCTATTTTACTATTAACTTTTCATATTTTTTCATATAGTATTACTAATAGTGCATTTTTTGTCTAAATTTGTACTAAATATATGAAAAAGGTGGTAGGAAATGAAAAAAATAAACGTCGTCGTTGTTTTTATATTCTTATTGTTTCAGTTTATTCCTCAGCATGTGAGTGCAGAAAATCAGTTATCTAAAGTTGATAAAGGTAATCCTGCATTTGTCTATTCACATTCTGAAGAATTCGTTCCATTATATGAATCGTTGGATGATGAGGATGCAATAGTAGCTGAACTAGAGAATTTTACTCCGGTTCTATTGTTAGAGGAAGAGAAGGAATATTCATTAGTAGAAATCGTTTCTAATGAAGGAGAAACTCTAGAAGAATACGAGTCTATGAGTGGATATCTATTAAGCGATTTCTTGATCTCAGAAGAAGAGATGAGTTTGCTACTAGAATCAGTTCATGATGAACTAGCTCATCTGGAAGAAGAAGCTTCTATTGAAGAAGCTTCTACAGAGAAACAATCGAATGAAGAGTCAGATGAAGTTAGTGTAGAGAATGAAGATGTGACCGAAGCAGAAGCGGTTGATGAAGTCGTTGAAGAAGATATGGATAATTTACGTTTAGATGAAGAAGAGAAACCCGAGACGCATTCTGAAGAAAAGAAAGTAAAAGAAGTTGAAGCAGAAGAGTTGCCGACAGAGTTGGCAGATGAAGAAGAGATAGAGAGTACTATTGCAACATTTAGTGCGTTTTCTATGAGCTCACAAATGGTGACAACTAGTAGTAACCAGCAGCTTAGAGGAATAGCCTTGCAGACTACAACAAATGTGGTAGAGTCACCCTCATCAAATGCGAAAGTACTGAGATCTTATAATCAAGGTCATATTTTAAGGTATTCACCGTATAACTCAAATTATCATGTGGCTACTGTATATTTAAATGGTGTTGCTCACACTGGTTACATTAATACTAAAGATGTTGACACAGTCGTTAGTACTCAAGTAAATAAAGAAGGGTATGGGTTAAAAGATCCTACACCCGTTTATTCAAGTACTTCTCTTAACTCAGATATCCTTAGAACCTATAATCAAGGTCATCTTTTGAAGTTTAAAACGTTTACTACAGAGTGGTATGAGGCAACTGTATATATAGATGGCAGTCCAACGACTGGTTATATCCATGTAAATGATGTTGGAAACAACCCACCAGTCCAAGAGAAGGAAGTTGAGCTTCAAGGCGTAGCCTTACAGGCACCAACAAATGTATATAGTCAAACAACAAAGAGCTCCAATGTATTAAGAAGTTATAACAAGGGTCATTTATTGAGATTTAAAGAGCATAACTCACAATGGTATATCGCAACGGTTATTATAAATGGTGTTCAACACACAGGTTATATTCATGTAAATGATGTAGACGTAGCTAATGGTAATCAAGAGCAGTTGAGAGGCGTTGCCATTAAAGATACAGCAAAAGTGTATGCCTCTACTTCTAAAAGTTCTGCCATACTAAGAAGTTATAATAAGGGTCATATTTTACAATTCCGTAGCTTCACATCAGAGTGGTATCAAGCCACTGTCATATTAAATGGAGTTGCTCGCACTGGGTATATTCATATTAATGATGTTGGACCAGTTAATCAAAATGGAGTATCGGATTTACGAGGCGTAGCATTAAAGAGTACAACCCATGTGTATGCCGAAGCATCTAGAAATGCTTCTTCATTAAAAGGCTATAATAGCGGACAAATTTTACGTTATCGTGCTTATTCAGCGAGTTGGTTTGAAGCTACAGTGATCGTAAATGGGGTAGCTCAAACAGGTTATATTCATATCGATGATGTAGATACAGCTGATGTCATTCAAAAGAGTGATCGAGGAATTGCCTTACAACAAGTCACTCATGTTTTCAGTCAACCATCATTGAGTTCATCGGTAAGACGTTCTTATAATCAAGGCCATATTCTCCAGTATCGTTCATTTACGTCTGAATGGTATGAAGCGACGGTTGTTGTGAATGGTATACGTCAAACAGGTTATATTCATGTTAGTCATGTAGAGTCTTTACCTCTTAGTCAACGAACGATTAATGGTGCAGCTAATACAACCTCTACGAATGTGTATACAAGAGCTTCTAGAAATTCAGGTGTTCTACGTTCTTATACATTTGGAAGTCGTTTAATTTATAGAACGTTCACATCCGAATGGTATGAGGCAACTGTTTATATAAACGGCTCACCGCAAACAGGTTATATTCATAAAGATGATGTTATTAGCTTACAAGGTAAGACGATTATTCTAGATCCGGGCCATGGAGCGCATGATTCTGGCGGGATTGCAAATGGAATGCGAGAGAAAGATGTTGTTCTTGATATTTCCCTACGTGCAGAAACGCTACTTAAAAACGCAGGCGCAGAAGTCATTATGACACGTCGGACTGATATCTTCTTAACACTGGCTGAACGTGCTGCTATTGCCAATAACTCGAATGCAGATATTTTCATCAGTGTTCATACCAATATTTTTGATGGAACCGCCCAAGGAACTGAAACATTCTGGCATGGGCGTCACGAGCGTGAAGACAGCATTAAGTTAGCCCATGCACTGCAAAATGCCGTTATAAGTAAAATTGGTACTCATTATAGAAGAGTTGCTGAAGGTAACTATCATGTAATTAGAGAAACAACAATTCCAAGTGCCTTGTTAGAAGTTGGCTTTAAAGATCATCCAGCCGATGCTGCAAAATTAAGAAGTGATCAATACCGCCAGCTATCCGCTGAAGGTATCTACATTGGTGTACTAAATTATTTTCAATAAATCAGATTATGCTCTGGTGTCATATGACATCAGAGCTTTTTTGTCGTCTTCTCTTTAGTGGCATTGTAATGAAATCTGTACTTTACGTCCATACTACAAATGTTGGAGGTGGTGAAACTGAATTCAATCAAGCTAAGAAGGATGCTATATGTAGGAGTAGCTCTACTTTTTTTAGTTGGCTTCTTTTTTTCAAGTGATATATCTGAGGGTGAATTAGTGAAAGAAAGTGCTGTAGACAATACTGTGAGCTCACTTATGCTTTATCACCAAGCCACTGTTTTTAAATTGCAAAGCTTCATTTCTGACTCTAAACGGGATCTTGGGAAGTTAGAAGAACTTTTAAATAATCAAGTTTCACCACACTTAATAGAAAGAATTCAAAGGGAGAATTCTATTACCACAAACATATCGCAATTAGAAAGAGAAATAGAGACTTTACAGCGTTTTGGTGAAAGCGAAACACCGAGTATTGCTTTTCAATCGAATCAAGTGATCACACTCCAAACGAAGGCACCTAAGATGAATTCTGTGACTTATAAGAAAGAAGGGCAATATTGGACGCTACATAGCTATTCGATTGATAACTAGTTTGGAAAGGAAGTTACAACATGCAAACACCGTCTACCCCACCTTTGGTTTCAGTTATTACGCCGTTGTATAATGCAGAGTCGTTTATTAATGAAACGATACAATCTGTCCTAAACCAAACGTATACAAATTGGGAAATGCTTATTGTCGATGATTGTTCAACTGATAACGGTCCAGATATTGTAAAGGAATATCAAGAAAAAGAGGATCGCGTATATTATGTTCGCTTAAAAGATAATTCAGGAGCGGCCATCGCTCGAAATGTGGCCATTCAACTTGCAAAGGGAAAATACATTGCCTTCTTGGATAGCGACGATCTATGGTTACCGGCAAAACTTGAAAAACAAGTGGCATTTATGGAAGACGGTCAGAAAGCCTTTAGTTTTACAGGTTATGGAATAATGAAAGAAAACGGCGAGATTAAAGGGAAGGTTGTGGAAGCTCCTGAGGTTGTGAATTATGAGTATTTGCTTAAAAACACAATCATCGGATGCTTAACCGTCATGTTAAATGTTGAACTTCTTGGAAAAGTTCAAATGGAACCAATTAGAACGAGACAAGACTTTTTACTGTGGTTATCTATTTTAAAGCAAGGTGTTACAGCTCATGGGTTAAATGAAACATTAGCGATGTATCGAAGAGTAAATGATTCGATCTCCAGTCAGAAATTACAAGTGGCAAAGCGGAATTGGGAAATTTATCGGAAGTTTGAGAAGCTGCCGTTTCTTAAATCTTGCTATGTCTTTATGAACTATGCTTGGAATGGGTTAAAGAAAGTATAGCAAGTGGGAGGGGGATGGAATATGTTAAATTATATCATTGGATTTGTGGTTGCCTTAGTAACAACAATATTAGCGGTTCCATTGGTACGTATATTTGCTAAGAAGTATGGTTTTATTGATCAACCGAATCAACGGAAAATACATGCTGAGTCCATGCCACGATTAGGGGGAGTAGCTATTGCAATAGGGACTATGTGTGGGTTACTCTATTTACTACCTTCAATGGATTATATAGCAGGAGTTGGTATTGGTGCCTTCATCCTTATCATTACTGGTATTATTGATGATAAGTATATAATAACTGCTAGGTGGAAATTACTCGCACAAATTGCAGCTGCTATAGCAGTAGTATTATCTGGTATTAAAATTGATCACGTCGTTTTACCTTTTAATGTAGAAATTAATTTTGGATTTCTTGGTTATTTGGTGACGATAATTTGGATTGTTGCGATTGTAAACTCAATCAACTTTATAGATGGACTTGATGGGTTAGCTGGTGGTGTTTCTACAATTGCTATTACAACAATGTTGATTTTGGCGCTTTTAAGCCCTGGAACACATGCATTTATTATCGCTACTTCAATTGTTTTGATTGGGAGCCTTGTGGGCTTTTTGTTTTTTAATTTCCATCCAGCAAATATATTTATGGGCGATACAGGATCTCTTTTTATCGGATATTGTATTGCAGTTATATCTATTTTAGGATTCTTTAAAAGTGTTACATTCGTTAGCTTGTTGTTTCCCATCATTATTTTAGGGGTACCAATCCTAGATACATCCTTTGCCATTATAAGAAGAGCTTTAAATAATCAGAAGATATCTGCTCCTGATAAAGGACATCTACATCATTGTCTATTACAAATGGGCTATGGCCACCGCAAAACGGTATTCATTATATATGGAATCAGTGCTTTATTTAGCGCATCTGCACTAACCCTCACAGTTGCGCCAGTGTGGACAGCTTTTATTATTCTCCTTGTTCTGACCATTACTACTCAAATTTTTGCCGAATTTGTGGGATTAATAGGGGAGACAAGAAAACCAATATTGTCTTTGGTGAGAAAAATTTCAGTTTTCGGACAGGCCATGAAAAATCGCTAGTCATTGAGTACATAAAGAAGTCACTTTAAAGAATACCCATAAAAAAATGACTCCTTATAATCAAGAAGTCATTTTTCCGTTTTATTAATTTGATATAGAAGAAATTTGTTGCATTAGTTTATCATCAATAGCAAGCGGGCCACCTAATATTTTTACTGGACTAAAATTAGATGATTGTAAATAGTTAGTAGTGGTATTGCGTAAGTCACCATCTACTAATACAATGCCTGCGTTTTCTTTGGTAGCTAATGCTGCAGCTGAAAGCCCATCAGGGAAATCAGCTGATGTAGCAATGTACACATGGTTTGCGCTAGGATTTGAGAATTGAAGTACTTGGATATTTGTCTCAAATCTATTGTTCCCAGCGATACGACTAGGCTTAGGTAATTGCTTTTCAGCATTTTTAGAAAGCATAAGCTCTCCACCTATAACCATTGTTTCAGTTACGCCTAATTTCTTAATAGCATTTTTAGTAGCTTCAGGAACGCTATCAGTTTGAGTTAATAAAATAGGAATATTTTCATTTCCCGCGTAAGAAGCAATTGAAAGTGCATCATGGAATCTACTGTCATTAACAATAATTGCTTTTTTTGAACCGTTTGGTGCAACTTCATTTGCAATTAATGCAGCAGTATCATGCATGTTTCTACCTTCAATACGACGGACTTTATTAATTCCCATTGATTTAAGAGAACTCTCTACACTTTCATTTATCGCTAATGGTCCCCCTAAAATAATAACCTCTTTAGCTTTTAATCTTGAAAGTTCCGCCTTAGTAACGTCGTCTAGACGGTTACTTCGAGAGATTAATAAAGGAGCATTGTACTTAGCAGCAAGTGGCACACCTGCCAATGCATCTGAAAAGCGGTCTCCTCGCGCCAGAACAACAACATCAGATTGATTCCATCCTCTTTGACTAATTAGAGAAGAGGTGATATATCTTGTATCCCCTTGAATTCTTTGGACAGTCGTACTATTGTCAACTGTGCTTCCAGCAATTATCTTTACAAAATCTACATGAACCCAACCGGCTCTACCATTGTGATTAATTTGATACCATGATCCATTTTTAATAATGGATCTACCGTTAAGTCCACCTGCTAAGTATGCATGGTTTGCTACACTTCCGATAGTGGAACTACTACTATTCGCTTGCGATCTCACATTTAAGTTTGATGAGGTAGTAGATACTTGTAATAGATTTACAACATCTAAGTAGTCGCCAGATATCCAACCAGTTTGACCGTTTACACTAACGTTGTACCAGTTGTTATCATTCTTTCCTAATACAGCAACTTTGATATTGTTATTTAGTGTTGATATACGTGTATTATCTGCTACAACAGGTTGAGAGCGTAAATTGACTGAGGTAGTTGTATATCCTTCTACCCCATCAGGGAACTGTTCAACTTTACTGAATTCAGGCAAGGAACCTGGTTGATTTTTATATCTAGGAATATCATAACGAAGCGTATAGTTATCTACTAGATTATATAGACTTGCCATTCTACCAGTTTGTTTTACTGCCCAACCAATGTCTGTTGCATATTGATAAGTACCCGGGCTTGAGGGATTCCATCTCATTTTATAAAGAGTATCTTGCCCGCGAGAAAAATAATTGTTAGCAACGAATTTTGCCCCACCAATAATGGCAGCTTCTGGAGTAAACCATCCTTCTTTATAGGCATGGTCGGCACCGCAACTCTTTGCGCAATGATCAAAAGCGCCAATCCCATACATATTATAAACTGTTTGACCATTTACTTGAATCCCTCTAGCAAGCTCTGAACCGCCATTACCAGTTTCAAGGAGGGCATGAGAGATTAGATACACTTCATTTACACCGTGTGTATTAGCTGCTTGAATAAAGGCTTGTCCAGTATTTGACAGAGCACCTTTTCCATTTAAAATTCGATTATTAAGATCGCTCGCTGAAATGCCTGCTCTCTCATTCAATTTAATGAATTGAAAATAATCATTACTATTTGGGTCGAAGTTCGTTGAATTTAAGTAATGTGAAACACCATCTCTGTTTGCGTGATTCCAAAAAGAGTTGAGTTGAATATTGTACCAATCCCAACCATCGCTAGCGCGAACTTTAGAAAGTACATTTACATTTGCGCCACTTCTTACAGTTCCGATAATTGGATTAGATGTTCCGGGACTTCCACCGCGAACATTCCAATTTGTAGCCGCGCCAGTGGTTGAGTTTCTGACTGTTGCTGTAGTTGGAAAAGAACTCCCACTAACATTTAAACCGTCAGAACGTATGTATGCACCAACATGATTTCTTACATCTGTTTGTGGTCTTGAGGTCATTTGTCTATCTAACGCTTGATTAAAGTCTGTTGAATAGTCTGTTACTTCGTAAGTTGCTTGTGCGTGAACGATGTTTGAGTGTGGTAGATTGATTAAAGAGAACAGCATTAGAAAAACAAGTGAAACACAAAACATATTAATCGTACGGATAAATCTTCACTCCCATCTTTTAATAAACTATGAAAATATAAACTCCCTTTCCTATTATCGTGCAAAAACTACAAAGTGTTAATAGTTTTTTTATAATTTTCGACAAAAAAATAGAAAAGATAGTATATTTTCACATAAAAAAACTGATCTGCTAAGTGAGCAGATCAGTTTTTTTAATAATTAGTTTTTGTTTCTTCTTGTTGCCCGTCTATGTTCTCTGAATAATTGTTCCTATCGTAATAACCTTCAGGTAATTCATACCCATCAATCTCGAGATGTTGTTTTAATCTTATTTGTACATCAGTCAGGGCGTATGGATCAAGGTCATAATAGTAAATCCCATCTAAACGCATATCGCTACCTTGCAGTTGGAGTGTTTCGATATTATCAATTGATCCAGCATAAGAGTGAAGAGCTAAAATATTACTAAATGTTAGGTTTGTTTGTAAATTGTCTCCGATTGCCTGGAATACATCATCAAATCGTGTAATAGAAGAGAAGCTAGCAGATTTTTTTATAATTCCTTCAATCACTTGCTGTTGTCTTTGTCCTCTACCAATATCCCCGTTAGCTTGGGGGTGTTTCCTTAGACGTGTATAAGCTAACGCTTGATCTCCGTTAATCGTTTGAGGCCCTTCAACAAATGATACATCAAGGTTTGTGCTTGATTCTTTAAAGTCAAAGGCAAATGGAGAATCTACTTGAATTCCACCTAAGGCATCGACAACTTGAACCAATCCCTCAAATTTCACAATTCCATAATAATCGATCGGTATGTCTAGAAGATTTTCAACCGTATCAACAGTCATATCTAATCCACCGAAGGCATGAGCGTGGTTAATCTTGTCAAGAGTACCTCTACCGACTATCTCAACTCTTGAATCTCTAGGAATACTGGTTAAAAAAATAGAGCTATCGTCCTTGTTAAAAGTTGCAACCATCATCGCATCAGTACGGGCTCTTGTTTCACCAGGACGTGAATCGTCACCTAATAACAAGACAGAGAAGTTATCCTTGCTCGGGTTAACCGCTTCAATGCGCTTTTCGGATTTGTCACCACGTGCCAACTCGACTTCATTACTGGCTGTCACGCTAGATAATTGATAGATGAAATAAGCAACTCCTGCTCCGAAAAGAAAAAAAGCAATAAGTCCAATTCCTAAGAATGCTTTTAATATCCGCCTAGAACGTCTTTTTTTTCTATATTTCAATCTGGAATTATGCATAAAATTCCTCGCTTCGTTTATATAATAGTTTAAGATAAATAATAATCTAATTAGTTAGTTTACATATCTATCCCTATTATGTTATATGATTTAAAAGCATTCGTAAAGTAAAAAAATAGAGTGGATTCTACAAAAACAGACAGAAATAACTAGAGAATTTCCTAATTTTATAGAAGAAACTAGTCTTTAGTTAGGTGGTTAAGCACCATGTCGTATTATAGAAGAATTTAGCTTTATAAGTCAGAATATTAAAAATATATTGCTTTTTGAAAATAGTTTCGGTATTTTAGTACTAGATATTAAGATTCTCCCTATCAGAAGGAGGCCGCAGGATGACTGAGGTTGTACTGGAGTTAAAAAATGTTCGGACTCACTTTTTTACCGATAGCGGAGAGATTCCGGCTGTTGATGATGTGAGCATGAAAATACATAAAGGGGAAGTTGTCGGCATCGTTGGCGAGTCGGGCTGTGGCAAGAGTGTGACCTCGTTGTCTGTGATGAATCTTGTACCGAATCCACCGGGTAAAATTGTCGGGGGTGAGATTCTCTTTAAAGAGGAGAATCTAGCTGCGGTGAGCAAGCGCCGGATGAAGAAGATTCGGGGCAATGAGATTGCGATGATTTTTCAGGAGCCGATGACCTCGCTCAATCCGTTATTTACGATTGGTAATCAATTGATGGAGGCGATTCGGAATCATCAGAAGCTCTCAAAGAAGGCAGCGAAAGCGAAAGCTGTCGACATGCTGAAGATCGTTGGGATTCCACGTGCTGATGAGATTGTGAATGAGTATCCGCATCAGCTCTCTGGTGGGATGCGTCAGCGTGTGATGATTGCGATGGCGATGAGCTGTGATCCGGAAGTGCTGATTGCCGATGAGCCCACAACGGCACTGGATGTGACGATTCAAGCGCAAATTCTTGATTTGATGCGCAAGCTAAATAAAGAACAAGGAACAGCGATTATGATGATCACGCATGACTTAGGGGTCGTAGCGGAGATTTGTGATCGTGTCGTTGTGATGTATGCCGGAAAAGTCGTGGAGGAGGGGACGGTTCGAGCGATCTTAAAAGAGCCGAAGCATCCATATACAAGAGGCTTGATCAAATCCTTGCCGAAAATCAATGAGAAAGAGCAACGTCTCTATTCGATTCCGGGAAGTGTGCCAAAGCCAGGCAGTATTAAGCAGGGCTGTAGATTCGCGGCCAGATGTGAATCGGTATTCGGACGCTGTACCACAGAGGATCCGACTCTACTAGAAGATGCAGCGGGGCACCAGGTGCGTTGCTTCCTCTATGACACAGAAGGGAGCGAGAACGTTGGCTAAAGCACTCCTTGAAGTAAAAGGCTTAAAGAAATATTTTGATATAAGAGGCGGTTTCCTAAGTAAAAAAGTGGGTGAAGTAAAAGCTGTTGATGATGTTAGCTTCACCGTTTATGAGGGCGAAATTTTAGGGATTGTCGGCGAGTCTGGTTGCGGGAAGTCGACCACTGGAAAATCGATTCTTCGTCTTATTGAGCCGACGGAAGGTGAAGTGAAATTTGAGGGGCGTGATGTGACCAAGCTCTCAGATGAAGAAATGAGAAAACTGCGGCGAGACATGCAGATCATTTTCCAGGACCCCTATGCTTCTCTTAACCCTCGTCACACGATCGAGCGGATCATTAGTGAACCGTTATTGGTGCATGCGATTGGGACAAAGGAAGAGCGCCGTAAAAAAGTCGCTGAATTGCTTGAAGTGGTCGGCTTGAGTTCCTATCACGCCAATCGTTATCCGCATCAGTTTAGTGGGGGACAACGGCAGCGGATTGGGATTGCTCGTGCGCTTGCGGTGAATCCGAAGCTTGTCATTTGTGATGAACCGGTGTCAGCCCTCGATGTCTCCGTGCAGTCACAAATTCTTAACTTGATGGAAGATTTAAAGGATGAATTTAAGCTTACGTATGTTTTTATTGCTCATGACCTTAGTGTCGTTAAGCATATAAGTGATCGTGTTGGAGTGATGTACCTTGGCCGGATGGTCGAGCTTACAGAAAAGGATGCGCTCTATGATGAGCCGAAGCACCCTTACACGAAAGCACTGCTCTCAGCTGTTCCGGTACCCGACCCTGATGCGAAAGCGGATCGCGTTATTTTACAAGGGGATGTACCGAGTCCGTCGAATCCGCCTAGTGGGTGCACGTTTCATACGAGATGTCCGGAGTGCATGGACATTTGCCGCATCGAACGTCCACCATTGCAAGACGCTGGAAACAATCATTTTGTAGCGTGTCATCTTTATAATGATGCGACTACATGAATGATAGAGAAAAACAAAGAAGAGACAGGGGGAAATGATGGATGAAACATCGATTATCATTTTTGATGATGCTTATGCTTGCGTTTGTGCTATTTTTAGCAGCATGTAGCAGCGATGACACAGCTGCACCAGCAGAACAAAGTGAGGGTGCAGAAGAGAGTGAAGAGGTAGAAGGAACAGAACAAGCAGAGCCTGCCGGTGACCAAACATTAGTGTTTGCTCGTGGTGGGGATTCAGTCAGTCTTGATTATGCGAGTGTAACAGATGGTGAATCATCTCGTGTGACCAAACAAATTTACGAGACATTAATCGAATTTGATCGTGATTCATTTGAACTTGGCCCAGGACTTGCTCATGACTGGGATGTAGATGATTCTGGATTGCGCTTTGTCTTCCATCTTGAAGAAGGTGTGACCTTCCATGATGGCACGGACTTTAACGCTGAAGCTGTTAAATTAAACTTCGAGCGTTGGGCTGATCCTGAGCATGAATATGCATTTACAGATGATGGCTACAACTACAGTGTATATGGTACGCAGTTTGGTGGATTTAAAGGTGATGATGGTCACGTCATTGAAGAAATTAATGTACTTGGCGATCATGAAATTGAATTTGTGTTGAATCAGCCACTCGGTTCATTCCTACAAAACATGGGGATGAGTTACTTTGCGATCACGTCTCCTCAAGCCTTTGAAGAGCATGGTAGTGCCATTAACGAAAATCCAGTTGGTACAGGTCCATTTAAATTTGTAAGCTGGTCTCGTGATGATTCCATTATCCTTGAGAAAAATGAAGACTACTGGAAAGAAGGGTTACCGAAGCTTGACCGTGTCATCTTCCAAGTGATTCCGGATAACTCCGCTCGTCTGACGGCGCTTCGTTCTGGTCAAATCGATATTATGGATGGATTAAACCCAGATGATGTCGCGCAAATTGAAGGCGATGATAGTTTACAAGTATTTGAACGTACAACAAATAATATTGGTTACTTAGGCTTCCATGTTGAAAAAGAGCCGTTTGATAATCCTGATGTGCGTCGTGCCTTTAACCATGCGATTGATAAAGAAGGCTTAATTGCGATTCTTTACGGTGGACTTGCTGAAACAGCGAAAAATACGATTCCACCAGGATACCTTGGTTACAATGATGCGATTGACGAGTATAGCTATGATCCTGAGCTTGCAAAAGAGCTTTTAGCTGAAGCTGGAGTGGAAGAAGGATTTACATTTGACCTTTGGACAATGCCTGTAGCGCGTCCGTACATGCCAGATCCACAGCGTGCAGCAGAAGCGATCCAAGCAAACTTAGCGGACGTTGGCATTACAGCGAACATCCTGACAAAAGAGTGGGCGACCTACCTTGAAGAAACAGAGCAAGGCATGCATGATGTGTTCATGCTTGGTTGGTCTGGGGTAAATGGTGACCCTGATTACTTCTTCTCGAACTTACTGCACGGTGATGCAATCCCTGGTGGTAACCGTTCATTCTACAGCAATGAAGAAGTAAATGATCTATTAGTTCAGGCGAAAACAGAGGTTGATTTCGATGCGCGTGCAGCGCTGTATGAAGAGGTGCAGGAGCTAATTCATGAGGATGCACCAATGGTTCCACTCGTACACTCGATCCCAACTTTAGCTGGTAGCTCGAATGTATCGAATTTTATTCCACATCCTTCAACAAGTGAAACATTAGATGAAGTTGAATTAACGAACTAAGCACAAGAGGGGAGTAGAGACGTCTCTACTCCCTTTTTTTTAGAATGTAAATAGTAGCGAGGTGACATCATGCTGGCGTATACGATGCGACGTTTACTCTTGTTGGTTCCTGTATTAATTGGGATGACAATCGTGACGTTTTCAATCATTCACTTAATTCCTGGAAACCCCGCACAAACGATTTTGGGTGAACAAGCATCCCCACAAGCCATTGCCGACTTAGAAGAAAGGCTTGGATTGAATGAACCTTATTGGGTGCAATACGGGTTGTATATGAAGGATTTAGCAACAGGAGATTTAGGAACATCTCTACGGACGAATAAGCCGATTATGGATGAGATTTGGCCATACTTAGCAGCGACGATTGAGTTGACAGTTTTTGCAATGATTTTTGCCATTATTATCGGTGTCAACGCAGGTATTGTCAGTGCGTGGAAACAAAATTCCTGGTTCGATTACTTGAGTATGTTGATTGCGCTTGTTGGGGTGTCGATGCCGATCTTCTGGCTTGCTTTAATGGAGCAATGGATTTTTGCTCAAGAGCTTGGCTGGCTGCCGGCATTTGGACGAGATAATCCGCGCGATCCGATTATTTCGACCACGAATCTCTATGTGCTCGATACGATTATGAGTGGACAATTCGACAAGACATGGGAATCGATTAAACATTTAATTCTTCCGGGGATTGCACTTGGGACAATCCCGATGGCAATTATTGCAAGAATGACACGTTCGAGTATGCTTGAGGTGCTTCGCTCTGATTATATTCGAACCGTCAATGCAAAAGGTTCAGGACAAGGTGTCGTCATTTATAAGCATGCCTTAAAAAATGCAGCGATTCCCGTCTTAACGGTAGTCGGTCTGCAAACTGGTAACCTCTTAGGGGGCGCAATTTTAACGGAGACGATTTTTAGTTGGCCAGGCATAGGCCGTTATATTTTTGAGGCGATTAATTACCGTGATTATCCGGTTATTCAATCAGGTATTTTAATCGTCGCCACCATCTTTGTGATGATTAACTTGTTTGTCGATTTGCTTTATTCCTATATTGACCCGCGGATCAAATACTAAGGAGGGACTCGGATGAAAACAGAACATGCAAAACCAATGATGACACCAAGCCCCAAGTCACCCCCTCCAGAGGATCAATATGTAGCGGTCTCTCCTTGGAAGGAAGCATTTAGACAGCTGAAGAAAAATAAGCTTGCAATTGTCGGGTTATTTATTATTATTAGTTTTATTCTGATTGCGATTTTCGCACCGCTCTTAACAAGTAGCACGTATTCAGAGACCAATCCTACCAATCGTCTTCAATCTCCGTCGATGGAGCATTGGTTTGGTACAGATGATTTTGGCCGAGATATATTCACACGTATCGTTTACGGGGCAAGACTTTCCTTGCAAGTGGGATTTTTTGCGGTGACTGGGGCGTTAATCTTCGGGACGACTCTCGGTTTGATTGCCGGCTATTACGGACGTTGGATTGATATGTTAATCTCTCGTATTTTCGATATTATGCTCGCTTTTCCGAGTATTCTATTAGCGATTGCGATTGTGGCGATCCTAGGACCGTCTTTACAAAATGCTTTGATAGCGATTGCGATCGTGAACATCCCGATCTTCGGACGGCTCGTACGCTCGAAAGTCATCAGCTTGCGTGAAGAAGAATTCATTATGGCAGCGAAGGCCCAGGGGATGAAAAACGGCCGTATCATCTTGCATCACATCCTCCCAAACAGTATTGCGCCGATTATTGTGCAGGCTACGTTAGGCTTTGGTACAGCGATTCTTGAGGCCGCTGCACTCGGTTTTCTCGGTCTTGGAGCTCAAGCGCCGATGCCGGAGTGGGGGAAGATGCTGTCTGATTCAAGGCAATTCATTCAATCGGCACCGTGGACGGTATTATTTCCCGGCTTCTCAATTATGTTAGTCGTACTTGGGTTTAATATGATTGGAGACGGGTTGCGTGATGCACTTGATCCGAAGATGAAAAGTTAAATAAAGTGGCTCCTCCGATGTGGAGGAGCTTTTTAGTATGGTGACGCGTCTATATATAGAAGAAACTCGGAATTTTTTTTGTAGAAGGAGACAAATATGTAACGGAATAAAGCAATTTTACCTTAATGAGATATTGTGGGTAGAAAAAATGATGAATATAGCAGATGTATTAGTCAAAATGTAAACGCTTACCATTATATTTATATAGTAATAAGCTGGATTAACCACTTTTTGGGACGATAAGCTCATTTATAAATTCGTAACGTTTTGCTTTTTATTTTACACAATTCGAATCCGAACTCTGATAAAACGCATAAGGACAATGTTTTATTAAATTTAGATTAAATCAATTGTAAGAATTTATCACAAAGAAAAACTATTTTAAAAAGATTGAATATTGCATTCTTTAAGATCCTGACATATAATGACGTTAGTCCAATTTACTAAATTTGCAGAAAAATATGAGAAAACTTGATAATCCCAACTGAGACACTGGCATAGAGGCGATTTGTTAACATTTTACGGTGAATTGAATGGCTATTCATTCGGTGTTAATTATCTGAATTTTCAAATGCTTACCTGGGAAATAAAATCATTCTCTTTCTCGTCAATTCATAATTGGAAAGAAGTCTTCTATGGATAAAGAGGTGTAGATGTCATGGTGGAAAACAAGCCATTGCTAGAGGTTAAAAATCTAAAGACCTATTTCTTTAAAAAAGGAAAAGAGCTTCCTGTTGTAGATGATGTGTCCTTTGAAGTAAAACAAGGGGAAACATTAGCCATTGTAGGAGAGTCAGGTTCCGGTAAGAGTATGACAACATTATCTCTTATGCGACTTGTGCCATCTCCTGGTGGTAAAACGGTTGGTGGGGAAATCCTACTAAACGGTGAGGATCTTCTCAAACAAGGAGAAGACAAGATGTATAAAGTTCGTGGAAATGATATAGGAATGATCTTCCAAGAGCCGATGACCTCATTGAATCCGGTATTTACAATCGGAGATCAGATAACGGAAACGCTCATCTACCACAAGAAGCTCTCAAAGAAACAAGCCCACGAAAGAGCTCGGGAAATGCTTGAACTAGTTGGGTTCTCACGAGTAGATGAAATCCTTCGTGACTATCCACATCGTCTTTCCGGTGGGATGAGACAGCGTGTCATGATTGCGATGGCCATGAGTTGTGATCCGAAACTATTGATCGCTGATGAGCCGACAACGGCACTCGATGTAACCGTACAAGCACAAATTCTTGATTTGATGCGCGGGTTGAGTGAGAAGTTTAACTCATCGATCATTTTAATCACTCATGACCTAGGCGTTGTAGCAGAACTTGCTGATCGGGTAGTCGTGATGTATGCCGGTCAAATTGTAGAAGAAGCGAATGTCGTTCCGCTATTTGATAAGCCGCTACATCCTTATACAATTGGATTGATGGAATCCGTACCACATGTTGATGATGAAAAAGACCGTCTAACATCGATTGCAGGAAATGTTCCGACACCAGATAATTTCCCATCAGGTTGTCGTTTTGTCACACGATGTCCTCATGCGATGGCACGCTGCGTTAATGAGCAGCCTGAGCTACTTCAAGTTGAGCCTGGACGTAAAGTGAGATGTTTCTTGTTTGAGGAAGGAGTAAACAACAATGAGCACACAACTAACTGATCGTAAGGACGTTGGAGCAACAAAGGACAATGATATTTTACTTGAAGTCAATGGTCTGAAAAAGCATTTCCCGATTAAAAAAGGGATGTTTCAACGAACAGTTGGTCAAGTGAAAGCCGTTGATGATATTAGCTTCTTCGTTCGAAAAGGAGAAACATTCGGTCTTGTAGGTGAATCAGGTTGCGGAAAGTCGACAACAGGTCGTACGTTAATGCGCTTATATGAGCCAACAGATGGTCAAATTATTTTCGATGGCAAAGATATTTCGAACATGAAAGAGAGAGAGTTGCATCCGTTTCGTAAGGACATCCAAATGGTGTTCCAAGATCCGTTCTCCTCTTTAAATCCACGTAAGACCGTACAAACGATCTTAAGTGAACCACTAAGTGTTCACGGGATGTATAAAGGAAAAGCAAGACAAGAATATGTTGAAGATTTGATGGAGAAGGTTGGTTTAAACCCAGATTATGCCAATCGTTACCCTCATGAATTTTCAGGTGGACAACGTCAGCGTATCGGAATTGCGAGAGCTCTTACATTAAATCCAAAGCTAATCATTGGGGATGAGCCGGTATCCGCACTTGATGTGTCGGTTCAGTCACAAGTATTGAACTTATTTAAAGATTTACAAGAAGAGTTTGGATTGACTTACTTATTTATTGCCCATGATTTAGGTGTTGTTAAACATATTTCTGATCGAATCGGGGTTATGTACCTTGGAAAAATGATGGAAGTCGCAGGGAAGAAGGATCTCTATTTAGATCCATTGCATCCTTACACCCAAGCTCTATTATCTGCTGTACCGCGTTCGCATCCTACAGAAGTAAAACGCGAGCGAGTCATTTTAACAGGTGAAATACCAAGTCCATCGAACCCGCCAACAGGATGTGTGTTCCATACACGTTGTCCGATGGCGATGGATGAGTGTAAGCAAGTGGCACCTGAGTATAAAGAAGTGAAAAGAGATCACTTCGTTGCTTGTCATTTGTATAAATAAGCTCGGGGAGGTTCTCCTCTCTAAGATTATTTTCAGAATTTTAAGTATTAAGGGAGGTGTTGCCTACATACTAAGGCTAAATATAGGGCAGTAGGATGTTTGCAAGACTGCAAGACAAAATAATTTAAAAAGGTTTAGGGGGAAACACGATGACAAAGAAAAGTTTATTAGTGCTTCTAGGTATGGTTATGGCGCTTATGCTTGTTCTTGCTGCTTGTGGCGGTTCAGATGAGCCTGCATCAACAGAAGAAGATCCAGACGTTGAAGAGCCAGCTGAAGGTGAAGAAGAAGCTGAAGGTGAAGGCGAAGAGGCTGCATCAGGTGAGCCACAACAAGGTGGAGAAATCGTTTTAAGTACGTCTGGTGAGCCGGTTACATTTAACCCACTTTACTCACAAGACTCTGCAAGTGCTGATGTAATTGATTTAATTCATGTAAGTCTTCTTCAAACAGATGAGGAATTAAACCTAATTCCTTACCTAGCAACTGATCTTCCTGAAATTTCTGAAGATGGTTTAGAGTATACATACACTCTAAACGAAGGCGTTCTTTTCCATGATGGTGAAGAGCTAACTGCTGAAGATGTAAAGTTTACTCATGACATCTTCATCAATCCTGATTACACAGGCCCTCGTGCTGGTGACTTTGATACGCTTGAAAGTATTGAAGTAGTAGATGATTATACTGTTAAATTCATTCTTTCTGAAGTAGATGCAAGTTTTGACACTCGTTCTGGATACGGAATTCTTCCAAAGCACATCCTTGAAGAAGTTCCTGTAGCTGACCTTGAAGAGCATATGGAATACAACCGTAACGCTCCAATTGGTGCAGGTCCATTTGAATTCGTTGATTATGTTGATGGTCAATACCTAGAAGTTGTAGCACATGAAGAGTACTTTGAAGGTCGTCCAAACCTTGACAAAGTAACATTCCGTGTAGCTTCTGATACAAATGCTGAACTATTAATGTTTGAAACTGGTGACACAGATTACATGATTCTTCCTGCAACTGAGTACGCTACTGCTGAAACTTATGACCACGGTCGTATTTCTTCAACTCTAGCATTACGTTATGACTACATTGGTTGGAACAACGATCGTCCGTTATTCCAAGATCCTAAAGTACGTCAAGCTTTAACAATGGCAATTGATCGTCAACTAATCGTTGATGAAATCATGGATGGAAAAGCTGAAGTAGCACATGTTCCTGCATCTCCACTTAGCTGGGCATTCCCTGAGTCTGCTCCTGAGTTCGATTTTGATCCAGAAGGCGCTAAAGAACTTTTAGCTGAAGCTGGTTGGGAGCCTGGTTCTGATGGCATCCTAGAAAAAGATGGAGAGCGTTTCTCTTTTGAAATCCTTTCTAATGATGGTAACGTTGTTCGTCGTGACATTGGTGTAATTGTTCAACAAATGCTTGGTGATATCGGTATCGAAGTTGAAGCTCGTCAAATGGAGTGGGGTGCATTCTTAGAGCAAACAAATGCTCCTAACTATGACTTTGACGCTGTAGTACTTGCTTGGGGTCTTGCAACAGATCCAGATCCAACTGCAATCTGGCATTCAAAAGAAATCGAAGCTGGATTAAACAACATTTCTTACAAGAATGACCGTGTTGATGAGCTTGCTGATCAAAACAAAAAGATTCTTGACCAAGATGAGCGTGCTGCTGTAATCGCTGAAATCTATGAAGAGATCGCTAATGACCAGCCTTACACGTTCTTATACTACCCAGAGCAACATATTCTTCTAAGCAACCGTGTGGAAGGCTTCACACATCACCCACGTGTTAACATGTACAAAGTTAACGAGTGGTACGTATCAGAGTAAGCCTTCAAGTAGTCGGGGGAAGGGGATTTTCCCTCCCCTTCCTACTCTATAAAACTACCTTGAGGGATTGTGAGGAATGAAATTATGACTAGTTACATCATTAGACGACTGATCATGATGATCCCAATTTTAATTGGTATTTCCATCATATCATTTGCAATCATGTATGCAGCACCAGGTAAGCCTGCAATTTTAAATCTTGATCCAGAAATTTCACCAGAAGTACGAGAGGCTCAAATTGAACGACTAGGGTTAAATGATCCAATTCCAGTGCAATATGTACGTTGGGTAGGAAATGTCGTACAAGGTGACTTTGGTGTATCCTATTCACGTAAGATGCCTGTAACGGAAATGATTTTAGATCGTCTTCCAAATACCTTGCTATTAATGGCGTCCTCGTTATTTTTAGCAGCCATAATAGCGATACCATTTGGGGTTATTTCAGCTACTAGGCAGTATTCTTTAACTGATTATGGGGTGACCTTTGGGTCGTTCATTGGACTAGCCACCCCGAACTTTTGGCTCGGAATTATGTTGATCATGATCTTCTCTGTTCAACTTGGCTGGACACCGGTTGGTGGGGTCGCCACAATTGGAGCAGACTTTAGTCTTATTGATCGCTTAAAACACTTAATTTTACCTGCATTTGTTCTTGCAACCGCAGATATGGCGGGGCTCACACGTTATACGCGCTCGAGTATGTTAGAAGTCGTGAACCAAGACTATATTCGTACTGCTCGTGCAAAAGGGTTCAGAGAACGCCGCGTTATTTACAAGCATGGTCTTCGTAACGGGTTAATCCCTGTTATCACGATGTTTGGTTTGATGCTACCAACGATGATCGGTGGTTCAGCAATCGTTGAGTCAGTTTTTGGCTGGCCTGGTATTGGTAAATTATTTATCGATGCTACGTTCCAACGTGATTATCCGGTTATCATGGCAATCACGATGTTTGGTGCACTATTAACAGTCATTGGAAACTTAATTGCGGATATTCTTTATGCAGTACTTGATCCGCGGATTGAGTATTAAGGAGGGGAGACTTCATGGAATCGAATACACAACAAGTATTTCAACCGAATATGCCTGAAGGTAGTAAACCCCCGGTTGAGGACAAGCAACTGATCGGAGAACGTCGCTCACTCCTTTCAATCATTATCGCTAAATTCTTTCAAAATAAACTCGCTGTGTTTGGCCTAGTGATGCTATCGATTATTACAACTGCTTGTTTATTAGCACCAGTCATCGCACCGCATGACCCGGCCTTTCAAGACTTACGTAATCGCTTAGCACCACCAAGTTCTGACTTCTGGCTCGGAACAGACCATCTAGGTCGTGATTTATTTAGCCGTATGTTATATGGTGGACAAGTTTCCTTATATGTAGGCTTTGCTTCTATGCTAGGAGCCGTGGCAATTGGTTCTGTGATCGGGGCCGTTGCTGGATATTTCGGTGGACTCGTTGATGCATTCTTAATGCGTTTAGTTGATGTTATCCTTGCTTTCCCGAATATCTTCTTACTTATTACACTTGTAGCAATCTTACAACCGAGCATCAACATCTTAATTCTAGTATTTGCCCTGCTTAGTTGGACAGGGACAGCGCGTGTTGTGCGTGGGGAATTCTTAACACTGAAAAAGCGTGAATTCGTCCTTGCTTCTCGTACGATCGGGATGTCTAATACACGTATTATCTTCTCGCAAATTTTACCGAACGCTCTTGGTCCGGTTATCGTAGCAGCAACACTTGCAGTAGGTGGATTCATCCTAGCTGAATCAGCATTAAGTTTCTTTGGTCTAGGTGTTCAACCGCCAAATGCCTCATGGGGCAACATGTTGACAGACTCACAAAGTATTACGATCTTCCGTAACGCTTGGTGGTACCCAACATTTCCTGGTCTATTGATTTTAATTACCGTACTATGCTTTAACTTCATTGGTGATGGCTTACGTGATGCGCTTGACCCACGAGTAGTAGAAAAATAGAAATTCAAAAGGGCAGAGATCGATTCTCTGTCCTTTTATTGAACAAAGTTACTCATGGAAAGACGGTAGAAGAGACTTTTTTAGAAATGAGTGATGACATGTCGAAGGTTGATGAGATCGATTTCACGATCCTAAGCTACCTACAAGAAGATGGTAAGAAATCTTATACTGAGATAGCAAAGTCGCTAAATGTAAGTGAAGGAACCGTCCGTACGCGGATTAACAGAATGCTAAAAGACAATGTGTTTGAATTCATCATTCATATGAACCCAAACAAGATTGGTTTGAATGTCCAAGTCATCATTGGAATCTCGACGAAACTTGGCTATCAAGAAAGCATTGCAAGAGAGCTGAACCGCTTCTCAGAAGTCCGTTTTGTCGGCGCATTCTCTGGGCAACACGACTTAATTATGCAAGCTTATTTTAAAAACAACGATGACCTCGTTCATTTTGTAAACAAAGAGTTGGCTAAAATAGAAGGCATTATTTCAGCTGATGTCAACATCGAACTCAAGCAATACAAAGATTCATTTTCCTATATTACAAAATAAAATCCTGGAGGGAGAGACATTCGTTTCTCCCTCTTTTATCTATGAGGAGAGCTGTAAAATGAAGAAACTATTACTAACAGGATTCGAACCATTTCTAGACCATGCTGATAACCCTACGAGATTACTAGCTGACACGTTAGATAGCGAGATGATTGGCGAATATGTCGTGAAAAGCGTTGTTCTCCCTGTGACATTTAGTGAGGCGGCGGAGGTAGTGGTGGCGAAGATGAAGGAGCATAAGCCAGATGCTGTGATGATGCTAGGACTGGCTGCTGGTCGAAACCGCATCACGCCAGAGCGAGTGGCGATCAACTGTAGCGATGGTGATGTTGATAATAATGGAGTGAGGAAGCAAGATGAACCGATTATCGAGGACGCGCCGGCAGCGTATTTCTCCACTCTACCAATACGCAAATATGTTGACACACTAAGAGAGGCGGGCATCCCCGCTGCCATCTCCAATACGGCAGGCACATATGTGTGCAACAACATCATGTATCAAACGCTTCACTATATAGAAGAAAACCAATTAAATGTGCCAGCCGGCTTCGTCCACGTTCCAGCAAGCAGCCAGATGGCCGTTGCTACACCAGGGCTCCCAAGTATGAGTGAGGACGAGATGCTGCGCGCCGTGCGGTTGATGGTTGAGGCGATGTAGAAGGTTGGCAGGGATGCTGGTGAGCGGGCTTACGGTCGGGCATTTGCTTGGGGGGATTATGCAAGAAGGCAGGCTTATGTGCGGAATTAGGCGTGGTATGAGCGATTTTCCACAAATATGAGCGACATTCGGCCTCTTATGAGCGCAATCTGAGATATATGTGCGCCATACGAAAGATATGAGCGAGCACGAACTAGATATGAGCGTATTGCCGTTTTATGAGCGAATGCACGCCATGAGGGAGCCCCGCCGGTGAGCGGGGCTCTGATTATGAAGCTTATGTGCGAAATCAGGAATGGTATGAGCGAATTTACAGAGATATGAGCGACATTGGGCTTGATATGAGCGTAATCCGCAGTATATGTGCGAACGCCCCTACGATATGAGTGCAAGACCGTTTTATGAGCGAACTCGAACACGCACTCACACCTGCACCAAAACGCCCGCACACCACAAAAGCCCCGCTACCGAAAATCGGCACGGGGCTCTCCTCGTTATAAATCCGTCTCCAAATAAACTTCTTCGCCACGCTCAATCTTCGCTTGGCCGTTCGTTAAATTGGTCATCCATTCTTCAAATGTGTCGAGCTCATCTGAGGCGACATAGGTTTGGACATCTACTTGATCAAGATACTCGATTTGTTTTAATTGATAGATTGATTGTCTTAACTCATTTTCTACTTTTCCGAGCCAATGATAGTCGAGGTGAGCGTGCATGACTTGCATCAATTTCCGCTCTACGACTCCAACGGCATTTAACCCCTCGCTTACTGCTCCTCCGTATGCCCGAATTAAGCCACCCGCACCTAATTTGATTCCACCAAAGTAACGAGTGACGACGACAACCGTATCCTTTAGCTGGCGCTTTTTTAATACTTCAAGCATAGGTACGCCTGCTGTGCCGCTCGGTTCGCCGTCATCATTGGCTTTTTGGATATTATCTTGTTCCCCGATTAAATAAGCCGAGCAATTATGGTTGGCATCTCGATGTTTCTTTTTGATTTCTTCTATAAAGGCTTGTGCTTCTTCTTCAGTGGTCGCACGTGAAAAGTAGGATATGAAGCGCGACTTTTGAATGATGATTTCATGATCTCCGCGCCCTTTTACCGTTTGATAGGTTGGTAACATGTCCTATACTCCTCCTCTTTTTTTCATAGTTTTACAAATGAGCGTTATGCGTATGTAATAAAGGTTTGTTACTATAGTTATGTCATCCACTACGTTAATAGAGATGAGACAAAGGACGCTAGGAAAAAGTAACGCTTTTATAGTCTGATTGTTGTAAGATAAGGATAGCGGAAACTTTATCTTGAAGCAAATGGACAAGGTTGATTTTCTGCACCAGTTAGCGCCCAAAAAAGGCGGTGGAGGTTGGTGAGAGCCTTGACTGACAAAAATGTGTTAGACAAGATTATTGATCAAACGTTAGATACAGTCGGACAAAGCAGAGAACAAATTTTCGAGATTGGTGAGCAATCAAGGCGAGAATATCAGGCTTTGCAAAAAGAATTACAAGATGTCCGCATGAAGGTAGCTGGCGTCATTGAAAAAACAGATCGTACCCATTTACATGCGAAGTTTTCAAGAAGTCGTTTAGTAGAGGTAAGTAAAGCGTTCGATCGTTATAGTCATGAAGAAGTGAAAACGGCCTATGAGCAAGCAAATGATTACCAAGTTCAGCTAGCCGTCCTGCAACAAGAAGAGATTAAGCTTCGAGAGCGTCGTGACCATATCGAACGAAGGCTGATTAAGTTAAATGAAACGATCGAGCGTGCTGAACAATTAGCAAGTCAAATGGCAGTTGTATATAACTTTTTATCCAGTGACTTGCGCCAAGTTGGTGAAGTAATTGAAGATGCGAGGGAAAAGCAAAAGTTTGGGCTGAAAATCATTGAAGCCCAAGAAGAAGAACGGAAAAAGCTTTCCCGGGAAATTCATGACGGACCAGCTCAAATGATGGCGAATGTTCTGCTTCGGTCTGAGATAATAGAACGAATTTATCAAGATCAAGGCATTGATGAAGCGCTAAAAGAGATTCGCGACCTCAGAAAAATGGTAAAAAGTTCACTTGCGGAAGTAAGAAGGATTATTTACGATTTGAGACCGATGGCCCTCGATGACTTAGGCCTGGTGCCTACTTTATCGAAGTATTTAGCGAATTTTGAAGAACATAATCGTATTGCTGTAAGGTTCAAGCATTTTGGGCGAGATCAACGTATTCCAGAAGAGTATGAAGTCGCGTTGTTTCGACTGATACAAGAAGGGGTACAAAATGCCTATAAGCATGCCCAACCTACAGAAATACAAGTGAAAATTGAAATCAAGCCAACAAAGGTTATAATGATCATAAAAGATGATGGCGTTGGGTTTGATACGACAAAGTTAAAAGAAGGCTCTTTTGGTCTCATGGGTATGAGGGAGAGGGTCAACATGCTTAAAGGTGAACTGACAATTCAGTCGAAAAAGGATATCGGGACCATTATCTCCATCGAAGTACCTTTGACGTAGCAATGAATTGATTAATCGACTTAGAAATTGGTAAGGATAATAACCGTGTAAACGGAGAGGTGATAGCGATGAACGAAGAAAAGAAAATTAATATCGTATTAATTGATGATCATCAATTATTTCGTGAAGGCGTAAAAAGAATTCTAGCAATGGAACCAGGATTTGAAATTGTGGCAGATGGAGAAGATGGCTCAGAAGCAATGGGACTTGTTGAAGAACATCGCCCAGACGTCATTTTAATGGACATTAACATGCCGAAAGTAAACGGGGTTGAAGCTACTCGTGAGCTTGTTAAAACGTATCCGAATGTCAGAGTTTTAATTCTTTCAATTCATGATGATGAAACATATGTTACTCATGTACTGAAAACAGGGGCATCAGGTTACCTGCTTAAGGAAATGGATGCTGGAGCACTTATCGAAGCAGTGAAAGTTGTAGCTTCAGGTGGATCATACATTCATCCAAAGGTAACGCATAACTTGATTAAAGAATACCGTCGTCTCGCAACAGAAGATGATAAGTATGAAGAGTCAATCGGATTCCGCGAAGTCGAATACCGCAAGCCACTTCATATTTTAACGCGTCGTGAGTGTGAAGTTCTTCAATTAATGACGGATGGTCAAAGTAACCGTGCCATCGGTGAATCTCTTTATATTAGTGAAAAAACGGTTAAAAACCATGTAAGTAACATCCTACAAAAGATGAGTGTAAATGACCGTACGCAAGCGGTTGTTGAAGCGATTAAAAAAGGATATGTAATCGTTCGTTAATTCGAATGTGGACAAGAGGTACCGAGTATGTGGGTATCTCTTGTTTTTTGTTGAGGGGAGAAGCGGCAAATAAGTGGATTGAGCGCTCAGTCGGGTGCTTACGGTGGATATGGAGCTCACGTTTCGCACATATCTGGCCAATTCGCACATAAATCGACCCTGCTCGCACATAAATGTAAAATTGCGCTCATAAGCTACACAAACTCGCACATAAACACAAAAAAATGCACATAAGTCGACGACGTTCGCTCATAAACTCCAAATAGCGCACATATCGCCCAATCCGCTCCGCGTTCATAACATTTTACTGCTGCAATCCTCCCAACAAGTCCCTTGAATGTTCCTACATTAAAAGGTACATTAATAGATGAGAGATTACGTCAGATCAAGTGTCAGCACATGTGAGCTTACTGCCTAGAAAATAAACACGAATCTTCCCATAGTGGGAAAACAAAGTGAGGATCTATATATGAATAAAGTAGCAATCGTAACAGATAGTACCGCTTATCTCGCACCAGACGTTCGGGACGAGTTATCGATTGAAATGATACCGTTAAATGTTGTTATTGGTGAAGATTCTTATCAAGAAGAAGTGGATCTAACCACGAGCGAGTTTTATAAACTATTAAAAGAAACGGAAAAACTACCAACGACGTCACAGCCGGCAATTGGTCATTTTGTGGAGACATTTGAAAATTTGAAAACACAAGGCTATGAAGAGATTGTTACGATTCATCTATCAAGCAAGATTAGTGGAACGTATCAATCGGCGATGAGTGCCGCTAGTATGGTTGAAGGAATAAGAGTAGAAGGCTTTGATTCAGAGATTAGCTGTGCACCTCAAGGGTTTTATGCACTAGAAGCTGGGAAACTAGCAAAAGAGGGTGCTGATGCAACGGCGATTCTTGCTCGTCTAAACGAAATTAAAACAAGCCAAAAAGCGTACTTTATGGTCGATAGCCTGCAACATCTCCACCGCGGGGGACGTATGAATGCAGCTCAACTTGTTGTCGGAAATCTACTGAAGATCAAGCCGATTCTTCATTTTGTAGAAGGAAGCATTGTCCCCTTTGAAAAAGTCCGGACCGAGAAAAAAGCTGTTGCTCGTATTTGTCAGCTGTTAGAAGAAGATGTCACAACAGGCGGGACGTATGAAGTGACCGTAATTCATGCCAATCGCTTACAATCAGCAGAAACGATTGCCAATGACATTCAGTCGAAATTTGATAATGTAAATGTTGGCATCAGTCATTTTGGACCGGTTATCGGAACGCATTTAGGCGAAGGTAGCTTAGGTGTGGGCTGGTACAAAGTCTCGCAATAATAAACGTTTAGCATGAAGCGGCACCCCACTCGTTGCTTCATGTTTTTTTATAATCAACTAATCCCCCGAGGTGATCCCCATGTCCACCGACTTACTTGCCTTCCTTTCTGGCAAACGACTTCTCCGCACAGAAATTCCCTATCCTGATGCAGAGTTTGATCCATTCATCAAAAAAGGGCTCATCATCAAAACTCCTAGTATCCTCTTTAAAAATTCTCTCCCACTCTGTATCCGTTGTGGAAACACTGCCCGTACCTTATTCGCTAGCCACTTTTGTGCGACGTGTCAAAAGAACTGTCTCTATTGCCGCCATTGTATTCGACTCGGTAAAACGCAGGAATGTAAGCCTCTATATCAAATCCCTACCTCCAACCACACTGCCTACCCAATAATCGAATCTCCGCTAAAATGGGAGGGTAAACTCTCACTTGCTCAGCAAACAGCATCTCTCGCAGTCATCAACACAATTCAAACGAAAAGCTCTATCCTTCTTTGGGCTGTGTGCGGGGCTGGGAAAACAGAAATGTTATTTGAAGGCATTGCGGCAGCACTTGAAAGAGGAGAGCGGGTCTTACTGGCAACACCACGCGTCGATGTCGTAAAAGAGTTGACGCCGAGGTTTGGCGAGGCTTTTCCGAGTGTGACTATCGCTAGTCTGTATGGCGGCAGCAAAGATCATCACACCCAAGCCCCATTCGTGATCGCGACCACTCACCAAGTGATGCGCTTTTATGAAAGCTTTGATGTGGTCATTATTGATGAAGTGGACGCGTTTCCATTTAGCTATGATAAAAGCCTGCAATATGCGATCACCCAAGCAAGGAAGCCTCATTCTGCGTTAATCTACCTCACTGCGACGCCAACCGCCAATTTGAAAAAGCAGAAAGATCTCACGACCGTATATATTCCAAGACGTTATCACGGCTATCTTCTTCCGGTACCTAATTTCCGTTGGTGTGGCAATTGGCGGGCCCATCTCAAAAAGAATAAACTCCCTCTCGTCCTCTTAAAATGGCTCAAAGAACGCCAACTAGCCGCGAAACCTACTCTTCTGTTCGCCCCTTCTATTCAGCTCCTTCATCAATGCTCAACCATTCTTCAGTCCTTAGCCGTTAGGCACGAAGCCGTCCATGCAGCTGACATAGATCGCCACAATAAACTAGATGCATTTCGCAATAATGAGTATTCCCTCTTATTAACGACGACCATTCTTGAGCGCGGAGTCACAATCCCGAATGTCGATGTCGCGGTGCTTGGAGCGGAGGATGATGTCTTTACGGAAGCGGCACTCGTGCAAATCGCCGGACGAGTAGGCAGGAGTGCGGATGTGCCAACGGGAGATGTGACCTTTTTTCATTATGGCCGGACCGACGCGATGCTTCGGGCACGTGGTCAAATCAATTGGATGAATAAACGGGAGGTGTAGGGATGAGGTGTTTACTTTGTCATGAGCAGATGATGGTGAAGCCTACTTGGAGGAGGATCTTTCTTCAAGAAGAAGGGAAACTCGTCTGTGAGCAATGTGAAAGTGGATTCGAGTTGTTAGGGGGAGAGCAGTGCAACGGTTGTGCCCGGGTGCTTGAGCAGAAATGGACATCTGAAACAGAAAATGGGCTCTGTTTGGATTGTGAGAGGTGGCAGAAGCACCCTACAGCTAGTCAACTACTGAAACGAAACCTCTCCCTCTACGCCTACAACGAGAGAATAAAAGATTGCGTCTCCTTATATAAATTTCAAGGGGATGCAGAGATAGGTCGCTATTTTTCAATGAAAATGAAGCGTGCCTATCAATCTCATTTCCAAGCATATTCACCTGTGCTTATGCCTTTAAGTGAGGATCGTCTCAGAGCGCGGGGCTTTAATCAAGTGGAGCTGATGACCTCAGAGTGGCTTGTGCCAGTTGTAGCTCTTGGCCGCACAACAGGTGAGCAGCAGAGCAAAAAGAATCGATCAGCTCGAATTCATCAAGTGACGCATTCACCTTTTTTTGTCGAAAAAGGTCAAATCTCTATTAAACCTCTTCAAAAGTTTGTCTTGATTGACGATGTATATACTACAGGAACAACGGTGAGGCAGGCTGCTCAGACCTTGATCGAGCAAGGCGCAACACATGTTGAGTCACTCACGCTTTGTAGGTAGTCAAACAGACAAGCTTTGCTGTGTAGGATATAATAGAGAGGAGAGGCGGATATGAAAAACGTGGCCAATTGCCCGAAATGTGGGGCTTTATTTGTAAAGGCACTCCGTCCAATATGCAATCCCTGCTATAAAGAACAAGAGGATAATTACGATAAGGTCTCTCGTTTTATGCGTCGTAAACACAATCGAATGGCTTCCATACGGGAAGTCCATGAAAAGACGGAAGTACCACTTGAGCAAATCCACCAATTTGTCAAAGAAGGGCGCATTCTTGTGACTCATTTTCCGAATATGGGTTATCCATGTGAATCGTGTGGGAAGTTGATTCAAGAAGGTCGTATTTGTGCTTCATGTAAAGGAAATATCACGGGTGGCTTAGAAAAGATAGCGAAAGAAAAAGAGTTCCAACAACGAACCGAAGAAAATATTAAAGCAGAAGAAAATGCGAAAAATAAGACGTACCATTCTCTTGATGATCGCTTTGATAAATAGTCTTAACAATTGTAAGAGGCGTGCCGATATAAGCTACAAGAGCAAATCGGTGCGTTTTTAATTCAAATCGAATAAAGGAGGGATGACCATGAAGATCAATCCATACCAGTCCATCCAGCAAAACCCTTACCGTAAGCAGGTGGAGCAATCAGAGAAACTGCCTGAGGCGAAGAAGGTAGATAAGCTTGAAATCTCCTCACAAGCGCTTGAAATGCAAAAAGGCAACCCGCTTGAAAAGGCACGTCAAGAAAAAGTAGAAGCATTGAAAAAACAGATTGAGTCTGGTGAATACCGCGTAGATAAAGAGGCAGTGGCACAGAAGATGTATGACTTCTGGAACAATAACTAAGGAATGTGAAAGGTGAGAGAGATGTCAGCAAAAATGGTGATCCAAGCACTAGCGGAGCTGTTGAAGCTTCATCAAGAATTGAATAAGCAAGCAACGCTCAAAGTGGAAGCGGTCAAAGCCAATGATGTGTCAACTCTCGGCCAGATCATTAAAGAAGAAGCAAGCCTCATTCGCGCCGCTCAGCAAGCTGATGCAAAGCGAGTGAAGGAAGCCCGTGCGTTTATGATTGAAAAGGGAGAGGGCGAAGAAGACGTGACGATTGCCTCAATGCTGCCACTGGTAAGTCATGACGAAACAGTCGTGCTTAAAAAGCTGCAACGAGCCCTCCTCAAAGAGGTAGATCAGCTAAAAAAACAAAATGAACAGAATCGTGAGTTGCTTGAAGAGTCCTTGCGTTTTGTTAATCTCTCCCTTGATTTAATGGTGCCACAAGCAGAAGATGTGCACTATACGAAGCCTCATCAAAAACCCGAACAAACAGAGCTGTTCAGCCGCTCTGTTTTTGATTCGAAAGCTTAAGTAGTTGGAGGAACAACGATGAAATCAACTTTTCATGGACTTGAAACGGCAAGACGGGCAATGATGACGCAGCAATATGCCTTGAGCACGACTGGTCATAATATTGCAAATGCCAATACGCCAGGCTATTCACGCCAACGTGTCAACTTCACGCAAACGGAACCTTACCCAGGTGTAGGGAGGAATCGTCCGATGATTCCGGGCCATCTTGGAACGGGTACACAAGCGGGCTCTATTCAACGTGTACGTGAGAGCTTTTTAGACATCCAATTTCGAAATGAACATAACAAAGCGAGTTACTGGGATACCCGTTTTACGGCTCTTCAGAAGATGGAAGACATTATGAATGAGCCGAGTCAAGACGGAATCGCGAGTACGATGGACCGTTTCTGGAATGCACTGCAAGATCTAACAGCCGACCCGCAGGATTCAGGAGCACGTATGGTTGTTCGTGAGCGTGGGGTTGCTGTAGCTGAAACGTTTAATTATGTGGCAAGCTCTCTAACATTAATTCAGCAAGATTTAAAAGGTGAAGTTAATGTAACCGTGAAATCCTTCAACTCTGTCCTTGATCAAATTAATAGCCTGAACCAACAGATCGCCAAAGTGGAGCCACACGGCTATGTTCCAAATGACCTCTATGATAAACGAGATAACTTAGTCGACCAGCTTTCTCAATATGTCAATGTGACCGTTGAAAGAGTCGAAGCGGGTGGAAAGCCTGATGCGGTGGCAGAAGGTGCCTATACGATTAAACTAGCAGATGAAAAAGGACAAGATCTTGGGATTACATTAATCGATGGGTCGAGCTATGAGGTCAATCATTTATCGCTCACATTTGATGAGGGAAATAGTGAGCTTGTTAGTCAATTAACATTCGGGGATGCGCAAAGTGTGGCATTTAGTGAGTTCGATTCTAGAGGAAAAATCAAAGCGAGTATCGAGGCATACGGTTATCTTGAAAATGGTGAAGGGAAGGGTATTTATCCTGATATGCTCGCTAATCTTGATGAAATGGTTTATACCTTTGTTGAGGAGTTTAACCGTGTGCACCGTGCGGGATGGAATGTTGAAGACATTCAAAACGGAGCCAAAGGAGAAGCGATTAATTTCTTCACCTATAGTGGTAACGCGGCAGCTCTTACTGCAGATAACAAAGCAGGCGCAGCAAGCCGTCTGCAAGTATCAGCTGAAGTAATGAATCAAATTAATAAAATCGCCGCTGCGAAACCGAGTGCGGATGGTGTTGCCTTTATCGGAAACGGAGCAAATGCTCTAGAGCTTGCGAACGTCAAAGATAAACGATTAAGCTACAACGGCACAACTACAACTGTTCAAAGCTTCTACCAAAGTATCATCGGGGATATGGCTGTTAATACGAATGAAGCAAACCGGATGATGCGAAATGCTGATTTACTTCGAAACACCGTCGATGAACGTCGTCAATCGGTAAGTAGTGTCTCATTAGATGAAGAAATGACGGATATGATTAAATTTCAACACGCTTATAACGCTGCAGCGAGAAATATTACGATGGTCGATGAGATGCTCGATCGTATTATTAATGGCATGGGTGTTGTAGGCCGATAAGAGGGTGTGAGATAGATGCGTGTAACACAATCAATGTTAGCCAATAATGCGCTTCGTAATATTAGTGCAGGGTATGCCAATCTAGGTCAACTCCAAGACCGCCTTGCATCGGGCAAGAAATTCACCCGTGCCTCTCAGGACCCGGTTGTCGCCATGAATGGGATGCGTTACCGGACTCAAGTGACCGAAGTAGCGCAATTTAAAAGGAATCTAAGTGAGATGTATAATTTCATGGAAAGCTCCGATTCAGCATTAGGCGAGGTCAATCAAGCCTTACAACGAATTCGTGAGTTAACCGTCCAAGCTTCCAATGATACGTATAACGAGAATGATCGAAAAAACATCATTCAAGAAATTAAGCAACTAAATGAGCATATTTCCTCGATCGGGAATACAAAAGTCAATGACAAGTACTTATTTAACGGCACAAATACGATTTCAAAACCGATCGATTTAAGTAAGTTGCCGAATTATATTAACCGACCCGAGTTTGTTGATGTTACTCAAACAGAATTGCCGATTGAATTCCAGCAATTTGGTGATCTTGAAGTCGGCCAGCTCTTCTCAGGGGTAACGTTAGAAGCTGAACAACTAGCTGCTCAATTTAACTTGGATGACGTCACAGAATTAGAAGGCAAGATCGTTCGTATTGGTCCATTTGAAGGTGGCGAAACGATTGATCTTCCTCTAGGCCAAGCAACTGAAGGTGTCTATCAATTTCAATTAACCGCAGCTCAGCTTGCGTTTGCTCAAGAAAACGAAATTCAAGTTCAAGTGCTAGATGAAGAAGAGTATGATGCCCTAGCCCCGCTTGATCCAGATAGTCCATTCGTAAACAATGTCGGGAGTCTAGATGTCGAAGTTCCACAAAATCTTACAGTATCTATAAACGCGGCTACACTAGAAGCGGCAAGGGGAGCTCAAGTAAGTGTGATGATCCCAGGTCAAGGGCCGCTTGAGTTGACGTATGATGAGGAAACGAACTCCTTTGTCGCAAATGTATTCAGAGGCTATGACCCAGAAGCGATTCAAACAGCTACTGTTGAAGTGAACGGACAAGTCGTGGAATCTCGCTTTGAATTTGAGTTAACAGATGTGGCTAACCCAACTGATTACTTTGTTACGGTTCAACTAAATGGCACCGAGCATCGCTTTGTCTATGATGAAGAGAGCGGAAAATATGTAAACGAAAAGCCGGTCTATGCTTCATTGGAGGAAATTCAGAACGCACCAAGGGAAGTAGAGTTGATTCCATCGGCCTCACCTGTATCATCCAATAAAGAAAATATCGAAATCGAGCTGTTAAAAGGTGTGACGATCTCAAACAATATTCGTCCGCAAAGCGTCTTATCAGCCGAACTCTTCAAGAACATTCAAGATATCACAAACGAGCTTGAATCGATGATGGGAGACATGGAGACCGCTTCAAGTGGCAAAGAGATTAGTCGATACCTTGATAAGCTAGATGTTCACATTAATAACGTCTTAACCGAACGAGCGAATCTAGGAGCGAGAATCAACCGGGTGGAAATGATCGAAAACCGAGTGCTCGAACAAGAGATCATCGCCAAACGCATTCTCTCTGAAAATGAAGATGCCGATATGGAAAAAGTGATTATTGATCTGCAAACACAAGAGAGCGTTCACCGTGCGGCGATGGCTGTAGGAGCAAGAGTGATACAACCATCTCTACTAGATTTCCTACGTTAAAGCATGAATAGGGAGTGAGTCGGATGCAGCTAGCTTCTCTGGAAATAAGATCTACCCACGCCCAAATGGCTCAACAATCAGACCGAGGGACGGTGCGCATCAAGCAACACCAAGCGGATTTGCAGATCCGGCAACAAACAGACGTGATTGAGATCAACACGACCTTTCCCAAGCTTTCGATTGATCAAACAGAAGCATTTGCCGATGCCAATCTGAAATCAGGATTACGGCATGCAAAAGAGTTCTATGCTTCTGCAAACTCACAAGTGTCTGAGCATATTGCGAAGAAACGTCAAGAAGGCGATCAAATGATGCGCATTGAGCATGGATATGGTGGGGCATTTGCTAGAATCGCTAAGCAAAATAGCACAAAGCCAGATCCGCAACTGCACGTCGTCAATATGCCTCGCTCTATGGACCAGACCAAGATCCACTTTCAACCAAGTCAAATCAGCTTCAACGTCCCGAGACATGAAGCCACGATTAGTATTAATAGAAGAGAACCAGATATCCAGATGCCAAAATGGCAAACCGATACCTACCTTCGTCAAAAAAACAGCATATCCTATCAAGCAGTCGGCGCCTTCATCAACCGAGGGCTCTAAGGAACGGAAAAGGTTGCAACGCGGAGTTGCAACCTTTTCTCAAGCGTAAATCCTTTATCCACGTCATGAAATCTCGAATAAAGTCTTCGCGCCTGTAAATGGGGGCGACGCTTCCCACTTCACACCTATCTACTCCAAACTCATCGACCTACATTTCTAGTTAAATGCTATGAAAAAAAGAGAAGAATCCCGTCTCACACAAATAAATCTAGCTGCAGGTCAGGCTTATGATGTTTTCATAAGGATTTACGTAAGAAAAGGGAAGATATGTAGGGAGTAAATAGAAGCAAAAGAGGTAGATGACTCACCTGGAGGCCCAGAAAAGAAATCAGTCGCATGGGGAAGGACAACCTAAGGAAATAGAACTATTTTCTTAGGTATATTGTAATATTCTATAAAAATTTGTAAATTACCTCCTTATTTTGAAAGAATTTTAAATTATTTTGTTAGGGTTTGTATGGTTTGCTCGAGAAAGGTAGAAATCATGCTAAACTTAGGGAAAGAAATCGACAAAAAGGTGTGAAAAATGGTGAAGATGGAAACGAAATATACAGGCGAAATAGAAATTGAGAATGAGAGAATCATTCATTTTGAAAAAGGAATTCCTGCTTTTGAAAGTGAGCAAACCTTCGTGCTTCTTCCTTTTGAAGAAGGAACTCCTTTCTATGTACTCCAATCAACAACTACAACCGAGGTAGCTTTCATCGTCATTAATCCGTTTCAATTTGTCCCAGGCTATCAAGTGAAGCTACCAGATGCGACGATTGAGCAACTAGAGATTACATCAGAAGAAGAAGTGGCGACATTCATCATGCTGACGGTCCACGAACCGTTCCAAGAAACAACAGCCAACCTTCAAGCGCCAATAATTATTAACGCAACGAAGCAAAAGGGAAAGCAACTTCTCTTAAGCAACAGTGAGTATGAAACAAAGCACACGATCTTCAAGCAAGCCGTGAAAGGAGAGGTGTAAATGCTCGTCCTTACACGTAAGCTAAAAGAAGCGATTCAAATTGGGGATGAAATTGAAATAAAAATCCTTTCAGTCGATGGAGATCAAATCAAAATCGGCATAGAAGCCCCCAAAAACGTCGAGATTCATCGAAAAGAAGTCTATTTAGCCATTCAACAAGAAAATAATGAAGCGGTAAAAGAAGTTTCATTGGATGGATTGCGAGGATTTATTCATAAAGGATAATAAGAGTAATAGAGAATCTCTCATAAAAATGGGAGATTCTTTCATTTTTATAGATCCCATAACCTAAGACTTGGTATTTATTTCGTAAATCTAAGAAAAAAGTACAAAATTTGACAAGGATGTCGAATATAATTAACGAATAGAAGAAAGAGTCCAAAAAAGAGGGAGGATCATATGTCAGCATCAACAACGAAAGAATCCATCACCTTTATTACGACTGATACTTCCTTGCCGCCAAAAATTAAAGAAGACGTCGAGGAACCAAATCAATCCGAACTAAGTTTTTATGTCATTGACCAAGTAGAAGGTGTTAATGATGTATTCAAACGATTAAAACAGGATTCTAAGAAGGATAGCAGTCAATGTAGGAAGTATATATGGGTCATAAGCAAACAAAATCAAAGACTAGCAAAAGAAATACTAAATGTTGAACAAGCAAGTATCATCGCGATTGAAAATGAGCAATTTAAACAATCGATTCATTCAGCACTCAAGCACTATCCTTACTTAGATCTACCGTTTCAAAAGGAGATCCTCCAAACAGTAGCGAAACATACAAAACCACCGAAATCAACAGATCTAACCGTCTGCCTTGAAGGTTATACGCAGTTTAACCAGACGGAAAAAGACATTATATGTCATTTGCTAAGAGGAAAGACAGCCGAGCAAATTGCCGAGCTCACCTATAACTCGATACATACAATCAACAACAATATTGTCAAAATTAAACGGAAGCTCAATGTAACTTCAAAAGTCGAAATCATTACCTATTTCGTGAAAAAGAATAGAGGAATGTAAGCAACGCCTGGTTGGAGAACCAGGCGTTTTTGCGTTCCTAAATCCGTATGTCACAGCCTAGACAAAAATAATCCAAAAAAAGTTACAAAAACTATTGAAACATCTACCAAACCAACCGATATAAAAGTTGTAAGCACGAGGACCTAGTTAGCGGCCGATAACGAAGTCCTACGGCTCAAATACAACATCCAACCACAAGGACGTGGGCGGAACAATTATACGGAGGTAGTATACTATGATTATCAATAATAATATTTCAGCTTTAAACACACACCGTCAAATGGGTGTCAACCAAGCAGGTTCACAAAATTCAATGGAGAAACTAGCATCTGGTCTTCGTATCAACCGTGCAGGTGACGATGCAGCGGGTCTAGCAATTTCAGAGAAAATGCGTGCTCAAGTACGTGGATTGGATCAAGCAGCTCGTAACTCGCAAGATGGTATCTCCATGATCCAAACAGCTGAAGGTGCATTACAAGAAACACACAGCATCCTTCAACGTATGCGTGAACTTGCTACACAAGCAGCGAATGATACGAATGTTGAAGTAGATCGTAATGAAATCCAAAAAGAAATGAATCAACTAACATCTGAAATTAACCGCATTGGTAATACAACTGAGTTTAACACTCAAAAGTTAATTAATGGAGACAAAAAGGATAATTCTACAAGTGCTGTAGCTACAGGGGCAGCTGCTACACTTGACCAATCTGCAGCTTCAGCTCCAAACAGAACGTTAACTATCGCCGTAGATGGTGCTACTGGTGTTGCAATTGAAGTAAGTGATACTAACTTCGCAAGCGCTGATGATCTTGCTGCAGATGTACAAGCGAAAATAGATGGTAGTTCATTAGCTGGAAAAGTAACGGTAACTAATAATGATGGTAAACTTGAGTTCACTGCTACAAGCAAAGGAGAGACTAGTACTCTTTCTATCGCAGGTACTGCAGATGGAACATTAGGTATTACTGATTCGGCAGTTACTGCAACTGGTGATGCTGCTACTACATCTGGCCTTCAGTTCCAAATTGGTGCAAACGAAAACCAAAGTTTGACTTTAGAGATCAGTGATATGAGAGCGAATGCTCTAGGCTTAACAGGGACAGGTACGACTTTTACTACTGCAACTAATGTAACTGATGGAACAAATGCTGATGGTGTTGAAAGTGCTTTAGATGTTTCTTCACACGAAAATGCTGCCAATGCTATCACAGTTATCAATGATGCAATTGAGCGTGTTTCAGCTGAGCGTTCAATGCTTGGTGCTACTCAAAACCGCTTAGAGCATACTATCTCTAACTTAAACAATTCATCTGAAAACCTTCAAGCTGCAGAATCTCGTATCCGTGACGTAGACATGGCTCGTGAAGTAATGGAAATGACGAAGAACAACATTCTTTCTCAAGCTTCTCAAGCAATGCTTGCACAAGCGAACCAAGCTCCACAAGCTGTTTTACAGTTACTTGGATAATAAACAAGTTAGTTAGTTGGTTAGTGGAAAGTTGGTTAGGCAAACCACAAACCCATAGAACAAGGAAGGCTCTAGTTTATGCTAGGGCCTCTTTTTATACATTGAAATTTTATTAAAGGTGACTATTGCAACATAAAGGGAGAATCTCACATGTCAACAATTATTCTATTTATCGGTGCAGGCTTATGGTTTATTGGGCTTGGAGGTACCTTACTTATTGGCTTTGTAGCAATTATTGCATATTTTATCAATCGATCTCATGTCATGTACTTAAAAGCAACTGGAGGAGTGATCCTCGTTATGATTGTTGGAGTTGCATTAATGACTTTTACAGAAGACAGTTATTGGGAGCGACAAGAAATGTCTAAGAGTCAAGAAAGAGAGAATGAGCAGATAGAAAGAAGAATTCAAGAGAATATTCAGGCTGAGGAGGAGGCATTTCAGAAGGTAGTTGAGGAACAGCAAAGAAACATAATGACCCTCAATCAAGAAGACAATCCATCAGATGCTATTCAAACAAATACATATGAGCTTGATCCAATCGATGAGCAGAATGTTTATAATACGTTCGTAAACTATAAACAAGTTTTCACCAATGCGATGGAAAATGATGATTTTTTACTCTTAGCACCATATCTACTGCCAAATAGTAACTTCTACCTTTCCCAGAGAGCTTTATTTGAGGAGGATATGGTAGAGTATTTATCCTTTTATAATATTGAATATATTCATCTTATAATATTGAATATATTCATCAACTAAGTGAGTTTGAATTTGAAGTTGGTACCTATGAAGAAGTTGTCATTGAGAGAAGAGGGGACGAAGAGTATCATATGTTCCAATGGGTCTATATGGTAGAAAAAAGTAATGGGAGTTATTTACTAAGTGATAGAAGAAATAGGTGATAGTTCCTTTTACCTCCCCCACAATACTTACTAGATATGCCAATGGATATTTAGAACTAAATCTTTTTACTTGAATGACCGATACTACCAATAACCATTAGTAATAGAATCGAGTGATAACATGCAAAAATACCGCGACATAATGGTTCAAGTAATCGACCTAACAAGCACAATGATCGAAGGCGCGGCTCATATGCAAGTGCTTCTAAACGAAGGAAAATTCGAACAGTCCATTATTTTGTTTGAAGATGTCATGAAAGCCTATTCTGCAGTGGAGCGTTCGGTTGCTCCTGTTTTAGTAGAGCTTGAAGAGGAAGAGGTTCAAGGGCAGCTAGTGAGAGTGCGTGAGAGTTTAGAGTTAGTAGTCTCTGCTTTTGAGAGAAAAAATTTCGCTCATAGTAAAGAGCTTTTACAGTTCGGGCTTATTCCGGCACTGAAGAAAGCAGAAACACAGTTTATCCAAGCGTTTTCTACATATCTAGTTTCGTAAGTTTATAGGAGGTTTTTAATCTTGGATGTCGCACTTCTTTCAATGGCAATGAACCAGGGGCAGGTCCAGCAGCAGGCGTCGATGGCGGTGATAAAGAAGACTATTAATTAAGATTATTTGGGGAATGGAACTAATTCTAATACAAAGAGGCCTCTATCTATGCTAGGGCCTCTTTCTTTTACTATCTACTTATTTCTACTGCCTGTAGAACTTATCTATCAATCTCTCTTGCAAACTCCTCAAAAAAACTTCTCCAATACATATGCTTTTCCGTCAGCTTCTCAGGATGAAATTGAAATCCAAACACAAAGTCATGTGCAGTTGATTCAAACGCCTCAATCACTTGATCGGGCTTAGATCTAGCAGACACTTTTAAGTTTTTCCCAAGTCTATCAATATGTTGACGGTGAAACGAATTAACAGGGACTTCCTTTTCTTTAATCATATCAAAAAGCTTCGATTTTGTTTCTATCTTTATATCGTGTACTGTTTCATCTGATGGGATGTTATGACGTTCTTGATGATGCTCAAATCCATCATCAGGAAGGCTGATTAATGTTCCACCTGATACTTCGTTTATCATTTGTGCTCCTCTGCAAAAGCCGATCATTGGGAGGTTATTTAGTAGACCGTATTCGATTAGTCGTTTTTCTGCTTGATATCTTTCCGTCCCACTTGACCGTAAATTCGAGAGGCTTGAATTCTTTTCAGATATAGATAAATAACCTCCACCTGTGATGATAAGTGCTCGGATATGATCGAGGGGAGGTAAGGAGCCATCCTTATAGATTGGAATTAGAAATGGCTCGAGACCTACACTTCTTAGCAGTTCAATTGTGTCTCGTTCAACGTATAGAAGAGGATGACCAGGATAAAGGTCATTCGTCCCGCCTTGGTCAGCATGGATCGTTACACCAACAAACTGCTGGGCTCTCTTACATTCTTTGTTCATTTGTTGGAACCTCAATATCTTCTGAGTTCTGCACATTCATTGTTAGTGTGTGTTGTTTACTGAGATAAATATTTAAGATTCCTGCAATGGTTGCGATGGTGGCTAAGCGAATTCCCCAAGTCATCATTTTTCCAGATAAGACTGCGAGGCTCTCACCTGCACTTCCGCCTATTAATAAAGAAACTATAAACACCAAGGCTACAAAGAACCCTAATCCCATCGTCAACAGTGCAAACCACGTATATATCTTCTCAGTTATTTTTTTTAGAGTGTTCATAAGCATTCACCTTCCTTATAACCCGAGTATTGGCAAGAGTCCAGCTAATAAAATCATACTAAGTAAGACGTGGAGAATGACCCACAAAATCGCGAGTTTGGCCGTTTCTTTAAAGGAGGAACGTGCGATCCCCATTGCGACAAATAGTCCTAATGCAAGAGGAGGCGTCATACCCTCAAGTGCTCCGGTCATTGCTGGTAGCAAGGCTGCTAATAGGATAGGGTCTCCCCCTAAAGATCCGAATACCGTAATCATTGCTCCACCAAGTATAGCGACTTGTGCTGAGCCAGGTAGAACCATTCCAAGAAGCATGAAAAATAAAGGGAGAATGATGATAAGTGTTAATGTACTAAACTCAAATGCAACAAACCAATTTCTAACAGCTTCTTCCATTTGCATACCAACAAAAATTTGTGAAGTGGCATAAGCCATATAAATCGTGACACCGATTGGAACTACTTTTGATAGAGATGAACTAAACATATTTAATAAATTAGTAAGACTAATCTTCTTATGTGGTAATGCTTTGCGTCCGATTGTTAAAGCGTATGCACCTGCAAGTCCCGGTGTAAACATTAAAACGGAAGCTGAGAAGGCACCCGCTCCGTCTTCACCAATACGGTTGATGATGAGATCTTTAAATTGAGCATCCATAAATAACGGTGCAAATATTAAAGCTGGTAAAATTAAAGCTGGCCAGCCTTTTTTAAGGCTAAATTTAAATGTAGGTAGTTCCTCTTTAGGTACAGGCTTCACTTTATATAAGCGACAAAGCACCCATAGTGTCAGCCAACGTTGAAGGAAAAACCAAAGACCAATTCCATAAGCAACTACCATCCAATTACTTAGGGAAATGCTGTCTGGATAGACATTCTGCAAAATCCCGTAAGTTAAAATTACGATTCCAGAAGGGGGAATAATGTTACCTAACATACTTGCTGACATCTCTGTACTTGCAGCTAATGCAGGTGGATAATTAGAACGTTTCATCATGGGAATGGTAAAGACCCCAGTTGTTGCAACGTTCCCCGGGCCAGTACCAGATAATGATGCCATGAAAGTACTTCCTAATAAAGATACATATCCGGCCCCCCCTCTGAATCGTCCTACAATTGATAGCATTAACTGAATAATACTATTCACCACTTTTGTAGCATCAAAAATGATTGCTACTACCATAAAAGCAAAGATGGCATAAAAGAGTGAGCTAGTGGATGGGAAGAGAAGTGATTCCCAAAATAGCCCATATGATCCAGAGAGTATGACGATGAACACAAAAGACAAGGTCATCACTTCGTACATAGGGCGTCTGAAACCGACAAACATAACAGCAACAAAAATGAGCAAAGCGACTAAATACAAGATTGGCACTGGAATTCCTAACACCTAGCAAGCACCTCCATTTTTTAATTGTTACTACCAATTTTAAGTGGTTATAACAAAGTAAACTAAGTATAACAAAGTTTTTTGAATAATCAAATATATTTTTAAATAAATTTAAGCGCTTACAATATCTCTACATATAGAATGCTTGTTTTAAATAAATTAAGCAAGAGACTTTCTTAAAAAACTATGAGTGGATATAATAGGTATTAATAAGTGGAGGTGAGCACGTGTTAGATCGTAAACATTCTAAGCCGCTTTATGAGCAGCTGAAAAATGATATCCAACGTAAAATTAAAGCCGGAGAGTTAAAACCGGGAGACCAACTCCCTTCAGAACGCGAGTTAGTCGATCTATACCAAATTAGCAGGATAACAGTACGTCAAGCTATTAATCTAGCAGAAAAAGAAGGGTTGGTAACGAGGGCACACGGTGTTGGGACCTTTATAGCGAAGCCTAAGATTAAGCAAGAATTAACTTCTTTTAACGATTTTCAATCAACTCTTCAGCAACAAGGGTTGATTGCATCAACGAAACTACACGGCGTCGAAACGATTTCTAGTGATTTTCAACTATCAAGACTTTTAGATATTAACGTTATGGAGAAAGTGATTAACTTAGAATTAGTTGGCTATGGTGATGAGCGCCCTGTTGTTTACTATAATAGTTATTTTTCTTATTCAGTGGGAGAGACAATGAAAAAGGTCGCTGAAGAAGCGTTGCAGTTGAAAAAGCCATTTTCGACCCTTGATTTATATGATCAAGAATCGAACGGTCTAAAGCCAACCCATGTGGAGCAAACGTTTGAAGCTCAAGCTGCCCACGAGAGTCTTGCAACTATTTTAGAGGTTGAAAAGGGTTTTCCTCTGTTTCGTGTTACCTCCATTGTTTATCAAGATAAAACTCCATTGGAATATAAAGAAACCTATTACCGAGGAGATAAATATAAATTTTTTATTACTCGACCTATGTAACTGGTATACCCAGTAAAGGTCGGGTTTTTTCTTTTTGAAAATGGTTACGAAAAGAAAAATCAGAATTGACAAAAAATATTCATCGATCTATACTAAGGTCATAACAGGTTATAACCAGTTATTACAATCATAGAGGAGGACCACAAAATGAAAAAAGAGTTAAGAATTCTTTGTCCGAATGGTCACTTAGGTTTTGCGCCAACAAAAGAAGAAAGTTTCCATATTGGAGCAGCAACGAAACCAGATTACTATTGTTGTGACTCTGGTAGTGATGATATTGGAGCTTCAGCACTTGGAGGAAATCGCTCTGTTAGTATGTATAAATGGCAAAAACATGATCTAGAGTTAATGTTGTTAGCAGCAAGAGAGCAAGGAGTACCAATGTTGGTTGGTTCTGCAGGTGATACTGGTGCTAATAGTAGAGTAGATATGTACGTGCAAATAATAAAGGATTTAGCGGAGGAACATAACCTGCCACCTTTTAAGATCGCCTATTTTTATTCAGAAGTAGACAAAGCTTATTTATCTGACAAACTGGCAAGTGAAGTGGTAGTAGAAGGTCTTGATGGACGTGGACCTTTACAAAAAGAGGATATTGAACAAACAGAACGAATTGTTGCTGTTGCGGGCATTCATCCTTTTGTTAAAGCGTTGGATTTAGGAGCCGATGTGGTCATTGGGGGACGCTCGAGTGACTGTGCAATCTTTGCAGCCCCAGCCATCCGTGAAGGTTTTCCAGAGTCTCATGCGTATTATATTGGGAAAGTGCTCGAGTGTGCTTCTTTCTGTGCAGAGCCTTATGGAGCAAAAGAAAGTATTATTGGTACGATTACACAGGAAGACGTGAAAGTGAAGGCGATGCATCCAGATCAAAGCTGTACCATTGCCTCAGTAGCTGGTCATGCCATGTATGAACGCTCTACTCCTTATTATGAATATTTTGCTGGTGGTATGCTTGATATGACTGATTGTCACTATGAACAGTATGATGAGAAGACATGTCGCATTACCGGACAAAAATATGTTCCTATTGAAGGTGACATGAAAGTGAAGCTCGAAGGTGCATCTAAAGTAGGCGAAAAGTATATCGGAATCGCCGGAGTGCGTGATCCATATACCATCCAACATATAGATCAAGTATTAACTTTTGCAAAAGAGCAAGTAGAAAAAGAATTCGAAGGCGAAGCATACCACCTCAACTTCCGCACGTTTGGAAAAGATGGAGTGATGGGTGAGTTAGAGCCTGTTAAAGAAATTAAATCTCATGAACTAGGAATTGTTGTTGAGGGTGTTGCTGATTCAAAGGAAACAGCTGAAGCAATAACGCTCTATGCAACCAGACAAATTTTCTATGCTCGACTTCCAGAAGTGAAAGGCACAGCCGGAACCGCAGCATACTTAATTGATGATGTGATTTATGCAGGGCCGACTTATAGCTGGTCGATGAACCATGTCATTCCAGTTAAAGATCCACTTGAGTTGTTTGATGTACATGTTGAGGAAGTTGGATCATTAATTAATAGTTAAATTGAGAAGGAGTGAATCAAATGGGGAAACTACTTTTACAAGACTTGGCGAAAACGATTCGATCGAAAAATGCAGGTACGGATAAAATTACCTTTGATATTATTTTTAAAGAAAAAGAGAAGTATGATTTCGTTTGTAACAGTGGTGCTATTACAAAAAAGAGTATGGCAGAGCTCTATCGCATTCCTGAAGAGCGTATTACAGACTTTGTGCAATATGACCCTGCAAATGCAATTAAATTCACGATCATGAGAACGCGTCCAAGTGGCGATCCAGGGGATGGGGATATCTTCGGATCGCAGCAATACCCACCTCTATTAACACTTGAAATTCCAAACGCATAGCCTTATTTACTTAAGCCATCGATTTTTTATGTCGATGGCTTATAATAAAATACAAGTAGAAAAGCGGTAGAAGAGGGGGAGCGTATGTGTATGATTTTGCGATTGTTGGAGGAGGAATTGTAGGGTTATCTACAGGCATGGCCTTGTATTCACGATTTCCTCACGCGAAAGTAGTTATCATAGAAAAAGAAGCAGCAGTAGCTGAGCATCAGACTGGTCACAACAGTGGAGTCATTCATTCAGGTATCTATTATACGCCAGGAAGTTTTAAAGCCCGCTTTGCTCGTCAAGGAAGTCAATCGATGAAAGAATTTTGTCAAACGTACGACATTGAACATGATATTTGTGGGAAGGTCATTGTCGCGACGAATAAAGAAGAGTTACCGTTGCTCGATAACCTGTATAAGCGTGGGCTAGATAATAACTTAGCGATCCAAAAGATTGGCAAGGGTGAGTTGAATGAAATCGAGCCGCATGTAAATGGTCTTGCTGCTATCCGAGTTCCGCAAGCTGGTATTGTGAATTATCGTCAGGTCAGTGAAAAGTTTGCTGAAATTATACAAGAGCATGGCGGTGAAATAAAATTAAGTACTAAAGTTGAGGCCATTCATGAACATGTTGATGGGGTGACATTAGAGACCAATCAAGGAGAAATAAAGTCATGTATGGTTATTAATTGTGCGGGTCTCCACAGTGATCGTGTCGCTGTGGCTGCAGGATATAAAACAGACATGAAAATCGTACCGTTTAGGGGCGAGTACTTTAAATTGGTCCCTGAAAAACGCCATCTCGTTAAACACCTAATTTATCCTGTACCAAACCCGAAGTTTCCTTTTTTAGGAGTTCACTTTACCCGAATGATAGGTGGGGAAGTGGATGCAGGACCGAATGCAGTGCTTAGTTTCAAACGGGAAGGTTATAAAAAGACCGACTTTAATATGAAGGATTTCACAGAGGTACTACAATATAAAGGTTTCTGGAAATTAGCTAGTAAGTTCATGAAAGAGGGAATGGAAGAGTACGTACGATCTTTTAGCAAAAAGCAATTCACGAAAAGTCTTCAACAATTAATACCAGAGATAAAGGAAGACGACTTAATTCCAGCACCGGCAGGAGTACGAGCACAAGCTTTGAAATCAGATGGAAATATGGTAGATGATTTTCATATCATCATTGGAAAACAAACCATTCACGTTTGTAATGCCCCTTCACCTGCTGCGACAGCATCGATTGAAATAGGAAAAGAAATTGTGAGGCGGATCCCTCGGCAAATGTCATTAAAAGAAGTTGCGGCAACTGAAAGGGGAATCACTCATGTATAATGGGAAGACGATGTTTATTGCGGGTCATGCGCGTTTGCCACAAGGAATGGCAGCGAAAAGTGTTTTTGAAACATTAACAATTACGGCAGAAGTCGATACGACATACGGTGTCATTTTAGAAGCGTCGTGTACACTAGCTACTGAACATGGGCGTGAATTTATTGGTAATCTTTTAAAAGGCATTAGTTTGCAAGACGGAGTAGAAGAGGCTATTGAGTCCATAAAGAAATATTATCGGGGTAAGGCGACAAATGCACTGATCGCTGCACTGAAGGATCTCGATCTTCACTTCCAACAGATGAAGCAAGAAGAAAAAATAAATTAATTATTAGTAATATATTGAAAATTTATTCTTCTTGAGTTATAATTGATTTAAGCCATTACTAAAAGAGGTTCACCTTTTGGGAAATACCATCCTAGAACTCGTGAACAATTTTATAAATGGTAACCGGAAACATAAAAACTAAACTGTTTATTCGCTGTGACCCTATTCTCCTAGGGCAGTGAAGTGGATAAAAGCCAGTTGCAAACATGCGTCTTCCTTTTCTTTTAGGAAGCTTGTTGCGGCTGGCTTTTTATGTTTCCTGTTACTACCCACTATTAGGAGGAATGAAAAATGAGTATTGTTGAGAAAAAGAAAGCTAAATTTGAAAAGGTTACAGAAGGATATAAGGTGCTCTCCCACCCGCAGACAGATCGATTGTATCACATCCAACTTTCAAAAAATGCGATTGAAAAATTCTTAGAAAAGGTTAATCAAACGAACCAATCTGTTCAGCATTTAGAATACACTCCTTATGCTCGCCTTATTGTGGCTTCGTATTTACTAGATGAAGTAGGAGAAGAGTTTGGTGAGTTATTACGAAATATTGTGCATGACCGAGAGTCTGGAGGATTCACGCTTGGTTTAGAGGGTGTCAGCGAAAATACAGATGAATTTGTTATTTTCTCCACAGCGATTGCTTATTTACTTGGAACATCTAACCACGATTCCATGTCAGGTAAATATTACGCTCGTTTTAGCGTGAAAGATACAGACGGTAGTGACTCGTATCTTCGCCAAGCATATCGATTATTTACTCTTCATACCGATGGGACTTTTGTCGATGAGCCAACAGATTGGTTGTTAATGATGAAGATGGTTGAGCAAAATGCTCGTGGCGGAGAATCACGCTTATTACACTTAGATGATTGGAAAGAATTAAACGCGTTTGCTAACCACCCATTAGCTAATAATAAGTTTACGTACAAAGCGCCAAAAAGTAAAAATGTAGGCCAAGAAATTGACCGCCAAACCTTCTTTAACCATAACAACAAACCAGGAATTTGCTTCATTGATCAGTTTGTCTATCCTGAAACTATTGAAGAAGCTAAATATTTGAGAGACCTTTCTGAGTCAATGGAACAGGATGAAAGCTTAATAGAACTTGAGCTTCCAGTTGGTGACTTAGTTGTCCTCAATAATATTTTCTGGCTACATGGCAGGGCGGCTTTTGAAAAAGATCCAAATTTAAACCGTGAACTTCTTCGTCAACGAGGAAGATTTAATCAATAAGATGGTGTGGGCTGCTTCGGCAGCCTTTTTTATTTTTAAAAGTAGAATATTTAATTGATATCTAAGGCTAAATATAATTAGTACATAACCGATATAATACTAGATTAATGAAGGGTGCATCGCGTGTTAGATAGATATATTTAGAAGGAGGGATAGCTTGGATATCGCACTTCTTTCAATGGCCATGAACCAAGGGCAGATTCAGCAGCAGGCGTCGATGGCTGTGATGAAAAAAGCGATGGGGAATGCCGAGCAGCAAGGTGAGGCTCTTCAAAAATTGATGAGTTCAGCGGATGCTACAGCGATTCAACATGCTGCTCAACCTCATCTAGGTGGCAGCATTGATGTGAAATGGTAAGAGTAACCTCGGGGGTTGCTCTTTTTTTGAAGGGGGAAGAGCTGTGGAAAAGGAGATACAAGAGCAAATAGATTTTCTCAAACAGCAATTAGAACAAGGGAAGCAGCGAGCTCGTTTGTTAGAGGAGATCGAAGAGAAATTGATCGAGATGAGGGTCATCGCTGAGGAAATTCTACAATCAGAGCTTTCTTCTTTTGAAAAAGAAGCGATGAATGAGCGTTTTCAATTGTTGCAAGTAGAAGTTGTGGAGCTTCAAAAGCACCTCACGCCGCAAATGGTCCATTAAAGATACTTAACAAGTGCACGTACATAACCGATATAACAAGTAATAAGGTGCAGGGTTAGGGAGTGAAGTATAGATGAGAATGGGTGGTTTAGCCTCGGGTATGGATACCGAGCAAATCGTGCGGGATCTAATGCGGGCAGAGCGTATGCCGGTTGATAATATGGTCAAGCAGCGTCAAGTGGTCGAGTGGCAGATGGATGCTTACCGGGAAGTGAATGTGAAGTTCAACCAATTTCGTACTAAAATGGTCGATCAATTTATTTTAACGAGTCAAAACTTGAGTGCAAAACAAGTGACGAGTTCGAATAGTAGCTTAGTATCAGCTACGGCGAGTTCAAGTGCTGGGAATGTGTCGCTTCGTTTAACCGAGGTCAATAAGCTTGCGCGTGCCGAGTCCAATTATAGTACGGGTGCGATTTCGGGTGAGTCCAAAATTCAAACGAACCAGGCATTAAAAAATCAACCGTTTAATGGACTAACAGATGAGGACTGGAAATCCGGCGTGGCGAAAACGCAAATCGTACGTGTGAGTTCTGCTACAAACACGGTTTCCTTCGCCGCTGGTGTTGATAGCCTTAAAGCCGCTGAAGATACTGTCGTCAAAGTAAATGGAAAAGAGTACAAAACCGTGACGGCAGAGGATCTCCAAATAGAGGGCGGTGGCACGAGAGCATTAGCTGCCAATGAAGTGCTTGTTGAGCAAGGTGGTAATGGTGGGAAGCTGACGTTTGCAGATGGCGTCACGGTTCCAAGTGGGGCGCAAGTTTCTGTTACCTACATCCAAGAGGGTGGAGAAAATGATGTGTACACGACCTCTTCGATTACGACGTTTGATCGTGATGGAAAGGAAATCAAAGACACCTTTGTGATTAAAGGGACAGATACGCTCAGCCAAGTGTTCCAACAGATTAACCGATCGAAAGTTGGGGTGAGTGCCTTTTATGACTCGCATGGAGATCAGGTGTCGATGACGAGGAAAGAAACAGGGATTAACAATAAAGAAGAAGCCGGTGCTGAAATGAAGTTTGAAGGTGCTTTCTTTACGAAGGCACTCAAGCTTGATGAAGCAAGTGATAACCGTCAAGTGGCTCAAAATGCCGAGTTTACAATCAATGGAATGAAGACCGAACGTCAAACGAATACGTTCACGATTGATGGTGTGACGATTACGTTAAAAGGGACAACAACTGGCGCAGAGCAAGTTTCGCTTAATGTTAGTACCGATACGGATAAAGTGTTCGATACGATCAAAGGGTTTGTGGATCAGTACAATGAGTTGCTCGACTTTGTGAATGGAAAGTTGAAAGAGGAACGTTATCGTGATTATAAGCCATTGACCGATGAAGAGCGTGAAGCGATTTCTGAGAAGGAAGCGGAGCGTTGGGATGAGCGTGCGCAAAGCGGAATGTTGCGTAATGATCAAATGATCCAAAGTGTGATGGATCGTATGCGTTCTGATATTTACGGAATGGTTTCAAATAATCTTGGTTCTGATTACAATCAATTATCGGCGATTGGAATTACGACCTCGCGTGACTTTAACGAGCGCGGTAAGCTTGAAATTAATGAGGATCGATTACGCCAAGCGATTGAAGCAGATCCTGCAGGTGTGGCGGCGATTTTTAATTCCAATGGAGATACTGCGAGTGAAAAAGGGATCATTCGTCGGATGCGTGAAACATTAACGAGTGGCATTGATAATATTTCAACGCGTGCCGGAGGAATGGGTGGTAAAGTTGCAAACCATCAGTTTACGTTAGGTCGACAAATTGAATCAATTAATGACCGTATTTCAAACTTTGAACGTCGTCTTCAGCAAGTCGAAGATCGTTACTGGCGTCAATTTACAGCGATGGAAAAAGCGATGCACCAAGCGAATTCTCAAGCTGAATCGTTATTTGCTCAATTATATGGTGGTCAATAAACGAAGAGCTCTGTCTTATGACGGGGCTTTTTTGCTGTAGAAAATATGGTATCCCTAGTGGGTATAAATGGATAGCCTCTAAACCTTGCTATAAAAGGGCTAGACATTTTTAGGAGGAAAACAGCTGGTAATTTCCATGTTAGATCTCCTGACATTTATGACCAATCCGACACAAAGATCATTTATAGTAAAAGCCATAAGAGAGGTGAGCGACTTGAAAAAAGGAATCGTTTATTTTGTTGGAGCAGGCCCGGGTGATGCGGAGTTAATCACTGTCAAGGGAAAAAGGGCTTTACGAGAAGCGGATGTGGTCGTTTATGATCGCTTGGTGAATCCTTTCTTGCTAACGGAAGCCAAAGATGATGCGAAACTGGTCTATTGTGGAAAGCAACCATGCAAGCATACATTACGCCAGGAAGACATCCAGAAGGAGCTACTCATTCACGCCAAAAAAGGCAAAACGGTAGTGCGCTTAAAAGGTGGTGACCCCGGAGTCTTCGGTCGAGTAGGGGAAGAGGCCGAACTGTTAGCCGAGCATCAGATCTCCTACGAAATTGTACCAGGTATTACAGCGGGGATTGCTGCAACGATGTATGCCGGAGTTCCGATTACACATCGTGAGCACTCAAGATCATTTGCTGTTGTGACAGGACATACGAAAACGAGTGATGGGAAGCCGGATGTGAATTGGCAGTCACTAGCCGAAAGTGTCGATACCGTCGTCTTTTATATGGGTGTTAAGCATATTCGAACGATAGCGAATGAATTAGTGAAGCACGGAAAAGATCCACAAACAGGTGTGATGGTGACACAGTGGGGAACGTACAGTAAGCAACACACAATTGAAGGTACATTGGCTACGATTGCTAATCTTGCAGAAGGGAACGTCCAAAATCCATCAATTATCGTTGTCGGCGATGTCGTCAAGCTACGACCGAAGTTGAAATGGTTTGAAGGTAAGCTGCTTCAAGGAAAAGGAATCTTATTTCCGACCACAACGGATGCGGAGAAAGACCTGGCGAAAGAACTAAGAACGAAGGGGGCAGATGTCTACTCACACCCTAAAATAACTGAATTTTCAACTAATAAAGAGCGTGAGATGGCTCGGAAATTAGAAGCAGTGGGGGTGTACGAAGAGATCCTTTTTCTTTCCCCTCAAGCAGTCCAAACCTTCTTGAAAGTCGTGGGAGCCAATCGCTTTGATCTTCGCGCCGTACGAGCAACCTTTTACGCAGATAATTGGGAAACGCAACAGGCGTTAGAAGCCTCCGGTCATATCGTCGAGAGGTATGGCGAGGAGCAGAAATGGAAGAGGACACTCGTCATAGGTGGGGAAGCTGAGATTGAAAGTCTATCCTTTTCTAAACGGGGATTGGCTGATGTTTGGCTCTCTTCTGAACAAATGGTCACTCAAAAAGAGCAAGCATCCCTAGCTCGTTTAATAGAAGAGAAGCATGTGGACACATTGTTTGTTGCGAGTCGTTTGGAAGCTAGGAAACTAGTTACGTTTCTTCGCTTAAGTGGAATGAATCAGGCCAAGTTGCTGAGCCAACTGCATATCATTTGCCAAGGAAGAGAAGCGAGTCACCTCCTGGGAGCGAACCAGATTGAGGCGGATGTTGTATTAGCGGAAACTAGCACAATTGATGATGTGTTGGATGTGTTGGATGCGTTGGTTGAACCTGTTGCGTTGGCAGAAGCCGTTAACTATTAACCTACTAAGTCCACATAGGGTTAAGAAAGGATTTAGATTATGTTTAAAGATACATTGGATGCATTGAATGGAATGGCTCTTTCAAAAAAGAAACAGCTGGATGTGAGTCGTTTTCGTTATTTGATTTCTGCCTCATTGGCTGGTGCTTATGTTGGGCTTGGAATTGTGTTGATTATGTCTGTAGGAGCGCCATTAGCTGAAATGTCGATGCCGGTGACCTCCCTTATGATGGGGTTATCCTTTGGTGTCGCTCTTACACTCGTAATTTTTGCTGGTGCGGAGTTGTTTACTGGAAATAATATGGTCTACACCGTCAGTACCTTATCTGGTTTGACAACGTGGCGTGATACGCTAACGAATTGGTTTTGGTGTTATCTTGGAAATTTCATAGGGGCTGCTGGACTTTGTCTCTTAATCTTGGCATCTGGCATTTTCTCTGGAATCGGAATGGATCATCTTTTGATGACTTCTGCTGCAGATAAGATGAGTTTAAGTACGAGTGAACTGTTCTTTCGCGGCATTTTATGTAATTGGTTAGTCTGTTTAGCGATTTGGACGGCATTAAGGACAAAAAATGATGCAGCAAAATTGATTTTGATCTTTTGGATGCTGTTTGCCTTTATTGCTTCAGGCTATGAGCACAGCATTGCGAATATGACGCTGTTGGGACTGGCACTTGTTCATCCGCACCCTGAGACAATAACGGTAGCTGGTTTCTTCCATAATTTGATCCCGGTCACGCTAGGTAACATTGTCGGAGGAGCTTT